>JAFKEN010000017.1 GCA_017308515.1 Actinomycetales bacterium | reverse complement strand
TCCAACCTCGCCGCGATCTTCGCCTTCGGCTCGCCCTCGCTAGCCAACCTCCGAATCAACGCCCAGTCCTCCAAAGTGATCACTCTCCAATCGTTGAGTGTTCACTTTTCAAGCGCCGCTACTGTCCAGTTTTCGAGCGCCGCCGACAGAATCGCCCTCCCCAATCCCGCGGGCCGAAACCTGCCCACAGCGCGGGGCCGGCGCGGGCGTCAACCGGCTCGGCTGGAGAGGATCGGCGCGTGCACGTCTACGAGGTGATGGCGCACCCGATCCGGCGGCGGCTCGTCGAGATCCTCGCGCTCGGGCCGCATCCGACCTGGATGCTGTGCGACTGCGTCGTGCAGGAGTTCCGGGTCGCCCGCACGACCGTGCACCACCACCTGCGTCTGCTCCGAGCCGCGGGCTTCGTGTGGCTGCGGTGGGAGCCCGTCTCGCTCGTCGATCCGCGGCGCCAGAACCACGAGTACAGCCTGCGAGTCGAGGTCCTGGAGCGGCTCGACACCGAACTCGAGAGGCTTCGCGCCCTGTGGCAGCTGAGGCTCGACCACGGCGACGCGGCCGATCCCGAGCGCCGGATGCCCGAGCTCGCTCCGCGCTGAGCGGGGGCGGGGGCGTGGGCTCAGGCGCCGACGAGCTCCGTCTCGAGGCGGGCGTAGCTCGTCTCCATGCCCTCGGTCATCCCGGTGGCGAGGATCGTGTCGCGCTGCTCCAGGCTCGGGTACTCGATGTAGAGCGTGAGGAGGGTCACCCCGTCCTGTTCCGCGAAGTTGAGGTCGTTCGTGTTCGCCGGGAAGTCGGCTCCCGTCATGGCCTCCGTCGACACGAGGCGGCGCAGCGGGTCGACCACGAGGGTGGTGCCCTCGAACCCGAAGGCCTGACCCTCGGTGTCGCCGACGGGCGCCCAGGCGTAGCGGTACGGGGCCCCGGCGGCCGGCTCGAACTCGCAGACCGTCATCTCCCACCCGTCGGGTCCCAGCAGCCAGCGCGTCATCAGCTCCGGCTCGGTGTGGGCCCGCCAGATCAGCTCGAGAGGGGCCTCGAACGCGCGCGTGATCTTCACGTGCACGTCGTCGAGGATCTCGACCTGGGTGCCCTTGCCGAGGGCGTATTCGCGCAGGTCGGCGAGCACCGTGTCGAGCTGGTTCATGCCCAGCCGGGTGCCCTCGAGCATGCCCATGCCGACGAGCTGCTCGAGCGATTCGAGGCTGTCGACGGTCGAGACGGTGGTGACGCGGGATCCGCTCGGGGTCGAGGAGAAGGTCAGCGTCATCTCCGAACCGGGCAGCTCGGTCGAGGCCACCCCGTGCTCGTCGGCGAAGTCGTCGCGCAGGGTCATCGACACGCCCGGCTCCACCGCCGTGAAGGTCCAGACGCCGTAGTGCTTCTCGCCCTGCGGGCTCGTCATCGCGTAGTGCGCGCCGCCGCCGACGCGCAGGTCGTGGCGCAGGAACGTCGCGGGGTAGCCAGGTGGGCCCCAGAAGCGCTCGAGCTGGCGCGGGTCCGCGTAGGCCGCCCACAGCCGCTCCACCGGGGCGGCGAAGTCGGCGACCACGGTGATGGTGAGGGTCTCGGGGTCGGTGTCGATCGAGGTGACGGGCATGGCGCTCTCCTGGTGGGTGATGCTGGTCGGTGGTCCGGTGGGGATCGTCGGGGGAGCCGGGCGGGGGCTCGGGGTCGAGGGGATGCGGGATCGCTCAGGTGTCCTCGGCGATCAGGGCGTCGAGCCGTTCGACGCGCCCGCGCCAGAGTTCGGCGTAGGCGTCGAGCAGGCGCTGCGCGCGGGCGAGCATCTCGGGGTCGGCGCGGACCAGCCGCTCCCTCCCGCGCGGGGTCTTCGTCACGAGTCCCGCTCCTTCCAGGACCGCGACGTGCTTCTGCACGGCCGCGAACGACATCGCGTAGTCGGCGGCGAGCGACGACACCGAGGCGTCGCCCACGAGGGTGCGGCGCACGATGTCGCGCCGGGTCGCGTCGGCGAGGGCGTGGAAGATCCGGTCGACCTCCGCGTCGCTGAGTTCCGTTTGTACAACCATTTGGTTGTACGTTAGCGCGCGGCCTGCGCTCCGGTCAAGCGCCGTGCGAGTCTGGGGGCATGACGGTTCCCGCACTCACGCTCAATGACGGCCGCAGCATCCCCCAGCTCGGGCTCGGGGTGTTCCAGATGGAGCCGGGCGACACCGAGCGCCTCGTCGGCGAGGCCCTCGCGATGGGCTATCGCCACATCGACACCGCGGCCGCCTATCGCAACGAGGACGGCGTCGGTCGCGCGATCGCCTCCTCGGGCGTGCCGCGCGAGGAGATCTTCGTCACCACGAAGCTGTGGAACCGCGACCAGGGTGCGGATTCCGCGCACCGCGCGATCGAGACGAGCCTCGAGAAGCTCGGGCTCGATCACGTCGACCTCTACCTCATCCACTGGCCGCGCCCCGACCTCGACCTCTACGTCGAGACCTGGAGGGCGATGGAGGCCTTCCGGCAGGAGGGGCTCACCCTCTCGATCGGCGTCTCGAACTTCACCCCGGCCCACCTGGGGCGGCTGCTGGAGGAGACCGGAACGGTGCCTGCGGTCGATCAGGTCGAGCTGCATCCGGCCTTCGCGCAGACCGAGCTGCGAAAGTTCACCGCCGAGCACGGCATCGCGATCGAGTCGTGGGGGCCGCTGGGTCAGGGCAAGTACGACCTCTTCGGCACGCCGGCGGTCGCCGATGCGGCCGCCGCGCACGGGGTGAGCCCGGCGCAGATCGTCATCCGCTGGCACCTGCAGAACGGGCTCATCGTCTTCCCGAAGTCCTCCCACCCCGAGCGCATGCGCGAGAACCTCGACGTCTTCGGCTTCGAGCTGACGGGGGAGCAGATGGCGGCGATCGACGCGCTCGACTCCGGCAACCGGGTCGGCGCGGATCCCGACACCGCCACGTTCTGATCGGCGACCGGGCGCCCGGCGAGTCGCGATCGCGGCGCATCGACCCGCCGTCCGGACGCGGGATCACCTCAGCGGATGTGGATCCCGTCCTCCTGCCACGTCGCCTCGGCCTGCCCGTCGCCGTCCGCGTCCGCGCGGCCGGCGGCGGCCGCCGCGTGCGCGTGGCGGCGCTCGCGCCGCACCATGACGAACCAGAGCGCGAAGGTCAGCGCCCCGAAGATCGCGAGGGCGAGGTACCAGATGCCGATCTGCGACGCGTCGGTCTGCTCGAGCGCCGTCGGCAGCACGATGAGGCAGAACACCGTCTCGATCACGAGGAAGGTCGCCACCCAGGCGAGCTTCGAGCGCTCCCACAGCACGCGGCCCTCGAGGAACGCGAGCGGCAGGATCGCCACGGCCGCGCCCGAGAGCGCCTCGTCGGTGATCGCGGCGAGGGTGTCGTGCAGCAGCGCCGTGCCGAAGTCCGTCGCGGGGCCGTTGGCGCCGAGGGCCGAGTAGCCGAACCAGGCGAGCACCGCGACCGCCACGATGCTGCCGGTCTGCAGCAGCATGACGCCGAGTTCGCCGCGCTTGCTGCCGCGCACGATCGCGAGTCCGATGACGACGCCGAGCAGGATGCCGGGCGAGAAGCCGGTGAGGCGCGAGATCACGACGCCCAGCACGGAGAAGATCGCGAGCATCGGCTTGAGGTCGATCTCGGGCTCGACGTCCCAGAGGCGCCGCGCGATGCGGCCGTTCACCCAGCTCAGCACGTAGAACAGCACGAAGCAGCCGATCGCGAGCGACAGCACCATGCGCACCGACACCAGGTCGAGCCCGAAGTCGGGGTCGGAGAAGCCCATGATGACGGCGACGACGAGGATGAGGAGGAGCGCGGCGGCGGCGCGGCCGTGCGTCACCCGCTCGAGCCACCCCATCGCGCGCTCGAGGGTCTCGTCGACGCGCGCGATGCCGCGCCCCATGGTGCGTCCGTTCTCGGTGAGCACGCCCGTCAGCAGCTCGGTGGGGATCGCGAGCAGGAACAGCAGTCCGAGCGCGAGGCCGCCCGCGGCGAGCAGCGAGATCGGGTTGTCGATCACGTCGAGCACGGTGGGCAGCTCGGTGAGCGGGGACGGGGCGGCGGGGTCGGCGCGGTCGACCGAGCCGCCGCCGGATCCGCCCGAGCCGGTGCTGTCGCTCGTCGTGTCGGGCGCGCCCGCGCCGGAGTCGGTCGGCGTCGGAGCCACCGCGGGCATGACCGTGATGGGCTGGCTCTGCGTGACGATACCCTGACCGGGCACGTTCGCGGTGACGACGATCTCGTGCGCGCCGGGGGCGGCGTCGGCCGGGATCAGGCCCGCGAAGGTGAAGCTGCCGGTCGGGTCGACGGTCGCGGTTCCGAGCTGCACCGGGGTCGAGTGCATCTCGACGAAGATGATGGTCCCGGGCGGGAGTCCGTCGCCGGTGATGGTGAACGAGTCACCGGGGTGCAGGCCGCCGTCGGGGATGCCCGTGATGCCGAACTTCCACAGGAAGGCGAGGATCGCCTCGGGCGTCGCGATTGGCGGCGGCGCGATGACGATGGACTGCGGCGCGCTCGCGGCGGAGACGCCGTCGAAGGAGCGGTCGCCCTCCCAGGTGAACGACGGATCCATCACGAAGCCGACGCTCTGCGCCACCGCGCGGTAGGCGAAGGTGCCGTAGCCGGGGGAGGTCGCGCACGACCACGAGCCGGATCCGTTCGCGGTCGCGGCGCAGACGGTCGACCCGTTGCCGTCGAGGACGCGCACGGCAGTTCCAGGGTCGGAGCTCCCCGCGAAGGTCACGACGCCCGCGGAATTCGGCGTCGCCGAGAAGGTCGGGGTGTTCGGCACGAGCACGTAGTCGTACTGCCAGAGCCCCGGTTCGCACTCCCCGCACTCGTAGGCGCTCTGGCTGGAGTACTGGAACGAGCGGAACTCCCAGAGCCCGGCGCTCAGCGCGCTGTCGCAGGTGGAGGTGCTGTTCTGGTCGCAGGCCGTCAGGAAGTCATACGAGTAGTAGCCGCCCTCACCGCCGTCGAACCAGGTGAGCCGGTAGATCTCCGTTCCGACCCAGCTGCCCGACGTGCCGGTCACCGTGGTCCGCGCCGATCCCGCTGCGAAGGAGTGCGTGACCACCGGCGACGGGATGACCGTGAGGTCGCCGCCCGGTGCCGAGTCGGAGGAGATCCCATCGACATACTGCGTGGGGGCCGGGTAGGTATACGAGCCGCCGGCGAAGCCGGTCGAGGTGGCGCGCGCGACGAAGGCGTAGTCGCCGACCGGCAGATCGCCGTCGCAATACCAGTAGGTGTCTTCGAACCCGAGGTCGACGCTGCAGACCGGGATGCCGGTGGCGGTGGCCACGTCGATCGTGACGCCCGTCCAGGACGACTGTGCGGCGAACGCGCCGTCGTCGATCTGGTCGATCCTGCCGTAGACCTCGACGCCGCCACCCCACTGGTACGAACCGTCGATCTCCGGCGAGTTCGGGATGCGGATCAGGTCGGGGCGCTGGCTCGAGTTCGCGTCGTTCACCCACTGATTGCTCGACAGGAGGTGGACGCCGGGGCCGAGGGCGAGCGCGTCGCACGGAATCGAGGCCCCGTTGTCGGGCGGGATCGGCGCCGGGTGCGAACCGTCCATGAAGGCCCAGTCGGCGTCGGGGCAGGTCGCGACCTGGAAGGGCCCCGAACCGTCCGCCGGGCGCTGCTCCCACCACGCGCTCGAGTTCGCCCCGGTCTCGCTCGACGTGATGACGGCGGTGGCGCCGCCCGGGACCGGGGTGATCGTCACCGACGGCAGCCCCGGGGCGACCATCACGTCGATCGAGTCGGGCGCGGTGCCGACGCCGGTGACGGTCGTGCCGGTCGCGGTGATCGTCCACCAGTCATCGTCGGGGAACGAGGCGGTGCAGCTCCAGTCACCTGCCGCGTCGACGGGCGCGTCGAGACAGACCGTCGAGACGCCGGCTGGGGTGAAGCGCGACTGGGCGGTCACGGTCACGGTGCCCATCGCGGGGCCGGTGCCGGCGAGCGTCGGGGTCAGGCCCGCCAGGGTGTCGCTGTCGCTCGGCGACGTGAAGGCCGCGGGGGCCGCCGTGCCCACCCGCACGTACACCGTGTTGCTCGCGGTGCTGAAGTCGGTGGGGGTCGGATCGGCGGCGACGTAGGCCTCGATCGTGTGATCACCGGTCGGCACGCTGAGCGAGCACCCCCAGCTCGTGGTGCCCACCGGCACCTGCTGGTCCTGGCAGCTGGCCGACAGCACGCCGTCGACGAAGAACCGCAGGTACTGCAGGTTGGTGTCGTCCTGGGTCACCGTGCCGCTGACGAAGGTGTTGAGCACGATCGGCGCCGGCGATCCCGCCGAGGTGCCGGCCGGGCTCGTGATGACCGGCGGGTTCGGCGCGGCGGCGGCGGCGATCGCGCCGCCCAGCACGAAGGCGGGCGCGAGCAGTGCGGCGGCGATCACCGCGACGGCAGCGCGGCGGCGGCGCGGGTGACGGATCGGCGTCATGCGGATTCCGTTCGGGGGCAGGCGGAACCGGGTCAGGGGTGACCGGAGTCTAATCGGGCAATGTTTCCCCACGATTTCGGGACGGCGCAAGCCCCCTGCATGCCCGGGATCGCCTCGCGGCCGAAGGCTCAGATCCAGCTGGGGAACCAGTAGTGCAGGCGCTGGAACCAGAGCGGCGCGTCGAGCCCGACCCAGAGCGGGAGGAAGAAGAGCGAGAGCAGCAGCGCGAGGCCTGCGACGACGCCGACCGTGATGATCCCGGCGCGCCGTCGCCGTTCGGGGTCGCTCGCGCGCCCGAGGAGGTACCCCGCCACGGCGACGATCGCGAGCAGGAGGTAGGGCTCGAAGACGATCGTGTAGAACCAGAACACGGTGCGGCCGAGGTAGAGCATCCACGGCAGCCAGCCCGCCGCGACCCCCGCGAGGATCACGCCCTCCGCCCACGCGGGCTCGCGCCGCAGGAGCTTGCGCACCGCGACGACGGCGACCGCGACGAGCGCGGCGGCTCCGGCCCACCAGATGAGCGGGTTGCCGATGTCGAGGATCGCGCTCGCGGTGCCGTCGCCGTGATCCGCGTAGTACATGCTCGTCGGCCGGAGCATCAGCAGCCAGCCGAGGGGGTTCGCCTGGTAGGGGTGCGGGTCGTGCTCGTTGACGTGGTAGCCGTACATGAGCGACTGGTAGTGCCACCAGTTCTGGAACGCCGTCGGCACCCACGCGAGCGGGCCCGACCAGGCGGTGCCGCCCTCCTCGACCCAGTGCCGCGCGTAGCCGCCGTCGGTGACGAACCAGCCGGTCCAGCTCGCGAGGTGCACGGCCGCCGCGATCGGCACGAGCAGCAGGAAGCTCGCCGGCGCCTGGCGCAGCACGGTGCCCGAGACCCAGAAGTGGATGCCCGCCCGGCGCCGCAGGCTCAGTTCCGACAGCACCGCGACGACCCCGAACGCGGCGAGCACGTAGAGCCCGCTCCACTTGACCGCGCTCGCCGCGCCGAACGCGAGCCCCGCCGCGACCAGCCACGGGCGCGCCCACAGCACGGGACCCCAGTCGGTCGGGCGGCCCGCCTCCCGCCGGCGCGCGACCCAGTCGCCGAGCCGTCGCGCCGCCTGCCGGCGGTCGAGCACGATCGCGATCACGCCGGCGAGCACGAAGAGCGCGAGCACCCCGTCGAGCAACGCGACGCGGCTCATGACGATCCCCGCGCCGTCGATCGCGAGCAGGAAGCCGGCGAGGGTCGTCAGCACCGTCGAGCGGAACAGCAGGTGCGCGAGCAGCATCGTGCCGGCGACGAGCAGGAGTCCGCAGAGGGCGACGGCGATCCGCCAGCCGGTCGGGTCGACCGCTCCGAAGGCGGCGAGACCGAGGGCGATGACCCACTTGCCCAGCGGCGGATGCGCGACGAAGGCGGGATCCGCGTCGTAGGTGTCGACGATCCCCGACGCGAACGCGGGGTCGGGGTCGGGGCCCCAGCGGCCCTCGTAGCCGAGGTGCAGGAGGGTCCAGGAGTCCTTCACGTAGTAGGTCTCGTCGAAGACGAGGTCGTGCGGCTGGTCGAGGCCGATCAGCCGGGTCGCGGCCGCGACGCCGAGCACGAGCGCGGGCGGGCCCCACCGCCACGCGCGGGCGGCGCGGGGGTCGGTCGAGACGCGCTGCCACCAGTCGTCGAGCCGCGACCCCGTCAGCTCGAACTGCGACATGGCGCCAGCCTAGGCGGGGCCGCGGCGCGCGCCGGCGCGGCTCAGGAGGAGAAGCCGCCGTCGACCGGCAGCACGACGCCGGAGATGTGCGAGGCGCGGTCCGAGAGCAGCCAGGCGGCCGCCTCGGCGACCTCCGACGGCTCGGCCGCCTTGCGCAGCGGCGTCGCCGCGATGCGGCTCTCGATCGCGCCGGGGGTCGCACCGCCGCCCTGCCGCAGCATCGGCGTGAGCACCGGCCCCGGCGCGAGGGCGTTGACGCGCACCCCCGCCGGCCCGTTGTCGTGGGCCGCCGTGCGGGTCAGGCCGATCACGGCGTGCTTGGTCGCCTGGTAGGCCCCGAAGCCCGAGCTGCCCTTGAGCCCGCCGATGCTGCTGACGTTGACGATGGATCCCGACCCGGCCTCGCGCATCGCGCGCAGCTCGGCGCGCAGGGCGAGCCAGACGCCCTTCACGTTGATCGCCATGATGCGGTCGAAGTCCTCCTCGCTCAGCTCGTCGAGTCGGCCGCCCTGGGTGACGGCCGCGTTGTTGAGCGCGCCGTCGAGCCGCGCGAAGCTCTCGAGCGCGACCTCGACGAAGCGGTCGGTGTCGGCCGCCGAGCTGACGTCGCCGACGACGTGCGCGGCGCGGTGACCCTCCTCGCGCAGCTGCTCGGCGAGCGCCGCGAGTTCGGGCTCCGAGCGCGCCGTCAGCACGACGGCGGCCCCCTCGCGGGCGAACAGCCGGGCCGCCTCGGCGCCGATGCCGCGGCTCGCGCCCACCACGAGCACCACCTTGCCCTCGAGCAGACCCGCGGGGCGCGGGGAGTCGGCGGGGCGGGGCTGGGGGTCGGTCACGGGGGACTCCTCGGGGGGCGGGGCGCCGCCGGGCGGCGCCGGGGGTCGGTCGATCAGGGGAACCGGACGCCGCGCCCGGCCTGCAGCGCCGCACTCGCGGCGGAGCCCAGCAGGGTGGCGTCGTTGCTCATCAGGGTGAAGGTGAATCCCGCGTCGACCGCCGACTGTACCGCGGCGGTCGTGGCGCCCCCGGCGTTGCCGATCGGCACCCCGGCGGTGCGGGCGCCCGCGACGGCGCGCGCGGTCAGCTCGGCGACCCGCGGGTCGGCCTCCGTCGTGCCGAGCGAGGTGGAGAGGTCGGCGGCGCCGAGCAGCAGCGCGTCGACGCCGTCGACGGCGCCGATCGCCGCCGCGGCGTGCACCGCCTCCTCGCTCTCGAGCTGGGCGATGATGACGACCTCCTCGCGGCCGAAGCGCAGGTACTCCTCGCGGGAGACCGCGCCCCAGCCGCCGGCGCGGCTCGTCGAGCCGACGCCGCGCAGACCGCGCGGGGGGAAGCGGGTCAGCGCCGCCGCCGCCTCGGCCTGCTCGACGGTGTCGACGTGCGGCAGCATCAGCCCCTCCGCGCCGGCGTCGAGCAGTCGCTGCGCGACCCCGGCGTCGAGGGCCGGTACCCGCACGATCGGGGCGATCCCGGCCAGCAGGGCGACGGCGATCTGCTGCGAGGCGGTCTCGATGCTGAGCGGGGAGTGCTCCAGGTCGATGACCGCGAAGTCGAAGCCGGCGAGCGCGGCGAGCTCGACGCTCTCGATCGCGGGCAGCTTGATCCAGGTGCCGAGGGCGGGGCCCTCGGAGCGCGCGAGGGCGGCGCGGAAGAGGCTGCGCCGGGGGCTCGCCGCGCTCACGGGCGCGGGTAGTCGTCGGCGTTGAGCACCCAGCCGGAGTCGGAGAAGTCGACCCGCGGCGGCGCGAAGATGTCGATGAGCTGCTGGTGCGGCCCGACCCCCTGCGTGGTGTGCACAGTCGGCGGGGGGATCACGCAGATCGACGGCGTCGCGATCTCGCGGTGCTCGTCCTGGCGCCACTGCTCGGAGTTGGGCCCCCACGGGTAGCGGATGTGGTGCACGAAGCGCCCCGTCACGGCGAGGGAGATCTGCTCGAAGTCGTCGTGGAAGTGCGGCGACAGCTTGTGCTTGTCGCGCGGCGCGGGCTCCTCGGCGAGGAAGTTGACCATGACGGTCGTGGTGCGGAAGATCCGGCCGAAGCGGTCGGGCGAGATCGGGGTGTCGGCGAGGCGGTACACCCGCAGCCGGAAGCCGCCCACCGGGTCGGGCCAGGGCACGAGCGGCGCGCAGCGCGGATCCGGCTCGGCGTACGCCTCGGCGTTGAGCGCCGCGGCGCACAGGTCCTCGGCGACGGTCGAGAACAGCCGGATGAGGATGCCGTCGGCGAGCACCTCGACCTGGCTGTCGCCCGGCGGGACGACGACGAAGGCCTCCTCCTCGACCGTCTCGCTCGCGCCCGGGGCGCTCACCCGGATCGGGGCCGAGCCTGCATACATGAGCACCGTGTACTCGTCGGGCTGGTCCGCCCGCGCGAAGACGTCGCCGGCCTTCGCCTCGGTGTAGGCGATCACGAGGTTCGCGGCGCGCGCGATCCAGGTGCGGCTGCCGTGCGGCGCGGTCTCGGCCGGGTCGTGGGCGAGGAACTCGATCCACTGCGAGGGTCGGATCGGGGTCGAGGGGTCGACCTGGGTCGTCGGGGCCGCGGTCGCGAGCGTCGAACGGATGTCGTCCTTGGCGTACTGGGTCATGTCGGTCGTCCTTCGGTGGTCGGTCAGCGGGTCACGCCCGCGAGCCCCTTGAGCCCGAGCATCTGGCGGGCGTCGTCGGGGGTCGCGATCGGCTTGCCGAGGTCCTCGACGACGGCGCGGATCTTGGCGACCTGCTGGGCGTTGCTGTCGGCCAGGCGCCCCTTGCCGATCCACAGGCTGTCTTCGAGGCCGACGCGCACGTGGCCGCCGAGCCACGCGCTGTGGGTCGCGAACTGCATCTGGTCGCGGCCGGCCGCGAAGGCGGAGAACTGGTAGTCGTCGCCGAAGAGCTTGTCGGCGATCGCGACCATGTGGTCGAGGTTCTCGTGGTGCGCGCCGATGCCGCCGAGGATCCCGAACACGCCCTGGATCATGAGCGGCGCGGTCACGAGCCCCTTGTCGACGAAGTAGGCGAGCGAGTAGAGGTGCCCGATGTCGTAGCACTCGAACTCGAACCGGGTGCCGCCCTTCTCGCCGAGCTCGCGCAGGGTGTGCTCGATGCGGTCGAAGGTGTTGATGAACGGCGCCGAGTAGGTGCCGCGCACGTACGGCTCCTCCCAGTCGTGCTTCCAGCTCCTCACCCGGTCGGCGATGCCGGAGTACACGAAGTTCATCGTGCCCATGTTCATGCTCGCCAGCTCGGGGCTGAACCGGTAGGCGCCCGCGAGGCGCTGGTCCATCGTCATCTGCGAGGAGCCGCCGGTGGAGAGGTTGAGCACGACGTCGACCTCGTCGAGGATCGGCGGCACGATCCGCTCCCACACCTCGGTCTCCCACGCCGGGCGGCCGTCGTCGTGGCGGGCGTGCAGGTGGATGATCGCCGACCCGGCGTGCGCGGCCTCGATCGCGGCGGCGACGATGTCGTCGGGCCCGACCGGGAGCGCGTCGCTCTGCGAGGGCACGTTGACGCTGCCGGTGACGGCGGTGGAGATGATGACCTTCTCGGCGGTGCGCATCAGTGCGCTCCTCGTCCGGACGCTCGCGCCGACATCAGCGCGGCGAGTCCTCGAGGCCGAGCAGGAAGGCGGTGTTGCGGCAGATCATCTGCCGGATCGCCTCCTCCTTCACCCCGTGGTCGAGCAGCTGCTGCACGACGTAGAGGTAGCCGTCGACGGGGAGCGGGTTGTCCTTCTGGCCGAGGTCGGAGTCGATGACGGTGCGCTCGGGCCCGATCTTGTCGATCCACTCCACGAGCTGGCTGATCGGGAACCCCGGCGCGGGCACCGCCGGGTGGTACATCGACAGCTCGTGCTCGACGAATGCGCCGTAGCCGAGGAGCTCCTCGACGTCGCCGTCGCTCGCGCCGATGATGAAGTCGGGGTGGTGCAGCAGCAGGCGCGTGACGCCGTTCTCCTTCGCGGTGGCGAACAGCGCCTTCTGCGAGTCGACGTCGAGGTGGCCGCCGGTGAGCATGATGCCGGCCTCGGCGACGAGCTGGGTGACGCGCACGGTCTCGGCGGAGACGTCGCCGTTCGCGTCGAAGATCGACTCCTCCTTCTCCTCGAGGTTGGAGCCGGCGGTCGGGAAGCCGTCGTCGTGGCTGTGCGCAGCGATGTGCCGCGCCGCCGAGACGGTCGGGCCCCACACCGCGCGCCCGCCCATCTGGATCGCGACCGCGACCGCCGAGGGGTTCACACCGCCGACCTCCGAGTTGAGGGCGACGCCCCCGTAGGCCGGGGTGGGGGCGTCCTCGAGGAGGTCGCGCATCGCCAGGAGGTCCATCACGGTGTTGTGGTGGTGGCTCTTGATGAGGATCGCGCGCATGTTGATGCGGGCGGCGTCGTAGGAGGCCTCGACGTGGTTCACCCGGCGGGGGAAGGGGCTCGGGCCGGAGTGGGTGTGCAGATCCACCGCCCCGTCGAGGACCTTCAGGAGCGCGGCGCTGGGGGTCGCGGAGTCGGTGGCGGGCATCGATGTCACCTCGTTGTGGGTTGGAACCATGTTCGGATTGTGGTTTGGGTGTTCAGAATACGTACCACCGTGCGGGCTGTCCACCCGGCCGGACGCGACGCGCGCGCCGGGGGATCGCCCGCGGCGTTCGGATGCTGAAAAGATGGGCGTGCAGTCCGAACCGCCGGGTCGCGGCACCTTCCGTGCCGCGACGGCGGCGGCCGCGAGAGAGGACCCCCCGTGACCGACCCGACCGACGACGAGGCCGCGCCCGCCGCCGCATCCGATCGCGGGCCCATCCAGTCCATCGACCGAGCCGCCAACGTGCTCGCCCTCTTCGACGAGCGCACCCGTACGCTCGCCCCGGCCCTCGTCGCCGAGCGCCTCGGGCTCAACCGCACGACCGCCCACCGCTACCTGCAGGCGCTCCAGGGTGCCGGCTTCCTGTCGGCGAACTTCGGCCCGGGCCCGCTGCTCGATCAGCTGTCGGCGCTCGTCTCGATCCGCCAGCAGATCCTCGCGCTCGCCCCGCCGCTCATGCGGCGGCTGTCGTACAGCACGGGCCTCACGGTCGTGCTGAGCTTCCTCGGCCGCTCCGGCGCGGTCGTCGCGCTCGTCGAGGAGGCCGTCGGCGGCACGATCCTCATCACCGTGCGGGTCGGCACCGTGCTCGAGCCGCGCGCCGCGCAGTCGCGGGTGCTGCTCGCCTTCCAGTCGGATCCCGAAGTGGTCGCCCGCGCCCTCGCCGACCTCCCCGAGGACGAGCTGCGGCGTGAGGAGGCGGAGCTCGCCCGCGTGCGGCGCGAGCGGGTGGCCTGGGCCGACCTGCGCCGCACCGGTCTCGCCTCGGTCGCCGCGCCGATCTTCGGCGGCGACGACGTGCAGGCCGCGATGGGGCTCATCGGCACCGAGGCGATGCTCGTGGACTCGGGCGAGGCCGCGGCGCGGGTGCGCGCGCTCTCCGAGGTGGCCGCGGAGCTCGAGGTCCTCGTCGCCGGCTGAGCGCGGCGGGGCCGCCCGGGAGAGCGGGTGAGCAGAGATCTCTCGCGTTCGGATTGCGGCACCCGTGTTCGGAATCCGGCGGATCGGTTAGCCTGGCGCGGAGTCGTCCGTGCGAGACCCGCCGACTGCGACGCCGGTCGTCGAGTTCGCATAATGAACGATATGATTGCATTATGGACAGCGGGTCCGACCCCGCCGCGAGGGCGCGGACGGACCGGATCGGTCGCCGCGGGCGGCCGATCCGCCCCCTGACGACAGCTCCGACCCGGATGGACCCCCCTCGATGACGACGGACCTCCTCGATCTGCCGCGGCGCTCCGAGCGCCGACGGCCCGACGCGAACTGGCTGCTCGTGCTGCCCGCGATCGTGCTCGTGACGGCCGTGCTGCTCGTGCCGCTCGGGCAGAGCCTCGTGCGCAGCGTCGACCCGCCGTCGTGGACGCTCGAGCACTACCTCTCGCTGTTCACCGACGGCGTGACCCTCAAGGTGCTCGGCCGCACCGCCGTCACGGCCGCCATCGTCACGGTCTGCGCGTTCCTCATCGGCTACCCCTACGCGTACCTCATGACGCGCGTCGGCCCGCGGGCGCGCTCGCTCCTGCTCGTCGTCGTGCTCGTGCCGTTCTGGACCTCGGTCATGGCCCGCAACTTCGCCTGGATCGTGATCCTGCAGCGCGGCGGGCCGGTGAACAGCTTCTTCGAGTTCCTCGGCATCCCCGGGGTCGTGCCCTACGGCAACGTCAGCGGCGTCACGATCGCCATGACCCAGGTGCTGCTGCCGTTCATGATCCTGCCGCTGTTCAGCACCCTCGGGTCGATCGACCGGCGCCTGCTGCTGGCGGCGCGCGGCCTGGGCTCCTCGCCGCTCGCCGCGTTCTGGAAGGTGTTCTGGCCGCTGTCGCGCGGGGGAGTGGTCGCGGGCATGATGCTCGTCTTCACGCTCAGCCTCGGCTTCTACGTCACCCCGGCGCTGCTCGGCTCCCCGCAGGAGTCGCTCATTGCCCAGCTGCTCGGGCAGCGCACCACGCAGCTGCTCGACTTCGCCGGCGCAGGCGCGCTCGGCATCCTCGTGCTCGTCACGACGCTCCTGCTGGTCGCCTGGGCCAACCGCTTCGGCGGCACGGTCTCGGCGATCGGCGTCGTCGCCACGACCGGATCGAAGGGACGCTCATGACCGCCGTCGCCTCCCGCGCCGCCCGGCCGCCGGCGCGCCGCCGACGCGATCGCGGGGTGGACCCGATCCCGGCCTGGCAGTGGGTCGTCGGGGTGCTGGTCGCGGTCTACCTCGTGCTGCCGGCGCTCATCGTGATCCCGATGAGCTTCGACGGCGGGCTGACCTTCCAGTTCCCGCCGACGAAGCCCTCGTTCATCCAGTACGTGCGCTTCTTCACCGACCCGGTGTGGCTCGGCTCGCTCGGCAACTCGTTCCTGGTCGCGGCGCTCGCCTCGCTGCTGGCGACCACGGTGGGCACCGCGGCGGCGATCGGGCTGCACCAGCTGACCGGCCGGCTCGCGCGCTTCGTGCGCACCCTGCTCATGATCTCGATCGTGACGCCCGCGATCGTCATCGCCGTCGCGGTCTACATCTCCTTCCTGCAGTGGCACCTGGTCGGCACGCTGCTCGGCTACGTCGTCGCCCATGCCGCGATCGGGGTGCCCTTCGTGCTCGTGAGCGTGACGAGCGCGCTCGGAGGCTTCGACCCGCGCCTGCTGCGCGCCTCCGCCTCGCTCGGGGCCTCGCCCTGGCGCACCTTCCTGCGGGTCACCGCGCCGCTCATCGCGCGCGGGATCGTCACCGGCGCGATCTTCGCGTTCGTGACCTCCTTCGACGAGGTGGTCATCGCGCTCTTCCTGCGTTCCCCGCTGTTCCAGACCATGCCGGTGCAGATGTACAACAGCGTCACGGCGGAGATCGATCCCACGATCTCGGCCTCCGCGACGCTCGTGGTGGTGAGCGTCACGCTCGTCATCCTCATCCCCCAGCTCGCCCGGCTCCGCCGTCGTCGCCCCGAGGAGGCCCGATGACCGACACCACCGCCCGCACCGCTCCCGCCGGCACGCCCGAGTCCGAGGCGGGGCAGCCCGCCGAGCGCCGGGGCACGCAGATCCGGCTCTCCGCGGTCACGAAGGACTTCGGGCTGGCCGCCCCGGCCGTCGACGAGGTCTCCCTCACGATCGAGCCGGGGGAGTTCATGACGCTCCTGGGCCCGAGCGGCTCGGGCAAGACGACGACCCTCAACCTCATCGCGGGCTTCGAGACGCTCACCTCGGGCACGATCGAGATCGACGGGCACGACATCGGCCGGCTGCCCCCGCACAAGCGCGAGCTCGGCATGCTGTTCCAGAACTACGCGCTGTTCCCGCACCTGACGGTGGCGCAGAACGTCGCCTACCCGCTGCGCGAGCGGCGGGTGCCCAAGGCCGAGATCGCGGCGCGCGTCGCCGAGGTGCTCGAGCTCGTGCAGCTCACCGGGCGGGATCACAACCACCCGACCCAGCTCTCCGGCGGCCAGCAGCAGCGCGTCGCCCTCGCGCGCGCGATCGTGTTCCACCCGAAGGCGCTTCTGCTGGACGAGCCGCTGAGCGCGCTCGACCGCAACCTGCGCGGAGCGCTGCAGAGCGAGATCCGCCGCATCCACCGCGAGGTCGGGTCGACGTTCGTCTTCGTGACGCACGACCAGGAGGAGGCGATGAACCTCTCCGACCGGATCGCGCTGTTCAACCAGGGCCGCATCGAGCAGCTGGGCTCGCCCGAGCAGCTCTACGACGCGCCCGACACGCTGTTCGCGGCGCGGTTCCTCGGCGACTCGAACGTCTTCGAGCTCGAGGGCGGCGTGACCGGCGACACGACCCGGTGGGAGGACCGCGCCTGGCGCGTCGACGCCGCGACGGTCTCGCGGCGCAGCGGCGTGGCCGAGCGGGCCGCGGTCGTGGTGCGCCCCGAGAACCTCGGGCTCGTCGCGGACGAGAAGGACGTGCCCTCGGGTGCGAACTGGGTGCGCGCGCGGGTGCGCGATCAGGAGTTCATGGGCTCCTACCGCACCCTCCAGCTCGCCCTGGGCGGGCAGGAGCGGCCCGGCCGCGCGCGGGTGTCGACCTCCGACGCGTCCTTCGCGGTGGGAGATCCGGTGGTCGCCTGGTGGCGCCCCGAGCGCCAGCGCATCGTCGCGGCCTGACCCCGCCCCGGTCATGGTTCGAACTGCGAACGTCGCGTTCGCAGGGTGCTCGCGCGCGCCCGGAACGGGCCCCGATCTGCGCCGATTTCGCACCTTGTCATCCGCCGTCGCGAGGCGTAGTGTTCATATGACGAGTTCTTCGTTCACAATCCGAACAGCCCGAGTTCCGACTCGGCGGAGATCCGCAAAGGAATGACAATGGTGTCGAGATCCCGAACCATCCTCACCGCGTCCGCTCTCGTGGCCTCGGCGGCCCTGCTCGCCGGCTGCTCGACCGGACCGGCCGAGCCCACCGGCAACCCCGACGAGCCGACCACCCTCACCTTCGTCGGCTACGGCGGGGCCGGGCAGGACGCGATGATCGCGGCCTGGCAGGACCCGTACACGGCCGAGCACCCGAACGTCACCTTCGTCAACACCTCGCCGCCCGACATCTCGCAGGTGCAGGCGCAGGTGCAGGCGGGCGCCGTGCAGTGGGACGTCGTCGCGGTCGCCGCGTTCGCCGCCCAGCAGAATTGCGGAACCCTCTTCGAGGAGATCGACCTCTCCGGCGTCGACCAGACCGACCTCGTGCCCGGCTCGGTGGGCGACTGCTTCATGACCGGCTTCTACAACGCGACGCCGCTCGCCTACCGCACCGACGCATTCCCCGACCCGTCGAAGGCGCCGAAGACGGTCGCCGACTTCTTCGACGTGGAGAAGTTCCCCGGCCAGCGCGGCGTCCTCACCAACCTGCAGAACGGTCTGCTCGAGTACGGCCTGCTCGGCGACGGTGTCGCGGGGGACAAGCTCTACCCGCTCGATGTCGACCGCTCGCTCGCCAAGTGGGACACCATCCGCGACCACACCACCTTCGCGCCGAACGTCGGTGCGCTGCAGCAGGCGGTCGCCTCGAACCAGGTCGACATGTTCTTCCTGTCCGACTCGCGCATCGTGCCCACCATGAACGACCGCACCGACATCACCGTCGTGTGGGACACCACGGTCGTCACCCAGAGCGCCTTCGCGGTGCCGCTCGGCTCGGCCCACAAGGACGTCGCCGCCGACTTCCTGTCGACCCTCGGCGGCAAGCAGCAGGTCACGAGCATCACGGAGGCGCTGGGCACCGCCCCGGTGAACACCGCGGCCCCGCTCAACCTGAGCGAGAACGCGGCGAAGCTGCAGGTGTTCAACCCGAAGGTCAACACCGGCGAGACGGTGATCCAGGACCTCGACTGGTACGCGTCGAACTTCAACGACGTGCAGGCGCAGGTGACCAACTGGCTCGCCGGCTGAGCTGAGGCCCACCCCACCGGCCGCGGCGGTGCGGCGCGCTCTCCCCGAGCGCGTCGCGCCCCGCGGCCGACCCCTCGGTGCCGCCACCGAGGTGCTCCACGACCTCGAGAGGGACCCCGTGCCGACCTACGACGAGCTCGCCGACGCGACGCCCCCCGGATCCGCCTGGCAGGCCTACGGCCCCGGCGACCAGCTCGGCAGCATCAACCGCGTGAGCCCCGAGCGCATCGCCGCGGCCGCCGCGCTCATCCGCTCCGGCCGGCGCTTCGGCCTCGACTACCCGGTCGACGCCTTCGAGCCCTACCCGACCGGCACCCGCCGCCCGGTCGAGCATCGCGTCTTCGCCAACAACGAGTTCCACCGCGACGACTGGCTCGACTCCTTCTACCTCCAGTCGAGCTCGCAGATCGACGCGCTGCGGCACATCGGCCACCCCGAGCACGGGTTCTACGGCGGTCTCGCCCCGAGCGAGAACACCGAGGACTCCGACCGGCTCGGCGTCGATGTCTGGGCCGACGCCGGCATCGTCGGCCGCGGCGTGCTGCTCGACGTGCCGCGCTGGTTCGCGGCGCGCGGCGAGGCCTACGACACCGAGTCGACCGTCGCGCTCGACGCCGACGACCTCGACGCGATCGCGGACTGGCAAGGCGTCGAGTTCCGCGGCGGCGACCTGCTGCTGCTGCGCACCGCCTGGGCGGAGCGCTACCTCGCCAAGAGCCTCGAGGAGCGCGCCCGCACCCCGTGGCGGCTCTCCCCGGGGCTCGCGCAGCGCGAGAGCGTGCTGCGCTGGCTGTGGGATCGCGAGATCGCCCTCGTTGCGGCCGACAACCTCGCGGTCGAGGCCGACCCGGTGCTCGAGTCCGACTTCCGCACGCCCGGCGCGCGTCCGCCCGAGACCGGGGTCGACCACGACGGCATGCTGCACCGCCCGCTCATCGCGCTGCTGGGCATGGCGATGGGCGAGCTGTGGCGCCTCGGCGAGCTCGCCGAGGCGTGCGCCGCCGACGGCTCGTACGAGTTCTTCCTCAGCTGCAAGCCGCTCTACGTGCCCGGCGGCGTCGGGTCGCCCCCGAACGCGATCGCCATCAAGTAGCCGGGCGTCGTCGGCGCCTCCATCACGACGAGGGCCCCGGACGACGCGTCCGGGGCCCTCTCGCGAGTCGCGTCACGCGGTCAGCGCGATGTACTTCTCCTCGAGGTACTCGTGGATGCCGTCGAACCCGCCCTCGCGCCCCAGGCCGCTCTGCTTGACGCCGCCGAACGGGGCCGCGGGGTCGCTCACGACGCCGCGGTTGACGGCGACCATGCCCGACTCGAGGCGGCGCGCCACGGCCACCGCCTCCCGCTCCTCGCCGAAGACGTAGGCCATGAGCCCGAACTCGGTGTCGTTGGCCATGCGCACCGCCTCGTCCACCTCGTCGAAGCGCACGACGGTCGTGACGGGGCCGAAGATCTCGGTCTCGGTGATGCGGGATCCGTGCCGCACCCCCTGCAGCAGGGTCGCCTCGTAGAAGGCGCCGCCCTCCATCGCGTGGCCGCCGGTGACGACCTCGGCGCCGTCGGCGACGGCGGAGTCGACGAGCTCGGCGACCTTGTCGCGCTCGGAGACCGAGACGAGCGCGCCGAGCTGGTTGTCGCGGTCGAGACCGGGGCCCACCCGGTAGTCGGCCAGCTGGGCGGCCATCCGCTCGACGAAGGCGTCGTGCAGCGAGGAGTGCACGTAGAAGCGGTTGGCCGCGGTGCACGCCGAGCCGCCGTTGCGCATCTTCGCCAGCAGCGCCCCCTCGACCGCGAGGTCGAGGTCGGCGCCGGGCAGCACGACCACGGGTGCGTTGCCGCCGAGCTCCATCGAGGCGCTGATGACGCCGTCGGCGCACTGTCGCAGTAGCTCGCGACCCACCTCGGTCGACCCGGTGAACGAGAGCTTGCGTACCTCGGGGCGCGCGAGCATCTTCGCCACGATCGGACCCGTCGGCACCGGGGTCACGAGGTTGACGACGCCCTTCGGCACGCCGACCCGGTCGAGCACGTCGACCATGTAGGCGGCCGTGAGCGGGGTCTCGCGCGCCGGCTTGAGGATGGTCGTGCAGCCGGCCGCGAGCGCGGGGCCGAGCTTGCGGGTCGCCATCGCGGCGGGGAAGTTCCACGGCGTGATGAGCAGCGAGACGCCGATCGGCGCCCGGTCGACGACGATGCGCTTGTCGCCCGCCGGCGACAGCCGGTAGTCGCCGGAGATGCGCACGGCCTCCTCGGCGAACCAGCGGAAGAACTCCTTGGCGTAGTTCGCCTCGCCCATGGCGTCGCTCCACGACTTGCCGTTCTCGCGCACCATGATCTCGGCGAAGGTCTCGACCTCGTCGGTCAGCACCTCGTAGGCGGCGCGCAGCAGTTCGCTGCGCGTGCGCGGGGCGGTCGCCGCCCACGACTCCTGCGCGGCGGCGGCCGCGTCGACGGCCGCCATGCAGTCCGCCTCGGTCGCGACCGCGAAGCCGGTGATGGTGGAGAGGTCGGAGGGGTCGACGACATCGAAGCGCTCGCCGCCGGAACCGGGCCGCCACTGCCCGTCGATGAAGAGGTCGGCTCGCAGGTCCATCAGATGCTCCGTCCGGTCAGGGCGCCGTCATGGGCGCGTTCCAGTATCTCGAGAAGCAGCTCCGCGCTCGCCGGGATCGGCGAGATCGCGAGCAGCCGGCGCGACTGCAGGCCGAGCTCCGCGATGTGCGGGAGCTGCTCGCGCTCGACGCCGAGCGCGGCGAGCGAGGACGGCAGGCCGATCCGCTGCCCGAGCTGCGCCGTGATCGCGACGGCGTCGTCGACCCGGCCCTCGACCGAGTCGGCGGTGGAGCCGAGCGCGAGCCCCAGCTCGGCGATGCGCCCGGCGGTGCCCGGCTCGACGCGGATCGCGTCGAGCACGTAGGGCAGCATGAGGCCGGTGCCGACGCCGTGCGGCGTGTGAGTGAGGGCCCCGATCGGGTACTGCAGGGCGTGCGAGAGGTGCGTGCCGCTCGAGGCGAACGAGATGCCGCCCAGCAGGCTGCCGTAGGCGAGCTCGCGGCGGGCCTCGCGATGCTCGGGCTGCTCGACGGCGACCGGCAGCCAGCGGCCGATGCGCTGTGCCGCGTCGAGGGCGATCGTGTCGCTCACGAGGTTGCGCCCGAGGAAGACGGGCAGCTCGGCCGACCAGTCGAGCTCGAGCGGCGCCGCGGTGTACGACTCCGCGGCGTGCACGAGGGCGTCGATGCCGGAGGCGGCGGTGACCCCGGCGGGTGCGCCGAGGGTGAACTCCGCGTCCACCACGGCGACGGCGGGCACCAGGTGCCGGCTCGAGACGCCCACCTTGAGGGCGCGGTCGGGATCGGAGACGACCGCGACGGGCGTGGCCTCGGATCCGGTCCCGGCGGTGGTCGGCACGGCGACGATCGGCAGCACCGGTCCCGGCACCGCGTTCTCCCCGTAGTAGTCGGGCAGCGCGCCGCCGTGGGTCGCGAGCAGGGCGACGAGCTTGGCCGCGTCGAGCACGCTGCCGCCGCCGACCGCGAGGATCGCGTCGGGCCCGAACTCCCGGGCGCGCGCGGTGAGCGCGACGAGCGACTCGACCGGGAGCTCCGGGGGGATGTCGCTCGCGCTCTCGATGTCGAGCCCGCGGGCGACGATCGCCTCGCGCAGCGCGGCGAAGCGCGGGGTGGTGGCGATGAAGGGGTCGACGAGCACGAAGATGCGGTGGCCGTGCTCGGCGAGGATCGCGGGGATCTGCGCGCGGGCGCCCTCGCCCACGTGGATGCGGCCGGGCAGCCGGGCCGTTCCCGGGACGCCCGGCGAGGCGGCGGTCGCGCCGCGGGCGGCGTCGGATGCGGGGGCGGGGGAAGCGGTGATGATCGTCTCCTTCGACTCACCTCCGATGCTCGCAAGACGGCTAGCATCGAGTCGTGCCCCGTCCCACTGAGCAGGACACCCCGAGGAGGGGGGCGCCGCCCGAGGTCGACGCGCGCTCCGCGCTCGGAAAGGCTCTCGCGATCCTCGACGCCTTCAGCGCCGCCGAGCCCGACCTCAGCATCCGCGACATCGCCGAGCGCTCGGGGGTCGCCCGCTCGACGACGCACCGCCTGGTCGGCGAGCTCGTCGCGTGGGGCGCGCTCGAGCGCGGCCCCCGCGGGGTGCGTCCCGGCCCGCGCCTGTTCGAGCTGGGCAGCATGGCGCCGACGCCGCGGGTGCTGCGCGAGGCCGCCTCGCCCTACCTGCACACCCTGCGCGAGGCGAGCCGGCTGACGGTGAACCTCGCGCGGCGCGAGGGCGACGCGGTCGTCTACCTCGAGAAGATCGGCGCGCGTGACCTCGAGGTGCCGCACTCGCGGCTGGGCGGGCGCGGACTGCTGCACGCCACCGGGCTCGGCAAGGCGATCCTCGCCTACTCGCCACCGCACGTGCGCGAGGAGTACCTGGCCGGCCCGCTGCCCGCGGTGACGCCCGCGACCCTGACCGATCCCGGGGCGCTGCGGGCCGAGTTCGTGCGCATCCGCCGCGACGGCGTGGCCTTCGACGTCGAGGAGTCGCTCAGCGGGCTCTTCTGCGTCGCCGCGCCGGTGCGCGACGCGTCAGGGCAGGCGCTCGCCGCGGTCTCGGTGACCGGGGCCACGGCGCTGTCGCAGGCGGAGCGCTTCGGCCCGGTGGTCGCCGCGACCGCGCGCGCCATCGAACGGCACCTGCGCGAGGGCGACGGGCGCGCTCCGCAGAGCTGACCGGGCGCCCGCGCCGGGCGGGGCTCGGCGGAGCCCGGCGCCGGTCGCGGCGCGATCGGCGAGACTGGGGCGGTGATCCTGCTCGCCGCGACCCCGATCGGCAACCTCGGCGACGCCTCCCGGCGGCTCGTCGAGGCCCTCGAGAACGCCGAGCTCGTCGCCGCGGAGGACACCCGCGTCGCCGTGCAGCTGCTGCGCGGCCTCGGGATCGCGAACCGCCCCCGCCTCGTGGCGCTCCACGAGCACAACGAGCGCTCCGCCGCCGCGGGACTCGTCGAGCAGGCGCGCGACGCGGACCTGCTGGTGCTGACCGACGCGGGGATGCCGACGGTCTCCGACCCGGGCTACGCCCTCGTGCGCGCCGCGATCGAGGCGGACGTCGAGGTGACCGTGCTGCCGGGCCCGAGCGCCGTGCTGACCGCGCTCGCCCTCAGCGGATTGCCGACCGACCGCTTCGCCTTCGAGGGATTCGTGCCGCGCTCGGGCCGCGTCGCGGCGCTCGCGGCGCTCGCCGCCGAGCCGCGCACCCTCGTCTTCTTCGAGTCGCCGCACCGCATCGGCGCGAGCCTGCGCGACGCGGCCGAGGCCTTCGGCCCCGACCGGCCGGCCGCGCTGTGCCGCGAGCTCACGAAGCTGCACGAGGAGGTCGCGCGGGGCACGCTCGCCGAACTCGCCGAGCGCTTCGAGGGCGGCGCCCGCGGCGAGCTCGTCCTCGTCGTCGGCGGGGCGCCGGCCGCGGACGCGTCGCTCGAGGAGGCGGTGCCGCGGGTGCTCGCGCGCGCCGCGGAGGGCATCCGCTTGAAGGATGCGGCCGCCGAGGTCGCCGACGCGACCGGCCTCTCGCGCCGCGAGCTCTACGAGGCCGCGCTGCGCGCCCGGTAACCACCGAGGGGCGCTCGGTAGACTCGGGCCATGTCGTCTGCCAGCTCCTTCTACGTGACGACGCCGATCTTCTACGTCAACGACGTGCCGCACATCGGGCACGCCTACACCGAGGTCGCCGCCGACACGCTGGCCCGCTGGCATCGCCAGGCGGGCGACGACACCTGGCTGCTCACCGGCACCGACGAGCACGGGCAGAAGATCCTGCGCACCGCCGCCGCGAACGGGGTGAGCCCGCGCGAGTGGGCCGACAAGCTCGTCGAGGAGTCGTGGAAGCCGCTGCTGGCCACGATCGACATCGCCAACGACGACTTCATCCGCACCACCGACGAGCGCCACGAGACCGCCGTCGCGACCTTCCTGCAGCGCCTCAAGGACGACGGCTGGATCTACGAGGGCGAGTACGAGGGCTACTACTGCGTCGGCTGCGAGGAGTACAAGCAGCTCGACGAGCTGGTCGAGACGAGCGAGGGCGACTTCGCCGGCCAGCTGGTGTGCCGCATCCACTCGCGCCCGGTCGAGGTGCTCAAGGAGAAGAACTACTTCTTCCGGCTCAGCGAGTTCGGCCCCGCGCTGCTCGAGCTCTACGCGAGCCAGCCCGACTTCGTGCAGCCCGAGAGCCTGCGCAACGAGATCGTCTCCTTCGTGGCGCGCGGCCTCGACGACCTGTCGATCTCGCGCTCGACCTTCGACTGGGGCGTCAAGGTGCCGTGGGACGAGACGCACGTCGTCTACGTCTGGTTCGACGCCCTGCTCAACTACATCACCGCCGCGGGCTACGGCCGCGACGACGAGGCCTTCCGGCGGCGCTGGCCCGCGGTGCACATCGTCGGCAAGGACATCGCCCGCTTCCACACCGTGATCTGGCCGGCCATGCTGCTCGCGGCCGGCATCCCGGTTCCGCGCCGGGTCTACGGGCACGGCTGGCTGCTGGTCGGCGGCGAGAAGATGTCGAAGTCGAAGCTCACCGGGATCGCCCCGCAGCAGATCACCGAGGTGTTCGGCTCCGACGCCTTCCGCTACTACTTCCTGCGCGCCATCGCCTTCGGCAGCGACGGGTCGTTCTCCTGGGAGGACATCGCGGCCCGCTACCAGGCGGAGCTCGCCAACGGATTCGGCAACCTCGCGAGCCGCGTCGTCGCGATGATCGGTCGCTACTTCGACGGCGTCGTGCCGGCCGAGGGCGCCCTGACCGCGGCCGAGGAGCGCGTGCGCGCGACGCTCGCCGACGCGGTGCGCGACGCCGACGCCGCGATCGAGCGGCTCGCGATCCACGAGGCGATCGCCGCGGTCTGGCGGCTCGTCGACGAGCTCAACGGCTACCTCACCGAGCAGGAGCCGTGGGCGGTGGCCAAGCGCGCGAACGGCACGCCGGGCGACGCGGAGGCGGCCGACCGGCTCGCCACGATCCTCGCGACTGCCGCGGAAGGCCTGCGCGCCCTGGCCGTGCTGCTGTCGCCTGTGATGCCGCAGTCGACCGCGAAGCTGTGGGCGGCGCTGGGCGCCGAGGAGGCGCTCGGAGCGCTCGCCGACCAGCCGATCCGCGACGCCGGCCGCTGGGGGCAGCTGCCCGCCGGGACGCGGGTGTCGAGCCTCGAGGCGCTCTTCCCGCGCATCGAGGAGACGCCGGGTCAGGCCGCGCCCGAGCCGGCCGCCACCTCGGGAGCGCCGAGCACGGCGGGGCCGGTTCCGGCCGGAACGGGGGCGGCGTGAGCGACACCGGGTTCCTGCGGGCGAGGGAGCGCAGCGGCGAGGCCGCGACGCCGAGCGACTACCCGCCGCTTCCCGAGGCGCTCGTCGTGCCCGTCTACGACAACCACACCCACCTCGAGATCGAGGACGGCGTCGAGCCGGTGCCGTGGCGCGAGCAGCTCGACCGCGCCTCGAGCGTCGGCGTGCGCGGCGTCGTGCAGGTCGGCACGGACCTCGAGACCTCGCGCTGGAGCGCCGACCTCGCCGCGCTCGACCCGCGCGTGCTCGCGGCCGTCGCGATCCACCCCGATCACGCTGTCGAACTCGGCTACGACGCGCTCAACGAGCAGCTGACCGAGATCGACGCTCTCGCCCAGCGTCCGCGGGTGCGGGCGGTCGGCGAGACCGGGCTGGATTTCGCCCACGCCACCGACGACGAGGCCCGCGCCGTGCAGCGGCACAGCTTCGAGGCGCACATCGAGATCGCGAAGAACCGCGACCTCGCGCTGCAGATCCACGACCGCGACGCGCACCGCGAGGTGCTCGACGTGCTGCGCCGGGTGGGCGCCCCCGAGCGCACCGTGTTCCACTGCTTCTCGGGCGACGCCGAGTTCGCGCAGCTCGTCGCCGAGGAGGGCTGGTACCTCTCCTTCTCGGGCACCGTGACGTTCAAGAACGCCGGCGGTCTGCGCGAGGCCCTTGAGGCGGTGCCGCGCGCGCGGCTGCTCGTCGAGACCGACGCGCCCTACCTGACCCCGCACCCGTTTCGGGGGCGGCCGAACTCCTCGTACCTGATCCCGCACACCGTGCGGGCGATGGCGGCGCACCTGGGCACCGATGCCTCGATGCTCGCGGCGCAGATCTCGAGCAACACGGAGGAGGTCTACGGCCACTGGGACGACGAGCCCCTCACCCCGCCTCCGGGACCCTTCGACCCGCCGACCGGGGCGATCGAGCTGCCCCCGCCGCACGCCGGGTGAGCGTTCCGCTGCTGGGGGCCGCGGAGATCCGCGACCTCGCCGAGCGCCTCGACCTGCAGCCGACGAAGAAGCTCGGGCAGAACTTCGTCGTCGACGGCAACACGGTGCGCAGGATCGTGCGCGCCGCGGGCGTCGCCGAGGGCGAGCACGTGCTCGAGGTGGGGCCGGGGCTCGGCTCGCTGACCCTGGGGCTGCTCGACGCGGGCGCCCGCGTGACCGCGGTCGAGATCGATGCGCGGCTCGCGGCGCAGCTGCCGCAGACGGTCGCGGCGCTCGACGCCTCGGCGGCGTCGCGGCTCGAGGTGGTCGAGGCCGACGCGCTGCGCGTCGAGGGACTTCCCGCGGTGACCCGGCTGGTCGCGAACCTGCCCTACAACGTGAGCGTGCCGGTGCTGCTGCACCTGCTCGCGACGGTCCCGAGCCTCGAGGGCGCCCTCGTCATGGTGCAGGCGGAGGTGGGGGAGCGGATCGCGGCCCCGCCCGGTTCGAAGGTGTACGGCTCCCCGAGCGCGAAGGCCGCCTGGTACGGCCGCTGGAGCCTCGCCGGCCGCATCAGCCGGCAGGTGTTCTGGCCGGTCCCCAACGTCGACTCGGTGCTCGTACGCTTCGAGCGCACCGAGCCGGCGGGCCCGTCGAGCGCGCGCGCCGCGGTGTTCGCCCTCATCGACGCCGCTTTCCAGCAGCGCCGCAAGATGCTGCGGCAGTCGCTCTCGGCGCTACTGGGAGGCTCGGCGGCGGCGACCGCGGCGCTCGAGGCGGCCGGCGTGCCCGCGACTGCCCGCGGCGAAGAGCTGGGGATCGCCGACTTCGTGCGCATCGCCCGCACCGTGCGCGGCTGAGACCGCGCGGGCGGGCCACGGTCGCGGGGGTCGGGGCGGACCGAGCCGCCCCCGCCCTCCGGTTAGTGTGGGCGTATGCCGGGTTCGCCAGCGCTCCGCGAGGTACGGGTGCGGGCCCCGGGCAAGATCAACGTCTACCTCGAGGTGGGCGAGCTGCTCGACGACGGCTACCACGATGTCGCGATCGCCTATCAGGCGGTCTCGCTGTGCGATGACGTGCGCGTGCGGCACGCCGACGACCTGAGCGTCGCGGTCAGCGGCTCGGTCGACCTCGCGCGCGTGCCGCTCGACGCGACCAACATCGCGGTGCGCGCCGCGCGGCTCGTCGCCGAGGCTTCCGGATACCGCGGCGGGGCCGCGATCGAGATCGAGAAGCACGTGCCGGTCACGGGCGGCATGGGCGGCGGCTCGGCCGACGCCGCCGCGACGCTGCTCGCGGTCGACGCGCTGTGGGAGACGCAGCTGCCGCGCGAGCAGCTGCTCGAGCTCGCACGCCGGCTGGGGGCCGACGTGCCCTTCGCCTTCACCGGCGGCACCGCGATCGGAACCGGACGCGGCGACGAGCTGTCGCCGGCGCTCGCGCAGGGCGTCTTCCACTGGGTGCTCGTGCTCTCCGACGTCGGGCTGTCGACCCCGGCGGTCTACGCCGAACTGGATGCGCACCGGGCCCGCCACGCGCGCGACATCGGGCCGGCCGATCCGCGCCCAGTCGTTCCGGCGCAGGTGCTGCAGGCCCTGCGCGCGGGAGACCCGCGGATGCTCGCGGCGGCGATGCACAACGACCTGCAGGCCGCGGCTCTGCATCTCGAACCGGGCCTGGCGTCGGTGCTCGAGCTGGGGGAGGGCAACGGCGCGCTCGCCGGGATCGTCTCGGGATCCGGTCCGACCGTCGCGTTCCTCGCCGAGGACGCCGACGCCGCTCTCGAGCTCCAGGTCGCCCTGACGACCGCGCAGTACGACGTCGTGCGGGCGACGGGGCCGGTGCACGGGGCGCGCATCCTCGCGGACTGAGCGCCCGGCTCGGCCGGCGGCGTCCGTCAGCTCTCCGGATCGCTGCGCGCGAGCACGCGCAGCCGCGCCGACCCGAGCCGCAGCACGCCGTCGGTGAGCGGTTCGGCGCGCACGCCGCCCCGTCCCCGCAGCGCCGCGTGGGCGCCGGGGGCGATCGCCACGTCCATCCACGCGCACGGCGGGGCGGGCCGGTGCACGCGCAGCACGACGGGACCGTCGCCGGAGTCGATCTCGACGTCGCGCCCGAGGAGCGCGGCCAGGTCGAGCCCGCGGGTGAGCAGGGTGCGCCGGGTCTGGGCGAGGCCGATCGTCGCCGCGCCGAGCTCGACCGCCGCCGCCGCCAGGCTCTCCGCCGCCTGCAGCGTGATCGACCCCCGCCGGTGGGCGGGGCGGTTGAAGTACCGGTCGCCGACCACCCCGAGGCCGGCGCGCAGCTCGATCCGGTCGACGATCTCGTCGGGCGGGGTCGGCGCGGCGCCGTCGGCCGGGCGCCCCGCGTAGCGGCTGACCGGGGAGACCAGCATTTCGACGATGTCGAACAATCTCGACACGTCGAGGCCTGCCGCGGCCGGTGCGGTGTCGAGATCGTTCGACATCGTCGATCCGACCTCCCCCGGTGCCATGGGGTCAGGCTAGACGGCGCGTCGACCCACCGCCGGGCCCGCCCTCGCCCGGCCCCCCCGCCCGGCCCGCCCGCAGCCCGACCGGGGCCCGCCGCCCGGCCCGCCTACGCTGGAGGGATGGCCCACCTGCTCGGCGCGGAGAGCATCGCGCTCGAGTACCCGACCCGCCGCATCTTCGACGGCCTCACCCTCGGCCTGCAGGACGGTGATCGGATCGGCGTCGTCGGCCGCAACGGCGACGGCAAGTCCACGCTGCTGCGCCTGCTCGCCGGCCGGCAGCAGCCCGACGGCGGCCAGATCACCCGCCGCGGCGGCGTCACCCGCGGAATGCTCGACCAGGCCGACGTGCTCGCCGACGACGAGACCGTCGGGCACGCCATCGTCGGCGATCGTGCCGAGCACGAGTGGGCCGGCGACGCGCGGGTGCGCGAGGTCATCGCCGGACTCGCCGCCGACCTGCCGTGGGACGCGCGCCTCGGCGAGCTCTCGGGAGGGCAGCGCCGCCGGGTCGCGCTCGCGGCGCTGCTGACGCGGGAGTGGGACGTGATCCTGCTCGACGAGCCCACCAACCACCTCGACCTCGAGGGCGTCGACTGGCTCGCGCGGCACCTCGTGCGCCGGTGGCCGGCCGGGCGCGGCGCGCTCGTCGTCGTCACCCACGACCGGTGGTTCCTGGATGCGGTGTCGCAGGCGACCTGGGAGGTGCACGACGGCGTCGTCGAACCCTTCGAGGGCGGGTACGCCGCGTACGTGCTGCAACGGGTGGAGCGCGACCGTCAGGCCGCCGCGATCGAGTCGCGCCGCCGCAACCTCATGCGCAAGGAGCTCGCGTGGCTGCGGCGCGGGGCGCCGGCCCGTACGAGCAAGCCGAAGTTCCGCATGGACGCCGCCGCCGAGCTCATCGCGAACGAGCCGCCGCCGCGCGACCGGGTCGAGCTGACGAAGCTCGCGACCGCGCGCCTGGGCAAGGACGTCGTCGACCTGCTCGACGCCGGGGTCGCGTTCGGCGCGCCCCCTGACCGTGAGGCGTCGGTTGCGGCCGGAATATCCACCGCACAGCGGCAGCAAGTGACGCCTCATGCTTCGGAGGCGCCGCGTGAGGTGCTGCGCGACGTGACCTGGCGCATCGCGCCGGGGGAGCGCACCGGCATCCTCGGAGTCAACGGCGCGGGCAAGTCGACCCTTCTGGGCCTCGTGGCCGGCACGATCGCGCCGACGAGCGGGCGCGTCAAGCAGGGCAAGACGGTGCGGATCGCGGTGCTCGACCAGCGCCTCACCGGTCTCGACGAGCTCGGCCGCGATCGCGTGGCCGACGTCATCGGGCGGCAGAAGTCGGCCTACCGCGCCGGGGACGTCGAGCTCACCCCCGGCCAGCTGCTCGAGCGGCTCGGGTTCAGCAACGCCCAGCTCTCCACGCCGGTCGCGGATCTCTCCGGCGGGCAGAAGCGGCGCCTCCAGCTGCTGCTGATCCTGCTCGACGAGCCGAACGTGCTGATCCTCGACGAGCCCAACACTCAGGAACCGTATGTGGTTCGGACACCTTCATTCTACCGCTCCGAGGGGCGGTCATGGGGTGCTTGCCGCACCCGTGCCGCGCATCGTGTCGCGCGGCCGAGGCATCCTGGCCGGACTTCGCGGAAGGCCGGTGCGCGGTAGTGGCTGCGCCATTGGTGGTGGGGGAAGCCCTGCACTTGGAGTATCCGACGCGAGTGGTGTTCGACTCGGTGACGGTCGGCGTCGAGGAAGGCGATCGCGTCGGGATCGTGGGTCGCAACGGTGACGGCAAGTCGAGCCTGCTGGGGATGCTCAGCGGCTTGATCGAGCCGCAGGCGGGCCGAGTGACGCGGCGAGGCGGGGTGCGCTTCGGGGTGCTGTCGCAGTCTGACGACCTCGACTCCGCTGCGACGGTCGCCGGGTCGATCGTCGGTGACCGGCCGGAGCACGAGTGGGCCGGCGACGCCAAGGTCCGCGACGTGATCGGCGGGCTGGTCGCTGATCTGCCGTGGGAGGCGAGGATCGGCGAGCTGAGCGGCGGGCAGCGTCGCCGGGTCGCGCTGGCCGCGCTGCTGATCGGCGAGTGGGATGTCATTGCTTTTGATGAGCCGACGAACCATCTCGACGTCGAGGGCATCGCCTGGCTGGCCGGACACCTGCGGAACCGCTGGGCCAAGAACTCGGGCGGCCTGCTGGTCGTCACTCACGACCGCTGGTTCCTCGATGAGGTCTGCACCGAGACGTGGGAGGTGCACGACGGGACCGTGGAGCCGTTCGAGGGCGGCTACGCGGCCTACGTGCTGCAACGGGTCGAACGGGACCGGATCAACGCCGCCACCGAGGCCAAACGACAGAACCTCATGCGTAAGGAGCTGGCGTGGCTACGCCGGGGAGCCCCGGCTCGCACGTCCAAGCCGAAGTTCCGCATCGACGCCGCCAACCAACTGATCGAGGACGTGCCCCCGGTTCGTAACCCGATCGAGCTGCAACGCCTCGCCGTCGCCCGCCTGGGCAAGCAGGTGGTCGATCTGGAAGGCGCGGGCGTGCGCTACGGCGACCGCGACGTGCTACGCGAGGTGACCTGGCGGCTCGCCCCCGGCGAGCGGACCGGGATACTCGGCGCGAACGGGAGCGGCAAGTCCACGCTGCTCGGTTTGATCGCCGGAACCGTGCAGCCCACGTCGGGCCGGATCAAGACGGGCAAGACGGTGCGGCTCGGCCTGCTCGACCAGCATTTCTCCCAGCTCGCGGACATCGGCGGCGACCGGGTGCGCGAAGTGCTGGCCCGCACGCAGACGACGTTCGCGATCGACGGCAAAGACCTCACGCCGGCGCAACTGCTGGAACGCCTCGGCTTCGCCCGCCCGCACCTCTCCACGAGGGTCGCCGAGCTGTCGGGCGGTCAGAAGCGGCGGCTACAACTCCTGCTCCTGCTGCTGAACGAACCTAACCTCATCGCTCTCGATGAACCTGCGAACGACGTTGACGCGGACATGCTGGCCGCGATGGAGGACCTGCTGGACTCGTGGCCGGGAACTCTGATCGTCGTGTCTCACGATCGCTACATGCTGGAACGGGTCACCGACCAGCAGTACGCCATTCTTGATGGACGCTTGCGGCACCTGCCCGGCGGGGTGGACGAGTACCTGCGGCTGCGGCGCGAGCAGTCGTCATCGCGCACGAGTAGTCCGATCACTCCGACGGCCGGCGACGAGGGTGCGGGCGTGTCCGGACTCTCCGGTGCCGAACGACGCACCGCGCAGAAGGAAGTCGCCTCGATCGAACGCCGTCTCGACAAGCTCCACGCCGAGGTGAAGACCCTGCACCAGCGCATGGCCGACCATGACCAGAACGACTACGAGGGTCTACAGAGGCTCGCGGACAACCTGCGCGCCGTCGAGGACGAGACGGCCGAACTCGAAGAACGTTGGCTGGAACTCTCTGACCTGATTGATTAGGCCAGTCTCTCGGCGTAGTCCTCGGGGAGCACGGCGGCGTGCCTGGACTCGCGTCGCTGACGCCGTTCCTGTGCTCGGACGGTGAGAAGCACGATGAGGCTGACGGGTCCGATCCAGAAGAACTTGAGGGCGTTCCACGCGAACAGCAGGACTAGCAGGTAGAGCCAGCCAGGGCCGCCACGGTCGATGATCGTGTAGCAGATCGCCGTGGCGAAGTAGTAGCCGCCGCCCAGGGTCAGCATGGCGGGGATGCCCCACTTCAAGCCTCGGCGGCGGTAGCGGATCGCGCCGAGCAGCAGATTCGTGGGCGCGTGCTGGAACCAGCCGTAGCCTCGTGCGCTCAGGTTCATGGATGTGCGGAGCATTGCGGGCCTCTTTCGTCGTCATAGCGCGACGGGTATCCGTCGTGGAGGCGGCTATGAACCGAGTGCCCGCGATGGGCCGTCCCGAAGGACCCGCGTAGTTTGCTGAACCTGCCTCGCTACCGAGTCTACGACTGACTCGCGACAGAGGGAACCCCGGCGGCAGGCGGGCGTGTACCTCGTCGGTGACCTTGGAGCGGAAGGGACACCGATCATGGCGACGTTGGCGGAGCAGGTGCAGGGTGAGCGGATGGCGCGGATCGCGTTGTCGATGATCGCCGAACCGAACGACTCGACCACCGGGTACGTCCTCACCCGTCACGGCGGGGTCGAGACGCTGCGGCTGATCGAGTCCGACGACGAGGTGCCCGGCCTGGCACGGGCTGACGTGCTGATGTGGCGCGAACGGCTGGCGGCGCGGGTCATGCCCGGCCTGCCGGACCAGCTAGCGCAGGCGGAGCGGCACGGGTTCGGCACGCTCATCCCGGCCGACAAGGAATGGCCCGCCGGTCTGAACGACCTGGGCGAGCGCGCGCCGTACCTGCTGTGGACGCGGGGCGCGGCTTCGTTCTTGACGACGGCGCTGAGCGATCGGGCCACGATCACGGGCGCTCGAGCTGCGACTTCCTATGGCGAGCAGGTCGCGGGCGAGCTGGCGGCGGGTCTGGCCGATGAGGAACGGGTCGTCGTCTCCGGTGGCGCCTACGGGATCGAGGGTGCCGCGCACAAGAGCGTGCTCGCCGCGAGCGGTCAGACGATCGCGGTCCTGGCGAACGGGTTGGATCGCCCCCACCCGGCCGGGCACAGCGAGTTGCTGAACCGGATCGGAGATGTCGGGCTGCTGGTCAGTGAGCTGCCGCCCGGAGCCGCGCCGACCAGGCACAGGTTCCTGTCCCGCAACCGCCTGCTGGCGGCGCTCTCCGGTGCGACCGTGATCCCCGAGGCCGGTCCCCGGTCCGGGTCGATGACTACCGTGCTCGCCGCACGCGAACTCGGCCGGGGCGTCGGCGCGGTGCCCGGCCCGGTGACCAGCGTGGCGAGCGCGGGGCCGAACGAACTCATCAAGCAAGGCTTCGCCTCACTCGTCACTCAGCCAAGCGACGTGATCGACCTACTCGACGCCGATAGGACCCCGGACCGGACTGTGACGCGGCCCGAGGTCGGACGCGAGTTCGGGCACCGGCACCCGTCGCCGGGCACGCCGGGGCGCTCTCTCTGACGGCCGCCCTCGCTGGACGGGCTCACAAGCTCGGTGCGGGGCGTGATGTGGTCGCTGGCCGCACCGCATCAGCCGTCGCGCCTTCGTGAGCGATCGCCTGGGCGCGGTTGAGGGCGGCGCGGGCGCGGATGGCGTCGATCTTCTGGCTGGTGCTCTCCGGCGTCGGGCCGAGCGGGGTCCGGTCGTCGGTGATGCCGTAGCGGTCGCGGTAGGCGGCGACGCTGCGGGCGGCGCGCCACCATGTCGCCTTCTGCTTCTCGCCCCTCGGTGCCGTGCCGAGGTCGGCTGTCCACGATTCCTCATCGGTGAGGGAGCCACGGAGGATGGCGTCGGCGCGAGCCTCGATCAGCTCGCGGCGCTCGTCCAGGGCTTGCCGCATGTCCTCGGCCATCTGCCCGCCGGCGTGCGGGATCAGTCCGACGATCAGCCTCGGAGCCTTCCGGGTGCGGCCTGACCCAGCGGGTCGAGCGGTGGCGCGCGCGACGCGGGCGTGCAGGACGGAGGCGATGTCGTCGGCATCGTCCAGACTCCGCGCCGCCACCAGCCGCGGGAGCAGCGCATCGAGGTCGTGGTGGTTGGCCTCGGCGTGACGCAGCTCGGCCGACAGCGCGCCGTAGGCGTCGGAGCCGAGCACGTCTTCGATCTGCTCGACGGTGAGCCCGGACGCGGCGAGCAAGGTCGCCCAGCGGTCGTGCTGGGCGGCTTGCGCGATGGTGTCGTACTCGGCCGCGAGTTGGGCGATCGAGCCCCAGCGGTCTTGCTCGGCGGCGATCGTCTCGTGCGCGGACAGCTCGGCGCCGATGTGCTGCAGAACGCCGTAGAGGATCGAGCGGGCGGTGATGTTCGGGTTGTCGCCGGGATGTGGCACCGCGTGTTCGACGTCTTCTCGGTCGACGGCGACGTAGGCGTGGTTGCTGTGGGCGCCGCGGGTCATGGAGACGTAGAAGTTCTCCCGCGTGGTGGTGGCGGTGACAACCGCGTGCGCGGTGTCGGTGGTCACGCCCTGGGCGCGGTGCGCGGTGATCGCGTAGCCGAGGTCCAGGTGCTCGGCCACGTAGTCGGCCGGCAGGACGATCCCGCCGCCGAACCTGCGTCCGGCCGGGCGGACGCTGACCGACCCGTCCTCCCGAACCCCGGTGACGATCCAGCGGGAGCCGTTGCGGACCCACGTCTTGCCGTTACGGAGCCGCCGGTCGTTCTCGCGGGTGATGACCAGATCGCCCTCCGAGACCGCGGTGCCGTCGCGCAGCGGCAGTTCGCGGGTGGGATTAACGGTGCCGTCGATGATCCGATCCGCCCGCGCCCTGGCGTTCAGCTCGGTGACGGTCGCGTGGGTCTCGGTGACCAGGATCGACGCGCGCCCGGCGGCAAGATCACGTCGCCATGCGGTGTAGGCGGCGTCGATCATCGCTTCCTCATCGCCCCCGGTGACCCGGCCGTGCTCGATCAGGGTGTCGATCGCCTCGGCGCGTCCGTGGCGGAGCTGGAGCGAGGTGGTCTTCTCCCACTCGTTGGTGAAGCGGTGCAGATCGGTCAGCTCGGGGGCGTCGTCGCGATCGTGCACGAGCATCGCGAAGCTGCCGCCGGCGCCGGGTGATTGGAGCTGGCCCCAGTCGCCGACCAGGAGGACCTTCGCGCCGGCCTTCTCGGCTTCACGGGTGAGCCGATCCAGCGACATCGTTCCGGCCAGGCTTGCCTCGTCGATGATGACGAGCTGCCCGGCCGTGAACGTAGTCCCGTACATGATGTGGTTCTGCCACCACTTCGCCGTGTTCTCGGTAGCGATGCCGAGGTCATCGGCAAGGACCTGCGCGGCGACCGCCGAGGGGGCGAGCCCGATCACCGAGCCGGCGCCGTGCTCCTTCTCCCACGCCCGCCGGAGCCCGTTCATCGCTGTCGTCTTTCCGGCCCCAGCCGGACCGACCAGCACGTCCACGACACGACCGGAGACCGCGATCGCGGCAAGGGCCGCGGCCTGATCCTCGCCGAGCACCCGGCCGCGCGCGTCGGGCCTGCGGGCGATCCTCTCGACCGTCTCCAACGGCACCACCGGCCCGGAGGTGTCAGCGGCGCGTGTCAGGAGTCGGTCTTCGGCAGCCAGCAGGGCTTCGGATGAGAACAGGGTCGAGGCGTGCGGCCGGAACCGGGAGGTGCCGTCCACGCGGCGGAACTGCAACGGGCTCGACGCCAGCTCCGGCGGCGTCAGCCGCAGCGAAGCGTGCTCGGCGGCATCGACCACGAGCCCGGTGATCGCCTCCCGGTCCTGGATGCTGGCCAACCGCAACCCCATCAACTGCCGGGATGCTTCGGCGTGCAGGTTCCAGCGGGTCCAGGTCGAACGCTTCTCACCGACCGTCTCCATCACGGTCTGTCCGACTTCGTGCACCACATCCAAAGGCACGTCGTCGGCGCGCAGGACCCGCCGTGGCGCCTGTGCGTTCGTCGCGGCGAGGGTGCGCGCCCAGCCGTTCGCGTCTCGGCGCAGCACCCGGCTGGCGCGCTGTCGCCACTCGGCGGTGAGGTCGGCCAGCGAGCGGACCTGCTTCTCCGGCCTCGTGGCGAGCGTCGCCTGCGCCCGCAGTTTCAGCACCGTTCGCGCAGACGGCTGCCTGCCGTGCTTGGCGACGTACTCCGCGATGAGGCGGTCTTTCTCGGCCTCGATGTGCCGGGACCGGGTGGAGAACTCGGCCACGAGCTCGTCGGGCACACCCTCGATTTCCCAGGCCGGGTTCCGATCCCTGCCACGTTCGCGGGCCTCCCACTCGACGCCGAGGACGCGGGTGAGCTGGTCGGCCAGAGCGGCGTTGTAGAGCTCGGAGACCGCGACGACCACCGCGTGCATCGGGCGGCCCGCGAGGGTCCGCCAACGCCCGTCCTGCACGGTCAGGACCTTGTTGCTGATGACGACGTGGGTGTGCAACTGCGGGTCGCCGGCGCGGCTGTCGTAGTGATCGAACGCCGCGGCCACGACTCCGGCGACATCGACGTGCGCAACCGCGCCGTCCGGGCCGGTTGCACCGACCCGTGTTGCGGCAACCTCGCGTTCGAGGAACGCAACCAGCTCTGCAACCGCCGCATGATGGGCGTCCGCGATCAACGCTTGGGTGCCGGCGTCCGCAACCGCCCAGATCGTGGAGACCGACTTCGGCACACTGAACGTGAAGTCATAGCCCGCTACCGCGCGGCGGGTGCCGCGCTCGGCTTCCTCCGCCTCGATCGCAGCCACTTCCTGCGCCCGAGTCGCCGGCCCCAACTCGGGATCGAGGGCGTCCACGCGCTGCTTGATCCGCTCTCCGATTGACGCGAACTGCTGGTAGGCGCGGCCCAGCGGATCGCCCGTAATCGGGTCATGGCCCATCCCAACCAACAGCGCGAGCTGAGCTTCCGAGACCTGCCCTCCATCGACCAGCTCGCCGTGCCCGAGCCGACCCAGCCCCGAGCCCATCCAGAAGCCCGGCGGCGTCCCCGCCTCCGCGTAGTAGCGGGTCAACGGCGTGCTCAGGCTCCGGTCGCCGTCGCCCGCAGCGATGGACTTCAACAGGTACTTGTACCCATCGCCCGCGCTCATCACGCGCATCGAAACCGTCACCTCGGCTGCTCCTTCCGGCCCCGCTCGGGAAGCAGGTGAGCCCGCGAGCCCGGTCGCATCAGATGCGACTCAGGACGGCTCGCGCCTCGTCTGAAAGACGTGTGATGGCTCGGGGAGCCGACGGCTGAGGACCAGCGACGCCGCCTGAGCCACGGACTCCGAAGCGCGCCGGGGTGGTGCGCCGAGTGCGGGCATGGCACCGGCGACGAGGCATGGCGGCCGCGGTTCGGAAGGTCGTGCACCTGGTCGCTGACCAGCCCGGCGGTGACCTCGTGCGTGAAGTCCGACCGGGGATCACCCGTCAGCCGGAGCCCTCATGCACGATCCACACGACCGGACTCACCCGCTCAGAGTCGGATCGCTGTTCTCCGGCTACGGCGGGCTCGACCTCGCCGTCGAACACGCCTTGGATACCGAGACGATCTGGTTCTCCGAGAACAACGGGCACGTCTCGCACATCTTCGCCCACCACTGGCCCGACGCCCCCAACCTGGGCGACATCACCACCATCGACTGGCGCACCGTCGAGCCGGTCGATGTTCTCTGCGGAGGCTTCCCCTGCCAGGACGTGTCGACCGTGGGCAAGCGCGCCGGCCTCGCACCCGGCACCCGCTCCGGGCTCTGGTCGTACATGGCCGCCGCGATCGACGCGCTGCAACCCCAGCTCGTCGTCATCGAGAACGTGCGCGGCCTGCTGTCCTCGCCCGCCGTCCGCGAACCCCTGGAAGGAGACGACGATGCACAAAGCAACCCCGACCACGCAACCCCCGGCGATGCAACCCTTCGCGACCTGGAACCCGACCCGTGGGGTCTGGGAGACATTGCAGCTCGACCTCTCCGGGCGGCAGGCGCCGTACTCGGCGATCTGGCCGACCTGCGGTATGACGCGGAATGGATCGGCCTACCAGCGTCCCTTGTCGGCGCTCCTCACCATCGTTTCCGCATCTTCATCGTCGCCCAACGTGATGTTCCGGACCCCGCTCGCAACGGACTCTTCTCGCGGTGGAGAGAGCCTGGATCAGGTACGGGCGCGGCATGGGACGATCGCCTTGTCGCACCAGATCATCGACCTCGCCTTGAACGGACCGGGCGGCTCTCCGAGCAGATGCGACGAGTCGGAGACCTTGTGGACCCTGATCGACGGACTGTTCGACGCTGGGGACGCTACGCCCGAGCCATCGCCCAATGGGAACACGTCACCGGACAGGATGCACCTGCTCCCGCCCTCCTAAACGACGGCAGAGGTCCGCGTCTGGCACCCGCGTTTGTGGAATGGCTCATGGGTCTCGAACCCGGCTGGGTTACCGACCCCGGATACGGGCTCACTCAGAACCAGCAGATTACTGCCCTCGGCAACGGAGTCCTCCCGCTGCAAGCGGTGACCGCTCTGGTCAAGACTGTGCAGCGCGAACATGCTGCGTAGGCGTCAAGGAAGGGTCGGGGGTCGGGTTCATGCGAGCTTGTTTCATTGTCCTTGAATGAGGGCCAAGCGCGGCATGTTCGATGATGGTCATGGCCAGTCAACGTCGTAGTGAGATGGCGGGAATACGGAAGTAGACCTCGGCCCAACGTCGCTCGTATTCGGCCGGCGTCAGGAACTCACTTGTGCGAGCGTTGTCGAGTGCGATCAAGGCCCTGTGGCAGGAAACAAGTAGATCAGGGTTGCCATCAATGGTCGTGCTGGGGGCGGCGCGGAAGTTGATCTCGACCGTAAGTGAACGCGTCTGGTCGCGAAGCCTGCGCGTCAGGCGTCGAGTCACGAGGCCGAATGCGGCGGCAGTTGCAAGGACGCTTGTGAGGAGCGCCCAGCTTGGCAGCCCGTCGATGAGAGCGGCAATCAAGAGTCCGGCTGAGGAGCCGTATGCGGGTGCGATCCGGTCGATGGCGATCAGTCTCCGATCACGGCTCGTCGTGCCAGGAGGATGCACTTCCAGGAAGAAGAGTTGTGTTCCGTGTGCGGGACCGAGCGTGCGGACCGTACCCCAGCGCCTAGTGAGGGTCCTGACTTCCTGGAGCCGGTCGATCATGTCGTGGGTGTTCACGGTCCGGCCGCCTAGACCGCGGCTCGCGGTCCGCTGGGTGAGGTCGCGCAAGCGCCACCCCGCGCCGCAGCCTTTACGCTCATCTCCCCATTGGATCGGGTATCGGAAACCCGCGCCGTATGGACAGCGCGAGGATTCACCCAAGTCCTGTATGCGTTCCGTTAGACCAGATGATCTTCGTCTGTCTCGGCGCCCCATCTCGTGGTTGGTCGCGTGGAACCGCCCGCTGTCCGAATCTCTTTCCGCTCGTCGACGAGCCGGCATGCCAAGGAGAGCCCCTTCACATACGTCAAGCGTGTCCTGTGGGGACTCCGACCGCGACCGACGACGGGAGCCACCGTGGCCGCCGTATGCGCGCTCGGCCGACAGGCCCTTGACATCGCTTGATCTTGATCGTCCGCGTGCGGCCGGGCCCCGACCGTATGGACGCCGCGAGTGTTCGGGCCAATCTCGTATGCGTTCTGTTAGTCCTCGTGATCTTCGCCGTTTGAGGGTGTTGTCTCAGGAGTCGCGTCCCGAAATACGCATGCGGTCATCGCTTGGTGACCGACCTGAGGAACGGAGCTTGCTCGTGCTAGACATCGTGTTCATCGCCGGTGTGATTGGTCTGTTCGCGCTGATCGGTCTGCTCGGTAAGGCGTTGGAGAAGCTGTGATCATCTTCGAGCTGGCCGCTGCGGTGCTCGGTGTCGCGGCCGTCGTCTATCTCGTCTTCGCGCTCATCAAGCCGGAGCGGTTCTGATGGGGTGGCTGTTTGCGATCGCCGCACTGGCGACGGTCGCCTTGTTCCTGGCGGTGGTGCACCGTCCGCTTGGGGACTACATGGCGTGGGTGTACAGCGCCCCCAAGCACTGGAAGATCGAGCGGGGCATCTACCGGCTGATCGGCGTCGACGCCAAGAGCGAGCAGACCTGGCAGGCATACCTGCGGGGGGTGCTGGCGTTCTCCGCGGTGGGTCTGCTGCTGGTGTACGGGCTGCAGCGGCTGCAGTGGTGGCTGCCGTACTCGCTGGGCCTGCCTGCGCCGTCGGAGCACCTGTCGTTCAACACGGCCGCCTCGTTCGTGGGGAACACGAACTGGCAGTCCTACTCGGGTGAGCTGACCCTCGGCTACACGGTGCAGTTCGCAGGCCTTGCCGTGCAGAACTTCGTGTCCGCGGCGGTCGGGATGGCGGTGGCGATCGCCCTCGTGCGCGGCTTCGCGTACCGCCGCAGCGGCACGATCGGCAACTTCTGGACCGATCTGGTGCGCGGCACCATCCGCATCCTGCTGCCGATCGCGGCGATCGGTGCGATCGTGCTGCTCGCCGGCGGGGTGATCCAGAACTTCAACGGCTTCACCGAGGTGAGCACGCTCACCGGGGGCGCCCAGTCGATCCCCGGTGGGCCGGTCGCCTCGCAGGAGGTTATCAAGCTGCTCGGCACCAACGGCGGCGGCTTCTTCAACACCAACTCCGCCCACCCCTTCGAGAACCCGACCGCCTGGACGAACGTCGTCGAGGTGCTGCTCATGCTGGTCATCCCGTTCTCACTGCCGCGCACCTTCGGCCGCCTCGTCGGAGACAAGCGGCAGGGCTACGCGATCCTCGCCGTCATGGGCGTGCTGTTCGTGGCATCCTTCGCGATCCTCACCGCGATCGAGAGCGGAGGGATGGGCACCGCCCCGCAGCTCGCGGGCGGTGCAATGGAGGGCAAGGAGCAACGGTTCGGGATCATCGGCTCGACCCTGTTCTCGACCACCTCCACCGGCACCTCCACCGGCGCGGTGAACGCGATGCACGACTCCTACACCGCGCTGGGCGGCATGATACCGATGCTCAACATGATGCTCGGCGAGGTCGCACCCGGCGGGGTCGGCTCCGGCCTGTACGGGCTGCTGGTTCTGGCGGTGATCGCGGTGTTTGTCGCCGGTCTGCTGATCGGACGCACCCCGGAGTACCTGGGCAAGAAGATCGGGCCACGGGAGATCAAGCTGGCAAGCTTGTACATCCTCGTCATGCCGATCCTCGTGCTTGCCGGTACCGCGCTGAGCTTCGCGATACCCGGCGTCCGGGACGAGGTGACCTCGGTGTCGATCTGGAACCCCGGCGTGCACGGCATGTCGGAGGTGTTGTACGCCTTCACTTCGGCCGCCAACAACAATGGGTCCGCGTTCGCCGGGCTCACTGCGAATACGCCATGGCTGAACGTCACCCTGGGGCTGGCGATCCTGCTGGGCCGATTCGTCCCGATCGTGCTGGTGCTTGCCCTGGCCGGATCGCTTGCCGCGCAGGACAAAGTCCCTGCTACCGCGGGGACCCTGCCGACGCATCGGCCTCAGTTCATCGGTCTGCTGACCGTCGTCACGGTGCTGGTTACCGCTTTGACCTTCTTCCCCGTTCTCACGCTGGGTCCCCTGGCGGAAGGGCTGCTCTGAATCATGTCCACAACAACTTCATCCGTCCACAGCTCATCTGCCGGCAGCTCGTCCGCCGGTAGCGACACCCCTCGCGGCACCTTCTCCTGGGTGCAGCTCGTCACGGCGGCACCGGGTGCGTTCCGCAAGCTCGACCCGCGCCAGCAGTGGCGCAACCCGGTGATGTTCATCGTTTGGGTGGGGGCCGTGCTGACCACTGCTCTGGCGATCGCGGAACCGTTCCTCGGCGGGCCTGCTTCCTCCGGTGGGACTGCAGTGCCGTGGTCGTTCACCTGGGCGATCGCGGTTTGGCTGTGGCTCACGGTGCTGTTCGCCAATCTCGCCGAGGCGGTGGCCGAAGGCCGTGGGAAGGCGCAGGCGGAGTCGCTGCGCGAGACCCGCAGCACTACCACCGCTAGCCGTGTTACCGGACACTACGACGCGGTGACCGACGCAGGGGCGGAACGAGCGTTGCTGCAAGCTGTCTCCTCGGCCGAACTGCGGCTCGGAGATGTCGTGGTTGTCTCGGCGGGTGAGCTGATCCCCGGCGACGGTGACATCGTGTGGGGAATCGCCTCCGTGGATGAGTCGGCGATCACCGGGGAGTCTGCGCCGGTGATCCGGGAGTCCGGCGGCGACCGCTCTGCCGTCACCGGCGGCACCCGGGTGCTCTCGGACCGGATCGTGGTACGCATCACCTCGCGACCCGGCGAGACGTTCGTGGATCGGATGATTGCCCTGGTCGAGGGGGCCGCGCGGCAGAAGACCCCGAACGAGATCGCGCTGAGCATACTGCTGGCCGCGCTGTCGATCATCTTCGTGACCGTTGCCCTCACGCTCAACCCGATCGCCTCCTACGCGGCCAGCCCGGTGAGCATCACCGTGCTGATCGCGCTGCTGGTGTGCCTGATCCCCACCACCATCGGGGCACTGCTGTCGGCGATCGGGATCGCCGGCATGGACCGGCTCGTGCAGCGCAACGTGCTGGCCATGTCCGGTCGTGCCGTGGAGGCCGCCGGGGATGTCACCACCCTGCTGCTGGACAAGACCGGCACGATCACCTATGGCAACCGCCGTGCCAGCGCGTTCGTCCCGCTTGCTGGCATCCAGCCGGGCGAGCTGAGTCGTGCTGCCGCGCTCGCCTCCCTCGCCGACCCGACACCGGAAGGGGCATCCATCGTGGAGCTCGCCGGTGCCGAGGGCGTTGAGGTCACACCCAGTGGGGGTGAGGTCGTCCCGTTCACCGCGCAGACCCGGATGTCCGGCCTCGACCTGTCCGATGGGACCCAACTGCGCAAGGGGGCCGGTTCGGCGATAACGTCATGGCTGGAGGCCGATGGCCGGCCCCTGCCGTCCAGCGTGATTGCCGAGGTCGAGGAACACACCGAGCACATCTCCCGCTCCGGGGGAACACCGCTCGTCGTCGCTATCAAAGCCCCCGGCGTCCCCCCGCAGATTCTCGGGATCGTGCACCTGAAAGACATCGTGAAGGACGGACTAGCGGACCGCTTCGCCGAGCTGCGGTCGATGGGCATCCGCACCGTCATGATCACCGGCGACAACCCGCTGACCGCTGCGGCGATCGCGAAAGAGGCCGGCGTCGATGACTACCTCGCCGAGGCCACCCCCGAGGACAAGCTCGTACTCATCCGTAAGGAGCAAGACGGCGGCAATCTCGTGGCGATGACCGGTGACGGCACCAACGACGCGCCCGCGCTGGCCCAGGCGGATGTCGGGGTCGCGATGAACACGGGCACGTCGGCAGCGAAAGAAGCAGGCAACATGGTCGATCTCGACTCCGATCCGACCAAGCTCATCGACATCGTACGGATCGGAAAGCAGTTGCTCATCACTCGCGGGGCGCTCACGACGTTCTCGATCGCGAACGACATCGCGAAATACTTCGCAATCATCCCAGCAATGTTCATGGGGGTGTTTCCCGGTCTTGCGGTGCTGAACATCATGGGACTGCACTCACCTGCATCGGCGGTGCTCTCCGCGATCATCTTCAACGCCATCATCATCGTGCTGCTGGTGCCGCTCGCGCTCCGCGGTGTGAAATACCGCGCACTGAGCGCTTCCAAGACATTGAACCGCAACCTGCTCATCTACGGCGTCGGCGGAATCATCGCGCCATTCGTTGGGATCAAACTCATTGACCTCGTAGTCAGCCTGATCCCCGGATTCTGATTCACCAGTGAAAGGTCATCATGAATACCCACATTCGCGCGAACACGCGCGTCATCCTCGTCGCCGCACGCGCCATGCTGGTGTTGACGGTTGTTCTGGGCGTGGTCTATCCGCTGGCGATCACGGGGATAGGGCAGCTCGTGTTCCCGTGGCAGTCGAACGGGTCGATCGTGACCACCAGCGATGGCGAACCGGTCGGTTCGGCACTGATCGGTCAGTCCT
>JAFKEN010000016.1 GCA_017308515.1 Actinomycetales bacterium | reverse complement strand
CGAGTGGATCGAGGCGTTCTACAACCCCCGACGCCGGCACTCCGCCCTCGACTACCTGTCACCGATCGAGTTCGAAACCCTTCACACCGCCACTCCCGCCGCGGCATGATCAGCACAAGAGAACCGTCCGAGAAACCCGGGACAGGTCAAGACGGCCCACGGCCTCACCAAGCAGGTGCAGCGTGGCTGACGTCGCGCGCTACGCCTCCGGTCCGGGCGTGCGCACCGCCCTGAATGCGCGGCGCGCCCGGCACGTGCGGTCGGCGCCGCGCACGAAGCTCGACGTCTGGCCCCGCCGCACCTGGCTGCGGTGGGTGGTGCGGCTGGCCTTCACGGCGCCGGGCATCGCCCTCGCGGTGATCTCCTCGCCGACCGCCACCGCCATCGCGACGCCGAATCAGGCGCTGCTGGATCACCTCGCCGACATCCCCTGGGACCGCGCCGATGCGATCTGGCTGGGCGAGATCTACCCCCCGATCTCGACGCTTCTCGCCGCCGCCGTCGCGCCGTTCGGGGGACGGCTCGCGCTCGGGATCCTCGGTGCCGTGGTGGCGGGGATCTTCATCCAGAAGCTCGTCGAGATCATGATCCAGCGCGACTTCTCGCTCGCGCTCACCGTGACCTTGACGCTCGCACTGACCGCCAACCCGCTGTTCATGTACACGGTCACCGAGAACTTCGCCGCGACCCTCGGGCTGGCGTTCTTCGGGCTGGCCGTCACCGACGTCGTGAGGTTCGTCGCCTGGCGCGACACCCGCGCCGGCTTCCGCGCGGGGCTGTTCCTCATGCTCGCGACGCTCTCCGACCTCACGGCGATCGCCTACGTGCTGCCGCTCGCGCTCGCCGCGCCGTTCCTGCGACTCGGGCGGCACGGTCAGCGCGGCGCGCGCTGGGCGAACGTGCTCGTCATCGTCTACCCGACGCTCGCGGCGATCGCCGCGATGCTCCTGCTGACCTGGGCCTTCTCAGGCAACCCGATCGGCACGCTCGGCGAGCAGCTCTCGTCGGGCTACGCGGAGCGCTTCGCGACCCTCGGCCCGCTGTTCACCACCCCCACCGGCTGGCTGCTCGCGGCGCCCGTGCTGAGCGCGTGGCTCGTCGCTCTCATCGTGCGCCGGCCGGGCTCGATCCTGGTGTCGACCATCGTGTTCGTGGCGATCCTCGCCGCGTATGTCGGCGGTCTGCTGCCCAGCGGTTCGGCCGGGAACACCTTCATCCTCATGACGATGATGGCGATCGCCCTCGTGCCGCGGCCCAAGACCCGCATCGTGTTCGCGGCGCTCGACGGGGTCGCGCTGCTGCAGCTCGCGATCGCGTGGCTCGCGGCCGCCGACCGCGCCATCGTCGTCGAGTGGATGCGGGCGCTCGCGAGCGGTCTCGGCCTGGCCTGAGCCGGCACCCCGGCGCCACTATCGTGGAGCGGGTGAGCGCGCGTTCCGGTTTCGACCTGTTCCCCGACCGCGCCGTCATCGCGATCCGCGTCGACGGCGAGCTCAAGGACAAGGCCACGACCGTGACCGAGGGCCAGGTCGTCGAGCCGGTCGAGGTGGGCAGTCCCGACGGCCTCGCGATCCTGCGGCACTCGACCGCGCACGTGCTCGCCCAGGCGGTGCAGAGCCTCAACCCGGAGGCGAAGCTCGGCATCGGCCCGCCGATCAGCGACGGCTTCTACTACGACTTCGACGTCGCCGAGCCCTTCACGCCCGAGGATCTGACCGCGCTCGAGAAGGAGATGGAGCGCATCATCCGCTCGGGCCAGCGCTTCGTGCGCCGCGAGGTGAGCGACGAGGAGGCCCGTGCCGAGCTCGCGGGCGAGCCCTACAAGCTGGAGCTGATCGGCCTGAAGGGCGCGGCGGGATCCGACGACGGCGCCGATGTCGAGGTCGGCGCCGGCGGGCTCACCATCTACGACAACGTCGACCGCGACGGCACCGTCGTCTGGAAGGACCTCTGCCGCGGCCCGCACGTGCCCAACACGGGCGCGCTCGGCAAGGGCATGAAGCTCACCCGCGTCGCCGCGGCCTACTGGCGCGGCAGCGAGAAGAACCCGCAGCTGCAGCGCATCTACGGCACCGCGTGGCCGAGCAAGGACGAGCTGCGCGCGCACCTCGAGCGCCTCGAGGAGGCCGCCAAGCGCGACCACCGCAAGCTCGGCCGCGAGCTCGACCTGTTCTCCTTCCCCGACGAGCTCGGCTCGGGGCTGTCGGTCTGGCACCCCAAGGGCGGCATCGTGCGCGGCGAGATGGAGCAGCACGCCCGCAAGCGCCACATCGCCGGCGGCTACACCTACGTCTACACGCCGCACATCACGAAGAAGGATCTCTTCGTCACCTCGAACCACCTCGTCACCTACCGGGAGGGCATGTTCCCGCCCTTCGTGCTCGACGAGGAGCGCGACGCCGAGGGTGCGGTGACGAAGCCGGGCCAGGACTACTACCTGAAGCCCATGAACTGCCCGATGCACATCCTCATCTACAAGGAGCGCGCGCGCAGCTACCGGGATCTCCCGATGCGGCTGACCGAGAACGGCACCGTCTACCGCTACGAGCTCTCCGGCGCGCTGCACGGCCTCACCCGCGTGCGCGGCTTCACGCAGGACGACGCGCACCTCTTCGTCACGCCGGAGCAGCTCGAGTCGGAGGCGACCCGGGTGCTCGAGTTCGTGCTGTCGATGCTGCGCGACTTCGGCCTCGACGACTTCGAGCTCGAGCTGAGCATGAAGGACGACGAGAAGTCGAAGTGGATCGGCTCCGACGAGTTCTGGGAGTACTCGACCAACGCGCTGCGCAACGTCGCGATGGCCTCCGGTCTCAAACTCACCGAGGTGCCGGGCGAGGCCGCGTTCTACGGCCCGAAGATCGACCTCAAGACGAAGGACGCGATCGGCCGCACCTGGCAGCTGTCGACCGTGCAGGTCGACGTCAACCTCCCCGAGCGCTTCGGCCTCGAGTTCACCGACCGCGACGGCGAGAAGAAGCGCCCGATCATGATCCACCGGGCGCTGTTCGGGTCGATCGAGCGATTCTTCGCGATCCTGCTGGAGCACTACGCGGGCGCGTTCCCGGTGTGGCTCGCGCCCGTGCAGGTGGTCGGCATCCCGGTCGCCGAGGAGTACGGCGACTACCTCGACGGTGTCGCCGAGTTGCTGCGCGCCGAGGGCGTGCGGGTCGAGGTCGACCACTCCGACGAGCGGATGCAGAAGAAGATCCGCACCCACACCCTCGAGAAGGTGCCCTACCTGCTGATCGCGGGGGAGAAGGATCGCGACGCCGGCACGGTGAGCTTCCGCTTCCGCGACGGCACGCAGGAGAACGGCATCGCGCTCGAGGAGGCGGTCGCGCGCATCCGTCTCGCGATCGACAACCACGACCAGGTCTGACGTGGAGGCCGAGTCGCACGGGCCGGCGGACGGCGTCGACCTCGAGCCGTCGGGGCGTTTCGCGGGGGAGCCCTCGGGCGCCTTCCAGCGGCTGTGGACCCCGCACCGCATCGCCTACATCGAGCGCGGCGGCGGTTCGGGCGAGGTCGAGTGCGTCTTCTGCGATGCCCCGACGCGCTCCGACGAGGACGCGCTCATCGTCCACCGCGGCGAGCTCGCCTACGCGCTGCTCAATCTCTTCCCGTACAACGCGGGACACCTGCTCGTGGCGCCGTACCGGCACATCCCCCTCTACGACGAGGCGACGCCCGACGAGGTCGCCGAGATCGGGGCGATCACGCAGGAGGCGATGCGCGTGATCCGCGCCACCTCCGGCTGCGAGGGCTTCAACCTCGGCATCAACCAGGGCGCGATCGCCGGCGCGGGGATCGCGGCGCACCTGCACCAGCACGTCGTGCCGCGCTGGTCGAGCGACGCCAACTTCTTCCCGATCGTCGCGGAGACGAAGGCGATCCCCGTGCTGCTGGGCGACACCCGCCGCGCGATCGCGGACGCCTGGCCGGCCTGACCCGCGTCGTGTGACGCCGTGTGACGGCCACGGCCCGGAATGTGGCCCGCGGGCCGGAGGCGCTCGCACGCGCGCCGTAGAATCGGACGCTATGACCGACACCACGACCGCCCGCGCCCAGACCGAGAACGGCACCCCGGAGCTGGGCACGAGCCGCGTCAAGCGCGGGCTCGCCGAGATGCTCAAGGGCGGCGTGATCATGGACGTCGTGACCGCCGACCAGGCGAAGATCGCGGAAGACGCGGGGGCGGTCGCCGTCATGGCGCTCGAGCGGGTGCCGGCCGACATCCGCGCACAGGGCGGCGTCGCCCGCATGTCGGATCCCGACCTCATCGACGGCATCGTGAGCTCGGTCTCGATCCCGGTCATGGCGAAGGCGCGCATCGGCCACTTCGTCGAGGCGCAGGTGCTGCAGGCGCTCGGCGTCGACTACATCGACGAGTCGGAGGTGCTCTCGCCGGCCGACTACGTGAACCACATCGACAAGTGGGGCTTCACGGTTCCCTTCGTCTGCGGGGCGACCAACCTGGGCGAGGCGCTGCGGCGCATCACCGAGGGCGCCGCGATGATCCGCAGTAAAGGCGAGGCGGGCACCGGCGACGTGTCGGAGGCGACCAAGCACATCCGCACCATCACGGGTGAGATCAACGCCCTGAAGTCGAAGACCAAGGACGAGCTCTACGTCGCCGCCAAGGAGCTGCAGGCGCCCTACGAGCTCGTCGCCGAGGTCGCCGCGACCGGCAAGCTGCCCGTCGTGCTCTTCACCGCGGGGGGCGTCGCGACGCCGGCCGATGCGGCGCTCATGATGCAGCTGGGCGCCGACGGCGTCTTCGTCGGCTCGGGCATCTTCAAGTCGGGCGACCCCGCGAAGCGCGCCGCCGCGATCGTCAAGGCGACGACCTTCTACGACGACGCCGAGGTCATCGCCGAGGCCTCCCGCGGCCTGGGCGAGGCGATGGTCGGCATCAACGTCGCCGACCTCGCGGCCCCGCACCGCCTCGCCGAGCGTGGCTGGTAGCGGCTCGGAGTCCGGCACGGGCCCCGGCGCCCGCACCCCGAAGGTCGGCGTCCTCGCCCTCCAGGGCGACGTGCGCGAGCACCTGCTCGTGCTCGGCGAGCTCGGCGCCGAGGCGGTGCCGGTGCGTCGCGAGAGCGAGCTCGATGCGGTCGAGGGCCTCGTGATCCCCGGGGGCGAGTCGAGCGTGATGGACAAGCTCTCGCGCCTGTTCGGGCTGCGCGAACCGCTGCGCCGACGCATCGCCGAGGGGATGCCGGTCTACGGCACCTGCGCGGGCCTCATCATGCTCGCCGACCGCGTCGCGAACCCGATCGAGGGCCAGCAGACCCTCGGGGGACTCGACGTCACCGTGCGGCGCAACGCCTTCGGCAGCCAGGTCGAGTCGTTCGAGACCGAGATCGTGATGCCCGAGCTCGGCGAGCGGCCCTTCCACGCGGTCTTCATCCGGGCCCCCTCGATCGAGTCGGCGGGACCGGGCGCGACCGTCCTCGGCGCGCTGCCCGACGGGCGCGGCGTCGCGGTCGAGCAGGGCAACCTGCTGGGCACCTCGTTCCACCCCGAGATGACTGACGACTACCGCTTCCACGAACGGTTCCTCGAGCGCGTGCGCGCCCGGAAGGCCGCCGCCGCCTGAGCGGCGGGGTGCGCGCCCGACGGCAGCACGCCATCCTGGTGCCATGAAGCTCTACGCGGACTACCCGGCGCGCGCCACCCGCCAGATCCTCGGCGATGTCATCGCCCTCCTGATCGTGATCGGGGCGATCGTCGTCGGCGTCGTCGTCGGCGGTGTCATCTCAGGCTTCGCGGTGGTCGGCGAGAACCTGCGCGACGCGGGCAGCGGGTTCCGCGAGACGATGGCGGAGGTCGGCGACACGCTCGGCGAGGTTCCGGTGATCGGCGGCGGCATCCGCGGCCCCTTCGACGCCGCGAGCGGGGCGGGCGGATCGATCTCCGACGCGGGGCAGGGCATCGTCGACCTCGTGCACGCGATCGCCGTGTTCGCGGGGATCGCGACCGCGCTCGGGCCGATCCTGGTGGTGGTGGCGGTGTGGGTGATCCCGCGCCTCGTGCGCGCGCGCCGCGCCGGGCAGGCGCGCGACCTCGCGGCGAGCCCCGACGGCGCCGAACTGCTGGCCCTGCGCGCCCTCGCCAGCCGTCCGGTGCGGGAGCTGACGAGTGTCGACCGCCGCCCGCTCGAAGCCTGGCGGCAGGGCGACCGCGGCGCGATCCGCGGTCTCGCGCAGCTCGAACTGCGCCGGGTCGGGGTGAAGCTGTAGAGCGGTGACACCCTCCGGGACTCGCGGTCAGAGCGACTCGGAGCGCAGCAGCACCTCGACGGGCGAGGCCGTCGCGACGGCGCGGTAGGCGGCCGAGCCGCGCACGCCCCGCTCGAACTCCTCGGAGGCGGCCGGGGAGAAGCACCAGACGTGCCCGCGCCCGAGGGAGCGGCGCGCCGGAGTCCAGCGGAACGCGAGGGTCAGGCACAGCTGCACGATCGGCTGGTCGTCGCCCTCGCGCACGAGCTGCCGGGTGAGGTCGATCGTGAAGCGCGTCGCGTCGGCGTCGGGGCCCCACTGCCACAGCAGGCCGTCGCCGTCCTCCTCGAGGCGCGCGTGCTGCGCGCGCGCGGCGCGGTAGAAGCCGATGACCGCGCGCACCGCCTCGGGGGCGCGGAGGGCCTCGAGACCCAGGCCCTGCTCGGCGAGAGAGCGGCGGAAGGCGTTCTCGGCGTAGGCGATCCGGAACCACCGCGCGACCATCCCGCCACCCTAGTGCCGGGGCGGATGCGCCCGCCTCGGTAGAATGGACGCTCACGCGGTCGCTGCGGCGCGCCGCGACGACCTCCCTCCCGCAACACCGAGGAGCACCGTGTCCGGGCATTCCAAGTGGGCCACCACGAAGCACAAGAAGGCGGTCATCGACGCCCGCCGCGCGAAGTCGTTCGCGAAGCTCATCAAGAACATCGAGGTGGCCGCGAAGGCCGGCGGCGCCGATCTGGCAGGCAACCCGACGCTCTACGACGCGGTGCAGAAGGCCAAGAAGACCTCGGTGCCCAACGACAACATCGATCGCGCGATCAAGCGCGGCGCGGGCATCGGCGGCGAGGCCGTCAGCTACGAGTCGATCATGTACGAGGCCTACGGGCCCAACGGCGTCGCCTTCATGGTCGAGTGCCTCACCGACAACAAGAACCGCGCGGCCGCCGAGGTGCGCACAACGCTCAGCCGCAACGGCGGCACCCTCGCCGACCCGGGCAGCGTCGCCTACAACTTCAACCGCAAGGGCGTCATCTCGATCACGAAGGTCGACGGCGTGACGGAGGACGCGATCCTCGAGGCGGTCATGGACGCCGGCGTCGAGGACGTGATCGACCAGGGCGGCGGCTTCGAGGTCATCACCGACCCCTCCGAGCTCGTCGCGGCCCGCAGCGCCCTCGTCGACGCGGGCATCGACTACGACTCCGCGGAGGCGGAGTTCGTGCCGAATCTCCAGGTCGAGGTCGACCTCGACACGGCGCGCAAGGTGTTCCGTCTGATCGACGCGCTCGAAGACAGCGACGACGTGCAGAACGTCTTCAGCAACTTCGAGGTGCCGGCCGACGTGCAGGCGGAACTCGACGCCGACGAGGACTGACGATCGAGCACTCCGGTGCGCTGAGCGCCCGCGCGTGTCTCGAACGGATGTTCGATCCGTGCATTAGCGTGGCCGCATGCGCGTGCTCGGCATCGACCCCGGCCTGACCCGGTGCGGCGTCGGCGTCGTGGACGTCGGGCGCGACCGGCGTGCGGTGCTCGTGCACGTCGACGTCATCCGCACCCCGCCCTCGATGGCGCTCGAGGATCGCGTGCTCGCGATCGCGCGCGGCGTCGCCTCGGCGCTCGACGCGCACCGCCCGCAGGTGGTGGCCCTCGAGCGGGTGTTCGCGCAGCACAATCTGCGCACCGTGATGGGCACCGCCCAGGCCAGCGGCGTCGTGCTCGCCGCCGCGGCCGAGCGCGGCCTGCCGGTGGCGCTGCACACCCCGAGCGAGGTGAAGGCGGCGGTGACCGGCCATGGCGGCGCCGGCAAGGCGCAGGTCGGCGCGATGGTCGCACGCATCCTCGGGCTCGAGGCCGCGCCCCGCCCAGCGGATGCCGCCGACGCCCTCGCCCTCGCGATCTGCCACGCCTGGCGCGGCCGGCCGCCCGCCGCCGGCGGGGCCGCGTCCGGCACCGGCGAGTCGGCGACCCCCGCCCAGCGCGCCTGGGCCGAGGCCGAGCGCGCGTCGCGCCGCGGGCGCCCGGTGCTCGCGCCGTCCGGGGGTGCCCGGTGATCGCCTCCGTCCGCGGCACCGTGCTCGCGGCGGCCGGCACGGTCGCGGTGATCGAGACCGGGGGCGTTGGCCTGGCGATTCAGGTCACGCCGCAGCAGGCGCTCGCCCTGCGCGTCGGCGCCGAGGCGATGCTGCACACCGCGCTCATCGTGCGGGAGGACGAGCTGTCGCTCTTCGGCTTCGCGACGCGCGAGGAGCTCGACGTCTTCGACCTGCTGCGCGGGGTCACCGGGGTCGGCCCGAAGTCGGCGCTCGGCGTGCTGGGAACGCTCAGCCCCGACGAGGTGGCCCGCGCCGTGGCCGACGACGACGACGCCGCGTTCCGGCGCGTGTCGGGCATCGGGCCGAAGACCGCCAAGCTCATCACCCTCTCGCTCGCCGGCAAGCTCCAGCCGGCGCCGGCCCACGCCGCGGGCGGATCCGGCCCCGCCGTCGCCGGCACGATCGCCGAGAGCGTGCTCGCCGCGCTCGTCGGCCTCGGCTGGCCCGAGAAGACCGCCTCCGGCGCCCTCGACGAGGCCTGGGCCGAGGCCGGAGACGAGGACCGCGCGTCGGTTCCGCGCATGCTGCGCCTCGCGCTCGGCCGCCTGGGGCCGCAGCGATGAGCGCCGACCGCGAGCGCGAGGTCGAGGCCGACGAGGACGTGACGCGCCCGGAGCTCGAGTCCGACGCGGAGCTCGCCTTCGAGGGAGCGCTGCGTCCGCGCACGCTCGCCGAGTTCGTCGGACAGCCCAAGGTGCGCGGTCAGTTGCAGCTGCTGCTCGACGCCGCCGAGATCCAGCAGCGCACGCCCGACCACATCCTGCTCGCCGGTCCGCCCGGGCTCGGCAAGACGACCCTCGCGATGATCGTGGCCGCCGAGTCGGGGCGGGGCCTGCGCATGTCGAGCGGGCCCGCGATCCAGCACGCCGGCGATCTCGCGGCGCTGCTGTCGAGCCTCGTGCCGGGCGAGGTGCTCTTCGTCGACGAGATCCACCGCATGGCGCGCTCGGCCTCGGAGATGCTCTACCTCGCGATGGAGGACTTCCGCATCGACATCATGGTGGGCAAGGGCGCGGGGGCCACGAGCATCCCGCTCGACCTCGCCCCCTTCACCCTCGTCGGCGCGACGACGCGCGCGGGGCTGCTGCCCAACCCGCTCCGCGACCGGTTCGGCTTCACCGCGCACCTCGAGTTCTACGAGGATGCCGAGCTCGAGAGGGTGCTCGACCGCGCCTCCCGGCTGCTGGGCTTCACCCTCCCGGCCGAGGCCCGCGCCGAGATCGCGAGCCGCAGCCGCGGCACCCCCCGCATCGCGAACCGCCTGCTGCGCCGGGTGCGGGATTACGCGCTCGTGCACCGCGGCACCACCTCAGCCGGCGACGGCGCCGTGACTCCCGCAAGCGCCGGCCTCGACGACGTGCGCGGCGCCCTCGAGCTCTACGACGTCGACGCCCTCGGCCTCGACCGCCTCGACCGCGCGGTGCTCGACGCGATCGTGCGCCGCTTCGAGGGCGGCCCGGTCGGGCTCGGCACCCTCGCGGTGAGCGTGGGGGAGGAGGCGGAGACGATCGAGTCGGTCGTCGAGCCGTTCCTGGTGCGCATCGGGATGCTCTCGCGCACCCCACGCGGGCGCGTCGCGACCGCCGCCGCATGGCGGCATCTCGGCGTCGCGCGCCCCTCGCGGGGAACGCTCTTCGACGATGACGTATGATTCCTGCGGACCGCACAGCGCCGGCGCCGTCGCACACGGTGCCGATCCGGAGGCCCGGAGTCCTCGCCCCACCGGTTTGCGAACCGCCGGAGCGGGAACACCCCATGACCTGCCCTCGCTGACCCGCGGAGTCCCCCGTTCGGAAGGCTTCCCGTCCTCATGCCCGAGATCGACTTCAGCAAGATCGACTGGTTCACGGTCGGGCTCATCGCGCTCGCGGCCGTCGCGATCATCTTCATGTTCCGCTCGAGCCGGCGCCGCCGCCAGCAGGAGCAGGACATGCGCTCCCAGATCCAGCCCGGCGCCGAGGTGATGACCCAGGGCGGCTTCTACGGCACGCTCATCTCGATCGACCCCGAGAAGAACGAGGCGATCATCGAGACCACGCCGGGCACGCGCCTGCGCGTGCACAGCCAGATCATCGCCCGCGTGGTCGAACCGCAGGAGCCGGTGGCCGAGGAGGAGACGCCCGCCGAGGCCGAGGGTCCCCAGGTGATCCCGCCGCTCGACGAGGACCCGAAGTACGGCGAGCGCACCACCAAGCCGCGCACGCCGCGCAAGAAGTCCGGCGAGTAAGCCCCACCTGACCCCGGCGCACGGGCCCGCGAGGCGGGTTCCCGGTTTCGTGCCGCGACCCGCACCGCCCGCAAGAAGAGAGCTGCCCGAGTGGCCACCACCTCCACGCCCGTGCGCAAGGCCTGGCGCGCGCTCACCTGGCTGTTCGTGATCATCGCCGTGCTCGGCGGCATCCAGGGCGCCGGCATGATCTTCGGCGGCTGGGGGATCGCCCCCAAGCTCGCGCTCGACCTCGAGGGCGGCACGCAGCTGATCCTGCAGGCGCAGGTCGCCGACGGGCAGCAGGTGACCACCGAGCAGCTCAACCAGGCGGTCGCGATCATCCGTCAGCGCGTCGACGCCTCCGGCGTCGCCGAGGCGGAGATCAGCACCCAGGCGCCCGACCGCATCACGATCGCCATCCCCGGCGAGCCCGACCAGGCCACCCTCGACCGCATCAGCGCGTCGGCGAAGCTCGACTTCCGGCCGGTGCTGGTCGCCGGAGCGCCGTCGGCCTCGAGCGTGGGGGACCCGACCGCGTCGCCGAGCCCGACGCCGGGGGCGAGCGAGACGCCGATCCCGAGCGAGACGCCGACCCCCGCGAGCACGCCCTCGGTCACCCCGACCGACGCGAGCGACCTCAACTGGATCACGCCCGAGCTGCAGCAGCAGTACGACGACTTCGACTGCGCGAGCATCGATCCCACCCAGGCCAACATCGCCGACCCGGACGCCCCGTACATCACGTGCGAGGCCGACAACTCGGTGAAGTACATCCTCGGTCCCGTCGAGGTCCCCGGCTCCGACATCTCCGACGCGAGCTCGGGCCAGGTGTACTCGGCGCAGGGCGTCAACACCGGCGAGTGGGCGGTCAACATCGTCTTCAACGGCGACGGCACCGCCGCCTTCGCCGACGTCACCAAGCGCCTGGTGGCGATGAGCCCGCCGCAGAACCAGTTCGCGATCGTGCTCGACGGCAAGGTGATCTCCGCCCCACGCACCCAGGCGGCGATCACCGACGGGCGCCCCCAGATCACCGGCAACTTCACGCAGGAGTCGGCCAAGACCCTCGCCGACCAGCTCAAGTACGGTGCGCTCCCGCTCGGCTTCGAACTGCAGAGCCGCGACACGATCTCCGCGACCCTCGGTCAGAGCCAGCTGCTGAGCGGCCTGATCGCCGGCGCGATCGGCCTCGTGCTCGTCGTCATCTACTCGTTCTTCCAGTACCGCGCGCTCGCCTCGGTGACGATCCTGTCGCTCGTCGCGGCGGCCCTGCTGACGTTCCTCACGATCGACATCATGAGCTGGTACTACGGCTACCGGCTCTCGCTCGCGGGCATCGCCGGTCTGATCGTCGCGATCGGGTTCACCGTCGACTCGTTCATCGTCTACTTCGAGCGGATCCGCGACGAGCTCCGCGACGGTCGCGGCCTGGTCGGCGCGGTCGAGGCGGGCTGGAAGCGCGCCCTGCGCACGATCTTCGCCGCGAAGGGCGTCAACCTGCTCTCGGCGGTCGTGCTCTACGTGCTCGCCGTCGGATCGGTGCGCGGCTTCGCGCTCACCCTCGGCATCACGGTCGTCATCGACGTGCTCGTCGTGGTGCTCTTCACCCACCCGATGCTGCAGCTGCTGGCCACCACGCGGTTCTTCTCGAGCGGCCACCCGCTGTCGGGTCTCGACCCCGACGCCCTGGGCGCCGTGTACCGCGGGCGCGCCGAGTTCCGCCTCTCGCCCGAGGCCCGCCGCTCCGGCGCGAAGCGCGAGGCGCAGCGCCGCCAGACCATCGCCGAGCGCAAGGCCGCCGAGCTCGAGGCGTCCTCCGGCTCCGGCCGACGACCCGAGCGCGACGGGAAGGAGTCCTGATGGCCCGCGCCTCCGTGCTGACCCGCTTCGGCAACGACCTCTACACCGGGGCCCGCTCGGTCGACTTCATCGGCAAGCGCCGCATCTGGCTCAGCATCGCGGTCGTGCTCATGGCGATCGCGGTCGCCGTGCCCTTCATCCGCGGCGGCGGCGACCCCGTCGCCGGCTTCAACTTCGGCATCGAGTTCCGCGGCGGCTCGCAGTTCCAGGTGGCGAGCGCGCAGACCACCGACTCGACCGTCGGCGAGGACGCGGTGCACTCCGTCGTGCCCGACGCGATCGTGCACATCACGACGGTCGGCGGCGACGGCGTGCGGGTGCAGACCGACCAGCTGACCGACGCCGAGACGCAGGATGTCACCGCGGCGCTCGAGACGGCGTACGGCAGCACCGACATCACCACCTCGTTCATCGGTCCGTCGTGGGGCGCCGACATCACCCGGCAGGCGCTGCTCGGTCTCGGGGTGTTCCTCGCCCTCGCGCTCGTGCTCATGGCGATCTACTTCCGCACCTGGAAGATGTCGCTCGCGGCGATCCTCGCGCTGCTGCACGACCTCGTCATCACGGTCGGGGTCTACGCTGCGACCGGCTTCGAGATCACCCCGGCCGCCACCATCGGCTTCCTCACGATCCTCGGCTTCTCGCTCTACGACACCGTCGTCGTCTTCGACAAGATCCGCGAGAACACCTCCGAGATGGGAGAGGACTCGCCGCGCACCTTCGGCGAGACCGTCAACCTGGCCGTGAACCAGACCCTCGTGCGCTCGATCAACACCGGCGTGGTGGCGGCGCTGCCGACCGCGGCGATCCTGTTCCTCGGGTCGTTCGTGCTGGGCGCCGACACCCTGCGCGACATCTCGCTCGCGCTGCTGGTCGGCACGATCATCGGCACCTACTCGACGCCGTTCATCGCGGCGCCGCTGTACGCCTGGTTCCGCTCGGGTGAGCCCGCGATCGCGGAGCGCGACCGGAAGGTGCTCGCCGCGCGCGAGCGCAGCGCCGGCGCGTGATCCCGCCCCGGGTCGGCGGCGCGCCCGCGCGCACGACCCGGCGCGGGCCCCGGCGGCACCCGGCCTGGCGCCGTAGAATTCCGTCATGACGCAGGCGCCCCCGCGAGCCGCCTCGGGCGCCGCCGCGGCCGCGGAGGCCAGCACCCCGAGTCGCTCGGCGCTGCGGAAGATGCTGCCGCGGCTGTTCTCGCGGGCGCAGCCGGCCGGCGCCGTCGAGACCCTCATCAAGACGGTGCGCCTGCACCACCCCAAGGCCGACCTCGCGCTCGTCGACCGCGCCTACCAGGCCGCCGAGTTGGCCCACCGCGGTCAGACCCGCAAGTCGGGCGAGCCCTACATCACCCACCCGGTCGCGGTCGCGCAGATCCTCGCCGACCTCGGCATCGGGGCGAAGACGGTCGCGGCCGCGCTACTGCACGACACCGTCGAAGACACCGACTACTCCCTCGAGCAGCTGCAGCGCGACTTCGGCGACGAGGTGGCGATGCTCGTCGACGGCGTCACCAAGCTCGACCGGCTGAAGTACGGCGAGTCGGCGCAGGCCGAGACGGTGCGCAAGATGATCGTCGCGATGTCGAAGGACATCCGGGTGCTCATCATCAAGCTCGCCGACCGGCTGCACAACGCCCGCACCTGGGGCTTCGTGGATCCCGCCTCCGCCCGCCGGAAGGCGCAGGAGACGCTCGAGATCTACACCCCGCTCGCCCACCGCCTCGGCATCCAGACCATCAAGTGGGAGCTGGAGGACCTCTCCTTCGCGGTGCTGCAGCCCAAGATCTACCTCGAGATCGAGAGTCTCGTGAAGGATCGCACCCCGCAGCGCGAGCAGTTCGTGCAGTCGGTGATCGACGCCATCAACGACGACCTCAAGTCGGCGCGCATCAAGGCGCAGGTCGTCGGCCGGCCCAAGCAGTACTACTCGATCTACCAGAAGATGGTGCAGCGCGGGCGCGAGTTCGACGAGATCTACGACCTCACCGGCATCCGGGTGCTCACCGCGAACATCCGCGACTGCTACGCGGTGCTCGGCCAGATCCACGCCCGCTGGACGCCGATCCCGGGCCGCTTCAAGGACTACATCGCGACCCCGAAGTTCAACCTCTACCAGTCGCTGCACACGACGGTGATCGGGCCCCAGGGGCGCCCGGTCGAGATCCAGATCCGCACCCACGAGATGCACCAGCGCGCCGAGTTCGGCGTCGCGGCGCACTGGAAGTACAAGGAGCGGGTCGCGAGCGGCAAGGCCGAGGACTCGGCGGCCTCGAAGGCGACCGACACCGAGATGGCGTGGCTCGCCCACATCTCCGACTGGGAGTCGGAGACCGCCGACCCGGGCGAGTTCCTCGACAATCTGCGCTTCGAGATCGGGGCGAAGGAGGTCTACGTCTTCACCCCGAAGGGTCGCGTCGTCGGCCTGCCGGCGGGCGCGACCCCGGTCGACTTCGCCTACGCCGTGCACACCGAGGTCGGTCACCGCGCGATGGGCGCGAAGGTCAACGGCCGGCTCGTGCCGCTCGAGAGCGAGCTCAACCCCGGCGACGTCGTCGAGGTCTTCACCTCGAAGAACCCCGACGCGGGCCCGAGCAAGGACTGGCTCAACTTCGTCAAGAGCCCCCGCGCGCGCAGCAAGATCCGCGGCTGGTTCGTCAAGGAGCGCCGCGAGGAGGCGATCGAGCAGGGCAAGGACGCGCTCGCGCGCGCGATGCGCAAGCAGAACCTCCCGCTGCAGCGGCTGCTGAGCCAGAACGTGCTCACCGAGATCGCCTCGGCGCTGCGGCTCGACTCGGTCGAGGCGCTCTACGCCGCCGTCGGCGAAGGGCACATGTCGCCCCAGTCGGTCATCGAGAAGGTGCTCGCCGCCGCGACCACCGAGGAGGAGACCGACAGCGCCGATGTGCTGCCGCAGCCGGGCAAGTCGCGGCAGCTGCGCACGAGCGACTCGGGCGTTCTCGTGCGCGGCGCGGACGACATCCTCGTCAAGCTCGCGAAGTGCTGCACGCCGGTGCCGGGCGACGAGATCGTCGGCTTCGTGACCCGCGGCTCGGGGGTGTCGGTGCACCGCGCCGACTGCTCGAACGTCGGCAGCCTGATGGCCGACCCCGACCGCGTCGTCGACGTCGAGTGGGCGCCGACCTCGAAGAGCGTGTTCCTCGTGCAGATCCAGGTCGAGGCCCTCGACCGCGGCGGTCTGCTCTCCGACATCACGCGGGTTCTCAGCGAGAACCACGTCAACATCCTCTCCGCCTCGGTCGCGACCTCGCGCGAGCGGGTCGCGACCAGCCGCTACCTCTTCGAGATGGGCGACAGCGTGCACCTCGACCGGGTGCTGAGCGCGGTGCGGAAGATCGACGCCGTCTACGACGCCTACCGCGTCAACGGCTGAGCGCGCTCTCCGACCCGAGCGCAGCGCGCAGCACAGCGAGGGCGGCGCGCTTGCCGCTGAGGTTGCGCCGCCGATCCATGAGCGCGGCGGCCGCGGCGACGGTGACGGCCTCGAAGGCCCCGAGGCCGCGGAGGAGTTCGGCGCACCCGCCGTCGTCTCCGCGGGTGCCCGCTCGCTGGGCCTCGGCTCCCTCCGTGCGCGCGAGGTCGACCGCGGTGCGCAGCGGAGTCGTGACCGCGCCGCCGCCGGGGAAGCGCACCACGTCCTCCTCGTCGAGCACCACCTCCCGCACGCTCACGAGCGGGTCGCGCGGCGGTCGGGTGCGGGCGCGGATGTCGACGCAGAACTCGAGCGGACGCGGCGGCCGGGCGGTGACACCCCACACCCACGCGGCCGTGCGCCGGTCGGCGATGAGCCGCTCGGAGCGCCCGACGGCGGCCGCCGCCGCGCGCAGGCCCGGACCGTCGAGCCCGGCGATCGAGGCGAAGCCCTCGGCGAGGGGGAAGAGCTCGCCGTCCAGCCGGGCCGCGTGCAACTCGGCCGCGGGCAGGTCGGCGGGGCCCAGCAGGTCGGGGACGCGCATGCGGGCAGTGTGCCGGGTCGCGCGCGGTCCGGGCGGCCGGCCGCGGCATCCGGGGGAGAATCGGCGCGATCGACGGACTGGGGAGAACCCGCCGCCGAGAACGACGGGGAGAACCCGGCCGAGCCGGCTCAGCCGAGCGCGTCGAGCCAGATGCGCCGCGCGGCGAGGGCCTCCTCGGCCTCCTTCACCTTGGCCGCGTTGCCGCTGGCCTTGGCCTCGGCGAGCTCCGCCTCGAGCTTCTCGATCGCCGACGAGAGCTGGGAGGCGAGCCCCTCCGAGCGGGCCTGCTTCTCGGGGTCGCTGCGGTTCCAGTGCTCCTCGTCGAGGCGCTTCACGTGCTGCTCGACCTTGCGCAGGCGGTCCTCGACCTCGCGGAAGCGGTCGCGCGGTACCTTGCCGGCCGCGTCCCACTTGCGCTGCACCGCGAGCAGGCGGTCCTTCGCGGCCTGGCGGTCGGTGACCTCGAGCAGCCGCTCGGCCTCCTCCAGCAGCTCGAGCTTCTTCTCGAGGTTGCCGGCGTAGGCCGCGTCCTCGCGGGCGTCGGCCTCGGCCTTCGCCGAGAACAGCACGTCGCCGGCGGCCTTGAAACGGGCCCAGAGCGCGTCGTCGGCCTTCTTGCCGGCGCGGCCCGCGGCCTTCCACTCGTCGAGCAGCGAGCGGTAGTCGGGGATCGCCGCGGCCCCCTTGGGCGCGAGCGCCTCGGCCCGCTCGACGAGGCGCTGCTTGCGCGTGCGCGCGTCCTTGTGGACCGAGTCGAGTTCGGCGAAGAAGGCCTTGCGGTGGGTGTCGATCGTGGTGCGCGCGGTGCGGAAGCGCTTCCAGAGCTCGTTGCTCTCGGCCTTCGGCAGCCGGGGACCGTCCTGCTGGTGGGTCTGCCAGCGCTGGAAGAGCGCGTCGAGCTGGGTGCTCGTCTGCTTCCACTGGGTCTTCTGCGGGTCCTGCGCGGCGAGCGCCTCCGCCTCCGCGACGATCGCCTCGCGCTCGGCGAGGGCCGCCGCGACGGCCTCCTTCTGCTCGGCCGCCTGCTGCTCGGTGAGCTCGCCCACGCTGCCGCCGAGGGCGTCGAGCCGGGCGCCGAGCGCGGCGAGGTCACCGACGGCGTTCGCGCCCTCGACGTTCGCCTTGAGGGAGGCGATCGCCTTCGCCACGTCCTGGGCGGGGGCGCCGCGGCGCACCCGCTGCTCGAGCAGGCCGACCTGGCCCTCGAGCTCGGTGTACTTGCGCGCGAAGTAGGCCAGCGCCTCCTCCGGCGTCGCGTCGGGGTACTGCCCGACGGCGCGCTCGCCCGAGGCCTCGCGGACGTAGACCGTCCCGTCGTCGTCGACGCGGCCCCACGGGGCCTGTTCGCCGGTCGCCACTGCGCTCACCTCGTCACCCATCCGTCGGCCGCGGACCCATCCGTCGACCGGGGACAACCCTAGCCGAGCCGCGAGGCGCCTCGGACGTGCCGTTACGGGCCCGTGATCCGACCCGTGCGCGCGCTCCCACCGCCCGGTGTGGCTACTGCAGGGTGAAGGCCGTGATCGAGATCGGGACGGTCGGGGTGCCGTCGCTGTCGGAGCTGCCGGGGGTGATGCCGGCCGACGCGATCTGCGCCACGAACTCGTCCAGGCCGCTCGTCACCGTGCCGACGACCGTGTAGCCACCCGCCGAGTCGGAGGGGATCACGGTGTCCCCGTAGGTGATGAAGAACTGGTGGCCGTTGGAGAAGGCGTCGCCGCTCGCGCGCGCCATGGCGATGGTGCCGGCGGGGTAGACCTCGTCGGCGGGGGCGTTCTCGATCGGACCGTATCGGTAGTTCGGGTCGCTGCCGCCCTCGTCGTCGACCGAGCCGCACTGGACGAGCTCGAACTGGGAGCCCGTCGTCAGGCGGTGGCAGGTGCGGCCGACGTAGTAGCCGTCCTGCACGTCCTGCACGATCGAGGAGACCGCCTGCGGGGCCGCGGCCCCGTCGAGTTCGACCCCGAGCACGACGTCGTTGAGGGTGAGGTCACCCGTCCAGGTGCGGCCCTCGGCGAGCGAGGGGTCGGGCACGGTCACCGCGGCCTCGGTGGAGGTCGGTGCGGGCGTCGGGGCTCCGGGACCGGCGACGAAGTAGAAGGTCTGCGCGAAGCCGGCGAGCGAGGCGACCGCGAGCACCGCGACGATCGCGATGACGTTGTCGCGGGTGCGACGCCGATCCGCGTGGGCGTGCACCTCCTGGCGCGCCTCGTAGAGGCGCAGCCGATCGCGCGCCTCCCGCGCCTCCTTGCTCTGCTTGCTGGCCACGTCCGCTCCGTTCCGGCGGCCCCGCCGCCGAAGGGACACCCTACTGGACCGCACCTTCGAACCCGGCGCGCGACCGGGCCCGGACACGGTCGGTGCCCGCGGTTAGCATGGCGCGGTGGCGGGCCCTCAGAACTCCGGATCGCCGGGCCTGCGCGGCGGCTCGGCACCGCTCGCGGTGCGCATGCGTCCGGTCTCGCTCGACGAGGTCGCGGGGCAGTCGCATCTGCTCGGGCCTGGCTCGCCGCTCGTGACCCTCGCCGCCGACACGACGGGTGAGTCGGGGGCGGTGTCGGTGATCCTCTGGGGTCCCCCCGGCACCGGCAAGACGACACTCGCGCAGGCGATCGCCCGCTCCTCCGGGCGGCGCTTCGTCGAGCTGTCGGCCGTCACCGCCGGCGTCAAGGACGTGCGCGAGGTCATGGAGAAGGCGCAGGCCGACCGCGACCTCTACGGGGTCTCGACGGTGCTGTTCCTCGACGAGATCCACCGGTTCTCGAAGGCCCAGCAGGACGCGCTGCTGCCCGGCGTCGAGAACGGCTGGGTGATCCTCGTCGCCGCGACGACCGAGAACCCCTCCTTCTCGGTCGTGGCCCCGCTGCTGTCGCGCTCGCTGCTGCTGCGGCTCGAGACCCTCACCGACGACGACCTCGGGACGCTCGTCGACCGCGCCGTCGGCGACCCGCGCGGTCTCGCGGGCACCGTCGAGCTCGACACCGAGGCCCGCGCCGCGATCGTGCGGCTCGCCTCGGGCGACGCCCGCCGCGCCCTCACCGCCCTCGAGGCCGCCGCGACCGCCGCCCTCGGTGCCGCCCCCGCCGAGCAGGAGGGGCCGCCGACCGTCACCGCGGAGATCGTCGCCTCGACCGTCGACCGCGCGCTGCTGCGCTACGACCGCCAGGGCGACGAGCACTACGACGTCATCAGCGCCTTCATCAAGTCGATCCGCGGCAGCGACGTCGACGCGGCGCTGCACTATCTCGCACGCATGATCGAGGCGGGGGAGGATCCGCGCTTCATCGCCCGCCGCGTCATGATCTCGGCCGCCGAAGACGTCGGCATGGCCGACCCGCAGGCGCTGCCGATCGCGGTGGCCGCCGCGCAGGGGGTGCAGCTCATCGGCATGCCGGAGGGGCGCATCCTGCTCGCCGAGGCGGTCACCTACTTGGCGACCGCACCCAAGTCGAACCGCTCGTACACGGCGCTGGATGCGGCGATCGCCGACGTGCGCGCCGGCCGTGCGGGGGTCGTGCCGCCGCATCTGCGCGACGCGCACTACCCCGGAGCGAAGAGCCTCGGCCACGGCCGGGGCTACGTCTACGCGCACGACGAGCCCTACGGGGTCGCGACCCAGCAGTACCTGCCCGACGCGCTGCGCGGGCGCACGTACTACGAGCCGGGGGGCAACGGCTACGAGCGCGACGTCGCGGCGCGGCTGGAGCGGATCCGCGCGATCCTCGCCGGCCGGCCGTGGGAGCCGGCCGCGCCGGGGGCCGCGGAGACGACGACCGACTCGGAGTGAGCCGCCCGCTCTGCTAGACTCGTGCGGTTCGCCCGGTGCGAACACCCTCCCCTCTGGGCTCTGAGCCCGCGGGCCCCGGCCCGCTCCAGGCTCCGGTCGCGTCGACGTGCGACCGGGTCGGCCTCGGGAGGCGTACGTCCGTGAGGCGCGAGAGACGCGTCCACGTCGTGAAAGGAATCCCGTGACCACCACGTCCCGGACCCACAGCAAGACCCGCATGTCGCGGGCGCTGGGCATCCCGCTCACCCCGAAAGCCGCGCGCATCCTCGACAAGCGCCCCTACGGCCCCGGCGAGCACGGCCGCACCAAGCGCAAGGCCGACAGCGACTACGCCGTCCGGCTCCGCGAGAAGCAGCGCCTCCGGGCCCAGTACGGCATCCGCGAGAAGCAGCTGCGCATCGCCTTCAACGAGGCCCGCCGCACCGACGGCCTGACCGGTGAGAACCTGGTCGAGCTGCTCGAGATGCGCCTCGACGCGCTCGTGCTGCGCGCCGGCTTCGCCCGCACCACCGCGCAGGCGCGCCAGTTCGTGGTGCACCGCCACATCCTGGTCGACGGCAAGATCGTCGACCGCCCGTCGTTCCGCGTGAAGCCGGGCCAGCACATCCACGTCAAGGAGCGCTCCGAGGGCACCGAGCCCTTCCAGGTCGCCGCGGCCGGCGGTCACGTCGACCTGCTGCCGCCGGTGCCGGGCTACCTCGACGTGCAGATCGACAAGCTCCAGGCGACCCTCGTGCGGCGCCCGAAGCGCGCCGAGGTCCCGGTGACCTGCGACGTGCAGCTCGTCGTCGAGTACTACGCCGCCCGCTGACGCTCCGCGTCGGCGAGCGACGGCCCCGGGGATCCCACGATCCTCGGGGCCGTTCCCGTTTTCGGCGTACGCTGGAACCCCGGCGCTGCGCTCGCACGCCGATCTCGAGGAGGGATCCCGCCATGAAGAACGTGCTCCTGCTGGCCGTGGGTGCCGCGGCCGGGATCATCGCCGCCCACTACATCTCGAAGACCCCGCAGGGGAAGGCGTTCTTCGACGACGTCGACGCGAAGGCCGCCCAGTTCGGCCAGGCCGTCAAGGACGGCTACCAGGCGCGCGAGGCGGAGATCCGCGACGCCATGGCCGACGCCCGCGCGCGCTTCGACGAGTTCACCGACCGCTGACGCCCGACCGGCGTCGACCGCCGACCGGTCCCTGACCGCTCGGCTCGATCCGGGTCGCCCCTCGGCCCCGATCCCGACCGCAGGGGGCCACCGGCCCCCGACCCCAGGAGCACCGTGCTGACCGCAGAGATCCAGACCCGTTGGCTGAACTTCTTCGGCGCGCGGGACCACACGATCGTGCCCTCGGCCTCGCTCGTGAGCGACGACCCCGCGCTGCTGTTCACCGTCGCGGGCATGGTGCCGTTCATCCCGTACCTGACCGGGGTGGTGCCGGCGCCGTTCCCGCGCGCCGCCGATGTGCAGAAGTGCATCCGTACGAACGACATCGAGGAGGTCGGGCAGACCGCCCGGCACGGCACCTTCTTCCAGATGCTCGGCAACTGGAGCTTCGGGGACTACTTCAAGCAGGGCGCGATCGAGCTCGCCTGGGAGCTCCTGCTCACCCCCGAGAGCGATGGCGGACTGGGTTTCGACGAGAAGGACCTCTGGGTCACGATCTTCGAGACCGACGACGAGGCCGAGGCCATCTGGCGCGACGTCATCGGGCTGAAGCCCGAGCGCATCCAGCGGCTGGGAGCGGCCGACAACTACTGGCACACCGGCCAGCCCGGCCCCGGCGGGCCCGACTCGGAGATCTTCTTCGACCGCGGGCCGAAGTACGGTCGCGACGGCGGCCCCGCGGCCGACGACAACCGCTTCATCGAGATCTGGAATCTCGTGTTCATGCAGGAGCTCATCACCGACGTGGTCTCGAAGACCGAGTTCACGGTGGTGGGCGACCTCCCGAAGAAGAACATCGACACCGGCGCGGGGCTCGAGCGGCTCGCGTTCCTCAAGCAGGGCGTCGAGAACATGTACGAGATCGACCAGGTGCGCCCGGTGCTCGACCTCGCCGCCGAGCTGACCGGCACCCGCTACGGCGCGGATCGCGCCGACGACGTGCGCCTGCGGGTCGTCGCCGACCACGTGCGCTCGGGTCTCATGCTCATGACCGACGGCGTCGCGCCGGGCAACGACGGGCGCGGCTACGTGCTGCGCCGCCTGCTGCGCCGGGTGACCCGCGCGATGCGCCTGCTGGGCATGGACGCTCCGAGCTTCGCCGAGCTCTTCGAGACCAGTCGTGCGGCGATGTCGAGCGCCTACCCGGAGATCGACGAGAACTGGGACCGCACCCGTCGGCTCGCGCTCGGCGAGGAGGAGGCGTTCCTGCGCACCCTCGCGGGCGGCACGACCATCCTCGACACCGCGGTCGCCGACACCAAGAAGTCCGGCGGCGCGAAGCTCGCGGGCGACACCGCGTTCCTGCTGCACGACACCTTCGGCTTCCCGATCGACCTCACGCTCGAGATCGCCGAGGAGGCCGGGCTCGGGGTCGACCGCGCGGCCTTCGACACCCTCATGGCCGAGCAGCGTCAGCGTGCGAAGGCCGACGCGAAGGCGAAGAAGGGCCGCATCGCCGACCTCACGGCCTACAGCGAGTTCCGCGCGGTGGGGGAGACGGTCTTCACCGGCTACGACTACCTCGAGACCGAGTCGCGCGTGCTCGGCCTGCTGAAGGACGGCGTCTCGGTGCCCTCCGCCTCCGCGGGCGACATCGTCGAGGTGATCCTCGCCGAGACCCCGCTCTACGCGGAGTCCGGCGGTCAGGTCGCCGACACCGGCGCGATCGTCGGCAGCGGGTTCCGGCTCGACGTGCTCGACGTGCAGAAGCCCGTCCCCGGCCTCATCGCGCACACCGCCACCGTCGAGGAGGGCGTCGTCGCCGTCGGCGATGCCGCCACCGGAGTGGTGGATGCCGCGAATCGTCGCAAGGCGGCGATGGCGCACTCGGCGACCCACCTCATCCACGCGGCCCTGCGCGAGACGCTCGGCTCGGAGGCGCACCAGGCCGGATCGCTCAACAAGCCCGGCTACCTGCGGCTCGACTTCTCGTGGAACCAGGCGCTCTCGCCCGCGACCCGCAGCGAGATCGAGGAGATCGCGAACGACGCGGTGCGCCGCGACCTCGAGGTGACCACCCGCATCCTGCCGCTCGACGAGGCGCGCAAGGCGGGCGCGATGGCGCTGTTCGGCGAGAAGTACGGCGAGACCGTGCGCATGGTCGACATCGGCGGCCCGTGGTCGCGCGAGCTGTGCGCCGGCACCCACGTCGCGAGCTCGGCGCAGGTGGGGCTCGTGAACCTCGTGAGCGAGTCGAGCGTCGGCTCGACGGCGCGGCGCGTGGAGGCGCTCGTGGGCGCGGAGGCGTTCCAGGACTTCGCCGCCGAGCGCGCGATCGTCGCGCAGCTCACCTCGAGCCTGAAGACCCCGCGCGAGCAGCTGCCGGCCCGGATCGAGCAGCTCGCCGCCGACCTCAAGGCGGCGGAGAAGCGGATCGCCGCCTTCGAGGCGAGCAAGCGCGCCGGCCGGGTGCCGGCCCTCGTCGAGTCGGCCACCCGGCTCGGCCCGGTGCTCGCCGTCGTCGCCGACCTCGGCGAGGTGGACGGCGCCGACGAGGTGCGTCACCTCGTCACCGAGGTGCGTCAGCGGATGTCGGCGGAGCCGGCCGTCGTGGCCCTCGCGGGCGTCGCGGGCGGCAAGCCCGTCGTGATCGTCGCCACGACCGAGGGTGCGCGGGCGGCCGGCGTGCGCGCGGGCGCGCTCGTGAAGGAGGCCTCGGCCGTGCTCGGCGGGGGCGGCGGCGGCAAGGACGACCTCGCGCAGGGCGGCGGAAGCGATCCCTCGCGTGTCGCGGCGGCGCTCGAGGGCATCCGGGGGACGCTGGCAGCGTGACGGACGGGATGCGACCCGGACCCCGGCTCGGCGTGGACGTCGGGCGGGCCCGGGTCGGCGTCGCGAGCTGCGATCCCGCGGGCGTGCTCGCGACCCCGCTCGAGACGGTGCCTCGCACGCCGCGCGCCATCACCCGGATCGCGGAGCTCGCGCACGAGACCGGCGCGATGGAGATCGTCGTCGGCCTGCCGCTCTCGCTCGACGGCTCGGACACGCCCTCGACGGCCGACGCGCGCGCCGTCGCGGCGCAGCTCGCCGAGGTCGTGCCGATGCCCGTGCGCCTCGTCGACGAACGCCTCTCGACGGTGGGCGCGCAGCGCCAGCTGCGGGCCGCGGGACGCTCGAGCCGCGACTCGCGCTCGGTGGTCGATCAGGCGGCCGCTGTTATCATCCTCCAGAACGCCCTGGACTCCGAGAGACGGGCGGGACACGCGCCCGGCACCCTCGTGGAACCGGCCCCGAGCGGGCCCGTGGGCACCGACGACCGGCCCCGAGGAGCGACCGAGAGTGGCTGACGAACCGAGCTGGGACGACATCTTCCGTCCCGCGGGGGAGCCCGTCCGACCCACCACGACGCAGGCCGACTGGCGTCCCGAGCCGCAGCAGGCCGAGCGCGTCTCGGGTCTCGTCGACCCCGCCGAGCGCCCCGCCGAGCCGCGCGCGACGGAGCCCGCCGCGTATCCGAGCCGACGCGCGATGCGCGAGGCCGAGCAGGGGCGCGGCGGCGGCCGGGACGGCGGGGGTCGCGACGGCGGCGCGCGCGGCCGCGGCGACCGGGAGCGCGGCGGGCGCGATCCGCTCGCCCCGAAGCGCCGTCGGCGCTGGCCGTGGGTGGTCGGCATCCTCGTGCTCGTCCTGGGCCTCGGTGCGGGTGCCGCGGCGTACGTCTGGCTCAACTACGAGGACCAGGTGCGCCAGGTGCTCGGCTGGGAGCTGCCCAACGACTACACCGGCTCCGGCAACGGCCAGGAGATCGTGGTGGTCGTGCAGTCGGGCGACATCGGGGAGGACGTCGCCCGCGCCCTCGCCGACGCCGGCGTCACGATGACCTTCGACGCGGTCTACGACATCCTGCTCGAGCACCCCGAGTACACCTTCGAGCCGGGCAACTACCGGCTGCAGGGCGAGATGAGCGCGCAGGCCGCGATCGACGCGCTGCTCGACCCGGCGAACAAGATCGTCGACCAGGTCACGATCCCCGAGGGGACCGCGCTGCCCGACGCCCTCGCGCTCGTCGCGTCGGCGACCGGGCTGTCGGTGGAGGAGCTGAGCGACGCGGCCGCCGACCCCTCGGTCTACGGCGTTCCGGCGACGGCACCGGACCTCGAGGGCTGGCTGTTCCCCGCGACCTACACCTTCGACCCCGGCGTGACCGCGCAGGACGCGATCCAGCAGATGGTCGACCGCATGGTGCAGGAGCTCGACGACCTCGGCGTCTCGCAGGATCCGACCGAGCGCGAGAACACCCTCATCCTCGCCTCGATCGTGCAGCGCGAGTCGGGCGGCACCGAGGACATGCCCAAGATCGCGCGGGTCTTCCTCAACCGCATCGACCAGGGCATGCGCCTTCAGTCCGATGCGACGGTCGCCTACGGCACCGGCAACACCCACACCGTGTGGACCACCGACGCCGAGCGCGCCGACGCGAGCAATCCGTACAACACCTACGCGAACGACGGCCTGCCGGTCGGCCCGATCGGGCTGCCGGGTTCGGCGGCGATCCAGTCCGTCATCTCCCCGGCCGACGGTCCGTGGCTCTACTTCGTGCCGATCAACCTCAAGACCGGCGAGACGGTGTTCTCGGAGACGGCGGAGGAGCACGAGGCGGCCGCGCAGCAGTTGCGGGACTGGTGCAACGCGAGCGCCGAGAACGACGCGTACTGCCAGTGAGCGGCACGCGCCTCGCGGTGCTCGGCGACCCGGTGGCGCACTCGAAGTCGCCGGCGCTGCACGCCGCCGCCTACCGGGTGCTCGGCCTCGACTGGAGCTACACCGCCGTCGAGCTGCCCGCGATCGAGCTGGGCGGATTCGTCGACGAGCTGGGTGACGACTGGCGCGGGCTGTCGCTCACGATGCCGCACAAGCAGGTCGTGCTGCCGCTGCTCGACGAGCGCGAGGAGCTCGTCGAGATCGTCGGCGCCGCCAACACCCTGCTCTTCGACGGCCCGCGGCGGCTCGGCTTCAACACCGACGTCGAGGGCATCGTGCGGGCGCTGGCGGATCACGGCGTCACCGCGCTCGAGACCGTGCAGATCCTGGGCGGCGGGGCCACGGCCCGCAGCGCGCTCGCGGCGGTCGCGCGTCTCGGCGCGCGACGCGTCGAGGTCTCGGTGCGGGATCCCGAGCGCGCCGCCGACCTGACGCCGCTGGCCGAGCGCCTGGGCCTCGAACTCGCGCTGCGGCCGTTCGCGGCGCCGGACGCGGCGGCGGCCGTGCCGGATCTCGTGCTCTCGACCCTGCCGGGGCACGCCGAGATCGAGCTCGCCGTCCCCGAGGCGACGCGCGCCCGCGCGGTACTGCTCGACGTCGCCTACGAACCCTGGCCGAGCCGTCTCGCGACCGCCTGGCAACGGGCCGGCGGGCGGGTCGTGAGCGGCCTCGAGATGCTGCTGCACCAGGCGATCGGTCAGGTGCGGATCTTCGCGACCGGGTCGCGCGACGGCGCGCTCCCCGACGAGGCGGCGGTCGTCGCCGCAATGCGCGACGCGGTCGGGCTGTCGGCACCCGGTTCACCGCGCGCGCCCGGATCGACTCCGGCCGCCGGCTCGACGCCCGCTCCGGCTCTGGAAGGATGAGAGGCATGCTGCGCTGGCTGACCGCGGGGGAGTCGCACGGGCCCGAGCTCGTGGCGATTCTCGAGGGCCTGCCCGCGGGCGTGCCGGTCTCGCCCGAGACCATCCAGGCCGACCTCAAGCGCCGCACCCTGGGCTACGGCCGGGGCGCGCGCCAGAAGTTCGAGCAGGACGAGCTGACGATCTCCGGCGGCGTGCGCTTCGGGGCGACGATGGGCTCGCCGGTCGCGCTGCGCATCGGCAACACCGAGTGGCCGCGCTGGGTCGACGTCATGAGCGCCACCCCGGTGGATCCCGCGACCCTGCCCGCCGGCCGCGGCGCTCCGCTCACCCGTCCCCGCCCCGGCCACGCCGACCTGGTGGGCATGCAGAAGTACGGCTTCGAGGAGGCGCGGAACGTGCTCGAGCGGGCGAGCGCCCGCGAGACCGCGGCCCGGGTCGCGCTCGGCGCCGTCGCGCGCGCGTTCCTGGCCGGGCTCGGCATCCGCACCGTCGCGCACACCCTCGCGATCGAGACCGTGCGCGTGCCCGAGGGCTCGCCGCTGCCCGGCCCGGATGACGTCGCGGCGCTCGACGCCGATCCGCTGCGCTGCTTCGACGCCGCCACGAGCGCGGCCATGGTGGAGCGTATCGACCGCGCCCACGACGACGGCGACACCCTCGGCGGCGTCGTCGAGGTGCTCGCCTACGGGCTCCCGCCGGGCCTCGGCAGCTACACCCACTGGGATCGCCGCCTCGACTCCCGCCTCGCCGGCGCCGTCATGAGCATCCAGGCCATCAAGGGGGTCGAGGTCGGGGACGGTTTCGAGACCTCCCGCCGGCCGGGCTCGCAGGCGCACGACGAGATCGTGCCGGGCGACGACAGCCTCGAGCGGCTCTCCGGCAAGGCGGGCGGCACCGAGGGCGGCATGTCGACCGGCACCGTGCTGCGGGTGCGCGCCGCGATGAAGCCGATCGCGACGGTGCCGCACGCGCTGCGCACCGTCGACGTCGCGACCGGCGAGGCGACCGCGGCCCACCACCAGCGCTCCGACGTGTGCGCCGTCCCGGCGGCGGGGGTCGTCGCCGAGGCGATGGTGGCGCTCGTGCTCGCCGAGGCCGTGCTCGAGAAGTTCGGCGGCGACTCGCTCGAGGAGACCCGGCGCAACCTCGAGGCCTACCTCGCCGCGATCCCCGCCGCGCTGCGCACCGGCGCGGGCACCGTGCCCGACCCGGCCGCGACGGCATGACCGCCCCGACCGCCGACCCGAGCACCGTGACCGACCCGCGCGCCGAGGCCGATCGGCCCGCGGACGAGACCGCGTCGCACCCGCGGCTCGTGCTGATCGGACCGATGGGCGCCGGCAAGTCGCGCGTCGGCAAGCGCGTCGCGCGTCTGCTGGGTGCCCGCTTCGTCGACACCGACCGCCTCGTGGTGGCCGCGCACGGGCCGATCGCCGAGATCTTCGACCGGCACGGCGAGCCCCACTTCCGCACGCTCGAGCGCGAGGCGGTCGCCGACGCACTGGCGAGCGACGGCGTCGTCGCGCTCGGCGGCGGGGCCGTGCTCGACCCCGCGACGCGCGACCGTCTCGCCGGCCTGTCCGTCGTGCTGCTCACGGTCTCGGCCGAGGCGGTCGAGGCGCGCCTCGCGGGCGGCAAGCGCCCCCTCGTGCGCGACGGCGGCCTCGCCGCCTGGGAGCGGATCCTCGAGGAGCGCCGACCGGTCTACGAGGCCCTCGCCGTGCTCCGCCTCGACACCTCCCATCGTGCCGACGACCAGCTCGCCGCCGAGCTCGCGGACTGGGTGCGGGAGCGGGAGTCGCGCGCGGGGGAGGGCCCGGCCGATCCGGCCGGCCGCCCGAGCCCCGGAGGTGCCGCGTGAGCGACGTCACCCGCATCCCGGTCGCCGGGCAGCCCGGCTACGACGTGCTCGTCGGCCGCGACCTGCTCGGCGAGGTCGCCGGCGCGCTCGACGCCCGCACCGCGAAGGTGCTCATCGTGCACGCGCCCCCGCTCGCCGCGCGCGCGGAGGCGCTGCGCGAGCGGCTCGCCGAGGCCGGGACCACCGCCTACCTCGCCGAGGTGCCCGACGCCGAGGCCGCCAAGCGCGTCGAGGTGGCGGCCTTCTGCTGGCAGGTCATGGGGCAGACCGACTTCACCCGCACCGACGCCGTCATCGGCCTCGGCGGCGGGGCCACGACCGACCTCGCCGGCTTCGTCGCGGCGACCTGGCTGCGCGGCGTCGCGCTCGTGCAGATCCCCACCACGGTGCTCGGCATGGTCGACGCGGCGGTCGGGGGCAAGACCGGCATCAACACCGCGGAAGGCAAGAACCTCGTCGGCGCGTTCCACGCGCCGCGCGCGGTGCTGTGCGACCTCGACCTGCTCGACGGGCTCGGGCGCAACGAGCTGCTGGCCGGGTTCGCGGAGGTCGTGAAGTGCGGGTTCATCGCCGACCCCGTGATCCTCGATCTGCTCGAGGCCGACGTGGACGCCGCGACCGACCCCGGCAGCGCGGCCTTCCGCGAGCTCGTCGAGCGCGCGATCGCGGTGAAGGCGCGCGTCGTGGGGGAGGACTTCACCGAGCAGGGCCTGCGCGAGATCCTCAACTACGGGCACACCCTCGGGCACGCGATCGAGCACGCCGAGCGCTACCAGTGGCGTCATGGCGCGGCCGTCGCGATCGGTATGGTCTTCGCGGCGGAGCTCTCGCGACTCACGCGCTCGCTGAGCGACGAGGCGGTCGAGCGGCACCGGCGGATCCTCACCTCGCTCACGCTGCCCACGAGCTATCCGACGGCGCGCTGGCCGACCCTGCTGGCCACGATGCAGCGCGACAAGAAGTCGCGCGCGGGCATGCTGCGCTTCATCGTGCTCGACGCGATCGGGCGGCCGACGGTGCTCGAGGGGCCCGACGAGTCGCTGCTGTTCGCGGCCTACCAGGAGCTCGCCGAGGGCTGAGCCGGCATCAGTCCGCGCCGCCGGGCGGCCGCCGAGGGACGCGCGAAGCCGGGCGTCGTCCGTGCTGTGTACGGTGTCCACATGACCGCCGCCGAGCTCCGCTCAGGACCGACCGGATCCGTGCTCACCCACGCCGACGAGGGCTTCGCCGAGGCGATCGCGGGCTACGGCCCCGCCGCCGGGAGCCCCCGCCTCCTCGTGCGCCCGGCGGACGCGGAGGGCGTCGCCTCCGCGGTGCGCCACGCGATCGCCGAGGGGCTGCGCCTCGGGGTGCGCAGCGGCGGCCACAGCGCCTTCACCGGCACCGACGGCCTCCTGCTCGACCTGCGCGGCCTCGCCGGCATCGAGGTCGCGGGCGACCTGGTGTGCATCGGACCGGGAGCGCTCTGGGGCGAGGTCGCCGCGGCGCTCGCCCCGCACGCGCTCGCGCTCAGCTCGGGCGACACCCGCTCGGTCGGGGTCGCGGGTCTCACCCTGGGCGGCGGAGTCGGCTGGATGGTGCGGGCCTGGGGCCTCGCCCTCGACGCGCTCGTCGGCGTGCAGCTGGTCACCGCCGCCGGCGAGGTGCTCGAGGTCGACGCTGACCGCGAACCCGAGCTGTTCTGGGCCCTGCGGGGCGGCGGGGGCAACCTCGGCGTCGTCACCCGGTTCGACTTCCGCGCGCACCGCCTGGAGGGGGTCGTGCACGGCGCGATCGACCTCGACCCGGCCGGGCTGCGCGACGCGCTCGGTGTGCTGGCCGACCTCGCGCGCACGGCGCCCGACGAGCTCACCGCGACGCTCCTGGCGACCCCGGCGATGGGGCCGGAGATGCCCGAGAGCCTGCGGGTCACGACCGTCTGGGCCGGCACCGATCCGGTCGCGGCACGCGCCGCCCTCGCGCCGCTGCTCGCGCTCGACAGCGTGCGGGCCGAGAGCCTGACGGTCGGGGCGTACGCCGACGCGCTCGAGGATCCGCACCCGCCGGAGGGGCCGCCGATGTCGATGGCGGAGGAGAACGCGCTCCTGACCGACGTCTCGAGCGACGCGCTCGACGCGCTCGTCGGGGCGCACGAGGCCTTCGCGGGCATGCTGTTCTGCCGCACGCTCGGCGGCGCCGCCTCCCGCATCCCCGCCGAGGCCACCGCGTGGGCCGGGAGGGACGCGGTGCTGCTCGCGATGGTCGCGGCGTTCCGGCCGGGGGAGATCCCCGAGGAGGAGTTCGCCCCGCTGCGGGCGCAGTGGCGCCGTGCGCTGGGCGACGCCGGGCTGGTCTACGGCAACTTCCGCACCCGCACCGACGCCGACACCGTGACGCGGATGTACCCGCCGGCCACGCTCGAGCGGCTGCGGGCGGTGAAGCGGAAGTGGGATCCCGCGAACGTCTTCGCCGGCAACCACAACGTCGTGCCCTGAGCACCCGCGATCGCGCCGCTAGGCTGCCCGCATGACCCGTGTGCTCGTGCTCAACGGCCCCAACCTCGGGCGCCTCGGCAGTCGCGAGCCCGAGGTCTACGGCGACCAGGATCTCTCGGCGCTCCGGGTGCAGCTGGGCGAGGCGGCCCCCGAGGGGGTCGAGATCGACGTGCGGCAGACCGACGACGAGGGCGAGCTGATCGGCTGGCTGCACGAGGCGGTCGACACCGCCTCGCCCGTGATCCTCAACCCGGCGGCGTTCACGCACTACAGCTACGGGCTGCGCGACGCGGCCGCGATGGTGACCAAGGCCGGGCTGCCGCTCGTCGAGGTGCACCTCTCGAACCCGCACGCGCGGGAGGAGTTCCGCCACCGCAGCGTCGTCTCGGGCGTCGCCACCGGGGTGATCGCGGGCTTCGGCTTCGACTCGTACCTGCTCGCGCTCGACGCGGTGGCCCGCCGCCTGCCGCCCGAGCCCGCCTGAGGCCTCGTCTACACTCGTACGGGCCGCTCGGCCCCCTCCCCCCGCACCAGGAAGCTCCCCCCATGGCGACGACGAACGACATCAAGAACGGCAGCGTGCTGAGCCTCGACGGGCAGCTGTGGAACGTCGTGGAGTTCCAGCACGTCAAGCCCGGCAAGGGCGGCGCCTTCGTGCGCACCAAGCTCAAGAACGTGACGAGCGGCAAGGTCGTCGACCGCACCTTCAACGCCGGCACGAAGATCGACTTCGCGACCGTCGACCGCCGCGACTTCCAGTACCTGTACAACGACGGCACCGGCTTCGTGTTCATGGACACGAGCGACTACGACCAGATCACGGTGCCCGCCGAGACGGTCGGCGATGCCGCCAACTTCATGCTCGAGAACCAGAGCGTCACCATCGCCACGCACGAGGGCGAGCCGCTCTACGTCGAGATGCCCGCCTCCGTCGTGCTCGAGGTCACCTACACCGAGCCCGGCCTGCAGGGCGACCGCAGCTCGGCCGGTACCAAGCCGGCGACCCTCGAGACCGGCTACGAGATCCAGGTGCCGCTGTTCCTCGAGACCGGCACCAAGGTCAAGGTCGACACCCGCGACGGGTCGTACCTCGGCCGCGTCAACGACTGAGTCGGCCGCGGTAGGGGTGAGCACGCGATGAGCGCGCGGACCAAGGCGCGCAAGCGCGCCCTCGACCTGATCTACGGCGCCGACCTGCGCGGCGTGCCGCTGGCGACCCTCCTGGCCGAGGAGCAGGTGCGCGCCGACGCCGACCCGCGCCGGGCGGGCTCCTGGGACTACGCGCGGCGCATCGTCGAGGGCGTCGCCGAGCACGGCGCCGAGATCGACGCGGCGATCCTCGAGCACGCGCACGGCTGGACCCTCGACCGGATGCCGGTGCTCGACCGCGCGATCGCCCGGCTGGCCGCGTGGGAGCTGCTCTACAACGACGAGGTGCCCGACGCCGTCGCGATCTCGGAGGCGGTCGAGTCGGCGACGCTGCTCAGCACCGAGGACTCGGCGGGCTACCTCAACGGTCTGCTCGCCGGCATCGCGCGCGCCGCGCACCCGGCGGGCTCCTGAGGGCTGCTATCCTCGCCGAAACCGACGTCCTTGAAGTCCGTCCCGAGAGGCGGGTAAGGAGGTCCCGATGCAGACGCGCGCCGTCCTGCAGCAGGCCGACATCCAGCGGGCTCTGACCCGTATCGCGCACGAGATCCTCGAGACGAACCGGGGCGCGAGCGGCCTCGTCCTCCTCGGCATCCCGACCCGCGGTGCGCTGCTCGCCGAGCGTCTGGGCGCGATCCTCGCCGGGCTCGACGCCGAGATCCCGGTCGGTGCCCTCGACGTCACGATGTACCGCGACGACCTCGACCGCCACCCCACCCGCACTCCGCAGCCCACGCGGATCCCGGCCGCCGGCATCGACGACCGCACCGTCGTGCTCGTCGACGACGTGCTCTACTCCGGCCGCACGATCCGCGCGGCGCTCGACGCCCTCGGGGCCCACGGACGCCCGCGCGCGGTGCGCCTCGCGGTGCTCGTCGACCGCGGCCACCGGGAGCTGCCGATCCGCGCCGACTTCGTCGGCAAGAACCTGCCGAGCTCGGCGGCCGAGCGCATCAACGTGACGCTCGCGGAGCTCGACGGCGAGGACGCCGTGACGATCACGGGCGGCGAAGCCGACGGGGGTGCCGCGTGACCGGGCTGCGCCACCTGCTGGCCTCGGCCGATCTCGACCGCGCGAGCGCGATCGCGCTGCTCGACACCGCGGAGGACATGGCCGACGTCGCGACCCGCCGGGTGCCGAAGCTGCCGACCCTGCAGGGGCGCACGGTCGCGAACCTCTTCTTCGAGGACTCGACGCGTACCCGGCTGAGCTTCGAGGCCGCGGCGAAGCGCCTCTCCGCCGACGTCATCACCTTCAGCGCCAAGGGTTCGAGCGTCTCGAAGGGCGAGAGCCTGAAGGACACCGCCCAGACGATCGCGGCGATGGGCATCGACGCCGTCGTGCTGCGGCACGCGGCCTCCGGTGCCGCGCGGGTGCTCGCCGAGAGCGCGTGGATCGACGCCGCAGTGGTCAACGCCGGCGACGGCACGCACGACCACCCGACCCAGGGCCTGCTCGACGCCTACACGATGCGCAAGGCCCGCCACGGGGCCGACAGCCGCGGACAAGGCCTCGACGGCCTGCGGGTCACGATCGTCGGCGACGTGCTGCACTCGCGCGTCGCGCGCGCCAACCTCGGCCTGCTGCCGACCCTCGGGGCACGCGTCCACCTCGTCGCCCCGCGCACGCTGCTGCCCTTCGGGGCCGAGCAGTGGCCGGTGACGACCTCGAGCGATCTCGACGCCGCGATCGCGGACGCGCCCGACGTGCTCATGATGCTGCGCATCCAGCAGGAGCGCATGCACGCCGCCTACTTCCCGCACGAGCGCGAGTACGCGGGGTTCTGGGGGCTCGACGAGGAACGGTTCGCCCGGCTGCACGCCGATACCATGGTGATGCACCCCGGCCCGATGAACCGCGGCCTGGAGATCTCGGCGGCGGCCGCCGACTCCGAGAGGTCGCTCGTGCTCGATCAGGTCGCGAACGGGGTGGCGATACGGATGGCGGTGCTCTACACGGTGCTCTCGGGGGGTCGGCACGCGGGTGCCCGCGAGGCGGGTGCGGCATGAGCGGCACGGCCTACCTGATCCGCGGCGCGACGCTGCCGGACGGCGAGACGACCGATCTCCTCGTGCGCGAGGGCCGCATCGCCGAGCGCGGCGCGGGGCTGAGCGACCGGGGGGCGATCCCGGTGGATGCGGCGGGCCTGCGTGCGCTGCCGGGCCTCGTCGACCTGCACACCCACCTGCGCGAGCCCGGGTTCGAGCAGAGCGAGACCGTGCTCACCGGATCGCGCGCTGCCGCCGCGGGCGGCTTCACCACCGTGCACGCGATGGCCAACACCTTCCCGGTGCAGGACACCGCGGGCGTCGTCGAGCAGGTCGCGGCCCTCGGGGCGGCGGCGGGCTACGCGACGGTGCGCCCCGTCGGCGCCGTGACGGTCGGCCTCGCGGGGGAGCGGCTCGCCGAGATCGGCGCGATGGCGCGCTCGCGCGCCGCCGTGCGAGTCTTCAGCGACGACGGCAAGTGCGTCCACGACGCCCTCCTCATGCGTCGCGCGCTCGAGTACGTCGCGACCTTCGACGGCGTCGTGGCGCAGCACGCGCAGGAGCCGCGGCTGACCGAGGGCGCGCAGATGAACGAGGGCGCCCTCGCCTCGACGCTCGGTCTCGCGGGGTGGCCGGCGGTGGCCGAGGAGGCGATCATCGCGCGCGACGTGCTGCTGGCCGAGCACGTCGGCGCGCGGCTGCACGTCTGCCACCTCTCGACCGCCGGCAGTGTCGACGTCATCCGCTGGGCGAAGGCGCGGGGCATCGCGGTGACCGCGGAGGCGACCCCGCACCACCTGCTGCTGACCGAGCAGCTCATCGCGGGCGACGCCGCCCTCGATCCCGACGCGGTCGGGCATCGCGGCTACGACTCGCGGCTGAAGGTCAACCCGCCGCTGCGGCGCGACGAGGACGTCCGCGCGCTGCGCGCGGCGGTCGCCGACGGCACGATCGACATCGTCGCGACCGACCACGCGCCGCATCCGGTCGAGAGCAAGGAGTGCGCCTGGGCCGAGGCGAGCTTCGGGATGGTGGGCCTCGAGAGCGCGCTGAGCGTCGTGCAGGCCGCGCTCGTGGATCCCGGTCACCTCGACTGGGGCGATGTCGCGCGCGTGCTCTCCCGCACCCCCGCCGAGATCGGCCGGGTGCCCGGCTACGACGCGCCCTTCGCGCCGGGCAGCCCCGCGCACCTGACGCTCGTCGACCCGACCGCCCGCCGCCGCTTCGGGCGCGCGCAGTTGCGCGGTCGCGGCGTGAACTCCCCGTACCTCGGCCGGGAGCTGCCCGGCCGGATCGTCGCGACGTTCCACGCGGGCGTCGCCACCGTGCTCGACGGCGAGCTGCAGACCCTTCCGACCCCGACCGATCACGAGGTGGCATGAGCTCCGCGACCGCACCCGACCCCGCCGTCCTGGTTCTCGAGGACGGCACCCGCTACACCGGCCGCGCCTACGGCGCGCGCGGCCGCACGCTCGGTGAGGCGGTCTTCGCGACCGGCATGACCGGCTACCAGGAGACCCTGACCGACCCGAGCTACGCCGGTCAGATCGTCGCGATGACCGCGCCCCACATCGGAAACACCGGCATGAACCGCGAGGATCCCGAGAGCCGCCGCATCTGGGTCGCCGGCTACGTCGTGCGCGACCCCTCGCGCGTGGTGAGCAACTTCCGCGCCGATGGCGGGCTCGGCGAGGAGCTCGAGCGCGACGGCGTCGTCGGCATCAGCGGGATCGACACCCGCGCCCTCACCCGCCGGTTGCGCGACGCGGGCTCGATGCGCGCCGGGATCTTCTCGGGGCCCTTCGCCGAGCTCGAGCCCGAGTCGCAGCTCGCCCTCGTGCGCGAGTCGCCCGCGATGACCGGGCTCAGCCTCTCCGCCGAGGTCTCCGTCACGGCCCCCGAGGTGACGCCGGCACGGGGCGAGCGTCTCGGTCCGCTCGCGGTGCTCGACCTCGGTGTCAAGCAGTCGACGATCGACAACCTCGCCGACCGCGGCTTCGAGGTGCACGTGCTGCCGCAGTCCTCGAGCCTCGACGAGCTGCTCGCGATCGAGCCGGTCGCGGTCTTCTACTCGAACGGTCCGGGGGACCCAGCCGCGAGCGAGGCGCAGATCGCGGTGCTGCGCGGGGTGCTCGACACCCGGCTGCCCTTCTTCGGCATCTGCTTCGGCAACCAGCTGCTCGGCCGCGCGCTCGGCTTCGGCACCTACAAGCTGCCCTTCGGCCACCGCGGCATCAACCAGCCGGTGCTCGACAAGGCCACCGGGCGAGTGGAGATCACGGCCCACAACCACGGCTTCGCCGTCGACGCGCCGCTCGACGGGCCGACCGAGAGCCCGAACGGCTACGGCTCGGTCGAGGTGAGCCACATCGGCCTCAACGACCGCGTCGTCGAGGGCCTGCGCGCGCTCGACCTGCCCGCCTTCAGCGTGCAGTACCACCCCGAGGCGGCGGCCGGCCCGCACGACGCCAACTACCTCTTTGACCGGTTCCGCGACATGGTCGCGGCCGACCTCGACCGGAAGGCAGGAGCCTGATGCCCAAGCGCGACGACATCCGCTCCGTGCTCGTGATCGGCTCCGGCCCGATCGTCATCGGGCAGGCCGCCGAGTTCGACTACTCGGGCACGCAGGCGTGCCGCGTGCTGCGCGCCGAGGGGGTGCGCGTGATCCTCGTCAACCCGAACCCGGCGACGATCATGACCGACCCCGACTTCGCCGACGCGACCTACGTCGAGCCGATCACGAACGAGGCGCTCGAGGCGATCATCGCGAAGGAGCGGCCGGACGCGATCCTCCCGACGCTCGGCGGCCAGACCGCGCTCAACGCGGCGATCGCGCTCGACGAGGCCGGGATCCTGGCCGCCTACGACGTCGAGCTGATCGGCGCCAAGATCCCCGCCATCAAGAAGGGCGAGGACCGTCAGCAGTTCAAGGATCTCGTCGTCGAGTGCGGCGCCGACGTCGCGAAGAGCTTCATCGCGACGACGGTCGGCCAGGCGGTCGACTACGCCGAGGAGCTCGGCTACCCGCTCGTGATCCGGCCGAGCTTCACGATGGGCGGGCTCGGCTCGGGCTTCGCCTATACCCGCGACGAGCTGATCCGCATGGTCACCGACGGCCTGCACCAGTCGCCGACGCACGAGGTGCTGCTCGAGGAGTCGATCCTCGGGTGGAAGGAGTACGAGCTCGAGCTCATGCGCGACCAGGCCGACAACACGGTCGTGGTCTGCTCGATCGAGAACGTCGACCCGGTGGGCGTGCACACCGGCGACTCGATCACGGTCGCGCCGGCGCTGACCCTCACCGACCGCGAGTACCAGCGGCTGCGCGACATCGGCATCGACATCATCCGCGCGGTCGGGGTCGACACCGGCGGCTGCAACATCCAGTTCGCGATCGACCCGGTCGACGGCCGCGTCATCGTCATCGAGATGAACCCGCGCGTCTCGCGCTCCTCGGCGCTCGCCTCGAAGGCGACCGGCTTCCCGATCGCGAAGATCGCCGCGAAGCTCGCGATCGGCTACCGGCTCGACGAGATCCCCAACGACATCACGAAGGTCACCCCGGCGAGCTTCGAGCCGACCCTCGACTACATCGTCGTCAAGGCGCCGCGGTTCGCGTTCGAGAAGTTCCCGTCCGCCGACGGGACGCTCACGACGACCATGAAGAGCGTCGGGGAGGCGATGGCGATCGGGCGCAACTACACGACCGCCCTGCAGAAGGCGCTGCGCAGCCTCGAGAAGCGCGGATCGAGCTTCCACTGGGGCCCCGAGTCGCGCTCGAAGCTCGAGCTGCTCGAGTCGATCCGCACCCCGACCGACGGCCGCATGGTCGACGTGCAGCAGGCGCTGCGCGCCGGCGCGAGCGTCGCGGAGGTCTTCGAGGCCACCAAGATCGACCCCTGGTTCCTCGACCAGGTGGCCCTCATCAACGAGGTCGCCGACGAGATCTCCTCGCTGCGCCCGCTCGACGCCGAGCTGCTCGAGCTCGCGAAGGACCACGGCTTCAGCGACGCCCAGATCGCGCAGCTGCGGCAGGTCTCCGAGGACGAGGTGCGGCACCTGCGGCACCAGCTGGGCATCCGCCCGGTGTACAAGACCGTCGACACGTGCGCGGGGGAGTTCCCGGCGCTCACGCCGTACCACTACTCGAGCTACGACCTCGAGACCGAGGTGGCGCCGAGCGACGCGCGCAAGGTCGTGATCCTCGGTTCCGGGCCCAACCGCATCGGGCAGGGCGTCGAGTTCGACTACTCCTGCGTGCACGCGAGCTTCGCACTGCACGACGCCGGGTTCGAGACGATCATGATCAACTGCAACCCCGAGACCGTCTCGACCGACTACGACACGAGCGACCGGCTCTACTTCGAGCCGCTCACCCTCGAAGACGTGCTCGAGGTGATCCACGCGGAGTCGGCCTCGGGCGAGCTCGTCGGCGTCATCGTGCAGCTCGGCGGGCAGACCGCCCTCGGGCTCGCGAAGGGGCTCGAGGCGGAGGGCGTGCCGATCCTCGGCACGAGTCCGGCCGCGATCGACCTCGCCGAGGAGCGCGGGCTGTTCGCCGGCATCCTGCACGACGCGGGCCTGGTCGCGCCGCGCAACGGCACCGCGACCGACGCGCCGAGCGCCGTCACGGTCGCCGAGGAGATCGGCTACCCGGTGCTGGTGCGCCCGAGCTACGTGCTCGGCGGGCGCGGCATGGAGATCGTCTACGACACCCCGAGCCTCGAGGACTACTTCGACCGGGTGCGCGAGCACGCCATCATCGGCCCCGGCGCTCCGCTGCTCGTCGACCGGTTCCTCGACGACGCGGTGGAGATCGACGTCGACGCGCTGTTCGACGGCGAGGAGCTCTACGTCGGCGGCATCATGGAGCACATCGAGGAGGCGGGGATCCACTCCGGCGACTCCGCCTGCACCCTGCCGCCGGTGACCCTCGGCCGCGACATCCAGCAGCGGGTCGTCGAGGCCACCCGTCGGATCGCCGAGGGCGTGGGTGTGCGCGGCCTGCTCAACGTGCAGTTCGCCATCGGCGCGGGGGTGCTCTACGTGCTCGAGGCGAACCCGCGCGCGAGCCGCACGGTGCCGTTCGTCTCGAAGGCGCTCGGCATCCCGCTCGCGAAGGCGGCGGCGCTGCTCATGACGGGCACGAGCATCCGCGAGCTCATCGAACGGGGTCTGCTGCCGGAGTCGGACGGCTCGGTCGTGCCGCTCGACGCGCCGATCGCGGTCAAGGAGGCGGTGCTGCCCTTCAAGCGCTTCCGCACCCGCGAGGGGCAGATCGTCGACTCGGTGCTCGGGCCGGAGATGCGCTCGACGGGCGAGGTCATGGGCATCGACCGCGACTTCCCGCGCGCCTTCGCGAAGAGCCAGGACGCCGCCTACGGCGGGCTGCCGGAGAGCGGGCGGGTGTTCGTCTCGGTGGCCGACCGCGACAAGCGCGGGATGGTGCTGCCGATCCTGCGCCTCAGCCAGCTCGGCTTCGAGATCGTCGCGACCGAGGGCACCGCGGAGACGCTCGCGCGCAACGGCATCCACGCCACGACGGTGCGCAAGTACTTCCAGGGGCAGGACGTCATCGAGGGCGACCCCTCGATCGTCGAGCTCATCAACGCGGGCGAGATCGACGTCGTCATCAACACCCCCTCGGGCCGCAGCGCGCGCGCCGACGGGTTCGAGATCCGGCAGGCGACGGTCGCGGCCGACAAGCCGCTGTTCACGACGCTCGCGCAGCTCGCCGCCGCGGTCGCCGCGTTCGAGATCCGCCACGGCGACATCCGGGTGCGGAGCCTGCAGGACTACGCGCACGACCGCGAGGCCTCCCTCGCGCGGCGCGAGGCGGCGGTCGCGGATGCCTGACCCCGCCCCGGCGCCGACGTCGCCCGCGCCGTTCGGGGCGCGGCTGGCCGCGGCCTTCGCGCGCACCGGGCAGCTGTGTGTCGGCATCGACCCGCACCTGCCGCTGCTGGAGGAGTGGGGCCTGCCCGCCTCGGGCGCCGGGGTGCGGGAGTTCGGCCTGCGGGTCGTCGAGGCGGCGGCCGGCCGGGCGAGCGCCGTCAAGCCGCAGGTCGCGTTCTTCGAGCGCTTCGGCGCCGCCGGCTACGCGGCGCTCGAGGAGGTGCTCGCCGCCGGGCGGGCCGCCGGGCTGCTCGTCATCGCCGACGGCAAGCGCGGCGACATCGGCTCGACGATGGCGGGCTACGCGGGGGCCTGGCTCGAGCCCGGCGCTCCGCTCGAGGCCGACGCGCTCACGATCTACGCCGCCCAGGGCTTCGGCGCCGACGAGGGCGCCGTCGCGCAGGCGCTGCGGGCCGGCAAGGGCCTGTTCGTCGTCACGGCGACCTCGAACCCCGAGGCCCGCGAGGTGCAGAGCGCGATGCGGGCCGAGGGGCCGCACGCGGGCGCCACCCTCGCCGGCGCGCTCACCCGCGAGGTCGCCGCGCGAAACGCCGCCGCGGTCGGCGCCGGCGAGACTCCGGCCGACACCCTCGGCAGCATCGGGATCGTGATCGGCGGCACCCTCCGCCTCGCCGAGGTCGGCATCGATCCCGCCGATCTCTCGGGGGTGCCGATCCTCGCGCCCGGTTTCGGCTTCCAGGGCGCGGTCTTCGCCGACCTGCCCGAGATCTACGGCGCCGCCCTGCCGAACGCCCTCGTATCGGTCTCGCGCAGTGTGCTCGCGGCGGGTCCCGAGGGGATGGCCGCCGCCGTCGCGAGCGACGCCGCGGCCCTCGCGCGCGTGCTCGCGAGCGGGAGGGACTCGTGAGCGTCCCCGACGTGGACCGCGTCGCCGCGAGCCGCGCGGCCGTCGCCGCCCGCCGCGCCCGCGCCGAGGTGAAGCGCGCCGTGCGGGAGCGGCGCCGGAGCGCCCTCGAGGTGGCCGAGGCGGGGTGGGAGGGCGATCCGCGCGCCCCCGAGGCGACGCTGCGGGTGACCGAGTTGCTCGGGTCGATCCCGGGACTCGGCCCGCGCCGCGTCGAGACGGCCATGCGCGAGCTCGAGATCGCCCCCTCGAAGCGGGTCGGCGGGCTGGGGGAGCGCCAGCGCGTGCGGCTCGCGGTGTGGCTGCGGCGCCGGGAGGCGCGCGGGCGCCGCACCAGCCGCCTCGTCGTGCTCGCCGGGCCGACCGCGGTCGGCAAGGGCACCGTCTCCCGCTACATCCGCGAGCACTTCCCGGACGTGCTGCTGAGCGTCTCCGCGACGACAAGGCCGCCGCGCCCGGGCGAGGTCGACGGCGAGCACTACTACTTCGTCTCCGACGCCGAGTTCGACGCGATGATCGCGCGCGGCGACTTCCTCGAGTACGCGACCGTACACAACGCCTCCCGGTACGGCACCCCGCGGCCGCCCATCGACGCCGCGCTCGCCCAGGGGCGCAGCGTGCTGCTCGAGATCGACCTCCAGGGCGCGCGCGCCGTCAAGGCGGCGATGCCCGAGGCGCTGCTCGTGTTCCTGCTGCCGCCGAGCTGGGAGGAGCTCGTGCGCCGGCTCATCGGCCGCGGCACCGAGAGCGCCGAGGAGCAGGCCCGGCGGCTCGAGACCGCGAAGGTCGAGCTGCGGGCGCAGGACGAGTTCGACGTGAAGGTCGTCAACCGCGAGGTCGGGCAGGCGGCGGCGGAGGTCGTAGAATTGCTCGCAGTGCCCGCCGACTGACGGCGCACGACCGACTTCCGACGCATCCGCGTCCCACCTGGAGGATCCCATGGCCGACAAGACCGCCGGCATCATCGACCCGCCGATCGACGACCTGCTGAGCCACGTCGACTCGAAGTACCAGCTCGTGATCTTCGCCTCGAAGCGCGCGCGTCAGATCAACGACTACTACGCCGACCTGCACGAGGGCTCGCTCTTCGACAACGTCGGCCCGCTCGTCGACTCGACGATCGACGACAAGCCGCTCTCGGTCGCGCTGCACGAGATCAACGAGGGCAAGCTCACACTCACGCCCACCGAGGGCGACCCCGCCTGACCCGGCGGCCCGTCGGGCCACGCCGAGGGGAGCGCGCATGAAGGTCGTCGTCGGCGTCTCCGGCGGCATCGCCGCGTACAAGGCCGTCGGCGTCGTGCGAGGCTTCGTGCTCGCGGGTCACGACGTGCATGTCGTCGCGACGGAGGCCGCGCTCCGGTTCGTCGGCCGCCCGACGCTCGAGGCGATCAGCCGCAACCCCGTGCACACCGAGCTCTTCGAGGGCGTCGCGGAGGTGCGGCACGTCGCCCTCGGGCAGTCGGCCGACCTCATCGTGGTCGCGCCCGCGACCGCGAACACCCTCGCGAAGATCGCGCACGGGTTCGCCGACGACCTGCTCGGCACGACCATCCTCGCGAGCGAGGCGCCGCTCGTGCTCGCCCCCGCGATGCACACCGAGATGTGGAACGACCCCGCGACGCGGGCGAACGTCGCACTGCTGCGCGAGCGCGGGGTCACGCTCGTCGGGCCCGCCTCGGGTCGGCTGACCGGGCGCGACTCGGGGCCCGGGCGCATGGCGGAGCCCGAGGAGATCGTCGCGGCGGCGCTGGCGGTCGTCGGGCCCCGCGACTTCGCCGGGCGGCGCGTGCTCGTCACGGCCGGCGGCACACGCGAGCCGATCGATCCCGTGCGCTTCGTCGGCAACCGCTCCAGCGGCCGGCAGGGCGTGGCGCTCGCGCGCGCCGCGGCGGCCCGCGGGGCGCAGGTGCACCTCATCGTCGCGAACCTCGACGACGGCGTGGCTCCCGCCGACGCCGGGATCACCCTCGAGCACGTCGACACCGCCGCCGAGCTCGAGGCGGCCGCCGGGCGCGCGGCCGCCGAGGCCGACCTCGTGATCATGGCCGCCGCGGTCGCCGACTACCGGCCCGACGAGGTCGCCGCGGGGAAGATCAAGAAGGAGACCCAGGGCGACACCCTGGAGCTGCGGCTCGTCAAGAACCCCGACATCCTGCGCGGCCTGGTCGACGCACGGCGCGAGGGCCAGACCGTCGTCGGCTTCGCCGCCGAGACCGAGACCGACCGCGAGGCCCTCCTCGAGCTCGCGCGGGCGAAGGCGGCGCGCAAGGGCGTCGACTATCTCGTCGTCAACACCGTGGGCTGGAGCACCGGATTCGGCACCCCCGACAACAGCATCGTCATGCTGTCGGGGTCGGGCGATATCCTGACCGAGGCGAGCGGACCGAAGGCGTCGGTCGCCGACCGCATCCTCGACGTCCTGGCGCGCTGATCCGCGCGGGCCGTCCGATCCGGGCCGCGAGCCCGGTGTCCCGAACCCCGACAGGTCTGCCGTGAGCGATTCCCTCCGTCTCTTCACCTCCGAGTCCGTCACGGAGGGTCATCCCGACAAGATGTGCGACCAGGTGTCGGACGCGATCCTCGACGAGATGCTCCGGCAGGATCCGGCCTCGCGCGTCGCGGTCGAGACCCTCGTCACGACCGGCCTCGTGCACGTCGCGGGCGAGGTCACGACGGCCGGGTACGTCGAGATCCCGAGCGTCGTGCGCGAGACCATCCGCGGCATCGGCTACGACTCGGCCGACGCCTGGTTCGACGGCCTCACCTGCGGCGTCTCGATCTCGATCGGCGGCCAGTCGCCCGACATCGCGCTCGGCGTCGACGGCTCCTACGAGCAGCGGGCCGCGGAGGCCGTCGACGACCTCGACCGGCAGGGTGCGGGTGACCAGGGCATCATGTTCGGCTTCGCGACGACCGAGACCCCCGAGCTCATGCCGCTGCCCATCTGGCTCGCGCACCGGCTCTCGGAGCGGCTGGCCGCGGTGCGCCACTCCGGCGAGGTCGAGCTGCTGCGCCCCGACGGCAAAACCCAGGTGACAGTCGGCTACGAGGGCACCGTCCCGCGCAGCATCGAGACCCTCGTCGTCTCGACCCAGCACGCGCGGAACGCCTCCGCGGAAGACGTGCGCGCCGCGGTCGAGGAGCACGTGCTGCGGCCGGTGCTGGAGACCGTGGATCTGCCCTCCGAGCGGGCGCGACGGCTCATCAACCCGACCGGGCGCTTCGAGATCGGCGGCCCGCAGGGCGACGCCGGCCTCACCGGGCGCAAGATCATCGTCGACACCTACGGCGGTGCGGCCCGGCACGGCGGCGGAGCATTCAGCGGCAAGGATCCGTCGAAGGTCGACCGCTCCGGCGCCTACGCGATGCGCTGGGTCGCGAAGAACGCGGTCGCCGCGGGCCTCGCCGACCGGCTCGAGGTGCAGGTCGCCTACGCGATCGGCGTCGCCGCACCCGTCGGGCTCTACGTGGAGACCTTCGGCACGTCCCACGTGCCCGAGGAGCGCATCGTCGCCGCGATCCGCGAGGTCTTCGACCTGCGCCCGGCGGCGATCATCCGCGACCTCGACCTGCTGCGCCCGATCTACCGGCAGACCGCCGCCTACGGGCACTTCGGGCGCGAGCTGCCGGACTTCACCTGGGAGCGCACGGACCGCGTCGACGCCCTGCGGGACGCCGCCGGGCTGTGACTGCGCGGTGATCGGGGGGCCGTGATGCCGGCGATCGCGCGGGTGCTCGTCGACGCCGCGCTCCCGCAGCTCGACCGGCTGCTCGACTACCGCATCCCGCCGAACCTCGAGGGTCTCGCGCCGGGGGTGCGCGTGCGGGTGCCGCTGCGCGCGGCCCGGCGGGTGACGGACGCCTTCGTCATCGAGCTCGCCGACGAGCCCTCCTTCCCGGGCCCGCTCAGCGACGTCCTCGATGTCGTCTCGCCGGTGCCCGTGCTGCGCCCCGAGGTCTGGGCGCTCGCGCGGGCCGCCGCCGACCGCGCGGCGGGCTCGGCGATCGACGTGCTGCGGCTCGCGATCCCGACCCGGCAGGCGCGCGTCGAGAAGGCGTGGCTCGCCCGCGAGGAGGAGCCCGAGGCGCCGCAGGGCACCCCGCCCGAGATCCTCGACTACCCGGCGCTCGTGCGCGCTCTCGAGGGCGACGCGCGGGTCGCGCTGCGTCCGGATCCGGGCGTCGAGACCCTGCCCTCCGGCACGACCGTGGGGCGCTGGGCGCGCGTGCTCGCCCGCGCCGCGGCCCGCACGGTGCTCGGGGGGCGCAGCGCGATCCTCGTCGCTCCCGACTACCGCGACGAGGATCAGCTCGCCGCCGCCCTCGCCGACCTGCTGCCGACCGACGCCGTCGTGCGGCTCGACGCGCGCGGCTCGAACCCCGAGCGTTACCGCGCGCTGCTGCGCGCCATCGATGCGGCGCCGGTCGCGATCGTCGGCACCCGCAGCGCCGTCTACGCCCCGGCGGCCCGGCTGGGCCTGCTCGCGGTGTGGGACGACGGCGATCCGCTGTTGGGCGAGCCGCTCGCGCCCTACGTGCACGCCCGCGACGCCGCGCTGCTGCGGCACGAGCAGCAGGGCGGCGCCCTCGTGTTCGCGGGGCACAGCCGCAGCACCGAGGTGCAGCGCCTCGTCGAGATCGGGCACCTGGCCGAGGTCGGGCCGGAGCGGCCGCGGCGGGTGAAGGTGATCCCCACCGACGACGTCGCGGCACAGGATCGCCTCGCGGCCCAGGCGCGGATCCCCTCGGTGGCCTGGCGCGCCGCGCGCACCGGGCTGGAGTCGGGCCCCGTCCTCGTGCAGGTCGCGCGCCCGGGCTACGCGCCGGGGCTGCGCTGCGCCGAATGCGGCGAGCCGGCGCGCTGCCGGGTCTGCACCGGTCCGCTGCGGGTGACGCGCGAGGGCGGCGTGCCGGAGTGCGCGTGGTGCGGCCGTGCCGAGCGGGCCTGGCGGTGCCCGAGCTGCCAGAGCACCCGAATGGTGCGCGCCGGGGCCGGCTCGACCCGCACCGCGGAGGAGCTCGGGCGCGCCTTCCCCGGCGTGCGGGTCATCGTGAGCGACGGCGAGCACGCCGTCGAGTCGGTCGAGGCGCGGCCCGCCCTCGTCATCGCGACGCGCGGGGCGGAGCCGATCGCGGCCGGCGGCTACCGGGCGGTGCTGCTGCTCGACGGGCCGCGGATGCTGCTGCGCGAGAGCCTCCGGGTCGCCGAGGACTGCCTGCGCTGGTGGTCGCACGCGGCGGCCCTCGCGGCGGACGACGGGACGGTGCTGCTGGTCGGGGTCGGCGGATCCCTCGGCCGGGCCCTCGCAACTGGGCGGCAGAGCGACTGGGCGCGTGACGAGCTCGCCGCCCGCCGGGAGCTGCGCTTCCCGCCGGCGGTGCGGGTCGCGACCCTCCGGGGCACCCGCGCCGCCGTGGACGCGGCCCTCGCCGCCGTGCCGTCGGCCGCCGAGCTCGTCGCGCGGCGCACCGAGGACGGTCTCGACCGCGCCGTGCTGCGCTTCGAATACGGCCACGGGCCGGAGGTCGCGCGCGCCGTGCGGGCGGAGATCGTGCGGCAGGCGACCTCCTCGCGCGGCGGGCCGCCCGCGACCTCCCGCGGTCGGCGGCCCCTGCCGCTGCGGGCCCGCTTCGACGATCCGGAGCCCTTCGACGAGTGAGGCGCCCGAGGGCTTGACAGAATCGGGGGGTGCCCGCACTCCGCCTGATCTTCGCCGGAAGCCCCGCGGCGGCGGTTCCGAGCCTGCGGCGGCTGCTCGACTCCCCGCACGAGGTCGTCGCCGTGGTGACGCGCGAGGACGCCCCGCAGGGACGTAAGCGGGTGCTGACGCCGACCCCGGTCGCCGAGCTGGCCGAGTCGGCGGGGGTTCCGGTGATCCGCGCGAACCGGCTCGAGCCGGTGACCGAGCAGCTGCTCGCGCTCGAGGCGGACCTCGGCGTCGTCGTCGCGTACGGCGGGCTGATCCGCGAGCCGCTGCTCTCGGGTCCGCGGCTGGGGTGGATCAACCTGCACTTCTCGCTGCTGCCGCGCTGGCGCGGTGCGGCCCCGGTGCAGCGGGCCCTGATCGCGGGCGACACCGAGACGGGGACGGCGGTGTTCCGACTCGTGGAGGAGCTCGACGCCGGCCCCGTCTTCGACCTCGAGCGTCATGCGATCGGCCGGGTCGCGACTGCGGGGCGGCTGCTCGACGAGCTCGCCGAGTCGGGCGCGGGTCAGCTGGCGCGCGTCGTGGACGAGCTCGCGGCGGGCACCGCGACCGCGCGGGAGCAGGTCGGGGAGGTCACCCTCGCGCCCAAACTCACCCTCGCCGACGGGCGGCTCGATCTGGGGCGCCCCGCCGCGGAGGTCGACGCGCGTCTGCGCGGCGTGACCCCCGAGCCGGGCGCGTGGGTCGAGCTCGACGGCGAGAGGTTCAAGATCCGCGAGGCACGCCTCGCGCACGACGCCCCGCCGCTCGACCCCGGCCGGCTCGCCGAGCGGGGCGGCGCGGTGCAGGTCGGCACCGGTGACATGCCGCTCGAACTGCTCGTCGTGCAGCCCGCGGGCCGCACCGCCATGCCGGCGCCCGACTGGTGGCGCGGGCGCGGGCCGGGTGCGCCGGACCGGCTCTCGTGAGCCGGGCGACCGCGCGATCCGTCGCCCTCGAGGTGCTGCTCGCGGTGCGCGCGAGCGACGCCTACGCGAACCTGCTGCTGCCGGCGCGCATCGTGCGCGCGGGCCTGTCGCCGCAGGACGCCGCGCTCGCGACCGAGCTCACCTACGGCACCCTGCGGGGCCGGCTGCTCTACGACGCCGTCATCGCACGAGCCGCGAAGCGGCCGGTCAGCCGGATCGACCCCGACGTGCTCGACCTGCTGCGGCTCGGCGTGCACCAGCTGCTCGCGACGCGGATCCCGGCCCACGCGGTCGTCGACGAATCGGTGCGCCTCGCGACCGGGGCGCTGCGCAAGCGCTCCGCCTCCGGGTTCGTCAACGGCGTGCTCCGCGCGGTGGCGCGCGAGGATCCGGCGACCTGGCGCGAGCGCGCCGTGGAGGGGCGCTCGGGCGACGACGCGCTCGCGGTGCGCTTCGCGCACCCGGCCTGGATCGTCGCGGCGCTGCGCGACGCCCTCGCGCGCGAGGGCCGCACCGGGGAGCTGGAGGCGCTGCTCACGGCCGACAATGACGCGCCGCGCGTCGCGCTCGTGGCGCTGCCGGGCCTCGCCGCGCCGGAGGGTCTCGGGGAGCCCGCGCGGGTCTCGCCGGTCGCCGCGCTCGCGCCCGCCGGCGATCCGGCCCGGGTGCCGGCCGTGATCGAGGGGCGAGCCCGGGTGCAGGACGAGGGCTCGCAGCTCGCGGCCCTCGCGCTCAGTCGCGCCCGGCCGGTGCGCGCGGGGGAGCGCTGGCTCGACCTCTGCGCCGGCCCCGGTGGCAAGGCGGCCCTG
>JAFKEN010000007.1:294956-449322 GCA_017308515.1 Actinomycetales bacterium | reverse complement strand
CCTACTCCCGGCACTACAACTCCGAGTCAGCCCGACGAGCAGCGCTCCCGGCCTGGCTGCACTTCTACAATCAGCACCGGCCCCACACCGCCATCGGCAAGGTCCCACCCATCACACGGTTCAACAACCTGCCTGGGCACTACAGCTAGTTCGCGGCGAGCCGCGCCGCCTCGGGGTCGATCGGCGACTCATCCTCGGGCTTCACCGACTCCTGCTGTCCCGCGTAGTGGGCGCTGATGAGCCGGTACGACCGCGTCGCGAAGGCGAGCAGGGCGATGACGACCATGACGAGCCCCGCCACGAAGAACACAAGCGCGATGCCGCGCGTGCTGTCGCCCTCCCCCAGCAGCCAGCCGAAGGTCGCCGTGCCGGCGTCGGTCTGCATGTAGGGGATCACGAGGAACTCCGCGATCGGCGCGATGAGGAAGGCGGTGATCGGCGCGGCCGCCGACTCGAAGGCCTGCGCGAAGCCGAAGACGCGCCCCTGGGTGCGGAACTCGACCACGCGCTGGATGACGGTCTGCTCCGCCGCCTCGACCGCGGGGATGATGCACATGTAGACCCAGATGCCGGCCGCGTAAAGCAGCCAGTTCTCGCGGATCGTGAACAGCGCGCCGAGCACGCCCATCCCGACGACGAGCCAGAGCATCGTGCGGATCGGGTTGCGCCCGAGTCCGAATCTGGCGATGACGAGCCCGCCGATGATGAACCCGGTCGAGGTGACCCCGAGCACGACGCCCCACCACTCGACGGGGAACAGCTCGAGGCCGTACGGGTCCATGAGCGCCATGTAGACGCCGCCGATGAGGTTGTTGAAGGTGGAGAAGATGATGAGCGCGAACAGGCCCGGCACGAGGCGGATCGCCGCGATCGCGCCGCGGATGTCGACGAGCGGCGCGCGCTCCTCGACGACCGGCTTCTCCTCGGGGATGCGCACGAACAGCAGGTGACCGACCGCGAGCGCGGTGAAGACGATCGCGATCAGCAGCGTCCATCCCATGCCGAGCAGCCCGACGGATAGCCCCGAGAAGACGCTCGTGACCATGAACGCGAGACCCTGCACGGTGCCGACCATGCCGTTCGCGTTGGCGTGCCGCGCCGGCGGCACGAGCAGCGTGACGGTCGTCGAGAGCGCGATGTTGCGCACGTTCTCGATCACCCCGCCGAACAGGATGATGCCGGCGAAGAGCCAGAACCACGGACCGCCGAGGTCGAGCAGGCTCGACTCCGGGAACAGCTGGTAGAGCACCCCGGCGACCACGAAGGCGACGAGCGAGGTGCCGCTCGCGAGCAGCATCGCGCGGTGCTTGCGCAGCCGGTCGACGATCGTGCCGAACACCATGCCGAACAGCGCGACGAACAGCATGTACGCACCGCCGATGATGCCCGTCGCGAGCACCGACCGGGTCTCGAGGTAGACCCAGAAGGTCAGCGCGAACCAGAGGTAGCTCGTGGTGACGTTGGCGAGCGCCGTGTTCACGAGCACCTGGAAGAAGGTGCGCATGCCGTTCGGGGGCGATGTGATGCCGGAGCCCTCTGGGCCGGAGGCGGCGGCGCTCTGCGCGGCGGACGCGTCGGTCATGGCACGACCCTAGGCGGAACGACCGTCGTTGTGGACGCCGTTCACATGTCCGACCCGAGGAAGCGTGAGTGGGGCGGACGGGACTTGAACCCGTGACCGATGGATTATGAGTCCACTGCTCTAACCGGCTGAGCTACCGCCCCGCGCGCGGGCGGCCCACGCGCCGACGGCCGCAGCCGCCGGGGGCAGCCTAGCGGCGCATCCGGGCCGACCTCGGCAGCGCGGCCGCCGCCCGAGCACACCTTCGGCAGCGCCACCGCCGAGCCGGCACCGGCTGAGCCGGCACCCTCCAGGCCGCCGTCATCGCCCCTTCACGGCTCGCTCACAGCCGCCACCTTGACAACCCACGGGCGCAGCCCCGAGCATCCGAGGGATGCCTGCGTCTCGCCCCGCCCGCCCCGCCGACGAGGCGCCCGCCGCCGCCACCCTGTCGAAGAAGGAGCAGCGTCGGCTCTCGAAGCACGAGAACGACGAGATCTCGCGCGAGATGGCGATCGTGCGTCAGCGCGAGAAGCGCCGTCGACGCATCATGAACCGCGTCTTCCTTGTCACCGGCATCGTCGCGGGCGTGGCGATCGTCGCCGCCGCGGTGGGCTACGGCGTCTGGCGCCACGGGCAGGACGAGCTCGCGGGCCCGGCCAACATGCTGAGCGACGGTCTCGTGCTGACCGGCGACGGATCCACCATCACGGCCTGGACCACCCCCGCGCTGCAGGCGGGCGAGGAGCCGGTCGCGACCCCCGCGAACGCGACCTCGGGCGTGCCGGCGGTGCTCGCCTACCTCGACTTCGGCGACCCGACGAGCGCCACCTTCTGGAACACGAACCTCGACAACCTCACCAACTGGGGTACGGCCGGCTACCTGTCGCTCGAGATCCACCCGGTCGCGCTGAGCGACGACCAGGGCTACTCCGCCCTCGCCGCCCGCGCCTTCGCGTGCACGGCGGATCTCGCCCCCGACTCCGCCATGGCCGTCACCGGCGCGCTCTTCGCCGCCGCCCCCGCTGCCGGTGTCGCGCCCCCGAGCTCGGGTGAGCTCGCCGACGACGTGCTGCAGGCCGTCGGAACCCCGGTCGACGGGCTGCACGACTGCATCACCTCGGGCCGCTTCGAGCCGTGGGTGGAGGCGGCGACGGCGCGCGCGACGGCGGGCCCGCTACCCTCCGACAAGGTCGACGCTCTCACCACGACGCCGCTCGTGCTCGCCGACGGCGCCGAGTTCACCGGCGACCCGAGCGTCGCGGAGGACTTCGCCGAGTTCCTCGCCGCGACCTACGCGGCCGAAGCCGTGCAGAACGGCGGCTCCGACGGGAGCGCGGACGGCAACTCCGCGCAGTAGGCGCGTCGGCACCGAGCCGGCGCCGACGACCCGCGCGGCTCGCCTCAGTCGGTGACCGGGTCGGGGATGTCCAGGCCCCGGTAGATCGCCTCGAAGGCGTCGAGCGCGTGCTCGAGGTCGTGCACCTGCACCTTGGCGAGCGAGGCGCGCTTCATGCGCTCCTGCTCCTCCCACGGGGCGGTGAGCACGTCGGTGAGCCGGTCGGCGAGGGCGCGCACGTCGTGCGGCGTGTACAGGTAGCCGTTGACGCCGTTCTGCACGAGGTGCGGCAGCGCGACGGCGTCGGCCGCGACGACCGGCAGGGCCGAGGCCATCGCCTCCATCGTCGTGATGCTCTGCAGCTCGGCGGTCGAGGGCATCGCGAAGACGCTCGCGCGCGTCAGCGTCTCGCGCAGCACGTCGTAGCTCACCTTGCCGGGCACGCGGATGCGGTCGGCGAGCCCCAGCTTCTCGACGAGCTGGCGCACCGCGGCCCGCTGGTCGCCGTCGCCCAGGATGTCGACCTCGACGTCGAGCGCCGGGTCGAGCCGCGCGACGGCGTGCACGAGCTCGTCGACGTGCTTCTCCTCGTCGATGCGGCCGAGGAAGACGATGCGATTGCGCTCGCGCGGCGTGAAGTCCTGCCGGTAGTTGCCCAGCACGATGCCGTTCGAGATCGCGTGCGTGCCGCGCAGGCCCGTGTTGTGCTCGAGGTAGTCCGCACTGCGCCGGGTGGGGCTCGTGACCGCGTCGGCCGCGCCGAACCAGCGGCCCGCGTCGCGCCACTGCACCCGCACGAGCCAGTCGAGCGTGCGCCGCGGCAGGATGCGCACGTGCTGCACGATGTTCTCGGGCATCACGTGGTTGGTGCCGATCAGGCGGATGCCCCGCTCCTTCGCGACCATCGCGAGCCCGCGCCCGATGACGATGTGCGACTGGAAGTGGATCACGCCGGGCTTCACCGCGTCGACGATCCGGCGCGCATTGGCCTTCGCCCGCCACGGCAGGGCGAAGCGCAGCCACGGGTGCGGCAGCCAGCGCCACGAGTAGAGCCGGTGCACGGTGAACTCGACTCCGCCGTGGTGCTCGCGGTAGGTGCCCGCGCGCACGCCCGTCGGCGCCGGCGCGACGACCTCGACCCGGTGCCCGCGCTGCACCATGCCGACGGCCAGCTGCCGCGCGAAGCTCGCGGCGCCGTTCACGTCGGGCGAGAAGGTGTCGCAGCCGATCAGGATCGTCAGCGGAGCGGCGGAGCGCTCCGTCGCATCGTCGGGCACAGGCATCCTCTGGTGGCGAGCGGGTCGATTCACGCTACCCCAGCGCGACCGTCAACCCGCGCGGCGGGCGGCGAGTCCGCGCGGGCCGGCAGCGAGTCCGCGCCGGTCAGCGGTGGGTCTGCGGGTGGTGCTTGGCGAGCTGGAAGACGCCGATGACGGCGAGGGCGCCGGCGAGCATCCACACCGGGATCGCCCACCACGGCGCCTCGGAGGCCTCGCCGAGCACGACGATGCCGATCGAGATCGCGACCAGCGGGTCGATCACGGTGAGCCCCGCGATGACGAGGTCGGGGCTGCCGACCGAGTAGGCGGTCTGCACGAAGTAGCCGCCGAGCGCCGCCGCGGCGAGCATGCCGACGATGCAGACGATCGTGAGCCACTCGACGTGCCCCTGCGTCATACCGGCCAGCTCGTTGCCGAGCCGGTTGATCACGACCTTGGCGAGGGTCGCGACGAAGCCGTAGAGCACGCCCGCGGAGATGATGTAGAAGATCGCGCCGGCCCGGTTGCGGAACAGCGCGAACGCGGTCGCGAGCAGGCCGAGCACGACGACGAGGATCACGAGGATCACGATCAGCTGCGGCTGCTCCACCGGGTGCTCGGTGGCGACGAAGGTCGCGACGGTGACGAAGATCGCGACGCCGCCGACGCAGAGGCCGATCGCCCGCAGCGCCGGAGCCTTGAGCCGCACCCGGCTGACCCGCGCGTTGACGAGGGCGGTGATGACGAGGGCGACGACCCCGAGCGGCTGCACGACGATGAGCGGCGCGAAGCCGAGCGCGGTGAGCTGCAGGCCGATCGCGAGCGCGAGCAGCAGGGTGCCGAGCACCCAGGTCGGCCGGCGCAGCAGCAGCAGGATCTGCCGCACGCTCAGGCCGTCGCCGCGCTCCCCCGTGCCGTGGCTCTCCTCGATGCGGTCGACGCCGCGGTGCTGGAACTGCGCGCCGAGCGACATGAAGAGCGCGCCGATGAGCGCGAGCCCGATGCCGATGACCGGGATCTGCCCGATGACGCTCTCGACGTCGAGGACGGAGATCGCCGGAAACACCCGCTCAGGCTAGTCCAGCGGCCCCGATATCCTGGGGAGCATGGCCGTGCGCCCGATTCGCATCACGGGCGACCCCGTCCTCCACCGCCCCGCCGACCCCGTCGGCGAGGTCGACGACGCGGTGCGCGCGCTCGTCGACGACATGGTCGAGACGATGCACGCCGCGCCCGGCGTGGGCCTCGCGGCGCCCCAGGTCGGCGAGAGCCTGCGGCTGTTCGTGTGGCACTGGGTCGACCCCGACGGCGCCCTGCACGAGGGGGTCGCCGTCGATCCGGAGCTCTGGGTGAGCCCGCTGCGGCTCGACGAGCTCGACCTCGACGCCGAGGAGGAGGGATGCCTCTCCGCCCCCGGCGAGCGCTTCCCGCTGCGGCGCGCCGACCGCGCCCTGCTGCGCGCCCGCGACCTCGACGGCACGCCGTTCGAGATCGCCGCCGAGGGCTGGCTGGCCCGCATCTTCCAGCACGAGTTCGACCACCTCGACGGGGTGCTCTACCTCGACCGGCTCGCCCACCCGCACGAGAAGGCCGCCGGGAAGGCGGTGCGCCGCCACAGCTGGGGCGTGCCGGGGCTCAGCTGGATGCCGGGCGTCGACGACCTCGAGGGCTGAGGCCGCCCAACGACGACGGGCGCCGACGACCTCGGGGAGGCCGCCGACGCCCGATCGGCTCGACGTCGCCGAGCGCGGCGCGCTCAGCGCTGCGGGGGCTGCGGAGCGCTCGCGCGCAGCACCTCGAGGCGCGCGCGGTACTCCTTCTCGTCGATGTCGCCCTGCGCGTAGCGCTCGGCGAGCACCGTCTCGGCGTTGCGCGCGGCCTGCGCCGAGGCCCAGGGTCCGCCGTGGGCGTAGCCGGGGCCGTAGCCCCATCCGCGACGGCCGCGACGGGCGAGCACGATGACGAGCGCGAGGATCAGCCCGAACCAGAGCAGGCCGAAGATCGGCCCGAGGAACCAGAACCCGTGCGGGCCGTGGAAGACCAGCGCGGAGGTGGCGAGTGCGGTGAGCATGGAATCGTCCCTTCTCGAGGGTTCCGGCGGAACCCGATGACCCGACTCTCCTCGCCCGCGGCCCGCGGCGAATCCGCCCGGTGGCGCGACTCGCCTACTCCCTCGGGAGGCTCTGCGCGGGCGCCGCGTGCTCCGGGGCGCGCAGCGCGTCGGGGCGGCCTACTCCGCGACGCGGCCGGGCGTCACGAGGCCCGTCTCGTACGCCACGACGACGAGCTGCACCCGGTCGCGGGCGAGGAGCTTGCCCATGATCCGCGAGACGTGGGTCTTCGCGGTGAGCGGGCTCAGGTAGAGCTCGCGGCCGATCTCCTCGTTCGTGAGGCCCTGCCCGACGAGGGTGAGCACCTCGCGCTCGCGGTCCGTCAGGTGCGCGAGACGGGAGGCGTCGGGCGGCTGGGTCAGGCCGCTCGCGACCCGCTCGAGCAGGCGCTTCGTCACGCCGGGGCTGAGGAGCGCATCCCCCGCGGCGACGACCCGCACGGCGCGGATCAGCTCGACCGGCTCGGTGTCCTTCACGAGGAACCCGCTCGCGCCGGCCCGGATCGCCTGCGCGACGTACTCGTCGAGCTCGAAGGTGGTGACGACGACGACGCGCGTCCCCGCGAGCGCCGGGTCGGCGACGATCCGCTCGGTCGCCCACAGGCCGTCGCCGTCGGGCATGCGGATGTCCATGAGCACGACGTCGGGCCGCTCACGGCGCACCAGGGCGAGGGCCTCCTCGCCGGTGGCGGCCTCGCCGACCACCTCGAGGTCGGGCTCCGCCTCGAGCAGGCTGCGGAAGCCCGCCCGGATCAGATGCTGGTCGTCGGCCAGTGCGACACGGATCACGCGCTCCCCACCTCCGGGATCTGCACCGCGACGCGGAATCCGCCGCTCGCGGCCGGGCCCACCTCGATCGTGCCGCCGAGCAGTTCGGCCCGCTCGCGCATCCCCATGATGCCGCGGCCGCCGCCGATCGCCTCGGGCGCCTCGCGCGGGCGGCCGGTGTCGCGCACCTCCAGCCGCAGCGCGCCCGCCTCGCGCCAGAGCCGCAGGCTCGCGTGCGCGGCGTCGGAGTGGCGCGCGACGTTCGTCAGCGCCTCCTGGGCGATGCGGTAGAGGGCCAGCTGCACGGCCGGCGAGGGCGGGGCGCCCCGCGAGAGCTCATCGTCGAGCTGCACCTCGAGACCGTTCGCGGCGAACCCGGCGACGAGCTCGGGCAGCCGGGCGAGGTCGGGTTCGGGCCGCAGCGGCGCGGCGGGGTCGGCCCCGCCCTCGGCGCGGAGCACGCCGAGCACGTGGCGCACCTCGTCGAGGGCCGACTTGCTCGTCTCGCGGATCTCGCGCAGCGCGTGCGCCGCCTGGTCGGGCTGCTTGTCCATGAGGTGCAGGCCCACCCCGGCCTGCACCGTGATCTGACTCAGGGAGTGGGCGAGCACGTCGTGCAGCTCGCGCGCGATGCGCACGCGCTCCTGCTGCACCTCGCGGGCGCGGCGCTCCCGGTCGCGGCGCACGAACTCGGCGGCGGCCTCCCGTCGGGCGCGCATGCCCTCCCCGACGCCGAACACCAGCAGGATCCCCAGGGTCGGCACCGCGACCCGCACCGGGGTCAGGTGGCCGAGATTGAAGACGATGGCGAAGGTCACGGTGACGATCCAGGCGGCGCTGACCGAGATCCACGCCCAGATCCGCGCGCCGCGCACGACGGCGCCGACGATCGCGAAGGCGAGGGCGACGTAGGGCGCTCCCCCGCTGCCGAACATCAGGTCGAGGGCTCCGAAGGCCGCGCTGACGAGCACGACCGGGCCGGGGAACCGGCGCGCGAACAGCAGCGCGATCGGGCCGAGCACGGCGAGGAGGATGGTGAGCGCCGCCGACCAGCCTGGGGTGTCGCTCGCGGGGGCGGCCCACGGCGGCGCGAAGGTGCCGCGCAGGCTCCACAGCGCCGCGGGGATCTGGATGATCGCCGAGACGAGCACCGGCAGCCAGTACCGGGCCGCCGGCGGCATGCCGCGCCAGCCGTGCGGGGGCACCGGACCGGCCGGCTCCTCGGAGCCCGCGGCGCCACGCCACGCCGAGGTCGAGTGCCCGCCGAGCATGCCGCAAGGCTACGCGGGCGGGGGCGTGCTCCGATCGGCCGGGCGGTGCGACGCGCGTACTCCCGCGGGAGTAACGATTCGTGAGCAGCACTGGTGTTTCGCGACGGCGAAGGGAATAATCCTCAGCGTGCGCCGCCTGCCCCGCTCCCCGCAGCCCCTGCTCGTGCGCACCGAATTCGCCTCGCCGGGCCACTGGGACTCCCTGCGCCTCGCCCTCGCGACCCCCGACGCGCGCGGGCACCGATCCGAGGCGCACATCGTCGACGACGGCGCCTTCCGCGACCTCGCGCCGAACCAGCTGCTGCGGCGCCTCGCCGGCCCGACCCCGCTGCTGCTCGTCGCCGACTCCGCCGCCCTCTACCGCGAAGGGCACCCGGTGCGGGTCGTCGACCCGAGCGGCGCGCACGCGGCGTTCCGCTGCCTCGCGGCCGAGATCGCCGGCCTCGAGGGGCGCCTGCCCCTGCAGGATCGCGACTGGGCCGCCTTCGCCGCGGCCCTCGGCACCGACGGCGTGTACCGCGGGGCGATCGTCGCGGCGTGAGCGGTGTGCCGCTCAGCGCGGCGGCGGATCCTGCAGATCGGGATGTGGCTCCCCGGCTTGGACTCGAACCAAGAACCTATCGGTTAACAGCCGATTGCTCTGCCAATTGAGCTACCGAGGATCACCGCTCGCCCCGCATCCGCGTCGCGAACAGCCGGGACAGCCTATCAAACCGCGGCCCTCCCTCCGCACGGCTCAGCCGAGCGGAGCGAGGCAGGTCGGCGAGGGGACCGGGGTCGGCGCACCGACAGGTTCGAGGCCGCCGTCGGCCCCGAGGCGGAAGCTCGCGACGGCGTCGGCGAGCTGCAGGCTCGCGTGCAGCAGGCCGTCGTGGGCGAGCAGGTGCCGCGGCCAGGAGCCGCCGCACGGCGTCGCCGCGAGCTTCCGCAGACCGTCGTCGTCGAGCGCGAGCGCGCCGATCACGTCGGGCCCCCGCACGGCGGCGTAGAGGGTGCGCCCGTCGGGCGAGGCGACGAGACCCGCGGCCTGTCCGCCGTCCTCTCCGCCGGGCACGACCGCACCGGGGCCGACCCGCCAGCCGGGTCCGTCCGCGCCGCCGGCCCGCCCCGCATCCGCTCCCGGGGTCGGCTCCAGCAGGTGCACCGTGCGGCCCCACTCCCCCAGCACCGCGACGCGCCCGTCGGGCAGCGCGAGCAGGTCGCGCGGGCCGGTGCCGGGCGGCAGGGCGATCTCGCCGCGGCGCTCCCAGCCAGAGGATCCCCACACCAGCCGGTACACCCGGTCGGCGCCGAGGTCGGCGGTCAGCACCTCACCGCTCGCGAGCACGAGGGCCGCGTGCGCGTGCGGGGAGGCCTGCGCGGGCAGCGGGCCGGATCCCTCCCCCGCGATGCGCTGCACGGCCGGCTCGGGTCCGTTCTCACCCAGCGGATGCACCGCGACGACCCCGTCGACGTAGCCCGCGACGAGCGCCTCGTCGCCCGCGACCGCGATCGAGCAGGCTGCGGCACTGGTCGGCACCGGCTCGCCGAGCGGCGCGAGCCGCGGCGCGCCGGGCGCGCGCTCGATCCGGAATCCGGCGAGCCGCGCGGAGGGCTCGAGCGCCGCGAGCAGCAGGTCGCCGCGCCGGGTCAGCCACGAGGGCGAGGCGACCTCGGCGAGCACGCCCCGGTACGTGAGAGCGCCCGACGGCTCGATCTCGGCCCAGCCGATGCCGGGCGCGCTGCCGCCGCCGTCGGCGCCGTAGCCGCCGACGAGCAGGGCCGTCACGCCGAGCGCTCCGTCGTGATCGCCAGGGCCGTCACGCCTGCAGCTCCGCGAGGCGCGCGACGTAGGGGTGCAGCGGGTTGGCGAGCACGTCGTCGGCGGCGCCGTAGCCGACGAAGATGCCCGCGTGCATGACCGCGATGCGGTTGGTGATGGTGCGCAGCTCGCGCAGGTCGTGGCCGATCACGAGCGCCGCGAAGCCGAACTCGCGCTGCAGCTCGGCGATGACGCCCAGGATGTGGCCGCGCACGAGCACGTCGACGCCCATCGTCGGGTCGTCGGCGATCACGAGGCGCGGCTCGAGCACGAGGGCGCGCGCGAGGGCGATGCGCTGGCGCTGCCCGCGGCTGAGCTCGTGCGGGAACTTGTCGAGCACGCCGAGCGGCAGCCGCACCGCGTCGACGAGCTTCGCGACCGCGGCGCCCGCCTCGCGCTGGTCGAAGCCGCGGTCGCGTTCGAAGATCGGGCTCGCGATGTTCTCGCCGATCGTCAGCCGCGGCTCGAGGCTCGACCCGCCGTCCTGCGGGAGGTACCCGACGCGCAGGGTGTGCCGCGAGCGCTCCTTCGGACCGAGGCGGCGCACGTCCTGCCCGAGTACCTCCAGGCCGCCCCCGCGGATCACCGGCATCGGGCCCTCGCCCGGCAGGCGCTGCGCCGCGATCGCGCGCGCGAGCGTGCTCTTGCCCGAGCCCGCCTCGCCCACGACCCCGAGGATCGCGCCCGGCTCGAGCGAGAAGCTCACCCCGTCGACGGCGACCGGCCCCTCGCCGTAGCCGAGCGTCAGGTCGTCGGCGCGGACGGCGATCGTGGTGGGCACGCCCTCAGGCTAGCGGGCCGCGTCGCGGTGGCCGACCCGGCATCCGCCCGCCTTCTCCACCGGGCGGGCGGGCCCTGGCCTCAGGTGAGCAGGAGCGAGGCGAAGTCGAGGTGGCCGCGGCCGGAGATGGCGCCGCCCGTGATCCGCGGGCCGACGAACGCGGAGTCGAGCCGCTGCACGAGCGGGATCGTCGTCAGCCGCTGCGCGAGGGTCTGCTGGATCTCGAGGATCGCCGCCGCCCGCTCGTCGGGATCGGTGAGCGTCGCCTCGGCCGCGAGCGCGGCGTTCAGGTCGGCCGAGACGGCGTTGTTCGCCAGCTCGCTCTCGGGCCCGTAGAGGGCCGTCAGGTAGTCGTCGGGGTCGTTGCCCAGCGGCGACCAGCGGAACTCGAAGGCCGGGAAGTGGTTCTCGGTGAGCACCGCCTTCGTGAACGGCCCGTCGTGCGGGGCGATCGTCACGTCGAACAGGCCGCCGGTCTCGAGCTGGGCCACGAGCGCCTCGGTGAGCGCGTCGGGGCCGCCCTCGCCGTCGCGCAGTCCCACCGAGAACGTCAGCGGCACCGGCGTCGTGACGCCCGCCGCGGCGAGCACCGACGTCGCGTCGCTCGCCGAAGGGCCGCCCGTGCCGTCACCGGTCGTGGTCGCGATCGGGTCGGCCGAACCGCCGAGGGTCTCGGGCAGGAAGCCGGCCCAGCCGATCCACTGCCCCGGCGCCGCCTCGGCGAGCGCGTCGCGGTCGACCAGGTCGGCCACCGCGCGGCGCACCGCGGCCGCCTTCGCGGCGTCGGCCTGGTCGGTCGCGGCACCGAACGGCATCGTGGCGAGGTCGAAGACGAGCATGCGCAACGAGCGTGAGGGGCGGGAGATCACCCGCACGCCGCTCGCATCCGCGAGCGACTCCCGCACCGCATTCGGCAGAGTGCCCCAGACGACGTCGGCGCTGCCGTCCATGAGGCGGTGCGCCGCCTCCTCGGGATCCACGCCCAGCTCGAGCTCGATCGTCGCGGCTCCCGGCGGCTCGCCCACCCAGTGCGGGTTGGCCACGAGCGTCATCGCGGTGGCGCTCGTCACCTCCCCGACGCGGAACGGACCGGCGAAGGGCTGCGCGTCGACGATCACCTCGTCGGAGGTGGTCGCGTCGGCGGCGAAGACCTCCTCGTCGACGATGACCCCGGCGGGGCTCGCGAGCGCGCTCGGGAAGGAGGCGTCGTTCGCCGTCGCGAGGTGGAACACGACGGTCTGCTCGTCGGTGGCCTCCACCGAGCGCACGCCCTCGAGCTGGGCGCCGGGGCCCGACTCGACGCCGAGCTCGAGCATCCGCTGGAAGCTGAAGACCACATCGGAGGAGGTGAGGGTGTCGCCGTTGGCGAACTCCAGGCCGGAGGGGATCGTCACGGTGTACTCGTCGGGTGCCGTGAACTCGGCGCTGTCCGCGAGCGAGGTCTCGAGCACGCCGGTGCGCGCGTCGCGCTGCAGCAGCAGCGGGTACAGCTGGGCCATGAGCCCGCGCGACGTCGCGTCGACGGTCGCGGTGGGGTCGAGGGACACGAGCTGGCCCGCGGAGACGATGCGCACCGCCTCGGGTTCGGAACCGCACGAGGTCAGCGAGGTCGCGCCCAGCGCCGCCACCAGGACGGCGCCCAGGGCCGCGCCGACCGTACGAGCTCGCACGTGCGCCCTCCTCGGGTTGGGGCCCGCGGGGTGGACGGCCCGACTCCGTGATAGCACGCGCGCCGCGGGCGACGCGAACCGGATGTTCCCTCGACTCAGGCGTCGCGCAGGCGCCGCCGCTCGGTCTCGAGCTCGGCGGCGCGGCGGGCGAGCTCGCGCTGGCGCTCCCCGTCGCCGTCGGCGGCGGCGCGCTGCAGGGCGCCGAGCACCTCGGCCTTCTCGCGCAGCAGATCCCGGTCGACGAGCCCCGCGACCACGCCGCGGCAGTAGGCCGCGACCCCCGCCGCGTCCGCGGGCAGCGGCGCGACCGCGAGCTGCGAGACGAGCCCCTCGAAGCCGGGCGGGGCCTGCTCCGCGACCCGCTCGACGAAGGCCGCGCTCTCGCGATGCTCGAGGGCCGCCGCGACCGCGTCGCGCACCACCGCGAGCGTCGCGTTCGCGAAACGCACCCGCACGAGGCGGGCGGCGAGCTCGGCGTCGACCGCCTCGGGATGCTGCAGCAGCGCCATGAGCGCGTCGCGCTCGCCGCGGGTCATCGGATCGGCCGGCAGGTCGGTCAGCTGCGCCCCGCGGGGGGTCTCGGCGGCGAGCTCGCCCGCGCCCAGACCGTCGGACCGGGGGGCGCCGTCGGCACCGTCAAGGCGACCGGGGCGGCTCGGATCGGGGCGGACGGTGCCGGAACGGCCCGGGCCGGAACGGGCGGGGTTCGCGGGGCCCGAGCCGCGCGCCGGGCGGCGCTGCCCCGCGGCGCGCACCTCGCGTTCGACGTCGACGGGGTTCTCGCCCAGCCACCCGGCCAGCTCGCGCACGTACCGGTCGGAGAGGGAGCGGTCGCGGATCCCCGCCACCACCGGTGCGGCCGCCCGCAGGGCCGCCACCCGCCCCTCGACCGTCTCGAGGTCGTGACCGGCGAGCTGCCGGCGCACCATGAACTCGAACATCGGCTTGCGGGACTCGATCATCGCCCGCACCGCGGCGTCGCCCTGCGCGAGGCGCAGGTCGCACGGGTCGAGACCCTCCGGTCCGGTGGCGACGAAGGTCTGCGCCGCGAAGCGCTGCTCCTCGGCGAACGCGCGGCTCGCGGCCGTCTGCCCCGCCTCGTCGGGGTCGAAGGTGAAGACCACCTGACCGGCCATCGCGACGTTCGCGTTGTCCTGATCCCCCAGCACCCGGCGCAGCACCGTGATGTGGTCGGCGCCGAAGCTCGTGCCGCAGGTCGCGACCGCGGTCGTGACGCCGGCGAGGTGGCACGCCATGACGTCGGTGTAGCCCTCGACGACGACGACCTGCTTGCCCTTGGCGATGTCGCGCCGGGCGAGGTCGAGCCCGTAGAGCACCTGGGCCTTGTGGTACACCGGCGTCTCGGGGGTGTTCAGGTACTTCGGGCCGTTGTCGTCGTCGAGGAGCTTCCGCGCCCCGAAGCCGACGGTCTGCCCGGTGGTGTCGCGGATCGGCCACACCGCCCGCCCGCGGAAGCGGTCGTAGACGTTGCCCCGGTCGTTGCGGGAGAGCAGCCCGGCCGCGAGCAGCTCCTCCTCGGTGAAGCCCTGCGCCTTCAGCGCGTCCGCGAGCGCCTGGAACGATTTCGGCGCGAAGCCGACCCCGAAACGCTCGGCGGCGGCGGCATCGAAGCCGCGGCTGCCGAGGAAGTCGCGCGCCGGTTGGGCCTCCGGGGTGGCGAGCTGGGCGCGGAAGAACGCCTCTGCGGCCGTGTTCGCCGACAGCAGGCGGGCGCGCTTGCTGTGGTCGGAGGGGCCGCCGCCGTCCTCGTAGTGCAGTTCGAAGCCGACCCGCTGCGCGAGCCGCTCGACCGCCTCCTGGAAGCCGAGCGAGTCCATCTTCATGAGGAAGGTGAAGACGTCGCCGTCCTCGCCGCAGCCGAAGCAGTGGTAGCGCCCCACCCGCGGGCGCACGTGGAAGCTCGGGCTGCGCTCGTCGTGGAAGGGGCACAGCCCGGTGAGCGAGTCGACGCCCGCACGCTTCAGGGTCACGTAGTCGCCCACGATCTGCCCGATGTCGACCCGCGAGCGCAGCTCGTCGATGTCGTTGCGCGTGATCAGGCCGGGCATGGTGGGTCGATTCTAGGGAGCGCGGCCCGCGCGCGCCGTGGGCGGCCCCACCGGGACCGAGCACGGGCGGCGGCGCTCAGCAGAGCCGCTCGTGCCAGGCGGTCGCCGAGGGGTCGGTGAGCGAGGCGACCTGGTCGACGACGACGCGGGCGCGCGCCGCGTCGTCGGGGGCGAGACGCCAGTCCTCGCCGAATCCGGGGTCGAGCTCCTCCGGCCGCGCGAGCAGCGCGTCGGCGAGCTCGGTGAGGATCTCGCGCTGCTGCGCGTAGATCGGCTGACGGGCGTTGGTCGACATCACGTGGGCCGCGACGATGCCCTTGAGCACCGCGATCTCGGCGCGGGTCGCCTCGGGCACGACGACGGATCCCCCGTAGCGCGCGAGCGACCCCGCCTCGTGCGCCTCCCGGGTCGCCCGCACGGCCGCCCCCGCGAACCGGCCGATGAGCTGGCTGGTGAGGTTCTTCAGGCGCGCGTGGTCGCGGCGGGAGCCGTCCCAGTCGGCCATCCAGTGGTCGGTGCCGTCGAGCCGGTCGAAGGCCTCGGCGAGCTGGTCGCGATCGAACTCGTCGCCGCTCCAGCTGCGCACCGCGTCGATCAGCCCGTCGTGATCCACCCGGTCGCCGAGCGAGCGCACGTCGATGTAGCCGGAGACGATCGCGTCCTCCAAGTCGTGCACCGAGTAGGCGATGTCGTCGGAGAGATCCATCACCTGAGCCTCGATGCACAGCCGCCCCTCGGGCGCGCCCTCGCGCAGCCAGGCGAAGACCGGCTCGTCGTCGGGGTAGAAGCCGAACTTGCGCCGCCCGCTGCCGGGGTCGGTGACCGATCCGGTGCGCGGCCACGGGTACTTGCAGCTCGCGTCGAGGCTCGCGCGGGTCAGGTTGAGCCCGAAGGGCGCCGGATCGGCGTCGGGGTCGAGCGCCGCCGCCCCGGCCGGCGGGCCGTAGACCTTCGGCTCGAGGCGGGTGAGCACGCGGAGGGTCTGCGCATTGCCCTCGAAGCCGCCGATCGGCTCGGCCCACTCGTTGAGCGCGCGCTCGCCGTTGTGGCCGAAAGGCGGATGCCCGAGGTCGTGGGCGAGGCACGCGGTGTCGACGACGTCGGGGTCGAGGGCGAGCCGGCCCGCCAGCTCACGGCCGACCTGGGCGACCTCGAGCGAGTGGGTCAGCCGGTTGCGGGCGAAGTCGAGCCCCGAGGTCGGGCTCAGCACCTGCGTCTTGACGGCGAGCCGGCGCAGCGCGCTCGAGTGCAGGATGCGGGCGCGGTCGCGCGCGAAGTCGCTGCGACTGCGGTTCGAGTGCTGCTCGGGCAGGCGCCGCTCCGCGTCGCTCGGGGCGTAGCCCTCCGGCACCCGCGCGGCGCGGGCGAGCGCGGGCTCAGCCACCGCTCGTGCTCAGCTCGGCGTCGACCAGGGTGAGGCGGTGATCCTCGCGCAGTTCGCGGCTGTCGAGCCAGTTCTCGGGCAGCGCGGGCACCTTCGGCGTGCCGGCCCGGCCGCGCGGGCCCTCCGCCTCGGCCCCGGGGTAGGGCGCGTCGTGGTCGAGGCCGCCGAGCAGTTCGTCGAACTCGGCCAGGCTCGAGGCCATCGCGAGCGCCGCGCGCGTCTCGCCGCCGATCGGGTAGCCCTTGAAGTACCAGGCGACGTGCTTGCGGATGTCGCGGCAGGCCCGGTTCTCGTCGTCGAAGAAGTCGACCAGCAGCTCCACGTGCCGGCGGAACGCCCGCGCGACCTCGCCGAGGCTCGGCTGCGCGCCGTGCTCGCGCGCCTCACCGCGGAACGCCGCCGCGAGATCCCCGAACAGCCACGGCTTGCCCAGGCACCCTCGCCCGACGACGACGCCGTCGCAGCCGGTCTGCTCGACCATGCGCAGCGCGTCCTCGGCGCTCCAGATGTCGCCGTTGCCGAGCACCGGCACGCTCGTCACGGTCTGCTTGAGGGTGCCGATCGCGTCCCAGTCGGCGTGGCCGCTGTAGAACTCGGAGGCGGTGCGCGCGTGCAGGGCGACGCTCGCCACGCCCGCGCCCTCGGCGATCCGCCCGGCCTCCAGGTAGGTCAGGTGGTCGGCGTCGATGCCCTTGCGCATCTTCACCGTCACCGGCACGTCGCCCGCCGCGCGCACCGCGTTCTCGACGATCGCGCGGAACAGGTCGAGCTTCCAGGGCAGCGCCGCTCCCCCGCCCTTGCGGGTGACCTTGGGCACCGGGCAGCCGAAGTTCATGTCGATGTGGTCGGCGCGATCCTCGGCGACGAGCATCGTCACCGCCTCGCGCATCGTCGCGGGGTCGACGCCGTAGAGCTGGATGCTGCGCGGCGTCTCCGACTCGTGGTGCCGGATCAGCCGCATCGACTCCGGAGTGCGCTCGACGAGCGCGCGGCTCGTGATCATCTCGCTCACGTAGAGCCCCGCCCCGTACTCGCGGCACAGCCGCCGGAACGCCGTGTTCGTGATGCCCGCCATCGGGGCGAGCACGACCGGGACGTCGAGGCTCAGCGGGCCGATGCGCAGCGCGCCGCTGCCGAGCGAGCCGACGCCCGACTGCGCGGGCGTAGGCGCGGCGGGCGCGGGCGCGAGCGCGGTCGGGGTGGCGGGCATGCCCCGATTCTCCCAGATCGCCCGGCGCGGGGCCCGGACCTGCGCCCCGATCGGCTCGCGCACGCGGCCCGGCGGCGCGCCCGGCACTGCGCCCGGCGCCGCGCCCGGCACCGCCGAGCGCGCCGCGGATAGGCTCGCGCCATGCCGTCCGACGCCGCGCCCTCCGGCCTCGACCGGGTCACCACGCACGCCGCCGAACTCGGGCTCGCGATCGAGGTCGTCGAGCGGGCGGCCGCGGGCTCGCTCGAGGAGGCCGCCGCGATCCTCGGCATCTCCCCCGCCGACATCGTCAAGAGCCTCGTCGTCAAGCACAAGGACGGCAGCTACCTGTTCGCCCTCGTCCCGGGCGACCGGCAGATCTCGTGGCCCAAGCTGCGCGCCCTCGTCGGCGTCAACAAGCTCTCACTGCCCGACGCCGACGCGGCCCTCGCCGCGACCGGCTACGCGCGCGGCACCATCACGCCGCTCGGCGCGCTCGGCCCCGGCGGAGCTCCCGCAGGCTCGGGCGAGGGCTGGCCGGTCTACGCGGACGAGCGGATCCGCGCGCGCCGGGTCTCGATGGGCGCCGGCGAGCACGGTCGCTCGCTCTTCGTCGACGGCGACGAGCTGCTCGAGTCGCTCGGCGCCGTGGTCGCCGACCTCACCGAGCCGCTGCCGGAGCGCTGAGCCCGGCCGCGGGCAGCTCGCAGACGTCGTCGACGCAGACCGCGCCCGCCGCGCCAAGCATCTGCAGGGGTGCGGAGGCCGCGTCGGGCACCTCGGCCTCCGGCACCTCCGCCCCCGGCGCCTTCGCCGCGTGCACCTCCGCCTCGGGCACCTCCGCCGCGGGCACCTCCGCCGCGGGCGACGGCGTGACGGCGCTCACGCCGCGCCCTCGCCGCTCGGCACCGCCTCGCGCTGCTGCACGACCTGCGCCAGCACGTCGGCGAAGGTCGCGGACTCCTGCGCGCCCGAGACGCCGTACCGACCCTCGAAGACGAAGAACGGCACGCCCGTGATGCCGAGCTGCCGGGCATGCGCCTGGTCGTCGCGTACGGCGTCGAGGTAGCGGTTCTCGCGCAGCACGGCGAGCGCCTCCTCACGGTCGAGACCGACCTCCGCCGCGAGGTCAGCGAGCTCCTCGTCGTGGCCGAGGTGCCGGCCCTGCTCGAAGTAGGCGGCGAGCAGCCGCTCCATCAGCTCGATCTGCCGGCCGCGCTCCTTGGCCAGGTGCAGCAGCTGGTGCGCCTTCACCGTGTTGGTGTGCCGCAGCGCGTCGTAGTCGTAGTGCAGGCCGACGCCCGCGGCGATCCCGGTGACCCGATCGATCATCTCGGGGATGCGCTCGGCCGGGAACCCGCGCGAGGCCAGGTACTCCCGCTCGCTGCCCTCGAAATCGACCGGAGTGTCGGGCGCGAGCTCGAAGGAGTGGTACTCCACCTCGACCGGCACGCCGGACGCGGCGACGCCCGCCTCGAACTTGCGCTTGCCGATGAAGCACCAGGGGCAGGCGATGTCCGACCAGATGTCGACCTTCACGGGATCCGTCACACCGGTCACAAGGCCGCCGCGCCCCGCGCTATTCCCGCGCAGCCCCGGGTGCATTCCCGTGCAGCCCAGCTCGCCCTCGCCTCCCGGCCGTCCTCACCGCCCGACCGAGCGGCGACTTCTCGCCGTGATTCCCGCGATTCGCGACCAGAAGTCGCCGCTCGCGGGCCGGCGTCAGCGCCCGAGCCCGAGTTCGACCTCGCGCGTCCAGCGGATGACGCGCACCCGCGTCAGGAACTCCGCCCGCGCGCTCGGCGAACCCAGATGCTCGTGGTGGACGCGGATGACGCGCCACCCGGCGGCCTCGAAGCGTTCCCGCCGCGTGATGTCGGCCCGCCATCGCGCCCGGTCGAGGCGGTGCTCGTCACCCTCGTATTCCAGCCCGATGCGAAGCTCGGGCCACGCGAGATCGGGGTGCAGAACGCCGCCCCCGACATCGACCGGGTGCTGCGTCACCGGCTCCGGCAGACCGTCACGCACCAGCACGAGGCGGAGTCGCGTCTCCGCCCGCGAGTGCACGCCCTCTCGGATCCACGGCACCGCGAGCCAGGCGTTCGCCGTGCCGCGCGCACCCGGCGCGGCGTCGAGCGCGCGCCGCAACCCGGCGACGTCGGTGCGGGGCGGGGTCCGGCCGGATGCGGTGATCCGCTCCGACATGATCGCGTCGCCGGCGGCGATCAGATCGTCGAGCGAGAGCTGCTCCGCGGCTTGCCGCCACGCGACCGCGGGAGCGACGACGCGCAGGCCGAGAACCAGCTCGGTCGGGAGCGGCAGCGTCGATCGGTGACCCGAGATCCCGGCCCCCGTGATGCGGCTCGACGAGCCCGACCGGGTGACGTGGACCGGGCCTCGGCCGTCGTCGGCGAGGGGAGCACCCCAGAGTCCCAGCGCGGTGGAGTGGGAGAACGCGTCGGAGGCGGCGAGGCGGGGGGCGAGCGCCTCACACCGCTCCAGCAGATCCCGTGGGGTGGCGTCGCGGTAGATCCCCCGGAAGGGGCGGACAACGCCCGGCCCACGCAGGCGCCCGTCACCGACGCCCGCAGCGGCCGCTTCGGCGCGGGTGAAGGCTCGATCGCGCAACTCGTCCAGGAGCGGTCGCAGTCGGCGCACGACACGACGATGAGGGGATCACGCCCGAGACCCCGAGCGAACGACGCACCCTGGGGAGGGCGCACGGCTCCGCGCCGCGGGGGACGACGGGAGGGCACACGCTCCGAGCCGCGGGACGACGGTCAAGGGTGCACGATCCGAGCCGTCGGACGAGGATCGAGCGGCGACTTCCTGTCGTGAGTTCGCGAATTCGGAGCGAAAAGTCGCCGCTCGGCCGTGTCGCGGCCGCGCGCTACCCGTGCCGTGGCGGCGGCGGGCCGCGGCGCAGGCTGCGGCGCGCCCCCTACCGCGCGAGGCGCGCCAGCAGCTCGACCGCCGGCACCTCGGTGCGCTCACCGGAGCGGCGATCCCACAGCTCGACGACGCCGTCGGCCGCCCCGCGTCCGACGATCACGATCGTCGGCACACCGAGCAGCTCGGCGTCGCCGAACTTCACGCCGGGCGACACCTTCGGCCGGTCGTCGACGAGCACGTCGTGGCCGGCGCCCTCGAGCTCGGCGGCGACCGAGGCGGCCAGCTCGTAGGCGACGTCGTCCTTGCCGGTGGCGACGACGTGCACGTCGAACGGCGCCACGGTCTCCGGCCAGCACAGGCCCTTGTCGTCGGCCGTGACCTCGGCGATCGCCGCGAGGATGCGGGTGACGCCGATGCCGTAGGAGCCCATCGTGACCGTCACGAGCTTGCCGTTCTCGTCGAGCACCTGCAGGCCGAGCGCCTCGGCGTACTTGCGCCCGAGCTGGAACACGTGCCCGATCTCCATGCCGCGGGCCAACTCGACGGGGCCCGAGCCGTCGGGCGCCGGGTCCCCCGCGCGCACCTCGGCGATCTCGACGGTGCCGTCGGCGGCGAAGTCGCGGCCGGCGACCAGGCCGAAGACGTGCCGTCCGTCGGCGTTGGCGCCGGTGATCCAGCCGCTGCCGTCGACGACGCGCGGGTCGAGCAGGTAGCGGATGCCGGTCGCGCCCTCCTCGCCGAGGATCGCCCCGGTCGGCGACCACGGCCCGATGTAGCCCTTGACCAGCAGCGGGTTCGCCTCGAAGTCGGAGGCGTCCGCGGGGGCGACCTCGGCGGGCGCGAAGGCCACCTCCGCGCGCTTCATGTCGACCTCGCGGTCGCCGGGGAGCCCGACGACGACGACCTCGCGCGAGCCGTCGAGGTGCGTGAGGCGCAGCACCACGTTCTTCAGGGTGTCGGCCGCGGTCCAGGCACGCCCGTCGGGCCGCGGGTGCTCGGCTCTGGCCAGGTCGACGAGGGTCGCGATCGTCGGGGTGCCGGGGGTGTCGTGCACCTCCGCCGCGGGCAGCGACGCGATCACCTCGGCGGGCACGGGATCCGGCGCGAGAGTCGTGTACGCCTCCACGTTGGCCGCGTAGCCGCCGGCCGAGCGCACGAAGGTGTCCTCGCCGATCGCGACGGGCAGCAGGAACTCCTCGGAGCGGGATCCGCCCATCGCCCCCGCGTCGGCGGCGACGATGACGTACTCGAGCCCGAGGCGCGTGAAGATGCGCTCGTAGGCGTCGCGCTGCGCTTGGTAGCTCGCGTCGAGGCCGGCGTCGTCGACGTCGAAGGAGTAGGCGTCCTTCATCGTGAACTCGCGGCCGCGCAGCAGCCCGGCGCGCGGGCGGGCCTCGTCGCGGTACTTGTCCTGGATCTGGTAGATCGCCAGCGGCAGATCCTTGTACGAGGAGTACAGGTCTTTCACGAGCAACGTGAAGACCTCCTCGTGCGTCGGGGCGAGCAGGTAGTCGGCGCCGTGCCGGTCGTGCAGCCGGAACAGGTTGTCGCCGTACTCCTCCCAGCGGCCGGTCGCCTCGTAGGGCTCGCGCGGCAGCAGCGCCGGGAAGTGCACCTCCTGCGCCCCCGCCGCCGCCATCTCCTCGCGGATGACCGCCTCGATCCTCGCCTTGACCCGCTGACCCAGCGGCAGCCACGCGAACACGCCCGGCGCCTGCCGGCGGATGTAACCGGCGCGCACGAGGAGCCGGTGGCTCAGGACCTCCGCGTCGGCGGGGTCCTCGCGCAGGGTGCGGACGAAGAGCTTCGAGAGGAGCGTGGGCACGGCTGCCAGCCTAGCCGCGGCGTCACCAGGGCTTTCCGGGCGCCGGCCCGCCGGGCCAGTACCAGTTGGCGCGGTCGCGTTGCCCGAGCTCGCGCAGCTTCGCCAGTTCCGCCAGGCGCTCCTCGCGGGTCATCTCGCTGACGGGCTTGTCGGGCGGGTCGGTGTCGCCCGTGCCGTCGCCGGCCTGGTCGCTCGAGCCGTCGCCGCTGTCGGTGCCGTCCTGACCGTCGGCCTGGCCGTCCTGCCCGTCCTGTCCGTTCTGGCCGTCGGAGCCGTTCTGGCCGTCGGAGCCGTTCTGGCCGTCCTGCTGCCCGTCCTGCCCGTTCTGCCCGTCCTGACCCTGCTGCCCGTCCTGACCGTCCTGCTGGCCGTCCTGCCCCTGCCCATTCTGACCCTGGCCCTGCTGCCCGTTCTGGCCGTCCTGCCCGCCCTGACCCTGCCCCTGCTGTCCGTTCTGCCCCTGCTGCCCGTCGAGGTGCGACTCCGCCTCCTCGGCCTTCTCGCGGGCGCGCGGCTCGCCCGCCGTGCCGGCGGCGGCGAAGTCGCCCTGCCGGTAGCACTCGTCGGCGGGCACCCGCATCCACAGCCGCTCCGCGGCGCGGTACGCCTGCGCCGCGTTGGCCCAGTCGAGGTCGGCGGCGAGCTGGTCGCCGTACCACTCGTACGACAGCGACAGGTTGGCGCGCGGCGGGCAGGCCGCCTCGGGCGAGGGAGCCCGGTCGAGCGCGGTCTGCAGCTCGGGGATCGCCTGGTCGTAGATCTCCGCGCCGGCGTAGGCGGTGCCGAGGTTGAAGTGGCCGGTGTAGGGGTCGAAGGGATTGAGGCCGACGCTCGCGCGCGCCCAGCCGGCGGCCGTGCGGTAGTCGCCCGCGTCGTAGCTCGCGCGCGTCGCGGCGGCGAGCGCGGCGTTGAGGGTGACCGCGATCGCGAACACCCCGAGCGGGATCACCACGATCATCGAGATCGCCAGCAGCCGCCGGCGACGCTGCGGCACCCGGTCGACGAGGTCCTGGTCGTCCTGCCGGAACAGCTGCGCGAAGGCGTCGGTCATGCCCGCATCCCCCTCCGGGCCGCGAGCAGTTCGCCGAGCCCGCCGACCACGAGCAGCACGTCCCACGCAATGAGCGCGAAGGCCGGCACCGCCGGCAGCCAGTAGTACGGGAACGCGATCTGCACGTCGGCGACCTCGACCTCCTGGCCGAGCAGCCCCTCGATGCCGGGCAGGGTGGGCGCGGTGCCGGGGAGCCGGTGCTGGTAGCCGACGCCCAGCTGGGAGGCGACGGCGCGCAGGTTGCCCTCGTCGATCCGCGAGACCGCGTCGACCGCGCCGTCCTTCACGTAGGGCGCCGGCTGGCCGTCGTCGACGGGCGGGGTGTCGGAGAACTCCCAGTCGTAGGGCACGTAGTCGTTCTCGCGCATCCGGCCGCCGAGCGCCGTGCCGTAGCCGAGCACCGCCCCGCGCTGCACGAACTCGCCGGCACTCGAGAAGCTCGTCGGCGGCGTGGTCGCGGTCTGCTCGCCGTCGCCGAGGTAGAACACGAGCTGCACCCGCTCGGGGTGGTCCTCGCGCGACTCGCGCAGCCGCCGCTCGAGCAGCGCCGCGGCGCGACCGATGTCGCCGCCGCCCGCGTTGGCGGTGATCTCGACGTCGAGGGTGTCGAGCACCGAGCGCAGCGCGATCGGGTCGCGCACGAGCGGCAGTCGCGTGATCGCCGCGGAGTCGAAGGTGATGAGGCTGTAGCGGGAGCCGGCGTAGTGCTCGAGGATCGCGACCGCGTCCTGCTTCATCGCCTCGAGGCGCGTGGTGCCGGAGGCATCCCAGTCCTCCGCGTTCGCGCTCGTCGTGGTGTCCATCACGAGGAACACGTCGGCGTCGGTCAGCACGACCTTCGTGGTCGTGGTGCCGTAGCCCGGCCCGAGCGCGGCGACGAACAGCAGCACGAGGGCCAGCAGCCGGCGCCCGGCGCGGAGCGCGCCGCGCCCCTCGCGCCGCCACGCCGCCCAGCCGAGCGCGGCCAGCAGCGCGAGAGCGGGCGGCGCGAACAGCAGCCCGAGCTGCAGCGGGCTGAGCAGCGGATCCCAGACGAGGCTCACGTGCGCACCACCCAGACCGCCGCGGCCACGCCCCACAGCCCGAGGATCGCCAGCAGCAGCCAGCCGCCCGGCTCGTCGCGGATCGCGAGCTGGGGCACGCCGTCGAGGGTCGCCGCCTGGTCGGAGAGCACGGCGTCGATGATGACCTGCGCACCCCCGAGGTCGCCCAGGCCGAAGACCTGCCCGTCGGTGCGGCGCAGCTCGTCGTCCATGTCGGCGGCCGCGGTCGAGGGGAAGGGCGCGAGGCCGTAGACGCGCACGTCGTTCTCGACCGCGAGGTCGACCGCCTCGGTCAGCGTCAGCAGCGAGTCGTCGAAGCTCTCGTTGTCGGTGCCGAGCACGACGGTGCGCGAGCGCTCGTCGTCGCCGTGGTCGAAGCTCAGCACGCACGAGGCGAGCCCGTCGCCGACCTTCGAGCTGCCGCCGCCGATCTCGGTTCCGGCGTAGAGCGGCGGCTGGTCGCCCTCCTGCCCGTTGCCGGGGATCAGGTCGGAGGCCGCCTGCAGCTCGCCGAGGGCGCGCTCGATGTAGGGGTAGTCGTCGGTCAGCGGGAACACCGTGACGGGGTTCGCGTCCCACAGCACGAGCGCGATCCGCTCGCCACGGAAGCGCTCGGCGAGCTGCGCGAAGTAACCGAGCACCTTCGCGTCCTCCCCCGCCATCGAGCCCGACACGTCGAGGCAGAGCACGATGTCGCGGTTGTCGAGCTCGGTGTCGCGCACCGCCGCGCTCACCGGGCGGGAGGCGATCACCGTGAGGGCCGTGATCGTGGTGCCGACCGCCACGAGCAGCAGCGCCAGCCCCGCGAGCGCCCGCCAGAAGGCCCAGCGGTACGCCGGCAGCCGGAACAGCCGGTCGGCGTGCGCGGCCGCGAGCGTGCCGCGCTCGCCCGCCCGGCGACCCCGGCGCAGGATCACGAAGACCGCGAGCGCGGTCGCGAGGGCGCCGCCCAGGGCGAGCGGCATCCAGACGAAGGTCAGCTCCATGCGCGCACCGTCGCTCTCACGTTGACGAGCGCGTCGTCGACCGCGTGCGAGGGGTCGGGGGCGAAGGCGACCGGGTAGAAGTCCTCGATGAGGTCGGCGATGCGGCCGAGGCTCGAGGCGCGCAGCTCGTCGAGGGTCATGGTGCGCGCGTCGATGCCGGTGCGCAGGTAGGCGAAGTCGCGCAGGATCGTCGACAGCTCGTGGTGGGCGTCGCGCACGGTCAGCTGCCCGGCGCCGAGGGCCTGCTCGACGACGCGGATGCGCTGCAGCGCCTGCGCGACCGGGTCGACCTGCGGCTGCCACGGGATGCCCGCGACGAGCCCCGGATCGTCGAGGAAGCCGCGGGCGCGGGCCACCCGCTTCGACAGCAGGATCCACGCGATCAGCAGCGCCGCGAACAGCGGCAGCGCGCCCCACCACCACCAGTCGAGCAGGAACGGCGGATACAGCTCCTCAGTACCCGGCACGGCGCCTCCTGCGCAGCAGGGTCAGCAGGCTCGGCACGACCTCGCCGGTCGACCTGACCCGCGCGTGCGACACCGCGGCGGCGCGGAAGTACGCGGCCTGGGCGCGGCGGCGGCGCTCGCCGATCTCGGCGTAGCGCCGCGCGAGGCGGCGGCTGCCGCGCAGCAGGCCCGGCACGGGCCCGCGCCCGTCGACGTCGAGGATGGTGCGGGCGCTGCCGTCACCGCGCATCAGGTCGAGGTCGGCGATCGTGATCCAGAGCACCTCGTGGCGCACGCGCAGCTGGCGCAGCAGCTCGTCCATCGCGGGCTCGGGTTCGGCGTCGTCGCCGATGACGACGACGATGCTGCGTCGGCGCAGCGTGCGCACGACGTGCCGCACGAGCGCGGGATGGTCGCTCGCGGGGCCCTCGAGGCGGGCCTCCTGCTGCACGGTGCGCAGCAGCGACTCGAGGTGCCCCTCGGTCGATCTCGCCGGCCGCATCCGCACCCCCTCGACCGAGCCCGAGACGAGCGCGACGGCGTCGCCGTGGCGCAGCGAGAGGTAGCCGAGCACCCCGGCGATCATGATCGCGACCTCGGTCTTGGTCTCGCCGCCCTCCGCGGCGGCGGCCATGCCGCGCCCGGTGTCGACGACGAGCACGACGTCGTGGCGCCGGGTGTGGAGGTAACGCTTGACGAGGGGCGCGCCGTGGCGCGCCGTCGCCTTCCAGTCGATGTCCTCCACCTCGTCGCCCGGCACGTACTCGCGCAGGTCGTCGAAGTCGAGGCTGCGGCCGGCGAGGATCGAGCGGTACTCGCCGTCGAGCAGGTGGCTCGTGCGGCGGTTGGCGTGGATGAAGAGCTTCGACTTCACCCGCGGCAGCAGGGCGGGCACGGCCTCAGACGCTCGGAATCGGGGTCGGGGCGGCCACGGGGACAGCCTAAGCGGAGCACCCGCGGAGGGTGCCGCGCCGTCCCCGGCCCTCGCGGGCGCGGTCGGCGCGCGCGGCTCCCCGCGGGGCTCCCGCGGCTCGCCCCGCGGCTCAGGAGGCGGGGACGCCCAGCCGCTGCACGAGCTCGGCGACGAAGCGCTCCGGCTCGTCGAGGTGCGGGCCGTGACCCGCCTCGGGCAGCGCGACCTCGCGGTACTCGCCGCCGGCCGCGGCGTAGCGCTCGAGCACCGCGCGGGTCTGGGTCACCATCGGCTGCGGCGGCGCCACCTCGGCGCCCGGCCACCCGGGGATCACCCCCGCGGCCCCCAGCACGTTGAGGTCGAAGAACGAGTTGTCGCCCACGATCGCGTCCTTGTCGCCGTGGATCCAGAGGATCGGCGGCTTGGGCTCGAGCGCGACGAGCGCGTCGGCGATGCGGAAGTGCTGCGGCGCCATCGTGTTGAGCACCCCGCGCGTGCCGGCCGCGAATCCGGGCCAGTTCTCGCTCGGCACCGCGTCGCCGGGGTAGTTGTCCTCGCCCGTGCGGGTGGTGAGCATCGAGGCGACCCAGACGTCCTCGTGCGGGTCCCCGGTCTTCGTCACGTAGGCGGTGCGGTAGACGGTGCGCGGCGAGGTCTGCTCCTCGGCGCTCGTGTCGCCCGCGGCGAGACGCGCCACGAAGTCGGGGTTCGCGCCCCCGCCGCCGGTGCCGGCGCCGTCCTCGTCATTGCGCACGCCGTCGGCGCCGTGGGTGCCGCCGAAGCCGTAGGGCGACACGGGCGCCTCGAGGGTCGCGGAGAGCACGTCGCCCGGCCGGTCGAGCATCATCTGCATGACGACCCCGCCGCCCATGCTCCAGCCGAGCAGGTGCACCTCGCCGAGGCCGAGCTCGTCGATCACGCTCCACACGTCGTCGGCGAAGTCGGCCAGCCCGCGGGTCGCGTCGACCGGGAGGGTCTCGGAGTCGCCGAACCCCCGCAGGTCGATCGCGATCGCGCGCACCGGGGCGGGCAGCGCGAGCATCGTGGGCTGGAAGAACAGCGAGGAGGAGACGTTGCCGTGCACGAGCACGAGCGTCGTCGCGGGCTCGCCGTCCGCGGGTCGCTCGAGCACGCCCGCCGTGAGGCGCGGGGTGGTGACCCGGTGCGCGGTGATGCCGTCGAAGAGGGTGTCGGTCATCGGGATGCCTCCTGCATCTGTCGGGTGATCGCCTCGGCGACGCGGCGGGCGCCGCGCGGGGCCATGGCGATCGTGTAGTGGTTGACGTCGTCGACCTCGACGACCTCGAGCTGCGGCACGAGCGCCGCGAAGGAGTCCATGCGGCCCGCCGGGTAGAGCGGGGCGTCGTCGAGCAGACCGCGGGGGGCGCGCAGGGCGGTCACCGGCATCCGCAGCGCGCGCAGCGCGTCGAGGTACCAGTCCGGTCCGTAGAGCTCGCGCTGGTCGGCGCCGACCGCCTCGGGCACGCCGGCCGGGCGCAGGTGCGGCTCCCGGCCCTGCAGGTCGTAGTCGACGTAGGCCTCGACGTCCGCATTCCAGTCGGCCGCGAAGGCCGGGTGCGCGCTCCAGAACGCGCGGTAGCCCTCCCGGTCGGGGAATTCGCGCGTGAGGCGGTCGGCCGCGGGCCCGAGCAGCGCCTGCAGCGCCTCCTCGGTGAGCCCGCCCTCCGGCGCCGGCAGCGGCAGACCGCCGTCGACGAGGACGAGCCCCGCGACCCGGTCCGGCTCGGCGGCGCCGAGCAGCACCGCGCAGAAGGCCCCCATCGAGTGGCCCGCGACGACGGCGCGCTCGAGGCCGAAGGCGTCGAGCACGCGCGCGAGATCCTCGGCGTGCCGGCGCAGCCCGTAGGGCGGCGGCAGGGTGTTGCTGCGCCCGCGGCCGCGCAGGTCGGGGGCGACGATGCGTACGCCCGACAGGGCGCGCTCGAGGCCGAGGAACGAGCGGGAGGAGGCGGTGATGCCATGCACCGCGAGGATCGTCGGCGCGGCCGGATCCTGCTCCCCCAGCACCGCGACCGCGAGCTCGCCGCCCGCGACCGCGACGGCGTGGTCGGTGAGCGTCATCGCGCCGTCCACCCGCCGTCCATGACGTAGGAGGTGCCGGTCACCATGCCCGAGCTCGGCCCGCACAGCCACGCCACGAGGTCGGCGACCTCCTCCGGCTCGAGCAGCCGCTTGATGGCGCTCTCGGTGAGCATGACCTTCTCCACGACCTCCGACTCGGGGATGCCGTGCACGCGCGCCTGGTCGGCGATCTGCTTCTCCACGAGCGGCGTGCGCACGTAGCCGGGGTTGACGCAGTTGCTCGTGACGCCGTGCGCGGCGCCCTCGAGCGCGGTCACCTTGCTGAGCCCCTCGAGGGCGTGCTTGGCGGTCACGTAGGCCGACTTGTAGGCGCTCGCGCGCAGGCCGTGCACCGAGCTGATGTTGACGACGCGGCCCCAGCCCTTCGCGTACATCCCCGGCAGGGCGGCCCGCACCAGCAGGAACGGCGCCGTGACCATGAGGTCGAGCATGAGACGGAACCGCGCCGGGTCGAACTCGGGGATCGGGGCGACGGTCTGGATCCCCGCGTTGTTGACGACGATGTCGGCCTCGATCTCGACCCCCGCGAGCGCGTCGAGGTCGCTGAGGTCGACCTGCCAGCTCTCGCCCCCGAGGGCGTCGGCGACCTCGGCCGCCGCGGCGCCGTCGAGGTCGGCGATGACGACCCTCGCCCCGCGCGCGGCGAGCGCCTGCGCGCAGGCGCGCCCGATGCCGCTCGCGGCGCCCGTGACGAGCGCGCGTCGACCGCTCAGATCCCCGGTCATGACTCCCCCTCCGTGCGGGGTCGGCGCCCCGCGTCGAGTGCGCGCTCGATGAAGCGCATCATCTGCTCGAAGACCTCCTCGGGCACGGCCGAGGTGCCGCTCGCGAGCGGATCGGCCGCGGCGCCGGCGCGGGCCGGGTCGGCCCCGCCCTCCGGCGCGTCGCTCCCGGCCGAGCCGGACCCCTCGGAGCCCCACAGCACCCAGCGCATGCCGATCATCTCGCCGATGCCCATGAGCGCCCAGGCCGCGACGGTGGGGTCGAGATCGCCGATCTCGCCCTCCGCCTGCGCCCCGCGGAGACCCTCGATGTAGCCCTCGACGATGCGCGAATAGTGCAGCCGCAGCGAGCGCGGCGAGACCCATTCGGCCTCCCGCACGATCCGGTAGAGGGCGGGGTGCTGCGCCGTGAACTCGAAGAAGCCGCGGAAGCCGGCGCGCTCGCGCTCGAGGCGGTCGGCGGCGCGTGCGGTGTGCTCGCTCATGGCGTGCCGCACCCGGCGGTTGAGGTCGTCGACGAGCTCCTCGAAGATCTCGAGCTTGCTGCCGAAGTAGAGGTAGAAGGTGCCCTGGCCGACGCCGGCGCCCTCGGTGATCCGCACGATCGACGACTCGGTGTAGCCGAGCTCGGCGAAGACCTGCTCGGCCGCGTCGAGCAGGGCCTGCCGGGTGCGGGTGCCGCGCGCGGTGCGCGGGGCGCGGTCGACGTCGGTCATCGGGTCACCGCCCCGGCGCGCTGCTCGAGCAGCCGGCGGCGCAGCACCTTGTTCGAGCTGGAGCGCGGGATCGCCGCGACGAACTCGACCGACTTGGGCACCTTGAAGCGCGCGATGCGCGCCGCGCAGAACTCGAGCAGCTCGTGCTCGTCGACCGCGACGCCCCGCCGGGCGACGACGAAGGCGACGCCCACCTCGCCCCAGCGCTCGTCGGGGATGCCGACGACGGCCGCGTCGGCGACGCCCGGATGCCCGAACAGCACCGCCTCGACCTCCGCCGGGGCGACGCTCTCGCCGCCGGAGAGGTAGATGTCCTTGATGCGGTCGACGATCGTGAAGTAGCCGTCCTCGTCGCGACGCACGAGGTCGCCGGTGTGCAGCCAGCCGCCGCGCAGCGCGAGCGCGGTCTGCTCGGGGGCGCGGAAGTAGCCCGCGAACACCCCCGGACCGCGCACCACGAGCTCGCCCTCGGCCGCACCCTCGCGCAGCTCGCCGGTGACCGGGTCGACGACGGCGACCTCGACGTGCGGGTAGGGCTTGCCGGCCGAGCCCACCCGCGTGCGGGCGTCCTCGTCGGGCAAGCACAGCACGTTCGGGGCGGCCTCGGTGAGCCCGTAACCCTGGGTGAGCGCGACGCCGCGGGCGTGCCAGGTGCGCAGCAGCGGCGCCGGCATCGGGGCGCCGCCGACGATCGCGTGCCGCAGGCTCGACAGGTCGGTCGCGGCGAAGTCCGGGTGCTCGGCGAGGAACAGGTAGTTCGTCGGCACGCCCATCATCGTCGTGATGCCGCGGTCGGCGATGAGGTGCAGGGTGCGGCCGGCGTCGAAGGTGCGCTCGAGCACGACGGTCGCGCCGGTCCACCACGCGAGCAGGGGCTGCACGTTCCAGCCGCCCACGTGGTACTGCGGCATGAAGGCGAGCACGACGTCGGAGCTCGTGATCTCGGCGGTGCGCGAGAGCGACAGGTTCGTCCAGAAGCAGTTCGCGTGGGTGAGGATCGCGCCCTTCGGCGCCTCGATCGTGCCCGAGGTGAAGATGAGCAGCAGGGCGTCGTCGTCCCGTACCGCGCGGTGCACGGCGTCCTCGCCGTCACGTCGGCGGGGCGCGGGTGGGTCGAGTTCGACGCCGCGGGCGCCGAGCGAGGCGAGCGGGGCGGGATCCAGCAGCGGCTCGAGCGCGGCCGTCGCGAGCGCCTGGAACTCGTCCTCCACGACGAGCAGCGCGGGATCGGCCAGCTCGAGCTGCTGCGCGAGCTCGCGCGGCGCGAGCCGCCAGGAGAGCGGCACGAGCACGAGCCCGGCCTTCGCGCACGCGAAGAAGAGCACGACGTGGTCGCTCGCGTTGCCGCTCAGGGTCGCGATCCGGTCGCCGACGCCGTAGCCGGTGCGGCGCAGCAGGGCGGCGAGCGCCTCGGCCCGGCGGTCGAGCTCCGCGTAGCTCAGCTCGACGCCGCGGTCGTCGATCGCGACGCGCTCGGGGGTCGCGGTCGCCCGGTCGCTCGTCCAGCGGCCGAGGGTGTGCAGTCCGTCCGCGCCGCTCATGCGACCTCCTCCAGCTCGTCGCGGGCGGCGCTCTCGGCACGGCGACCGCGCCGGGTGAGGCCGACGATACCGCCGGGCAGGAAGAGCACGACGAGGATGAACAGCGTCCCCAGCAGGAACAGCGGCTCCGACAGCGGCACCCGCAGCACGTCGGGCAGGGCGTCGATCGCGTCGGAGCTCGCGAGCGCCGTGAGGCGCTGATCGAGCAGGGTGTAGACGATCCCGCCGATGACGGCGCCCCACCGCGAGCCGACCCCGCCGAGCACCACGATGACGAGGATCGTCAGGGTGAAGTCGCTCGACGCGGCCCGCGGGTTGACCCCGCTCTGCAGCAGCAGGTAGGCGGTGCCGACGAGCGCGGCGAGCACCGAGCCGACGACGAAGGCGATGAGCTTGACCGTGAAGGGCCGCATGCCCAGCACCCGCACGCGGGTCTCGTTCTCGCGCACGGCGTGGGCGACGTGCCCGGCCCGCGAGCGCTCGAACCAGCCGACGAGCAGGAAGACCACGACGGCGACCGCGAGCGCGAGCCAGTAGAGGTTGCGGGTGTTGAGCACGCCGACGAAGAACCCGGGGATGTGCTCGACCGCGAGCGGCAGCCCCTCGTCGCCGCCGGTCACGGCGGGGCTGCGCCGGATGAGCACCGACCCCGCCTGGGCGAAGGCGAGCGTCACCATCGCGAAGGAGATGCCCGTCACCCGGAGGCTGATCGCGCCGAGCGCCGCCGCGATGACGAGCGCCGCGACGAGCACGACCCCGATCGCGGGCACGAGCGGCAGCTCGGTGCTCTCCAGCACGATGCCCAGGCCGTAGGCGCCGATGGCGAAGTAGAGCGCGTGCCCGAACGAGAGCAGCCCGGTCGCGCCGAAGAGCACGTGGTAGCTGAGCGCGAGCGCGGCGAACAGCAGCCCGAGCGCGAGCAGCTGCAGCGTGCCCGGCGTGTAGGTCGGGCCCGGCAGCACGCCGGGGATCGTGAGGTTCAGCAGCGGCAGCACGGCCAGCAGCACGACGAGCAGCACGGCCGCGACACGGCGCACGACCGGGCGGGCGAGGAAGGCCCGGAGGCGCGCAAGACGCGCGGGGCGCGGGGCGGATGCGGTGCTCATGCGCGCCTCCCGAGGAGCCCGCGCGGGCGCACGAGCAGCACGAGCGCGAGCAGCAGCACGACGACGAGGTCGCCCGTTCCGCCCGCGTAGAAGTTGGCGAACTGCTGCAGCACCGCGACCACGACGGAGGCGATCGCGGCGCCGGGGAGGGATCCCAGGCCGCCGATGACGGTGACGATGAAGGCGAAGATGAGCACCGAGGCGCCGAGGGTCGGGGCGACGTAGCCGAAGTACTGCGAGGCGAGCACGCCGCCCATCCCGGCCGCGGCCCCGCCGATCGCGAAGACCACGGTGAACGCGCGCCGCACGTCGATGCCGAGCGCCGTGACCATCGAGCGGTTCTCCACCCCCGCGCGCACGATGAGGCCGTAGCGCGTGAAGCGCAGGAAGCCGACGATCGCGAGCAGCACGAGCACCGCGACGAGGATCAGCACGAAGCGGTCGTTGGGCACCCGCGCCCCGAGGATCTCGGTGGTCTGATCGAACCACGGCGGGCCGGCGAGGTAGATCGGGTCGGTGCCCCAGATGCCGTCGAAGAGCGCCACGCTCGCGAGCGCGAGGCCGACCGTCACGAGCACCTGCTCGATGTGCCGCTCGTAGAGCCGGCGGATCAGCAGCAGCTCGGTGAGCGCGGCGACGACCGCGCCGACCAGGGCGCCCAGCAGCAGCGCGAGCACGAAGACGCCGATCGACTCGGCCCCGAGCCGGCGGGAGAGCTCGTACCCGGCGAAGGCGCCGATCGTGAGGAACGAGCCGTGCGCGAAGTTGAGCACGCCCATGAGGCCGTAGATGAGCGACAGGCCCGAGGCGACGAGGAAGTAGAGAGCCCCGAGGCCGAGCCCCGTGATCAGCAGGAGGACGACGGTGCTCATGCGGCATCCGCCGATCCGTGCACGCCGAGCAGCCGCAGCACGCGCTCCTCGTCGGCGAACAGCTCCTCGGCGGGGCCGGCGTGCGCGACGCGGCCGCTCTCGATGACGACGACGTCGGCCGCGAGGCGGCGGGCCACCTCGAGGTTCTGCTCGACGAGCAGGATCGGCACCACCTCGGCGGCGCGCTCGAGCGCGGCCGCCACCTCGGTGACGATCTTCGGCGCGAGACCCTTCGTCGGCTCGTCGACGAGCAGGATGCGGTTGTCGTTGAGCAGCGCCCGCGCGAGCGAGACCATCTGCTGCTGGCCGCCCGAGAGGGTGCCCGCCGGCTGCGCCGCGCGCGCCGCGATGTCGGGGAAGAGCTCGGCGACGAGCTCGCGCCGCGGCCGGGCGTCGCGCTCGGCGAGCCGCAGGTTCTCCGCGACGCTCAGGCTCGCGAAGACCTCGCGATCCTCGGGCACGTAGCCGACGCCGCGCTGCACGATCCGGTGGGTCGGCATCCTCTCGATCCGGGTGCCGTCGAGCTCGACCTCGCCGCGGCGGTCGACGAGCCCGAGGATCGCCTTGATCGTCGAGGTCTTGCCGGCGCCGTTGCGCCCGAGCAGGGCGGTGACGCGGCCGGGGCGCACCTCGAGCGAGACGTCCTCGACGACCTGCTGGGCGCCGATCCAGGCGCGCAGGTGCCGCACGCGCAGCACGGGGATGGGGGTGTCGGCGGTCACAGCGGGGCTCCGAGGTAGGCGCTCTGCACAGTGGGGTCGGCCATGACCTTCTCCGGGGTGTCGAGGGCGAGCAGGCTGCCGTGGTGCATGACCGCGACGCGGTCGACCAGGCCAAGCACGACGTCCATGTGGTGCTCCACCATGAGCACGGTGCGGCCGTGCTCGCGGTGGACGGTGCGGATCACCTCGACGAGCCCCGGCACGTCAGCCGAGCCGACCCCCGCCATCGGCTCGTCGAGCAGGATCACCCGCGGATCCGCCGCGAGCAGCATCGCGATCTCGAGCTTGCGCTTGTCGCCGTGGGAGAGGCCGCCCGCGAAGGTCTCGGCGCGGGCGGCCAGGCCCACCTGCTCGAGCCGCTCGCTCGCGACCCGGTCGGCGACGTCGCCGCGTCGGGGCCGGCGCAGCAGGCTCGCGCCGCCGCCGAGCGCCGCCTGCGCGGCCAGGCGCGCGTTCTCGCGCACCGTGAGCCCGGCGAACAGGCTCGAGGTCTGGAAGGTGCGACCGATGCCGGCCCGTGCTCGCGCGTCGACGCTCGACCCCGTGACGTCCTCCCCCGCGAGCAGCACGCGCCCGCCGGTGGGGCGCACGAGCCCGCTGATGAGGTTGAAGAGGGTCGTCTTGCCGGCCCCGTTGGGGCCGATCACGCCGATCATCTCGCCCTCGGCCACCTCGAGGGTGACGTCGTCGATGATGTGCGCTCCGCCGATCGCGAGGTCGAGCCCCGCGACGGCGAGCACGGGCCGGTCGGTCATGCCGTGCCGCTCCGGGTCAGCCGGCGACCGGCGGCGCGACGGTGTCGGCGTCGACGGTCTCCACCAGCTCCGGGGTCCAGCTGTCGCCGTCGGCGACGAGCTTCGCCTGGAACATCGGCTGCAGCAGCGCGTGGTCCTCGGCGCGGATCGTCATCGAGCCCTTCGGCCCGTCGAAGGTCCAGCCCTCGAGCGCCGCGATCATGCCGTCCACGTCGCCCGCGGCCTCCTCGACCGCGTGCACGATCATGAGCGCGGCGTTGAAGCCGTCGGGCGAGAACAGGTCGGGGGTCGCCCCGGCCGCGTCGAGGCTGTCGATCATCGCCTGGTTCACGGCGTTGTCGGTCGCGCCGGCGAAGTAGTGCGAGAGGAACGAGATGTCGCCGCTCGCCTCGCCGTAGGCGCCATAGGTCGAGACGTCGCCGAGGCCGGTCACGACCGGGGCGGCGTCGAAGACGCCCTGCTGGCTGAGCGCCTGCCACATGGCGCCGGAGGTGGCGCCGGCCCAGGCGACGAACACCAGGTCGGGCTGCGCGTCGATCACCTGCTGGGCGAAGGGCGTGAACTCGGTCGCGTCCTCGGGCACGAGCACGCTCGACACCGTCGCGCCCGCACCGCCGAGCACGGCCTCGACGGCCGCGGCGTTGCCCTGGCCGAAGGCGGTGTCCTGCGCGAAGACCAGCACACTCTTGCCGGCCGGGTCGCCCACGAAGGTGCCCGCGGTCGCGACGTCCTGGTAGGTCTGGCGGCCGGAGCGGAAGGTGTACTGGTTGACGCCCGTGATCGCGTCCGCGGCGGCGGGGCCCGAGATGTAGAGGATCTTGTTCTGCGCGGCCTGCTCGGCCAGCTGCAGGGCGATGCCGGAGGAGACGGTGCCGGCGATGATCTGGCTGCCGGATCCGATCGCGTCCTTCGCGAGCCCGACGGCCTTGTCGGCGTCGCCCGCGTCGTCGGACCAGGTGATCTCGAGCGGGTGCCCGCCGGCGGTGTCGGTGCCGTCGGTGGCGTAGTCGAGACCGGCCTCGAAGCCGGCGCGGTAGGCGGCGCCGTAGGCCGCGAGCGGCCCCGACTCGGAGTAGATCATCGAGACGGCGACCGGGGTGGCGTCGCCGCCTCCGCCTCCGCCGTCGGTCGTGGTGGGCGCGCACGCCGTGAGGGCGAGCGCGGCGGTGCCGAGCACCGCGAGCGAGAGAAGCGGGATTCGCCGCATGAGACTGCCTTTCCTGCTGCCGTAGAAGGGAGGTCCCCGATCCGCGCGTCGTCACGGTCGGCTCCGACCGCAACCTGACAGGTGGTTCAGGTTTCATCAACGTACGCGCGAGAGCGCGCCGCTGTCAATGCGGCGCGCGGCGAGAGGGCGGCGAGGCCGCCGCTACGGCGTCGGGACGGCGATCGGGGCGCGCGTCCCGGACGACCGGGAGCTACGGCGTCGGGACGGCGTCGATGATCGCGTCGATGACGCGCTCGGATCCGATCTCGAGCGCGTCGGCCTCGAAGCTCAGCACCACGCGGTGGCGCAGCACGCGGTGCGCGAGGCGCTTGACGTCTTCGGGGATCACGTAGGCGCGCCCGGCGATGAGCGCGAGCGCGCGCGCCGCGGAGAGGAACGCGATGCTGCCGCGCGGGCTCGCGCCATAGTCGACCAGGCGCGCCAGGTCGTCGGGGATCACCCCGTGCGGCTGCCGGGTCGCCTCGACGATCGCGATGAGGTAACGCCGCACCGACTCCTCGACGAAGACGCGCGCGGCGGCCTTCTGGAGGAACTCCACGTCGTCGAGACTCAGCGCCTCCTCGGGCGCGGCGCCCGGCGCGAAGACGCCGGCGTCGAGACGCGCGAGGATCTCGAACTCCTCCTGCGCATCCGGGTAGTCGAGCACCTCCTTCATGAGGAAGCGGTCGAGCTGCGCCTCGGGCAGCAGGTAGGTGCCCTCCTGCTCGATCGGGTTCTGCGTCGCGATCACGAGGAACGGGTGCGGGAGCGGGTAGACGACCCCGCCGATCGAGGTCTGACGCTCCTGCATCGCCTCGAGCATGGCGCTCTGGGTCTTCGCGCTCGAGCGGTTGATCTCGTCGAGCAGCACGATGTTGGCGTGCACGGGGCCCAGCACGGTGCGGAACTCGGCCTTCGCGGCGTCGTAGATCTGGGTGCCGATGATGTCGGAGGGCAGCAGATCAGGGGTGCACTGGATGCGGCGGAACTGCGCGCGCACCGATTCGGCGATCGTCGACGCGGCCGTCGACTTCGCCAGGCCCGGCACGCTCTCGAGCAGGATGTGGCCGCCGGCGAGCAGCGTCGCGAGCAGGCTCTCCCGCAGCTCCAGCTGCCCGACCACCTTGCGCGAGAAGGCGGCGCTGATGCGGTCGAGGATCTCCCCCGCGCGCGCGAGCTCCTCGTCGCCGAGCGCGTCGGCGGGCAGCTCGGGCTTGGCGTGCGCGCCCATCACCTCGGGCGGCGCCTCTCCCCCGCGCGGGGCGCCCGCAGGCGGCGGCGGGGGCGGGGGAACGGCGCCGGCCGGGAGCGGGGCGCCCGGCTGCACGACGGGACGCGGCGGGGCTCCGGCCCCGGAGGGCGGGGTCGGGATCGACGGCACAGCGCCGGGGGTCTCGGTCACGCGGTCCTCCGGGGGCAACGGCGCCGTGCCGAGCGCGACGGCGTCCGTGCTCCATCCTGCCGCACACGACGACGCGCACCCCGGCCATCCCCAGGAGGGGACGGCGGAGCGCGCGTCGCAGACTCGCGGGAAGCCGGTGCCGGTCGGGCGCGCCTCCCGCGATCGGAGCTCAGTGGGCGCGGTCGAAGGCCTCGACGATCTCGGCCTTGATGCGGCCCCGGTCGCCGACCTGGTAGCCGTTCGCGGTCGCCCAGGCGCGGATCTCACCGAGCCGGTCGGAGTCGGCGCGGCCGCGGCGGGCGCCGCCGCTCGCGGCGCGACGGGCCGAGCCCGACTTGCGGGCGCGGGAGACGAAGGGCGCGAGGGCCTCCTCGAGCCGCTTGGCATTCGCCGGGCCGAGGTCGATCGCGTAATTGGTGCCGTTCAGCGAGAAGGTGGTCGTCGACGTGCCGCTGGGCAATTCGCTGCCGTCGAGGTCGTCGGTGAGGATCGTCAGAGTGCGCGTGGCCATAATGCGATCATAATTGCGCCGGCGCGAAATCGCGAAATGCCAGATTCGCGTTGTGGGGAGAAACTCCGCGAATTATCGAGGAGTTTTCAGAAGATTGCCGGAGCGACGACGCGGAATACCGCCGCTCAGACCGTGACGACCTCGGGGCTGCCGGTCGCGGCGCCCGGACCCATCTCGTCGGCGATCCGGTTCGCCTCCTCGATGAGGGTCGCGACGATCTCGGCCTCGGGCACGGTCTTGATGACCTCGCCCTTGACGAAGATCTGGCCCTTGCCATTGCCGGAGGCGACGCCGAGATCCGCCTCGCGCGCCTCCCCCGGCCCGTTGACGACGCAGCCCATGACGGCCACGCGCAGCGGCACGCTCATGCCCTTGAGCCCCTCGGTGACGTTGTCGGCGAGGGTGTAGACGTCGACCTGGGCACGCCCGCAGGAGGGGCAGGAGACGATCTCGAGCTTGCGCTCGCGCAGGTTCAGGCTCTGCAGGATCTGCAGGCCGACCTTGACCTCCTCGGCGGGCGGCGCGGAGAGCGAGACGCGGATCGTGTCGCCGATCCCCTCGCCGAGCAGGATGCCGAACGCCGTCGCGCTCTTGATGGTGCCCTGGAAGGCCGGGCCGGCCTCGGTCACGCCGAGGTGCAGCGGCCAATCGCCGCGCTGCGCGAGAAGCCGATACGCCTTGACCATCACGACCGGGTCGTTGTGCTTGACCGAGATCTTGAAGTCGTGGAAATCGTGCTCCTCGAACAGGCTCGCCTCCCACACCGCGCTCTCGACGAGCGCCTCGGGGGTCGCTTTTCCGTATTTCTCGAGCAGGCGCTTGTCGAGGGATCCCGCATTCACGCCGATGCGCAGGCTCACGCCGGCGGCTTTCGCGGCTTTCGCGATCTCGCCGACCTTGTCATCGAACTGGCGGATGTTGCCGGGGTTGACCCGCACGGCCGCGCAGCCGGCGTCGATCGCCTGGAACACATACTTCGGCTGAAAGTGGATGTCGGCGATGACCGGGATCTGGCTCTTCTTGGCGATGATCGGCAGGGCGTCGGCGTCGTCCTGGCTGGGGACGGCGACGCGCACGATGTCGCAGCCCGACGCGGTCAGCTCGGCGATCTGCTGCAGCGTCGCGTTGATGTTCGTCGTCGGCGTGGTCGTCATCGACTGGACGCTGACCGGGGCGTCGCCTCCGACGAGCACCTTGCCGACCTTGATCAGGCGGCTCTTGCGGCGCGGGGCGAGGGTTTCGGGTGCGGGCTTGGGCATCCCGATGTTCACGGCGGGCACGCCCCGAGTCTAGGCGGCGCCCCTCCGCGACGCCTGGCGGCGCAGCCAGGCAACCAGCGGAGCCGAGCGACCGCGCTCGGTCGGCGAAGCGGCAGCGCGCCGCAGGAGCGGCGGCGCGCCAGAGGACTCAGAACAATTGGATGGGGTTGATCACGTCGACGACGATGAGGAACAGGCTCAGCAGGCCGATGACGCCCGTGATCGCCATCGTGAGCGGCAGCGCCTTCGCGAGGTCGACGGGCCGCGGCTCGGGCCGCCGGAACACCCGCGCGAACGCGCGCTTGAGCGCCTCCCAGAGCGCCCCGACGACGTGCCCGCCGTCGAGCGGCAGCAGCGGCACGAGGTTGAAGACGAACAGCGCGATGTTGAGGCTGCCGATGAGCCCGATCATCGAGGAGACGCGGTCGGCGACGGGGGCGTCGAGGCTCGTGATCTCGCCGGCGATGCGGCCGATGCCGACGATGCCGACGAGACCTTCGGGGTCGCGCTGCTCTCCCGCGAAGGTCGAGCGGGCGAGCTCGTAGACGCGCGCCGGGAGGTTGGCGATCACCTGCACCATCTGCCCGATCGCGTCGCCCGTGGTCGGCAGCACCGCGGTGATCGGCTGCGGCACCGACTTCTGCGCGGAGGTGATGCCGGCGTAGCCGACGTCGACGAGCACCCGGTCGCCGTTCGCGTCGAGCACGTAGTTCCCGTCGGCCCCGACCTCGTAGAGCTGGTTGAGCACCGGGGTGAGGGTGAGGTCGACGAGCTGCCCGTCGCGCTCGACGACGAGCGGGAGCGGGTCGCCGGGGTGCGCCTTGATGATCGAGGTCGCGTCGGTCCAGGTGGCGATCTCGGTGCCGTCGAGTTCGACGATGCGGTCGCCGGGCAGGATGCCGGCCTGCGCCGCCGGGGCGGCCGGCGCCCCCGCGCAGTCGGCCGCGGTGCTCGTGGCGGGCTGCACGCACGCGACGACCGAGCCGACCGTCGTGGTGACCTCCTTGACGCCGAAGCCACACATCACGATGGTCAGGCAGAGCACGGCGAGCACGAGGTTCATCGCGGGGCCGCCGAGCATCACGATGATGCGCTTCCACCAGGCGAGCTTGTAGAAGGCGCCGGTGTGGTTCTCGTCGAGTCCCTCGAGGGCGGCGGCGCGGGCGTCGTCGGCGAGGCGGCCGCGGCCGGCGGCCGGCTCGTCGCGGTCGGCGACCGCAAGGCCCGTCGGGGCGAGCGCGGCGGACTCGACGGCTTCGACCGCGTCGAGGCGACGGTGCCGGGTGCCGGCGTCCGCATCCTGCATGACGAGGTCCATGAAGCCGGTGCTCGCGTCGCGCGCGGTCTCGCCGGGGTGCGCGGGCGGGTACATGCCCGCCATCGAGATGTAGCCGCCGAGCGGGATCGCCTTGACGCCGTACTCGGTGCCCTTGATGCGCCGCGACCACAGGGTCGGACCGAAGCCGATCATGTACTGCCCGACGCGCACCTTGAAGAGCTTCGCGGGGATCAGGTGGCCCATCTCGTGGAGCGCGATCGACAGCAGCAGCCCGACCACGAACACGGCGATGCCGAGCACGAACAGCAGCGTCTCCACGCGGTCAGGCTAGCCGCGCGAATCCGTGCGCACCCTGCGAGATGCACGGCGCCGCGCCCCGAGTCCGGGGGCCAGGGCGGCGCCGACGAGCACGGCGACGACGACGAGGGCGACGATCCACCAGCCGAGTCCGAGCCCGAGCAGAGCCACGGGGCGCACCTCGATGCGCGCGGCGGGCGCTACGGGTTCGTCGCTCGGCGCCGCGACCAGGGCGAGGTCGCCGGGGATCTGGGCGGCGGGATCCGCGAACCACATCTCGAGCACCGTGAGCCGCGCTCCCCGCGCCTCGAATCCCGCCGGCGCCGGCCCCGAGAACAGCACGGCCTGCTGCGGCAGCGCCGCCCCGCCGCCGAGCGGTGCGGCGTCGAGCCGGTGCGCGTCGAAGGCGTACAGACGCACCGTCTGCGGGCGTTCGGCGGCCCGCGAGAGCGCGAGCGGGTAGACGAGCGCCTCGCTCGGGAAGCTCACCCGCACCGGGTCGAGCTCGCCGTCGAGCGGGAGGTCGCCGGTGAGCCGGAGCGCGACGAAGTACCAGCCGCGCGCGACGTAGTCGCCCAGCAGCTCCTGGATCTCGGGGCGGATGCCGTAGCCGTTCTCGTCGAGCCAGGCCCGCAGGGCGTCGGCGTCGTCGGCCGCGAGCGTGCTCGCTTCGAGCGGCCCGAGCTGCACCCGGTCGAGCACGACCGGCGCGCCGCCGGCCTCGCCGCCGCCGGAGCCGCCGAGCCCGCCCCACCAGTCGTCGCGGGTCTCGACCGGCGGGTCGAGGGTGCGCGCGAGGTCGGCGAAGTCCTGCGGGTCGCCGAGCGCGACCGAGGCCGGAGCGGGGGTCGGCAGGATGAGCCCCGTCTCGGCGGCGTCGCTGATCATGTCGAGCCGGAGGTCGATGCGCTCCGTGCCGCCGGCGCCGGAGCGCCCGGCCGCGCCCTCCCAGGAGACGATCGCGGTCTCGCCGTCGACCCCGACGCTGGACCCGTCGATCGGCGCGGGCGCCCCGCAGCCGCAGGCCGCCGCGGGCGCGACGGGGGCGACGACCAGCAGGGCACCGCCGAGGGCCGCGATCGCCGCCGCCGCGACGAGGCGGCGGGCGATCGCGGCGCGCGGGGTCATGCGCCCAGTATGGCGAGCGCCGGGGTCGCGGGCCGAGCGACCCGAGGCCGTGCCGATAGCGGCCCCGATTGCGGCGGCGGCGCAGATGTTGCACCCATACCTAGCACTGCCATGTATAGTTCTGCGAGGTATCACCGGAAGGAGGCTGCGATGCGCATCGACAAGGACCTCGTCGCGGCGCTCGCGACGCCGCTCGTGCTCGCGATCCTCGCCGAGGGCGAGAGCTACGGCTACGCGATCCTGCAGCGGGTGCGGGCGCTCTCCGGCGGCGAGCTGGAGTGGACCGACGGGATGCTCTACCCGCTCCTGCACCGGCTGCAGAAGGCCGGCCACGTCACGGCCGACTGGCGCGAGCCCGACGGCGGGCGCCGCCGCAAGTACTACGCCCTCACCGACTCCGGCCGCGCCGAGCTCGCCGAGCACCGCCGGCAGTGGGCCACCGCGACCCGCACCCTCGACTCCATCTGGCCGCGCCTCGCGGCCGCCCCGACCCCGGGAGGATCCGCATGACCGAGCAGCCCACCACTCCCGACCTCGAGGCGCGCCTCGCCGACTGGCGCGCCGCCCTCACCCGCGACGGCTCGGTCGACGCCGAGGACGCCGAGGAGCTCGAGACCCACCTGCGCGACAGCGTCGCGGCGCTTGCGCAGGCCGGGCTCGACGACGACGAGGCCTTCCTCATCGCCGTGAAGCGCCTCGGCGCGGTCGACGCCGTCACCCGCGAGTACGCCCGGGTGCACAGCGGGCGGATGTGGAAGCAGCTCGTGCTCGGCGAGAGCCCGGCATCCGGCCCGGTTCGCGATCGCAGCGGGGCGCGCGGGATGCTCGTCGCCGCGATCGGCGCGGCGGTGCTGATCCAGGTGCTCCGCCTCGCGATCGCGGGGCCCGACCTGAGCGACGCCGACCGCGTGGCGTGGTTCGCGCGGGTCGCGCCAATCGCGCTCGTGGCTCCGGTCGCCGGCTATCTCGTCTGGCGGATGCGCCGCACGGCGATCGTCGCGATCGCGGCGGCGGCGATCCTGCTCCTCGGTGCACTCGCGATCCTGCTGCCCCCGTTCACCCTCTCCGGCATGACGTTCCCGGTGGCGCTCGTGCACCTGCCGATCGTGCTCTGGCTCGCGGTCGCCGCGGCCTACCTCGGCGCGAACTGGCGCTCGCCCGACCGCCGTATGGACCTCGTGCGCTTCACCGGCGAGTACGCCATCTACCTCGTGCTCATCGTGATCGGCGGGCAGATCCTCGTCGGTCTCACGAGCTTCGTGATCCTGCCGATCGCGCCGGGCGCGATCGAGCCGCTGATGCTCTGGATGGCGCCCTCCGGCGGCGCGGCAGCGCTCGTCGTCGCGACCTGGCTGGTGCTCGCGAAGCAGAGCGTCGTCGAGAATCTCGCCCCGGTGCTCACCGCGATCTTCACGCCGCTGTTCGCGGTCATGCTCGCCGTCTCGGCGGTGCTGTACGCGATCTTCGGCATCGGACGCGACTTCGACCGCGAGCTGCTCATCGGGTTCGACGCCGTGCTACTCGTCGTGCTCGCGCTGCTGCTCTACGGCCTCTCCGCGCGCGATGCCGCCCGCGCCACGCGCCTCATGGATGTGCTGCGTCTCGTCGCGGTCGGCGCCGCCCTCCTGCTCGACGGCCTCGTGCTCGGCTCGATGCTCGCGCGGGTCGGCGAGTACGGCTTCACCCCGAACCGGGTGGCCGCGCTGGGGATCAACGTGCTGCTGTTCGCGAATCTCGCGGTCGCGGGGGTGCTCGGCGTGCGCGCGCTTCTCGGGCGGGGCAGCTCGGACGCGCCCGAGCGCTGGCAGATGCGCTACCTCTCCGTGTTCGCGGCCTGGGCGCTGCTCATGCTGCTCGTGCTGCCGCCAGTGTTCGGCTACGCCTGACCCGCCCGCCTCACGCGGCGAGGATCGCGTCCGCCTCCGCCCGCGCCCGCGCCTCCGCCTCGAGCAGGCTCTCGAGCGTGAGCTCGGTCGGCGGGGTGTGCGCGTCGACGACGCGCGCGATGGTCGGCACGATGTCGAGCCAGCGGATCGCACCGGCGTGGAACGCCGCCACCGCCTGCTCGTTGGCCGCGTTGTACACGGCGGGGTAACTCGACCCGGCCTCCCCCACCCGCTTGGCGAGCGCGACCGCCGGGAAGGCCTCCTCGTCGAGGGGCTCGAAGGTCCAGGTGCTCGCCGTCGTCCAGTCGAGTGGAGTGCCGACACCTGCGACCCGGTGCGGCCAGTCGAGGCCGAGCGAGATGGGCAGGCGCATGTCGGGCGGGCTCGCCTGGGCGAGGGTGGATCCGTCGACGAATTCGACCATCGAGTGCACGATCGACTGCGCGTGCACGGTCACGTCGATGCGGTCGTAGGGCACGTCGAACAGCAGGTGCGCCTCGATGACCTCGAGGCCCTTGTTGACGAGGGTCGAGGAGTTGGTCGTGACGACGAGGCCCATGTCCCAGGTGGGGTGGGCGAGGGCCTCGGCCGGGGTGACCGCCGCGAGCGAGTCGCGCGAGCGGCCGCGGAACGGCCCGCCCGAGGCGGTGAGCACGAGACGGCGCACCTCGGCGGCGGTGCCGGAGCGCAGCGCCTGCGCGATCGCCGAGTGCTCCGAGTCGACCGGCACGAGCTGGCCCGGCGCCGCCGCGCGGCGCACCAGGTCGCCCCCGACGATGAGGCTCTCCTTGTTGGCGAGCGCGAGGCTCGCACCGCTGCCGAGCGCGGCGAGCGTCGGGAGCAGGCCGACGGATCCCGTGATGCCGTTGAGCACGACGTCGGCCTCGACCTCGCCCACCAGGCGCGCCGCGTCCTCCGCCCCGAGCGCGGTCGCGCCGCGCGGCACTCCGAACTCGGCCGCCTGCGCGGCGAGACCCTCGGCGTCGCGGCCGGCGGCGAGCCCGACGACCTCGAAGCGCTCCGGGTTCGCCCGGATCACGTCGAGCGCCTGGGTGCCGATCGATCCGGTCGAGCCGAGGATCGTCACGCGCCGCCGCATGGCTTCAGGTTATTGCGCGTGCCGGGTGGCGAGGATGTCGACCACGAACACCAGGGTGTCGTCGGCCTCGATGCCCGCGCTCGCGTTGCCGCCGCTGGGCCCGTAGCCCTGGTCGGGCGGGATCACCGCGATGACCTGCGAGCCCACCGTCTGCCCGACGAGCGCGGCCCCGAACCCGGGGATCACGCCGCTCGTCGTGAAGCTCGCCGCGCCGCGGCCCCAGCTCTGGTCGAAGACCTCACCGGTGCGCCAGTTGACGCCCTGGTACTGCACGGTGACCTCGTCGCCGTCCTGCACGATCTCGCCGTCGCCCTTCTTGAGCACCGCGATCTTCAGCTCGGCGGGCGGGTCGCCCGCGGGGATCGTGATGGTCGGCGCGCCGTCGGCGTCGAGGGTCACAGTCGGGAATCCGTCGGGGGCCGGCTGGTCCTCCCCGTCGGCGCGGTCGGGGACGATCGCGAGCACGTCGACGACGAACACGATCGAGGTGCCGGGGTCGATGCCGAGGTCGGGCAGGCCCGCGTCGCCGAAGGCCTGCTCGGGGTCCACGGTCGAGACGATCCGGTCGCCGACGTGCGCGCAGGCGAGGGTCTGATACAGCCCCGCGAGGATGGCGTTCTCGGCCACCCCGACGGTCTGCTCGCCGCCCTGGTCGAACCCGGTCGTGGTCGCCTGCTCCCCGGTCGCGCCGTTGAACAGCGCGATCTCCACGATCGCCGTCGACCCGGGGTCCAGCTCCGGCCCGTCGCCCGCCGTCGCGATGCGGCGCTCGGTGCCCGTCGCCGACAGCGGCGTGTCGAAGCTCACGGCCGGCTCGCTGCCGAAGTCGCCGGTCAGCTGCACCGCGTCCACGGTGTCGCCGTCGGCGGCTCCGCACGACGCGGCAGCCGAGGTGTCGCGAGGACCGGGGTCGGCGCCGGCGGCGCAGCCCGCGAGGGCGGGCACGGCGAACAGCAGGGCGAGCGCGGCGAGGGCGCGCGGAGCGGTGCGGGGCATGGGTCTCCTCGAGGTGCAGGGAGTCCCATCCTCCCCCGCGCCGCCTGGACGGCGCCCCCACGGCCCGCGGGCGCGCCCCGGTTAGGCTGAAGCATGCCCTCCGCGCCCTTCTCCGTGCCCCAGGAGCGCCTCCTGGTGACCGAGCTTCCCGGTCCGAAGTCCCTCGCCCTGCAGGAGCGCCGCGTCGCGGCGGTCTCGCGCGGCGCCGGCACGCTCGCGAACATCTACATGGATCACGGCTCCGGCGCGATCCTCGTCGACGTCGACGGCAACCGCCTCATCGACCTCGGCTGCGGCATCGGCGTGACGACGATCGGGCACGCCCACCCCGAGGTCGCCGAGGCGGCCTACGAGCAGGCCAAGAAGCTCACCCACACGCTCTTCACGGTCACCCCCTACGAGAACTACGTGCGGGTGGCGGAGAAACTCGCCCAGATCACGCCCGGCGACTTCGAGAAGCACTCGATCCTCGTCAACTCCGGCGCGGAGGCGGTCGAGAACGCCGTCAAGATCGCCCGCAAGTACACCGGCCGCCGCGCGATCGTGAGCCTCGACCACGCCTTCCACGGCCGCACCAACCTGACGATGGCGATGACCTACCGCCCCTGGCCGGAGCGCGTGGGCATGGGGCCGTTCCCGGGCGAGCTGTACTCGGTGCCGATCAGCTACCCCTTCCGCGACGGGCTCTCCGGCGAGGAGGCGGCCGCGAAGACGATCGACTACCTGCAGACCCACATCGGCGCCTCGGAGGTCGCCGCCTTCTTCGTCGAGCCGATCCAGGGCGACGGGGGCATCGTCATCCCGGCGCCCGGGTTCTACGCGCGCATCGCCGAGTTCTGCCGCGAGAACGGCATCGTCTTCGTCGCCGACGAGATCCAGGCCGGCATCGCCCGCACCGGCGCGTGGTACTCGATCGAGCACCACGGCGTCGTGCCCGACCTCGTCACGAGCGCGAAGGGCATCGCGGGCGGCTTCCCGCTCGCGGCGGTCACCGGTCGGGCCGAGATCATGGATGCCGTGCAGCCCGGCGGCATCGGCGGCACCTTCGGCGGCAACCCGGTCTCGACCGCGGCGGCCCTCAAGGTCTTCGAGATCATCGAGCGCGACGACCTGATCGGCCAGGCGCAGCGCGTGGAGCGCGCCCTCACCGCCCGCATCGGCGGCTGGGCCGAGCGCTTCGCGAGCGTCGGCGAGGTGCGCGGCAAGGGCGCCATGTTCGGCGTCGAGATCGTGAAGCCCGGCACGAAGGAGCCGAACCCCGAGGGCCTGAGCGCGATCCTCAAGCACGCGACGAGCCACGGCGTGATCCCGCTCGACGCGGGCAGCTGGGACTCGGTGCTGCGCATCATGCCGAGCGTCGTCATCAGCGAGGAGCTGATCGACGACGCCGCCTCCGTGATCGAAGAGGCGCTCGAGAAGCTGGGTTGAGGTGAGCGACGACCGCGTCGGGAGGCCGCCCGGCGAGACGTGGTGGGCCGGGGCGCCCGCCGCGTCGCCGCCGCCGTCAGCACCGGCAGCGCCGAGCGCGCAGGCGGCAGCGCCGAGTGCGCAGCCGGCCGCGCCGGCCGGCCCCGCCGTGCCTCCCGGCCCCCCGCCGCCCGTGCTGCTCGAACCGGCCCCCGGCGGGCGACGGCCCCGCCGGCGACGCGGGCGCGGTCCGCTCGTGGCGACGGTCGCGAGCCTCGCGGTGCTCGCCGTCGCGCTCGTGGTCGTCGCCCCGTGGGATGCGCAGCGCCGCCAGGCGATCGCCGACCAGATCACGGTCTGGACGCATCCCCCGACCGCCGACATCGAGACGATCGCCGACGAGGTGACCCTCACCCCCGACGCGCGCCGGATCTTCTTCGCCACCCGCCCGAGCATCGAGCCGGCCGACTCGTTCAACGGCCACTGCGAGGTCGAGGGCCAGACGGTGCTCGGCTGCTACACCTCCGACGACCGCATCTACGTCTACCAGGTGACCGACGAGCGGCTCGCCGGCACCGTCGAGGTGACCGCCGCGCACGAGTTCCTGCACGCCGCCTACGAGCGGCTGAGCGCAGGCGAGCGCGACCGGGTGGATGCGCTCGTCGCCGCCGCCGTCGACGCGATCCCGCCCGACGATCCGGTGCGCGCCGTTATGGCCACCTATCCCGCGAGCCAGCTCGCCGACGAGTGGCACTCGCGGCTCGGCACCGAGTTCGCCGACCTCGGTCCCGAGCTCGAGCAGTACTACGCGCGCTATTTCGACGACCGCTCCGCGGTGCTCGCCTTCGACCGGCAGTCGACCGCGGCGCTCGACGATCTGCAGGCCCAGATCGACGACCTCGTCACGCAGCTCGACGCACTGGGCGCCGACCTCGACCGCCGCAGCACCGCCTACGAGTCGGATGTCGCGGCGCTCAACGCCGACATCGACGACTTCAACGCGCGGGCCCAGACCCCGGGCGCCTTCTCGAGCCAGGCCGAGTTCGACCGGGAGCGCGCGGCGCTCCAGGCGCGCTACGACGCGCTCGAGAACGACCGGCTCGCGCTCAACGCCGACACCGACCGCTACAACGCGATGGTCGACCAGCTCGAGAGCCTCGACGCGAGCTACGCGGACCTCTACTCGAACCTCGACTCGACCCAGGCGCCCGACCAGGTCGGCGGCTGAGCGCGACTAGCATTCAGGCAGCGGAATCCGAGGGAGGAACCCATGTCCGGCACGATCCTGGGGCAGCTGCACGGCGGCCCGCTCGACACCCAGACGATCCCGCTGGAGGCCGAGAGCCTCGCCGACATCGAGGACGAGCTCGTGCTCCCGTGGGAGGCCGGTCAGCTCGTCTACCGCAGGTCGGGTGAGCCCGAGCACACCGGCGAGCACGACGGCCCGACGACGGTGCCCTACCGCTACGACGCCGAGTCCTCCTCCAACCCGATCCCCGAGGACTGAGCGCGCCGGTCGAGCGTCGACTCGAGCGCGAGCGCCGCGACGGTCGCCGCGACCGGGATCGCAAAGGCCGCGAGCGCGGGCAGGGCGGCGATTCCGACCGCGGTCGGCAGCAGGGCCAGCCCGACGACGAGCCGTGGCACGAGAGCGCGGCGGGCCACGACGGCGGAGAACAGCGCGGTCGCGGCGAGCACGAGGCTCGTGCCACCGGTGAGCGCGAGGGCGCCGAAGAGGCCGAGCGGTTCGCCGAGCGGGATGCGGTGCATCGCCTCCTCGACGCCGACCGCAGCCAGCACGATGCCCGCGACGATCGGGAAGTGCGCGTAGGTGTAGCCCTCGCTCGCCCGCAGCGGCCGCTCGGCGGGCGGCAGCGCCGCGAGGCGGTGCTCGGCCCGCGCCGCGACGCTGCGGAAGTAGGCCCACCACAGCGCGATCGACCCTCCGATCGCGAGCAGCGCTCCGGCCAGCAGCGGCAGGCTGACCTCCTCCTCGGCGGCGCCGACGCCGATCGCGACGACCGACTCCCCGAGTGCGAGGATCACGACGAGCCCGTGGCGCTCGGCCCAGTGCCCGGCCGCGGGCAGCCGCCACGACCCGCGCAGCGAGGTGAGGAACACGACGAGCACGTCGAGCAGCCAGGCCGCCGCCCAGACCAGGAGCTGGATGACGCCCCCGAGCAGCGCGCCGACCGCCAGCAGCGCGAGCGAGGGCAGCAGCGCCGCCCCGAGCGAGATCAGCACCTGGCGCCGCAGCGCCCGGTCGGCGCCCGCCGCGAGCAGGTAGACGGCGATGTGCACGAGGCGCACGACGCCGTACGCGGCGACGAGCACGATCGCCGCGGTGCGGCCCGTCTCGCCGTCCCCGAAGGCGTCGGGGATCTCGAGGGCGACCACGAACACCGCCGCCATGGCGAGCGCCATGGCCGCCAGCAGCAGCCCGCGGTCGGCGCGGGCCTCGTTCGCGAGCCAGCTGTAGGCCGCCCAGGTCCACCACAGCAGGCCGAGCACGACGAGCCCCTGCGCCACCCCCGCCGCGTCGTGGGCGTGCACCATGAGGCCGCTCACCTGGGTGAACGCGAAGACGTAGACCAGGTCGAAGAACAGCTCGAACGTGGTGACCCGGTGGTCGTGGAGGGTCGAGGTGAGGCGCAGCGGGCGCGGCACGGCCATGCCGGGAGGCTAGTGGCGCGGCCGTCGCCGCGGGCACGCCGTGGGCGAACGCGGCGCGTCAGCCCGGGAGTGAGCCCTCCGCCGCGCGCACCTCGGGTTCGACGCGCACCGGGAAGTTCACGCTGTTCGCGATGAAGCACAGCTCGTGCGCCTCGCCGTGCAGCCGGGTCGCGAGCTCGAGATCGGCGGTCGCGACCGTGACGCGCGGGCGCAGCAGGACCTCGGCGAACGCGCCGCTCTCACCGCGCACGGCGAGCACGCCCGCGGCCTCGTCGCGGTAGGCGACGACCTCGACGCCCTCGCGCGCGCAGACGTAGAGGTAGCTCAGCAGGTGGCACTGCGCGAGGGAGGCGATCAGCAGCTGCTCGGGGTTCCAGCGGTCGGCGTCGCCGTGGAAGACCCGCGCGGCCGAGGTCGGCAGCTCGGGCACGCCCTCAGCGCGGGCGACGGAGGCCCGCGGGATCCGGCGCGCGCCCGCACGGGCGGCTGCCCCGAGCGCGTGCGGCTCGGTCGCGTGCGGGCCGGCCCACTCCACCGAGACGGCGAAATCGTGCGTGGCCGACAACCGGATCCCTCTCGTTCTGGCACGGATTCGACGGAATCCGTCGTTCCACGGGGTCTCGGCGAGCGACCCGCCCCGCCTACACTCGGAGCATGACCGACACCGCGACCCCCACCACGCTAGCCGCCGACGCCGTCGGCCGCCGCCTCGTCACTGCGGTGCCGGGGCCGCGATCCGTCGAGCTGCAGCAGCGCCGTGCCGCGGTCGTCTCGGCGGGGGTCTCCTCGGCGCTGCCGGTGTACATCGCGAAGGCGCACGGCGCCCTGCTCGAAGACGTCGACGGCAACCGCTTCCTCGACCTCGGCGCCGGCATCGGCGTGACGACGATCGGGCACACCGACGACGACGTCGTCGCCGCCGCGCGCGCCCAGCTCGGCGACGTCACCCACACCCTCTTCACCATCACGCCCTACGAGGAGTACGTGCGGGTCGCCGAGCTGCTGGCCGCGCACACCCCCGGCGACTTCGCCAAGAAGACCGTGCTCGTCAACTCGGGCGCCGAGGCGGTCGAGAACGGCGTCAAGATCGCCCGCAAGGCCACCGGGCGCCGGGGGATCGCGGTGCTCGACCACGCCTACCACGGGCGCACCAACCTGACGATGGCGATGAACTTCAAGGCGATGCCCTACGGCGCCGGGTTCGGCCCGTTCGCCGGGGACGTGTACCGCGCCCCCAACTCCTACCCGCTGCTCGACGGGCTCTCCGGCGAGGCGGCCGCCGCCCGCACCATCGGCTACCTCGAGAAGACCGTCGGCGCGGCCGACCTCGCCTGCCTCGTCGTCGAGCCGATCCAGGGCGAGGGCGGCTTCGTCGTGCCCGCCGAGGGCTACCTGCCCGCCCTGCAGGAGTGGTGCACCGCGAACGGCGTCGTCTTCATCGCCGACGAGATCCAGAGCGGCATGGCCCGCACCGGCCGCTGGTTCGCGAGCGAGCACTTCGGACTCGTGCCCGACCTCGTGCTCTCGGCCAAGGGCATCGCCGGCGGCCTTCCGCTCGCGGGCGTCACCGGTCGCGCCGAGATCATGGACGCCGCGCAACCCGGCGGGCTCGGCGGGACGTTCGGCGGCAACCCGGTCGCGTGTGCCGCCGCGATCGCGGTCTTCGAGCGCATCGAGCGCGACGGGCTGCTCGGCGAGGCGGACCGCATCCAGTCGGTGCTCGAGCCGGGTCTGCGTGCGCTGGCCGCCCGCGACCCGCGCGTGGCCGAGGTGCGCGGCCGGGGTGCGATGCTCGCGATCGAGCTGCGGGATCCCGCGACCGGCGAGCCGCTGCCCGCGCTCGTCTCCGCGGTCGTCGCGCACGCGGCGCAGCAAGGGGTGCTGCTGCTGAGCGCCGGAACGTCCGGCAACGTGCTGCGGTTCCTGCCGAGCCTCGCGATCACCGACGCGCAGCTCGTGGACGCGCTCGGCGTGCTCGGCGAGGCCTTCACCGCGAACGCCTGAGCGCGGCGCGGGGGTCCGAGGCCGCTCGCGGCGCGGCGGAGCGCCGCTCGGCTCAGACCTCGAGCACGACCTTGCCGCCGGCGTGGCCGGTGGCGAGCAGCTCGTAGGCCTCGCGCGCCCGGGCGAGCGGGAAGGTCGCGGCGATCTCGACCTCGAGCGCGCCCTCGCCGAGCGCGCGCACCAGATCGACCCGCGCGGCGTTGCGCACCGCCGTGCCCGCGTCGGCGCCAGGCGCGGCGCCGATCGCCTGGCCGCCGGCCGCCATGACCGGGCCCGCGTTCGCGATCGTGACGAGACGCGCGGGGTCGGCGAGCACGGCGAGCGAGACCGCGAGCGCCTCCTCGGTGCCGACGCAGTCGAAGGCGGCATCGACGCCGTGCGGCGCGAGTTCGCGCACGCGCTGCTCGAGCCCCTCGCCGTAGACGATCGGTTCGGCGCCGAGCCGGCGCAGATCGTCGTGGTGACCCTCCGAGGCGGTCGCGAGCACGCGCGCCCCGCCGCGCCGCGCGAGCTGCACGACGAGGCGGCCGACGCCGCCGCTGCCGCCGTGCACGAGCAGCGTCTCGCCCTCGGCGAGCGCGACGGCGTGCAGGCCGTGCGCCGCGGTCGTGCCGGTCAGCAGCAGCCCCGCCGCATCGGCCCAGCCGGCGCCCGCCGGCTTGTGCAGCAGCCGGTCGCCGGGCGCCGTGAGCTCGGCGGCCTGCGCGCCGCGCAGACCCGTGCCGAGCACCTCGTCGCCCACCGCGAGCGGCAAGCCGTCGGCTCCGAGCGGCGCGGCGCCGTCGTCGTCGGCGCCGACCGCGACGATCACCCCGGCGGCCTCGACCCCGAGGCGCAGCGGCAGCTTCGCGGGATCGGTGCCCGCGGCGCCGGCGGCCTGCTTCGCGTCCCAGGGGTTGAGCGCGGCCGCGCGCACCGCGACCACCACCTCTCCCGGCCGCGGATCGCGGTGGGGGACCTCGATGATCCCGAGGGACTCCGGCCCTCCGTAGGCGAGGGCGGCGACGGCATCGACCATGCCCCCATCGAAGCGCATCCCGCGCCGCGCCGCTGGAGACCGCGCCCGAGGCGGCCCGACGCAGCTCAGCCGAAGAGGCTCGCCACCGCCTCGCGGAATGCCTCGGTGTGCCGCGCGACATCGTCGCTCGTGGTCGCGGGGCTCATGAGCGCCATGTTGTGGAACGGCGTGATGAGGATGCCGCGGTTGAGCGCGTGCAGGTGCAGGTACTGCTGCAGCGCGAAGTCGTCGGCCTCGGCGGCCTCCCGCCCGTCGTGCGGGGGCGTCGGGCGGAAGGAGTACTCCGCCCGGCAGCCGAGCTGCGTCACCTGCCACGGCACGCCGAACTCGTCGATCGCCGCCTGCACGCCCGCCGTCCACTCCGCGGCCCGCTCGATCATGGCCGGGTAGACCTCCGGGGTGAGCACTTCGGACAGGGTCGCGCGGATGCCCGCGAGCGAGAGCGCGTTGCCGGCCAGGGTGCCGCCCACTCCCCCGACGTCGAGATCCTCCCGCCCCTCAGCGTGCCAGCCCATGACCGCGTCGACGCGCTCGGCGAGCTCGGCGGTCATGCCCCAGGCGCCCGCCGGCACGCCGCCCGCGATGGTCTTGCCGACCACCACGACGTCGGGGCGCAGGCCGTCGCGCGCGGTCATGCCGCCCGGCCCGGCGCACAGCGTATGGGTCTCGTCGATCACGAGGAGCGTGCCGCTCGCGTCGCACGCGGCGCGCACCGCCTCGTGCCAGCCGGGGTCGGGCAGCACGATGCCGATGTTCGTCATGGCCGGCTCGATGAGCACCGCCGCGACGTCGCCCTGGGCGAGCGCCGCCTCGAGGGCCGGGACGTCGTTGAAGGGCACCACGACGGTGGTCTGCTCCAGCGGCACCGGCGCCCCGATGTTCCCGCGCCGCGCGACCACCCGACCCGCGTCGTCGAGGGTGGCGTAGGACTCGTCGACGGTGCCGTGGTAGCAGTGATCGATCACGAGCACCTTGCTCCGGCCGGTCGCCGCGCGGGCGTAGCGCAGCACGTGCCGGTTGGCGTCGGTCGCCGTGAGGGTGAACTGCCACAGCGGCAGGCCGAAGCGCTCGGCGAGCAGGCCCGCCGCGGCGGCCGCGTCCTCGGTCGGCAGCATAAAGGTCGCGCCGCGCGCGAGGCGCTCGGCGATCGCGGCGACGCTCGCGGCGGGGGCGTGGCCGACCATGGCGCCGGTGTCGCCCAGGCACAGGTCGACGTGGTCGATGCCGTCGGCGCACGTGAAGTGGGCGCCGGCCGCGTCGACGACGTGCACCGGCCAGGGGCCCGGCCACTTCTCCATCCAGAGCATCGGCACCCCGCCGGGCAGGTGGGCGCGGGCGGCGCGCCACAGCCGCTCCGACTCGGGGCGGGCCGCGCGGTAGCGCTCGAGCTCCTCGGCGTGCACACGTGCCAGGCGCGCGCGATCCTCGTACATCTCAGACTCCGTCGTCCCTCTCGGGCCGGACGACCGTCGTCCGGCCTCTCGCCCGTCTCAGCGACGGTCCCCGGCGCCGCCCGCCCCCAGCGAGGAGGACTCCCACAGGGCGCGCAGCCGGCTCGCCGCCGACTCGATCTCGCCGCTCGCGCCGACCGAGGCGGTGTCGTCGGGCACCGAGCTGCGCTCGAGGCGCTTGCGGCGCACCGCGCCGCCGATCTGGGTCGCGATGACGAGGATGATCGCGAGGAAGAAGACCGCCGACGCGATCACGTTGGCCTGCGCGGGGATGCCGCGCGCCGCCGCCGTGTAGACGTACTTCGGGAAGGTGACCGCCGCGCCCGAGTTGAAGTTCGTGATGATGAAGTCGTCGAAGCTCAGCGCGAACGACAGCAGCGCCGCCGCGATGATGCCGGGCAGCAGCAGCGGGAACGTGATCCGCCAGAAGACCTGGCCGGGGCTCGCGTAGAGATCGCGCCCGGCCTCCTCGAGCGCCGGGTCGAGGCTCGCGACGCGCGCCCGCACCGTCACCACGACGAAGCTGATGCAGAACATCGTGTGGGCGATGATGATCGTGCCGATGCCCTTGGGGATCCCCGCCGAGAGGAACTGGGCCGCGAGCCCCGCGCCGAGCACGACCTCGGGGGTCGCCATGGGCAGGAACAGCAGCAGGGTCGTCGCCGCGCGGAAGCGGAACCGGTAGCGCACGAGGGCGATCGCCATCGCCGTGCCCATCGCGGTCGCCAGCAGCGTCGCGGTCACGCCGACGAGGATCGAGTTGCCGAAGGCCGTGCACACCTCCGGCTGGTCGCAGACCTTGAGCCAGTTGTCGAGAGTGAATCCGCGCCAGACGATGTTGGTGCGCCGCACGTCGTTGAACGAGAACACGATCGTGTAGACGATCGGGATCAGCAGGAACGTGAAGGCGATGACGGCGTAGACGCCGAGGCCCCACGCGCCGACGCCGAGCCGGAAGCGGCGACGCGGCCGCGGGCGCGGCGTGACGACCGCGTCCTCCACCGCCTTGCCCGCCTGCAGCGTCACAGCAGGTCCTCCGTTCCGGAACGGCGCACATAGGCGCCGACGAGCACGAGGATCACGGCCATCAGCACGATCGACAGCGCCGCCGCCGCGGGGTAGTTCTGCAGTTGCAGGAAGTTCGCCTCGATGACGTTGCCGATCATCGCCGTGTCGGTGGACCCCAGGAAGTCGCGGCTCGCGTTGATGTAGTCGCCGGAGGCGGGGATGAAGGTCAGCAGCGTCCCCGAGACGACGCCCGGCAGCGAGAGCGGCAGGGTGACGCGCAGGAAGGTCGACGCCGGGCTCGCGTAGAGATCCCCGCCCGCCTCGACGTAGCGCAGGTCGAGCCGCTCGAGCGAGGTGTAGATCGGTAGCGTCATGAACGGGATGAAGTTGTAGGTCAGACCGAAGATCACCGAGAACGGCGTGCCGGTCAGGTGGTCGGCGGGGCCCAGCAGCGACAGCGCCTGGAGCGCCGTGACGACGACGCCCTCGTCGCTGAAGATCTGCTTCCAGGCGAGGGTGCGCAGCAGGAACGAGATGAAGAACGGCGCGATCACGAGCGTGAGCGCGAGCGCCTGCAGCAGTGGGAACCGGCGCAGCTTCACCCCGATCACGTACGCGAGCGGGTAGCTGAACAGCAGCGCGAGCACCGTGGCGAGCGCCGCGTAGCCGAAGGAGCGCAGGATGTGCGGCCAGTAGGTCGTGACGACGTCGACGTAGTTCTGCCACTGGAAGGCGTAGACGAACTTGCCGATCTCGAACGCGTTCGGGTCGACCGCCTGGAAGCTCGTGAGGATGAGCGAGACGAGCGGCACGAGGAAGAACAGCGACAGGTACGCCGCGCCCGGCAGCAGCAGGAACAGCGCGATGAGACCGCCGCGGCGCGGGGCGGCGTCGCTCGCCGGCGTGGTGGCCGGGGATCCCCCGAAGGCTCCGAACGCCATCAGGCGCCCTCGAGCTCCGCTTCGAGCTTCTCCCGCCGTTGCACCGCGATGGAGCGGGTGTCGTCGTCGGGGTCGAAGCGCGGGCCGTCGGCGGGATCGTCGGCCACCCCGAACCCGTGGGCGACGTCCCAGCTGACCCAGACCTCGGCGCCCTCGCGCAGTACGGCTCCGACATCGCGGTTCTGGGCGAACAGCGACACGGTGCCCAGCCCCGGGATCGCGATCTGGTACTGGGTGCTCACCCCGCTGAACGAGACATCGGTCACCCGACCGGGCCCGAGCACGTTGGTGCCCGCGGCGGCCTTGGGCTCCGCGCCGTGCAGCTGCAGCTTCTCGGGCCGCACCCCGATGGTGACCTCGCCGGCGTGCCGCTGGGCCCGCTCGCGCGGCACCTCGAGCTTGCGCCCGCCGATGTCGACGACGATCGAGTCCTTGCCGCTGGAGACCACCGGGCCGGTGAAGAGGTTCGACTGGCCGAGGAAGTTCGCCACGAAGACCGTCTTCGGCAGCTCGTAGAGCTCCTCCGGGGCGCCCATCTGCTCGATGCGGCCCTTGTTCATGACCGCGACGGTGTCGGCCATGGTCATGGCCTCCTCCTGGTCGTGGGTCACGTGGAGGAAGGTCAGCCCGACGTCGCCCTGGATCACCTTGAGCTCGATCTGCATCTGGCGGCGCAGCTTGAGGTCGAGCGCTCCGAGGGGTTCGTCGAGCAGCAGCAGCGCCGGGCGGTTCACCACCGCGCGCGCGAGCGCGACGCGCTGCTGCTGCCCGCCGGAGAGCTGCGCGGGTCGCCGGGCGGCGACGTGATCCAACTCGACGAGCTTGAGGGCCTCATGCGCGAGGGCGCGCGCCTCCCGGATGCCGCGGCGCCGCAACCCGAAGGCCACGTTGTCGATGACCGACATGTGCGGGAACAGCGCGTAACTCTGGAACACGGTGTTCACCGGGCGGCGGTACGTCTTGGTGTCGGTGACGTCCTTGCCGCCCAGGTAGATGCGCCCCGTGGTCGGCTCCTCGAGGCCCGCGATCAGCCGCAGGGTCGTCGTCTTGCCGCACCCCGAGGGACCGAGGAGCGCGAAGAACGACCCCGCGGGGATCGTCAGATCGAGCTCCTCGATCGCCGTGAAGCCGGGGAACCGCTTGCTGATGCCGACCAGTTCGAGGTCGGCGCCGGACTCGGCGAACCCGCCCGCCATCGCGCCCTCGCGACTCTCTCGCCGGCCCCCGTCAGGCGCCCAGCAGGACGCCCTGGAAGGCGGTCGAGAACGACTGCTCCTCGGCGGCGGAGAGGGCCCGGAAGACCTTGACCTTCGAGAGGGTCTCCTCGTCGGGGAAGATGCCCTGGTCCTCGGCCAGCTCCGGGTCGATGTCCATCATCGCCTCCTTGGCGCCGACCACGGGGGTGATGTAGTTCACCCACGCGGCCACCTCGGCGGCGACCTCGGGCTGGTAGTAGTAGTCGATCAGCGTCTCGGCGTTCTTCTTGTGCGTCGAGCCGATCGGGATGAGGAAGTTGTCGTTCCAGAGCGCTCCGCCGCCCGAGGGGATCGCGAACTGCCACTTGTCGCCGGCCTCGGCGTTGATGACCGAGATGTCGCCCGACCACGCGATCGCGACCAGGGTGTCCTCGTTGGTGAGGTCGTCGAGGTAGGAGTTGCCCTTGACGTTGCGGATCTGACCGCTCTCCACGTTCTGGCGGAACACGTCGAGCGCGGCCTGGAACTGGTCCTCGCTGAAGTCGCCGGAGATGTCGACGCCCTGCTCGCTCATGATGAGCCCGATGGTGTCGCGCATCTCGCTGAGCACGCCGACGCGGCCCTTGAACTCCGGCTTCCACAGGTCGGACACGCTCTCCAGCCCCGCCGGCACCTTCTCCTTGTTCCAGGCGAGGCCCGCGAAGCCGCCCTGCCAGGGCAGCGAGAACTTGCGGCCGGGGTCGAAGCTCACGTCGACGAGCTCGGGCGCGAGGTTCTTCTTGTTGGGGATGTTCGCGTCGTCGAGCTCCTGGGTGTAACCCAGGCGGATCCAGCGGTTCACCATCCAGTCGGTGAGGCAGACGGTGTCGGCGCCGATGTCCTGACCGAGCGCGAGCTGGTCCTTGACCTTGCCGTAGTAGGTGTTGTTGTCGTCGACGTCGACGAGGTAGCTGACGTCGATGCCGGTCTGCGCGATGAACGCATCGAGCGTGGGGTGGTTGCCGTCGTCGTCCTCGTCGAGGTACGCGGGCCAGTTCGCCCAGCGGAGCGTCTTGTCGGTGTCGGACTCGTCGGGCGCCGCGGTGGGCGCCGTCGACCCGCCCGGCGCGCAGGCGGCGAGCGCGAGCGCAGCGGCACCCCCGGTCGCGCCGGCGAGCACCGCGCGGCGGCTCATCTGCGCCCGACGCGCCTGGAGCACGAGCGAGCGGATCATCGGATCGTCCGGAAGGGGCCGGGGCATGGTGGGGACCTCCAGGGCTCGGGGCGCGCGCGGCGCCGGTCCTGGCATCCTGGCACAGCCCCGCCCTCGGGTCACCCCGTTCGTGCCGGATCCCGCATTCTGAAACACAATCTTCACGAAATCCGTGCTCGTGATCCCGATTCGACGCGGAATCGGTGGCGACGAGGGCCGGTCTCGGCGATACTCTGACGCCATGAGGATCGGCGTCCCCCGCGAGATCAAGAACAACGAGTACCGCGTCGCGCTCACCCCCTCCGGGGTGACGGAGCTCGTCGGCCGGGGCCACGAGGTGCACGTCGAGTCGGGGGCGGGACTCGGATCCTCGATCACCGACGAGGCCTACGCCGCCGCCGGTGCGCACCTCGTCGCGACCGCCGCGGAGGCCTGGAGCGCGGACCTCGTGGTCAAGGTCAAGGAGCCGATCGCGAGCGAGTACGCGCACTTCCGCGACGGCCTCGTGCTGTTCACCTACCTGCACCTCGCGGCCGAGGAGGCGCTCACCCGTGCGCTCCTCGACGCCGGCGTCACGGCGATCGCCTACGAGACGGTGCAGCTGCCCTCCCGCGCCCTCCCGCTCCTGGCCCCGATGAGCGAGGTCGCCGGCCGGCTCGCGCCGATCGTGGGCGCGAACGTCATGCTGAGCCCGAACGGCGGGGCGGGCATCCTGCTGCCGGGCGTGCCCGGCACGCGGCCGGCCGACGTCGTGGTGCTCGGCGGCGGCGTCGCGGGAACCAACGCGACGGCGGTCGCCGTCGGGATGGGGGCCCAGGTCACGGTGCTCGACACCAATCTGCAGCGGCTGCGCGAGCTCGACGCGCTCTACGCGGGGCGCATCCGCACCACGGTCTCGAACCGGCTCGAGGTCGAGCGGGCCGTCGTCGAGGCCGACCTCGTGATCGGCTCGGTGCTGATCCCCGGCGCGCGGGCTCCGAAGCTCGTGCCGAACGAACTCGTCGCCCGGATGCGGCCCGGCAGCGTGCTCGTCGACATCGCCGTCGACCAGGGCGGCTGCTTCGAGGACACCCACCCGACGACCCACGCCGACCCGACCTTCCGGGTGCACGAGTCGATCTTCTACTGCGTCGCCAACATGCCCGGCGCGGTCGCCCACACCTCGACCTACGCCCTCACCAACGCGACGCTCCCCTACGCGTGCGCGATCGCGGATGCGGGCTGGCAGGGCGCGCTGCGCGCCGACCCGGCGCTCGCGCTCGGTCTCAACACGCACGCCGGCGATCTCGTCAACGACCCGGTCGGGGCGGCGCACGGGATCTCGACCCGACCCCTCGCGGACGCGCTGGCCTGAGGTCGCGGCCGACGCGGTTCGCGGCCGCCGGGTTTCGTCGGGGCTCAGGCCGCGGCCGAGCCCTGAGCCCCGGCCTCCGTCGGGGCCGGCAGCGCCGCCCGCAGCACCTCGCCGTCGCGCACGAGCCACAGCTCGCCGAGCGCCGGATCGATCGGCGGCGGGGTCGCGCGCACGCGCAGCAGCGCGCGCAGGTCGGCCGGGCCCGCGCGGTGCACGACGATGTCGCCCGCGCGCCGCAGGCTCGCGAGCGCCGACCAGGCCGACTGCCAGTCGTCGGGGTCGCCGAGCACGACGGTCGGACCGGCCTCCGGCACCCCGGGTCGGTCCGAGTCGCCGGGGTGGCCCGAGTCGCCCGGGTGGCCCGAGTCGCTCGAGCCGCCGGATCCGCCCGTAATGAGCAGCGCGGCCTCGGGGTCGTCGACCCTCAGCACCCGCCACCCGCGTCGCTCGGCCGCCGCGGTGAACTCGCGCGGCCGCCCCGACACGACGGCGAGGGTCGTGCCGGCTCCCGCGCGCAGGCGCGCGGGGGCGGCGGCGGGGGTCCAGCGCGCGAGCAGCTCGGGCGCCGGCGGCTCGGGGCGCGCGACCTGCACCACCTCGCCGCGCCACCACCCGGCGCCGGCCGGCAGGCGCAGATCGAAGTCGGCGCGTCGGCCGCCCGCGAGCACGTGATCCTCGACATCGCTCACCCGCAGCAGCAGCCGCGCCGGCAGCGTCGCGGCGAGCCGGGAGGGCAGCGCGCCGACGCGGCCGGCGGAGGCCGCGAGGAGCATGCCGCGGGCCGCACCGTCGCGCGCCACCCGCTCGAGCTCGGCCAGGAGCGCGTCGCGGTCGTCGGGCTCGGCGCGCGTCAGCAGCGCGTCGAGGTCGTCGGCGATGAGCAGCGCCGGGAACTCCCCGCCGTCACCGAGACCGGCGAGCACCTGCCACGCGGCCGGGACGCTCGGCGGCAGCGCCACGACGGTGCCGGCGCGACGCCCCTCGGCGTCGGGGGCGCCCCCTGCCGCGGGGTTCTCCGCCTCCGTCGGCCGGACCCGGCCACCTGCCGCGCACGACACCACGAGCGCGGCGAGCGCGGTGCTGCGCCCCGAGCCGGGGCCGCCCACCACGAGCAGGTGCCCGTCTCGTGCGGGATCGATCGCGGCCCAGCCGCGGCCGCGCTGCTCGGGGCGGTCGACGAGACCGAACACCGTGCCGGGCGGCCGGGGCACCGCCGCGCCGCCCGCGGCGACCGCCTGCTCGAGCCGCGTGATCGGCAGGTCCGCCGGCAGCGGCTCGAGCCACGGGCGGTCGGCCGCCGACGGCTCGGTCGCGGGCCATGCGGCCGCGACGGCGGCGACATCGGCGGGCTCGGCGCGGGCGAGCTGAACGACCCGCTCCCCCGCGCCGTCGCGCAGCACGGCGCGGCCGGCGGGCGCGTCGGCGAGCCGGCCCGCGGCGGGGCTGCCGAGCACGGCGGTGCTCTCGGCGGGATCCGCCACCCGCAGGCAGATGCGCAGGGCGATGTTCGCCAAAGCGGCGTCGCGCACGACTCCGGTGGGGCGCTGCGTGCACAGCATGAGGTGGACGCCGAGGGAGCGTCCGCGCGAGGCGACGTCGACGAGCACATCGTGCAGCTCGGGCTCGCCCTCGAGCAGGGCGGCGACCTCGTCGATGACGACGACGAGACGTGCGAGCAGACCGGGCGGCGCGGTGTCGACCGAAGCGGCGCGCGCGACGCGCAGCACCTCCTCGCGACGGCGCAGCTCGGCGCGCAGGCTGGTCAGCGCGCGGCGGGTGGTGCGCGGGCCGAGGTCGGTGACGATGCCCCGAATGTGCGGGAGCGCGGCGAGCGGATCGAAGGTCGCGCCGCCCTTGAAGTCGACGAGCAGGAACCCCAGCTCGCTCGGCGGCCGCGACGCCGCGAGCGCGAGCACCCAGGTCACGAGCAGCTCGCTCTTGCCGGATCCGGTGGTGCCGGCGACGACCGCGTGCGGCCCGTCGGTCGCGAGATCGACGACGACGGGGCCGTCCGCGTCGCGACCCAGGACCGCCGCGAGCGGGCCGCGCTCGAGCGCCCCCGCGGCGCCGGTCGCGGAGCCGCCGCCGGCCGCCGAGCCCGCGTCGACGCCGGCGACCTCGGCGAACGACACCCGCTCGGGCGGCTCCGCCCCGAGCTCGAGCCCCAGCCGTCGCCCCGCCTCCGCCAGCGCGGTCGCCGCGGCGGCCGCCTGCACCGCGGTGAGCGGCAGGGCGCGCAGCTCCCGCACGCGGCCCTCGGGCGCACCGTCGCGCAGCAGCAGATCGGCTCCCCCTTCCCCCGCGCCGAGCTCGAGCACGAGCCGACATCCGACCGGGAGTGTCGCCGCCTGGCGCGCCTCGAGCACGAGCAGCAGCGCCTCGGGCCCGCGACGCACCGTGAAGGCCGCGCCGCGCTCCGCGCCGGCCGGCTCCGCAGCAGCCCGCCCGCGGTGGGGCGCGAGCTCCACCCAGCTCTCGCCGAGCGGAGCGGCCACCGTGACGCCGACGGGCGGGATCGCCGCGAGCGCCGAGGCGACGAGGGCGCGGGCGACCGCGCGCGCCGCGACGGTCGGACCGACGACGCCGATCACGCCCGGGTCCTCGGCGACGAGCGGACTGTCGGTCAGCACGAGCGCCTCGGTCGCGAGCGCGGCGAGCCGGTGTGCGGCGGAGGCGGGCCGGGTCTCGTCCTCCTCCTCGTCGCCGTCGATGCGCAGCGGCCCGGGGATCCCCGCCCGCCCCAGCAGCACCCGCACCGGGGCCTCCTCCCGCCCCCAGGCGACGACGGCGCTCGCGGCGGGATCGTCGCGCGGGTCGCAGGCCAGTCGGGCGAGACTCTCCCGCTGCTGCTCGGCGGCGACCCCGAGGCGTCGCTCGAGCCGCTCGAGCGCTCGATCCCAGCGCTCGGCGAGGCGCCGGCGGGCGACGCGACGCAGCCGCGCGCCGTCGACCACGCCCGCGACGGCCACGACGGGCCCGAGCACGGCGAAGAGCAGGCCCATCGCCGAGCCGGTGACGGCCCAGACGACGCCCGCGAGCGCGAGAGGCGCGAGAGCGGCCGCGATCGGCAGCGCGGGTCGGGTCGGCGGCGCTTCGATCGCCGGGGGCGCGACCCGGGTCGGGTCGGGGAGGACGAGCACGGCCCCAGTCCAGCGCAGCGCGCGCCGCCGCGGGCCGCTCCGGGCGCATCCGCGGACCGCCGCGCTCGCCCCGGCCTCGGGAGGAGCGGAGACGGATGGGGTCGCCGCGAGCCTCAGCTCACGACGACCGCCCGGTCACGACGAAGGTCAGCTCACGACGAAGAACTGGTCGCCGATGTCGATGCGGCTGCCGCGGTCGACCCGGTAGCGCCGGCCCGGCTCGCAGCGCACGGGCGCCATGCCGACGGCCCGCACGACCGAGCCGTTGGTCGAGAAGCGGTCGCTCACCCAGAAGCCGCTCTCGTCCTGGCCGAACTCGAGGTGCGTCTTCGACACCGACTTGCTGCCGTCGACGATCACGACGTAGTCCTCGAAGTTCTCGCCCGGCTGCGGCACCGGGTTGCGGCCGACGAGGCCGGATCCGCTCACCAGCACGCTCTCCCCCGTGCTGAACTGCAGCACGAAGCTCGCCGCCGCGGGCACGCGCCGCGCGGCGGGCGCGGCTTCGGCCGCGGGGTGCAGCGCCCCGGCCGCCGCCGGCGCGTGCTCGACGGACGCGGGGTGCAGCGCGGACGCCGCCGGATACGCCGGCTGCTCGAAGCCCGCCGGCTGCGCGGACACCCCGTCGTGCTCGGAGGGCGCCTCGGGCCGGATCACCGCGCCGACCGAGGTCAGCTCGTCGAACGGGTCGAGCGGGTCGAGCGCCGGGCGGTCGGCATCCGCCCCCGGGTCGACCGCGTCCGACCCGGCGAGCGCGTCGGCGTCGACGCCCGTCGGGTCCGACCCGGCCTCCCGAGCCGGCGCCTGGGCCCCCGCGTCCTGGGCCGCCGCCGCCGGCGCGGACGCCCACCCCGGCCAGGCGGGCGAAGCGGACGCGGCCGGCGCCTGCTCACCCCCGACCGGCGCGTGAGGGGTCTCCGGCGCGGCGACCGGCGCCGGCGCGACCCCCGCGGGTGCGGCCGGCGCATGCGCCTCCGGGGCCCAGGGGCTCGCCTCCGCCGCCTCGGCCGCCGCCCGCCCGGCCGGCACAGCGCTCAGCACGGCCGCGGAGTTGATGAGCCCGCACTCGCCGCAGAACACCGAGCCGGGCTCGAGCGGCGAGTCGCAGTGCTGGCAGCGCAGGCCCGCCGGCGCGACCGCGTCGATCTCCTCGAGCTCGTCGAGGCGCGGCAGCTGCGGCAGCAGGGTGTCGAGCCGGTCGGTCTGCGGCGCGACCGCCGGCGCTCCCTGCGCCGCGACCGAGCGCCCGCAGCGCCCGCAGAACAGCGCCCGTTCGGGCAGCTCGGCTCCGCACACGCGACAGCTCATGACACGGCCTCCCGGGTGAACAGCTTGCGCACACTGTAACCGCCGAGCGATCGCAGCGAGATCCGGGCCCGGAGCCGCTCCCAGCGGCTGCGCCCGGCGTCCATGGCGACGCTCAGCTCGTCGACGGCCTCCCAGACCCGGTCCGCGTCGACGGGCCCGGTGGTCTCCGGCGCGAAGACGGCGCGGTCGGCGACGGCCGCCAGCACGCCCGCGGGCAGCGACCCCACGGTGCTGGCCCACTCGGCGCGCGTCGCGGCGGGCGGGGGCTCGAAGCCGTGGTCGAGCGCGGTGTCGGTGAACTCGTCCCACCCGCCGCGCAGGCGCTGCAGGGGGTCGGGCGCGCGACGGCGCAGCCGGCGGCGGCGGGCCTTCGCGATGACGACGAGCAGGAACGGTGTGAGGGCGACGGCGAGCACGAGCAGTCCGATGCCGACGCCGCGACCGACCGCGAGCAGCGTCAGAAGCAGCGCGTTCGGGGTGTCGCGGTCGTCGGGGGTCGACTCCGGGGTCAGGCGGCTGTCGATCTTCGTGTCGTCGTCGTTCGGCGGCGGCACGATCGTCTGCGGGCGCGCGATCTGGGTCGCGTCGTCGGGCTCCTCGTCGGGGATCGGCCGCTCCTCGGGCACCGGATCGACGGCGACCCAGCCGTTCTGCGCGGTGTCGACCTCGATCCACGCGGTCACGTCGGCGCCGGTGAAGGTGACGGCGTCGACGACCGGGGCGTCGTTCGCGAAGCCGAACACCACGCGGGCGGGGAATCCGAGCTGGCGGGCCATGAGCGCGGCGGCGACGGAGTACTGCTCGGCGTCGCCGATCATCCGCGTGCCGCTGAAGAGCTCGGCGATCCGGTCGGCGCCGTGCCCGGAACGGCTCGGCGGTTCGTCGGCGCTCAGGCCGTGGCTGATGTACCCGGTGCTGCGCAGCGCCTCGAGGGCGGCGGTGAGGCGCGCCCCGGGGTCGCTGATGCCCTGGGTCCACTCGTCGAGCTGCGCGGCGAGCCCGTCGGGCAGGGTCTCGATGCGGGGGACCGGCGCGGATCCCGGCGTCGCCGCGGCGAGGATCGACGTGTCGTAGTCGGTGGGCACCCGCGCGCGCAGCACGTAGGAGTCGCCCGAGGCGAGCGTCGCGAGGTCGGCCGCGGTGCCGCTCGTGTCGTTGTAGACGAAGCCGTCGGTGAGCGCGTCGGCGCGCGGCCCGGTGAAGCGCACGGACTCGAAGCGCCCGACGGTCGGCACCCACACGCCGCGGTACCCGGAGATGCTGACCGTCATCAGGGCGTCCACCCCCGGCTCGTCGGACTGGTCGACCCGGCTCGGGATGCGCACGAACGTCCCCGAGGCGGAGTCGACTGCCGCCGACCCGACCGCGTAGACGACGCCGTCGTAGCTGTCGAGGGTGGCGATGCGCACGCGGGCCCCGGGGAGCATCCCGTCGATCGTGAACTGCGCCGCGTCGACCTGGTCCTCGCGCAGGTACGCGCGCAGGCCGGCGAGCGGGCTCGGGTAGTCACGCGGGTCGAAGGGCTGCTCGACGCTCGCGCGCAGCACGTCGCGCGGCCCCGAGGGCGGAACGGCCGCGGCCGCGACGCCGGATCCGGCCGCGGCGAGCGCGAGCAGCACGAGCCCGCCCGCGACGCCCCGGGCGACGGCGGCGGGCAGCACGAGCCGCTCGCCGTCCTTCGCGACGGCGCGCGCGAGGGCCTCGAGCTCATCGCGGCGACGGCGCCCCCGGCGGTGCATGAGCCACAGCAGCGAGGCGGCGAGCACCGCGAGGCCGAGGTAGGGCAGCTCGCTCGGGCCCTCCGGTCCGACGAGGATCCCGAGCACGAAGACCGCGCCGGGCAGCAGGATCGCGAGGCCGCCGAGCCGCACCCGGCGCGCCAGGCTCTGCCCGAGCAGCGCGGCGACGTAGACCGACGCGAAGAACGGCACCAGCAGTGCCTGATAGGAGCCGACCGGCAGGGTGACGGTGAGCAGCTGCTTCCAGCCGAGCGCGACGCCCGCGACGAGGTCGAGCAGCCCCGGCAGGGTCGGCAGCACCCTCGACGCCGTCTCGCCGGGCACCGCGACCGGCACACCGACGAGCAGGAAGAGGGCGACGCCGGCGAGCAGCACGACGAAGGAGGGCCAGCGCAGGCCCGCGCCGAGCAGGGCCAGCGCCGAGCCGAGCACGATCGCGACCGCACCGGCGACGACCATCGCGGCGCTCTCGTAGACGGGCCACCAGGCGGCCGCCGCGAGGGCGAGCGCGAGCGCGTAGAGCGCCGCCGAGACGCCGATGCCGGTGCGCGATCGCGGGCTCATGCCACCGCCGCCCCTCGCGCGAGGCCGGTGCGGAGGTCGTCGAGGAAGCCGACCTGCAGCAGGTTGATCCCGGCGGCGCGGCGCAGGCCGGGCTCCGACTCGGGGTCGCACACGATCGCGACCACCTCGACGTTCGCGGGGAAGCTCGTCGCGGCCGCGCGCAGCCGGCCGATCCCGACCGAGGAGCCGCAGACGAGGAAGGCCACGGAGATGCCCGGCACCTCGTCGGCCACCACGCGCGCCACGTCGCGCAGGGGCAGCGCCCCGGACGCGGGTTCGACGAGGGCCATCTCGTCGAGCAGGCGCATCGGGGTGTGGGTCGCGAGGTGGCGCACCGACAGCGTCTGGCGCTTGGCGAACGGCGGGGTGATGGTGCTGACGACGACCGAGACCGTGCGCCCGTCGCGGATCGCCCGCACGCCCAGGCTCGCGGCGACGCTCACGCCGAGCTCGAACTCCTCCACCGTGGCGAAGTCGCCCGGTGCGAGGCTCAGCGCGACGACGAGGTGGCTGCGCCGTGTCTGCTCGAACTGGCGCACCATGTAGGTGCCCGTCTTCGCGGTCGACTTCCAGTGGATGAAGCGCCGCTCGTCACCCGGCTGGTACTCGCGCAGGGCGTGGAAGGCCATGTCGCTCGCGCTGAGATCGCGCGTCGTCTGCCCCTCGAGGTCGTGGATGAGCCCGGTGCTCGTGCTCGGCGCCGTCACGGTGCGCGGGTGGATCAGCAGCTCCTCGGTCGGCGACCAGATGAGCTCGCGCCGCACGAGCCCGATCGGATCCGCCCGCACGCTGCGCACCGGACCGATGCGCACCAGCCCGCGGCGCGCCGTCGGCACCGTGAAGCTCTGGCTGTGCGCGCGCCCGCCGCGGATGCCGGGGACGACGAGCTCGGCGAGCCCGTCGCCGACGGGCACCTCGAGGGTGGACCCGAGGATCCGCCGCCGGCGCGGGTTGCGCACCTCGACGACGCCCTGCGCCGTCTCTCCGACGACGACCCGGTGGTGGGTGAGCGCGAGCGAGACCTCGGCGGGCGAGCGCCCGACGAGGTAGACGACCGCGACGACCGCGAGCACGAGGGCGGCCCAGGCGACGATGACGAGCTCGATCCAGCCGAAGAGGTAGCCGGCCACGAAGGCGGCGGGGATCAGCAGCAGGAACACCCAGCCCGGCCCCATCACGACCGCGGCGGCGGCGCGGCCGGCGCGCGCGGCGGTGCGCCCGAACCGGCCGGCGGATTCGACGACGGTGACGACCGCGTCGGCGAGCACGCCCGTGCGCGACCCGACGAGCCGGGTGCGCGCCTCGCCCGAGGCGGCCGGTGCGTCGGGCGCGTCGGAGCGCGTCTCGCGAGAACTCTCGCGAGACGTCGAGGCGCGCAGGTCGGGATCGCTCACCCGGCCTGCCGATCACTCGGCGGCGGCACCTCGAGCAGCAGCTGGGCGACGACGCTCTCGGCGGTGACCCCGTCGAACTCGGCCTCGGGGTCGAGCACGAGCCGGTGCGCGAGCACGGGCTGCGCGAGCGACTTCACGTCGTCGGGCGTGACGTAGTGCCGCCCGCTCGCCGCGGCGAGGGTGCGGGCGGCGCGCACGAGTCCGAGCGCGGCGCGCACGCTCGCCCCCAGGCGCACCTCGCTCGCCGACCGGGTGGCGTCGACGAGCCGCGAGACGTAGTCGTTGACGCTCGGGTCGACATAGGTGGTGCGGGCGAGCCTCGCCATCTCGAGCACGGCCTCGGAGGTGATGATCCCCGGGACGGTGCGCTCGTGGGGCTTGTCGGGGCTGCCGGAGAGGATCCGCAGGGTCGCCGCGTGATCCGGGTAGCCGATCGAGGCCTTGAGCAGGAAGCGGTCGAGCTGCGCCTCGGGCAGCCGGTAGGTGCCTGCCTGCTCGATGGGGTTCTGGGTCGCGATGACCATGAACGGGCTCGGCACGTCGTGCTGCTCGGCGTCGACCGTGACGTGGCCCTCCTCCATGACCTCGAGCAGGGCCGCCTGCGTCTTCGGCGAGGCGCGGTTGATCTCGTCGGCGAGCACGATGTTCGCGAACACCGGGCCGGGGTGGAAGGAGAACTCGGCCTGGCGCTGGTCGTAGACGGTCACGCCGGTGATGTCGCCCGGCAGCAGGTCGGGCGTGAACTGGATGCGGTGGCCGATCCCCTGCACGCTCTGCGCGATCGCGCGCGCGAGCGAGGTCTTGCCGGTTCCGGGGAAATCCTCGAGCAGCAGGTGGCCCTCGCTGAAGAGCGCCACGAAGCCGAGCCGGACGACGAAGGTCTTGCCGACGAGCACCTGCTCGACGTTCTCGACGAGGCGGCCGAAGGCGTCCTGGAACCCCGTGGCCTGTTCGGGCGTCATGGTCACGGTGCCCTCTCCTTTCGTGCGCCTCGGGCGGCGCGGTGTCGTGTGTCGCGGTGTCGCGGTCGCGGTGCGGGTTACTGCTGGTAGTCGGCCCACGCGTAGCTGCGCAGGTAGGTCGTGCCGTTGGCGGTGATGCGGATCTGGAGGTTGTCGGGCTCGCTCAGCAGGCCGCCGAGCACGCCGGTGACGGCGTGGCAGCTGCCGCCCGCCCCCGGCGCGAGACTCTGCCAGGCGCCGTTCGCGTCGCAGCGGTACTCGAGCGCGTCGTAGGCGCCGCTCGGCGAGGAGGTCCAGGTCCAGTCGCCCTCGGGGCCGTTGACGGCGTCGCCGGGATCGGTGACGGTCGCCGTCAGGTTCCCGGGCCGCGTGCTGTACACCGGCACCCCGACGTAGATCGGCGCCGACCAGTCGTTGCTGCAGAGGGTGACCTCGTCCCAGGCCTGGCAGGCCTTGAGCTGCACCGAGACCGCGCGCCCGTAGTGCGAGCCGTTGGTCGTGGTCAGCGGGGTGCCGAATCCGACGACGCCGCTCTCCGAGCCGTCCACCCCGGGGCCGAGGAGGCGGTAGATCATGCGATTGGCGGCCGAGGGTCCGGAGTCGATCGTGAGGCCGCTGACCGAGAAGTCCCAGACGCCGGTCGGGCTCTCGTCGAGGGCGACGACGGAGGCGCTCGACACGGTGCCCGGCCGCGCGCGCGGGAAGACGGTCGTCGTGGCCGGCTCGCTGCAGCCGCCGAGACCGTTGCTCGCGTACACCACGACCGTGTAGCTGACGTCGGGGGTGAGTCCCGAGAAGGTGCCGCTCGTCGAGGTGCCGCGCGACTGGGCGGCGTTGCAGTTCGGGATCGGCTGCCCGGTACGGCGGATCGCCGTGGAGTAGGAGGTGATCGCCCTCCCGTTGTCGCTGAACACGCCGCTCCAGTCCGCGGTCACGCGCGTGCCGTCGTCGGAGGCGACGCCGGAGGCGATCGGGCTGGCGACCGGGATGGGCGTCCAGGCCGGCACGCCGGTGCCGGTCGCCTGGTTCCAGACCGCGAGGCTCGAGGGCGCGCTGTTGCGGGCGCTCACCGTGTAGGCGACGGAGCTGCCGTTGGCGACCCCGGGGATCCCCCCGATCGTGAGCGCGTAGCCGGTGCCCACCGGGTCGGAAGCCGCGACCGACAGCGTGCGGGTCTCGCCCGCGACGGTGACGACGTAGCTCTCGATCGGGCTGCCGGCGGTGTCGGCGGGCTTGCTCCAGCTGACGGTGAGTCCCTGATCGACCGGCTGCCAGCCGAGCGCGGTGGGCGGCGGCGGGATGATGTCCGACCAGATCGTGCCGCCGGCGTTCGAGACCGGGCTCGAGGGGCCCACCTCGTTGATCGCCACGACCGAGAGCCGCACGCCGTTGCCGGGTCCGTTGCCGGGCGTCTTCAGGGCGCAGTCCACGGTCGTGGTGCAGGTCGTGGTGGAGATCACATCGCCCGAGGCGGCGGAGGTCATGGCGACCTCGTAGCGCTCGATGGGCGCGTTGTTGGCGGCGCCGGGGGTCCAGGAGAGCTTGAGCAGGCGATCCCCGAACTCGGTGACGCGCACCTCGCTCACCGGGTCGGGCACGTCCTGCACCGAGATCGTCACGTTGCCCCAGACGTAGCGCGTCGGGTCGTCGGTCGCGTCGGCCACCTGGTACTGCAGGTTGGTGTCGAGCGGCGCCGCGCCCGGCGCGACCGTCACGGTCAGCGTCGACCGGTCGTCGCTCGGGGCGATCGTGACGCCGTCGGGGATCGACGCCCCGTCGAGCCCGCGGATCGCGACCACCCGCAGCGGCGTGTCGGGGAAGGGGTTGTTGACCTGGTCGTTGGCGAGCACGTCGACGGTCGTGGTCTGCCCGCGCCGCGTCTTGGCGCGGTCGGGCACCGGTTGGGCGAGCGGCCGCGTGGAGGCGACGACATTGAGCTGGATCACGCCCGGCTCGCCCTCACCGCGCGCGTCGTGCACCCCGATCGCGACCGACGCCGTCGTGCCCTTCGGCGTGTCGGGCGCCGCCGTCAGGGTCAGGCGCTGGCCGTTGAGGCTCGCGGTGAAGCCCTGCGGCTGCCGGTCGATCGTGTAGCTCAGCTCCTCGGTCTTCTCGTAGGGGCTCGTGAGCTTGACGAGGTCGAGCTCCTTCGACTGGCCCGGCTCGAAGTCGACGACCGCGTCGAGGAACGAGGGCGCCTGATCCTCGCGCGGCTGCACGGTGATGGGCAGGCTGAGGATCGCGCGATGCCCGTCGGGATCGTCGGCCGACGTGCCGTCGGTCACCTCGAAGGTGATCGAGGCGGGGCCGAAGTACTGGGGGGCCGAGGTGTAGACGAGCGTCTGGGCGTCCGCGACGAGCGGGTCGCCGTTCGCGTGGGTCGCGCGCACGCCGTTCGGGTCGACGAGGCGCACCGAACCGCCTCCGAGCGCGACGACGTAGTCGTTGATCGGGATGGTGAGGGTGTCCTCGCTCAGCACGACGAGCGGCGGGGCGGTGTCGTCGAGCTGCGGCAGGGCATCGGCGTAGCCCGGCACCCAGATGAAGCCGTACGAGCGCACCGAGTCGTCGTCGGGATGCGAGACGGAGAACGGGATGATCTGGCGCTGGTCCTGCACCGTCACGCGGATGCGGCGGTCCGGCAGCAGCTGGGCGCTGCCCGCGTAGCCGTCGACGAGCGAGATGCCGAGCTCGGAGACGTCGCCGTCGGCGAAGAAGACCTCGGAGAACACGTCGACGTCGACGCTCGAGCGGTCGACGACGTCGCTCACGCTGAGCACGGTGTCGCCCACGACCGGGTAGGCCAGCGGCGCGTCGGGGTCGACCGTCACCGTCACGAAGGTCGAGCTCGTCCCGCCGAAGGGGTTCTCGATCGTGTAGGTCACCGAGTAGGTCCCCGGCTGCTCGGGCGGGGTGATGCGCACCACCTGCCCGTCGACGATCTCGGCGGTCGTGTCGGGGGTGCTCGGCTCGACCTCCGTCACGGTGAGCGCCCGGCCGTCGGGGTCGGAGTCGTTGTCGAGCACCCGCACCGAGACGGTGCGGCCGGGCCGCACCGCGACCGAGTCGGCGTTCGCGACCGGGCTGCGGGCGCCGTCGGCGGGCGGGCTGATGCCGACCCGCACGACGCCCTCGGCGCGCGCCCCGAGGCTGTCGACGACCGTGTAGCGGAAGGAGTCGGTGCCCGAGGAGTACTGGCCCGCCTCGTAGTCGATGTAGCCCGCGCCGGTCGCGGTCACGACGCCCTTCTCGGGGCTCGTCGCGACGCCGACGAGCTGCACCCCGTCGCCGTCGGGGTCGGTGCCGCTCAGCGGGATCTCGACGCGCACGGTCTCGCCGGCGAGCACGCGCGCGGTCACCTGCGGCGGCACCGGGGCGACGTTGCTGGCCACGTCGACCTCGCGCACCGAGATCTTGACGCGCGCCTGCGCGGTCTGGCCGTCCTCGCCCTGGATCGAGTAGACGGCCGTGTAGATGCCCGCGACCTCGGGCGCGAGATAGCGCAGCCGGTCGCCGGAGGCGAACAGCAGCCCGGCGCCGTCGGGCAGATCCTCGGCGAGCTGCGGCACGAGCGAGATCGCGTCGCCGTCGGGCTGCTCGTCGTTGTCGAGCACGGGGATGTCGACGACGGCTCCGGTGCGCACCGTGACCGTGTCGTCGTTCGCGATCGGCGCCTGCCGCTGCGCGGGCCGCGGGATCTCGACGACCGTGATGGTGCCGCGGGCATCCGCGAGGCCGTTGCTGATCGTGTAGTGCAGCTCGACCGGGCCGTTCTCGAGGGGGCCGGTGAGGGTGATGCGCACCTCGCGCTGGTCGAGGATCTCGGCGCGCACCCGCGCATCCGCCGGCAGATCCTCGACGCCGGTCACCACGAGCACGCCGCCCGCCGGGTCGATGTCGGTCGCCGTCGGATCGACCACGTCGGAGCCGGGCGCGATGATGTAGGCCGTCTGCGGCACCGTGATCGGCTCGGTGCCGGTGTCGGGCGGCGCCGAGACGTCCACGCGCACGAGCCCGGTCTCGATCTGGTCGCCGTCGGTGAGGGTGACCTCGAGGTAGTGGGTGCCGATGCGCTCGCTCGTGAACTGGAAGGTGCCGTTCTCGTAGCTCGGCGTGATCGTGACGCCGGTCTTGTCGGGCACCGCGTTGAGCCGCAACCGGGCGTTGCCGCCGTGCGCGTGGGCGAGCGGCCGCACGGTGACGGTCTCACCCGCCGTCGCGAGCACCACCCAGGGGTCGATGACGATCGGCACGTCGCCGACCGCGCGCACGTCGACGCGCACCTGACCGGATGCCTCGGCCATCCCGTCCGACATCACGAGACCGATCGAGGAGGTCTCCGGGTCGGTTCCGCCGGAGGTGAAGACGACCTCGCCATCGGGCTTCGAGCTGACCCCGTCGGGCGAGGCGGTGCTCGCGGAGGTGAGGAAGAAGGGGTCGCCGTCGGGATCCACCCAGTCGCCGATGACGCGCGTCGTGACGCGGCCACCGGCGGCGACCGTCGCGGTCGAGCTGCGCACCTGCACCGGCGGGGAGTTCTCCTCCGGCGAGCGCACCGTGACGCGCAGCATGGCCGAGGCGGTGCCCCCGCGGCCGTCGCTGATCGTGTAGCGCACCGCGATCTGACCGCGTGCGGAGTCGGCGAGCGTCAGCTGGATCTGCTGGTTGCGCGCCACGAGGTCGATGCGCCCGACCGATTCGTCGATGCCGTCGACCGTCGTGACGACGAGCACGTCGGCGTTGGGGTCGTAGTCGTTGAGCAGCACCGGCAGGAGCGTGGATCGGCCGGGGCGCGCGCCGAACTCGTCGTCGACCGCGACCGGCGGCTTCTGATCGGGGTCCACCTCGACCGGCACCTGGTCGTCGACGACCTCCTGCTGCTGGTCGTCGGGCACGATCAGCTCGTCCCAGTTGTCGATCAGCTGCCCCGCGTCCTGCACCGCCCAGGTCGCCCCGGTGCGCGCCGCGTTCAGCACGACCCGGCCCGCGTTGGCGGCGAAGGCGAGGCCGCGGCCGCTGGGCACCTGGTCGAGGCGCATCCGCACCGGATCGGCGTCGGGGCAGGCGCGCCAGCCCAGGCCGCCGGCCCAGGCCGCGAACACGCAGCCGTCGCGCACGAGCGGGGCTGCCGGAGTCCCGGTGGCGTCCTCGACGAGGGGGGTCACCGTTCCGTCGGGGGCGACGCGCACGAGTCCGCCGCTGTCGGCCACGAGCACCCCGCCGGCGTCCTCGAGCGAGCTCTCCTGCAGCGTCGCGCCGGCGGTCCCGGGCAGGGCGCCGCTCAGGTCGACGGTCGCGGTGTCGGTCTGCAGGCTCGCGCCGGTGGCGTCGAGCACCGCCCAGTGGGCGCCCGAGATCGCCACCTGCAGCGCCCGCGAGCGCGAGGCGAGCGGCCAGGTCTCCTCGGCGGAGTCGGAGCGGAAGACGTTGAGCCGATAGACCTCGCCGAGATCGGGAGCGGCGGCGACGAGGGTGCCGTCCGGCGCGAGGGCGAGGCGCGCGTCGGCGCCGAGGCTCAGCGAGGGGGTCGACGAGGAGTCGAAGCCGTCGAGTTCGTCGACGCCGAGGATCCACACCTCCCCGGTTCCCCGCGAGTACAGCACCGCGCGATCGCCGGCGAGCAGCGCGTCGGGATCGTCCGGCGGCAGCGCGACCCGCTCGCCCAGCTCGGCGGTCGCCGGGTCGACGACGTCGAGCGTCGCGTTGGCGGGGTCGACGAGGAGCACGGTCGAGCCGTCCTGCACGATCTGCGGGTCGGTGCTCCCGGTCGGGATGATCGTGTTGAGCTCCAGCACGGCCGGGTTGGCGCGGCCGATGACGCGCTCGCCCGCGTTGACGACCCAGACCGCGCCGTCGTCGAGGTCCATCCGGGTCGCCTGGTAGCCGCTCGAGACGACGGCGACGCCGGCCACGAGCGCGGCGACGGCGGCGCCGCTCACCGCGGTGGCGATGAGCGAGCGGCGACGGCGGGGGCTGTTGTCGACCATGATCAGCCCGGCACGTCCGCGCACTTCTCGGTGCTGGGCGGCCCGCTCGTGCCGGCGCGGTTCACCGCGACGGTGATGCAGACGGTCTCGCCCGGCGTCGCGTCGACCACGTAGCGCGGCGCGGTCTGGATGCTCGACGTGCCGTCGCGCACCTGGATCTGGTAGCGGTCGCCGGCCGCGAGCCCGGGGTCGGCCCAGGTGAACTCGATCGTGCCGTCGGCCGCGACCGTCGCCGTGACGTCGCCCACGCGCGGCACCCCGGCGTTCGAGCTCGTCACGGCGACGACGAGCGCGGCGGCGCCGAGCGCGACGGCGAGGGTCACGAGGGCGCCGACGAGCCACGCGGTCGCGCGGCGGCGCAGCGGCACGGGCGCGCCGCTCGCCCCGATCCGCGAGGGCAGACTGCCGGCGTCGACGACGGCGAAGGCGCCGGCGCCGGTCGCCGCGCGGGTGCGGCGGCGGCGCTCGGCCCGCGAGCCGGACGCGCCCACCGCGACGGGGCGCAGCCGGGTGCGGTCGTCGGCGTCGAAGGTTCCGCCCACCGCCCAGTCGTCGACCGCGAGCTCCACGGGCGTCTGGGTGAGGCCGAGTTCGGACTCGATCGCCTGCAGCTCGCGCACGAGCTCGAGGATCGTGCCCGGCCGCTGCTCCGGGCGGCGGCTCATCGCACGGCGCAGCGCGCGCTCGAGGCTCTCGGGCACGTCGGGGCGGTCGATCGGCAGCGGGTGGGCGCGGGCGATCCGGCCCATGAGCGCCGTCGCGCCGTTGTCGCCGCCGGGCACCTCGAAGGGCGAGCGGCCGGCGAGGAGCGAGTAGACGGTGGCCGCGTACGACCAGACCTCGCTCGCGACGCTGCCCGGCACGTCGTCGATGAGCACCTCGGGCGAGGACCACGGGATCGACAGGCCGATGGCCTCCTCGTCGCGCGCGGTCTGCAGCGTCGCCGCGATGCCGAAGTCGGAGAGCACGGGGTTGCCGTAGGAGGTGGTGAGGATGTTCGAGGGCTTCACGTCGCGGTGCAGCACCCCCGCCCGGTGCACCGTCTCGAGCGCGCTGCCGATCTTGATCGCGATGCGCAGCACCTCGGCCACCGGCAGCCGCTCGGCGCGATAGCGCTCGTTGAGCACCGCGGAGCACAGCTCCATGACGAGGTAGGGCCGTCCCTCGGCGGAGACGCCCGCCTGATAGACGGTGAGGATGCCCGGATGCGCGCTCAGCTGCGCCATCAGGTTCGCCTCGGCCTGGAACATCTGGCGCACCTGGTCGTTGACGACCTCGCTCAGCATGACCTTCACCGCGACCTGGCGGCGCGGCATGTTCTGCTCGTAGAGGAAGACGTCGGCGAAGCCGCCCGTGCCCAGGATGTGGAGGTACGAGAATCCGGGCAGCACGGGAGGCACAGACGGCAGACGGCGCGCCACGAGAACCCCCCTTCCCAAGCGGTCGGATCATTCTAGGCAGGGCGTCGCGCACGCCAGCAGGCACGTCTTCGGGGGCGGAGCGGGCGCTCACCCCGTTCGGGGGCCGCGTCGGGGAAGCGCCCCGCGGGCGTCCCGACGACGCTCAGCGCGCGTCGAGCGAGGGCTGTTCGGCGGTGTCGTCGAGGTCGGCGCCGAACCCGCGCGGGCGGCGCCGGCGCAGCGCGCGGACGGGGGCCGGGCCGGGGTCGGGGGCGTCGAGCACCTCGAGCGCGACGATCGTGACGTTGTCGCGACCGCCCAGCGCGAGCGCCTGCGCGACGAGCGCGTCGGCCGCCGCGCCGATGCCCGCGCGCGCGAGCCGGCGGGCGATCCCGTCGGCGCCGAGCTCCTTGGTGAGGCCGTCCGAGCACAGCAGCAGCCGCTGGCCGGTGCGGGCCGGCACGAACCAGACGTCGGGGCGGGGGCGCTCGCCGAAGCCGAGGGCGTGGGTGATGACGTTGCTGTCGGGGTGGTGCTCGGCATCCTGCTCGGTGAGCATGCCGGCGTCGACCATCTCCTGCACGACCGAGTGGTCGACCGTGAGCCGGCGGATCTCGCCCGCCTCGAGCAGGTAGACCCGGCTGTCGCCGACGTTGAACACCAGGAAGCCGGCGACGCCGTCGAGACGCGCCGCGACCACGCCGGTCGCCGTGGTGCCCGCGCCGGCACCGAGCTCGGCCGAGAGCGCGTCGATCGCGCGGGCCGCCGCGAGGAGTCCCCCCTCGACGGCGCCGAGGGCGTCGACGCCCTCGAGCACCGAGCCCGCGAGCCGGGTCACGGCCAGGTCGCTCGCCCGGTCGCCCGCGGCGTGCCCGCCCATTCCGTCGGCCACCGCGAACAGCGGGGGGATCGCGACGAGCGAGTCCTCGTTGACCTCGCGGCGGAGCCCGACGTCGGTGCGCGAGGCCCAGGCGACCCGGAGGGTGACGCCGTCGCCGAGGTCGATCGCGCTGTCCCCGTCGGGATCCCCGAGCGTCGTCATGGGCTCCCCTCCTGGCCGGCGTCCGCTTCGAGGATACGCAGGACGACGCCGTCTCCGAGGTCGATCGAGGTTCCCGCGCCGACGACGAGCGATTCGCCGCGCGCGAGAGGGCGGGCGCGGGAACCGGGCAGCGCCACCCGCGACCCGTTCGAGGAGCGCAGATCGCTCGCCACCACGGTGCGTCCCACCGGGCGCAGCTCGAGGTGGCTCGCCGAGATCTCCCGGCGCGGCGAGTCGACCGTGACGAGCACCGGCTCGTCGCGCGCGACCCGCGGCGGCGCGGGCCGGCGGCCGACGATCACCGTGCGGTCGAGCGGCAGACGCGTGCCGTCGGGGCACAGCAGTTCGAGCGCGCGGCTCGTCTCGACCGGCTCGTCGAACTCGGCGTCGCCGGCGGGCGAGAAGCCCTCGCCGGGGACCGGCCGCGAGGCGGCGGAGAGCTGGATCGTCGGCTCGAAGGCGGTGGCGGCGCTCCCGAGCCCCGCGGGCGCGCCGGCCTCCGCCACGTCGGGACGCGGCGGTGCGGTGTCATCGAGGTCGGGCATCGGGAGATTCTGACGGGGCGGATCGGGGTGCGGCGGAGAGTATCCGCACGCGGAGGACGCTCATGTCGGCGCTACTGGCCGATGTAGCTCATCACGTGCTTGATGCGCGTGTAGTCCTCGAAGCCGTACATCGAGAGGTCCTTGCCGTACCCGGAGTGCTTGAAGCCGCCGTGCGGCATCTCCGCGACGAGCGGAATGTGGGTGTTGATCCAGACGCAGCCGAAGTCGAGGTGCTTGGCGAAGCGCATCGCGCGGCCGTGGTCGCGGGTCCAGACGCTCGAGGCGAGGCCGTAGTCGACGCCGTTCGCCCAGCGCAGAGCCTCCGCCTCGTCGGTGAAGGTCTGCATCGTGATGACCGGGCCGAAGATCTCGGTCTGGATCGCGTCGTCGTCCTGACGCAGGTGGTCGACGATCGTGGGTTCGATGTAGTACCCGGCACCCGCCTTCCGGCCGCCGCCCGTCACGACCTCGGCGTGGCTCGGGAGCGCCTCGAGCATGCCCATCACGCGCGCGAGCTGGTTCGCGTTGTTGACCGGGCCGTAGAAGGTGCCCTCGTCGTGCGGGTCGCCGGTCACGACGTTCTCGGCGACGTACGCGGCGAGCGCCTCGCGGAAGGCGTCGTGCGCGTCGGCGTGCACGAGCACCCGGGTCGCGGCGGTGCAGTCCTGGCCGGCGTTGAAGTAGCCGGCGATCGCGATCCCCTCCGCGGCCTTGGCCATGTCGGCGTCGGGGAAGACCACGACGGGCGCCTTGCCGCCGAGCTCGAGGTGCACGCGCTTGAGGTCGGAGGCGGCGGACTTGGCGACCTCCATGCCGGCGCGCACGGATCCCGTGATCGACACCATCTGCGGCGTCGCGTGCTCGACCATGCGGGCCCCGGTCGTGCGGTCGCCGGTGATGACGTTGACGACCCCCTTCGGCAGGTGCTGGGCGCAGATCTCGGCCAGCAGCAGCGTCGACTGGGGCGTCGTGTCGGAGGGCTTGAGCACGGTCGTGTTGCCCGCCGCGACCGCGGGGGCGAACTTCCACACCGCCATGTTGAGCGGGTAGTTCCACGGGGTGACCTGCCCGATCACGCCGATCGGCTCGCGGCGGATGGCGGAGGTGTGGTCGGCCATGTACTCGGCGCTCGCGCGCCCCTCGAGCACGCGCGCGGCACCGGCGAAGAAGCGGATCTGGTCGACCGAGAGCATGATCTCGTCATCGACGAGGCTCGCGCGCGGCTTGCCGGTGTCCTGGCTCTCCAGGTCGGCGAACTCCTCGGCGCGCTTCTCCATCTCGTCGGCGATGCGGAACAGCGCGAGCTGGCGCTCGGCGGGGGTCGTCTCGCCCCAGGTCTCGAAGGCGCGCGCCGCCGCGCCGAACGCGGCGTCGACGTCGGCCTGGCCGGAGACCGGGGAGGTCGCGTAGCCGGTCTCGGTCGCGGGGTCGACGACCTCGAAGCCGCCGTCGCCCTTCGCGTCCACGTAGTCGCCGTCGATGAAGTTCTGCAGGGTGCGCGTGGCCATGCGTGACACCCTATTCGCCCGGCGAGGGGTGCGGAAGGCGCGGTCCGTACCGATTCCGTCGCAGTGGACCCCGATTTCTGCGGATCCGCTTGCACGGCCCCGGCGCGACCGCGACAATCGACGTATGGCGACTCGCTCTCCCCTGCCCCCGCTCGACGCCGTGTCGAAGGGCATCATCGAGCAGCTGCAGGAGGACGGCCGCCGTTCGTACGCCGAGATCGGCAAGGCGGTCGGGCTCTCCGAGGCGGCCGTGCGCCAGCGGGTGCAGAAGCTGACCGAGTCGGGCGTCATGCAGGTCGTGGCCGTGACCGATCCCCTCCAGCTCGGCTTCGCGCGGCAGGCGATGATCGGCATCCGCGTCGAGGGCGACACCCGCCGGGTCGCCGAGCAGCTCGCGCGCTTCGACGCGATCGACTACGTCGTGCTCACCGCGGGATCCTTCGACCTGCTCGTCGAGGTGGTCTGCGAGGACGACGACCGCCTCATCGAACTGCTCAACCGCGACATCCGCCGCGTCGACGGCGTCGTCTCCACGGAGACGTTCGTCTACCTGAAGCTGCAGAAGCAGCACTACAACTGGGGCACCCGCTAGGGCGCCGAGGAAGGACCTCCCGTGACCATCGAGCAGACCGCGCCCGTCGCGGTCGACGACGCCGCCCTGCAGCAGAAGGCGAAGGACCACCTCTGGATGCACTTCGCCCGCCAGAGCGTGCTGGAGGAGCATGGCGCGCCCATCATCGTGAAGGGCGCGGGCCACCACATCTGGGACAGCCACGGGCGGAGGTACTTCGACGGGCTCTCCGGCCTGTTCGTCGTCAACGCCGGGCACGGCCGCCGGCGGCTCGCCGAGACCGCGGCGCGGCAGGCGGAGGAGCTGGCGTTCTTCCCGATCTGGTCGTACGCGCATCCCGCGGCGATCGAGCTCGCCGACCGGCTCGCCGACGAGGCGCCCGGCGATCTCAACCGGGTGTTCTTCTCGACCGGCGGCGGCGAGGCCGTCGAGACCGCCTTCAAGCTCGCCAAGTACTACTGGAAGCTGCAGGGCCGCCCGACCAAGCACAAGGTCATCTCGCGCGCCGTCGCGTACCACGGCACCCCGCAGGGAGCGCTCGCGATCACCGGCATCCCGGCGATGAAGGAGATGTTCGAGCCGGTCACCCCCGGCGGGTTCCGGGTGCCGAACACCAACTTCTACCGGGCCGGCGAGATGGGCTTCCGGGCCGACCCCGACAGCCCGCTCAGCGAGCAGGAGCAGTTCGGCATCTGGGCCGCCGACCGCATCGAGCAGGCGATCGAGTTCGAGGGCCCCGAGACCGTCGCGGCGGTCTTCCTCGAGCCGGTGCAGAACTCGGGCGGATGCTTCCCGCCGCCGCCCGGCTACTTCCAGCGGGTGCGCGAGATCTGCGACCGCCACGACGTGCTGCTCGTCGCCGACGAGGTCATCACGGGATTCGGCCGGATCGGCGCGATGTTCGCGTCGAGCTTCTTCGGCTTCCAGCCCGACATGATCACCTGCGCGAAGGGCATGACGAGCGGCTACTCGCCGATCGGCGCGACCATCGTCTCCGACCGCATCTACGAGCCCTTCCGCCACGGCACGACCGCGTTCTACCACGGCTACACCTTCGGCGGGCACCCGGTCTCGGCGGCGGTGGCCCTCGAGAACCTGGGCATCTTCGACGAGGAGCGCCTCGTCGAGAACGTGCGCGAGAACTCGCCGCTCTTCCGCGCCGCGCTCGAGCGGCTCACCGACCTCCCGATCGTGGGCGACGTGCGCGGCGAGGGCTACTTCTTCGGCATCGAGCTCGTCAAGGACAAGGCGACCAAGGAGACCTTCGACGACGACGAGTCGGAGCGGCTGCTGCGCGGCTTCCTCTCCAAGGCGCTCTTCGACGCGGGCCTCTACTGCCGCGCCGACGACCGCGGCGACCCCGTCGTGCAGCTCGCGCCGCCGCTCACCATCGGGCCGGCGGAGTTCGACGAGATCGAGGGGATCCTGCGCGGGGTGCTGACCGAGGCGTGGTCGCGACTCTGAGCGGCGATCCCCGCGCGCTGTCGTTCTGGCACGACAGCCTGAGCCCCGAGGCCCTCCGGCCGCGCGCCGCGCTGCGCGTCGGCGGCGACGACGCGGCGGAGGCCGACGTCGCGATCGTCGGCGGCGGGCTCACCGGGCTGTGGACGGCGCACCATCTCCTCGAGCGCGAGCCGGGGCTGCGCATCCGAGTGCTCGAGAAGGAGATCGCCGGCTTCGGCGCCTCGGGGCGCAACGGCGGCTGGTGCAGCGCGCTGTTCCCCGCCTCGGCGGCGGCCCTGGAGCGCCGGCACGGCCGCGAGGCCGCGGCCGGGATGCGCCGGGCCATGATCGCCACGGTCGACGAGGTCGGCGCCTCCGCCGAGAGCCTGGGGATCGCGTGCGACTACGCGAAGGCCGGCACCGTCGTCTGGGCGCGCTCCCCCGTGCAGGCGCGCGCGGGTCGCGCCGAGGTCGAGGCCGCGCGCACGTTCGGAACCGACGAGCTCGAGTTCTGGGAGCCCGGCGACCCCCGGCTCGGCGCCGGGGTCTCGCGCCTGGACGGGGCCGTCTTCGACCCCGCGTGCGCCCGGCTGCACCCGGCGAAGCTCGTGCGCGGACTCGCGGACTCGCTCGAGCGGCGCGGCGCGCTGATCCACGAGGGCACGGCGGTGACCGGGTGGGAGCCCGGCCGCGTGCACACCGAGCACGGCGCGGTCCGGGCCGAGCGGATCGTGCTGGCGACCGAGGCGTACACCGCGCGGTTCCGCGCGACGCGCCGGCGGATCCTGCCGCTGTATTCGCTCATGGTCGCGACCGAGCCGCTGCCGGCCGCGTTCTTCGACGAGATCGGCCTGCCGCACGGGCGCACCTTCAGCGACGGGCGCCACCTGCTCATCTACGGGCAGCGCACCGCCGACGATCGGATCGCCTTCGGCGGTCGGGGCGCGCGCTACCACCTGGGCTCCGCGATCCGGCCCGAGTACGACCGCGTCGCGCGGGTGTTCGCCCACCTGCGCGAGGCGCTGCGCGAGCTGTTCCCCGCGATCGGCGACCCGGCCATCACCCACACCTGGGGCGGCCCGATCGGCGTGCCCCGCGACTGGCACGCGTCGGTCGCCTTCGACCCGGCGACGGGCATCGCGGCCGCGGGCGGGTACGTGGGCGACGGCCTCAGCACCACCCACCTCGCGGGCCGCACCCTCGCCGATCTGCTGACGGGCGCCGACACCGAGCTGACCCGCCTGCCGTGGGTCGGGCACCGCTCCCCCGACTGGGAGGTCGAGCCGCTGCGCTTCCTCGGCGCGAACGCGGCGCTCGTCGCGACCACCGCCGCCGACACCGAGGAGCGGATCACCGGCCGCCCCTCGCTCCTGGCGCGGCTCACCGCGGGCCTGACCGGCCACTGACACCGCGCGGGAATATCCCGCACGTCGATGCGATTGCATCGATCATGACCGATTCGTCTGCATCGACCTTGACCGCCCGCCCCGACTACGTCGCCGGCACCTGGACCCTCGACCCCGCCCACTCGGAACTCGCGTTCAGCGTGCGCCACCTCGCCATCTCCAAGGTGCGCGGCCTGTTCCGCAGCTTCCAGGTGACCGTGGTGACCGCCGAGGACCCGACCCAGAGCACCGTCGAGGCGAGCATCGACGTCGCGAGCGTCGACACCGGCATCGGGCCGCGCGACGAGCACCTGCGCACGAGCGACTTCTTCCTCGTCGAGCAGCACCCCACGATGACCTTCCGCTCGACGAGCTGGGAGGTCGACGGCGACGAGTTCCGCCTGCACGGCGAGCTCACGATGCGCGGCGTCACCCGCCCCGTCGTGCTCTCGGGCGAGTTCGGCGGCGTCACGACCGACGGCTACGGCAACACCAAGGCCGGGGTCTCGGCGACCACGAAGATCAACCGCCAGGAGTTCGGCGTCAGCTGGAACGCCGCGCTCGAGGCCGGCGGCATGACCCTCGGCGACGAGGTGACCGTGCAGGTCGAGCTGCAGCTCGTGCTGCAGAAGTAGCCGGACGACGAGGGCGGGGGCGGCGAATCGTCGTCCCCGCCCCCGACGGCCTCGCCCCTGGCCCCGACGTGGTCTTCCCCGGCCCCGAGATCAGAGCGGGAAGATCGCCGCGAGCGCCTCGAGATCCTCGGCGCTCGCGCGCCATGCGGTGCCCGCCGCCGCGTTGGCCCGCACCTGCTCGGGGCGCGTGGCGCCCGCGATGACGCTCACGACCGCCGGATGCGCCAGCAGCCAGCCGAAGGTGGCCTCGAGCATCGTGATGCCGCGCTCGTCGCAGAACGCCTGGTAGGACTCGAGGGCCGCCCAGTCGGCGTTCTGCAGGATCTCGGGCTTCTGCCGCGTGATCCGCGTGTCCTCCGGGCGCTCGTCGCGCGTGTACTTGCCCGTCAGCAGGCCGTTCGCGAGCGGGAAGAAGGGCAGCAGGCCCAGGCCCGTCGCCTCGACGGCGGGCAGCACCTCGCGCTCGATGCCGCGTGCGAGCAGGCTGTACTCGTTCTGCGCCGTCACCGGCCGGCTCGCGCCGAGCGCCTCGGCGGCCGACTCGGCGGCGGCGATCTGCGCCGCGTCGAAGTTCGAGTGGCCCCAGGCGCGGATCCGGCCCTCCTGCACGAGCTCCTCGAGCGCGGCGACGGTCTCCTCGATCGGCGTGCTCGGGTCGGGGGTGTGCTGCTGGTAGAGGTCGATCCGGTCGGTGCGCAGGCGGGCGAGCGATCCCTCGACGGCCGCGCGGATGTAAGCGCGCGAGCCCTTCGCCCCGAGCTCGTCGAGCGAGGTCGCCACCGCGGTGTGGCCGAACTTCGTCGCGAGCACGAACTGCTCGCGACGCGCGCCGAGCACCTCGCCCAGGAGCGCCTCGCTGCCGCCGTAACCGTCGCCGTAGATGTCGGCGGTGTCGAGGAAGGTCACGCCCTCCTCGAGCGCCGCGCTCAGCACGGCCTCGGCGCCCTCGGCGGTCGCGGTCGCCGTGCCGGGTCGGGTGAAGTTGTTGCCGCCGAGACCCACCACGGAGGCGTGGATCCCGCTGTCGCGGAGCGCGCGTGCCTGCATCGTCATGCTCCGAGCCTACGGGCGCCGCGCGGGGCGGGCCGGGGCGGCCGGGCGCCGGGGGCGCGGTGCGCGATCGGAATCCGGTTTCCGCTCCTCCCCAGCCGGGGCGGACGGCGGCCCGCGCGCCATGTCCGATTCCCGCGGGATCGCGCCGGCGGCCCGCACTAGCCTCGCAGCATGAGCATCCCCCCGACCGCCCCCGTCGCGCTGCGCCGCACCGACTCGCCGATCGGCCGCATCGAGATCGTCGGCGACGGCGAGGCCGTCGTCGGGCTCAGCATCGAGCACGACGGCCTCCTCCCCCACGACGAGCTGCCCGAGGCGCCCGACGCCGTCACCGATCTCGCGGCCGCCCAGCTCGAGGAGTACTTCTCCGGCGCTCGCCGCGACTTCGATGTGCCGGTGCGCCTGCACGGCACCGAGTTCCAGCGCGCCGTCTGGGCCGGCATCGCGCGGCTCGGCTTCGGTCGCACCGCCACCTACGGCGATCTCGGCCTCGAGACCGGACGGGCCACGGCGGGGCGGGCGGTCGGCGGGGCGGTCGGCGCCAACCCGGTTCCCCTGCTCGTGCCCTGTCACCGCGTGCTCGGCGCCGACGGCACCATCACCGGCTACAGCGCCGGCGAGGGCATCGCGACCAAGGCGTGGCTGCTGAGCCACGAGGGCATCCCGCACCGCCTACCGCGCTCGAGGGGCGGGGTCGAACTCGACCTCGGGCTCGACGCCGGTCGCGACGCCGCACTGGCGACCCCGGCGTGAGCCGCGACGACCTCGTCGTCGGCGACGACGGCCGCGCCCGCTGCGGCTGGGTCGGCGACGACGCCGAGTACCGCCGGTACCACGACGAGGAGTGGGGCGTCCCCCTGCACGGCGACCGCGCGCTGTTCGAGAAGCTCAGCCTCGAGGCGTTCCAGTCCGGCCTCAGCTGGATCACGATCCTGCGCCGGCGGGAGACCTTCCGCGCCGCCTTCCGCGGTTTCGAGATCGAGGCGGTCGCCGCCTTCGACGAGGGCGACGTCGCCCGGCTGCTCGCGGATCCGGGCATCATCCGCAATCGCGCGAAGGTGGAGGCGACCCTCGCGAACGCGCGCATCGTGCGGGAGATGGTCGCGGGCGATCCGGGCGCGCTCGACCGCCTCGTCTGGTCGTTCGCGCCCGCACCGCGCCCGAGTCGGCCCCGCTCGCTCGCCGAGCTGCCCGCGACGACCCCCGAGTCGACCGCGCTGAGCGCCGAGCTGCGCCGGCGCGGGCTGCGTTTCGTCGGCCCGACCACGATGTACGCCCTCATGCAGTCCGGCGGGATCGTCGACGACCATCTCGCCGGCTGCTGGCGCGCACTGAGAGCCGCCTGAGACCTCCCGCCCCGCCCCCGACGCGGATGGCAGGCTCGGGGCATGCGACACGAGCGCCTCCGCTCCGCCGCCGTGCTGGCGGCCTTCGTCGGGATCGCCTACGCCGCCGCCGCGCTGGGCACCATCGCGACGATCCAGAACGTCGACGGCTGGTACGCCGAGGCCGCCAAGGTGCCGTGGACGCCTCCCAACGCCGTCTTCGGGCCGGTCTGGACGGTGCTCTACGCCCTCATGGCCGTCGCGGCGTGGTTCGTGTGGCGCGAGCGCGACGCGCGTCCCGTCCCGGTGCGGCGGGCGCTGACGGCGTACGTGATCCAGCTCGCGCTCAACGCGATCTGGACGCCCGTCTTCTTCGGCTTGTACCCCACCCTCGGGCCCGCGGCTCTCTGGCTCGCGGTCGTGATCATCGTGCTGCTCGACGCCGCCGTGATCGCCACCGTCGTGCTCGCGGCGCGGGTGCGGCCGCTGCCGGCGTGGCTGCTCGCGCCCTACCTGGCCTGGTGCCTGTTCGCGACGACGCTCTGCATCGGCACGGCAGTGCTCAACTCCTGACCGCGCGGCCCGGTCCGCCCGCGCGGCTCCCGCCGCTGACGGGGTTCCGGCCGCTCACGCGGTGCCGGCCGCTGCGTGGCCGGGCGGGATCACGAGCCTCAGCTCGCCGGGATCGCCGGGCTCGAGGTTCCACCCCGCGCCCCGCGCCCACGCGACGAGATCGTCGAGCGTGTCGAATCCGCGCTCGGCCTCGAGCACGGCACGGGTGAAGGCGCCCTTCGCGTGCTTGTTGAAGTGGTTGAGCGGTCGGCGTCGGCCGTCCGGACCCTCGGTCAGCACCCGCAGGTACGCCGCGTCGGGCCGGTCGGGAACCGGGCCGAGGTCGCGGTACGCCTCGGAGCGCAGATCGAGCAGCGGTCCGGGTAGCGCGGCGAGCAGAGCGGGGAGGCGCGCTCCCCAGTGCGCCCGCAGCCGGAGATCCGGCAGCCGGGCGTCCGCTCCGAGCCGGTAGGCGGGGATCGGATCGAGCGCCCCGACGAGCCCGAACAGCGCCGAGGCGATGAGCACCCGTCGGGCCGCCCGCTCCCGGGCCGACGGCGCGAGGCTCGCCGCGGCGAGGGCGTCGTAGAGCACCCCGTCGAAGCGGTCGAGCGCGGGCATCACGGGCGAGCGGAGCACCGCGCGATTGAGGGCCAGTTCGCTCTCGAGCGTGGCGCCGAGGCGCAGCGCGCGCATCCCGTCGCCGCCGACGCGGCTGACCTCGCGCAAGGCGCGCGCAACAGCCCGCCGAGGGCCGGTCAGCGCGCGCGCGAACGCGAGCCGCGCCCAGTCGAGCCGCGACTCCGGGTCGCCGCCCGGCCGCTTGGTCTCCGACGGAGGCAGCAGGATCCGCACGTCGCCGCGCGACGCCGCCCTTGCCGGGTCAGACGAGTTCAGCGGCGCCCGCGACGATCGTCACGACGTCGTTCTGCACCGAGAGGAAGCCGTGCTCGGCCCGCGCGCTGACGCGCCCGTTCTCGGAGGTGGTCACGTGCACCTCGCCCTCGGCGAGGGTGGCGAGCACCGGCTCGTGCCCCGCGAGGATGCCGATCTGACCGATGCTGGTGCGGGCGACGACCATGGTGGCCTCACCCGACCACACCTCGCGATCGGCCGAGACGACCGAGACCTGCAGCGGCATGTCAGCCGTTCTCCTTCTGGATGCGCGCCCAGTTCTCCTCGACGTCGGAGATGCCGCCGACGTTGAAGAAGGCCTGCTCCGCGACCGAGTCGAACTCGCCCTTGACGATCGCGTCGAAGGACTCGATGGTCTCCTTGAGCGGCACGGTCGAGCCCTCGACACCGGTGAACTTGGTGGCCATGTAGGTGTTCTGCGAGAGGAACTGCTGGATCCGGCGAGCACGCGACACCGTGATCTTGTCCTCCTCGGAGAGCTCCTCGACACCGAGGATCGCGATGATCTCCTGCAGCTCCTTGTTCTTCTGCAGGATCGCCTTCACACTCGTCGCGACGCGGTAGTGGTCCTCGCCGAGGTAGCGGGGGTCCATGATGCGGCTCGTCGACGAGAGCGGGTCGACCGCGGGGTACAGGCCACGCGACGCGATCTCACGCGAGAGCTCGGTGGTCGCGTCGAGGTGCGCGAAGGTCGTCGCCGGCGCCGGGTCGGTGTAGTCGTCGGCGGGCACGTAAATCGCCTGCAGCGAGGTGATCGAGTGACCGCGCGTCGAGGTGATCCGCTCCTGGAGTACGCCCATCTCGTCGGCGAGGTTCGGCTGGTAGCCCACCGCGGAGGGCATACGGCCCAGCAGCGTCGAGACCTCGGACCCCGCCTGGGTGAAGCGGAAGATGTTGTCGATGAACAGCAGCACGTCCTGCTTCTGCACGTCGCGGAAGTACTCGGCCATCGTCAGCGCCGAGAGCGCGACGCGCAGACGCGTTCCCGGCGGCTCGTCCATCTGGCCGAAGACGAGAGCGGTCTTGTCGAAGACGCCCGCCTCCTCCATCTCGCCGATGAGGTCGTTGCCCTCACGGGTGCGCTCGCCGACGCCGGCGAACACCGAGACACCACCGTGGTTGGCGGCGACGCGGTAGATCATCTCCTGGATGAGCACCGTCTTGCCGACGCCCGCCCCGCCGAACAGGCCGATCTTGCCGCCCTGCACGTAAGGGGTGAGCAGGTCGATGACCTTGATGCCGGTCTCGAAGAGGTTGGTCTTGCTCTCGAGCTGGTCGAAGGCCGGCGGCTTACGGTGGATCGGCCAGCGCTCGGTGATCTCGATCTTCTCGCCCGGCTCGGCGTTGAGCACCTCGCCGATGACGTTGAACACCTTGCCCTTGGTCACGTCGCCGACGGGCACCGAGATCGGGGCGCCGGTGTCGCGCACCTCCTGGCCGCGGACGAGGCCGTCGGTCGGCTTGAGGGCGATCGCCCGCACGACGTCGTCGCCGAGGTGCTGCGCGACCTCGAGGGTGATCTCGCTGGTCTCGCCGCCGAGGGTGACGTCGGTCTTGAGAGCGCTGTAGATGTCGGGGATCGCGTCGTGCGGGAACTCGATGTCGACGACGGGACCGGTGACGCGCGCGATGCGGCCGACGCCCGCGGCGGACGGGGCGGCGTCGGCCTTCTTCTTCGCGGTAGCGGTGGGAGGGGTCATCTCGTTCTTCTCTCGTGGGGGTCGGTCGGCGGGGCCGACTACTTCGCGGTGCCGAGGGCGTCGGCGCCGCCGACGATCTCGGAGATCTGCTGGGTGATCTCCGCCTGGCGGGCGTTGTTCGCCAGGCGGGTGTAGTCCCGGATGAGGGTGTCGGCATTGTCGCTGGCCGACTTCATCGCCTTCTGGGTGGCGGCGTGCTTCGAGGCGGCCGACATGAGCATCGCGTTGAAGATGCGGCTCTCGATGTAGACCGGCAGGAGCGCGTCGAGCACCGTCGCGGTGTCGGGCTCGAACTCGTAGAGCGGGAAGACCTGCTGCGCGCCCGGATCCTCGACGCCCTCGACGATCTCGAGGGGCAGCAGGCGCACGACCTCGGGGGTCTGCGTCAGCATCGAGACGAAGCGGTTGTAGACGATGTGGATCTCGTCGACCCCGCCGTCCTCGTAGGGCGTCGTGAACGCATCCACGATCGTGCGCGCGACCTCCTGCGCCGTCTCGAAGGACGGGTTGTCGGTGTCGCCGATCCAGGACTCGAGGAAGGGCCGACGGCGGAAGTTGAAGTACCCCACCGCCCGGCGGCCGACCAGGAAGTACACGACCTCCTTGCCCTGTTCGCGCAGCAGCTTCGTCAGCTCCTCAGACTCGCGCAGCACGTTCGAGTTGAACGCACCGGCGAGGCCGCGGTCCGACGCGAACACGACGACCGCTGCGCGGCGCACCTGCTCGGGCTCGGTCGTCAGCGGGTGGTCGGCGTTCGAGTACGCGGCGACCGCCGAGACGGCGCGGGTCACCGCGCGCGCGTAGGGCGTCGACGACTGCACCCGGGCCTGCGCCTTCTGGATGCGGCTCGCCGCGATCAGCTCCATGGCACGGGTGATCTTCTTCGTCGTCTGGGCAGAGCGGATCTTCTGCCGGTAGACCCGAAGCTGGGCTCCCATGTCTTACCTACTTGTCCTTGATTGTCGCCGTGCTCTCGGCGCCCGGTTGGCGCCGAAAGCTGCAGTGCTCACGCCGAGGGCGCTCAGCCCTTGCGCTTGACGATCTTCTCCTGGTTGACGTCCTCGACCTCGGCGGCCTCGAACTCCTCCACGCCGGGCGAGTTCAGGCTGCGGCCGTCGCCGGTCTGGAAGCCGGCGGCGAACTCGTCGATCGCCTTCTCCATCTCGGCCTTCACGTCGTCCTCGAGCTTGCCGCTCTCGCGGATCGTCGTGAGCACGGTCGTGTTGCGGCGCAGGTGGTCGAGCATCTCGCTCTCGAAACGCAGCACGTCGTCCACCGGCACCTTGTCGAGCTTGCCGTTGGTGCCGGCCCAGATCGAGGCGACCTGCTCCTCCACCGGGTACGGCGAGTACTGCGGCTGGCGCAGCAGCTCGGTGAGGCGGGCGCCGCGGTCGAGCTGGCGGCGGCTGGCCGCATCCAGGTCGGAGGCGAACATCGCGAAGGCCTCGAGCGCGCGGTACTGGGCGAGCTCGAGCTTGAGCGTTCCCGAGACCGACTTGATGCTCTTCACCTGGGCGTCGCCGCCGACGCGCGACACCGAGATGCCGACGTCGACCGCGGGGCGCTGGTTCGCGTTGAACAGGTCGGACTGCAGGAAGATCTGCCCGTCGGTGATCGAGATGACGTTGGTCGGGATGTAGGCCGACACGTCGTTCGCCTTCGTCTCGATGATCGGCAGTCCGGTCATCGAGCCCGCCCCGAACTCGTCGGAGAGCTTCGCGCAGCGCTCGAGCAGACGCGAGTGGAGGTAGAAGACGTCGCCCGGGTAGGCCTCGCGCCCCGGCGGGCGGCGCAGCAGCAGCGACACGGCGCGGTAGGCCTCGGCCTGCTTGCTCAGGTCGTCGAAGACGATCAGCACGTGCTTGCCGTCGTACATCCAGTGCTGGCCGATCGCCGAGCCGGTGTACGGGGCGAGGTACTTGAAGCCCGCGGAGTCGGAGGCGGGGGCCGCCACGATCGTCGTGTACTCCATCGCCCCGGCGTCCTCCAGCGCGCCCTTCACGGCCGCGATGGTCGAGCCCTTCTGGCCGATCGCGACGTAGATGCAGCGCACCTGCTTGGTCGGGTCGCCCGAGTCCCAGTTGGCCTTCTGGTTGATGATCGTGTCGATCGCGATGGCGGTCTTGCCGGTCTGGCGGTCGCCGATGATGAGCTGGCGCTGACCGCGGCCGACCGGGATCATCGCGTCGATCGCCTTGATGCCGGTCTGCATCGGCTCGTGCACGCTCTTGCGCATCATGACGCCGGGGGCCTGCAGCTCGAGCGCGCGACGGCCGTCGGTCGCGACCTCGCCGAGACCGTCGATCGGGTTGCCGAGCGGGTCGATCACGCGGCCGAGGTAGCCCTCGCCGACGGGCACCGAGAGCACCTCGCCGGTGCGGTGCACCTCCTGACCCTCCTCGATGCCCGTGAACTCGCCGAGCACGATGACGCCGATCTCGTCCTCGTCGAGGTTGAGGGCGAGGCCGAGCGTGCCGTCCTCGAAGCGGAGCAGCTCGTTGGCCATGGCGCCGGGCAGTCCCTCGACGTGGGCGATGCCGTCGGCCGCGTCGGAGACGGTGCCGACCTCGGTCGCGCTCGCCGCGGTCGGCTGGTACGAGGCGACGAAGTCCTGCAGGGCGTCGCGGATCTCATCGGGGCTGATGGTGATGTCTGCCATGGGGGTATCCCTTGTGTGGGTCTGTCTCGTGATCGAGATCGGGGCCGGGTCAGCCGGCGAGCTGGAGTCGGAGGTCGTGCAGGCGCGCGGCGATCGTGCCGTCGATGACGTCGTCGCCGACCTGCACCCGCAGTCCGCCGACCACCTGGGGGTCGACGATCTGCTGGAGCTGGATGTCGACGCCGTAGCGCGCCGACAGCGCGTTGGCGAGGCGGGTCGCCTGCTTCGCCGGCAACTCGCTCGCGGAGGTCACCGTCGCGATGCGACGGTCGTGCGCGGCCGCGACGACGTCGGCCGCGTGCCGGAGCATCTCGCCCACGCGGCGCCCGCGCGGGCTCTGCACCAGGTGCCGCACGATCGCGATCGTGCCGGCGTCGGCCTTCTTCGCGAGCAGGCCGCCCGCGAGCTGGGCCTTGCGCGCCGGGTCGGCGAGCTTGCTGCCGAGCGCGAGCTCCAGTTCGGCGTCGGACGCGACCGCGCGCGAGAACGCGAAGAGCTCGCTCTCGAGCGGCGCCGTCGCACCGGCCCCGCGCGCCACGGCGCGGATGCCGAGATCCTCGACGCCGTCGACGAGCTCGTCGCCCGAGGACCAACGCGGCTCGACCGCGGCGGCGAGCACCGAGCTCGCGGCCTTTCCGAGCCCCGGCAGCACCGTCGCGGCGAGCCGCGACTTGTCGGCCGCGGGAACGGTCGGGTCGCTGAGGATCGTGCGCAGCTGCGCCGAGCCCTCGAGCGCGCGCGCGGCGGCGAGCAGCTCTTCGCCGGTCTGGACCGTCACCCCCGAGGTGGAGGCGAGGGTCGCGGACGCGGCGTCGAGCGCCTGGCGCGAGGCGGATCCCATTATTTCGAGGCCCCCGCGGCGTCGGCGGACTCGAGGTCGGCGAGGAAGCGGTCGACGATCGCGCTCGAGCGCTTGTCGTCGGAGAGGCTCTCCCCCACGACCGAGGACGCGAGCCCGAGGGCGAGCGAGCCGACCTCGGTGCGCAGCGACTGCATCGCCGCGGTGCGCTCGGCCTCGATCTGCGCCTGGGCCTGGGCGGCGACGCGCGCGGCGTCGGCCTGGGCCTGCTCGATCAGCTCGGCGCGGATCACCTTGGCCTCCTCGCGCGCCTGCTCGCGCAGGCGGGCAGCCTCGGCACGGGCTTCGGCGAGCTGCGCGTCGTACTGATCGCGCGCGGCGGCGGCCTCGGCCTGCGCCTCCTCGGCGCGCTTCAGCCCGCCCTCGATCGCGTCGCGGCGGGCGTCGAGCGCCTTCGTGACGTTGGGCACGACGAGGCGGCCGATGACGATCGCCACGAGCACGAACGAGATCGTCCCCCACACGAGGTCGGGGATCGCGGGCAGCAGGATGCTGCCGCCCTCCTCCATCGGCACGACGATGGCGCTCATACCGTCTCCTTCGCGGGCGAGAGGTGGATCACGGGGCGGGGAACGGGATGAACGCCACGCCGATCGCGATAAAGCAGAGGGCCTCGGTGAGGGCGATACCGATCCACATGAGCGTCTGGAGACGCCCCTGCAGCTCGGGCTGGCGCGCGACCGACTCGATCGTCTTGCCGACGATCAGGCCGACGCCGATACCGGAGCCGATGACGGCGAGACCGAAGGCGAGGGGCGCGAGCGCTCCGACAACGTTCACAGTGGGGTTTCCTTTCGCAGGGTGGTGAGGGGCACGCGGCGGCTCAGTGCTCGTCCGCCAGGGCCATCTGGATGTAGATGGCGGTGAGGATGGTGAAGACGTAGGCCTGGAGGCCGGCGACGAAGATCTCGAGCACGACGAAGGCGAGGCCGAACGCGAAGGTGCCGATGCCGAGCAGGCCGAGGGCGTTGCCCTGGGTGAAGAGCACCGTCACGAAGAAGAAGTTCGTCGCGAGGAACACGAGCGTCAGGAGCATGTGGCCGGCGACCATGTTCATCGTCAACCGGAGGGTCAGCGTGACCGGGCGGATGATGAAGGTCGACAGGAACTCGAGCAGCGCGATGACGGGCTTGATGAAGATCGGCACACCCGGCAGCCAGAGCGCGTTCTTGAAGAACTTGAACCGGTGCTCCTTGATGCCCGCGTAGATGAAGGTCACGTAGGCGATGACCGCCATGACGATCGCCTGGCCGATGAGGCCGGTGCTCGCGATCTGCAGACCCGGGATCGTGCCCGTGAGGTTGAGCCCGAGGGTCAGGAAGAAGATCGTCATGAGCAGCACCATGAAGCGCCGCCCGGCCTTCTCGCCGAGGGTCTCGATGATGATGCCCTGGCGCACGAAGCCGATGACGAACTCCATCGCGGCCTGACCGCGCGTCGGCACGAGCTTCCAGTTGCGGGTGCCGAGCCAGAGGATCAGCACGACCGCGAGAACCGCCACCAGGCGGATCAGCAGCACCCGGTTGAGCTCGAAGGGCGTGCCCTCGAACAGGATCGGGGCCGGGAAGAACTCCTCGATCGACGGTCCGCAGAACTGGCCCGGCTCGCATTCGACGGTCGGGAGGCTGAGGAGCGTGACGAGGTTCAGTGCTTTCTCCTGCTTCGGGGCGCAGCGACGCGCGGCGAGCAATGGGGGGAGGTCGTGATCAGCCTATCAATACTTCTGGGGGTCATTCCCCCGTGCGCGGGTCACCGGCGGCCGGGGGCGGGGAGGCCGGGGCGCCGGGCGGGCGCCGGCGCAGGTGCTCGTCGATCGGGATCCGGGCGCGCGCGAGCACGACGACGTCGCTCACGAGCGTCAGCGTGACGACCGCGACGAGGGTCAGCCCGAACACCGTCGGATCGAGCCACGACACCGTGCGCAGTGCGATGAGCAGCCCGACGAAGACGAGGAGCTTCACGAGCCAGCCCCCGAGTACGACGCCCCAGAACACCGGATGCGTGCCGTCGCCGTGCGCGAGGCGGCCGCCGAGCAGCATGCTCGCCGCCGTCAGCCCGAGGAACAGCGCCGAGACGACCGCCGCGAGCACGGCCGCGACGACGCCCGCACCGCCGGAGAGCAGGCCGCCGAGCAGGGCCGCGACGCCGCCGACGACGAGCGCGACGATCCCGCCCGCGACGAGCGAGCGGCGCAGCACCGGGGCCGAGCTCATCGCTCGACCGCCGGGTGGGATCCGGTCTCGGCCGTGTCGAGGTGCGGTTCGACGTCGAGGGGCAGCTCGTCGGCCGCGGCGTCGAGCGGGTCGAAGGGGGCGAGCACCGCGCCGGTCTCGGCGTCGGTGGCGGTCAGCTGGGCGGTCGCCTCGATGCGCTTGCGGCGGCTGAGCGGCGCGAGCGTGAGGAGGGTGCAGCCCACGAGGGCGGCGAGCGCGAAGCCGAGCGCCCACCACCAGTCGACGAGCAGGAACAGCAGGCAGCCGACGGCCGCGGCGGCCGTCCAGCCGTAGAGCAGCCACACCGCGTGCCGGTGGCTGTGCCCCATGTCGAGCAGCCGGTGGTGCAGGTGCTGGCGGTCGGCGCTGAAGGGCGACTTGCCGGCGCGCATGCGGCGCAGCACCGCGAGGCCGAAGTCGACGAGCGGCACCGTGAGCACGGCGAAGGGCAGCAGGAACGGGATGAAGGCCGGCACGAGGCCCTGGGCGCCGATGACGCTGCCGGCGTCGGGATCGCCGGTGATCCGGCCGGGATCGATCTGCCCCGTCACGAGCAGCGTCGAGGCCGCCATGAGCAGACCCACGAGCATCGACCCGCCGTCGCCCATGAACAGCCGCGCGGGGCGGTCGTCGCGCAGCCGGGCGTTCCAGGGCAGGAAGCCCAGGCACGCGCCGACGAGCACGACGGTGACGAGCTGCGCGAGGTTGAAGTAGTCGCTCTGCTCGGTGGGGCCGTAGGAGATCAGGTAGACGTAGACGGCGAAGACGCCGTTGGTGATGATCGCGAAGCCGGCGACGAGGCCGTCGAGGCCGTCGATGAAGTTGATCGCGTTCATGACGAGCACGACGACGAGCGCGGTGATCGCGAGCGAGAGGTACGGCGACAGCAGCACGAGCGATCCGCCCGGCATCGGGAGGGCGCCGATCTGCACGCCCTGCCAGGCGAGCAGGCCGGCGACCAGGAACTGGCCGGCGAGCTTGGTGAGCCAGTCGAGATCCCACAGGTCGTCGGCGACGCCGAGCAGCACGATGAGCGCGGCCGAGCCGACCACGGCGAGCACCTTGCCGGGTTCGGAGTACACCAGTGACAGCTGCGGGACGAAGGCGCCGATCGTGAACGCGACCGCGATCGCGAGGAAGAGCGCCACCCCGCCGAGCCGCGGCGTCGGCCGGGTGTGCACGTCCCGGTCGCGGATGCCGGGGTACAGCCGGTAGCGGTGGCTCAGCTTCACGATCACCCACGACAGCGCGAAGGAGACCAGCCCGGCGGCGACCGCCAGGCCGAGGTAGACGATCAGGCGCACCGCTCGGCACCGATCACGCGGACGATCTCCTCGTCGGGGATCACGCCGTGACGCACGATGCGCGCCCTGCCCTCCGGGTGCTCGAGCGCCGTCGCGTCGACGATCGTCGAGCCGGTGTGCGCCTCGGCCTCGGGATACGCGTCGCCGACCGCACCGGACTCGAGGTAGACCGCGACCGAGTCGCCGAGCATCGCCTCGGCGGCCTCGGCGGTGAGCGCGGCTGGCTCCCCCGTGCGGTTGGCGCTCGACACGGCGAGCGGGCCCGTCTCGGAGAGCAGCTCGAGCGCGATCGGGTCGCGGGGCATGCGCAGCGCGACGGTGCCGCGGGTCTCGCCGAGATCCCACTGCAGGCTCGTGCGGGCCCGGAGGATCACGGTCAGCCCGCCCGGCCAGAACTCGGCCACGAGCGCGCGCACCTCCTCCGGCACGACCTCGGCGAGCGCGTCGAGGGTCGGGATGCCGGGGACGAGCACGGGCGGCGGCGCCTGGCGGCCTCGGCCCTTCGCGTCGAGCAGGCGCTGCACGGCCTCGGGCTGGAAGGCGTCGGCCGCCACCCCGTAGACCGTGTCGGTCGGGATGACGACGAGCTCACCCCGCCCGATCGCGGTGCGGGCGAGGCGCATGCCGGTGAGGAGCTCGGCCGGGACGGAGGTGTCGTAGCGCGCCATGTCGGGCCCATCCTAGGCGGCGCGCGATGGGCGTCGGCCGCGCGCGGCGGAACCCGCGCGATGCGGAAGGATGGAGCCGGTGAGCCTGCTCTTCGTGTTCGACATGGACGACGTGCTCTACGACTACGACTACCGGGTGCGCATGGATGCGCTCAGCCGGCGCACCGGCCTCCCCTTCGCCGAGCTGCGCGAGAGGTGGTGGAACCGCGAGGGCGAGTGGCGCGCCGAGGCCGGCGCGTATCGCGACGGAGCCTCCTACCTCGCGGCCGTCAACGCGGCCCTCGGCAGCGACCTCGACGTCGAGGAGTGGCTCGCGATCCGCCGCTCGGGTATGACGCCCTGGCCGGACTCGATCGCGTGCGTCGCCCGCGCCGCCGAGCTCGGCGCGACCTCGCTGCTCACGAACAACGGGGCGCTCGTCGACGAGCACCTGCCCGAGCTCGCGCCGGAGCTGCGCCCGTGGATCGCCGACGCCGACCTGCGCGCCTCGAGCCGCTACGGCGCCCGCAAGCCCGATCGCGCGGTGTTCGCCGCGCTGCTGGCGTCGTACGAGGCCGACCCCGCGGAGGTGTTCTTCGCCGACGACCTGCCGGAGAACGTCGCCGGCGCGGCGGCGCTGGGCATCACGGCGCACCGCTTCACCGACGCCGACGCGCTGCGCGCGGCGATCGAGGAGTTCGCGACCGCGCGGCGGGACTGACCGCGCTCGTCCCGCGGAGCGGCGGCGCGCCAGTTCAGCGCAGGGCGGTCGTGACCCGGTCGCGACCGACGAGGTCGGGGTGGGTCGCCGTCGCGCGCCAGCCGTCGGCCTCGAGCAGCGCGCGGATCGCGCGGCCCTGCTCCTCGCCGTGCTCGAGCACGAGCGATCCGCCCTCCCGCACGAGCGCCCGGCCGCGCCGCGACAGTGCCCGCACCACGTCGAGCCCGTCCGGCCCGCCGTAGAGGGCCGCCGGCGGGTCGTGGCGCTGCACCTCGGGGTCGCGCGGGATCGCGTCGTCGGGAACGTAGGGCGGATTGGAGACGAGCACGTCGACGCTGCCCTCCCACTCCGGCAGCGCGATCGCGAGGTCGTCGAAGACGAGCCGGAGGTTGGCGGTGCCGGTCTCGCGGGCGTTCTGCTTGGCCCAGACGAAGGCGGCGACCGAGTTCTCGACCGCGGCGACCTCGGCATGCGGCACCTCGGTCGCGAGCGCGAGGGCGATCGCACCGCTGCCGGTGCCGAGATCGACCGCGCGCGGCGCGGAGGAGGGCACGGCCAGCAGCAGGTCGATCGCGATCTGCGCCGTCACCTCGGTCTCGGGGCGCGGCACGAACACGCCCGGACCGACCGCGAGCTCGAGCCGGCGGAACCCGGCCCGCCCGGTGATGTGCTGCAGCGGCTCGCGCGCGGCGCGGCGGGCGACGAGCTCCTCGGCGGCGAGCAGCTGCTCGGCGTCGAGCGCTCCCCCGGCGACGGCGCGCGCCAGCAGGCGCCCCCGTTCGAGACCGGTGAGGTGGGCGAGCAGCTGCTCCGCGTCGGCCCGGGGGCTCGGCACGCCGGCGCGGGCCAGCGTCGCGGCGGCGCGGCCGAGCACGGCGGAGAGCAGTCGGGGATCCGAGGACTCCGGCCGGGTGCCCGCGGCGACGTCGACGGGCGGGGAGCTCGTCATGAGCCGGCGGTCTCGGTCGCGAGGGCCGCGAGCCGCGACTCCTCGTCGGCCGCGATGCACGAGTCGATCACCGGGTCGAGGGCGCCGTTCATCACCTGGTCGAGGTTGTAGGCCTTGAAGCCCGTGCGGTGGTCGGCGATGCGGTTCTCGGGGAAGTTGTAGGTGCGGATCCGCTCACTGCGGTCCATGCCGCGGATCTGGCTGCGGCGCGCGTCGCTCGCGGCGGCGTCGCGCTCCTCCTGCTGCTTGGCCAGCAGCCGGGCGCGGAGCACCCGCATGCCCGCCTCGCGGTTCTGCAGCTGCGACTTCTCGTTCTGCATCGAGACGACGATGCCGGTGGGCAGGTGGGTGATCCGCACCGCCGAGTCGGTCGTGTTGACGCTCTGCCCGCCGGGGCCGCTCGAGCGGAACACGTCGATCTTCAGATCGTTCGGGTCGATCTGGATCTCCTCCGGCTCGTCGACCTCGGGGAAGACGAGCACGCCGGTCGTGGAGGTGTGGATGCGCCCCTGCGACTCGGTCGCCGGCACCCGCTGCACCCGGTGCACGCCGCCCTCGTACTTGAGGTGCGCCCAGACGCCCTCGGCGGGGTCGGAGCCGCTCGACTTGATGGCGAGCTGCACGTCCTTGTAGCCGCCGAGGTCGGAGGGGGTCGCGTCGAGGATCTCCGTCTTCCAGCCCCGGCCGTCGGCGTAGTGGCTGTACATGCGCACCAGGTCGGCGGCGAACAGCGCCGACTCCTCGCCGCCCTCGCCGCCCTTGATCTCCATGATCACGTCGCGCCCGTCGTCGGGGTCGCGCGGGATCAGCAGGCGCCGCAGCCTCTCCTGCGCGGCGGCCTGCTGCTCCTCGAGCGCGGGGATCTCGGCGGCGAACGCCGCGTCCTCGGCGGCGAGCTCGCGCGCGGCGGCGAGGTCGGCATCGGCCTGGCGCCAGGCCTCGTGCGCGGCGACGACCCGGCCGAGTTCGGCGTAGCGGCGATTGACCTTGCGGGCGCGCGTGGGATCCGCGTGGAGCGCGGGATCCGCGAGCTGCTGCTGGAGCTGTTCGTATTCGGCCAGCAGCGGCGCGACCGAGTCGAACACCGTTACTCCTTGCGGCCGTGACCGTTCGCGCCGGTGCCGTTCGCCGCGGGGAGCGCATTCTGGATCTGCACCAGGAACTCGGTGTTCGATCCGGTCTCCTTGAGCTTGCTCAGCACCGTCTCCAGCTGCTGCTGGAGCTCGAGACCGGCGAGCGCACGGCGCAGCTTCCAGGTGATCTTGACCTCGTCGGGGCTCAGCAGCTCCTCCTCGCGGCGGGTGCTCGAGGCGTAGATGTCGACGGCCGGGAAGATGCGCTTGTCGGCGAGCTGCCGCGACAGGCGCAGCTCCATGTTGCCGGTGCCCTTGAACTCCTCGAAGATCACCTCGTCCATCTTCGAGCCGGTCTCGACGAGCGCGGTCGCGAGGATCGTCAGCGAGCCGCCGCCCTCGATGTTGCGGGCCGCCCCGAAGAAGCGCTTCGGCGGGTAGAGGGCCGAGGCGTCCACCCCCCCGGAGAGGATGCGCCCGCTCGCCGGGGAGGCGAGGTTGTAGGCGCGACCCAGGCGGGTGATCGAGTCGAGCAGCACGACGACGTCGTTGCCGAGCTCGACGAGGCGCTTCGCGCGCTCGATCGCGAGCTCGGCGACCGTGGTGTGGTCCTCGGCGGGGCGGTCGAAGGTCGACGCGATGACCTCGCCCTTGACCGAGCGCTGCATGTCGGTGACCTCTTCGGGGCGCTCGTCGACGAGCACCACCATGATGTGCACCTCGGGGTTGTTCTCCGCGATCGCCTTCGCGATGTTCTGCAGGATGAGCGTCTTGCCGGCCTTGGGCGGCGCGACGATGAGGCCGCGCTGGCCCTTGCCGATCGGGGCGATGAGGTCGATGATCCGGGTCGAGAGCTTCTCGGGGGTCGTCTCGAGGCGGAGGCGCTCGTTCGGGTAGATCGGGGTGAGCGATCCGAACTCGACGCGGTGCTCGGCCTGGTCGACCGGGAAGCCGTTGATCGAGTCGATCTTGACGATCGCGTTGTACTTCTGGCGCGAGTTCTGCTGCTCGCCCTCGCGCGGCTGGCGGATCGCGCCGACGACCGCGTCGCCCTTGCGCAGGTGGTACTTCTTCACCTGGCCGAGCGAGACGTACACGTCGGAGGGGCCGGCGAGGTAGCCGGTGGTACGCACGAAGGCGTAGTTGTCGAGCACGTCGAGGATGCCGGCGATCGGGATGAGCACGTCGTCCTCGCGGATCTCCGGCTCGAGGTCGTCGTTCTGTCCGCCGCGGCCGCGCTTGCGGTCGCGGTAGCGGCCCCGGCGGCTCGAGCCGCCCTGGCCGTCGCCGTCGTCGTCGGATCCGCCGGAGCGGCCGTTGCCGCCGTCGTTCGCGGAGTCCTCGTCGCGCGCCTCGTCGGCGCCGCCGTCGGCCTTGGCGTTCTCCGACCGGCCGCCGTCGCGGCGGTTGCGGGAGCGGCTGCGGCCGCCGCCGTTCTCGTCGGCGGGCAGGAGCTTGTCCAGCTCCGCGCCGATCTCGGTCATGGCGCGGCTCGAGGAGCCGCTCTTCGAGGTCTCCGCCGACTCGGACTCTGCCGACGTGGACTCTGCCGACTCGGTCGCGGCCGGCGCGTCGCCCTCGGCGATCGTCTGGGCGAGGGTCGCGGCCTCCTCGCTCGAGGCGGTCACGCGGCGGCTGCGACGCGCGGGGGCCTTGGCGGGGGGCGCCGTCTCGGCGGCCGGAGCCTCGGCCGCCTCGGTGTCGGCGGCCGCGGTGTCGGCCGACTCGGCGGGCGACTCCTGCGGCGCGGGCGCCTCGGCGGCGGGCGCGGCCTGCTCGGCGGTCGCCGGCTCCTGGGGCGCGGCCTCGGTCTCGGGCGTGTCGTTCTCGGTGTCCACGGTTCTCCTTATCGGCGCTCCGCCGTCGCCCGGCGGCCGCGCGGGGCGGCGGACGCCGACGGGGCCGTCGCGACGCGCGCGTCAGAGCGCGGGCGCGGGCTCACCACGTCGGGGTCGGGTGTCACGGCGGGAAGAGCTTCCTTTCGGCCCGGAGCGGATCGCCCGGGCTCGGCGCCCCGCGTCGGACCGGAGCGCGGCGCACGGGAGGTGCGCCGAGAGGGCCGGTCGAGGCGGTGCGGGGATTCGCACTCCGCGCGGCTAGGCGGCCGCGTCCTGCGAGTGCGGCACCACTGTAGCACCCCGGAAGTCGACGGCCAGCAGCAGGCACTCCCACGGGGTGGTCGCGTGCCGGGCGATGAGATCGGCCGCCGTGAGGCGCTGCGCGGGGTCGCTGCCGAGGACGAGGATCGACGGTCCGGCGCCGGAGACGACCGCCGCCATGTCGTGCTCGCGCAGCATCCGGATGAGCGCGTCGGTCTCGGGCATGGCGCTCGCTCGGTAGCTCTGGTGCAGCTTGTCCTCGGTGGCCTGCAGCAGCAGCTCGGGGCTCTGGATGAGCGCCGCGATCAGCAGCGCCGAGCGCGAGACGTTGAAGATCGCGTCCTCGTGCGGCACCGACTGCGGCTGCAGGCTGCGCGCGAGCGCGGTCGACATCGTCGACGCGGTGGGCACCCCGACGAGCGGCGAGACGCCGCGGTGCACGATGAGCTTCTTGTGCCGCGGGCCCTCGGGGGTCATCCACGCGATGGTGAGGCCGCCGAACAGGGCGGGGGCGACGTTGTCGGGGTGGCCCTCGAGCTCGGTCGCGAGCCGCAGCAGCAGATCGGCGTCGAAGTCGACGATCCCCTCGAGCAGGCCCTTGGCGGTCATGATGCCGGCGACGATCGCGGCGCCGGAGGAGCCCATCCCCCGCCCGTGCGGGATGCGGTTGCGCGCCACCAGGTCGAGGCCCGGCATCGGCTGACCGACCGCCGCGAACGCGTGCGCGGCCGCGCGCACGACGAGGTTCGACGCGTCGGTGGGCACCTCCTGCGCGCCGACGCCCTCGACGGTGACCGTCGCGCCGGGCGCCTCGCGCACCGTCGCCTCGATCTCGTCGTAGAGCGAGAGCGCGAGGCCGAGGGTGTCGAAGCCCGGCCCGAGGTTGGCGGTGGTCGCGGGCACCTTCACCGTGACGCGGCGCCCGAGCGGGATCATGGCGCGACCGCGGAGCGCTGCAGGCCGAGCACGTCGGCGACCCCGGCGACATCCGCCGGCACCGAGGTGGGCGCGACCTCCGCGCCGTCGGGTCCGCGCAGCGCCCACTGCGGGTCCTTGAGGCCGTGGCCGGTGACGGTCAGCACGACGGGGGCGCCGGCGGGGATCACGCCCGCCTCCGCGCGCTCGAGCAGCCCCGCGACGCTGATCGCCGAGGCGGGCTCGACGAAGATGCCGACCTCGGAGGAGAGGATGCGGTGCGCCTCGAGGATCGCGTCGTCCTCGATCGCGCCGAAGTAGCCGTCGGTCTGGTCGCGCGCCTCGAGCGCGAGCTGCCAGGAGGCGGGGTTGCCGATGCGGATCGCGCTCGCGATCGTGTCGGGATCGCGCACGATCTCGCCGCGCACGATCGGCGCCGAGCCGGCGGCCTGGAAGCCGAACATGCGCGGGCGCCGGGTGGCGACCCCGCGCTCGGCCTCCTCGCGGTAGCCGCGGGTGTAGGCGGTGTAGTTGCCGGCGTTGCCGACCGGGATGAAGTGGAACGCGGGCGCGTCGCCGAGCACCTCGACGACCTCGAAGGCCGCGGTCTTCTGCCCCTCGATGCGGTCGTTGTTGACCGAGTTCACGAGGTGCACGGGGTAGCTCTCCGCGAGTTCGCGCGCGATCTCCAGGCAGTCGTCGAAGTTGCCCTGGATCTGCAGCAGCTCGGCGCCGTGCGCGATCGCCTGGGCGAGCTTGCCCATCGCGATCTTGCCCTCGGGCACGAGCACGGCCGCGGTGATCCCGGCGTGCGTGGCGTAGGCGGCCGCGGAGGCGGAGGTGTTGCCGGTCGAGGCGCAGATGACCGCCTGCGCGCCGTGCTCGACGGCCTTGCTCACGGCCATGGTCATGCCGCGGTCCTTGAAGGAGCCGGTCGGGTTCATGCCCTCGTACTTGACCCACACCTCGGCCCCGGTGCGCGCCGACAGCGCGGGCGCGGGGATGAGCGGCGTGCCGCCCTCGCCGAGGGTGACGACCGGCGTCGCCTCGCTGACGTCGAGGCGATCCGCGTACTCGCGGATGACGCCCTTCCACTGGCTCATCGGGACTCCCGGATCACACGGGCGACGGCCCTCATGAGGCCACGCCTTCCACTCGCAGAACGCTCGACACCTCGGCGACGGAGTCGCTGGCCGCGAGCGCGTCGACCGTCGCGGCGAGCGCGGCCTCCGTCGCGGCGTGGGTGCCGATGACCAGGGTAGCCGTGGGCAGAGCCACCTCCCGACCGTCGTCGACGGTGACGGTCGGCACCGACTGCTGCACCGCCTCGACGCTCACCCCGTGCTCGCTGAACAGGGTCGCGATCGCCGCCAGCACGCCCGGCCGGTCGGCGACCTGCAGCGTCACCTGGTAGCGGGTCGTCACGGCCGACATCGGCAGCACCGGCAGGTCGGCGTGGGTCGACTCGGCGACGCCCGGTCCGCCGATCACGTGGCGGCGCGCGGCCGACACGAGGTCGCCGAGCACCGCGGAGGCGGTCTGCACCCCGCCGGCGCCGGCGCCGTAGAACATGAGGTCGCCCGCCGCTTCCGCCTGCAGGAACACCGCGTTGTTGGCGCCGCGCACCGAGGCGAGCGGATGGGTGGCCGGCACGAGGGCGGGGTGCACGCGGGCGGCGACGCCCTCCTCGCCGGTCTCCGGATCCGCGAGCCGCTCGCAGACCGCGAGCAGCTTGACGACGAAGCCGGCCTCGCGCGCGGCGACGACCTGCGCGTGGGTGACGGCGGTGATCCCCTCGCGGTGCACCGCCTCGAGCGGCACGGCGGTGTGGAACGCGAGGCTCGCGAGGATCGCGGCCTTCTGAGCCGCGTCGTGACCCTCGACGTCGGCGGTCGGGTCGGCTTCGGCGTAACCGAGCTGCTGCGCGATCGCGAGCGCGGACTCGAGGCTGTCGCCCTCGCGATCCATGCGGTCGAGGATGTAGTTGGTGGTGCCGTTGACGATGCCCAGGATGCGCACGACCCGGTCGCCGGCGAGGCTGTCGCGCAGCGGGCGGATGATGGGGATCGCCCCGCCGACCGCCGCCTCGTAGTAGAGCTGCGCGCCGACCTGGCCCGCGAGCTCGAACAGCTCGGGACCGTGGGTCGCCAGCAGCGCCTTGTTGGCCGTGATGACGTCGGCTCCCGAGGTGAGGGCGAGCCGGATGAGCTCGCGCGCGGGCTCGAGGCCGCCGATCATCTCGACGACGATGTCGGCCCCGAGGATGAGCGACTCGGCGTCGGTGGTGAGCAGCTCGGCGGGGATCTCGGCGTCGCGCGGCGCGTCGAGATCGCGCACCGCCACCCCGATCAGGTCGATGCCGGCGCCGATGCGGCCGGCGAGCTCCTCGCGGTGCTCGAGCAGCAGCGCCGCCACCTGGGATCCGACGCTGCCGGCGCCCAGCAGGGCGACGCGCAGGTCGCGGTACTCCATCATGCGGGAGCTCCTCTCGTGGGGTCGGCGGGGGCCTCGTGGGCCCCCGCCCCGAGGTCGCGGGCGAGGAGGTCGTCCAGGGTCTCGCGACGGATGAGCACCCGCGCGGCGCCGTCGCGCACGGCGACGACGGCGGGGCGGGGCAGGTAGTTGTAGGTGCTCGCGAGCGACACCGAGTACGCGCCCGTGACCGGCACCGCGAGCAGGTCGCCGGGGGCGACGTCGCCGGGGAGGTACTCCGCGCGCACGACGATGTCGCCCGACTCGCAGTGGCTGCCGACGACGCGCACCAGGGCGGGCTCGGCGGCGCTCGCGCGATCGGCGACGCGGGCCGCGTAGTCGGCGCCGTAGAGGGCGGGGCGGATGTTGTCGCTCATCCCGCCGTCGACGCTCACGTAACGGCGGATCGCCGAGCCGGCCGCGCGCGCGGGCTCGCCCCCGCCGGCCGCGGCCTCGCCGTCGGGGGCCGCGAGCGGCACCTCGACGTCCTTCGTCGTGCCGACCGCGTAGAGCGTGACCCCCGCGGTGCCGACGATCCAGCGGCCCGGCTCGATCGAGATCGCGGGCACCGGGATGCCGAGCTCGGCGCAGGTCTCCCCCACGACGCGGGCGAGCCCCGCCGCGATCTCCTCGATCGGGGCGGGATCGTCGGCGGCGGTGTAGGCGATGCCGAAGCCGCCGCCGAGGTTGAGCTCGGGCACCTCGCCGCCCGCCCGCAACCGGGCGTGCAGGCCGAGCAGCCGGCGGGCGGCCTCGCCGAATCCCGCGTCGTCGAAGATCTGCGAACCGATGTGCGAGTGCAGGCCCAGGAAGCGCAGCGAGGGCTCGGCGCGGATCAGGGCGACGGCCTGCTCGGCGGCGTCGAGGGCGATCCCGAATTTCTGGTCCTCGCGCGCGGTCGCGAGGTACTCGTGGGTGGAGGCGTGCACGCCGGAGTTGACCCGCAGCCGCACCGGCTGCACGCGACCCGCGGCGGTCGCGGCTTCGGCAACGCGACCGATCTCGACGACGCTGTCGAGAACGATCGCGCCCACGCCGAGCTCGACACCACGTGCGATCTCGGCGCGGCTCTTGTTGTTGCCGTGGAACCCCAGCAGGCCGGGGTCGACGCCCGCGGCCCGGGCGACCGCGAGCTCTCCCCCGCTGGCCACGTCGAGGTGCAGCCCTTCCGAGCCGACCCAGCGTGCGACCTCGGTGCAGAGGAACGCCTTCCCGGCATAGTAGACGCGCGTCGCGGCGCCGAGAGGGGCGAAGACGGTTGCGAAAGCATCACGGATGCGGCGCGCGCGCTCGCGCACCTCGTCCTCGTCGATCACGACGAGCGGGGTGCCGTACTCGCGGGCGAGGGCGCGGACGTCGACGCCCGCGAGGCGCAGCGCGCCGTCCTGCCCGCGCTCGGCGCGCGCCGGCCAGACGCCGGTCGCGAGCGCGTTCGCATCGTCCGGGTGGCGCAGCCACGCGGGGGCGAGCGGGTTCGCGGTCACAGCGGCCTCGTGCAGGACGGTCACGGTTGAGGGCGAGCGGACCCGGATTGGCCCCTGAAGCCGACCCCCATGCTAGCCGGGCGGCGCCGAGCCGATCAGCGCGCGATCGAGGGGCAGGATCCGGGCGTGCCGAGATCGGCCAGCACGACGTCGTCGCCGTCGGCCGTGATGACGAGCTCGTCGCCGTCGACGCGCGCCTCGCGCACCGTCAGCGCGGCCGGCAGACCCGAGGCGACGCAGACCTCCTGCTGCTGCAGCACCGCTGAGGCCAGCCCCGAGAACAGCGGGTTGGCCCGCAGGTCGGCGACCGAGATCTCGTCCGCACCGAAGCGCAGCGTCGTCGGGTCGAAGGTCAGCGCGCCGTCGTCGACGCCGGGCTCCAGCCCGACCACGAGCGGGATCTCGAGCCCGAGCACGGTGAGCGAGGTGCCGACCCGGATCTCCGGGGCCTCGAGCGTCACCGAGTCGGTGTCGAGCCCGGTCAGCGAGCCCGCGATCGCGTCGAGGTCGGCCTCGGCGACGCGGTACTCGAGGTCGAGACGCGTGATCGATCCGGTCTCGGAGAGCGGCACTCCCTCGGCGGTCAGGGCGAGATCGCCGACGAGTCCCTGCGCGCCGTAGCGCGGCACGTCGACGTCGACGCGGTCGAGCGCACCGCCGGCGAGCTGCAGCAGCAGCGGGCGGTCGGCCGCGATACGGGTGTCGATCTCGGCGTCGGCGGACAGCCCGAGGGCGGTGCGCATCCGGTCCTCCACCTCGCCGGCGGCCCGGCTGCGCGCCAGACCCTCCGCGACGACGGCCGCGATGAGCAGCAGCACGAGCACGACCCCGACCACGATCACCGCGATGAGCACGCGCCGCGCGGTGCTGCGCCGCCGTCGCGGCGGCATCAGCGGCTCGGGCTCGGTGGAGCTCGCGACGGTTCCGGTCACCGGTGCCTCGGGCGAGGGCTCGGGGGTCGGCGCGGCGGAGTCGGGCACCGTCACATCCTCTCCGGCGCGGCGACGCCGAGCAGGCCGAGACCGTTGCGCAGCACCTGGGAGGTCGCCTCGTTGAGGGCGAGACGGGTGCGGTGCACGTCGCCGATCGGCTCCTCGCCGAGCGGGATCACGCGGCACGCGTCGTACCAGCGGTGGTAGTCGCCGGCGAGCTCCTCGAGGGAGCGGGCGATCCGGTGCGGCTCGCGCAGCTCGGCGGCCTGGAGCGCGACCCGCGGGTAGTCGGCGAGCCGGCCGAGCAGCGCGGTCTCGGTCGGGTGATCCAGCAGCGCCGGCTCGAAGGCGCTGCGGTCGACACCGGCCTCGGCCGCGTTGCGCGCGACGGCGCGGGTGCGGGCGTGCGCGTACTGCACGTAGAAGACGGGGTTGTCGTTCGTCCGCTTGGCGAGCAGGTCGAGGTCGATGTCGATGCTCGTGTCGATCGGGCTGCGCACGAGCGCATAGCGCGCGGCGTCGACGCCGACCGCGTCGACGAGATCCTCCATCGTCACGATGGTGCCGGCGCGCTTGCTCATGCGCACCGGCTCCCCCTCGCGCACGAGATTGACGAGCTGGCCGATGAGGATCTCGAGGTTGACGTGCGGGGTGTCGCCGAAGGCGGCGCACATCGCCATCATGCGCTGCACGTAGCCGTGGTGGTCGGCGCCGAGGATGATGAGACAGCGGTCGAAGCCGCGCTCGCGCTTGTCGAGGTAGTAGGCGAGATCGCCCGAGATGTAGGCGCCCTCGCCGTCGCTCTTGATGACGACGCGGTCCTTGTCGTCGCCGAAGTCGGTGGTGCGCAGCCAGGTGGCCCCGTCGGCCTCGAAGATGTGGCCGAGCTCGCGCAGGCGGTCGACGGCGTGCTGCACCTTGCCGGACTCGTGCAGCGAGTCCTCGTGGAAGTAGACGTCGAAGTCGACGCCGAACTCGTGCAGGCTCGCCTTGATCTCGTCGAACATGAGGCCGACGCCGAGCTCGCGGAAGGTCTCCTGCTGCTGTTCGCGCGGCAGCGCGTCGAGGTCGCCGGGGTAGTCGACCTCGACGCGCGCCGCGATGTCGAGGATGTAGCTGCCGCCGTAGCCGTCCTCCGGGGTCGGCTCCCCGCGGTGGGCGGCGACGAGCGAACGCGCGAACCGGTCGATCTGCGCGCCGTGGTCGTTGAAGTAGTACTCGCGCGTGACGAGGGCGCCCTGCGCGTCGAGCACGCGGGCGAGCGAGTCGCCGACGGCGGCCCAGCGCGCCCCGCCGAGGTGCATCGGGCCGGTCGGGTTGGCCGAGACGAACTCGAGGTTGATGGTCACGCCGTCGAAGAGCGTGCCGCGGCCGTAGTGCTCGCCCTCCTCGAGGATGCGCGCGGCGAGCGCCCCCGCGGCCGCGGCCTCGAGGCGGATGTTCACGAAGCCGGGGCCCGCGACGCTCGCCTCGGCGATCCCCTCGCGGCTCGCCAGCGCCTCGGCGATCGCCTGCGCGAACTCGCGCGGGTTCCGCCCGATCCGCTTGCCGAGCTTGAGCGCGGCGCTCGTGGCCCAGTCGCCGTGGTCACGGTCGCGCGGGCGCTCGACGGGCACGTCTTCCGGGACGATCGACTCCGGGTCGGCCCCCGCCGCGGCCGCCTCGGCGCGCACGACGTCGAGAAGCTGGGCGGCGAGTTCGGCGGGGTCCACGAGCCTCAAGCGTAGGCGCTGGCCGGGCGGCCGGCTCACCCGAGCTCGACGAGCTCCTCGGGGTCGTCGGGCGTCAGCGGAGCGGCCGCGCGCGCCTCCACCTCGAGGCTCAGGAGCTCGACGTCGGCGAGCGTGTTGGTCGCCCAGGCGGTGTCGGCGGCGTCGCGTCCCGTGGCGACCCGGAGCAGGCCGGATCGCGGGGCGAGCCGGGTGGAGTCGACCACGACCCAGCGCTGCTCGATCCACGCCTCGACGACCGCGTGGAAGTCCATCGGCTCGAGCTCGGGCGCGTAGACGGAGACCAGGCGCGCCGGCACGTCGAGGGCGCGCAGCAGCCCCGCCGTGACGTGCGCGAAGTCGCGGCACACGCCCGCGCCCGCGTCGAGCGTCTCGAGCGCTCCCCCGGTCGGCGCGCTCGCCTCGGCGCGGTACTCGAGCCGCTCGTGCACCCACGCGCCGACCGCCCGCACGAGCGCGGCGCCGTCGAGGCCGGGGAACTCGCCGCGCGCGAGGTCGGTGAGCGCGTCGGAGGGCACGTACCGGCTCGGGCGGAGCGCGCGCACGAGCTCGATGGCGGTCGCCGGCAGCGGGCGCGCCCGCCCCTCCGCGACCGCCGAGTAGGTGATCTCGACGGTGCCGGTGGCGGCGGCGAAGACGCGCAGCCGGGTGCCGGCCTCGTCGCGTTCCTCGCGGGTGGCGAGCGGGGATCCCCCGTGCCGGACCTCGAAGGTCTCGGCGACGAGCGGCACGCCGTCGGCGGTCTCGATCGCGAGCACGAACTCGGTCGGGTCCTCGACGCGGAACGCGATGTGCGCGCCGACCTCACGACGGGGCGGGTCGGCGGGCTCGCTCATGGGGCGAACGCTACCGGCGTGCGGATCCGCGGGGCAGTCCCGGCGGCATGGGATACCCTGGGAGCCGTCCGCGTCTGTAGCTCAGTGGATAGAGCACTGCCCTCCGGAGGCAGGTGTCGGAGGTTCGAATCCTCTCAGACGCACCACCCACCTCGGCGCCCGTCTCCGTGCCCGCGCCTCAGCGGCCGCGGTTGAGCCGCCGCACGTCCTTCGGCGCGCGACCGCCCAGGAACGAGCGGCCGGGATCGACGACGAAGCCCTGCCGCAGCGCCTGACGTCCGATGAGCATGCGGAAGCCCATCGCGTCGCGGTTGGTGAGGGTGACCTCGGCGCTCACGGTGCGCCCCGCGAGCGCGACGTCGAGCAGCACGACGACGCGGTGCTCGGCGTGCCCGGAGGAACTGCGGATGCGCCGGCGGTCGTGCACGTCGCAGACGGTCTCGACGATGTCCTCGGCGCTGTCCTGCCAAGGCCGGATGCGGAACCGCACCCGGTCGACGCCGCCCTCGGTGAACTCCTCGACGTCGAAGGCGTGCACCGTCGAGCTGCGCGCCCCGGTGTCGAGCTTGGCCTTGATCCACGGCACCCCGACGCCGGGCAGCCCCACCCATTCGCGCCACCCGACGGGTGTGCTGGAATGAGCCGTGCGCTCCACCCCGTCAGTCTGTCAGGCCTCGAGAGCACCTCGGCTCCGTCCGCGGCGAGCGGCGCAGCGATGAAGCTCGCGATCCTCTCCCGCGCCCCGCGCGCGTACTCGACGATCCGTCTGCGCGAGGCCGCGATCGACCGCGGCCACGAGGTCAAGGTGCTCAACACGCTGCGCTTCGCGATCGACCTCGCCGGGCCGGAACCCGACCTGCGCTTCCGGGGCCAGCCGCTGTCGAGCTACGACGCGATCCTGCCCCGCATCGGCAACTCGATCACCTACTACGGCACCGCCGTGGTGCGGCAGTTCGAGCAGATGGACGTCTACACCCCGAACACCGCGAGCGGCATCGGCAACGCGCGCGACAAGCTGCGAGCGCTGCAGATCCTGTCGCGGCACGACATCGCGATGCCGCCGACGGCCTTCGTGCGCAACCGCGCCGACGTGCGGCCCGCGATCGAGGCCGTCGGCGGGGCGCCCGTCGTGATCAAGCTGCTCGAGGGCACGCAGGGCATCGGGGTGATCCTCGCGCCGCAGGCGAAGGTCGCCGAGGCGATCATCGAGACCCTGCATTCGACGAACCAGAACGTGCTGATCCAGAAGTTCATCGCGGAGAGCCGCGGCAAGGACATCCGCGCCCTCGTCGTCGGGGATCGCGTCGTCGCCGCGATGCGCCGCCAGGCGGTGGGCGACGAGTTCCGCTCCAACGTGCACCGCGGCGGCACGGTCGAGCGGGTCGCCCTCTCGGCGGAGTACGAGCGGGTCGCCGTGCGCTCGGCGCAGATCATGGGCCTGCGGGTCGCGGGCGTCGACATGCTCGAGAGCGACGAGGGCCCGCTCGTCATGGAGGTCAACTCGACGCCCGGTCTGCAGGGGATCGAGCTCGCGACCGGCCTCGACGTCGCGGGCGCGATCATCGACTACATCCAGGGCGAGGTCGCCTTCCCCGACATCGACGTGCGCCAGCGGCTCGCCGTCTCGACCGGCTACGGCGTCGCGGAGCTGCTCGTACAGCCCGGCGCGGGCATCGTCGGCACGTCGATCGGGGACTCGGGCCTGCTCGAGCGCGACATCACGGTCCTCACGCTCAACCGCGGCTCGACGGTGATCCCCAACCCGCGCCGCTCCCAGGTGCTGCAGGATGGCGACCGCCTGCTCTGCTTCGGCAAACTCGACGAGATGCGCTCGATGGTGCCCACCCGCAAGCGCCGGGCGCGCGTGCGGCGGCTGCCGAAGCCGGCCGCGGAGGCGGGCGAGAGCTAGATCCGACGGCGCTCGGCGTGCGGCGCTCGGCGCTCGGCGTGCGGTGCCCGGCGCTCGGCGCCCGGCGCTCTGCGTGCGGCGCGGCGGCCGCGCGACGGTCGCGTGCGGCGGACGCCGGAGCGCGTGTTCCTGGCGCCCCCTCCGACGGGTACTCATTCGACGACGTCGAACGATCTCGACACCGCGGGGCACCGAGGTCGCGCTCCGGTGTCGAGATCATTCGACACGACCGGGCCTCGGGTGTCGAGATCGTTCGACATCGTCAGAAAGGGACCCCACCCCGGGGCGCCACCCGCTGCGGGGCGCCCCGCCGCGGAGCCTCGCCCGCCATGGGCCACCGCACGCCGCGGAGCGCCGCACGCCACGGAGCGCCGCCCGCCACGGGCCACCGCACGCCACGGGGCACCGCCCCGCACGTCAGGCGCGCGGCGCGTGCGCCTCGAGGAACTCGAACAGCTCCCGGTCGTCGACGCCCGGGAAGGTGCCCGAGGGCAGCGGCGAGAAGATGTGCGCGTGCACCTTGGCGCTCGACCACGCCTTGCCGCGCCACTGGGTCGCCAGGTCACCGGGCGGGCTCGTGCAGCAGTCGGGTGCGGGGCAGCGTGACGACAGCCGCACCGTCGTCTCCCGGCCCCGGAACCACTTCGACTGCGCGAACGGCACCCCGATCGTGATCGAGAACTCCTCGCTCGACGAGGTGCCGGTCTGGGTCGACTCGAAGAAGGTGCCCGCCGGGGTGTCGGTGTACTGGTAGTACTCCGTCGTCCGCGCGGTGCGGGCGAAGGCGGCGCGCGCCGACCACTGGCGGCACACGATCTCTCCCTCGATGGATCCCGTGACGTCGACCGGCAGCGGCAGCCCGTCGTTCTCGTACGCCTTCGCGATCGCGCCGTCGTCGCTCACGCGGAGGAAGTGCACGGGCATGTCGAGGTGCACGGTCGCGAGGTTCATGAACCGCAGCGCCGCGGCCTCGTGCGTCACCCCGAACGCGTCGCGGAAGTCCTCGACGGCGATGTTGCGGTCGTCCTTCGCGGCGCGCAGGAACTCGAGCGACTGCCGCATCGGCATGAGCGCGGCGGCCGCGAAGTAGTTGATCTCCAGTCGCTGCCGCAGGAACTCCGCGTAGCTCGTGGGCGCCTCGTGCTCGAGCAGCACGTGCGCCATCGCCTGCAGCGCCATCGAGCGCAGCCCGTGACCGCCGGGGATCGAGGCGGGCGGCAGGTAGATCCGCCCGTGCTCGAGGTCGGTAACCGAGCGGGCCGAATGCGGCAGGTCGTGCACGTAGACGAGCTCGAACCCGAGCCGCTCGGCGAGCCGGCTCACCTCGCGGTGGGTGATGGCGCCGCCGCCGTGGCCGACGCCGTCGATCGCGTCCTGCGCGAGCGTCTCGATCTCGGGGATGTGGTGGTCGCGCGCGCGCATCCACGAACGCAGTTCGGTGTTCGCCCGCCGCGCCTCCTCCGGGGTGGCGATCGCCTCGCGCGCGCGCCGGTCGAGTTCGCGGTGCAGCCCCACGAGCGCCTTGAGGGTGTCGTCGGGCATCGTGCGCCCGGCCCGCACGGTCGGCAGCCCGAGGGCCGCGTAGGCGGGGGCCTCCTGCGCGCGGTCGAGCTCGATCTCGAGCGCGGCGCGCTCGGTCGGCGGCCGCTCGTCGAGGAGGTCGGCGACGCTCACCCCGAGCTGCTCGGCGATCGCCGTCAGCAGCGACAGCCGCGGCTCGCGCTTGCCGTTCTCCATGAGCGAGAGCTGGCTCGCGGCGGTGCCGACGGCGCCGCCGAGTTGATCGAGGGTGAGGTCGGCGGCGGTGCGGAAGTGCCGGATCCGCTGCCCGAGCGTGGCGAGATCGCGCATCCGTTCACCATAGCGAAACTTCGGCGGAAATTCTCACGCGCGGAGGCGGTCTATCGCGCGACGACCGCACATGATCGAAAGCACAACGAGATTTCACCCCGGCCGACCGGTCGGAGCGCGAGGATCCCGGAGACGAGGAGGCCGACATGACGATCATCGAGGACGCACCCGCCCGCACCCGCGCCGAGGACGAGACCGGCTCGCCCGCCCGCACCGCCGCCGCCTCGCCCGCCGATCGGCGCCGCGAGGTCGGCGCCCCGGAGGGCGCCGCGCCCGAGATCGTCGAGTGGGTCGCGCGGATGGCGGCGCTCACCGAGCCCGCGCGCATCCACTGGTGCGACGGCAGCCGCGCCGAGCGCGACGCGATGCTGCGCGAGCTCGTCGACGCCGGCACGCTCCTGCGCCTCAACGCCGAGCTGCGCCCCTACAGCTTCCTCGCCCGCTCCGACCCGGCCGACGTGGCCCGCGTCGAGAGCCGCACCTTCGTGTGCAGCGAGCAGGAGGAGGACGCCGGCCCCACCAACAACTGGGTCGCGCCGGCCGAGATGCGCGAGACCCTGACGGGCCTCTTCCGCGGCAGCATGCACGGGCGCACCCTCTACGTCGTGCCCTTCTCGATGGGCCCGCTCGACTCGCCGCTCGCGCGCCGCGGCGTGCAGCTCACCGACTCCCCCTACGTCGTCGTCAGCATGGGCACCATGACCCGCATGGGCGCCGAGGCCCTCGCGCGGATCACGCCCGGCTCCGACTGGGTGCCGTGCGTGCACTCGGTCGGCGCTCCGCTCGAGCCCGGCCAGGCCGACGTGCCCTGGCCCTGCAACGACACGAAGTACATCACCCACTTCCCCGAGAGCCGCGAGATCTGGTCGTTCGGGTCCGCCTACGGGGGCAACGCGATCCTCGCCAAGAAGGCCTTCGCGCTGCGGATCGCCTCGGCGATCGCGAAGGACGAGGGCTGGCTGGCCGAGCACATGCTGCTGCTCAAGGTGACCAACCCCGAGGGCCGGGTGTTCCACGTCGCGGCGGCCTTCCCGAGCGCGTGCGGCAAGACGAACTTCGCGATGCTGAAGCCGTCGATCCCCGGCTGGCAGGTCGAGACCATCGGCGACGACATCGCCTGGCTCGCCCCCGACGAGGAGGGGCGCCTGCGCGCGATCAACCCCGAGGCGGGGTTCTTCGGCGTCGCGCCCGGCACCGGCCGCGGCACGAACGCGACCGCGATCGACACCCTGTGGGGCAACACGATCTTCACGAACGTCGCGCTCGACGACGAGGGCGACGTCTGGTGGGAGGGGCTCACCGACACGCCCCCGGCCCACCTCGTCGACTGGCAGGGCAACGACTGGACGCCCGACGCGGGCCGCCCGGCCGCGCACCCCAACTCCCGCTTCACCGTGGCCGCCGACCAGTGCCCGATCATCTCGGACGACTGGCAGGACCCGCGGGGCGTCGTCATCGACGCGATCATCTTCGGCGGCCGTCGTGCCGGCAACGTGCCTCTGGTGGCGGAGGCACGGGATTGGGATCACGGCGTCTTCCTGGGCGCCACGATCGCATCCGAGCGCACGGCGGCCGCCGAGGGCACCGTCGGGGAGCTGCGTCGCGACCCCTTCGCGATGCTCCCCTTCTGCGGCTACAACATGGCCGACCACTGGGACCACTGGCTGTCGGTGGGCCGCACCCTGCGCGGCGCGGGCCGGCCGCCGCGCATCTTCCAGGTGAACTGGTTCCGCAAGGGCGCCGACGGCCGCTTCCTCTGGCCGGGCTTCGGCGAGAACGCGCGCGTGCTGGAGTGGATCCTCGCCCGTGTCGAGGGCGGCGCTCCCGCGCAGGCGAGCCCGCTCGGCTGGCTGCCCGCGGAGGGCGCGATCGACCACGCCGACGCCGGCGTGAGCGACGAGGACTGGGCCGAGCTGTTCGCCCTCGACGTCGACGCGCACCTCGCGGAGGCCGACGACGCCGAGCGGTTCTTCGCCCAGTTCGGCGACCGGCTGCCGCGCGCGCTGCAGCACCAGCTCGACGACCTCCGCTCGCGCCTGCGCACGGAGTTCTGAGCCCGGAGATCCGAGCCCGGACCCCCGACGGCCGGCCGGGAGGCGCACCCCGCGCCGGCCGTCGGCCCCCAACCCTTTGCGCGACCGCGTCGTCTGGAAGGGTGAGGGCAGGAGGATGCCGTGGCCGAGTCGCCCGCGTGGGAGCGCGTCGTCACCGAGCTGGTGCGCGAACGCGGCGACGCCCTGCTGCGGTATGCGCGGTTCGTCGGCGGTGATCCCGACGAGGCGGCGGATCTCGTGCAGGACGCGCTCGTGCGCACCTTCGGCCGGCTGCGCAACGGCTTCACGATCGACAGCGCGGAGTCGTACGTGCGCCGCGCGATCCTCAACGCGGCCCTCGACCGCGGCCGGCGCACCACCCGCTGGCGACGGGTCGCGCCTCTCGAGTACCGCCCCGAGGAGGTCGACGACGCGGCGGAAGCGACGCAGCTGCGCCTCGACCTGCACGAGGAGCTGCGCCGCCTGAGTCCGCGCGAACGGGCCTGCCTCGTGCTGCGCTACTGGGACGACCTCAAGGTCGACGACATCGCCGCCGCCCTCGAGCTGAGCCCCGGCACGGTGAAGCGCTACCTGAGCGACGCGCTCGCGAAGATGTCCCTCGCCCTCGCCGACGACGGCACGGTCGAGGGTCGGCTCGGCCCCGCGGGGCGCGCTCCGGCGGCAACGGCGGCGGATGCGCGGCGCGCGACCGGCGCGGCCCGCACGCCCGGCGGGGCGCCGCCCGCCCGACGGAAGGGGGCCGCTCGTGCCCGATGACGCGCTGATCCGCGCCCTGCTCGACGACGCCGCGGGCGGCGGCCAGGGCGAGCCGGCGGCGATCGACGTCGAGGCCGTGCTGACGCGGGCCCGGCGCCGACGGCGGCCGAAGGTCGCGGCGGTCGCGGGCGGTGCGCTGCTCGCCGCCGCGGTCGTGATCGCCCCGGCGACGCTCGTCGTCGCGAACGGGGTCGGGGGCGGGGCGGCCGACACCGCGAGCTCGCAGGTCGCGGGGGGCGCGGCCGATTCCGCCGAGAGCGGCACGACGCCGCCGGACGCGTTCAGCTCCTCCCGCGACGCGCGGGCGGTCGAGCTCTGCGAACCGCTCGCGACCGGGGGCCTCGAACTGGTCGGCGCCCGCGACGCGACGGTGGGCGAGCTCATGGAGCTCGCCGACGCCTCTCATCGCGACGCGGTGACGGAGGGCGTGGCGGATCTGCCCGCCGAGAGTTACGCCGCCGTCTGCGATCTCGCGGCCGCGACCGGAGGACCGCCGCGCGTGACGGCCGTGCTCGACGACGGCACCCCGATCCCCCTCACCGGGAACTGACCCCGCGGGCGGGGCCGCGCCCCTCCCGCCCCGTCGACCCCCGTCGCTAGGATTCCCCCGACACCGCCCCGGAGGATCCCATGCGCCGCGCCCGACGTCACCCCGCCCGTCCGGGAACGAACCCCTTCGCCCGCGCCGCCGCGGTGGCCGCACTCGCGGGCGCCGGACTGCTCGCGGTCGCCCCCGCCTCCGCCGCGCTCGCCTCCTCCGCCGCGCCCACCGCCCCCGCCGCGCCCCCGGTCGCCGCTCCCACCGCGCCGCTCGAGGACCCTTTCGACATCGGCGGCGCCTACCTCGCCGACGAGTCGGGCGTGCTCGGCAGCGACGCGGCCCGCGTGCAGGGCGCCCTCGACCGGCTGTACGCCGACCACGCCGTGGCGCTGTACGTCGTGCTCGTCCCGGCGTTCACGGGCGCCCCCTCCGACACCGCCTGGGCCGACCAGACCGCGAACCTCAGCTCCCTCGGCGACGCCGACAACCTCCTCGCGATCGCGACCGACGCCGACGCGCGCTCCTACGCGACCTCCTTCGGCCCCGCGGCCCCCGTCACCGACGCGCAGATCGAGCAGGCGAGTGCGGCCTTCGTGGCGGCCATGCGCGGCTCGGACGACTACGCGAGCGGCATCCTCGCCTTCGTCGACTCCCTGAACGGGGCGCTCGCCCCCTCCCCCGTGCCGTGGGTCGTCGGCGGCGTCGCCCTGGTCGGCGTCGGCGGCATCGCGACCGCGGTCGTCGTCTCGAACCGACGCAGGAAGCGGGCCCAGGCGGACTCCGACGAGGCCCTCGCGACGAAGGCGGGCTCCGCGCTCGTCGCCCTCGACGACCAGCTGAAGACGAGTCGGGAGGAGCTGGGATTCGCCGAGGCCCAGTTCGGCGAGAAGCTCACCCAGGACTTCCGCGCCGCGCTCGAGTCGGCGCAGGCCCAGGCGAAGCAGGCCTTCGAGCTGCAGCAGAAGCTCGACGACGCCGTGCCGGAGACGCCCGAGCAGCGCCGCACCATGCTGCAGCAGGTGATCGAGCTCGCGACCGCCGCCGACGCGACCCTCGACGCGCAGGCCGACGCGTTCGACGAGCTGCGCAAGATCGAGCAGAACGCCCCCGCCCTCATCGACGAGCTCGCCACGGCGCAGGCCGCGCTCGCCGCCACGATCGCGGCGGGTGAGAAGGAGCTCGCCGGGCTGCAGACGCGGTTCTCGGCGAAGGATCTCGACGCCGTCGACGACGCCCCCGACCAGGCCCGCGCGCGCGCCGACTTCGCGGCCGAGTCCCTCGACAAGGCGCGCGCCGCCGTGACGGGCGGCGACAGCGCCGCCGCGGCGGTTGCCGTGCGCGGCGCGCAGCAGGCGATCGCGCAGGCCCAGCAGCTCGTCGCCTCGATCGGCGCGCTCGGTGCCGAGCTCGACGCCCGCGCGAAGCGGAAGGCGAAGGCCGCCACGGCGCTGCAGGCGGCGATCTCCGACGCGCGAGCGAGCATCGCCGCGACCAACGACTACATCTCCGCCCGGCGCGGCGGCATCGGCGCGACCGCGCGCACCCGCGTCGCGGAGGCCGAGCGGCACCTGGCGACGGCGACCTCGCTGGCGAGCTCGGATCCCGAGAAGGCCCTCGCGGAGGCGAACCAGGCGCGCGATCTGGCGGCCTCCGCGCTCGAGAGCGCGCGCTCCGACGTCGAGCAGGCGCAGCGCGAGCTCGCCCGCGCGAACAGCTCCACGGGCTACGGCGGCGCGATCGTCGGCGGACGCTCCGGCGGCGACGGCTCGTTCATGGGCGGCGTGCTCGGCGGCCTCATCGGCTCCTCCTCGGGCGGCTCGCCGCGCGGCGGATTCGGCGGCTCGTCGCGCAGCGGGGGCCTGTTCGGCGGCGGCTCGAGCCGCTCGTCGTGGGGCTCGTCCTCGCGCTCCGGCGGCTCGATCCGCCGTGCCTCGAGCGGCGGTTCGCGCAGCGGCGGGCGCCGCGGCGGCAGCGGACGGTTCTGAGCTCGTCGGCGGGCACCGCCCGGCTCCGCGCGCGGGCCGACGGCTCCGGGGATTTCGTCCCTGGCGCTCCCGCGCGGCGTCGATAGGATCGGCCTCGCGACGACCGGTGCCGACGCCGGTCGCAGTAGAGACCTGAAGGGTTCCTCCCATGGCCAAGCAGTCGATCCTCGGACGCATCTCGACCCTCCTGCGCGCGAACATCAACGCGCTGCTCGACCAGGCGGAGGACCCGGAGCTGATGCTCGATCAGCTGATCCGCGACTTCACCAACTCGATCGCCGAGGCGGAGAGCGCCGTCGCGCAGACCATCGGCAACCTGCGCCTCATGGAGCAGGACCACGACGAGGACGTCGCGGCCGCGCAGGACTGGGGCCGCAAGGCGCTCGCCGCGAGCGCGAAGGCCGACGAGTTCCGCGCCGCCGGCAACACCGCGGACGCCGACAAGTTCGACAAGCTCGCCAAGGTCGCCATCGGCAAGCAGATGGCCGCCGAGAAGGAGGCGAAGGACGCCGAGCCGACCATCGCGAGCCAGAACGAGGTCGTCGACAAGCTCAAGGCGGGCCTCGAGGGGATGCGCGGCAAGCTCGAGTCGCTCACCGCGAAGCGCAACGAGCTGGTGTCGCGCTCGAAGATCGCCTCGGCCCAGTCGCAGGTGATGGACGCGGTCAAGAGCATCGACGTCATGGACCCGACGAGCGAGCTCGGCCGCTTCGAGGAGAAGGTGCGCCGCGAGGAGGCGAAGGTCATGGGCCAGCAGGAGCTGGCCGCCTCGAGCCTCGACGCGCAGTTCGAGAGCCTCGACGACCTCGACGAGCAGACCGAGATCGAGGCGCGGCTCGCCGCGATCAAGTCGGGCGGCCAGCAGGCGATCACGCAGTAGTCCGGCCGGGCGCGGGGGCGAGCCGTGGCGGTCACCTTCCTGGTCGTGCCGCAGTGGCAGGGCAGCGGGTCCGCGCGCGCCCTGCAGGTGGTCGACGGGGCGCGCGCGATCGCGGGCGACCTGCCGGCGGCATCCACGATCGAGGTCGAGGTGCCGCTCGAGGCGGGCGACGACGAGGGCACGGGGATCCACCGCTTCAGCTCGCTGCGCATCGTGCGGCAGCGCATCGCGCAGGCCCTCGAGCACGTCGACGGGCCGGTCGTCGCGATCGGCGGGGACTGCGCGGCGGAGTACGCCGCGATCGCCCACGCCGCCGCGCGGCACCGGCTGGCGGTGCTGTGGCTCGATGCGCACCCCGACGCGAACACCCCGTCGACCTCGCCCTCGGGCGCCTTCAACGGCATGGTGCTGCGCGCCCTCGTCGACGACCGCGTGGTCGACGCGAGCTCGGTGGTGATCGCGGGAGCGCGCGCGTGGGATCCGGAGGAGGAGCGCTGGGTCGCGGCCGAGGGCGTCGCGAGCCTCGACGTCGACGCGCTGCGCGAGCCCGCCACCCTCGCCGATGCGGTCGCCGCCACGGGGGCCGACGCGGTCTACCTGCACGTCGACCTCGACGTGCTCGACCCGGCCGAGATCCGCGGGCTCGGCTACCCGGAGCCCTTCGGCGTCACGGTCGCCGAACTGCTGGCCGCGATCCGCGCGGTGCGCGAGCGCCTGCCCCTCGCCGGGGCGGGCGTCATGGAGTACGCGCCGGGCGACGCGGAGGCGGTCACCGACGACATGCCGACGATCCTGCGCGTCGTGGGGGCGCTCACCTCCGGGATCTGACGGCCCGCGGACGTCGCGGGTGGTTCCGGCACGGCGCGCCGTGCGCACCGTAGCCTCGGGTCATGACCGAGCAGCGCGCGTACGACGTCATCGTGATCGGCGCCGGCGCGGTGGGCGAGAACGTCGCCGACCGCACCGTGCAGGGCGGGCTGCGCACCGTCATCGTCGAGGCCGAGCTGGTCGGCGGCGAGTGCTCCTACTGGGCGTGCATGCCCTCGAAGGCGCTGCTGCGCGCGGGCTCGGTGCTGCGCGAGGCGCGCGCCGTCGAGGGGGCCGCCGCGGCGATCACCGGCGAGCTCGACCCCGCCGGCGTGTTCGCCCGCCGCGATCGGATCACCCACGACCGCGACGACGCCTCGCAGGTGCGCTGGCTGGAGGGCGCGGGCATCGATCTCGTGCGCGGCCACGCGCGGCTCGACGGCGAGCGCCGCGTCGTCGTGACGGCCTCGGACGGCACGCAGACCGTGCTCACGGCCGCGCACGCGGTCGTCGTCAGCACCGGCAGCGCGGCGCTGCTGCCCGACGTCCCCGGCCTCGCGCAGGCCGCGCCGTGGACCAGCCGGGAGGCGACAAGCGCGAGTTCGGTGCCGGGGCGGTTGGCGATCCTCGGCGGCGGGGTCGTGGCGTGCGAGATGGCGAGCGCGTACGCCGACCTCGGCAGCGAGGTCACGATGCTCGTGCGCGGCGGGCTGCTCGGCGGGCAGGAGCCGTTCGCCGGCGAGATGGTCGGCGCCGCCCTCGCCGAGCGCGGCGTCGAGGTCCGCTCGGGAGTCGAGCTCGCGCGAGCCGAGCGTCGCGACGGTGCCGTCGCGATGGAGCTGAGCGACGGATCCACCCTGGTCACCGACGAGCTGCTCGTCGCGGTCGGGCGCACCCCGCGCACGCAGGACGTGGGTCTCGAGACGGTCGGCCTCGAGCCGGGCGGATGGCTCGACGTCGACGACACGCTGCGCGTCGACGGGGTCGACTGGCTCTACGCCACCGGCGACGTGAACCACCGTGTGCTGCTCACCCACCAGGGCAAGTACCAGGCGCGCGCCGCGGGCGACGCGATCGCCGCCCGCGCCCGCGGCGAGGAGCTCGACGACGCGCCCTGGGGCCGGCACGTCGCGACGGCGGATCACGCGCACGTGCCTCAGGTGACCTTCACCGATCCGGAGGTCGCCTCGGTCGGGATGACGGCCGCCGCGGCGGAGAAGGCGGGCCTGCGCACCCGGGTCGTCGACTACGACCTCGCCTGGGTGGCGGGCGCCTCCGCCCGCAGCGACGACTACGCGGGCCGCGGGCGCGCGGTGATCGACGAGGACCGCGGGGTGCTCGTCGGCGTCACCTTCGTCGGACCCGACGTGGGCGAGATGATCCAGGCCGCGACGATCGCCGTGGTCGGCGAGGTGCCGCTGCACCGGCTCTGGCACGCCGTGCCGGCCTACCCGACGGTGAGCGAGGTGTGGCTGCGGTTCCTCGAGGAGTACGGGCGCGACAGCGCCGACACGCGCACCGCTCCCGGCTCCCGCGTCTGACGGCGGCTCGCGCGCTCCGCGGACCCTAGGCTGCCGGGCATGAGGCGCGTCGTGCGGGCGGTGCTGCTGCACCCGGTCGTCGCGCGGCCCGGCTACTGGCTCGCGACGCTGCTCGCCTTCCTCTGGGGCTGCCTCTGGCTCGGGCACCTGCAGAAGCGCGACGGGCTGGTGTTCTTCCAGAACCTGCCGCGCTGGGCCTTCGCGCGCGGGGGCACGACGGTCGGCGCGATCTACCTGACCCGCACGGCGACGGCGCCGCGCGTGCTCCGGCACGAGAAGGTGCACACGACGCAGTGGAAGCGGTACGGGCTCGCGATGATCCCGCTCTACGTGCTCGCCGGGCGCGACGCGCTCACCAACCGCTTCGAGGTGGAGGCGGGGCTCGAGGACGGCGGCTATCGGCGCGCGACGCCGAGCGGCACGGGCCGGCGGGCGCCCACGGTGCCGCCTACCACTGCGGAGGATGCCGCAGCTGCCAGCGGATCCGCCGCTCGAGCTGGGCGCCGAGGGCCAGCAGGACGCGCTCGCCCCCCGGCCGGCCGATGAGCTGCACCCCCATGGGGAGTCCCTCGGGGGTGACGTGCACGGGCAGCGTGATCGCCGGCAGCCCGGTCGCGTTGAGCATGCTCGTCCACGGCGTGTAGGCGACCTGCTGCGCGAAGTTGCGCTCGGCATCCTCGGGATCCCACCAGCCGATCGGCCGCGGGGTGTCGGCGAGGGTCGGGGTGAGCACCGCGTCGAAGGGGTCGAGCCGCTCGATCAGGCGCGCCTCGAAGGCCGCGAGCGCGCCGAGCGCCGCCACGAGCTGCCCGGCGGGCATCCGGCGCCCCTCGCCGACGAGCCAGCGGGTGAGCGGTTCGACCTCGGCGAGCTGCTCCCCGGTGAGCGGTACCCCGCTCGCCCCGCCCTTCCACACCGCGCGGAACGCCTCCGCGTACTCGGGGGCGGGCGGCAGGGCGACCTCGTCGACGCCGTGGCCCATCGCGCTGAACTCGGCGATCGCCAGCTCGAGCGCGGCGCGCGCCTCGGGGTGCACGGGCAGCTCGGTGAAGCCCTCCCAGGGCGAGTCGAGGGTGACCGCGAGCTGGTAGCGCCCCTCGCCGCGCACCGCCGCGTCGAGAAAGGCGCCCTCCTCGGCGCCGTGCGGCGCGCGCGTCGCGCGGCGCAGCGGCGGTTCGCAAAGGGCGTCGAGCAGCAGGGCGGCGTCGCCGACCGTGCGGCCGAGTGTTCCCGCGACGACGAGGCCCGCGAGCGCCTCCAGCCCCGACTGGGCGGGCACCCGCCCGCGGCTGGGCTTGATGCCGACCAGGCCGGTCGCCGCCGCGGGGATGCGCACCGATCCCCCGCCGTCGGAACCCGGCGCGAGCGGCAGCAGCCCCGCGGCGACGGCCACCGCCGCGCCCCCGCTCGAGCCGCCCGGCCCCCGGCTCGGGTCGTAGGGATTGCGCGCGATCGGACCGGCGAGCGGCTCGGTGTAGCTCGGGAACCCGAACTCGGGCGTCGCGGTCTTGCCGAGGCTCACCGCGCCCGCGGCGTCGACGTGCTCGACGATCGCGTCGGACTCCTCGGGCACGAAGTCGGCGAAGGCGCGGCTGCCGAAGCGCGTCGGCACCCCCGCCCGGCGAGCCAGGTCCTTGTCGCCCACCGGCAGGCCCCACAGCGCGGCCGCGCGACCGGGGGTCCCGCCGCGCTCGGCCTCGGCGAGCAGGGCGTCGGCGCGCGCGAGGGCGCGCTCACCGGTGACCTCCGCGAACGCGCCGAGTTCGGGGTTCAGCCGCGCGATGCGACCGAGGTAGTGCTGGGCGAGCTCGCGCGGGCTCCACTCGCCGCGGCGCAGGCCGTCGAGCTGCTCGAGGGCGGTCAGGTGATGCAGCTCGAACATGGCCCGAGCCTACGGCGGGAGGCGGTCGCCGTCCGGTGCGCTCGTTGCGGCGTCGGCGCCCGCCGGACTTGACAGGAGGCCGCCCGCCTGATTGGTTAGTTAGTGCACTAATGAACCTACGAACCAGGGCCCGGTTCGCAGGCACGACCAGAGACCGGAAGGAGGGCACTGATGGACGAGAGCCGTCCGATCTTCCTGCAGATCGCGGAGCAGATCGAGAACGACATCCTCTCCGGAGCGCTCCCCGAAGCCAGCCGGGTCCCGTCGACCAACGAGTTCGCCGCGTTCCTGCGCATCAACCCGGCCACCGCCGGCAAGGGCGTGGGCGTGCTCGTCGACAACGGGATCCTGGAGAAGAGGAGAGGGATCGGCATGTTCGTCGCCCCCGGGGCTCGCGCCCGCATCGTGGCCGAGCGCCGCGACAGATTCCGCGACCAGTACGTCGCACCGCTGCTCGCCGAGGCCGCCAAGCTCGGCATCGACCCCGAGCAGCTCGCCACCATGATCCGCGACTCGCGGGTCGGAGAGGAGACGAGCCGATGAGCGTCGTCATCGAGACCCGCGGGCTCACCCGCCGCTACGGGTCGACGACCGCGGTGGACGCGGTCGATCTGCGCATCGAGGAGAACGGCATCCACGGCCTTCTCGGCCGCAACGGGGCCGGCAAGACGACCCTCATGTCGCTGCTGACCGGGCAGGAGTTCGCCACCGCGGGCGAGATCCGGGTGTTCGGCGAGCCGCCGCTCGAGAACGCCGCGGTGCTCGGCCGCACCTGCTTCATCAAGGAGGCCCAGAAGTACCCCGACGAGTTCAAGGCCAAGCACGTGCTGCGCAGCGCCGAGCGGTTCTTCCCGAACTGGGACGCCGATTTCGCCGCGGAACTCGTGAAGGACTTCCGGCTGCCGCTCGACCGCCGCATGAAGAAGCTCTCGCGCGGGCAGTTCTCCGCCGTGGGCGTCATCGTCGGGCTCGCCGCGCGGGCGCCGATCACCTACTTCGACGAGCCGTACCTCGGCCTCGACGCCGTCGCCCGGCAGCTGTTCTACGACCGCCTGCTCGCCGACTACGCGGAGCACCCGCGCACGGTCGTGCTCTCGACGCACCTGATCGACGAGGTCGCCGACCTGCTCGAGCACGTCATCGTGATCGACGAGGGCCGGATCCTGCTCGACGAGTCGGCCGAGGCGCTCCGCGGCCGTGCCGTCAACGTCGTCGGGCCCGCCGAGGCCGCCGAAGCCTTCGCGCGCGGACGCGACGTGCTGCACCGCGACCGGATCGGCGGTCTCGCGTCGATCACGATCACCGGCGTCGACGAGGCCGATCGCCGCGCCGCCGCCGCGGCCGGGCTCGAACTGGGCCCGGTCTCCCTCCAGCAGATGATCGTCCGCATGACGAGCGGACGCCCCGACGAGCTCCAGGAGCAGCTGTCATGACCACCCTCGCCCCCTCCCCCGTCCGCCCGGTATTCCCGCTGTCGCGACGACTCGGCAACGTCGTGCGCCTGCACGTCGCGAACCCCTTCGCGATCATCGTCACGCCGCTGCTCATCCTCGCGATCATCTTCGCGGCGAACTGGGTCGTCTGGGCCCTGATCCGCTCCGCGCTCGGCGGTGACCAGGGTGCCGTCGAGGGCTTCTCCGAGGGCCTCCAGTACAGCGGCGCCTCGTTCTGGATCTTCGTCTACATGATGGTCGTCGCCATCCAGGCGATGAACCTCACGTTCCCGCTCGCCCTCGGTTTCGGCTCGACCCGCCGGGACTTCTACCTGGGGGCGGCGATCTCCTTCGTCGGGCTGTCGGCACTGTTCACGGCGGTCTACACCGTGATGGCGCTGCTGGAGTGGGCGACCGGAGGGTGGGGACTCGGCGGCACGATGTTCACGAGCCCCGTCTTCGGGTTCGCCGACACCGGGTTCGTGCTGCGCACCTTCCACATCTTCTGCGCGTTCGTGTTCTTCTTCTTCGTCGGTGCCGCCATCGCGACCACCTACGTGCGATGGAAGGCCCGCGGACTGCTGGCCTTCTTCGCGGTGTTCACGGTGGTGCTGCTGGGAGGAGCCGCGGCGCTCACCTACACCGACAACTGGCCGGCGTTCGGCGAGTTCTTCCTCGCGATCGGCTTCACGGGCGGCTACTCGCTGGCCCTCGGCGTCGCGGCCCTCGCCGGGATCGCCGGGTGGCTCGTGCTGCGGCGCGCGACACCGCGCAGCAGCTGAGGCGGCTGCCGGCGAGCGCGCCGGGGCCGATCGGAGCGGAGCCGAGGGGATCCCGCGGCTCCGCTCCCTCGCGCTCAGCGGTCGTCGGAGGTGCCGAAACCCTCGCGCAGGGCCCGCTCCTCGCTGCCCTCGAGCTCCTCGAAGATCGTGAGCTGCAGCCCGCCGGGCGCGTCGAGGCGCGAGTTCCGCGAGCGCCACGGCGTCTCGGTCGGCGGCGCGACCTGCTCGGCCCCCGCCGCGACGAGACGCGAGGTCGCGGCCGCCGCCTCGCCCTCGTCGACCTCGAAGGCGACCCGCAGCCGCGCCGGGAAGGCACGCGCTGCGGGTCGACCGACCTCCACGGCGTCGATGTGGTCGACCTGCGCGGCGTTCGCGAGTTCGAGGGTCGCGCTCGGCACCTCGAGGATCGCGACCCGCGCTCCCCCGTCGGCCTGATAGGACGCGAGCTCGGGCAACCCGAGCGCGTCGCGGTAGAAGTCGAGGGCGGCGTCGAGGTCGTCGACCTCGAGCACGAGCCGCAGCTGTCGCACGGTCATGGCTCGACGCTAGCCCGCGGCCCGCCGCCGCGCCGGCGCCGCCGAGAGCCGGGCACCGCGCCGCTTGCTACTTGAGCGACCTCTGCATGAGCACGGTGCCGAGCCACCGGTCGAACTTGAAGCCGACCTTGCCCATGTGGCCGATCTGGCGGAATCCGAAGCGCTCGTGCAGCTTGATCGACGCCTCGGCGCCCCGGTCGGCGATCACCGCGACGACCTCCTTGATGCCCGCCGCCTTCGCCTGCTCGAGAGTCGCGGCCATGAGGGCGGTGCCGAGGCCCTTGCCGGTCGTCGCCGGCCCGAGGTAGATCGAGTTCTCGACCGTGAAGCGGTAGGCCGCCTTCGCCTTCCACGGGGTCACGTAGCTGTAGCCGAGCACCTGGCCGCTCGGCGACACCGCGACGATCCACGGGTAGCCGAGCTTCGCCACCAGCCGGAACTTCTCGCGCATCTCCTTGAGGGTCAGCGGGTCCTCGTCGAAGGTCACGGTCGAGTTGGCGACGTAGTGGTTGTAGATCTCGAGCAGATAGGGGATGTCGCGCTCCGTCGCGGCGCGCAGCTCGTAGCGGAACTCCTCCTCGAGCGGCGGCACCGAGCTCGGGCGCGGCCGGCGCGGAACGCGGCGACGCGGGTTGTACTCCTCCTCCAGCACGCGCTCTCCCTCTCCCCGCGACGCGCGACGCGCGCAGCGGATGCGGCCACTCTAAGGGTCGAGGCGCCAGTCGACGGGGTCGGCGCCCGCGCTCTGCAACAGCGCGTTCGCGCGGCTGAAGGGGCGGGAGCCGAAGAACCCGCCGTGCGCCGAGAGGGGGCTCGGGTGCGCGGAGGCGATGACCGGGGTCGCGCCGAGCATCGGGCGCAGCGTCCCGGCATCCCGCCCCCAGAGGATCGCGACGAGCGGGCGGTCGCGACCGACGAGCGCGCGGATCGCGGCCTCCGTCACCTCCTCCCAGCCCTTGCCGCGATGCGAGCCCGACTGCCCGGCCTGCACCGTGAGGCAGCGGTTGAGCAGCAGCACGCCCTGGCGGCTCCAGGCGGAGAGATCGCCGTGCTCCGGCGGCGCGACGCCCAGGTCGTCGCGCAGCTCGGCGTAGATGTTCGCGAGGCTGCGCGGGATCGGCCGCACGTGGCGTTCCACCGCGAAGCTCAGCCCGATCGGGTGGCCCGGAGTGGGGTACGGATCCTGCCCGACGATGAGCACCCGCACCGCGTCGAAGGGCTGCTCGAAGGCACGCAGGACGCGGGATCCCTCCGGCAGGTAGCGGCGCCCGGCGGCCGTCTCGGCGCGCAGGAACTCGCCCATCGCGGCGACCCGCCCGGCGACCGGCTCGAGCGCCCGCGCCCAGCCGGGCTCGACGAGCTCGGCGAGCGGCTTCGGGGCCGACGGCATCGGGAGGCTCAGCCCTCCGCGGGCCGGGACTCCTCGCCCGGATAGGCGACGGGGCCCTCGCTCGACCAGGGGAACATGATCCACTTGTCGGTCTCGCGCCAGGAGTAGGTGGGCACCTCGATCGTGCGCGGCTTCGTGTACAGGCAGACGGTGCGCACCTCGCCGCCGCCGGCCTGCAGCAGCCGCACGACGAGCGCGAGGGTGCGGCCCGAGTCGGCGACGTCGTCGGTCACGAGCACGCTCTTGCCCTCGAGCGCGGCCTGATCGAGCGTCGGCGGCAGCACGACGGGAGCCTCGAGCGTCTCGCCGACGCCGGTGTAGAACTCGACGTTGAGCGAGCCGAGCATCTTGACGTCGAGCGCGTAGCCGAGCGCGCCCGCGAGGGTGAGGCCGCCGCGGGCGATCCCGACGATCGCGTCGGGCCGGAACCCGTCGTCGGCGATGCGCTGCGCGAGCTCGCGCGCCGCGACACCGAACAGCTCGTAGGTCAGGATCTCGCGGTCATCGGCCACACGCTCACGCTAGCGCCCGCAGGGGCCCCGCGTGACCGCGCGGCGGCGTCGCCGGGGCGGGCCGACGCGGGTCTAGGGTGCGAGCATGAGCCGCGACGTCGCCGCCCCCCGTTCGCTCGGGACGATCACCTTCTCGCTGGTCGGATTCCTGTTCCTGGTCGAGCTGACCAGCGGGATCCTCCAGGGGTACTACGTGCCGCTCGTGAGCGACCTCGTGACGCACCTGGGCATCCGCGACGCCGACTTCAACTGGTTCGAGGCCGCGCAGCTGCTGGTCTCGGCCCTCGCCGTTCCGATCCTCGCGAAGCTCGGCGACATGTACGGCCACAAGCGCATGCTGCTGGTCTCGACCGCGCTCACCGCCGTGGCGAGCTGGGCGCTCGTGCTCGCCGGCGACTTCTGGAGCTTCCTGATCGCCTGGGCCTTCCAGGGCTTCTACGCGGTCTGGCTGCCGCTCGAGGTGGCGCTCATCTTCGACCGGGGCCGGCGCACGCGCACCGTCGCCTCGCAGACCCGGCGCGCGGCCGGCTTCCTCGTCGTCGCCCTCGAGGCGGGTGCGATCGCGGGAGCCCTCGGCGGCGGCGCGGTCTTCGAAGCGGTCGGCAGCGTGCCGCTCGCCCTCTCGGTGCCGGCCGCGTGCGTCACGCTCGTCTTCTTCGCGATCCTCTTCGGCGTGCCCGAGTCGGAGCGGGTGCCCGGCCGCCGGCTCGACTGGGTCGGCTTCTCGCTGCTGTCGCTCTCGCTCGTGCTCGTCACCTCCGGGCTCATGCTGCTGCGCATCAACGGCCTCGGGGCGTGGTGGGTGTGGGCGCTCATGGCGCTCGGCCTGCTCGTGCTGCTGCCCTTCGGCTTCTGGGTGCTGCGCCACCCGGATCCCGCGATCGACCTGCGGATGCTCCGCCAGCCCGCCATGTGGCCGGTGCAGATCACGGCGGGCCTGTTCGGCATCAGCGTGCTCGGGGCGCAGATCCCGCTCACCACCTACGTCGGAACCGACCCGACCGCCCTGACGGCCGACGGCACCCCGCTCGGCTACGGGCTGGGGCTCTCCTCGGGGATGCGCTCCATCGTGATCGGCGTCTACCTGCTCTCGCTTATCGTCGGCGCCGTGCTCTTCGCGGTGCTCTCAAAGCGGATCGCCCCGCGGCTCGCGCTCATCGTCGCGACCGCGCTCGTCGCCGTCGGCTACGGACTGCTCATCCCGTTCCACGCGACCCTGACCGAGGTGCTGCTCGACATGGTCGTCGCCGGGCTCGGATCGGGCGCTCTCGTCGCCGCCCTCCCGGCCGCGGCCGCGGCGGCGGCGCCCCGCGGGCAGACCGGCATCGCGACCGGCCTCACCAACACGACGAAGACGATCGGCGGCGCCTTCGCCTCCGCCGTGTTCGGCCTCGCCCTCGCCTCGGGCATCGCGGCGGGCGCCGGAACCGCGGCGAGCCTCTCGGGGTACCTCACCGCGTGGGCGATCTGCTCGGGTGGCGCCGTCGTCGCCATGGTGCTGCTGTTCTTCGTGCCCAAGCTCGCCTTCGCCGATGACGACCCCGTCGACGACGGACTCGAGGCCTATGTGTCGTCGGAGCCCGAGCCGGCAGCAGAGCCGGCGCCGAGCGATCCGACCGGCGGCTCGCGCCGATCCTGAGCCGGGGCGCCGACCGCGCGCCGCGACCGAGTTGACGTCCGCTCGGGGCGGCGTACCACGTCAGTTCGTCAATTGTCAGATAAAGTCACCCTCGTCGGTGCCGCAGCGGCAGGTACCTCGGACGGGAGAAGCGCGTGTCCATACCCCTGGGAGACCGCCGGGTTCAGCGCCACGCGCCGATCCGCGAGCAGGTCGCCGCGATCCTGCGCGACGCCATCGTCAACATGGAGCTCCGGCCCGGCCAGGTCCTGGTCGAGCGCGAACTCTGCGAGATGACCTCGGCGAGCCGGCCCTCGGTTCGCGAGGCGCTGCGGCAGCTCGAGTCCGAGGGACTCGTGGAATCGCGGAACGGGCGCGGCACGGTCGTGGCCGCCCCGACGCGTGAGCAGGCCGAGCACCTCTACGAGGTGCGGGCGGAGCTCGAGGGCATGGCGGCCGAACTCTTCGCCGAGCGCGCCGACGAGCAGCAGCGCGCCGAGCTGCGCGCGGCCTTCGGATCGGTTGAGGAGTCGGCGTTGCGCGACGGTCGGGCGATGCTCGCCGCGAAGGACCGGCTCTACCGCGTCCTCATCGCCGGCGCGGGCAATCCCATCCTGAGCGAGATGCTGGGCGGGCTGCAGCGCCGGGTCACCCAACTGCGCGCTCTCACGCTCACGAGTCCCGGTCGGCCCACGGAGAGCCTGCTCGAGATCCGGGCGATCATGGCCGCGATCGAGGACCGTGATCCCGCCGCCGCCCGAGCCGCCGCGATCGTGCACGTCGAACAGGCGGCGCGCACGGCGCTGACCTTCGCCGACGCCGCATCCCCGCTGCTTCCCCACTGAGTGCGCCGCCGATCGCGTCCTTCGCGGGCGCGGTCGCCTTGCCGTGCCCTGAAATGTCGGCTATAACATTGTCAGACAGATTGGGTTCAGCTTGTCAGTCCATGACGGATACCAGGTGGTCGCGGTCCACTACGGATCGCTCGACACCACGCGCGCCGACACGTATCTGAACTACGGCGACTACCGCGAGGTCGACGGCCCGATCCGGCTCGACTACTTCTTCTGGATCGTCCGGGGCGGCGGGCGCACGGTCGTCGTCGACACCGGATTCGATCCCGAGGTCGGGCGGCGTCGCGGTCGCACCACCCTCGTCGAACCGCGCGCGGCCTTCGAGGCCCTCGAGGTCGAGGATCGCGACGACACCGTGCTCGTGCTGAGCCACGCCCATTACGACCACGTCGGCAATGTCGACCGGTTCCGCAACGCGCGGGTGCTCATGGCCGACGCGGAGTACGACTTCTGGATCGCGCATCCGCGCGATCAGCACCTCACCCGCCAGCTCGTCGAGGACCGAGAGCTCGAGCACCTGCGCGGGCTGCGTGCGAGCGGGCGCCTCGAGCTGGTCTCGGGCGAGCTCGAGGTGGCTCCCGGGGTGCGCCTGCTTCCGGCTCCGGGGCACACCCCCGGAGAGCTGATGGTGAGCGTGCAGGGCGCCGCGGGGCCGATCCTCCTCGCCGCCGACGCCGTCCACTTCGACGAGGAGCTCGAGCGTCGCCGACCCTTCCGCCACATGTGCGACCTCGTGGCCAGCGCCGACACCTACGACGTGATCGACGCCCTCGCCCACGGCGACCCCGCTCACCGGGTCGTCGCGGGCCACGACCTCGACATGACCGGACTGCCGCGCGATCCGCGGCTGCCCGACCACGCCGTGATCCTCTCCGCCGACTGACTCCGACCACGAAAGGGGCACGCGCCGTGCCGTTCCACGCCCAGCCCACCCACCAGCAGACCTACGACGAGGGTCTCGCCGTCCGACGCGAGGTGCTCGGCTCCGAGTACGTCGACCGGTCGCTCGAGAACGCGAACGAGTTCAACGGCGCGTTGCAGGAGCTCGTGACGGAGTACTGCTGGGGCGCGATCTGGACGCGCGACGGACTCGCCCGGCGCGATCGCAGCCTCATCAACCTCGCGATGATGACCGCCCTCAACCGCCCACACGAACTCGCCCTGCATGTGCGCGGTGCGCTCAACAACGGGCTGACGCCGGCCGAGATCCGCGAGGTGCTGCTGCAGGGCGCGATCTACGCCGGCGTGCCGGCCGCGATCGACGCGTTCCGGGTGGCGCAGAACGTGCTCGACGAGGAGGGCCGGAGTGCCTGATCGTCCGGGCCGCATCTCGCTCGTCGGCCTGGGGAACATGGGGTCCCCGATGGCCGCGCGCTGGATCGAGGCCGGCGTCGAGGTGCACGGGTTCGACACCTCCCCGGCGGCTCTCGAGCAGCTGACCTCCGCGGGCGGCGTCGCGGCCGCCAGCCCCGCGGCGGCGGCAGCAGCAGCGACCATCCACGTGCTCATGCTGCCCAACAGCCGCATCGTCGACGCCGTGCTCGACGACCTGCTCGCGAGCGACGCGCTGCAGAAGGGCTCGATCGTGGTCGACATGAGCTCCTCCGAGCCCACGCGCTCGATCGCCAACGCCGAACGCCTGGCGGAGCGCGGGGTGGGCTTCGTCGACGCGCCGGTCTCGGGCGGGGTGCGGGGCGTGCTCGCCGGCAATCTCGCGATCCTGGTCGGCGGCACCGCCCCGGCGATCGACACGGTCCTCCCCCTGCTCGAGGTTCTCGGCACCCCGCGGCACGTCGGCGACGTCGGCGCGGGTCATGCCGCGAAGGCGCTCAACAACCTCGTCTCGGCCGCGCACCTCTGGGCGACCTCCGAGGCGGTGCTCGTCGCCGAGCGGTTCGGGATCCCGCGCGAGACCATGGTCGAGGTGCTCAACGCCTCCACCGGCCGCTCCGTCTCGAGCGAGGTCAAGTGGCCGAAGTTCATCCTCACCGGCGACTACGGCTCGGGCTTCCAGGCCGGCCTGCTCAGCAAGGACGCGAACGTCGCCGTCGGTCTCGGCGAGCAGCTCGGCGTCCCCTCGCTCCTCGGACCCGCCGTCGCCGAGCTCTGGCAGCGCGCCGCGAGCGAGCTCCCGCCGGGGTCGGACCACACCGAGGTGGCCCGCTGGCTCGAGTCCGCCTTCGCCGAGGCGCCTCCGCGCACCGGAGAGCCGCGGCCGTGACCGATCCGGCGAGCACTCCCCCACCGCCCGGCCCGGGCGAGGATCCTCGGCGCCCCCGGATCGAGGCGCGCTTCGGCGCGTGGAACCGGGCTTGGCAGCTCGCCGCCGAGACCACACCCGAGTATCTCGATGCGAGCCTGGAGCTCGACAGCGTCGCGGAGCGCGGCGGCCGGCTCTCCCCGAAGGTGCGCGCCCTGGTCGGCCTCGTGCTGGCCGCCGCGGTGACGCACCTCTCGACCGAGAGGATGCGCCGTCGGATGCGCGAGGCGCTCGACGCCGGGGCGAGCCCCGAGGAGATCATCGAGGTCCTCGTGGTCGCCGCGACCGTCGGGGTGCACGGCATGAACGCCGATGTGCTCGCCGAGGTGCTCGCCGAGCGCGGATCCCCGGAGGCGAGCGCGGAGCTCGCCGAGCACCAGGTGCGCATCCGCGACGAGTACGTCGCCGTGCGCGGCTACTGGCGGGACTTCCTCGACGAGACCCTGCGGCTCGCGCCCGAGTTCCTCGAGACCTACCTCGAGTTCTCGGGCGCCCCCTGGCGGGTCGGCGTGCTCGAGCCCAAGGTGCGCGAGTTCCTCTATCTCGCCTTCGACACCGCCCCGACGCACCTGCACATGACGGGGCTCCGGATCCACATGAACAACGCGCTCGACCACGGCGCGAGCGTCGGGGAGATCGTCGAGGTCATGGCCCTGGCCGCCGCGATGGGGCTGGAGACGCTCGAGCGCGGGATGCCGCTGCTCGCCGAGGAACTCGACCGCCGCGAGAGCGCGTTGTAGCTATACGTTTGACTGACAACAGATAGCTGGTATTGAATGGCCCCGACCGGACGCTGACCGCCGGCTCCGCGGAGCCCCGGACACCATCCCCCCGCCGGTATCGGACCGGCACCCTTGCAACGACACCGAACCCAAAGGAGGGCTCACCGTCATGAATCACCGACACCTTCGTCTCCTCGGCGCCACGGGCGCCGTCGCCATCGCCGCGGTCGCGCTCGCGGCGTGCGCCTCGGGCGACACCCCCGCACCGGACCCGACCTCGGGCGAGTCCACGGCCATCACGGTCGCGACCTACCCCGTGATGTCGAACGCCGCGGTCTACATCGGCCAGAACGAGGGGATCTTCGCCGACCACGGTCTCGACGTGACCCTCCAGACGATCACCTCGGGGCCGGACTCGATCCCGCTGCTGCTCAACGGCGACCTCACCTTCACCTCGATCGACGTCCCGACCGCGATCAACGCGGTCAAGGAGGACCTCGGGGTCGTCGCGGTGGGCGCCATGATGGTGGGCGTGGATGTCGACGCCGGCTACGTGGGCGTCGTCACCTCCCCCGACTCGGGTATCACCGGCTGGGCCGGCCTCGAGGGCAAGAAGGTCGGCGTGAACGCGCTCGGAAGCACGCCGGTCGCGCTCATCAGCGCCTCCATGAAGGCGGTCGGCGCCGACCCGAGCACGGTGCAGTGGGTGCAGATCGCCCAGCCGGAGACCATCCCGGCGCTGCTCGCGGGTCAGCTCGACGCCGCCAACCTCGCGCAGCCGCTCCTCGCGGCCGCCGAGGAGCAGGGCTTCGTCCAGGTGGGCAACCCGGAGCAGCTCACGGTGCCCGGGGTGCCGACGTTCATCTACGTCACGACGCAGGCCTACGCCGACGCGCACCCGGAGGCCGTGAAGGCCTTCCAGGCCGCCCTGCAGGAGGCGAACGCCGCCGCGAACAACGACCACGCGCTCGCGATCGAGACCGCGAAGAGCTCGACTACCGTCGACCCGGCCGTGCTCGACAAGGTCACCGGGTTCCCGCACTGGGGCGACCAGCCCATCACGGCGGCCGACCTCGACAAGTTCATCAAGTTCATGATCGACGCCGGTCAGCTCGACGCGAGCACCGCGCCGACCGGCGAGGATCTCCTCGTCAAGTTCAACTGATCGGAGGATGAGGAGCGGTGACGATCCAGACCGAGCCGAGCGCGCGGGCCGATGAGGCGCCCGACGCCGCCTCGACCCCGCGCCGGCTCGGTCGGCTCTCCTGGCTCCTCATCCAGACCGGCACGGTGCTGCTGGCGGGAGGGGTGTGGTGGTTCGCCTCCACGCTCTTCCCGCCCAGCACCCTGCCGCCGCCCGCCGAGGTGATCGCGCGGCTGGGCGAACTCGCGATCACCGGCGGATTCTGGGTCGCGATCGCGATCACCCTGGGCACCTTCGCGCTCGGCCTGGCGATCTGCATCGTCGTCGGCATCCCCCTCGGTCTCGCGATCGGCGCCAATCCGATCGGCGCCGGCAGCACTCGGCTGCTCTTCGACTTCCTGCGCACGATCCCTCCGATCGCGATCCTGCCGCTGCTGCTGCTGGTGTTCGGCGCCAAGTTCGAGATGGTGCTCGTGCTGGCGGTGTCCGGCGCGATCTGGCCGATCCTGATCCAGTCGATCTACGCGGCGCGGCAGGGCGAGGCGCTGCTGGCCGAGATGTCGCGCTCGTATCGCATCCCCCGTGCCTGGTACATCCGCCACATCTTCGTGCCCGGCGCGATCCCGTTCGTGATGACCGGGGTGCGGCTGGGAACCACGATCTGCCTGCTGCTGACGGTCTCGGGCGAGCTGCTGGGCGGCGCTCCCGGCGTGGGCTTCGAGATCGCGAACGCACAGGCCTTCTACGACAACACGCGCATGTACGCCTATGTCCTGGTCGCGGCCGTGCTCGGGCTCATCGTGAACGGCGGCTTCTGGGCCGCCCAGCGCCGCCTGCTGCGCTGGCATCCCTCCGTGCGCCGGGAGCAGCACTCGTGAGCGCCGTGCGCCGCACCGGCCTCATCATCGCGCTGGAGATCTGGCTGCCGGTCCTGCTCGTCGCGATCTGGTGGTTCGCCAGCGAGTCGGTCAACTCCGTCTACTTCCCGTCGCTGCGCAAGATCATGACCGCCTTCGTCGAGAACTGGCTCGACCCGATGAGCCTGCTCGACAATCTCGGTCCGAGCCTGCAGGTGATCCTGGTCGGCTACGGCACCGCGCTCCTCGTCGGGATCGTGGCCGGCACCCTGCTCGGGCTCGTCACCCCGCTCGAGCGCGCGGTGCGACCGATCGTCGAGGCCGCGCGCGCGGTGCCCGGCGTGGCGCTGCTGCCGCTGTTCATCGTGCTGTTCGGCATCGACCAGGAGATGCGCATCCTCCTCGTCGCCTATGGCGCGGCGTGGCCCGTGCTGCTCAACACCCTCGACGGCGTGCGCGCGGTCGAGCCGGTGCTGCTGGATGTGGGGCGGGTGTTCCGGGTCGGGCGGGTGCGTCGGCTGTTCCGCGTGATCCTGCCGTCGGCCGGCCCCCAGATCTTCGCCGGTGCGCGCATCTCGCTCGCGATCACCCTGATCATCATGGTCGTCGCCGAGACGGTCGGGGCCAGCGGCGGCGTCGGCTACTTCCTCATGACGGCGAAGAGCGAGTTCCGGATCTCCGACATGTGGAGCGCGATCGTCGCCCTCGGCCTGCTGGGCTACCTGCTCAACATCCTCTTCCGTATCGCCGAGCGCTACGTGCTGCGCTGGCACCGTCTTCAGCAATCCCGACTGGGAGGGGCCTCATGACGCCGACCTCATCCGACTCCACGAGCACCCCCGTCGCGCTCGAGGCCCGCGGTCTCGGGCACTCCTACGGCCCCCGTGAGGTGCTCGGCCGGATCGACTTCGCGGTGCGCCGCGGCGAGTTCGTCTGCATCGTCGGGCCCTCCGGCGTGGGCAAGACGACGCTGCTGCGCTGCCTGGCGGGGCTGCAGCGCTCGACCAAGGGCGAGCTGCTCGTGCTGGGCGAGCGGGTGACCGCGCCGCAGCCGGGCGTCGCGGTGGTCTTCCAGGACTACAGCCGCTCCCTCATGCCGTGGTCGTCGGTGCTGCACAACGTCACCCTCCCGCTGCGCGCGAACGGCGTCTCCCGGAGCGAGGCCGACCGCCGCGCCCGCGAGGCGCTCACCCAGGTCGGTCTCGCCGCGGCGGTCGTCCACCAGTACCCCTGGCAGCTCTCGGGCGGCATGCAGCAGCGCGTCGCGATCGCGCGCGCGCTGGCGTACAACCCGACGGTGCTGCTCATGGACGAGCCCTTCGCCTCCGTCGACGCCCAGACCCGCGCCGACCTGGAGGACCTCGTGCTGCGGCTGCAGCACAGCCTCCACCTCACGGTGCTGCTCGTCACCCACGACATCGACGAGGCCGTCTACCTCTCCGACCGCGTCGTCGCGCTCTCCGGCTCGCCCGCGACCGTCGCGGACATCGTGGACGTGCCGCTCGGCGCCGAGCGCGACCAGATCGAGACCAAGGGCACCCACGAGTTCGCCGCGATCCGTGCCGAGGTGCACGGTCTGGTGCGCCACGCGGCCACCTCCGGCTCCGGCTCCGGCTCCGGAGCGGAGGCGTGATCGGCATCGACCTCGACGGCCGGCGTGCCGTCGTCTCGGGCGCGAGCGCCGGCATCGGCCGCGCGAGCGCGATCGCGCTCGTGGAGGCCGGGGCGCAGGTGACCGTGCTCGCCCGCCGCGCCGATGCCCTCGACGCGCTCGTCGCCGAGCACGGCACCGACCGGGTGCGGGCGCTGCCCGTCGATCTCACCGACCCGGCCTCTGCGGCGCACGTCGCCGAGGAGGTCGCTCGGCACGGCGGGGTGGACATCCTGGTGAACGCCGCCGGCGGCTCGCGCACCGTCGCGATCGACGCCGACGACGCCACCTGGGCCGAGGCGATGGAGCTCAACTTCGACAGCCTCCGCCGGCTGACCCAGGCGCTGCTGCCGTTCCTGCGCGCGAGCGGCCACGGGCGCGTGGTCAACGTGACCGGCTCCTCCGAGCCGGCACGCAACCCGGTCTTCGCCGACGGGTCGCTGCAGTCGTCCCTCAACGCCGCCAACTCCGCCAAGGCGGCGGTGCACGCCTGGGCGAAGGGCCTCTCGCGCGAGGTCGGCGCCGACGGCGTCACGGTCAACTGCCTGGCGCCCGGAACCGTGCTGACCGAGCAGCTCGCCCGGATCTTCCCCACCGAGGAGGATCGCGCCCGGCACGTGCGGGAGATGGACATCCCGCTCGGCCGCTTCGGCGATCCCGCCGAGCTGGCCGCGCTCGTCGCCTTCCTCGCCTCCGACCTCGCGAGCTACATCACCGGCGAGGTGCTGCACGTCGACGGCGGCAAGCGCCGCTACGCGTTCTGAGGCGCGGGCGCCGCTCGGCGTTCCGAGACGTCAACGACGTCGCACGCCGCCGACCGGCGCTCAGGCCTCGCCGTCGATCGGCGGGTACTTCTCGAAAGCGGCCTGGATGCCGGCGAAGCGCGCGGCGACCGCGGGCCACCGATCGGGATGGGTGATCGCGTAGGGGTCGTCGTTCTCGATCGCGCGCACCGTGATCCGGCCGACGTCGGCGGGATCGAGCCAGCGCGAGCTGCTCGAGAACCCGAGACCGATCTGGGCGTCGCGCAGCGAGCCGGGGGCATCGGCGGGGCGGTGGCGGGTGCTCTGCGCGATCCCGGTGCGCACCGAGCCGGGCACCAGCAGGGTGGCGTGCACCTGGCTGCCGGCGCTCGCGAGCTCGGCCTGCAGCACCTCGGTGAGCGCGTGCACGCCGAACTTCGTCACGGCGTAGGAGCCGAGCGTCTCGAACGGGGTGAGCGCCGACATCGAGGAGGTGTTGACGAGATGTCCGCCGTCCGGGTTGGCCTCGAGCAGCGGCAGGAAGACGTGCACGCCGTGGATGACGCCGAACAGGTTGACGTCGATCATCCAGCGCCAATCGTCCATCGTCAGATCCGCGATGCGCGCGAACGGACCGACTCCGGCGTTGTTGACGACGATGTCGACGCGGCCGAACCGCTCGAGCACCTGGTCGGCCACACCCTGCACATCCTCCAGGCGCGACACGTCGGCGACGAGCGGGTGCGCGCCGATCTCGGCCGCGGCCGCTTCGACCGCTCCGGCCTCGATATCGGCGATCGCGACCCGCGCGCCACGCGCGATGAGCTGCTCCGCGATGCCCCGCCCGATCCCGGAGGCGCCTCCGGTCACGACCGCGACCGATCCCGCGACCCGGGTCATCGGGCCGCGCCCACGCCGCTCACGAGGACTCCCGGAACCGGGTGGGCCACACACCGTGACGGCCCGCGGCGAGGATGCCCTTGGGGTCGACCGCATCCTTGATCCGCTCCGTGAAGCGCCGATAGGCGTGGTCGTTGAAGTCGAGCTGGTCCGAGACGGTGTCCATCAGGTCGACGTGCGCGCGGTACTCGGTGTAGCCGCGCTGGCCGGCCTCGAGCACCAGGCGCTTCATCGTGCCGTAGGCCTTCTCGGCGACCGCGGCGTCGGTCACGTCGAAGGTGATGCTGTTGACGATGATGCAGCTGCGGTCGTTCGGGAAGTAGAGCGCGCAGACGTGGTTGTTGCCGAAGCCCTCCTCGATCGTCGCGCGGATCAGCTCGACGTTCTCGGCGACGGTGGATCCGCGCAGCGGCAGCACCGGCGCGAACCCGGTGTGCCCGATGTGCGCGGGGGTCGCCTGGATGATGTCCATGTTGGGGATGCCCGCCTGCACCTTGTCGACGAACTTCGTGAGCTGGTCCCACTCGTCGCGCGCGTAGATGCGCTCGTTCATGACGGTGCCGCCCTCGATCGCGCCCCACTCGCGGCGGATCCGCTCGAGCTGGTGCTCGACGACGACCCGGTCGCCCCAGAGTGCGGTGCGCGCGCCCCAGCGCCCGAGGCCGGTCTGCTCGGCGTAGCCGTCGAGCACCTCGTCGCTCATCGCCGGCTCGGCACGCAGGTACAGCTCTCGGGTGTGGTCGAACTGGGCCGACATCGTGACGAGGTTCTGGATGCTCGGGATGCCGGTGACCACGCCGTCGAGCCGCCACTCGCGGAAGATGTCGACCGCCGCGGCGAGCTGGTCGTTGCGCGGGATGGTGAGGAACAGCGGCGCGTAAGCCTCCGGCCGGCGCATGAGCCAGATCCCCGCCTGGGTGACGATGCCGAAGTTCGACTGCAGGAAGATCGGATCGAGCACGGGCCCGAAGCCGCGCGGGTACAGGTGCCAGGCACCGTTGCCCTCCTGGGCCCCGAAGCCGGTGCGCAGCACGTCGCCGTCGGCGAGCACGACCTCCATGCCGCAGATCTTCTGGAAGTCCGAACCGTAGGGCGCGTAGGTGAGCCCGTTGTCGAGGGAGTTGCCGACGACGCTCCCCCAGCCGAGGTCGGGCACCGAGAACCACAGATCGGTGTGCCCGGCCGCGTCGAGCGCCTCCCGCAGCTCGAACCAGCTCACGCCCGGCTCGACCACGGCGTAGGCGAGTTCGGGATCGATCTCGAGCACCTTGTTCATGTGCCGCAGACTCACCAGCACGGAGCCGCGGACGCGCGGCGAGGGCCCTCCGTAGCCGTTGTTGCGCCCCTGGGAGGAGGTCCACAGCGGGACTCCGTGCTCGTTGGCGATGCGGACGATCTCCTGCACCTGCTCCCGCGACTCGGGGAACAGCACGAGGGACGAGTCGTAGGTGCGATCCTCGGAGTGCCAGAACGGGTCGCGATACTGGTCGCGTTCGGGCTGCGAGCGCAGAGCGTTGTCGGATCCGACGACGGCGATCAGGCGATCGGCCACACGGTCGTCGAGTACGTAGGGGGCGGCGTTCACCATCGAAGAGCTTCTTCCCGTGTCATGGGGCGCTCGTCCGGTCCCGAGAGGGGCGCCGCCTCGCGCTCGTATCCTGTCTGACGATAATATAGTTGTCAGCAACGCGAGTCCAACCGACGCCGGGCCCGCGAGCCGAGAGGATTCGCCGATGAGTTCCCGCCCCGCCCCCGACGATGTGGAGATCGACGGCCGCCGCCTGCCTCTTCACGGCAGCTACGACGAGCGCTTCCGCCCCGTGGTGGACGCGTTCGTCGAGAACTACCGGGTGGAGGACGAACTGGGCTCCGCCGTGAACGTCGTCATCGACGGTGAGACCGTCGTCGACCTCTGGGGTGGGTGGGTCGACCCGGAGCGCACGCGCGAGTGGGAGCACGACACGCTCGTGGGCATGATGTCGGTCGCCAAGGGCATCACCGCGATCGCCTTCAACATGCTCCTCGACCGCGGGATCGTCGAACTCGACGCCCCGGTCGCGCGGTACTGGCCGGAGTTCGCCGCGAACGGCAAGGCCGATCTGCCGGTGCGCTACCTGCTCGACCATCGGGCGGGACTGCCGGCGCTGTTCCCCGACAAGCTCTGGCCCGGCGCCATGTACGACCGCGAGGCGATGGTCGCGGCGCTCGCCGCCCAGGCGCCGCTGTGGGAGCCGGGCACCGTCGCGGCCTACCACGTCCACACCCAGGGCTACCTGCTCGGCGAGGTCATGCGGCGCACCACCGGCAAGCTGGTCGGCCCCTTCGTGCGCGAGGAGATCGCCGGCCCGCTCGGCGCGGACTACTGGATCGGCCTCCCCGCCGCCGAGCACCACCGGGTCACTCCCCTGATCCCGAGTGCGGGCCCCAAGCTCCTCGACGCCCAGAACAGCGAGGCCGAGGACTCCCTCCGGGTTCTCGCCTTCGCCCAGAACCCGCCCGGCACCTGGGGCGAGATGGTCAACTCGCCCGAGTTCCGCAGCATGGAGATGCCCAGCGGCAGCGGCCACGGCAACGCGCGCTCGGTCGCGCGCATCTACGGCGCGCTCGCCGCCGGCGAGGTCGACGGCGTGCGGCTGCTCAGCGAGCAGGCGCTCGACACGATGACGACGATGCAGCACGACATGATCGAGCTGCTGCAGGAGCGTCACTACCGGCAGGGCCTCGGGGTGCTGCTCAACTCCCCGGACGCGGTGTACATGGGCCCGCACCCGGAGGCCTTCGGCCACCACGGCATCGGCGGGTCGATCGGCTTCGCCGACCGCGCCGAGCGGCTCGGCTTCGGCTACTCCGTCAACAAGATGCATGCGGTCGGAACGAACGGCCCGCGCGCGCGTCGGCTCATCGACGCGGTGTTCGAGGTGCTCTGAGCCGCGTCAGTCCCGCGTGCGCAGCGGCGCGCGGACGACCTTGTGCGGGGCCGCCTGGGCGACGGGCTTGAGGGTGACGAGGTCGAGGTTGACGTGCGGCGGCAGCTCGAGCGCGTGCACGATCGCCTCGGCGACGTCCTCGGCGACGAGGGGGCCGGGCACGTCGCGGTAGACGGCGTCGGCCTTCTCGGCGTCGCCCTTGAACCGCACGAGCGAGAAGTCGGTCTGCACCATGCCCGGTGCGATCTCGACGACCCGGATCGGCTCACCCGCGAGCTCGAGCCGCAGCACGGCCATGAGCGCGTGCTGGGCGAACTTCGCCGCGTTGTAGCCCGCCCCGCCCTCGTAGGGCACCGTCGCCGCGATCGAGGTGACGGCGACGATGTCGGCGACCCGGTCGTCGCGGGCCCCCGCCCGCAGGGCGGGCAGCAGCGCCGCGATCATGCGCTGGGTGCCGAGCACGTTCGACTCGTACATCGTGCGCCAGTCCTCGACGTCACCGTTCTCGACGCTCGCGACGCCGAGGGCGCCGCCGGCGTTGTTGACGAGCGCGTGCAGCGGGCCCCACGCCGCGACGGCGTCGCGAACCCGCGCGACGCCCTCCGGGTCGGTCACGTCGGCGACGACGACGCGCATCCCGATCTCGGCGGCGAGCGCCTCGAGCCGGTCGGCGCGCCGGGCGACGCCGAGCACCTCCCAGCCGTGGGCCGCGAAGCGCCTCGCGGTCGCCTCGCCGATGCCCGAACTCGCTCCCGTCACGACCACGCGCCTCGCCATCCCCCCAGTATCCCGGAGGGCGGCCGGGCCGCGGCGCGGCGGCCGCCCGGCGCCCGCGCGTTCAGCCCTCCGCGGGTCGGCCTCCCGCACGCTCGAGACGACGGGGCAGGGCGAAGACGAGCGCGAAGGCGACGACCGCGAAGCAGGCGCTCGTCAGTAGGGCCCACGACGCGCTCGTGCCGAACGCGTTCGCGAGGTCGGTCGGCGTCGGCGCGGCGGGGACGTCGAGGGTGCCGAACAGGATCGACCCGATGATCGCGATGCCGACCGCCGCGCCCACGCGCTGCACGGTGCCGATGACGCCGCTCGCGGCACCCGCGTCGGCCCGGTCGACCGTCGCGACGATGAACTGGGCGTTGGGGGCGATGAACAGGCCGCTGCCGAGGCCGCCGAGCGCGAGGGGCGCCAGCAGATCCCAGTTCGTGAGCTCGGTGGTGGGTACGAGCGCGAGGATCAGCCAGATCGCGATGAGCGAGGCCGCGACCAGCCCGACGCCGATCACGAGCACGCTGCGGCCGAGCCGCGCCGCGAGCCGGTCGCTCTGCGAGGCGCCCACGATGTTGCCGATTGCGAACGGGATCGAGACCAGGCCGCTCTCCAGCGCCGTGTGGCCGAGCCCCGCCTGCCAGAGGATCGAGATCGAGAAGAAGATGCTCGTGAAGGCGGCGAAGTAGACCAGGGCCAGCAGCGCTCCCCCGGCGAAGGCGGGGTGGCGGAACAGCCGCGGCGGCACGAGCACGACGCGCCCGCGACGCTCGCGCGCGATCTCCCACAGCGCGAACGAGACGATCAGCGCGAGGCCGCCGCCGATCGAGATCCAGGTCCAGGCGGGCCATCCGGCGTCCTCGCCCTGGATGAGCGGCACGAGGATCGCGACGAGGCCCCCGGCGAGCAGCGCGAGACCCGCCCAGTCGGCCGCGAGCCGGTCGCTCTCCCCGCCGCGCCGGAGCACGAGCGCGGCGGCGACGATCGCGAGCACGCCGAGCGGGAGGTTCACGAGGAAGATGGAGCGCCAGCCCTCGCCCTCGCCGAAGGCCTGGATCAGCAGGCCGCCGACGATCGGGCCGAGCGCGGTCGAGACGCCGATGACGGCGCCCATGATCGCGAAGGCCTGACCGCGTCGCTGCGGCGGGAACTCGAGCTGGATGAGCGCGGTGATCGCCGGGAAGAAGATGCCGCCGCCGAGCCCCTGCACGACGCGCGCGACGATGAGGCTCGTGCCGTCGGGGGCGAGCGCGCACCACAGGCTCGCCGCGGTGAACACCGCGATGCCGACGAGAAAGGTGCCCTTGTGCCCGAAGCGGTCGCCGAAGCGGCCGGCCGGGATGAGCGCGAGGCCGTAGGCGAGCGCGTAGCCGGAGATGATCCACGACAGGGTCGCCTCGTCGGCGTCGATCGAGTCGCGGATCACGGGCAGCGCGACGTTGACGATCGTCGTGTCGAGCAGCGCCATGAACGCCCCCGCGAGCAGCACGGCGAGGGCGAGCCAGGTGCGGCGGGGAACCGGGGGGCGCGCGGGGGTCTCGGCCCGGGCGGTCTCGGGAGCGGTCACGGGGTGTCCTTTCGGGCGGTCTCATCGCGCACGATGTCGTCGAGGTGCTCGAGCAGTTCGTCGAGCCAGGAGAGCTCGGCGCGCAGGCGGTGCTCGCCGTGGGCGAGGGTCAGGTACTCGAGCTCGCTGAGGTAGCGGCGGATCTGAGCGCGTCGGACGACGTGCTCCTCGAGCCGGCGCTCGATGCGCGAGCGGCGGGCGCGCAGCACGTCTTCGAGCTCGCCGAGGTGCGCGGGGTCGGAGCGCGTGAGCGCGAGGTCGAAGGGGTCGTGCCGCCAGACCAGCTCGGTGAGCATCTGATCGCGCAGCTCGCCGAGCTGCGCGCGCCCCGACTCGGTGATCGCGTAGACCTGGCGCTCGGGGTAGTTGCCGAGCCGTTCGACGCGCACCGACTCGATCGCGCCCTCGGCGGCGAGGCGCCGCACGGCCCCGTAGACGCCGCCGACCGAGATGTCGGTCCACTCGTCGACGTGCTCCTCCTCGGCGAGGCCGACGAGGGCGTGGCCGTGCATCGGGCCGCGCTCGGCGAGCGCCGCGAGGATGTACAGACGGATCGATGACACGCGACTACTTTCACGCAACTAGTCGCGCATGTCAAGCCGCCGATCGGCCCCGCGCACGCCCCCGGTGGCGGCGCCGCCGCCTACAGTGGCGGCATGACCCGCCGTGCCGCCGTCGACGCTCCGGTCGCGTCCTCGACCCCGCCGACCGCGGGCGCCGCGAAGCCGCGCATCGCGCTGTGGGACAACCTGCGCTTCCTCGCGATCGTGCTCGTCGTGATGGGCCACACCCTGCAGCCGCAGGCCTTCGACGACGACGTGGCGCTGACGATCTACCTCGTCATCTACAGCTTCCACGTGCCGCTGTTCCTCTTCCTCGCCGGGTACTTCAGCCGCGGCGAGGCGCCCGACGGCTCGCGGATGCGCCGGGTGGTGACCGACCTGCTCGTGCCGTACGTGCTGCTGCAGGGCATCTGGAGCGTCATCCAGCTGCTCGTCGAAGGCCGACTCGGCTTCAACTGGACGACCGCGCACTGGACGCTCTGGTTCCTCATCGCGCTCGCCGCGTACCGGATCCTGCTGCCCTACCTCGCCCTGCTGAAGCGCCCGATCGCGCTCGGCGGCGCCGTCGTGCTCGCCCTCGCGGCCGGCTTCTGGACCAACGTCGACTCGACCCTCGCTCTGACCCGCGTCATCGGCTTCCTGCCGTTCTTCCTGCTGGGCTGGATGCTGCGCGACTCCCCGCTGCCCGCGCGCTGGCTCGAGGCACCGCCGCGGGTCGTCTGGCCGGTGCGGGCGGGGGCGCTCGCCGTGTTCGCGACCTGGATCACGATCGTCGCCGTCAACATCCGCGCGTTCGATCGGTTCGAGCTGCGCCTGTGGCTGTTCGCCGACGACTCCTACCGGAACATGGACGCGGTGGCGTGGTGGGCCCCGCTCCTGCGCCTGGGCCTCATGGCGCTCACCCTCGCGCTGATCACGTGCGCCGTGCTGCTCGCGCCCCGGCGGCCGACCTTCTTCACGAGCCTCGGCGCCGCGACGCTCTACGTGTACCTGCTGCACACCTTCGTGCTCTACCCGATCCGGCAGTCCGAGTTCCTGCGGGGCGACCATGCGCACGGCTGGTGGATCCTCGGCGGGATGGCGTTCGCGATCCTCGTCGCGTTCGCCCTGTCGTCGAAGCCGGTGCGCTGGGCGACCCGCTGGGCGATCGAGCCGCGGGCGAGCTGGCTGTTCCGCCGGACGGAGCCCGTCGGGCGCTGACGCCCCCGAGCCCGCTCGCGGGCTGAGCGCTCTGTTACGCCCCGTTGCGCGCGTCTTTGCGGCCCCGTCGCGACCTCCGTACCGTCGTGCCCACGCGGCCCCGCGGCCGCGCCCCGAGACCACCAGCCCGAGCCGCGGACGGCTCACCACGGAGGAGACACCATGTCGGAGAACTGGAAGTTCGAGACCCAGCAGGTCCACGCGGGCGCCGCGCCGGACCCGACCACCAACTCGCGCGCGACGCCGATCTACAAGACGACCTCGTACGTCTTCAACAGCGCCGAGCACGCGGCGAACCTGTTCGCGCTCGCCGAGTTCGGCAACATCTACACCCGCCTCATGAACCCGACGACCGACGTGCTCGAGAAGCGCGTCGCCGCGCTCGAGGGCGGCACCGCCGCGCTCGCGGTGGCCTCCGGCTCCTCGGCCATCACCTACGCGATCCTCAACATCGCCGGCGCAGGCGACCACATCGTCTCGTCGAGCTCGATCTACGGCGGCACCTACAACCTGTTCGCCCACACGCTGCCCAAGCTCGGCATCGAGGTCACCTTCGTCGAGAACCAGGACGACCTCGACGAGTGGCGCGCCGCCGTGCGCCCGAACACGAAGGCCTTCTTCGGCGAGACCATCGGCAACCCGCGCATCAACGTCTTCGACATCGAGGGCGTCGCGGGTGTCGCGCACGAGAACGACCTGCCGCTCATCCTCGACAACACGATCGCGACGCCGTACCTGATCCGTCCGTTCGAGCACGGCGCCGACATCGTCGTGCACTCGGCCACCAAGTTCCTCGGCGGCCACGGCACGGTCATCGCGGGCGTCATCGTCGACGGCGGCAAGTTCGCATGGAGCGAGCACGTCGACAAGTTCCCCGGCCTCACCGAGCCCGACCCCTCGTACCACGGGGCGAGCTACACGGGCGTGCTCGGCGACGCGATCGCCTACGTCATCAAGATCCGCGTGCAGCTGCTGCGCGACACCGGGGCGGCGCTCTCGCCCGACTCGGCGTTCACCGTGATCCAGGGCATCGAGACGCTCTCGCTGCGCCTCGAGCGGCACACGCAGAACGCGCAGGAGATCGCGGAGTGGCTCGAGAACCACCCCGACGTCGCGAGCGTCAACTACTCGGGTCTGCCGTCGAGCCCGTGGTACGCGGCCGCCAACAAGTACGCCCCGCAGGGCGTCGGCGCCGTGCTGAGCTTCGAGCTCAAGGGCGGCGTGCCCGCGGGCAAGGCGCTCGTCGAGAACGTGTCGCTGTTCAGCCACCTCGCGAACATCGGCGACGTGCGCTCGCTCATCATCCACCCGGCGTCGACGACGCACTCGCAGCTCACCCCCGAGCAGCAGCTCACGACCGGCGTCACGCCGGGTCTCGTGCGCCTCTCGGTCGGGCTCGAGAACGTCGAGGACCTCAAGGCCGACCTCGAGGCGGGCTTCGCCGCCGCCCGTGCCGCGAGCACGGCGAGCGCCACCGCCTGACCGAACCTCCTCCAGGACCCGCGGCGGCACGGAGCCCTCCGACCGATCCCCGATCGGCCGGAGGGCCACCGGTCGCATCGGTGTCTGCGGCGCCGATCGCGCTCGCGCGCCGTAACGCGGCCCCGGCACCCCCGCACGACACGACAGAATCGAGTCGATGGACTGGCAGACCAACGAAGACGCGGTGCCCTCCGCGTTCGTCACCGAGTCGAACCGCCGCTCGGTGGCCGCCGCCGCGCCCGCCTCCGGCGCGTGGCGGGTCGGCGACCCGGTCGGCTCCCGGCGCTTCGCCCCCATCGGCACGGTTCCGCTCGGCAGCGGGCGCGAGCTGCCGAACGCGACGATCGCCTACGAGACCTGGGGCGAGCTCGCCCCCGACGGATCCAACGCCGTGCTCGTGCTGCACGCCCTGACCGGCGACAGTCACGTCACCGGGCACGCCGGCCCCGGTCACCCCACCGAGGGCTGGTGGAGCGGCATCGTCGGGCCGGGGCGGGTGCTGGACCCGGAGGACTGGTTCGTCGTCGCCCCCAACGTGCTCGGCGGCTGCCAGGGCAGCACGGGCCCCGCGAGCGTCGCCCCCGACGGGGTGGAGTGGGGCTCGCGCTTCCCGTTCCTGACCATCCGCGACCAGGTGCGGGCGATCGACCTCTTCGCCGACGCGATCGGCGTGCCGCGCTGGGCGGCGGTGATCGGCGGCTCGATGGCCGGCATGCAGGTGCTCGAGTACGCGGCCGGCCGCCCCGACCGCATCGACCGGATCGCCGTGCTCGCCGCCCCGCCCGCGTCGGGAGCCGACCAGATCGCCCTCAACTCGGTGCAGACCGAGGCGATCCGCATGGATCCCGCCTTCGCCGGCGGCGACTACTACGACGCCCCCGACGGCCAGGGCCCCCATCGCGGCCTCGCCCTCGCACGGCGCATGGCCCTGCTCAACTACCGCTCCCCCAGCGAGCTGGACGCGCGCTTCGCCCGCAGCTGGCAGTCGGGGCTCGACCCGCTCGGCGGGGGCGGGGTGTTCGCGGTGGAGAGTTACCTGAGCTTCCACGGCAACCGCTTCACCCGGCGCTTCGACGCGAACAGCTACCTCGTGCTGGTCGACGCGATGAACTCGCACGACCTCGGGCGCGACCGCGGCGGCGTCGCGGCGGCCCTCGAGGCGATCCCGGCGCGCGCGCTCGTGCTCGGCATCGACTCCGACCGGCTGTTCCCGGTCGCCGGCCAGGAGGTCATCGCCCGCCACCTTCCGGGCAGCATCGACGGCGATCGACCGGTCGTGATCTCCTCGGAGTTCGGCCACGACGCGTTCCTCATCGAGACCGACGCCGTCGCCGAGCACCTCGCGCGCCTGCTCGCCACGCCCGCGGCGATGTAACCCGTTTCAGGGCCAGGCGTGTGCCACGATGTGGTCACACCCCCGTCCCCCGGAAACGGCATCAGGCCGATGAACCTCATCACTCGCGAACGCAACCGGCTGCTGCAGCGCACCGCCCGCGTCTACGGGCTGAGCTTCGCCGTCGTCGCCCTGCTGATGGTCGTGCTCCCGGGCGCCGTCGACGTCACGACCCTGCTCGCGACGCTCCCGCTCTTCCTCGTGCTGGGACTCGCGCAGGTGCGCATGGGCGCGAGCGCATCGCCCGGCTGGGTGCTCGCCGCACTCGCGGCCGGCGCGGGCATCATCGTCGTGGTCACGACGGTCGGGCAGCTGCGGGCCAGCGCGGTGCCCGCCGTGATGGCGCTCGCCGCGGCGTCGCTGCCCGCGTGCGCGATCGTGCTGACGACGAGCGGCCGGCGGATCGCGCTGCTCGTGCTCGCCTTCCTCGGCCTCGGCGCGGTGACGGTGCTGCTGCTCTCCCCCGTCGAGCCGCCGCTGCGCTCGGGGGGCCTCATCCTGCTCGGCTGGACGCTTCCCACGCTGGTCGGCATCTGGATCATCGCGAGCGTGCCGCAGGTCTCGCAGCGCATCGCGAGCATCGGCCGCGCGCACCGCGCCGAGCGCCAGGCGAGCGAGCTCGAGGCGCAGCGGCGACAGTCGGCGCGGCTGCTGCACGACACCGTCCTGGCGACCCTCACCCTCCTCGCGCACTCCGGGGTCGGGGTGCCGGTCGAGACGCTGCGCCAGCAGGCGGCCGACGATGCCGCGCTGCTGCGGCAGCTGCGGCTGGGCCTCGGCGGGCCGCCGGAGGCCCCCGCGGGTTCGCCCCCGCCCTCGACGCCGACCGACGAGACGCCGCTCGGCACGACCCTCGAGTCGGTCAAGCAGCGCTTCAACCGGATGGGGCTCGAGGTCGCCTGGCACGGCACCGGCCAGGTGCTGCTGCGCAGCGACGTGCTCGACGCGTTCCTCCTCGCCCTCGCGGAGTGCCTCGAGAACGTGCGCCGGCACTCGGGGGTCACGCAGGCGAGCGTGACGATCACCGAGGACGCCACGACCGTGCGCGCGCTCGTCACCGATTCCGGGGTCGGCTTCGATCTCGACGACGTCGACGACGCGAAGCTCGGCTTCAAGGAGTCGGTCGTGGCGCGCCTGCACGACGTCGGCGGGAACGCCCGCCTCTACTCGACCCCCGGTGCGGGCACGACGGTCGCGTTGGAGGTGCCGCGATGAGCGGGACCGCACGAAGCGAGCGGAGTGTTCCGAGATGAGCGGGATCCTCGAGGAGAACACCCTCGGCGTCGTCGTCGGCCGGGCCCGCAAGGCGGCCGGTACCGCCGCACGTCGGCTGGGGCGCACCGGCACGGTGCACCGGGCGAGCCTCGGCACCGCGTTCCTGGGCCTCGGCGCCGCCATCGTGGTGGCGCTGCGCGCGGTGTACGGGCTCAGCTGGTTCCTCGTGCTGTGGCCGCAGACCGACTACCCGCAGCCGGCTCTCGCGCTCGCGGCCTGGATCGTGCTGCTCGCGGTCGTCATCGCGGCCATCGTCACCGCTCGGGTGATCGGCGATCGACTGCCCGACTGGATGTTCGCCGTCTTCCTCGCGGGCCTCGTCGCCGCGGTCGGCCTCGACGTCGCCGCGGTGTGGGGCACGCACGACATCGGCAGCTACGCGACCGCGGGCGTGACGGCGATCATGGCGCTGCTCGCGGTCGTGACGCTGCGGGGGCGCTGGGAGCTGCTCATCGCGGCCGGCGTCGGCGGTCTCGGCCTCGTGGTCGCCATGCTGCTCGACGCACGCCCGGAGTCGCTCACCGACCCGGCGTGGCTCGCCTCCCAGCTCGACGCCCTCGCGCTCGCGGTGCTGCCGGTCGTGATCGGGGTCGTCGTGGTGGAGGGCTTCCGCCGCATGGTGCAGGTCGAGCTCGACCGGGTGCTCGTGCAGTCGACGGTCCAGGCTCCGCGCTTCGCGGTGGGCATGCTCGCCTCGGAGGAGCTCGCGCGGCTCGACCTCGCGGCGGAGGAGCTGTTCGAGCGCATCGCCGACGGGCGCACGGAGCTGCCGCTGCATCCTAAGACGGCCTCGGTGGCGGCCTCGCTCGCGACCGAGCTGCGCCTGCACCTCATCGAGGGTCGGCGCGAGACCTGGCTGTACCACGCGGTCTCGGAGTCGGAGCTGCTGGGCAAGCACGTCTCGCTCTCCGACAAGTCGAGCCTCGCGGGGCTGCTCGACCCGGTGCAGCGCGACGGCCTGCTCGCGACCGCGTGGCTGCTGGTGAGCGACTCCGGCAAGTCGGGCGACGCGCGCAGCGTGTCGATCCAGCTCGGTCCGGTGGATCCGACCACCACCCCGGCGCCCGAGGGCAAGATCGCGGTGCCGATCACCATCACCACCACCGGGATCGCGCGGAATCGTGTCGATCCCTCCATCTGGGACGCGATCGCGCGGGTCGGGAAGTACGCTGACTCGACCCACGACTCGAGCCTGCGCGTCGACATCGTGTGCCTCGTCGACAACCCGGCCGAGAACTAGCGCGAACCTCCGCATCGCCGCAGAGAGAAGGACACCGTGACCACTCCCATCCGCCTCGCACTCGTCGACGACCACCGGATGCTGCTGGGTGCGCTCACCGAGTGGATCCGCAGCGCCGCCGACGACATCGACATGGTCGCGGCGGTCGCCAGCTGGCCCGAGCTGACCCTGCACCCGGAGTTCCCGGTCGACGTCGTGCTGCTCGACCTCGACCTCAAGGACAACATTCCGGTCGCGATCAAGATCGCGCAGCTGCGCAGCATGAAGGTGCGCGTGGTGCTGATGAGCACCTACTCCGAGCCGAACGTCGTGCGCGAGGCGCTCGCGGCCGGCGCCCTCGGCTACCTGGTCAAGAGCGAGGACGCGGCGATGATCGTCGAGGCGATCCGCGCCGCCGCGAAGGGCGAGCAGTTCGTCTCGGCCGAGCTCGACCTCGCCCTCAACGCCTCCGACATCGGAGGGGCGCCGAAGCTCAGCGCGCAGGAGCGCCGCGTCATGGCGCTCTACGGCGGCGGCGAGCCGGTGAAGAGCGTCGCCTACCAGCTCGGCATCTCCGAGGAGACGGCGAAGAGCTACCTCAAGCGGATCCGCGAGAAGTACCGCGTCGCGGGCATCGACGTCGGCACCAAGGTCGCCCTGCGGCGCCGCGCGATCCAGGACGGGATCCTCATCCAGGACGCCCCGACCGGCTCGTTCTGAGTTCGGTCGCGGGGCCCGCGGCGGGCTGGCGGATCAGCCGCACGAGCCCCGCGACGGCGACCGCGAGGATCGCCAGGTCGACCAGGTTGCGCGCCGTCAGCGCGAGCAGCGCGGCGGGCTGCAGCGCGAGCATCGCGTCGTAGCTCGAGGGGTACACCGCCTGGGTGAGCGCGGCGCTCACGAGCGCGAGCAGCGCGGGGATGCGGAACCCTCCCCCGCCGACCGCGTCCGCCCCCGTGTCGGCCCCCGCGCTCCCCCGACCCCGCGCCGCGAGCACGAGCCCCAGCAGCACGGGCGCGGCGAGCCACCCGATGAACTGCGGCGAGCCGACCTTGTTCGCCACGATGAGCGCGACCGTCACGCCGAGCGCGAGCGGCGCGAGCACCGCCGCGGGGGCGGCCCCGCGGCGCAGCGCGAGGAGGCCGAGGACGAGCAGCGCGAGCACCGCGACGACGAGCGCGGGTGTGGTGGCGGCCGCGAGCGCGGTCACGCCCGGTCCCTCGATCTGGAACGTGAGCAGGCGCGGCGACCAGGCGACGCGCCACGGTCCCCCCGCGGCCGCCCCCCACAGCAGCGGGGTCGCGAGCGGCGCCTCGACCTGCAGCCCGCGATCCGACTGCTCGGTGAGGAAGCCGAGCACGCTCCGCGCGCCGCCGAGCGCGATCACGACGACGAGCACGGCGGCGGTGAAGCCCGCGGCGCCGGCGACGACGCGGGCCCGGCCGCGGGAGACGAGTGCGGCGACCGCGACGAGCGCGGCGGGCCACACCTTCATCCATGCGGCGGCGGTCAGCAGCACGCCGGACAGCGCCGGGCGGCGGGCGAGCACGAGCAGTCCGGCCGCGACGAGCGGCGCGACGAGCGCGTCGATGCGCCCCACCGCCACCGGGCCGAGCGCCAGCAGGAAGCCCAGCCACCACGCCACCGGCACCGCGTCGCGCGGCGTGCGCACGCGACGCAGCAGCCCCGCGAACAGCGCCGCGTCGACGAGCGTGACGAGCCCGACCCAGGTGGGGCCGATCGCCGCCGTGCCGAAGACGGAGGCGAGCAGCATCGGCGGCAGCGCGAGGATCGGGTAGACCCACAGGGTGTCGATGCCGACCCACCGCCCCTCCGTCAGCCCGGTCTCGACCCAGAACCGGTAGACGCCGACGACATCGCCGAGCGGATCCCCGGGCCCCGCCAGCGCGAGGACGGCGAGCACCGCGTGCACGATGACGAAGACCGCGACGAGGCCCCCGATCACCGACCGGGAGCGCGGGGCGCGCGTCACCGAGACGACACCAGGTCGGCGACGACCCGCGGCAGCTGCGCGCACAGCTCGAGGGCCGGGAACGGCCCGATCTCGCTCGCGCGCGCCGCCGCCGCGCCGTGGATCGCCGCCGC
>JAFKEN010000007.1:0-294936 GCA_017308515.1 Actinomycetales bacterium | reverse complement strand
GTCCGTCGCGAGCAGGGCGCCGAGCACCCCCGCGAGCACATCGCCCGCGCCCGCGACCGCGAGCCACGGCGGCGCCTCGCGCACCACCAGGGGATCCACCCCCGGCCCCGCCACGAGGGTCGCGTGCCCCTTGAGCAGCACCACCGCGCCGGTGCGGCGGACCGCCTCGGCGAGCGCGCCCTCGCGGTCGCCCCGCACCTCGTCGACCTCGACCCCGAGCACGCGCGCCAGCTCGCCCGCGTGCGGGGTCAGCAGCACCGGTCCGCGGGCGTCGCCGACCCGCTCGAGCGCACCGCCGTCGAGCACCGTCGGCACCTCGTCGGCGAGGGCGCCGTCGAGCTGCGCCCGGGTCTCCGGCTCGAGCGCGTCGTCCTGCCCCGAGCCGAGCACCCACGCCTGCACGCGGCCCGCGGCGAGCACGGTCTCGGGGCGGCGCTGCAGCACGAGCGTCGAGGGCTCCGCCGCGCCCAGGTAGCGCACCATCCCGACGCCGGTGCGCCAGGCGGCCTCCACCCCGAGCACCGCCGCGCCCGGATAGCGCGGCGAGCCCGTCACGAGACCCAGCACCCCGCGGGAGTACTTGTCGTCGTCGGGGCCCGGCACGGCGATCAGCGCCGCGGCGTCGGCGAGGGCGAACGGGGTCGGCACGGGGTCCACGGTACGCCGTCGTGCTCACGCCGAGGTTCAGACGCGAGGCCGCTGTGGCGGCCGGCTCGCGACGCCTGTGCCGCACCTCAGACACCGCAGTGCTCACGCCGAGGTTCAGACGCGAGGCCACATCGGCGGCCGGCTCGCGACGCCCCTGCCGCACCTCAGACTCCGCACTGCTCACGCCGAGGTTCAGACGCGAGGCCGCTGTGGCGGCCTCGCTGACGCGACCCGAGGGCGCGTTCAGCGCCGTCGGGTCGCGTCCTGAACCTCGCCCACCAGCTCCTCGATGATGTCCTCCAGGAAGAGCACCCCGGTCGTCGCACCGTGCTCGTCGAAGACCCGCGCGAGGTGAAGGCCCGAGCGGCGCATCGTGCTGAGCGCATCCTCCAGCTCCATGCCGCGCGCGAGCGACACCATCTGGCGGATGCGCTTCGGCGGAACCGGCTCGTCCAGCTCCGCCTCGGGGACGCCGATGACGTCCTTGAGGTGCACGTAGCCGGCGGGCTCGCCCTGCGCATCCACGAGCACGTAGCGGCTGAACCCGCGCTGCGCGACGGCGCGCTCGACCTCGGCGGGCGTGACCTCCTCGGGCAGCGTGACGATCTGATCCAGCGCGATCGCGATGTCGCCCACCGTCTTCGACGTGAACTCGAACGCGTTGCTGAGCGCGCCCGTCGAATCGGTCAGCACGCCCTCGCGCGTCGAGGTGGCCACGATCGTCGCCACCTCGTCGAAGGTGAACGCGCTCGCCGCCTCGTTCTTGGGCTCCACCCGGAACAGCCGCAGCGCACCGTTCGCGATCGCGTTGAGCAGCCAGATGATCGGGCGCAGCACCGTCGCGATGCCGACGAGCGGCGTCGCGAGCACGAGCACCGCCCGGTCGGGCATCGAGAACGAGATGTTCTTGGGCACCATCTCGCCCAGCACCACGTGCAGGAACGACACGAGCACGAGCGCGATCGCGAAGGCGACGCCGCCGATGACCTCCTCCGACCAGCCGGTGAGCGCGAGCGGCGCCTCCAGGAGATGGTGGATCGCCGGCTCCGACACGTTGAGGATCAGCAGCGAGCACGCCGTGATCCCCAGCTGCGCGACCGCCAGCATCGCGGTCGCGTGCTCCATCGCCCAGATCGCCGTCTTCGCCCAGCGCGAGCCGGCCTCCGCGCGCGGCTCGATCTGCGAGCGGCGCGCCGAGATGACGGCGAACTCCGCCGCGACGAAGAAGGCGTTGAGCAGCAGGAGCACCGCCAGCCACGCGAGGCCCGCCCAGTCGTTCACGAGCCCGCCTCCTCGGTCTCGGGCGGCCGGGGGGTGAACCGCAGCCGGTCGATGCGGCGGCCGTCCATGCGCTGCACCCGCAGCGTGCCCGCCTCCACCTCGACCTCGTCGCCCACCCGGGGCAGGTGCCCGAGCTCGCTCATCACGAAGCCCGCGACCGTCTCGTAGGGGCCCTCCTCGGGCACCTCGACGCCCGCGCGCTCGAGCAGCTCGTCGGGGCGCAGCGCGCCCGGGAAGGTCAGCCAGTCGCGACCGCGCACCACGTCGGCGCGCGAGCGGTCGTGTTCGTCGGCGACCTCGCCCACGAGCTCCTCCACGAGATCCTCGAGGGTCGCGACGCCCGCCGTGCCGCCGTACTCGTCGACGACGATCGCCATCTGGAAACCCCGGCCGCGCAGCTGGTCGAGCAGCGAGTCGAGCCGGATCGTCTCCGGCACCCGCAGCGCCTCCTCGGCGAGCGCCGAGACCGGCACCTCGGCGCGGCGCTCGCGCGGCACCGCGACCGCGTGCTTGAGGTGCACGAGGCCCACGACGTCGTCGAGATCCTCGTGGATCACCGGGAACCGCGAGAACCCGGTCTCCCGCGCGCGCTCGATCACCGCCGTCACCGGCTCGTCGCGCTCGATGCTCGCCACCCGCGGACGCGGCGTCATCGCGTCGGCGGCGGTGAGGTCGGAGAAGGCGAGGGTGCGCGCGAGCAGCGACGCGGTGTCGCTCTCGAGGGTGCCCTCGCTCGCCGAGCGGCGCAGCAGGCTGCGCAGCTCCTCCGCGGTGCGCGCGGAGCTCAGCTCCTCCTTCGGCTCGATGCCGACGGCGCGCAGCAGCAGGTTCGCCGACTCGTTGAGCACCCACACGAAGGGCCGGAACACCGCGGTGAAGCCGAGCTGGAACGGCGCGACGAGCTTGGCGACGGCGCGCGGCAGCGCGAGCGCGAAGTTCTTCGGCACCAGCTCGCCGATGATCATCGAGAAGAAGGTCGCCACGGCGACCGCGAGCACGCTCGCGACCGTCGACTCGGCGGCGCCGCGCAACCCGATCGCCTCGAGCAGCGGTGCGAGGTAGGAGCTGAGCGCCGGTTCGAGGGTGAACCCGGCCAGCAGGGTCGTCAGCGTGATGCCGAGCTGCGCGCTCGACAGGTGCGTCGCGGTGCGCCGCAGGGCGCGGATCGGCGCCCCGAGCATCGTCTCGCCGCGGGACTGGCGCACCTCGAGATCCGCGCGGTCGAGGTTGACGAGCGAGAACTCGCTCGCCACGAACAGGCCGGTGCCGAGGGTGAGCACCACGCCGATGATCAGCAGCACCCCGTCGCTCACGGCGCGTGCTCGATCCGGTGGTCCCCGAGCGGGCGGGGATGGTGCGCAGACGGAGGGTCGCCCAACTACTTCCCCTTCGCGGCCGCTTTGGCCGCCTTCTTGGCCGCACGCACGCGCGCGAGCGACTCGGCATCCACGATATCGGCAACCGACATCTCGGTTCCCGGCTCGCCATAGGGGGCCGAGGCGGTCACCCAACCGAGAGCGTCGACGCCCAGGCGCTTGCCGAGCACGGCGAGGAAGATCTTCGCCTTCTGCTCCCCGAAACCGGGGAGCGCCCTCAAGCGAGCCAGGATCTCGGCGCCGTCGGGCGCGCCCCGCGTCCAGATCGCGGCGGCGTCACCGCCCCACTGCTCGGCCACCGCGGCCGCGACGGCCTGCACGCGCCCCGCCATCGACCCCGGGAACCGGTGGACGGCCGGCGACTCCTTCATCGCGGCGACCAGACCATCGGGCTCGAGCGCCGCGATCGCGGCGGGGTCGAGCCCGCCGAGGCGCCGTTGGAGCTTCGCCGGGCCGGCGAAGGCGGTCTCCATCGGCACCTGCTGGTCGAGCAGCATGCCCAGCAGCAGGGCGAACGGATCGCGCGACAGCAGTGCGTCGGCCTCGGCGTCGCCCGTGAGGTGCAGATCCGGCATGCCGGCCAGCCTAGGCGGCCTCACCAGGAGACCGGCAGCGCCTTGCCCTCCTCGTAGCCGGCCGCGCTCTGCACCCCGACGACGGCGCGCTCGTGGAACGCGGCGAGGTCGGCGGCGCCCGCGTAGGTGAACGAGGAGCGCACGCCCGCGGTGATCATGTCGAGGAGGTCCTCGAGCGAGGGGCGCAGCGGGTCGAGGTAGATCGCGGAGCTCGAGATGCCCTCGGCGAACAGCTCCTTGCGGGCGAGCTCGTAGGCGTCGAGCCCCGCGAACCGGGCGTGCACCGCCTTGGTGGAGGCCATCCCCCAGCTCTGCTTGAACACCCGCCCCTGCGCGTCGGTCTCGAGCCGGCCGGGCGCCTCGATCGTCCCTGCGAACCAGGAGCCGATCATCACCGAGGCCGCGCCCGCCGCGAGCGCGAGCGCGACGTCGCGCGGGTAGCGCACCCCGCCGTCGGCCCACACGTGGGCCCCGAGGCCGCTCGCGGTCTCGGCGGTCTCGAGGACCGCCCCGAACTGCGGGCGGCCGACCGCGGTCATCATGCGCGTCGTGCACATGGCGCCCGGCCCGACGCCGACCTTGACGATGCCCGCGCCCGCGGCGACGAGATCGCGCACGCCGTCGGCGGTGACGACGTTGCCGGCGACGAGCGGGATCCCGAGGCCGAGCCCGGCGACCGTCTCCAGCGCGCGCAGCATGCCCTCCTGGTGACCGTGGGCGGTGTCCATGACGAGCACGTCCACGCCGGCCGCCGCGAGTTCGCGCGCGTGCGCGGCCACGTCGCGGTTGATGCCGAGCGCGGCGCCCACCCGCAGGCGGCCGGCGTCGTCGAGGGCGGGTCGGTACAGCGTCCCGCGCAGCGCGCCGCGGCGGCTGACGGTGCCCAGCAGCTCCGGCCCCCGGCGCACGAGCGCGAGCTCGTGCCCCCCTCTCGCGATCCGGTCGAAGGCGGCGCGCGCCGGGCCGGCCGCCGCGCGGTCGAGCTCGTCGGCATCCAGCGAGGGGGTCTCGAGGTGCACGAGATCGCCCAGGCGCGCGTCGGGCAGCGCGTGCGCGAGCCGCGGCGCGGGCAGGAAGCCGGCCTCGGCGCCCGACGCGTCGCGCAGCAGGATGCCGTAGCCCTCGGCCGGCGGCAGCAGGGCGAGCGCCTCCGACGCCGTCGCGGACTCGGGCAGCTCGAGCGGCGCATCCCACAGCACGGGCTGCGCCTTCACGCCGCGCACCGCGGCGGCGAGCTCGTCGACCGGGAGATCCTGCGGCAGCACCCCGAGACCGCCGCGGCGGGCGAGCGTCGCCGCGAGGCGCGGCCCGGTGACGGAGTTCATGTTCGCCGACACGATCGGGATGCTCGCCCCGGTGCCGTCGGTCGGGGCGAGGTCGACCTCCAGCCGGCTGCGCACCGCCGACCGGCTCGGCACGAGGAAGACGTCCGAGTAGGTGAGGTCATGGGCCGGACGCTCGGCGAGGAATCGCATGAGCGCAAGCGTAGGGCGAAGAATCCCGCGAATTCGGGGCCGGAACCCCCCGAAGCTCCGGAGATTCCCGGACACGACGAATAGAATCGGGGCCGCGCGCGCCGACGCGTGCGCACCAACGCAGCGAACAGTGAGAGTGGGCGACCCGTCGTGTCAACCCCCCTGACCGGAGTGACGCCGGAGGATTCCGCCTCGGGCGACTTCGGCGCCAACGAGTGGCTCGTCGACGAGATGTACGAGCGCTACCGCGCCGACAAGAACTCGGTCGACGAGAGCTGGTGGCCGATCCTCGAGGCCTACCACCCGACCGAGCTCTCCGAGGGCGCGTCGTCGAACGGGGCCTCGTCGAACGGGGCGAGCTCGAACGGCGCGGCCGTGAGCGGGGGCGGTTCCGACGCCGCCGGCTCGAACGGCGCCGCGCCGGCGAACGCCGACGCGCCGGCGGCACCGCCGGCTCCGGCACCGACCGCCGCACCGGAGGAGGGCGCCGCCCGCTCGGCCCGCACCACCTCCGCGCCCGCGCGGCCGCAGCCGATCCCCGCCGAGGCGCCGACGACGGCGTCGATCCCGGTGCAGGGAGACGGCGAGCAGGAGCCCGCGGAGGACGTCGTCACCCCGCTGCGCGGCATGAGCAAGACGCTCGCCGCCAACATGGACCAGAGCCTCACGGTGCCCACCGCCACGAGCGTGCGCACGATCCCCGCGAAGCTCATGATCGACAACCGCATCGTGATCAACAACCACCTGCGCCGCGCGCGCGGCGGCAAGGTGTCGTTCACCCACCTCATCGGCTGGGCGCTCGTGCAGACGCTCAAGGAGTTCCCGAGCCAGAACGTCTCGTACGCCGAGATCGACGGCAAGCCGAGCGTCATCGCGCACGCCCACGTCAACCTGGGGATCGCGATCGACCTCCCCAAGCCCGACGGCACGCGCTCGCTCCTGGTGCCCTCCATCAAGCGCGCCGACACCATGACCTTCGCCGAGTACCTCGCCGCCTACGAGGACGTCGTCGCCCGCGCGCGGAACAACAAGCTGACCGCGGCCGACTTCGCCGGCACCACCATCTCGCTCACCAACCCCGGCGGCATCGGCACCGAGCACTCGGTGCCGCGGCTCATGGCCGGCCAGGGCTGCATCATCGGCGCGGGCGCGCTCGAGTACCCCGCGGCGTTCCAGGGCTCCTCGCCCAAGACCCTCGCCGAGCTCGGCATCGGCAAGACGATCACGCTGACCTCGACCTACGACCACCGCGTGATCCAGGGCGCCGGCTCGGGCGAGTTCCTCAAGAAGGTGCACGAGCTGCTGATCGGCGAGCGCGGCTTCTACGAGGGCATCTTCTCGGCCCTGCGCATCCCCTACGACCCGATCCACTGGGCCGAGGACATCAACGTCGACCTCTCCGAGCGCGTCTCCAAGACGAGCCGCGTGCAGGAGCTCATCAACGCGTTCCGCGTGCGCGGCCACCTGATGGCCGACATCGACCCGCTCGAGTACGTGCAGCGCAGCCACCCCGACCTCGACATCGCCAGCCACGGGCTGACCTTCTGGGATCTCGACCGCGAGTTCGTGGTGGGCGGATTCGCCGGCCGGCGCGCCATGCTGCTGCGCGAGGTGCTGGGCGTGCTGCGCGACTCGTACTGCCGCACGGTCGGCATCGAGTACATGCACATCCAGGACCCGGAGCAGCGCGCCTGGTTCCAGCAGCACCTCGAGCAGCCCTACGAGAAGCCCACCCACGACGAGCAGCTGCGCATCCTCGGCAAGCTCAACGAGGCCGAGGCCTTCGAGACCTTCCTGCAGACCAAGTACGTCGGGCAGAAGCGCTTCAGCCTCGAGGGCGGCGAGTCGACCATCCCGCTGCTCGACGAGATCCTGCAGGGCGCGGCCGAACACGGGCTCAGCGAGGCCACGATCGGCATGGCCCACCGCGGCCGGCTCAACGTGCTCACCAACATCGCCGGCAAGACCTACGGTCAGATCTTCCGCGAGTTCGAGGGGACGCAGGACCCGAAGACCGTGCAGGGCTCCGGCGACGTCAAGTACCACCTCGGCACCGAGGGCAGCTTCACCGCGATGGGCGGCGAGAAGATCGCCGTCTACCTCGCGGCGAACCCCTCGCACCTCGAAGCCGTCGACGGCGTGCTCGAGGGCATCACGCGCGCCAAGCAGGACCGGCTGGCGGACGGGCAGAACGCGATCCTGCCGATCCTCGTGCACGGCGACGCGTCGATGGCCGGTCAGGGCGTCGTGGTCGAGACCCTGCAGATGTCGCAGCTGCGCGCCTACCGCACGGGCGGGACCATCCACGTCGCGATCAACAACCAGGTCGGGTTCACGACCCCGCCCGGCGAGGGTCGCAGCTCGGTCTACGCGACCGATGTCGCCAAGACCATCCAGTCGCCGATCTTCCACGTCAACGGCGACGACCCGGAGGCCGTGGTGCGCGTCGCGCGCATGGCGTTCGAGTACCGCCAGGAGTTCAAGCGCGACGTCGTCATCGACCTCATCTGCTACCGCCGCCGCGGGCACAACGAGGGCGACGACCCCTCGATGACCCAACCGCTCATGTACAACCTCATCGAGGCCAAGCGCAGCGTGCGCACCCTCTACACCGAGGCGCTCGTGGGTCGCGGCGACATCACCGAGGAGGAGTTCGAGGCCGCGCAGAAGGACTTCCAGGAGCGCCTCGAGCGCGCCTTCGCCGAGACCCACGCGGCCCAGACCGGCGCGATCCCCACGATCGAGGGCCAGGCGCCCTCGGCGGCCGGCGACGCGGCGGCGCTCGCCGACGAGGAGGCGGCGGCCGGATCCCCCGAGTCGACCGCCGTGCCGCAGTCGGTGGTCGAGGCGATCGGCGACGCGCACGAGAACTCCCCCGCGGGCTTCACCGTGCACCCGAAGCTGCAGCAGCTCATCAAGAAGCGCCAGGAGATGAGCCGCCAGGGCTCGATCGACTGGGGCTTCGGTGAGCTCATCGCGCTCGGCTCGCTGCTGCTCGAGGGCACCCCGGTGCGCCTCGTCGGGCAGGACGCCCGCCGCGGCACCTTCGTGTCGCGGCACGCGGTCTTCCACGACCGCGAGAACGGCCAGGAGTGGCTGCCGCTGGCGAACCTCGCGGAAGACCAGGGCCGCTTCTCGATCTACGACTCGCTGCTGAGCGAGTACGCCGCGATGGGCTTCGAGTACGGCTACTCGGTCGAGCGCCCCGACGCGCTCGTGCTCTGGGAGGCCCAGTTCGGCGACTTCGCCAACGGCGCCCAGACCATCATCGACGAGTTCATCTCGAGCGCCGAGCAGAAGTGGGGCCAGCACTCGAGCGTCGTGCTGCTGCTGCCGCACGGCTACGAGGGCCAGGGCCCCGACCACTCCTCCGCCCGCATCGAGCGCTACCTGCAGCTCGCGGCCGAGGAGAACATGGTCATCGCCCGTCCCTCGACCCCGGCCTCGTACTTCCACCTGCTGCGCCGGCAGGCGTACTCCCGCCCGCGCAAGCCCATGATCGTCTTCACGCCGAAGGCGATGCTGCGGCTGCGCGGCGCGACGAGCGAGGTCGCCGACTTCACGACCGGCACCTTCCAGCCGGTGCTCGACGACGCGCGGATCACCGACGCCGGCGCCGTCAAGCGCGTGCTCATCCACTCCGGCAAGATCCACTACGACCTGCGGGCGGAGCTCGACAAGCGCGACGACGCGGCATCGTTCGCCCTCGTGCGGCTCGAGCAGTTCTATCCGCTGCCCGGCGACGCGCTGCGCGCGACGCTCGAGCGCTACCGCGACGCGGAGGTCGTCTGGGTGCAGGACGAGCCCGAGAACCAGGGCGCGTGGCCGTTCCTGGGCCTCGAGTTCTGGCAGCACCTCGAGGGGCGCAAGGTGCGGGTCATCTCGCGCCCGGCGTCGGCCTCGCCCGCGACCGGATCGAGCAAGCGCTCGACCGCGGAGCAGGCGCAGCTCATCGCCGAGGCCTTCACGCTCTGAGTGGTGGCCGCGGCCTCCGGGCCGCGGCCGCCGAGGGGCGAATCCGCACTCGAGGGCCGGGCGGGCGCGCGACCGCTCAGGCCTCGCGGCGCTCGAGCTCCCGCAGCACGGCCTGGCGCACCTCGTCGGGCGCGACCTCCTGGCAGGCGCGCTGCACCTTGAGCGTCAGGGTCATGCCCACGAGGTGCTCGGCGGAGCAGTCGCCGCAGTTCGCGAGATGCTCAGCGACGTCGCGGAAGTCCTCGTCGCTCAGCTCGCGGTGCAGGTACTCCTCGAGCTCGGCCTTCGCCTTGTCGCAGCCGCAGTCGGTCATCGGGCCCTCCTCGTCGAGGGTTCGGGAACGGTGATGCCGCGCTGCGCCGCGTAGTCGGCGAGCTTCTCGCGCAGCAGCCGGCGGCCCCGGTGCAGCCGGCTCATGACGGTGCCGACCGGGGTCTTCATGATGTCGGCGATCTCCTGGTAGGCGAAGCCCTCGACGTCGGCGAGGTACACCGCGAGCCGGAAGTCCTCGGGGATCGACTGCAGCGCCTCCTTGACGTCGCTGTCGGGGAGGTGGTCGATCGCCTCCGCCTCCGCCGAGCGGGCCGAGCGGCCCTGGGTGAGCGACTCGGCGTCGCCGAGCTGCCAGTCCTCGAGGTCGTCGATCGCGTTCTGGTAGGGCTCGCGCTGCGCCTTGCGGTAGCTGTTGATGTAGGTGTTCGTGAGGATCCGGTACAGCCACGCCTTGAGATTCGTGCCCTGCTCGAAGCCCGCGAACGCGGCGAAGGCCTTCGCGTAGGTCTCCTGCACGAGGTCGCCCGCATCGGCCGGGTTGCGGGTCATCCGCATCGCCGCGGCGTAGAGCTGGTCCATGAACGGGAGCGCCTGCTCGGCGAACAGATCGCGCAGGTCACCCGACGAGTCGTCGGTCATCGCGGTCGAGTCTAGGCCGCGCGACCGCTCCAGAAGGCCCGTCGCCATGCGCTCTCCTTCCGCCGGGCTCGTGGAGTGGAACGCACGGCCGTGGATCGCTATTCCGGGCGTCGACTCCCCCGGTCTGCCGCAGCCCGGCCACCAGCCGCCCGTGCCGCGCCCGTGCGCCCGCCCCCGTGCGCCCCCGGCGGTACCCTGAGGGCGATGACCGCCTACGCCGCTCCGCTCGCGCACGCGCCCCTCGACGCCGAGCTGCGGCTGCCGGGCTCGAAGAGCCTCACCGCGCGCGAGCTCGTGCTCTCGGCGCTGGCGGACGCGCCCTCGCGGCTGCGCGCCCCGCTCGTCGCGCGCGACACGCGCCTCATGGTGGAGGCCCTGCGCGGGCTCGGTGCGCGCATCGACGAGATCGACGGCGCCGGGGGCTTCGGCCCGGATCTCGCGATCGGCCCCGCGCGCCTGGCCGAGCCCGCGCGCGTCGACTGCGGTCTCGCCGGCACCGTGATGCGCTTCCTGACGCCCGTCGCCGCGCTCGCGAGCGCCCCGATCGTCTTCGACGGCGATGAGGCCGCGCGCCGACGCCCGATGTCCACCCTGATCGAGGCCCTGCGCGCCCTCGGCGTGGCGGTCGACGACGGGGGCCGCGGCACTCTGCCGTTCACGGTGCACGGTGCGGGGCGCGTCGAGGGCGGCGAGCTCGCCATCGACGCCTCCGCCTCGAGCCAGTTCGTCTCGGCCCTGCTGCTCGCCGCCCCGCGCTTCGAGAAGGGCCTCGTGCTGCGCCACACCGGCGCGCGCCTGCCGAGCCTGCCGCACATCGACATGACGATCGCGACCCTTGCGGCGCGCGGCGTCGACGTCTACCGGCCCGAGCCCGGCACCTGGGTGGTGCCGCCGACCCCCATCGCCGCGCGCGACGTCACGATCGAGCCCGACCTCTCCAACGCCGCGCCGTTCCTCGCGGCGGCGCTCGTCGCCGGCGGCCGGGTGACGATCGCGGGCTGGCCCGAGACGACGACCCAGGTCGGCGACGAGCTGCGCGCGCTGCTGGCGGCGTTCGGCGCGCGCGTCGAGCGCGCGGGCGACCGGGTGACGGTCGACGGGGGCGCGGGCGTGCGGGCCGGGGTTGCCCTGCCCGGCGTCGAGCTCGACCTGAGCGCGGGCGGCGAGCTCGCCCCGACGATCGTCGGGCTCGCGGCGCTCGCCGGCGAACCGAGCACGATCACGGGGATCGGCCACCTGCGCGGCCACGAGACCGACCGTCTCGCGGCCCTCGTCGGCGATCTCGCCGCGCTCGGAGGCGCGGCGGAGGAGCTGCCCGACGGCCTCGCGGTGCGCCCCCGCGTGCTGCACGGCGGGCAGTGGGCCTGCCACGGCGACCACCGGATGGCGACGACCGGCGCTCTGCTCGGCCTCGTGGTGCCCGGCGTCGAGCTCGACGACGTCGGCACCACCGCGAAGACCCTGCCCGAGTTCGTCGAGCTGTGGCACCGGATGCTCGGCCGATGAGGGCTCAGTCGCGACAAGAGTCGGGTCGATGAGGATGCGGCGCCGATGAGGCCGGGTCGATGAGGCGGAGCGGATGAGCTGGCTCGAGCCCGACGACGAGGCCGACGACGGCCCCTACGGGGAGTGGGACGAGTCGGCGGCGCGCGTGCGGCCCAATCCGCGCGGCACCCGCCCGCGCACCAAGCAGCGCCCCGAGCACGAGGATGCGATCGAGGGCCGGGTGCTCTCGGTCGACCGGGGGCGGTACACGGTGCTCGTGGATCCGCCGGGCGCCCCCGAGCGCGTCGTGACCGCGACCCGCGCCCGCGAGCTGCGCGACACCGCGATCGTCACGGGCGATCTCGTCGACCTGGTCGGCGACACGAGCGGCGAGACCGGCACCCTCGCCCGCATCGTGCGCATCGGCGAGCGCACCACGATCCTGCGGCGCAGCGCCGACGACACCGACGCCGTCGAGCGGGTGATCGTCGCGAACGCCGATCAGCTGATGGTCGTGGTCGCGGCGGCCGATCCCGAGCCGCGCCCGCGCCTCGTCGACCGCTACCTGGTGGCCGCGTTCGACGCCGGCATCGCGCCCCTGCTCGTCGTCACGAAGACCGACCTCGCCGATCCCGAGCCGTTCCTCGCAGCGTTCTCGGGGCTCGGCCTGCCGATCTTCCGCAGCGCCCGCGGCGGCGCCCCCCTCGACGCGCTCGTGCCCGCGCTCGCCGACCACCGCACGGTCGCGGTGGGCCACTCCGGGGTCGGCAAGTCGACGCTCGTCAACGCGCTCGTGCCCGACGCGGATCGCGCGACCGGCGAGGTGAACGCCGTCACCGGCCGCGGGCGGCACACCTCGAGTTCGACGGTCTCGCTGCGGCTGCCGGGCGGAGGCTGGATCATCGACACCCCCGGCGTGCGCAGCTTCGGCCTAGGGCACGTCGACCCGGCCAACATCGCCCGCTCCTTCGCCGATCTCGCCCCGATTGTCGAGCAGTGTCCGCGCGGCTGCACGCACCTCGCCGACGCCCCCGACTGCGCGCTCGACGAGGCGGTCGCCGAGGGCCGCGCCGACCCGGAGCGGGTCGACTCGCTGCGCCGGCTGCTGGCTACGCTGGCGACGTGATCGACCCCGCCGACGACCTCGCCCTGGCCCTCACGCTGGCCGGCGAAGCCGACCTCATCGCCTTCGACCGCTACCGCGCGCAGGATCTCGAGGTGCAGCACAAGGCCGACCTCACCGAGGTGACCGATGCCGACCGGCGCATCGAGCGCGAGATCCGCGACCGTCTCTCCGCCGCGCGACCCGGTGACGGGGTGCTCGGCGAGGAGTTCGGCGAGCAGGCCGGCACCGGCGCGTCCGCGGGGCGCACCTGGATCGTCGACCCGATCGACGGCACCTCGAACTTCGTGCGCGGCATCCCCAACTGGGGCCTGCTGCTCGCCCTCGCGGTCGACGGCGAGCCGATCGTGGGCGTCGTGAGCGCTCCGGCGCTCGGCCGACGCTGGTGGGCCGCACCGGGACACGGCGCCTGGGTGCAGGAGCACGGCGGGCCGCCGCGGCGCATCCGGGTGAGCGCGGTGCCGCGCCTGGCCGAGGCGAGCATCAGCTACAACAGCCTCAAGGGCTGGGACGACGCGGGCCGCTCCGAGCAGCTGCTGACCCTCTCGCGCACCGTCGCGCGCACCCGCGCCTACGGCGACCTGTGGTCGTACATGCTCGTCGCGGAGGGCGCGCTCGAGGCGGCGGGCGAGTTCGACCTGAAGCCCTGGGACATCGCCGCGCTCGTGCCGATCGTGCGCGAGGCGGGGGGCCGCACGAGCGACTTCGGCGGCGGATCCGACCTGCGCTCCGGCGGCCTCCTCGCCAGCAACGGCCTCCTGCACGACGCGCTCCTGGCCGTCGTCGGCGACGGGTCGGCGCGCTAAGGTGGGGCGGCGTGCGCTCGCGCGCGCCGAGGAGGGAGCCCGCATGACGATTCTCGAACGCCGCGCCGTGGGCGCGCTCACCCTCGCCGCGGGCGCCGCGCTGCTGCTGGGCGGCTGCAGCGTGCTCGGCTCTCTGACCAATCAGACGGTCCGCGACGACCAGGGCGCGGTCGTCGAGAGCAACGACGACGCCTCCGCGTTCGACGTCGCGGTCGGCGACTGCATGAACGAGCCCGACGGCTCGAGCGACGTGGTCGAGACGGTGCCGATCGTGCCGTGCAGCCAGCCCCACGCCTACGAGGCCTTCGCCTCGTTCCGACTCGACGACGGCGCGTTCCCCGGTAAGGACGCGGTGATCGCGCAGGCCGACCGGGATTGCACGCAGGCGTTCCCCGACTTCGTGGGGGTCGCCTACGAGGCCTCAACGCTCGACGTGACGTACTACTACCCCACCGAGGAGAGCTGGAACGGTCTCGGCGACCGCGAGATCCTCTGCCTCATCTTCGACCCGGCCGGCGAGGTCTCGGGCAGCCTGGAGGCCGCGGGCCGCTGAGGTCGGGTCGGCCGGCCGACGCCGCGGGGGCGACCCTCGCGTCCGCACGGCATCGACCGCGATCCGTCACACGCGCGTAACCCGGCCGGAACACGGCCTCCGTAGCGTGTCGTCATGGAGTCGCGGCCGTGATTGAGCACGTCGACCCCTTCATCGGCACCGAGGCGACCGACCTCCCGCCGGCGCGGGGGCTCGCGGCGACCTGGTGGTGGCCCAAGCCGCAGGTGGGCAACACCCACCCCGGGGCGACCTATCCGCTGGGCATGGTGTCGGCGTGCGCCTACTCGGGCGCGTATCCCACCGGCTACGGGCGCTACGACCTCAACACCGAGGGCGTGCCCGGCACGATCCACGACGGTGCGGTGGCCTCCGGCTTCAGCCACTTCCAGCAGTCGGGCACCGGCGCGATCCGCAAGTACTACAACTACTTCCGCGTGACGCCGATGCTCGAGCCGCTCGACGTGCTCGGCCGGTACTGGGAGCTGCTCGACGAGGAGGCCGAGCCGGGGTACTACGCGGCGACCCTCGACTCGGGCGTCCGGGCCGAGATCACGGTCGGGCCGAAGTCGGCGGTGCACCGGTACACCTTCCCCGAGCACCCCAACGCGCGGGTCGTGATCGACTTCTCGATCGGCGGTCTGGCGATCCCGCATTCCGAAACGATCCCGCTGCGGGCGCACCTCGAGTCGGTCTCCCCGGCGTCGCGCGCGGCGAGATCGTGGTCGAGGGCGCCCCGCTCGCGGTCGCGATCGAGTGCGACGCCGATCCGTGGCGCCAGATGCTCTGGTACGACCGGCGGCTCATGCCCGGCGGCACGCGCCTCGACTTCGACCGGATCCGCCCCACCACCCTGCGCCCCTTCGGCCTCATGTGGGCCGGCCCCTCGAGCCCCGGCCAGACCGTCGAGCTGCGGATCGGGTTCTCGCTGCGGGGCGCCGAGCAGGCGCGCGCGAACCTGCACGCCGACTGCGGCTCGAGCCCGAACCGCTTCGGCGCCCGCCGCGAGCGCACCCGTAAGGTGTGGCGCAAGCAGCTGAAGGCGGTCGAGGTCGAGACCGACTCGGCCGAGAAGCAGACCGTCTTCTCGACGGCGCTCTACCACTCGCTCATCAAGCCCTGCCTCGCCCTCGGCGAGAGCCCGTTCTGGCCGAGCGACGGGCCCTTCGTCTACGACGTGTCGACCATGTGGGACATCTACCGCACGCAGCTTCCGCTGCTGCACGCGCTCATGCCCGAGCGCGCCGTGGAGCTCGCGAACGCGCTGCTCACGATCTGCGAGGAGGAGGGCAACTTCCCCATCGGGTACCGCATGGCCCGCGGGTCCGACCGGTTCTCGCGGCAGGGCAGCGCGCTGGCCCACACCTTCCTCGCCGACCTGTGCCTCGCGGGCGAGACCGGCATCGACTGGGACTGGGCGCTCGTGCACATGCAGAACGACCTGCGCCGCACCTACGGCGAGGAGTTCCTGCTGCAGGGGATCACGCATCCGCTCAGCCACGTGCTCGACCTCGCGTTCGGCTACTGGTGCACCGCGCGCGTCGCGGAGCGCGTCGGCGACCGCCCCCTGCTGACCGAGCTCGTGCCGCTCAGCCGCCGGTGGATCAACGCCTTCGACCGGGAGACCGGGCTGCTGGGCGAGTCCACCTACTACGAGGGCACGAAGTACAACTACTCGTTCCGCCTGCTGCACGACATGGCCGGCCGCATCGACCTCGCCGGCGGCGACGAGGCCTTCGTCGCCCTGCTCGACCGCTTCTTCGGCTACGGCGCCGAGCCAGTGACCCAGCCCGGCCTGCGCCCGTCCCCCGCCGAGATGGAGGCGGGCTACGCGCTCGGCCGCTTCGAGGGGCTCAACAACGAGCCCGACATGGAGGCGCCCTGGTCGTACCACTACGCGGGGCGCCCCGACCGCACCGCCGAGGTCGTGCACGCGGTGCTCGCCAACCAGTTCGGCACCGGCGCCGGCGGCCTCCCGGGCAACGACGACTCCGGCGGCCTCAGCTCCTGGTACGTCTGGGCCTCGCTCGGGCTGTTCCCGGTGGCGGGGCAGGATCTGTTCCTGCTGCACCCCCCGGCCTTCCGCGCGGCGCGGTTCGAGGTCGGCGCGCACGAGCTCGGCCTCGAGACGGAGGGCTTCCGCGAGCCCTCCCCCGACACGCGCGCCCAGTACGTGCAGTCCGTCACGCTCGGCGGCACCCCGATCACGCGCAGCTGGCTGCGGGGCGACGAGCTCCGCCGCGGGGGCGCGCTGCGCTTCGTGCTGGGCGACGAGCCCGGCGACTGGGGCACCGCGCGCGCCGACCGGCCGCCGTCGTGGTCGCCCAGCGCTCCCGACGCTCCCGTGGATCCGCATCCGGCGGGCCCCTGACCGAACCGACCGACCGCCCTCCGAGGCCCCACCCCGAAGGACCGAGCATGACCTCCCTGCGCAACCGACTCGTCATCGTCAACCGAGCCGACCCGGTCATCTGCGGCCACTCGGTCGAGGGGCGCAATCTCGCCGAGACCGCCCGCGAGCGCGGCTTCGACGAGGTGCGCATCGTCACCTGGCCGCTCGACCGGCTCGAGAGCAGCGGGCTGCCCCTCAAGCCCCTCGACACGGTGCTGCCGTACGGAGCGGGCATCCACGTCGAGCGCCCCGAACCGGTGGGCGACTACAAGGTGCCCGACGGCCGGTATGTGGCCGGGATCACGGGCCGCCTCGTCGAGCTGTTCACCGACGGCGTTCCCACGGTCGCGCTCTCGCTCTACCTCTCGCCGCACACCCTCGCGGTCGCCGACGCGGTGCGCGTCGCGCAGGCCACCGGGCTGCCCACCGAGGTGACGACGATCGCCGAGGCGGTCGGATCCGACGTCACCAACGTGGTGCGCTCGAGCATCGAGTCCGGCGAGTTCGGCGCCGCGGCGCAGATCCTCGCGAGCTATCTGAGCCAGGATCACGTGGTCGCCGTCTCGGAGTACACCCGCGAGCTCATCATCGAGTCGGCGGCTCAGGTCGACGCGCGCTTCGGCACCGCCTTCGCGCCCCGGTGCGAGGAGCGCATCGCCGTCAGCTACCCCGCGATCGACACCGACCGCTACGTCGACATCGATGCCGCCGAGACGGAGCGGGTGCTGGAGCGGCGCGGGCTGCGCCGCAACCGCTACGTGCTGTTCCTCTCGCGGCTGCAGGCCGCGAAGGGCGTCGACGACCTGATCGGCGGATTCGAGAGGGCCGCCCTGCCCGGCGACGTCGAACTCGTGATTGCCGGCAAGGGGCCCGACGCCGAGCGCCTGCACGACCTCGCCGCGGCCTCGCCGCTCGCGGCGCGCATCCGCTTCCTGCACGACGTCGGCGACGCCGAGAAGCCGCACCTCATGGAGGCCTGCGCCGTCTACGCGCTGCCGAGCAAGCCGCGGCCGGAGTTCGTCGAGACCTTCGGCATCGCCCTGAGCGAGAAGATGCTCGCTGGTGGCGGACCGGTCATCACGACCGACACCGGGGGGATCCACGAGGCCGTCGGCGAGCACGCGACGATCGTGCCGGTCGACGCCCCCGACGCGATCGCGCGGGCCCTCGAGGCGGCGCTCGACCTGTCGCCCGCGGAGATCGCCGCGCGCGCCGCCGCCGCGCGCGCCTACGCGCTGCAGTTCGACCGGCGCACGGTCTTCGACAAGCTCTTCGCGGGGCGGATCCCCGCGATGGCGGCGCTCGCCTGAGGCCCGGCGCGCCTGAGGCCTCGCGCTCGCTCGAGACCGGGCGCTCGCTCGAGACTCAGTGGTTCGCGGCGTACTCCTCCTGGATCACGCGGATGTAGTCGCGGATCGTCGGCCGTGCCGTCAGCTTCTCCTGGAAGAAGGTGTTCACGAGGTTGACGACGCGCGCCTGCGCGCCCTCCACCTCGGCGGTGCGCTGCTCGCCGGGAGCCTGGCTCTCGAGCACGCGCCGCAGCTCGAGCAGCGCGGTGACGATCTCGACCTCCGCCTCGCCCTCGAGCTCGCGCGTGACCTCGACGATGAGCGCGTCCGCCTGGGCGCGCACCGCGTCGATCGGGATCGCGGAGTCGGGCTGCGTCGCGTCGTCGAGCGTGCCGATGAGCGACCACACCTGGTAGAGGATCGTCGCCGGCTCGTCGAACAGCTCGCGCACGAAGGCCGCGTCGAGGTGCCGCCCGGAGAGGCGGAAGACGTTGTACATCCGCTTCGCGGCCTTGCCGTAGTTGAGGCTCTTCGTGAGGTACTTGCGCACCTCGCCCTCGAGGGTCGTCACGTAGTCGTCGAGAGCGTCGTCGGAGACGTGCGCGACGACCTTCGCGAAGGCCGGCAGCTCGCCCGCGTCGAGGTAGACCTCCTGGAAGTAGGCGTCGAGGTACCCGTCGAGCGGCACGATCTCGCCCGCGGGCGACTCCCACGTGACGTCGATCACGTTGCTCGCGTTCGACAGCCGCAGCCGGTCGGGGTCGGCGACGATCCAGTCCATCTTGACCCAGCCCGGATCCTGCGCCGTGTCCTCCCAGCGGATCGCCGTCTCGGCCCCGCCGTCGGGAATCCACCGCAGCTCGCCCGCGTCGATCTCGGCCGGAGTCCAGCTCACCGGGCTGCCCGCGGAGACGGGGGCGCCGAGGTGCGTGCCGGCACTCGGGTAGCTGCCGAGCTTGGCCTCGAGGAACTGGTAGCCGTCGCCGCGGCGGAACTCCTGCGACTTCGCTCGCATGAGCTCGGCGAGCAGCGCCCCCGCCTCCTCCTTCGTGGGGGTGCGGATGTTGAAGCGCTGGAAGAAGTCGGCGTCGCCGGGGAACGACTGGATCTTCGACTGCGCCGCGGAGCCGGACAACGCGAGCGCGCCCTCGGTCGTCTCGGTCGGACCGGTGAGCTTCACGATCTCGCCGATCCGGCGGAACCGGGCCAGGTCGCGCGGGCTGAAGTCGAGCATCGAGATGCGGTGCCCGAAGGTGCCCGACCCGGTGTCGACCACCACCTCGTCGCCCGTCGTGTCGCCCATCGCCGTGAGCCAGGCTCGGGTCTCCTCCTCGTCGAGCTCGACGCCGAGCGCGCGCGCGGACTCGACCACGCTGCGCACGTCGGCGTCGTCGACGACGCCGGGGATGTCGACCGGCTCCTCGCCGGGTCCGGTCGGGGGCGTCGCGGTGTCGGTCATTCGGTCCTCCGGGAGGCGTCGGGGGCGCTGTCGCGGATCGCGCGGAACAGCTCGGCCTGGTCGCGCGCATCCTCGAGGGCATTGTGGCGCAGGGTGCGCCCGTCGAGGAAGCGCCGGCCGAGCCGGGTCATGCTGGTGTCGTACCAGCCGACCCCGAGCAGGCCCTGCGCGTAGCTCTTGATGTCCATCGCCGAGTGCCCGAAGGGGTTGCGCCCGAGGTAGCGCTCGAAGTAGTCGGCGACGAACATCCAGTCGAAGGCGGCGTTGAAGCCGACGAAGAGCGGCGCGCGATGCGACGGGACCACCTCCTCGAGCCACGCCTCCCAGCTCGCCAGGGCGGTCGCCGGCTCCTCGCCCGTGGCGGCGAGCTGCTCGAGCGAGAGGCCGCTCACCGCCATCGCCGAGGGCACCTCGCCGGCGCGGTCGGGCTTGAGCTCGACGTAGAACCCGTGCTCGGGCTGCTCGAGCAGGCACGCGCCGATCGAGAGGAGGGCGTACCCGGACGGCGACGGCCCGGCGGTCTCGACGTCGACGGAGACGTAGGTCAGCGGGCGGGACCGCTCGCGGTCGGGTCCGTCGGAACGGGGGCCGTCGGGCACGCGGGCACTCCTCGGGTCGGCGGGCGGTTGCGGCCAGTCTGCCGCACCGGCGAGCGGACGCCTCCTCGACCCGGCGCGGCGGCCTCGGTGCGGGCCATACTGGCCCAACCGCCCGGCTCGGGGCGGCGGCAGGAGGATGCGCGTGAGCGGCACGCAGAGCTGGAACGACAGGGTCATCGCCGAGTTCCGCGAGAACGGCGGCCGCACCGGCCAGTGGGGCCGCGCGCTCGTGCTGCTGCACCACGTCGGCGCGAAGACCGGCACGGCGCGCATCGCCCCGGTCATGAGCTTCCGCACGAGCGACGACGGCTGGCTCATCGTCGCCTCGAAGGCGGGCGCCCCGGAGCACCCGGCGTGGTTCCATAACCTGCTCGCGCATCCCGACGTCGAGATCGAGACCGCCGACGACGGCACCGTCGCGGTGCGCGCGAGCGTGCTCGAGGGCCCCGAGCGCGACGAGGCCTGGGAGCGGATCACCGCGAAGGCGGCCGGCTTCGCCGACTACCAGGCGAAGACCTCCCGCACGATCCCGGTGGTCAAGCTCACCCGACGCTGAGCGCGGCGCGGCCCGGCGCGAGCGGCCGGCGACCCTCCGCAGCGCGTGACGACGACCGGATCACCGCCGTCGGCGGGGACCCGTGGTGGAGATGGGGGGAATCGAACCCCCGTCCATCGCTGAGGACCTGCGCCTTCTCCGGGCGCAGCTCGTGAAAGCGTTCTGCTCGGCTCCGACCTTTGCCACGAGCATCTAGGTCGACGAGCCCAGCCTCAGTGCAAGTCCCGCTCACCCCTGAGACTCAGGTGAGCAGCGAGTCCTCTTGATGACGCCAGGATCCGGGGCGAGGACGAACCCGGACTGACGGACTCCTACTCCGCCTTAGGCGGCGAGAGCGAAGTCGGTGCGCTTAGCATTGGCACCTATTGGTCGCAGAGATCGTTAACGAGATAACCCTGCATCCTCGGCCCGCTTCTCGCAGCTTCTCAGGCGATGTCGAAACCGATCATCCCCGTGCAGCGCCCGCCGGTCGGAACCGGGCGGACGGGCCGTCATCACGCGCTGTGGAGTTGTCACCGGCGGATCACCCGACCCGCCCGCGAGCCCGTGCGGTCACCGCCGGGCAGCCTCCCATCCTACCGCCCCCTCGGCGCCGATGCGAGGATGGCGCCATGACCGATGTCGTCCTCACCGTCGCGGGCTCCGCGCGGCTGCGCCGCACCGCCGAGCGCGCCCACCTCGTCGCCGTCGCCGCGGTCGACGGACCGGAGCGCGACGAGGTCGTCGCGCGGGCGACCGAGCTCTCGGCCCGGCTGCAGGAGGCCCTGCGGGGCGTGCACGATGCCGAGGCCGGCCCGGTGCGCAGCTGGTCGGCGCAGGGCATGCAGGTCGGCAGCCACCGCCCGTGGGATCAGAACGGCCAGCAGTTGCCGCTCGTGCACACCGCGAGCCTCGAGGTGCGGGCCGAGTTCGACGACCCGGAGGCGCTCGCGCGCTTCGCCGACGAGTTCTCCGCGGTCGACGGCGTGCAGATCGCGGGCATCTCGTGGCGCCTGACGGAGGCGACCGAACGCGAGACCCTGCGCGCGGCGCGCGGCGAGGCCGTGCGCGACGCGCTCGAGCGGGCCGCCGACTTCGCAGCCGCGCTCGGGCTCGGCGCCCCGGAGCCGGTCTCGCTCGCCGACCCCGGCCTGCTCGACGCCGGGCGACCCGACGGGGGCGCCCCCGCGCCGAAGATGGAGATGATGGCGCAGCGCAGCGCGTCCTTCGACAGCGGGCCCGGCCTGCAGTTCACGCCCGGCGAGATCGAGGTCGCCGCGGGGGTCGAGGCGCGCTTCTCCGCTAGAGGATCGTCGCGACCGTCACGATGAGGCCGACGGCGAAGGCGAGCGCCCCTCCCCCGGTCAGCACGAGCATCGACGCGTGCCGCGCGGCGACGCCCGCGACGCCCAGCAGCAGCAGCGCGAGGGCGAAGACGACCGCGGCGGCGGTGAGGGTCACGCTGCGGTGCTCGAGATCCATCGCAAGCTCGTAGGTCAACGCGGAGGCGCGGTTCGCCGACGCCGGCTCGAGGAACAGCTCCTCGCGGTAGGCGTCGCCGAGCGGGACGGCCTCGGGAGCGAAGTCCGCCTCGACCCAGGCCTGCCACTGCTGGGCGACGCCGGGGCTCGCGGCCTCGAGCAGCCGCTGCTGCTCGGCGCGCACCTCGCCCTCGCGGCTCGGGTCGAGCTGCACCTCGGCCTCGAGCGCGATCGCCTGCGCGAGCTTCGTGGAGTCGTCGTCGAAGGCGAGCGCCCCGGTGAGGTAGTCGCCGAGGTTGCGGTCGCGCAGCTCCTGCGACACCTCGTGCAGAGCGCCCGCCTCGATCGACCAGTTCGCCGCCTGGTAGGCGCCGAGCGCGGTCGCCGCGGAGACGAGGCCCAGCAGCACCGAGACCACGACCTCGAGGGCGGGGCTCGGCGCGCGCGGCGGACGGGTCGGCACGGGCGCGCTCGGCCCCTGCGCGCTCGGCTCCTGCGCGCTCACAGCGCCGTCGCCATCAGCACGAGGCCGGCGAGGAACGCGGCGCCTCCGGCGCTCAGCACGATGACGCGCGCGAGCGCCAGCCGGCCGGCCGTCGCGACGCCGACCAGGAACAGCGCGAGCGCGTGCAGGAGCGCGGCCTGGTTGAAGACGGCGGCGCGGTCGTCGTACGAGCCGGCGATGCCGTCCTCGACCCGCGAGATGGCGGCGAGCGAGTCGGGGTGGCCGTAGAGCGAGAGCAGGTAGGCCGGATCGCGGTCCGGCGCCGCCTCGGGCGTGAAGCCCGCCGCCGACCACGCCTCCCACGCGGGGCGGAAGCCCTCGGAGGTGCTCGTCAGCGCCGACTCGACCCGGAGGCTGTGCAGCACGGCGGCCTCGAGGTCGTCGGCCGCGAGCGCCGCGTCGGTCGCACGGCTCTCGTCGCGCGCGACGAGGCCCTGCTCGCGGTCGGTGCGCTCGTCCTGCGAGGCGACGACGCGCGCCGAGATGCCCTGGTCGCGCGCGTCGGCCGAGTTGAGCCCGTGCCGTTCCGACTCGAGCGCCCAGGCCCCCGACTGCAGCACGCCCAGGGCGGTCACGACCGAGATGAGCCCGAGCAGCAGCGCGCTCGCGAGCTGGATGCCGCGGTCGCCGGAGGGGGACGCCACATCCGCTACGGTAGCGCTCGTGAGCGCGAGCGCCGACCCGGACTCCGCGCCGCGCCGTCTGCCGGTCTGGGTGCTCGTCGGCATCGGGCTCGCGGCGCTCGTCGTCGCCGTGCTCGTGGTCGTGGTGGCGACGCGGCTGCTCAGCCAGCGCCCCACCGTGCTGCTCGGCCCGACGCCCGCCGAGGCGCTCGTGCCGGGCGCGTGCCTCGCCGAGCCCGACGCCGATCTCGCGCAGTACACGACCGTGTGGTGCGACGGCGCGCACGCCCAGCAGGTCTTCGCGGTGGCCGACCTCACGCTCGACCCCGCGGTGCTCGGCAGCGACGATCAGACCCTCACCCGCTACGGCGACGAGCTCTGCGCGCGCTACCTCGAGTACTCGGTCTACCTCTCCGACGCGGTGGACGCCGACAGCCGCGACGACTACCGGGTGCAGGTGCTCGCCGTGCCCGCGCGCGCCGACTACGACGCGGGGGCCCACTCGGCGGTGTGCAGCATCAGCGCCGCGGACGGCTCGGACCTGACCCAGGACCTCTACCGCCCGATGGGCTGAGGCCGCGCCGCGCGCCCTACTCGCCCAGTCGGCTGCGCGTCGACATGGCGCGCTCGGCCTCGCGCCGGTCCTGCTTCTCCCGCAGCGCCTGGCGCTTGTCGTACTCGCGCTTGCCCTTCGCGACCGCGAGCTCGACCTTCGCCCGCCCCTCGCTGAAGTAGATCGAGAGCGGGATCAGGGTGTACCCGCCCTCCTTCGTCTTGTGCGAGATCTTGACGATCTGCTCCTTGTGCAGCAGGAGCTTCCGCTTGCGCCGCGGCGCGTGGTTGTTCCAGGTGCCCTCGAGGTACTCGGGGATGTGCACCGCGTCGAGCCAGGCCTCCGCGCCGTCGTCGATGAACGCGTAGCCGTCGACGAGGCTCGCGCGCCCCTCGCGCAGCGACTTCACCTCGGTGCCGCTCAGAACGAGGCCGGCCTCGTAGGTGTCCTCGATGAGGTAGTCGTGGCGCGCCTTGCGGTTGGTCGCGACGACGCGGTTGCGGGGATCCTTCTCCTCCTGCTTCTTCTTCGCCACGGCGCGACCTCCTCTCCGGCTTCGACCCGTGCCCGCGGGGCGCGGGCCGCTCACCCCGCCGCGGGCTGCGGGCGGGAGCCCATCAGTGTACGACAGCGGCGCGGGCCGCCGGGGCCGGCCGCAGCCCGCGCACGATGAGCAGCAGCGCCCACCACAGCTCGAAGGCGAAGATCGGCAGCGCGCCGAGGCCCGCGACGACGCCGCCGTTCGGGATCACCCCCGCCAGCTGGGCGGAATTGCTCAGCAGCACGATGGCCCCGCCCGCGATCGCGAGCCCGGCCAGCGCGCGGGGCACGCGCTCGCTGCGCCACAGCAGCGTGCCGAGCAGGATCGTGTTGACGCTGATCGGCAGGCCCTGGCCGAGGAGGAAGAACGCGGCGTGGAGGTCGGGCGCGCCCTCGGCGAGCGCCGCGAGAGGCCCGCTCGCGAGCGCCCCGCGCGCCTGCAGCGTGACGAGCGCGAGCATCGGCGCGGTGCCGACGACGATGACGGCGCCCTCGAGCAGGCGCAGGGCGGCGAATCCCGCCGCGGTGGCCGGGCCGGCCTCGCGCAGCAGGCGCCACACGAGCACGCCCGTGCCGATGCAGCCCAGCGCGAGCACGAACTCGAGCGCGACACCGCCCAGCACGAGCGGGGCGTCGATCGGGCCGCCGTCGGCGGGCAGACCCGCCGCGTACAGCACCGCGGCCGTCACCGAGGTGACGTGCGTGAGCAGGTAGAGCAGGCCGGTCAGCACGGCGAGGCGGCGGTCGGGGTTCGGGGCGGGGGTGGAGGCCATGGGGTCTTCCTGTCACTCGGTGTCTCGGGGGTCGGCCCCTGGTGGGCCTCAGCTATACGGCGTATAGCCAGCTCTGCCGACCATAGATATACGCTGTATACCGTGTCAAGCCCGCGCCCCCGTCCCGCCCTCGACCGGGCGGCCGTGCTCGCGCGCGCGGTCGAGCTCGCCGACGAGGGCGGGCTCGAGCCGCCGAGCATGCGGCGACTGGCCGAGTCGCTCGGCGTGACGCCGATGGCGCTCTACCACCATGTCGCCGACCACGAGGCGCTCGTCGACGGGATGGTCGAGACCGTGCTCGAGGCCATCGCCGACACCTCGACCGAGGGCGGATGGCGACCCGCCGTGCGCCGGCGGATCCTCGCGGCCCGCGCCGAGATCCTCGCCCACCCCTGGGCGACCCGCGCGATCGAGACCCGGCACGCGGCGAGCGCACCGGCGCTCGCGCACATGGACTGGATCATGCGGCGCCTCTTCGAGGGCGGCCTCAGCGCCGACCTGGTGCACCACGCCATGCACGCCCTCAGCACGCGCATGTGGGGTTTCACGCGCGAGGTCTTCCCGACCCCGACGATGCCCGAGGGAGCCGAGGAGCGCGCGGCGGCCCTCGCCGGATTCGCGAGCCGCTACCCCTCGATCGTGCGCATGGCGACGACCGCCCCGCACGCCAGCGCCGAGTGCGACTCGGACGCCGAGTTCGCCTTCGCCCTCGACCTGCTGCTCGACGGCATCGAGCGCCGCCACGAGGGCGGCTGGAGCTCGGAGCTCAGATCTTGAGGTAGCGCCGGATCGCGACGCTCGCCGAGAGCGCCGCGAGGAGCGCTCCGACCCCGAGCAGGATCGGCACCACGAGCAGCGCGTCGCCGAGCCCGACGAAGCTGATCGTCTGGCTCTGCATGCTCGGAGCGATATAGCCCCGCACGAACACCTGCACGAGCACGACGATCGCACCGCTCGCGAGCACCGCGCCGATGAGCGCGGCCCCCACCCCCTCGAGGATGAACGGCGTCTCGATGAAGCGGTTCGAGGCGCCCACGAGGCGCATGATGCCGAGCTCGCGGCGTCTCGAGAAGGCGCTCAGCCGGATGGTCGTGCCGATCAGCAGCACGGCGGCGACGAGCATGAGCGCGGCGATCCCGACGGCGGTGAAGCTCGCGGCGTTGAGCACCGAGAAGATCGGGTCGAGCAGGGCCCGCTGATCCTGGACGGACTGCACCCCCGGCATCCCGCTGATCTGATCGATGACGATGTCGGCCTGCGTCGGGTCGACCATGTTGATGCGGATGTCGGGGCCGAACACGTCGGGGCTCGCGATGTCGGCGACCGAGGTGCCCTCGAACTGCTGCAGGAACAGCTGGTAGGCGTCGTCGCTCGACTCGAAGGTCGTCTCCTTGAGGTACGGCGAGAGGGTCGCGCCGTCGAGCTCGCCCTGCACGGCGTCGATCTGATCCTGGCTGGCCGCGGTCTCGTCGCACGGGGCGCTGTCGTACTCGGTGCAGAAGTACACCGTGACCTGCGCGCGGTCGTACCAGTAGCCCTTCATCTGGCCGATCTGCATCTGCAGCAGGATCGCGGCGCCGAAGAAGGTCAGCGAGATGAAGGTGACGAGCACCACCGAGACGACCATCGAGAGGTTGCGGCGGAATCCCTGCGCGACCTCCGAGAGCACGAGGCCCGCCCTCATCGACGACCCCCGGCTCCGCGCGCGGGCGGCTCGTTGAGCGGCGGCGGGCCGCTCGGCTCGGAGCGGCGCGTCACGCGGGTGTACTCGTCGTCGAGGTCGGGCAGGGGCACCGGCGCGGGCCGCTCCGCGGCCGGCTCGGTGGGGCGCTCGGTCGGCCGCTCGGGAGCGCGGGCGGCGGGGCGCTCGGCGGCGGGCGCGGGCTCGGGACGGCGCGCGGCCGGGCGCTCCGGCTCCCGCGCGGGCGGCGTCGGGGCGGGCTGCGCCGGTGCGGCGGGCGACGACGTGCCGGGCGACGCCGTGCTCGGCGCGGCGGGCGGCGGCGCGATCCGCGGCTCGACCGCGAGCGGGGCCGGGATGCGCTCCGGCTCCGGCGCGGAGGGCGCGGGCTCGCCCGCGCGGGCGCGCTCGCGCTCCGCCACCCGGGCGGCGCGCTCGGCGGCGGGATCGGCCTGCGCATCCCGGTGCACCGGCACCGCGGAGGTCTGGTACCCGCCCTGGCGCTCGTCGCGAACGACCTGCCCTCCGACGAGCTCGATCACGCGGCGGCGCATCTGGTCGACGATGCCGACGTCGTGCGTGGCCATGACGACCGTCGTGCCGTTGGCGTTGATCGTCGAGAGCAGCTGCATGATGCCGGAGCTCGTCGCCGGGTCGAGGTTGCCGGTCGGCTCGTCGGCGAGCAGGATCGCCGGCTTGTTGACGACGGCGCGCGCGATCGCGACGCGCTGCTGCTCTCCGCCGGAGAGCTCGTGCGGCATCCGCCCCTGCTTGCCGGCGAGGCCCACGAGCTTCAGCACGTCGGGCACCGCCTCGGAGATGAAGCCCTTGCTCTTGCCGATCACCTGCAGGCTGAAGGCGACGTTGTCGAAGACCGTCTTGCCCGGCAGCAGCCGGAAGTCCTGGAAGACGACGCCGAGGTCGCGGCGGAAGTAGGGCACCTTGCGGTCGGCGAGGGTGTTGAGGTGCCGGCCGAGCACGTGCACGTCGCCGCGCGTGGGTCGCTCCTCCTTCAGCACGAGGCGTAGGAAGCTCGACTTGCCGGAGCCGGAGGCACCCACGAGGAACACGAACTCGCCGCCGAGGATCTCGACGGTGACGTCGTGCAGCGCGGGGCGGCCGGCGCGGGAATAGGTCTTGGTGACCTGATCGAATCGGATCATGGCGTGACGAGGCTAGGCGGGGCGCGCCGGGCGGCGGCGCACGACACTCCCCGCGAGTCGGACTCCCAGCTTGCGGGCCCGGCGACGACCCCGGGCCCCGGCTAGCCTGGAGACGACGGGAGGTGGCGGATGATCCCGGTGCGCGTCGCGAGCATCGCGATCGACACGCGTGGCCAGCACGTCGTGCTGCTCAAGCCCATCGGCGAGGAGCCCGGTCAGGGCAAGGTGCTGCCGATCTGGATCGGGGCCGCCGAGTCCGCCTCGATCCTCATCGCGATCGAGGGCTCCACTCCCCCGCGCCCGCTCAGCCACGACCTCATGCGCGAGCTGCTCGACGCCGTCGGCTCGGAGGTGACGGGCGTCGCGGTGACCCGCATCGAGGACGGTACCTACTACGCCGAGCTCACGGTGCGCACGCCGACCGGCACGACCGTGATCGACTGCCGCCCCTCCGACGCGATCGCGCTCGCCTCACGACTCGGCGCGCCGCTCGCCCTCGCCGACGAGGTGCTCGAGGATGCCGGGGTCGCCGACGACTTCACCGGCGAGCCCGACGAGACGCCCGACGCGAGCGAGAGCCCCGAGGACGCGGAGGCGCGGGTCGCGGAGTTCCGCGAGTTCCTCGAGCACATCGACCCGGAGGACTTCCAGGGCTGACGTAGCGCGAGCGCGGGAAGATCAGTCCGCCGCGTTCTCCTGCGACTTGCGCCAGCGGATCCCCGCCGCGATGAAGCCGTCGATCTCGCCGTCGAAGACGGGAGCGGGGTTGCCGACCTCGAAGCCGGTGCGCAGATCCTTGACGAGCTGCTGGCCGTAGAGGAAGTAGGAGCGCATCTGGTCGCCCCAGCTCGCCGTGATCGTGCCGGCGAGCTCCTTCTTCTTGGCCGCCTCCTCCTCGCGCTGCAGCAGCATGAGGCGGGTCTGCAGCACCCGCATCGCCGCGGCGCGGTTCTGGATCTGGCTCTTCTCGTTCTGCATCGAGACGACGATGCCGGTGGGCAGGTGGGTGATCCGCACCGCCGAGTCGGTCGTGTTGACGCTCTGCCCGCCGGGGCCGGAGGAGCGGAACACGTCGACGCGGATGTCGCCCTCGGGCACCTCCACCTCCTGCGCCTCCTCCATGACGGGGATCACCTCGACGGCCGCGAAGCTCGTCTGGCGCTTGTCGGCGGCGCCGAAGGGGCTGATGCGCGCCAGGCGGTGGGTGCCGGCCTCGACGGAGAGGGTTCCGAAGGCGTAGGGCGCATCCACCTCGAAGGTCGCGCTCTTGATGCCGGCGCCCTCGGCGTAGGAGGTGTCCATCACCTTGACCGGGTACTTGTGCTTTTCGGCCCAGCGCAGGTACATGCGCAGGAGCATCTCGGCGAAGTCGGTGGCGTCGTCGCCGCCGGCGCCGGAGCGGATCGTCACGACCGCCCCGCGGTCGTCGTACTCCCCGTCGAGCAGGGTCTGCACCTCGAGGTCGGCCACCGTCTTCTGCAGCGCGGCGAGCTCGGTGCGCGCCTCGTCGGCGCTCTCCTGGTCGTCGCCCTCGACCGCGAGCTGCACGAGCACCTCGAGGTCGTCGAGGCGGCGCTCGACGGCGCTGATGCGACCGAGCTCGGCCTGCCGGTGGCTGAGCGCGCTCGTCACCTTCTGGGCGTTCTCGGTGTCGTCCCAGAGGTCGGGGGCGGAGGCCTGCTGCTCGAGTTCGGCGATCTGCGCCTGCAGCTTCTCGGGGTCGACGACCGCGCGGATGTCGGAGAAGGTGGCGCGCAGGGCGGCGATGTCCTCGTGCAGGTCGAGCTCGATCATGATCCGCCCAGCCTAGTTCGGCGCGGCGTCGGCCCCCGGACCCGGCCGCACCCGACCGTCCCGTGCCGCGCGGGCGAGCCGCACGAGCCGCCGCCGCGCGAGCCCCGCGAGCATGAGGCCGTAGAGCGCGGGGATCGCGAGCAGCAGCCCCACGAGGCCGCCCAGCGTCGTGACGAACAGGGTCGTCACGAGCGTGGCCACGTAGGCCAGCACTCCCAGCGCGAGCGCCCACCGCGCGCCGCTCAGCGCGAAGCCGAGCGCCCCGCCGACGACGAGCAACCACCGCGCGATCGGCTCCCACGGGGCGAGCGGATGCGGCACCCCGTACACCTCGAGGAACCCCGCGACCGCGAGGATCGCCACCCACGCCGCCAGCAGCGCCGGGCCCTGCGGCCGCGGCGGCGCGGACTCCGGGCCGAAGGACCCCGCCCCCGCGGGTGCGCGGCGCGGCCCGCCGGGCGCCGCGCCGGCGGCGGCACCGCCGCCCGCGAGGCCCTCCCCCGCCGCGGCGAGCAGCACGTCGCGCGCCGCCGCGACCTCGCGGAAGGCCTCCTCGTCGCCGCCCGCGTCGGGGTGCGTGCGCCGGGCCGCGCGCTGGAACGCGGCCGAGACCTCGGCGCGGTTCGCGTCGGCGGCGACGCCGAGCACCTCGGCGGCGCGCTCCCGATCCATGGCGCCACCCTAGGCGCGGCGGGCGCCTGAGCGCGGGGCGCGGCGGGCGCCTGCGCGCGGGGCGCGGCGGGCGCCTGCGCGCGGCCGCGCGAGCGCGGGCCCGGCTCGCCGTCGACGTCGCGTCAACGGAAGACGGCCCGCGCGGTGGCGGTCGCATCGACCCGCAGCACGGCCGGCAGGAACCCCTCGAGCGCGGGCGGCGACCAGTCCGCCGAGACCGTGACCCGCGCGCTGCGACCGTCGGGCGTCGTGGCGACGTCGACCGCGAGCGCGCGGTGCTCGCCGACGGGCTGGCCGGCGACGTAGGCGGCGACCGCGGCATCCACCTCGGCGGGGTCGAGCCGCGGGATCAGCCGTCCGTCGACGTTCTCGACGTCGTCGAGCCCGAACGACTCGGCGCCCACGAGCGCCGCCCCGTCGGCGAGGGTGAACAGCCGCTTGCGCTCGAGGTAGAGCGAGCTCGCGGCCGCGACGACGAGCACGAGCACGAGGGCGAGCGCCCCGAAGCCGAGCACGAGGGGCAGGGTCGAGCCGTCGTCGCGGGCGAGCGCGGCGCGCATCCGCCGCAGCATCGACGCGGGTCGCCGCCGGCGCGCGCTCACCGCGACCCCGCGAACCGCGACACCTGCTCCGTCGCGACCGAGCTCAGCGGGATCGCGACCGGCAGCTGCAGCGACAGCACCGGCGGCGCGAGCGGCAGGCTCACCCGCGCGCTGACCCGCACGGTGACGAAGCCGTGCCGGCGCAGGCAGTCGCCGGGGTCGGGGCGGCACGACACGGAGACCTCCGCGCCCCCGGCGTCGAGCCCGTAGTCCGCGAGTGTCACCGCGACGGCGCGCTCGGCGGCGGCGTTCGCCGCCCCGACATCGCCCGCCTGCACGTAGACCCGCGCGGCCTGGCGCGCGGCCCCCTCGACCCCGAACGCGCCCGCCTGCACGGCGGCGAGGGCCAGCACGAGGTAGACGGTCGGCACGAGCAGCAGCAGCCCGACGGTGAGGAACTCGAGCGTCGCGGAGCCGCCGTCGTCGGCGAGAAGCCGCCGGGCGAGGCGCTCAGCCCAGCGTCTCGATCGCCGCATGGCCGGAGACCTCCATCGCCCGGTCGACGCCGAGCAGTCCGATGAGCGGAAGGGTCGTGCGCACCGTGACGGTGAGCGCGGGGACGCCCTGCCACGAGCCGGCGGCGACGCTCACGTCCTCCCCGTACTGCGGGCCGACGGCCGCCGCGATGAGCTCGCGCGTGCGCGCGACGGCGTCGGCCGGCCCGTTGTCGGCGAGCGCGCCGTAGCGGGCCCCCTCGGCGGCGGCGTCGAGCACGGTGTTGCGCACGTGCAGCGCCAGCCCGAGCTGGATCACCACGAGCGTGAGCACGGTCAGCAGCCCCGCGACCATCGCGAACTCGGCGGGCGCCGATCCGCGCTCGGAGCGCAGCGCCGCGCGACGCCAGCGCCACGCGCGCGACCGCCGGTTCATGCGCGCGGGCGGGTCAGAGCCCGGAGACCTTGGAGATCGCATCCTCGAAGATGCCGCTCAGCGCGGGGCCCGCGAGCGCCCAGATGACGACGACGAGACCGGCGGTCATGAGCGTGATGAGCACCCAGCCGGGCACGTCGCCGCGGTCGTCGGCCCACCGGGTGGCGAGGGTTCGGAGTCGACGAGACATGCTCGGGATCATGCCATGGCGCGGAGCGCCACGGGCGCCGCGTCCACAGCGCCGACCCCGGGCGCGGCAGGTCGACCACGCCCCCGCACCTGGCAGCAAGCTGAGAACCGGCGAGGAGGCGCCCCGCAGTTGCAGAATGTTGCAGTGGATGCAATGACCGACCGCGCGCAGACCCTCGAACCCGTCGACTCGATCGAGTCGGAGACCCGACGGATCATGAGTTCGAGCACGATCTGGGTGGCCGCGGGAGTGGTGGCTCCGATCCTCGGTCTCGCGCCCCTCGTCTCCGCCGGGTGGAGCCCGGCCGCGCTGCAGCCGTTCGCCGCGCTGCTGTGGTGGCTCGGCGCCGCCTCCGCCGGCATCGGTCTCGCCCTGCTCATCTGGGCCGCCTGCCCGGTGCTCGGCTTCCCGCTCGAGGAGGCCTACAAGCAGAAGGTGTTCTGCTGCCGCGTGGGCATCGCCATGAACGTCGCGGGGATCGCCTTCGCCGGGCTCGTCATCCTCGTCACGCCGCTCGCACTCACCCGCTGATCCGTCGCGACGAGCCGCCGGGCGCACGTGCGCACCGGCGTCGACGCCGCCGCGTGCGTGAGAGCGCTCCCCGTTCGGAACCGCCGCTCGGACGCCGGTGCGTCGCAGCGCTCACATCGCCTCACATCACGGAGCTGCGCGCAATGGCGGTGCCGCGCGCCGAGGTCACGGGATGGTCACCGCTGCGCTGCGCCGCCGTACCTCGCGAGACTTCACACAATCCCTGGTCAGAGCTTGCTTTTTGAGACCTGGCGGCCCGCGCTTCTCGCGGCGACCGTCACCGCCGTTACCGAATCGTGACACGCTCCGCGTCGCGCTGCGCGAAATGTGAAGGCTAACATCTGGGCCACCGGCGCTCACGGGGAGCGCCGTCCGGAGGCTTCGACCGACCGGACCCGAAACAAGGAGGTTTTGGATGAAGAAGATCCTGGCCACCGTCGCGGTCGCCGCGGCGGCGCTCGCCGGACTGTCGGGCTGCGCGGCGGGGGGTGGCGGCTCGGACGACGGGCTCATCACCGTCGGCTTCGCGCAGACCGGCTCGGAGAGCGGGTGGCGCTCGGCGAACACCGAGTCGATGAAGGCGGCCTTCTCCGAGGAGAACGGCTTCAACCTGGTGTTCAACGCCGCCGACAACAAGCCCGAGGCGCAGATCGCCGCGGTGCGCAGCTTCATCAACCAGGGCGTCGACGCGATCGTCATCGCGCCGATCGTGGAGGACGGCTGGGACGACGTGCTGCAGGAGGCGAAGGACGCCGGCATCCCCGTCGTCCTCGAGGACCGCACGCTCACCTCGAGCGACGACCTCTACGCCAGCTGGGTCGGTCTCGACTTCACCCGGGAGGGTGAGCGCGCCGGCGAGTGGGCGGCGAAGGAGTTCGGCGACACCCCGACCAACATGGTCGTGCTCGAGGGCACGACCGGGTCGGCGCCCGCGAACGACCGTGCCGAGGGCTTCGCCAAGGCGATCGAGGGCTCGGGCATCGTGACGCTCGACTCCCAGACCGGCAACTTCACGCGAGCCGACGGCAAGACGGTGATGGAGGGCTTCCTGCAGAAGTACGGCTCCGACATCGACCTGCTCTACGCGCACAACGACGACATGGCGCTCGGCGCCATCGAGGCGATCAAGGCGGCGGGCCTCCAGCCCGGCGTCGACATCAAGATCGTCTCGATCGACGCGGTGCACGACGGCATGCAGGCCCTCGCCGACGGGGAGATCAACCACATCGTCGAGTGCAACCCGCTGCTGGGCGACCAGGTCGCCGAGCTCGTGAAGAAGGTGCTCGCCGGCGACACGCTCGAGAAGGCGTACATCGTCGACGACGGCGAGTTCGACCAGGCCGACGCGATCGAGCTGCTGCCGACGCGTCCGTACTGAGCCGACGCCCAACGCCCCGCGGGAGCCGATCGACCGGCTCCCGCGGGGCACCCCTCGAAGGATCCCCGTGACACTCCCCATGGACACCGACGTCCCTTCCTCCCCCACCGACCGCGGCGCCGTCGCCGTCGCGATGCGCGACATCACGGTGCGCTTCCCCGGCGTCCTCGCCCTCGACGGCGTCGACCTCACCCTCCACGCCGGCGAGGTGCACGCGCTCATGGGCGAGAACGGGGCCGGGAAGTCGACCCTCATCAAAGCCCTCACCGGCGAGCAGCGCATCGACGCCGGCACCATCACCGTCGACGGGCGGGTGCGCGAGCTGCGCGGCACCTCCGACGCGCAGGAGGCGGGCATCGCGACCGTCTACCAGGAGGTCAACCTCTGCGCGAACCTCTCGGTGGGCGAGAACCTCATGCTCGGCGGCGAACCCCGCCGCCGCGGCGCCATCGACTGGCGCGAGCTGCACCGCCGGGCCGGCGAGCACCTGCGCGGCCTCGGCGTCGAGATCGACACCCGCTCGCGCCTGTCGGGCCACTCGATCGCCGTGCAGCAGCTCGTCGCGATCAGCCGCGCCATCATGCAGGAGGCGAGCGTGCTCGTGCTCGACGAGCCCACCTCGAGCCTCGACCGCTCCGAGGTCGAGCGCCTCTTCGCGGTCGTGCGCGAACTGCGCGACCGCGGCGTCGCGGTGCTGTTCGTCACCCACTTCCTCGACCAGGTCTACGAGATCTCCGACCGCATCACGGTGCTGCGCAACGGCGCGCTCGTCGGCGACTACCCGGTCGACGAACTGCCCCGACCCGAGCTCGTCGCGCGCATGATCGGCCGCGACCTCGACGAGCTCGAGGCGCTCTCCGACTCCTCGGCGCGCGTCATCGACCGCAGCGGCGCGCCGGTGATCCGGGCCCGCGGGCTCGCCCGCCGCGGCGCGCTCGAGGCGGTCGACGTCGACGTCTTCGACGGCGAGATCGTCGGCCTCGCGGGGCTGCTGGGCTCAGGCCGCACCGAGCTCGCGCGGCTGCTCGCCGGCGCCGATCATCCCGACCGCGGACACCTCGAGAAGCGCGGCACGCCCGTGCGGCTCGGCACGCCCCGGCACGCCATCGCGCAGCGGATCGTGTTCTCCTCCGAGGACCGCCGCGCGGAGGGCGTCGTTCCCGACCTCTCGGTCGCCGAGAACATCGTGCTCGGGGTGCAGGCGCGGCGCGGCTGGATGCGCCCGATCGCGGCCGCCGAGCGCGACGAGCTGGTCGCGCGCTCGATCGCCGAGCTCGGCATCCGCCCGGCCGACCCGAACGCCCTGGTGCGCAACCTCTCCGGCGGCAACCAGCAGAAGGTGCTGCTCGCGCGCTGGCTCGCGACGGCGCCTGAGCTGCTGATCCTCGACGAGCCGACCCGCGGCATCGACGTCGGCGCGAAGGCCGACATCCAGCGCAAGGTCGCCGAGCTCGCCCGCGCCGGCCTCGCCGTGGTGTTCATCTCCTCCGAGCTCGACGAGGTGCTGCGCCTCGCCCAGCGCATCGCCGTGATGCGCGACCACCGTAAGATCGGCGAACTGGACGCCCGCGAGGTCGGGCTCGACGCCGTCGTCGAGATGATCGCCCAGGAGGATCCGGCACCGTCGCCGGAGCCCGCCACCTCGGCCCCGAGGAGCCGCACGTGATGAAGCTGCTGCGCCACCGCCTGGTCTGGGCGGTCGCCGCCCTCGTGACCCTGATCGTGGTGAACACGATCTCGCGCCCGACCTTCCTGTCGATCACCCTGCAGGACGGCGAGCTCTACGGATCGCTCATCGACATCCTGCGCAACAGCGCCCCGCTCATGCTCGTCGCGCTCGGCATGACCGTCGTCATCGCGACCCGCGGCATCGACCTCTCGGTCGGCGCCATCATGGCGGTCTCGGGCGCGGTCGCGCTGACCGTGATCGAGGCCTCCCCCACCCCCGACAACCTCGGGGTGGTACTCGTCGCGATCGCGGTCGCCGCGCTCGTGAGCCTCGTGCTCGGCGCGTGGAACGGCCTGCTGGTGGCGGTGCTCGGCATCCAGCCGATCATCGCGACGCTCGTGCTCATGCTCGCCGGGCGCGGCATCGCGCTGCTCATCACCGGCGGGTTCATCACGACGATCAACTCCGAGCCGTACCAGTTCATCTCGCAGGGCTACGTGCTCGGGCTGCCGTTCGCGTTCCTCGTCTCGATCGCCGCGATCGTCGTGGTCGCGCTCATCGAGCGCCGCACCGCCCTGGGGATGCTCACCGAGGCGGTGGGCATCAACCCGGAGGCGAGCCGGCTGGCCGGCGTGCGCTCGCGCGGCATCGTGTGGGGCGCCTACATCGCCAGCGGGCTGCTCGCGGGCATCGCGGGGATCCTCTACAGCTCGAACATCATGGCCGCCGACGCGAACGCCGCCGGCCTCTACATCGAACTCGACGCGATCCTCGCGGTCGTGCTGGGCGGCACCTCCCTCGCGGGCGGCAAGTTCAGCCTCGCCGGCACCGTCGTGGGCGTGTTCACCATCCAGACCCTCAAGTCGACCATCACCTTCCTCGGCGTGCCGCCCGCGGTGAGCCCGGTGTTCCTCGCGGCGGTCGTCGTGATCGTGGTGCTCGTGCAGTCGCCGCGCACCCGCTCGGCGCTCGCCCGGCTCACCCGCCGCCGCACCCCCGCCGGCGGCGCCCGCATCGACCCGGAGGCCGCGTCATGACCGACACCCCCGTCGCCCTGGGCGCCCGCCCGAGCCTGCGCGAGCGCGCCGACCGGTTCCGCGCGCGCCGCGCCTCGTGGATCCCCGTCTCGGCCGCCGTCGGCATCCTCGTCGTGATGTTCGCGGTCGGGCAGGCCTACTTCGGCAACTTCCTCACGCCGAGGGTGCTCTCCTCGCTGCTGCTCGACAATGCGTACCTCATCGTGCTCGCGGTCGGCATGACCTTCGTGATCCTGACCGGGGGCATCGACCTCTCGGTCGGCTCGGTGATGGCGTTCACGGGCATCCTGTGCGCGCGGATGCTGAGCGAGGGCGCCCCGACCGGGGTCGTCATCCCGCTCGTCATCGTGCTCGGCGCGCTCATGGGCCTCGCGACGGGCGTGCTCGTGCAGGTGTTCGAGGTGCAGCCGTTCATCGCCTCGCTCGCGGCGATGTTCGCGGCGCGCGGGCTCGCGTTCGTCGTCAGCCTCTCCTCCATCAAGCTCGAGGACCCCTTCGTGCTCGCCCTGCAGTCGACCCGCCTCGCGGGCGGCGGCTGGTATCTCACGCCCACCGGCATCATCGCGATCGCGACGGTCGTGATCGCGGCGCTCGTGCTGCACTTCACCCGCTTCGGCCGCACCGTCTACGCCGTCGGGGGCAGCGAGCAGTCGGCCCGGCTGATGGGGCTCGCGACAGCGCGCACCAAGGTGCTCGCCTACGTGATCAGCGGCACCTGCGCCGGCATCGCGGGCGTGCTGTTCACCGCGTACTCGGGCGCCGGCTACCCGCTCAACGGCATCGGCACCGAGCTCGACACGATCGCGGCGGTCGTGATTGGCGGCACCCTCCTCACGGGCGGCACCGGCTACGTGCTCGGATCGATGATCGGCGTCTTCGTCTACGGCACCATCAAGGTGCTCATCTCCTTCCTCGGCGCCGAGCAGTCGTGGACCCGCATCACGATCGGCGCGCTGCTGCTCGTGTTCGTGGTCGTGCAGCGGGTGATCGTCGCGCGATCCTCGCGGAGCTGACCGCCGGGCCGGCGCGCACGGCAGGATGGAGCGCATGACGAGCGACGACGCCGTCGACCCGGTGACCGAGGCCCCCGTGGTCGAGATCACCGGTGCGACGGTGCGCTTCGCCGGAACCCTCGCCCTCGACCACGTCGACTTCCGGGTGCACGCCGGCGAGGTGCACTCGCTCATGGGCGAGAACGGGGCCGGCAAGTCGACGCTCATCCGCGCGCTCACCGGGGCGCGGCCGCTCGACGAGGGCGTGATCCGCATCCACGGCAAGGTGGCGCGGTTCGCCCGGCCGCGCGACGCGCAGCGTGCCGGCATCGCCGCGGTCTACCAGGAGATCGACCTGCTGCCGAACCTCTCGGTCGCCGAGAACGTCCTGCTCGGGCGCGAGCCGCGCCGCTTCGGCGCGATCGACTGGCCGCGGATGCGGCGCGAGGCCGGCGCTGTGCTCGCAGGACTCGGCATCGACATCGATCCCGCGTCCGCCCTGGGCAGCCACTCCGTCGCCGTGCAGCAGCTCGTCGCGATCGCACGCGCCATCTCACGCGAGGTGTCGGTGCTCGTGCTCGACGAACCCACCTCGAGCCTCGACCTCGAGGAGGTCGCGGAGCTGTTCCGGGTGATCCGCGAGTTGAAGGATCGCGGCGTCGCGATCGTGTTCATCTCCCACTTCCTCGACCAGGTCTACGAGATCTGCGACCGCATCACGGTGCTGCGCAACGGCAGCCTCGTGGGCGAGTTCCGCACCGAGGAGCTGCTGCGCATCGACCTCGTGCAGAAGATGCTCGGCCGCGGGGCGGAGCAGCTCGTCGAGCGCCCGCGTCCCGAGGTCGACGCCGAGCCGCGCCGCGCGGTGCTGCGCGCGCGGGGGCTCGCGTCGCGCCGGCTGCGCCCGACCGACGTCGTGATCGGCGAGGGCGAGGTGCTGGGCCTCGCGGGGCTGCTGGGATCCGGCCGCACCGCCCTCGCGCGCCTGCTGTCGGGCGTCGACCGGCCCGCGCACGGCCGCCTCGAGCTCGACGCGCGTGAGGTGCGGCTGGGCGACCCGCGCCGCGCGACGCGGCTCGGCGTCGTCTACTCCTCCGAGAACCGCCGCTCGGAGGGCATCATCGACCAGCTCTCGGTGGCGGCGAACATCACCCTCGCCCTGCAGGCGCAGCGCGGGGCGTGGCGGCCGCTTCGCAAGGCGCGCCGCGACGAGCTGGTGGCGAGCTGGATCGAGGCCCTCGACATCCGCCCGCGACGGCCCGAGCTGCCGGTCGGTGTACTGTCGGGGGGCAATCAGCAGAAGGTCCTCCTCGCTCGGCTGCTGGCCCTGGCACCTCGGGTCATCGTGCTCGACGAACCCACCCGCGGCATCGACGTGGGCGCGAAGGTCGAGCTGCAGAACCTCGTGAGCGGACTAGCCGACAACGGCATGTCGGTGGTGTTCGTCTCGGGCGAGTTGGAGGAGGTGGTGCGCGTGTCGGATCAGATCGCGATCCTGCGCGACGGCGCCGTCGTCGACGTGGTGCCCGGTTCGCAGGTCACCGTCGACACCCTCCTCGCCGTCGTCGGCCAACCGGACGAGGGCTGACGCCGCGCGGATGAGCACCGACGATCGGGCGCCCCGAGCGGCGAACATCTTCGACGTCGCCCGCCTCGCGGGCGTCTCGCACCAGACCGTGTCGCGCGTGCTCAACGACGCCCCCAACGTGCGCCCCGCGACCCGCGAGCGCGTGCAGCGGGCCATCGCGCAGCTGCGCTACTCCCCCTCCCCCGCGGCGCGCGCCCTCGTCACCCGGCGCACCCGCACCGTCGGGCTCGTCACCCCCGGCAACGTCGACTTCGGGCCCAGCTCGATCGCGCTGCACTTCAGCCGCGCCGCGCGCACCGCCCGCTACAGCGTCGAGACGGTGAGCGCCCTCGAGTCGGAGCCGACCGAGGTGCGCTCCGCGGTGGAGGAGCTGCTGCGTCAGCGCGTCGACGCCATCGTCGTGATCGCGGCGAGCGTATCGATGCTCGAGACGGTGCGGGGGCTCGATCTGGGGATCCCGCTGGTCGCGGTGGCCGCGGTCGCCCGGCCCGACGCGACCACCGTCGCGATCGACCAGTACCGCGGCGCGCGGGCGGCGGTGCGGCACCTGGCCGAGCTCGGGCACACCCGGATCGTGCACATCCAGGGCGACCCGGAGGCCCCCGACTCGATGGAGCGACTGCGCGGCTGGCGCGACGAGCTCACCGCCCTGCGGCTGCCGGCGGCACCTCCGCTCGTGGGCGACTGGACCGCCGCGAGCGGCGCGAGCTTCGCCGACGACCCCGCGATCGAGCGCGGCGTCGCGGTGTTCTGCGGCAACGACATGCTCGCCCTGGGCCTCATCTCGGGCCTGCACGCCCGCGGCCTGCGCGTGCCCGACGACGTCAGCATCGTCGGCTTCGACGACGTGCCCGAGGCCGGCTACCTGATCCCCCCGCTCACCACCGTGCGGCAGGACTTCGCCGCCCTCGGCGACCTCACCATGCAGAAGGTGCTGCTCGCCATCGAAGACCCCGACTCCACCACCGTCTCGCCGCCGCTCGCGCCGCGGCTCGTGGTGCGCGGGTCGACGGCGGCGCCGGCGGGGTGAGGCGCTACTTCGTCGCGTTCGGGTGCGCGGTGTGCACGTTGACGAGCATGACGACGCGACCGTCGACGTAGTACCAGATTCGAGCGCCACCGGGGAGTTCGTACTGTCGCTGGCGGTGGGTCGCTCCCGCGTGGGTCACGGTCGCGAGGGCACCACGGAGTTCGTGGTTCTTCGGCTCGTCGCGCAGCGGGTTCCTCGTCAGGTAATCCCACGCGTCGGCCATCGCATTCCGGGTCGTCGCGACCAGATCGCGCCACCCGAGCTCCGCCTGGCGGGTCACGAACCGCAGCTCGTACTCCGCTTTCTTCGCGGGCCGCGGCACCGCCGTCTGACGCGCTGCCACTACGGTCGCGCGACCTTCTCGGGCTCGTCCAGCCAGTCGACCTCGTCGTTGCCGAGCCCTTGGGCGAGAGCCGTGGCGGTCGAACGCCAGGAGGCGAGCTCGGCGAGCGCGAGATGCGACTGGCCGGTCGAGAACGAGGCGCGCGCAGCGCGGACCAGCGCCGCCGCGCAGATATCGCGATCCTCCGGAGTCAGGGCGAGCATCCAGTCGAGCCGCTCCGACAGCCTGTCGGCGAGAGTCCCCCGATCGTCGGTCGTCGCGGCGATGAGCTGAGCAGCGAACTCGAGCAGGTGATCGTTCGCTTCGGCGAGACGGCTGCTCATCAGCACCAGAGAGTCGCCGTCGCGGCGCGTGACCTCGACTGGGCCGGCGTCGGCGGCCGCGAACACCTCGGCCGAATGGCGCGAGAGGGCCGACGACTGGAATGTGCGGAGGGCTGAGGTCATGTCGGACATCATAATTCAGAACACATTCAGAACTCCTGGACTCTCAGAACCCCACCCGCAGCACCAGCACCGCTGGCCAGAGCGCAAACGCGATCGTCACCGGCAGGATCAGGAACACGAGCGGCACGAGCATCGTCACCTCTTTGCGCCCGGCCGCTTCGAGCAGGTCGCGCTTCGCCTCGGCGCGCACGTCGGCGGCCTGCGCGCGCAGCACCTCGGCGAGCGGGGCGCCGCGCTCCATCGCGCCGACGAGCTGATCGACCGTGCGGGTGAAGGCGGGCAGTTCGAGTTCGGCGGCGCAGCGCGTGAGCGCGGTCGCGAGCGGCACCCCGCTGTTCGACTCGGCGACGACGTGCGCGAGTTCGCGCGCCAGCTCGCCGGAGCCGACGCGGGCGACGCGACGCACCGCCTCCGCGACGCCCTCCCCCGCGGTCAGCGCGAGCGTCAGGAACTCGAGCACGGTCGGCAGCTCCTCGGCGAGGCGGCGCTGCCGGGCGCGGGCGCGGGCGGCGAGCAGCTGCTCGGGTGCGAGCAGGCCCAGCGCGGCGATCACGACCGGGATCACCACGACCGCCACCGCGGGCGCCCCCTGGCGCGCGGCGAGCGCCGCCACCGCGAGCCCCGCCGCGAGCGCGACCCCGCACCACGCCGCCTGGCGGGCGCGGAAGCGTCGCACGTCGCCGCCCCGGCCGGACTGCCGCAGCCGGGCCGCGACGGTCGCATCCCCGCCGAGCACGGAGGCGATCGCGCGCCCCGCGCCGCGCCCGAGGGGCGCGAGCAGACCGCCGATCGCACCGGCGGGCTCGGGCCGTACGCCGCCGAGAGCCCGCGCCTCGGGCGAGAGGTCGGTGACGTAGGGCGCGACGCGGCGCTGCAGCGCCGGCGCGCTGAACCGGGGCACGAGGGCGAGCAGGCTCCACAGCCCGAGGCCGAGCGCGAGCCCGCACGGGATCGCCAGCAGCAGGGCCTCGCTCACGCGAACCACCGCCGCTCCTCGGGCAGCCGCCCGACCGCGAGCATCAGCCGGTACGCCACCACCGTGAGCGCGCCGCCGACGAGCAACAGGATCGCCCCCGCCGCCGAGGCGTAGGCGGCGGCCGCCTCGGGGCGGCTCGCGAGCACGAGCAGCACGACCCACGGCGCGACGACGCCGAGCCGCGCCGCGGCGACCACCCAACTCTGCCGCGCCTCGGCCTCGGCACGAGCCGCGCCCTCGAGGCGCAGGCTCGAGGCCAGCGCCCGCAGCACCGTCGGCAGCTCGCCGCCGCCCACCTCGCGCGCGAGCCGGATCGTCTCGACGAGCCGGTCGGCGACCGGGTCGGCGAGCTCCTCCTTGAGGCGGTCGAGGGCGGGCGCGAGCAGTCCGCGGGCGCGCAGCTCGCGTTCGAAGCCCGCGAACGCCGGGCGGATCTCGGCCGGCCCGATCTCGGCGAGCGATCCGACCGCCTCCCCGAGGCTCTCCCCCGAGCGGAGCCCGGCAACGAGGTGGTCGACGAGATCGGGCCATGCGGCGCGCACGAGGCGGCGCCGACGACGCGCCCGCGCACCCACGACCATCCACGGCAGGATCGCCGCGGCCACCCCGGCGACCACCGCGAGCGCGGGGATCGGCAACAGCACCCCGACGACCGCCCCGACCGCGACGCCCAGACTCGCGCACAGCGTCAGGAACGCCCCCGGCGCGACCCGCGCCATGCCCGCCTGCGCGAGCCGGGTCGCGACGCGCGCCATGACGCCGGGTCGAGCGACGGGCCCGACCTCCTCCGACTCGGGGTGCCGCGGCCACAGCCACGGCGAGGCCATCAGCAGCACCCCGACCCCGGCGAGCAGCCCGAGCGCGACCGGGATCACGCCCGCACCCCCGCCCGACGCGCGGCCAGTTCGGCGCGCAGCCGCGCCGAAGCCTCCGGGTCAGTCGTCTCCGCGAGGTCGGAGCCGAAAGCCCGCGCCGCCGCTGCCGCCTCGGCTTCCGAGCCCGCGTACCGCGCCAGCCGCTCGGGCCGCGGCATGTCCTCCCCCGTCAACGTCAGGACGCCGTCACGCCGCTCGGCGATCGGCACCGTCTCGAGGGCCCCGTCGAGGCCGACCGCACCGGTCGGGGCGACGACCTCGACGATCCGCCGCAGCCCGCCCGCGCCGAGCTCGCAGTGCACGACGAGGTCGATGGTCGCGGCGACCGTCGGCACCACGAAGGCGGCGTCGATGTTGCGCCCCGCGAGCAGCGGCAGCGTGCACAGTTTGACGAGCGCGTCGCGCGCGGAGTTGGCGTGGATCGAGCACGCGCCCGGCAACCCGGAGTTGAGCGCGATGAGCAGTTCGAGGCTCTCCGCCTCGCGCACCTCGCCGACGACGAGGCGGTCGGGCCGCATCCGCAGCGCCTCCTTCACCAGGCGCCGCAGGGTCACCTCGCCGGTGCCCTCGAGGCTCGGCTGGCGGCACTGCAGGGCGACCCAGTCGGGCGCGTCGAGGCTGAGTTCGAAAGTCTCCTCGACCGTCACGATGCGGTCGTCAGGGTCGGAAGCCGAGAGGAGGGCGTTGAGCAGGGTGGTCTTGCCGGCCTGGGTCGCGCCCGAGACGAGGATGTTGAGGCCCGCCTTCACCGCCCGGTCGAGGAACGCCGCGACCCCCTCGGGCAGGCTGCCCAAGCGCACGAGATCGTCGAGCGTGCGCATCCCGGTGCGGAACTTTCGGATGTTGACCGCCCAGTGCGCCCGCGTGATGTCGGGGATCACGACGTGCAGCCGCGACCCGTCGGGCAGGCTCGCGTCGACGAAGGGACTCGACAGGTCGACGCGGCGGCCGGTGGACTGCAGCATCCGCTCGACGAGTTCGCGGATCTCGGCCGCGTCGAGCGTCATCGGCACCCGCTCGCTCACCCCGTCTCTCGCGACGCGAACGTCGTGCGGCGCGTTGATCCAGATCTCCTCGACCTCCGGATCGTCCAGCAGCGGCTGCAGCGGCCCGAACCCGACGAGCGCGGCGAGCACCTCGCGCTCGGCACGCGCCTCATCCGGCAGCAGCGGAACGGATCCCCCGAGCGCCCGCTCGCTCCAGCGCCGCACCTCCTCGCGCACGTAGCGCTCCGCCGCGCCCCGGTCGGCGGCCAGGTCGACGCCGTCGGCGCGCACCCGCACCCGCACGCGCTCCGCGAGCTGCGCGACCGATGATGTACCGACGTCCGGACCATGCGCGCCCGCCGCGAGCGTCGGACTCGGGTCGCGTGGGGCCATGCCGTCCAGTGTCCGGAGCCGCGATGCGAGCGACGCTCGACTGTCCACAGGGGCGCAAACTCTCACAACACGCTCACCCTCGCCCCGATCTCGGAGATGCAACTCCGTGATCAGCACTTACCCGACGACGTCGGCACCGTCAGCTTCGACCACGCGCCCGTGACCGGCTACGCCATTTCGCCGCCCGCCACCTCTCAAGGACTCTTGACACCATGACCGACGCTAGGAGGTCTCGCGCAGGTGAAAACGAGCGTCAATCCAGCCTGCAGTTTCGAGGGAGGAAACCTCAAGCACTACGCTTCGTATGCTCGCGCATACCTTGATCCCGAAACCCGAGAGCCGCTTGATGACAGCACCCAGTGACGCGCTGCTGAACGACGCCCGACGGGCCGTCGAGTTGGGCCGCGATTGGCTATTTTCGCTGCTCGATGATGCTCCCGCCTGGCCGGTAGGTACCAACGGTCCTTTGTGTGCCTGGACGACAGGACAAGTGCTTGGACATCTATCTCCGCTAAGTGAAGACGAGTACGCCAAGTACGTGAGGGCAACGATGTGGCTAGAGGAGAGCCAGAACGCTGACGGATCGTGGACCAAGGCGTCGCTCCCAACCAAAGGCACTACCCCGGTCACCGCAAATGCGACTATCGCCCTCCTACGCGCCCTGGGTAGCGCCTCGGTTTCGGCCCAGCGAGGACTCGCCTGGCTGCGGCAGGCTTACCACGACGGTTGGTCCACCTACCATGGCCCCGCGAAGGACGAAAGGGTTCCGCTCAACATCTACAGCACTTCGTATGCCATCCGCGCCTTGGTGAAGGCACCTCGAACCGTGGAGAATCGGGCCACAGTCTCGGAAGGTTTGAGTATTCTCGTCGCCGCTGGCATCGCCGAAGAACCGTTCGGCTGGGGCTTTAACCGGGACAGCCCGGTGGACGCTACGTTCACTAGCCTTGCGCTACATGGTATCCGCGACGCAATGGAGTTGTGGTCTTTTCGGGTGCCGAACGGACCGATCGGCCAGGCCCTTGAGAGCATTGTTCGAGCGCAATCGACTGACGGGCATTGGCCTGACTGGCGGACTAGCAAGCCCAGCATGGAAGCCACTGCCTACAGTCTGTACACGCTCGCTCGCTGGGAGCATGCACCCGCTACGGCTGATCTCGCGACGCGCGCGTTGATCGCTGATCAATTGACGTCGGGCGGCTGGGGTCAAGACACCTCGGATGACACGGCGAGGACTTGGATCAGCTGGCTTGCGATTATGGCGCTGGAGACCTATGTGGTGGCTCGCGAGTCCAAGCGCGAGCCGCAGGACCCGGGCACTCCGCCGGTGATCGGCTTCGGTCGGGCGCTGCAAGATGTGTACGGCACGCCGACCAAGTCCGACATCTCGTGGATCCCGAACACGCGTCCAATGGACCACACGATGTTTACAGCGTTGGACGACTACGTCGAGCGGAAAGTCCCTACCACGCAGATCCGCTCTGCGATTGAGCGAAGCATGCGAATCCAAGTCCACGGCATCTTCCCCCCTGACGCTCGCGACGTGCTGCGTAGGGCCGGGTACCGGTCACTTCGTACCATCGAGCGAGACGAGCACCCGAGCCCAAAAAACTGGAACAAGGTCCGTCCGCAGTTCTTCACGGGAACGACACCCGACGGAGACCGCGCCGTTATCGCCGCGGTTATCCCCGGCGTGGACTACGTGCATCATTACGCCACACTGATGCGACACTACGCCCTAACGCTAAGCACCGATGCCGCCAACCTGATCGACGTCTTCCGGTACCGCGCGGCGGAAGAGCTCGGCCTACCCACATGGTCCCGCCTACCTACCAACCTGATCCGGGCTGGGGATCGGGTCGTACTGGGGTACGTCGACGAACTACTCGAAGAATTCGGTCTATCGGCTGCCGAAGTCGTGCCGGATACGGACGGAAACTACGGAATTCGTCGCGTGCCGACTGAATCGGAGGACGTTGTCTTCCTCGGGGTCAGATACAGCTACTGGGGGTCGATCAGCCAGCATCTGGTGGCCGAACTATGTCGCCAAGGGGCGAGCGAGATCATCTACGTCGCCAAGCTCGGCTCGCTGACAAGCCCGCATGACGTCTACAAGCGGATCTTTGTTCCCTCCAAGTTCGCCCTCGTTCAGCATGACGAAGTTCAGCTGAACGTTCCGGAATGGCTGCCGAATCGTCTCCTAGAGCAGAACCCTGCCCTAAACACAGGTCTACACATCTCGGTTCCGACGGTATTGGAGGAGGACTACAAACAGCGTCAGCTGGCGAGTCAGCTTCAAGCCAACTCGATCGACAACGAGATCGCACACATGGCCTGGGCCGTGTCCAATCACAATGCCCGCACTGACCCGGCAGTCTCTTTCTCCGCAGTTCACTTCGCGACGGACTACGTTCGAGGCGAACACGAGCGCACCGTTCCGGTTGAGCATAACCTCGCTTCGAACCGCGAGAAGGCGGCTATTATTGAGAGGCAGAAGGCCCTGGCAATGATTGCTAATGTCCTGCGACCCTACTTCCGCTTAAGGAAGCCCGAGTGATTCGCGTCGGATTAGTGGGCGCGGGCGCACACATGCAAGAGAACCTGCTACCAGCGCTGCGAGCCATCCCGCAAGTCGAAGTATGCTCTGTTATGTCACGTGACGCCGCCAAAGCCACGGCGTTCGCTCGCCGGTGGAGCATCCCCTATGTCTCGCACACGATCGATGATCTTGTTGGCTTATCGCATCTCGCCATGGTGGTTGCCGCCGCGACCCCCGACGTGCATCTCGCAACGCTGGACGCTGCTCTCGCGAACGGCCTCAACGCCTATATCGAGAAGCCGCCGGCTCCCAGCGGGCAGGAGCTTGCCAGCGTGCTAGCTAGTCACTCAACCTCCTCTGGCGTCGCAACCGCAGGGTTCAACTTCCGCTTCGCGGACGTATCGATCGGTACGCTGGGTGCGCTATCTGCGGTCGGGCGCGCTCGATATGCGCGAGTGGCAGTGCGGTCGCGCAAGCCACTCGGTCCGATTTGGGACTTCGCCAGCGCCGAAAAGTCATTCATGTATGCCGTTGGCATTCATGCCGTCGACTTTGCCCTTTCCATCTTCCCCGCCTCAACGATTGCCTCCGCGTCTGCGGTGCGGACTTCTGGTGGGAGATTTGCTTGCTCGCTGCAATTCGTCGACGACACTGGCGGCGTTTGCGACGTGCTAATTTCAAACGCCGCGAACAGGTTTGAGTTTGAGGTTGATATCACGGCCGAGCGAGGGCGAGTCACTGCCCATGACCTGACCACGATCCAACTGCAGAGGTTTGAGCCGTCGGCCAGCGCACTGGGCGAGAAGGCGGTGGAGAACAGCACGCTCTCCGGCCTGAACTCCGGATACCTTCGAAACGGCTATCAGAGATTGCTTGAGTCGGCACTGACCAGCAGTGGTGAGATCGACTCACCAGCACCAATCGAAGAAAGCGTTCGGGTCTTGGACGCCCTCGACGCGGTGTGCGCGAGACTTGGGTTCGCCTAGAAAGGTGTCAACAATGAGCGAACGGCATCGCGTCGCGATCGCGGTCTATCTGGTCTTAGTTGACTCGAGGGGTCGCATTCTTCTTCTCGGCCGGTCCGGCACCGGGTGGGAGGACGATCGGATGAGCCTTCCGGCCGGCCACGTCGAGGCGGGTGAAAGCGCCATGGAGGGAATGTTGCGCGAGTGCCTCGAAGAGGTCGGTGTGACCCTGCGTCCGGCCAATCTCGCTCTTAGGCACACGATGCATCGCCACGGTGATCCCGACTACGTGGATTTGTATTTTGTTGCAACTCGATGGGCTGGCAGACCAAAGCTATTGGAACCCGACAAGGCGAATCGACTCGAGTGGAACGATATGGCACGACTTCCCGCGAACATGATTCCGGCCGTGGCTTACGCGATTGACCAAATTAGAATAGGCAACCCCTACTCCGAGTACGACTGGCCAGGGAACTGATGTTCGCCGGTCGCTGGGCTCGTAGAGATGCGAATGCCACTTGTTCGTCAGTCTTCTAGGGCATCGAACAGTTCACGTCTGGTCAGGCGCTCAGTCAAGCATCAGCCTCGCCCCGCACGAGGCGCCATTTTGCGTCACACAGATCTGGTTCCGCCAGGCCCGAGACGCTGCTTGGGATCTTTGAGTCGCACCATGACCAGGCGCCTACGACGATTCGGTCGGCTGCAACGGAACCTTGACCGTATGCAATTGGGCACGGGGCCCGGTCCCGCGTCGACGCCGGTGTGGTTTCGCTCAGACCTGCCGGCTAGCAGAGGGGTGGAGACCCCCGCGGGCCGGCCCACTGGGCGCAGGATCCTCGATCCAGCGCGGCGGCCGAACTCGGCGAGGCACTGTCCATGAGCGACGGTGAGCCGCGCGATGAGACGACACCGACAGATCCCGCCCGCAGCACATCGTCTAGTGCAGCGAGACCGCCGACTGCGAAATCGACGCCCACCCAGACCAACCGCCGCGCCTTCCTCACCGCCGCCGCGATCGGGGCCGCGGGGCTGGGCGTCGGGGCCGTCGCCGGGGCTGTCGGGGCATCCAGTGCGGGTCCGCGCCCCGAGCCGACGTTCCCCGTCCCGACGCCGACCGACCCGCCCGGGTTCGCGCACGTCGTCGTGCTGATGGGCGAGAACCGCTCCTTCGACAACCTGCTCGGCCGGCTCTACGGGCCCGACGCGCCGCCGCCGCGCGAGCAGAGCTTCGCGGGGCTCGACTACGGCGACTACACGAACACGGCACCCGACGGCACGGTGATCCCCGCGCAGGTGTACGCCGGCGGCACCGACGAGATCATGCGCAGCCCCGACCCCGACCCGGGCGAGGAGTACCCGCACGTCAACACCCAGTGGTTCGGCGCGGTCGACCCCGACGGCAACGAGAACGCGCGCGTCGCCGACATGCGCGAGCCCTACAACGCTCCCCCGCCCGGCACCGCGCCCACCATGAGCGGATTCGTGCGCGACTACGCGGCCGTGTGGCGCGAGGCGCACGGGCGCGACGCGACGACCGAGGAGCTCGCCCGCGCGATGGGCGGATTCACCCCCGAGATGCTGCCGGTGCTGTCGACCCTCGCGCGCGGGTTCGCGGTCTACGACAACTGGTTCGCGGCGGTGCCCTCGCAGACCTTCTGCAACCGCTCGTTCTTCCACGCGAGCACCTCGCACGGCTACGTCACCAACCAGCACGGCGGCGGCTACCGCAAGTGGCTCGACGCGCCCGCCGCCCCGACCGTGTTCGACCGGCTCGAGGAGGCCGGGCTCGACTGGCGCATCTACTTCGACGCGCTGTCGCTCGTGTCGTACACCGGCATGATCCACGCGCCCGCGCTCGAGAAGTACTGGAAGACCGCGCACTTCGCTGACATGGCCCAGTTCGAGCGGGATGCCGCCGACGGCACCCTGCCCGCCTACGCGTTCATCGAGCCGCGCCTGGTCTTCAACCACAACGACTTCCACCCGCCGGTGGGGCAGGTGCGCCGCTCCGACGTCGACGGCAGCGAGGTCTACGACAGCGCCGAGTCGGATGTGCGCGCCGGGGAGGCGCTCGTCGCCCGGGTGTACGACGCGATCCGCACCTCCGCGAGCGCGACCGGCTCGAACGCCCTCAACACCCTGCTGCTCATCACCTTCGACGAGCACGGCGGCACCTACGACCACGTGCCGCCGCCGCCCGCCGTGGCGCCCGACGGCGGGGGCGCCGGCGAGATGGGCTTCACCTTCGACCGGCTGGGCGGGCGGGTGCCGGCGATCGCGGTGAGCGCGTACACGGCGGCGGGCACCGTGATCCACGACGAGATGCACCACGGATCGCTCATGGCGACCCTCAGCCGACTGCACGGCCTCGAACCGCTCACCGCACGCGACGCGGGCGCGCCCGACCTGTTCTCGGCGATCACGCTCGACGCGCCGCGGGATCCCTCCACGTGGCCGCGGGTGCATCCCGCGTGGACCCCGCCGAACCCCGAAGCAGACCCGGCCCACCCCGCACACGCGAACCGCGACAAGCCGCTCAGCTCGCCCGCGAAGGGGTTGCTCGGCATCCTGCTGGCCAAGTACGACCCGCGCGCACCCGAACCCTCGACCTTCGCGGAGGCCTACGAGGTGCTCGACACGCACGGCCGCGGGCTGTTCGGGGTCGGCGACATCCCGTAGCACCCGCTCCGCGGCGGCGGCGTAACGTGGGACGGCCATGAGCACTCCCCCCACGACCTTCCGCTGGCGCTCGGTCGTGGTGGCCGCGTTCCTGCCGACCTTCCTGTTCTCGACGGCGCAGGGCGCGATGCTGCCGGTGATCCCGACGGTCGCCGACGACCTGGGGGCGAGCCTCGCGCTCGCGGGCCTCATCGCGGCGACCCTGCTCATCGGGGAGGTGCTGGGCGACATCCCCAGCGGCCTCGTCGTCGGCCGCATCGGCGAGCGCTGGGCGATGATCGGCGCGGCCGTCATCGCGATCGGCGGCGGCGTCATCGCGCTGCTCGCGCGCGACCCGCTGACGCTCGGGGTCGCGGTGTTCGTGATCGGGGTCGCGGCGTCGACCTTCGCGCTCGCGCGGCACGCGTTCCTCACCAGCTACGTGCCGCTGCACCAGAGGGCGCGGGCGCTGTCGACCCTCGGCGGGGTGCACCGGCTGGGGCTGTTCGTCGGGCCCGTTGTCATGTCGGTCGTGATCCAGCTGACCGGGGCCCCGGTGCTCGGCTTCGCCGTGCTCATCGGCGGGGCGGCGCTCGCGATCCTCGCGCTGCTCGTGCTGCGCGACCCCGAGGCGACCTTCGGCCGGCCCGGCTCGCGCGCGGTCGCGGCGCGCACCGGCGAGATCGAGGTGCGGCGCGAGGCGCAGGGGGTGTTCCGCACCTGGCGGCGCCACGCGCGCGTGCTCGCGAGCGTCGGCCTCGGGGCCGCGCTGTTCTCGGCGCTGCGCGCGAGCCGCCAGGTGATCCTGCCGCTGTGGGCGCTCAGCATCGGCCTGCCCGACTCGCTCGCCGCGCTCGTCATCGGCCTCGGCGGCCTCGTCGACTTCACGCTCTTCTACACGGGCGGCTGGATCATGGACCGCTTCGGCCGCCTCTGGGTGGCCGTGCCCGCCCTCGCCGGCCTCGGCCTCTGGCACATCGTGCTCGGCCTCACCCACGACCTGCCCGGCGCCGCGGGCTGGTTCGTCGCGATCACGGGACTGCTCGCGCTCACCAACGGCATCAGCAGCGGGATCCTCATGACCCTCGGCGCCGACCTCGCCGACCGGCGCGACCCGGCCCCCTTCCTCGGCGCCTGGCGCTTCACGGCCGACGTCGGCTCGGCGGCGATCCCGCTCGTCATCGCGGCGATCACGGCCCTCGCCTCGCTGCCCGCCGCCGCCGTCGTGGTGGGGGTGCTCGGCCTCGCCGGCTCAGGCATCCTGCGCCTCAGCCTGCCGCGCCATGTGCCGGCGACGGTACTCGTGCGGCGCGGGGAGCCGGCCCCCGCCGCGGCGGCGGCTGAGCCGGGCGGCGGCGGCCCCACGCCCTAGACTGACGCCGCGCCGAGCGCGCGGGAGTGGCGGAACTGGCAGACGCGCGGGATTTAGGTTCCCGTGTCCTAGACGTGGGGGTTCGAGTCCCCCCTCCCGCACCACGCGGCGTTGGGGCATCGCGGGCCCGGGCGTAGGGTCGCTTGCAGGCGCGGCACCGACGCCGCCGGGTGAGCACGATCGAAGGAGATCGCATGTTCCGCAGTCCTTTCGCCGACGAGACCATCCCCGCCGTCAGCATCTTCGAGTTCCTCTTCGGCGACCTCTCGCCCGAGGACGCGGCGCGCCTCGCGCTCATCGACGGCACCTCGGGCGCCGAGACGAGCTACGGCGCGCTCAAGGCCCAGGCGGAGGCGCTCGCCGGTGCGCTCGCCGCCCGCGGCATCGGGGTCGGCGACGTGGTGGCGCTGCACTCGCCCAACGTGCCGGCGTTCGCGACGGTCTTCCACGGGATCCTGCGCGCGGGCGCGACCGCGACGACGATCAACGCGCTCTACGGACCGGAGGAGATCGCCACCCAGCTGCGCGACTCGGGCGCGACGATGCTGTTCACGGTGAGCCCGCTCGCCGGCAACGCCCTGCCGGCCGCCGAGGCGGTGGGCCTTCCCGCCGACCGGGTCGTCGTTCTCGACGGGATGGAGGGTCACCCGAACCTGCGCGACCTGCTCACCGAGGGCCACGCCGCGCCCGAGGTGAGCTTCGACCCCGCGACCCATGTCGCCGTGATGCCCTACTCCTCGGGCACGACCGGGGTGCCCAAGGGCGTGCAGCTGAGCCACACGAACCTCGTCGCGAACGTGCTGCAGTGCAACCCCGTGCTCGACGTCACCCACGAGGACCGTCTGCTCGCGCTGCTGCCGTTCTTCCACATCTACGGGATGACCGTGCTGCTCAACCTCGCGCTGACACGGCGCGCGGCGCTCGTCACGATGCCGCGGTTCGACCTGCCGGAGTTCCTGCGCATCATCCAGGATCACGCCTGCAGCTACGTCTTCATCGCGCCCCCGGTAGCGGTCGCCCTTGCGAAGCACCCCCTCGTCGCCGATTACGACCTGTCGCGGGTGCGCCAGGTGTTCTCGGGGGCCGCCCCGCTCGATGCGGGTCTCGCGGCGGCGGTGGAGACGCGGCTGGGAACCCGCGTCCGCCAGGGCTACGGCATGACCGAGGCGAGCCCCGTGACGCACGTGCTGCCGCTCGAGCAGGGCCCGATCTCGACCGGGTCGATCGGGGTGCCGGTGCCGAACACCGAGGTGCGGATCGTCGATCCCGAGACCGGGGCCGACATCGAGCGACCCGCGAGCGGGCAGAGCGCGGCGGGCGAGCTGTGGATCCGCGGCCCGCAGGTGATGCTCGGCTACCTGAACCGCCCCGACGCGACGGCCGAGACGATCGACGCGGACGGCTGGCTGCACACCGGCGACATCGCGACGATCGGCGAGCACGGCGAGTTCTTCATCGTCGACCGGCTCAAGGAGCTCATCAAGTACAAGGGCTACCAGGTCGCTCCCGCCGAGCTGGAGGCGCTGCTGCTGACCCACGAGGCGATCGCCGACGCGGCCGTCGTGGGGGTGACCGACGAGGAGGCGGGCGAGATCCCGATGGCCTTCGTCGTGCGCGCAGGCGAGGCCGAGCTCGACGAGGCCGCCGTGATGGCCTTCGTCGAGGCGCACGTCGCGCCGCACAAGAAGGTGCGCCGGGTGGCCTTCATCGAGGCGGTGCCGAAGTCGAGCTCGGGCAAGATCCTGCGCAAGGATCTGCGCGCGAGCCTCGGAGGCTGACGCTCAGGGCGCACCGGGCGGGGGCCGCTACGCTGAGCCGAACATCCGCCGACCGCGACCCCGTTTCGGGAGTCCGGCCGACCTCGCCCGCGGGCGATCAGGAGCCGCCATGTCCCTCGCGCTGAACGCCCTCGTCGCGGCGTCCGCGTCGCTCCCGACCGGGCTGATCCCCTGGCTCGACCCGAAGGAGATCATCCAGGCGGCGGGGCCGTGGGCGCTGCTCGTGGTGTGCCTCATCATCTTCAGCGAGACCGGTCTGCTCGTCGGCTTCGTGCTGCCGGGCGACACGCTCCTGATCATCACGGGGCTGCTGACCTTCCAGGGCACCATGACGCCCGAGCAGTCCGGCATCCTCATCCCGATCTGGTGGTCGTGCCTCGCGATCTCCTTCGCCGCGTTCCTCGGCGGGGAGGTCGGGTATCTGATCGGCAAGAAGGCGGGACCGCCGATCTTCGAGCGCAAGGAGAGCGGGTTCTTCTCGAAGGAGAACGTGATCCGCACCAACGCCTTCTTCGACCGTTTCGGGCCCTTCGCGATCATCGCGGCGCGGTTCGTGCCGATCGTGCGCACCTTCGCGCCGGTCGCCGCGGGCGTCGGCCGCATGAACTACCGCCGCTACTCGCTGTTCAACGCGATCGGCGCGTTCATCTGGGGCGGGCTGCTGACCTTCGCGGGGTTCCTGCTGGGATTCATCCCGCCGCTGTCGGCGTTCGTGACGAACTACATCGACCTGATCTTGATCTTCGCGGTGCTCTGCGCGGTCGTGCCGACCGCGTGGCACACCATCCGCGCGAATCTCCGGGCGCGGAAGGCGCGGCGCGAGGGCACCGACACCGCTCTGAGCGAGGACGAGGCGGTCGCGCACTACTTCGAGCGCGACGCGCAGAGCTGACGGCTACCCGCCGAACGCGAGCAGCACGAGCAGCGCCGCGTTGAGCGCGATGAGCAGCGCGGCCGCCGCGACGGCGAGCGCCGTCGTCCACCAGCGGTTGACGGCGTCGCCGAGCAGCTCGCGGCGCGTGGTCAGCCGCACGAGCGGCACGATCGCGAACGGGATCCCGAACGAGAGCACCACCTGGCTCAGCACGAGGGCGAGCGTCGGCTCCACCCCGAGCGCGAGGATCACGAACGCCGGCACGAGCGTCACCAGCCGCCGCACGAGCAGCGGCACGCGCACCCGCAGCAGGCCGCGCATGATCTCCGCGCCCGCGTAGGCGCCGACCGAGGTCGACGCGAGGCCGGAGGCCAGCAGCCCGACGGCGAAGAGGGTCGCGACCACGGGGCCGAGGGCGGCGCCGAGCGCGGCGTGGGCGCCCTCGAGGGTGTCGGTGCCGGGCACGCCCTGCAGGGTCGACGCGGCCAGCAGCAGGATCACCACGTTGACCGTGCCGGCGACCGCGAGCGCGAGGGTCACGTCGACGCGCGTGGCGCGCAGCACCCGGCGGCGCTCCTCGCCCTCGGCGACGAGCCCGAAGCGGTCGCGGCTCAGGGCGGAGTGCGCGTAGATCGCGTGCGGCATGACCGTCGCCCCCATGATGGAGGCGGCCAGCAGCACCGACCCGGTGTCGGCGAAGCGCGGCACGAGCCCGCCGAGCGCCTCCACCGGCGAGATCGGGGCGACGACGAGCCCGGCGCAGAAGCCGATCGCGATCACCGCGACGAGACCGGTGACGACGCGCTCGAAGGGCTTCGGGCCCGCGGTGCCCTGCAGCGCGAGCAGGGCCATCGAGACGGCGGCGGTGATCGCTCCGCCCAGCAGCAGCGGCAGGCCGAAGAGCAGGTTGAGCGCGATCGCGCCCCCGAGCACCTCGGCGACGTCGGTCGCCATCGCGACGAGCTCCGCCTGCGCCCAGTACGCCCAGCGTCCGGCCCGCGAGCGCATCCGCCGCCCCAGCAGCCCCGGCAGGCTCTCGCCGGTGGTCACGCCGAGCTTCGCGGAGAGGTACTGGATGAGCCACGCCATCGCGTTGGCGAGCACGACGACCCACACGAGCAGGTAGCCGTAGCGCGCGCCGGCGGTCGCGTTGCTCGCGACGTTGCCGGGGTCGAGGTAGGCGACGCCGGCGACGATCGCGGGCCCGAGCAGGGTGACGAGCCGCGCGGTACGGCGCGGTGCCGCGGCGCGCGCCGCGGAGGTTCGCGTCGATCCCCGCGGGGAGAAGGTCATCGTCGGCTCCGGCTCGGCTCACCCTCCCCGCGGCGCGGTTTTCGGGTGCCCGAAATCTCGGTCCGACGCTATCAGGCGCCCCCCGCGGGAGCCAGCCAGACCGCGTCGCGCGCCGCGCGCGGGATGGCCTCGAGCTCGACCAGATCGTCGAGTCCGAGGCCGCGCCCCTCGAGCTCGCGCAGCAGTCGCGGGTCGCGGTCGCTGATGCGCGCGACGCGCCAGAGGGCCCCCGCCGCGCCCCCGCCCCGCGCCGCGATCTCGCTCGCGAGCATCCCGACGACGCGCGGCGGCGTGCCGGTGCGGTCGGGGATCGGGTCGCCGTGCGGGTCGCGCTGCGGCCGCCCGAGCTCCTCGTCGATCGCATCGAGCAGCCGGTCGGAGAGGCTGTGCTCGAGCACCTCGGCCTCGTCGTGCACCTCGTCCCAGCCGTAGCCGAAGTGCACGACGAGCCAGGTCTCCACGAGCCGATGACGGCGCACCATGCGCAGCGCCTGGGTGCGCCCCGCTTCGGTCAGCCGGATCGCCCCGTACGGCCGGTGCTCGACGAGCCCCTGGGCGGCGAGCCGCTTCACCATCTCGGTGACCGAGCTCGGCGCGAGCCCGAGCCGCGCGGCGAGGCCGCTCGGGGTGATCGGCTCGGACTGCCACTCGGTGTGGCTGTAGATGACCTTGAGGTAGTCCTCGACGACCGGCGAGATCGGCTCCGGCGGCCGGGCGGGGTCGGCCTCGGCGCGATCGGCGTCGGTGCCGGACTCAGCGATGGCCGGGCTCCTCGATCTCGGCGTGCCCCGCGGGCTCCAGCTGGAAGGTCGAGTGGGCGACGTCGAAGTGCTCGCGCAGGCACTCGCCGAGCGCCTCGAGCAGCGCGCTCGACCCGCCGCGCTCGAGCACGGCGGGCTCGACGACGACGTGCGCCGTGAACACCGGCGCGTCGGTGCTGAGCTGCCAGACGTGCACGTCGTGCACCGCCGTCACGCCGCGGGTCTCGAGCAGGTGCGTGCGGATCAGCTCGACGGAGGTGTCGCGCGGCGCCGACTCGAGCAGCACCCGCACGACGTCGCGCAGCAGCAGCGCGGCGCGCGGCACGATGAGCACCGCGACCAGCAGGGAGGCGATCGCGTCGGCGGGCGCGAAGCCGGTGAGCAGGATCGCGACGGCCGCCGCGATCGCGAGCACCGATCCGAGCAGATCGCCCAGCACCTCGAGCATCGCCCCGCGCAAGTTGAGCGAGGAGCGGTCGCCACCGCGGAGCACGAGGAACGCCGCGACGTTCGCGGCGAGCCCGAGCGTCGCGACCACGAGCATCGGCACCGGTAGCACCTCCGCCTCGACCCGTTCGGTGAGCCGGCGCACCGCTTCGATGCCGACGCTCACCGCGACGCCCGTGAGCAGCAGCCCGTTGACGAGCGCGGCGAGCACCTCGAAGCGCTGGAAGCCGAAGGTGTGCCGGTCGGTCGCGGGGCGCGCCGCGAGCACCGAGGCGACGAGGGCGACGACGAGCCCGATGGTGTCGGTCGTCATGTGGCCGGCGTCGGCGAGCAGGGTCAGCGAGCCGGAGAGCACGCCGCCGAGGATCTCGACGACGAGCACCGTCGCGACGATGGCGAGCGCGATCGCGATCCGGGTGCGGTTGCCGCTCCCGGCGCCGTGCGCGTGATCGTGGGCCATCGCCTCCAGGGTAGGAGGCTCAGCCGTATCGGCGCCGCAGTTCCTCGACGAGCCGCGCGAAGGCCTGCGCGCGGTGGCTGAGGCGGTTCTTCTCCTCGCGGCTCAGCTCGGCCGAGCTGACGGCGGAGCCCTCGGGCCGGAACACCGGGTCGTAGCCGAATCCGCCCTGCCCCGCCGGCTGCTCGAGCACGGCGCCGGGCCACTCGGCGAGCTCGACGTGCTCGCGCTCGACCTCGGGTGCCGCGGGATCCACGAGCGCCGCCGCGCACCAGAACGACGCCCGGCGGTCGGTCGCCCCCTCGAGCCGGCGCAGCAGCAGGCGCAGGTTCTCGCCGTCGTCGCGCGGGATCACCCGCCCCTCGACCTCGGCCGCGAGCTGCGCGTACCGCGCCGAGTGGATGCCCGGCTGCCCGCCTAGCGCGACCGCGGAGATCCCGGAGTCGTCGGCGATCGCGGGCAGCCCGTGGGCGGCCGCGGCGCGCGCCTTGATGAGCGCGTTCTCGGCGAAGGTCGCGCCGTCTTCGACCGGTTCGGGGCCGCCGCCGCCCGGCAGCGCGTCGAGCCCGACGAGCTCGTGCGGCCCGAGGCGGTCGCCGAGGATCTCACGCAGCTCGAGCACCTTGTGCGCGTTGCGGGTGGCCAGCACGAAGCGGGTCATGCGCGCGGCTCCGCGCGACGGCTCGGGGCGCGACGGCTGGGGGCGCGACTCACGAGGCGGTGAAGGTCTGCGGCGGGTCGATGCCGAGCGCCGCGGCCTGCAGCCGGGCGAGCTCGGCGGTGCCGGAGGTCGCGAGCTCGAGCAGCGCATCCAGCTCGCGCTTGTCGAAGGGCGCGCCCTCGGCGGTGCCCTGCACCTCGACGAAGAGGCCGCGGCCGGTGACGACGACGTTCATGTCGGTCTCGGCGCGGGAGTCCTCCTCGTAGGGCAGGTCGAGTCGCGGTTCGCCGTCGATGATGCCGACGCTGACGGCCGCGACCGAGTCGTGCAGGGCGCGCGCCTTCTGGCCGATGAAGCCCTTCGCCCGGCCCCACTCGACGGCGTCGTGCAGCGCGACGTAGGCGCCGGTGATCGCGGCGGTGCGGGTGCCGCCGTCGGCCTGCAGCACGTCGCAGTCGATCTGGATGGTGTTCTCACCGAGCGCCTTGAGGTCGATGATGGGGCGCAGGCTCCGGCCGATGAGGCGCGAGATCTCGTGGGTGCGGCCGCCGACGCGGCCCTTGACGGATTCGCGGTCCATGCGGTCGTTGGTCGAGCGCGGCAGCATGCCGTACTCGGCGGTGACCCAGCCGGTGCCCGAGCCGGTCTTCCAGCGCGGCACGCCGCTGCTGAAGCTCGCGGTGCACAGCACCCGAGTGCGGCCGAAGCTGATGAGCGCGCTGCCCTCGGCCTGCTCGCTCCAGCCCCGCTCGATCGACACGGGGCGCAGTTCGTCGGCGGCGCGGCCGTCGGCTCGGGTCACGGTTCCTCCTGGGCCCCGGCGGGGCGGTGTCGGGGCGATCGGGCGATCGGCGGCGGCGACGTGGGCGTCGGCGCTCCGGTCAGCCGGCGCCCGAGGTGTCGTCGATCGCGCGGCGGAATGCGGCGGCGCGGTCGGCGAAGTCGCGGTAGCGACCGTAGCTGGGCGCGGCGGGCGACAGCAACACGACCCCGCCGGGCGGCACGAGCGCGCGGGCGCGCGCGACCGCGTCAGGCAGGTCCTCGGCGAGCTCCGAGCGGATGCCGGTGCCGGCCAGGTCGGCGAGCAGGCGCCCGCCACTGTCGGGCATGCCCACGAGCGCGGCGATCGGATGCGCGGCGAGGTGCTCGCGCAGCGGCGCGGTGTCGACCCCGCGATCCTGCCCGCCCAGCAGCAGCACGACGTCGGAGCGCTCGAGCGACTCGAGCGCGGCGACCGCGGCGTAGGGCGAGGTCGAGAGGCTGTCGTCGACGAAGGTCACGCCGCTCGGGTCGTCGATCGCCTCGAGCCGGTGCTCGAGCGGCCGGAAGGCCGCGAGCGCGCGGGCGGCGGTCTCCGCGTCCGGCTCGACACCCGCGGCCTCGAGGGCGGCGAGGGCGAGCGCGGCGTTGCGCGCGTTGTGCCGGCCGGGCAGCCGCATCCCGGCGAGCGGCACGAACGGCGCGCCGGCGCGCGCGATCCACGGCTCGCCCTCGTGCTCGGCGAGCGCCCAGCGCGCCCCCTCGGTCACGGGCTCGACCTCGAGCTCGGGCTGCAGCTCGGCGAGCGCGGCGACCAGCCGCGGGTCGTCGCCGTTGACGACGACGTGGCGCGCGCCGTGCGCGGCGAGGTTCAGCTTGCCGGCGTAGTAGGCGCGCTCCGAACCGTGCCAGTCGAGGTGCTCGGGGAACAGCGCGGTGAGCACGACCACCTGGGGCGAGCGCGTGACGCTCGAGCTCTGATAGCTCGACAGCTCGGCGACGTAGAGCTCGGCCGCCGGCAGCGACAGCAGCGGCACGCCGATGTTGCCGCCGAGCGCCGCATCGACGCCGTGCGCCACGGCGAGCGCGTGCACGAGCGCGGCGGTCGTCGACTTGCCCTTGCTGCCGGTGACGCCGATCGTGCGGGGCGCGTGCTCCTCGAGCCAGAGCGCGGTCGCCGTGGTCTCGGCGACGCCGAGCTCGCGCAGCAGCACCCGGATCGGGGCGTGCGGGGGGATGCCCGGCGACAGCACCGCGATCTCCGCACCCGCGAGCTCGCCGGCCCCCGGCGCGACGAGCACCGGAACCCGCTCGCCCCAGCTCGCGCGCCAGTCGCGGGTCGCCTCGCCCTCGCGCTCGTCGACCGCGCGCACCCGCGCGGGGCGGCGCAGCACGTCGGCGCCCTCGCCCGCCAGGCGTTCGGCGAGCGCCCGGCCCTCGCGCCCGGTGCCGACGATCAGCACGTCGCGCCCGGCGAGGTCAGACCAGAGCACGGCGCGCCTCCTCGTAGCGCGGCGGCACCGGCAGCGCCTCCGACTCCCCGAGGATCCGCTCCTCGAGCGCCGCATCGCCCGTCGCGAACTCCGGGGCGGCCGCGAGCAGCTCGCGCACCACGGGGCTGTCGGCCCAGTCGGGCCGGCGGCTCGCGAGCGTCAGCGCGACCGAGGACTCCGCCTCCTCCCCCACGCACTCGAAGGGCTTGTGCTCGGCGAGCCCCAGCAGCGCGCGGAACCCGGGCACCTGGGAGGGGTCGGCGAACAGGTCGTGGCCGACGATCCCGACGAGCCGCGCGCGGTCCATCCACGGCGCGAGCGCGAGGAACACGAACCGGCACTTGTCGCACTCGCCGCACCAGCTGGGCTCCGCGCCCGCGAGACGGAAGGCGCGATTGCAGCTGACGATCGCGTGGTCGTAGCGCGGCGCGGCGCCGGGCCCCGCCGCGGGGTCCGGGGGGATGCGCGCGAAGCCCGCCGCGATGCGCAGCTCGCTGAACGGGCGCAGCAGCGAGAACGTCGCGCCGCGCAGCCCCGCCTGCGGCTCGAGCATCGCGGCGAGCGCGCGCTCGGCCTCGAGGCTCTTCGACCACTGGTGGTTGACCGGGTGACCGTTCCAGTCGAGGGTCGGGTCGCTCGCGGAGGACTCGTTCGACATCACGACCGGCCCGAGCCCGTGCAGGCGCGCCTGCACGAGCGCGAGCAGGGTGTTCATCGCCGTGACCGGCACGTGCCCGTTGAGCGCGCCGCGCGCGTTGAGCTCGAGCAGGCGCGGGTCGAGGGTGCGGCGCGCGCGCAGCAGCGGCAGGCCGCTCGCCGCGGCGACCCGCTCGATGATGGCGTTCGGGTTCACGGCGAACTGCACCGGTGCGAGGCCGGCGGCGCGCAGCGACTCGACCGAGACCGCGGAGTCCTTGCCGCCCCCGATCGGCACGAGCGGCGCGCCCTCCGGCGTCGTCGCGGGCCGCATCTCGGGCGCGGGCACCCCGGCGGCGACCCGCACGAGCCGCGGCTCGAGCGGCGCGGGCAGTCCGGCGCGGTAGGCGAACTCGGCCAGTCCCTCGCGCAGGACGAGAGCCAGGTAGTCGACCGCCGCATCGGTGAGGCCGGGAGCGGCGAGTTCGACGCGATCCGGCGCCGCCGCCTTGTAGTAGCTGAGGCCGATCACGCCGCCGAGCACCGCGAGCACCCGCTCGATCTGCGCGTCGAGGTCGTGGTCGACCGGGCCGGGCGGCGGCTCGAACGCGACCCGCTCGGTGAACGACTCGACGACGACGCCGCGCGCGTCGCGCAGCTCGAACTCCCACCGCGCGGTGCCGGCGGCGAGGTCGTAGTGCAGCGCCGCGTAGCGGAACGCGGCGATCGCGCGCGGCTCGAAGTCCATCCCGGCGAGTCTAGGCGGGCCCGTAGGCTCGCCCCATGTCGAGCGCGCTGCTGACCGATCGCTACGAGCTGACCATGCTCGACGCCGCCCTGCGCGACGGCACGGCGCAGCGCCGCTGCGTCTTCGAGCTGTTCGCCCGGCGGCTGCCCGCCGGCCGGCGCTTCGGCGTCGTCGCCGGCACCGGCCGGCTGCTCGAGGAGCTCGCCGCCTTCCGGTTCGGCCCGGAGGAGCTCGACTGGCTCGCGCGCGAGGGCGTCGTCTCCGACCGGACCCTCGAGCACCTCGCCGCCTTCCGCTTCACGGGCACCATCCGCGGCTACCGGGAGGGCGAGGCCTACTTCCCCGGCTCCCCCGTGCTCGTCGTCGAGGGCAGCTTCGCCGAGGCGGTCGTGCTCGAGACCCTCGCGCTCAGCGTGCTCAACGCCGACTCGGCGATCGCGAGCGCCGCCGCGCGCATGGTCGCCGCCGCCGGCTCGCGACCGCTCGCCGAGATGGGATCGCGCCGCACCGGCGAGCGCAGCGCCCCGGCCGCCGCCCGCGCCGCCTGGATCGCCGGATTCGCGGCGAGCAGCAACCTCGAGGCCGGGCGGCGCTGGGGCGTGCCCACGATGGGCACCGCCGCGCACGCCTTCACCCTGCTGCACGACTCCGAGGCGGAGGCCTTCGCCTCCCAGGTCGCCGCGCTCGGCCCCGGCACGACGCTGCTCGTCGACACCTACGACATCGAGGAGGGCGTGCGCCGCGCCGTCGACGCCGCGGGGCCCGAGCTCGGCGCGGTGCGCATCGACTCGGGCGACCTCGACGTCGTCGTGCGCCGGGTGCGCGCCCAGCTCGACGCGCTCGGCGCGACCGGAACGCGGATCACCGTCACCAACGACCTCGACGAGCACGCCATCGCGGCGCTGCGCTCCGCCCCCGTCGACTCCTACGGCGTCGGCACCTCGCTCGTCACCGGCTCGGGCGCGCCGACCGCCGGGATGGTCTACAAGCTCGTCGCCCGGCAGACCGCGGACGGGGCGTGGATCGACGTCGCCAAGACCAGCACCGGCAAGGCCACGGTGGGCGGGCGCAAGCAGGCCGTGCGCGTGCTGCGCGACGGGGTCGCGGTCGCCGAGGAGATCCACGTCGACGAGCCGCCCGTCACCGAGCGCGCGGGTCGGGCGCTGCTCGTCGACCTCGTCGTCGACGGCGAGCCCGTTCCCGGCAGCACCGGCCGCGAGGGCGCGGCGGCCGCGCGCGGGAACCACCGCGCCGCGATGGCGGAGCTGCCGCCGGCGGCGTTCGGTCTCAGTCGGGGCGAGCCGGCGATCCCGACGCGCTACGTGTGAGGCGCGGCCGGGCCGGGGCGCTTCAGGCGTCGCGCATCTTCTCGTAGATCGCCTGGCACTCGGGGCAGACCGGGAACTTCTCCGGGTCGCGACCCGGCACCCACTTCTTGCCGCAGAGGGCCTTCACCGGCTTGCCGGTCACCGCCGACTGCAGGATCTTGTCCTTCTTGACGTAGTGGGCGAAGCGGTCGTGGTCGCCGTCTTCGGTCAGCTCGCCTTCGAGCAGCTTCTCGAGCTCGCGGTCGAGAACGTCGGTGCCGCCGCCCGTGGGCGCGCGGTCGAGATCACCGTCGATTCGCATGCCGACTAGTGTCGCATGGCGGCGGCCAGAAGCTCCGGGGTTCCCTCGTCGAAGGCGCGCGCTCCGACCCGCAGGCCGAGCGCGAGGGCGACCGCGCCGGCACCGGCGCCGGCCGCGAGCGCGGCCCAGTTCCACGGTTCGCCCGGCTGGATCAGCCACAGCACGGCGAAGGCGAGCGCGGGCGCGGCGACGAGCAGGGTCGCGACGAGCGAGAGCGCCTGGGCGCCGAATCCGCCACTGTCGAACATCTCCGGCTGGCGGAACGCGCGCTCGCCGGGATGCGCGACCGGGTACGGCAGGATCGCGCTCGCGGCACTGGAGACCCCGATCCCGCCGGCGAGCAGCGCGAGGCACAGGCCCAGCAGCGCGGGCCAGGAGGCGAGCGAGCCCTGCATCCACACCGACAGCGGCACGCCGACCGCGAGCAGCACGAGGCCGATCGCGGCGACCGGGACCGCACGGCCCAGGCGGTCGGCCACACCGGGGGTCTGCGCCGTCACGTGCTGCCAGACCGCGGTCGAGTCCATCGCGACGTCGTTGTGCAGCGAACCCCAGGCCACCAGCAGCAGCACGAGCGGCAGCGGGATGAACGCGCCGATCGAGAACGGGATCCCCCCGAGCCACATCCCGACGACCGCGATCGCCGGTACGAGCGGCACGAGCGCGAAGGCGACGCCGTAGCGAGGATCGCGCGACCAGTAGCTGATGCTGCGCGCGGCGACCGCGCCGGTCGCGCCCGCGGGGACGGCGCGGAACCAGCCGGGCACGCCGCGCTTGCGGGCCGCGCGCGTGCGCACGGTGGGGGTGAAGCCGCGCAGCACGACGAGGATCCAGAGGCCGAGCAGCACGGCCGCCAGGACGATCGCGAGCAGGAGCGCGACGCCCGGATCGCGGCCGTCCTCGGCGAGGCCGGGCGCCGCCCAGGCCGCGCCCACCGGTGAGGCGGCGATGGCGTTCACCGCGGCCTCGAGCCGCAGCCGCCCGATGAGGTCGAGCAGCGGGTACAGCGGCGGCACCCACTCCGCCGGCAGCAGCCCGAGCAGTCGCGGCAGCGCCAAGACGCCGACGAGCAGGAGCGTCGCGACGAGCACGAGCACGACGAGCAGCACGGCGATCCGGCGGATGCGCGGGTGACGCACGAGCACCGCACCGGTGCTGACCCCGAGCCGCAGCAGCAGCAGGGCCTGCAGCACGAGGAGGGGCGCGCACCACGCCGTGAGCGTCACCGCCTCCGGCGTATTCCAGACGAGGAACGGCAGCAGGGCGAGCGCGACGAACGCGATCGCCGGGCCCAGCAGGGTCGCGATCAGCAGCACGAGCGCCACCGGCACCCTCGGCAGGTGGTAGCCGCGCAGGGCCCGCACCTCGATGAGCTCGGGCGGCGCGGTCACGACGGGGATGCCGAACGCGAGCACGAGCAACGTGGCGCCGACCACGGGCACGATGCGCTGTACGAAGATCGCGTCCATGCGGCTCAGCAGCAGCGCGGCGGCGAGCGCGACGCCCAGCAGAGCGACCACGAGCAGCATCGCGACGACCGCCGCGACGAGGGCGCCCGTGGATCGGCGGACGCCGCCGACCAGCAGCCGCAGCCTCAGCCGGAGAAGCTCTGCAACCACTCCATGCCCTCCACGGCCTTCTCGCCGCCCGCGAGCTCGACGAAGCGCTGCTCGAGGCTTGCGCCCTGGAGCACGTCGTCGAGGGCGCCGGCGGCCAGCAGCTGGCCCTCGACGATGACGGCGACGGTGTCGCAGACCCGCTCGATGAGGGTCATGCTGTGGCTCGACAGCAGCACGGTGCCGCCGGCGGCGGTGTACTTCTGCAGCACGTCGATCACGATCGACGCCGAGACCGGGTCGACCGACTCGAAGGGCTCGTCGAGCACGAGCACGCGCGGCGAGTGGATCATCGCCGCCGCGATCGCGATCTTCTTGAGCATGCCGGCCGAGTAGTCCGACACGGAGCGGTCGAGGGAGTGCTCGAGACCGAACGCGGCGGCGAGGTCGGCCGAGCGGGCGAGCACCGTCGCCCGCGGCAGCCCGTGCAGCGCGCCCGCGTGGAAGAGGTACTCGGCGCCGGTGAGACGGTCGAACAGGCGCAGCCGGTCGGGCAGCACGCCCAGCAGCTTCTTCGCCTCGCGCGGGTGGGCCCAGATGTCGACGCCGTCGATCTGCACGGTGCCCGCGTCGGGGCGCAGCATGCCGGTGACCATGGCGAGCGTCGTCGTCTTGCCGGCGCCGTTGGGGCCGACGAAGCCGCTGAAGCTGCCGCGGCGGATCGCGAGGTCGACGTCGTCGACCGCGATCGTCGAGCCGAACGACTTGCTGAGGCCCTCGACGCGCACCGCGAGTCCCGCGCTCTCGGGCGGGAGGGCCGGGCGCTGGGCGGGCAGGCGCGGCTGCTGCGGGGCCTCGAGCGCCTCCTCGGGCTCCACGACGAACGGGCTCGGTGCGGCGAGATCGGGAGTCGCGACGCGCGTGCGGCGCTCGAGCAGGGCGACCGCGCCGGGGGCGGCGTCGCCGCCGGGGGCGCCGTCGAGCTCGGACTGGAGCGGCGGGTCGAGCGGGAACTCCTCCGGTGCGTCGCCGGGGGGCCCGGCGACGGCGGGTGTGTTGACGGGGGCGGTGGCCGCGGCCGCCGCCCCGACGCGCACCGGACGCGCCGGGAGGCGGTCGCGCAGGCCGGAGACGCGCTGCGCGAGGGGGGCGCGCGGGGTGCCGACGACGGTCTCGGCGCGCGGCTCGGGATCGGGGATCGGGGCGATCGGCGTGCCGGCCGGGGAGTGCCCGGGCCGGTGATCGACACCCGCGCGCACGACGCGCGGACGCGTGCCGGCGGGGTGAGGCGTCACCCCCCGGCGGGCGCCCGCCTTCTTCTGCACTCTGACACGTTAGCAACGTCCCGAGCGGCCTCCCGCCGGGTCCCACAGGGGCCGGAGGGCCGCCTGAGAGGCCGCCGTGCGCCCGATCACGATCCGGCCACGGATGCAGATCCCGCCCCGGAAACGCCCAGGGTCGCGGGTACCATCGTCGCAAGCACAACGGGGTGTCGTCATCCCCGGTCTCAGGTGAACATCGCGTGAATCCCGCGCGACGAGCCGACCGGCCCACCGACCCAGGAGTACTCGTCGTGACCACGCAGATCGTGATCCTCGCCGCCGGCATGGGCAGCCGACTCGGCCGCTCGCTGCCGAAGCCGCTCACCGAGCTGAACGACGGCCGCACCATCATGCAGCAGCAGTTCGACAACATCCACGCCGCCTTCGGGCGCGACGTGCGCGTCACCATCGTCGTCGGCTACAAGCTCGAGCACATCGTCGAGGCGTTCCCGCACGCCCAGTTCGTCTACAACGAGCAGTACGACCAGACCAACACCTCGAAGTCGCTGCTGCGCGCCCTCCGCGCGAGCAAGGACGGCGGCGTGCTCTGGATGAACGGCGACGTCGTCTTCGACCCCGAGGCCCTCGTGCGCGCGGGCGACCTCGTCGCCGCCGACCGCAGCTTCGTGTGCGTCAACACCGCCAAGGTCTCCGACGAGGAGGTCAAGTACACGACCGACGCCGAGGGCTTCATCCAGGAGCTGTCGAAGACGGTCGAGGGCGGCCTCGGCGAAGCCGTCGGCATCAACTTCATCTCGCGCCGCGACAAGGCCGCGCTCGTGCGCCGCCTCGACCAGGTCGGCGACCAGGACTACTTCGAGCGCGGCCTCGAGGTCGCCGTCGCCAAGGACGGCGTGCGCCTCGAGCCGGTCGACATCTCCGACCTCTACGCGGTCGAGATCGACTTCGCCGAAGACCTCGAGCGCGCGAATCTCTTCGTCTGATTCAGGCGTCCCCGCCGCCTGAATCCGCTCCGGCCACCGACGCGGTCGCCGCGTAGGGTTTCCTCGTGACCGCCACCGTCGATGCGCCGCTGAGTTCGCGTTCGCGCGGGCCGGTCGCGCGCTACCTGCGCGCGCTGTGGCTGCTCACCACGCGCGACCTCAAGGTGCGGTACTCGACCTCGTTCCTCGGCTACCTCTGGTCGGTGCTCGATCCGCTGCTCATGGCGGGCATCTACTGGTTCGTGTTCGTGCTCGTCTTCCAGCGCGACGTGGGCGAGGAGCCCTACATCGTGTTCCTGCTCTCGGGCCTGCTGCCGTGGATGTGGTTCAGCGGCGCGATCAGCGACAGCACCCGCGCCTTCACGCGCGAGGCGAAGCTCATCCGCTCGACGACGATCCCCCGCACCATCTGGGTCGCCCAGCTCGTGCTCGCGAAGGGGCTCGAGTTCGGCTTCAGCCTGCCGGTGCTCGCGCTGTTCGCGATCCTCGGCGGCGCGCACCTCACCTGGAGCGCCCCGCTGTTCCTGCTCGCGATCCTCGTGCAGGCCGTGCTCACCCTCGGGCTCGGGCTCATCGTCGCCCCGCTCGTAGTGTTCTTCCGCGACCTCGAGCGGGCGGTCAAGCTCCTGCTGCGCTTCCTGTTCTACGCGAGCCCGATCATCTACGGCCTCACCGACCTCGAGCACCTGGGGCTCGAGACCGTCGGCGCGTTCAACCCGCTCGCCGGCATCTTCTCGATGTACCGGGGCGCCTTCTTCGCCGACCAGGTCGACCCCTTCGCGATCGCCGTCTCCGCGGGTCTCGCACTGCTCGCCCTCGGGATCGGGCTGCTCGTGTTCCGGCGCACCATCCGCTCCGTGCTGAAGGCGATCTGAGCATGGCGATCGATCAGCACGCGGCGCGCGCGGCGGATCCCGCCCTCGGCCCGGTGATCAGCGTGCGCGGCCTCGGCATCCGCTTCCGCCGCAACCGCACCGCGCGCCGCGACTTCAAAGACCTGTTCGCCGGGCGGCACCGCCGCACCCTGCCGGGCGAGTTCTGGGCGCTGCGGGACGTCTCCTTCGACGTGCAGCCGGGCGAGGCGATCGGCGTCGTCGGCCGCAACGGCCAGGGGAAGTCGACGCTGCTCAAGCTCGTGGCGCAGGTGCTGCTGCCCGACGAGGGCGAGGTGCACGTCGCGGCCGGCGTCGCCCCGCTCATCGAGATCACCGGCGGGTTCGTGAACGACCTGACGGTGCGCGAGAACGTCTACCTGACCGCGGGGCTGCACGGCATGACCCGCGCCGAGATCGACGCCCGCTATGACGAGATGATCGCCTTCGCCGAGCTGGAGGAGTTCCAGAACACCCCCTACAAGCACCTCTCGAGCGGCATGAAGGTGCGCATCGCCTTCGCCGTGGTCTCGCGCCTGGAGGAGCCGATCCTGCTCGTCGACGAGGTGCTCGCGGTGGGCGACAAGGCCTTCCGCGACAAGTGCTACCGCCGCATCGACGAACTGCTCGCGGGCGGGCGCACGCTGTTCTTCGTCTCGCACAGCGACCGCGATCTGCGCCGCTTCTGCCGCCGCGGCCTCTACCTGGATCGCGGCGAGCTGCTGCTCGACGGCCCGATCGACGAGGTGCTGGCCCGCTACGACGCCGACCACGGCCCGGAATGAGCGACGTGATCGAGCCCGCGGGCGGGGGCAAGACCGGCGCGGAACGACCGGAGCCCGCGATCTTGCCCTCGGGCGGCAGGCTCCCGCCGCGCGCGCAGGCGGCCTTCGACCGCATCCTCGCGGTGCAGCGCCCGCTCGTGCTGGCGCACATCCGGCAGATCCGCACCCGCCGTCCCGACGCGAGCCCCGCGCAGGTGATCGCGATCCTCGAGCGGCGCTACCTCGCCGCGACGACGACGGGGGGCGCCGCGGTCGGCGCGAGCTCGGCGGTCCCCGCGATCGGTACCGGCGCCTCGATCGCGCTCTCCGGCGTCGAGACGGTCGGCTTCCTGGAGACGAGCGCGCTGTTCGCCCAGTCGATCACCGAGGTGCACGGGATCGCCGTGCTCGACCCCGACCGCGCCCGCGCGCTCGTCATGACGATGATCCTCGGCTCCGACGGCCAGGAGCTGGTGCGTCAGTTCGCGGCACAGGCCGCCGGCACCGGCGCCACGCGCAGCGCCTACTGGGGCGAGCTCGTGACGCGCAGACTCCCCGGGCCGGTGGTGCGTCAGATCGCCGACCGGCTGCGGCGCACCTTCGTGAAGCGCTTCGCCGCGCACCAGGGCGGGTCGGTCATCGGGCGGCTCATCCCCTTCGGCATCGGCGCGGTCATCGGCGGCGCCGGCAACCACCTGCTGGCCCGGCAGGTGGTGCGCTCGGCGCGCACCGCCTTCCCGCCTCCACCCGCGACCTTCCCGGCGGCCCTCGACCCGCGGCCGCGCCCGCGCCGTCCGCGACCCGCGCTCCCGAAGCTGCCGCGGCGGCCGCGCGCCGAGTAGCTCAGTCGGCGAGGAACTGCTCGGGCGTCGCCTCGTCGTCCTCGTCGTCGAGCGGGTCGTGCTCGTCGGTGCCCGCCTCGGGGTCGCCCGCGTGCCGGGCGGCGTGCTCCTCCCAGCGCGCGACGAGTTCGTCGACGGCGGCGTGGAAGCGCTCGGTCGCCGCGCCCGGCGTGGTGTCGCCGAAGTGGTGCCGGCTCCAGTGGGCGGTGGCCGCCTGCGCCTCCGGGTCGTCGAGCAGCCGCGTCACCTGGGCGAGCACCCCGCCGGCGTCGGCGGCGTCGAGCCACTCCGCGACCCCGAGGTAGCCGGCCTCGTCGACGACCGCGTCGGGCGAGGCCGGGCGGGCGATGAGCAGGGGCCGCCCGGTCGCGAGGCGGTCGTAGACCATCGCGGAGATGTCGGTGATGGCGACGTCGGCGTCCGCGAGCTGCCAGCCGAGCTCCGGCCCGTCGTCGTAGACGTGGCGCGCGGCGGGATCGGCCGCGTTGGCCGCCGCGATCGCCGCGACGATCCGGCGGTGCGCGTCGCGGTACTCGCGATCCACGACGCCGCTGCGGGGATGCGGGCGGTACACGAGGCGGTGCACGGGCGACGCAAGCACGGCGGCCGCGATCGCCTCGCCGTGGCTCGCGATGGATCCGTAGCTCGCCGCCGGCCGGTCGCCCTCCCAGGTCGGCGCGTAGAGCACGACGGTGCGCCCGTCGCGCGGGTAGGGCACGGCGCCCGCGAAGTGGTCGGCCTGGGGGCGCCCGATCGGGATCGCCTTCGCGGCGACGTCGTAGTCCCACAGCGCCCGCGACAGCCGGTCGAGCGCGGCCTGACCGGCGACCAGGGCGTAGTCGTACGCCTTGAACTGGTTCGTGGTCATGTACATCTTGTCGCTCTCGCCGTGGTTGACGAAGACGTGCCACATCCGCCCGTAGCGGAACATCTGGAAGTTCTTCTGGTTCTGGTTGACGTAGAGCACCAGGCGCAGCCGCTGCGCGTGCACGAACTCCTCGAGATCGGTGACGCGGCGCGCGTAGACGACCGGCACCGGGGACTCCTCGACGAGGGTGAGCGCGGTGCCCGGCGACCGGGTGACGATCGCGACCGGATGCCGCGGGGCGAGCGCCGCGAGCGGGGCGTACCACTGCCGGATCTGGTACAGGTTCACCCGGGTGTCGGCGAAGTAGACCGCGATCTCGATGCTGCCCGGGGCCGGCGGTGCGAGCGGCCCGGCCTCGACGAGCGCGGCGACCCGGCGGCGGGAGGCGCGCGAGCGGAGGGCGTTGCGCACGAGCCGGAGGGCGGCCCGCGCGTCGCTCAGCACCGACATCCGGCCTCCCGACCCTCGCACGCCCCGCGCCACGCCGCGCCCGGCGGGCGCCGCCGGACGGCGGGTGCCTCCATCGTGTCAGAATCGGCCATCATGGCGCGCCGGACCTTCGCGGCCGGGAACCTCGGCAAGCTCCTCCAGCTCCCGCTGTACGCGCTCGGCGCGGCGGCGACGCTCGCGATCCCGCGCAGCCGCCAGCTCTGGGTCGCCGGATCCGGCATCGGCCCCGGCGAGGGCGCCCTGCCCCTCGCGCGCGCGGCTCTCGAGCACTACGGACGCGGGCTGCGCGTGGTCTGGCTCGCGGGCTCCGCCGCCGAGGCCGACACGGCGCGCGAGCTCGGGCTCGAGACGGCGCTCAAGCGCTCGCCGCGCGGCTTCTGGCTGACCGCGCGCGCCCGCGTGGCTCTCGTGACCCACGGGCTCGGCGACGTGAACCGCTTCGGGCAGCGCGGCGCCTTCGTCGTGCAGCTGTGGCACGGGATCCCGCTCAAGCGCCTGCACCTCGACTCCCCCGAGACGCTGCGCCTGCCCCTCGTGCCCGACCATCCGCTCGTGCGGAGCCTGCTGCGGCGCGCCTACCGCGCGGCGGGCCGGCGGATCGCGCTGTTCCCGGTCGCCTCCGAGCCGGTACGGGCGCGCATCGCCTCGGCCTTCGCGATACCCGCCGAGCGGATCGTGGTGACGGGCGACCCACGCGACGACGTGCTGCTCGCCGGCACCGCCGAGACCCGCCGCGCGGCGGCGCGCGAGCTCGTCGCCGCCGCGATCGGGCCGCTGCCCGAGACCGGGCGGGTGCTGCTGTGGGCGCCGACCTGGCGCGACGGCCGCGACGACCCGGCGGTGCCCGACTCCGCGGGATGGGACGCGATCGCCGACTGGCTCGACGCGCACGACAGCACCCTGCTCGTGCGCGCGCACCCGCTCGGGCACGGGGGCTATGCGGCCGGAGCGGAGCGTTCGCCCCGCATCCGCCTGCTGCCCTCCTCGGCGCTGCGTGAGCTGACGCCCGCCCTCCCGGCCGCCGATGCGCTCGTCACGGACTACTCCTCGACCGCCTACGACGCCGCCCTCGCCGGGGTGCCGAGCGTGTTCCTCGCCCCCGACGCCCACGACTACGGCGTGCGTCGCGGCCTGTACGAGCCCTACGCCGCCTTCAGTGACGACCGCCGGCACGTCGACTGGGCCGGCGCGCTGGACGAACTCGCCGCGCTCGCCGTGCCCGGCTCGGCGGAGGCGAAGCGGGCGCGGCGGCACGTGCGGCGGCTGCGCGAGGAGCTCGTCGATCCCCGCGATCCGGGGGCGACCGCGCGCGTGCTCGCCGCCGTCGCGACGCGGCTCGGCCCCCGCGCCCCGCGCGGCGTCCCGCCCCTCGCGCCGCCGCGGGTCGAGACCCCGCGCGCCCGCCTGCTCGCGGCACGCCTGCTGGACGGCGGCGCCGGACTCGAGCTCGAGCTCGACGTGTCGGCGCTCGAGGCGCCCCCCGCGCTCGTGCGCCTCGACGGCGCGCGCGCCACCGCCGAGGCGGCGCTCGAGGGCGGTGGCGGGGTGCTGCGCGCGCGGCTGCCGCTGCGCGCCGCGCGCTGGGGGCGCGCCGAGCTGCCACTGCCGAGCGGCGCCTACCGCGTCGTGCTCGACGGGGGCGCCGAGTCCCCGGCGGAGGGGTTCCTCGCGACCGACCGCATCGATCCGGCCGACCCGTCGCGCGCCCGGCCGCTGCGCGAACGCCTCGCCCACGTCGAGGGGCCCGAGGCCCGCGTGAGCGTCGCCCTCGAGGCGGGCGGGATCACGGTGCGCCTCGCCGCCCCCCTCGCCCCCGACGAGCGCGGCCCGCGCGCGCAGCGCCGGCTCGAGCGCGCGTACCGGGCCGCACGCCCGCGGCCGGAGCGCGCCGTGTTCTTCGAGAGCTTCTACGGGCGCAGCGCCTCCGACAATCCGGCCGGCGTCGATCGCGCGCTCGCCGCCGAGCTGCCCGGCGTGACCCGCTACTGGGGCGTCGCCGACCGCTCGATCCCGGTGCCGGAGGGGGCGATCCCGGTCGTCGAGGGCAGCCGGGAGTGGTGGCGGGTGCGGGCGGCCGCACGGGCGATCGTGATCAACGACTGGATGCGCAAGCGCTACCGGCGCCGCGCCCACCAGCGCGTGCTGCAGACCTGGCACGGCACGATGCTCAAGCGCCTCGCACTCGATCGCCTCGCACGCGGGCCGCGCGGCTGGAGAACGCGTGTCGCGATCCTGCGCGAACGCGCCCGGTGGGACGCACTGCTCGCGCAGAACCCCTACAGCGCGCGCATCTTCCGCTCGGCCTACGCCGTCCGCGGCCCGATCTGGGAGACCGGCTACCCGCGCGACGACGCGCTCGCCCGCGCCGACCCGGCGGCCCGCGCGGCGGCGCGCGCCGTGCTGGGCCTCGCGGAGGGCGCGCGGGCGGTGCTCTTCGCCCCCACCTGGCGCGACGACCGCCGCGAGATCGTCGACCACCTCGACCTCGCGCGCTTCGCCGCGCGGCTGCCGGAGGGCGACGTGCTGCTCGTGCGCGGCCACTCCCGCACGATCGGGCACGGCCGCGACCTCGACGGGCCGCGGCTGCGCGACGTGACGACGCATCCCGAGATGACCGAGCTGCTCCTCGCGGCCGACGTGCTCGTGACCGACTACTCCTCGGTCATGTTCGACTGGATGACGACCGACCGCCCGCTCGTGCTGTTCACCCCCGACCTCGAGCACTACTCCGAGCGGCTGCGCGGGTTCTACTTCGACGTCGTCGCCGAGGCCCCCGCCCCGCTCGCCCGCACCGCCGAGGAGCTGCTCGAGGTGCTCGCGGATCCGCGCGCGGCCGAGTTCGCGCCCGCGCGCGCCGCCTGGCGCGAGCGCTTCACCCCGCACGACGACGGGCACGCGGGCGAACGGGTGCTCGCCCGGATGCGCGCCGAGGGCTGGATCGACTGAGGCGCGCCCGCGGCGGCGGCTGTGCGCGACCGGGCGGCCGTGCGCGCACTGCGGCCGCGCGCCCCCTCAGGACTCCGTGCGGGAGGTGTCGACGACGTCGCGGGCACCGCGCACCGCACCGACGAGGAACCCGGCGCCCCAGCTCATGTGCATCGTCGCCACCGCGAGCATGAAGCGCAGCCGGTCGGCGAGGCCGCCGCTCGAGCGCAGCGCCGCGACCCCGAGCAGCCCGAGGTAGAGCAGCGGCCCGAGGTAGACGGCCGACAGCAGCCACGCGAGCCAGCCGGGCAGCACGCCGAGCACGAGCACCGGCACGAGCAGCAGACCCAGCACGAGCACGACGAGCAGCGCGGGCGGGGCGAAGAAGCGCAGCGGGTTGCGCGCGCCGAGCCGGCGGACGAGCTCGCCGCGCCACACCCCGGTGGCGAAGAACTGCCGCACGAGCTTGGGCCAGGTGCTGCGCGGCCAGTAGCTCACCACGAGGTGCGGGTCGAGCCAGACGAGCCGCCCCGCGTGGCGCAGGCGGTAGTTGAGCTCCCAGTCCTCGCCGCGGCGCAGGCTCTCGTCGAATCCGCCGAGGGCGTCGAGGGCCTCCTTGCGCATGATGCCCATGTAGGCCGACTCGGCGGGACCCTCCTTGGCGTGGCGGCCGTGATACGCGCCCCCGCCGAGGCCGAAGCGGCTGTTGTAGGCGCGCGCGACGGCGAGCTGGAACCCCGGCCGCCCGGTCGCGACCATGATGCCGCCGAGACTCGCGGCGCCGGTGCGCTCGAGGGTCGCGACGCCGCGGGAGGTGTAGTCCGGCGCGAGCGTGGTGTGCGCATCCACCCGCACGATCACCGGGTAGCGGGCGACGGCGATCGCGCGGTTCAGGCCGATCGGGATATCGGTGTCGGGGTTGTCGACGACGCGCAGGCGCGCCTCCTCGGCGACGAGCCGCTCCACCACCTCGGCGGTGCCGTCGGTGGAGGGCCCGACGGCGAGCACCAGCTCGACCGGACCGTCGTAGTGCTGCGCGAAGACGCTGCGCACCGCCGCCTCGAGGTAGTCGACCTCGTTGAGCACGGGCATGACGTAGGTCACCCCGGGCAGCACGGCCGACGCGCCGGGGCGCGCGTCGGCGGCGTCGCTCACGGCTGCTCCCGGTTCGGGCGGCACACCCGACCGACGGCCGGGACCCGCTGAGCGTAGCAGCAGGCCCCGGCCGTCGGTCCGGGTGGGGCGAGGGGCGCCGCCGCCCCTCGCCCGGTGTCGCGGCCCTAGGAGAGGGCCCCGAGCGTGGCCTCGGCGGTCTGCGGGCGACCGTCGCGCACGAAGCCGATCTGCACCTTCTCGCCGGCGCCGTGGGCGCGGATCCACGCCGTCAGGTCGGTCGCGTCGCCGACGACCACGCCGTCGACCGAGGTGAGCACATCGCCCGCCTTGAGGCCCGCGGCCTCCGCGGCGCCGCCGGAGACGACCTCCTGGATGCGCGCCCCGGCGTAGCCGTCGTCGGCCGTCGCGTTGGAGACCGTCGCGCCCAACAGGCCGTGGGTGGCGGTGCCCGTGGCGATGAGCTCCGACGAGACGCGCTGCGCCACGTCGGACGGGATCGCGAAGCCGACGCCCGCCGAGCCGGCCGAGCCGGAGCTCGAGCTCGCCCCGTTGGCGAGGGCGACGACGATGCCGATCAGCTTGCCGTCGGTGTCGAGCAGGGCGCCGCCCGAGTTGCCCTGGTTGATCGCGGCGTCGGTCTGGAACACCGGCACCGAGATGGTGCCCGAGCCGCTCGCGCTCGGGGTCTGCGTCTGCGGCTGCGACCCGTCGGGGGCGTTGTTGCGGAAGCCCCAGAAGTCGAAGACGTTGCCCGGGTCCTGCGAGCCGTCACCCGTGCTCGACGAGTCGGGCACCGCGGAGGACTGGATCGTGATGCCGCGGTTCGCGCTGCTGATCACGCCGTCGCTCACCGAGTTCGGCAGACCGAGCGCCGCACCGAACACGACCGCGCCGTCGCCGACGTTGACCTTCGAGGAGTCGGCGAACTCGATCGGGGCCATGCCGCTGGTGTCCGTCACCTGCAGCACCGCGAGGTCGACGATCGGGTCGAGACCCACGATCGTGGCCTGCTGGATGCGCCCGCTCGCGTCGGTGATCTCGATGGTCGCGTCGTTCGTGGCGCCCTCGAGGGTGGCGACGTGGGTGTTGGTGAGGATGTGGCCCTGGTCGTCGATGACGACGCCCGAGCCGATCGCCGAGGTCTGCCCCGAGCTGACGTGCACGGTGACGATGCTCGGCGCGGCCTTGGCCGCAACCGCGGTGACCGCGGTGACGTCGCCGGTGTCGTTGACGGTGATCGAGGTCGGCGTGCCGGTGACGGTGGAGGTGTCGGGCTGCTGCTGCGACAGCACGAGCGCGGTCGTGCCCGCGCCGGCGGCGCCGCCGAGCACGGTGCCTGCGACGAGGGTGATCGCGATGGGCAGGGCGAGCGAGCGGCGTGCGGGCGACGGGCCGGGAGCCGAGGAGGACGTGTCGGGCGTGCCGGGCACTCCGGGGCCGCCCGCGGCGGGGGCCTCGTCGGGGCGGCGGTCGGCAGCGGAGGGGGCGGTCGGCTCGGTGCTCGACCGGTCGGGCAACGTGGCGGTCGCGCCGGGGTGGGACTCGGTCATGGTGCTCCTTTCAGCGCCCTCAGGCTGACTCCATTCTCTGAGCATCGTCTATGTCGCCGCTGCGAGCCCGCCCGTGCCCCGCGCCGCGCGGGCGGGTGCGGCCCCGCCGCTCGTCTCCGGGCCCCTCCGCCGCTAGGGTCGTGGCCATGACGAGCCCCTCTTCCGACCGTCCGGCCTCCGAGCGCCCGGCCGACGCCGATCCCCTCGAGGGCTTCACGGCGGGTGCCGAGGAGATCGCCCTCGACCCGGTCGCGGCTGCCGCGCGCTCGGTGTGGTGGATCGTGCTCATCCGCGGCATCGCGGCCCTCGCCTTCGGCGTGATCGCGATCGTCGCCCCGGTGCTCGCCCTGACCGGCATCGTCTTCGTCTTCGCGGCCTTCGCGATCGTCGACGGCGTGCTCGGCATCGCACACGCCATCCGGGCCCGGCACACGCGCGGCTGGGGCTGGCTCCTCGTGCAGGGCATCATCTTCCTGCTCGCGGGCCTCGTCGCCTTCGCGCTGCCCGGCTTCGCCGGTCTCGTCGGCGGCCTCGTCGCGCTCTGGGTGATCGCGATCTACTCGGTCGTCACGGGCGCCTTCGGCATCCCCGCCGCGGCGAGCCTCACCGCCGACGGCGGCCGCAAGGCGATCGCGCTCATCTCCTCGATCCCGAGCCTCGTGTTCGGCATCGTGCTCATGGTCGTGGTGCTGCTGAACCCCGGCCAGTCGGTGCTGAGCCTCGTCTGGCTCGTCGGCATCTGGGCCGTCGTCATCGGCGTCATGCTCGTGGTGCTCGCGATCCAGGCGCGCGTCGCGCGCGGTCGTACCGGGCAGGGCGCCACGTCCTGAGGCTGCGCTGAGGGCTTCCTGAGCAGATACCCGAGCGCGCCTCACACCAGGCGAGCGAAGGCTGGGTAGCGTACCGACATGAGCCTGCCCGAGGCCCGTGGACGCCGACTCGTCCTCGTTGACGATCACGAGGTCATCTCCATCGCCCTCGAGAGCGCCGTCGCGGCGGTGCCCGGTCTCGAGTACCTCGGTCGCGCCGAGTCGATCGACGAGCTTCTCGCGACCTTCCCGGAGGTCGACCTGGCGGTGCTCGACCTGCGCCTGCCCGACGGCTCCTCCCCCGTGACCAACGTCGAACGGCTCTCCGAGGCCGGCATCGACACGATCATCTACACCTCCGGCGAGCACGAGCACCTCGTGCGCGCCGCGGCGCGCACCTCGGCGCTCGGACTCGTGCGCAAGTCCGCGCCGCTCTCCGTGCTCATCGAGTCCCTCGAGAGGATCGCCGAGGGGCTGCCGCTGCTGTCGACCGAGCTCGCCGCCGCGATCGACACCGACCCCGAACTCGAGCGCGCCGCGCTGAGCGCGCAGGAGCGGCGCGTGCTGTCGTTGTTCGCCCGCGGCTGGAAGGCGCAGGCGGTCGCCGACGAGCTCGGCATCTCGGTGAACACCGTCAACGACTACGTGCGGCGCATCCGCGCGAAGTACGGCGAGGTCGGCCGGCCCGCCTACACGAAGGTCGATCTCTACATGCGCGCCGTCGAAGACGGGATCCTGCCCGGCCCCGACTCGCACCACCCGTGACCGCGACGACCCGCGACCCGCGGGAGCGCAGCGCCTACGAGCGGATGTTCCGCACGGTCGCGCTCGCGCTCGGCGTCGGCGCCCTGCTGCTGCTGGGCGCGAACCTGAGCTCGGTGCTGTTCCCCCTCGTCGTCTACCGGGGATGGTGGACCGCCGGGGTGCTCGGCGGCATCGCCGCGTGCGGCGTCGCCCTGCTCGTGCTCGGCCGCCGCGCCTCCATGGGCGTGCTGCGCGGCGTCGGCGCGGCGCTGGGCCTCGTGGTCGCCGCGGGCCTCGCGCTCGCCCCGCTCGCGACGGTCGCCGGGCCGCCGGGCTCCGAGCGGGCGCCCTGGCTCTTCGACGTCGCGGTGCTGGGCGCGACCGGGTTCGCGCTCGCGTTCCGCCCGCTCGGCGCCTGGATCGGCGCCGTCGCCCTCGCCGCGCTCATGGTCGCGACCGCGACGCCGCTGTCGCTCGCCCTCGGGGCCCCGACCCCGCTGCTCGCGGCCGCGACCGACACGTTCTTCCTGTTCGTCTGCTTCGCGATCGCCCTCGCGACGCTGCGTGCCGGGCGGATGCTCGACGAGCGCGCCGCGGCCGCGAGCGCCCAGGCGCGGCTCGCCGCCACCGCGGGCGCCCACGCCGTCGACGACGCGCGCCTGCACGCGCTGCTGCACGACCACGTGCTCTCGACGCTGCTCGCCTACGCGCAGAGCGGGCGCGACTCCGCGGTCGCGCGCGACGCGGCCACCCGCGCTCTGGCCGCCCTCGACGCCGCCGACCGCCCGAGCGGTCCCCTCGCCGATCGCGCCGATCTCGACGAGCGCGCGGCGCTCTGGGCGCTGCAGGGGGTCGTGACGGAGGTCGCGCCCACGGCGCTGTTCCGGGTCGAGGGCGAGGTCGATCCCGAACGCCGGGTGCCGCCCCAGGTCGTCGAGGCGCTCAGCGAGGCGACGCGCGAGGCGCTCAAGAACAGCGCACGGCACGGGCGCACGGCCGACCGCGAGCCCACCTGTCTCGTGCGGGTGCTGCCGGAGCCGGGCGGCATCCGGGTGCGGGTCGTCGACGACGGGCGCGGCTTCGACCCCGAGCGCATCGGCGAGGCGCGGCTGGGCGTGCGGGTGAGCATCCTCGCCCGGATGCGCGGCGTGACCGGCGGCAGCGCCCGGGTCGCGTCCCGACCGGGGCACGGCACGGTCGTCGAGCTCGACTGGCGGCGCGCGTGAACGCCCGGCGCGCGCGGGGCGCGGCTTCCGGCGGTCGGATCGAGGGGTCCGGGTCCGGTTCCGATTCCGAGGTCGACGTCGGCCGGCTGATCGGCCTCGTCGGGCCCGGCGCCGTGGCGCTGCTCGTGCTGTTCTCGGTCACCTATGCGACCGCCGCGATCCTGTCCACGCCCGGATCGACGCTCGACCCGCGCATGCTCGCCGGGATCGCACTCACCGTGGGCGCCGCCGCGATCGTGACGATCGGCGGGCCGACTCCGATCCCGTGGTGGCGGGTCGGGGTGGTCTGGGTCGTCGTGCTCGCCGACGTGCCGCTCGCGAGCTGGGCGGTGCCGATCGACCAGCCGATGGACTACACCGGCTGGTACATCAACGCCTCGTCGTTCCTGTGCTTCGCCCTCGCCCTGCGCGGCCGGCTCCTCGGCGCGTGGATCGGCATGGCGCTCGCGCTCACCGCGCAGATGTGCTGGAGCGTCGTCGCGACCGGGAGCGTGTGGCGCGGCCTCGAGACCAACTACACGCAGCCCATCGTGCTGCTGGCGGGCACGATCTTCGCGGTCGGGCTGCACCGCGCCGCCCGGCGGATCCTCGCCCTCCAGGCCGCCGAGTCGCGCCTGGCCACCGAGGAGGCGCTCGCGGAGGCACAGGTGCGGGTGCGCCGCGAGCGCGTCGCCCGCATCCGCGAGGAGGCGGGCCCGCTGCTCGCCGCGATCGCCGAGGGTCGCGCGACGCCCGCCGACCGCCTCGAGTCGGGTCTCGTCGAGGCGGCCCTGCGCGACGAGGTGCGCGGCGGCCGGCTCGCCGTCGAGCCGATCGCGGCCGCGGCCCGCGCCGCGCGGCGTCGCGGGGTCGAGGTGGTGCTGCTCGACGACGCCCCGGCGGAGGTCGACCCCACCGCGCTCGAGCGCGCCCGCACGCGGGTCGCCTCGCTGCTGGGTCCGATCGACGAGGGCGAGGTGACCGTGCGACTGAGCGACGGCGACGGGGTCTCCGTCTGGGTCAGCGGCGCAGGCCTCGAGGAGCGCCTCGACGTCGCGCGCGAGTGAGGCCGCGCCACCGCGGCGACTCCGGTGTCCCGTGAGCCTCGCACGACGAAGGCCCCGGTCGTCCGACCGGGGCCTTCGTCTGCTGCTGGAGTTGCGGGGACAGGATTTGAACCTGCGACCTCTGGGTTATGAGCCCAGCGAGCTACCGAACTGCTCCACCCCGCGGCACGAGGGTCGAGCTTAGCACGGTCGCGGGCGGAGTGCGGAGCCCGCGGTCGGGCTCCGCACTCGCGGGTGGCTCGGCTCAGCCGGCCGCGGCGATCGCCCGCTCGACGGCGTCCTGCATCCGCTGGTCGGCCTCGGCCGCGGCGACGAGGTCGCCCGAGGCGTAGGCCGCCTGGCGGTCGGCGAGGGCGCTCTGGTAGTCGCGCAGCGCCTTCTGCAGGTCCGCGTTGGTGGCGGTGCCGGATCCCCCGGTGGTCCCGTCGCCGGTCGAACCGCCGGTGTCCGTGCCGTCGCCCGCGGTGCCTCCGCCGGTGTCGCCCGGAACCCCGGTGTCGCCCGCGTCGGCCCCGGAGTCGCCGCCGAAGACGTCGTCGAGCGCCGCGTCCAGCGTGTCCTCGAAGGCCACCTGGTCGCCGAAGGCGACGAGGATCTTGCGCAGCAGCGGGTAGCTCGTCTCCCCCGTCGACTGCACATAGACCGGCTGCACGTAGAGCAGCCCGCCGCCGAGCGGCAGCGTCAGCAGGTTGCCCCGGATCACCGTGGTGTCGCCGCGCGAGAGGATGTTCAGCTGGTCGGCCACCTCCGCGTCGGAGGTGAACTGGTTCTGCACCTGACCGGGGCCGGGCACGGTGTCGTTCTTCGGCAGCGTGAGGAGCGTCAGCTTGCCGTAGTCGGGCCCGTCGTCGGCGTTGACCGCGAGGTAGCCGGTGAGCACGCTGCGACTGTCGGCCGCGCTCGAGCGCGGGATGTAGGTCGAGTACAGCGTGAACGCCGGGTCATCCGTCCCGGGAACCTGCATCGTCAGGTAGTACGGCGGCTGCGCGACGCCCGTGGTCTGGGTCGGGTCGTCGGGCGTCGACCACGCGTCGTCGCCGCGGAAGAACGAGCCGGCCTGCGTCACGTGGTACGTCTGCAGGATCGACCGCTGCACCTTGAAGAGGTCCTCCGGGTAGCGGATGTGCGCGCGCAGCTCCGGGCTCATCTCGCTCGCCGGCACGACCGTCGAGGGGAAGATCTTCTGCCAGGTCTGGAGCAGCGGATCCTCGGCATCCCAGGCGTACAGCGTCACCTTGCCCGTGTAGGCGTCCACGGTCGCCTTCACCGAGTTGCGGATGTAGTTGATGTCGTCGAGCGCGAACGCCGGCTGCGGCGTGTAGGTGTCGGCGATCACGTTGGAGAGCTGCTCGATGCGCGAGTACGGGTAGTTCGCGCTCGTCGTGTAGCCGTCGAGGATCCACACGATGCGCCCGTCGACGACCGCCGGGTAGGCGTCGGAGTCGAGCGTCAGGTACGGCGCGACCTTCGCGACCCGCTCCTTGGGCGAGCGGTCGTAGAGGATCTGCGACGAGTCGGTCACCGAGTTCGACAGCACGATCTGCTCGCTCTGGAACTTGATCGCGTAGACGAGCCGGGTGAAGAAGTCGCCGAGCTTCGGGCCGCCGTCGCCGTCGTAGGTGTTGTAGACGTTGCCGTCGGTGTTCTCGCCGCCCGAGGGGTAGTCGAGCTCGATCGGGTCGGTGCCCTCCGCCGCGCCGACGATCGAGTACCGCGGCGACTGCTCGCCGAAGTACACGCGCGGCTCGAAGTCGCCCAGCTGCCCGGTCGAGGGGATCCCCGACTCGAGGAACACCGGCTGGCCGTCGACGGTGCGCTTGTTGCCGTAGGCGGCGACCACGCCGTAGCCGTGCGTGTAGACGAGCGTGTCGTTGACCCAGCCACCCGAGCTCTGGTTGCCCTGGTTGAGCTCGCGCACGGCGATGACGGTGTCCTGGGTGGCGCCGTCGATCTTGTAGCGGTCGACGTCGAGGTGCTCGTCGAACTGGTAGTACTGCCGCACCTGCTCGAGCTGCGCGAAGGTGTCGGAGACGAGCGCCGGGTCGAGGATGCGGATGTTCGCGGTCGTCTCGGCGTCGGCCCGCAGCGCTCCGGGCTCGGCCTCGGTCGTGGCGTTGTAGTTGACGACGTTGACGTCGGAGACGCCGTACGCGGCGCGGGTGGCCTCGATGTTGCGGTCGATGTAGGGCGCCTCGAGCGAGAGCTCGCTGGGCTCCACCTGGAAGCGCTGGATGAGGCCCGGGTAGAGCCCGCCCACGACGAGGCTCGAGACGATCAGCAGCGCCGTGCCGATGAGCGGCAGGCGCCAGCGGCCGATCGCCGCGGTGACGATCGCGAGCACCGCGACGAGGGCCGCGATGCCGGCGAGGATCACCCGGCCGGGGATCACCGCGTTCGCGTCGGCGTACGTGACGCCCGTGATGAGGCCCGAGACGCCGTTCGGGTCGAAGAGCGTCAGGTACTGGTCCAGCCAGATCGAGACCGCCTGCAGGGCGAGGTAGATCGCCGCCGTGACGGCGAGCTGGATGCGCGCCGGCCGCGTGATGCGCACCTCGCGGCCGGAGATCCGGATGCCGCCGTAGAGGTAGTGGGTGGCGAGCGCCGCGAGGCCGGCGATGAGCACGATCGCGGAGGCGTAGCCGACGACCCCGCGCCAGAACGGCAGGTCGTAGACGTAGAAGGAGACGTCGAGGCCGAACTGGGGGTCGGTCTGCCCGAAGGGGGTGCGGTTGAGGTACTGCAGCACGGTCGACCAGCGCGAGGCGAGCGAGACGCCCACGAAGAGACCGAGCACCGCGGGGATGCCGTACATCGCGATGCGGCGCAGCGGCTCGATCACCTGCTGGTAGCGGTCGAGCTGCGAGCTGAGCTTGGCGTAGACCGGCCGCACCCGGAACGCGATGACGATGCTCACGAGCACCGCGAGCGCCATGGCGACGAAGCCGACCGCGAAGAGCACGGCGAGGGCGGCCCACTGGGTGGTGAGCACCTCGAGGTAGCCGAGCTGGTCGAACCAGAGCACCTCGGTGTAGAGGCCCGCGAAGGCGAAGAACAGCACGACGAGCACCGCGACGATGACGGCGGTGACGCCGAGGGCGACGCGGAGGGTGCTGCGCGGGCGCGCGGGGCGATCGGCGGTGGGCGAGGTCACGAAGGGCTCCCGTCTGTCCACCAGGGAGGGCGGACGGATCCCGTGAATTCTAGGAGACGGGCCTCGGGGTTCCCTGGGGCGTTCACTCCGGGCGGACTCAGCCGCAGCTGGGCAGCACGGAGGTGTCGCCGCCCTGCCCGATCGCCTCGAGCGCGGCGATCGAGTCGTCGAGGGTGTCGACGGCGACCACGCGCAGCCCGGCCGGCACGTTGCCGACCACCTCGTCGCAGTTCGACCGCGGGGCGAGGAACCACTCGGCGCCCGCGCGCTGGGCCCCGTACATCTTCTGCACGATGCCGCCGATCGCGCCGACCTCGCCGTCGGCCGCGATCGTGCCGGCGCCCGCCACATGCGCGCCGCCGAGCAGCGCGCCGGGCGTCAGCTTGTCGTAGATGCCGAGCGCGAAGATCTGGCCCGCGCTGGGTCCGCCGACGTCGTCGAGGCGCACCTCCACGTCGAAGGGGAAGTCGTACTGCGCGGTCACGCCGATGCCCAGCAGCGGCCGGCCGCCCACGAGCGTCGGCGTCACCTCGAGCTCGAGCGGCGCGCCGCCGCGCAGCACGCGGATCGTCATCGGCGTGCCCGCCCCGTTCGCCTCGACGGCGGCCCGCACGTCCGTGTCGAAGCGGATGGCGCGGCCGCCGACCTCGAGCAGCCGGTCGCCGGTCTCGAGCACGCCCTCCGCGGCGGACCCGGCCGCGACCGAGCCCACCTCCACGGTGACGCCGTAGTCGATCCCGAGGGCGCCGAGCGCGGCGGCGACGGCCGACTGCTGGGAGTCCCGCATGAGCGCCGCGTTCTGCTCGTCGACGTCCTGCTCGCTCGCGTCGCCGGGGAAGAGCAGGTCGACGGGCGCGATGGCCTGCGAGGGGTCGACCCACGCCTGCAGCACCTGGAACCAGTCGAGGGTCTGGGTGGGCGAGCCGGCGACGTTGACCGTCAGCAGGTCGAGCTCGCCGTCGGTCGGATAGGTCGTCGCGCCGTCGATCGCGATGACGGGAGCCGACTCCCCCTCGGTGGTCGGGGCGTCGCCGAGCGCGTCGTAGGCGGGCCCGGGCCGTTCGACGACGTAGGGCGTGGGGCTGATGCCCAGCAGAACGAGCCCGACGATGGCAGCCAGCAGCAGCGCCCATCCGATGCGCACGCGCACGACGGCCCACTCGACGTACGGCCGGCCCAGCCGCGGGTCGTCGTCGTCGACCCACGCGCCCCGGCTCATCGCCTCGGCGCGCTCGAGGGACTCCTCGCGCTCCCGCTCGTTCACGGACCCTCTCTCACGCCTGGGGGCGGTGCCCTCACGCCTGCGGCGCTGTTCGCTCCGGGCGCAGCGCCGACGCCTGCGAGGCCGCCCGATTCCCGGCTCGGCCCGGAGACGTCGGGCTAGCGTAGTCGACATGGCCGATGAGCCCGATCGGGACGACGACGCGGACGACCTCCTCGACGCACTCCGCGACCTCTTCGCGGGCGGGGGTCAGGTCGATCCCGCGCGGCTCGCGGGGCTTCCCGGCATGCCCTCGGATCCCGCGCTCGTCTCGCGGCTGATCCAGCAGCTCCAGCAGGCGCTCGAGCACTCGGGCGACGGCATCGACTGGGGCCTCGCGCTCGAGCAGGCGACCCTGCTCGCGGGTCGCTCCGCGGTGCCCGCGACGCCCGGCGAGCACTCCGCCTTCGAGCAGGCCCTCCACGTCGCGAGCCTCTGGCTCGACGAGGCGACCGACATCGCGAGCCTCACCGCCGCACCGGCGCTGCTGACCCGCGCGGGCTGGGCCGAGGCGACCATGCCGGTGTGGACCCAGCTCGCCGAGCCGGTCGCCACCTCGATCGCCGACGCCCTCACCGAGGTCGTCGACGACCAGCTGGGCGACCAGCTCGAGGGGGGCATCCCGGGGATGGCGGGCCTGCCCGGTCTCCCGCCGGGGGTCGACCCCGCCTCGATGCTGCGCAACGTCGGCGGCACGCTGTTCGCGATGCAGCTCGGCCAGGTGGTCGGCCAGCTCGCCACCGAGGCGGTCTCGGGCGGCGACGTCGGCATCCCGCTGCTCGACGGCGAGAGCCGCCAGGCGGCGCTCGTGCCGCAGAACGTGGACGCCTTCGGCGCCGGTCTCGACATCCCGATCGACGAGGTGCGGCTCTACCTCGCGGTGCGCGAGCTCGCCCACGCCCGGTTGTTCCGGCAGGCGCGATGGCTGCGGCTGCAGCTGCTGACGCAGATCGCCGACTTCGCCCGCGGCATCCACGTCGACACCGAGCGGATCACCGAGCTCGCCGAGCAGTTCGACCCGAGCAACCCCGAGGAGCTGCGCGCCGCGGTCACGAACGGCGCCTTCCTGCCGGAGAAGACCGAGGAGCAGAAGCTCGCCCTCTCCCGGCTCGAGACGATGCTCGCGCTCATCGAGGGCTGGGTCGACGTGGTGACGGCGCAGGCGACGAGCCGACTGCCCAAGGGCGGCGCGATCGCGGAGTCGGTGCGCCGACGCCGCGCGACCGGCGGTCCGGCCGAGCAGGCCTTCGCGACGCTCGTCGGCCTCGAGCTGCGCCCGCGCCGGCTGCGCGAGGCCGCGGCGATGTGGCAGGCCGTCGCCGACGCGGCGGGGCCGGCCGCGCGGGACGCGCTCTGGGCCCACCCCGACGTGCTGCCGGGCGACGCCGACATCGACGACCCGGCGGCGCTCGTCGCGCGGGTGACGGGCGGCGAGCCCGAACCCGACGACGTGGATCGCGCCCTCGAGGAGCTGCTCGGCGACGAGTCGGGCGACCGGCCGCACGAGGAGTAGTCCTCGGCCGCGCGCGGCCGACCCGACTAGCGGCCCGGGCGGCGGGCGGCACCGCTCCTCCCCAGGCTCGGCGCGCGGCCCGAGGCCGCGGGTGTGGAGCGCGCGGGGCGCGGCCGGGTGTGCGCGCGCATCCTGAGGTCATGGTGCTGCGCCTCGACCCCGCACTCCCGCTGCTGTGGCGCACGCCCGAGGAGGTCCAGCTCGGCGTCGACCCGGCCCTCGCGGTGCTGCGGGTCGAGCCCGGCGAGGAGCGCCTGCTCGCGGCCCTCGAGGCGGGCGTGTCGGGCAGCGGCTACCGCATGCTCGCGCAGGCCGCGGGCGTCGGGCCCGACCGCGCCGAGGCGCTGCTCGCCGGTGTCGCGCCCGCGCTCGCGCGTGCTGCCGCCCCGCGGGCCCGCATCGCGGTGCTCGGCAGCGGCGCGGTCGCGCGCGAGATCGCGAGCCAGCTCGCGGACCGCGGCGAGTTCGTGGCCGCCTCGGCGCGGCAGGGCGCGCGCGGCGGCGCGCCCGGCGCTGCCGCGTCGGGCACGAGCGGCCCCGCCCGCCTCGACGCCGTCGTGCTCGTCGCGGCCGGCGTGATCGCCCCCGAGGATCACGCCCGCTGGCTGCGCCGCGACGTCGCCCACCTGCCGGTCGTGGTGCGCGAGCGCGCCGCCGAGGTCGGCCCCTGGGTGCAGCCCGGCCGCGGGCCGTGCCTGTACTGCGTGCACCTCGCGCGCGCGGAGGCCGACCCGTCGTGGCCGGCACTCGCGATCCAGCTCTGGGGGCGCCCCCATCCCGCGCTCGAGCGCCGCGCGGTCGCCGAGATCGCGGCCTTCGCGGGGCGACGGCTCGACGCGGCGCTGGGCGAAGCGCTCCGCCCGGACGACGACCACGACGACGCGGAGGCGGTCTCCTGGCGGATCGACCTGCTCGACGGAACGGTCAGCGAGCGCCGCTGGCGCCGGCATCCCGACTGCCTGTGCTCAGCTCCGTCAGGAAGCGACTGGGGTCTCGCGGCCGCCCCCGCAGCCCCGCCCGCGCCCAGGAGAGCGACAGCCGTCGCCGTGCCCGCGTGAGGCCCACGTACAGCAGCCGGCGCTCCTCGTCGATCTCCGCGGGCGTGCGCGCGTAGCCGATCGGCAGCACCCCCTCGGCGAGGCCGATGAGGTGCACGGAGTCCCACTCGAGGCCCTTCGCCCCGTGCAGGGTCGAGAGGGTGACTGCGTGCAGCGGCGGCTCGTGCTGAGCCGCCTCGCGGTCGGCGAGCTCGGCGACGAACTCGGGCAGCGTCATGCCCTCGGCGGCCGCGTCGGCGAGCTCGACGAGCGCCGTGAGCGCCTCCCAGCGCTCGCGGCGCGAGCCTCCCGCGGGCGGCGGTTCGAGGGTCCAGCCGGCGCGGCGCGCGACGTCGGCGACGGTGTCGTAGAGGCGGGCGGTCGGCGTCTCGCGGGCGAGGCTGCGCAGTTCGAGCATCGCGCGGGTGACGGCCTCGAGCTCGAAGAATCTCGCCCCGCCGAGCTGGCGCGCGCCGATGCCGAGCTCGGCGAGGGCCTGCTCGATCGCGACCGTCTGCGCCGCGACGCGGGCGAGCACCGCGATCTGGGCGGGCGGCGTGCCCTGCGAGATCTGGGTGGCGATCGAGGCGGCCACGCCGCGGGCCTCCGCCGCGTCGTCGTTGTACGCGATCGGCGCGGCCGGGCGGCGCCCGCTCGCGGGGCCCTCGGCGGCGTAGAGCTCGAGGGCGCCCGCGCGCCCGCGCATGAGGGAGTTGGCGAGGGTCAGCACGCCGCCGGTCGAGCGGTAGTTGCGTTCCAGGCGGATCACCTCCGCCTCCGGGTAGCGGGTCGCGAAGCCCAGCAGGTAGGCGTCGGTCGCGCCCGCGAAGGAGAAGATCGTCTGACTCGCGTCGCCGACGACGCACAGGTCGGTGCGCGGACCGAGCCACAGCTCGAGCAGCTCCTGCTGCAGGGCCGAGACGTCCTGGTACTCGTCGACGGTGAAGATGCGGTACCGCGAGCGCACCTCCTCGGCGACCGCCGGCTCGGCGGCGATCATCCCCGCCGTGACGAGCAGCACGTCCTCGAAGTCGAGGCGCTTCCGTTCGTCCTTCAGCTGCTCGTAGCGGCGCTGCAGCTCGAGCGACTGGTCGACGCTCAGCCCCTCGACCGGCCGCGCGGCGGCGCGCTCGGCGTACTCCTCGAGCGAGAGCCGCGAGACCTTGCGCCACTCGATCTCGCCCGCGACGTCGCGCAGCGTGCCGGGCCCCGCGCGCAGCCGCAGCGACTCGGCCGCCTGGCCGAGCAGGCTCGCCTTCGCGCCCAGCAGCGCCGGCGCCGGCGATCCGGTCAGCCGCGGCCAGAAGTAGCCGAGCTGGGCGAGGGCGGCGGCATGGAAGGTGCGCGCGGCGACCCCTCCCGCGCCGAGGCCCCGCAGCCGGACCCGCAGCTCCCCCGCGGCGCGGGCGGTGAAGGTGAGGGCCAGCACGCGCTCGGGGTCGTAGGCGCCGGTCGCGACGCCGTAGGCGATCCGGTGCGTGATCGCGCGGGTCTTGCCGGTGCCGGCCCCGGCGAGGATCGCGACGGGCCCCAGCAGCGCCTGTGCGGCCCGGCGCTGCTCGTCGTCGAGCCCGTAGAGCAGCTCGTCGGCGCTGCCGATCGCGTCGGAGCTCGACCTCACCGCGGCGCCTCCGGGTCGGGCAGCGGGCCGCCGAACCAGTCCTCGATGAGCGCGCGCGAGATCGAGATGCCGCCCGGTGGACGCACGCGGCCGGCGGTGATGTCGGCGGCGAGCCCGTCGCGGGTGAACCAGCGCAGCTCGCGGATCTCCTCGCCGTCGGGCACGCCGGGATCGGCCGCGGCGTCGGTCGCGCCTGCGTCGGTCGCGCCTGCGGCGGTCGCGCCCGGTGCCGTGGCCTCGGCGGCCTCGGGCCACGCGCTCGGCGGTTGCGCCGGGGCGATGCGGGCGTGGAAGCCGATCATGAGCGAGGCCGGGAAGGGCCAGGGCTGGCTGCCGCGGTACTCGGGGTTCTCGACGACGATCCCCGACTCCTCGAGCACCTCGCGGATCACCGCCTGCTCGAGCGACTCCCCCGGCTCGACGAAGCCGGCGAGCAGCGAGAAGCGGTCGGCGTCCCACGCGACGTGCGAGCCCAGCAGCAGCCGGTCGTCGGCGTCGGTCACCGCGACGATGATGGCCGCGTCGGTGCGCGGGAAGTGCTCCCTCCCGTCGGCCTCGGTGAGCACCCAGCCGCCGCGCGCGACGCCGAGCGGCTCGCCGGTGCGGGCCGAGAAGCCGGTGACCGCGTGCCAGTTCGCCAGCGCGAGAGCCTGCGTCGCGAGCGCCGCATCCCGGTCGTCGAGCAGCTCCCCGGCCTCGCGCAGGCTCACCCAGCGCGCCTCCGGCCCCACCGCGGCCGGCAGGGCCGCGGCCGTCGCGTCGTCGACGACGACCGCGACCACGGCGCCCGCGGGAGCGGTGCTCGGGTCACCGAGTTCCCGGTCGCGCCCGAGCACCATCGCGACCGACCACACCGAGGCGGCGGTCGGGTCCAGTCGCGCCAGCCGGCGCCCGTCGGCGAGCAGCACGCGGGCGTCGTGCAGCACCACGAGGCGCGCGTCGGGCTCGGCGAGCAGCTCCTCGAGGGGGCGGTCGCGCGCGCGATGGTCGCGGTCGATCGCGACGCGGCTGAGCGGCAGACGGCTCGAGAACGGCGTGCTCACGGGATCTCCCGGTCGCTGGGGAAGGGCGTGGCGGTCCGCGATGCGCGGCGGGGACCGACCTACCCTGGGCGCATGGCCAGGTCCCCTCTCACTCTAGCCGCGCTCGCGACGTCGGCCGTCGAGGGGCTGGAGGCCGCCTCCGTGCAGCCGATGGGCAGTCCCTCCGGGGGCGACTTCGACGCCGCGCTCGTCGTCGACCGCGACGGTCGCGGCTGGGTCGTGCGCATCCCCCGAAGCCCCGAGGCCGAGTCCGAGCAGTCCGCCGACCTGGTCGCGCTGCGTGCCCTCAGCGAGGGCGTGCGCGCGCGGCTGCCCTTCGCCGTCAGCCGCTTCGCCGGGCAGGCCCCGGTCGGCGGCACCCGCGCCGTCGTGTGCGAGTTCGTCCCCGGCGACCGGGTCGCGCTCGAGAGCATCGACGCCGAGCTGGCCGCCTCGATCGGGCGGGCGGTCGCCGCGATCCACGCCCTCCCGGTGAGCGTCGCCGCCGACGCCGGCCTGCCGGTGCGCAGCAGCGCCGAGGTGATGGGCTCCGCCCGGCGCACCGTCGAGCACGCCGTCGCGACGGGTCTCGTGCCGGCCCGCCTCGTCGAGCGCTGGGGCGAGGCCGTCGCCGACGCCGCGCTGTGGCAGTTCACCCCGGTGCTCGCCCACGGGTCCCTCTCGGCCGGCTCGCTGCTCGTTGCCGACGGTGAGGTGGCGGGCGTGCTCGGCTGGCACGCGCTGCAGGTGGGCGATCCCGCGCAGGATCTGCAGTGGCTGCTCGCCGCCCCGCGCGAGGGCGTGGCCGACTCGGCGTTCGCCGCCTACGGGCGCGAGCGCGGCTCGGTCGACCGGCGCATCCAGCACCGGGCCCGGCTGCTGTCGGAACTCGAACTGGCGCGCTGGCTGCTGCACGGTACCGCGACCCGCCGCACCGACATCGTCGACGACGCCGTCGGTCTCATGTCGCACCTGGTCGACGACCTCGCGACCGAGGTGCGCCTGCCGATCGCGGTCGGCGAGCGCGAGGCGCTCGACGTCACCGAGGTCGAGCGGATGCTCGACTCCCGACGGATCGGCTGAGCTCGGGAATCACGCGGGCTCCCGCGCCCTGCGATTCGCGAGCGCGCGCACAGTGCCCGAGCGCGCCGCTCAGTCCTCGAGCGTGATCGGCGCGGTCGCGGGCGGCACGGGGATCGGCGTCGGCGCCGTGAGCGGGGCCAGCGCGATCGGCTCGGTGCGCCGCACGATCGTGACGAAGCGCCGAGGCGAGCGGCGATCCACGCGCAGCCGCAGCTGGTGGCGCCGCGCGAGATGCAGCGCGATCGCCACTGCCGCGATCGCGGGCACCCCGCCCGCGACGACGAAGCCGACGACGGGCCCGAAGGTCTCGACGATCGCGCCGACGACGAGGCCGCCGAGGGCCTGCCCGCCGACGACGATGCCGAACTGCAGCGAGGCGATGCGACCGCGGATGCCGGGGTTCGACGAGAGCTGCCACATCGCGTCGTTGGCGACCGCGTAGGTGACCCGCGTGAGGCCGATGCCCACGAGCGCGGGAAGGAAGAGCACCGCCCACGGCGTGACCCCGGCGACCACCGTGACGAGGCCGTAGACGAAGGTCCAGCCGACGGCGGTGCGCAGCCGCAGGGTGCGCCGACGCGCCGAGAGCAGCGCGCCGAGCAGCGCGCCCGCCGCGGCGAGCGAGCTGTAGAGGCCGTAGCCGGCGGACCCGGTGCCGTAGGTCTCGTTCGCCGAGGCGGTGAGCAGCACCGGCAGGTTCATGCCGAAGGTGCCGACCACGGCGCACAGCACGAGCGGCCAGAAGATCGTCGTCTTGCGGCGCGCATAGCCGATCGCCGAGCGGATCTGCCCGCGGGCCCGCGGCAGCCGCGGCGTCGGCACGATGTCGCCGCGGCGCATCGCGAGGAACGCCGAGACGGCGACGAGGGAGGCGATCGCGTTGATGCCGATCGACCAACCGCTGCCGATGAGGGCGATGAGCACGCCGCTCAGGGCGGGACCGACGAGCCCGCCGCCGTGGAAGATGACCGCGTTGAGACTGATCGCGTTCGCGAGCCGGCGGGTGCCCACCAGCTGGCCGATGAACGCCGCCCGCGAGGGGCCGTCGATCGCGAGGATCGCGCCCTGCACCCCGGCGATGACGAACACCATCCAGGCCTGGGCCACGCCCAGCAGCACGAGCGCCGCGAGCAGCGCGTTCACCAGGAACGCCGCGGACTGGGTCAGCATGAGGATCCGGCGGCGGTCGACGCGATCCGACAGCACCCCCGCCCAGGGCGCGAGCAGCAGGTTCGGCGCGAACTGCAGGGCGACGGTGAGGCCGACGAGCGCGACGTTGCCGGTCAGCTCGAGCACGAGCCAGTCGACGGCGACGCGCTGCATCCAGCCGCCGGTGTTCGCGAAGATCTGCGAGATCGCGTAGAGCCGGTAGTTGGAGATCTGCAGGGCGAGGAAGAGGTCGCGCCCGCGGGGCCGCTCGGCGAGCACCGGGATGGGCTCGGTGAGAGCGGGAATCTCCGACGTCGGGGCCCCGCTCACGCTTCCGAGCGTAGGCGTCCCGCCGGGGCGCGGCCTGACCGCCGCGCGCTCAGCTCGGGAACGCCGCGCGCCAGCGGGCGAGCAGCTCCGCCTCGGAGTCGATGTGCTCGGGGGTGACGACGCGGTCCTCGGCCACGAAGTAGAACACCGCCTCGATCCGCTCGGGGTCGATTCCCGCCCAGCGCGCGTAGGCGAGCCGGTAGAGCGCGAGCTGCAGCTGCTTGCGCTCGAGGTCGGCGGCATCCGCGGGGGCGCGGCCGGTCTTCCAGTCGACGATCTGCACCCGGTCGCCGGGCAGGTCGTAGACGGCGTCGATCTTGCAGATGACGGTGCGGCCGTCGAAGGGCAGGTGGATCTCGCGCTCGACCTCGCGCGGACGCCGGCCCGCCCACTCGCTGGCCTCGAAGGTCGCCCGCAGCGCCGCGAGCCGTTCCGCGTCGACCGGATCGCCTGCGTCGTCGAGTTCGAAGGCCTCGGCGTCGAGCTCGTCCGAGCCGCCGGCGACGCCCGAGCGCGCCTCGACCCAGGCGTGGAAGAGGGTGCCCAGCCGCGTGGCGCGGTAGGGGCGCTCCGGCATCGGTCGCGCGAGGGCCGCGGCGACGCCCTCGGGGTCGGCGACGTACTCGTGGAAGCGCGAGGCGGGCACCCGCGGCGGCACCGCCACGCGGCGGCCCCCGGCGCGGCGCTCGCGCTCGGCCAGCAGCAGGCCGAGCTCCTCGGCCCACGGCCCGCGCACCTCGGGCTCGGCCTCGCGCACCGCCCGCGCGGCGGCCTCGACCCGGCCGCGGCGGTTGCCGAGCGGGTCGAAGGGCCACACCACGGTCTGCACGGCGTCGCCGAGCGGGTTCTCCTCCGACTCGGGCGCCGTCGGCAGCGGGGGCACGAGCCCCGCCTCGGCGAGTTCGACGAGGAAGGGGCTCGGGCGACGCGGCTTGGTCTGGGTGGCCCAGAACGAGGCCGACAGCAGCAGCCCGTGGCGGGCGCGGGTGACGGCGACGTAGGCGAGCCGGCGCTCCTCGCGCTCGGCGTGGGCGAGCACGGCGGCGCCGAACTCGCTCTGCGCGTCGGCGAACTCCTTGCGGGTCGCGACGGCGCCCCACGGCAGCACCGGCAGGTCGGCGGCGTCGCCGCGGAACTCGAACGGCAGCCGGCCGAAGCCGAGCCAGCCGGTGCCGCCCTCGCGCGGCGGGCTCGGCAGCTCCTGCTCGACCCAGCGCGGAACGGCGACGTGATCCCACTCGAGGCCCTTCGCGCCGTGGATGGTGAGCACCTGCACGGTGCCGGGTTCCGGGTCCTCGGGGCGCGGGGCGAGATCCTCCTTCTGCTCCGCGTCGCGCAGCCACGCGAGGAATCCGCCCAGGTCACCGCGGGCGGCGTCCTCCGCGAGCGCGAGGTAGCCGTCGACCGCGTCGAGCAGAGCCTCCATCGGCGCCGCGCCGAGCGGCCGGGCCTCGTTCGCGGCGACCTCGATGTCGAGGCGCAGCTCGAGCTGCACGAGCACCACGAGGTCGCGCAGGCCCAGCCGCCCGCGGCGGCGCAGCCCGGCGACGGTCGCGGCCGCGTCGCGCAGCCGGGCGAGCCCTTCCTCGGTGAACCCGCTCAGCGCAGCGTGACCGGGCGGTGCCGTGCCGAGGAAGTCGAGGGCGTCGACGATCGAGCCGCCCTCGCCCTCGGTGAGGGTCGCGCGCATCCGCTCGCGCAGCTGCTCGTCGAAGCGCTGCTGGGCGTGGTCGCGATCGCGCAGCCACGAGGCGAGCTCCCGCAGCGCCGCGAGGTCGCGCACGCCGATGCGCCAGCGCGAGCCGGCGAGCACCCGCAGCAGCTCGAGCCCGGCGCTCGGGTCGTCGATGACGGCGAGCATCGCGACGACGTCGGCGACCTCCGGCTCGGCGAGCAGGCCGCCGAGGCCCAGCACGTGCACGTCGATCCCGCGGCGGCGCAGCGCCTCGAGGAACCACGGCTGGGTGCGCCGAGTGCGCAGCAGCAGCGCCATCGACGGCGGGGCGGCCGGGTCGGCGGCGAGCCGTTCGGCGAACCAGGCCGCCACTCGTTCGGCCTCGGCGCGCACGTTCTGCTCGACGACGCAGTCGACGGGACGCGAGCTGGCGGTCGGCGCCTGCTCGAGCGGCGGCACCGGCACCGCCGAGTCGCGGGTGAGGGGTCGCACCAGGCGGTTGGCGACCTCGAGGATCGCCGTGCCGTTGCGCCACGACCGCGCGAGGGTGAACGGCGCCCCGCCCGCCCCGAACCGCCCCGCGAACTCGGCGAGGTTGCTCGCGGAGGCGCCGCGCCATCCGTAGATGGACTGGTGCGGGTCGCCGACCGCCATGACGGCGTGCCCGCCGAAGAGCGCGGCGAGCAGCCGGGTCTGCACGACCGAGGTGTCCTGGTACTCGTCGAGCAGCACGACGCGGGTGCGCTCGCGCCACTCCTGCCCGATCGCGGGGCTGAGCTCGGCGGCGCGCAGCGCGAGCGCCACCTGGTCGGAGTACTCGATGAGCCCCCGCTCGCGCTTGGCCGCCTCGTACTCGGCGGCGAGGTCGAGCAGGGTGTCGAGCGCGCCGACCGCCTCGATCGCCTTGAGCGCGCCGGCGTACTCGCCGCGGCCTCCGGGCGGCAGTTCGGCGAGCGCCGCGAACTCGCGCGCCATCGCGCGCACCGCCTCCGGCTCGGCGAGGTTCTCGACGAGTGCGCGGCTGAGGTCGAGCACCCCCTGGGTGACGACGTCGAGCGAGCGGCCCAGGTCGACGAGGCGCTCGTCGCGCGAGCGGATCACGACCCGCCGGGCGAGCTGCCACGCGCCCGCCTCGCCGAGCACCGCCCCGTCGCCGTCGCGGCCGACCAGCAGCGCGTTGTCGCGGAAGACCGAGTTGGCGAAGGAGTTGTAGGTCGCCACGACCGGCGCGTCGAAGGGGTCGGGCTCGCCCGGCACGAGCCCGGCCCGCGCGAGGGCGGCGAGCCGTTCGCGCACGCGGCGGCCGAGCTCCGCCGCCGCCTTGCGCGTGAAGGTGAGCCCGAGCACCTCGCCGGGCGCGACGAGCCCGTTGGCGACGAGCCACAGCACCCGGCCGGCCATCGTCTCGGTCTTGCCGCTGCCCGCGCCGGCGACGACGAGCGCGGGCTCGAGCGGCGCCTCGATGACGGCGCGCTGCTCCTCGGTCGGCAGCGGTCGGCCCAGGGCGCGGGCGATCTCGTCGGCCCCGATCACGGCGCGCCCCCCTCGCCCCGGCCGGCGGGGCCGGCCTCGCGTTCGACCGCGGGCTCCGCGCCCGCCCCGTCGCTCGACACCGCCGCGACCCGGTGCAGCATGAGCCGCCCGGCGACGCCGGGCCGCAGCTCGAGCTGCGCGGGGCCGGCGAACTCCTCCATGGCGATGACCTTCGCGGCCGCGCGCAGCCGCGCCCGCACCGCCTCGAGTCCGGCCTCGTCGAGGCTCGCCTGGTCGGCGACCCGGTACCGCTTGCCGCGCACGCCCGACTTCACGAACAGCAGCCGCGCGCCGCCCGCCGCGTGCGGCCCGTGCGGCGCGAGCGCCTCGTCGAGCAGTCCCTCGGCGTAGGCGAGCTGGTAGCTGCCCAGCTGCGGGTTGGCGTCGATGAGGCCCTGATTCGTCACCGGGGTGCCGGTCTTCAGGTCGACGATGACGACGGATCCGTCGGCCGCCCGCTCGACCCGGTCGATCGAGCCGCTCACCCGCAGGGCGGGGCCCTCGTCACCGGCCGGGTACTCCAGCACGAAGCGATCCTCGGAGCCCACGAGCCGCACCCCCGAGGCCGCCGCGTCGGCGAGGTACTCCGCGAGCGCCTCGGTGAGGCCGCGCGCGAGCACCCGCTGCCGCTGTCCGAGCCAGGGGGCGTCGAAGATCAGCTCGTCCCAGCGGGACTCGACCGCCGCCCAGAGCGCGTCGACCCCCGGCTCGGCGGTCTCCATCGCCCAGTGCAGGATCGTGCCGACCGCGGCGGGCAGGCCCGACTCGCCGGCGGCGATGCGCTCGAGGAACCAGTCGAGCGGCGAGGACTCGATGCGCTCGACCGCGGAGGGCGAGACCGGCACCGCCTCGCCCTCGAACAGCGGGCCGCGCGAGGAGGGCGGCCGCAGGCCGTGCCAGTCGTCGGGGTCGGCGCCCGGCAGGCCGCGCGCGGCCAGTTCGGCGAGCGTGCGTGCGGCGTCGCTGCGGCGCTCGGGCGGCGCGGCCGGGTCGGCGACGAGCCGCCGCAGCGCCCCGGTCGCGCCGCGCAGGGTGAGGGGCACCCCGCGCGGCAGCCCGCCGCCCGCGGGCGCGCGACGCGGATCGCCGCCGAGCTCGGGAACACCCTCGGGCAGCAGCCCGAAGAGCAGGCTCGGGGTCTCGTCGTCGTTGGCCACCGCGGCGAGCAGCAGCCGCTCGCGGGCGCGCGAGACGGCGAGGGCGAACAGGCGCAGCTCGTCGTCGCGCACGAGGCGCCGCTCGTCGATCGGGCCGCTCGCGGCGTCCGCCCCGGAGCCCGGCCCCGGTCCCGCGCCCGCGAGCAGACGCGCGAGCCGGGGAGCTCCCAGCAGCGAACCGCGCGGTCGCAGATCGGGCCAGCGCCCCTCCTGCAGGCCCGCGACGACGACGGTGTCGAACTCGAGCCCGACGACGCCGGAGGGGGTCGTCACGACGACCGCGTCGGAGGCGCGCGCCGGGGTGATCAGATCGTCGGGCACGTCGGCGTCGAGCACCTCGGTCAGGAAGCCCTCGGGCGAGGCGTCGGGCAGCCGCTCGGCGTAGCGCTTCGCGGCGGAGAAGAGCGCGACGACGCCGTCGAGATCGCGCTCGGCCTCGGCGGATCCCGGCCCGCCCCCGAGCGCCGTCGCCCGCCACGCCTCGGCGACCCGCGATCGCTCCCACCCGGTCCAGAGCCGGTCCTCGGCGCTCGCGGAGGGCTCGCGCATGAGCTCGAGCGTCTCGGCGAGCCGCACGGCGGCGCGCGCGGGCGCGGCGTCGATCGTCGCGAGTCGGCCGGGAGCGGCGAGCGCCTCGACGAGAAGGGCGGAGCTCGGGCGGTCGCCGCCGCCCGCGACCTCCTCGGCGCGCAGGGCCCGGCGCAGCCGCCGCAGGCCGAGCGGGTCGAGGCCGCCGAAGGGCCCGAGCAGCAACTCGGCCGCGGTGTCGGCGTCGAGCTCGCGCCGACCGGTCGCGACCTCGAGCAGGGCGAGCAGCGCGCGCGCCGCGGGCTGATCGCGCAGCGCGACCCCGCCGCCGAGGGTGCGGGTGGGCACCTCGGCGAGCGCGAGCGCGTCGGCGGCGGCGCGCACCTGGCTGTTCTCGCGCACGACGACCGCCATGCCCGACCACGGCACCTCGGCGCGCAGGTGACGCTCGCGCAGCGCGCGGGCGATCGCGCTCCACTGCCGTGCCGGCGTCGAGGCCTGCACGGTCGCGAGCACGGTGGCCGGCCCCGCGTCGCCCCGCGCGGCGACGGCGCGGCGCTGCCGCCCGGCGGCCGCGGTGCCGATCCGCTCGGTGACCGCGGAGGTCAGGGCGCGCAGGGCCGGGCCGTGCCGGTGCACCTGCTCGAGCACGAGGGTGTCGACCTCGACACCGAGGCGGCTCGCCAGGCGGCCCAACGCATCCGGCTCGCCACCGCGGAAGGCGTTCGTGGCCACGTCGGGGTCGCCGAAGCCGACGATCGCGACCCCGCGCGCGGCGAGCGCGCGCAGCAGCGCGAGGGTCGTCTCGGTCGCCTCGTGCAGGTCGTCGACCGCGACGAGGCGCAGCCGCTCGACCCGCTCGCCGCCCTCGCCGGCCTCGATCGCCGCGACGGCCGCACGGCCCAGCTCGGCCGGGTCGAGCTGGTCGGGGCGGCTGCTGGCGAGGATCGCGCGGTACTGCCCGAGGAACGCCCCGCTCGCGATCCACTCGGCCCGCCCCTCGCGCCGCCCGATCGCGGCCAGACCCTCGGGCCCGAGACCGAACTCGGTGGCGCGCGCGAGCAGCTCACGCAGCTCGTCGCGGAATCCCCGCAGCCGCCGCACCTCCGGCCCGAGCGGCGGCTCCCAGGCACCCGCGCCGTCGACGATCTCGCCCTCGAGCAGCGCGGCGAGGTCGGCGTCCTGCTCGCCGCCGGTCAGCAGGCGCGGCACCGGATCCCCCGCGCGCCGGGCGCGCGCGCCGACGATCTCGAACGCGAGGGACACCGCGGTGCGGGCCAGCGGTCCGTCGGTGGCGACCGCGAGCCGGGTCGCGAGCGCGTCGCGCAGCCGCGCGGCCGCGAGCCGGGACGGGGCGAGCACGAGCAGCTCGGCGGGGCTCAGCAGCCCGCGGTGCACCCGATCGGCGACGAATTCGATGAGGGTCGTCGTGGTGCCCGAGCCGGGCGCCCCGAGCACCGCCGCGCTGCGCCCGAGCGGCAGCTCGAGCACGGCGCGCTGCGCGGCGTCGAGCGCCACGGGCGCGAGCTCGGGGCGACCCGGCGCGAATCGGATGCCGGCCACGCCGCCACGGTACCGGGGCCGTGCGACGAAGGGCCCTCGGCCGCGGGCCCCGTGGCCCACCCCGGGCGATCGCCCGTCCTCCCTCAGCGAACCGCCCGCCGCGCGCTCCGGGCATCCCCTACCCTGATGCCGTGGACATTCGCATCGGCATCCTCAACACCGCGCGCGAGCTCAGCTTCGAGTCCTCGCAGACCGCCGCGGAGGTGGAGAAGACCGTCGCCGCCGCGCTGTCGTCGGGCGCGACCCACTTCAGCCTCACCGACAGCAAGGGCAGCGTGTTCATCGTGCCCACCGCGTCGTTCGGCTACCTCGAGCTCGGCGCCGACCAGGCGCGCCGCGTCGGCTTCGTCGCCTGAGCGGGCGACGGGTCGGGAGGGCGTCGTGGAGATCATCTACGTGACGGTCATCGGGGCCGGCATCGGTCTGGTGCTGCGCTACCTGCTGCCCCACCGCGCCAGCTACGGCCTCGTGCTGCTGCCGTGCGCCTCGGCGGCGGTCACGGCCGCGATCTGGGCGGGCCTCACCTGGCTGGGCTGGACGCCCGCCGGAGGCTGGATCTGGGTCGCGGCCCTCGGCGCGGCTCTCGCGATCGCGCTCGTGCTGGGTCTGGTGCTGCCGGCCCAGCGTCGCACCGCCGACGAGCGGGCTCTCGCCGAGGCGGTCGCGAGCCGCAGCTGAGCCGGAGCCGCCGAGGCGGAGCCGCCGCAGCCCCCGCCTCAGGCGGTGAGGCCGAGCACGTCCATGCGGCGAGTGTGTGCGGCGACCAGCTCGGCGAAGGCGGGCTCGGTGCGCTCCTCGGTCGGCAGCACGCCGTCGCGCTCGAGCGCGTTCCGCGCCACGAGGATCGTGTCGCCGATCAACCGCCGGCCCCAGACCGCGAGCCGTGAGGCGAGCCGCGGGCTCGGATCGATCGCCTCGCGCAGCAGCGCGACCAGCACGGCCTCGCCGCGGTCCGCCGACAGGAGGGTCTGCATCCGCTCGCCGAGGGGCGCGGGCAGGCCGGCCGCGAGCGCCGTGGAGAAGTCGAGCAGGAACCCGGTCGTCAGGTAGCAGGTGACGAGGATCTCGGGCCAGTCCTCGCCGCGGGTGCGGCGCTGGAAGTCGTCGAAGGCGTCGTGGTGCGGCTCCATCGCCGCGACGGGGTCGGCGCCCGCGCGGCGCAGCTCCTCGAGCGCTCCCTGGTGGATGCGCAGCATCTCCTCCGCGGCGGCGCCGAGGCCGCTCTTCGCGGCCGGGGTCGGCGCCTCGGCGACGGCACGGCCGAGGTTCTCGAACAGCACGAGCGCGAGATAGGCGAGCCGCCCCAGGTAGCCGACCGGCTCCGGGGTCAGGTCGGCGAGGTCGATCCGGGCGATCTCGACGCCGTCGGCGCGCGGGGTCACCCTCGGCGGCGCGGCACGCGGGCGGCGGCGACGCCGGAGCCAATCGAACACCCGGCGAGTCTAGCGACGGGCGGCGGCGCGCCCCGGCGAGGCCGGATCCCGCCCTGCCGGGGACGCACGGGTAGACTGCATCCGGCGAGTCCGACGGATTCGACGCCCGGAGCCCCGGCTCCGATCCGACCGTCGCGATGCGCCGCGGGCTCGGAACCGCACGTGACGCGACCGGCCCGCTTCGACAGCCAGCCTGCTGCCCGCGCAACCAGCGGTGCCGGTGGGCACCGACGCAGACAGGCACCCCCGTGACGTTCTCCGAACTCAACATCGACCAGGACATGGTCGACGCCCTCGCCGAGAAGGGCATCCTCGAGCCCTTCCCGATCCAGGCGCAGACCATCCCGCTCGCCCTCACCGGGCAGGACATCATCGGCCAGGCCAAGACCGGTACCGGCAAGACCTTCGGCTTCGGCCTCCCGCTCATCCAGCGCCTCGGGGCCGACCCGGCGCCCGGGGTGCAGGCGCTCGTCGTCGTGCCGACCCGCGAGCTGTGCATCCAGGTGGCCGAGGATCTCGAGCTCGCCTCCTCGAAGCGCCCCACCACGGTCGCCGCGATCTACGGCGGCAAGGCCTACGAGGGCCAGGTCGAGGCGCTCAAGGCCGGCGCCCAGATCGTCGTCGGCACCCCCGGGCGTCTCCTCGACCTCGTCGGCCAGCGCCTGCTGAGCCTCGCGAACGTCAAGGTCATGGTGCTCGACGAGGCCGACCGCATGCTCGACCTCGGGTTCCTGCCCGACGTCGAGCGGCTGTTCGCGCAGATCCCCGAGGTGCGGCACACGATGCTCTTCTCGGCGACGATGCCGGCGCCGATCGTGACGCTCGCCCGGCGGTTCATGAACCGCCCGATCCACATCCGCGCGCAGGACCCCGACGAGGGCGTCATGCAGGCGAACATCGAGCACCACGTCTTCCGGGCGCACGCGCTCGACAAGGACGAGGTCATCGCGCGCATCCTGCAGGCCGAAGGGCGCGGCAAGACGGTCATCTTCACGCGCACCAAGCGCGCCGCCGCCAAGCTCGTCGAAGAGCTCAACGACCGCGGCTTCAACGCGGGCGCGGTGCACGGCGACATGAGCCAGGAGGCGCGCGAGCGCTCGATGGCGGGCTTCAAGGCCGGCAAGCGCGACGTGCTCATCGCGACCGACGTCGCCGCGCGCGGCATCGACGTCGACGACGTCACGCACGTCATCAACCACACCATCCCCGAAGACGAGAAGGCCTACCTGCACCGCGTGGGCCGCACCGGGCGCGCCGGCAAGACCGGCGTCGCGGTGACCTTCGTCGACTGGGACGACCTGCACAAGTGGGCGCTCATCAACCGCGCCCTCGACTTCGGCCAGCCCGAACCGGTCGAGACGTACTCGTCGAGCCCCCACCTCTACAGCGAGCTGAACATCCCCGAGGGCACCAAGGGGCGGCTGAAGCCCGCCTCGGCCCCCGCCGACCGGCCCCCGCGCGAGGGCGGTCGAGGCGGATCCGGCGAGGGCTCCGGCCGCTCGGGCGGCTCCGGCTCGGGCGGCTCGCGCCCGCGTCGCCGCACCCGCGGGTCGGGATCGGGCGGCAGCGATGCGGCCGCCGGCGGTTCCGCCGGATCCGCGCCGGCAACCGCGCACGCCGACCACGCCGAGGGGTCCGGCGCCCACGACGGCGCCGCCCCCGCGCGCCGCAAGCGCACCCGTCGCCGCGGCGGCCGCGGGCGCGGCGGCGCGGCCGGGGCGCCCACGCCTCCCCCCGCCGGCTGAGGATCCTTCCGGCCCCGCCGTCATCCGCAGTACCCTGAGCCACCGCGTGTCGGCCGGAGAACCCGGCCCGGTGTCAACCTCCCCGGTCGCTCCGCGCGTCGTGACCATGACACGGTGACCGGCGCGGTTCCGTGCACGATCGGACGGAGCCGTCATGAACCGCACCACCCGACCCGCTCTCGCCCTCGGCGCGGGGCTCGCCCTCGCCACGGCGCTCGTCGGCTGCTCCGGCGGCGGCGAGCCGCAGGAGGACTTCGTCCCGGGCGGCGGCGACGGCCAGCCCGACGACCCGATCGCGGCGGACGACTGCCTGATCGGCGACTGGCTTCTCGACGTCGAGGACTATCGCGCGCAGGCCGAGGCGTATCTGCTGGGTCTGGGCATCCCGATCTCCGACTTCGCGATGGACGGCACAGGGATCCTCGCGGTCGCCGGCGACGGGACGATCCAGGTGAACGTCGACCTGACGACCTCGACGACCCTGGCGGGACAGGTCGCGGTGAGCGTGCCGAGCTCGTACACGGCCTCCGGCACCTGGTCGCGACCGGAGTCCGACGTCGACGCGATCCGGCTCGAGGGGTTCCCGGAGGCCGGTGCGGTCGAGGGCGAGGTGCCGATCCCCGTGCTGGACTACTCCGGCACCCCACGGGTGACCGTGATGTGCGACGACCTCGGCGACGACGACCAGGCCGGGACCGTGCGGCTGCAGGAGGAGAGCGCGCCGATCTCGGCGCTCTGGGTGCGGACGAACTGACGGCGGTCGGCCGCCGCGTTCAGCCCGCGAACGGCTGCGCGCCGGTGCCGAGCTCGAGGATGCGCGCGTACATCGCCGGCTCGGTGGTGTTCTCGCCGAGCCGGTTCGGCTTGCCCGCGCCGTGGTAGTCGCTCGAGCCGGTCATGAGCAGGCCGCGTTCGGCGGCGAGGCGCGACCAGCGCTCGCGCGAGGCGGGCGAGTTGTCGCGGTGGTCGATCTCGATGCCCGCGAGGCCCGCGTCGATCAGCCGCCCGAACATCGCCGGTCCGATCACCCGCTCGGGACCGCGCGCGCCCGGATGCGCGATCACCGGTACGCCGCCCGCGGCGCGGATCAGGCGCACCCCCTCGAGCGGCGGCGGCGCGTCGTGCGGCGCGTAGTAGCCGCCGCGCCAGTGCAGGATGCTGCGGAACGCCGCCGTGCGGTCGCTCACATAGCCGCGCGCGACGAGCGCGTCGGCGATGTGCGGCCGCCCCACGGTCGCGCCCGGCGTGGTCTGCGCGAGCACGTCGTCCCAGGTGAGTTCGTAGTCGGCGGCGATGCGCGCGACCATCGCCTCGGCGCGGTGCAGCCGCTCGTCGCGGATCGCCGCCATCGCGGCCGAGAGCTCGGCGTCCTCCGGGTCGACGAGGTAGCCGAGCACGTGCACGCTCGCGTAGTCGAGCTGGGTCGACAGTTCGATGCCCGGCAGCACGGTCAGGCCGGTGCCGCGCGCCGCCTCCTCGGCGGCCGCCCAGCCGGCGGTGGAGTCGTGGTCGGTGATCGCGACCACGTCGAGACCGGCCTCGACCGCCGCGGCGACCAGCTCGGCCGGCGTCTCGGTGCCGTCCGACACGCTCGTGTGCGCGTGCAGGTCGATCCCGGGCATCCCCACATCGTAGGGCGGCGCGCCCGCACCAGCGGGCTCGGCGGGCGCGCACGCGTGCCGGGTTAGGCTTCCTCCTCGTGGTCGGCCGCCTCCTCGCAACTCTCGCCGCGATCGCCGTCCTCGCGGTGCTCGCGATCGCGACCTGGCCGCAGCTGCTCGGGCTGGAGCGCACCGTGGTGATCGCGCAGGTCACCGCGCTGCGCGGGCTGATCGTCGCGATCGGGGCGGCGCTCGTGATCCTCGCCGTCGTGATCGCGCTGGCCTCGCCGCGGCGCCGAGGCGCGATGGCGGCCTTCGCGCTCGTGCTCGCGATCCTCGTCGGGGTGAACGTCGCGGTGCTCGCGGTGCGCGGGACCGGCGGCCCCGCGGTTCCCGCGGCCGGGAGCGGCGAGATCACCGTGCTCTCCTGGAACACCTACGGCGGTGCACCCGGCGCCGACGGCATCGCCCGGCTCGCCCTCGACCGCGGCGCCGACGTCATCGCGCTGCCCGAGACCACCGAGGAGGACGCCGACGCGGTCGCCGCGATCCTCGCGAGCGCCGGGCGCCCGATGCAGGTCTTCACCGTCGCCCTCGACCACATCTCGCCGGCGCGGTCGACCTCCCTGCTCGTGAGCGAGAGCCTCGGCGCCTACCGCCTCGACGAGACCGCCGGCACGACCCCGCGGATCCCGAGCGTCGTGGCCGTGCCCGTCACCGGATCGGGCCCGACCCTCGTCGCGGCGCACCCGGTCGCGCCGATCCCCGACTACATCGGCGACTGGCACCTCGGGCTCGACTGGGTCGCCGCGCGGTGCGAGGGCACCGACACGATCCTCGCGGGCGACCTCAACGCGACCCTCGACCACCTCGAGGGCCTCGCGCCGGGCCCCGGCGAGCTCGGGCGGTGCACCGACGCGGCACGCACCGTGGGCGCCGCCGCGGTCGGCACCTGGCCGACGCTGCTGCCGACGCTGCTCGGCGCCCCGATCGACCACGTGCTGACGACGCCCGACTGGGAGACGGTCGGCTTCGAGGTGATCACCTCGGCCGACGACTCGGGCAGCGATCACCGGCCGGTGCTCGCGGTGGTGCGCCCCGCGGCCTGAACACCGCTCGCCTCGGGTGAGAGGATCGGGACATGACGGACACCTCCGCACGCCCCGCCACGACCCGCCCCGAGGCCGCCGCATCCGCCGCCGCCGAGGCGGCGCCGAACCCGAACCAGAACCGCTCGACGACCCCGCAGTCGCAGCGCTTCCGGGAGTGGATCTCGGGCGGATGGGCCGAGCGTCCGCAGGTCCCGCCCGGCCGGCGCGCGGCGGCCGCGAGCGCGGCGCGCCACCGGGCCGCGATCTCGCAGGCGCATCCCGGTGAGCGGATCGTCGTCGCCGCGGGCGGCACCCAGGTGCGCAGCAACGACACCGACCACCCCTACCGCGCCCACACCGCCTTCGCGCAGCTGACCGGCTGGGGCGCCGACACGGTGCCCGAGAGCGTTCTCGTTCTGGAGCCGAGCACCGAGGGGCACGACGCGACGCTGTTCCTGCGGCCCACCGCCGGCCGCGACACCCCCGAGTTCTACGCGAACGCCGCGATCGGCGAGTTCTGGGTCGGCCCCCGCCCGAGCCTCGACGACATCGCGGCGGATCTCGGCCTCGCCACCCGCGACCTCGCCGAGCTCGACGACGCGCTCTCCGTCGAGGCGCCCCAGCTCGACCTCGACGACGCCGAGCTGCTGCGCGAGCTCTCCGAGCTGCGGCTCGTGAAGGACGACTGGGAGATCGCCGAGATGCGCGCCGCGGTCGCCGCGACGAAGGCGGGCTTCGAGGACGTCATCCGCACCCTGCCCGAGGCCGTCGCCCACGACCGCGGCGAGCGACTCGTCGAGGGCAGCTTCGACCGCCGGGCCCGCGCCGAGGGCAACACGGTCGGCTACGACACGATCGCGGCGAGCGGGCCGCACGCGTGCATCCTGCACTGGACCCGCAACGACGGCCCGGTGGTGCCGGGCGACGTGATCCTCGTCGACGCGGGCATCGAGCGCGAGAGCCTCTTCACCGCCGACATCACGCGCACCCTGCCGGTCTCGGGCACGTTCACCCCGATCCAGCGGCGGATCTACGAGGCCGTCCGCGAGGCCGCCGACGCCGCGTTCGCGGTCGTCAAGCCGGGCGTGGTGTTCCGCGAGGTGCACGCCGCCGCGATGGAGGTCATCGCCCGCCGTACCGCCGAGTGGGGGCTGCTGCCGATCAGCGCCGAGGAGAGCCTCGACCCCGAGCTGCAGTTCCACCGGCGCTGGATGGTGCACGGCACCAGCCACCACCTCGGCATCGACGTGCACGACTGCGCGCAGGCGCGGCGCGAGTTCTACCACGACGGCGAGATCCGCGAGGGCATGATCTTCACGATCGAGCCGGGGCTCTACTTCCAGCCCGACGACCTCACGGTGCCCGAGGAGTTCCGCGGCATCGGCGTGCGCATCGAGGACGACGTGCTCGTCACCGCCGACGGCTGCGAGAACCTCTCCGCCGACATCCCGCGCACGGCCGACGAGGTCGAGGCGTGGATGCGCGAGGTCGCCGCGCGCTGAGCGCGTCGGCGCGGGCTGAGCGGCCCCGAGCCGCTCGGCCCCGAGCCGCTCGGCCCCGAAGCGCTCAGCCCTCGGCGGGCGGCATCGCGAGCACATCCTTCGCGCGCGCGACGAGGCCCGAGGGAACGACGACCTCGTAGCTCTCGGCGAGCACCTCGCGGGTGGACTGGAAGTCGCGCGAGCGGCGCCCGATCGCGTAGGTGCCCAGGCGGAAGAACATGCCCGAGGCGGCCCCCACGAGCAGCGCGGCGCCGAGGTAGGCGAAGCCCGCGTCCGGGGCGATGAGGAAGAACAGCAGGCCGACGAAGAGGCCGAACCACAGTCCCGAGAGCGCCCCCTCGAGGGCGGCGCGGTTCCAGCTGAGCTTGCCGGTGATCCGCTCGACGGTCGTGAGATCGCGCCCGAGGATCGACACCTCCTTGACCGGGAAGTCGGCCTTCGCGAGCCGGTCGACCACCGACTGCGCCTCGAGGTAGGTCGGGTAGCTGCCGACGACCTCGCCGTGCGGGATCGACGCCGCACCGCGGCGTCCGGGGAAGCTTCCGGGGCTGGTCACGCCGCGATTCTCCCATGGCGGGACGCCCGCGCGGCGGGCGATTCCGGGGTGGCGGCCGCACCGGCCGCGCGGGGTGCGGCGAGTAGGGTTGGCGCGTGAGCGCCACGCGAGTCTTCGTCGCCCGACTGGCCGGGTGCTCCGTCTTCGACCCCGCGGGCGACAAGGTCGGCAAGGTGCGCGACGTCCTCGTCGTCTACCGCAAGGCCGAGTCGCCCACCGTCGTCGGCCTGCTCGTCGAGATCCCCGGCAAGCGCCGGGTGTTCGTCTCGATCGGACGGGTGACCAGCATCGGCTCGGGACAGGTCATCACGACCGGCATCATCAACCTCCGCCGCTTCGAGCAGCGCGGCGGCGAGGTGCGCGTGATCGCGGAGCTGCTGGGCCGCACGGTGCTGCTGCGCGACCGCTCGGTCGCCCCCCAGGGCGGCGAGGCGACCATCGAAGACGTCGCGATCGAGCAGGTCGCCCCCGGCGAGTGGGCGGTCGGCGAGCTGTTCCTGCGCCGGCCGCGCAACTCGGCGACCCCCTTCTCGAAGGGCCCGACGCTGTTCGCGACCTGGGGCCAGGTGACCGAGAAGACCGCGAAGGGCGAGCCGCAGTCGGCCGAGCAGCTCATCGCGACCTACTCCGATCTGCTGCCGGCCGATCTCGCCCACGCGCTGCTCGACCTGCCCGCCGACCGGCGCATCGAGGTCGCCTCCGAGCTGCCCGACGAGCGGCTCGCCGACGCCCTCGAGGAGATGCCGGAAGACGATCAGGTGCGCCTGCTCGGCCGCCTCGACGACGAGCGCGCCGCCGAGGTGCTCGACCGCATGGAGCCCGACGACGCCGCCGACCTGGTCGCCCAGCTGCCGGAGGAGAAGGCCGAGGCGCTGCTCGAGCTCATGCAGCCCGAGGAGGCGGAGGACGTGCGCTTCCTGCTCTCCTACGACCCCGACACGGCCGGTGGCCTCATGACGCCCGAGCCGATCATCGTCTCGGGTGACGCGACGGTGGCCGAGGGGCTCGCGCTCATCCGCCGGCACGAGCTCGCGCCCGCGATCGGGGCGGCGATCTGCGTGACCCTCCCCCCCTACGAACCGCCGACCGGCCGGTTCCTGGGCATGGTCCATTTCCAGCGGATGCTGCGCTACCCGCCGCACGAGCGGCTCGGCACCCTCGTCGACCCGGCCCTCGAGCCGGTGCGGGCGGACACGAGCGCGGCCGAGGTGAGCCGAATCCTCGCCTCCTACGACCTCGTGTCGCTGCCGGTCGTCGACGAGAGCCATCGCCTGCTCGGGGTGGTGACGATCGACGACGTGCTCGACTACCTGCTGCCCGACGACTGGCGCAAGGGCGACGACGACGGCGCGGGCTACCCCGTCTCCTCGGCGATGACGGGCACGATCCCCACCGTGCGCGGAAGGAGGGGGCCCCGTGGCGCGCGCTAACCGCTCCCCCGCGCTCGACGCGCCCAAGACCGTGCGCGGCTCCTTCGTGCCGCGCTTCCGCAGCCGCGACCGCTTCGGGCGCTTCACCGAGGCGATCGCCCGCGGCATGGGAACGCCGTGGTTCATCATCATCCTCACCGTCTTCGTGGCGCTCTGGATGACCTACAACTCGATCGCGGAGCAGACCGGCTGGTGGCGCTTCGACTCCGCGGCGCTCGGGTTCACGGCGCTGACCCTCATCCTGTCGCTGCAGGCCTCCTACGCGGCGCCGCTCATCCTGCTCGCGCAGAACCGGCAGGACGACCGCGACCGCGTGCAGATCGAGCAGGACCGCCAGCGCGCCGAGCGCAACCTCGCCGACACCGAGTACCTCGCCCGCGAGGTGGTCGCGCTGCGGCTGGCGATGCGCGAGCTCGCGACGAAGGACTTCCTCCGCTCCGAGCTGCGCTCGCTGCTCGAGGAGCTCGACGAGGAGCGCACCGCCCGCGCCGCCGCGGCCGAGGCCGAGGAGGGGGCGGCGGGGTGAGCTCCCCCGACGCCGGAGCCGTGCGCTCCGCGCTCGCGCGCGTGACGGATCCGGAGATCCGCCGCCCGATCACCGAGCTCGACATGGTGCGCGAGGTGCGCGTCGAGGCCGGACCGCGCGGCACGACGGCTCACGTCGATCTGCGCCTGACGATCGTCGGCTGCCCCGCCGCCGACACGATCGAGCGGGACGTGCGCGCGGCGGTCCTCGGCGTCGAGGGCGTCGACGAGATCGACCTCGAGGTGGGCGTCATGACGGTCGCCGAGCGGGAGGCGCTCGTCACCCGGCTGCGTGGCAGCCGCGTCATGCCCTTCGGCCCCGACTCGCTCACCCGCGTGATCGCCGTCACGAGCGGCAAGGGCGGGGTCGGCAAGTCCACCGTCACGGCGGGGCTCGCGGTCGCGCTCGCGGCGCGCGGGCTGCGGGTGGGCCTCGTCGACGCCGACGTCTTCGGGTTCTCGATCCCGGGGATCCTCGGGCTCGGCTCCGGCCCCGACGGGGCGAAGCCGACGCCGGTGGGCGACCTCATGATGCCGCCCGAGGCGCACGGCGTGAAGGTCATCTCGATCGGCATGTTCGTCGACCCCGGCACGGCGGTGAGCTGGCGCGGGCCGCTGCTGCACCGCACCGTGCAGCAGTTCCTCACCGACACCTGGTTCGGGGATCTCGACGTGCTGCTCGTCGACCTCCCGCCCGGCACCGGCGACGTCGCGATCTCGCTCGGTCAGCTGCTGCCGCACGCCGAAGTGCTCGTGGTGACGACGCCGCAGCCCGCGGCCGCCGACGTCGCCGAGCGCAGCGGACTGCTCGCGCGGCAGACCGGGCAGACGGTGCTCGGCGTCGTCGAGAACATGGCGGGGCTCGCGCAGCCCGACGGCTCGGTGCTCGACCTGTTCGGCTCGGGCGGCGGCGACGCGGTCGCCGAGCGGCTCGGCGTGCCGGTGCTCGCGCGCATCCCGCTGAGCGTCGCGCTGCGTGAGGGCGGCGACGCCGGAGAACCCGCGGTGCTCACCTCGCCCGAGGATCCGGCCTCCGCGGCCCTCGCCGAGTTGGCCGCGCGCCTCGCGAGCCGCGGGCGCGGCCTCGCCGGCCGGAAGCTCCCGGTCTCGACGAGCTGAGCGTCAGCGCGGCTCCTGCGGGCCGGCCGGGGGCACGGGAGCCCCGGCGGGCGGCGCGAAGTCGCCGAGCACGACCGGCGCTGCCGGTCCCACGTCGACCGACTCCTTGCGCAGCGGGTAGCGCGAGAAGGGGATGAGGCTCAGCGAGATGACGACCGCCGGCACGAGGCTGAAGCTCAGGATGATCCCGAGGATCGCCGACTCCGGCTGCACCACCTCGACGCCCGGGCTCGACTCGAGGTAGCCGGTCGCGCCGAGCAGGAATCCAAGCAGTGCCGGGCCGATCGCGAGCCCGACGCCCTCGCCCGCGGTCCACAGCCCGCCGAATCCGCCGCCGCGGCCGGGGCCGTAGCGGCGCGCGTCGTCGGCGATCACGTCGGGCAGCATCGACATGCCGAGCGCCTGCATGCCGGCGTAGCCGACGCCGACGAGCGCGATCGGGCCGCAGATCCACAGTCCGGGGGCGATGAGCATGAGCAGCATCGAGATCGCGGCGAGGCCGAAGGCGAGACTCGCGATGACGTACGAGCGCTCCTTGCCGATGCGCCGGCCGAGCCAGCCCCAGAAGGGCGCGGCGACGAGCGCGGGCGCGATGAGCGCGACGAACAGCAGGGTGATGAGCTCCTGGTCGCCGAGCACCCACTCCGCGACGTACTGGGCGCCGGCCAGCATCATGCCGCTCGCGAGGGCCTGGAGGGCGAAGGTGCCCAGCAGGGTGCGGAAGGGGCGGCTGGTGCGCCACATCGATCCGGCGCGGGCGAAGCGGGCCGCGATCGAGTCGTCGGGGCGCTCCAGGTCGTAGGACTGCGCGGCGGGCTGGGCGGCGACGCCGCCGGGCCCGCGCACCGCGCGCTCGATGCCCGAGGTGATGACGATCGTAATGGCGAAAACGAGGCCCGCGACGACCGCCATCGCGAGGTAGCCGAGCCGCTCGTCGCCGAAGGCGTCGCGGATCGCGGGCCCGCCGCCGCCGTAGAGCAGGATCGCGACCGCGAGCATCACCACGCGCGCGGAGAGCAGGCGCGTGCGGCCGTCGTAGCTCGCGGAGAGCTCGGCCGGGAGCACGTTGTACGGCACCTGGAACAGGCTGAAGCCGGTCGCCGCGAGCAGGTAGGCCAGCAGCACCCAGCCGGCCGCGACGAGCGGGAGCACGCCCGCCGGCACCGCGAACGTGACGACGAAGAAGATCGGGAGCAGGACCGCGCCGAGGAGCATGATCCGCCGGCGCGAGCCGTGCGCGGCGAGGTCGCGATCGCTGAACGACCCGACGACGGGGTCGACGACGATATCCCACAGCTTCGCGATCACGACGACGACGCCGGCCAGGTAGGCCGGCACCGCGAGCACATCGGTGAGGTACACCAGCAGCACGAGACCGGGCAGGGTCGCGAAGCCGCTCGTGACCATCTCGCCGAGTGAGTAGCGGGCGAGAACTCCGCGCGTGAGGCGGTCGTCGGCGGAGGCGGCGGTCACGCTGCGAGCCTAACCGCGGCGGTCGGCGACGCAGTGACGCGCCGCCGCGCGGCGTGGGAGCGCGGGCACCGGGCGGGGCGACCGGGCGCGGCCGCGCCGCTCAGGCGCACCGGGGCGGAGCGGGCCGCGGCGGCGTGGCTCGGGCGCCGCTCAGGCGCGGCGGGTCGGGACGCGACGGTAGCCGTCGCGGGCCGTGACGACGAAGGTCGCGGCGACGAGGGAGACGCCGAGGGCGCCCAGCAGGAGGAGTGCGAACATGCCTCCATTCCAGCCCCGCCAACACTTCAGCACAAGCGAATTCTCGTGCACTGTCGATGTAGCGTGGCTACATGAATGTCGCACGCGCGGGAGTGCTCCGCGAACTCGCCGAGCGCGGCAGCGTCACCGCCGTCGCGCGGGCCCTTCACCTGACGCCCTCGGCGGTGTCGCAGCAGCTCAAGACGCTGGAGCGGGAGGCGGGCACCGCGCTCACCGAGCGATCCGGCCGTGCTCTCGTGCTCACCCCCGCCGGCCGGGTGCTCGCCGACGCGGCGCGCGAGGTCGCGGTCGCCCTCGAGCGCGCCGAAGCCGCCTGGGCCGACTACGTCGAGCAGCCGCGCGGCGTCGTGACGCTCAGCGTCTTCGAGACCGGCGGCCAGATGCTGTTACCGGGGCTGCTGCGCCGCATGGACGGCGTGCCCGGCCTGCGCATCGAGGTCAGCGACCGCGCCCCGTACTCGGCGGACCCCGGCGACCTCACCGCGGATCACGACGTCGTCCTCGGCGACGGCGCCGGCGTGCTCCCCGGCTGGCGCGAGCGCGGCCTCGAGCTCGTGGAGCTGCTGCGCGAGCCGCTCGACGTCGCGATGCCGGAGGGGCATCCGCTCGCGCGGCGCCGCGAGCTCGCCCCCGCGGACGTGATCGGCGAGCGCTGGATCTGCACCCCGCGCGACCTCCCCTACGATCGCATCCTGCAGCGCATCGAGGCGATCACCGGGCGCGACGCGACCGTCGAGCAGCGGCTGCTCGACAACGGCATCGTCGAGGCGCTCGTCGCCGCCGGCCGCGGGATCGCGATCCTCCCCCGGTTCACGACGCGCGACCACGGCAACGGCCTGGTCACCCGCCCGCTCACCGGGATGCGCGCCGAGCGCACCCTGTGGGCGATGTGCCGGCCGGAGGTCGCCGTGCGGCCCTCGGTGCGGCTCGTGCTCGAGGCGCTGCGCGCGGAGGCGGAGGACTTCGTCGCCGCGCGTGCGTGAGCGGGACGAGGGCGACGGCGAGGGCGAGGGCGAGGCCAGGGGCGGGCCGCACCCGCCGGCCGCCCGCCGCCCCGCGGGCGTGCCGGGTCTCAGCCCGCGCGCGGCTCCACGAGCCGGGCGAGCAGCTCGGTCAGCAGCCGCTCGGCGACCGGCGCCGGCAGCGCCTCGATCGCCGCGACGAGCGGCGCCATCCGCTCGGGCAGCGCGCCGCCGCCCTCGCCGATGCCGAAGCCACCGAGCAGCGCGAGCGCGGTGTCGGAGTCGAGCGGCCCCTCGAGCGGCGGCAGACCGGCCAGCAGCCCGCTGACGTCCGCGCGCGGCACGCCGCGCACGGCGTCGGCGGCGCGTACGAGCGCCGGGCCGAGCTCGTCGAGCACCGAGTCGGTCACCGGCGTCACGGTCAGGTGCGTCGTCGGCGGCAGACGGCTGCCGTCGGGCTGCGGGGCGCCCGGCTGGGGCTGCAGGATCCAGCCGAGCTCGCGCGCGGCATCCGCCCAGTGATGGGGGTCGACGCGGGCCGGCTCGGGCACCGACTCGTCGGTCGCGACCGCGAAGAGCGGGCCGACCGGCTCCCCCACGACGCGAAGTCCCTCGATGCCCGCGATCGTCGCGCGCAGCCGCTCGGTCGCCCGGCGGCAGCGGTGCGCGAGCTCGGCGAAGCCCTCGGGGCCGAGCGCCTGCACGATCGCCCAGGCCGCCGCGAGCGGGCCGCCCGACTTCGAGCCCAGTAGGGTCGCGTTGACGACCGGGTAGCCGGGCCAGTCCGTGACCGCGAAGTACTGGTGCCGCTGCCGGTCGCGCGGGCGCTGCAGCAGCACCGAGGCGCCCTTCGGGGCGTAGCCGTACTTGTGCAGGTCGGCCGAGACGCTCGTGACACCGGGGACGCGGAAGTCCCAGAGCGGCAGCGGCTCGGCGCCCTCCGGCCCGGCCGCGTCCCAGAACGGCAGCACGAGACCCCCGATGCAGGCGTCGACGTGCACCGGGATGCCGGCGGCCTCGGCGAGCGCCGCGACCTCGACGACCGGGTCGAGCGCCGCGTGCGGGTAGGAGGGCGCGGAGACGACGACGAGCGCGACGTCCTCCCCCATCCGCCGGCCGAGCTCGGCCGCCTCGGGGCGACCGTCGGGGCCGACCGGAGCCAGGTCGAGCTCGAGGCCGAAGTAGGCGGCGGCCTTGCGGAACGCGGCGTGCACCGTCACGGGCGCGACGAGACGCGGGCGGGCCTGGCCCGGCTCGAGGCCGCGCGCGGCGAGCCAGCCGTCGCGCGCGGTCTTCACCGCGAGCAGACAGCTCTCGGTGCCGCCGCTCGTGACGCTCCCGACCACCTGTGCATCGCCGTGCAGCAGCTCGCGCACGAATCCGACGAGGTCGCGCTCGAGCGCGGCGACGGAGCCGAAGGTCGTCGGATCGAGGCCGTTGACCGGCTGCATCGCGGCGATCGCCGCGCCGGCGAGCGCATCCAGCTCCTGCGAGCCGGTGTCGTAGACGTACGACAGCACCCGGCCGCCGTGGGTGGGGGCGTCGTGCGCGCGCAGCTGCTCGAGCCGGGAGAGGATGCTCTCGGCGCTCTCGCGGAACCCGGTCATCGTGCCCCCTCGCTCCCGGTGCCCGCGGCGCCGGAGCCCGGCGTCTCGGCGATCTCGTCGCCGGGCGCGACCGCGGGCTCGTCGGGCAGGCCCGTGAGCCCCGGCACGATCGGCGCCTCGACCTCGTCGATGTCGGCCCGGCGCAGCGGGTAGCGCCGCAGCGTCACGAGGCTCAGCGCGAGCAGCACCGCCGGCACGAGGCTGAAGCTCAGCACGATGCCGGCGATCGCGAGCGGGCCCTGCGTGACGTCCTGGTCGGCGGTCGACTCGATGTACCCGGTCGCGGCGAGCACGATCGTGAGCACCGTGGTGCCGAGGGTCATGCCGGTGGTCTCGCCCGCCGTCCAGACGCCGCTGAAGGTGCCGGCGCGGCCGGGCCCTTCGGTGCGGGCGTCGTGCGCGATCACGTCCGGCAGCATCGCGAGCGGCAGCGACTGCATGCCGGCGTAGGCGGCCCCCGCGAGCGCGACCGAGACGTAGAGCCAGGGGCCCGGCTGCCACAGCATCAGCACGAGCGAGAGCGCCGCCACGAGGTAGAGCACGGTCGCGAGCACGAAGGCGCGCTCCTTGCCGACCCGGCGGGCGACGAGCGCCCAGAGCGGGGTGACGAGCAGCGCCGGCGCGATGAGCGCGACGAACAGGTAGGTGATGGCCGCGCGATCCTCGAGCACCCACTGGGCGACGTACTGCGCGCCGGCGAGCATCATGCCGGTCGCGAGCGCCTGCAGCACGAAGGTGGCCAGCAGCGCGCGGAAGGGCTGGCTGGTGCGCAGCGCCTGCACGCCGCGGCGGTAGTGCAGCGCCAGGTTCGAGCGCGGCGCCGACAGGCCGGTGTGCGGGTCGTTCGCGGGCGGGCGCGGCACCCCGCCGCCGCGCGCGCTCTTCTCGACGGTCGACGCGATGAGGAACGACACGGCGAGAACGACCCCAGCGACGATCGCCATCAGGAGGTAGCCCAGGTGCTCGTCGGAGCCGCCGAGCTCCCGCAGCGCGGGGCCGCCCGCGCCGAACAGCAGGATCGCGAAGGTCAGCACGATCACGCGCGCCGACAGCAGCCGGGTGCGCGCGTCGTAGCTCGAGACGAGCTCGGCGGGCAGGGCGATGTAGGGCACCTGGAACAGGCTGAACGCCGTCGCCGCGAGCACGAAGCCCACGAAGACCCAGGCCGCGGCGAGCGGCCAGGGAAGCCCCGCCGGCACCGCGAAGGTGAGGGCGAAGAACACCGGCAGCAGCACGGCGCCGAGCACCATGAGACCGCGGCGATAGCCGGTCGCGGCGATCTGGCGGTCGCTGCGGGCGCCGATGACGGGGTCGATCACGATGTCCCACACCTTGGCGACCGAGAAGAGGATGCCCGCCGCGAGCGCCGAGACCCCGAGCGTGTCGGTGAGGTAGAAGACCAGCACGAGGCCGGGGAGGGTGCCGAAGCCGCCCGTGCCGACCGATCCGATGGCGTAGCGCGCGACGGTGCCGGCCCGGAGGCGGGCGGGTGCGGCGCGGCCTCCCCCGGTGGATCCCATGCGCCCGAGCCTAGACTGAGCCCCATGTCGGCCACCGCATCGGAGCGGGTGGACACCACGCCCGGCTCCGCGACCCCCGCCTCCGCGCACTCCGACCCCGCGCGGATCACCGCCGCCCTCGCCGCGATCGATCCGCCCGCGCTCGTCGCCCGGCTGACGGCGACCTCGGGCCGCACGATCGACATCGTGTCGCCGGTCACGGGAGCCGTGCTGCACACCCTGCCGCGCTCCGACGCCGCCGACGTGGCGCGGGCCGCCGAGGCCGCGCGGGCCGCGCAGCGCGCCTGGCGCGACGCCGGCCCGGCGCACCGCCGCCGCGTGCTGCTGCGCGCGCACGACGAGCTCGTGGCCCGCAAGGAGCGGCTGCTCGACGCGGTGCAGCTCGAGACCGGCAAGACCCGCGGGCAGGCCTACGAGGAGTGGTTCAACGCGGCGGCCGCGATCCGCTACGCGGCCCTCTCGGCGGGGCGCGCGGTGCGGGTGCGGCGGCGCCGGGCGGGGATCCCCCTCGTCATGCAGGCACGGGTGCGGGTGAGTCCGAAGCAGCTCGTCGGCATCATCACGCCGTGGAACTACCCGCCGAGCCTCACCGCGATGGACGTCGCCCCCGCGCTCGCGGTCGGCTGCGCGGTCGTGCAGAAGGCCGACGATCACGGCGCGCTCTCGATCCTGCTGGTGCGCGAGGCCTTCGCGGCGGCCGGGCTGCCCGAGGCCGTCTGGGGCGTCGTCGCCGGGCCGGGCGAGGAGATCGGCTCGGCCGTCATCGACGCCGCCGACCACGTGGCCTTCACCGGCTCGACCGCGACGGGGCGCACGGTCGCCGAGCGCGCCGCCCGGCGGCTGATCGGCGCGTCGCTCGAGCTCGGCGGCAAGAACCCGCTGCTCGTGCTCGACGACGTCGACGTCGAGAAGGCGGCGGCCGACGCGGCCTACGCCTGCTTCTCCTCGGCCGGGCAGCTGTGCGTGTCGACCGAGCGGGTCATCGTGCTGCGCGGGGTCGCCGACCGCTTCGTGAGCGCCTTCGCCGAGCGGGTCGCGGGCCTCACGCCGGGCGTCGCGCTCGACTACGGCACCGACGTCGGCTCGCTCACCACCGCGGCCCAGCTCGAGCGGGTGCGCGAGCACGTCGACGACGCCGTCGCGAAGGGCGCCCGCGTGCTCGCGGGCGGGCGCGCACTGCCCGAGATCGCGCCCTTCGTCTACGCGCCGACGGTGCTCGCCGAGGTTCCCGAGGAGGCGATCTGCGCCCGGCAGGAGACCTTCGGGCCCGTCGTGTCGGTCACCGTCGTCGACGACGAGGAGGCCGCGATCGCGCGTGCCAACGACACCGAGTACGGTCTCGCCGCCTCGGTGCTGACCGGATCCCGCCGACGCGGTCGTCGCGTCGCGACCCGGCTGGTGGCGGGCAGCGTCAACATCAACGAGGGCTACCGCGCGAGCTTCTCGGCCGTCGACGCCCCGATGGGCGGCCGGCGGCAATCCGGGCTCGGGCGGCGCAACGGAGCCGAAGGCCTCGCCCGCTACCTGGAGACGACGACCGTGGCGGAGGCGACGGGGCTGCTGCAGCTGCCGCGCACGGGGGCGGAGTTCCGCCGCCTGGTGGGGCCGATGGCGCTGCTGCTGCGCGTGCTGCGGATCGCGCACCGGCGCTGACCGGCCGACCCCCGCGACCCGCGCAGGCGGCGCGGTGCGGGGCGACCGGGCTCAGGTCGCTTCGGCGTCGAAGGGCGCCGGGCGGCCGCGCCCCAGCTTGCGCTGGCGCTGCTCGTACGCCGACTCCCGGTAGGGCCGGGAGATGCGCGAGGCCCCCGCGGCGCCGGCCGCCCCGGCCGCGGCGATGCCGGCCGCTCCCGCCGCGCGCGGCACGGCGCTGTGCGGCTTCTCCGGCTCCTCGAGCAGGGCGTCGCGGATGATGCGGCGCGGGTCGTACTGGCGCGGATCGAGCTTGGCCCAGTCGACGTCGTCGAACTCCGGACCCATCTCCTCGCGCATCCGGTCCTTCGCGCCGTTCGCGAGCTCGCGCAGGCTCTTCACGAGGCGGGCCAGCTGGGCGGCGTACTGCGGCAGGCGCTCGGGACCGATCAGGATGATCGCGATCACCCCGATGATCAGCAGCTTGTCGAAGGTCAGCCCGAAGGACACCGCGCCAGGATACGCCGCGCTTGCCCGCCCGGCGCGCCGGGGTGACCTACCCTGAGACCGGCGGAGCGGGAGGAGAGCGCGTGGCCGACAAGGAGCTGAGCTGGCGCTTCGCCGAGGAGTTCCCCGACGAGCCCGCGCCCGCGCAGACCGCCCGCCGCCACGCGCTCGAGCACGGCATCGAGGCGGTGACCGCCGCGACCGGGGCGCAGCTCGCGGTGCTGGTCGCCACCGCGGCCGCCACCCGCCTCGTCGAGATCGGCACCGGCGCCGGCGTGAGCGGCAGCTGGATGCTGCACGCCGCCCCGCAGGCGACCCTCACCTCGATCGACCTCGAACCCGACCACCAGGTGCTCGCGCGCACCGCGTTCACCGAGGCGGGCGCGCAGCCCGCGCGGCTGCGGCTGATCGCGGGGCGCGCCGCCGAGGTGCTGCCGCGGCTCAACGACGCGGCCTACGACCTCGTCTTCGTCGACGCCGATCCGGGCTCCGTGCTCGACTACGTGGAGCACGGCCTGCGCATCGTGCGACCGGGCGGCGTCGTCGCGGTCGCGCACGCGCTCTGGCGGGGGCGCGTGGCGGATCCCGCCCAGCGCGACGAGCTGACCGCCCAGTTCCGCGCCCTGCAGGCCACGATCGCGGAGTCCTCCGCCGTCGTCTCGGCGATGGGGACGGCGGGCGACGGCCTGCTGCAGATCGTCACGCGCGCGGACTAGCCGCGCGGCGCGTCCCGCGCCGGATCCGACGCGGCGGCGGGGTCAGCCCCCGAGCGCTCCCGCGAGCGCGTCGTGGAGCTCCTGGGCCTCGGCGTCGTTGACCGACACCACGAGACGACCGCCGCCCTCGAGCGGCACGCGCACGATGATGAGGCGGCCTTCCTTCACAGCCTCCATCGGGCCGTCGCCGGTCCTCGGCTTCATGGCTGCCATGGAATCGTCCCCTTTCGACGCGTTCTCACCCATTATCCCGCATCGCGCGAGCGCTGTCGCGCGGGTGGGGAGATCGGCGCCTACGGCGGCGACCAGTCCGGCGGCAGCACCTGCCAGCACCAGTGCACCCAGAGGATCTGGCCGCCCACCCCGAGCGCGGCGAGCAGCACGATCCAGGCCCGCGACCGCGGCACCGCGAGCGCGCCGAGGCCCGGCGCGAGCGGCACGAGAAGCCGGAACGTGCTCGACTGCGGGAAGAACACCGCGAGCAGGTACACCGGGTAGGCGACGAGCCACAACCGCAGCTCCGGCCCGAGCCGGCGGGCCCACGGCGTCAGCAGGAAGGCGACGTAGCCGCCGACCACGACCGCGAGCAGCACGAGTCCCAGCGGCAGGGCGAGCTCGCGCGCGACGAACCAGCGCAACCACCACTCGGCGCCCTGGATCCACGGCGCGAAGGGCAGCAGGTGCTGCACGCCGATGTAGGGCACGCGCCAGGCGAGCTCGGTGTCGGTGTAGGCGGTGGGTGATCCGGTGACGGCCCAGGCGATCGCCGGCCAGGCCAGCCCCGCGATCCCGCTCCAGATCGCGACGCCCGCGACCTCGAGACGCTCGACGAGGGGGAACGGGTCGCGCCGGCGCACCCACCAGCGCTGCGCGAAGTGCAGCGCGAGGAAGAGCGCAAACGCGAGGCCGCTCGGCCGGGTGAGCGCCATCACCGGCAGCACCGGCACGAGCAGCACGTAGCGGCGCTCGACGACGAACAGCAGCGCGAGCAGCAGCAGGAACAGCGCGAGCGACTCGGCGTAGGCGACCTGCAGGATCGCCGACAGCGGCGCGAAGCAGAACAGCACGACCGCGCCGAGCGCCCGCCCCTCCCCCAGCACCCGGCTCAGCAGCCGGTGCAGCACGAGCGCGCAGCCGAGCCCGAAGACGAGGGCGATGCCGGGGCCGACCGCCTCGAAGCTCAGCCCGGTGAGCGCCATGACGGCCCGTGCGAGGAAGGGGTACACCGGCAGGAAGGCCCAGGCGTTCTCGCCGACGCCGCCCCAGTCGGCGACCGGCAGCTCGGTCGGGTAGCCCGAGACGGCGATGATGTAGTACCAGTGGCCGTCCCAGATGCTCGCGAAGCTGCCGTAGCTCGGGCCGGGCCCGGTCCAGGGGTTCGCGACCTGCGCGTGGGCCGCGGCCAGCAGGATCGCCGTCGTCACGACGCGCGAGAGCGCCCAGACGACGGCCACCCGCAGCCACCACGGCGTGAGTCGCAGGCGCACGAGCGCCCAGGTCGCCCACGCCGGGCGGGCTCGGCGGGTCTCCCGCGGCGCGGCCGGCGGCGTGGGGCGCCGGGCCGGCGCAGGGCCGCTCAGGCGGGCCCCGTCAGCCACGCCCGCAACCCGTTCTCGCAGCGCTCGAGCTGCGCCACCGGCACGCGCTCGTCGTCGGCGTGCGCGAGGCTCGGGTCGCCCGGCCCGTAGTTCACCGCCGGCACGCCGAGCGCCGAGAAGCGCGCGACATCGGTCCAGCCGTACTTCGGGGCGGGCCGCCCGCCCACCGCGCCCAGGAAGGCCTGCGCGAGCGGCGCATCGAGCCCCGGCCGCGCGCCCTCGGCGAGGTCGGTGACCCTCACCTCGAAGCCGTCGAAGATCTCCCGCACGACGGCCTCCGCGGCGGCGGCGTCGCGGCTGGGGGCGAAGCGGTAGTTGACGCTCACGGTGCAGGCGTCGGGCACGACGTTGCCCGCGACGCCGCCCGTGATCCCGACCGCCTGCAGGCCCTCGCGGTAGACGAGCCCGTCGACCTCGATCTCGGCGGGGCGGTGCTCCGCGAGCCGGGCGAGCACCGGGGCGGCGGCGTGGATCGCGTTCTCGCCCTTCCACGCGCGAGCGGTGTGCGCGCGGCGACCGCGGGTCGTGACGTCGATGCGGAGGGTGCCATTGCATCCGCCCTCCACCTCCCCGCCGGTCGGCTCGGCGAGCACGGCGAAGTCGCCCCGCAGCAGCTCGGGACGGGTGCGCGCGAGGCGCCCCAGCCCGTTGAGCTCGGCCTCGACCTCCTCGTGGTCGTAGAAGACCCAGCTGACGTCGACGCTCGGCTCGGCGAGCTCGACCGCGAGCTTGAGCAGGATCGCCACCCCGCCCTTCATGTCGACGGTGCCCCGCCCGACGAGCTCCGCACCCTCGGGGCCGGAGCCGTCGACGGCGGGCAGGTTCGCGTTGACCGGGACGGTGTCGAGGTGCCCCGCGATGATGACGCGGCGCGGGCGTCCGAGACGCGTGCGCGCGACGACCGCGTCGCCGTCGCGGGTGACCTCGAGGTGACCTGCGGCGCCCAGGGCCGCCTCGACCGCGTCGGCGAGCTCGCGCTCGTGACCCGACTCGGAGGGCAGGTCGACGATCGCGCGCGTCAGCTCGGCGATCGGGGCGGCGGGGTCGAGGCTCGGCACGGCACGAGCCTAGGCGACCTCCCGCCGCCGCTAGCCTGGAGTCATGACCTTCGCCTGGGGCCACGGGCTCGCGACGATCGCGTCGGGCGGCGCCGTGCTCGACGCGTGGTTCCCGGATCCCCGCCTCGGCCCGGCGCCCGCCTCGCTCGACCCGTACCTGCCGCCGGCGAGCTTCGACGGGCTCACCGGGGCCGACGAGCTGCGGGGCGTGCGCCGCGAGTACGTCGCGGTCGCGATCGACACCGACGCCGCCCCGAGCTCGGTGCCCGACGCCTACCTTCGCCTGCACCTGCTGTCGCACTGCCTGCTCGCCCCGAACACGATCAATCTCGAGGGCCTCTTCGGCGTGCTGCCCAACAACGCCTGGACGAGCGCCGGTCCGATGGCGCCCGAGGAGTTCGCCGCGCGCCGGGTCGCCCTGCAGCGCGCGGGCGTCGTGCTGCGCAGCCTCGACCGCTTCCCGCCGCTGCTCGACTACGTGCTGCCGCCGCGGGTGCGCATCGCCGACGCCGCGCGCGTGCGTCTCGGCGCCCATCTCGCGCCGGGCACGACCGTCATGCACGAGGGCTTCGTCAACTACAACGCCGGCACCCTCGGCGCCTCCATGGTCGAGGGCCGGATCTCGCAGGGCGTCGTCGTCGGCGACGGATCCGACATCGGCGGCGGCGCCTCGATCATGGGCACCCTGTCGGGCGGCGGCACCGAGCGCGTCGCGATCGGCGAGCGCGCGCTGCTGGGCGCGAACGCGGGGGTCGGCATCTCGATCGGCGACGACAGCGTCGTCGAGGCGGGCCTCTACGTGACTGCGGGGACCAAGGTCACCCTGCGGCTGCCGGACGCCGAGCCGCGCGTCGTCAAGGCGCGCGAGCTGAGCGGGGTGGCCAATCTGCTCTTCCGGCGCGACTCGCTCTCCGGGGCGGTGGAGGCGATCCCGCGTCCGGGACGCAGCGTCGAGCTCAACGCGGCGCTGCACGCCTGAGCCGCGCCGCCGCCGGCGCCCGCAGCTCCGTGCCGCCGATCGCGGATCGGCCCGAGCGCGCGTCGCGGGCCACCGCGAGGCTGGGCTCATGAGCGAGCAGCCCCGTTTCGACTCCGTGCGCCATGGCGGCGCGGAGGACTTCCCCGCGACCCGCGTCGACCGCGGCGGCTTCGGCTACGCCAAGCGCGTCGTGGTCGCCAAGCCGGGCAACCAGCTGCAGGTGGCGTTCCTCGAGATCCCGCCCGGACGTTCCGCCTACCCCTACCACTGGCACGAGGGGGTGACCGAGGTCTACGTGATCCTCTCCGGCCGAGGCCGGGTGCGCTCCGCCGAGGGCGAGTTCGAGGTCGGGCCCGGCGAGGTCGTCGCCTTCCCGCCCGGACCTGCCGGCGCGCACCGGATGACGAACCTCTCCGCGAGCGAACCCCTGCGCTACGTCGACCTCGACTCGACCGCCGACCCCGACGTCTACCACTACCCCGACTCGGGCAAGACCGGCTGGGCCTCGTCCTCCGCGGGGCGGGAGGCGTTCTTCCGCGACGACGAGGCCGTCGACTACTACGACGGCGAGCCCGACGCGGGCTGAGCGCGGCGGCTCAGCGGCCGGTGGGCCAGGGGCGCTCGGCGGGCCCCACGTAGAGCTGCTGCGGGCGGCCGATCTTCGTGGCCGGGTCGTCGTTCTGCTCGCGCCAGTGGGCGATCCAGCCGGGCAGACGGCCGATCGCGAACAGCACCGTGAACATCCGCGTGGGGAAGCCCATCGCCTTGTAGATCACGCCCGTGTAGAAGTCGACGTTCGGGTAGAGCTTGCGCTCGATGAAGTAGTCGTCGGCGAGCGCGACCTCCTCGAGCTGCTTGGCGATGTCGAGCAGCGGGTCCTCGACGCCGAGGTCGGCGAGCACCTCGTCGGCGCTCTCCTTCACGAGGCGCGCCCGGGGGTCGAAGTTCTTGTACACCCGGTGGCCGAAGCCCATGAGCCGGATGCCGTCCTCCTTGTTCTTCACCCGCTCGACGAAGCGCTCGACGCTCTCCCCCGAGTCGCGGATCTGCGCGAGCATCTTGAGCACCGCCTCGTTGGCCCCGCCGTGCAGCGGCCCGTAGAGCGCGTTGATGCCGGCCGAGATGGAGGCGAACATGTTCGCCTCGGTCGAGCCGACGAGCCGCACGGTCGAGGTGGAGGCGTTCTGCTCGTGGTCCTCGTGCAGGATGAGCAGCCGCTCGAGCGCGCGCACCATGACGGGGTTGACGTCGTAGACCTCGGCGAGGGTGCCGAAGTTCATCTTGAGGAAGTTCTCCGCGAAGGTCAGCGAGTTGTCGGGATAGAGGAACGCCTGCCCGAGCGCCTTCTTGTGCGCGTAGGAGGCGATCACCGGCAGCTTGGCGAGCAGGCGGATGGTGTTGAGCTCGACCATCTCGGGGTTCTTCGGGTCGAGGTCGTCCTCGTAGTACGTCGAGAGCGCCGAGACCGCGCTCGAGAGCACCGACATCGGGTGCGCGGTGTGCGGCAGGGCGGAGAAGAAGCGCTTGAGGTCCTCGTGCAGCAGCGTGTGGTGCCGCACCCGCTCGTCGAAGGCGGCGAGCTCGGAGGCGGTCGGCAGCTCGCCGTAGATGAGCAGCCACGCGACCTCGAGGTAGGTCGAGTTCGCGGCGAGCGCCGCGATGTCGTAGCCGCGGTAGCGCAGGATCCCCGCATCGCCGTCGATGTAGGTGATCGCGCTCTTCGTCGACGACGTGTTCACGAAGCCCTGGTCGAGCGCGGTCAGACCGGTCTGCTTCGTGAAGGTCGAGAAGTCGAGGGCGTCCTTGCCGTCGACGGCGCGCAGCACCGGGAACTCGGCGGTCGTATCGCCGTGACGGAGGACGACGTTGTCGGGGTCTCCGAGGATGTCGCTCACCCGCCCAGCCTAGAGGGTCGCCGGGCAAGGGCTCCGATCGACAACGAGTCGGCTCTCGCGTTGGCGACGACCCACAAGGGCCCGCGCGGATCCGGCGCCGATCAGGCGCCGAAGGCGCCCAGACGCGCGACGGCGGCGTCGATGCGCTCGTCGCTCGCGGTGAGGGCGACACGCACGTGCTGCGCTCCCGCAGCGCCGTAGAAGTCGCCGGGCGCGACGAGGATGCCGAGACCCGCGAGCGCGTCGACGCTCGCCCGCGACGACTCGCCCCGCGTCGCCCAAAGGTAGAGCCCGGCCGCGGAGCCGTCGATGCGGAACCCCGCGCCCTCGAGGGCGGGCTGCAGCCGCTCGCGGCGGGCGCGGTAGCGCTCGCGCTGCTCGGCGACGTGCGCGTCGTCGGCGAGCGCGGCCGCCATCGCCGCCTGCACGGGCGCCGGCACCATGAGACCCGCGTGCTTGCGGGCCTGGCGCAGCTCGCCGACGAGGTCGGAGCATCCCGCGACGATGCCCGCGCGGTAGCCGGCGAGGTTCGACTGCTTGCTGAGCGAGCAGACGGAGAGCGTCAGCCGGCGCGAGTCGCCGATCACCCGGCGGTCGAGGATGCTCGGCGTGGTGCCCGGCCCGCCGTCGGCGGCTTCGACGACGGGCGCCTCCCACGGCAGCTCGGCGTAGCACTCGTCGGCGGCGATGACCGCGCCGATCTCGCGGGCGCGGGCGACGGCCGCGGCCATCGTCTCGAGGTCGTCGACGTGTCCGTCGGGGTTGCCGGGCGAGTTGAGCCAGACCAGACGGGTGCCCGCGGGCCAGTCGGCGGGGTCGTCGGCCGCCACCGCGGTCGCCCCGACGATCGCGGCCCCGACCGCGTAGGTCGGGTAGGCGACGCTCGGGTGCACCACGACATCGCCCGTGCCGAGCCCGAGCAGGGTCGGCAGCAGGGCGATGAACTCCTTCGAGCCGACCGTCGGCAGCACATTGGGGCGCTCGAGGTCGACGTTCCGGCGGCGCGCGTACCAGCCGACGATCGCGTCCTGGAGCGCCTCCGAGCCGATCGTCTGCGGGTAGCCGGGGGCGTCGGCGGCGCCGGCGAGCGCGGCACGCACGACCTCGGGCACCGGGTCGACCGGGGAGCCGACGGAGAGATCGACGAGGCCCTCGGGGTGCGATCGCGCGCGGGCGGTCGCGTCGGCGAGGGAGTCCCAGGGGAAGTCGGGCAGCGCGAGCGGGGCGCGCGCGCCGGGGACGGCCGCGGTGGCCGTCGGGTCACTCAATGACCGGTCTCCTGCGGCGGCAGCGCGGCGACGATCGGGTGGTCGCCGGCGATCACGCCGACCTTGGCGGCGCCGCCGGGGCTGCCGATCTCGCTGAAGAACTCGACGTTGGCCGTGTAGTAGTCCGACCACTTCTCGGGCAGGTCGTCTTCGTAGAAGATCGCCTCGACCGGGCAGACCGGCTCGCAGGCACCGCAGTCCACGCACTCGTCGGGGTGGATGTAGAGCATCCGGTCGCCCTCGTAGATGCAGTCCACCGGGCACTCGTCGATGCAGGCGCGGTCTTTCAGATCGACGCAGGGAAGAGCGATGACGTACGTCACGCGTCCAGTCTAGACGGGCTCGCGGGGGCTCTCCGCCCGCCGCGGACGCCCCGGCACGCGTCGCGGCCAGAGCACCGTCACGGCGGCGACGACCGTGGGCGCGATCGCCCAGATGTCGCCGAGCGGGCCGAGCCCCGAGCCGTCGGCGCCGCTCGCGATGACGATCGATCCGCCGGGCCCGGGCAGGGCGAGCAGGGCCGTGGCGGCGAGCACGCCGGCCCCGGCTGCCGCGGCCGCGCCCCGGCCGAAGACGAGCCGCAGCCCGACCACGAGACCCGCGTCGATCGCGAGGGCCGCGACGAGCCCCCACGGCGGCTGCTCGCGGTGCACGAAGGTCAGCACGCCGCCCGCGAGCAGCCCGAGCAGCCCGGCGAGCACGAGGCCCACGACCGTCGCGAGGAGGTCGAGGGGATGCCGGCCGCCGATCACGGTGGACACGATAGCGATGCCCGCCTAGACTCGATCGCGGTAAGGGTAGCCTTACCAAACTTCCGGAGCTCCCGACGCTCCCACCCCCGCCCCGAGAGGACCCCCGTGCTCGCGAACGCGCTCATCGGACTGCGCGAAGGCCTCGAAGCCGGCCTCGTCGTCGCGATCCTCGTGGCGGCGCTCACCCGCCTCGGGCGGCGCGACCTGCTGCCGCGTCTCGCGGGCGGCGTGATCGCGGCGGTCGTGCTCTCGCTCGGCGTCGGCGCGATCCTGACCTTCGGTCCCTACGGGCTGAGCTTCCAGGCGCAGGAGATCCTCGGCGGGGCGCTCTCGCTCGTCGCCGTCGGCCTCGTCACCGGCATGGTGTTCTGGATGGCCCGTCACGCCCGCGGGCTACGCGGCGAACTCGAGGAGCGCGCGCGCGGCGCCGCGCTCGGCTCCGCCCTCGCCGTCGTGCTGCTCGGCGCCGTGAGCGTCGGGCGCGAGGGGCTCGAGACGGCGCTGTTCGTGTGGGCGAGCGTGCGGGCCAGCGGCGACGCCGCGCTCGGGGCGCTGGGCGCGGTGCTCGGCATCCTCGTCGCCGTCGGCATCACGGTGCTCATCGCCCGCGGCATGGTGCGCGTCAACCTCGGCCGCTTCTTCTTCGTCACCGGTCTCGCGCTCGTCGTGGTGGCGGCCGGGGTGCTCGGCTACGGCATCGGCGAACTGCAGGAGGCCGGCGTGCTGCCCGGCGGATCCGCGATCGCCTTCAGCCTCGCCGCGATCGCGCCGCTCAGCAGCTGGTGGGGTGCCCTCCTCGCCGGCCTCGTCGGATTCACGCCCGAGCCGACCTGGCTGCAGGTCGCCGCGTGGCTCGCCTATCTCGCAGTGGTGCTGCCGCTCTTCGTGCGGGTCGCGCGCCCCCGGCGGCAACCGCGCGCGGTGCTGCCCGACGCGACGCGGCACCCGGCGCCCGCCGTGGAGCACCGCGCCGCCTGACCCGGCGCCCTCCGCGCCCCCGGCGGCCCCGCGCCGCCCGCCCCTGTCCCGGTCGCTCGCGGCCGCGACCGCCTTCCGAAAGGATCACGATGCCCTCGCGCCCGTCCCCCGCTTCCGCCCGCAGCCCGATCGCGCTCGGAGCCCTCGCGGCGACGGCCGTGCTCGTGCTCAGCGGCTGCGTGCCCAACGCCCCCGCGGGCGGCACGAGCATCGCCGTCGACATCCGCGACGACGCCTGCGAGGTGGAGACGGCCACCGCCGAAGCCGGCACCGTGGTCTTCTCGCTGAGCAACACCGGCAGCGACGTCAACGAGTTCGAGATCCTCGCCGACGACGGCCTGCGCATCGTCGGGGAGAAGGAGAACGTCGTCCCCGGCCAGACCGTCGACTACGCCGTCCAGCTCGAGCCCGGCTCGTACGTCACGGCCTGCAAGTTCCGCCAGGTCGGCGAGCCCGTCGGGCGGGCCGCGTTCACTGTGACCGGCGAGGCCGTCGTGCGCGATGCCGACGAGCAGCAGCTCGCCGACGAGGCGGTCGCGTCCTACCTCGCCTACCTGCGCTCGCAGGTCGGCGAGCTCATCCCCGCCGTCGCCGAGTTCGCCGAGGCCTACGCGGCGGGCGACGACGAGAAGGCTCGCGAGCTGTTCGCCGCCGCGCGAGTGCCCTACGAGCGCATCGAGCCGACCGCCGAGGCCTTCGGCGACCTCGACCCGAGCATCGACTACCGCGAGGTCGACGCGCTCGCGGAGGGCCTGGACTGGACGGGCTTCCACCGCATGGAGAAGGATCTCTGGCCGCCGCACGCGGGCGATCTCAACTCCGACGGCGCGGACGCGCTGCTCGACTGGAGCCCCTCGACCCCCGAGGAGCGCCGCGCTCTCGCCGACGGACTCGTCGCCGACGTCGACCGGCTCGCGCAGCTCGTGCGCGCCGACGACTTCACCCTCTCGGTCGACGACATCAGCAACGGCGCGATCGGCCTGCTCGATGAGGTCGCCGCCGGCAAGATCACCGGCGAGGAGGACTGGTGGTCGCACACCGACCTCAGCGACTTCGCCGCCAACGTGCAGGGCGCCCGGGTCGCCTTCGGCACCGTCCGCGAGCTGGCCGAGACCGCCGGCGGCGCCGAGGCCGAGCAGCTCACGACCCGCATCGACCGCGAGTTCGACGCCCTCGAGGCGCTCCTGGCGCAGTACGGCGACCTCGACGCGGGCTTCACGCCCTACGACCAGGTGGATGCGGCGCAGCGCAAGGAGCTCTCCGACCAGGTCAACGCGCTCGCCGAGCCGCTCTCGCAGTTGACCGCGCTCGTGCTGGGCTCGTGAGCACTCGCGAGGCGCGGGGCCCCGAGGGGCAGAGCCCCGAGGCGCGCGGACTCAGCCGTCGGGGCCTCTTCGGCCTCGCCGGCGTGGGGGCCGCCGGCCTCGCCCTCGGCGGAGGAGCCGGGGTGGCGGCCGGCGCCGCGCTCGCCTCGGCGGGCCCGGCCGGGGCGTCGCAGTACCCCTTCCATGGCGCGCACCAAGCCGGCGTGACCACCCCGGCCCAGGATCGCCTCCACTTCGCCGCCTTCGACCTCGCCCCCGACGCCACGGCCGACGAGCTGCGCGCCCTGCTCGACGCCTGGACCGCCGCGGCCGCGCGCATGACCCGCGGCCTTCCGGTCGGCGCCGGCGGCGCCGTCGACGGGCCGCCGTCGGCCCCGCCCGACGACACCGGCGAGGCGCTCGACCTGCCGCCCGCGGGGCTGACGATCACGATCGGCTACGGACCGACCCTCTTCGAGACCGCCGACGGCGTCGACCGCTTCGGCCTCGCCGCGCGACGTCCGGCGGCGCTGACCCCGCTGCCGCGCTTCTCGGGCGACGCGCTGCGGCCGGAGTGGACCGGGGGCGACCTGTGCATCCAGGCCTGCGCCGACGACCCGCAGGTCGCGGTGCACGCTGTGCGCAACCTGACCCGGATCGCCTTCGGCACGGCCGTGATCCGCTGGTCGCAGCTCGGCTTCGGCCGCACCTCCTCGACCTCGACGGCGCAGCAGACGCCGCGCAACCTCTTCGGCTTCAAGGACGGCACCGCCAATCTCAAGGCGGAGGAGACGCGCGCGATCGAGGAGAACGTCTGGGTCGCCGAGGGCGACGACGTCGCCTGGATGACGGGCGGCAGCTACCTCGTCGCGCGCAAGATCCGCATGCTCATCGAGGGCTGGGATCGCACCCGCCTCGAGGAGCAGGAGGCGGTCATCGGGCGCGACAAGCGCGACGGGGCCCCGCTGAGCGGCGGGGGCGAGTTCACCGCGCCCGATCTCGCGGTGCTGCCCGCCGCGTCGCACGTGCGCCTCGCGCACCCCGATCTCAACGACGGGATCCGGCTGCTGCGCCGCGGGTACAACTACACCGACGGCACCGACGAGCTCGGCCGGCTCGACGCGGGGCTCTTCTTCCTGAGCTTCCAGCGCGACCCGGAGCGGTTCGTCCGGGTGCAGCGCAGCCTCGCCGGCCACGACGCGTTGAACGAGTACCTCCGCCACGTCGGCTCGGCGGTGTTCGCCGTGCCGCCCGGCGTGCCGGAGGGCGGCTCCTACTCCGACGCGCTCTTCGGCTGAGCGCGCCCTCCGGCGAGGCCGTCGCCGGGGTCGGCCTCAGGAGCCGGACTTGGTGACCGTGTAGGTCGCGACGAAGCCGTCGCCCGGGTCGGCGACCGCGACGAGCACCGTCAGGTCGTCCTTCGTGAAGCTGCCGGTGCGCGAGTCGCCGTCGGAGGCCTCGAAGCCCGAGGCGAAGCCGGCCTCGGCGAGCTTCGCCGACGCCTCGTCGTAGGCCTCGGGGCCGGAGACCTTGATGCCCACCACCCAGACCTTGCCGTCGTCGGAGCCGAGCGAGCCCCCGGTGGCGACGTCGCCGCCGACGAGCGGCACCTCGGTCGGGAAGTCGGCGGGCATGCCGCCGCTGAGGTCGACGTCGGTGCCGGTCGCCCCCTCGACGACCCCCTGGACCACTCCGCCGACGCCGTTGCCGATGAGGCTGCAGCCGGCGAGTGCCACGGGAGCGGCGACGACGAGCGCCGCCGCGAGGAGGATGCGCGCGGTGACGGCGCGAGGGGTGCGGGTCATGAGAGGGTCTCCCGGTCCGGCGAAGGGTGCTGTGTGGCTCCAGGGTAGCGATCCGGCGCCGCGGCGCCCAGAGTCCGCTCGCGGGAGACCGGAGTCGGCGCGCCCAGCGCGGGTCAGCTCGCGGAGTCCTGGCGCTTGCGGCGGCTCGCCTCGCGCGCCCGCTCGGTCTGGTCGAGGATCACCTTGCGGATCCGCACGACCTCCGGCGTCACCTCGACGCACTCGTCCTCGCGGGCGAACTCGAGGCACTCCTCGAGGCTCAGCTTGCGCGGCGGGGTCAGCTTCTCGAAGGTGTCGGCGGTCGAGGAGCGCATGTTCGTCAACTGCTTCTCCTTCGTGATGTTGACGTCCATGTCCTCGTTGCGGGGGTTCTCCCCCACGACCATGCCCTCGTAGACCTCCTGCGTCGGCTCGACGAAGAAGCTCATGCGCTCCTGCAGCGCGATCATCGCGAACGGGGTGGCGACGCCGGCGCGGTCGGCCACGATGGATCCCGTGGTGCGGGTCGTGATCGCGCCCGCCCACGGCCCGTAGCCGTGGCTGATCGCGTTCGCGATGCCGGTGCCGCGGGTGAGCGTGAGGAACTCGGTACGGAACCCGATGAGCCCGCGGCTGGGCACCACGAACTCCATGCGCACCCACCCGGTGCCGTGGTTCGACATCGAGTCCATGCGGCCCTTGCGGGCGGCGAGCAGCTGGGTGACGGCGCCGAGGTGCTCCTCGGGGGTGTCGATCGTCAGGTGCTCGAAGGGCTCGTGCGTGTGCCCGTCGATCTGGCGGGTTACGACCGTGGGCGTGCCGACGGTGAGCTCGAAGCCCTCACGACGCATGTTCTCGACGAGGATCGCGAGCGCCAGCTCGCCGCGGCCCTGCACCTCCCAGGCGTCGGGCTGACCGATGTCGACGACCCGGATCGAGACGTTGCCGATGAGCTCGCGGTCGAGGCGGTCCTTGATCATGCGGGAGGTGAGCTTGTGGCCCTTCACCTTGCCCACGAGCGGGCTCGTGTTCTGCCCGATCGTCATCGCGATCGCCGGCTCGTCGACCGTGATGGCCGGCAGCGGACGCACGTCGTCGGGGTCGGCGATGGTCTCGCCGATCGTGATCTCCTCGACCCCCGCGATCGCGACGATGTCGCCCGCGCGGGCGAGGTCGGTGGGCACCCGCTCGAGGGCCTGCGTGCGCAGCAGCTCCGTGATCCGCACGTTGCTGTGGCTGCCGTCGTGACGCACCCAGGCGACCGTCTGGCCCTTCTTGAGCTCGCCGTTGAAGACGCGCAGCAGGGCGATGCGGCCCAGGAACGGGCTCGAGTCGAGGTTCGTCACCCAGGCCTGCAGCGGCGCGGCGTCGTCGTACTCGGGCGCCGGCACGTGCTCGAGGATCGCGGCGAACAGCGGCTCGAGGTCGCCGTTGTCGGGCAGCTCGCCGTTCGCCGGCTGGTTCGCGCTCGCCGCGCCCGCGCGGCCGGAGGCGTAGACGACCGGAACATCGAGGATCGCGTCGAGGTCGAGGTCGGGCACCTCGTCGGCGAGGTCGGAGGCGAGGCCCAGCAGCAGGTCGTGGGTCTCCTCGACGACCTCGGGGATGCGCGCGTCGGGCCGGTCGGTCTTGTTCACCACGAGGATGACCGGCAGCTTCGCCGCGAGCGCCTTGCGCAGCACGAAGCGGGTCTGCGGCAGCGGACCCTCGCTCGCGTCGACGAGCAGCACGACGCCGTCGACCATGCTCAGTCCGCGTTCCACCTCGCCGCCGAAATCGGCGTGACCGGGGGTGTCGATGACGTTGATCGTGATCGACCCGCCCGCGTCGGCCTCGCCCGCGTGCGCCCCCGCGTAGGTGATCGCGGTGTTCTTGGCGAGGATCGTGATCCCCTTCTCGCGCTCGAGGTCGTTGCTGTCCATCGCGCGGTCCTCGACATGGGCGTGATCGCCGAAGGCGCCGGTCTGGCGCAGCATGGCGTCGACGAGGGTCGTCTTGCCGTGGTCGACGTGGGCGACGATCGCGACGTTGCGCAGATCGGAGCGGCGTGCGGTGGGCATGACGGGGCCTCGGCAGATTCAGGGGAGGAAGACGGCGCGAACGGCCGACTCCCGATCCTACCGTCGCCGGCCGGGAGAGGCCTCCGCGAGGGCGATCGGCGCTCGGGAGTGCTCAGCCGACGACGCGGATCGCGCGCCGCCCTCCTCGACGACGCGGATCGCGTCCCATCCCTAGTCCAGGACGCGGATCGCGTCCCAGCGCGGCACCGCGTCCCAGCCCAGCTGCACGTCGGCGAGGCGCGGGCTCGCGGCGACCGCGCCGAGCGGCACCGCGAGCGGGATCACGGGCAGCGACTGCGCGAGCCCGGCCTGCGCGGCCTCGAGCGCCGCCCGCGCGTCGGCGTAGCTGCCCGCGTCGCGCACGGCCGCGAGCAGCTCCGCGTCGTCGCCGGTGAGGGCGCCGTCGGGCAGCAGGGACCCCGGCTCGAGGAAGGCGGACCACGCGGGCGAGGCCGCGACGGCCCGCACGAGCAGCACGCCGCGCGGGTCGTGATCCTCGACCTCGGGATCGGTCGCCGCGCGGTAGGAGCCCTCGCTCACGTAGTGCGCCGCCTCGACGGGATCGCGGATGGTCGCGTCGAGCATGTCGACGATCGAGTCGGCGACGCCGCTGGGCACGTCCTCGCCGATCCGCACCACCGCGAGCGACCCGGTGAAGGTCGAGATCGCCTCGGCGTCCTGCCACGACCCCTCAGCACGGGTCTGGTCGTGCGGGACCTCGAAGGCGGCCTCGCCGTCGCGGCGCGGCAGGAACGCGTCGGCCGCGAGCGCGTGGCCGCCGAGCGGCCCGCTCGCGAGGTCGGGGCGGTCGATCGCGAGGGCGAGGGCCTCGCGGCGCAGCAGGCCGTCCTGCCCCGCGAAAGCGCCGAGGTCGGCGGGGAAGGAGATCGCGATCAGCTCCGGCAGCACGCCCGTGATGATGCGGTCGCCGAGCACCGATGCGGCACCCGACCAGCGCGACGAGGGCAGCGGCGCGACGAGGTCGAGATCTCCCACGAGGAACTCGCCGAGGGTGACGTCGGGATCGCCCAGGAAGCGCAGGTCGAGCCCCGCATTGCGCGGCGTCCGCGGGCCCCGGTAGGCCGGGTTCGGCACGAGCTGCAGGCGCTCGCCCGGCTGCCAGCCGCCGTCGGCGACGCGGTAGGGGCCGGAGGCGGCGGGGTCGCGGGGATCGCCGCCTCCCGACAGCTCGGCCGCCGTGCGGGGGGCGAACAGCGGCAGCGTGAGCTCCGCCGGGAAGTCGGCCATCGGCCGCTCCAGGTGCACGACGAAGGTGCGCTCGTCGACGACCTCGAGCGCTCCCGAGTCGACGAGGTCGACCTCGGGGTCGGCCGTGTAGCCGCGGAACGGCGCGAAGAGCGTCGCCGTCCGGGCGTCCTCGGCCGTCCCGGCGATGCGGCGCCAGGAGTCGACGAACGACTGCGCGGTGATCGGCTCGCCGTCGGCGAAGCGCGCGCCCTCGCGCACCACGATCTCGACCCGCGGATCCTCCTCGGCCGACGGGCCCTCCACGCCGGCCGCGAGCAGCTCGGGCGCCGAGCGGATCGACTCCGCGAGCTCGAGCTCGAGCTCCCCGTCCGGACCCAGCACCGCGAGCGTGCCCAGCAGCGCGGGGGCGATCGTGGTGCAGCCGATGTCGGCGCAGTCGGGGCGGATCCCCTGGCTCGGCTCGATCGCCCCGACGATCACCGGGCGGTCCTGCGGGGTCGCCGCAGCGCAGCCGCCGAGCGCGCCCGCGACGAGCGCGAGGGCGAGGGCGGCGCCGATCCAGGTGCCCGGGCGCGCGCGCATCACGCCGAGCCTAGCCGGGCCCCGGGCACCGCCGGCTCAGACCAGCAGGTCGCGACCCGGGATCGCGTCGAGCAGCTCGCGGGTGTACTGCTGCTGCGGATTCGCGAACACCTCGTCGACCGTCGCCTGCTCGACCACGCGGCCCTTCTCCATCACGACCACCCGGTCGGCGATGACGCGCACCACGGCGAGGTCGTGCGTGATGAAGAGGTAGGTCAGCCCGAGCTCGGCCTGCAGGTCGGCCAGGAGCGTGAGCACCTGCGCCTGCACCAGCACGTCGAGCGCGGAGACCGCCTCGTCGAGCACGACGACGTCGGGCTTGAGCGCGAGCGCGCGGGCGATCGCGACGCGCTGGCGCTGGCCGCCCGAGAGCTCGTTCGGGTAGCGGGTGACGACGCTCGCCGGCAGCGCGACCTGATCGAGCACCTCGAGCACGCGCGCGCGGCGCGAAGCGCGATCCCCGACGCGATGGACCTCGAGCGGCTCGACGATCGTGTTGCCGATGTTGCGCAGCGGGTCGAGCGAGCCGTACGGGTCCTGGAAGACCGGCTGCATCCGGCTGCGCAACTCGAAGGTCTCGCGCCCGCTCAGCTCGTCGGTGTCCTTGCCGTCGACGAGGATCGTGCCCGAGGTCTTGTCCTCGAGCTGGAGCAGCAGCTTCGCCGCCGTCGACTTGCCCGAGCCGGACTCGCCGACCAGGGCGAGCGTGCTGCCGCGCGGCACCTGGAACGACACCTGGTCGACGGCGGTGAAGTCGACCGACCCGATGCCGCTGGGCTTGCGCAGCTTGAACACCTTGGTGACGTCGCGGAACTCGATCGCCGGCGGGCCCGCCGCCTCCCGTGAGGCGCGCGCCGCGCGGGCGGCGATCGCGAGATCGATGCCACCGTCGGCGGACGCGCCGGAGTCGGCCGCTCCGGATCCGGCGGAGGACTCCAGGCGGGTGGAGGCGATGCTCGGCGCCGCCGCGACGAGGCGCTTCGTGTAGGGGTGGCGGGGATCGCGCAGGATCTCGAGCGCCGGCCCGGCCTCGACGATCCGGCCCCGGTTCATCACGATCATCTTCTCGGCGCGCTCGGCGGCGAGGCCGAGGTCGTGCGTGATGAGGATCATCGCGGTGCCGTGCTGCGAGGTGAGGGTGTCGAGATGGTCGAGGATCCGCCGCTGCACCGTCACGTCGAGAGCCGAGGTGGGCTCGTCGGCGATCACGAGCTTCGGGTCGCCCGAGAGCGCGATTCCGATGAGCACGCGCTGGCGCATGCCGCCCGAGAACTCGTGCGGGAACTGCCCCAGTCGCCGGTCGGCGTCCGACAGGCCCGCCTCGCGCAGCACCGCGACGGCGCGCTTGCGCACGTCGCGCTTGCCGGTGGCGATGCCGTTGGCGCGGATCGCCTCCTCGACCTGGAAGCCGATGCGCCACACCGGGTTGAGGCTCTGCATCGGGTCCTGCGGCACGAGGCCGATGAGGCGGCCGCGCACGTCCTCCATCTCGCGACGCGAGACCTTGGCGAGGTCGCGCCCCTCGAAGAGCACCTCACCGCCGGTGATGCGGCCGTTGCTGGCGAGCAGGTTGATGATCGCCATCGCGGTGGTCGACTTGCCGGATCCGGACTCGCCGACGATCGCGAGGGTCTCGCCGGGATGCACATCGAAGCTCACGCCGCGCACCGCGTCGACGAAGCCGCCCTGGGTGCGGAAGCCGACCTGCAGGTCGCGGACGCTCAGCAGTGGTTCGCTCATCGGCTGGCCCTCGCCCTCGGGTCGAGCGCGTCGCGCACGGCCTCGCCCATCACGATGAAGGCGAGCACGGTGAGCGAGAGCGCGATCGAGGGGTAGATCAGGGCCGCCGGGTTCGTGCGCAGACTCGTCTGCGCCGCGGAGATGTCGTTGCCCCACGACATGAAGATGTTGTTCGGCAGACCGACCCCGAGGAACGACAGCGTCGCCTCCGCGGTGATCGCTCCCGCGAGACCGATCGTCGTGACGACGATGACCGGGGCGATCGAGTTCGGGAGTACGTGCGCGAGCATCGTGCGCACACGCGAGAGACCGAGCGCCGTCGAGGCCATCACGAAGTCGGAGTTCTTGACCCTCAGCACCTCGGATCTCAGGATGCGCGCCGTGGAGGGCCACGAGAACGCGCCGATCGCGAGCGAGATGACCCAGATGTTCCGGTCGTGCAGGAACATCGACATCACGACGACCGCCGCGAGCACGTAGGGGATCGCGAAGACGATGTCGCCGAAGCGCATGAGCACCGAGTCGAGCCAGCCGCCGAAGAAGCCGGCGAACGCGCCGATGACGATGCCGATGACGGCCACCATGATGCTCACGATGATGCCGACCGACAGCGAGGTCGAGGTGCCGTGCACGATGCGCGAGAACACGTCGCAGCCCTGCTTGGTGAAGCCCAGCGGGTGACCGGGCAGCGGCCCGTGGTCGGAGATCTTGGTGCCGATCGGCACGCCGAGCTCGTCGGCCTGGGTCTGGTTCTGCACCGAGAGGATGCAGCCGTCGTTCGGCGGCACCTGGGTGAACGCGGTCGGGAAGAGCGCCACGAACACGATGAACAGGATCATCGCCGCCGAGGCCCAGAACATCCACCGCCCGCGCAGGTCGCGCCACGCGTCAAGCCACAGGTTGCTGCGCTTCTCGGAGACCCGCACTTCGTCGACGGCGCCGAGCTCGTCGCCGGTGAAGTCGGCGACGAAGCGCTCGGCGGCCGGCGCCGGGGCGGCGGGAGCGTCACTTCTTGACATAGCGGATCCTCGGGTCGAGCACGCCGTAGAGCAGGTCGATGCCCAGGTTGACGAGCACGTAGATGATGACGAGGACGGTCACGATCGAGACCACCTCGGGGCTGTCGTGGCGGTTGATCGCCTTGAACAGCTCGTTGCCGACGCCGGGCACGTTGAAGATGCCCTCCGTGACGGTCGCGCCGACGATCAGGATGCCGAAGTTGGCGGCGATGTTCGTCGTGACCGGGATGAGCGAGTTGCGCAGGATGTGCACCGGCACGACGCGCTCGGAGCGCAGCCCCTTGCCGTAGGCCATGCGGACGAAGTCCTGGGCGTTCGTCTCGATGACGCTGGCTCGGGTCAGGCGCATCGTGAAGGCGAAGTTGAGCGCCGCCAGCACGATGGCCGGGAGTATCAGATCTCCCCAGGGCGCCCCGGGGCCGACGGTGGCCCGGAAGATGCCGAGTTGGATGCCGAAGAACCACTGCGCGACGAAGGCCAGCACGAACACCGGCATCGAGATCAGCACGAGGCCGATCAGCAGGGTGACGTTGTCGAAGATCTTGCCCTTGCGCAGGCCGGCGACGAGGCCGACCGTGACGCCGACGACGAGGTCGATCGCGACCGCGAGGATCGCGAGACGCAGCGTGTTCGGGAAGGTCCGCATGAGGATCTCGTTGACCGACTGCCCCTGGAAGGTCGTGCCGAGGTCGCCGCGGAACACATCGCCCATGTAGAGCAGGTAGCGCACGAGGAAGGGCTGGTCGAGGTGGTACTTGGCCTGCAGCGCCGCGAGGGTCGCGTCGGTCGGCGTGCGGTCGCCGAACATGCGCAGGATCGGGTCGCCGGGGATGGCGAACACCATGGCGTAGATCAGGAAGGTCGACCCGATGAAGACCGGAAGGGCCTGGAGGAGTCGGCGGAGGATGTAAGCGGTCATGAGGTGGGAACGATGCTAACCCGGCCGTGCAGACCCGTGGGGCGGCGCGAACGCCGCCCCACGGGTGCTCGCCCCGGCCGACCTGCGCCGGCCGGGGCTCGCACGATCAGCCTTCCTTGGTGACCTTGTACAGGATCGGCCAGCTGTCCCAGCCGTACTGCACGTTGTCGACCGCGGTCGAGTAGCCGGCGTTGACCGCGCCGTACCACAGCGGGATCGCGGGCAGGTCGCGGAACAGCAGCGCCTCGGCCTGGTGGAAGTAGTCGTTCGCCTCGTCCACCGAACCGGCCTGGGCGCCCTGAGCGATCAGCGCGTCGTAGTCCGGGTTGTCGTAGTGCGCATCGTTCGAGCCCGAACCGCTGAGGTACAGGGCGCCGAGGATGTTGTACATGCCGGGGTAGTCGAACTGCCATCCGGTGCGGAACGCCGAGGTGATGGTGCTGTTGTTCACCTCGGTGCGCAGACCGGCGAAGTCGGGGTACGGGACCCCCACCGCGTCGATGCCGAGCACGTTCTTGATCGAGTTGACGGTCGCGTCGACCCACTCCTGGTGGCCGCCGTCCGCGTTGTAGGCGAGACCGAACTGGCCGTCCCACGGCGAGATCGCGTTCGCCTCGTTCCAGAGCTCGACCGCCTTCTCGGGGTCGTACGTCAGCACGTCGGCGCCCTCGATATCGGTCGAGTACCCGTCGATGACCGGCGACGTGAAGTCGGTGGCCGGGGTGCGGGTGCCCTGGAAGATCACGTCGGTGATCTCCTCACGGTTGATCGCGTGCGAGATCGCGGCGCGACGCAGCGTGCCCTCCTCGTCGTAGCCGAAGTGCGGGAGCTCGCCCTGCATCGTGAACGACTGGAAGATGGCGGCCGGCTGGTCGACCGCGCGGTCGCCCAGGTCGTCCTTGTAGGTGCCCAGCGCGTTGCTCGGGACCTGCTGGATGATGTCCAGGTTGTCCGAGAGCAGGTCGGCGTAGGCGGCCTCCTGGGTGGCGTAGAAGACCATCTTCACGCCGCCGTTCTGGGCCGTACGCGGGCCGGTGTACTCGGGGTTCGGCTCGAGCGTGATGCTCTCGTCGTGGATCCAGCCGTCCTCGGCCACCTTGTAGGGGCCGTTGCCGATCGGCGACTCGCCGAACGCGGCCGGGTCGTCGTAGAACGAGTCCGGCAGCGGGAAGAACACCGTGTAGCCCAGGGCCAGGCTGAAGTCGGCCTGGGGCTGCGCGAGCTCCACGGTGAAGGTCTTGTCGTCGACCACGTTGAGCGCGAGGGTGTCGTCGCCGCCGTCGTCGGAGAAGCCCGCGAACGGGATCGCGTAGCCGAACCACCACTGGTTGAGGTTCTCCGGGTCGGAGGCGCCCCACTGCCAGGCCTTCACGTACGACTCGGCCGTGACCGGCGTGCCGTCGCTGAACTTGAGGCCGTCACGCAGGGTGATCGTCCAGTTCTGGTTGTCGTCGGACTCGATCGAGGCCGCGTCGTCCAGCTCCACGGAGCCGTCGGCGTTGTAGTACACGAGGCCCGACATGATGTTGTTGAGGATCAGGCCACCGCCGACCTCGTTCGTGTTGGCCGGGATCAGCGGGTTCTCGGGCTCGTTCGAGCTGACGGTCACGATGCCCGTCGTCGCCCCGCCGCCACCGCCGGTGCCCGCGCAGCCGGCGAGGGCGAGTGCGGCGATCGCCACGACCCCTCCGGCTGCGGCTGCGATACGTGGAATACGCAATGTTCCTCCTGTGCATACGGAAAGCGCGGCGCGCGACCCCGTTCCGGGGGCGCCGCGCCCGGATGGTTCCGACCCTAGGCCGGGGGTCGGCGGCGCCAGAAACTGTTGGACGAATCGTTACCCCGCGGAAACAAAGACGGGACGATGTTGCACGAGTCTGCACACACCGCAAAAATCCGCCGCGGTATTCACGCATCGTGCGTCCTGCTGTGGCCGAGGGCCGCTCGACGCCGCCGGACGGGCGTCCCCGAGCCAGCGGCGGCCGGTCCGGTGCTCGCCGACGCCCCCGCCTACCATGAGGGGATGGCCGGCTCCCTCCTGATCTTCGACGGCGACTGCGGATTCTGCACCACGACGGTCGACAAGCTGCGGGAGGCGCTGCCGCGGTTCCCCGAGGCGCAGCCCTGGCAGTGGACCGACCTCGACGCCTACGGCCTGACCCGCGACGACGCGAGCCACTACGTCTGGCTCGTCACCCCGACCCACCAATACGCGGGGCACCTCGCGGTCGCGGCGCTGCTGCGCGGGCAGCCCGGCTTGGGCTGGCGCTTCCTCGGGGTGCTCGGCACGGTGCCGCCCTACTCGTGGGCCGCCGCGATCGGCTACAAGCTCGTCTCCCGCTACCGTCACCTGCTGCCCGGCGGAACCCCGGCGTGCGCGATGAAGCCGACCGCGGGGTGAGCGAGGACCGCGGGCCGGGCCCCGCCGCGCCGGCCGCGCACGCGAGGGGCGAGGCGCGCGATCCCGCCCTCGCCGAGCCGCGGCTGCTGCAGCCGATCCCGGCGATCGGGCGCGGGCGCATCGGGCTCGAGATCGCGATCGTGCTGGGCCTGGGCCTCGGGCGCTCGGCCGTGTACTCGATCGTCCAGCTCGCCGACGCGCTGACCCGCCCCGAGCCGATCGGCCAGCAGACCACGACCCTCAACCCCTCGCAGAGCAGCCGCGAGGTGTTCGACCTCATCTACCAGTTGCTGGGGATCACGTTCTCGCTCGTGCCGGTGCTGCTGGTCGGCTACCTGCTCTGGTCGCGCTCGCGCCCGCACCTCGGTCGGCTGGGGATCGTGCGGCAGGGGGTCGGGATCGACCTGCTGCGCGGGATCGGCCTGCTCGCCGTGATCGGCGTCGCGGGGCTCGCGATCTATCTCGGCGGCCGCGCCCTCGGGATCGGGCTCGCCGTGGACCCCTCCGGGCTCTCGTCGTACTGGTGGACGGTGCCGGTGCTGCTGCTGTCGGCCGTGCGCGCCTCCGTGCAGGAGGAGGTCGTGATGATCGGCTACCTCTTCGCGCGGCTCGGCGACCTGCGCTGGAACCGGTGGGCGATCATCCTCGGTTCCGCGCTCGTGCGCGGCAGCTACCACCTCTACCAGGGCTTCGGCGCCTTCGTCGCGAACGCCCTCATGGGGGCGCTGTTCGGCTGGCTCTACACGCGGTGGGGGCGGGTGCTGCCCTTCCTCGTCGCGCACTTCCTCATCGACGCGATCGTCTTCGTCGGCTACCCGCTCGCCGCGGCCGCCTGGCCGGCGCTGTTCGGCCTCCCCGTTGCCCCCTGAGTACCGGTTCGCTGGAGCAGGCCGCGGTTCGACCCCGACGCAACCGGGTCGAACCGCCGTTCGCTCCAGCGAACCGCCACCCCGGGGCTAGGCGAAGGCCTCCACCGGCGGGCAGGCGCACACCAGGTTGCGGTCGCCGTAGGCCTGGTCGACCCGGCGCACCGGCGGCCAGTACTTCGCGTGCTCGATGCCGGGCACCGGGTAGACGGCCGTCTCGCGCGAGTACGGGTGGCTCCACTCGGTCGCCGTCGCGTGGGCGGCGGTGTGCGGGGCGTTCACGAGCGGGTTGTCGTCGGCCGGCCACTCGCCGCGGCCCACGGCGTCCGCCTCCGACTTGATCGCGATCATCGCGTCGACGAAGCGGTCGAGCTCGGCGAGATCCTCGCTCTCGGTCGGCTCGACCATGAGCGTGCCGGCCACCGGGAACGACATCGTCGGGGCGTGGAAGCCGTAGTCGATGAGGCGCTTCGCGACGTCGTCGACCGTGACCCCGGTCGCCTCGCGCAGCGGGCGCAGGTCGAGGATGCACTCGTGCGCGACGAGCCCGTTCTCGCCCGTATAGAGCACCGGGTAGTGCTCGCGCAGCCGGGCGGCGATGTAGTTGGCCGCGAGCACGGCGGCGGCGGTCGCGGCCTTGAGGCCCTCGCCGCCCATCATGCGCACGTAGGCCCACGAGATCGGCAGGATCCCGGCCGAGCCGTAGGGGGCCGCGCTCACCGGGTTCGTCCCGTCGGGCTGCGGCAGGTAGGGCGCGAGGTGCGCCTTCGCCGCGACCGGCCCGACGCCGGGCCCTCCCCCGCCGTGCGGGATGCAGAAGGTCTTGTGCAGGTTGAGGTGCGACACGTCGCCGCCGAAGTCGCCGAACCGGGCGTAACCGAGCAGCGCGTTGAGGTTCGCGCCGTCGACGTAGACCTGCCCGCCGGCCTCGTGCACGGCGGCCGTCGCCTCGCGCACCTCGTGCTCGTAGACGCCGTGCGTCGAGGGGTAGGTGATCATGAGCGCCGCGAGCTGCGGCCCGTGCTCGGCGATCTTCGCGCGCAGGTCGTCGAGGTCGACGTCGCCGTTGCGGTTCGTCGCGACGACGACGACGCGCATGCCCGCCAGCACGGCGCTCGCGGCGTTCGTGCCGTGGGCACTCGCGGGGATCAGGCACACCGTGCGCTCGGTGTCGCCGTTCGCGCGGTGATAGCCGCGGATCGCGAGCAGGCCGGCGAGCTCGCCCTGAGATCCGGCGTTCGGCTGCAGCGACACGGTGTCGTAGCCGGTGACGTCGGCGAGCCAGGTCGACAGCTGCTCGATCAGCTCGAGGTAGCCGCCCGCGTTCGCGGCCGGGGCGAAGGGGTGGATGCCGCTGAACTCCGGCCAGGTGACCGCGGCCATCTCGGTGGCGGCGTTCAACTTCATGGTGCACGAGCCGAGCGGGATCATGCCGCGGTCGAGCGCGTAGTCCTTGTCGGCGAGCCGCTTGAGGTAGCGCATGAGGGCCGTCTCGCTGCGGTGGGTGCCGAAGACGGGGTGGGTGAGGTACTCGGTCTGCCGCTGCAGCGCGGGCGGGATCGGCCGGGTGAGCGGCTTCGGCGGCAGCGCGGGAGCGTCGGCCGCGCCCGGCCCGCCGAGACCCTCGGCGAACGCCGCGACCACGTCGCGCAGGTCGTCGTGGGTGGTCGTCTCGTCGACCGCGACGTGCACCGTGTCGGCGTCGACGCACCAGAGGTCGATGCCGCGCGCGGCGGCCGCGGCGAGCACGGCGTCGGCGCGTCCGGCCACCGGGATCTCGACGGTGTCGAAGAACTCGCCGTGCGCGGGCGCGAGGCCGAGACCCGCGAGCGCGTCGACGAGCAGGGCGGCGGAGCGGTTGACGTCGTGGGCGATCCGCTTGAGGCCCTCCGGCCCGTGGTAGACCGCGTACATCGAGGCCATCACCGCGAGCAGCACCTGCGCCGTGCAGATGTTGCTCGTCGCCTTCTCACGGCGGATGTGCTGCTCGCGCGTCTGCAGGCTGAGCCGATAGGCGGGGTAGCCCTCGGCATCCTGCGAGACGCCGACGAGCCGACCGGGCAGCTGGCGCTCGAGCCCGGCGCGCACCACAAGGTAGCCGGCGTGCGGGCCGCCGAAGCCGAGCGGCACGCCGAAGCGCTGGGTGGATCCCACGGCGACGTCGGCGCCCATCTCGCCCGGGGTGCGCACGAGCGCGAGCGCGAGCGGGTCGGCCGCGACGACGGCGAGGCCGCCCTGCGCCTGCACGGCCACGATGACCTCCGTCGGATCCCAGAGCCGGCCCGAGGCGCCGGGGTACTGGATGAACGCGCCGAACACGTCGAGATCCGCCGGCGGCGTGAGGTCGTAGGCCGTCTCGTGCAGCTCGATGCCGACCGCCTCGGCGCGATGCGCGAGCAGGCGCTTGGTCTGCGGCAGCGCGTCGGCGTCGACGAGGAACACGTTCGACGCGGACCCCGAGGCGCGGCGTGCGAGCAGCATTCCCTCGACGACGGCGGTCGCCTCGTCGAGCATCGACGCGGTCGCGGTCGCGAGCCCGGTGAGGTCGGCGACCATCGTCTGGAAGTTGAGCAGCGCCTCGAGCCGGCCCTGGGAGATCTCCGGCTGGTAGGGCGTGTACGCGGTGTACCAGCTCGGGTTCTCGAGCACGTTGCGCTGGATCACGCTCGGCGTGATCGTGCCCGAGTAGCCCAGGCCGATCATCGAGCGGGTGACGGTGTTGCGTCCGGCGAGGGCGCGCAGCTCGGCGAGCGCCTCGGTCTCGGTCGCGGCGGGCGGCAGGGTGAGCTCGCCGGTGTCGCCGTGGGCGAGGCGGATGCTCGCGGGCACCGCGGCATCCATGAGCGCCTCGATCGAGTCGTGGCCCACGACCCGCAGCATCTGGCGCTGCGCGGCCGCGTCGAGACCGATGTGGCGGTCGACGAAGGGGGTCGTCATGCGGCGCGCGTCACTCGGCCGTGAGAGCGGCGTACTCGTCGGCCGAGAGCAGCGTCGGCAGCTCGGTGAAGCGCACCTTCACCATCCAGCCCTCCCCCGCGGGGTCGCGGTTGACGAGCGAGGGGTCGTCGACGACCGCCTGGTTGGCTTCGACCACCTCGCCGTCGACCGGGGCGAAGAGCTCGCCGACCGACTTGGTGGACTCGATCTCACCGACGATGCTGCCGGCCGCGAGCGTCGCGCCCACCGCGGGCAGCTCGACGTAGACGACGTCGCCGAGCTTGTCGGCGGCGTAGGGCGTGATGCCGACCGTCGCGATGTCGCCGTCGACGGCGACCCACTCGTGATCCTTGGTGTACTGCGTTTCGGCCATGGCGGATCTCACTCTCCGGAGGTGGGGCGACGGTAGAACGGGAGGGGGACGACGACGGCCGGCACCTCGGTGCCGCGCACGTCGAGCTCGAGGGCGGTGCCGGCCTCGGCGACCGCGGGGTCGACGAAGGCCATCGCGATCGGGTGCCCGAGCGTGGGCGACAGGGCCCCGCTCGTCACCTCGCCGACGACTGCTCCGTCGCGGAGCACCGGGTAGCCGGCGCGCGCCGCGCGGCGGCCCTCGGCCGCGAGGCCGACGAGCACGCGGGCGCCCTCGGCGGGGCCGCGCTCGACGGCGGCGCGGCCGACGAACTCGCCCTTCGTGGCGAGCGCCGGCACGCGACCCAGGCCCGCCTGCTCGGGCAGCGTGTCCGGCCCGAGCTCGTGCCCGTACAGCGGCATGCCCGCCTCAAGGCGCAGCGTGTCGCGCGCGGCGAGGCCGGCGGGCACGAGGCCGGCGCCGGCGCCGGTCTCGAGCAGGGCATCCCAGAGCTCGGGGGCGGCCTCGGGGGCGAGGTAGAGCTCGAAGCCGTCCTCGCCGGTGTAGCCGGTGCGGGCGACGAGCGACTCGTGCCCGCGGAAGTCGCCCGTCGTCGTGCGGTAGTAGCGCAGCGCGTCGAGACCGGGCCCGTCGGCGCCGCCTGCGGGGATCTGCAGGCCGTCGACCTCGCGCAGGATCTCGGCGGCCCGCGGCCCCTGCAGCGCGAGGAGGGCGACATCGTCGGACTCGTCGTCGACGACGCAGTCGAAGCCGCCGCAGCGCTCACGCAGCTCGGCGGCGACGAGCTCGCGGTTGGCTGCGTTCGCGATCACGAGATAGCGGTCGGCGCCCGTGCGATAGACGACGAGATCGTCGAGGATCCCCCCCGACTCGGCCAGCAGAAGCGTGTACTTCGCCTGCCCCTCCTCGATCGCCGACAGCCGCCCGGCGAGGGCGTGGTCGAGCGCCGCGGCGGCCTGCGGACCGAGCACGAGGATCTCGCCCATGTGGCTGAGGTCGAACAGTCCGGCGCGCTCGCGCACCGCGTGGTGCTCGGCGAGGTCGGACTCGTAGCGCACCGGCATCCACCACCCGGCGAAGTCGGTGAAGCTCGCCCCCGCGGCGACGTGGCGCTCGTGCAGCGGGCTGCGGCGCGGGGTCTCGCCGGCGCCAGGTGCGTCGGTGGAACGCGTGCCGTCGGGGGTCGACGGGTCGGCATCGGTCATGGGCGAGTTCTCCGCGGGGTCGCGATCAGGGAACTCCCCCTCTGTCATCGATGCCTGAGAGTTTCGCGCGCGCGTGGCGGGCTTTCCCCTTCGGCGGGAGCGGCGAGGCGATGCTCGCGCTCCGCTTTTCAGAGCGGCCGACCGCGCGCGGTACGGGGACCTGAGAGATTGGCGGGGAGGCTTGCTCCTTCGGTGCCGGAATGGTGCTCCGGCTCTCCCGCGGCGGTTGTCGGCCTGTGTTCGATTGTGGCGTCAGCCTAGCGGCCCGGTGTTTCCCGCGCGTGACGCGCGCGGCGGGATCAGTGCGCGGTTCCCGCGACGATGAACGGGATGGCGATGCTGAAGATCGTGACGGCGATGAGGAACAGGAAGTACAGCAGCCAGAACCCGGTGAACACGTAGCCGATGATCGTGCCGGCGAGCGCCATCTCGCGGCCCCGCTCGCCGGTGCGCTTCACCTGCGAGAGCGCGATGTGACCGAAGACGATGCCGACGGGGCTCAGGAGGAAGGCCCCTACGAGCGAGATGATCGCGAAGACGTTGTAGGGCGGCTGCGGCACGTAGGGGTACGGCTGGCCGGGCTGGCCGGTCCACTGAGCGGGCGGCTGCGGGGCGGCGGGCGGGGGCGTCGAGTCGGACATACCGTCACCCTAGCCAGTCGGCCGTGAGGTTCAATCGGTGATCTGCAGGGTGTACAGCACGGTGAACACGAGCGCCGGCACCGGCAGGCACAGCCCGAGCGCGACCCCCCCGAGCGCGAGCCGGCGGGTGCGCTCCCCGCCGTCGCGGCGCGCACCGACCACCGAAAGCGCGAGGCCGACGAGCCACGGGGCGCCCACCAGCCAGAGCACGCCCGCCGCGAGCATGTAGCGCAGCCGCTCCCCGGAGATCGCCTGCACGGTCATCGGGAGGGCCGCGGCGAGCAGCCACACCAGCAGGCTGCCGCCCGCGAGGCACAGCCCGACGAGCGCCATCCGCCACGGGCGGCGCGGTTCCGGGCGCGGCAGCTGGGTCACCTCGGGATGCGCGGCGACGAAGGCGCGATAGCCCGCCAGATCGCGGGCGCGGCGGCGTGCGAGCCGCCCCCAGACCACGGCGACGACGCCGAGCGCGACGGCGGTCGCGATCACCCCGAAGCCGTTCGCCCACGCGAGGAACGACTCGACCGGCGCGTTCCACGGGAAGCCGCTCGACGCCGCGATCTCGGCGACGCCCGCGACGAGCAGCGCCGCCGCCACCCCCGCGGCGAGCGGCATGCTGCGCACCCACGGCGCGGGCGGCATGACGGGCTGCAGCGGCGCGGCGCCGAGCGCGGTGCGCTGGGCGGCGTCGCCCGGCTCCTCGGGCACCCGGTAGTCGCGGACGTAGGGCGAGAACCTCACGCGGCGAGCCTACGGCGCGGAGCCGTCGCGCTCGCGGGAGTTCCCCTCCCGCTTGACTCTCGCGAGAGTCTGCGCTCCCGCTTAGCCTGGTGTCGCGGGCGGGCCGGCCTCGCGATCCGTCCGCCCTGACCGGGTCGGGCCCGCCGGGCGCGACGCCGGCCGACCGCCGGGAGCTTCGATGCCGCCCCCCTCCCCCACCTCCTCGCCGCGCTGCCTCGCGGCCGGCTCCGGACCCGCGTGCGCCGGCGGGGTCGACGCGGATGCGCCCGTCGCGCTGTGCGAGCGGCACCTCGGCCTCGCCGCCGACTGGGCCGCGAGCCGCTGGGGTCGGCTCGACGTGCTGCCGGGCCCGTGCCGGGTCTGCGGATCGCGCCTCGGCACGGTCTGGCCCTCCGGCCGGCTCTGCGCGGTCTGCGAGTGGCCGTGGGGCGAGACGGTCGACGACGAGCTGCCGCCGCCGCGCGTGGACGTCGTCTACTACCTGCGTCACGGCGAGCGGGTGAAGATCGGTACGAGCGCGAACCCGCGGCAGCGGCTCGCGGCGCTCCCGTACGAGGAGCTGCTCGGCTTCGAGCGGGGCGGGCGGGGTCTCGAGGCTCGGCGGCACGCCCAGTTCGCCGCGGACCGATTCCCTAGGTCGGAGTGGTTCCGGCTCAGCGCGGGCCTCGCGCGGCATGTCGCCGTCGTGGCGGCGGGCGTCGACGACCCCTGGGAGCTCTACGCGCGCTGGGTGAGCGAGGCGCTCGCGCTGCGGGGGTAGCTCCGCTCGGCGGGAGGCGCGCCGGGTGAGCGAGGCGCTCGCGCTGCGAGGATCGCGCCGTTCGGCGGCGATCGCGCCGCTCAGCGGCGATAGGCGTCGAGGAAGAGCGCGCCGCGCAGCTCGGCCAGCCGCTGGTCGAGACGGTCGAGCGCGCGGGGGCCGAGGGATCCGATCTCCAGATCGTGCGGACCGAGCGCCCGCAGCGGACTCGCCCGCAGCCGCACCACCTCCCACCCCGCGCGACGCAGCAGGCGGTCCTTGCGGCGGTCGGAGGCCTCGCGCCGCCCGACGTGCTCGAGCCCGTGGCGGCCCGCCGTGTCGTACTCGAGCGCGACGCGCAGCTCGGGGATCACGACGTCGGGCCAGGCCTCGAGGTGGTCGTGGAACGGCTCCCGCAGCCGCACCGCCGTGTGGCCGGTGGTGAAGGCGAAGCGCTCCGCGAGCGCGAGATGCAGGCGCGCCTCGACCGCGGATCCGATCGCGGGGGCGCACGAGCTCGCGAACGACTCTCCCACCGGCAGGTCGGGGGTGCGCGGGCACAGCCGCCGGGGGGCGCGGGGCCGCGCCGCGAGCCGCTGCAGCGTCGCGTGCCGCTGCTCCGCCGTCTGCGCCCCGCGCACCCGCGGCGGCGCCGCGCCCGTCGCGCACTCGGGGCACCACACGCTGCGGCGGCGCTGCGCCGTGCCGCCGGGCCGCCCGCGCTGCTCGGCGGGGGTCGCGACGAACAGGTGCCCCACGTCGCACTGCCACTGCAGCAGCACCTCCGCTGCGGGCGGGATCTGGCTCAGCGCGACGCCGCCGTTGAGGTCGGCGTGGTACTGCCGCACGAGCACCGGGTAGGGCCGCCACTGCTCGCGGTAGGTGCCGACGGGGTACGGCACCTCGAGCCCGCGGGAGCGCTGGCGGCGCGCCCACCACGCCGCGACCGGTTCGGCCATGCGGAGACGTTAGGGGTGGCCGGCGACAACGGGGCGGGGTCCGGCCGCGCGCTCAGGGCCGATTCCGCGCGACCGCGCGGGAGTCGTTCGTGTCCGTGTTCGCAACTCCGTACGTGGCACGGCGTGCTGACGCTCTGCGCGATATATGCCGACCTCGTACGGAGTTGCGACCACGGGCGGCGCGGCGTCGGCAGTGCAACCTGCCACACGCCCCGAGCTTCGAGACTGCGGGGACGCGCGCGAGCTCAGGGACCCCGCGTGTCCGTCAGCGCGAGCGCCCGTGCTTCTCGCTCGGCCCGACGTTCTCGCGCAACCAGTCGCACCAGACCGAGACCGCGCGCCAGCGCTCGCGGATCGCGTCGAGCGCGTCGGGGCCGCTCATCCACGCGGCGGGCGCTTCGCGGCGCCCGACGGCGAGGTTCTTCAGCCGCAGCAGGTGGATGCGCGGATGGTCGGCCGTGAACCCGCGGGGCGCGGTCGCGAGGGCGTCGTCCTCGAAGGGCGCGAAGCCGTGCTCGGCGAGCTCCTCGAGCGTCGCCTCGAGGTCGCCGAACTCGCGCACGTCGTCGACGATCCCGCGGAAGCGGGCGAGCTGATCGGTCTGCGGCTGGTAGACCCCGCCGCCGGTCAGCAGACCGTCGGCACCGAGCTGCAGGTAGTGCGCGAAGCCGTCGGCCGGGGTCGTCACCATGCCGAGGTGGTCCTTGTACGGGGTCTTGTCGGCGCTGAAACGCACGTCGCGGTACGGCCGGAAGATCTTCACCGGCCCGAACTCGGCCTCCAACTCTCCGGCGAGCGCCTCGGCAGGTCCGCGCACCCGCGCGTCGTAGCGCTGCTTCTGCGCGAGCCACCAGGCCTTGTCGTTGTGGTCGCGCAGTTCCGCGTAGAAGGCGAAGGCATCCGGGTCGATGCCGGCGAAGGGGGTCGCCTCGGGGGCGGCGGCGGCGCTCATGGCGCCGAGGCTAGCGCGGAACGCTCACGCCCCCTCGGGCGGGTCGAGCAGGAGGGCGACGCGCTCGGCGAGGTAGGGCCCGGCGGCGACGGGGTCGGCGGCCGGGCTCCAGCGCACGCCGAGGCCGTCGCCCGTCACGACGAACGGCCCCGGATCAGCGGCGAAGGCCGCGGGATCGAGCGCGACCGGCCGGGCCCCGACGGTCACGACCTCGTCGGGCGGGATCCGCCCGCGCCTGGCCGCGACCTGCAGTTCGCGCCGCTCGAGCGCGATCGCGGAGCGGAAGTTCGGATGTCCCAGGGGCGCCCCGGTCACGACCGTGCCGCCGGCGAACACCTCCCCCGAGGGGGCGAGGAGCACGACGCCGAGTCGCCAGATCCGCCCGCGCCGGACGAGGCGCGCGCGCCGACCCAGCAACGCCGGCCCGCGGACGAGGTCCGCGCGCAGCTCGCTACGGGCTCCCGCGTGCTGCAGGCTCCGCGCGGCGTCGGCGAGCAGCGCGCGCAGCTCGGCGAGGGGGCCGGCGAGCGCGTCGCCGCGCTCGTGCGCATCCACGCTCGGAGGCTACGACTCCCGCGACGTATTCCGCTGCCGCTATGCTCTCGCCGACCCCGGCGGCGCCGGGCACAGCGCGGCGTCGCCGCCGATGGAGAGGGATCCCCACATGGCCGAGAGGCGCACGACGAAGAAGGTCGTCAAGGTCGAGGTCGACCGCGAGGCGGTCGCCGAGGAGGCCAAGGCCTCCGGCAGCGAGTGGAAGCCCACCGCCGAGGCGAAGAGCAGCGCGACCGGGCTGCGCGTCGGGGCCTGGGTGTTCTGGGCGCTCGCCCTCGTCGGCGAGGGTCTCGCGATCTACTGGCTGGTCTGGCTCGAACCCTTCAAGCCGACGGCGGTCGCGCCGTGGTACCTCGACTCGAGCATCGCGCTCTACGTGCTCATCGGCATGCTCGTCGGCATCGGCCTGCTCGCCGTCGCGGGCTCGCAGCTGTGGAAGAAGGCGAACCGCCTCGACCCGGCGAAGCGCTCGGAGCCGTTCCGCTTCTTCGTGCAGAACCAGCTGGGCGCGATCGTGACGATGGTCGCCTTCATCCCGCTGATCGTGCTGATCTTCCTCAACAAGGACATGGACGGCAAGCAGAAGGGCATCGCCGGCGCCGTCGGCATCGGCGTGCTCGTGATCGCGACGATCCTCGGGATCTCGTGGAACCCGCCCGCCGTCGAGGACCACCCGGTCGACGAGGCGCAGGTCGCCGAGTACACGACCATCGTCGAAGAGCTCACCGGCGCCGACACCGTCACCTGGACGGCGAGCGGCACCGTCTACCACCTGTGCACCGACGCCTCCGCCGTCAACCGCAGCTCGGCCGACAACGCGATCTACACCGGCACCGTCGAGGCCGCGCACGCCGACGGCAAGGTCGGCCTCACCAAGGAGGTCACCGAGGAACTCGGCCAGTGCAGCCTGCCCGAGCCGGCGAACCTCGACGAGATCGAGGCGCAGGTCGACGAGCTGCGCGCCGAGGCCGAGGCGGTTCCCGCCTCCTGAGTCCGGACCGCGGATCACCCCGCCCGTCGGCCGCGCGCGGCAGGCCGGCGGGGTGACGCGTTTCACGATCGAAGGTCGCCGAGGAGGTTGACGACGAGCGAGATCATGAGCTCCTTCTCGCGCGGTTCGCTCATCGCGACGAGCAGCGTGATCGCCGCAAGAGCCTGATTCGAGATCCGTGAGTCCCCGCCGGGCGTGGTGAGGATGCCGTTGCGAGCGAGGAAGTGCACGAAGAGGGCGGCGGCGCTTCGCTTGTTGCCGTCGGCGAGGGGGTGGTCCTTCACCACGAGGTAGAGCAGATTGGCTGCCTTCTCCTCCACGCTCGGGTAGATCTCGTGGCCGCCGAACCCTTGGTAGATCGCGCCGATGACCCCCTTGAGTGCATCGCCTCGTTCGGAGCCGAACAGGGCGTCGTCGGGGAAGCTCGCGTGTACCGCGTCGATCGCCGCGCGCGCCTCCTCGTAGGTCAATACCCACGTCGCCGGCGTGCCGGGGAGCGACGGAAAGGAACCCTCGTCGTAGTCGCGGAGAGTGGTGAGACCCGGGAGGTAGGCGGCGACGACCTCTGAGATCCCCGACACCAGCTCCTCGTCCGATCGCGACATGATCCGCACGAGTGAGCCGAGCTGAGCGAGGCGTCGCTCGTCCGAGGCGACGCCCCGGACCAGATAGCCACGGAGCACGTCGTTGGCCCAACGACGGAAGTGGACCCCTTCGTTCGACTTCACCCGGTAGCCGACGGACAGGATGACATCGAGATTCACGTGCTCGACCTGGTACGTCTTTCCATCGGCCGCAGTTGTCGCATATTTTGCGACAACTGCCATGCCCGATAGTTCTTCACGTCGGGCGTTCGCGATGTGCTTACCGATCGTCTTGACATCGCGACCGAATAGCTCGGACACTTGCGCGCGCGTCAGCCAGACGGATTCACCGTCGGTGCGCACCGACAGTTCGACGTCGCCCGAGGGCGAGCGGTACAGCTCGACGCCCTCGCTCATGACCTGTGCCCCCTCTCCCTGATGAGGCTAGTTCGAGGGGACGACGAACTCTCAGACCAGCTTCTCGAACACCATCGTGGCCTGAATTCGGTCGCCGCCACCGAGACCTTTCGTCCCGGAAGCCGCCGTCGTGATCGTGTGCAGCCGGTAGCCGAGCTTCGCCTGGGCGTTGATCGCCTTCTCGAGTTCGGTGAGGTTGCCCGAACCGGCACCCCAGAGCTTCTCTTTCAGAACGACCTGGAGCACCACATAGCTCATCCCCTGTGGCGCCGGCCGTGGCTGACCTCCCGCTGCCGCTTCCATCTGGATGTGCTGGATCACTCCGGCGATCCCGCCCGGTTCGTTCTCCGCTGCTCCCTGCTCACCCTCCTGAAAGCGGTCTGTCCACGCCTTCCCATCCCACCAGCGCTGCCGGCCGGAGCCATCGTCGTACCAACCCGCCTTCGTCGCCATCGACGCCTCCTCGTGTTCGCGATCAGGGCAAGTATTCCTCATGTCGCGGCTGGCCAGCTCATCAGTTCGCCCCCGTATCCTCGACGGATGCGCCGCCTCCTCGCCCGACTGTTCTGGGCTTTCTCCCGCTGGAAGCTCGTGACCGCTCCGGCACCCGAGCGCCCGACGGTGCTGGTCGGCGCCCCGCACACCTCCAACTGGGACTTCGTGCTCATGCTGGCGATCGCCTGGCGGATCGGCGTCGACATCCGCTGGCTCGGCAAGGCGAGCCTCTTCGCGGGCTGGCGCGGGCCGATCATGCGGGCGCTCGGCGGCATCCCGGTGGACCGCTCCGACCCGGCCCGCGTCGTCGGCGAGGTCGTGGAGCGCATCCGCTCGGGTGAGGTGTTCGGTCTCGTCGTGACGCCCGACGGCACCCGCAGCAACACGGGCCACTGGAAGTCGGGCTTCTACCGCATCGCCCGCGAGACGGGGATGCCGGTCACTCTGGGCTACGTCGACCGCACCACGATGACGACGGGACTCGGACCGAGCCTTGAGCTCACCGGCGACGTCGCCGCCGACATGAACGTCATCCGCGCGTTCTACGCCGACAAGGCGGGCTTCAAGCCCGAGCTGCGCCGCGAACCGCGGCTGGCCTCCGAGCTCGCGGGCGCCTGAGCGGGGAACTCGCGATCCCCGCGCGCCTCCGGAGCGGCGGCATCAGCTCCGGTTGACCTCGACCGCGCGCCGAACGAGTTGCTGGAACTGCTCCGCGTCGAGCTCGTCGCCCTCGAACAGGTCGATCGCCCGACCCATGGGCGCGTCGAGGCTCGCGTTGAACAGCCCATCGGGATCACTGATCGAGGAACCCCGGTTGAACTGGATCTTCACCTTGTTCTTCAGCATCTGCACCGTGCACACCAGGCCGTCGAGCGAGAACGACGGAACCCCCTCGGGATTGGAGGGCTTGCGCCGACTTGATCTCCTCCACGACATCCGGCTCGGCGTCCTTGATCAGAGCGCTGATGTCGTTCACGCAGTGGACCCGCCAGTCATCACTCATGGCACCACCCTCTCGGAAAGGGCGCTGGAGGGGTAGTCGGCCGGAACCAGCTCGATCCAGAACTCGTCCAATCCGGAGGGCGGAACGTCGTCGGCCGTGACCAGCACGCGGGTCGTCGGGCCCGGCGCCGGCAACAGGATGGAATCGTCGGCATCCCCCAGGAAGATGCCCTCGTCGCACTCGGTCACGACGAAGTCGCACACGACGAGTCGGTTCGAGGGTTCGACGGCCGAGCCGATCGTGACGTGTGTGACGACGGCCGCTGGCCCTCCGTGATCCGCGCCCGTCTCGTCGACATCATCGGCGTGCCGCACGATCACGGCCGCGACCCCATCGTGGACGATCGCCGCGCCGACGCCCATCGCCGTCGGTGGATCGCGTCGCGGGTGGCCGAGAATGGCGACCCCCAGCCCCAGTGCCGGGTGAGGCTGATCTCACGCCGAGCCATGTTCACGACGCGCTCTCCCATTCCCGGACTCGAAGTCGGCTCGACCTAGGTGGTGAACCGGAACTCCAACACGTCACGTTGCATCTCGACCCATGGCCCCCCAGTAGTCGAGACCTCCGCCGGGGAGCGAAGCGAAGTTGAAGTCACCCGTGATTGACAAGGTGAACGCTTCATAGGCATCGTCGGACGGCGGGACCAAGATCGTCTCCCCGTCGCGAAGGTGCATCCGCAGTTCGCCACTCTCTGCCACGACCACCCGGCGAAGCGGTTCCTCGTGAAGCGAAAGCACCGGGACGAGATCTTGCGGCGAGTTCGGGACGATGGTGAAATGCTGCTTCGCACGACGGAGTTCGAAGCTGCGCTCGATCCGCAACTGCAGGTTCTGGGTGACGAGGCTCACCGCGTAGTCGAGCTGAATCAGCCAGATCGCTTCATCGACGAATTCGAAGGTCCAGTCAGTGCCGGCGTGTTCGACGACTTCGAACGAGCTCCCCACAACACCTCCGTCAGCTCGAAAAGCGGAACTCCACCACGTTAGGTCGCATCTCCCCCTCGATCGCCCTCCCGCTCGAACCGAGTGACAGCGACGATCTCCCCGACGATGTGGTCGTTGAACTCGTCGAGACGTTCCGCGGGGATCCAGTATTCGAGGATCGTCTCACCGCCGACCTGATGGACGTCGAACTGTTGGAGATAGGCCGCCTCGACCTCGAATCGCGTCACAATGCCGAGACCTGAAGCCGGCACGTTCCAGTTGCGCGCGATGCGCGTGGCGTAGTCCTCATTGAGGACGGGATAGAAGATCGGCTGCTCAGGCAGGCGCGGAGGCCAGCGCCGACGGCCGCTCGCCTCGACCAGCTCCCACTCCTCGGGTCCGGTCGGTCGCCACAGCGTGATCGTCTCCACGCCCGCGTCCTTCCCTAGGTGTTGAAGCGGAACTCGACCACGTCGCCGTCCTGCATGACGTAGTCCTTGCCCTCCATGCGGGCCTTGCCACGCGCGCGGGCCTCGGCGACCGAGCCGGCGTCGACGAGGTCGTCGAAGCCGATCACCTCGGCCTTGATGAAGCCCTTCTCGAAGTCGGTGTGGATCACGCCCGCGGCCTGGGGAGCCTTCGCCCCCTTGCGGATCGTCCACGCCCGAGACTCCTTGGGCCCGGCCGTGAGGTACGTCTGCAGCCCGAGGGTGTCGAAGCCGATGCGGGCGAGCTGGTCGAGGCCCGACTCCTCCTGCCCCATGGAGGCGAGAAGTTCGGCGGCCTCGTCGGGATCGAGGTCGATGAGCTCGCTCTCCACCTTGGCGTCGAGGAACACGGCCTGCGCGGGGGCGACGAGCTCGGCGAGCGCGGCGCGCTTCGCGTCGTCGGTGAGGATCGCCTCATCCACGTTGAAGACGTAGAGGATCGGCTTCGCCGTCATGAGCCCGAGCTCCTTGAGCAGGCCGAGGTCGATGCCCGGTGCGCGCGACAGCGGCACGCCCCGCTCGAGCGCCTCCTGCGCCTGCTGCGCGGCGGCGAGCACGGCCGGGTCGGCCTTCTTGCCGCGCACCTCCTTCTCGAGCCGCACGATCGCCTTCTCGAGGGTCTGCAGGTCGGCGAGGGCGAGCTCCGCGGTGATGACCTCGAGGTCGTCCTTCGGGTCGACGATGCCGGCCACGTGCACGACGTCGCTGTCGCTGAACGCGCGCACCACCTGCGCGATCGCGTCGGCCTCGCGGATGTTGGCGAGGAACTGGTTGCCGAGCCCCTCCCCCTCGCTCGCGCCCTTCACGATGCCGGCGATGTCGACGAACGACACCGTCGCCGGCACGATCCGCTCGCTGCCGAAGACCTCGGCGAGCGTGCTCAGCCGCGGGTCGGGCAGCTCGACGACGCCGACGTTCGGCTCGATCGTCGCGAAGGGGTAGTTCGCCGCGAGCACGGTGTTCTTGGTGAGGGCGTTGAAGAGCGTCGACTTGCCGACGTTGGGCAGTCCGACGATGCCGATGGTGAGCGCCACGGGGGTCGAGCCTACCGGCGGCTCGCGCGCTCAGTCGGCGACGAGGTCGACGCCGCGCTCGGCGGCGAGCGAGGTGAGGTCGAGCGCGACGAAGGCCGCGACCCGCTCGGCGCGCTGCTCGGGGTCGAGATCGGCGGTGAGCGCCCGCTCCGCCTCGCGGGCCGCGCTGGCCCGGTCGGCGAGCGGGCCGGAGATCTCCTCCCAGGCGGATGCGCGCGAGCGCTCGACGACCGCGGCGATCCGCTCGGGGTCGGCGGCGAGCGCGGCGAGGCGCTCGGCGAGAGCGCGCCGCACCTGCTCGCGACGGCGGGCGCCGGATCCGATCTCGAGCCGGTCGCGGCCCGCGGCGGCGCGCTCGCCCTCCGCGAGCTCGCCGAGGCGCTCCACGGCGAGAGCGTGCAGCGCGTCGCGGTCGAGGGCGCGGCGGTCGCGCAGGGCCGCGACGATGATCGCGTTCTTGAGGGTCATCCGCAGCGCCGAATCGGCGATGAGCAGGCCCTCCTCGACGAGCCGCTCGAGGCTCGCCGGCTCGCGCTCGGGCGGAGGCTTGAACTTGCCCACCTTCATCCGCGCGGTGCGCTTGAACAGGGCCACGGCCCCATCCTCCCGTACCGGAACCGTCGCCGCACCGGCTCGCGCGGGCCCGGGAACGATCGCGGATGCGCCTCGAACCGCGCGCGACCGGCGCGCCCGCGACCCGGCGTCGGCGGCGCATGCCACGCTCGGCTCGTGCCGTTGGACTTCACCGCGATCGACTTCGAGACCGCCAACGGGTCCCCCGCGAGCGCGTGCGCGGTCGGGCTGGTGAAGGTGCGCGACGGCGAGGTCGTCGACCGCATCGGGTGGCTGATCCGGCCGCCGGCGGGGCACGACCACTTCTCGGAGTGGAACATCCGCATCCACGGCATCACGCCGGCGATGGTCGAGGGCGCCGTCGAGTGGCGCCTGCAGCTGCCCGAGCTCGTGAGCTGGATCGACGGCGACACCCTCGTCGCCCACAACGCGGGCTTCGACATGGGCGTGCTCGCGGCGGCCTGCGAGGCGAGCGGCGTCGCGACGCCCGAGTTCGGCTACCTCTGCAGCCTGCAGGTTGCGCGCCGCACCTACCGCCTCGACTCCTACCGGCTGCCCCTCGCGGCGGCGGCCGCCGGTCACGGCGCCTTCGCCCACCACGACGCGACGGCGGATGCGGAGGCCTGCGCCGCCATCATCGTCGACGCCGCCGAGCGGCACGCCGCGATCGATGTGGCCGAGCTCGCCGCCCGCGCCGGCTGCCGGATCGGCCGGCTCGTGCGCCCGGCCGCGGCGCGCTCGGCGTAGTCGCGCTCCGGGCGCCCGCGCGGGACGCGGCGCGCAGCGCGACACGCGCGGCGCGCCCCGCACGGCAGGTCGCCCCGGCGATGTCACCGCCCGCTGCGACACTGACGGCATGGATCCCCTGCTCGCCCTCCTGATCGGCCTCGCGCTCGGCGTCGGCCTCGGCGCTCTCGTCGGCCTGCTGCTCGGCCGCGCCCGGGCCGCGGCGGCCGCGACGGGCGAGAGCCCCGAGGTGCTGCGCGCCCGTCACGCCGCCGAGCTCGCGCAGGCGCGCGGCGAGCTGGGCGCCGAGCTGGCGGCGGCCCGCGCCGCGCTGGAGGGTCTGCGCACCCAGGTCGCCGACGCGCAGGGTCAGTACCGCGACCTCGTCGACCGCACGCGCCGTGAGGCGGAGGAGCGCCAGGCGGCCGAGCGCGCCGAGAGCAAGGTGCTGCAGGCGCTGACCCCGGTGCAGGAGTCGCTGCGCACCATGCAGGCGAAGGTCACCGAGCTCGAGAGCCAGCGCTCGGCGCAGCACGGGCAGCTGCAGCAGCAGTTGAAGACGGCCGCCGAGAGCGAGGAGCGGCTGCGCGCGACCGCCGAGTCGCTCGCCTCGGCGCTGCGCAACAACGCGACCCGCGGGGTGTGGGGCGAGACCCAGCTGCGGGCCGTCGTCGAGTCGGCGGGGATGCTCGAGCACGTCAACTTCGACGTGCAGTCCTCGATCACGGTCGACGGCTCGCGCGCCCGGCCCGACATGGTCGTGCACCTGCCCGGCGGCAAGAGCATCGCGGTCGACGCGAAGGTGCCGTTCTCCTCGTACCTGGAGGCCGCGGAGATCCCGGTGACCGCGACGGGGGCCGAGCTCGCCAAGCGCGAGGAACTGCTGAAGAAGCACGTCAAGGCGATGCGCGACCACGTGACGGCCCTGGGCGCGCGCTCCTACTGGGAGGGGCTCGACTCGAGTCCCGAGATGGTGGTCGCGTTCATCCCGAGCGAGTCGCTGCTGTCGGCGGCGCTCGAAGCGGATCCCTCGATCATGGACTTCGCCTTCGGCAAGCACGTCGCCCTCGCCTCGCCGGTGACCCTGTTCTCGGTGCTCAAGGCGGTCGCGGTCTCGTGGCGGCACGAGGTCGTCACGCAGGAGGCGAAGGCGCTCTTCGACGTGAGCCGCGAGCTCTACGGGCGCCTCACGACTCTCGCCGGGCACGTCGACAAGCTCGGCCGCTCGATCGAGCGCAGCGTCAAGGACTACAACGCCTTCGTCGGCTCGATGGAGCGCCAGGTGCTGCCCTCGGCCCGCAAGCTGAGCAAGCTCGACGAGACGAAGGTGCTCGCCCCGCTGTCGGAGATCGACGAGGACGCGCGCCAGCTCACCGCGAGCGACCTCGCCGAGCAGATCGAGACCCCGGCGGCAGACGACGCCGGGGTGCACCCCGACGGCCTGACGATCGAGGCCGAGCTCGCGCTCGCCGCTCCGCCCGAACGCCCGCAGCTCGACCTCGGGCTCGCCGATCTCGGCGAGCCCGGTGCCGACGCCGAGGCCGGGTCGGGGCGCAAGCGGGCCTGAGCCCGCTCACGCCTCGCGCCGGTTCAGCGCTCCGACTCCTCCACGGGCGCCGACTGCGCGTCGGCCGGGTCGACCGGCATCGCGGTGCCCGGCGCAGCGACCTCCGCCTCCTGCTCGGCGGTGCCCGCGGCGCGCGCCGCCATGATCGCGGCGAGGTCGGGGCCCGCCGGCGCGGCCGGCGCCTCCTGCTCGATCGGCGCGGCGAACTGCGCCTGGTAGAGCCGCGCGTAGGCGCCGCCCGCCTCGACGAGCTCGTCGTGCGTGCCCTGCTCGACGATGTCGCCGTGCTCCATCACGAGGATGAGGTCGGCGTCGCGGATCGTCGACAGCCGGTGCGCGATCACGAACGAGGTGCGGTCCTTGCGCAGCTCGGCCATGGCGCGCTGCACGAGCAGCTCGGTGCGGGTGTCGACCGAGCTCGTCGCCTCGTCGAGGATCAGCAGTCGCGGCTGCGCGAGGAAGGCCCGCGCGATCGTCAGCAGCTGCTTCTCGCCCGCCGAGATGTTCGACGCGTCGTCGTCGAGCTTCGTGTCGTAGCCCTCGGGCAGCGAGTGGACGAAGCGATCGACGTAGGCCGCCTCCGCCGCCGCGAGGATCTCCTCCTCGCTCGCGCCCGGCCGCCCGTAGGCGATGTTGTCGCGGATGGTGCCGGCGAACAGCCAGGTGTCCTGCAGCACCATGCCGGTGCGCGAGCGCAGCGCGTCGCGGGTCAGCTCGCGGATGTCGACGCCGTCGAGCGTGATCCGCCCGCCGTCGACCTCGTAGAAGCGCATGAGCAGGTTGACGAGCGTCGTCTTGCCGGCGCCGGTCGGGCCCACGATCGCGATGGTGTGTCCGGGCTGGGCGGTGAGCGAGAGGTCGCCGATGAGCGGCTTCTCGGGCTCGTAGCGGAAGGCGACGTGCTCGAAGCTCAGCTCGCCGCGGCCGTCGGCGGGCAGGGAGGCGGGTTCGGCGGGATCCGCCGACTGCTCCTCGGCGTCGAGCAGCTCGAACACCCGCTCGGCGCTCGCGACGCCCGACTGCAGCAGGTTCGCCATGCCGCCGAGCTGCGCGAGCGGCTGGGTGAACTGCCGCGAGTACTGGATGAAGGCCTGCACGTCGCCGATGCTCATCGCCCCGCTCGCGACCTGCAGGCCGCCGACCACGGCGATGCCGACGTAGACCAGGTTGCCGACGAACATGTTGGCGGGCATGATCAGGCCGCTGATGAACTGCGCGCCGAAGCTCGCGCGGAACAGCTCCTCGTTCTTCTCGGCGAAGCGCGCCTCGACCTCCTTGTGGCGGCCGAAGACCTTCACGAGCGCGTGACCGGTGTAGCCCTCCTCGATCTGCGCGTTGAGCTCGCCGGTGTTCTTCCACTGCGCCACGAACAGCTTCTGCGAGCGCTTCGCGATGAGCACGGTGATCCCCAGCGTGAGCGGGATCGTGACGAGCGCCACGAGCGCGAGCAGCGGCGAGATGACGAACATCATGACGAGGATGCCGAGCACCGTCAGCAGCGAGGTCAGCATCTGCGAGAGCGTCTGCTGCGTCGTCTGGCTGATGTTGTCGATGTCGTTCGTGACCCGGCTGAGCAGCTCACCGCGGGGCATGCGGTCGAAGTAGGTCAGCGGCAGGCGGTGGACCTTCGCCTCGACGTCTTCGCGCAGCCGGTACATGGTGCGCTGCGTGACCCCGTTGAGGATGTAGCCCTGCAGGTACATGAACAGGCTCGAGGCGACGTAGAGCAGCAGCACGAGACCGAGCACGAGCTGCAGCGCCGCGAAGTCGATGCCGTCGCCGACGGTGAACGACATCGCGCCGATCACGTCGGCGAACTGGGTCTGCCCGGCCTGCCGCAGCAGCTCGGCGGCGTCGGCCGCGCTCGTGCCGGCGGGCACGCCGTTGGCGGCGAGCATCGAGGAGATGGCGCCCTCGAAGATGAGGTTGGTCGCCTGCCCGAGCACCTTCGGGCCGAGCACGCTCAGCACGACGCCGAGCACGCCGAGCGCGATCACGAGCACGAGCAGCCCGCGCTCGGGGCGCAGGCGGCCGAGCAGGCGCTTCGCGCTCGGGCCGAAGTTCATGCTCTTCTCGGCGGGCATGCCCATACCGGCGAAGGGGCCTCCGCGCGGGGCGTTGCCGCGCGCGACGGCCTGGGTGGCGGGCCGTTCGGCGGCGCGCGTCGGCGCGCCGTTCGGGGACTGCGCGGGCGATCCCGCGGGGCGCTGCGCGCCGGCGCCGTCTCGAGCGCTCATGCCGCCTCCTCCACCGAGAGCTGGCTCTCCACGATCTCGGCGTATTCGGGCGAGCTCTCGAGGAGCTCGGCGTGGGTTCCGCGCGCGACGACGCGGCCGTCGTCGAGCACGAGGATCTCGTCGGCGTCGACGATGGTCGACACCCGCTGGGCGACGACGATCATCGTCGCGTCGGCCACCTCGCGGGCGAGCGCGGCGCGCAGCCGCGCGTCGGTCGCCGTGTCGAGGGCCGAGAAGGCGTCGTCGAAGACGTACACCTCGGGGCGCTTCACGAGGGCTCGCGCGATCGCGAGCCGCTGGCGCTGGCCGCCGGAGACGTTGGTGCCGCCCTGGGAGATCGGCGCCTCCAGCCCCTCGGGCATCTCGCGCACGAAATCGGCCGCCTGAGCGATCTCGAGGGCGTGCCAGAGTTCGTCGTCGCTCGCCTCGGGATTGCCGTAGCGGAGGTTGGAGGCGACGGTGCCGCTGAACAGGTACGCCCGCTGCGGCACGAGACCGATCCGACCCCACAGCAGGTCGGGGTCGAGCTCGCGGACGTCGACGCCGTCGACGAGCACCGCTCCCCCGGTCACGTCGAACAGCCGCGGCAGCAGGTTGACGAGGGTCGTCTTGCCGGCACCGGTGGATCCGATGATCGCGGTGGTGCGGCCGGGGGTCGCGGTGAAGCTGACGGCGTTCACGACCGGCGCCTCGGCTCCGGGGTAGGAGAACGTCGCCTCGCGCAGCTCGACCCGGCCCCGCGCATCCACCTGGGTGACCGGCGTCGCGGGAGCGTGCACGGTCGGCTCGGTCGCGAGCACCTGGCCGATGCGGTCGCCCGAGACGGAGGCGCGCGGCAGCAGGAAGGCGAGCATCGAGGCCATCATCACCGCCATCAGGATCTGGATGAGATAGCTGAGGAAGGCGATGAGCGAGCCGACCTGCAGATCGCCGTCCTCGATGCGGTACGAGCCGAACCACAGCACCGCGATGCTCGAGACGTTCAGAATCAGCATCACGGCCGGGAACATGAGGGCGAACAGCCGCCCGGCCCGCAGCGCGGTCTCGGTGACGTCGGCGTTCGCCCGCGCGAAGCGCTCGGTCTCGACGGGCTCGCGCACGAAGGCGCGCACCACGCGGATGCCGGTGAGCTGCTCGCGCAGCACCCGGTTGACCTGGTCGATGCGCTCCTGCATGCGGCGGAACCACGGCACCATTCGCCAGATGATGAGCCCGACGACGATCAGGAGCACCGGCACGGCGACGACGAGGATCCAGCCGAGGCCGAGATCCTCCTGCAGCGCGAAGATCACCCCGCCGATCGCGAGGATCGGCGTGGCCACCAGGAAGGTCATGCTCATGAGCACGAGCATCTGCACCTGCTGCACGTCGTTGGTGGTGCGCGTGATGAGGCTCGGCGCGCCGAAGCTCTGCACCTCCCGCTCGGAGAACTCGCCGACGCGGTGGAAGATCGCGCCGCGCAGGTCGCGGCCGAAGGCCATCGCGGTGCGGGCGCCGAAGTAGACGGCGACGATCGAGCAGACGATCTGCGCGAGGGTGACGAGCAGCATCACGCCGCCGGTGCCGAGGATCACCCCGGTGTCGCCCTGGGCGACGCCCTTGTCGATGATGTCGGCGTTGAGGCTCGGCAGGGTGAGGTTGGCGATCGACTGGCCGGCCTGGAAGACGATGACGACGATCAGCAGCGGCCAGTACGGCCGCAGGAAGCGGACGAGCAGGCGTCCGAGCATGAGGGGTCCTTCGGTTGGCGGTGGTGGCGGTAGGGGGATTCAGGCGTGCGGCAGCGCGCCGTGGAGGGCGAGGTCGACGAGTTCGTCGGTGTCGAAGGGGTGGGGTTGGTTGAACATCGGGATGGACGAGCCGAACGCGAGCAGGCGCAGGTAGTAGGCGAGCGTCTCCACCGGCACCGCGAGCTCGTCGTCGCCGAACATCCGGGAGACGATGCCGAGCCACATCTCGCCGTCCTGGCGGGCCCCACGGGGCAGCGGGCCGTGCAGCCCGAGGGCCATGGTGAAGCCGATGACGCCCTCGAATCGCTCGCGCAGCGCGGCGAGCACCTCCCGCACCTTCTGCTCGGTCGGATCGTCGGGGTCGATCGCCCGCAGGCGATTGCGCAGCGGCTCGGGGTCCATGAACCGCTCGATCGCGGCCCGCAGGATGCTCTCCTTGTCGCCGAACGCGCGGAACAGCGTGCCCTCGGCGACGTCGGCGGCCTCGGCCATCTGCCGCGTCGACACGTCGCGACCGTTCTCCTTGATGAGCGGGATGACGGCGTCGAGGATCGCGTCGCGGCGGTCGTCCGGGGCCATCGGGCGCGCACGGACGCGCACCTCGACGAAGTCCTCGGGAAGAGCCACCCGGCGAGCATAGGTGAGTGAGCACTCACTCCACAAGAGTGAGTGCTCACTCACCGCCTTGGGGGGCGGGCCCGCGCGCGATCCCGCGAGGAGGTGCGGCGGCGCGGATCCAGATCTATCGGAGCAGCTCCTCGAACTCGATCGGGCTCGAGGCGCGCAGCGGGTTCTGCGCGAGGGCGGCCCACTCCTCGTCCTCCTTGTCGCGGCGCCGACGGCGCAGCAGCAGGAGGAACCAGACGAGCGCCAGCAGGAGCAGCAGGGCGATCAGCACGATCACGCCGATCGTGAGACCGGCCGCGGGCGACACCGCCGAGGCGACGTCGACGTCGAGCACCCGGATGCCGACCTGCAGCGTCGCCGGGTCGCCGCCCGCCTCGGAGCCGGCCACCACGATGGTCTGCACTCCCGCGGTGACGGTCTCCGGCAGCAGCACCGACTCGTCGAGAGCGCCGTCGCCGTCGGCGCGGACCGTGGCCAGCAGCACCGAACCCGACATGCTCCAGATGGTCACGACCGTGTCGGGCTCGAGCCCGGTGACGCGCACCCGGAGGTTGCCGGAGCGATCGACCTCGACGACCCCGTCGGCGCCGACGGCGCGCGGCACCCCCGCGTCCTGCGCCGAGACCGTGAGGGCGAGACCGGTGCCGGTGCCGGTCACCGTCATCGAGTGGTCGGAGCCGCTGACGCGGGAGGTCAGGGTGGCTCCGCCGGCGACGAGGCTGCCCGCACCCGCGCCCGAGGCGCGCAGCTCGGCGAGAGCCGAGGCGCCCGGACCGGTGGACCGGCCGCCCGCGCCGGCACCCGGCTCGGTCGGACCGGAGACCACGGCGGGCTCCGGCGGGGTCGTCACCGAGGAGGGGCGAGCGGGAGCCGGGACAGTGGCGGCGAAGCCCGTGACCGAACCCGTCGCGTCCTGGAACCCGCCGCGCGAGGTCGTGACCGACACCGCCGCCGAGGCGCCGGCGGGCAGGCCGGTGACCGTGATTCGCGCGCCGTCTCGCGTGACGGTGCCGCGCGTCGTCGAGACCGCGTATCCGACCGAGGCGGAGTAGTTGGTGATCGTGACGACGAAGCCGCCCGAGACCGACACCGGCGCGCCGAAGGTCGGGGCCACGCCCGCGGAGATCGCGGCGCTGGCGACCCCCAGCACCCCGTCGAGATGCCCGGAGGAACTGGCGGTGATGCGCACCGTCGCGGCCTGGCCCGCGGCCAGCCCCGTGACGGTCACCGTCGAGCCCACCCGGGTGACGGCGCCGGCGTCGGAGGCGACCGTGTAGGTCACGCCCGGTTCGAGGGTCAGTTCGAAGACGAACCCGTCGTCGGTGCGGGTGAGGGCCGAGACGGTCGGGGTCGCCCCCGCCGGGAACGAGGTCCCGCTCGCGGTCGCGGCGACGGCGACGTGACCGGCGCCGCCGGCGGTGACCGTCGTCTCGGAGGTGATCGCCGCGGCGAGCCCGGAGACGGTCACGGTGTCGCCCGAACGGCTCGCCGAGCCGCCGTCGGCCTGGGCCAGACGGTAGGTCTCGCCCGCGTCGTAGTTGACGATCGTGAAGCGGTAGCCGCCGGCCAGCGGGGTGCTCGCGGAGAGCACCGGCGCGGTCGTGGGCAGCAGCACCGTGGCGGAGGCCGTGGCGGATCCCCCGGAGATGCCCGGATCGATCGCCGCGACCGTGAGGGTCACGAGCGCACCCGGCGCCGCACCCGACACGGTGCCGGTGCCGTCGGGCGCGATGACGACGACGGCCCCGGTGGGATCGAGCGTCGTGCGGTAGCTCAGCGCCGGGTCGTAGTTGTCGATCGTGAAGGTGAAGCCGTCGGCGGTGGGCACGACGTCGCTCAGCACCGGCGCCGGGCCGACCGCGAGCGCGGCGCCCGTCTGGGCGGCGGAGGCCGCCGTGTAGCCGGTGTGCGCGACCGTCACCGTGACGGTCGCCGACTCCTCGGCGGCCAGCCCCTCGATGACGACGGTCGAGCCCGACAGACGGGCGGTGCCCGCCGTCGACGCGAGCGTGTAGCTGCCGCTCGCGTCGAAGTTGCTGATCGCGAAGGTGAAGCCGCCGATCGTCGATTCCGGCGCGGCGAACAGCGGCGTGATGCCGGTGCGCAGCGCGTGCGCCGAGACGACGGTCTGCACGGTGGCGTAGCCGCTCTTGCGGACGACGATCGTCACGTCGGAGGCGCCGCCGGCCGGCAGGCCGGTGACGGTCACCGTCGCGCCGTCGACCGCGACCGTTCCCGCGTTCGAGGTGATCGTGTAGGAGGCGGTCAGGTCGGGGTTCGTGATCGTGAACGAGAACCCGTCGTCCGTCGAGGTGACGGCCGAGATCGTCGCGGCCGTTCCGGCCCGCAGGGCGGAGCCGGTCTGCACGGCGCTCGCGACGCTCGTGCCGGGGTCGGTCGCGGTGACCGTGAGGTCGGCCGAGGCCGCCGGGGCGAGCCCGCTGACGGTGACGGTCGCGCCGCTCATCGCGGCGGTGGCCCCGCCGGTCACGCCGAGCGCGTACTCGAGGCCCGCGTCGTAGTTCGCGATCTGCACGGTGAACCCGTCGGGGGTCGCCGTCAGCGCGGTGAAGGTCGGCGCGGTGCCGGCGACGAGCGCCGCCCCGGCGTTGACCGCCGACGCGGTGGCCGAGCCGGCCTTCACGACCGCCACGGTCACGGCCGCGGATCCGCCGACCGGCACGCCGTTCACGGTCACGTCCGCCCCGCTGCGCGTCACCGTCGCGCCGTGGTCGGCGGTCAGGGTGTAGCTCGCGTCGGCGTCGTAGTTGGTGATGCGGAACTCGAATCCGGTCGCGGTGGCGACGTTGCCCGAGAAGGTGGGGGCGATCCCCGCGAGCAGGGCGGTGCCGTCGACCGAGGCGGAGGCCGGGGTCGTGGTCGAGGTGACCGCCTGCACGGTGAGGCGCGCGCCGGCACCGTCGCTCAGACCGGACACGGTGACGGTCGCGCCGCTGATCGCGACGGTCGCGCCCGCGGTGGCCGTGCCGGTGTAGGTGACCGACGCGTCGTAGTTGGTGATCGCGGTCGTGAACCCGGTGTCGGTGGAGACCGGGGCGGCGAGCACCGGGGCGACCCCCGGCGCGAGCGGCGTGACCGCCGACGACGCGGTGCTCTGCGGGCCGGTGCCGTTGCCGTTGGTCGCGGCGACCTTGAAGGCGTAGGTCGAGCCGTTGGTGGCCGAGCCGAGCGTGAGCGAGGTCGTCGCCGAGGTGCCGCAGCTGCTGTACGCGCCGCCGCCCACCGAGCAGTACACCGTGTAGCCGGTGATGGCGCTCGCGCCGGTGCTCATCGGCGCGGCCCAGGTCACGGTGACGGTGCCGTCGCCCGCGACGCCCGTGACGCCGGTCGGGGCCCCCGGCGTGCGCGAGGGGGTCACCGCCACGCGCGGTGCGGAACGCACCGAGTACATGCCCGAGGTGTTCTGGGTCTGCAGCGAGATGTAGTACGTCGTGCCGTTGGTCAGCCCCGTGATGACGCAGCTGAGGCCGGTCGTCGTACAGGTCGCGGCGGTCGAGCCGCTCGTGGCGCCCGTGAAGGCGGTCGCGGTGTAGTTCTGCAGCGTGCCGCCCTTCATGTCGGCCGCCGCCCAACTGACGGTGACCCGCGCGTCGCCGCCGTTCGCGACGATGCTGCTGACCTCGGGTGCGGCGGGGTAGGTGAAGGGCGTGCCCTGCCGGGTGTTCGAGGTCGCACCGACCCCGGCGTCGCTCACGGCGCGCAGCGCGACCGTGTAGGTGACGCCGTTGGTCAGGCCGGTGATGAGCACCGGGCTCGAGCTGCCGGCCGCGGGCGACCAGGTGGTCCCGCCGTCGACCGAGTACTGGTAGCCGGTGATCGCCCGGTCGCCCGCGCCGCCCGCGGTGAAGGGGGCGCTGATCGATCCGTCGCCCATCGTGAGCGCGCCGAGGGTCGGGGCGGCGGGACGGGCGAGCGGCACGACCGGCACGCGCGGCGCGGAGGCCGGGCCGGATCCCGCGGCATTGGTCGCGACGACGGACACGTAGTACGTGGTGCCGTTGGTGAGTCCGGTCAGGGCGCACGAGGTCGCGCCGGTGGTCGTGCAGGTCGCAACCGCGGAGGTGGCCGCGGCGGAGGCGTAGGCCGACACGGTGTAGCCCGTGATCGGGGCCCCGCCGTCGAAGGCCGGAGCGCTCCACGACACGTCGGCCGAGGCGGTGTTCGAGGTCGCGACGACCTCGCTCGGCGCGCCCGGACGGGTGCGCGGGGTCGTCGAGGCGGGCACCGAGGCGGCGCCCTCGCCGATCGCGTTGACCGCGCGCAGGCTCACGCTGTACGCGGTGCCGTTGCTCAGACCGCCGATCGTGAACGGGCTCGAGAGGGTGCCGGTGGCGACCCAGCTGGCGCCGCCGTCGAGCGAGTACTCGAGACCCGTGACCGGGGATCCCCCGTCGGTGCCGAGCGAGAACGCGATCGTCACGCTCGAATCGCCCGCGGTCGCGGCGATCGAGGGCGCCGCCGGAGCGGAGGCCGGCGCCACGATCGTCGTCGCCGAGGCGGGACCGGTGCCGACCGCCGTCACGGCGCGCACCTGCACGGCGTAGCCGGTGCCGTTCGCGAGCCGGGTGCCGGTGTCGCTCGAGAGCACGGTGAGCGTCAGCGGGCTCGTCGTGCCCGGAGCCGTGGCCCAGGTCGCCCCCGCGTCGGTGGAGTACTCCCACGCGGTGATCGGCGATCCGCCGTCGTCGGCGAGCGCGACCGTCGCGGTCAGGGTCTGGTTGCTGCGCACCACGCCGCCGATGCTCGCCCGACCGGGCAGGCCGACCGGGGTGCCGGTGACGGCCGCCGAGGCGGCGCCGTCGCCGATCGCGTTCACGGCGCGCACGCGCACCGGATAGGCGGTGCCGTTGCTCAGCCCGTCGATCACGAAGCTCGTGCGGAGCGTTCCCGTGGTCGTCCAGGTGTCGCCGTCGTCGAGGCTGTACTGGTACTCGGTGATGACCGATCCGCCGTTCGACGCCGCGGTGAAGCTCACGGTGAGGGCGCGGTCGGAGGCCGACACCGCGGTGACGCTCGGGGCGTCGGGAGCGGCGGTGGCGATCCCGCTGGCGACCGCCGAGGCGGTTCCGGCGCCGGCCGCGTTGACCGCCCGGAGCTCGACGAGGTAGGTCTCGCCGTTGGTCAGGGGCGAGCTGCCGTCGCTCGACAGCGCGGTGATCACCAGCGGGCTCGCGGTGTCGCCGCCGTCGGTGCGGGCGAGCCAGGTGGCGCCGCCGTCGGTGGAGTACTCGTAGCCGGTGATCGGCGCGCCGCCGTCCTCGCTCGGCGCGGTGAAGTCGACCGAGAGGGTCGCGTCGCTGCCGGCGATGGTGTCGCCCCCGATCGCGGGGGCGCCCGGCACGGTCGCGGGCGTGACGGCGACGGGGGCCGAGGCGGCTCCGGTGCCGACGGCGTTGCGCGCCCGCAGGCTGACCGCGTAGTCGGTGCCGTTGGTCAACCCGGTCAGCACGAGCGGGCTCGACGAGGTCGCCAGGTCGACCCAGGGGCCGCCGTCGCTCAGCTGGTACTGGTAGCCGAGGATCGGCGTCCCGCCGGTGGCACCCGGCGCGAAGGTCACGGTCGCGGAACGGTCGCCGGCGACGACGCTGCTCACCACGGGCGCATCCGGCGCGGCCGGGGTGGTGGCGGAGGCGGGGCTCGAGGCCGCGCCGGGCCCGGAGGAGTTCACGGCGCGCAGTTCGACCGCGTAGCTCGTGCCGTCGTCGAGGCCGGTGATCTCGATCGGGCTGCTCGTGCCCGACGCGGTGACCCAGCTGCCCGAGTTGAGCCGGTACTGGTACGCGGTGATCGCGTCGCCGCCGCTGAAGCCGGTCGTGAAGGAGAGGGTGAGCGCCCCCGGACCGACCGCGAGCGAGCTGATGGTCGGCGCACCGGGCACCGCGCGCGGGGTGCCAGTCGCCGGTTCGGAGACCGCGCCGGGGCCGACGATGCTCTGCGCCCGCACCTCGACGGTGTACGCGGTGCCGTTCAGCAGGCCGGGGATCACGAGGCTCGTCGCGCTCGAGGCGACGCCGACCCACGACCCGCCGTCGACCCGGTAGTCGTACCCGGTCGCCGGCGCCCCGCTGCTCGGGGCGACGAGGGAGAGCTGGAGGGCCGCATCCTGCGCGGTGACCGCCGAGATGCTCGGCGCCGAGGGCGGCCCGAGCGGCGTGACCGACGGCGAGGAGGCGGAGTAGTCGCCGGTGCCGACGGAGTTCACCGCGGCGACCTGGAAGATGTAGGCCGTGCCGTTGGTCAGGCCGGAGACGGTGCCGGAGGTCTCGGTGGATCCCATCGAGACCGGCGAGCTCCAGCTGGTGCCGCCGTCGCTGCTGTACCGCACGACGTAGTCGGTGATGACCGACTGGCCGGAGGAGGCGGGCGCCGACCAGATGAGGTCGACGGAGCCGTCGCCGACGGTGCCGCTGACGGCGCTCGGCGCCGAGGGCGGGCCGGTCACGTAGGAGATCTCGACGGATCCCGCGGCGCCGTTGTCGGAGTAGTACTGGTACGAGGCGCTCAGCCCCGAGAAGGTCGCGGTCGAGTTCTGCCCGACGGAGCCGCCGAAGCCGTACCACTCGTTCGACGAGCCGGCGCCGAACTCGATGGCGCCCTGCGCGCCACCCTGCGCGCCACCACCGCCACCGCCCGAGCCGCCGCCGTCGTTGTTGGAGCAGCTGGTCTGCACGCACGCGTCGTTGGCGTTGATGCCGGCCTGGCCGCTGGTCGAGGTGGAGTCGGTACGCCCGAGGTAGGTCGCGGTCGCGGTGCGCCCGCGCGTCGAGGAGAACTGGCCGCTGCCGCCGTTGCCGCCGCCGCCCGCGGCGACGATCGGGGTGCTGCCGACCATCACGACCGACGCGGCACCGCCCGCGCCGCCGAAGCCGGAGGAGCCGTTGGCGCCCGCCGCACCGCCGAGGCCGCCGTCGTAGCCGGCGAGCGGGTTGTTGCCGCCGGTGGCTCGGGCGGAACCGCCCGAGTTGGTGCGGCTCGCCCCGGTCGCACCGCCGCTGCCGACCGCGACCGTGAGGTTCTGGCCCGGCGTGACGGTGATCGTGCCGGTGACGACCCCGCGGTAGCCGCCCGGCGGCGGGGCGGGGGTCGCGTCGGCACCGCCGTTGCCGCCCTCGGCGCCGACGACGGTGATGGTGAGCGCCGAGACCCCGTCGGGCACCGTGAAGGTGGCCGTCGAGCCGGTGTAGCCGAAGGTCTGTCGCACCACCGTCGGGGCCGCCGAGGTGAAGGCCGGCACCGCGACGAGCAGTGCGACCATCGTGACGAGCGACGTGGCGAGCGCGGCGATGCGCGTGCGACGCGACAGGGCGCGGAGCTTCATGGCTGATCCTTTCGGAGCAGCCGGTCCCAGCGCCTGCCCCCCGACACCGACCCGAATCGGCGCCTCGCTCACTCTGGCGGAGCGGGTCGGCGGCTCGCGGCACCCCGTGCGAGGGGGTTCGCTACCCCACTGCGGGTGGCCCCCGGAGCGGGGCTTTCAGCCGGCGGTCAGATTCCGGGCAGCTTCTCGCCGAGCCACTTCTCGACGAGGTGGTCGGCCACGACGCGGCGGATCGTGCCGGATCGCGCGCGCAGCACGATCGACTCCGTGCGGATGATCGGCCCCTTGCGCCGCACCCCGGCGACCAGGTTGCCGTCGGTGACGCCGGTCGCGACGAAGAACGTGTTGTCGCCCGCGACGAGCTCGTCGGCCTCGTAGACGTAGCCGTCGAACTTCAGACCCGCGTCGAGGCCGCGCTGCTGCTCCGCGTCGTCCTTCGGGGCCATCCGGGTCTGGATGAGACCGCCGAGCGCCTTGATGGCGCACGCGGTCGCGACGCCCTCCGGCGATCCACCGATGCCCATGCACAGGTCGAGCCGCCCGTCGTAGCTCGCGGCGTCGATGCCGCCCGCGACGTCGCCGTCGAGCAGCAGCCGGGTGCCCGCACCGGCCGCGCGGATCTCGGCGATGAGCTTCTCGTGCCGCGGGCGGTCGAGCACGCCGACCTGCACCTCCTCGACCGGCTTCCTCTTCGCCGCGGCGATCGCGCGCACGTTCTCGGCGACGCTCTGCCGGATGTCGACCACGCCGATCGCCTCGGGGCCGCCGACGATCTTGTCCATGTAGAAGACGCTCGAGGCGTCGAGCATCGCCCCGCGGTCGCTCGCGGCGATCATGGAGATCGCGTTGCGCCGGCCGGCCGCGGTCAGCGAGGTGCCGTCGATGGGATCCACCGCGATGTCGCACGCCGGGCCGCGCCCGTTGCCGACGACCTCGCCGTTGTAGAGCATCGGGGCGTTGTCCTTCTCCCCCTCGCCGATCACGACAGTGCCGGAGAAGTTGACGGTGCCCAGGAACTTGCGCATCGCGTCGACCGCAGCGCCGTCGGCGCCCTCCTTGTCGCCGTGCCCGATGAAGGGCACCGCGCGGATCGCGGCCGCCTCCGTCGCGCGCACCAGCTCCATGGCCAGGTTGCGGTCGGGGTGGAGGTACAGGGTCCCGGTCTCGGTCGTCACCATCGGCGCTCTCCAGTTCTCGCGGGCGGATGCCGCGGCGGCTCGGCGCACGGGTGGCGGTCGTGCTCCCCCAGCCTAGACTCGGGGGCGGCGCGCCACCGCCGAGTCCGCCCCGGCCCGAGAGGATCCCATGCCCGTCGCAACCCCCGACCAGTACGCCGAGATGCTCGACACCGCCAAGAAGAACGCGTTCGCGTTCCCGGCGATCAACGTCTCGAGCTCGCAGACGATCAACGCGGTGCTGCAGGGCCTCACGGAGGCGGGCAGCGACGGCATCATCCAGGTCACCACCGGCGGCGCCGACTACTTCGCCGGCCAGAGCGTCAAGGCCCGCGCGACCGGCGCTCTCGCCTTCGCGGCCTTCGCGACCGAGGTCGCCAAGAACTACCCGATCACGGTCGCGCTGCACACCGACCACTGCCCGAAGGATGCGCTGCCCGGCTTCGTCGAGCCGCTCATCGCCGCCTCGCTCGAGCGCGTCAAGGCGGGCGGCGAGCCGATCTTCCAGAGCCACATGTGGGACGGCTCGGCCGTGCCGCTCGCCGAGAACATCGAGATCGCGAAGGAGCTGCTGCCGCGGCTCAAGGCGATCAACGCGATCCTCGAGGTCGAGATCGGCGTCGTCGGCGGCGAGGAGGACGGCGTCCAGCACGAAGGCAGCAACGAGGCCCTCTACACGACGCTCGGCGACGTCGAGCAGGCCGTCGAGGCGCTCGGCCTCGGCGAGAACGGCCGCTACATCGCGGCGCTCACCTTCGGCAACGTGCACGGCGTGTACAAGCCCGGCAACGTGAAGCTGCGCCCCGAGCTGCTCGGCGAGATCCAGGCCGGCATCCAGGCGAAGTACGGCACCGGCGCCAAGCCGCTCGACCTCGTCTTCCACGGCGGCTCCGGCTCGACCGACGCCGAGATCGCCGAGGCCGTCGCCAACGGCGTCATCAAGATGAACATCGACACCGACACCCAGTACGCCTTCACCCGCGACATCGCCGGGTGGATGTTCGAGAACTACGACGGCGTGCTCAAGGTCGACGGCGAGGTCGGCAACAAGAAGGTCTACGACCCGCGCGCCTGGGGCAAGCGGGCCGAGTCCGCGATGGCCGCCCGCGTCGTCGAGGCGACCACGCAGCTCGGCTCGAAGGGGCACTCGATCTCGGCCTGACCGGCGAGGCGCCGGACTCGCACTTCGCTGGATCAGAGCGTGGTTCGCCCCGGTTCGGACGGGGTCGAAGCGGCGATTTCCGGGTCGAGAGCAGAAACCTGCCGGGCGGCGCTGCCGGGCGGGCCGGGCGGCGGCGCCGACGGGCGCGGGGTCAGGCGCGCGTGCGGCCGCCGAGCGGACGCCCGCCCGCGGCGGGGTCGCCGCGCAGCTCCTTCGGCAGCGAGAACATGAGGTCCTCCTCCGCGGTGCGCACCTCCTCGACGGTGGTGTAACCCGCCGCAGCGAGTTCGGCGAGCACCTCCTGTACGAGCACCTCGGGCACCGAGGCCCCGCTCGTCACCCCGACCGAGGCGACGCCGTCGAGCCACTCCTGGCGGATCTCGTCGGCGTAGTCGATGCGGTAGGCGGCCTTCGCGCCGTGCTCGAGCGCAACCTCGGCGAGGCGCACCGAGTTCGAGCTGTTGGCCGATCCGACGACGATCACCAGGTCGGCACCCGGCGCGACCTTCTTGATGGCGACCTGGCGGTTCTGGGTGGCGTAGCAGATGTCGTCGGAGGGGGGATCCTGCAGCTGCGGGAACCGCTCGCGCAGGCGGCGCACCGTCTCCATCGTCTCGTCGACGCTCAGCGTGGTCTGCGAGATCCACACCAGGTTGTCGGTCTTGGGCACCTCGAGGGCGTCGACGTCGTCGGGTGAGTTCACGAGGATCGTGCGCTCGGGCGCGTGGCCCATCGTGCCCTCGACCTCCTCGTGACCGAGGTGGCCGATGAGCAGGATCGTCGCCTCCTGCTTGGCGAACCGCACCGCCTCGCGGTGCACCTTCGTCACGAGCGGGCAGGTCGCGTCGATCGCGTGCATCCGTGCGTCGGCGGCGGCCTGCACGACGGCGGGGCTCACGCCGTGGGCGCTGAAGACGAGGTGGGATCCCGGCGGCACCTCGGCGACCTCGTCGACGAAGACCGCGCCGCGCTGCTCGAGCTCGCTGACGACGTGCACGTTGTGCACGATCTGCTTGCGCACGTAGACGGGGGCGCCGTACTGCTCGAGCGCCTTCTCGACGGCGATGACGGCGCGGTCGACGCCCGCGCAGTAGCCGCGTGGCGCGGCGAGCAGCACGCGCTTGGTCCCCGCGACCGGACGGTTCTCGAGCGGCGCCTCCCGCACGCGCGTGCGAGGCGGCGAGAGGGTGACCCCGAGGGCCCCGTTCGAGATGGTGGACATCCCGTCGAGTCTACGGAAGGCCCGATGACGCGGGCTGGACGTGGAGAATCGCGGAGAATCCTGCGATCCCGAAGACCGCAGGGCGGCAGACCGGTGATTCTCCGCAATCCTTCACGCGCATCGCGGTCGACGGGGGGCGTCCTCCGCATCCCGTAGCCTGACCGGCGTGAGCGACCCGACGAGCGACGTCACCGCCGCGGCAGCTGTCGCGACCGGCGACGAGCCCGCCACCCCCGAGGCCCCGTGGCCGGTCGGGGTGCTCGCGCAGAAGCTCAAGGGCTACATCGACCGGCTCGGCACGGTCTGGGTCGAGGGCGAGCTCGCGCAGTGGGGCGAGCGCGGCGGCAACGTCTACGCGAAGCTCAAAGACCTCCACCAGGATGCGACCCTCGACCTGCGCATCTGGTCGAGCGTGCTCGCGAAGCTCACCGACACCTTCGCGCAGGGCGACCGGGTGATCGCGCTCGTCAAGCCCGACTACTGGATCAAGGGCGGCACGCTCTCGATGCAGGTTTACCAGCTGCGCCACGTCGGGCTCGGCGACCTGCTCGAGAAGCTCGAGCGGCTGCGGCGCCAGCTGGCCGAGGAGGGGCTGTTCGACGAGTCCCGCAAGCAGCGGCTGCCCTTCCTGCCCGGCTGCATCGGACTCGTGACGGGCAAGGACTCCGACGCCGAGAAGGACGTGCTGCGCAACGCCCAGCTGCGCTGGCCGCAGGTGCGGTTCCGCATCCGGCACGCGGCGGTGCAGGGCGAGCGGGCCGCGGCCGACGTGACGGCGGCGATCCGGGAGCTGGATGCGGATCCCGAGGTCGACGTCATCATCGTCGCCCGCGGCGGCGGCGACTTCCAGAACCTCCTGCCGTTCAGCGACGAGACCCTGCTGCGCACCGCGGCGGCCGCGACGACGCCGATCGTCAGCGCGATCGGACACGAGGCCGATCGCCCCCTGCTCGACGAGGTCGCCGACCTGCGCGCCAGCACCCCGACCGACGCCGCGAAGCGCGTCGTGCCCGACGTCATGGAGGAGCTCGCCCGCGTGCAGCAGGCGCGCGGCCGGCTGGCGCTGCGGCTGTCGGGCCTGCTGGGCGGCGAGATCGACCGCATCGCGCAGCTGCGCTCGCGCCCCGTGCTCGCCGATCCGCGCGGTCTCGTCGACGCGCGAGCCGAGGAGCTGACCCGCTGGGTCGCGCGCGGAGCGGAGCTCGTCGAGCACCGCATCGACCGGGCCCGGCTGCAGACCGCCGAGCTGACCGGCCGGCTGCGCGCGCTCTCGCCGCGCAGCACCCTCGAGCGCGGCTACGCGATCGTGCAGGGGCCGCGCGGGCTGCTGCGGGCGGCCGACGCCGCCGCCGGCGAGGAGCTGACCCTCACCCTCGCCGACGGGACCGTCGACGCCGCCGTGACCGCAGCCCACCCGGGTGCGGGCCCGGCCTCTCCGCGCGACGCCGACTGACGCCGCCGTCTCCCCCGCGCTCGCCACCCGGCCCGGTCGCCGGAGGCCGCGGCTAGAGTGGGGCGCGTGGCCGATCCCGCCCTCCCCGACGTCGCCGAGCTGAGCTACGAGCAGGCGCGCGACGAGCTCGTGCGCGTCGTCACCGAGCTCGAGCAGGGCGCCGCGACGCTCGAGCAGTCGCTGCAGCTCTGGGAGCGCGGCGAGGCGCTCGCGGCCCGCTGCGAGCAGTGGCTGCTGGGCGCGAAGGAACGGCTCGATCGGGCGCGCGCCGCCGCGGCCGAGGGCGCCGACTCGTGAGCCCGCGCTACCCCGGCACCGACGACGCGGGCCGCCCGGTCGTCGCCGAGCTGGGGCGCGCCGAGACGCCGGGCGAGATCGCCGACCGCAAGGCGGCCGCGCGGTCCGAGCGCCGCCGCAACCAGACCGCCTTCAACCTCGGCGTCGCGCTCGTCGCCTCCCTCGCGATCGTCGCGTTCCTCGTCGTGGTGGTCGTGCGCCCCAACGCGGTCGACCGCGAGCCGGTCGACTACGCCGCGGTCGCGGCCGACGCGCAGGGTGCCGTCGACGTGCCCCTCGTCGTGCCGGCGAGCCTGCCCGAGGGCTGGGTCGCCAATCGCGCCCAGCTGCGCACCGGCGCCGCCGACGGCGTCGTCACCTGGAGCATGGGCATCGTCACCGCCGACGAGGGCTACCTCGCGATCGACCAGGGGGTCGACGCGAATGCGAGTTGGGTCGCGGAACGGGTCGACGGCGCGGCGGCCGGCCCCGTGATCCGCGTCGGCGGGCTCGACTGGACCAGCTACGACCGTCGCGACGCCGCCGACCCCGGCAACGTCGCCTTCGCCCTCGCGCGCGAGCTCGACGGCTCGACGCTCGTGCTGAGCGGAACCGCGAGCGACGAGGAGTTCGCCGCGTTGATCGACTCCCTGGGAGGTCTGGAATGAGCGCGGTGACCCCGGCCGAGGCATGGGCGGCGATGGTGCGCGGCAACGAGCGCTTCGTGACGGGCGCCCCCGAGCATCCTCGGCAGGATGCGGAGCGTCGCGCCGCGGTCGCCGGCGGCCAGGCGCCCACCGCCGTGCTCTTCGGCTGCTCCGACTCGCGCCTCGCGGCCGAGATCATCTTCGACCGCGGCCTGGGCGACCTCTTCGTGATCCGCAATGCCGGCCAGGTCATCTCGGCCTCCGCGATCGCCTCGATCGAATACGCGGTCGCGGTGCTGGGCGTGCCGCTCGTGGTCGTGCTCGCGCACGACGCCTGCGGCGCGGTGCAGGCGGCGATCGATCTCGACACGGCCGGGCCGCTGCCGCCGCGGATCGCCGGGCACATCGCCCCCATCCGCCCCGCGGTGCGCGCGGCCGGCACGAACGACCCCGAAGCCGTCGGCAAGGCGCACCTCGGCAACACCGTCGCGGCCCTCGTCGCCGAGTCCGAGATCGTCGCCGACGGCGTGGCCGCGGGTACGCTGGCGGTGGTGGGAGCGAACTACCGCCTGGGCGAGGGCCGGGTCGAACCGGTCGTCACCGTCGGCGAGATCGGCGCCTGAGCCGCCGCTCCCCCGCCTCCCCGACTCGCCGCCACCCGAGCCATCCCCGAACGCACGAAAGGGCCGCGACGCCGTGAGCACCACCGCCTCGTCGAACAGCCAGGCCGACGCGGAGTACCGCATCGAGCACGACACGATGGGCGAGGTGCGCGTTCCCGCGGCCGCGCTCTACGCCGCGCAGACCCAGCGCGCCGTCGAGAACTTCCCCATCTCGGGTGAAGGGCTCGAGCCGGCGCAGCTCGTGGCGCTCGCGCGCATCAAGCGCAGCGCCGCGCTCGTCAACAAGGAGCTGGGCATCCTCGACGGCGAGATCGCCGACGCGATCGTCGCCGCGGCCGACGAGGTCATCGCCGGGCGGCACCACGAGCACTTCCCGATCGACGTCTACCAGACGGGATCGGGCACCAGCTCGAACATGAACATGAACGAGGTGCTGGCCACCCTCGCGAGCCGCTCCCTCGGCCGCGCGGTGCACCCCAACGACCACGTCAACATGTCGCAGTCCTCCAACGACGTGTTCCCCACCTCGGTGCACGTCGCCGCGACCGGCGCGTTGCTGCACGACCTGATCCCCTCCCTCGAGCACCTCGCGGTCGCGCTGGAGAAGAAAGCCGAGCTGTGGAAGACGGCCGTCAAGTCGGGCCGCACCCACCTGATGGACGCGACGCCGGTCACCCTCGGCCAGGAGTTCGGCGGCTACGCCCGCCAGGTGCGCCTCGGCGTCGAGCGCGTGCGGGCGACCCTGCCCCGCGTCGCGGAGGTGCCGCTCGGCGGCACCGCGACCGGCACCGGCATCAACACCCCGACGGGCTTCCCGCAGAAGGTCATCGCCGAACTCGCCGAGAGCTCCGGCCTGCCGATCACGGAGGCGCTCGACCACTTCGAGGCGCAGGGTGCGCGTGACGGGCTCGTCGAGGCCTCGGGCGCGCTGCGCACCATCGCCGTCAGCCTCACCAAGATCTGCAACGACCTGCGCTGGATGGGCTCCGGGCCCAACACCGGGCTCGGCGAGCTGCACATCCCCGACCTGCAGCCGGGCAGCTCGATCATGCCGGGCAAGGTGAACCCGGTCGTCCCCGAGGCGGTCATCATGGTCGGCGCGCGGGTCATCGGCAACGACGCGACCATCGCGTGGGCGGGGGCGACGGGCGCCTTCGAGCTCAACGTCGCGATCCCGGTCATGGGCACCTCGCTGCTCGAGTCGATCCGCCTGCTCGCCGCCGCGAGCCGGGTGCTCGCCGACAAGACCGTCGACGGACTCGAGGCGAACCTCGAGCGGGCCGCCGCCTTCGCCGGCATGTCGCCCTCGATCGTGACGCCGCTCAACAAGTTGATCGGCTACGAGAACGCCGCGAAGATCGCCAAGCACGCCGTCGCGAAGGGGATGACGGTGCGCGAGGCGACCCTCGACCTCGGCTTCGTCGAGCGGGGCGAGCTGACCGAGCAGCAGCTCGACGCGGCGCTCGACCTGCTCTCGATGACTCATCCCGGCTAAGCCGGCGAATGACCCACCCCGGCTGACGCCGGCGCATGACGCACCCCGGCCGACGCCGGGTGTCGCGCGGGCCGCCGCTCAGTGCGGCCAGTGCGAGACGATCTGCACCGGGTGCAGCAGGATCCCGGTGAGGGTCGCGGCCGGGATCAGCAGCAGCCCGACGCCGACGAGGCGTGCGATCGAGAAGGAGCGCGCCGCCGGCTCGCGCGCGTCGACCGGGCCGTCGACCGTCCACATCCGCATGAACAGCCAGGCGGAGCGCGGCGAGATGATCAGCCAGAACCCGATCGCGGTGAGCGCGACCATGCCGATCACGAAGGGCCACATAGGGCGAGGCTAGGGCCGCCTTCCGCGCCGGGCGAGAGCGGTGCACGGGATTCCCAGGCTCCCGGTCGCCTGGATTCCGGCTCCGGGCGACCTGGGCGCCCCGCCGCGGCGGCTAGCGTGTCAGGGTGAGGACGCTCAGTTACAACCTCGAGAAGCACAAGGCCAGCGGCGAGCTCGTCGCCCTCGCCGAGCGTCTCGACCTCGACGTGCTCTGCCTCCAGGAGGTGGATGCGACGGCGCTGCCCGCTGAACTCGGCCCGCTGCGTCTGGCCGACACGACCAAGCGCAACCGTCTCGGCCTCGCCGTCTACGTGGACCCGGAGCGCTTCGAGCCGCTCGAGACCCGTGCCTTCGCGCTCAAGAAGGGTCTGCACGACTGGATCGCGGCGCCCGCCGCCGAGCGCCTGCTCGCGACCCGGCTGCGCGACCTCGCGCACGATCGCGAGCTCATCGTCGCCTCGTTCCACGCCTCGCCGCTCACCGCGCTCAACTCGCTGCGCCGGCACCAGATCGCCTCGGCTCACCAGCAGATCGAGGCGCTCGGGCCCGGACTGCCGCACCTCATGGTCGGCGACTACAACTACCCGCTGTTCCGCAACGCCCTGAGCATCGGTCTCGCCGAGACCGGCTACGAGCTCACCCTGAGCGACAGCCGCACCTACACCCGGTACAAGTTCTTCCGCGGCCACTTCGACTTCGCCACCTCGGCACGCCTCGACATCGACGGCGTCACCACGCTGCCGCAGGGCGCGAGCGACCACATGGCGATCCTCGTGACCTCGCACTACCGGCCCGACACGGCGGGCGACGACCCGGCCGACGGCGCAGCCATCGACCCGCAGCCCTGAGGCCCGCGGCGGGTCAGTACGGCCAGTCGGCGAGCGCGGTCTCGGCACGCGCGCGGACGGCGTCGGAGACGGGGCTCAGGATCTCGAGCCGGCTCTCCCCGCGGACCGGCACCCGCCAGGTGCCCACCACGCGCCCGTCGACGGCCACCGCCGGCTGGAAGACGCCGTTGTTGCCCGGCGTGAGTGCGGCGAGCACCTCCGGGTCGGCGAACAGCTCGCGTCCCGGGTAGCCGAGCACGAGCTCGTCGAAGCCCGGCACGAGCACGACCCGGCCCGACGCGCGCGCGCCCCGGCCACCGGCGAGCACGCCCGGGTCGACGAGCATCGTCCGGCCCGCCACTTCGACCTCGGCGAACTCGGGGCGCACCCGCTCCACCGCCGCGCGCACGGGGGTCTTCGGCAGTCCGAGCCACCACGCGGCGTCGTCGGGGTCGACCGGCCCGTGGGCGCGCAGATAGCCGCGCACGACGCCGTCGAGGGCCGCCTCGAGATCCGCCGGCGTGACCGGGTCGGCCGCCACGAGGGCCTGGTCGGCGCCGACGAACGGGCCCCACCAGGCGAGCCCCGTGAGCCCCGCCTCGAGGATGAGGTGGTAGCCGCGCTGCTCGCGCGTCGGGATGCCGGCGGCCTCCCAGCGCGCCATCGCGTCCGCGCGGGTGACGGTCCCCGAGGCGAGGGCCTCTCGCAGGATGCCGATCCCCCGCTCGACGGTCGCGGGGTCGAGCCCGAGCTGGCGCTTGCGCGTCGCGATCGAGGCCCGCACCCGCTCCCCGGTGAGCGCGAGCAGGGTCGCGGCCCGGCGGGGCGTCGTCGCGAACAGGGTGCCGCGCATCGTCCAGGTGCGCACGAGCTCGCCGCGGTCGAAGGCGGCGCGCACCGCGTCGAGCGTCGTGCCGCGCCGCGAGCGGATCGCGAGAGCGCGCAGCACCGCCGGCAGATCCTGCCCCTGCAGGGCCACCGCTCGATCGGCCGCGGCGACGGGATCGAGCGCCGAGCGCGGATCGAGGCCCTGCGCACGCATCCGCAGGCGCAGCGCGGCGGCGACGGTCAGCGTCTCGGGCACCGTTCCACGATGCCAGCCGCGTGCGACAGCGCGTGACCTTCGCGCTCCGCGCTCAGCCGTGCGCGCGGCGTCCCTCCGCCGGGCCGAAGGCGACGACCACCTCGAGGTCCTCCGCGATCTCGACGAAGCGGTGCTCCTCCCCGGCGGGGACGAACAGCACGGCGCCCGGCTCGGCGACCGCGTCGCCGCTCGCCGTGCGCAGGATCGCGCGGCCGGAGAGCACGACGTACACCTCGTCCTCGGTGTGCGGGGTCTGGGTGTCGACCCCGCCGGCCGCGACCCGGTAGGTGCCCACGGAGAGATCGGGCACCGAGAGCGTCTCGTGGTACCCGGGGCCGGCCGGAGCGCGCAGAACCTGCATGTCGCGAGGCTAGCGTCGGCGCTCCACGCCGCGCGGGGGCCGATCCACGCCGAGTGGATCGACCCTCGCGTCGACGATTCGGGCTAGAGGGTCGGGCCGTCGATGAGCTCGGTCACGAGCGCCGAGATCGCCGAGCGCTCCGAGCGCGTGAGGGTGATGTGCGCGAAGAGCGGGTGGCCCTTGAGCGTCTCGATGACGCTCGCGATGCCGTCGTAGCGGCCCACCCGCAGATTGTCGCGCTGGGCGACGTCGTGGGTGAGCACGACCCGCGAGTTCTGCCCGATGCGGCTGAGCACCGTCAGCAGCACGTTGCGCTCGAGCGACTGCGCCTCGTCGACGATCACGAAGGCGTCGTGCAGCGAGCGGCCGCGGATGTGCGTGAGGGGGAGCACCTCGAGGATCCCCCGCTCGACGACCTCGTCGACGACGTTCTCGCTCACCACCGCGCCGAGCGTGTCGTAGACCGCCTGACCCCAGGGGTTCATCTTCTCGCCCTGGTCGCCGGGCAGGTAGCCGAGCTCCTGGCCGCCGACCGCGTAGAGCGGGCGGAACACCATGATCTTGCGGTGCTGCTGCCGCTCGAGCACGGCCTCGAGGCCCGCGCACAAGGCGAGGGCGCTCTTGCCGGTGCCGGCCCGGCCGCCGAGCGACACGATGCCGATCTCGGGGTCGGTGAGCACGTCGATCGCGAGCCGTTGCTCCGCGCTGCGGCCGTGCAGTCCGAAGACGTCCTTGTCACCGCGGACGACCTTGATCTCGCCGCGGCCGATGACGCGGCCGAGGGCCGAGCCGCGCTCGCTGGAGATCACGAGGCTCGTGTTGACGGGCATCCCGGCGACCGCGTCGGTACGCAGCGTCTCGGCGTCGTAGAGGTCGTTCATCGCGTCGCCGCCGAGGGCGATCTCGGCGATTCCGGTCCACCCCGACTCGACGACCTGCTCGGCGCGGTACTCCTCCGCGGCGAGACCGATCGAGGCCGCCTTGACGCGCATCGGGAGGTCCTTGGATACGACGCACACGTCGAGGCCCTCGTTGCTGAGGTTGAGCGCGACGGCGAGGATGCGCGAGTCGTTGTCGCCCAGCTGCATGCCCGAGGGCAGCACCGACTGGTTCGAGTGGTTGAGCTCGACGCGCAGGGTGCCCCCGGCGTCGCCCACCGCGATCGGGAAGTCGAGCCGCTCGTGCTCGATGCGCAGATCGTCGAGGTGGCGCAGCGCGCGACGGGCGAAGTAGCCGAGCTCCGGGTCGTGGCGTTTGGCCTCCAGCTCGGTCACGACGACGACCGGCAGCACGACCGCGTGCTCAGCGAACCGGAACAGCGCGCCCGGATCGCTCAGCAGAACGGAGGTGTCGAGAACGAAGGTGCGCTCGCGCACCCCCACCCCGGTGTCCGATGCGGGCGACGGGCGGGCCGAGAGGCTGGTCGCGGGCTTCCGGGGCTTGTCCAGTGCGGGCACATCCACTCCCTCTCCGCGGGGCGGTGCGCCCTCGCGGGGCTGGCGGAACGGCCGGTGGATCGCGGAACGAACGAGGGCCGTTCCGGACAGACGCCGTGTCTGACAGAGCCGACGCTAAGCCCGCGCACGTGTCGCGCGTGTTGCGGCGAGGGTGTGTCGCGTTACGCGCGCGTGAAGTTCCGGCGCCTCAGTTCGCGACGGTCGTGGCGAACGACAGGAACGCCGCCTGCAGCATCGCGAGGGTCTCGTCGTCGGTCGAGGCGTGCGGGGCCAGCCGCACCTCCCCGGCGCGCACCGTGGCCGAGACGCCGTGGTTGTGGAGCACCGCGGCGAGCGCGCTCAGCTGCTCGGGCTCGGGCCGCACGACGACGATGCCGGCCCGCTCGCCGACCGCGCGCGGCGAGACGACCGGGATCGCGTACTCGTCGGCGAGGTCGATGATGCGGGTCGCACGCTCGAGGATCGCCTCCTGGATCGCGGCCACGCCGACCTCGGCCATCTCCTCGAGCGCGACCGCGAAGCGGGCCTGCGCCATCGGGTCGGCGCCCGAGATCTGGAATGCGCGCGCGCCGGACGCCGGCGGGAGCACCTCGCCCATCGGCATCTCCTCCTCGGGCAGCTCGCTCGCGTTCCACCCCGACCAGACCGGCTCGACGCACTCGAGCGCGCGCGGGCCGAGGGCGAGCATCGCGGTGCCGTTGCCGGCCCGCGGCCACTTGGCGCCCGCGGCGGCCACGACGTCGGCGAGCGCGTAGGGCGCCTCGACCACGCCGAAGCCCTGGTTCGCGTCGACGATCAGCAGCCGGTCGCCGATGACCTGGCGGATCCCCTCGAGGTCGGCGACGAACCCGGTGCGGTAGTCGACGAGGCTCACGACCACGGCGTCGACGCCGTCGAGCTGACCCCGCAGGGTGCCGGGGGTCACGCGACCGTGGTCGGGCGTGATCCAGCGCGGCGTCACGAGGCCGCGCGCGTCGGCGGCCCGCTGGATCGCGAAGCCGATCGAGGGGAACTCGTCGGGCGAGGCCGCGACCGTGCCGCGCAGGCCGAACAGCACCTGCATGAGGCCCTGGGAGGTGCTCGGCTGCCACACGACCCCCTCCGCGGGCAGGCCGGTGAGCGCCTCGACCGCGGCGCCGAGCCGCGCGCTCTGCTGCGGGAGCGCCGCGAACGAGCCGAACCGGGCCCGCGCGAGGGTCGCGGCGAAGCCCGCGATCTCCTCCTGCACCGCTCGGCCGATCGGCCCGCGGGAGGCGAAGTTCAGATAGCCCGGCTCCTCCTCGAAGCGAGCGGCGTACTCCTCGATCAGCATGGTCCCCCTCGGTGGCTCGACGAGCCCCGTCGATTCTGCCCGAGTGAGGCTATTGGCCGAAACGCCGGTGGCGCGAGGCGTAGGCGCGCAGCGCGCGCAGGAAGTCGACCTCGCGCAGGTCGGGCCCGAGGGCCTCGACGAAGTAGAACTCGCTGTGCGCGCTCTGCCAGAGCATGAAGTCGGAGAGGCGCTGCTCGCCCGAGGTGCGCACGATGAGATCGGGATCGGGCTGGCCCTGCGTGTAGAGGTGCTGACCGATCAGCTCGGGCGTCAGCAGCGAGGCGAGCTCGTCGAGGTCGCCGCCCGCGCTGCCGTGTTCGCGCAGGATGCTGCGCATCGCATCCGCGATCTCCCGCCGGCCGCCGTAGCCGACCGCGAGGTTGACGTGCAGACCGGGATTGCGCGCCGTGGTGCGCTGAGCGGCCGCGAGCGCCTCGGCGAGCCGTTCGGGCAGGCCCTCGCTCGTGCCGACGTGCTGGATGCGCCAGTCGCCCTGACCGGCGAGCGACTCGGCGAGGTCGGCGATGATGCCGAACAGCTCGGCGAGCTCCGCATCCTCCCGCCCGGAGAGGTTGTCGGTCGACAGCAGGTAGAGCGTGACGACCTGGATGCCGAGCTCGTCGCACCACTCGAGGAACTCGCGCATCTTCTCGGCCCCCGCGCGATGGCCGTGCGCGGCGGTCTCGAGCGCGCGCTCGCGGGCCCAGCGCCGGTTGCCGTCGATGATCATGCCGACGTGGTGCGGCAGCGGGCCGCCGAGGAGCATGCGGCGCAGGCGCGCGGAGTAGAGACCGTACAGGATCCCCCGCTCGCCGGCTCGCCTCCGTTCACGCACGCGACAAGGTTATTCCGCTCCCAGACAGCGCCCTGGATGCGGCCCGTAGCCTGGCCGGGTGAACGCTGCGCGCGCCGGAAGCCCCGCCCGCCGCGACCGGGTCGCCGCGACCGGTCCCGAGCAGGCCGCGGAGGTCGAGCCGGGCGCCGAGCTGCCCAACATCCCCCTCCTCGAGGACGAGCTCGAGCACCACGCCGCCGAGCAGGCGGGGGCCGAGGTCAAGCCGCTGTGGCGCGGCTGGATCCACGCGGCCACCTTCCCGCTCGCGATCGCCCTCGGTGTCGTGCTCATCGTGCTCGCCGACGGCGGTGCGGCGAAGGCGAGCGCCGCGGTCTTCATGGCCAGCTCGCTGCTGCTGTTCGGCGTCTCGGCGACCTACCACCGCATCAACTGGAGCCCGAAGGTCAAGGCGGTGTTCCGCCGGCTCGACCACTCGAACATCTTCCTGCTGATCGCGGGCACCTACACGCCGCTCGCGGTGAACGCCCTCGTGTTCCCGAAGAGCGTGATCCTGCTGTCGATCATCTGGGGCGGGGCGCTGCTGGGCATCGCCTTCCGCATCTTCTGGCTCAAGGCCCCGCGCTGGCTCTACGTGCCGCTGTACGTGCTGCTGGGCTGGGCGGCGATGCTCTACATCGTCGACCTCGTGCAGGCGAACGTCGCGATGATGGTGCTCGTGCTCGTCGGCGGCGTCGCCTACACCGTGGGTGCCGTGTTCTACGGCCTCAAGCGCCCCAACCCGGTGCCCGGCGTCTTCGGCTTCCACGAGCTGTTCCACTCGTGCACGGTGATCGCGTTCCTGTGCCACTGGACGGCGATCCTGCTGATCGTGCTGCACCCGGTCGCGTAGCGACCGCGGGCGACGCGGCGGCGTGCGCCCCGCGCCCATGGTCGGCGGCCGGGGGTCGGCGGCCGGGGGCCGTGGCGAGTCTCAGCGCCCGGCGTCGCGCCCCGCCTGCTCGGCGTCGAGCTCGGCCCGCACCTCGTCGCGGTAGCGCACGCGGCGCATCCGCCGCACCATGTCGATGACGAGCAGGATCACGACGACCGCGACGAAGGCCGTCACGACGAAGCCCCAGACCCCCGGCCCGTTGCCCTCGGCCGTGTCGGCGGGATCGCCGGGGATCGGCACGGGGGTCGGATCGGCGCCCGCCAGCATCATCAGGGTCCAGATCACGGGTCCTCCGTCGTGCGCGTAGCCTGGTTCCAGCCTAATCGCGCGGGAGGTGCACGATGAGCGCGTCGCTCGACGTGCGCTACGGCCGCACACCCGCGCGCCGCCGCCGCACCCGCCTCGCCGTGATCGGCGGCCTCGTGCTCCTCGTCGTCGCGACCGTGGTGTGGCTCGTCACCGTCGGCCCGCTCGCGGGCGGTCCGGCGGTGCAGACGCAGGATCTCGGCTTCCGCGACGTCACGGACCGCGGGGTGACGGTCCGCGCGAGCGTGAGCGCCCCGCCCGGCTCGGCGATGACCTGCGTGTTCGAGGCCGACGACGCCACCGGCGCGATCGTCGGCTGGAAGAGCGTCGAGCTGCCTCCCTCCGACACGGTCACCCGCACGCTCGAGGTCGCGCTGCGCACCACGGGCACCCCGGTCGTCGGCTTGATCAACCACTGCCGCCTGACCTAACCTTGTGCGACCCCGCGAGACCGGCCGACGGCCGGTCTCTGTTTGTTGTGAGGGGCACCGTCCGACGAGGGAGCGACGATGACCGACGCGAGCACCACCTGGCTCACCCAGGAGTCGTTCGACCGCCTGAGCGCCGAGCTCGAGCAGCTGAGCGGGCCCGGCCGTGCCGAGATCGCCAAGCGCATCGAGGCCGCGCGCGCGGAGGGCGACCTCAAGGAGAACGGCGGCTACCACGCCGCGAAGGACGAGCAGGGCAAGATCGAGGCCCGCATCCGCCAGCTCACCCAGCTGCTGCGCACCGCCACCGTCGGCGAGGCGCCCTCGAGCGGCAAGGTCGAGCCGGGCTCGGTCGTGACCGCGAAGCTCTTCGGCGACGAGACCCGATTCCTCCTGGGCAGCCGCGAGATCGCGGCCGACGACCTCGAGGTCTACCCGACGTCGAGCCCGCTCGGGCAGGCGATCCTCGGCCTCGAGCCGGGGCAGTCGGCGACCTACACCGCGCCCAACGGCAAAGACGTCACGGTCGAGGTGCTGAAGGTCGAGACCTACGCGGGCTGAGCCGCCTCGGCGCGCCCGACCCGCGGGCGGTAGCCCGCCTCACGCAGCGCCTGCAGCACCGCGTCGGCGTGCTCCTCGCCGCGGGTCTCCATGTGGATCTCGATCTCGACCTCGCTGATCTGCAGGCCGAGCCCGTGGCGGGTGTGCAGCACCTCGACGACGTTCGCGTTCGCGTCGGCGATGATCCCGGCGATCGCCTTGAGCTGGCCGGGCCGGTCGGGCAGCGGGATGGTCACGACGAGATAGCGGCCCGCCGCCAGCAGACCGCGGCTCACCACCCGCTCGAGCACCATCGGGTCGACGTTGCCGCCGCTCAGCACGAAGACCGTCGGCCCCTCGGGGTCGAGCATGCCGTCGAGCCGCCCGGCGATCGCGGCCGCGACGCCGACGGCGCCGGCGGGCTCGACGACGAGCTTGGCGCGCTCCATCAGCAGCACGAGGGCCTCGGCGGTCTCGTCGTCGGGCACCTCGACGTGGCCCGCGACGGTGTCGCGGAGGATCTCGAACGGCAGCGCCCCGGTGCGCCCGACGTGGATGCCGTCGGCGATCGTCGGCGCCGTCGTCACCGACACCGGCTCCCCGCTCTCGAGAGCGGCGGCGAAGGAGGCGGCGTGCTCGGCCTGCACCGCGATCACCCGCACCCGCCGCCCCAGCTCGGGTTCCAGCTGGGCGAAGGCGGTCGCGATTCCGGCGACGAGTCCGCCGCCGCCCATCGGCACGACGACGTTGCGCACCTCGGGCACCTGCTCGAGGATCTCGAGGGCGACCGAGGCCTGGCCGGCGACGACGTCGTGGTGGTCGAAGGGCGGGATCAGCACCGCGCCGGTGCGCTGCGAGAACTCGGCGGCGGCGCGCAGGGTCTCGTCGACGACGTCGCCGGTGAGCACCACGTCGGCCCCGTAGCCGCGCGTCGCCTGCAGCTTGGGCAGGGCGACGCCGACGGGCATGAAGATCGTCGCGGGGATCCCCAGCTCGCGCGCGGCCAGCGCGACCCCCTGGGCGTGGTTGCCGGCGGAGGCGGCGACGACCCCGCGGGCGCGCTCCTCGGGGGTGAGGCGGGCGAGGCGCGCGGTCGCGCCGCGGATCTTGTAGGAGCCGGTGCGCTGCAGGTTCTCGGCCTTCAGGTGCACCTCGTGGCCGACGATGCCGCCCAGGAAGCGCGAGCGCTCCATGGGGGTGCGATCGACGTGGGCCGCGAGCTCGGCGGCGACCCGGCGGATCTCCTCGAGGGTCGGCCCCGGACGGGTCGCGACCTCGCGGCTCATCGATCCCCTCCGCGGGGCGCCGCGGGAGCGGCCGCGTCGCCGTGGCGCCAGTCCTGGCGCACGAGGTAGCCGATCATCCGGCTCAGCACCACCGCGAGCGGGACCGCGAACAGGGTGCCGGCGATCCCGGCGACGAACCCGCCCGCCGCGACCGAGAGCACGATCGCGAGCGGATGCACGCGCACGGCCGACCCGATGACGAAGGGTTGCAGCACGTGGGCCTCGAGCTGCTGCACGAGGATCACGATGCCCAGCATCACGATCGCGGGCACGACCCCGTAGTAGCCGAGGGCGACGAGCACCGCGATCGCCCCCGACACGATCGCGCCCACGAAGGGCACGAAGGAGGCGAGGAAGACGATCACGGCGATCGGGATCACGAGCGGGAATCCGGTCTGCCACCAGCCGGCCCACTGGCCGACCCCGCCGAGGATGGCGGCGCCGAGCCCGATGCCGACCGCGTCGACGGCGGCGACGAACACCTGCACGCGCACGAACGAGCTGAGCCCGCCCCAGCCGACGGCACCCGCACCGCGGATCGCGGCGCGCGCGCGGGTGGGGAACAGGCCGGTCACCCACGCCCAGATCCGACCGCCGTCGAGCAGCAGGAAGATGAGCGAGAACAGCACGAGCAGCGCACCGGTGAGGACGTGGCCGGCGGTGGTGCCGACCGACAGCGCTCCGGAGAGCACCGATCCCAGATCCGCCTGGATCGCCGTCCAGATCTGCCCGAGGTAGCCGTCGATGTCCTTGGCGCTGAGTTCGAAGGGCGGGCCCTGCAGCCAGGTCAGCAGCTCGTGGTACTTGATGTCGGCCTGCCGCTGCAGCGAGGGCAGCTCGCCGCGCACCTGGAAGACGACGAGGGTGACGAGCCCGCCCACGATCGCGACGAGCAGCACCATGCACAGGGCGACCGCGAGGCCGCGCGGCCAGCCGTGGCGCACGAGCAGGTTCTTGAGCGGCACGAAGAGGGCCGCGAGCAGCACCGCGACGAAGAAGGGCACCGCGATATCCCGTAGCTGCACGATGAGGAAGCCGACGAGGGCGACGACCGCCGCGACGACGAGGATGCGCCACGACCAGGCCGCGGCCACGCGCATCCCCGGCGAGACCGCCTCGCTCGCGTCGGAGGAGAACCCGCGCAGCGCCTGCTCGCGCGCGTCGGCGCGGCGCCGGGCGAACGGGCTGGGCTTCACCCGACCAGTCTAGGCGCGGGCCCCCGCCCGCCGGCCGCGCCGTCGTGGGCTCTCGCTAGGGTCGGATCCCGTGCCGGACTCGCTCTCCCCCGCCGCGGCCCGGCGCGTGGCCCTCGCGGCGCAGGGCTTCGGCCGCCCGCGGCCCGCGACGGTCGGCACGCGCCAGCTCAACCTGCTGCTCGAGCGGATCCGGCTGCTGCAGATCGACTCGGTCAACGTGCTCGAGCGCAGCCACTACCTGCCGGTCTTCGCGCGCCTGGGCGGCTACGACAAGACGCTGCTCGACCGGTTGACGCTGCGGCCGAAGGCGCCGTACCTCGAGTACTGGGCGCACGTCGCCGCGATCATCGCGCGCGACGATCTCCCGCTGTGGCGCTGGCAGATGGACTGGTTCCGCGACGTGCGCTTCCCGGCCCGGCACCCCGGGCGGCTGGAGGCGCTCGCGCCGACGATGGCGCGCATCCGCGCCGAGCTCGCGGCCGAGGGCCCGCGCGCCGCGAGCGAGTTCGAGCGCGAGACGGCGCGGGCCCGCGGCCCCTGGTGGGACTGGGACGACGTCAAGGAGGCCCTCGAGCGCATGTTCCTCATGGGCGAGCTGGTGACGGCCGGCCGCCGAGGGTTCGAGCGCGTCTACGCGCTCCCCGAGCAGGTGCTGCCGCCCGCCCTGCTCGACACCGAGGTCGCGCGGGAGGAGGCGATCCGCGCTCTCGTGGAGCGCGCCGTGCATGCGCACGGCATCGGCACGCTGCGCGACCTCGCCGACTACTTCCGGCTCGCGCAGGCCGATACGCGCGCGGCGCTGACGGTGCTCGAGGAGCAGGGCCGGGTGCGGCGGGTGAGCGTTCCGGGCTGGGGGGCGACGTGGATGGCCCCCGAAGCGCGCATCCCCCGCCGCATCGAGGGGGTCGCCCTGCTGTCGCCCTTCGACCCCGTCGTCTGGGAGCGCGAGCGGGCGCTGCGCCTGTTCGACTTCCACTACCGGATCGAGATCTACACCCCCGCGCCGAAGCGGGTGTACGGCTACTACACGCTGCCGGTGCTCGTCGACGAGGCGATCGCCGCGCGGGTCGACCTCAAGAACGACCGCCAGGCGGGCGTGCTGCGCGTGCAGTCCGCGTGGCGCGAGCCGTACGCCCCCGCCGACGTCGCCGAGCGGATCGCACCGGAGCTGCACCGCATGGCGGCCTGGCAGGGCCTCGACGCGGTCGAGGTGGCCGGTCGCGGCGACCTCGCGGAGGCGCTCGCAGTGACGCTGCGGCGCTGAACCCCCGCCCTCGTGCAGGCCCCGCGGCGCTGACGCGCGCGTCGGTGCCGCCACGAGCGACGAGAGATCGTTGTGAACCGCAATGGTAGAATCCGAGAAGATCCCGCGCGCCGCGACGGCGCGGGCCGAGCGGCGGGGAGGTGCGCGATGGCCACCCCCGCACCCGCGCGTCAGCGGCTCGATCGGCTGCGCGACTCGGCCCTCACCGACGACATCGAGTTCCTCAACGCGCGCGCTCGCGCACTCGGCTCGGCGACCTTCAACCGGCTGCTCGAACCCCTCGGCCTGCGGGTGCGCTCGTACTCGGTGCTCGCCTGCGCATGCGGCGGGCTCGCCCCGACCCAGCGGCAGCTGGCCGACTTCCTGCGACTCGACCCGAGCCAGATCGTGAGCCTCGTCGACGAGCTCGAGAGCGCCGGGCTCGTGCGTCGCGAGGTCGACCCCGCCGACCGGCGCAGCAAGATCATCGTCGCGACCGACCGCGGCGAGGAGGTCTACCTCGTCGCCCAGCGCGCCGCCCGCGAGGCGGAGGACTCGGCGCTCGCTCCGCTCAGCGCCGCCGAACGCGACCAGCTGCGCGCCCTCATGCGCCGGGTCGCGTTCCCCGACGACGAGGACTGAGGCGCCGGGCGCGCGACCCCGCGAGCGCCGGCCGGCGGTCAGCGCGGCGCGGCGCTCACCGGCCCCCCGCGGAACGCGAGACGCACCGCCCGCCCGAGCTCGGTCGACTCCGAGGCCGCGTGCTGCACGCTCACGAGCACGCCGTCCTCGAGGCGCACGGTGGTGCGGCGCAGCGAGCCGAGGAAGCTGCTGGAGACGACCTCGCCCGGCACACCGCCGCGGGTCGCGAAGAGCACGTCCTCCGGCCGCACGAAGGCGAGCACCTCGCCCGCGGGCTGATCCTCGCCCAGCAGCGCGAAGTCGGTGCCGTAGGCGGTGACGGTGCGGCCGTGCAGGGTCGCCGGGATCCGGTTGCTCAGCCCGACGAAGTCGGCGACGAAGGCGGTCGCGGGGCTCGTGTAGAGCTCCTCCGGGGTGCCGATCTGCTCGATGCGCCCGCGGTTCATGACCGCGACCCGGTCGGCGACGGCGAGCGCCTCCTCCTGGTCGTGGGTGACGAACAGCGTCGTGATGCGCAGCTCGGTCTGGATGCGCCGGATCTGGTCGCGCAGAGCGACGCGCACCTTGGCGTCGAGCGCCGAGAGCGGTTCGTCGAGCAGCAGCACGCGGGGGCGCGTGACGAGCGCGCGGGCGAGCGCGACGCGCTGCTGCTGGCCGCCGGAGAGCTGGTGCGCGAAGCGGTCCTCCCGGCCCTCGAGGCCGACGAGGGCGAGCGCCTCGCGGGCGCGTTCGCGACGTTCGTCGCGGGGCACGCGGCGCATCCGCAGTCCGTATTCGACGTTCTCGCGCACCGTCATGTGCGGGAACAGCGAGTACGCCTGGAACACCATGCCCAGGTCGCGGCGGTTGGTCGGCAGGGCCGCCACGTCCTCCCCGCCGATGAGGATGCGCCCGGAGGTGATGCCCTCGAGACCCGCGAGCGCACGCAGCGCCGTCGTCTTGCCGCAGCCGGAGGGGCCCAGGAGCGCGACGAACTCGCCGGGCGCGAGCGAGAGCGAGAGCCCCTCGAGGGCGCGCAGCTCCCCGTAGTCCTTGACGACGTCGACGAGCTCGACCGGGCTCGGGTCGGTGGGGCGCTGGGGCGGGATGTCGAGGGCGGCGCTGTCGGTGCCGAGTGCGGTCATGAGACGGACCTCCGGGTACGGCCCCCGATCCGCCCGATGGCGAACAGGAGCAGGAAGGCGAACACGAGAGAGAGCAGGATCACGATGTAGGCGGTGTACGGGTCCTGCTTGGAGACGAGCACGATCGCGGTCTGCAGGTTGGTGCGGCTGAGCAGCGACGCGATCGTGAACTCGCCCAGCACGACCGCGATCGAGATGAAGGCGGCGGCGAGCAGGCCGCGGCGCAGATTCGGCAGGATCACGGTCGCGAGCACGGTCGGCCACCCCGCCCCGAGCGAGCGGGCCGCCTCGCTCAGCGTCGCGACGTCCACCGCGACGAGGTTGGACTGGATCGCGCGGTAGGCGTAGGGCAGCGCGAGGATCCCGTACGCGAAGGCGAGGGTCCAGGTGCCGCTGCCGAACATCCGCGCGATGACCGAGTACACCGGGGCGAGCCCGACGACGAGCACGATGGCGGGGATCGTCACCGGCAGCAGGCACAGGAACTCGAGCGGCCGGTGCAGCCGCGGGAACCGCAGCCGCACGAGGATCATGGTCGGCACGAGCAGCACGAGCATGAGCAGCACCGTCACGATCGCGAGCACGAGCGAGTTGCCCAGGCCGTCCCAGAGCGGCTTGTAGCTGCGGTCGAGGCCGCCGGAGAACACCGCGATCCAGTGGTCGAGGGTGTATCCGCCCTGCAGGCCCCCGCGCAGGGTGAACTCGACGAGGGCGAGCAGCGGGATCGCGAACAGCACGCCGACGACGGCGAGGATCACCGCGCGCGTGGCCCGCGACGGCACCGCGGTCACGGGACGGGCCGCCCGCGCGCGCGTCGGCCGCACGGCAGCCGACGTCTTCGGCGCCCCGCTCATCGCTGCCACCGGGAGGCGCGCCGCTCGAGCAGGGAGTAGGCCGACATCACGACGACCATCACGACGATCATGCCCAGCGCGAGCGCGCCCGCGAGGTTCGCCCGGCCGAGCACCGTCTCGCTCGTGAGGGCGGCACGGATCTGCAGCGGCACGATCTGCGAGCCCTGGCTGATGATCGCCGCGGCGGTCGCATAGGCGGAGAAGGCGTTCGCGAACAGCAGCAGCAGCGAGCCGATGAAGCTCGGGGCGAGCACCGGCAGCCCGATGTGGCGCCAGTAGGCCAGCCGGGTGCCGCCGAGGGTGGCGTTGGCCTCGACCCACTGCGGGCGCAGCGCCTCGAGGGCGGGCAGGAACACGATCACCATGAGCGGCACCTGGAAGTAGAGGTAGGGCAGGATCAGGCCGGGCATCTCGTAGAACCAGATGCCGTCGGCGTAGGGGTCGAGGCCGAGGGTGGTCTTGAGGAACACCGTGACGAGCCCGTTGAGCCCCATGGTCGCGATGAAGGCGAAGGCCAGCGGCACGCCGCCGAACTGGGCGAGCACGCCGCTCGCGGCATCGACGACGGAGCGCAGCGCGCCCTCCGGCCGGGCTCCCAGGAGCGCATAGCTGACGACGGCGCCGAGCAGTGCGCCGAGCACGGCCGTGAGCGCCGAGAGCGCGATCGAGTTGCCGAAGGTGGTCAGCACGACCGGGTCGCCCAGGGCGAGGAGGTTGTCGAGGGTCGGGGCGCCGTCCGCGTCGAAGAACCCGGTGCCGAGCGCGAGCACGGTCGGCAGCGCGAGGAAGACGAGCAGGTAGGCCCCGAAGGGGAGCAGCCCGACGGCCGCTCCCCTCCGGGTGCGCCGCGTCTTACTGGACAGCGGCCGCCCACTTCTCGCCGAGGAGCGTCGCGGCCGCGGCGCTCTGGTCCGCGGTCGGCACGACGGTCGTCGCGGGCGCCTCCGGCAGCGCGTCCCACAGCTTCTGGTCGATCGTGCCCGCGGCGGCCATCGCGTCGGCGCGCACCGGGCGGGCGCCGCCCTTCAGCCACATGTTCTGCGCCTCGTCGCTGTAGAGGAACTCCTGCCACAGTCGGGCGGCGGCCGGGTGCGGCGCGTCGATGTTGATCGCCTGGTTGTAGTAACCGGCGTAACCGGTGCCGGGCAGCACCACGACCTCCCAGTTGCGCGAGCCCGCGAGCGCGTTCTTCGTGCTCACCTGCAGGTAGTCCCAGTTGAAGTCGACCGGCACCTCGCCCGAGGCGATGAGCGCGTCGGTGACGTCGACCTTGAGGAAGTTGCCCGCCGCGTTGAGCTCCTGGAAGAAGTCGACGCCCGCCTGGAAGTCGTCGAGGGTGCCACCGTTCTGCACGGTCGCGAGACCCACGGCGGCGAAGGCCGCGCCGGCCTGGGTCGGGTCGCCGTTGATGGCCACCTTGCCCGTGTAGGCGGGGTCGAGCAGGTCGTCGAGCGAGGTCGGCGCGGGCACCGCGTCGGGGTCGTAGCCGATGGCCATGTACCCGCCGTAGTCGCCGACGAACAGGCCCGTCGACTCCTTGAGCGCCGGGTCGATGTCGTCCCAGCCCTGCACCTGATACGGAGCGAACTGGTCGGTGTTGGCGAGGGCGACCGCGAGGCCGACGTCGAAGACGTCGGGAGCGGTGTCCTGGCCGGCGAGGTCCTTCGCGGCCTTGATCTCGTCGGCGCTCGACGCGTCGGGCGAGGCCTCGTTGATCGTGATCTCGGGGTACTTCGCCGCGAAGGCGTCGAGGATCTCGCCGTAGTTGGCCCAGTCGCGGGGCAGAGCGATGACGTTGAGCGCGCCCTCGGCCTTGGCGGCCTCCTCGAGCGCGGACAGGTCGCCGAAGTCGGACAGACTCGTCGCGGTGGCGGCGGTCTCGTCGGCCGGCGAGCCGGAGCCGGCGCAGCCGGCCAGGGCGAGCGACGCCGCGGCGAGCACGCCGGCGCCGATCAGGATGTGCCTGCGGGACACTGTGATCTCCTCCATGGGTGGGAGACGCCGGTGCCCGCCCCACGGACGGGTCGCTGAACCGGCATCGCTCGCACGCTAGGGAGGGCGCGGATCACGTCGGCATCGGGCCGGTGAACGCGCGGGGCGTGCCGGGTGTCCGATTGGAGCCGCACACCGGGGAACGGCGCGGCGGAGCCGCGCGACCGAAGACCCGCGGCCGCAGACCCGCGCCCTGAGACGCGCCGAACCGCAGGCGTGCCGCGGCTCAGAAGCGCGTGGCGTTCTCCAGCAGACGATTGACCCGGTCGGGGATCGGCGGGTGGGTCGAGAACAGGCGGGCGACGAGTCCCGGCTTGTTGGGGTCGGCGATCCACAGATGCGACATCGACGTGTTGGTGCGCTTCACCGGGCGGCCGTACTGGCCGAGCTTCGTGAGGGCGCTCGCGAGCGCCTCCGGGTGGCGGGTCGTCAGGGCGCCGGTCGCGTCGGCGAGGTACTCGCGCTGGCGGGAGACGGCCGCCTGCACGACGGCCGCGACGAGCGGCGCGAGCACCGCGGCGACGATGCCGATGACCAGGAAGATGAGCGCGGCGGGGCCGCCGACGTTGTTGTTGCGCCCGCGACCGCCGAACCACATCATCCGCAGGAAGATGTCGGCGAGCAGGCCGATCGCCACGACGAGGCCGAACACGACGAGCGAGACGCGGATGTCGTAGTTCTTGACGTGCCCCATCTCATGGGCCATGACGCCCTCGAGCTCGGAGTCGGTCATCATCGCGAGCAGACCGGAGGTCGCCGCGACGACGGCGTGCTCGGGGTCGCGCCCGGTCGCGAACGCGTTCGGTGCCTCGTCCTGGATGATGTACACCTTCGGCATCGGCAGGCCCTCGGTGATCGCGAGGTTCTCGACGATGCGGTACAGCCGCGGGTCGTCGCTCTTCTGGATCTGCCGCGCCCCGGCCATCGCGAGCGTCTCGCTCGTCGCGGCGAAGTACTGGATGATCGCGTACCCGATCGAGGCGACGAGCGCGATGACCGCGACCGACCAGTCGTTCAGGTACCAGGCGGCGAAGGAGGCGAGTCCGCCGATGATCAGCACGAACAGGATGATGATGAACACGGTGTTGCGCCTATTGCGCGCGATGGCCCGGTACATTCCCCACCTCCCGTTTCGCTCAGCGGACGACGATCGACGACGACGGCCGCCCCGACCCCGAGGGTCGGAAGCGGCCGCGTCGGATCAGAACTGGACGCGCGGCGCCTCGGCGATCGCCGAGGGCTCGGCGACCTCGAAGAACTCGCGCTCGGTGAACCCGAGACCGCGCACGAAGAGGGTGTTGGGGAACACCTTGATCTTCGTGTTGAGCTCGCGCACGCCCCCGTTGTAGAAGCGGCGCGAGGCCTGGATCTTGTCCTCGGTGTCGACGAGCTCGGCCTGCAGCTGCAGGAAGTTCTGGTTCGCCTGCAGCTGCGGGTAGGCCTCGGCCACCGCGAACAGGCTCTTCAGCGCGCCCTGGAAGTGGTTCTCCGCGGCGCTCGCCTCGGCCGGGGTCGAGGCGTTGACGGTCTCGGAGCGGGCCTTCGTGACGTTCTCGAAGACCTGCTTCTCGTGCGCCGCGTAGCCCTTGACCGCTTCGATGAGGTTGGGGATGAGGTCGGCGCGCCGCTTGAGCTGCACCGTGATGTCGCTCCACGCCTCGTCCACGCGGACGTTGAGGCGCACGAGGCCGTTGTAGGTCGCCCAGAGGTAGCCGACGACGATGATGATCAGCAGGACGACGACGCCCAGGACGATGAGCCATTCCATGGTGCGAATGCTAGCGGGGTGAGCCGTGCGGCGGCTATGCGTCGGCTGGGGCCCCGCGCCGGGCCCTTTGGAGCGCCCGCAGCCAGCGCGCCGAGCGCTTGGGCGTGCGCGCGAGGGTCTGCGGGTCGATCCGCACCACCCCGAAGCGCTGCGTGAAGCCCGCGGCCCACTCCCAGTTGTCGAGCAGGCTCCAGACGTAGGCGCCCTCGACCGTGACGCCCGGCACCGACGCCGCGGCGACGGCGAGGTGGGCGGCGATCGAACTCGTGCGCTCGGCGTCGTCGACCACCCCGTCCGCGCCGGGGGCGTCGGGCAGGCTCGCCCCGGTCTCGGTGACGACCACCGGGGGGAGGGCATCGCCGTAGCGCTCCCGCAGGCCGGCGAGCACGCGGCGCAGCCCGTCCGCCTCCATCGGCCAGCCGAACCCGGTGGTCGGATGCTCCGGCTGCGCCACGAGCCGGAACGGCACCTCGGCCATCGCGGCCGCCTCGCCGTCGGGGCTCGCGCCGCCCGGGTCGGCCCCGGCCGCGATCCGGCTCGGGAAGTAGTAGTTGAGCCCGTAGAAGTCGAGCGGCTCGGCGATCGCGGCGAGGTCGCGCCGCCCGATCCGCACCGCGGCACGCAGGCCGAGCCGCGCCGTCCACGGCAGCTCCCCCGGCACCTCGGCGGCCCGACCGCGCAGCACCGGGTCGGCGAACAGCCGGTTGTGCACGAGGTCGAACAGCGCCGCGGCGGCGCGATCGTCGCGGGAATCGGAGGCGGGCTCGACCGGGGTGTGCACGTTGACGACGCCGATCCGCCCGCGCACCGGCACGGCGCGCAGCGCGCGCACCGCGAGCCCGTGGGCGCGCAGCAGCTCGCGGGCCACCGGCACCGCACGGAACAGGCGCGCCTGGCCGGGGGCGTGGATCCCGAGGGCGTACCCGTCGAGGGTCACGGTCGCGGGCTCGTTGACGGTGACCCAGTCGGCGACGCGGTCGCCGTAGGCCTCGCCCGCGATCCGCGCGTAGTCGGCGAAGCGCTCGGCGGTGTCGCGGGCTCGCCAGCCGCCGGCCTCCTCGAGCGGCAGCGGGGTGTCCCAGTGGTACAGCGTCGCCATCGGGCGGATGCCAGCCTCGAGCAGCCGGTCGAGCATCCGGTCGTAGAATGCGAGGCCCGCGGGGTCGGGCGCTCCGCGCCCCTCGGGCTGTAGCCGCGGCCAGGCGATCGAGAAGCGGTAGCCGTCGACGCCGAGCTCGCGCAGCAGCGCGAGGTCCTCGTCGAGCCGGTGCACGTGATCCACCGTGACCACCGGCGTCGACCCGTCGAGGATCACGCCCGGCCGCTCGGCGAAGACGTCCCACCCGGAGCGCCCGCGGCCCGCGATCCCCTCGATCTGCGGCGCGGAGGTGGCGACCCCGAGCACGAAGCCGGGCGGGATCCGCCGCGTCAGCTCGGCCGGATCGGGGATCGCCGGCCACCCCGCGCCGGGCGCCCGCCCGGCCGGAGCACCCCAGGCGCCCGCGGCGGGCTCGTCGGCCTCGCCCGCGGCGCCGCGCTCGCGCGCGCCCGCGCTCACTCCCCCAGCACCCGCCGCGTGTACGCGTTGGCGAAGACCCGGTCGGGGTCGAGCGCGTCGCGCACCGCGAGGAAGTCGCCGAAGCGGGGGTAGGCCGGCGCGAGGTCGGCGGCCGTGCGGGTGTGTATCTTGCCCCAGTGCGGCCGGCCGTCGTGGGCGCGCATGATCGCCTCGACCGCGGTGAAGTACTCGCTCGGGTCCTCGCGCCAGTAGCGGTGCACCGCGACGTAGGCGCTCTCGCGGCCGTGGGCGGTCGAGAGCCAGTTCTCGTCGGCGGCCGCCATGCGCAGCTCGACCGGGAAGGAGATCCGCCAGCCCTTCCTCTCGACGAGCTCGCGCACCTCGCGGATCGCGCTCGGCAGCGCCTCGGCGGGGATCGCGTACTCCATCTCGCGGAACCGCACCCGCCGCGGGCTCGTGAACACCTCGTACGAGGGCGCCGTGAACTCGCGGTTGCCGTAGAGCTTCGCGGCGAGCCGGTTGAGCGGCGGGGTCACGGGCGGCGCGATCCAGCCGAGCCCGGAGACGAGCGCGTGCGCGGCGTTGCCGAGCAGCTCGTCCTCGAGCCAGCCCGAGAGACGGCCGAGCGGCACGTAGGGCTCCTCGGCGGGCAGGCGGGTGTTGGTCTTGGTCGACAGCAGCGCGGTGTGCGGCCACCAGTAGGCCTCGAAGTGGTCGTGCGCGAGGCTGCGCTCGCGGAACTCGTCGACCACCTCGAAGGGCTCGGCCCGCTCGACGGCGCGCAGCAGGAAGGCGGGCACGCACTGCAGCTCGAGCTCGACGAGGATCCCGAGCGCGCCGATCGCGACCCGTGCGGCGGGCAGCAGCTCGGCGTTCTCGCGCTCCGAGATCCGCAGCACCTCCCCCGCCGCCGTCACGAGCGCGAGCGCCGTGATCTGGGTGGCGAGCCCGCCGAAGGCGAGGCCGGTGCCGTGGGTGCCGGTGCTCGTCGCGCCGGCGATGGTCTGCCGGTCGATGTCGCCCATGTTCTGCAGGGCGAGGCCGTGCGGGGCCAGCAACTCGGGCAGCTGGTAGAGGTTGGTGCCCGCGCCGAGGGTGACCCGCCCGCGAGCCGCGTCGACTGCCAGCACGCCGTCGATCGCGGAGATGTCGACGAGCACGCCGTCGGTGAGCGCGGTCGGCGTGAACGAGTGCCCGGCGCCGATCGCCTTGACCTCGAGGCCGCGCTCGCGCGCCGCGAGCACCGTGGCGCGCACCTCGTCGACCGTACGGGGGCGGGCGATCGCCGTCGGACGGGCGGCCTCGCCGCGGCCCCAGTTGCGCACCCGGCGGCCCGGCTCGAGCAGGTCGGCGCGCACGGTCAGCTCGGTCTCGGCCCCGGCTCCAGGGCGGGTGTCGGCGTCGCGCCGGGTGTCGGCGTCGGGCGCGGGGGTCGGCTCGGTACTCACAGGAACAGTCTCCCCTCGCCCCGATAGGTGGGCAGTTCGTCGACGATGCGGTCGCCGTCGACGACGTGCACGACGTCGAGGTGCTCGCACACCTCGCCCGCCTTGGTGTGGCGCAGCCAGACCCGGTCGCCGACCGCGAGGCGCGCCGCGGCGCCGCCGGTGACCGGGGTCTGCACCTCGCCCGCGCCCTCGCGCGGCAGGAAGCGCAGACCCTCGGGCCACACCGGCAGCGGCAGCCGGTCGGGCGCGGCCGGGCCGGAAGCGATCCACCCGCCGCCGAGCAGGGTCGCGATCTCGGGGGTCGGGCGGCGCACGACCGGCAGCGCGAACGCGAGCGCGGGCGCGGGGTGGAAGCGCGTGTAGTGGTCGAACAGGTGTGGGCCGAACAGCCCGGAGCCGGCGGCGATGTCGGTGACGCTCGCATCCTCACGGGTCGACTCGATCGAGCCGGTGCCGCCGCCGTTGACGAAGTCGAGGTCGGCGCCGGCGGCGCTGGCGACCTCGCGCACCCGCGCGACGGCGGCGCCGCGGCGCTCGGCGAGCTCCGCCGCGGAGCGGCGCTGCATCGCGCGCACGATCGCCGAGTCAGCGTCGCCGACCCCCGCGATCTGCGCCTCGTAGCCCATGACGCCGGCGAGGCGGAATCCGGGGCGGCGGGCGACCTCCTCGGCGAGCGCGCCCAACGCGGCCGCGTCGCGGCGCGGCGAGCGGCGCACCCCGAGGTGGCCGAGCACGGGCGCACGGTAGGAGGAGTCGAGCTCGAGGGCGACCCGGATCGGGGCCGCGCGGGTGGCGGCGGGGGCCGCGGCATCCACGAGGTCGAGCTGGGCGGGGTCGTCGACCATGATCGCCACCCGCGCCGCGAGCCTCTCGTCGGCGGCGAGCCGCGCGAGGGCGCCCCGGTCGGCGCTCGGGTAGCCGACGACGATGTCGTCGTAGCGCTCGTCGCCGGTCTCGGCGAGCCAGAGCGCCTCGGCGAGGGTGTAGGCGAGCACGCCGCGGAATCCGGGCAGCGCGAGCACCGCGTCGAGCACGCCGCGCACTCGCACCGACTTGCTCGCGACGCGGATCGGGGTGCCCTGGGCGCGGCGTGCCAGGTCGGCGGCGTTCGCGGCGAGCGCCCCGCGGTGCAGGGCGCCGAGCGGCGGGTCGAGCGCGGCGGTCGCGGCCGTCCAGGCCGGCCAGTACTCGGCCGGGCGCTCCCACGGCCGCTCGGCGGCGGGGGTCAGGTCGAGGCTCATCGCACGCCCCGCACGAACATGACGGCGACGGCGCCCAGCACCGAGAAGGCCGCGCTCACCGCGAACAGCGCGCCGAATCCGCCCGCCGCGGTGACGACGAGCGCGCCCAGCATGGGGGCGACCGCCTGCGGAACGGCGGTCGCGATGTTCATGATGCCGAGATCCTTGCCGCGGCTCTCGGCGGCCGGCAGCACCTGGGTCGCGAGCGCCTGGTCGACCGAGAGGAAGGTGCCGTAGCCGAGGCCGAGCAGCACGGCGCCGATCAGCAGGGCGTCGAAGGTCGGCCACGACAGCAACAGGATGCCACCCGCCGCCTGCAGCGCCGACGCGACGACGACGAACACCCGCCGCCGCCCGAGCACGTCGGAGAGCCGCCCGCACACGATCGAGGCGACGATCGAGCAGACCATGTAGATGAGCGTCGTCAGCAGCAGGTCGTCCTCCGCCTGCGCGCTGTCGCGGCCCAGTCCGAACAGGAGGAAGTAGAGCAGCAGGCTCGTGCCGAGCGCGTTGCCGATGTTGGCGAGCACGCGGCCCAGCAGCGTCCAGCCGAAGTCGGGGAAGCGGCGCGGCGAGATCCAGAAGCCCTGCACGAGGGTGCGCGGGGTGAGCGGGGTGCGCAGCTCGCGCGGAAGCACCGCGTCCTTCACGAACAGGAACGGGATCACGAGCACCACCAGCAGCACCGCGAGCGCCGCGTAGCCCGCGATCTGCCCGACGATGAGCTCGGTCACGAGCAGCAGCCCGAGGATGATGCCGACCGCCTGCGGTGCCGAGACGAAGCCGGAGACGAGCCCGCGCTGCCCGACCGGCACCTGGTCGGAGATCGTCGCGGTGAGCGCCGCCGACAGGGTGCAGAACCCGGTGATGGCGAGGGCCCAGAACACCGTGACCCCGACGATCGAGGTCTGCAGGCCCAGCAGCAGGAGGCTGACGGCGAAGAGCAGGGCGCCGCCGAGGATCCACGGCCGCCGCCGCCCGAAGCGGCTCGTCGTGCGGTCGGAGAGCGCCCCCGCGAGCGGGTAGGCGACGATCGCGCACAGCGCGCTGATGCCGGAGACCACGCCGAAGGTGAGCACCGAGTCCTGCCAGGTGCGGGTCGCGACGAGGGCCTCGACCTGCACCGGCAGCAGCAGCTGCACGGGGGTGAGCTGCGCCATCCAGACCCCGAGCCAGGCGGCGGCGAAGCCCGCGATCCACCAGCCGCCGACCTTGCGGCTCGGCTCGGCGTGTACGGCGGGCACGTCGCGACCGGGCGCGTCGCGACCGGCGTCGGGCGCGGCGGTGGCCGCGGGTTCGGGGGCGGGCGGCGCGGTGCGCGGGGGGCGGGGCGGGGTCATCCGGGGATCCTCTCGGCGGTGAGGGCCGGTTCGGCGCGCGCGACGAGCGCGGGAACCAGCAGGTCGAGCACGGGCTCGAGGTCGGCGTCGGGGTCGACGAGCGCGGCGACGGTGAGCCCGTCGGAGATGGCGACGATCGCGCGGGCGAGCTCCTCGAGCGGGGCGGTCCAGCGCATCCCCGCGAGCTCCGCCCCGGCGGCGAGGATCTCGGCGACGAGCCCCCGGTACTGCGCGTACTGCTCGGCGGCGACCCCCTCGAGCTCGGGGGTGCGCAGCGCGGTGAAGGTGAGCTCGAGCATCCCCTGCTCGCGACCGGGATCGGCGTGCACGCTCGCGAGGTAGGCGCCGAGGGTGCGGCGGGTGAGCGCGGCGAGCAGCTCCGGCCCGCCCGCCTCGTCGGCGCGACCGCTCGCGGGGGGAGCGGCGGCCTCGGCGAGCGCCGCCGCGGTCGTCTCGCGCTCGCCCTCGACGACGAGCCGCACGACCTCGCGCAGCACCTCGTCGCGCGAGCGGTAGGCGTAGTGGAAGCTCGCGAGCTTCATGCCCGCCTCGGCGACGATCGCGCGGATGGTGGCGGCGGCGACACCGTCGCGCACGACCACCCGGAGGGCGGCGGCGGCGAGCTCGCGACGGCGCTGCTCGGCGGAGACGCGCATGCGGTCTCCTCGTCGACTCGGCGGCGTCGGCGGGCGCCCGGCGGGCGCCCGAAGTGGGACAACTGTCCCAGACGCGCGTCCCGGTGGCAAGGGTGGAGATTCACCCGCTGGCGGTGGGGCTCGCCGAGAGGCGCACTCAGGCGGAGCGCGAACGCCGCTCGACGACCGCCCCGAAGCCGTCGGCCGGAACGCCGAGCTCCGCCATGCGCGCGGCGTAGGCCCGGTGCGCGCGCCGGGATTCGCCGTGCCGGCCCTCGGCGGCGAGGTGGCGGATGAGGTCCCGGTGGGCCACCTCGTCGAAGGGGTCGTCGGCGAGCAGCGCGGTGAGCCACGCGATCGCACGGTCGCCCTCGCCCCGCTCGGCGGCGATCCGTGCGAGGGCGCGCTTGACCGCGGTCGCCTCGGACTGCAAGCGCTCGCGCACGGCGGGGGCCCAGTCGGACTCCGGCTCGTCGACCAGCAGCGGTGCGGGGTAGTGCGCGGCCGCCGCGTGCAGCAGCGGCATCGCCTCGACCGGATCGCTCGGCGCGGCGCGCAGACCGGCGGCGGCGAGCGCCGAGCACGCGACGATGTCGATCGCGACGGCGTCGGGATCGAGCAGCACCTGCTCGCGCGTGGCCCGCAGGAACCGGTCGGCCGGCAGGCCGCGGCCCGCGTCGAGCGCGGTGCGGGCGTTCGACAGCGCCACCGACAACCGCGCGGAGGTGCCGCGGACGCCCGGCCAGAGCTGCTCGGCGAGGGTCTCCCGGCTCACCGGGCGGCCCCCGCGGGAGGCGAGGAACTTGACCAGCTCGCGGCTCTTGCGCGAGGGCCAGTCGCCGGGCGCGAGGGCGACGCCGTCGGCGAGCACCTGGAAGCTGCCCAGCAGCCGCACCTCGAGCGCGGGCGCCTCGGCGGGCACGAGCGCGTGCAGCGGGCCCGCGATGCGGAACGCGTCGATCCGCACGCCGAGCGTGCTGAGCGCCTCGCGCCCCGCGGCCTCCGCGGCCCGGTCGTCGGCGGCGCGCGCCGCGAGCAGCCGGTTGGCGGCCAGCCGGATCTCGTCGCCCGTCTCACGCCAGATGTCGGCCGCCTCGGCGAGCAGGCTCGGGGCGTCGACCGGATCACCGCCCCGGGCGGCGAGCTCGGCGCGCAGTTCGAGAGCGTCGCCGAGAGCGGCGATGTCGCGGCGCCGCCCCGCCTCCGTCTCGCCGCGACGGGCGCGCTCACGCGCCGCCTCGAGGTCGCCGAGGGCGAGCGCGACCCAGCCGGCGGCGAGGGCCGCGCGCGCGTCGCCGAGTGCCGCGGGCTGCTCGAGCGCCCGCGTCGCGAGCCGTCGCGCCTCGTCGGGGTCGTCCGCGACGAGCGTGCGGGCGAGTCCCGCGAGCGCCGTCACGAGCACCTGCGCGTTCGCGGTCGACTCGGCCCGCTCGATCGCCTCGCGGTAGCCGGCCTGGGCACGGGCGGCGTTGCCCCGCACCCGGTGGATCTCCGCGGCGAGCACGACGGCGAAGACGAGCATCGGCGACCCGGCGGCCCGGTAGCGCGCCTCGGCGAGGGCGGCGTCGACGAGCGCCTCCTCGAGGCGCCCGAGACCGAACAGAGCCTCGGCGCGGTTGACGACCGCGAGCGCGCCGACGACCCCCAGATCTTCGGAGTCGATGAGCGACAGCACCGGGTCGAGTCCCGCGAGGGCGAGCGCGTAGCGCCCCTCCTCGACGTGCATCGAGCCGAGGTTCGCGCGCACGCGGGCGATCGTCAGCTCGTCATGCGCGCGCTCCGCGTGCTCCAGGGCCCGGTCGTAGGCGAGGGCGTTCGCGGCGCGGTCGCCGCGTGCGGCGGCGACGAGGGCGAGCGAGACCCACGCCGCGGCGAGGGCGGCGTCGTCGCCGGCGGCGAGCGCGAGATCCCGCGCCGCTTCCGCGTGCCGCGAGCTCTCGTCGATACTCCCCCGCGCCCAGAGCGTGGAGGCGTGGGCGGCCTCGAGGCGCGCGGTGTCGACGGTTCCCCCGGCATCGAGATCGCCCGCCGGGTCGGCCGCGAGGATGAGCTCGAGGGCGAGGTCGTACTCGCCGCGCAGGTGACGCGCGACGGCGAGCCGCCAGGCCGCGCCGACGGGGAGCGTCGCGCCCTCCGCGCGCACCGCCTCGATGAGGGCATCGGCCGACTCGAGAAGATCCCGCCGGGTGCCGCCGAGCAGACCGGCGGAGTTCTCGACCACGAACGCGAGCAGCGCGCGACCTGCGGAGCTCTCGGCTGGCGACATGACGGCGATCGTTCGATGGGGGGAGAGGCGGATCTTCTCTCACACCGTAACGGCCGCGGCGCGTCGGGCGCCCCGAACGATCCCCCGATCCGGTCGGCGTCGCGGCCCGCGCCGCCGGCTCAGCCCAGTCGCTCGGCCACCAGGGTCGCGAGCTCGACGGTCACGTCGCCGCGGCTGCCGTCGAGCGCGCCCGAGAAGGCGACGGCGACGTAGGTGCCGTCGACCGACATGCCCACCGAGAGTCCGTCGCTCACGCTGTAGGCCTCGCTCGCGCCGGGGATCTCGATCGCGACGGTCTTTCCGAGACGGGTCTCGCCCTCCTCGTAAGGCACCGGGTAGCCGGGGGCGAGCGCGACGGTGACGGTGCCGAGGTCGTCGGTCTGGGTCCACTCGCACAGCGAGGAGACGTCCGTCTGACGCTCGGGATCGGCGAGGCCCTCGCCCACCGGGAAGCCGGTGATGGATTCGATGTCGTCGGGGCTCAGCAGCGCGCAGGGGTCGGGGATGCCGTCCGAGCTCTCCGCGCCGCCCGCGTCCTCCGCGGGGGCGGCCGCGGCGTCGTCGCCTTCCGCCGCGCTCGGCTCGGCCGCACCGGCGCATCCGGCGAGCAGGCCGACGGCGAGCAGCGCGAGCGCGATCGCCGCCGCGCCGCGCGTGGTCGCGGGCCGGCTCACGAGGCCTCCTGCTGCACGCCGATGCCGATCATGGCCGAGCCGTCGCCCTCCTCGCCCTCGGCGACCTGGTAGGTGACCTTCATGTCACCGGGGCCGCGGAAGATCCACAGCCCGCCCGTGCCGGAGCTCGCCTCGCTCTCGAGCGTGAAGCCGGCGGTCTCGATCGCCGCGACGTGGTCGAGCCCGACCTTGAGCGAGGAGACCCGCATGGTGACGAAGTAGGTGCCGCCGAAGGCGGTCGAGGTGATCGGGTCCCCCGGCGGCAGCGGCACCTGGGCGGGCCAGTCGGCGGGGATCTCCGCGCCGCCCTCGCCCGAGATGTCCACCTGGGCCTCGCCGTCGGTCACCTGCTCGATGGTGTCTTCGAGTCCCTCCTGGATCGAGCCGTCGATGAAGCCGGAGGCGCACCCGCTCAGGGCGATCGCCACCGCGGCGGCGGCGAGCAGGACGGGAACGGGCCGGGCGGCGGGCATGGGATCTCCTCGATGCTGGGATCCGTCCGCCGACCCCGCCGAGGCGAGGCCGGCGGACGGTGGCAGGTCTCGGGAGGAGTGTCGCCCGCGGGCGTTTCAGAATCCTTTCGGACCAGGTCGCGCCCCGCGCCGCGGTCGCGCTCCCGGCCCGCGCGCACGCGACTAGCGTCGAAGGGTGACCCCGCCCGACGCGATGCCGCACCGCCACCATCACGAGCACGCGGCGGGCTTCGGGGAGCACCTGGATCGCGAAGCCGAGCTCGCGCGGGAGCTGACCGGCTGGGCGCTCGACCTCGCGACCACCGCGCTCGGCGCCCCGGCGCGCTCGGCGATCGACCTCGGCGCCGGAACCGGGGCGGGCACGCTCGCGCTCGCGCACCGGTTCTCCGACGCGCAGGTGCACAGCCTCGACCTCTCCCCCGAGCTGCTCGAGCGGCTGGCGAGCGCCGCCGAGGCCGCGGGCGTCGCCGGCCGCGTGCACCGCCACCTCGTCGACCTCGACGAGGACTGGACCGGCGTCGTTCCCGAGCACGTCGACCTCGCCTGGACGTCGCTGTCGCTGCACCACGTCGCCGACCCGGAACGGGTTCTCGAGCGGACGCTCGCGGTGCTGCGCCCCGGCGGGGTGCTCGTCATCACGGAGATGACGTCGACGCTCGCCTTCGCCCCCGACGATCTCGGGGTCGGGCGACCGGGGCTCGCGCGTCGCCTGACGCGCGCCCTCGCGGCGAGCGGATACCCGCCCACCGCCGACTGGACCGCACCGCTGGCGGCCGCCGGATTCCGCGCCGCTCCGCCGGAGGTCCGCGAGCTCACGGTGCGGGGCGACCCCTCCGGAAAGGACTACCTCGCCGGGCAGTTCGCCGCCTGGCAGGAGCGTCTCGCCGACCAGCTCGACGCGGCGGATCTAGGCGCCCTGGCCGCGGTCGAGCACGACCTGCGAGCGGGCGCGTCTCCGCTCACCGCGACGAGCGGTCGCGTGGTGTGGGTGGCGGCGCGCCCGTGACCCTCCCCGGCCTCGACGGCGTGGACCGCGGTGCACTGCTGCGCACCCTCGCCGCGGTCGCGGTGCTGCTGGGCCTGACGATCGCCGTGCTGGTGGCGCTCCGGGCGCCGCGCCCCGCCGTCCCGCTGCTCGCGATCGGCCGCGCCGTCGTGCAGCTCGCGGCGGTGAGCGTCGTGCTGAGCGGCATCATCTCCGACCCGCGCTGGGTCGCCGTGGCGCTCGGCGTGATGGTGGTGGTCGCGGTCGGCACCGCGACGCGGCGGATCGGGGCGGGGCGCGCCGCGATCGCCCCGGTCGCGCTCGCCATCGTCGCCGGCACCGCGGTCGCGCTCACGGCGATCTTCGTCAGCGGAGCGCTGGAGCCGACCGGCCGCTACCTGCTCGCGATGGGCGGGATCGTGATCGGCAACGCGATGGCGATCTCGGGCGTCACCGGGCGCCGGCTGCGCGACGGCGTGCGGGAGCGCTGGGACGAGGTGGAGGGCTGGCTCGCCCTCGGCGCCCGCCCCCGCCAGGCGACCCGCGACATGGGTCGGCAGTCGATCGGCCTCGCACTCGCGCCGACGCTCGACCAGACCGCGACGACCGGCCTCGTCGCTCTGCCCGGTGCCTTCGTCGGCGCGATCTTCGGCGGGCTGTCGCCGGTCGAGGCGGCCCGCTTCCAGATCCTCGTGCTGACCGGCGTGATCGCGGCGGGTGCGGTCGCGGCCGCGGTGATCGTGCTGAGCCTCGGGGCGGTACGTCAGCGACCCGAGGCCGGGAATTGAGGGGCGACGTGCCCCCGCTGGGATTCGAACCCAGACTGGGCCGATTTTAAGTCGGCTGCCTCTGCCGGTTGGGCTACGGGGGCGAGCGCCGATCAGCGGCGATCACTGCTGATCGCCGCCGGCGCTCGCCGACGCCCGTCCCGGGCGTCGGGTCACGTGAGGAACCGTATACCCGAGCGCCTCAGCCCTTGGGCCGCGCTGCCACGCTCGCGAAGGCCGCGCGCGGCTCGTCGCGGGCGGGGATGCCCACCAGGTCGCGCTTCCAGAAGAAGTTGACGATCCAGTTCGAGAAGACGCGGGCCTTGCGCTCCCACATGGGCATCGCGAAGCCGTGGTAGCCGCGGTGCATGAACCACGCGATGAGGCCGGTGATGCCGAGCTTCTTGTACTGGAACGCGCCGACGTAGAGGCCCAGGCCCGCGACGGCGCCCGCGTAGTGGTGGAAGTAGTCCACGGGCTTCTCGCCGCGGATGTCGGCGGCGAGGTTCTTCGCCATGCGCTTGCCCTGGCGCACGGCGTGCTGCGCGTTGGGCACGCAGGTGCTGTCGGGCAGGGGGCTGTCGCCGCTGAGATCCGGCACCGCCGCGACGTCGCCGGCACCCCAGGCGCCGGGCACGACGTTGCCGTCGGCGTCGATCACGCGCAGGTCGGCCTGCACCGTGAGCCGGCCACGCTGGTCGGTGGGCAGGTCGGTCGTCTTCCCGATCATCGGCGCGGCCATGACGCCGGCCGTCCAGACGATGAGATCGGACTCGAAGGTCTCGCCCGTCGAGAGCTCGATCTTGCCGTCGACGGCGCTCGCGAGCTGGGTGTCGAGGTGGATCTTCGCGTCGCGCTGCTCGAGGTTCTTGATGACCCAGCCGGCGGTCTTGAGCGACACCTCGGGCATGATGCGGCCCATCGCCTCGATGAGGTGGAAGTGCACGTCGTCGGAGCTGAGACCGGGGTAGCGCCCCAGCAGCGCGCTCGCGAAGGAGCGCAGCTCGGCGTAGATCTCGATGCCCGCGAATCCGCCGCCGACGACGACGACCGTCAGCAGACGGTCGCGCTCCGGGCCGGCGGGGAGGTTCGCGGCCTTCGCGAAGTTGCCGACGAGGCGGTCGCGGATCCACATCGCCTCCTCGATCGCCTTGAGGCCGATCGCCTGGTCGGCGACGCCCGGGATCGGGAAGGTGCGGGTGACGGCACCGGCGGTGACGATGACGTCGTCGTACTCCTGCATCCACGGCTCGCCGACGGCCGGGGTGATCTCGGCCTGCTTGGACGCGTGGTCGATGCGCGTCACCGAGGCGGTCACCACGTTGGTGCGCTTCAGGTGACGACGGTGATCGACGATCGCGTGGCGAGGGTCGATGGAGCCGGCCGCGACCTCGGGCAGGAAGGGCTGGTAGGTCATGTAGGGCACCGGGTCGACCATGGTGACCTCGGCCTCACCGCGCGCGAGATGCTTCTCGAGCTTCTTCGCGGTGTAGAAACCGGCGTAGCCGCCGCCGACGATCAGGATTCTGCGCACTGGTAAGGGGTCTTCCTCGAGAGACGGATCGACCCGGCCAATCTACCGGCCCGGCGAGACCCTGCCGAATCGCCGCACACTCAGGCGAGCGCGGCACCCGGATCGGCGCACACGCAGCGCTCCGGCGACCAGCTCGCGCGGGCGAGCGCCTCGTCGCCGAAGGGGTTGAGCCCGGGGCCGGCCGCGAGGGCGTGGGCGGCGAGCGCGTGCAGGCACTTGACCCGCTCGGGCATGCCGCCCGCCGAGATGCCGGCGATCTCGGCCACCTCGCCGATCGAGGCGCGATCGGCGAGGTACGACTCGTGCGCCGCGCGGTAGGCCTCGGCGACCTCCGGCTCGTCGAGGCGTGCGGCGAGCTCGGCCATCACCCCGGTCGCCTCCAGCGTCGACAGCGCCGAGGCCGCCGCCGGGTGGGTCAGGTAGTAGAAGGTCGGGAACGGCGTGCCGTCGTCGAGGCGCGGCCGGGTCGCGACGACGACCGGGTTGCCGCACGCGCAGCGCGCCGCGATGCCGACGAGGCCACGCGCCGGGCGGCCGAGCTGCGCCGAGACGACCGCGATCTCCGCGTCGGTCGGCGGCGCGTAGGGCGGGCGGGTCATCCGCCGGTGGTGGTCGCCGGGTCGGCGCCGAGCTCGTCGGGGCTCGCGTCGGTCAGCCCGGCGCGGTAGACGGCCGAGAGCAGGCCGCCGAGCCAGTCGATGCGGGTCGTCTGGATCTGGTCGCTGATCGGCTGCCCGTCGCTGCCCGAGGCCAGGTCGGCACCGCCGATCAGCAGGTAGCTCTGATCGCCGGGATACACGTAGAACAGCCGGTCGCGCGCCTGCGCCTCGATGTAGGCCGGGTCGGACCAGCGGTCGATCTCGGCGCCGAGCGCGTCGACGTCGGTCTGCGCCTGCGCGACCGAGGCCTCGAGCTGCGCGATCTCCTGCCGCTGCTGCACGAGGGTGCGCAGGCTCGGGGCGAGCGAGACGAGGGCGACCACGAGCACGACGACGGCGGCGATCGCCGACCCGGAGAACCGGAACTCGCGCACCCACGAGAGGGCGCCGGCGGATGCCGCTCCGGGCTCGCGCTCGGGGCGCTCGGCGCGCGGAGGGCGCTCGGCGCGTGACGGTCGCTCGGTGCGGGTGTTCGAGCGCTCAGAGCGTTCCGCGCGCGCGGCCCGCGCGGGCCGTTCGACCCGCCCCGCGGAGCGACCCGTCACCTGAGCCGCGGGCGCGCTCGGGGGCAGCACGGGGCGCTGCGGGCGGTCCATGCCTCCAGGGTAGGCGGGCGATCCGGGAAAGCCGTGACCGGCGGGCCGCAGCCCGCCGGTCACGTCGGCAGTCGATCGCGGGCGACCTCGGCCGCCCGCGGGGCGCTCAGCCCCGGAAACGCGGGAACGCCGAACGGCCGGCGTACACCGCCGCGTCGCCGAGCTCCTCCTCGATGCGCAGCAGCTGGTTGTACTTCGCCACGCGCTCCGAGCGGGCCGGGGCGCCGGTCTTGATCTGGCCGCAGTCGGTCGCGACGGCGAGGTCGGCGATCGTGGTGTCCTCGGTCTCACCGGAGCGGTGGCTGAGGATCGCGGTGTAGCCGTGGCGCTGGGCGAGGCTCACGGCATCCAGCGTCTCGGTCAGGGTGCCGATCTGGTTCACCTTGACCAGGATCGAGTTCGCGACCTTGAGGTCGAGCCCCTTCTGCAGGCGGATCGGGTTGGTGACGAACAGGTCGTCGCCGACCAGCTGCACCTTGTCGCCGATCGCGGCGGTGAGGGCGACGTAGGCGTCCCAGTCGTCCTCCGCGAGCGGGTCCTCGATCGTCACGATCGGGTAGTCGCCGATGAGCGACTCGTAGTAGGCGACCATCTCGTCGGCGGAGAGGTCCTTGCCCTCGTAGCGGTAGACGCCGTTCTCGAAGAACTCGGTCGAGGCCACGTCCATGCCGAGGGTGATCTGCTCGCCCATCGTGAAGCCGGCCTTCTCGACCGCGCCGACGATGAAGTCGAGGGCTTCGCGCGCGCTCGCGATGTCGGGGGCGAAGCCGCCCTCGTCGCCGAGGCCGGTGGCGAGGCCCGCGGCGTGCAGCTCCGCCTTGAGCGCGTGGTAGATCTCGGCGCCCCAGCGCAGGCCCTCCGAGAAGGTCTCGGCGCCCGTCGGCAGCATCATGATCTCCTGCGCGTCGAGCCCGTTGTCGGCGTGGGCGCCGCCGTTGATGATGTTCATCATCGGCACCGGCAGCACGTGCGCGTTGGGCCCGCCGACGTAGCGGAACAGCGGCAGGTCGGCCGAGTCGGCCGCGGCCTTCGCGACGGCGAGGCTCACGCCGAGGATGGCGTTCGCGCCGATGTTGCCCTTGTTGTCGGATCCGTCGGCCTCGATGAGCGCGGCGTCGACGAGGCGCTGCTCGCTCGCCTCGATGCCCTCGACCGCCGGGCCGAGCACGTCGAGCACGCCGTCGACCGCCTGCAGCACGCCCTTGCCGTTGTAGCGGGCCTTGTCGCCGTCGCGCTTCTCGTAGGCCTCGAAGGCGCCGGTGGAGGCGCCGGAGGGCACGGCCGCACGGCTCACCGTGCCGTCCTCGAGGAGCACCTCGACCTCGACGGTCGGGTTGCCCCGGGAGTCGAGGATCTCGCGGGCGCCGACGGCTTCGATCGCGGACATGGAGGGGCTCCTTCGGAACGGGGGTGGTGGCGGCTTTCAGCCTACCGACGGGTGGTGAACGGGCGGCGACGCGAGCGCTGGGCCGCGGTCAGCCGAGCGGCTTGAGGTCGAGGGCCGCCGGGTCGGGCACCTCGGCGCCGACGAAGGCGAAGCGCGTGAAGCCCTCGGCGGCGAGCGCGTCGAGCTGCGCCTTCGTGTTGCGCGCGCGGCCGACGAGCCGCACCCGCGCGCCCCCGGCGACGAGCGCGGCCTGCAGGCGCAGCAGCGGGGCGACCGGCGCCTCGGCGTCGTGCACGAGCGCGATCTGCTCGGCCGCCGTCTCGGGCAGCTCGACGAGGTCGATCAGCCGCTCGAAGCCGAGCGAGAACCCGGTCGCGGGCACCTCGCTGCCGAGGAACCGGCCGACCATGCCGTCGTAGCGGCCCCCGCCGCCGATCGAGTAGCCGACGCTCGGGTGCGCGACCTCGAAGATCGGTCCCGTGTAGTAGCCCATCCCCCGCACGAGGAAGGGGTCGAACACGAGCGGCGGCGCGACCGGGGCGGCGGGATCGGAGCCGGATGCGCTGCGGGCCGCCGCGACCGCCTCGCCGAGCGCGACGAGATCCGCGATCACGGCCTCGTCGGCCCCCTCGGGAAGCCGCTTGCGGATGTGCGCGTCGCCGAAGGGCAGGAACTCGCGCGTCTGCGGGCGGCGCAGGAACGCCTCGAAGGCCTCGACCGCGCCCGTCGGGGCGCCCCGCTCGCGCAGCTCGGCGGCGACGCCGTCGGGGCCGATCTTGTCGAGCTTGTCGACCGTGATGAGCACGCCCGGCAGCTCGGCGTCGGGGAAGCCGAAGCCGCGCAGCATGCCCTCGAGCAGGCGTCGGTCGTTGACCCGGATGCTCGCCTCGCCGAGCCCGAGCGCCTCGAGCACCGCGAGGCTCGCCGTCACGAGCTCGGCCTCCGCGCGGATGCCCGGCTCTCCGAGGATGTCGACGTCGGTCTGCACGAACTGCCGGTACCGGCCCTTCTGCGGCCGCTCCGCGCGCCAGACGCTGCCCAGCTGCAGCGAGCGGAACACCGCCGGCAGCTCGGCGCGGTGGCTCGCGTAGAACCGGGCCAGCGGCACGGTGAGGTCGTAGCGCAGCCCGAGGTCGGCGAGGTCGAGCGGGGCCTCGGCCGCGTGCAGGTCGTCGACGCCGAGCCCGCGCTTCATGACCGCGAAGGCGAGCTTCTCGTTGTCGCCGCCGAGACCGGCGTGCAGGCGGTCGGAGTCCTCCATGACCGGGGTCTCGATCTCGTCGAAGCCGTGCGCGCGGTAGGTGTCGCGGATGATGCGCAGCACCCGCTCGCGCTTCGCCTTCTCGGCGGGGAGGAAGTCGCGCATCCCGCGGGGAGGGTTCACCTGCTGGCCGGCCACGATCCCCCATCCTGCCAGGGCGAGGGTCGTCGGAGCTCTCAGCCGCCCGGCGCCGCCTCCGCGGCGCGCACCCGCTCGCGCAGCCCGCGGATCGCCCCGCGGAGCGCCCGCTCGGAGTCGAGACCCGCCGCGCGCGCACTCGCCACCAGGGCGAGCAGCGCCTCGCCGAGCTCCTCCTCGGTCGCGGGCGCGGGACTGACGTCGGGTACGGCGCCGACCTTCTCGGCTCGGCCGAGGGTCTTGTCGGCGAGCTGGAGGGCGGGCATCCCCTCGGGGATCCCGTCGAGCACGCTCGTGCGGTGCGCCTTCTCGACCGCCTTGATCGCCTCCCAGTTGGCGACGACCGCCTCGGCGGTGTCGGCGGTCACGTCACCGAAGACGTGCGGGTGGCGGCCGACCATCTTCGCGCGCATGTGCGCCGCGACGTCCTCGAGGGTGTAGCGGCCCTCCTCGCGCGCGATGTCGGCGTGGAACAGCACCTGGTAGAGCACGTCGCCGAGCTCCTCGACCTGCTCGGCGTCGATGCGGGCGCGCGCCGCCTCCGGCAACTCCCCCTCGGCGGGCCGGGCCTCGAGCGCCTCGACGAGCTCGAAGGTCTCCTCGACGAGGTACTGCACGAGGCTGCCGTGGGTCTGCTCGCGATCCCACGCGCAGCCGTCCGGCGCGCGCAGCCGCTCGAGCGTCGCGACGAGGGCGTCGAGCTCGGGATGCGGCCCGCCGCTCGGCGGGGCGGCGGCCGGTCCGGCGGGGGTCATTCCCCCATCCTGCCGCGCGGCGGCGCCGCTCAGCCCATCGGAGGGCAGCCGAGACCCTGCACGAGCCGCGCCCAGTGGTTCACCTGCGCCGCGGTGGAGGCGAGCACGACGATCTCGCGCTCCGAGAAGTGCTCGCGCAGCCGCGGGCCGAACGTCGGGTCGATCGCGAGCGGCGTCTGGCACTGCGCGCGGGCGAACTCGATCGCGAGCCGCTCGGCGGCCGTGAGCGTCGCGACGGTGTCGGGGGCGACGCGGCCCTGCACGACCGCGAGCTCGTCCTCGGTGAGGAGCTTCTCCCAGTCGCGACCGTTGAAGCCGATGCAGAACGGGCAGTCCACCTCGGCCGAGACCGTCATCCGCACGAGCTTGAGCACCCGCTCGTCGGCCCGGCCGCGCGCGTGCACGACGAGGGCCTCCATGAGGCCGGTGCCGACCGCGGTGCGCGGATCCCACGCGAGCAGGCGCGCGATCAGCGGGTCGTCGCCGGTGCGCCTGCGCGTGATCCACAACCCGACGCGCAGGATCAGCGGGATGCGCCGGGGCGGGGCGATGAACGCATCGGTCATGCGCACATCCTGCCCCGGGTCATCGTGACGTCATCGCGCCGCCGCGGGTGAAGGATTGCGGTGTCCGGGCACCCTACGGTCGACATCGACCCTCGGAGCCTGCCGCACTCCGCAGTCCTTCCCACCACGAGGATCCACCTGTGTCCGACTCCCGCCCCGCCCGCCGCCTCATCTCCTCCGGCTCGCCCTTCGAGGAGACCATCGCGTACTCGCGCGCCGTCGTCGACGGCGACTGGATCTTCGTCTCCGGCACCACCGGCTACGACTACGCCACGATGACCCTGAGCGACGACGTCGCCGAGCAGTGCGCGCAGACCCTGCGCAACATCGCCGCCGCGCTCGCCGAGGCCGACGCGAGCCTCGCCGACGTCGTGCGGGTGCACTACCTGCTGCCCGACGGATCCGACTTCGAGGCGTGCTGGCCGGCGCTGCGCGAGGCGTTCGGCGAGGTGCGCCCGGCCGCGACGATGATGCAGGTGCCGCTCATGGATCCCGCGATGAAGATCGAGATCGAGGTCACCGCCCGGCGCCACGGCTGACGCGCCGCAGCCGAATGCCCGCGCTCACGCCCGCACCCGCGGGCGAATGCCCGCAGAAATGCGGGCATTCGCGACGGTGACGCGCCCGACGCCGACCCGCACTCAGCCCGCGTCGACGGCGACGTCGACCGGCCCGGTCGGCGGGGACGCCGGAGCCTGACTCGGGCGACCGACCCGGGGCATCGCGATCGCGGAGATGAGCAGCACCGCCGCGATCGCAGTCGTGCCGAGGAAGACCGCACCGGCGGCCCCCATCATGGTCGCCGGATCCTGCTCCTGCCCGCCGCGCGCGAAGATGACCGCGTTCGCGACGGCTCCGAGCACGGCCGCGCCGATCGCCTGACCGACGGAGCGGAACAGCATCTGGGTGCCAGTGACGACCCCGCGCTGCTGCCACTCGACGCTCGACTGCGCCGCGACGAGGCTCGTGACCGCCGAGAAGCCGAACCCGGCCCCGATGACGAAGCACACGACCGCGACCACCCAGATCGAGGGCGCGAGGGTCGAGGCGGCGAGCCCCGCGGCCCCCAGGAGCACGATCGCCCCGCCGAAGATCGCGGTCGAGCGGAATCCGAAGCGCAGGTACGCGCGCCCCGCGACCGCGGCTGCGGCCGGCCAGCCGATCGTGAGCGCGCCGAGGGCGAGGCCGGCGATGATCGGCTCGGCCCCGGTCGTCACCTGCAGGAAGGTCGGCACCCACTCGGTGAGGCCGATGAGCGCGAACCCGACGCAGAAGCCGAGGATGTTCGTCGCCGACAGCAGCCGGTGGGTGAAGACCCAGAACGGCAGCAGCGGTTCCTCCGCGCGGCGTTCGACGAGCACGAAGATCACGAGCAGCACCGCTCCTCCGGCGAAGACGCCGATGCTCGGCGCCGAGTTCCACGCCCAGGCGTGACCGCCCTGCAGCACGCCGAGGATGAGCAGGGTCAGCGCCGCCGTGAACAGCGCCGCCCCCGCGTAGTCGATGCGGTGCGCCCGCTTCTCGACCTTCTCCTCGAAGCGGCGCCAGATCATCCACCCGGCCAGCAGGCACAGCGGGATGTTGATGAGGAAGATGCCGCGCCACAGGTCGAGCTGCGCGAACACGCCGCCGAGGGTGGGCCCGACGACCGCGGCGATCGCCCACACGCTCGCCATGTAGCCCTGCACCCGGGCGCGCTCCTCGAGGGTGTAGATGTCGCCGACCATCGTGATCGCCATCGGCAGGATCGCGCCGCCGCCGATCCCCTGGATCGCGCGGAAGGCGATGAGCGAGGGCATGTCCCACGCGAGCGAGGCGAGGATCGAGCCGAGCAGGAAGACCCCGATCCCCCACAGCATGATCGGCTTGCGCCCGATCGTGTCGGCGAGCTTCGCGTACACCGGCACCGTGACGGCCGAGGCGAGCAGGTACACCGAGAACAGCCACGGGAACTGGGTGAAGCCGCCGATGTCGGCGACGATCGACTGCACCGCGGTCGCGATCACCGTGGTGTCGATCGCGACGAGACCCGTCGACAGCATCATGGCCAGCAGCAGCGGGCCCCGCTCCGAGCGGAACCCGACGGCTCTGCGTTCCGTGGTCGCCACGCGGCTCCTTCTGTCCGGGAGCCGCCGGATGCGACGCACTCCTCCGGGTGCAATCCTGCACGCCCTGCAGCTATTCCCGCCGGCCGGGAACCGTCCGAGCGGTGCTCCCGCCCGCCGCCCCGCAGAATGGACTCGATGGACGCCGCCTTCCCCTTCGCCGACCTCGCCCTCGTGCTGGGCGTGCTCGGCTTCCTCGGCTGGCGCGCGGTCACCCGCGAGCGCCGCGAGTACGGGCGCTTCCGCCGGCTGCGCACCACCGCGGCCCGGCAGCGCACCTACCGCCGCTGGCTGATCGAGGGCGTCGCCGTCATCGGCGGCCTCGCCGTCGTCACCGTGGTCGGCGGCTGGCCGCGGATCGGCCCGGCGCTCGCCGACGCGCAGGCGTGGCCTCCGGTCGCGGCCGCACGCGAGTGGCTCGGCGGCTCGTTCGGCTCCGGCTTCGCGATCGGAGCGGGGATCGCGGTCGTGGCCGGATTGATCGTGCCGGTGCTGCTGATCCGGCTGGATCACGACGACATCCCGACGATCGGCGACGTCGGCGCACTGCTGCCGCGCACCCGCGGCGAGCTGCCCTACGGCGCGGGTCTCGCGCTCAACGCCGGGATCTCCGAGGAGCTGCTGTTCCGGCTGGGCCTGCCCGCCCTGCTGTTCGGGGTGACCGGCGACGGCGCGATCGCCTTCGCGCTCGCGGCCGTCGTGTTCGCTCTCATGCACGTCTACCAGGGCCCGCTCGGCGTGCTCGCGACCGGGGTGCTCGGGCTCGTGTTCAGCGCGGTCTACGTCGTCTCGGGCTGGATCTGGCTGCCGATCGCCCTGCACGCCCTCGTCGACCTGCGCTCGCTCGTGCTGCTGCCGCTGCGGGTCGGGGTGCTGAAGCGCGAGGAGCTGGCGCGGCCGGTGCTGACCCGCACGCCCCCGGCTCAGCCGGTCGCGTCGCCCGCCGAGCCGCCCGCTGAGCCGGCCGAGCCGCCCGTCGACTGAGCCGTCGGCGCCGGCAGCACCGCGTCGAACAGCCGTGCGACCCAAGCGACCACCTCGTCGTCGTCGACGTCCTTCGGCAGCGGCACGCTGATCGCCTGCGCGGGGGCGAAGACCCGCGTGCCGGGGAACAGCCGCTGCAGGCGCACCTGCACCGAGTCGGGCGGCTCGAGCGGCGCGACCCGGAGGTTGCCGCCCATCGCGACGACGTCGCTGAGCCCCGCGGACTGCGCGCGGCGGCGCAGCCGGGTGACCGCCGCAAGGCGGGCGACCTCCTCCGGAACGGGCCCGTAGCGGTCGGCGAGCTCGTCGAGCACGAGATCCACCGCGTCGTCGGGGCTCGAGCCGGCCGCGGCGGCGGACAGCTTCTGGTAGGCCTCGAGGCGCAGCCGCTCGCTGGCGATGTAGTCCTCGGGGATCCGCGCATCCACCGGCAGTTCGAGGCGCAGCTCGGTCGGCCCCTCGGCGTCCTCGCCGCGGAAGACGGCGACCGCCTCGCCGATCATGCGCAGGTAGAGGTCGAACCCGACGCCCGCGATATGCCCGGACTGCTCGCCGCCCAGCAGGTTGCCGGCGCCGCGGATCTCGAGGTCCTTGAGCGCGATCTGCATGCCGCCGCCGAGCTCGTTGTGGGCGGCGATCGTCTCGAGGCGGTCCTGCGCGGTCTCGGTGAGGGTCGTGTCGGGGTCGTAGAGGAAGTAGGCGTAGGCGCGCTCGCGGCCGCGCCCGACCCGGCCGCGGATCTGGTGCAGCTGGCTCAGCCCGTACTTGTCGGCCTGATCGATGATCAGGGTGTTCGCGTTGGCGATGTCGATGCCGGTCTCGATGATCGTCGTGGTCACGAGCACGTCGAAGCGCCGCTCCCAGAAGTCGACGATCACCTGCTCGAGCGCGGCCTCGCCGAGCTTGCCGTGCGCAATGCCGATGCGCGCCTCCGGCACGAGTTCCGCCAGCCGCGCGGCGGTGCGCTCGATCGACGCGACCCGGTTGTGCACGAAGAAGACCTGGCCCTCGCGCAGCAGCTCGCGCCGGATCGCGGCGGCGACCTGCTGGTCGGAGTACGGCCCGACGTAGGACAGGATCGGCAGCCGCGCCTCCGGAGGCGTCGCGAGCGTCGACATCTCGCGGATGCCGGTGACCGCCATCTCGAGGGTGCGCGGGATCGGGGTCGCGCTCATCGCGAGCACGTCGACGTTGGTCTTGAGCTTCTTCAGCGCATCCTTGTGCTCGACGCCGAAGCGCTGCTCCTCGTCGATGATGAGCAGCCCGAGGTTCTTGAAGCGCACCGCGTCGCCCAGCAGCCGGTGGGTGCCGATGACGACGTCGACGGTGCCGTCGGCGAGCCCCGCGAGGGTCTCCTTCGACTCCTTCTCGGTCTGGAACCGGGACAGCGCCCGCAGGTGCACGGGGAACCCGGCGAAGCGCTCCGCGAAGGTCTCCATGTGCTGGCGCACGAGCAGCGTCGTCGGCACGAGGATCGCGACCTGCGTGCCGTCTTGCACGGCCTTGAACGCGGCGCGCACCGCGATCTCGGTCTTGCCGTAGCCGACGTCGCCCGAGATCAGCCGATCCATCGGGATCTCGCGCTGCATGTCGGCCTTGACCTCGTCGATGACCTGCAGCTGATCGGGGGTCTCGACGAACGGGAAGGCCTCCTCGAGCTCGCGCTGCCACGGGGTGTCAGGGCCGAACGCGTGGCCCCTCGAGGCCATCCGGGCGGAGTAGAGCTTGACGAGCTCGACCGCGATGTCGCGCACCGCCTTGCGGGCGCGCCCCTTCGCGGCGGCCCAGTCGGATCCGCCCATCTTCGACAGCTGCGGGTTCTCGCCGCCGACGTAGCGGCTCAGCAGGTCGAGCTGGTCGGTCGGCACGCTCAGCCGGTCGCCCGGCATGCCGCGCTTGGAGGAGGCGTACTCGAGCACGAGGTACTCGCGCGTCACGGTCGCGGCCTTCGAGCCGAGCGGACCGCGGGCCTGCCGCTCGCCGGAGGCGACCTCACGGCGGATCAGCTCGACGAAGCGCCCGATGCCGTGGGTGCGGTGCACGACGAGGTCGCCGGGCTTCAGCTGCAGCGGGTCGACGACGTTGCGCCGGCGGCTCGCGAGCCCCTTCGGCCGGCGCGCGTCGACCCCGACCGCGCGGCCGAAGAACTCGGCGTCGCTCAGCACCGCGAGCCCGTGGCCCTCGCCGAGGGCGTCGGGCAGCTCGAAGCCCGACTCGACCGCGCCGGGCACCGAGTACACGACGCCCGGCTCGAGCCGCTCGGGCACGCTCTCGACGAGGCGCACGTCGACGCCCGCGTCGGCGAGCACGTCGCGCGTGCGCTCGACGAGGCCGGAGCCGGCCGAGCGGATCACGACCGACCACCCCGCCCGCGCGAGCTCGGCCACGTGCTCGGTCGCCCCCTCGGCGCGCCCGGCCGCGCTGGGCACCGCGCCGCCCGGCACCCGCACGCTCGCGCCCTCGGGGTCGGACTCGAAGGGACTGAGCGTCCACCAGGCCCGCCCACCGGCCGCGGCACGCAGCCCGGCGACGGTGAGGAAGTCGCCCGCGTCGAGGTCGATCGGCGCCTCGGCGCCCGCGGTCGCGGCGCTCCAGGCCGCGTCGAGGAACTCGCGGTTGGTGCGGGCGAGGTCGACGGCGCGGGTCGCGACGCGCTCGGAGCCGAGCACCGCGATCGCGGCCTCCGCGGGCAGGTACTCGGTGAGCGGCACGAGCCGCTCGAGCAGGGCGGGAGCGAGTGACTCCATGCCCTCCTGCGGGATGCCCTCGGCGAGCTTCGCCAGCGTCTGCTGCAGGGTCGGGAACTCCCCCGCGAGCTGACGGGCGCGCGAACGGACCCCGTCGGTGAGCAGCAACTCGCGACTGGGCCCGAGCCGGATCGCCTCGAGCACCTGGGGCAGCGAGCGCTGGTCGGCGACCGAGAACGGCCGCAACTGCTCGAGCTCGTCGCCGAAGAAGTCGGCGCGCACCGGGTGCTCGGCGTCGGGCGGGAACACGTCGAGGATGCCGCCGCGCACCGCGAACTCGCCGCGGCGGCCGACCAGGTCGACGCGCGCGTAGGCGAGCTCGACGAGCCGGGCCGCGATGCCGGCGAGGTCGTAGCCGCGCCCGCCGACGCGCAGGTCGAGCGTCTCGAGATCGGCGAGATCCGGCGCGAGCGGCTGCAGGGCCGCCCGCACCGTCGCGACGAGCACGAGATGGCCGGGCCGCTCGGCGGCGGGGGTCGCCGCCCACTCGGCGGCGGCGCGCAGCGCCGCCAGCCGGGCGCCGACGGTCTCGGGGCTCGGGCTCAGACGCTCGTGCGGCAGGGTCTCCCAGGCGGGGAAGGGCAGCACGCGCGCGCCGGGCAGGGCAGTGCGCAGTGCCGCGACGACCGCCTCCGACTCGCGGCTCGTCGCCGTGATGGCAAGGGCCGCCTGCGGGCCCCCCGCGCGGCGCGCGCGGGTCTCGAGCAGCGCTGCGAGCAGCGGCACCCGCATCCCCTCGACGAGGGAGAAGTCGGCGTCGCGCTCGGCCGCCGCGAGCGCGGGGGCGAGGGCCGGGATCCGGGTGAGCGCAGACTCCACCCCCGGAATCGACGCATCGGCCACCGGTCGAGTCTAGGCGGGGCCGCCGACCCCCGCTGCCCGCGCCCGACCCGGCGACGGCCCGCACGACGACCGCCCGGCCCGCGCCGCCGATCCCCGCCTCGACCGGCGACGGCGTAGCGTCGAGGCATGCGTGCCGTGCGGTTCCACGACTTCGGCGGCCCCGAGGTGCTCCGGCTCGACGAGCTGCCCGAGCCCGCCCGCGGCCCCGGTGAGGTGCTCATCGCCGTCGAGGCGGCGGGGCTCAATCCGGCCGACTCGAAGCGGCGCGCCGCCCGGTACGGCACTCCACCCGCGCTGCCCGCCGGCATCGGGCGCGAGATCGCGGGGCGCGTGCTCGCGGCGGACTCCGGCGGGCCGTTCGCGGTCGGCGACCGCGTCGTCGGCACCGGGGAGGGGATCCTCGCCGAACGCGTCGCGCTGCCCGCCGCCTCGGTCGCCCCCGTGCCCGCCGAGCTCGACGCGCGCATCGCGGCGTGCCTCCCGGTCGCGGCGCAGACCGCGGCGGCCGAGATCGCCGCCTACGCGCCGGGCCCCGGCGACACCGTGCTCGTGAGCGCGGCGGCCGGCGGGGTCGGACTCGTCGCCGTGCAGCTCGCGGTCGCCGCGGGCGCGCGCGTGCTCGGCACCGCGAGCGAGGCCAACCACGCCCTGCTGCGCGGGCTCGGCGCCCTGCCGATCGTCTACGGACCGGGGCTCGTCGAGCGCGTGCGCGCGGCTGCCCCGGAGGGTGTCAGCCTCGTTCTCGACCACCACGGCGCCGAGACGCTCGACGCGGCCCGCGAGCTCGGCGTGCCGCCCGAGCGCGTCAACACGACCGCCGCGAAGGGCGAGGGCCGCGGCGTCGGCGAGGTGGGGCGGGTCGGCATGGATCGCGCCCACATCGCCGCGCTCGCCGACGCGATCCTCGGCGGCCGGCTCACGATCCCGATCGCGGCGGAGTTCCCGATCGAGGAGGTCGTCGCGGCGTACCGCCTGCTCGACGGCGGGCACGTCGTCGGCAAGGTCGTGCTGACGCTCTGAGCCGCATCCGCGCGGTCCGACCGGGCCCGGCCGCGCCGGTCGGGCGACGGCGTCGTCAGGCGCGCGGTGCGTGCCAGCGCTGCTGGGCCGCGGTGACGCCGCGCTCGATGACGTCCTCGACGGCGTCGGCCGCATCCTCCAGGAGGTTCGGCAGGGTCTCGCGTTCCTGCTTGTTGAAGGGCTGCAGCACGAAGTCGGCGGCATCCTGCCGCCCGGGCGGTCGCCCGATGCCGATCCGCACCCGGGCGAAGTCGGGCGACTTCAGCGCCGCCGCGACGTCCTTGACGCCGTTGTGGCCGCCGGGGCCGCCGCCGACCTTGAGCCGCACGGAATCGAACGGGATGTCGAGCTCGTCGTGCACGACGATGATGCGCTCCAGCGGCAGCGAGTAGAACGAGGCGAGCGCGGCCGCCGCCCGCCCCGACAGATTCATGAAGGTCTGCGGCTTGCCGAGCACGAGCTTCGGGCCGCCGGGGCGCAGCCGCCCCTCCGCGACGAGGGCGCGCGTCTTGTGGCTGCCGAAGCGCGCGCCGAGACGCTCCGCGAGCACGTCGAGGGCCATCCACCCGACGTTGTGCCGGTGGGCGGCGTACTCCGGGCCGGGGTTGCCCAGGCCCAGGACGAGCCAGGTGTCGCCGGACATGCCGGTCTCCTCCCGTCCTGCCGCGAGCGCCGCGCGGCCCGCTCCGGTCGCGGGGCGGGGTCGCGGACGGCCACATCCCGCGGCGGATTACTCCTCGCTCGAGCCCTCGCCCGACTCCGCCGACTCCTCGGCGGCGTCGCCGGCCTCGGCCTCGGCCGACTCCTCGCCCTCGGCGGCGTCGTCCTCGACGGGCGCGGCCGGGGTGTTGATCGCGACGACGAGCGCCTCGGCGTCGGTGACGAGCGTCGCGCCGGCGGGCAGCTCCACGTCGCCGGCGTGGATGCGCACGCCCTCCTCGAGGCCCTCGACCGAGACGGTGAGGCGCTCGGGGATGTGGGTGGCCTCGACCTCGAGGGTGAGGGCGGTGTGGTCGGTGCCGACGATCGTGCCGGGGGCGGACTCGCCCTCGACGTGCACCGGCACGTCGACCGTGACCTTCTCGCCGCGGCGCACGACGACGAGGTCGATGTGCTCGATGAGCTGGCGCACCGGATCCTTCTGCACGTCCTTGACGAGGGCGAGCTGCTCCGCGCCCTCGATGTCGAGGGTCAGCAGCGCGTTCGCCTTGCGCAGCAGCAGCGAGGTCTCGTGACCGGGAAGGGTCACGTGCTGCGGGTCGGCGCCGTGCCCGTAGATGACGGCGGGGATCTTGTGCGCGGCGCGGATGCGCCGCGCGGCGCCCTTGCCGAACTCGGTGCGCTTCTCGGCGCTCAGCTTGTTGTCGTCGGCCATGTCGTTGCTCCTTCGGGCTCGTGGCCCGGTCGTCGGGGTGGGTGTCGACTCGAACGCGGATCGCGTGAGGACGCCTGCGCACTCCCGGAGTGCCGGGCGAGCCCGCCGCGTCGATCACGGATGCGCACGCGCATCCCTCGCCGAGGTTCCGACCGGCAAGCCTAGCAGCCGCTGCGCTCAGTAGAACTCGACGGTGTCGACCCGGTTGCGCAGCGGCTCCCCGTCGAGCAGACGCCGCGCGTTGTCGGCGAACAGCTCGGTGATGAGGCGCGGCTCGTGGTCGCTGATCGCGGCGGTGTGGGGGCTGATCAGCAGGTTGGGCAGATCCCACAGCGGGCTCTCGGCGGGCAGCGGCTCCTGGGCCACGACGTCGAGCGCGGCGAAGCCCACGCGGCCGTCGACGAGCGCGGCGCGCAGGGCGTCCTCGTCGATCGCGGTCCCGCGGCCGACGTTGACGACCGTGAGGTCGCGGACTGCGGCGAGCACCTCGGCGGAGAGCAGCCCGCGCGTGGCCTCGGTGTCGGGCAGGCACAGCACGAGCGCATCGACCTCCGCCGCCACCGTCGCGAGCTCGGAGACGAGCCGCACCTCGGCCACACCCTCGGCCTCGACGGGGCGGCGATGCACCCCGATCACCCGGAAGCCGAGCGCCGCGAGCCGCGACGCGGTCGCGCGGCCGATGCCCCCCAGGCCGACGACCGCGACCGTCGTGTCGCGAGCGAGACCGAGCACGCGCCGGGGCGGCCAGGTGTGCGCGCGCTGGTTCTCGAGCATCCACGGGAGCTGCTTCGCCCCGGCCAGGACGCCGAACACCGCGAACTCGGCCAGCGGCTCCGCGTGCACCCCCGCCGACGTGGTGAAGACGATCCGCTCGAGCGCCGCCCGGTCGAGACCGGCGGCGCGCACCTGCTGCCCGCCGCCCGCCGGGATCGTGTGCACCCAGCGCAGGCCGGGGTTCGCGGCCACGGTGCGGGCCAGCGCGGCACCCGCGTGGTCGGGCACGCCGAACAGCGCCTCGGCCGAGTCGACCATCGCCTCGTAGCGGCGCTGGTCCTCGGCGCTGCGCTCGTGCGCGAGCCAGCTCGCGTGCGGCTTCTGCCAATCGGTGTCGGCGGGGCTCAGCAGCTCGGGCTCGTAGACCACCTCGAGCCGCGGCTCGCGCTCGCGCAGCAGGGCGACGTTCTCGGCGGAGAGCGGGGTCGCGATGACGACCCGAAGACCCGCGCTCATCCGTCGGCCTCGCTCCGGCCGGCCGGGGTCGCCGCGCGGGCGCGGACGCCCGCCGCCGCGACCTCGACGACCCCGTCGAGCGGGAGGGCCGCGTCGACGCGGATCGGATCCTCGTCGTCGGTGGGCGGCTCGAGGGTCGCGAACTGCGAGTCCAGCAGTGCGGTGGGCATGAAGTGACCCTCGCGCTCGGTCATCCGCGACCGGAACAGCGCGCGATCGCCCTCGAGCACGACGAGCGCGAGGTCCGGCGCGCCACGGCGCAGCCGATCCCGGTAGGCGCGCTTGAGGGCCGAGCACGCGACGACCACCGGCCCGTCGGCGAGCACCCCCGCGATCGCGTCGAGCCACGGCGCTCGGTCCGCGTCGTCGAGCGGCCGGCCGGAGGCCATCTTGCGCACGTTGGCGGCGGGATGCAGATCGTCGCCGTCGACGAACGGCGCGTCCAGCGCCTCGGCGAGCCGCGATCCCACGGCCGACTTGCCCGAACCGGACACTCCCATGACGACGACGGAGGGGATCGCAGCGGGCATGCCCCCCACGGTAGTCGCCGCGGCCGGACGCGGCGGCACCACCCGGGCGCGGCCACTACCCTGGAGCCCGTGAGTGCGGAAGCGAACATCGGCGTCGTCGGCCTGGCCGTCATGGGCTCCAACCTGGCGAGGAACCTCGCCAGCCGGGAGGGCAACACCGTCGCGGTGTTCAACCGCTCCCACGACAAGACCGAACACCTCGTCGCCGAGCACCCCGAAGCCGGCTTCGTCGCCGCGAAGACCTACGCCGAGTTCGCCGACGCGCTGGCCGCGCCGCGCACCGCGATCATCATGGTCAAGGCCGGCGCCGGCACCGACGCCGTCATCGATGAGCTCGTGAAGGTCTTCGAGCCGGGCGACATCATCGTCGACGGCGGCAACGCGCTGTTCACCGACACCATGCGCCGCGAGAAGGCGGTGCGCGAGACCGGCATCCACTTCGTCGGCGCCGGCATTTCCGGCGGCGAGGAGGGCGCGCTGCACGGGCCCTCGATCATGCCGGGCGGCTCGGCCGAGTCGTGGGTCACGCTCAAGCCGATCCTCGAGTCGATCGCCGCGGTCGCCGAGGGCGAGCCGTGCGTCACCCACATCGGCACCGACGGCGCGGGCCACTTCGTCAAGATGATCCACAACGGCATCGAGTACGCCGACATGCAGCTGATCGCCGAGGCCTACGACCTGATCCGGCGCGGCACCGGCAAGAGCCCCGCCGAGATCGCCGACGTGTTCGCGCACTGGAACACCGGCGAGCTCGAGAGCTACCTCATCGAGATCACCGCCGAGGTGCTGCGTCAGGTCGACGCGGCGACCGGCGAGCCCCTCGTCGACGTCATCGTCGACCAGGCGGGCGCGAAGGGCACGGGCGCCTGGACGGTGCAGAACGCGCTCGACCTCGGCATCCCCGTCTCCGGCATCGCCGAGGCGGTCTTCGCCCGCTCGCTCTCGTCGAAGCCCGCCCAGCGCGCCGCCGCCGCCGACCTTCCCGGCCCCGCCGAGACGTGGGCGGTGGATGACGCCGACGCCTTCGTCGAGGACGTGCGCCAGGCGCTCTTCGCCTCCAAGATCGTCGCCTACTCGCAGGGCTTCGACGAGATCGTCGCGGGCGCGGCCGAGTACGGCTGGGACATCCGCAAGGGCGAGGTTGCGAAGATCTGGCGCGGCGGCTGCATCATCCGCGCCCAGTTCCTCAACCGCATCACCGAGGCCTACGCCGAGAACCCCGGCCTCGATGCGCTGCTCGTCGCGCCCTACTTCCGCGACGCGCTCGCGGGCGCGCAGGAGGCCTGGCGGCGCGTGGTCGTCGCGGCGGCGCGAGCCGGGATCCCCTCCCCCGCGTTCTCGAGCTCGCTCGCCTACTACGACGGCCTGCGCGCCGACCGGCTGCCGGCCGCGCTCGTGCAGGGTCAGCGCGACTTCTTCGGCGCGCACACCTACAAGCGCATCGACAAGGAGGGCACCTTCCACACGCTGTGGTCGGGTGACCGCTCCGAGGTCGAGGCCGTCGACACGCACTGAGGCGACCGTGCGGCGCCGGTCCGGCGCGCACGACGACCTGACGCGGAGGCTGGGATGGCGCACGCCGAGGAGTGGACCGAGGACGACGACCGCGCCCTCGCCGACCTCGTCGCACGGGAGAAGGCCGAGGCCTCGGGTCAGCGGGTGTGGATCGCGCCCGAGGAGGACGACACCGAGGGCCGGGTCTCCGACCGCGGGTGGCGGCCGGTGATCATCGTCGGGGTGGCCGTGCTCGCGCTCGCCGGGTTCGGGATCCCGATCCTGCTGCAGCTGCTCGCCGCCGTCGGCCGCTGAGCGCGCGGACGAGCAGCACCAGACCGACCGCCGCGGCGACCCCGAGCACCGCCGGCCACGGCGCCGAGAGCGCGAGAGCGGCGCACAGCACGAGGCCGAGGGCCGGCACCGCGCGCGGCAGCCAACGCTCGAGCGGGCTCTGTCGCAGCGCCGCGAGGTGCGCGATGCCGTAGTAGCCGAGCACGGCGGCCGCGGAGACCCCGACGAGCGCCGCGGGCGGCAGCACGAGCGTCGCGACGACGCCGACGAGCGCGATGAGCACCTCGGCGCGGATCGGCGCGTGGCTGCGCGGTGAGATCGCGGCGAGGGCAGCCGGCAGCTCGCCGTCGCGGGCGAGGGCGAGGGTCGTGCGGCTGAGGCCGGCGAGCACGCCGAGCAGCGAGCCGAGGCACGCGAGCGCCGCCGCGAGCCGGATCACGACGTCGAAACCGGGCCCCGCGGCGTCGGCGAGCGGCGACGCGCTCGCGGCGAGGGCCGAGGGCCCGAGCACGACGAGCAGCACGGCGAGCACCGCGCCCGACAGCAGCAGCACCGAGCCGAGCGCCAGCACGACCGCCCGCGGCAGGGTGCGCCGCGGGTCGCGCACCTCCTCGCCGAGCGTCGCGATGCGCGCGTAGCCGGCGAAGGCGAAGAAGATGAGCGCCGCGGCCGGGAACACGCCCCACGGGCCCGGGTCGAGCGGTGGCGGCGCGAGCCGCTCGGCCGCCCCCGGCGCGCCCTGCGCCAGTGCGACGGCGAGCACCACGAGGAGCGTCGCGACCACGATGGCCGCGATGACCCCGGAGACGACGGCGGTCGAGCGGATGCCGGTCGCGTTGACGATCGCGAGCAGCACGACGAGCGCCACCGCGACTGCCGGACGCAGCAGCACGTCGGGCGTCGGCACCCCCTCCGCACCCGCGGTGCGCCCCGCCTCGGGAACGAGGTACGCCGCGGCGACCGAGGCGATCGCCGCGACCGAGGCGGTCTTGCCGAGCAGGAAGAGCACCCCCGCCGGGACGCCGAGCGTCGGGTTCCACTCCGCCCGCGCGTAGGCGTAGGCCCCGCCCGAGACCGGGTGCGCCATCGCGAGCTGCGTCGTGCTGAGGGCGTTGAGGGTCGCGGCGAGCGCCGCGAGCGGCAGGGCGAGGACGACGCCCCAGCCGGCCGCCGCGGTCGCCGGCGCCCAGACGAAGAAGACCCCGGCGCCGAGCATCGAGGCGACGCCGATCCCGGTGGCCGCGGCGACCCCGAGCCGTCGCTGCAGGTCGGCCATGCGCGGATGATAGCGACGCCACGTGACGGGTCGGGGTCGACGGGCGCGCCGGCCACGGGTTCGCCGACGAACACATCGCTCGATGACGACGGCGTCGCTCGACGACCGCGCGGGATCGGCGACACTGGTGGGGTGGACGACGAGCTCGAGGAGCATCGCGAGCTGCGGGACGCCGAACCCGGCGCGCACGCGCGCGTGCGATCCGCGCGGCGCGAGCGCGTGCTGCGGATCGCCGGGCTGGTGACGGTCGGCGCGCTCGTCGTCCCGGGGATCCTCGCGACCGCCCGCCTCCAGGCGCTCACCGCCGCCGAGGCCTGCCGCCGCGTCGTCGCCTCCGTCGCGGGCGGGGCGGACGCCGCGCACGCCGCGTTCGAACCGCTCGGCGTGGACGGCCCCAACTGGTACTGCTACGCCGAGGACTTCGACGGCAGCCGCACCCTCGTGCGCGCGCTCGGGCTCATCCCCGGTCTCGACTGAGCGGCGGCTCGGGGAAGGCTCAGACTCGGCGGTTAGCGTGAACCGCTCCGCTCGACGACCCCTCCCGCTATGCCACTGACTCGCTCCCCGCTCGGCGCGCCCCTCGGCGCGGCCCGTCGCCGTACCCGCGACGCGGTGGGCGCTCTGCGCACGCGCAGGCTCGGGCGGTTGGCGATCCGCCCGCGGGTGATCGCCGCCGCGGTCGTCGCGCTGCTGATCCCCGCCGGCTTCGCCCTCGCGCCGCCGCCCGCGCCGAGCGACGCGGCCCTCGTCGACGCGTACGCGCGCGCCCACGCGCAGGAGCTCGAAGCGCCCGCGCTCACCGCCGCGGAGGCTCCGACCGTCAGCCGCGACACCTTCACCGCGACCGCCGGCATCCCGACCCTCGCCGCGCACGGCACCAACTACGACTTCGCGAAGATGATCCTGCTCTTCGGCGGCTGGCCGCAGACCGACGACGCGGTCACCGCGATCACCCGCTGGCTGCGCCAGGAGAACTACGTCGACAACTGGTGGAACCGCAACAACCCGCTCAACAACGGGTGGGGCGCCTCCGGCGGCACCTTCATGGGCGGCTACCCCACGCTCGTCGAGGCCGCCCGCAATGCGGCCGAGGCGATCCACACCCTCCCCGGCTACTCCGGGATCCGCCAGGCCCTCGCCTCGGGCGCCAGCAGCGGCGAGATCGAGAACGCCATCTGGTACTCCTCGTGGGCGACCGGGCACTACGCCTACGGCGCGCACTGGAGCTACGCGCCGGTGCGCGAGGTGAAGGCGCCCGCCTCGGCCTGGGGCCTCTAGCCCGGCGACCGCGCCGGATCCCGTGCGAGGAGGCGGCGGCCGACCCCTCAGCTCTCGCGGATGCCGCGGATCGTCGCCGACGCGAGCACGTGCCCATCGACCGCGGCGATGAGGTGCTCGAGGTCGGTCAGCTCGGCGGGGTCGAGCGCGCGGTCGAGGGCGTAGAGGTGCAGCCGATAGTGGTGAGGTCCGTGCCCGGGCAGCGGGCGCGGCCCCGCATAGGAGAGGGGCCCGCGCCGTCCCGACGCGAAACGTGCGCGCGACGACCCCTCATTCAGGTCTCCGTCAGCGAGCTCGGCCGGCGAGGGTGAGAACGCCGCGACGGCGTGCAACCGAGGATGCCGGCCGGGGCTGTTCAGATCTTCCATGACCAGCAAGAGGTCGGCCGTCTCCGCCGGGAGATCTCCCCACGACAGGGCCGGGGAGACTCCGTCCCCGATGAAGCGCCCGCAGTAGAGCGCCGGGATCTCCTCGCCGTCGGCGAACCGCGGGGAGGTGAACGCCATCCGGCGCGCGAAGCCCAGCTCGGGCCGATGCGCGAGGCTGAGGGATTCGTCGGCGTGGCGACGGCGGAAGAGCAGACCGAGGGGTGTGAGAAGTGCTTCGACGGGGTGCATGATGCTCCGGTTTCAGGAGTCGGCGAGACGGATCAAGATCGGGGCGGCGGCGGAGAGAGCGGCTCGCTCGCCGTCGCTGAGTTCGGCGAGCCGGCGGCTGAGCCAGTCACGGCGGTACTGACGCGAGGCCGTGACGGCCTGACGCCCCGACTCGGTCAACGAGAACAGCACGCGACGTCGATCGACGCTGTCGCGTGATTTCACGAGGTAAGCGAGCTGCTCCAGTCGGCGCACGGTTTGGCTGATCGACCCGAGGGTCACGTGGGCGTTCTCGGCCAACGCGGTGAGGCTCAGGGGGCCTCGGGTATCGAGCGCGAGGAGCACGAGAAGAGCCGCATCGGGGACCTCCCCGTCCATCCGCTCCGACCGGAACCGGCTGGAGAGCCGGATGACGCCGCGCCGCAGTTCGGTGCCCAGTACGTCGTCCACCGCGTCCCTCCGATCACTGAGTACTACGAAGCATAATAGCTTAGTAACACTAACAACTGGCCCCGCAGAAGCCGTCTGGGGAAAGCGCGACGAGACGCGCCGGGCAGCACCGCGATCGCGCGGAACCCGACCGATCCGCAGCTCCGTACGAGCTCGCGCTCGGGCTACGCCGCGCCGTCGAACATCGAGGTGACCGACCCGTCGTCGAACACCTCGTGGATCGCCCGCGCGAGCAGCGGCGCGATCGACAGAACCTCGAGGCGATCCCAGCGCTTCTCCTCGGGCACCGGGAGGGTGTCGGTGACGACGACGCGGTCGATCGACTCGTGCTGCAGGATCTCGGCCGCGGGGTCGGAGAAGATCGCGTGGGTCGCGGCGACGATGACGCCGTCGGCGCCGTTCTTCTTGAGCGCCTCGGCGGCCTTCACGATGGTGCGACCGGAGTCGATCATGTCGTCGACGAGCAGGCAGGTGCGGCCCTCGACCTCGCCGACGATCTCGTGCACGGTGACCTGGTTCATGACCATCGGATCGCGGCGCTTGTGGATGATCGCGAGCGGAGCACCGAGCTTGTCGCTCCAGACGTCGGCGACCCGCACGCGGCCCATGTCGGGGCTGACGACGGTGAGCTTGGGCACGTCGAGGCCCTGGATGTGCTCGAGCAGCACGGGCATGGCGAAGAGGTGATCGACGGGCCCGTCGAAGAAGCCCTGGATCTGCGCGGCGTGCAGGTCGACGCTCATGATCCGGTCGGCACCGGCGGCCTTGAACAGGTCGGCGACCAGGCGCGCCGAGATGGGCTCGCGACCGCGGCCCTTCTTGTCCTGCCGGGAATAGGGGTAGTAGGGAGCGACGACCGTGATGCGCTTCGCGCTCGCGCGCTTGGCGGCGTCGACCATGATGAGCTGCTCCATGAGCCACTCGTTGATCGGCGCCGTGTGCGACTGGATGAGGAACATGTCGCAGCCGCGCACGCTCTCCTCGAACCGCGCGTAGATCTCGCCCGAGGCGAAGGTGCGGGTGTCGGAGCCGACCAGTTCGGTGCCGAGCTCGCGGGCGACGTCGTGGGCGAGCTGAGGGTGGGCCCGACCGGTCACCAGCACCATGCGCTTCTCGCCGGTGATCTTGATGGCCGACACGCTCCGCCTTCCTGGGGGATTCGGGCTCGGACCTTCAGTCTAGTCGGCGGCTCCGGCGCCGTCGGGCGCCCCGCCGGAGCCCTCGGCGGATGCCCGGGCGGCGGCCTCCGCGGCCGCGGTGCCGGGCCGGTTCGCGGCGACCCAGCGCTCGACGTTGCGCTGCGGCGCCTGGTTCACCGCGAGCGCGCCCGGCGGCACGTCCTTGCGCACGACGGTTCCCGCGCCGGTGTAGGCGCCGTCGCCGATGGTGACGGGCGCGACGAAGACGTTGTGGGATCCGGTGCGCACGTGCGATCCGACGCTCGTGCGGTGCTTGGCGACCCCGTCGTAGTTGGCGGTGATGGTGCCGGCGCCGATGTTGGATCCCTCGCCGACCGTCGTGTCGCCGACGTAGGAGAGGTGCGGCACCTTGCTGCCGGCGCCGATTCGCGCGTTCTTGGTCTCGACGAAGGTGCCGATCTTGCCGTCCTCGGCGAGCTCGGTGCCGGGGCGGATGTAGGCCCACGGGCCGACGTTCGCGCGGGCGCCGAACACGGCGAGCTCGGCCTGGGTGCGCGTGACGACGGCGTCCTCGCCGACCTCGCAGTCGACGAGGGTGGTGTCGGGTCCGATGCGCGCCCCGGCGCCGACGGTGGTGGCGCCCTCGAGGTGGGTGTTCGGCAGCAGCTCGACGTCCTCGGCGAGCGTCGCGCGCGCGTCGATCCAGGTGCTCGCGGGGTCGCGCACCGTGACGCCCGCGAGCTGCCAGCCGCGCACGATCATCGCGTTCATCCGCCCGGCGGCGCGGGCGAGCTGCACGCGGTCGTTGACGCCCTCGACGAGCCAGGCGTCGGGCGCGGGCCGGGCGCCGACGCTCTGCCCGGCGGCGCGCAGCAGGCCGATGACGTCGGTGAGGTACTTCTCGCCCTGCGCGTTGTCGGTGCCGATCGCCGGCAGGTGGGTGCGCAGGCTCGCGCCGGCGAAGACGTAGGTGCCCGAGTTGATCTCGGTGATCGCGAGCTCGGCGTCGCTCGCGTCCTTCTGCTCGACGATCCGCTCGAGGGATCCATCGCCGCCGCGCACGATGCGCCCGTACCCGGTGGCGTCGTCGACGATCGCGCTCAGCACGGTCGCGGAGGCGGCGGCCGTGCGGTGCTGCTCGATCAGCTCGGCGAGGGTGACGGCGTCGAGCAGGGGCACGTCGCCCGAGACGACGACGATGTCGCCGTCGAAGTCCCCCGGGAGCGCCGCGAGGCCGAGCTCCACCGCGCGGCCGGTGCCGGGCACCTCGTCCTGGTCGGCGATGAGCGCCTCGGGCATGAGCTCGGCGATCGCGGCGGCGACCGCGTCGCGCTGGTGCCGCACGACGGCGACGACGTGCGCGGGGCCGAGCTCGCGCGCGGTGGCGAGCACGTGCCCGACGAGCGGCACCCCCGCGAGCGGGTGCAGCACCTTCGCGGTGCGCGACTTCATGCGGGTGCCGGCTCCGGCGGCGAGCACGATGACGGCGAGGCGCGAGTCGGTCATGCTCGCCAGGGTAGTCGGCGCGGTCGGGCGCTCCGTCAGACCGCGGCGGGTGCGGGATCCGGGCGCAGGCCGTCGAGGGCGATGCGGATCACCCGGTCGCGCTGCGACGCATCGGGGTAGGCGACGCCCGCGACCCCCATGAGCAGGCGGATCACGTCGTCGATCCCCACGTCGGAACGCACCGCGCCCGCGCCCTGCGCCCGCGCGAGCAGCGGCTCCCCGGCGTCGAAGAGCACGCCCCGGCAGGAGGCGAGCAGCGGGGAGTCCCGCGTGAGCCCCTCGAGCAGCACCTTCTTGGTGGCGAGGTAGTCGGTGACCCGTTCGAGCCAGGTCGCGAAGGCGAGGGCGGCCGGCTCGTCGCCGAGCCGCTGGGCGAGCGCCGTGACCTCGACGAGTTCGCCGAGGTAGGCGAGCTCGATGAGCGCGTCGCGGGTGGGGAAGTTGCGGTAGAGCGTGCCGATGCCGACCCCCGCGCGCTTGGCGATGTCCTCGAGCGAGGCGTCGACGCCGCGCTCGGCGAACTCCTGGGCCGCGGCGCGCAGCAGCGCGTCGAAGTTGCGGCGCGCGTCGGCGCGCGCCGGACGACGCTCCTCGAGCATCTGCTCGGCCCTGCTGACCATGGGTTCCTCCCGGACTTGCAAAACGGAGGCAGCCTCCGCTAATCTCTAACCGGAGGCCCCCTCCATTCGGAGTCCACCTCCACTCTACGCCCCGCATCCGCCCGGCGCATCTCCTCGCTCCTCGCGAGACCCCCTTCCGAAAGGCGCTCATGCCTCAGGCATCCCCCGTCCTCCGTCCCCGCGCCGCGGTCGCCGCCGCGGGCACGGGCATCGCGGCCGTCGCGTCGCTGCAGTCCCTGCTCATCCCCGCCCTCGGCGCCATCGGCGCCGACCTGCACGCCGACGCGGTCGGCGTCACCTGGACGCTGACGGCGTGGCTCATCACGGCCGCCGTCGCCACCCCCCTGCTCGGCCGGGCCGGCGACCTCGTCGGCCGACGCCGCGTGATGCTCGTCGCGCTGCTGGCGGTCGCCGTCGGCAGCGTCGCGGCCGCCTTCGCCCCCACCCTCGAGCTGCTGCTCGCCGCCCGCGTGCTGCAGGGCCTCGGCGGCGCCGCCTTCCCGCTCGCCTTCGGACTCGTGCGCGACGCCGTGCCGCCGCAGCGCGTCGCCGGCACCATCGGGATCCTCGCGGCCATCATGGCGGTCGGCTCCGGCCTCGGCACCGTGGTGGCCGGCCCGGTGTCGGAGACCATCGGATGGCGGTGGCTGTTCGTGATCCCCGTCGCCCTGACCGCGCTCGCGATCACCCTCCTGCTGCGCTCCGGCGTGCCGGCGGTGCGCCGCCCCGGCCGCATCGACCCCGTGCCGGCCGTGCTGCTGTCGGGCTGGCTCGTCGCCCTGCTGCTGCCGCTGAGCTCCGGGGCGCAGTGGGGCTGGGGCTCGCCGCTCGTCGTCGGCCTCTTCGTGCTCGCCGCGGTGCTGCTCGTCGCCTGGGTGGCCGTCGAGATCCGCTCGCATGCGCCGCTCGTCGACATGCGCATGATGCGCATCCCCGCCGTCTGGACGAGCAATGCCACCGCGCTGTTCACCGGTGCCGCGATGTTCGGCGTCTGGGCGTTCCTGCCGCGTCTGGCCGAGACCCCCGCGACGACCGGATGGGGGCTCGGGGCCACCGTGAGCGCGGTCGGCATCATCATGCTGCCGATGCTCGTCGCGATCGCGACCGTGGGGCTCGTGCTCGGACCGCTCACCCGGGTGTTCCCGCTGCGCGTGCTGCTCGCCTCCGGGGCCGCGCTGACCGGGCTCGCGAGCCTCGGGATCGCGGCCTTCCACGCGGAGGTGTGGCAGTTCGCGCTCGCCGCGCTGGTGCTCGGAATCGGCACGGGCCTCGTGACCTCCACCACACCGAACGTCATCGTGCGGGCGGTCTCGGGCGACCAGATCGGGATCGCCACCGGCATGAACTCCAACATCCGCACCATCGGGGGCGCGCTGGGCACGACCGTCTTCACCGCGGTCGTCGCCGGCACCGTCGACGCGGCGGGCCTGCCGACCGAGGGCGCGTACGTCGCCGCCTTCGTCGTCGGCGGTGCGCTCGCGCTCGCCGGCGCCGTGACGCCGTTCCTCGCGCGGGTGCCGCGCCCCGTGACCGAGCCGATCCCGGTCGGCCAGGCACGGGTGCTCGCCGAGGAGCTCGAGGCGGAGGCGGCGGCCTAGCCGACGTCCGGCGCCTCGCCGCCCCGCGCCCGGCCCCGGCTCGACCCGCTGCGGTCGGGCCGGGGCGGCGGCACGGGGCGAGCCGCGTCGTTCTGGGAGACTGGAGACGCCGCCGGCCGGCGGCGATCCGCTGTGGTGTAACGGCAGCACGACGGCCTTTGGAGCCGTGAGGTCCAGGTTCGAATCCTGGCGGCGGAGCATGGAGTACACCCGCCTTCGCGACCTGACCGTCTCCCGCATCGGCCTCGGCTGCATGGGGATGAGCCACCTCTACACCGGGCACAGCACCGACGACGAGGCGGCGATCCGCGTGATCCACCACGCTCTCGACCTCGGCGTGACGCACATCGACACGGCCGAGCTCTACGGGCCGTTCACCAACGAGGAGCTCGTCGGCCGGGCCGTGAAGGGCCGCCGCGACGGCGTCGTGCTGACCTCGAAGTTCGGGCTGCGCTCGCACGTCGGCAACCCCGGCCCGGTCGACAGCTCGGCCGAGAACATCCGCGCGGCCCTGGAGGGCTCGCTGCGGCGGCTGGGCACCGACCGCATCGACCTCTACTACCAGCACCGGGTGGATCCGGCGGTGCCGATCGAGGACGTCATCGGCACGCTCGCGGGCTTCGTCGCCGAGGGCAAGATCCGCGCGATCGGGCTGTCGGAGGCCGGCAAGGAGACGATCCGGCGGGCGAACGCGGTGCATCCGATCACCGCCCTGCAGTCGGAGTACTCGCTCTGGACCCGCGACGGCGACGACGGCACGCTCGAGCTGCTGCGCGAGCTCGGCGTCGGATTCGTGCCCTACTCGCCGCTGAACCGCGGGCTGCTCACCGGGGCGATCCGCGCGCGCGAGCAGCTCGACGAGGGCGACTGGCGCCTCACCAACCCCCGCTTCGCGGTGAGCGCGCTCGAGCACAACCTCGGCCTCGTCGACGAGTTCGCCGCGATTGCGGCGGGGCTCGGCGCGACCCCCGCGCAGCTCGCGCTCGCCTGGGTGCTCGCGAAGGGCGAGGACTGGTCGCCGATCCCCGGCACGACGCGCATCGACCACCTCGAGGAGGATCTCGGCGCCCTCGACCTCGCGCTGACCCCCGAGGTGGTCGCGCGGCTCGACGCGTTCCCCGCGGCGCTCGGCGAGCACCACACCCAGGCGCAGCTGGCCCTCTTCGATCGCTGAGGCGGCGAGAATCCGCACCCGACGCCGACCGTTCGCGCGCGGGTGCGAAAAGACGGCGCCGAAGGCGGCGCCTGAGAGACTGGGCGCATGAGCGACAGTCCCCGGATCGCCGTCCTCGGCCTCGCCGACGGCGGCGCCGCGATCGCCGAGCGGCTGCGCGCCGCCGGGCTCGAGCCGCTCGACGAGGAGAGGCTCGACGACGCGACGCTCGTGCTCGCCGTGGGAACGCCGATGACGGCCCGCCGGCTCGCGCAGGCGACCGCACCCCGGCTCGCCCCCGGCGCCCGCTACGTCTCGCTCGCCCTCCTGACGCCCAGCCGGGCGCGAGCGCTCGCCGCGCTGCTGCCGGAGGGCGCCTTCGTCGACGGGGCCGTGCTGGGCATCCCCGGCGACCCCGACGGGCGGCGCATGCTGCTGGCGGGGCCCGGAGCGCCCGCTATCGCGGAGCTGCTCGCCGACCTCGGGGTCGACGCGGAGGCCGTCTCGGAAGAGGTCGGCGCGGCCTCGACCCGGGCGCAGCTCCACAGCCTGCTCGTGAAGGGCGTCGCGGCGACCCTCGTCGACGTGCTGTGGGCGGCCGAGGTGCTCGGCGACGACGCCGGCGCGCACGCCGAGATCCTGCGCTGGTTCGAGGAGGCCTCCGCCGCGTCGGCCCAGGCGCTGCTGCGCGACACCGCCGAGCACCACAAGACGCGTCAGCTCGAGCTCACCGACGTCAGCGAGATGCTCGCCGAGGCCGGCTACGAGCCGACGATGACCGACGGCATCGGGCTCACCCACTCGCGGCTGCTGCACAGCCGCAAGATCCCGCACGCCCGCTGACGGTCGAGCCCGCACGCGCGGCGACGGTCGAGGCCGTGATCACAGCGGGCTCGACCGCCAGGCTCAGCGCACGCCCTCCTCGCTGTAGGCCGTGATGCTCGGGTCGCGGTCGACCACGCTCGTGCCGCGCCCGATGCGCGGCACCGCCATGATCCGCTGCACGAACCCCTGGATCGACTCGTCGGGGTCGGCGGGGGCGATCACGCCGCCGTCCTCCCCCCCGAGCCGGTCGACGCGTCCGTTGGTCTGATCGAATCCGAAGGGAACCATGGTGCCCTGCCTCCGTGCGCGCTCCGCGCGCCACTCGGGGAGCCCTCGCCAGCCGAGACAGGGCCCCGCGAGATCGAGAGTACGAGCGACGCGCCCGCGACGGACGGGCCGAAGGTCCCGCCGGAGTCAGTAGTCCAGTTGCTGCTGCAGCCGGTCGAGCACCTCGTAGCACGGCAGCACCTGCGCGACGCTCGAGTTGGGCTCGCGGCCTTCGGCGATCGCGGCGACGAACTCGCGATCCTGCAGCTCGATGCCGTTGCTCGACACCGCGACGCCGGTCAGGTCGACCGGCTCCTCCGTGCCCGTGACGAGGTCGTCGTAGCGGGCGATGTAGGTGCCGGTGTCGCCGATGTAGCGGAAGAAGGTGCCCAGGGGCCCGTCGTTGTTGAACGAGAGCGAGAGCGTGCAGATCTTGCCGCTCTCCGACTTCAGCTGGATCGACATGTCCATCGCGATGCCGAGCTCGGGGTGCTTCGGCCCCTGGATCGCGTTCGCCGTCACGACGCGCTCACCGGTCTGGTACTGGAACAGGTCGACGGTGTGCGCCGCGTGGTGCCAGAGCAGGTGGTCGGTCCACGAGCGCGGCTTGCCGAGCGCGTTCATGTTGGTGCGGCGGAAGAAGTAGGTCTGCACGTCCATCTGCTGGATCGCGAACTCGCCCTCCTCGATCCGGCGGTGCAGGTACTGGTGCGAGGGGTTGAAGCGCCGGGTGTGCCCGGCCATCGCGACCCGGCCGGAGGCGGCCGCCGCATCCACGATCTCCCGCACGCCGGCGAGCGAGTCGGCCATCGGGATCTCGACCATGACGTGCTTGCCCGCCGCGAGCGCCTCGAGGGTCTGCGCGTGGTGCATCTGCGTCGGCGTCGCGAGCAGCACGCCGTCGAGGTCGTCCTGGGCGAGCAGCTCGGTGTAGTCGTCGAACCCGCGCTGCGCGCCGTACTGGGCGGCGACCTCGTCGGCCACCTCCTGCGTCGAGTGCGCGACGTAGCGGATCTCGGCCTCGGGGATCTCCTTCAGGGCGTCGAGGTGCTTCGTTCCGAAGGCCCCGAGCCCGACGACGGCGAGGGCGACCATCAGCTCTCCTTCGGCGTCATGATGAGGTGGCCGACCGAGGTGTTCGAGGCCGGCACGTGGTTGAAGCGGTAGACCTCATCGACCTGGTCGCCCATCGCGCCGCGCATGACGAGCCACATGATGAGCTCGACCCCCTCGGATCCCGCCTCCCGCATGTACTCGAGGTGCGGCTTGTACTTCAGGGTCTCCGGGTCGTTCACGAGGTCGTCCATGAACTGGGTGTCCCACGGGAGGTTGATGAGCCCCGCGCGCGCGCCCTGGATCTGGTGGCTCATGCCGCCGGTGCCCCAGACCTGCACGTTCAGGTCCTCGTCGAAGTTCTGCACCGCCTCGCGGATCGCCTTGCCGAGCGCGAGGCAGCGCTCGCCGGAGGGCTGCGGATACATGACGACGTTGACCGGCAGCGGGATCACCTTCGTCGGCCACCGCTCGGGCTCGCCGAACATGAGCGACATCGGCACGGTCAGTCCGTGGTCGACCTCGAGCAGGTTGAGCACCGTCATGTCGAAGTCGTCGAGGATGAGCGACGCGGCCAGGTGGGTCGCGAGCTGCGGGTGCCCCTCGACCACCGGCACCGGGCGGGGGCCGTAGCCCTCGTCGCACACCGCGAAGGACTCCGCGACGCCGAGCGCGAAGGTCGGGATCGTCTCCATGCCGAAGAACGAGGCGTGGTCGTTGTAGACGATGATCGCGACGTCGGGGGTGTTGTCCTTCATCCACCGCTTCGAGAACTCGTAGCCCTCGAACATCGGCTTCCAGTACGGCTCCTCGGTGCGCCCCATGTCGATCGCGGCACCCACCGCGGGAACGTGGCTGGTCGTGACACCGGCGGTGATGCGGGCCATCAGGCGTCCTCTCCTTCGGTGGACTCGGCGGTGGTGGACTGGGATCCGGCGGGCGCGTTGCGGTCGGTGCCGCCCGCCGCCTCGAACGCGGCGCGCTCGGCCTGCGAGCGCCAGCCGTCGTCGATGTTGCGGCCGCCGGCGATCATCATCGCCTGGTACTGCTCGACGTTGAGGTCGGTCATGGTGCTCACGGCCTGCACGTACGACTTGCCCTCCGAGGCGAAGATCTTGGAGAGGAAGTAGACGTTGCCGCCGTTGTCGAGCATCGCCTGGAAGTCGCGGTCGAGCACCGCCTGCTTCTGCGCCTCGGTCATGGGGAACCCGTCGAGGTAGGCGCGCTCGTCGGCGAGGAACTTCTCGCGGTTCTCGGCCGTGCGCAGGCTCATGCAGAACTGGTTGAGCTCGTAGCCCTCGCGGGCCTTCTCGATCGTGAAGATCGTGGTGCCCGGCAGGTCGTCGAACTGCCGGAAGTCGGGCTTCGTCATCGGTCTCAGCTCCAATAGAGGGTGGTGGGGTTGGCGACCAGGAGCTTCTCCTGGAGGGTCGGGGTCGTCGCGATCGACGGCACGTAGTCGACGAGCACGCCGTCGTCGGGCATCTCGCGCTTCATGTTGGGGTGCGGCCAGTCGGTGCCCCAGAGCACCCGGTCGGGGAAGGTCTCGACCACCGTGCGCGCGAAGGGCACGACGTCGGCGTAGGCCGGCGAGCCGCTGACACTCAGGCGGTCGGGGCAGCTGACCTTGGTCCAGACCTCGGGGCGGGAGGCGAAGTCGAGATAGGCCTGGAACTCGGGGCCGTCGACCGGCTTCGCGACGTCGGGCCGGCCCATGTGGTCGACGACGATCGGCACGCCGAGCGAGAGGAAGAAGTCGCGCTTGGCGGCCAGGTCGGCCGGCTCGAAGTAGAGCACGACGTGCCAGCCGAGCGGCGCGATCTTCTCGACGATCGAGCGGTAGTAGTCGTCGGGCTTCGGGTCGACGAGGCGCTTGACGTAGTTGAACCGCACGCCGCGCACGCCGAGCTCGTGCATCCGCTCCAGCTCGGCGACCTCGATGTCGGGCCGCACCGTCACGACGCCGCGCGCGCGATCGTCGGCGTGCTCGAGCACGTCGAGCAGGGCCGAGTTGTCGGCGCCGTGGCAGGTCGCCTGCACGACGACGTTGCGTTCGACGCCGAGGAAGTCGCGCAGCGCGAACAGCTGCTCGCGACTCGCGTCGCACGGGGTGTACTTGCGCTCCGGCGCGAAGGGGAACACGTCGCCGGGGCCGAAGACGTGGCAGTGCGCGTCGACCGTGCCGGGCGGCAGCACGAAGCTCGGCTTGGTGGGGTCGGGATCCCAGTCGAGCCAGTCGGCATCCTTCGTGAACGCGGCCATCGTCACCGCCCCTGCCCGGTCAGGATCGCGTCGAGACGCGGGAAGACGCGCCGTGCGTTGCCCTCGAAGATCGCCGCCCTCGCGTCGTCGTCGAGCGCCGCGGCGTCGATGTACCGCTTCGTGTCGTCGAAGTAGTTCCCGGTGGTCGGGTCGATGCCGCGCACCGCGCCGATCATCTCCGAGCCGAACAGCACGTTCTTCGTGTCGATGACGTCGACGAGCAGGTCGATGCCGGGCTGGTGGTAGACGCAGGTGTCGAAGAACACGTTGTTCATGAGGTGCCCGTCGAGCGCGGGCTGCCCCAGCATGTCGGCGAGCCCGCGGTACCGGCCCCAGTGGTAGGGCACGGCGCCGCCGCCGTGCGGGATGATCAGCCGCAGACTCGGGAAGTCGGCGAACAGGTCGCCCTGGATCAGCTGCATGAACGCGGTCGTGTCGGCGTTCATGTAGTGGGCGCCGGTCGCGTGGAAGTTCGGGTTCGCCGAGGCCGAGACGTGCACCATCGCCGGCACGTCGAGCTCGACCATGCGCTCGTAGAGCGGGTACCAGTACCGGTCGGTGAGCGGCACGGTCTGCCACAGTCCGCCGCTCGGGTCGGGGTTGAGGTTGACCCCCACGAACCCGAGCTCGGTGACGACCCGGTCGAGCTCCGCGATGCTCGCGCTCAGGTCGGCTCCGGGCGACTGCGGCAGCTGACCGACCCCCACGAAGCTCTCGGGGAACAGACCCACGACCCGCGCGATGAGGTCGTTGCAGGCGCGCGTCCACTCGGCGCTGATGCGCTGGTCGCCCTCGTGGTGGCCCATCGCGCTCGCGCGCGGGGAGAAGATCGTGACGTCGCTGCCGCGCTCGGTGATCAGTCGCAGCTGGTTCTGCTCGATCGACTCGCGGATCTCGTCGTCGGAGATCTCCGGGTAGGCCGGGGTCGGCTCCCCCGCGCGGAACGCCGCGAGCTGAGCCGCACGCCAGTCGGTGTGGGCGGCCGGGGCGGTCGTGTAGTGGCCGTGGCAGTCGATGATCACGCGGCGGCTCCGGTCGTGTCGGTCGTCGGGGTGGGGCTGGACTCCCGCGCGGCGCGCGCGCCGGCGGGGGCGTAGACGGTGCCGGTCATGAGCAGGCGCGCGGTGCGCAGCAGCGCCGACCGGGTGACGGCGAGCTCGCCGCCCGAGCGGTCGATCTCCATCTGCACCGTGAAGAAGCCGGTGGGATGCTCGACCACCACCTCGAGCCCGGTCGCGTCGCCCGGCACCGCGGCGATCCGCGCCGCGACGCTGCCCTCGACCATGCACGCCGTCGCGACCGAGACCGCCCCGAGCACCCCGATCGACTCGTGCACGCGGTGCGGGATGAAGGTGCGCGTGCTGACGAGACCGCCGTCGCGCGCCGGCGCGAGGATGCTCATCTTCGGCACGGTCGCGTTCGCCACGTCGCCGAGGTTCATCATCGGCCCGACCGCGAGCCGGATCGCCTCCACCTTCGCGCGCAGCGCCTCGTTCGCCTCGAGTTCGGCGGGCGACTCGTAGCCGCTGATGCCGAGGTCGCTCGCGGCCAGGCACACCACGGGCATGCCGTTGTCGATGCAGGTCACCTCGACGCCCTCCACGACGTCGACCGCGTGGCCGGTGGGCAGCAGGGCGCCGCAGCTGGATCCGGCGACGTCCTCGAAGTCGAGCATGATCGGCGCGTGGCTGCCGGGCACCCCGTCGATGCGCGCGTCGCCCGCGTAGTTCACGATCCCGCCGGGGGTCTCGACGAGGGCGGTCGCCACCGAGTCGGTGTTGACCATGTAGATGCGCACGGGCGTGATCCCGTCCTGCTCCGCGACGAGACCGTTCTCGATCGCGAACGGGCCGACGCCGGCGAGGATGTTGCCGCAGTTCTGCCGGTCGCTCACCTCGGCCCGGTCGGGCCACACCTGCAGGAACAGGTAGTCGACGTCGACGCCCTCGCGCGCGGAGCGGCTCACGACCGCGACCTTCGAGGTGAGCGGATGCCCGCCGCCCATCCCGTCGATCTCGCGCGGATCGGGCGAGCCCATCGCCCCGAGCAGGAACGCGTCGCGCTCGGCGACGTCGGCGGGGAGGTCCTCGGCGAGGAAGTACAGGCCCTTCGAGGTGCCGCCGCGCAGCACCGAGCACGGCACCGCGAGCTGCGGGGCCGGCGCGGGCGACGAAGCGGCGGGCGCGGTCATCCCGCGTAGTCCTCGTAGACGAGCCCGGCGGCGGCGAGCTTCTCGCGCATGCCGTAGATGTCGAGGCCGAGCTCCCCCGCGCGCAGGCGCGCGCGCTTGGCGGTCTCGTTGTCCTCGCGCTCGCGCCCCTTCTCGAGCACGCGCGCGGCGTCCTCGCGGCGCACCACGACGACGCCGTCGAGGTCGGCGACGATCACGTCGCCCGGCTCGACCCGCTGGTTGGCGATCGTGATCGGGGTCTGCACGTCGCCCGGGGTCGCCTTGACGGTGCCCTGCGCGCCGATGTTCTTCGACCACACCGGGAAGCCCATCTCGGTGAGGGTCGCGACGTCGCGCACGCCCGCATCGATGACGAGGCCGCGCACGCCGTGCGCGCGCAGGCTCTCCGCGAGCAGGTCGCCGAGGTAGCCGTCCTCGCAGGGGCTCGTCGGCGTGACCACGAGGATGTCGCCCTCGCGCGCCTGCTCGACCGCGACATGGATGGTCCAGTTGTCGCCGGGCGCGACGGTCGCGGTGAGGGCGGTGCCGGCGATCCGCGCGGGGAAGATCGGCCGCAGCCGCACGTCGAGCAGGCCGATGCGGCCCTGCGCCTCGTGCACCGTAGCGACGCCGAGTTCGGCGAGGCCGTCGACGACGTCGAGCGGGGCGCGGGGGGTGCCGCGGACGACGCGGGGCATGGTTCTCCTTCGAACGGCGGATGCTGCCCTCCAGTTGACGACACCGGCGGCCCTCGGCGCGCGGCGGATTCCGCTCAGCGGAATACTGGGTCAGGCGAGCCCGGTCTCCACGAGCTTGCTCGACAGCGCCGCGGCCGTCACCTGCAGCACCGGCACCATCTTCGAGACCTCCGCGCTCTCGCTCGGCGAGACGACGCCGAGCGCCGCCGTCACCGCGCCGCGGCGACCCCGCAGCGGCACGGCGACCGAGGTCGCCCCCGGCGTGAGCTCCTCGCGGGTGACCGCGAAGCCCTGCGATCGGATGGTGCGCAGCTGGGGCCGGAGGGTCTCGGCGTCGGTGATGGTGCGATCCGTGTAGCGGTCGAGCGAGCCGAGCACCGCCTCCTGCAGCTCGGTCGTGCCGAAGGCGAGCAGCACCTTGCCGACGCCGGTCGCGTGCAGCGGCAGCCGCGATCCCGGCTTGCTGAGCACCGACATCGTGCGCGAGCCCGCGATGCGGTCGACGACGAGGCAGCGCAGCCCGTCGAGCACCGCGATCTGCACGGCGTCGTTGCCGAGCGCGTAGACGTCCTCCATGTAGGGCAGCGCGACCTCGCGCAGATCGACGTGCACCGAGGCGAGGGTGCCCAGCCGCCAGATCTTGCTGCCGATCTCCCAATCGCCGTCGGGGCCGCGCACGAGCGCCTCGTGCCGCTCGAGCTCGTGCACGAGCCGGTGCACGGTGGTCAACGGCAGGCCGGTGCGGCGCGCGATCGCGCCGAGCGGCTGGCGGCGGTGCTCGGCGTCGAAGGAGTCGAGCACCGCGAGCGCGCGACCCGTGACGGAGTCGCCGCGCTCGCTCGCCCGCGACTCGTGCATGACCGGATGGTATCCGGGGCGGTCAGTCGAGCCGCTCGAGCTCGGCGACGATCGCGGCGGCCGCCCGGCTGAGGGTCGCGACCAGCCGCGGCGGATCCAGCCGTGCGAGGTGCACGATGACCCCGACCGCGGCGACGCAGCGCCCGGCCTGCAGGATCGGCACCGCGACGGAGGCCGAGCCGAGGGTCATCTCCTGCCGGGTGACCGAGTAGCCGCGGGCACGGGTCTCGGCGAGGTCGCGGCGCAATCGGGCCGGGTCGGCGAGGGCGTCGCGGGTGGGGCGTTCGAGCGGCGCGGAGAGATGCGCCGCGATCGCGGCCTCCGGCTGATAGGCGAGAAGCACCTTGCCGACCCCGGTGGTGTGCAGCGGCAGTCGGGCCCCGGCGCGGCTGACGGTGGGGATGCTCCGCTCGCCCATGAGCCTCTCGACGTAGAGCGCCCGGCCGCCGTCGAGCACCGCGAGCGTGATGTTCTCCCCGGTCTCCTCGTACAGCCGCGCGAGGGCCGGGAGCGCGCTCTCGCGCAACCGGTCGCTGAGCGGCGAGCGCTGCGCGACCGACCAGAGGCCGACCCCGACGCGGTAGCGACGGTCCTCTCCGCGGTCGAGGTAGCCGCGCGCGACGAGGGTGGCGGCGAGGCGATGGCAGGTCGACAGCGGCAGCCCCGACCCGGCTGACAACTCGGTCAGGCTCAGCGCCGTGGTGTCGGGTCCGAAGAGGTCGAGCAGGTCGAGGGCGCGGTCGAGGGCGCTCATCGCGCACCCCCGTGGCCGGCCAGGACTTCCACGAGGCGGAAGTCTGGCATTGCCGCGCGCCGACGGGTAGCCCTCAATGGGTCATGGCCGCCGCCCGCGGCCCGCGCACGCCGCGCGACTCCCGAGAACGACGAGGTTCCCATGCCCACCCAGCCCCTCCGCACCCAGGTCGGCATCCTCGGGGCCGGGCCCGCCGGTCTGCTGCTCGCGCAGCTGCTGCACCGCGCCGGCATCGACTCGATCGTGGTCGACCAGCGCAGCCGCGAGGACATCGAGGAGACCGTCAAGGCCGGCATCGTCGAGTCGCCCGCCGCCGAGGTGCTCGCGACGACCGTCTCCGACCGGGTCTACCGCGACGGTGCGAAGCACGACGGCATCGCCTTCCACTTCGACGGGCAGGCGCACCGCTTCGACTTCCAGGACCTCGTGGGCCGCTCGGTCTACCTCTACCCGCAGCACGAGGTGCTCAAGGACCTCATCGCCGCCCGCATCGACGCCGGGGTCGCCCCGCTGTTCGAGCACACCGCGACGAGCGTCGAGGACGCGGACTCCGATCGCCCCCGCATCGTCGGCACCACCGCCGACGGCTCGGGCTTCGAGATCGAGGCCGACGTCGTCGTCGGCGCCGACGGCTCGGGGTCGATCGCGCGCATCCCGGTCGTCGGATCGCAGCAGGGCGGGTTCTTCCGCGAGTACCCCTTCGCCTGGTACGGCGTGCTGGTCGAGGCTCCGCCGAGCTCGGAGGAGCTCATCTACTCGCGCTCGGAGGAGGGCTTCGTGCTCATCTCCTCGCGCAACCGCGAGGTGCAGCGCATGTACTTCCAGTGCGATCCGGCCACCGACCCCGCCTCGGTCTCCGACGACGAGATCTGGGCGAAGCTGCAGGCCGGCGTGACGACCGACGAGCTGAAGCGCGGGCCGATCTTCCGCAAGGACGTGCTGCGCTTCCGCAGCTTCGTCGCGCACCGGCTGCGCCACGGCCGGGTGTTCCTCATGGGCGACGCGGCCCACACCGTGCCGCCGACCGGCGCGAAGGGCATGAACCTCGCGATCAGCGACGTGCTGTGGCTGAACCGGGCGCTGCGCGAGTTCTTCGGCAGCGGCTCCGAGACGCTGCTGGAGAGCTACGAGACCGACGCGCTCGACCGCATCTGGAAGGCGCAGCACTTCTCCTACTGGATGACGACGATGCTGCACATCGCCCCCGACGCGAGCGACTTCGACCGTCGCCGGGGGCTCGGCGAGCTGCGCCTCGTGACGGGCTCGCGGGCCGCGCAGGAGTACCTCGCCGAGGCGTACACCGGCTGGGACTACGGCGTCGACGGCTGGCGCGACTGACCCGCACGCCTCAGCCGCGCGACTCCGGGGGGCCGTAGGAGCTCGCCTGCTCGACGAGCGCGATGGTGCACCGGGAGATGCACGCGAGCTTGCCCGACTCGGTCGAGATCCGGATCTCCCAGACCTGCGAACGCCGCCCGAGAGCGATCGGGGTCGCGACCCCGACGACCGTCTCCCCCGTGGGCACGGGGCGCAGGTGGTTCGCGTTGATCTCCTGACCGACCGCGTGGGTGCGGGCGGGATCCACCGTGAGATGCGCCGCGAACGAGGCGAGGGTCTCGGCGAGCGCGACCGAGGCGCCCCCGTGCAGCACCCCGGCGGGCTGAACCGTGCGGGAGTCGACCGGCATGCGCGCGTGCAGCGCCGCGGGTTCGAGGAGCGTGAACTCGATGCCGAGCGTCTCGATGAGCGTTCCCCGTGCGTAGCGCGTGATCTCCTCGACGGTCGGCTCGCCCCACCAGATGGCCTCGCCGCTCACGAGGCGAGCCTACGGTCGCGCCGCGGGGGGCGCGAGACGGAACTTTCTCGATGTCGAGAGATCGGCGAGAATGGGACGATGCCCGACGCCGCCTCCGACGAGGTCGACCGCATCGTCGACGCGTGGGCGCGCGAACGGCCCGACCTCGACTTCGCGCCGCTGCAGGTGCTGAGCCGGGTGGCGCGGCTCAGTCGGCACCTCGACCGGGCGCGCCGGGCGGCCTTCGCGGCGAGCGGCCTCGAGCCGTGGGAGTTCGACGTGCTCGCGGCGCTGCGGCGCGCCGGCCACCCCGCGGCCCTCAGCCCGAAGGCGCTGTTGCAGCAGACCCTCGTGTCGAGCGGCACGATGACCAACCGCATCGACCGCCTCGTCAGCAGCGGCCTCGTCGTGCGCGCCACCGACCCGCACGACGGGCGCGGCGTCATCGTCGAGCTCACCGCCCGCGGGCGCGAACGGGTGGATGCCGCGATCGGCGAGCTGCTCGTCGGCGAGACCGCGCTGCTCGAGCGCCTCTCCCCCGCCGAGCAGGAGCGCCTCGCCGGTCTGCTGCGCAAGCTCAGCCTCGACTTCGACGAGCCGGGGGCCTAGCGGGCGAGAAGCCGTCGCCGAGGAGCCCTAGTCGTCGATCAGTTCGGCGGCGCGCACATCGTCGCCCAGCCCGGCTGCGTCGGCGCGACGTTCGCCGATCGCACGGAACAGGCGTGAGATCGGCAGGATGAGGATCCAGCTCAGCGGCGTCCACTCCGGCCAGACGAGCGCGAAGGGCACGCTCGCGAGGAACACGATCGGCACCGGCAGCAGCGCCCACGCCACGAGGCGGTAGACCCCGGCGTCGACGACGTCGCTCATCAGGCGCGCTCGCCGCGAGTGGACCCAGATCGCGAGCTGCAGCAGCGACAGCGCGGCGACCGTCGCGGCGTAGAGCACGACCGCCGGTGCATCGTTGCCGCGATCGGCCATGAGGCTCGTGGGGAACGGCACCCACGCGACGACCATGAGGAACAGCAGGTTGAGCAGCACGAGCCCGCGGTCGAAGCGCACGATCACGAGGAACTTGCGGTGATGGGTGACCCAGTTGATGCCGATGATCGCGAAGCTGAGCACGTAGCCCAGGTAGGAGGGCCAGATCTCGAGCAGCGCGGCGCCGAGGTCGTCGCCGGCGTCCTCGGGCAGCTGGATCTCGAGCACGAGCAGGGTCATCGCGATGGCGAAGACCGCGTCGCTGAAGAACTGGATGCGGTCGGTGCCCTCGACCCGACCGAAGAGCCGGGCGTAGCGGCTGCGGGCGTCCTCCGTCACGCGGCCACCCTATCCGCGCGGGCCGCTTCCGCTGACGGGATGCCGTGCTGACCGCGGCTGCCGCGCACTACGGAGACTGTAGGAATGCACTGACTGCCTACGTGGCTGTGGAGGGAACGATGGAGCCGGCCATCCCACAAGGAATGCTTGCCCCGATCTGGGGTGTGCCGACGCGAGGCCCGCTGCCAGCTTGACTACCCAATCGATGTTACGCTCCCCGCAGCCCAACCAGGAGGTCAATGTGTCGCAACTCGCTTTTGGCGGCTCGGAGGACGTTGGAGCCTGACGGTCATCGCCGAAGGTCCAGCACCACCCCGCGGACGTCTCCGATGGAGACGTCCGTTCCGCTGTAACTGACGTGCCAGTCCGAGCCCTCCGGCACCGACGTAAAGTTAGTCGCATCGATGGCCCTGACCTTCGGCGCTTGCGCACAATCCTTCAGCACGATGATGTGCTCGTAGGGCACGGGAAACTTGAGGAAGCGCACATCGAATTCCTCGGCGGCCTCGCGCTTACGCAGGTCGCGAGAGCATCCGGGCCAGTCGACCTGAACTCGTAACAATTCGCCGTCTTGAATCGAACTGCCTAGGTAGATACGAACGCTCAGCATGTCGCGGCCGCTAGTGGAGCGGTCCCATGCCTCCTCGTAAGGAACATCCTCGGTCAGGCGATCGGACGTTGTCCCGCGCCACACCCGAGCTTGAACGGCTCGCTTGTGGCGATCCTTCATAGCCCCGTCGGACGCTGACACAAAGCGCGCCTCAAAGTAGTGAGGCATCTTCTGACTGGACTTGCTAAGCGTGAGTTCGCGGGTCAATGTCGACCGACCATTTGTACGGATTTCGGTGCGCTGTTGCCATGCGGAGATCTTCAGACGCTGTTCAGGATCTGACAAGGCCTCGATCTCAGAGGCATACAGCCAAAGCGCTCGCGCCACTCGGTCTCGATCCCTGCGGAGGCGACGGGAACCGCCGACGGCCAGCAAGAGAAAGCAGACAGCCGCTACCGCGATGATGATCACGTAGATCCACTTGGCGGCGGTGGCGTTCAAGAACAGACACGACGCCGCCCGCCCCAACGAGGAAAAGCAAGAAGGCGATCACAGTTGCCGCATATCCGCGACGGTGGATGAACTCCTCGACGTTGGCCAAGAAGTCGTCAATGGCGCGCAGGAGGCTCTTAGCCATGGACCCATCCAATTCTCAGGTTTTCTCTCAGGTTAGCGGCTGGAGGACGGGATCGATCTAGACGGTCGTCGAAACTCGGGTCCATCGCTAGCCTGAGCCCGTGCCCGTCGCGGAGGATCTCGTCGCCCCGGTGCGCGAGCGCCGCCTCTCGCTGCTGCGCGACGGGCGCGGCGACTCGGCCGAGGCCCACGAGCGGCGACTGCTCGCCGCGGCGCGACCGGCCCTGCCGGTGCTCAACTGGCTCGGCCAGTTCGCCCGGCCGCTCATGAAGGTGCCGAGGCTCGGGTGGGTGACCGCGGATCCGCTCATCGCCCGCGCGCTGCTCAACGACCCGGAGCATCTCACCCTGCTCTCCGAGGGCGGGGTCGGGCACCTGTGGGCGCAGATCCTCGGGGACTGGGTCTACGACCTGTTCGACGGACCCGGGCACCACGATCTGCGCACCCGCAGCCGCGAGCTGTTCACCGAGAAGACGAGCCGGGCGTTCGTCGATCGCGCGTGGGGCGAGCGCCTCGGCCGCGCCCGCGCCGCCTTCGAGGCGGGCGAACCGCTCGACCTCGCCGACCTGTCGCGGGTGCTCGTCGGGCAGATGGTGACGACGCTGCTGGGTCTACCGGTCGAGACCGGACGGGCGGACCCCGACGACGCCTATCGCGAGATCTTCGCCACCGGCGAGGAGCTCGCCGCGATCGCGCTCGGCACCACCGCGAGCACCGAGCTGCCGCCCGAGGTGATCGCCTCGGCGCGCGCGATCGTCGAGCGGCTCACCGGCCATATCGACGCGGTCTACGCCTCTGCGGACCGCGACACGATCATCGGCCGCTGCCGGGAGCTCGGCCTCGGGCTGCGCGAGACCAAGGGCCTCGCCACGCTGCTCATGGTCGCCGGCACCGAGACGGCGGCGAGCGCGATGGCGCGGCTGGCCGCGCTGCTGGTCGACTCGGGCGAGCAGCACCGGCTGCTGGCCGATCCGAGCCACCGCGAGGACGCGATCCGGGAGGCGCTGCGGGTCACCTCGCCCGCGCCGATCATCGGGCGCAGCGTCATGGCCGACCTCGAGATCGGCGGGCGCACGCTGCGCGCCGGGGACCGGGTGCTCATCCTCACCTGGACGGCGAACAACCTCGCCGGCGGGTTCCGCGTCGACCGCCCGTACCTGCCGCAGCTGCGCCAGCTCTGGTTCGGCGCGGGGCGCCACCTGTGCCTCGGCGGGCCGCTCGCGCGCGCCGAGCTCGGCGCGATCCTCGACCTGCTGCTCGGCGACGGGCGCCCGATCCGGGTGGCTCGCCGTCGCTACGGCCACCGGGTGCTGATCCCGGCGTACGCGGAGTTGGTCGTGTGCAAGGACGCGGCGCCCCCGCGCTGACCGCCCGTCGCGGGGCACGGGATGCCCGGATACGCTCGCCGCATGCGATCCGCGCGCGGTTCACGGCCCTCCCCCTCGCCCTCCCGGCCGCCCGCCGCCGCCGGGGTGGCGCTGCTCGCCCTGGCGCTCGCCGCCGTGCCGCTCGCGCTCGGGGCGCCCGCCGCTGCCGAGCCCGCCGCGCCCGCTCCCGCGGCGCCGGGCCCCGCCGCTCCGGCCGCGGTCGAGGTGGTCGGCGGCGTCGACGACTTCACGTTCACCGCGATGACCGTCGACTACACGCTCGACCGCGACGCCGCCGACCGCTCGACGCTCGCGACGACCGAGGAGCTCGTGGCGCAGTTCCCCGACATCGACCAGAACCGCGGCATCCGCCGCGCGATCCCGGCCGTCTACCAGGGCCACTCGACCGACCTGCGCATCGAGTCGGTCACCGACGAGACCGGCGCGCCGCGCTCCTACGACACGAGCCGCGACGGCGACTTCCTCGTGCTCACGATCGCGGTGCCCGAGGGGCAGTACGTGCACGGCGAGCAGCACTACGTGATCCGCTACAGCCAGCGCGACGTGACCCGCCACTTCGAGGACACCGGCCGCGACGAGTGGTACTGGGATGTCAACGGAACCGGATGGGCGCAGCCCTTCGGCGTGGTCGACGCGACCGTGCATCTCGGCCCCGGTCTCGGCGCCGCGTACCAGCAGGGGGCGTGCTACTTCGGGCCCGAGGGCTCGACCTCGCGCTGCGATCTGGTCGCGACCAACGACGGGTTCGGTGCGCGCGTGGAGAACCTCGGCCCGCACGAGAACGTCACGCTCGCGCTCGGCTTCGCGCCGGGCACCTTCGCCGCCGCGCCCTTCGACCTGTTCGCGTGGGTGCCGCCGCTCGTGCTCATCGGGCTCGCCCTGATGCTCGCGTCGGTGGTGGTCGCCGTCCTCGTGCGCGTCGTGGCGCTGCGGGACTCCCCCGGCGACGGCATCGTCGTCGCGCAGTACGATCCGCCCGACATCGACCTCTTCCTCGCGGCGAACCTCATCGGCAAGAGCCGCAAGGCCGCTGCGGCGACCTTCGTCGACCTCGCGGTGCGGCGCCGCATCCGCCTCGTCGAGGGGGAGGCTCCGGGGCTGTTCGGCGGTACCCGCTACGGACTGCAGTCCCTCGACGAGAGCGGCCTGCGCCCGGTGGAGCGCACCCTGCTCGACGTGCTGTTCCGCATCCCCTCGTTCACCGGTGTCGGCGGACTGTTCGGAGGCTCGGGCGCCGACGGCGCGGACGGCTCGGTGCGCTGGCTCACGAAGAACGACCAGGTGCTCGGCCGCACCGTCATCAGCATCACGAAGCAGGCGGCGCTCGCGGCGCGGCAGCTGGGATGGCGGCGCGCCGGGCATCCGGGCCTCGGCACGCTCGTCGGGATGCTCGGCGCGCTCGGATTCGGGTGCCTGATCCTCTCGTTCGTGTTCGGTTCCGAGTCCGATCCCGGCCTCGGCTTCTTCCTGGCGATGCTCGGCACGGTCGGCGGCATCTGGGTCGTGATCGGTGCGGTCGGGCTCGTCGCGGGCCGCAAGCCGCTGAGTCCCGAAGGCGCGCGGCGCAAGGAGTACCTCGAGGGGCTGCGCGAGTACATCCAGCTCGCGGAGGCCGACCGGCTGCGCGTGCTGCAGAGCGTCACCGGCGCCGAGCGGATCGCGGTCGACGACCGCACGGCCGTCGTCAAGATCTACGAGAAGCTGCTGCCCTACGCCGTGCTGTTCGGGCTCGAGCGGGAGTGGGCCGACGTGCTCGGGCGCTACTACGACGAGAACCCCGACTGGTACGCGGGCTCGCACGTGGGCGCCTTCAACGCGGCGGCCTTCGCCTCGAGCATCGGCTCGATGAGCACGAGCGTGTCGACCTCCTACAGCGGCTCGGCGAGCTCCTCCTCGAGCGGCGGTTCGGGCGGCGGAGGCTCCTCCGGCGGCGGCGGGGGCGGCGGCGGCGGCGGCGGGGTCTGACGCGCGGCGGGTCTGACGTGCGGCGGGGCTGACGTGCAGCGGGGCGTCGCGTCCGCGAACCCCGCAACCGGTCACCAGGCCTCGCAGCCCTCCAGGGTCGTCGGCCGCGGCTGCAGTCCCAGGCCCTCCCGCGCGGCGCGGAGGTCGTAGGTGCGCTCGCGACCCAGCTGTGCGACCGCGTAGCGGGTGAGCCGCGGGCGGTGGCCGGTGATCCGCGCGCACGCCTCGCTCAGGGCCGCGGCGCCATCGGCGAGCGCGAAGGGCACGGCCACGATGCGAGCCGGTCGGCCTCGCCGCGCGAGGAACTCGGTCACGACCTCCGCCAGTAGCACCGGTTCGGCGTCGGCGATCGGGTAGACGCCGGGCCGGGCGGCCGGGTCGAGGGCGAGCCGCACGGCGTCCACGAGGGTGTCGATATGGGTGAAGCTGTGCCGCACCCGGCCGCCGCGCGGCAGACGCAGCCGCCCGCCGCGGGCCGCGGCCTCGATCCGCGGCAGCAGCGTCGTGTCACCCGGCCCGTAGACGGCGTGCGGACGCAGGATGACCGCGTCGGTGCCGTCGAGCAGCCGCTCGGCCGCCGCCTTCGAGGCCCCGTAGGCGCCGAGGTGCCGCGTCGCGGGCGGCTCGGCACCCGCGTTCACCTCGGGCCGTCGCGGATCGGCGACGCTCGAGCTCGAGACGTGCACGAAGCGCGCACCGGGCAGCGCGGCCCGCACGTGCGCGGTGCCGTCGCGGTTGATGCGCATCGCCCGCGCGAGCGGCGCCCAGTCGTCGGCGAGGGCGGCCGCGTGCACGACGGCGTCGGCGGGATGCGCCCGCAGCTCGCTCGCGAGCTCCGGTGCCGCCGCCTCGACCGGCCCGCGCTCGAGATCCCAGGTCGCGTACCGGCCCGCGCCGCCCGCGGGGGGCGCCCACCCCGCCGGGCGCCGACCGAGGGCGAGTACCTCGTGGCCGTCGCGCGCGAGGGCGGTCGCGACCGCGCCGCCGACGAAGCCGCTCGCACCGGTCACGACGACCCTCACGGGGCGCCTCCGGGCCGGGCGGCCGCGTCCTCCGCCGCCGCGCCCGGCGCTCCCATGCCCGGCGCCCCCGCGTCCGACGGCTGCGCACCCGGTGCTGCGGCGCCCGGCACCCCCGCATCGAGCGCTCCCCCCTCGGCCGGCAGCAGCGGTGCGACGAGCCGGGCGAGGGCGGCGCGGTCGAGCTTGCGCGAGCGACCCGACCTCGGCAGCGCCGGCACCGCGAGCACCAGGTCGGGCAGCACGCCCGCGTCGAGCAGGCCGGGCAGCGCCCGCGAGACGGCGCGCGCGACCGGGTGGGCGGGGTCGAGCCGGGTCGCCGCCGGCACGGTCTCGACCGCGAGCACGAGGCGGTCGTCGCCGATCGCATCGGGCACGCCGACCATCGCCGCGTCGCGCACGCCGGGCAGTCCCGCGACGATCGGCTCGTAGAGGCCGGGGTACACGTTCTGGGTTCCGCGCAGGAACATCTCCTTGCGGCGGCCGAGCAGCCGCAGCTGCGGGGCGAGATCGCCGGCGACCCCGGGGCCGAGATCGCGGTCGAGGCGCGCGAGGTCGCCGGTGCGCACCTCGGTGAGCGGGTGATCCGGCAGCTCGGCGAGATAGCCCCGCGCGAGGCCGGGGCCCGAGAGTACGAGCTCGCCGTCGTCGATCCGCGCCGTCACGCTGGGCACGACCCGCCCCACGGGGTCGCCGCCGCTCGGGTCGGCGCGCAGCAGGCGCAGCTTCTCGTCGCCGTCGGCGATCGCGACCGGCAGCACCTCGGTCATCCCGTAGATGCAGCGGATGCGCGCGCCGGGGAACCGCGCCCGCGCCCTCTCGAGCAGCGGTCGCAGCACGGGTGCCCCGCCGAGCACGAGGGTGCGCAGCCCGCCGAGGCGAGCGGCGAGGGCGGGACGCTCGTCGAGCAGCCGCAGGATCGCGTCGAGCCCCGCCGGCGACGCGAACAGCGCCTCGGTCGCGGGCAGCGCTGCGAGATAGCGCTTCGGCGCGGCGCCGGGGTCGAGGCCGGGCGGCGGCAGCATCCAGTGCGCCCCGGCGATGAGCGCGGGGACCCCCACCATGAGCTGATCGGTCAGCACGCGTTCGCCGGGCGCGAAGACGACGGCCGCCGCGAAGTCGGCCAGACCCGCGCCGAGCGAGCCGCGGGTGTGCGCGACGGCGCGCGGTGCGTCGGTGGTGCCGCTCGTGAAGATCACGAGCGCGTCGTCGCTGGGGTCGGCGGCCGCCTCGTCGACGGCGGGGGCCGCGCTGCGGGCGAGGGCGCCGAGCGCGAGCGCCCCGCGCGGCACACCCGGCAGCCGGCGGCCGGCGGAGACGTGCCGCGCCTCGGGAAGCAGTCGCGAGTACGGCGCGAGCTCGAGCCCGCGCCGGCGGGCGAGCGGGCGCAGGGGGCCGCTCGAGGCGAGGTAGAGCAGGCTCTCGGCGGCGATCCATCGCGGGGCGGCGAGCGCGGCCCGCGCCCGGAACAGCGCCGCGCCCGCACCGGGGTCCGCGAAGACGACCACCCCGCGCGCGAGCACGATGCCGAGGGCGAGCACGAGGGCGTCGGCGCCGGGGCGCACCGAGAACAGCACCCGCTCGCCGGGGCGCAGCCCCTCCGCCGCGAGCCCGGCGGCAACCCGGCGGATGCGCCCGGCGAGCCGTGCGCCGCTCAGCGTCTCCCGCCCGGCGGTCAGGGCCGGCGCCTCCGGCCGCGCGTCGAGCGCGGCGAGCACGGCCCGCACGAGGTCGGTCATGGCACGCGCACGGTGAGCTCGGCGTAGCCGGGGATGAGCACGCCGCGGGCCGGGCGGCGGGCCGCGACCTCGAGGCGGGGATGCGCGAGCAGCGCCCCGAGTGCGAGCCGCAGCTGCGCCATCGCGAGCGGCGCGCCCAGGCAGTAGTGCGCGCCGGCGCCGAACCAGAGCTGCTTGAGCGAGGCGGCCGGATTGCGTTCCGGATCGAAGTCGCCGCCCGCGCGGTCGGCCCACCAGGTGCCCAGCAGGATCCTGTCGCCGGCCCGCACCGCGACGTCGCCGATCCGGCCGGGCCGGGTGGCCGCGCGCAGCATCATCGGCGAGGGCGTGGTGACCCGCAGTCCCTCGTGGATCGCCGCGTCGGCCCGCGCCGGATGCTCGCCCGCCCAGCCCAGCAGCCCGCTGTCGATCAGGAGCGCCGCGATCCGCGGCAGCGACGACACGATCGTCTCGGTGCCGGTGAGCACGAAGGCGCCCACCGCGCCGAGTGCCTCGCGCTCGTCGAGGCCGAGGGCGCGCATCCGGCCCGGCACGGTCGACTCGTCACCGGCGTAGGCACGCCGCGCGTGCGCGCCGAGCTCCTCGAGCACCCCGCGGGCGCGCGCGACCTGGCGCGGCGTGAGGCGCGGCCGGGCGAGGGTGACGTAGCCGGTGATCGCCGCGACCCGGCGGAACAGCTCGTCGTCGACGACCGCTGCGGCGCCCTCCTCGGGCTCGAGGCCGACGAGCCGGGCGATGACGGCGCTCGCGCCGCGGCGGGCGTGCGCGACGAGGTCGACGCTCTCCCCGCGGCCGAGGGCCTCGCTCAGCTCGCGCGTCGCGGCCCCCAGCCCCTCGGCGACGAGCGCTTCGACGGCGGCGGGCGCGAAGAGCGGGGCGAGCCGTCGGCGCAGCGCCGCGTGATCCGCCCCCTCCATGTTGAGCAGCACGCTCGGGCCGAGCACCGGGGTCCACAGGTCGCTCGGCGCGCCGGGGCCGTTCTTGGTGAAGCCGGCGGTGTCCATCAGCACGCCGCGCAGCAGGGCCGCGTCCTTCACGAGCACCCCGAGGCCCGGCACCCGGCGCACCGGGCCGGGCACCCGGTCGAGCAGCGGGAATGCGAGCGGATGCGCGGCCCGCATCAGAGCGCGCTCGTGCCGCATGGCGGTCGCGACGCGCGGGCCGGGGCGCGGGTCGCGGCGGTGCTCGACGAGGGCGGTCACCGGATGTCCACCACCTCGGGCCGGTAGGCGTGGTCCTTGTACCACAGCAGCGTGCGGCGCAGCCCCCACGCCCGCACGCGCCGGCTCGACCCCGCCACGACGACGTCGCCGCGGCGGGCGTAGGCCGCGGTGATCCGGCGCACGGCGTTGACGAGCGCGCGGTCCTCGTGGAGGTCCTCGATGGCGGTGCGCGGGAAGCCGCCGGCCGCCTCGTAGAGCTCGGCGGTGATCCCGACGTTGCAGCCGGCCGCCATGAGGTAGGGGCCGAGGGCCTCGGGATCGCGGTTGCCGGGCCGCACGCGCCCGAACGCCTCCGCCACGTGCACCGCCGCCCGCAGCGCGCCGCGGGTCAGCGCACCGACGCCCTCGTCGCGGCGCGGGATCAGCTCCCCGCCGACGAGCCGCAGCCCGAGCCCGCCGTCCTCGCGGCGGGTGAGCGCGCGGCGGATCGCCGCGGTCCAGTCCGCGCGCGGCAGGCAGTCGGCGTCGGTGCGGGCCAGCAGCTCGGCGCCGGCCGCGATCGCGGCACGCAGCCCCGTGTCGGCCGCGGCACCGGTGCCCTTCTGCGGCTCGTCGATCACGCGCCAGCGGGCGAGCCCGCGCCCGCGCGCGAAGGCCTCGATCACGGCGCGGGATCCGTCGGTGGAGCCGTTGTCGACGAAGATCGCGTCGAAGTCCCCGTCGCGCTGGGCGGCGAGCGCCGCGAGGGTCGGGCCGATGCCCGCCGCCTCCTGGAACACCGGCACGACGACCGCGAGCCGCGCGCCGGCCGCGACGGTCGACCCGTCGCCGCGCGGTCCGCGGCCCGCGTGCCCGGGTCGCGGCGACGCCGACTCCGCTCGGTTCACATCCGCACCAGCACGAGCCCGAGCGAGATGCCGCCCGCGAGGCCGATGAGCAGCGCCGTCGATCCGGGCCCGATCATGCCGCGCTCGCGCGCCCGCGCGAGCTGCAGGAGCAGGGTCGCGGAGGCGAGGTTGCCGTGCTCGGTGACCGTGACGACGCTGCGGTCGGCCGGCACCCCGAGCCGCTCGAAGACGGGCGGCAGGAACGGGGCGGCGACCTGGTGGATCGCGACGAGATCCACGTCACCCCAGTCGAGCCCGTTGCGGGCGAGGAAGCGCAGCACGGGCTCCGGCCCGAGTTCGAGGAAGGCGGCCTGCAGGGCGGCGCCGTCCATATCGAAGTAGGTCGCCTCCTCGTCCCGCGGGCGCAGCGACCCGCCGCCGGGGAGGGTGCCGATCGCCCAGTGCCGCGAGACGGCGTGGAAGTCGAGGTCGACGATCCCGACGCTCGGGTCGTCGCTCGCCTCGAGCACGAGCGCCGCGCCGCCGTCGCTCATCGTGTAGCCGGGGAAGCTGCGCAGGAACTGCGCCGCGTCGCGCACCCGCCAGCGCACCGCGACGCTCGGGGTCTCGCCGCTCGCGACGAGCACGCGGCGGTACTGGCCCGAGCGGATGAGCGCCTCCCCCACCTGCACGGCGTTGACGACCGAGTTGCAGGCGTTCTTGACGTCCATGACGGGGGTGCCCACGCCGAGCAGCTCGGGGCCGAGCTTCGCCGCGACGATGTGGCTCGTCGCGGGCTCCACGAGATCCTGGCTCGCGCTCGCGAACAGCACGAGGTCCACCGCGCCCGGGGATTCGGCGAGCGCCCGGCGCGCGGCGGCGGCCGCGAGGTCGGAGGCCTGCTCGCCGGCGGCCTTGACGTGCACGGACTCGACCCCGGTCATCCGCCGGATCAGCCCGGTCGGCAGCCGCAGCCCGCGGTTCTCGGACCGCAGCCGCTGCTCGGTCTCGGCGGTGCTGCGCACCGTCTCGGGGAGGTGGATGCCAATCCCCGCGATGCGCGCGGCGGCGAGCCGCGGCAGCGCCCGCGGCACGGCGGGGGCGGGGCGGACGGCGGCTCCCGGTGGCACGGGGCGAGCCTAATCGCCGCGCGGGTCGCGGCATCGTGACGGCGACGCCCGCGGTGCAGAACACGAGGAACCGTTCCGCCGGGCGGCTCCCGCCGGAGCCGTGCGCGGGTCTAGAGTTCGGCCGTCCCATCGCCCCGTCCCCGAGGAGCACCGTGTCCGCCGAGACCTCCCGACCGCCCGTCCCGTTCGTGCGCCGGCACCGCATCGTCATCTTCTTCGTCCTCGCCTTCGTGCTGGTCTGGGCCGTCTGGTGGACGGCCGTGGCCGCCGCCACCGGGCTCATCCCCGGCCTGGACCACTTCCCCACCAACCCCGGCTTCTACGGTCTGACGATCACGGCGCTGCTGGTCGCGATCCTCGGCGAGGGCAAGGCCGGCATCCTCGACCTGCTGAAGCGCATGATCCGGGTCACGGTGAATCCGCTGTGGCTGCTGGCGGGCCTGGCCGTCGCGATCGCGCTGCCGATGGCGGCGGCCGGGATCGACGCACTGCTCGGGCGCGATCCGCAGGTCGGCGTGCAGCTGCCGGCCGAGCAGATCGGGTTCTACATCCTGGCCCAGGTGTTCTTCTTCTGGGGCACCGAGGAGCTGGCCTGGCGCGGCTTCGCGCTGCCGCGGCTTCAGGCGCGGTTCTCGGCGCTCACCTCGGCGCTCATCCTGGGGGTGCTCTGGGGGGTGTGGCACACGCCGCTGTTCTTCCTGTTCACGCAGGGGCAGTCGAGCTACCCCTACGTCGCGTTCCTGATCTTCACCGTCGCCGAAAGCGTCATCATCGCCTGGATCTACGCCCGTAGCCGCGGCAGCGTGGCGGTCGCCGCTCTCGTGCACACCGCCTCCGACGGCACGCTGCTGTTCAGCGGCGCACTCGCCGGCGACGACGTGTTCTTCTGGATCACCACAGTCGTGCACGTCGTCGCGGCGGTCGTCATCGTGCTGGTCGAGGGCCCGAAGCACCTCGCCCGCGGGCTGGCCGCCGAGAGGATCGCCGAGCTGAGGGCCTGAGCGGCGCGTCGGCGTCGCGCCTGAGCCTCGCGCCCGAGCGGCGCGTCGGCGTCGCCGCGACCTCAGCCGTCGAGCTCGGACGACACCTCGAGCCAGCGCTCCTCGGCGTCGGCCAGTTCGTCGCGCACCCGCTGAGCGTCGGCGGCCGCGGCGGCGAGCCCGGCGTAATCGGCGGGGTCGTGCTCGGCCATCGCGGCGTCGCGGCGCGCGATGTCGTCGCCGAGCTTCGCGATGCGTCGCTCCAGCGCGGCGAGCTCCTTCTCGAGGGTGCGACGCTCGGCACCGGAGAGCGGGGCTCCGGAGAGCGGGGCGTCGGCGGGCGCGGGGGGCGGCGTCGACGCGCTCGGCGCCGCCGGCGATCCCGCGGGTACCGAACCGCTCGGGGTCTCGGCGCGGGCGCGCAGCCGGAGGTACTCCTCCACCCCGCCGGGCAGATGCCGCAGTCGCCCGACCCCGTCGGCCCCCGTGAGCACCGCGTACTGCTGGTCGGTGACGCGCTCGAGCAGGTAGCGGTCGTGGCTGACGACGAGCAGGGTGCCCGGCCAGGAGTCGAGCAGGTCCTCCATGGCGGCGAGCATGTCGGTGTCGAGGTCGTTGGTGGGTTCACCCAGCAATCAGGAACCCCGTACAGCACGGAGCACCTGATCGCCATGAAAACGCAAGCACTCACTCGACCGACCGATGATGAGGTCAATGCTCTCATCTACACCCGAGCCTCGATGGATCGCCAGTACCTCATGCGATCCACCGACGATCAAGAGACCGACTGCCGCTCCTGGTGCGACCAGCAGACGTGGCACGTCGGCAAGGTCATCACCGACGCCAACCGCTCCGCCTCGCAGTGGCGCACCCGCGAGCGCGAGGGTTTCGAGGAAGCCCTGCGCCTGATCGCGTCGAAGCAGTATGACGCCTTCGTGACTTGGGAGCCGTCGCGTGCGGGCCGCGAGCTGTTGGCCTACGTCCAGCTCCGCGCCGCCTGCCAGGAGGCCGGGGTGCTGTATCTGACGAAGGGACGGGTCTATGACTTCGCCCGGAGCGACGATGCGTTCATGATGGGTTTGGAGTTCCTGACCGCCGAGAAGGACGCCGCGGTGATCCGGGAGCGACAGCTCCGCACGGTGCGCCTGCACGCGCAGCAGGGCAGGCCACACGGTCGTCTTCCGTTCGGCTACCGCCGCGTTTATGACGAGCACACCGGGGTGCTTCTCCGTCAGGAAATCGACCCGGAGAAGGCCGCGATCATCGTCAACGCCGTGGACGAGATTCTGAGTGGTGTTCCGATGAACGCGATCGTGACCCGGCTGAACAAGGCCGGTATTCCGACTCCGATGAAGCCGACTTCTGACCACTCGCGCGGCTGGATGAACTCGACGCTGCGGCAGATGCTCAGGAGCCCGACGATCGCCGGCCTGCGGAAGTATCAGGGCAAGGTGATCGGTGAGGCGGACTGGCCGGCGATCATCCCTCGTGACCGTTGGGAGCAGGTCAACCGGGTGCTCGAAGATCGAGCACGCCGTACCCGGTACGTCGAAGAGGACAACCACAGCCATCCGAAGTGGCTGCTGTCGTTCATCGCGAAGTGCGGCTACTGCTCGGGGCCGCTGGTCCGTCTGCACGGGATGGTGCCGCGTAAGGACGGGACGCGACGCGACAACTACGCCTGCCCGACTGTCGGATGCCGAAGGATCAGTATCGACATCCCTCGCACTGATGCTTACGTGGTTGGCGCCCTGCTGGGCTGGCTCGCCAAGCCCGAGAGCTTGGCGGTGATCGCTGGGCCAAGCGAGAACTGGCACGAGCGCGTCCAGGAGGCCGAGGCACAAGTGGCGCGGCTTCGCCAGCGCCTCGATCAGGCCGCCGAGGAATACGCCGCAGGCAGGATCAGCCTCACGATGCTGTCGAGCATCGAGCGGCGTCTGAACCCGGAGATTGAGCAGGCGGCGAAGGCGACGGTGCCTCCGGTATCCGCCGACGACGTGCTTCGGCTCTTGCAGGCCGAGGACATTGAGAGCGCGTGGGAGCGGCTGGACCTGTTGGAGAAGCGACGGATCGTCAAGCTCTTGCTGGACATTCGCGTGGTCAAGGCACCGCAGTTGGGCGGCAAGTTCGACCCGAACCGCATCAAGATCGCTCCGCGTTTCGTTCCTCACGAGCAGTACCGATGGACTCGATCAGAGCAGCCCTGATCGAGTCGGCCTGATCGCTCGACAGCGGCAGAAAGGAAGCGCCGAGGTTCCTGCCTCTCTCACGGAGGTCGGCGACCTCGGCGCTTTCCTTCGTTTCGATGCAGGAACTCACGACACTTCTCCGGTGTCCGGGTCGAGGTCGCGGTAGAACGCTTCCTCGGCCTCGCGGCGGGCCTGGACGTCGGCCATGACGAACTCCACGAACTCGGCGTCGCGGTCGGTGATCGGGATGTCCTCGATCGGGTTGCCGGGTTCCTCGCCGGGCCAGACGGTCTGCCGGGTGGGGCGGTCGTGGTCGAGCCGGGTGCCGCAGGCGGCGACCCATTCGCGGAGCCGCTGGCGGGCGTCGGCGAAGTCGCGGTGCCAGCCGAGCGGTGCGCTGCCGTTCTGGTCGGGGTCGTAGGCGCAGAGCCAGTGCAGGTGCAGCGCGCTCAGCTCCCACAGCAGCTCGGGGTGCATATGCCAGGCGGGCGGGATCACGGAGGTGGGGAGCCCGTAGGTGTGGCGCAGCCAGTCCACCCAGCGGTTGAGCTCCAACCACTCGGCCTCGGCGTCGTCGGCGCTCAGCAGGTTCCAGTTGATCGGGTGCGGCGGCTCGGCGATCAGCGGCTCGTCGTAGCCGTCGTCGTCCATCTGGTCCACATCCGAGTCGGGAACGTCGTTCGTCGTGGCGTCGCCGTGGGGTTCGTCGGACATGCTGTGCTCCTGTCTGCTCTCCGGCGCCGGTTCGTGCCGGGCCGTTGTGGCGGGCAGGTGCTCCTTGTCGCGACCGGTGTTCAGGTGTCGGAGCGACGGAGCAGGGTTTCGATCTCGGCGCGGTCGGCGGTGAGTTGGCCGGCGTCGGGGCGCTTGGGCCAGGGGTGCAGGTCGGTGACGATCGGGGGTGCGGAGCGCAGTAGCACGATCCCGGTCCCGAACGGGAGCCGGCGGATGCGGTCGGGTGGGAAGATCGGCACCCGGCGCACGGAGCGCTGGTTGGAGCGGCTGCCGTGGTCGCCCAGCGTCACGGAGTCGGTGTATTCGTCGCGCTCGCCGACCAGGGCGCTGAGGTCTTGCAGGTCGCGGCTGTTGGAAGCCCCGCCGAGGATGACTTTGACGATCGAGGCGTCCCAGATCGCGTTCGCCTGGTGTTCGTTCCACTTGTCCCGCGCCTGCGCGAGCGATTGGAGCACCGGCATGGTCGTGATCCCCGATCCGCCGCCTTCGGCCATCAGTGTCGGCAGCGACGGCAATGGCGAGAGGTTGGCTATCTCGTCCAGCGCCAGCAGCATCGGCGGATCGAGCCGGGCGCCGGCCGATCGTGCGGCCAGGCGGCGGGCGGTCTCGATGAGGTCTTCCACGAGCGCGGCGACCAGCGCGGCGCTGGCTCCGGCACCGGACCCGGTTGCCAGCAGGAACAACGTGCCGCGGTCGCGGATGAACGCTTCGGGGTCGAAGCCCTCACCGGGGCCGGGTGATACGGCGTCGAGCACGCGCGGGTCGGCCAGCGATCCGAGAGCCAGGGAGACGCCCTGCCAGATGGAGTCGCGGGTGCGGGGGTCGGAGTCGATCATCGCTTCCAAGGACTCGGCCCACCCGGTCGCAGCCTGGGTGGAGCCGGTCAGGATCGCCACCGCGTCAGCGGCCGCGGTCGGATCGAGAGTCCATCGGAACAGCTCGGCGGGCGGGCGGTTGTCGATCGCTGCCGCGTGCAGCAGGGCTTGGAGCGCGGCCCGTGTCTTGCCTTCCCAGAAGCCTCCGCCGTCGACGCCGCCTGCGGACAGGCCGGTACCGGCGGCGAGCCCGGTGGCGCGGATCATCGCCGTTTGTGGTGACTCGCAGCCCCGGATCGGTGACCAGCGCAGACCGGCGGGCAGGCCCTCGGCCAAGTGTTGCGGGTCGAAGATCGCGACGGGGCCGATCCGGCGGCGGGAGCGCATGGTCGCGGTGAGGTTGTCCGGTCTGGTCGAGGTGACGACGACGGCGCCGGGCGCGTCGAGGATGGCCGGGATCACCAGATGCAGGCCCTTCCCGGAGCGGGGCGGGCCGATGACCATGATCGAGTCCTCGACCGAGGCCCACACGCCGGTGCCCTTGGAGGTGCCGAGCCGGTAGCCCACGTCCTGCGGCCGTGGGTCGCTCAGACCGGGGCGCAGGTTTCCCGCGCGGCGCAGCAGCGCCTTCTCGGACGCAGCGGCGGCGACTTCGTGCCGGGTGGCGATTCCGGCCATGCGGCGCGGGTCGGCTTCGATCCGGTGGGTGTGGCGGCGCAGCCGCAGCCACGCCCATAGCCCGCCGGTGACGAGGCCGGCGAGCAGCAGCCCGGCGACGATCCAGTAGACGACCGGGTTCAGGCCGTCCGCGTCGAGCGCCGCAGCGGGGTCGCCCGGTCGGAACAGCACTTCGACCCCGGAGGCGGGATCGCCGGCCGGCTGGGAGGTGCCGGTCAGGAATGCGGCCACCGATCCAGCGGCGCGAAGGATCAGCGCGACGCCGAACAGGACGACCAGCCCGATCATCGCGGCGTTGGTCAGTTCGTCCCCGAACGAGCCGGTCTGCCGGCCCTGCTCGTTCACGGCAGTCGCCGGATGATCGTGGTGCCGGAGACGCGGCCGAACAGGATGATCTCGATGACCCCGCCGGCGTGGTCAACACTGACTCCGGCCGGGTCGATGAGGGCGCGGGCGGTGCCGGTGTGGGCGGCGTCGGTGTGCCCGGTGACGACGGCGACCGCCACGTCCTCGCCGGGGACGAATCCCTCGCCCTCGACGGTGTGGAACACCGGCCCGGCCGGCGCCTCCGGTTCCGGTTCGGGCTCGGGGCGGGAACGCCGGCGGCGGGCGGCGATGATGTCGGTGAAGGTCGTGCCGTCCGCTTCGCGGACCTCGACCCTGGCCGGTGTCGTCCGGTCGTTCGTGGCGCGGTCGATGATCGGCCCGAACGAGGATCGTCGCCACGGCGGCGCGAAAGGGTCGGGGTCCAGCCGTTTCCCGTCGACGGTGACGGTCACGGTGCCGTCCTCGCGCACATCGAGCACGACCAGCGGGATGGAGACCGGGACAGGCTCAGGTTGCGGCTCGGGTTTCCTCATGCCGCCAGGTGCACGCGCACCCACCGGCAACAGTCGAGGGCCGCGGGGCGCGCGGGGTTCCCGGCCGGGCCGGTCACGACTCCGGGAGGAACTGTTCAGCGATCCCGAGGAACCGTCAGTCCGACCGATGAACCGTCAGGAATCCCGACGAACGTTCAGGAATCCGGGGAACTTCTAGCCTTTGCCGGTCATGCGGGCGGTGGTGTCGAACGCGGCGAGTTCTGCGGGGTGGAGTTGGTGTTGCACGACGAAGGCCCGGTCTTTGATCCGCCAGAGCCCTTGCCCCGTGCCGAGTCCGGGCAGCAGGCGGCGTTCGGTGCCGGTCAGCCCGAGCGCGATGGCGGTCGGGCCGAGCTGATCGGTCTCCTGCCGGTAGACGATCCTGGTCTCGGCGTTCGCCAGCAGGCTGTTCGCCAGCGCCCGGTTCGCCGATCCTGCGTCGCCGACGTTCTCCAAGTCGGTGAGCTTGTGGAACACGAGCAGATTCGCCAGCCCGTAGTGCCTCGCCAGCCGCCAGTGCGCGTCCATCCTCCGCAGCAGCGCCGGGTGGGACATGAGCCTCCATGCCTCGTCGTAGACGACCCATCTGCGGCCCCCGTTGGGGTCGAGCAGTGCGGCTTCCATCCATGCCGACGAGCAGGTCATCAGCACCGAAATCAGCGTGCTGTTCTCGGTGACGCGCGAGAGGTCGAGGCTGACCATCGGCAGCGACGGGTCGAACCTGACGGTGCTCGGACCGTCGAACAGGCCGGCCAGGTCCCCGGCGACGAGGCGGCGCAGCGCGTGGCCGACCTGGCGGCCGTCCTCGGTGAGCCGGCCGTCCGGGTCGTCGGCAGGGTCGGGGCGCAGTAGCCGGTCGACCACCATCGGCAGGATCGGCACGTCCGCGTCGCGGACCGCGCCGGCCAGGGCGGTGTCGATCGCGGTGTGCTCCAACGGCGCCAGTCGCCGATCCAGCACCGTCTCGGTCAAGGCTCCGAGCAGATCGCGGCGTCGCGCGGCGAGGGTGGTGGCCCACTCCTGGTCGGACAGGCCGCCGGGCCGGTAGCCCTCATCCAATGGGTTGAGCCTGTTGCCCATCCCGTGCCCGAGGATGATCGCTTTCCCGCCGACTGCTTCCGCGACGCCGGAGTGCTCGCCTTTGGGGTCGCCGGGAACGTAGACGCGGTACCCGAAGGGCAGACTGCGGGTGTAGAGGCTCTTGGCGAGCGACGATTTCCCGGAGCCGACGATCCCGGCCAAGATCAGGTTCGGCGCGGTGATGATGCCCCTGCGGTACAACTCCCACGGGTCGTACACGAACGACGAGCCGCTGTAGAGGTCTTGGCCGATGAAGATTCCCGCGGCTCCGAGCCCGGCTTCGGCCAGGAACGGGTACTGCCCGGCGAGCACGGCGCTGGTGTCCTGATGCCGGGGTACCCGGAAGCGGCCCGGTGTCCTCAGCGCCGCTGGACCGGGCTCGCCGGCGGCGGGCAGGTAGACCGTGGCGCGGCGTTCGGCCCGTTCGGCGGCGGCCTTGGCCTGGGCCGCTTCCTTCTCGACGTGACGCTGCTCGGCGACGAGGCGGGCGGCGGCTTGCCGCCGCTGCTTGCGCAGCCGGCGCCGCTCCGAGGCGGGAGCGACGAGGACAGCGGTATGCAGCTTCTCGCCCCGGCTCACAACGACCGCCCCCGCGTCCCGGAGACACAACCGCCGGCGGGGCGGTCGAACCATGACGAGTCCGGCGCCGGGCGAGGTTGCCGTGGCGTGTCCGGCTTGGGCTGCGGCGGGTCCTCGATGCCGAGCAGGGCCAGCGCGTCCGCGTTCTGGCGAGCGGCCTCAGCGACCCATCCGGGAAACAGGCCCTCGTGCTCGGGTCTGCTGCCGGGGTTGTCGATGGCGTACTGGCGGGCGTCGCCGGCCGCGGTCAGGTAGGCGGCGAGGTCGCGCATCGCGCGGGCGCCGGTGAACAGGTCCCGGCCGTCGATCGTCTGCCCGGTCGCGGTGTCCTCGATGAGGTAGGCGTGTCGCTGGTGCTCGCCCAGCGGCGAGTCCGGCCAGACGGTCAAGGTGAGCGTCCCGACTTGCCGGGACATCGGAGCGGCGGGGTCTGCGCTGTTCATGGCGGGCAGGTGCGCGCCGACGCGTCTCGGTGGTGGCTACGTCAGAGCGACAGCCCGCGGGCCTGCTTGACCGCGGCAACGCCGGGATACTCGAACCAGCCGCCGTCACGGACGGCGCTACGCCGCCCGGCCGTCTCTCGCTCACGGCCTGTCGTCGGGCGGCGGGCCGGGACGTGCGCCCCTGCTTCTTTGTCGATGGCGTCCTCGGCGCGGATCAGGTGCCGCCGGTACAGGGCGACGTGCCCGGCCATCGGGTTGTAGGTCATCGCGTAGTCGCCGGTCTCGGCCTGCCGGTCACCGGGATAGACCGGGGCGGTGTCGTGAACGTCGCCGTTCTCCAAGGCGGCGTTCGTGGTCTCCTCGCCGTAGTCCCACGCCGACAGATGCTCGATCCCCGCCTCGACCCCGTGGGCGTCGATGAGGTCGATCACCCGGTCGGCTTCCTCACCTTGGAGGAACACGACGCCGACCCACCGCTCCACCATCCGGTCCTGCGGGTTCCACACGATCCGGCCCGAGTGGGTCATGGCCGCGCTGAGGCGGTCGTCGGCCTGGTCGATGAGCGTGCCGGCCTGAAGCAGCTCATCCGCTGCGGCCAGCGCCTCGGCCGCACCGCCGCTGTACTCGCGGGACTCGTCGGTGACGTGATGCTGCCGGCTCAGATGGGCGGCGGCGAGCTGGTCGAGCACCTGCCGCAGCGATCGCAGCCCGCCCAACAGTTCACCGATCACGACGTAGGTCTCGGACGGGTCCTCGAAGCTACGGCTGGCGTGAGCCAGACCGCGCAACGCCTCGTAGGCATCGCTGGCATCGCTGGTCGGGTTCGTGTATGTCGGCATCACGGGCCTCCTTCAACGGGGTGGGATGCCTGCCAGGTGAGCGCGCCGGTCACACCGTGCGGCACAGCGGCAGCGCGGCCGCCGTGAACGCGACCGCTTGCTGGCCGACGAGCCTTCGGGTCTCGCAGGAGGCTTGGATCGAGGCTTGTTCGATCGCGGCGACCGCGGCTTCCAGCTCGTCGAGGCGGGGGGCGGAGACGGAGATGAGGCCGGAGACGCGCAGCACGCCGTGGCCGGCGGTCAGGTCGGCTTCCTGTTGCAGCACGTCCTGGTATTCCGCGGTCTGCGCGGCGTCCTCGATCTGCCCGATCCGGGCGCGCTGGGCCGCATCCGAGATGTGCTCGACCTTCTTCTTACGGATGTCACGGGCCGCCTGGTCCGAGCGCATAGGCGTGTAGATCAGCGACACCGACCGTTGGATGCCGGTCGACAGCAGCACCGGCGCGAGGAACCCCGGATAAACGAGGCTGCGAGGCCATTCGGAGACCCACAGCACGGTGTGCCACGCGGAATCGGTGCGCAGGTTGCCCCAGGTCTCGGTGACCGCGACCGGGCCGGCTGCGGCAAGCTCCTGCCCGAGCCGCCCGTGCCGCTCCAAGGTGGCGGCCACGGCCGGGTCATACGCCGAGCGCAAGATCACCGCGACCTGACCGGGACCGAGCCACCCCGAAGGGGTCAAGTCCGCAGACCGCAGCGCGGCGACCAGAGTCGCCATCTCCTGCCGGAGCACCGCGGCGGCACCGCGGATACCGCCGCCGGCGGTCCTGATCTGCCGACCCGCGACCTTCATGTCCAGCGAGAGGCTGACGGTCGTGGCGTGCCGTTCCCCGGCGGGGCCGGCCCGCTCGATCAGCTCACGGTAGGTGGTCGCGGCCCAGGAGCCGTCGTCGGTGCCGTGCTCGGCCCACCATTCGGCCAGCCCACTACCTGAGTCCGGCAGGGTCCGTTCGAGCACTTGCAGGGTCGCGATCCTCCCGGAGCGGCAGACCGTGGCGAGCACCCGTCCCCATGAGGTGACGCGGCGCTCCTGTTCTCCGGGGTCCAGCAAGATGAATGCCGGATGGGTCACTTCCGTCACGACCGTCAAGGTCGCCTGGCGGGGGTCGTGGATCATGCACGCCCCGGTCTCGCGGTCCAGGTGCTCCCGCAGCCGGGCCATGTCGCCTGGCAACGCGAGACTCCCGGCCGGTCGAGGCTTGACGATCCGACGCCGGTAGAGCAGTTGCCCGCCGGTCGAGCGCCACAGCCACCAGCAGGCGACCGGGAGCCACTCGACCATCGGCCGCCCGGCGATGGACACCCAGGTCAGCACCACGGCGAGCAGCCAGATCGGGGCGGTGTAGGCCAGCAGCATCCCGGCGCCGCCGTAGAACGCGGCTAGCAGCGCCAGTCCACCGATGCCGAGGGTGATGAGTTGAGAGACGGAGAGGCCGAGCAGTACCCCGCGGCGGGTGAGCCGGCTGAACTTCATCGGCGTCAGCTCGCTACCGGGCGTCTTTCGTTCCGTCGCCGTGGGCATGGCCGATCACTCCTTCCCGGTCCGCGGCGGCCCGGACTTGGGCGGCGCCGGAGTTCGCGGCTGCGGCGTCGAGGGCGGCGGCGTCTGGGGCGGCGGCGTGCCGCCACCGCGCTCGTCGGCCGCTCCCGCTGCGGTCTCGGCCTGACCCGCGACCGCCTTGCCCGCCTTCGGGCCGGCTTCGGCGGTGCCCTTGACGACCTGCGCTCCGACAACGACCGCCGCCGCCGGTCCCGCGGCCGCAGCACCGGCCCCCGCTCCCGCGCCAGCTTCTGCGCCTGCTCCCGCTCCACCCCCGGTCGCCGCTCCGGCTCCGGCCGTGCCCGCACCACCGCCACCCGCGGCAGGTGCGCGAGTCGTGGGCGGTGGCGTGCCGCCCGAGCCACCGCCAGACCCGCCGCCGTTGGGGTCTTCGAGAACCTTCTTGGGCTCGCCGCCGCCTTGGGTCTTGGACGGGATCGGGACGGGACGGTTGAGGGCGTTCTTGGCCTCCTGCTCGGTGCCCATCTGCTGGTACAGGTCGAAGCCGACGAAGGAGACGAAGCGGTAGACCATGTAGGGCGCGAAGGCCGCGATGCCCATGAGCACGATGCCGGTGATCGGTTCGGTGACAGCGGCGATGTCCAGCTCGATCGGGGTGGCGATCTGCGTGATCGCCAGCAAGAAGATGACGACGAGCACGAGCTTGCTGATGATGAGGGCGATCACGAACGCCGCCCATTTCCCGATCCACCCTTTGGTGGCGTCCCAGGACGCGCCGGCGAACGCGATCGGTGCCAGCACCACGCCGACCAGCAGCAGCGCCTTGCGGATAAGCAGGCTGAACCAGACGATTGCGACGGCGGCGATCATCAGCCCAGCCAGGAAAATCGTCACGATCGCACCGACGCCGGGCGCGGCGATATTGATGCCGCTCAGCCCGGCGGCGAGCAGGATGATCTTGTCGCCCATCGTCCCGGTGGTCTCCCCGGACGCCTGGATGATGCCGATGCAGAGCTGGTCCACGATTTCCAGCGCGAGCGCGGTCAGCGTGACGACCACGAACGCGCCCAGCACCGATTTCGCCGCGCCGAGCGCGGCGCGGGACAGCGCGGTCGGGTCGCGGTGGATCAGCCCGGTGATGAGTTGCAGGCAGAAGAAGATCAGGACGAGGAAGACCCCGATGCCGAAGATCAGGTTGTAGACGCTGGTGAACCCGTCCGTTTGGACATCGACCAGCGTGGTCGTGTCGAACACGGCCCACATCGCCTCGATCAGCCAGCCGGCCGCGCCGCCCATCGCCTGGGCGAGCCAGTCGAACGGGGCGGCCACGACCGTCGCGGCGGCCTCGCCGGCCACGTCGCAGACGGTCGAAATCACGGGAACGTCGCAGACACCCATCACGAATCTCCTGCTGTGACCGGCGGCCCTATACGGCCTGGCCGACGTTCCAGAAGAAGTTCACGAGCGTCACCGCGGCGCCGCAGATCACCGCGGCGCCGCAGGAGATGAGGACGCCCAGCTTGCCCCTGCCCGCCAGGTGCGGGTTCGAGCTGTTGGCGCCGTAGGCCCACACGATCGCGCTCACGATCAGCGCCAGGACGCTGAGGATCAGGCCGACCGTCATCACGGCGCCGACGATGGTGCGGAGCTGTTCGATGCCGGGCAGGCCGTTGCTGTTGGGGTCGATGTCGATCACGGCGGTTACTCCCTCGCGTGGGCGGATGGCTTGTGGCGGCGAGGTAGGCCGGAGAGCGACTGGACACCCAGCCAGCGCGTGAGAGCATGAGAAAGGCCCCGTCCACGTGCGGGCCTTGACTCGGTGCGGGTCAGAGCTGGTTGCCGAGGGCGATGAGCCAGTTCACCCACGCGACCCCGGCGCCGGCGAGCGCGGCGGCTCCGACGCCGACGAGCACCCCGACCCTGCCTTTGGAGGCGAGGGCGGGGTTGCCGTGCGAGGCGCCGAACGCCCAGCAGATCGCGGAGACGATCACCATGAGCACTGCGACGATCAGCACGATCATCAGCAGGGCGCCGATGACCTGTTTCAGATCACCGATGCCGCCCAGCCCGTCGAAGTCGGGGAACACGTCCATTACGCACCGCCTACCGGCAGGGTCGGATGATCGAAGTGCCCGGATACGGGGTAAGTGAGTGGCAGGTGCATGTCACTCAGGTGCGTCGGGGCTGCCCACGATCACCGGACGGTCGGCAGCAGGAATTGGGGGGGCGGTCGTTCGGCGGTAGGTAGAACCCTGATGTCCTGGGTGGGGGTCTGGTGGGTGGGGGTCTCGGTCGGGCGTCGGCGCGTCAGCGTGGTGATCACGGCGACCCAAGGACAGCTGTGATGCCGGCGGTGAAGACTGACGGATGAGTATGACGTCAGCGAAACCGGTCAGCACTCCAGCAGCAAAGAGGGTTGGCCCGGGCGCCAGCAGGCGATCACCACGATTGCGGCTTCGGCTCTCTCCAGAGAACCCGCCACGGTCCGTGGACTGGTGGTGCTGCTTGTTCACCACGCCGGGTCCGCACGGGGCGTCATACCGCGCAGCAGGAAAGTTTGGAGACGTCGGTGGTGAATGATTGGGCGGCGATCTTAATGCCTTCGGCCATCGTCAGATACGGCGCCCAGCTCCGGGAGACCTGTTCGAGTGTCATCTCGCCTTCGAGGATGTAGACACCGGCCGCGGCGAGTTCACCGGCGTCCTTGGCGACCGCAGTGAGTCCGAGGATGCGACCGGTGTCGGCGTTGACGACGATCTTGATCAAGCCGCGGGTGTCCCGGTTGACCAGCGCGCGGGGCACGTATGTCAGGGTCAGGACCCGGCAGTCGCAGCGGATCCCCGCAGCGAGGACGTCTGCTTCGGTCATGCCCACCGCTGCAAGGGCGGGACTCGTGAACGTCACTCGTGGCAGGCGGGCGTAGTCGACAGTGCGGTCGGTGCTGGTGAACGCATTGTCGACGATCATCGCCCCGTGTTGCGCGGCGACATAGACGAACTCGTGGTGCCCGGTCACGTCCCCGGCAGCCCAGACCCGCCGGTTCGTCGACTGGAGCTGGTCGCTAACCACGACTTCTCCGGCCTCGCCGGTCTTGACCCCGACGGCATTGAGGTTGAGTCCCTCGGTGACCGGGCGACGGCCGGTGGCCACCAACACCCGGTCGGCTCGGAACTCCTGCTCGGTGCCGGAGACGTTCGCCGTCGCGACGACCCCGCCGCTGGCCATGTCGTGGACCACGGAGATGACCTCGGCGGGTCGAACAACGTGGATGCCTTCGTCAGCGAACACGTCCTCCAGGGCCCAGGAGGCTTCGGGTTCCTCTTTCGACGCCAGCCGGGAGCGGACCAGCATGGTGACCCTGGCGCCGAGTCGGGCGAACAACTGTGCTTGTTCCATCGCCACGTAGCCGCCACCGAGCACGAGCAGGGAGTCGGGGACCTCGGTGAGTACCATCGCGGTGGTCGAGGTCAGATAGTCCACGGTGGCCAGGCCGGGGATTGGTGCCGCCCAGGGGGCTGATCCCGTCGCGATCAGGTAATGATCGGCCCTGATCGCCTCGACTTTGCCGTCACCGGTGACGGTGTGCAGCAACGGGCCGTCCGGGGTCCCGGCGAACGAGGCGTCGGCGTGCAGGACCCGCCACCCATACGCGTCGGCCAGGTCCTCGTACTTCTCACCGCGCAATGACTCCACCAGTGACTGAGTGGCACCGACCAGGCCCGGCATGTCCACGGGGCCGGCCGCGGCCGCGATCCCGGGAAACCGCGCGGCATCGGACGCTATATGCAGCGCCTCGGCGGCTGCGAGCAGGCTCTTCGAGGGAATGCAACCAGTGTTCACACAGGTGCCCCCAAAACGTTGACCGCTCGATCATCACCACCGACTTGCCCAGCCCGGTGGCCCGGATCGCTGCCGCGAAGGCCGCGCCGCCTGATCCGATGATCGCCAGATCGACCTTCGAGCCCATGATGTGTTCCTCCCAGACGTCGGTTCTCGCCTCCGACCATCATTCTCAACCTTCCACTACACTGGAAGGTCAAGCGAGAGCGGAGGAAGACGTCATGCGTATCGGGGAACTGGCCCAAGCGGCGGGTACCACTGCCAAGACGCTGCGATTCTACGAAGACCAGGGACTTCTGCTGCCTGCAGCGCGAACCGCATCGGGCTACCGCCATTATGGCCCGGAGACTCTCGCCCGGCTCGACTTCATCCATCGCGGCCAAGCCGCAGGACTGACTCTTGCGCAGATCCGACAGATCCTCCAGATCCGCGACAGCGGGACGGCCCCATGTGACCACGTCCGGGAACTGCTGGATATGCGCCTGGCCGAAGTCGATGAGCAGATTGCCGAACTCGGCCGACTGCGTGCGACCATCGCCCAGCTACGGACGGCAGCTGAGAACGTTGAGCCCGAGACGTGTCAGGCCGGCGCGGTCTGCGCCTACCTTTAACGATCTCAGGCGCCACTCGCCTGTGGGGTCCTGTCACCTCGGAGCGGTCGCGTAGCTGTTCCAGGCGGGCACCGGCGAGCCAGGCCCATCGGGTGGCGGCGTCCGATGTCGACACCGATGACGTTGGCGAAGACGGCTGGCGGGGTGGTCGAGGCCAGGTGCAGCAAGGCGGTGTTGCGGCTGGCCCGGATGGTCATCCCGAGCCGGCTCATCCGGCCATGAGCGAGAGCGGCTGGAAGTGCACCGCGTAGCTCAGAGTCGGTGCCCTCGGCAGCGGTGTCGGTGGCGTGTAGGGGCGAAGGCGTGCAGCGTTCTCGTCTCGTGGGCGCCAACCGGACCGAACCGACCCACAGGCTGGCCCGCGCGCACTCCTGTTGCGGGACTGTGAGCTTGACACGCTTGGTTATCTCAGCCGGTTACCCGCGGCTCGATCGAGTTCGGTGTCTTGCGGGTGGGTGCGTCCGACGCTGCCGATGGCCTCGAATAGCAGGGAGGGTCGGCCGCCGAGGGAGTTGATGAAGATCGTGGTGACGGACAGCGCCATCGCGACCATCGCCCACACCGGGTAGACCAGCCCCGTGGTGGCGGCGATGATCCCGGTGCCGTTGAACAAGAACGCCAGGGCGACGTTCTGCCGGGTGCGGCGGTAGCTGGAGCGGCTCGTCTCCCGCGCAGTCAGGATCGCGCGCAGGTCGTCGCGGACGATGACGACGTCGGCGGACTCCACGGCGATGTCGGTGCCGCCGCCCATGGCGATGCCGACGTCGGCCTGCATGAGCGCGGGGGCGTCGTTGATGCCGTCCCCGACCATGGCCACCCGGGTACCACCGGCCTGCAACTCGCGCACGAGGTCAGCCTTGTCCTCAGGCAGTACCCCGGCCCGGACGTCCTCGATGCCGACCTGCGCGGCGACGTGGGCGGCGGCGCGGGCATTGTCGCCGGTAGCCAGCACCGGAGTGATGCCTGCTGCTCGCAGCTGCTCGACGGCCCGGACCGCCTCGGAGCGAAGCTCGTCACCGAGGCCGATGACCCCGAGCAGCTCCCTGTCGGCAGCGACGGCCACCACGGTCCGCCCAGTGCTCTCTAGCCGCGTCACGGTGGCTGCGAGGGGGGTCAGATCAATGCTGTGGTCCGTCAGGAAACGAGGCCGGCCGACCAACACGGCGCGCCCCTCGACGGTGGCGGTGACACCGAAGCCGGTGACCGAGGTGAAGTCCTGGGCCGTCGGCAGGGTCAGACCGCGAGTGGTGGCGGCGGTGACGATGGCCCGGGCCAGCGGATGTTCGGACGGGTTCTCGGCTGCCGCGGCGGTAGTGAGCAGGTCCGCCTCGTCGGTGCGGGCCTCGATTTCGCGGACGGCGGGTCTGCCCTCGGTGAGGGTGCCGGTCTTGTCCAGCACGATGGTGCGGACCTGGCCGAATGTCTGGAACGCCTCCCCGGTACGCATGATGATGCCCTGATCGGCGGCCTCACCGGCGGCGCGCACGATGGCCAGCGGGGCGGCGATCCCCATCGCGCACGGGTAGCCCATGACCAGTACGCCGATGCCAGCGAACACCGCTCGGCGCACCTCCGGCTCCCCGGCTAGTGCCCAGGACCCGGCCAGCCAGCCGGCCAGTGCGAGGGCGGCCAAGATCAGCACGGCCGGGGTGTAGACGCGCAGCACCCGGTCCACCAGGTGGAGGATGCCGGGCTTGAGCGCCCGGGCGTCCTCGACATGCCTGGCCACCTGGGCCAAGAAGCTGTCCGTCCCGACCCGGGTGGCCTCCACCAGCAGGGTGCCGGCGCCGTTGATGGACCCACCGATCACCTCTTCGCCGGCCGATCGTTCGGCCGGGACAGGTTCGCCGGTAACCAGGGACAGGTCGAGGGTGGAGTAGCCGTCAACCACCCGGCCGTCGACCGGAACTCGGTCTCCCGGACGGATGCGTACCAGGTCACCGACCGCGACGTCGGCAACGGGCACGTCCTCCTCGGTCCCGGCGCGGATCAGGCGTGCGGTGTCCGGCTGGAGATCCAGCAGCTTGCGCACGGCTTGGCTGGAGCGGGTCTTGACCAGCAGTGAGAGCCACTCGGAGAAGATGTGGTAGTTCGCCACCAGCACGGTCACGGCGAAGAACGGCGCGGTCGGGTAGTCCGAGAAGACCCCGGTCAGGCCGATGATCCCGCCGGCGATGCCGGCGAAGGCGCCGATCTCCAGCAGCACGTGCTGGTTGAGGATACCCCGCCTTCCGGCCTGGTAGGCCATCCGCAGGATGTGCGGGGCGACGGCGAACACCACCGTCAGGGCCAGGGCGCCGGTCACCCAACCGGCCGCCGTCTCCCCAATCCACCCCGCCTGCCGGCCCGCATAGGCCAGCGCGGCCGGGGCGAGCATCGCCACCGCCCCGAACCCGGCGCGGACCCGGCCGGCCGGCCGCAAGATCGCGTAGGAGACCGGCACCATCAGCGCCACGACCGAGGCGGGTACCAGCACCGACCAGATGCCGGAGACCTCCAGGATCAGGGCGATGGTGGTCAGGCTAGCCACGATCGCGGCCAGCAGGCGCTTGCCTTCGCGGACGAGGTCGGCTTCCTCGTCCTCGAACGGGCGCAGCTTGCGCGGGTCGTACAAGTCATAGCCGATGTCGCGCAGCGTGCCGAGGATGTCCTCGGGTCCGATGAGGTCCGGGTCGTAGTCGACCAGGGCCTGTTCATGGGTGAGGCTGACCGCGACCTTGTCCACGCCGGGCTGGCGGCCCAGCGCCTTCTCGATCGTTCCGGTGCACAGGGAGCAATGCAGGCCCGCGATCCGAGCCCGGATGCGGGCGTGCCCGGCCAGATGGCTCGGCTCCTCCGCCCACAGCTGGCCTGCCTGTTCCGTCTGCGTCACAGTCCTTGTCCCCGTTCCTTGGTCGTCTGCCGCAACGTCTCTTAACCGATGACCGGGTAACCGGCCGTGGCGAGCCGCTCGGCGATCTGTTCGGTACTGGTCTGTGACTCGTCGTAACGCACCGTCACTTGGTTGGTGGCGGAGTCCGCGGCGACGTCGCTCACCCCGCCAAGACGGGTCAACGCCTTGCCGATAGCGCTCTCACAGCCGCCGCAGTGAATGTCTTCGACACGGAACGTATGAGTGGACATGGCACACCTCCTCGTTGGGTTGCTACCAAGCGTAAACGTTCCACTCGACTGGAAGGTCAAGCGAGTTCTGTCCCGCGACGGCCACGAGGTCGCCCCGGCCGTCCCTGCCCCACAGGGGATCGCCCGGCCTGCTCGGCCGTGGCCGGTTTGTGTCGAACGTGTTCGATCAGCCGGCAGGTCCCGCCGGCCTCCGGCAGGCGGTCGGCTTCGGCCACCAGTTCGGTGAGCTGTCGACGAAGGTCTCCCAACTCCCGGATGCGCCGGTCGATGGTGTCCACCTGGGCGTCGAGCACTCCACGGACGTAGGAGCATGGGGCCATGCCTCGTTCGCGGAAGGTGAGGATCTCTTTGACCTCGTCCAGGGCGATGCCCAGACGCTGGGCTGTGCGGATGAACGTCAGCCGGTCGGCGTATGTCTCGTCATAGTCCCGGTAGCCCGACGGTGTGCGAGCCGGTTCGGGCAGCAGCCCGATGGACTCGTAGTAGCGGATCGTCTTCGGATTCACGTCACCGAGCCGAGCCAACTCCCCGATCTTCATGCTCCCATGTTACAGCCAGGTGGAAGGTTTGGGTGAGATGACCGCCACCCAGTAGCGCGTCGGCGTCGAGCTTGACGAACCTGTTCTCTCGCCGTGCGCGGCCGATCAGGCCGTGGCCGAACGCCAGCGCGCCGACGATTCATCAGAGTCCCGATGCGGCCGAAGTTTTCGAAGTACGTTCCCGGTGTATCACTGCCTGTTGACCTGGACCGGCAGAACTCCGAATGCCTGAAATCCATGCCTGTGAAGCGCGGAGCGCCGAAAGCGTGGCCGAGCCGCGTTGCCGGCGGCTCGCAATGCTGCGCGGTCGGCAGCCCCGGGCGATCTGAGTCAGCTGCGTGTGGTCGCGTAGGTGTTCCAGATTGCCCCGGACAGTTCGGTCCACCGGGTCGCGGTGCCGAGGCTTACGCCGATGAGGTGCGCGAAGACGGCTGGCGGGGTGGTCGAGGCGAGGTGCAGCATGGCGGTGTTCCGACTGGCCCGGGTGGTGATACCGAGCCGGTTCATCCGGGCCATGAGCGAGGGTGGCTGGAGGTGGGTACCGGCGTTCTTGCCGCTAAACAGCCACCTCGGGTCGGCCAGGGCGCTTGCGGTGCCGAACTGCTTGGTTTCGGGCAGCGCGGTGATCAGCGCGTCCAAGGGCGGAAGGAGCAGCAGGGGTTCGCGGCCCAGGGTCAGATAGGTGTCGCCGGCGGCGGCGCGGATGTCCGCGGTGGTGAGGGTGACGATCTTGGTGATGGGTTGGGCGTAGAGCAGGACAAGGCAGGCCGCGGCGCGGTCCTCGATGCTCGCACTGTCGGCATCGTGCAGGAGCCGTCGGGCTAGGTCGAGTTGCTGGCAGGGGTCGATGTCGTGCCGCGGGTCCTTGCCGGGGACGGGTTCGGGCAGTCGGGTGCGGGGCAGGTATCCGCCGCGTTTGAGCCATCGGATGAAGCCCAGGCGTCTGCTGCGGTCGACGGTGATCCAGGCATCGAGGCAGCTCTGGGGGCAGTTGTCCAGGTCGTGGTGGTGGGCGGTGAGGTGGTCTATGAAGGCTTTGGCGGTCTGGATGTCGCGGCGGCACCGGTCGGCGGTGGCTGTGGAGATTTCGCCGTGGCGGTTGGTCTTGGCGCGGCCGACGACGTGCCAGCGGGCGTACCGGGTGAGCACGCCGCGCAGCTCGGGATCGTCCACGCCGGCGACGGCGTGGGCAGCGTAGCGGTGCAGGCGTGCGGCGTTCTCGTCCCGCGGCGGCAGCGCGTCGGCGGCGACGAGCATGGCGCGCAGGTAGGTCACAGAGAACGTCTGCGGCCGGGCATCGAGTGCGTCGTGGGTCAGGCCGAGCTGGCCTTGGGCGATCTCGGCCAGCAGGTGCAGGCTGGCGAGGTCGTGCCAGTTGGTCAACAGCGATCGTGGGCGGCTGGTGGCGGTGAGAGCGTCGCGCACGGGCAGGAGCTCGGGCCGGATCAGCCCGTTGGGGCCGGTCAGCGCGGCGTCGATCTGCGCGGTGGCTTGGCAGGCGAAGCATCGTGGCCGGCCGTTGTTCGTGGTCCGGCGGCCGAGGGCTTGCTGGCCGCAGATGGAGCAGTCGATGACCGGTGCCTGATAGCAGGTCGGGCAGACATCCGGGCTGGTCGCGGTGGCCTTGAGCGCGATGCGTTTGAGCCGGCCGCAGATGCCGCAGGGCCGTCGCGGGTTCCGGTAGCAGCGGGTGCAGAGATTCCGTGACGCTTCGCCCTTGCCGCCGGCTCTCGCGGCGAGCGGCCCGATGGCTCCGCACTCCTCGCAGCCGTCGTCGCCGGTGCGGGTGCGGGCGTAGCAGGTCACGCAGAGTGCCCCGCCGTCTGGAGTGCGGGCATTGATCCGGCGCTGTCGTCCGCAGCCGGTGCAGGTCTGCTGCGGTGCGCGGCTGGCGCGGCAGGCTCGGCACTCGCCCCGGTCCAGGCTGTGGTTCCAGCGCAGGTTCTTCTCCCGTCCGCAGCGGAAGCAGGCGCCGCGGACGATCGTGCTGGCCACCAGTCGGTCAGTCCTCGGCCGGCTTGATCACCGCGCGGGTCGGGCGGTTCTTGGTGCCGGCCTTCGGCGCCTTGGCCGTGCCGGTGGTGCCGGTCTTGCGTCCGCGCCGGGAGCTGGAAGCGACGTAGGGCTCGATGAGGTCGTTGGGGGTGGCGCCGAAGAGGTCACACAGGGCCGCGAGGAGTTGCATGTTTAACCGCTCCGGGGTGCCGGTGACGATCCGGTAGACCTGCGTGGAGGTCATCACCACGCCCCGGTCGGCCAGCAGCGGCACGAGGCTGGTGGTGGACTGCATGCCGTGCTCGTTCATCACCTTGCGCAGGTGCCAGTGGTAAGCGACGGTCTTGGTCATCGGCTTGAGCCTTCCTGGATCGCGGTTGGCGGGGTGAACGCGGCGTCGAGGGCGCGGCGCAGGGTGCGGTTGCGGTAGTCGCCGGAGACCCCGGTGTAGAGGGCGGTGGTCGAGCCCCAGCGGTGGCCGACCTGCTGCTGGACGAACAGCGGATCGAAGCCGTCCTCGATCAGATGGGTCACATACGAGTGCCGCAAGCAGTGCGGGTGTAGCACCGGGTCCAGGCCGAGGTCGTCGCGCCAGTCGGCGAACCGGTCGTCGATATGGTCCAGGCGGATGCGGCTCTGCCGCTCGGTCGGCCACAGGACGGACTCGTCGGCGGTGCCGAAGCGGGGCCGGACCTCGGTGACGTACTCCTCGATCACCGGTCGGGTCCAGTCGAACACCGCCAGCACTGCCCGGCGTCGCGGTTGGGAGCCGCGCATCGCCTTGCCCCAGCGGACGTTGCAGACCCCGAACCGGCCGAACTCCGGGCCTTTCGGGTTGCGGGTGAAGTCGTGCAGGTCGAGCATCGCCGCCTCACGGCGGCGCAGGCCGAAGGCGTAGATGATCTTGAACAGTGTCGCATCGCGGAACAGCGTCTGCCAGCCCTTGCGGCCCGACGAGCGTGCCCGGTCCACCAGATCGTCGGCGTAGTCGAAGAACGCCTGCAACTCCAGCCTGTTCAGCGGTCGCACTGCCGGTCGCGCCTCGTGATCGCTGGTGTGGATGACGGTGTTCCACTCGTGGCAGACCTGCACCGGGTGGGTGCCGAACAGCTCCTCGCACCGATCCGCCCACCCGTAGCGGTGGTCGGTCAGGTAGTCGCAGAACAGCGCCACCGAGTTCTGGTACGCCCGCACCGTAGAGGTCGACAACGGCCGCGCGCCCGAGACCAACGAGGTCGTCCACTCCTCGACATCGGCTGGGGACCACTCCCACGGCGGCGTGCCGCAGAAGTCACCGAACCGCCGCACCTGCGAGGCCCTCGTCTTGATCGTCTGCGTCGTCAGCATCCGGGAGGTCTGCTGGGCCGTCCAGCCGGTCAGCATCTCATCGAATAACTGCTCCGCCGGGCGCAGCAGCGTCACCTTGCCAGCCGGTACCGAGGCCCCGGAGCCAAGCCCCTGGCCGTCCATGAACACCATGCGATCACCTTACATTAGATGTAAGAATCATGCATCGTATGTAAGGTCGGTGGTGAAATACCTGGTCAGAGGCGGCCGTGGGTGCTACGTTCGAGGAGTCCGCGATCCCGGTGGTGGGTGTGAGTCCGCCGTACATTTAACGTAAGAATCATACATTAGGTGTAACTTCCGAGATTAGGCTTGGACGGTGATGTGCAGGTGGTCGAAGTGCCCGCCGGTCACGTTGCCGGGGTCGTGCATCCCGCCGCCGTTGTAGGGGCGCCAGCCTTCGGCGTCGCGTGCGAGGGACCATATCTGGCCTTGCCAGATCAGGTACTCCACGCCCAGGACCTCGGCGTGGTCTTTGATCCAGTTCGTGAGCGCCCACCCGGCTTCGAGTTGCGCGGGTGTCGGGTACTGGCCGATGGCGTTGCCGAATGTCACGTCACAGGCGCGGCCCAGCGGGTGTTCGGAGACGGTGCCGGGACGGGGCGAGTAGCACGCCCACGAGGTGTCGGGGAAGGCGGCGCGGGCCTGGGCCATGACGTGCGCCATGCGCGCGGTGATCTGCCCGCTGCTGGTGGGGTCATCGACCATCTGGTCGGGGTCGCCGTCCAATGGGGCCGGCGCGCCCGCGGTGCCGCCGCTGGTGTCGCAGTCGGCGGGGCTGCCGACCGTGGCTTCGGGCAGGTCGGCCGCGTTGTGATCGTTGAGCCACGCTGCGGCGTCGACGGCCTCGCCGGTCGTGCCGCCGGGCCGGACCTCGAAATGCAGATGCGGTCCCGTGCTGTTCCCGGAGCTGCCGACATCGCCGATGTGCTGACCCGCGGTCACCCGGTCACCGGCCGCGACGTGGATGCCGGACTGCCACATATGCGCGTACGCGGTCGCCACGGTCTGCCCGTCAATCTGGTGCTCGATGACGATCAGCCCGCCGTAGCCGCCGGAGAACTCGGCCACGGTCACGGTGCCGTCCGCGGCGGCGAGGATCGGCGTGCCGTCCGGGGCGGCGAAGTCGGTGCCGGTGTGGAACGACGGTTCCCCGGTAATCGGATGGATGCGCGGCCCGAACTCGCTGGTGAGCACCCAGGTTCCCTCGGGGAGCGGGAACACAACCCGCGAGGACTCCGCGACCGGACCCGCCGCCAACGGGGCGGCGGCCGGGCCAGCCGCACCCGCCGCGCCGGTGAGGGCGTCGAGGATGCGCTCGGCGACCGGCTCGTAGTTGCGATAGCGGTCAGGATAGGCACTGACCTCGACAGCCTGCGCGGCCTCGCCGGGGTCCATCTGCGCCCAGCCGGGAATGTCCAGCAGGCCCCGCGGCGAGGGATAGTTCGGGCCATCGGGTCCGCCGTAGAACGCGCGGGCCTGATAGTTCGTGTCCATCAGCTCCGCGACGGTTCCCCAACCCGATTGCGGGCGCATCTGAAACAAGCCGAGGGAGTCGTGGTCACCGCCGTTGCCATCGTTGGGGTAGTTCGCGGACTCGGGGTAGGCGCCCGTGTTGGCGAGCTGGCGCAGGGTGCTCTCGGTGAGCGCGGCCATCAGCGCGATCGTGATGCCGGGCCGCCCTACACCCTCGATGCTGTTGCCGATTGTGATGATCGTGGCCGCGTGCGTGAGCTGCTGCCGGTTCAGCGTGAATGTGGTGCCGTCCTGCGTGGTGACGGTCAGCGATTCGGGGATGTTGCCCACGGTGACGCTGCCGCCGGGGACGGCGCAGTTCGCGGCGGCGGGATTCATCAGCACGCCGATCGCCAGCAGGACACAGGCAGGGCCGAACAGGACGAAGGCGAGTCCGAGGATGAGGAGCTTCTTGACCACGACGCGCCCTCTGTCATCGCAGCGGGTTGTCGAGCTGCGACAGGCGCAGCACATGACACAGGCCGGTGCGGAACTCCGGCGCCGGAGGCGGGCAGGCCAGGAACACGGTGAACGAAACCGGATGCTCGCTCGTGACCGTCTCGCCGTTCCAGACGCCCTCACGGTGCCGGGTTCCCTCGATCGTGACCGCGGTCGCACCACGCGGGAGCTGGCCGGGCTGGGCCTGCTCGACCGCGGTGTCCCATGCCTCGGGCACGAACGAGGACTCGATGGTGAGGTGCTGAGTGGTGGCGTACCTGCGCAGCTCGATCCACGCCTCACGCGAGGGCAGATACGAGGCGATGTCGGCGGCGAGGCCGGCCTGCTCGGTGCCGGACGGGTCGCCCACCGCGAGGATCACGCTGGTGTAGTCCAAGGGCATCAGCCCCGAGCCAGTATCCCACGCGAACAGGGCCTCGGCGACGTTGCGGGCAAACTCGTCGGGATCGCTGGACGGCATGACCCGCGGCAGCCGCGACGTACTCGGCCCGGTCTCACCCGGCGCGGTGACCGTGGGGTCCTGTCCGGGATCAGGTGCGGCAGGTCGTTGCGGGCCGGCGATCAGCCCGTAGACGCCGATGCCGACCAGGATCAGCAGGACGAGGCCGACGGCAATCACGGCGATCAGGCGGCCACGGGACCAGGAGGCGGGATTCGTCTTCATACCGCCAGGTGCTCACCGCCCCGAACGACGAGAGCGACGACGGCGGCGCGGATCAGAGGGCGCGCAGCAGCGGCCGGCCCGCCGACTCAGAGGCGGCGGTGGTGCGGGCGGTACGGAGCTGGTCGGCGAACTCGGTGGTGCCCTCGACGGCGACGAAGAACGCCTCGGCCTGCTCATCGGTGAGCCCGACAGCCAGCTCGTCCACGTCGTAGTGGGTCCACCACCCTTCCAGGTCGGCCCAGGTCAGCACGAACGCCCGCACCGGGTACCGCGCCGGCCCCTCGTCCTCGGCGGCTGGTCGACGCTTCGGCGTGGCCGGCTTGCTGGCCTTGCGGGTCTTGGTGGCGTGGACGCGGGCCAGGGCTTCGTCGGCCAGCTCGTGCAACCGCCGGTCCCGCTCGCTGTCGGCCTCGGCTTGGGTGTCGTGAAGGCGTTGGAAGATCGGGTTGACCGGCGCGCCGGCCTCGATCTGCGTCACTCCGTCCCGTGCCTGGGCGCGCACCGTCTCGGAGGCAGTCGGGTCGTCAGCCAAGCGTCGCACGTACCCGATCTGTTCCAGCCGGGTGTAGGAGGACGAGCCGGTCACCATCCGTGCCGCATGCGCACGAGCATCTCCGAGCTGGTGCGAGTCCGATGGTCCCGCCGAATCGGCGGGACCATGCTTTCCTGGCTCGTGGCCCTCGTGGAACTGGGTCTTGGCCTTGCGGCGGGCGGCGTCCTCGGCCATGAGTTCCTTGATCTCCCGGTACAGCGCCTCGGCCTCGATCGGGGTGAGCGGCTTGTGGAGCTGGTTGTCGTCCTGCTCGGCCAACAGATGCCCCAGCCGGTCCGAGATACCGGAGCGCACCCACACGCTGACTCGACGCCAGCCGAGCTTCTTGATCGCCGCCAGCCGGCGCGCCCCGCACACCAGCACCCCGTCCGGGGTGATCGTCGGCGGCTGCAACAGCCCATCCCGGTCGATCGAGGCCGCTAGCGCGTCGAGGTCGCCCAGGTCCGTGCGATGCCGATGGCCGACCGTGATGGAGTCCACCGCCCGCTCCAGCTCGATGTGTCCGGCCGGCGCGCTCATCCCGCACCCCGCGCCTTCGTCGTACCCGGTGTAGCCAGGGAGAGGGTGAGCACGAGGTCGTCATCGCGCAGCAGCACCGGCAACGTCTCGCCGATCAGCAGCCGCAACAGCACGCCGCGTCCCGCGCCGGTCGCCGCGAGCGCCGGGTCCGGGCAGCCGAGCAGGGCGCGCAGCAGCACCGCCCAGGAGCGTCCCGGAAGGTCGATCAGGGCTCTGGCGTGCTTGTCGCGTCGCAGCGTCTCGTAGGCGGTGTGTCGGGTCCCGACGCGGGTCAGCGCCACGCAGACGTGCTCCACCGCCGAGCGTGCCGTGCCCTCCGGCCAGTCCAGCAGCATCAGCAGCGTGATCGCGTCCTCGACCGCCGACGCCGCCGTGGTCGCCGCCGGCTCGGCCGGTGCCTGCTCCGGGGCGTCGTCGTGGTCGTGGGCGTCCTTGATCTGGAACGCGGGATGGTAGTCGCTCAGGACGTTCTCGCGGTCGGAAAGCCGTTCGGGGTCGTGGAATATCGAGTAGCGGGGTCGGCGTGCCTGGTGGGTCGAGCACAGCAGCCCTTGGCCGCGTTCCTCGGCGATGCAGGTGATCCGCACCGCGTGCGTGATGACCGCCCACGGGTCATCGGCGGTGCGGGCGGCCTTGGTGCGCATCACGTCGAACGCCGCCGACGCGGCCTCCCACGGATCGAGCCGGTGCTTGTGCGCCAGCGCCGCGTACTTCTCAGCCGCGAACGCCATCAGCTCTGCCGCCACCGGGTCGTGCTCCCAGGCGCCGCGACCGGCGGCGTGGAGCCGTTTCAGCAGGGCACGCAAGCCCTCGCTGGTGCGGTAGTCCTCAGCCGGCCGGCCGCTACTCTCGCTCATGGTGCTGGTGTCGTTGGTCATGGTCTGGGCACCTCCCGGCGGCGAGGTGCACCCGCAGACGACTGCGGGTCTCGCCTTTGTGGAGTGGGCGCCCATGACTCATCACCACCCGGCTACCTCATCCCGACCCCGGAGCGGCGCGGTCCCTGCTCGGCGCCGCCGCGACGGCCGAACGCGCTCAGAGGCGGCAGCCGCTTGGCTCGCTCGGCGACCCAGCGCGCGCCCTTCTCAATCGGGGCGCGCACGAGCCGGTTCATATCGGCGGTCCGGTCGATGCCCCGGCGGGACAGCGCGCCGCCACCTTGGGCGAGCAGGTCGGTCGGGCGCACCCAATCCACGCCCCGGCCCCGTACCCGCGCCAGCCTCTCCTTCGCGGCCTTGCGTGACTCGGCGGCCTTGACCGCATCCGGCGTCCCCGCGGCTTCGGTCGCCTCGGCCGGGTTCGGGTCGTTCAGCTCACGGGGCGGCGGCTTGGGCTCGGAGTGAGGCCGCTCCCGCATCCGGTCCTCGTCATTCATGGCAGGGCTCCTTCCATCTCGGGCTGCGACCCGGAGGGGTCCGCCTCATCGGACTGGTGAGCACGAGGCAGCCAGCGACCCACCGTCGAGGGATGCACGCCCAGGTGCCGGGCGATGGCCTTGTTCGACCAGTCCTGCTCGCGCAGCTCTGCCGCGAGCACCCGACGATCCGGCCCGCCGTCCGCATCCGCAGCGGCGACGCGTGCCTCCGCAGGTGGCGGGTCGAGAGGTGCCGCCTCGCGCTGTGGCACGGGGGTGATCGGCTCGACAGCCGGTGGCACCTCGGGCGCAGTAGCGGGGCGTGCGGTGGCGCGGGTCAGCACGACGGTCAGATGCGTGATCGCCAGCAACACGACCGGCGGCACAGCAGCGACCGCGGCCGCGAGCGGGCCGGGCACGTCGGCGTCGGCCGCGACCACCGCGTGCAGCGAGTTCGCCGTCACCGACACTGCGGCGCCGCCGACCAGCAGCACCCACGGATACCACGCCGCCCGCTCACCGGCGAGGGCCACCACGGCGACCGTGGAGACCACGATCACGCCATCGACGATCAGCGGCCACGCCCACGCCTGCCCGGCCCCGATCCCGGAGCGGCGGGCAAGGTCGGCCAGGGACGTGAACGACAACCAGAACGCGCCGGCGGCGATGAACACCGTCCCGGCGACCGAGGTGATGACCGCCCACCGGCGGCCGCGCAGCTCCTTCATGGCAGCCCCCGCGTGGCGGGCGCCCGCTGCTGCACGTTCCCGCGAGCGAACTCGCCCGAAGACGATGCGGCGGGACGGTCCCGCCGGGCTCCGACGCCGACGCTGCGATAGGCGCTGTAGACGGTGCGAGTGATTTCCCGCTCCCCGAAATCCGACTGCGCGGCCGTCACCATCGCGTCCAGGGCATCCCCGAGCGGCACCCCGCCCTCAGCCAACCGGCAGGAGGCCCAGAAGAGTTTGAGATTGCGGTCGGTGGCCTGCCGGCCCAGCCACGTTGCCAGCCGCTCCGCGTCCTCCCGCCGCGCCGGCCCCGCGAGGCGCGGCCGGGGCGCGGGCCGAGGATCAAGGAAGTCCCGCAGCCGGCCCGCATCTATCGGCCGGGCAGCACCGGCCGCGGCCTGCTCGATCCGGTACGGGGTGCGCACGCCGTCCAGCCGCAGCAACGAGGGCGGCGCGATGATGTAGCCGCCGTCGCCGCGGCAGTCGATGCCGACCTTCCCGGCCTGCCAGGATCGTTGCGCCTGGTGCGAGTCGGCCGGGAAGTAGGCGTGCTGTCCGCCGGTGGGCGTGCGCACGACCGCCAACGGCTCCGGGACCAGCCCGGCCCGCGCCGCACGCGCATAGGCGGCATACCCGTTGACCCCGTGCACATCCACGTCGATCACGACCAGCCCCGAGGCGGCGCCGGTCGGGATGCCGATGTTCGCGGTCGGCCGCGACCGCCACCACCCCTCAACCCGGTCCAGGTCGATGCTGGCCTCGTGGAACCCGCGCTCCGGGATCGGGCGCTTCCCGCCCGGCGCGCAGGGGAACACCGGCACCCCGGCTCGCGCCAGCTCGCGCGCCGCGACCGGCAGCGGCGCCCCGTCGAGCTGACCGAACACGGCGGCAGCCGTCGCGGCGGCGACCATCACAGGCCCCGTCCCGAGCCGACCGGAGCCGCCGGTGTCTCCCGTTCCGGCAGCGGCTCGACCCGGCGCGGCGCCTGTTCTGGCGTCTCCTGAGCCTGCGGCGTGCGCTGTGGGCCGTCCACCCGCAGGGACAACGGGTTGCCGTTGCCGAGCTGCGGCGTGTCGAGCTTGTCGAGGATGTCGAATGCGGTGCTGCGCACCTGCTCGCCCGTAGCGCGCACGACCGCCACCGGGTCTTTCCCGTCCACCTTGGCCGCCCAGCCGGCGACATACGGGATCGTGTAGTCGCTGGTGTCCATGCCGTGCGCGGCGGCGATCATCAGCGCCACGGACTCGGCCCGTACCTCGCTGATCCCGCGATGCTCGCGGGCGTCGTCCTGCTGGTTCGGGCCATCCAGCCGGACATGCGCCAGCTCGTGCGCGATGGTCTTGACCTGCGCGGCCGGGTCCATGTCCGCACAGACCATCAACTGACGGGTCTCGAAGTCGGTGCAGCCGTTCGCGCCCCGCTCCATGCGGTCGCGCGGCATCCGCAGCACCTCGAACCCCAGCGACTCCGCCTGCCCGGCCAAGCCTTCCCAGAGGCCGGCGGGGGCTTCGCCTTCCAGCAGCCTCGGACGCGGCAGCTCAGGAAGCGATGCGCCGTGCGTCCTCGACACATCCCACACATAGGCCGGGACGACGTTGACGATCCGGCGACGCACGACCTCGCTGGGCCGCGGCTTCTCCCACTTGCCCAGCCGCCGCCACGACGCCGGGTCGCGCGGGGTCGCTGAGGCGAACCTCGCCTTGACCGGACCGCGAATCCGATAGCCGCCGTCCTTCTCCGGCCAGCGACCCATCTTCCGCCAGTCGTTGTACCCGGCAACCCACGTCGGCGTAGGCGTCGGCACCCGCCCCTGTTCGTAGGCTTCCAAATGCTGCACCCAGATCAGCAGCGTGTTGTTGAACGAGCGCGTGCGGAACCTCGCCGCGAACTCCATCGCCCGCCGCCAGTCATCGCCCGACACCAGCTCCTCGACCGAGCGCACGATGCGCTCTTCCAGCACGTCGAGCGTCGCCTGCTTGTCCTCGTTCGCAGCCACCGTCTGGCCTCCCTCCGCCTGGGTCACCCCAAGAGGGAGCGACCGTGCGACCGCAAGGTGCGCCAGGTAGATCAATGAGACGAGACGGACGAGGAAGATGACGACCGTCAGGCTCCGTGATGAAACCCGACGTATTGGTCCTCTCTAGCCCCTTGCGCCTCCTGCGCCTAGAGCCGCGCGATGAAGTCGAGTCTTGCGGCGCATGTTGCGCGACAAGTTACGCATCCGCCGCCTCGCGACCGTGCTTGCGTAGCCGACGGCTTGCCAGATCATCGGTATGGCTGGCGTGTGGGTGTGATCGAAAATGTGTAGGAGAAACACCGAATCGTCGTCGGAACCAGGACGCAGCCACACGAGGGTCCCCCCAGCCCACCTGACGAGCAGCAACGTAGATGGGAAGGTCGGTCTCCTCGACAAGGCGCGTAAACTCCGTAAGGCGACTCTCCGTTAGGAAGCGGAAAGGTGACAGCCCGACTTGCTGGCTGAACGTTCGGCTGAGCTGGCTTCGCGACATTGCCACTTCCTGCGCCAAGAGACTGATGGTCCAGGGGTCCGACATTCTCGTTCGCAGGAGGATCACGGCACGATCAACCGAGGGGTGACGGCTTCGCTGCGTCAGCCGACCCTTGATCGGCAGCGGCGACAGCGTTCCCAAAGGATGATCCGGTGTAAGGACCGTGGGCAGCGCGATTTCGATCAACTGCGCGAACAACGATATGAGACTCGTCACCGCGAACTCGGGGTCGTCATGAGAACTGACGAGGCTGATCTGTCGCCATAGTGGCTCCATCCGCTTCAAGGCATCTTGGCCCACGACGTGGACGAAAGCCGACCCATCCCAGTCGTCAACATGGGAAATCGACTCCCGAAGCCGAGTCGAATCCGTAAACACCCATCGAAGCTGGCTGCGAAGGAAGACCTCATCCATGTAGACAGTCCACGTCCGAACACGTGGCGTCGGCTGGATGGAGCACCACCTGCCTGCACCCAGAAACAGCACCGAGCCACTGCGGAGCTCGTGGATACCGGTCGCCGTGTGGATTCGCGCCGCGCCGGCCATGACATGCACCGCCTTTGCATGGCGAAAGGTCACCCGACGCATAGGGGCTGTGCGTACGCTCTCGACCGCCGTCATGGGAAGCCCGTTCGAGCGCACGGACCCCGCCGCGCTTGGATCAGCGCGGCTCAAACCCTGCCGACCCGTCGTCCCCTCATTGATGCAGTTAACGACCCCGCACAGGCGCCTGCGCCAGTCCTAACGAGATGCATACGGCGTAGGCGCCGATCCTAACGGTTTCGACACGTCCAGCGCTGAGAGAACGGCTCCCGGTTCGAGCCGCTGGGGCAGTGCAGGATCGTGCCTAGCTTGCCTCGGGGACGTGAAGACGGTAGCCCATTCCGGCCTCGGTGATGATGTACTTGGGTGCGGCGGGGTACGGCTCCAGCTTCTTGCGCAGTTGGGCGATGTACAGGCGCAGGTATCCGGTATCGGTTACGTGTTCGGAACCCCATATCTCCGTTAGCAGGGTCTGGCGTGTGACGAGCTTTCCTGGATTTCGGATGAGTTGTTCGAGCACCTGCCATTCGGTCGGCGTCAGTCTCACCGTTTGTGGTCCACTCTTGGTGCGTCGGGTCACCTGGTGTGCCGATAGGTCAACTGTGACGTTGCCGAAGGAGACGATCGGATCAGCGTCATCGCGCACAACCCTGCGAGTGAGCGCGCGGATTCGGGCGAGCAGTTCGTCGATGGAGAACGGCTTGGTGACGTAATCGTCGGCGCCAGCGTCAAGGGCTTCTACCTTGTCGGCAGCTCCGCTGCGACCGGAGATGACAAGGATGGGTGCCGCGGACCATCCTCGGATGCCGTTGATGACCTCGATGCCGTTGAGCTTGGGCATGCCCAGGTCGATCATGAAGATGTCCGGGTGGTGCTGGACAGCGCTGTTGATGGCCTCGGCACCATCGGCTGCGGTGATGATCTCATATCCTTCCGCTCCGAGCGTGATGCGAAGCGCGCGGAGTATCTGTGGGTCATCGTCAGCGATCAGGATTCTCATGACCTTCATCGCCTTTCTGATTCGTGCTGGGTGGTTCGGCACCGACAGCGGGAAGGGCCACAACCATCGTGACCCCGCCGCCTGGCGTGTCTTCGGGTGTGAGAGTTCCACCCATTCCCTCGATAAATCCGCGAGACAGCGCAAGGCCGAGGCCAAGGCCGGTGGTGTTGTCAGTGTCGCCCAGGCGCTGGAAAGGCACGAACACGTCGTCGCGTCGCTCAGGTGGGATGCCGGGTCCGTTGTCGATCACGCGGATCTCCACCGATCCGGCGAACGCGCTGGTAGTCACTCGGACTCGCGAGCCCGGTGGTGAGTATCGTGCAGCGTTTGACAACAGATTGACCACGACTCGTTGAAGAAGCACCGGATCGGCCAAGACTTGCGGCACGTCGGCGTCCAAGTCCAACCCGGCGGTGTCGGGTCCAAGATGGAGTTCGTCAACGGCGGCGAGGATCACGTCGGCGGGATCGACGGGAGTGCGGGCGATGCTCAGCACTCCGGCTTGGAGCTTGCTGACATCGAGGAGGTCGGTGACGAGGGTCGCCAGGGTCGCCAGACTCTCGTCGGCAGTCGCGAGCAGTTCTGATCTGTCGGCTTCACTGAGTGAGTGGCGCGTGGAACGTAGTCCGCTGACGGCCGCGATGGCCGCCGCGAGAGGACGGCGCAAGTCATGGCTGACAGCCGACAAGAGGGCGCTGCGTACTCGGTCGGAGGCTGCCAGCGGCCCGATCTCGCCCACTGTCTCGGTCAGATCGGAGTGCTCCAGCGCGGCGTCAAGTTGTGCGGCAACAACGTTGAGGAGGCGTTGTTCGGAGGCTTCTAGGTCATGTCCGTGTAGTTCGAGAGTCGCCCGATTGCCGATGGGAACTCGAACGCACTGATTGTCGGGAAGGGGTTCGCCGCTGGTCGCGAGCACAGTGTCTCCTTGGAGCAGGCGAACCCCAGCCATGCCAAATGCTTCCCTGGTGCGCTCGACGAGCGCTTGCACGGCGCCCTGCCCACGCAGCACGCTACCGGCGACGGTGGCCAGCAACTCCGACTCTGCCGCGGCGCGACGAGCGACCCGGGACTCTCGGGCGGCACGGTCAACCACGTAGCTGACGAGGACCGCGATGACGACATAGAGGCTCAGCACGAGCAGATGGAAGGGTTCGTTGACCGTCACGGTGTACAACGGCTCGACGAAGAAGAAGTCCAAGGTGAGCCCGGACATGACCGCGGCAAACAGTGCGGGCCAGATGCCGCCGGTGAGCGCCACGATCACGACGAGGAGTTGATAGCTCAGGACGTCGCTGGTGATCGAGTCCTCACTCCGAAGCGACGCGAGCAGCCACGTGAGCAAGGGGCCACCGACAAGCGCGACCGCGAAGCCAGCGACTCGGCGTTTCAGCGTCAACGCACCGCCGATGCGCGGAAGGGCGAACCGGCCGCCGGCTGCCGCATGGTTGACGATATGGACATCGATGTTGCCGGCCTCGCGGATGACCGTGGCGCCGATGCCTGGTCCTGTGAGTGCGGCGGCGATCCTGCCGCGCCGGCTCACTCCGATGACGAGCTGGGTGGCGTTCACGGACTTGGCGAACTCGACCAGGGCTTGGGGAATGTCGCTACCGACGACCTGGTGGTAGGTGCCGCCGAGCTTCTCGACCAACGCCCGCTGCTGGGCGAGAGCGGCCGGGTTGGCGGTGCGAAGCCCGTCTTGGCTGGATACATGGACCGCCAGCAACTCGCCACCACCGGAACGGGCGGCGATGCGCGCCCCACGGCGCAGCAGCGTCTCGCCCTCAGGCCCGCCGGTGAGGGTCACGACGACCCGCTCGCGTGCCTCCCAGGTGCTGTCGATGCCGTGCTCGGCCCGGTAGCTCTGCAAGGCTTGGTCGACCTCATCAGCCAGCCACAGCAGCGCGAGCTCGCGCAGGGCGGTGAGGTTACCGAGCCGGAAGTAGTTGGACAGGGCAGCGTCGACGCGCTCGGCAGGGTAGATGAGGCCGCCGGCGAGCCGATCGCGCAGTGCTTGCGGGTCGAGGTCGATGACTTCCATCGAGTCGGCGGCGCGCAGGATGTCATCGGGAATGGTCTCGCGCTGCGGGACGCCAGTGATCTGCTCGACGACATCATTCAGCGACTCGATGTGCTGGATATTGAGGGTAGAGATGACGTCGATGCCAGCGTCAAGAATCTGTTGCACATCTTCCCACCGCTTTTCATGCCGTGAACCGGGGGCGTTGGTGTGCGCAAGCTCGTCCACCAATGCGATGTCGGGCCTAGTGGCGATCACCGCATCGACGTCTAACTCGGTCAAGGTAACGTCGCGGTGACTAACCATGCGACGTGGGATGAGCGAAAGTCCTTCGGCCATACTGGCTGTGGCGGCGCGTCCGTGTGTCTCCACAATGGCGACCACGACGTTCTTGCCTTCATCGACCAGACGCCGACCCTCCTCCAGCATGGCGTAGGTCTTGCCCACGCCAGGTGCTGCTCCGAGCAGCACCCGAAGCCGCCCCCGCGCAGTCATGGCTCAGCCCTCCACTTCTTCTACAGCCAGATTAAGCTCTAGGACGTTGATGCGGGGCTGGCCGAGGTAACCCAGGTCGCGGTCTTGGGTGTGCGAGGCGACCAGGGCGCGAACAGTCTCCACGGGCAGGCCGCGTGCTTCCGCGACCCGCTGTACCTGGATCGCCGCGTAGGC
>JAFKEN010000015.1 GCA_017308515.1 Actinomycetales bacterium | reverse complement strand
CGCGATCTCGGCCACCGGCCTCTCACCCAATCGAGCGAGCTCGACAGCACGACGACGGAACTCCTCCGGCTTCGCAGCAGGCATCACGGACTCCAATCCGGGACGATCATCGCCCCAACTCAGGTGTCCGAGAAACCCGGGACAGGTCATCTTCTGCCAGTAGTGCGGACGGGTGAAGAGCTCCCAGAGCGCCTGGTAGGAGGCGATCGAGTGGAGGATCCAGTACACCGGGTTGAGCAGCGCCCACAGGATCAGGTCGAACCGGGCCCGCTTGAAGGGCCCCATCATCGACAGGTAGACCATGATCGAGCTGCCGATGATGAAGTTCACCAGGCACAGCCACAGCAGCCAGACCGGGAAGAACGGCGCGAGCCACGCGTTCGGCAGGATGAGGGTGACCAGGGTCACCAGGTACAGCGGGATCACCCCGAGGAACGTCGCCGGGGTGCCGCCGATGAGCGTCGCGAAGGCCAGGAAGCGCCGCAGCCCGATCTCGCGGATCAGCTGACGCGGCCGCCGGGCGTGCACGAGCGTCGTCTGCATGTAGCCCTTGATCCAGCGGGAGCGCTGGCGGATGAAGTTCGGGATCGAGGTGTTCGCCTCCTCCATCGTCGTGGAGTCGATGACACCCACCCGGTAGCCGAGAGCGCTGGAGCGGATGCCGAGGTCGGCGTCCTCCGTGACGTTGTAGGGATCCCAGCCCCCGAGCTCGGTGAGCGCGCTCGTGCGGAAGTGGTTGCTCGTGCCGCCCAGCGGGATCGGCAGGTCGGCGGCGTCGAGCCCGGCGAGCATGTAGTCGAACCAGTAGTTGTACTCGAGCGTGAACATGCGGGTGAGCGCGTTCTCGTCGGCATTGAAGTAGCTCAGCGCCGCCTGGATGCAGACGGTGCGCTCGCCCGCCCGCTCGAAGGCGACGACGCACTTCTTGAGCTGGTCGGGATCCGGCGTGTCCTCGGCGTCGTAGATGACGAGGTACTCCCCGGTGGCGAAGAACAGTCCCACGTTGCAGGCGCGCGGCTTCGTCTGCGGCTGGCCGGCGGGGATCGTGATGAGGTGGAAGTTCGGCGGCGGGCTCGCCGCGAGGTACGCGTCGCGGGTGAGCGCGTCGGCCTCCTCGATGAGCACGAGCACCTCGAGCTTGTCGGCCGGGTAGTCGATCGCCCCGAGGTTGTCGACGAGCTGCGCGACGATGTTCTCCTCGCGGAACACCGGCACGAGCACGGTGTAGCGGGGCAGGTCCTCGTCGCGCAGCTCCGCGACGTCGGCCGCGGAGACCCGCTCGACCACGTCGAAGCGCGCGCCGGCGAGCGCCACGAAGAACTTGAACGCGGTGCCCGCGAGGAACACCAGCGCGATCGCGGTGATGATGCCGACGACGACGGGGATCGGCGCGAGCACGAGGCCGACGACGAGCAGCGCCGCGAGCACCGCCATCAGCACCTTCTGACCGCGGGAGAAGGTGATCCGCGCCGAGAGGGCGGGGTTCTGACGGAACAGCTCGTTCGCGGCCTCGTCGGCGATCTGCTTGTCGAACACGCGCAGCAGCAGTTCGCGCAGGTCGCGCGAGGTGGCCGCCTCGAAGCGGCTGCGCTCGCCGAGCACCTCGCGGATGTGCGCGCGGCGCTCGGTGTCGGGCTCGCGAGCGGTCGCGACGACGATCACGCCGTCGGGGTCGCGGCGCAGCGGCATCCAGTTCTCGGAGAGCATCGCCTGACCCGACCAGCGACGGGTGAGGCTCGGGTCGACCGGCTCCCCCGGACGGTACGGCGGGATCTGCCACGCCGCGGAGGAGGTCGATCGCAGCTGCTCGGGCGTGAACGCACCGAGACTGAGAAGCGTCTCATCGACGTGATCGCCGGTCTTGGCCTTCGCGCGGCGCGCGATGTCCAACTGCTCCGCCGTAATCAACCCCGTCGTGAGAAGCAGATCGGCGAAGGCGAGCGACTGCTTCGAGGGCACCTGATCCTGTGCCACTCCCCCATCGTGCCGTTCCCGCCGCGTGAGGGGCAGACCCCCATGCGCGTGGCGCGGATGCCCTCGTCCGCGAGCGCCGCTCAGAACCGGATGAGCGCGAGCCCGCTCTCGGGGTCGTGCCGCTTGCGCAGCGGCTCGGGCGTCTCGGTCAGCACGATCTCGCAGGTCGGCCGCACGATCGCGCGCTTCAGGTGGCCGCCATGGGCGGATCCGTCGGAACGCGCGATCGTCAGGTGCGCGTGCACCGCCGGCTCGCCGTCGTTCTCGGCGACGTCGCCGATGAGGGAGATGAGCTCGACCTGCTCGTCGAGCTGCACGCTGGTGCGGTACTCCTTCGCCTCCCAGTCGAACCAGACCAGTTCGACCTCGGCGAAGGCGCCCACGCCGGTGAACGAGGCGCCGAGGATCCCCTCCGAGCGCGCGTAGTCGGCGAGGCCCTGCGACAACTCGTCTCCGGTCTCGAAGACGAGCACATGGCGGACGGGGTCGGTGTCGAGTCGTCGATGCAGCATCCGGCCATGGTGACCCCGTCGCAGCGGCCGTGCGCCGATTGCCAGGTGGCGCGGAGGATCCGCCGTGACGGCGCCGGGCGCTACGCTCGCCGCATGCGCGGCCGGGCGCGGAGCCCGCCATGCGACACGATCCCGCCGACGCCCCCGCCGCTTACCACCACGCCCGGCGGCCGCCCGCGACCGGGTGGCATCCGCTGCTGGCCGCGGTCGAGGTCGAACCGGGCGTGTGGGAGATGCACGGCCAGCACGTCGATCGCTACGGCGTCGTGCGTCTCGTGCGGCGCGGCCCCGAGGTCGGCTACCGCGCCGACCTCGAGCGCGGTGGTCGGGCGCACACCGTCGGCTACTTCCGCACCCTGCGCGCGGCGACGGCGGCCGTGCACCGCGCATGGATCGGCGGGCTGGCTCCGCGGGAGCATCGGCCCTGACATGAAGAAAACCCTGGCGGACCAGGGGTTTTCGTGGTGGGCGATACTGGGATCGAACCAGTGACCTCTTCCGTGTCAGGGAAGCGCGCTACCGCTGCGCCAATCGCCCGTCACCGCCGAGGCGGTTTGGGATCCCGCCGGAGCGGGACGGTGGTGCTGCCCGCCGGAGCGGGGTCGAGCGAGGTGGCGACGGGATTCGAACCCGTGTGGACGGCTTTGCAGGCCGCTGCCTCGCCTCTCGGCCACGCCACCAGCGTGTGCGGCCCGCGGACGGACCGAGAAGCCCCACTCGAGCGGATGACGAGACTCGAACTCGCGACCCTCACCTTGGCAAGGTGATGCGCTACCAACTGCGCCACATCCGCATTTCGCCCCTCTCGGGGCTGGATCGACTGTACCCGACCTTCCGGGGAGCGCCAAACCCGACGACGCCGGCGCGTGTCGCCCGACCGGGCGCCCGGTTCGCCGCTCAGACCCACCAGAAGATGTCGTGCACGAAATGGCCGGGATCCCCGAAGCCGGCCGCCGCGATCACCGCCGAGACGATCCGATTGCCCCACATGAGCAGCATCACGTACCCGACGCCCAAGGCCATGCCCGAGACCACCCCGCCGCGGTGGGAGCGTCGGGAGAAGGCCGCTCCGAGGTGCCCGAGCACGATCACCGCGACCACCGGCAGCACGGCCACGAGGCCGAGCACGCCGAGCACGAGCGCGGGGGCGTCGAAGTCGTCCACGTAGTTGACGCTCATCGCGACGCTCGCGACCCGCACGCCGAGGTAGAGCACCACCAGCACGACGGCGAGCAGCAGGGCGGTCAGGCCGAACGGCGTGCCCGACCGAGGCGCGCGCTTCGCCGCGCCGTCGGTCGAGGCACTGGACGGGATCGGGGTCGGCGCCGGCTCGGCGGCGGGGGCCTGCGTGTCGCTCATGGCCGTCACGGTACTCCCCCGCCCGCAGCACCCGGCCGCCGCACCCGGCCGGACGCTCTGCACGGCGCGAGGCCGCGCCTGCCGTATGGCAAGATGGGGCCTCGCGGGCGATTGGCGCAGTTGGTAGCGCGCTTCCTTCACACCGAAGAGGTCACTTCGGCGGGGTCGCAACTACCACTTGCGGGACTCGCCCGGAAACACAGGGATCGGCAGCCAGCCAGTTCCCGAAGCGGTCGGGACTCCCGGCCGAGAATCACCCCGAGCGCGAAACCGGGACCGAAGTGACACACCTCGACCCCAAGCGAACGGGACCATATGAGAAACTGAACACCCCCAACGGGCGATTAGATCAGTTGGTAGATCGCCTCCTTCACACGGAGGAAGTCGTCGGTTCGAGTCCGGCATCGCCCACAGCGAGAGAGCCCCTGGCATGAAGCCAGGGGCTCTCGTGTTCCCGCGCGACGCGCCCGCTACCGGCCCAGGCCGTGCCCGCGATCAGGCGCCTGCCGGTGCGGGTCGGTGGTGCCGAATCGGCTCAACCCAGGCAGCTTCTTCGCGCGCTCGCTCAGCGCCTTGGACGCGCCGCTGTTGAGCACGTCGAGCGCGGTGCGGTCGGCGAAGTCGCCGAGGTGGTGCAGGTAGCGGGCGGTGATCTGGATGGAGCCGTGCCCGAGCCACGCCTGCACGGTCGTCAGCGGCACGCCCTGGATGAGCCATTCGCAGGCGGCAGTGTGCCTCAGGTCGTGGCGGGTCCGCCCCCGGCCGGTGGCCTCCCAGCTCGTCGCCCTCACGAACGAGGTCCGGTAGAGCTGCCCGCCCTGCGGAGACGTGAACAGCAGATCGGTCGGCGCCTTCCCCTCCGCGAAGCCGCGGATCACCGGCACGAGGTAGTCGGGGATCGGGAGCTTGCGGCCCTTGCCGGACTTCGGCGCCTTGATGTCGGCGCCCTCGGGCTGGTTGCGGACGACGTGCAGCAACGGCATCGGCACCTCGGCGAAGTCCCGCACCTGCATCGCCCGCGCCTCGCCCCAGCGAAGCCCCGTGCGGCCGAGGACGAGCACGAGATCCCCGTAGACGGGGCTCAGCTCGGTGATCTCGGCGACCACCTCCTCGAACTCGGGTGCAGGCAGCGGGCGCATGTCCTCGCGGGCTCGGCGGTCCTTGGGCGGCTTGGTGGAGGCGACCGGGTTGTGGGCGATGTAGCCCTCGGACACGCACCAGGAGAAGAAGGACGAGAGCGAGTTGCGGTAGCGGCTCACGGTCGTCGGCGCGAGGTCGCGCTTGCCGAGGTCGTCCTGCCACTTGTCGATCGCGCTGGCGTTGACCTTGACGACGTGCAGCTTGCGGAACCACAGCGGCAGCACCGGCTCCCGGCGGCTCCTGTCCGCGAGCTGGGCCTCGGTCGGCAGCAGGTAGCGGTCGGTGTCGAGCGTGGTCTGACTGACCTTGCCCTCTCGCTGCTCCAGCCACTCCATCAGCGCGTCCTCGACGGCGACCTTGCCGGCGCTCGGGTCGTAGCCGCGCTCGTCGAAGGCGAGGCGCTGCTTGCGCTCCCAATCGGCCGCCTGCCGCTTCAGGTCGAAGCGGCGGGTCGCCACGACCCGACCGGCAACTTTCAGTCGGCCCTCCCACTTATCCCCGCGGCGCACCGGCATGGGTGCTCCCCCTCCTCGGCAGGCGCGGCCGCGCCGTCGAGCGCGCGGCGAGCCAGGCTTCCACGTCGGCAGCGCGGTAGCGCGGCACGCCCTCGGCCAGCCAGTAGACCGCAGGGCCCTCCCCGATCGAGGGCCAGCGCGGTGATGTGCCGGCCGTCGGCGTCGGCGTGGAGTACTTGGCCGGCGTCGGTGCGGTCGATGCGGGCCGTGGTGGCGAGCCAGCGAGTGAGCAGCACGGGGTCGGTGAAGTATCCGAACACTGCGGCCGGGTCCGCGTCGACGGCCGTGCTGGCGCGCAACTCAGTGTCCATCGGGCACGCCTGCGGCGAGTTCGGCGAATACCTCGGCCGCGTCGGCCGATCGGGACAGCGCGGCGGCCTGTCCTGCCCATAGCGAGAGCAGCTCGCCCTGGTTCTGGCGGGCGGCTTCGGCGCGGAACTGGCCGGTGAGCCAGTTCTGCGCGGGGAACCGGGCGATCGCCCGCTGATCGTCGATGGCGATGACGGCGCGGTTGGGGATGCCGCGGGCCAGGCGGCCGCTCATCGCCCGGGTCAGCATGGTGCCGTGCGCGGGGCTGTGGCTGATCGCCTGCCGGTGCGCGTCGGGGGCGGCGGACTGCCGGGTGCGCAGGAAGGCGGTGCCGACCTGGACGCCGGAGGCGCCGAGTGCAAAGGCGGCGGCGACTCCGCGGCGGTCGCCGATCCCGCCGGCCGCGACGACGGGAATCGTGACGGCGTCGACGACCTGCGGTACGAGCGCGATCGTGCCGACCAGGGACTGTTCGGCCGGGGCGAGGAAGGAGACCCGGTGGCCGGCGGCCTCGAAGCCGGTCGCGACGATCGCGTCGGCGCCGCTGGCTTCCAGTGCGACCGCCTCCTCGGCGGTCGTGGCGGTGCCGATCACCCGGATCCCGAGGCTGTGGGCGCGGTCGAGGAACCAGGCCGGGGGCACGCCGTAGACGAGGCTCACCGCGGCGGGCCGCGTCTCGAGCACGGTTTCGAGCTGCTCGTCGATGTCGGGCAGGAACCGGGCCGGCACCGGCGGGACGTCGATGCCGAGCTCGGCGAAGAACGGGGCCACGGCGCCGATCGCGGCGTCCAGGTCGGCGTCGATCGGGTCGACCTCGTCCCCGGTCGGCAGCCATAGGTTCACGGCGAACGGGTTCGCGGTCGCCGCGCGCAGCGCCTGCACCGTCTCGCGGATGCGCTCCGGGGTATAGCCATACAGGCCGTAGGAGCCGAGGCCGCCGAGGCCGCTGACCGCGGCGGTCAGCTCCACCGAGGACAGCCCGCCGAAGGGGCCGAGCACGATCGGCGTCTGAATGCCGAGCAGTTCCTCCAGCCGTCTAGTCCCGCTCATTCGCGTGCTCCTGTCGGTTCGGGGTGGGGATGCCGCACCGCCAGCAGGCCTCCGCATCAGGCGAGGTGAGCGCGCCGCAGTCCGGGCAGACCCGGTCCAGCCAGCACACCGCCTCCCCGCCCTCGGCGGCCGCCTCGGTCATCGCGCGTGCTCCTGGAGGACGTCGCGGAGCACGATCGCGTGGTTGATCTGCGGGTCGCGCGCCGCATAGAGGAGCGTCGCGGGCGGGTGGTCGCGCAGCAGCGCGCCCAGTTCCTCGAGCGTCGGGTTGTCGGTGAGTTCGGCACGGTAGCGGTCGGTGAACGCTGCGAAGCGGGCCGGGTCGTGGTCCCACCAGGTGCGCAGGCCGGGGCTTGGGGCGATCTGCTTGCACCACAGGTCAAGGCGGGCGCGTTGCCGGCTCAGTCCTCGCGGCCAGAGCCGGTCGACCAGCACCCGGAAGCCGTCGCCGGGCTCGGGGGCGTCGTAGACCCGCTTGAGGCGCAGGCCCTCGGTCACGATGCGCCCCCTCCGTTGGTGCGAGTAGGCTCTGAATAAACAGGAGACTACTCCGGTTTATTGGAGGTGGACGGATCATGACGGCGGCCCTGGGCGTGCAGATCGCGGCGGTGTTCACCTGGCTCGGGATGGTGCTGGCGATCTCGTTCCTGGAGGCGCCGCTGAAGTTCCGTGCCCCTGGCATCACGATCCCGCTCGGGGTCGGCATCGGCCGGCTCGTGTTCCGAGCGCTGAACATCGCCGAGGCCGTCCTGTGGCTCGCCGTCCTCGCCGGAGTGCTGGTGAGCGCGGCCGACGCATCGCCGGCGCAGCTCGCCTTGGTCGTCGCGGTCGGCGTCGCCCTCGGGCTCGGCGCGCTCGTGCTGCGGCCGCTGATGGACCGCAAGGTCCGCACCGAAGGATCGGCCGACCATGCACCCCGCACCGGCCTGCACCTGGGCTACATCGCTCTCGAAGTCGTCAAGGTCGGGCTGCTCATCGCCCTCGGCGTTCTCCTGTTGACCTCATGACCGAGCATTCCGAACCGAGCAGGGCAGCGACCGAGGTCGGGGCGGCGCGTGTGGTGATCCGTCCCAGCATCCTCTACGTGGGCACCCCGGTGATGCTGATCGCCTCGCGGAACCCGGACGGCACCGCGAACCTGGCCGCCGCGTCCTCGTATTGGGCGCTCGGGCAGATGCTCGTGATCGGCCTGGAGGACGGCGGTCAGACCATCGACAACGTCCTCGCCCTACCGGAGCTGACCGTCAGCTTCCCCCAGCCGGAGTTGTGGGAGGCGGTCGAGGCGATCGGCGACACCACCGGCAAGAACCCCGTACCGGCCTCGAAGGCGCCTCGCTACCGGCATGTCGCCGACAAGTTCGCCGCCGCGGGCCTCACCCCGCGCGCATCGGAGACGGTGACCCCGCCGCGGGTGGCCGAGTGCGTGCTGCAGTTGGAGGCCGTCGTCCGCCGAGTCACTCCGGGGCTCGGCGAGTATCACCTGGTCGAGGCCGAGGTCACCCGTGTGCATGCCGCGCCGGAAATCGTGGTGCCGGGCACCGAGCACATCGACCCGCGTGCCTGGCGGCCGATGATCTACTCCTTCCGGCACTACTTCGGCCTCGGCGCCGAGCACGGCCACCGCCCCACCAGCGATATCGCGGGGCGCACGCCGTGAGGGATCTCGCGGATCGCACGGACGTCGCTGACCTCGTGACCGGGTTCTACCGGGCGGCGTTCGCTGACCCGCTGCTGGGGCCGATCTTCACCGAGGTCGCGAAGCTGGATCTGGAGCGCCACCTGCCGATCATGTGCGACTTCTGGGAGACCGTGTTGTTCCGCGCCGACCGCTATCACCGCAACGCGCTCCAGCTCCACCTCGTCCTCCACGCACGGCATCCGCTCACCGCCGACCACTTCGACCGGTGGCTGGAACTGTGGAACCAGGCCCTCGACGAACGGTTCGCCGGCCCGGTCGCCGAGCACGCCAAGGTGCAGGCCGACCGCATCGCCGCCTCGATGCTGCGACGCCTGGCCGGGCGCTCCGGCAGCGCCTTCGAGACCATCACCCGCCGCCCCGACCAGGAGCCTGCCGATGCCCGCATCAACCCGTGAACCCTCACTCGTCTGCGCCGAGACCGAGCTGCGCACCGGCCAGCCCATACGGAAGGTCATCGACGGTCAGGCGATCCTGATCGTCCGCGACGACACCGGAGTCATCCGCGCGGTCGACGACACCTGCACCCACGCCGAGATCTCCCTTGCCGACGGCTTCATCGAGGGCCGCACCGTGGAGTGCTGGGCTCATGGGGCACGCTTCGACCTCGCCACCGGCCAGGCACTGACCCTGCCCGCCGACCGCCCCCTGACGACCCGCCGCATCGAAGTCCACGACGGGATGATCTATGTCACCTGAGCAGAACGAGCACCGCCCCGAACAGCACCGTGCCGCGTCGCCCTCCGCGGCCGGCCGCCAAGTCCTCGACGAACTGCATGCCGCCAACGCCCCCCTCGATGCTGCAGCCGTGGCGGAGCGGCTCGGCGTCCACGTCACGACCGCCCGATTCCACCTCGACCGCCTGGCCGACGCCGGCCTCGCCCACCGCCGCACCGGCAGCGAGCCGCGGCGCGGACGCCCCCGGATCCTCTACACCCCGGCCGGCCCCGAGCGAGATGAGGAGTCCCGCGAACAGCTCATCCACGTCCTCGCCAGCGCCCTCGCAGCAGACGACACCGCCAGCACCGAGTCCGTCGACGCCGGCCGCCGCTGGGCCGACAGCTTCGACCCACTCACTGACACCGACCCCGCAGCAGGACTCGTCGACGTCCTCGACCGGCTCGGCTTCGACCCCGACCCCCACGAACAGCAGATCCGGCTGCGCGCCTGCCCGTTCCGCGACGCCGCCCGCGAGCACCCTCAGGTGGTGTGCGCCGTCCACCGCGGACTCATCGAACAGCTTCTCGAACCGAGCGGCACCCGTTCCCGCCTCGTCCCCTTCGCCGAGCCCGACCTCTGTCTCGTCACCCTCGAACCCGCCCTCGCCGCGTCCCGGTAGCGTCGCAACCCGTGTGCCGTGAGCCGGCCCACATGCCGCACCCGCGGCAGCGCACCACCGAAATGGAGTCCCACCGTGCCCGTACTGGATGAGTCCCTGACGCCGGTCTTCGAGGAGGTCGTGCGCCGCAACCCCGGCGAGGCCGAGTTCCACCAGGCCGTCCGCGAGGTCCTGGAGAGCCTCGGCCCGGTCGTGGCCAAGCACCCCGAGTACGCGGACGCCGAGATCATCCGGCGGCTGTGCGAGCCGGAGCGGCAGATCATCTTCCGCGTCCCGTGGACAGACGACGCCGGCCGGGTCCAGCTCAACCGCGGCTTCCGCGTCCAGTTCAACTCCGCGCTCGGCCCCTACAAAGGCGGCCTGCGCTTCCACCCGTCCGTCTACCTCGGCATCGTGAAGTTCCTCGGCTTCGAGCAGATCTTCAAGAACGCCCTCACCGGCATGCCGATCGGCGGCGCGAAAGGCGGCAGCGATTTCGACCCGAAGGGACGCTCGAACGCCGAGGTGATGCGGTTCTGCCAGTCCTTCATGACCGAGCTGTCCCGCCACATCGGCGAGTACACCGACGTGCCAGCAGGCGACATCGGCGTCGGCGGCCGCGAGATCGGCTACCTGTTCGGCCAGTACAAGCGCATCGCCAATCGCTATGAGTCCGGCGTACTCACCGGCAAGGGCCTGACCTGGGGCGGCTCCCAGGTGCGCACCGAGGCCACCGGCTACGGCACCGTCTACTTCGTGGACGAGATGCTACGCGACGCCGGCGACGTCCTGGACGGCAAGCGAGTGGTCGTCTCCGGCTCCGGCAACGTCGCGATCTACGCGATCGAGAAGGCCCAGCAACTCGGCGCCATCGTGGTCGCCTGCTCCGACTCCGACGGCTACGTCGTCGATGAAACGGGGATCGACCTGGAACTGCTCAAGGAGATCAAGAACGGTCACCGCGGCCGCGTCAGCGACTACGCCCAGCAGCGCTCCGACACCCGCTTCATCCCCGGCGGGTCGATCTGGGACGTGCCCTGCAACATCGCGCTGCCCTGCGCGACCCAGAACGAGCTCGACGCCACCGGCGCCGCGGCGCTGATCCGGGGCGGCACCCGCATCGTGGCCGAAGGCGCGAACATGCCAACCACACCCGAGGCGATCCGCGCACTCCGTGAGGCCGGCGTCCTGTTCGCGCCCGGCAAGGCCGTGAACGCCGGCGGCGTCGCCACCAGCGCACTCGAGATGCAGCAGAACGCCTCCCGCGACTCCTGGACCTTCGAGTACACCGACGAGCGCCTCGGCGAGATCATGCGCTCCATCCACGACCGCTGCCTGGAGACCGCGGATACCTACGGAAAGCCCGGCGACTACGTCGCCGGAGCCAACATCGCCGGCTTCACCCAAGTCGCCGACGCCATGCTCGCCCTCGGTCTCATTTGAGCCTCGGACATCTCCGACTGGGTTTCGTGACAGTCGTACGCTGAACGCCCGCGCCGCAGCAGGCTGGCCGGGAGACCTTCATCGGATGAGCGGTAACCGGACGGCCACGGCGAGAAACCTACGCGCTCACCCCAAAATCACCCCGAGGGCGGATTCCGAGGTCCAAGAGGGCCGCGGCGGTCCCGAAGAATCAGGGGAATCGGCCTCCCGACCGCGTTCACACGGAAGAGGTCATCAGTTCGAGTCTGGTATCGCCCACCGAGTCACGACGCGAGGAACCGCGTCGACACCCCCGGCGACCAGAGCACCGAATCGGGTTCGCGCGTCGCGAGGCCGGCCAGGCCGCCCGCGGCGAGCAGTTCGTCGTCGAGCTCGTCGAGCCGGGCGGTGTGCAGCGCCCACGGGGCGTGCTCGTTGGGCAGCCGCAGGGTGCGGCCAAGGTGCCGCGCGAACAGCGCCCAGCGCGCGGTGAGGAAGTCGTCGAGCGCGGTCGGGGCGATCGGTTCGCCGACGGTCGCGCGCATCCGGAACGCCGGGCCTCCCCCGTGCCGCCGCGACGAGGCGGTCATCGTCTCGCCCGGAACCCCCGGCGAGTTCGGCGCTACCGCCCGACCGTCGAGACCCTCCCGGCGGATGCCGGTGCGCGCCCAGCGGTACGGCAGCCCGAACCCGACCCGGGCCGCCAGCACCGCGAGCAGCCGCGAGGCCTCGAGCGAGCGGAACACGACGCCGCGCCGCCCCCGCTCGTCGACGCCGTAGAGGCGCACGTTGATCTCCGCGAAGCGGCCGACGTACGGCACCGGCGGACCGCCGAGCACCGAGGCGCGGTCGAGCAGGAACGGGATCAGCCCCACCCAGCTCGAGCCGTCGAACTCGTCGGGACGCACGCCCGGCGGCAGCAGCGGCGCGACCCGGTCGGACTCCACCCGCCAGTGCAGGAAGGTCAGGTCGCTCCAGCGCTGCGCGGCCACGACCCGCCCCGCGAGATCGGGCGCGGAGCGCGTGATCGGCTCGGGCTCGACGGGGCTCACGCGTTCATCCTGCCGGGCTCCCGAGGCGCGCCGACGCGTCGGCCGCCCGAGACCGCACCCCGCAGACCCCGCCCCGCTCCGCACAACGCGACGGGGCGCCGTCTCCGAAGAGACGACGCCCCGTGAGGTGCGCGGAACGGATCACTCCGTGAGCGCGTAGCCCTCCTCGCCGTGCACGACGGTGTCGATGCCGGCCAGCTCGTCCTCGCTCTTGACGCGGAATCCGATCGTCTTCTCGATCGCGAAGCCGACGATGAACGCCACCACGAAGGAGTAGATCGCCACACCGAAGGCCGCGATCGCCTGCATGGCCAGCTGCATCCCGTCGCCGCCGACGAACAGGCCGGTGCCGGTCGCGAAGAAGCCGAGGTACAGGGTTCCGATGAAGCCGCCGATCATGTGGATGCCCACGACGTCGAGCGAGTCGTCGAAGCCGAGCTTGAACTTCAGCTCCACCGCGAGGGCGCACAGCGCACCGGCGATGACGCCGAGCAGCAGGCCCCAGCCGGGGTTGAGGTTCGCGCATGACGGGGTGATCGCGACGAGACCCGCGACGGCACCCGAGGCGGCGCCGACCGAGGTGGCCTTGCCGTCCTTGATCTTCTCGACGACGACCCAGCCGAGGATGGCGGCCGCGGTCGCACCCAGGGTGTTGATCGCGATGAGGCCCGCGCCGGCGAGGTCGTTGAGGAACTCCGCGCCGACGTTGAAGCCGAACCAGCCGAACCAGAGGATCGAGGCGCCGAGCAGCGTGAGCGGCACGTTGTGGGGCTTGTTCATGCCCTTCGCGAAGCCGACGCGCTTGCCGAGCACGAGCGCGAGCGCCAGGGCCGCGGCACCGGCGTTGATGTGCACCGCGGTACCACCCGCGTAGTCGATGACGGTGTAGTCGAGACCGAAGGTGTCACCGAGGCTGAGCACCCAGCCGCCGCCCCAGACCCACGCCGCGACGGGGAAGTAGACGAAGGTCGCCCAGATGCCGGCGAAGATCATCCACGAGCCGAACTTCGCGCGGTCCGCGATGGCGCCCGAGATGAGCGCGACCGTGATGATCGCGAAGGTCGCCCCGAAGAGCGCGCCCAGCAGGCCCTCGTTGTCGGCGTTGATCAGGAACAGGTCGCTGAACGGGTTGCCCGAGAAGTCCCAGGGGCCGTTGGTCGCCGACATGTTGAAGCCGTAGATGATCCACAGCACGGAGATGAGCCCCATCGCTCCGAAGCTCATCATCATCATCGACACGACCGACTTGGCCTTGACCAAGCCGCCGTAGAAGAAGGCCACGCCCGGGGTCATGAAGAGAACCAGGGCGGACGCGGTCACCGCCCAGGTGAGTTCACCGGTATCCATGGAGTTTCGTACCTCTCATAGGTTTGCAAAGGTCGCGCCGGAGAGGACGGGGCGGGGGGCCGGCCGCACTCGTGGCACGGGCGTCAGTCTGTCGTCGGCCTGTTTCCGCAGCGCTGTCCCGGTGTTTCGCCCCTGTTACGCGCGACCGGCGAAGGTAAACATCGTGTTTCGGGCCGCCCCCGATCCCCCACGAATCCGCCCGCAAGTGCCCCGGTAGGATCGATCGGGCAGGGAAGGGACTCGGCGCGCATCCCGCGGATGCCCGCGCGACCCGCCCCGGGCCGAACGGCCCGCGGACGGCACACGGGAGGACGCCATGATCGCGCAGCTCACACGTTCGGCGGCCGCCAACTTCCTCGGCGCCGCCCCCCGCTGGTACAAGGTCGCGATCCTCGGCTTCCTGATCGTCAACCCGATCGTCTACCTCACCTTCGGCGGCTTCTTCGCGGGCTGGCTCATCGTGGCGGAGTTCATCTTCACGCTCGCGATGGCGCTCACGTGCTACCCGCTGCAGCCCGGCGGCCTCATCGCCATCGAGGCCGTCGCGCTCGGGCTCGCGAGCCCCGATTCGGTCTTCCACGAGGCGGAGTCGAACTTCAGCGTGATCCTGCTGCTGATGTTCATGGTCGCGGGCATCTACTTCCTGCGCGAGCTGCTCCTGCTGCTGTTCACGAAGCTGCTCGTCGCCGTGCGCTCGAAACTCCTGCTGTCGCTCACCTTCATGGGCGCGGCCGCCGTGCTCTCGGCCTTCCTGGATGCGCTGACCGTCGCGGCGGTCATCATCGCCGTCGCGACCGGCTTCTACACGCTGTACCACCGCTTCGCCTCCCGGCGCGGCGACGACGAGAGCCACGACCACGCCGACGACGGGTCCGTGCACGAGGACTGGGCCGGCGATCTCGACAGGTTCCGCGCGTTCCTGCGCAGCATCCTCATGCACGCCATGGTCGGCACCGCGATGGGCGGCCTGTCCACCATCGTCGGGGAGCCGCAGAACCTCCTCATCGGCGAGAAGGCCGGGTGGGAGTTCACGGAGTTCTTCCTGCGGATGCTGCCGATCTCGCTGCCCGTGTTCGTCTTCGGCCTGCTCACGGCCGCCCTGCTCGAGAGGATCGGCCGCTTCGGCTACGGCGCCAAGCTGCCCGACTCGGTGCGCACCGTCATGGTCGAGTGGGATACCTCGCAGTCCGCCGCCCACGATCCCCGCCGCACCGCGCGCCTCGTCGTGCAGGCCGTGACGGCGCTGCTGCTCGTCGTCGCGCTCGCCCTGCACGTGGCCGAGGTCGGACTGGTCGGGCTCGGCATCATCGTGCTCGCGACGGCCTTCAACGGGGTCATCAACGAACGGTCCCTGGGCCACGCCTTCGAGGAGGCGCTGCCCTTCACGGCGCTGCTCGTGACGTTCTTCGCGGTCGTCGCGGTGATCCACGACCAGGAGCTGTTCCGGCCGGTCATCGACCTCGTACTCGGCGGCGACGGGCTGCAGCAGCTGCTGCTGCTGTTCGGCGCGACCGGCGTGCTCTCGGCGATCAGCGACAACGTCTTCGTCGCGACGGTCTACATCAACGAGGTCGAGCAGGCCTTCCAATCGGGCCTCATCGACCGCACGACCTTCGACCACATGGCGATCACGATCAACGCCGGCACCAACGTGCCGAGCGTCGCGACCCCCAACGGGCAGGCGGCGTTCCTGTTCCTGCTGACCTCGGCACTCGCGCCGCTCATCCGGCTGGGCTATCTGCGGATGCTCGCGATGGCCCTGCCCTACGCGATCGTGCTCTCGGCCGTCGCGATCGGCGCGACCGCGCTCTTCATCCCCTACGAGTGAGGCGCGGGCGAGCGGGGCGCGTGGATCGCGCCGCGCTCAGTCGGCGTCCGTGCCCGGCGCGGCGTCGGTCGTCAACGCGATGAGGCGCGAGACCGCGCGCAGGTACTTCTTGCGATAGCCGCCGCCGAGCATCTCCTCGCCGAACACCTCGTCGAGCGGCACGCCGGTCGCGACGACCGGCACCTGTGCGTCGTAGAGCCGGTCGACGAGCGCGACGAAGCGCAGCGCCTCCGACTGGTCGGTGAGCACCCGCACGTCGCGCAGCCCGAGCGCGCCGAGGTCGTCGACGAGGCGCACGTAGCGCGAGGGGTGCACGCGGGCGAGGTGGGCCAGCAGCGCGTCGAAGTCGTCGACCGCGATCGGGCCGTCGCCGGCGACCTCGGCGAGGCGCGCGTCGAGCTCCTCCGGGTCGGTCCGGCGAGCGTGGCCCTCGACGTCGCGCTGGCGGTAGTCGTGCCCGTCGATGCGCACGACGTCGAAGCGGTCGCCGAGCGCGGTGATCTCGCGCAGGAAGTCGGCGGCCGCGAACCGTCCCTCGCCGAGCGCGTTCGGCGGCGTGTTGGAGGTCGCGGCGATGCGGGTGCCGCCCTGCACGAGCTCGCCGAGCAGACGCGTCATGACCATCGTGTCGCCGGGGTCGTCGAGCTCGAACTCGTCGATCGCGACGAGGGCCGAGCCCGACAGCAGCTCGACCGCGCGCTGGTAGCCCATCGCGCCGACGAGCGCGGTGTACTCGATGAAGGTGCCGAAGTACTTGCGCCCCGGCACGAGCCGCCAGAGCGCCGCGAGCAGGTGGGTCTTGCCGACGCCGAAGCCGCCGTCGAAGTAGATGCCCGGCTTCGGCGCGGGGCCGCGGCGCCGCCCGAAGATGCCGCCGCCGGAGGCGCGGCCGCCCGCGAAAGACTGCGCCGCGGCGAGGGCGCTCTCCTGCGAGGGGTAGCCGGGGTCCGGGTGGTAGCCCGCGAGGGTCACGCCGGCGAACTGGCGGGGCGGGGTGAGCGAGGCGGCGATCTCCTCGCCGGTCATCGCCGGATCCCGCTCGGTGAGCGAGATCACCGGCGCGTGGGTTCCGCGGGACTGGGTCATGGGCCTCGTAACATCCGTCATCGAACTGGCGGCACGACTGCGGGCCCGGGTCCGACTGCGTAGTCTGGACAGGACGCCATGCTACCGCGCGACCGCACGGAGCCCGGCCCGGCCGGTCGATGCCGCGACGTCGACTCCCCCGGCCCTCACTCTGGAGCCGCTATGACCTTCGCCCTCGACCCCAGTCCCGCCCTGACCCAGTTCGCGCACCCTGAACGGCTCGTCACGACGGAGTGGCTCGCCGAGCACCTCGGGGAGCCCGGCCTCGTCGTCGTCGAATCCGACGAGGACGTGCTGCTGTACGAGACCGGGCACATCCCCGGCGCCGTGAAGGTCGACTGGCACACCGAGCTCAACGACCCCGTCACCCGCGACTACCTCGACGGCGCCGGCTTCGCCGCCCTCATGTCGGCGAAGGGCATCGCCCGCGACGCGACGATCGTCGTCTACGGCGACAAGAACAACTGGTGGGCCGCCTACGCGCTGTGGGTCTTCTCGCTCTTCGGCCACGAGGACGTGCGCCTGCTCGACGGCGGGCGCGGCAAGTGGGAGGCCGAGGGCCGCCCGATGACGACCGAGATCCCGACGCCCGAGCCGGCCGAGTACCCGGTCGTCGAGCGCGACGACACCACCCTGCGCGCCTTCAAGGACGAGGTGCTGGGGCGCATCGGCCAGGCGCAGCTGCTCGACATCCGCTCCCCCCAGGAGTACACCGGCGAGCGCACCCACATGCCCGACTACCCCGACGAGGGAGCCCTCCGCGGCGGGCATATCCCGACCGCCCGCAACGTGCCGTGGGCCCGCGCGGTCGCCGAGGACGGCACCTTCAAGTCGCGCGACGAACTCGAGGCGATCTACCTCGACGAGATCGGGTTGCGCCCCGCCGACGACGTCATCGCCTACTGCCGCATCGGCGAGCGCTCGAGCCACTCCTGGTTCGCGCTGAAGTACCTGCTCGGCTTCGAGAACGTGCGCAACTACGACGGATCGTGGACCGAGTGGGGCAACGCCGTGCGGGTGCCCATCGTCACCGGCTCCGAGCCGGGGGTCGTGGCGGCGCGATGACGCCCCCCGCCGTTCCGGCCGACGGCGCCGAGCCCGCCTCCGCGGGCCCGGTGCTCGACGGCATCCGCGAGGAGTTCCTCGCGGTCGACAAGCCGGAGCGGTTGCAGCTGCTGCTCGAGTTCGCGAACGAGCTGCCCGAGCTGCCGCCGCGACTCGCCGACCACCCCGACCTGCTGGAGCGGGTCGACGAATGCCAGTCGCCGGTGTTCATCGTGCTCGAGCGCGAGGGCACCGGGGTGCGGATGCACGCGACCGCCCCGCGGGAGGCGCCGACGACGCGCGGCTTCGCCTCGATCCTCGCGCAGGGCATCACGGGCCTGACGCCGGAGCAGGTGCTCGCGATCCCCGAGGACTTCGCCCTCACCCTGGGTCTCACCGACTCGGTCAGCCCGCTGCGGCTGCGCGGCATGACGGGCATGCTCGGGCGCGCGAAGCGTCAGGTGCGGGAGCTGCCCGCGGCCTGACCGCGCGGCTTCTCAGGCCTCCGCGCTCGACGGAGTCGACGTCTCGGCGCGGCTGCGGCGACGCCGTGCCCCGGAGAGCTCGCCGAGCCACACCCGGATCGCCGCCTCCCAGCGATCGCGGTCGTAGTTCCACAGCTTGACGTGCCGCGCGACCTGGAACTCCTCGAAGCTCACCAGGTCGGGGCGCGCGAGGGCGAGCGCGCGCGAGGCGGCCGAGGGCACGAAGCCGTCGTCGTCGGAGTGCAGGATCAGCACCGGCCGGTCGATCTCGGCGGCCCGCGTCACGAAATCGAGCCGGGCCAGGTCGAGCGGCTCCGCGAGACCCGTGAAGACGCGCCCCCACCGGGCACGGATGAGGGTCAGCGCCCCGAGACGCACCGGCCAGGGCATGCGGTGCGCCTTCGCCTGGAAGTCGAGGGTCGTGATCCAGTCCACGACGGGCGATTCGAGCACGACGCCCTGGACGGCGTCGCGGTGCGCGGAGCGCGACATCGCCTGCAGCACGGTCGCGCCGCCCATCGACCAGCCCATGAGTACGACCCGCTTCGCGCCGTGCGCGAGCGCATAGCCGATCGCGGCGTCGACGTCGTGCCACTCGCGGTCCCCGAGCGCGTAGCGGTAGTCGTGCGAGCGCGGCGCCTCGCCGTCGTTGCGGTAGGAGACGACGAGGCAGTCGTAGCCCTCGGCGCGGAACGGGGGCACCGCGCGCAGGGTCTCGGGCCGCTGCACCGCGCGGCCGTGCACGAGGATCGCCCAGTCCTCCGAGACGCGCGACGCGTCGGCCGGCACGTACCAAGCCGGCGCGGCGCCGAGCGGCGTCGGGATCTCGACGTCGGACCAGGCGACCCCGTCGAGGTCGCTCGGATGCAGGTAGAACCAGCCGCTCATCCGGCCGCGCCGCGCGGTGGTGAGGTCGCCGAAGTCGACGCCGAGCAGGCGCCGGGTCACGGTGCTCGGGGTCTGGGCGATGATCTCGCCGACCCGCGCGTGCCCGGCGACCTGGTCGAACCAGAAGCTGTACTCGCCCGGCATGCGCGACTCCGGGTTGGAGCCCAGCACGATGAGGCCCGCCCGCAGGTCGACGCGGCGGATCGGCACGTCTTCGACGCGGCGCGAGGGCGGGGTGAGCACGGTGCGCGCGGCGACGACGCTGAGCGCGGCGGTCGCGGCGGCCGCGGCCCCGACGATCGCGAGGGCGCCGATGCCGACACCGGCGGCGATCCGTGCCGCGCGGGTGCCCGCCGACGGGGTGCCCGACGAACCCGTGCCCGGCGAACCCGTGCCCGCCGCCGCGGTCTTCGCTGCCCGCCTCCCCGCTCCCGACATGCCCGCTCCCTCCGGCGACCGTCCACGGTCGGCGCGCCGTACGCGGCCCGCTCGCGTCGAAACCCTAGTCTGCTGAGGTGGCGGTTACCCGAGTCGAGGCGGTGCCGGCGGCCTTCCGCGTCGCCGAGGAGGCGGTGCGCGCCGCGACCGGGCGCCCCGAGTTCGAGGTGAGCGAGATCGCGGCCCCCGAGGGCGTGGCGCCCGAATCGGTCGCCCTCGCGGGCGACGTGCGCCCCCGCAGTCACGGCGTGGACTCGGTGCTGGGCACCGGCCGCTTCATCCTGCTGCACGACGCCGAGGAGCCCGAGCCGTGGGGCGGCCCCTTCCGCATCGTCGCGTTCGCCCAGGCGCCGCTCGAGACCGAGATCGGCATCGACCCCTTCGTCGCCGAGGTCGCCTGGTCGTGGCTGCTCGACGCGCTCGAGCAGGGCGGCGCCCGGCATCGGGCCGCCTCCGGCACCGCGACCAAGATCCTCTCCACCGGGTTCGGCGAGCTCGCCGGCGCCGACGGCGCCCAGCTCGAACTGCGCGCCTCCTGGTCGCCCGCCGACGCCGACCCGGCCCAGCTGACCGCGCACGTCGAGGCCTGGATCGAACTCGTCTGCCTGCTCGCGGGGCTGCCCCCGCGGGGCGAGACCGTGGGACTGCTGCCGCAGCACCGGGCGGCTCGTGGCTGAGGCACGTCGCGCACAGTCCGCGGGCGAGCCGCCCGCGGAGCAGGCTCCGCATGATCCGGTCGTCGTGATCGACGATCGCGAAGGCTATCTCGCGGCGGTCGCGGCGCTCGCGGCGGGATCCGGCCCCTTCGGCGTCGACGCGGAGCGAGCCTCCGGCTTCCGCTACTCGCAGCGCGCCTACCTCGTGCAGGTCTTCCGGCAGGGGGCCGGCACGTTCCTCTTCGACCCGCCCGCGATCGGCGACTTCTCCGAGCTGGCCGAGGTCATGCGCGGCGAGGAGTGGATCCTGCACGCCGCCAGCCAGGATCTCGCCTGCCTGCGCGAGCTGGGCCTCGATCCCGAGCGCATCTTCGACACCGAGCTCGGCGCGCGCCTCGCGGGCCTGCCGCGGGTGGGCCTGGGCACCGTCGTGGAGGACCTGCTCGGCGTGCATCTCGCGAAGGAGCACTCGGCCGCCGACTGGTCGACCCGCCCGCTGCCGCAGAGCTGGCTCGTCTACGCCGCCCTCGACGTCGAGCTGCTGCCCGCGCTGCGCGACGAGGTCGCGAAGCTGCTCGACGCCGCCGGCAAGACGGAGTTCGCCCGTCAGGAGTTCGAGGCGGTGCTGCACCGCGAGACCCCCGTGCGCGTCGACGCGTGGCGACGCCTCTCCGGGCTGCACACGCTGCGCACCGGCCGTCAGCTCGCCGTCGCGAAGGCGCTCTGGGAGGCGCGCGACGCCTACGCCCAGGAGATCGACACCGCGCCCGGCCGGCTCGTTCCCGACACCTCGCTGACCGCCGTCGCGCGCGCCATGCCCGAGACCAAGCGCGACCTCGCGGCGCTCAAGGAGTTCACCGGGCGGGCGAGCCGCAATCAGCTCGACCGATGGTGGGCGGCCGTCGAAGCCGGGCGTGCCGCGACCGAGACCCCGGTCGTGCGGCCCCCGAGCGACGCCCTCCCCCCGCCCCGGGCGTGGGCCGACCGCAATCCGGAGGCCGACGCACGCCTGCGCGCCGCGCGCGCCGCCGTGACCGAGCTCGCCGAGTCGCTCGTCATGCCGGTCGAGAACCTGCTGACGCCCGAGCTGCTGCGGCGGGTCGCGTGGTCGCCGCCGGATCCGATCACCCCCGAGTCGGTCGCGAGCGCCCTCCAGGAGCTCGGCGCGCGCACCTGGCAGACCGAGCAGACCGCACAACCGATCGCCCAGTCCTTTGTGGAAGCGGCCCAAGCCGCGGCGGAGCCCGACGGCGAGGGTTCGTAGGAAGCCGAGAGGTCCCCGCGCGCGCTCGGCGCGCCCCTCGGCGGCTGCCTAGGCTGGCACCGATCCCCCATCTCGGCGCCGCGCGATCGCGCCGCGCCCCCCGATCCAGGAGGCATCGTGGCCCGCTCCGCTCCCGCATCCCGCGCCGAGGTCGTCTTCGTCGACGGCGTGCGCACCCCCTTCGGCCGTGCCGGCGAGAAGGGCCAGTACTGGGGCACCCGCGCCGACGACCTCATCGTCAAGGCCATGATCGGCCTGCTCGAGCGCAACCCGAAGCTGCCCAAGGAGCGCGTCGACGACGTCGCGATCGCGGCGACCACCCAGACCGGCGACCAGGGCCTGACGATCGGCCGCACCTCCGCGATCCTCGCCGGGCTGCCGATCACGGTGCCCGGCTACGCCGTCGACCGCATGTGCGCGGGCGCGATGACGACCGTGACGACCATCGGCGCCGCGATCGGCTTCGGTCAGTACGACATCGGGATCGCCGGCGGCGTCGAGCACATGGGGCACCACCCGATGGGCGAGGGCGCCGACCCGAACCCTCGGTTCCTCGCGGAGAAGCTCGTGGATCCGGCCGCCCTCAACATGGGCATCACCGCCGAGAACCTGCATGACCGCTTCCCGGAGCTCACCAAGGAGCGCTCCGACCGCTTCGGACTGCGCTCCCAGCAGCGCGTGCAGGCGGCCTACGAGGCCGGCAAGATCCAGCCCGACCTCATCCCGGTCGCGATCCGCTCGCAGGAGGGCTGGGGCCTCGCCACCGAGGACGAGGGCCGCCGCCCCGAGACCACGATGGAGGGTCTCGCGGGTCTCAAGACCCCGTTCCGACCGCACGGTCGGGTGACCGCCGGCAACGCCTCGCCGCTCACCGACGGCGCGACCGTCTCGCTGCTCGCCTCGGCCGACGCCGCCGAGGAGCTCGGCCTGGGCGTCAAGATGCGCATGGTGTCCTTCGGCTTCGCGGGCGTCGCGCCCGAGGTCATGGGCATCGGCCCGATCCCCTCGACCGAGAAGGCGCTGCGCACCGCGGGCCTGTCGATCGACGACATCGGTCTGTTCGAGCTCAACGAGGCCTTCGCCGTGCAGGTGCTGAGCTTCCTCGACCACTTCGGCATCGACGACGAGGACCCCCGCGTCAACCCCTGGGGCGGCGCGATCGCGCTCGGCCACCCGCTCGCCGCGAGCGGGGTGCGCCTCATGATCCAGCTCGCCCGCCAGTTCGAGGAGCACCCCGAGGTGCGCTACGGCCTCACCGCGATGTGTGTGGGCCTCGGCCAGGGCGGCAGCGTCATCTGGGAGAACCCGCACTACACCGGGAAGAAGAAGTAAGGCCATGGCGAAGACGAACGCGACCGAACCCGACTTCGACAAGCTCGTCGGGCTCGACCCCGACGAGGTGATCACGCACTCCTTCGTGCGCGACGTGCGCATGCCCTCGGGCCGCACGATCGCCCTCATCACGCTCGACAACGGGCGCGACCACACCCGCCCCAATACGCTCGGCCCGGCGACGCTGCTCGAGCTCGAGGGCGTACTCGAGACCCTCGCGGCGCGCGCGGCCGCGAAGGAGATCGCGGGCGTCGCCGTGATCGGCAAGCCGTTCATCTTCGCGGCCGGCGCCGACCTGTCGAAGGTCGGTCAGATCCCGGATCGCGAGACCGGCTGGCTGATGGCGAAGCTCGGGCACCGGGTGCTCGGCAAGCTCGGCACCCTCGGTGTTCCGAGTTTCACCTTCTACAACGGCCTCGCCCTCGGCGGCGGCGTGGAGATCGGGCTCAACTCGACCTACCGCACGATCGACTCCTCGGTGCCGGCGTTCGCGCTGCCCGAGGTGTTCCTGGGCATCATCCCGGGCTGGGGCGGCGCCTACCTGCTGCCGAACCTGATCGGCATCGAGAACGCGCTCGAGGTCGTCATCAGCAACCCGCTCAAGCAGAACCGCATGCTCAAGGGCCCGCAGGCCTTCGAGCTCGGCATCGCCGACGCGATGTTCGGCCCCGCGAACTTCCTCGAGGACTCGCTGCGCTGGGCCGACGGCGTGCTCGGCGGCTCGATCAAGGTGAAGCGCTCGAACGAGCCGGGGCTCATCGAGAAGAAGACCAAGTGGCCGATCGCGATCCAGATCGCCGAGAAGACGCTCAAGGAGCGCATCGGCGAGGTGCCGCAGAGCCCCTACCGCGCGCTGCAGCTGCTCAAGGACGCCGCGAAGGTCGACCAGGCGAAGGGCTTCGCCGCGGAGGACGAGGCGCTCGCCGACCTCATCTCGGGCGATCAGTTCCGCGCCTCGATCTACGCCTTCGACCTCGTGCAGAAGCGCGCCAAGCGACCGGCGGGCGCGCCCGACAAGGAGCTGGCGAAGAAGATCACCAAGGTGGGCGTGCTCGGCGCGGGCCTCATGGCGAGCCAGTTCGCGCTGCTCTTCGTGCGGCGCCTGCAGGTGCCGGTCGTCATCACCGACCTCGACCAGGCGCGCGTCGACAAGGGCGTCGCCTACATCCACGACGAGATCGAGAAGCTGCGCGACAAGGGCCGCATCGGACAGGACGAGGCCAACCGCCTCACCGCCCTCGTGCACGGCACCGTCGACAAGGCCGACTTCGCCGACTGCGACTGGGTCATCGAGGCGGTCTTCGAGGAGGTCGCCGTCAAGCAGGAGGTGTTCGGCCAGGTCGAGCAGTTCATCGCCGAGGACGCGATCCTCGCGACCAACACCTCGAGCCTCTCGGTCGACGAGATCGGCGCGAAGCTGAAGCACCCCGAGCGTCTCGTGGGCTTCCACTTCTTCAACCCGGTCGCCGTGATGCCGCTCATCGAGGTGGTCAAGGCCTCGAAGACCTCCGAGGCGGCGCTCAGCACCGCGATGGTCGTCGCGAAGGACCTGCGCAAGAACGCCGTCATCACGACCGACTCCCCCGGCTTCGTCGTGAACCGGGTGCTCGCGAAGGTGCTCGGCGAGGCGATGCACGCGGTCGAGCAGGGAACGCCCTTCGAGCGCGTCGTCGAGGCGATCAGGCCCTTCGGCCTGCCGATGGACCCCTTCGTGCTGCTCGAGCTCGTCGGCCTCAAGGTCGGCGCGCACGTGCTCGACACCCACCACGCGGCCTTCCCGGACCGCTTCTTCGAGAGCACCTCGCTGCACGAGCTCGCCGACCACGGCCACATCCTCAGCAAGGACTCGAAGGGCAAGGTCACCGGGTACGACCCGAAGGCGCTCGAGATCGTCGCGAAGCACACCCCCGCGGATGCGACGCCGCTGAGCGTCGAGCAGCTGCGGGACCGCTTCGAGACCGGTCTCGCCGACGAGATCCACCGCATGCTCGAGGAGAAGGTCGTCGCGGCCCCGGAGGACATCGACCTCTGCATGATCCTCGGCGCGGGCTACCCGTTCCAGATGGGCGGGATCACGCCCTACCTCGACCGGGTCGGCGCGAGCGAGCGGGCCTTCGGCGACACCTTCCACCACCCGCCGATCCGCGGCGTGCAGTAAGGACGGCGCAGCGTCAGGACGACACGAGGACGGCCCCGGGGAGATCCCCGGGGCCGTCCTCGTGTCGGCGTCGTCTCGGTGACGGAGGGCGCCGTCAGTGCGTGACCGGGATCGCGCCGGTCTCGAGATCCTCGTCGCGCACCTCCGGCTCCGCCGGACGCCGCACCAGGAACGCGACGGGGATCAGCGCGAGCGAGACGATCGCGCCGGTGAGGAAGGCGAGGCGCACCCCGGCGGCGAGCTCGGTCGGGTTCGCGACGTTGGGGTCGGCCGCCCCGGCAGCGGTGACTCCGATCGTGAGGAACGCCGCGAACAGCGCCGCGCCCGCGGCGCCGGCGACCTGCTGCAGGGTCGCGAGCGTCGCCGAGCCGTGCGAGTACAGGTGCGGCGGGAGCGCGCCGAGGCCCGCGGTGAACAGCGGCGTGAAGAGGAACGCGAGGCCGACGCTCAGCGTCAGGTGCGCCGCGAGCAGGAACGGCCACGGCGTCTGCTCGGAGAGCATGGTGAGCCCCCAGAACACGGCGCTCACGATCAGCACGCCGGGGATCACGAGCGGGCGGGGCCCGACCCGGTCGAAGAGCCGGCCCACGACCGGCCCGAGCAGACCCATGAGCAGGCCGCCGGGCAGCAGGATCAGCCCGGTCTGCAGCTCCTCGAGCCCGAGCACGTTGACGGCGTAGATCGGCAGCACGAAGACCATGCCGAACAGCGACACCATGCCGATCATGAGCAGCACGACCGAGACGGTGAAGGTGCGCGCGCGGAAGGTGCGCAGGTCGAGGAAGGCCGCGTCCCGCTTCTGCAGGGCCAGCTGGCGCAGCACGAAGAGCAGCAGGAACACGCCGCCGATGGCGAGCGGGATCCACTGCGCGACGAGCGCGGTGCCCTGCGCGGCCTGCCCGATGCTCGAGAGGCCGTAGACGAGGCCCGAGAAGGCGAACGCCGAGAGCACGACCGAGAGCGCGTCGAGCGGCACCCGGCGCAGCTCGGAGACGTTGGGCACCCGCGCGATGCCGATGACGAGCATGACGAGCGCGATCGGCAGCATCACCCAGAACAGGCCGCGCCAGTCGGTGAAGCGCAGGATGAGGCCGGAGATCGCGGGCCCGATCGCGGGCGCGACCGACAGCACGATCGACACCCGGCCCATGAAGCGGCCGCGCGACTGCATCGGGACGAGCGTGAGCACGCTCGTCATCATGAGGGGCATCATCACGGCCGTGCCGCTGCCCTGCACGACGCGCGCGGCGATGAGCACCCCGAAGCTCGGCGCGAGCGCCGCGAGCAGGGTGCCGGCCGAGAACAGGGCGAGGGCGAGGATGAACACCGGCCGGGTATCGAGTCGCTGCAGCAGCCACCCGGTCACCGGGATCACGACCGCCATCGTCAGCGCGAAGGCCGTCGTCAGCCACTGGCCGAGCGCGGGAGTCACCCCGAGGTCTTTCATGATGTCGGGGATCGCGACGCTCATCGTGGTCTCGTTGAGGAAGACCACGAAGGTCGCCGCGAGCAGCAGGCCCAGGGCGACGCGGGTGCGCGAGGGCAGCCGACCGTCGTCGGCGGGGGCGAGATCGGCCGGGATCGACCCGGTCGGGGTCGGGTCGGCGGGGGTCGCGGCGGCGGACACGTCGGCTCCTGGGATTCGTCGGCGAGGGGATGCAGAGGCGCCGCGGGCGGAGCGGCGACCGCCCACGCGAGAATGTGGGCAGTGTCCACATAGAGTACCGCGACCCTCCGACACGCGGGCGCACGCCGCGTCCGCTGTGAGCGGAACTCCGCCCGGCAGGGCGCTAGCGTTCGAGCATGTCCGCACCCTCCCCGCCGCGTCGCGTCGTGCGCACCGCCGAGCGCCCGATGGCTTTCACCGCGGGAGAGTTCGTGCGCGGCGTCGTGCTCGCGTGGGCGCTGTTCGCCCTCGGAACGCTCCCGGTGACGGCGGCGTTCTCGGCGATCGTCGGCGGCGACCCCGGTCGCCCCGCCGAGAATCTCGTCGGCAGCGGTCTGGTCGCGGTCGGGGCGGCGGTGGTCGCGTTGCTCGTGGTGCTGACCGTCGGCTGGCCGCTGGGTCTCGCGCTCGGGTTGCTCCTGCGCCGCGTGCGACCGCGCGGGGCGCACGTCGCCGCGTTCGCCGCGCTGGGGCTGGTGCTCGCCTACGTGGGGATCGCCGCGCTCTTTGCCGCGACCGGCACGACCTCAGGCGGCGACGTGCCGCCGCTCGTGTCGGCCGTGCAGCTCGGCCTGCCCTTCGTCGGCCTCGCCGGCGTGGCCTCCGGCGCGGGCTGGGCGATCACCGCCTCGCTCGCGCTGCGCGCCGACCGGCGCACAGCTCAGGCGCCCGAGGCTCCCGGCGTGTCGGAGCCGCCGGCATCGACCGCGGAGCCGTCCTCCTCGAGCTGAGCCGTGTCGAGCCGCTCCTCGACGTCGAGCTTGCGCGCCATCGGCACCCGCTGACCCAGCACCTGCGCGACGATGTCGCGCGCGATCCGCTGGTCGGTGAGGCCCGCCTCGGCGAGGATCTCCTCGCGCGAGCCGTGCTCGAGGAACGCATCGGGCAGGCCGAGCTCGTCGACCGCGGTGTCGCTGCCGGCGGCGCGCAGATCCTGCCGGATGCGCGTGCCGATGCCGCCGACCCGGATGCCGTCCTCGATCGAGACCAGCAGCCGGTAGCCCTTCGCCATCTCGATGACGCTGTGCGGCACCGGGATCACCCAGCGCGGATCGACGACGGTTGCCCCGATCCCCTGAGCCGCGAGCCGGTCGGCCACCGCCAGCGCGAGCCCCGCCATCGGGCCGACGGCGACGAGCAGCACGTCGCGGTGGGCGGCCTCGCGCAGCACGTCGACGCCGTCGTCGGTGCGCCGCACGGCCTCGAACTCGGTGCCGACGCTGCCCTTCGAGAACCGCAGCACGGTCGGGCCGTCGTCGACCGCGACGGCCTCCGCGAGCTCCTCGCGCAGGCGGCTCGCGTCACGCGGCGCCGCGATGCGGATGCCGGGCACGAGCTGCAGCAGCGACAGGTCCCACACGCCGTGGTGGCTCGGGCCGTCGGGGCCCGTGACGCCCGCGCGGTCGAGCACGAAGGTGACGCCCGCCTTGTGCAGCGCGACGTCCATGAGGACCTGGTCGAAGGCGCGGTTCATGAAGGTCGCGTAGACGGCGACGACCGGGTGCAGACCGCCGAAGGCGAGACCGGCGGCGCTCGTGGCGGCGTGCTGCTCGGCGATCCCCACATCGAAGACGCGGTCGGGGTGCCGCTCGGCGAGGCGGTGCAGGCCCGTCGGGCGCAGCATCGCGGCGGTGATCCCGACGAGCCGCGGGTCGCGCTCGGCGAGCTCGACGATCTCGTCGGCGAACACGCTCGTCCAGGAGGGGCGGCTCGCGGTCTCGATCGGCTCCCCGGTCTCGGGATCGATCTGGCCGACCGCGTGGAACTGGTCGGCGACGTCGGCGACCGCCGGACCGTAGCCGTGGCCCTTCTCGGTGATGACGTGCACGATGACCGGGGCGCCGTACTCCTTCGCCTGGGTCATGACCTCCTCGAGCGCGGCCTGATCGTGCCCGTGCACCGGCCCGAGGTACTTGATGTCGAGGTTCGAGTAGAGCGCCTCGTTGTTGCTGAAGCGGGAGAGGAACCCGTGCACCGCGCCGCGCGTGCCGCGGTAGAGCGCGCGGCCGGGGGCCCCGAAGCGCTCGAAGAGCCAGCGGCTCGAGCGGTAGAGGCTGCGGTAGCCGCGGCGGGTGCGCACGTCGTTGAGGAAGCGCGCCATGCCGCCGATCGTCGGTGCGTAGCTGCGGCCGTTGTCGTTGACGACGATCACCAGGTTGCGGGCGTTGTCGTCGGAGATGTTGTTGAGCGCCTCCCACGTCATGCCGCCGGTGAGCGCGCCGTCGCCGACGACGGCGACCACGTGCCGGTCGCGCTGCCCGGTCATCGTGAAGGCCTTCGAGATGCCGTCGGCCCAGCTCAGCGAGCTCGAGGCGTGCGAGCTCTCGACGATGTCGTGCGGGCTCTCGGAGCGCTGCGGGTAGCCGGCGAGACCGCCCCGCATGCGCAGGCGGGAGAAGTCCTGCCGGCCGGTCAGCAGCTTGTGCACGTAGCTCTGGTGACCGGTGTCGAAGACGATCGCGTCGCGCGGCGAGTCGAAGACCCGGTGGATCGCGAGGGTCAGCTCCACCACGCCGAGGTTGGGGCCCAGGTGCCCGCCGGTCTTGGCGACGTTCTGCACCAGGAAGCGCCGGATCTCGTCGGCGAGCTCGGCGAGCTCGGCGCGATCCAGTCCGTCCAGGTCGCGCGGGCCGTGGATCCGCTCCAGCACGCTCATGACCGTCAGCCTACGCGGGAGCACCCCCGGATCTGGGATCCTCGGGACTGTGCATTCGCTCGACCTGCGGCGCGATCCGGCGCCCGCCGAGGCCGACGTCGTCGTGATCGGCAGCGGCCCCGCGGGGCTGCCCGCCTCCGCTCTGCTGGCCGCGCGCGGGCTGCGGGTCGTCGTGGTCGAGAGCGGGCCGCTCGAGGCGCCCGGCGGCGCCGATCTCGACGCGATCGAGGACGTCGGCGCGCCCCGCACCCAGCCACAGCGCCTGGTGCGCCGGCGAGGGCTCGGCGGGACCTCCGCGGTGTGGTCGGGTCGCTGCGCGCCGCTCGACGCGATCGACTACGAACGGCGCGACTGGATCCCGCTCTCCGGCTGGCCGCTGACCCCCGACGAGCTCGCCCCCTGGCTCGCGCGCGCCGCCGAGCTCTACGGCCTCGCCGAGCAGGAGTACGGCGCGGGCGTGTGGCGGCTGCTGGGTCGGCGCGCCCCGCACCCCGACCCCGACCCGGCGGCGCTCGTGCCGCGGTTCTGGCAATTCGCGCGCGGCCGGCGGGAGCCGTGGGCGCCCACCCGGATCGCGACCGACGTGCCGACCGAGGCGACCGTGCTGACGGGCGCGACCGCGATCCGCCTCGAGCACGTCGACGGGCGGGTCGAGCGGGTGCACGTCGCCGCGCCCGGCGGGCCGCGGGCCGCGATCGCGGCGCGGGCGGTCGTCGTCGCGGGCGGCGCGATCGAGTCGCCACGGCTGCTGCTCGCGAGCGGTCTCGGCAACGACTGGGTGGGGCGCTGTCTCATGGATCACCCCGGCGTCGCACTCGCGACGGTCGCGACCCGGCGCGGCCCGCGCGCCGCCGCCCGCACCCGCGACCGCTTCGGGCTGTCCTGGCGACGGGCGCGGCCGTTCCGGCTCGCGTACGTGCACGGGCTCGCCCTCTCCCCCGCGATCCAGCGCGCTGAGGGGCTCGTGCAGGCCGCGTGCTGGCTCGACGAGTACCCGGCGCGTGACGATCCGTGGCAGGCGGGGCTGCGCCTGCGCCGACGGCTGCGGGAGCGGTCGTCGGCCGTCGATGCCGAGGCGGTCGAGTACTGGCGCGACCGCTCGGCCCGGCCCGAGCCGTCGGCCGTCGCGGACGTCGCGGCCGTGCTGCGTCACCCGCTGCGGGTGCTGAGCGGACTCGCGCGCCTCGCCCGCGGGCGCCCGCCGCGCTACCTCGTCGACCGCGTCGACCTCTACGCCCTCGCCGAGCAGCGCCCCGACCCCGACAGCCGCGTGACCCTCGCCGAGGAGACCGACGCGCTCGGGGTTCCGCGCGCTCGCGTCGACTGGCGGCTGCACGACGACGAGTTCCGCGCGCACCGTCGGCTGCTCGAGCTCGTGGGCGAGCAGTTCCCGGCACTCGGGCTGCCGGCTCCCGAGCCGGCCCCGTGGATGGCCGACGCGGAGTCGTGGCGCACCCGGGTGCGCGACCGGGCCCACATGCTCGGCACGGTGCGGATGTCCGCCGACCCCGCCGAGGGCGCCGCCGCGCCCGACGGTCGCGTGCACGGCACCGCGAACGTCTACGTCGCCGACGGGTCGCTCTTCCCGACGAGCGGGCACGCGAACCCGACGCTCACGATCACGGCGCTCGCGCTGCGGGTGGCCGACGCGCTCGCGGATGCTCTCGGGGCGCCGCGCGAGGCGTCGCGCCCCGACCTCGCGACGCCGGGTCGGGCGCCCGCGCCCGACGCGCCCCGCTAGTCGAGCGCGCGCACCCGCACCCAGTCGACGACCATCTGCGACTCGGCCGGCGTGCTCGCGTCGGGCGGGCCGGGCCAGTCGCCGCCGATCGCGAGCGAGAACAGCAGCGTGAAGGGCTTGTCGAAGGGCCACGCGAGCCGGTCGGCGACCTGGTCGCGCTCGACGGTGCCGACCTCCTGCCCGTCGATGAGGAAGGTGACCCGGTCGGCCTCCTTGCGCACCCCGAAGACGTGGAAGTCGTCGCTGAGCGGCACGGCGTGGTCGACGTCGACCGTGACCTGGCCGTGGCTGCCCGGTCCGCCGTCGCGCGGGTCGGGCGCGTGCAGGGTGTGCGCCGAGTGCGTCGACGCGCCCGGGATCTCGACGACGTCGATCTCGCCCGAGGCGGGGTAGCCCACCTCGTCGATGTCGGCGCCGAGCATCCAGAACGCGGGCAGCAGCCCGGCGCCGTCGGGCAGGCGGATGCGCGCCTCGACGAGCCCCTCGCTGACGGTGCCGACGCTCACCATCCGCGCCGAGGTGTAGCGCTCCTCGGGCGGGGCCGACTCGTCGATGCGGGCGGAGAGGACGAGGTGGCCCTCCCCGTCGAGCACGCCGTTCTCGGCGCGGTAGGTCTGCCACTCGTGGTTGCCCCAGCCGCCCCCGCCGGTCTGATAGCGCCATCGCGAAGAGTCGAGCTGCGCACCCGCGGGGCCGTCGAACTCGTCGGACCACAGGATCGCGCCCGGCGTCGCCGGGCCCCCCGTCTCGCCCCCCACCAGCGCGGTCGCGCCGATCGCGAGCACGCCGAGGGTGAGCGCGGCCGCGACACCCCCGACGATGCCGGGATGCGTGCGGCGCTCAGGAGGCACGGGCGACCTTCCGCGGGCGGCTGTGGACCGGCTCGGCGCGCTCGTGGGGCTCGGCGGGTGCGACGGCCTGAGCGGGCTCGAAGGCCCGAGCGGGCTCGAAGGCCTCCGCGACGGCCGCCGCGACGAGCGCGCGATCGGCGGTCGCGGCGTCGAACGAGACGGCCGCGTGCAGCTCCTCGCCCAGCCGCGCGAGGGTCAGGGTGATCGCTCCGACCGGGAGCGGCCCGAGGGTCAGCAGGATGTCGGCCGGCCCCGAGCGCGGTGCCCAGGGCAGATCGGCGAAGGTGCGCAACTGACCGACATGCGAGTAGGTCAGACGCGCGGCGCCCGGCAGCGCGGCGCGGCGGGCGGGATCCGGCACGCGCCCCGCGCTCGTCGCCGCTCCCAGCGCGAGGGCCGCGAGCGGCCGCCCGAGTTCGATCGCGCGGCGCACCTCGGCCCCGACCCGCTCCGGCTCCCCGGAGCCGGTCGCGACGGGGACGCCCGTGATCGGATTCGACCCCGCGCCGGGAGGCCGGCGGAAGTAGCGGCGCGCGTCCTGCACGACGACGACCTCATCGCGTGTGGGCAGACCCCGTTCCGCGAGCGCGGCCCGCAGCCGCAGCAGGAGCGCCGTGCCGAGCACGGAACCGGGGTGAGCGTGCTCCCGCGCCCGCAACGCTCGCAGCTGCCCGCCGTCGAGCGCCGTCGAGACGGTCTCGGGCCGCGGGGGCGGGGCGTCCGGCCCGAGAGCGACCGGCGCGGCGGTGCGCGCCCCCCGGTCGCGCAGCAGCGCGAGCACGCGGGTCGGGTGGAGCGCGAAGGTGCGCAGCAGCGCCGGCAGCAGTCGGATCCGCGCCCGCTCCCGCAGCCAGTCGGCGACCGGCTCGCCGGCCACGACGCGCAGGATCGCGCTCGGCAGCCCGGTCAGCAGCACCCGGTCGCCGAGCGCGTGATCGGTCGAGACCAGCAGGTGCCGGCGCCCCAGGACGATGCGGATCGGCGCCACCGCCCCGGCCTCGGCCGTCAGCTCCGCCGCACGAACGGCGAGCTCGTCCGGCCCGGCGTCGATCTGCTCGACGAAGGAGGAGAACCAGTCCTCGCGGTCGGCGGAGACCAGGGCCCAGCGATCGGGCCCGTCGAATCGGTAGGCGACCGGGGAGGCCGGAGCCTCCCGGGCGATCCGCACCAGGGCGTCGACGACCTCCGCGCGCGACGGCAGCTCGAGCGGCCCGATGACGAGCGAGACGCGATTCCCGCGGTTCGGCGCGTCGAGCGCCGGGATGCGGACGCTCGTTCCGCCGGGCCGCGGCGCGCTCACGAGGATTCCTCCACGGGAATCAGACGGTACAGGATCGCATCACCCTCGTCGACCACGACCTCCCAGTCGGGACTCGACGCGATCGCCGCGACGAAGCGGTCGTAGCCGCCGGGCGGGAAGAGCCCGTTGTACTGCGCCGTGACCCGCATCTGATCAGTGATGAGCAGGTAGGTCGGGCGGTTCTGCCACCACAGGGCGCCGTTCAGCTCGCCGAGCCAGGTCTCGCCGGCGAAGTCGGAGCCGATCCAGCCGGGCCAGCTGTCGAGGCCGATGTCGAAGATCGGGTCGTGGGCGGCCATGCGCGCGTAGTCGCCCGTCATCCGGCCCGGACCGGCGCTCACGGGGCTGACCAGCCGCGCGTCGTCCGGCAGCTGGGCCAGCGCCGTCTCGGAGATCGTCACCGCGCCCGGATCCACCCGGTTGGGGAACCAGGCGCCGTCGACGGCCTGCAGCGACGCGATCGCGACCGCGCAGGTGGCCACGACGGCCAGCCCCCGCGCGATCCGCTCGCCGACGCCCGCCCACGCGGGGGGCCGGGCGAACCAACGCGCGAGCACCGGCGCCACGAGCAACGCGCACCCGGGAATGGCGTAGAGGTACACCCGGTAGATGGCCTCGCCGCCGTAGCTCTGCCCGAGCAGCAGCACGAAGGAGCTGAAGGCGATGACGCCGGCGACGATCGTGCGACGGCGGATCCAGCGGTCGCGCAGGCCCGCGACGGCCGCGAGACCCGCCGAGCCGATCAGCGCGAGGGCCACGAGCCGCGCCGCCCACTGGGTGAGGCGCTGGCTGTCACTGCCGACCCCGGGCACGATGCTCTGCGCGTTCGCGACCACGTCGGGGCTGCTGACCAGGTCGTGACCGGTGAGGGCGTCGAGGTTCAGCAGCACCCAGCTGCCGGCGATGATCAGCAGGACGATGCCGATGCCGCGCGGGCGCGTCCAGCGGAAGACCCCGAGCGCCACGCTCACCCCGATGATCCAGTACGGCGTGAGCTGGTGGGCCATCACGACGGCGAGGAAGAGGATCGCGGCGACGACACCGAGCAACGGCCGACGGCGCGCGCCCACGAGCGCCGCGAGCACCGCGATCCCGAGCAGGAAGGCGACCGCCTGCGGCGAGAAGTAGTCCTGCCCGACCCAGTTCGCGATCGTGAGCACGAGCGCACCGAGGAAGGTCGACTCCCAGGAGTGGCCGAAGGCGCGCGCGAGACCCGCGTAGGCCACAGGCAGCAGCAGCCCGATCGCCACCGGGAACCACTGCGCGATGACGAGGGCCGGCACGCCGGTCACCTGGCTGAGCCCCGCCATCGCGGCGAAGAACGCCGGCCACCCGCTGTAGACGTCGACGCCGTGCGTGACCGAGCCGTTGACCGCGATGTAGTCGACGACCCCGAGGTGCTTGTAGGTCCAGCTGTAGATGGGCACGTCGGAGCCGGCCGAGAGCGGCAGCCGCAGCACGAGCACGACCGCGAGCAGGGCGACGACCGCCGAGGCGCGCCGACGCAGCCGCACCGCCAGCAGCACCCCGAGGACGGCGAGCACGAGCGCCGGCACGAGCGGCAGCCCGGCGCCCCGCAGCACGTCGAGACCTTCCGCGGGATCCGCCGCACGCATCGCGGGGAGGGCGAAGGCGAGCAGCGCGAAGGCCGCGATCGGCAGCAGCAGCTCGATGCCGACCGCGCGCCGCCGGGGCGTGCTCGCGCCCCGCGCGAGCGGTGGCCGGGCGGGGCGGCGGGGCATCGGGCGCGAGCCGCGCGCCGAGGACTCGCGGGCCACCAGGATCGCGGTCATGCGGCGGCCCTCCCCGTCGCCTCCGCCCCGCGGGCGCCCACCCGCGACGCCGCCCGCTGCGCGAGAAGAGCGACCACGGCGCCCGCCGCGAGGAGCGCTCCCCCGAGGATCGCGGTCAGCAGCGCCGGCTGCCAGAGCGCGAGCTGCGCCATGAGCGACGACCCGATGAGCGCGAGTGCGAGCCCCGTCGCCGGGACGAGCATCGCGGTGAGCGCGGAGGGCAGCGGGATCCACGCCCGCACGAGCGCCCCCGGCCCGAGGCCGACGCCCGCGAGCAGCAGGCCGAGGCGCGCCGGGGGCGGCACCACCCCCCAGAGGCTCAGCAGCGCGGCCGCGCCGGCCGCGACCGCGACGAGCGCCCAGGCGCGCCGCTCGCGCGGCGGCACCGGGTCGAGACGCGCGGCCTCGCCGCCGTGGGTGCGGCGCAGGCGCGCGAACAGCACCGGCCCGCGCAGCACGCTGCGCAGCTCGAGCCAGCCGACCCGGCGGATCTCCCGCCGCATCCGCGCGTCGAGGGGCGCCTGCCCGGCGCGGTCCTCCGCGATCGAGCCGCCCCCCTTCGCGAGCAGACGCACGAGCGCGCGCGGGGCCCGCGCGAGCGCCATCCCCCGCATCCGCCGGTCGGTGGCGAGCTTCGCGAGCCAGGCGCCGAGACCGGTGCCGTAGCCGCGCGCCTGTACCCGCAGCGCGGGCAGGTCGGTGCGGTGGCGGTGCCAGACGATCGCCGAGGGCGTGACGGTGAGACCTCCGCCGGCCACCAGCACGCGCGTGAAGAAGTCGAGATCCTCGCCGCCCGCGGTCGCGACGCCCGCCCCGAGGTCCACGTCGAAGCCGCCCAGCTCGAGGGCGCGGCGCCGATCGACGGCGAAGTTGGCGCCGGTGCCGAACTCGCCGACGCTGAAGGGGAACATCGGCAGGTCGGCGGGCGGCTTCGCGAGCAGGAACTCGCGCCGCCGCAGCAGGCTCGACCAGCTGACCCGCTGATCGAAGTAGGCCTGCACGGGGGTGCGCAGCTCACCGCTGGGCACGAGACCCGAGACGCACCACACCTCGGGGGCGACGAACTCCTCGGCGAGCCGGCGCAGCCAGTCGCGGTGCACGACGACGTCGTCGTCGGTGAAGGCGACGATCGCGCCCTGCGCGGCGGCGAGGCCGCGGTTGCGCGCGCGCGCGAGGCCGGGCACGCGCTCGGCGACGACGCTCACGCGGGCGTCGCGCAACTCGTCGCGCACGTAGCGCGTCAGCGCGTCGCTCGCGGAGGCGTTGTCGACCACGACCACGTCGAACGCCGGGTAGTCGCACGCGAGCACCGAGTCGAGGGCCTCGCGCAGCTGGTCGACGCGGTCGCGCGTGCAGATGACGACCGTGATCCACGGCTCCTCGCCGGGCAGCAGGCGCGAGCGGTCGGCGAACCCGCTCTCGGGCAGCCGCCAGACGGCGTCGCGCAGCGCGGCCGTGTCGACGGTGCCGTTCTCGACGGGGAGGTCGACGAATCCGGCGACCCCGCCCGCGCGGGTGACGAGCAGACGGGCCGCGCGGTACGCGGTGCCGTCGACGAGTTCGAGACGCGATCCGAGCTGCGGATCCCACAGCACCGCCTCGTCGACCTCGCCGACCCAGCGCGCCCCGGCCCACTCGACCGGCCCGCGCCGCGGCATGGCGGGCGTCAGCACGGGGCTCATGCCGCCGCCTTCGCCCGGCGCTCGTCGCGCAGGAGCCCGACGAGTCCCATGACCGCGAGCGCGACGGTCGCCGCGAGCACCGTGACGGCGGCGCCGACCGCGCCCCACGCGGGGATCGCGATCAGGCCGACGGGCACGAGCACGACGACCTGCACGATCGCGCCGACGAGCAGCGTCGTCGTGCGGTGCCGGGCTCGCAGCGAGGCGCCGCGGATCTCCCACGCGGTGCGCAGCACGCCGCCGAGCGCGAGGATCGCGATCACCGCGACCCCGCCGGAGTCGAGGTAGAACCCGCCGAGGATGCCGAGGATCACGGGCGAGACCGCGACGAGCAGCACCGCCCCGCCCCCGACGATCGCGAGCACGCGCAACCAGAGCCCGAGGGCGTGGGCCCCCGTGGCATCGTCGGCCGCGGCGTGGGCCGAGAAGGAGGCGCCGAAGGCGAGCGCGACGAGGTCGAGCATCATGCCGATCTGGAAGCACAGCGCGAGCAGCGCGCCCTGTTCGGGGCCGGCAAGCCAGGTGGTGGCGAAGGGCACGACGAGGAACGAAGCCATGTAGAGGCCGCTCGCGATCCCGTCGCGCACGACGAAGACCGTGAAGACCCGGCGGTCGAAGCCGCGGGGCCGGCTCGAGACGGCGGCGTCGCCGAGCAGCTCGTCGCCGCGACGCACCCGCGGCAGCACCATGACCCCGAAGGCGATGACGACCGCCACGAGCGCGGCGGGCAGCACCGCGACCGGGATCATGCCGACCTGGGTGCCGAGCCACAGCGCGACGAGCGGCAGCACGCCGAGCTTGGCGACGTTGACGGGGCCGTTGAGCAGCAGGGTGTCGCGCGCACGGCCGATGCCCTGCAGGGTCGGATCCTTGAGCACGAACAGCGACCAGATGAGGGTGCCGGCGAGGATCAGCAGCCCGGTGCGGATGGGCGCGTCGATCGACTCGAGCGCGAAGGCCGCCGCGACGCCGGCGAGGGTGCCGGTGACGAGTCCCACGCCGAGCGTCGTGAGCACGGCGGCGCGCAGCAGTCGCAGCCGGTCGGGACCCGCGGTGGGCAGCATGACGAGCAGCGCGTCGCCGACGCCGCTCGCGGCGATCGCCGCGGCCGCGGTGAACACCGAGTAGACCGCGGTCTCGTAGCCGAGACGCTCCGGGGCGATCAGCCGGGCGGCGAGCACCCAGAACAGGAACCCGGTGCCGCCGGTGATCGCGTAGCCGGCGAGGATCCACAGCGAGTCGGCGCGCACCCGCGCGGGCATGCCGCGCGGGCGGGGCGGACGGTCGAGCTCCACGCTCACCGCGTCGCCCTCGCCGCGGCGCGGTGCGGCGCGGTCGGGCGCAGCTCGACGACCCGCGCGAGCGGAGCGACGGGCGCCGCCGGGGCCGCCGCTCCCGTCGCCTCGTCGTCGCGGCGGGACGCGCGCCCGCGCAGGTAGCCGAAGCCCGCGGCCCCGACCGAGACGAGCAGTCCGAGAGAGCGCGCGCGTCCTCCGCGACGGGGCGACACCAGCTCGCGGATCACGGCGGCGGGCACGACGCGCCGCAGGTAGGCGCGCTCGCTCGACAGGGCGGCGGCGGATCCCACCCGTGCCCGGATGTGCGCCTTCGACACCCCCTCGAAGTAGCTGCGCCGCGCGAGGTAGCGCCACGAGACGCGCTCCGCGGTGACCCGGTGGTGCACGACGGCGGTCGGCTCGAGCACGATGCGGGCGCGCGGGTCGAGCGCCCGCACCCGGATGCACAGCTCGGTCTCCTCGCCGCCGAGCGGCACCGATCCGATGCGTCCGAGCCCGGAGCGGAAGCCCCCGGCGAGTTCGAAGGCGGCGCGGCGGAACGCCATGCTGCACCCGATGACGTTGCGCACCTCGGCGCGGCGGGTGGGCAGGCCGCGGTGGCTGCAGCCGACGATCCAGTCGAGTTCGGGCGCGAGCATCCGCCGCCCGTGCGCGTCGGGCCAGACCGGGGCGGCGTGGCCGCCGACGGCCGCGACCGCCTCGTCGTCGAACGCGGCGCGCAGCCGCAGCGCCCAGTCCGGTGCCGCCGTCGCGTCGTCGTCGAGGAAGGCGAGCAGCGTGCCGCGGGCCGCGGCGATGCCGGTGTTGCGCGCCGCGGAGAGGCCGCGCGGGCCGGCGTTGGGCATGGCCCGCAGCCGCGGCCAGCGCTCGCGGGCGCGCGCGAGCAGCTCGTCGTCGTAGTCGACGACGAGCACCACCTCGTCGACCCCCTCGGCACCGTCGACCGACCCGATCGCCTCGACGAGCTGCGCCCACCTCCGGGTGGTGTGGGCGCACACGACGACGGTGAGCGCCTCGGCCGTCACGCCGCCGACTCCCGCGAGGCGCGCACCCGCACCCGGTCGGCGGCCGGCGCGGAGGCGAGGGCGAGGGGAAGGAACGCGGCATCGCGCGCGCGACGCCGCTCGTCGAAGATCGTCTTCAGCACCCGGAAGCCGTCGCGGATCGCGTTGAGGTTGCTCGCGCCGTGCAGGCGCAGCCGCTCGAAGCTGGGCACCTCGACGACCCGGAGCCCCGCGGCGGCGACCCGGCAGTTGAGCACCGTCTCGATCTCGAAGCCGTCGCCCCAGGTCAGCGCGCCGTCGGCGGCGGGCGGGAGGTCGGGATCCGGCAGATCGAGCCGGGCCAGCGCGCTGCGGCGGATCGCGTTGTAGCCGTAGCAGAGGTCGGTGTAGCGGGTACCCAGCAGCAGGTTGGTCAGCACGTTGAGGAAGGTGTTGCCGGCGCGGCGGAACGCGGTGATGTCCTCGCTGCCGCCGCCGGGGCGGAACCGGCTGCCCTTGGCCATGTCGGCGCCCTCGACGATCGCCCGCACGAAGGCGGGGATCTCGGCGGGGTCGGCCGAGCCGTCGGCGTCGAACATGACGACGATGTCGCCGGTCGCGGCGAGGAAGCCGCAGACCAGGGCGTTGCCCTTGCCCATGCGGGTCTGGCTCAGCACCCGCACCTCGGGGAGCACCCGACGGGCCGCCTCGACGGTGTCGTCGACGGAGTGCCCGTCGACGAGGATCACCTCGTGCACGGGCGGCAGCGCCGGCAGGATCTCCTCGAGGTTGCGCGCCTCGTTGCGGGCAGGGATCACGATGCTGACCCGCGGCTCGGGCTCCGCCGCGCGGGCGGGGGCGAGAGCAGCCGGGGTCGACCGATACGGAAGCGTCATCGGGTGTCCTCACGGGGGTCGGACACCGCCGTCGCGAGGAATCGGGTTTGTCGCGCGTGCGGGTTGCGGGTAAGCGCCGGGGTGGCGGTCGTCGGGGGACGACGGTGATCCCGAGGAATCACCCCCCAATCGGGTTACGGGGGAACATTACCGTGCCCCCTGTCCGCGGGCCAAGAGCGTCACCTCAAGATTCCTGCATGCTCAGCCCACCGGCGCATCAGGATGCGAGGATCGATCGTCACCATGCACCGGATCGAGCGCCTCTGCCGCTGCGGTCACCCGCGCGAGGCGCACGAGCACTACCGCCGGGGGACCGACTGCGCACTCTGCGGCGCCGCCGTGTGCCCCCGCTTCCGGCCGGCCCGCGCCGCGACCCCGCGGCGGCGACGCGACTAGACGAACCAGCGGAGCGGCGCGACCGCGCTCGTGCCGCGGAGCGGTACGCGCCGCAGGAGCGGCGGCGCGTCAAACAAGACTGCGAAGCACGTACTGCAGGATCCCGCCGTTGCGGTAGTAGTCGGCCTCACCGGGGGTGTCGATGCGCACGACCGCGTCGAACTCGACGGTCTGCTTGCCCGCGGGCGAGTGCTCGCTGGGCTCGGCGGTCACGTGCACCGTCTTGGGCGTCGTGCCCGAGTTGAGCTCCTCGAGTCCCGTGATGGAGACGATCTCGGTGCCGTCGAGGCCGAGGCTCTCCCACGACTCCCCCGCCGGGAACTGCAGCGGCACGACGCCCATCCCGATCAGGTTGGAGCGGTGGATGCGCTCGAAGCTCTCGGTGATGACCGCCTTGACGCCCAGCAGCGAGGTGCCCTTCGCCGCCCAGTCGCGCGACGAGCCGGAGCCGTACTCCTTGCCGCCGAACACGACGAGCGGGGTGCCCGCCTCGGCGTAGTTCATGCACGCGTCGTAGATGTACGACTGCGGGCCCTCGGGCTTCGTGAAGTCGCGCGTGTAGCCGCCCTCGACGACCTGGCCATCGTTGACCGCGGCGACGAGCGCGTTCTTGAGGCGGATGTTCGCGAAGGTGCCCCGGATCATCACCTCGTGGTTGCCGCGCCGCGAGCCGTAGGAGTTGAAGTCCTTGCGCTCGACGCCATGCGCCACGAGGTAGTCGGCGGCGGGCGTGCCGGCCTTGATGTTGCCGGCCGGGCTGATGTGGTCGGTGGTGACCGAGTCGCCGAGGGTCGCCATGACGCGCGCCCCGCGGATGTCGGTGACCGGCTCGAGCTCCATCGTCATGCCGTCGAAGTACGGCGCCTTGCGCACGTAGGTCGAGTCGTCGTCCCACTCGAAGATCGGGCCCTCGGGGGTGGGGAGGCTCTTCCAGCGCTCGTCGCCGTCGAAGACGGTGGCGTACTGCTTGATGAACTGCTCGCGCGAGATGGAGGAGTCGATGACCTCCTGCACCTCGTCGGGCGCGGGCCAGATGTCCTTGAGGTAGACCGGCTCACCGTCGGTGCCGGTGCCCAGCGGCTCGGTGTCGAAGTCGAAGTTCATCGTGCCGGCGAGCGCGTAGGCGACGACGAGCGGCGGTGAGGCGAGGTAGTTCATCTTCACGTCGGGGCTGATGCGGCCCTCGAAGTTGCGGTTGCCGGAGAGCACCGCCGTCACCGCGAGGTCGTGCGTGTTGACGGCCTCCGAGACCTCCTCGATGAGCGGCCCGGAGTTGCCGATGCAGATCGTGCAGCCGTAGCCGACGGTGTAGAACCCGATCGCCTCGAGCGCCTTGTCGAGCCCCGACTTCTCGTAGTAGTCGGTGACGACCTTCGAGCCGGGCCCGAGGGTCGTCTTGACCCACGGCTTGCGGTTGAGCCCCTTGTCCTTGGCCTTCTTCGCGAGCAGTCCGGCCGCGATCATGACCGAGGGGTTCGACGTGTTCGTGCAGGAGGTGATCGCCGCGAGGGTGACCGCCCCGTTGTCGAGGATGTAGCGGGTGCCGTCGGGGGTCGTGACCGGCACGGGCTTCGAGGCGTTCTTCGGCGCGCCGACGCTGATGCGCACCTCGTGCGTGGTGGCGTCCTCCTCGCCGGGCACGGGGCCGGGGTCGGAGGCCGGGAACGAGCCCTCGCCCTCCAGGTCGACCATGTCGTTCGAGGTGGTCGTCGCCGCGTAGGAGAGGATGTCCTTCTCGAACTGGGCCTTCGCCTCGGCCAGCAGGATGCGATCCTGCGGCCGCTTCGGACCGGCGATCGAGGGCACGACGGTTCCGAGGTCGAGCTCGAGGTACTCGCTGAACGCGGGCTCGCGCGCGGCGTCGTGCCAGAGCGTCTGCTCCTTGGCGTAGGCCTCGACGAGGCCGACGGTCTGCTCGTCGCGCCCGGTGAGACGCAGGTACTCGAGGGTGACGTCGTCGATCGGGAAGATCGCGGCGGTGGAGCCGAACTCGGGGCTCATGTTGCCGATGGTCGCGCGGTTCGCGAGCGGCACCGAGGCGACGCCCTCGCCGTAGAACTCGACGAACTTGCCGACCACGCCGTGCTTACGCAGCATGTCGGTGATCGTGAGCACGACATCCGTCGCGGTCACGCCGGCCGAGATCTCGCCGGTGAGCTTGAATCCGACGACGCGCGGGATGAGCATCGACACCGGCTGGCCGAGCATCGCGGCCTCGGCCTCGATGCCGCCGACGCCCCAGCCGAGCACGCCGAGGCCGTTGACCATCGTGGTGTGGCTGTCGGTGCCGACGCAGGTGTCGGGGTAGGCCTGCAGCGTGCCGCCGTTGACGCGGTCGTAGACGACCTTCGCGAGGTGCTCGATGTTGACCTGGTGCACGATGCCCGTGCCGGGGGGCACGACCTTGAAGTCCTGGAACGCGGTCTGGCCCCAGCGGAGGAACTGGTAGCGCTCGCCGTTGCGCTCGTACTCGATCTCGACGTTGCGCTCGAGGGCGTTCTCGGTGCCGAAGAGGTCGGCGATGACGGAGTGGTCGATGACCATCTCGGCCGGCGAGAGCGGGTTGATCTTGTCGGGGTTGCCGCCGAGCGCGGTGACCGCCTCGCGCATCGTCGCGAGGTCGACGATGCAGGGCACGCCGGTGAAGTCCTGCATGACCACGCGGGCCGGGGTGAACTGGATCTCGGTGTCGGGCTCCGCCTCCGGCACCCAGTTGCCGAGCGCCTCGATCTGCGCCTTGGTGACGTTGGCACCGTCCTCGGTGCGCAGCAGGTTCTCGAGCAGCACCTTGAGGCTGAAGGGCAGCTTCTCGTAGCCCGGCACGGTGTCGATGCGGAAGATCTCGTACTCGGTCGACCCGACCGTGAGCGTGCTGCGGCTTCCGAAGCTGTCGACTGTGGACACGTGCGTCTCCCTCATCCTCGGGTGCCGGCCCCGCCGCGTGCGGGGATCTCCGACCCGCCCAGCCTATGCCGCCGAGGCGACCGCGCTCCGGCGGGATCCGACCCGATTTATCTTGATATCAAGATACATCACGCGGGGGTCGCGAGTCGTCCGCCGCGGGCTCGACCGGTGCGGCGGGTCCATCGGCGGGGGGCTCGGCCGGCGTGCCGCCCGGGGTGCTCGCCGCCGGGCGCGAGGCCCACGGTCCGCGCATGAGCAGCCACGTGATCCACAGCACGAAGGCGTACAGCGGCACCCCGAGCACGAGACGCGCCGTCGCGAGGGCGCTCGTCGCCGGTTCCACGACCGTGGGATCCGTCGCGGACACCGCGACCGCCCACAGCGGGACCTCGACGGCGAGGCGCAGGCCGAACAGCCCGATCCAGGCGATCGTCGCCCACACCGCGGTGCGCCGCCGGGCGCGGCGCCGCCGCCAGTTGCGGTAGCCCAGCAGCAGGCCCGCGACGACGCCGATGAGTGGGCGCCGCACCAGCAGGCTCACCACCATCGCGAGCAGGCCGACGGTGTTGATCGCGAAGCCGGGCAGGAAGTTGTTCTCCGCGCGGCCGCTGAACAGCGCGATCGCCGCCGAGATCGCCACGAGCACGATGCCGCCGATCGCGGAGGTCACCGTCTCGCGGCGCACCAGCCGGATCGCGAGCAGCACGAGCGCGATCGCCGCCGGCGCGAGCACCGACCACACCACGTCCTTCGTGACCGCGTAGACGACGAGGAAGAGCAGACCGGGGAGGATCGACTCGACGATCCCCCGCGCGCCGCCGATCGCGGCGAGCACCGCCGGCCCGGCCGGCTGGTCGCCCGAGGCGAGGGCCGCGAGCCCGCTGCCGCGCACCGCGCGTTCGGCGGCCTCGCGGGGGTCGGGAGCGCTCTCCGAGCCGCCCTCGCTCATGCCTGCTGCTGCGCCGAGGCGGGCACGTGCAGCGGGATCAGGTCGCGCGGCGGCATCGGGGTGGTGCCGCGCACCACGACGAGACTGCGGTAGAGCTCCTCGACGCGGGCGGCGGCCTCCGGCTCGGTCGCGGCGGCGCCGCTGATGACGCCGCGCAGGAACCACCGCGGTCCGTCGACGCCGATGAAGCGGGCGATCCGCGAGGCGGCCCCGTCGGTCCCGGGGATCTCGGCGCGCAGCTCCGGCCCGAGGGGTCCGTCGGTCTGGGTCGCCGAGCCACCCTGCTTCTGGATCTGCTCCGCGATCTGCTTGCGGATCTCGTGCCACAGCCCGCTCCCGCGCGGCGCGGCGAAGGCCTGCACCTGCAGGGTCGAGCCCGCGTAGTCGAGGGAGATCGCGACGACCCGCTTGGTCGCCTCCTCGATCTCGAGGCGCAGCGCCAGCTCCGGTCGCGGCACGACCTTCACGCCGCCCAGATCGACGTAGGGCCGGACGGCGTTCGCCTCCGCCTCGTCGAGCGGGCCGGCCGTCGCGCGGTCGGGCGGGGCCGACTTCGGGTACTCGACGGGGGCCGAGTCGGCGCTGGTGTCGCTCACGCGTCCCGACCATACCCCGTCGACCCGAATCCGCCCTCACCGCGATCACTGCCGGGCAGGGTGGCGACCGGGACGAAGCGGGCCCGGCTCACGGGCATGACGACCAGCTGGGCGATCCGGTCGCCGACCGCGACCTCGTAGGCCGCTTCGGCGTCGGTGTTGAGCAGGGTGACGCGGATCTCACCGCGGTAGCCCGCGTCAATCGTGCCCGGCGCGTTGACGATCGTGATGCCGTGCCGGGCGGCGAGGCCGCTGCGCGGCAGCACGAAGGCCGCGAACCCGTCGGGCAGCGCGATCGCGACGCCCGTGCCGACCGTCGCCCGGTGCCCGGGCTCGAGCCGGACCGCCTCCGACGCGGTCAGATCGGCTCCGGCGTCGCCCGGATGCGCGTACTCGGGGGCGCGCTCGCCCTGCAGCAGCACCTCGACGAGCTCGGTCACGCGACGAGGCTAGTCCATGGTCGAATGGGTGCCGTGGCTCCCCTCTACCGCGAGCGGCTCGCGCCCGGGCTCGGCGTGCTGCTGCCGTGCGCCCTCATCATCCCGGCCGTCGCGCTCGTCTTCGTGCCGATCAACGCGATCGTCGGGATCGCCCTCGGCGTCGCGATCTACCTCGCCGTGCTCGGCGTCTTCGCCGCCACCACGCCGACCGTCGAGGTGAGCGGTGGCGTGCTGCGGGCCGGGCGCGCGAGCATCCCGGTCGCGCTGCTCGGCGCCGCGCACGCCTACGACGGCGACGAGGCGCGCGCCGAACGCGGAACGCGTCTCGACGCGCGGGCCTGGCTGCTGCTGCGCGGGTGGGTGCGCGGGGTCGTGCGGATCGAACTCGACGACCCGGCGGATCCGACGCCGTACTGGCTCGTGTCGTCGCGGCGCGGGGCGGAGCTGGCGGCGGCGGTGGAGGCGGCGAAGGCCTCGCCCACCGGGTGAGGCTCGGTCAGAATCGACCGTGATCCGTCAAGCGGCGCATTCTTTGCAGACGTAGCCGAGCTTCGTCTCGTGGTCGACCTGCGAGCGGTGCTTGACGAGGAAACAGCTGACGCAGGTGAACTCGTCGGCCTGCGGCGGCAGCACCACGACGTCGAGATCGACGTCCGCGAGGTCGGCTCCGCCGAGCTCGTAGCCGGGGTTGTCGGCGTCGTCGACGTCGACCTGGCTCGACATCTTGTCCGGCACGCGCTCCTGCAGCGCCTGGATCGACTCCGTGTCGTCGTCGGTCTTGCGCGGAGCGTCGTAGTCGGTGGCCATCGAAATCCCTCTAGGAGCATGCGGGGTGCCGGATCGGCGGCGACAGTCTGCACCACGGTTCGCGGATTCGCAAAACGACCCGCGACCACCCCGTCGCAGCCGTTGAACAGACGCCACGCCCGCGGTATTCCCCGGCTGAGAGCCCCTCGCGTGCGATGCTGACCGCGTCTTTCGAGACGGGGAGGAGTGCGCGCGATGGAGAAGCTGACCGTCCTGGGCGTCGAAGACGGCGAACTGCTGCTCGGGGCCCCCGACGGCGGGCGGTTCACCGTCGCCGTCGACGACGCGCTCCGCGCCCAGTTGCGCCGCTCGAGCCACGCCGAGGGCGAGGCTCCGCGCCTGTCGCCGCGCGAGATCCAGGCGCACATCCGCTCCGGCATGTCGGCCGCCGAGGTCGCGTCGGTGACCGGCGCGAGCATCGAGTACGTGCAGCGCTTCGAGGGCCCCGTGCTCGCCGAGCGCGAGTACGTCGTCGACACCGCGCTCGCGGTGCCGGTGCAGCCCGGCGCCGACGCCGACCCCTTCGGGGAGCGGCCCACCTTCGGCGGGGCGATCCGCCGGCGTCTCGTCGACGCCGAGGCCTGGGGCGAGCGCTGGACCAGCTGGAAGGACGAGGGCGGCGGCTGGGTCGTCAAGCTCTCCTTCGTCGCCGCGGAGGTCGAGCACGACGCGCGCTGGGCCTTCGACCCCAAGCGCCAGGCGCTGAGCCCCCTCAACGCGGAGGCCGAACGGCTCTCGTCGCGCGACGGCACCACGATCGTGCCGCGCCTGCACGCCGTGCCGGCCCAGAACGGTGAGGCCGCGCCGAGCGGCGAGCCGGTCGCGACCGCCCCCCTGCCCGGACTGCCCACCGCCGGCCGCGCCGGGCGCGCCGACCGCGGGCCGCGCTTCGACAGCGACGCCTTCCGTCTCGACGAGGACGGCGACCCGCCCGCCCCGGTGCCGATCGCGGCGCACGTGACGGTGCCCGGCTCGGCGAGCGACGCCGCCGCACCCTCCGCCCAGACCGCCGACCTGCTCGAGGCGCTCCGGCGCCGCCGCGGGCAGCGCGAGACGATCGAGCCGGAACCGGAGGCTCCCGACTCCGCGAACCCGGGAACCGCGAACCTCGGCACCGTGACGCTGCTCGAGGTGCCGATCGACGCCTCCGCGGGCGACGGGCCCGCCGCGCCGACCCCGACCCCGAGCCGCTCGAAGCGGAACCGGGCGAACATGCCCAGCTGGGACGACATCGTCTTCGGCACCCGGCCCGACGAGGACTGACGCGCGCCTCGACCACGCCCGTCGGAGGCTGGCGCGAGACCCTACGCCCAGGCGCCGAAGCGCAGCAGCGGCACCGTGCGCTCCGTCGTCGTGAGTGACCCGTGCTGCCCGACCATGCCGCGCGAGGGCGCGTCCTCGTCAAGGTAGTAGGCGACCCCGGCGCGCGCGAGCACGAGCACATCGCCGATGCGGGGGCGGATCGCGGGCGCGACCTCGCCGAACCAGCCGGCCTCCTCCGCCTCGGCGCGGGTCGCGATCCACGCCTTCGCCCCCTCCGACGCGCGCCAGCGGTCCGCGACCGGGTCGGCCTCGACCCCGGCGTCGAGGTGCAGCTGCAGGGCGCGCGGCTCCCCCGCGACGTGAGCGACGCCCGCCAGCAGCTCGGGAGCGACGAGGCGGTGCGCCTCGTGGGGCACGTCGAGCATGCCGTGGTCGGCCGTCACGACGAGCCCGTGCCGCGGGCCGAGCGCCCGGAGCGCGCCGGCGATCTCGGCGTCGACCGCCTCCAGCGCCTCGACCCACGCCGAGGAGGCGACCCCGCGGGCGTGCCCCGCGGCGTCGAGCTCGGCGACATAGAGGTAGATGAGGCGCGGGCCGGGAGCGGCGAGCTCCGTCCGCAGCGCGGCGAACCGCTCGGCGAGGGTGGACGCCCCGCGGAACTCCGCCCCGCGCAGCACCGCCGTGGTGAACCCGGTGCCGCGGAAGCGCTCCGGCGCGATCGCGACGCTCGTGACGCCGTCCGCCGCCGACGACTCGAAGAGCGTCGGCACGGGCTGCCAGCGGTGCGCATCGGGACCCGCGGGATCCCCGTCCTGCGCCCAGCCGTTCAGCAGGTTGACGACGCGGTCGGCCTCCGGGTCGAGCACCGAGTACCCGACGAGACCGTGCGCGCCCGGATCGGCGCCCGTCGTGAGCGAGGCGAGGGAGGAGGCGGTCGTCGTCGGGAATCCCGTGTCGAGGGGCTTGTCGATGCCGAGCCGCCCGGCGAGCGTGCGCGCATGGCCCGCGCTGGCCTCGAGCAGCTCCTGTCCGAGGCCGTCGACGAGCACGACGACGGCGTGCGTGACCGGCGCGAGACCGAGTCGACTGCGCCGCCCGGCGAGCGCGTCGAGGCAATTCGGCACGACCTCCGCGAGCCGGAAACGGTGGCTCCGGGCCGCGGGTAGCATGACCGCGATCCTATGACTCCGCGCGCTTCCACCCCTGCCGACGGAACCTCCTCCACGTCTCTCCCGATCGCCTCCGGCGAGCGGGTCGACGAGGTCGACGTCTCCGCCGAGATGAAGGGGTCCTTCCTCGAATACGCCTACTCCGTCATCTACTCGCGCGCTCTCCCCGACGCGCGCGACGGGCTCAAGCCCGTGCAGCGCCGCATCTTGTTCGGGATGACCGAGATGGGGCTGCGGCCCGATCGCGGGCACGTGAAGAGCTCGCGCGTCGTGGGCGACGTGATGGGCCGGTACCACCCGCACGGCGACCAGCCCATCTACGAGGCCCTCGTGCGTCTCGCGCAGGACTTCACGATGCGTCTGCCGCTCGTCGACGGGCACGGCAACTTCGGCTCGCTCGACGACGGCCCCGCCGCCTCGCGCTACACCGAGGCGCGCATGCGGGCCGCCGCCGTCGCGATGTGCGAGGGGCTCGACGAGGACGTCGTCGACTTCGTGCCCAACTACGACAACCAGTTGACCCAGCCCGACGTGCTGCCGGCGGCCTTCCCGAACCTGCTCGTCAACGGCTCGAGCGGCATCGCCGTCGGCATGGCGACCAACATGGCCCCGCACAACCTCATCGAGGTCGTCGCCGCCGCCAAGCACCTGCTCGAGAACCCGCAGGCCTCGCTCGAGGAGCTCATGGAGTTCGTGCCCGGTCCCGATCTGCCCTCGGGCGGCACGATCGTCGGGCTCGACGGCATCCGCGACGCCTACGCGAGCGGACGCGGATCGTTCAAGACCCGGGCGAAGGCGCGCGTCGAGAGCCTCGGCCCGCGCAAGACCGGCATCGTCGTCACCGAGCTGCCCTACCTCGTCGGCGCCGAGAAGGTCATCGAGAAGATCAAAGACGGCGTGCAGGCCAAGAAGATCACCGGCATCAGCGACGTCACCGACCTCACCGACCGCAAGAACGGCCTGCGCCTGGTCATCGGGGTGAAGACGGGGTTCAGCCCGGAGGCGGTGCTCGAGCAGCTGTACCGGCTGACGCCGCTGGAAGACAACTTCGGCATCAACAACGTCGCGCTCGTCGATGGCCGACCGCAGACCCTCGGGCTGCGCGAGCTGCTGCGGGTCTACCTGGATCACCGCATCCAGGTCGTGACCCGACGATCGCGGTACCGGCTCGCACGCCGGCAGGAGCGGTTGCACCTCGTGCTGGGTCTGCTCATCGCGATCCTCGACATCGACGAGGTCATCCAGCTGATCCGCCAGTCCGACGACGCGGCCCAGGCGCGCGCCCGGCTCATCGAGGTATTCGACCTCTCCGAGAAGCAGGCCGAGTACATCCTCGAGCTGCAGCTGCGGCGGCTCACGAAGTTCAGCCGCATCGAGCTCGAGGCCGAGCGCGACAAGCTCGAGAAGGAGATCGCCGAGCTCGAGGCGATCCTCGCCGACCCCGCGCGCGTGCGGACCGTGGTCGGGGAGGAGCTCGACGACGCGGCCGAGCGGTTCGGCACGCCGCGCCGCACGATGCTCACCTCGAACCAGCCGGGATCCCCCGCGGCCGGCAGCCGTGCGGCGTCGTCGCGCGCGAAGGGGCCCGCGGTGTCGCTCGAGATCGCCGACGTGCCGACCGTCGTGCTGCTGTCGGCGACCGGCCGCGCCGTGCGGGTGGACCTGCCCGACGGGGCGCAGATCACGACGCCCGCGCGCCGCTCGCGGCACGATGCGATCCGCTCGACGGTCTCGACGACCTCGCGCGGGGAGCTGGGCGCGGTCACCTCGGCCGGGCGGGTGATCCGCTTCTCCCCCGTCGACCTGCCGGTGGTGCCGCCCAACTCGGTGCAGCTCGCGGCGGGCGCGCGCATCCGTGACTACCTCGGGCTCGTCGACAAGAAGGAGCAGGTGATCGCGCTCGTCGACCCGGCCTCCGAGACGCCGATCGCGCTCGGCACCGCCCAGGGCGTCGTGAAGCGCGTCGCGCCCGGCGGCTGGCCGAACCGCCCCGACGTCGAGGTGATCGCCCTCAAGCCGGGCGACGCGGTCGTCGGCGCGTCGCACGCGGCTGACGCCGACGAACTGGTCTTCGTCACCTCCGACGCGCAGCTGCTGCACTTCTCGGCCGGGGCCGTGCGGCCGCAGGGCGTCGGCGCGGGCGGCATGGCGGGCATCAACCTCGGCGCGAAGGCGACGGCGATCTTCTTCGGCGTCGTGGATGCCGCGGCCGACCCGGTCGTCGTCACCATCTCCGCCCCCGACGCCACCCTCGCGGGCGCCGACGCGGGCCGCGGCAAGGTGACCCCGCTCGCGGAGTTCCCCGGCAAGGGCCGCGCGACCGGCGGCGTGCGCGCGCACGCGTTCCTCAAGGGCGAGTCGGCGCTCGCGCTCGCCTGGGTCGGCCCGGCGCCGGCGCTCGCCGTCGGGTCGGACGGATCGCAGCGTGCGCTGCCCGAGCCGGTCGCGAAGCGCGACGGGTCGGGCGCGGTGCTCGACGGGCCGGTGGGGGCCGTGGGGCGCGGGCTCTAGCCGGATTCGCGCTAAGTCAGAGGAGGTTCCGCGCCGGAAAGTCTCGCTCGGGCTTGAAACCCACGTCGGCTGTCTCCCCGGATCTCGTACCACGCAACCTCGTATACAAATCCGCGAAGCCAACGAGCTTCGTCGTACTCGTAGTTGGTGGAGAAGGCGATTCGCGCGCCGGCGTCGATGGTCTTGGGAAGGTAGTCCCGCGATTCCGGCTCATGCCCGGGTGGACTCACTTCGGCGAAGCGCGCGATTCCGGAGATGGGCGTGATTGCCGTTACGGTGACCGGATTCTCTGAGAACGTCAGCACCAGATCGAACTCCGTATCGTCCGTACGGTGGATTCGCCATGTGGTCTTGGACCCCCAAGCTCGACCCACTCGTGTGAAACCGAGCCGACTGAGCACGACTCTCACCGCCCCTCGCAATACCGCGATGATGCCCGCCGCCGCGAGACTAGCGAAGACCCCGCTCCAAAACACCGGGTCAACGAGCACGGCGAGATGCTAGCGGTGCACACACTTGAGCACGACCCGACTGATGGCAGCATGAGTGAGTCGACCGACGAGTCTCGGGCCACCGACGCTGGCTCGAGGCTAGACCTGCCCGTCGACCTTCCGTATGACCGCACCCGACGAGAACCAATGGACAAGTGTCGCTGCGAGTTGGACATGTGCCTGAGCTTCAAGCGGTGTCGGCTTTTCTCCCCCGTGCCGATCGGGCTGAGCCTTGGCGAGTGTCTCCATCATTCCAACGAGCACGTCCCGGTGGTTGGGGTACCCGTCACTGTTTTGTAGGACCAAACCCCAGTTCCCCTGATCCCGGATGACCTTCGCTGCCTTGAACAAGGTCGGCTTTCTATCGTTCGGGATCACAAGAGGGCAACTTGCCACCTCAACGGCTCGGATGGCTTCGACCATCGCGAGACTCGTATTCGGCTCGATGGCCGTTGCAGCGTTCCAAGCATCTGCAAGATGGCGACCCGACCGCACGTCTTGATTGACGGAAGCCTGCACTGCATCTTCGATTCCCCCCGGCAGTCGGCGCCGCAGGCGATAGTTGCCTCCTTCGGCGAGATGGACCTCGACCGCGGCCGACGAGTAGTGTCGGCGGCGCTCGAATTCTGAACGCTTTCGGCGTTCGAAAAGTGAACGGTTGCGGGCAGTCTAGCTAGGTGTGTCATCGGTGGTGGTGCGGATGCTGGGGAGGCTGTCGATGCCTCGTCCGCGGAGTCGGTAGCTGGCGCCTTTC
>JAFKEN010000014.1 GCA_017308515.1 Actinomycetales bacterium | reverse complement strand
CCTACTCCCGGCACTACAACTCCGAGTCAGCCCGACGAGCAGCGCTCCCGGCCTGGCTGCACTTCTACAATCAGCACCGGCCCCACACCGCCATCGGCAAGGTCCCACCCATCACACGGTTCAACAACCTGCCTGGGCACTACAGCTAGCCGCGCTCGACGAAGCCGACGGCCTCGTCGAAATCGAGAGTCTGACCGACCTCGATCGCGGTGTTGTAGACCGGGCCGCACAGGGCCACGTAGACCCGGCCGACCCGGAGGACGAAGCCCAGCGTGGTCGTCTCGCGGCGCACGTGGTGGAGGCCGTCGACGACCTCGGTCACCTCGCACTCGGAGCGCGTCGCGCTCGCCGACAGAACTGCCCCGCTGCGCGTCGTCGGGATGGTCTGCTCCATCGGACACCCCCTTCATCGCGTCGATTCCCATGACACACCCGCGACCTCGGAGCGGCAAGAGAAGGAGGTCCCTTGCCAGCGCGCGCCCAGCTTGCCGACCCTAGGGTGATCCGGATCCGCTTCGAAGGGCTCTCTGCACTCGTGTTCTCCCGCTCCACCCGACCGCCCGGGCGTCGCGTCCGGCGCCGTCTCGGCGACCGGGGATTCCGCCAGCAGGCGCTCGGCGCGGGGGCCGCCGTCGCGGCGCTCGCCCTCGTCGGCACCTACCAGCTCGCCGCCGCGAGCGCCGCCACCGACGGCGAGCAGGGCTCGCGGACCGTCGCCGCGCAGTACGTCGAGGTGGCCGCCTCGGCCGCGCCGGTGCCGGTGGAGCGGGACGGCTTCGAGGTCGTGCGGTATTCGATCGTGCGCTGGCCCGTCGATCCCGGCAGCTTCTCCGGCGGCTGGGGTCCGCGCAGCTGCGCGGGCTGCTCCAGCTTCCACATGGGCATCGACCTCAACGCCGGCAACGGCACGCCCGTGCAGGCGATGGCCGACGGGGTGGTCGCGGGGGTCGACTCGATCGACGGGTCCCTCGGTCACCACATCGTGATCCGCCACGAGATCGACGGCGAGACGGTCTACAGCATCTACGCCCACCTGCAGTCCGGCAGCTCGCCGATGGCGGTCGGCCAGGCGGTGCAGCAGGGGGATCTCGTCGGCCTCATCGGCGCGACCGGCCAGGCGACCGCGCCGCACCTGCACTTCGCCCTCGCCCACGCCGAGCGCGGGGCGATGTTCGACCCGTGGCCGTGGATGGTCGCGCACGTCACCGTGCCCTGGGGCTCCTGACCCCAGCCCGCGCCGGAGCGGGCGGTGCGCCTCGCGGCGCTGCCGGGCTCAGAAGCGCCGCGTGAACGGCAGCGGTTTCCGCATCCGCACGAGCAGCACCAGCGGCACGATCACGTAGGGCAGGTTGAAGGCGAGGAACTTCGCCGGGTTCTGGGTCTGGAACTCGGGCTCGCCGAAGAACTCGACGCCGAACACGATGATCCCCGTGATGGAGGCGATCATCGTCGCGTAGATGACGGCGGGCAGCTGGATCGCGTTCCAGCCGCGGATCAGCGCCGGCACGAGCACGAGGTAGAAGGCGAGGTACACGAAGGCGCTGAGGCCCGTGACGATGCGCATCCACACCGGGGCGTTCATGAACAGCGGGTCCGCGTCGTGCGCGTACCAGTAGTTGGAGTCGACGAGGAAGGTGCCGTCGGGCCGGGTGAAGTCGATGCCGACGGTCGGCAGCATGTCGGCGATGCAGCTCGTCACGATGAAGAGCGTGAAGAACACCGCGAGCACGATGTCGATCGGGCGTCGGCGCAGCGGGAGGTTGGTGGGGCGGGGCTCGGGCACGGCGTCACTCTAGCGAGGGCGGCGCGCTATCCTGGCGGCGAACACGGGAGTCCGGTAGTCCGGGCTGAGAGGAAGCCGAGCGAGGCTTCGACCGTCGAACCTGATCCGGATCATGCCGGCGCAGGGAGGCTCTCTGGGCATCCGCCCGCCCGTGCCGACCACGAAGGAAGGCACGTCATGTCCGTTCTCACCTCCTCCGCTCCAGGCACCGGCGCGCGGCTGCGCTGGCGCGTAGTCGACATCGTCGTCGCGGCGGTCGTCGCCGTCGCGTGCGGCGCCCTGTTCGTCGCCTGGAACGTCGCCGTCGGCCCGGTGACCACGCCGCTCGAGGCGCTCGTGCCGGGGCTCGGCGCGCTCACCTACGGGGTCTGGCTCATCGCCGGGCCGCTCGTGGCGCTCATCGTGCGCAAGCCGGGCGCGGCGCTGTTCGGCGAGCTCGTCGCCGCCGCGGTCTCGATGGTGCTCGGCGCGCAGTGGGGTCTGCTGACCCTCGAGGCCGGCCTCGTGCAGGGTCTCGCCGCCGAGCTGGTGTTCCTCGCGTTCCGGTACCGGGTGTGGTCGCTGCCGGTCGCCCTGCTCGCGGGCGCGGTCGCCGGGCTCGCGATGGCGATCAACGACATCGCGATCTACTACCTCGCGGCCGGCCCGGCGTTCCAGGCCATCTACGTCGTCGCGGGCGTGATCGGCGGCGCCGTCATCGCGGGTCTCGTCGCGTGGCTGCTGGTGCGGGGACTCGCGGCGACCGGCGCGCTCGCGCGCTTCCCCGCGGGCCGCGAGCGCACGGAGCGCGTCTGAACCCGCGACCGCCCGGCGGTGCGGCGGGCGGGGCGGCGGACGACCCGCTGCGGCCCGCCGCAATCCGCGCGCAGGGCTGGGGCTGGCGGCACGCGACGCGGGAGGCCTGGGCCGTGCGCGGCCTCGACCTCGCGATCGAGCCGGGGGAGCGGGTGCTGCTGCTGGGCGCCTCCGGCTCGGGCAAGTCGACCCTGCTGCGCGCGCTCGCCGGAGTGCTGGGCGACGACGAGGGCGAGCAGTCCGGTCGGCTCACGCTCGGCGGCGCGCCGCCCGCGCTCGGTCGCGCCGGGCTCGTGCTGCAGGATCCCGACAGCCAGGTCGTGCTCGCGCGCGTCGGCGACGACGTGGCCTTCGGGGCCGAGAACCTCGGTGTGCCGCGGGAGGAGATCGCCCGTCGGGTGCCCGCCGCTCTCGCCGCGGTCGGACTCGACGTCGCCCTCGACCGTTCGACGGAGGCGCTCTCGGGCGGCCAGCGCCAGCGGCTCGCGCTCGCCGGCGCCCTCGCGATGCGGCCCGGCGTGCTGCTGCTCGACGAGCCGACCGCGAACCTCGACCCCGCGGGCGTCGTCGAGGTGCGCGACGCGGTCGCCCGAGCGGTCGCCGCCTCCGGCGCGACGCTCGTCGTCGTCGAGCATCGGGTGGCGGTCTGGGCGGAGGTCGTCGACCGCATCGTGGTGCTCTCGCCGCGGGGCCTGCTCGCCGATGGACCGCCGGCACGGGTGCTCGCCGCGCAGGGCGCCGAGCTCGCCGCGCGCGGCATCTGGGTGCCCGGCCGCGAGCCCGCCGCACCCGAACGGCGTCGCCCCGCCGACCCGGCGGCGCCCGCGCTCGTCTCGGCGCGCGGGCTCGCCGTCGGCCGGGAGGGCGTCACGGTGCGCGCGGGCCTCGACCTCGACGTGCGGCCGGGCTCGCTGCTGGCCGTGACCGGCGCGAACGGCTCGGGCAAGTCGACGCTCGCGCAGACCCTCGGGGGCCTGCGCGCGCCGGCCGGGGGGAACCTCGACGCCTTCGGCCGCGGATCGCCGCACCGCTGGCGCTCGCGGGAGCTGCTGCCCCGCCTCGGCTCGGTCTTCCAGAACCCGGAGCACCAATTCCTGCGGCGCACGGTGCGGGAGGAGATCGAGCTCGGTCCGCGCGAGCTCGCCCGCGGCCGTCGCGGCGGGGAGCCCCGGCTCGCGGCGGCGCAGGAGCTGCTCGTGCGGCTGCGGCTCGCCCCGCTCGCGCGCGCGAACCCCTTCACGCTCTCCGGCGGCGAGCAGCGCCGGCTGAGCGTCGCGACGGCGCTCGCGACCGCCCCCGAGGTGCTCGTGCTCGACGAGCCGACCTTCGGACAGGACGCCAACACCTGGGCCGAGCTCGTCGCGCTGTGCGCGGAGCTGCTCGACGAGGGGCGCGCGATCGTGGCGGCGACCCACGACGCCGACTTCGTCGCGGCCCTCGCCGACCGGCGGCTGGAGCTCGCGTGAGCGGCCACGGCGTCACCGCACCGGCCCGGCTCGAGAGCCCGGCGGCGGGGATCGCGGGCGCGGCCCCGGTCGCGAAGCTGCTGGGGGCCCTGCTGATCGCGCTCGCCCTCGTGCCGAGCCTCGACCCCGTCTCGTCGGCCGTCGCGCTGGGGCTCGAGCTCGCCCTGCTGCCGCTGCTGCGCATCCCGCCCGGCCGGCTGCTGCGCCGGATCGCGCCGCTGCTCGTCGCCGCGCCGCTCGCGGGGGTCACGATCGCGCTCTACGGGCGCACCTCGGGAGAGGTGTACGCGCGGTTCCTGCTGGCCGTGATCAGCGACGGGTCGCTCGCCCTCGCCGGCACGACGGTGCTGCGGGTGCTCGCGATCGCGCTGCCCGCCCTCGTGCTCGCGCTCACGATCGACACCACCGAGCTGGCCGACGGGCTCGCACAGACCCTCCGGCTGCCCGCGCGCTTCGTGCTCGGCGCCCTCGCGGGTCTGCGCCTCGTGGGCCTGACGATGGAGGATCGCCGCACGATCGCCCGGGCGCGTCGCGCCCGCGGGGTGGGCGACCGCGGCATCGTGGGGCGCGTGCTGGGCACCGGGTTCACCCTCCTCGTGGTCGCGCTGCGGCGCGGGACGACGCTCGCGACCGCGATGGAGGCGCGCGGCTTCGGCGCCGACGTGCCCCGCACCTGGGCGCGGCCGGCGCGATTCGGCGTGCGGGAGTGGCTCGTCGTGGCCGGATGCGCGGCGATCGGCGCGCTCGCCCTCACGGCGGCGATCGTCACCGGCTTCTGGGGGTGGGGTGTCCGCTGAGACCGCGCGCCCGGTCGTGCTGATCGACGGGCGCTCGGGATCCGGCAAGACGACGCTCGGTCGCGCCCTGGCCCAGCGGCTCGGCGCCCGCCTCGTCAGCCTCGACGAGGTCTACCCGGGCTGGGACGGCCTGGCCGCCGCCGCGCGCGCCGTGCCGCGCATGCTCGCCGCCGATCGCCCCGGCTTCCGCTCCGGGCCGTGGGGTCCCGGAGGGGCCGGTACGTGGAACCCGATCGACCCCTCCGAGCCGCTCGTCGTGGAGGGCTGCGGGGCGCTCACCCGCCGCTCTCGGCGGCTCGCCACCCTCGGGGTGTGGCTCGAGGCGCCGACGGGGGTGCGGCGCCGCCGGGCGCTACGGCGGGATCCCGCGTTCGCCGTCGACTGGGCGAGGTGGGCCGCGCAGGAGCGCGCGCACTTCGCGCGCGAGCACCCGCGCGTGCTGGCCGACCGGGTGCTGCGGCTCAGTTCCGGGCGAACGTCGTCGTGAAGGGCGACGCGGTCGGATGCACGGTGAGCACGTCGCCCTCGCACGTGACGCTCGTGGGGACGTCGGAGACTCCGCCGCTGGGCGCGCTGATGTTCATGTCGGTCGGGGTGTCGTTGATCAGGAAGCTCGTCGCGATCTTGTAGTCGGTGTCGTCCCACGTGGTGAAGGTCATCTCATCGCCGTCGAGCTCCCACGTGCTGAGCACGGTGCCCTGATGCGACTGGATCGTCGTGATGGCGATCCCGTCGCTGTCGATGGTCGCGGAGAGGGTCAGGTCGTTGTCCCAGGTCGCGGTGTCGTCGTGGAAGGTGGCGAACTGGGTTCCGCTGCCGACGCCTTCCGTGGCGTTGAGCCCCTGCTCCTGGAAGTAGCTCACGAGCTGGTTCGCCAGGTCCTGCACGTCGGCGCTCCACGTTCCCTCGAGGCAGGCGGCGGTCGCTCCACCCGAGCCTCCACCCGAGCCTCCGCTCGAGCCGCCCCCCGAGCCGCCTCCATCGCCGCCCGACCCTCCGGGCGAACTGCAGGCCGAGAGCGCCAGCGCGGCGAGCACGGCTCCGGTGGCGAGGATGGCGGGGCGAGCGGGCACGATGACCTCCTGGGGCCGCGGGGAGCGGCGTCATCCCCTCGACGCGCGGGGCGGGCTTCGAGGTTGACACGCAGCAGTGTGGACCCGTGCGGCGCGCGGCGCCAGAGGCGAACCCGGGGCGATCCGGAGCTCAGGCCCACCCCAGCTCGTGCAGCTTCGCGTCGTCGAAGCCGTAATAGTGCCCGATCTCGTGCACGAGGGTGACGTGCACCTCGTCGCGCAGCTGCTCGAGGTCGGCGCAGTGCGCGAGCAGCGGCTCGCGGTAGAGCACGATCCGGTCGGGCAGTTCGCCGAAGCCGTAGCGGTCGCGGTCCGTCAGCGCGGTGCCGACGTACTCACCCAGGAGGCCGAGCGAGCCGTCCTCGGGGCGGTCCTCGGTGAGGAACACCACGTTGTCGAGGCCGTCGAACATGTCGTCGGGCAGCGCGTCGAGCTCCTCGACGACGAGGGTCTCGAACTCCTCCGCGGAGAGCTCGACGCTCATCGCGTCCCGCCGCGGTCGCCGTCACGAGGGTCTCCGTCGTCGAGCGCGTCGAGCGCCTCGACGAGCAGCGCCTGCAGCTCGCCCGCCCAGTGGTAGACGTCGGCCATGAGCCCCTCCGGCCGGTCGTCGTCGGTGAGGACCCCGAGCCGCTGCGCGAGCACGATGCGCACGTCGGTGAGCACCGGCAGCCAGCGCCCCGCGTCCTCCGGCCCCAAGACGATGGGGGATCCCTCGGCGAGCGCGGCGAGCAGCGCGCCGGCCGCGTCGAGCTTGCGATCGCGCAGGTCGGAGCGCGTCAGCCGGCGGAACTGCGCGGCCGCGTCGGGATCGTCGCGGTAGCCGTCGGGGTAGAGCCGCCCGGCGGCGGGGTCCGCGTCGTCGCGCGCGACCGTGGCGAACTGCTCGAGCACGGTGCGCAGCAGGCCGAGCTCGGTGGGGCTCAGGTCCACCTGGATCACACCCTCGCGCAGCGCGACCGAGCTCACGTGTCCGCCTTCGCGATGCTCGCCCACAGCCCGAACTCGTGCATCGCCTCGGTGTGCCGCTCCATGAGCTCGCGGGGACCTGTCGCGACGACGGCCTTGCCCTCGTGGTGCACGAGCAGCATGAGCCGCTCGGCCTTCGCCGCCGGCAGGCCGAAGTAGGTGCGGAACACCCGGGCGACGTAGTTCATGAGGTTGACCGGGTCGTTCCAGACGATCGTGACCCAGGGCACGTCGGGCGCGACGGTCAGGTCGGTGTCGAGGCGTTCGTCCAGCCCGGTGCCGGCGTCGCCGATCGCGGCGACGACCGGGCGCTCAATGGGGCGATCGACGGGACTCGAACCCGCGACATCCGGCACCACAAGCCAGCGCTCTACCAACTGAGCTACGACCGCCATATGTTGCCTGAGCAACCGGACCATTCTAGGACACGCGCGCGGCCCACGACTCCACGGTCTCGCGCGCGACGCGGGCCGCCTCATCGCTCGACGGGCCCGGCTGCGGCACGAACACCGCGGCGCGGTAGTAGGCCAGTTCGCGGATCGATTCGAGGATGTCGGCGAGCGCCCGGTGCCCGCCGTTCTTCGTGGGGGCCTGGAAGAAGGTGCGCGGGTACCAGCGCCGGGCGAGCTCCTTGATGCTCGACACGTCGATCGAGCGGTAGTGCAGGTGCTGGTCGACGCGCGGCATGTACTTCGCGAGGAACGCCCGGTCGGTGCCGATCGTGTTGCCGGCGAGCGGCACGGTGCCGTGGTCGGGCGCGAAGCGCAGGATGTACTCGAGCACCTCGTACTCGGCCTCGGCGAGCGAGACGCCGTTCGGGATCTCGTCGAGCAGCCCGCTCGCGGTGTGCATGTCGCGCACGAACTCGCCCATGTGATCCCAGGCGGAGGCGTCGGGCTTGATGACGATCGAGAAGCCGGGATCCAGCGGCCGCAGCTCGGCGTCGGTGACGACGACCGCGACCTCGACGAGCTCATCGACGGCGAGGTCGAGCCCCGTCATCTCGCAGTCGATCCAGACCAGGAGGTCGCCGTGGGCCATGCCCCGAGTCTAGGCGGGGCGCAGGACGCCCGGTCGGGCCCCGGTGCGAGGCGCGGGTAGCGTGGCATCGCTCGTGTCGCTCGTCGGGAGCGCCGCGCGGGTTCGACTCCCGCCGCGAGCGCGTGCATCACGTCGGTCTCGCCGTCGCGCGCGCCCGCGCGCGCCGGAGGGGCCTCCTCGCGCTCGGGGTGCTCGTCGCGGGGAGCGCGGCGGCCGTGCTCGGTCTGAGCCTCGCGGTCGATCCGCTGCTCGACGACGCCGCGCGCGTGGCCGTCACGGCGCGGCACGGCGAGGAGGTCGCCTGGCGCGTCGAGACCGGGATCGCCGCGGACCCCGTCGCGCAGGACGCGCGCGTGCGCGATGGTCTGCGCCCCGCGCTCGCGGGTCTCGACGCGACGGTGGAGCGGTCGCTGCGCGCCGACGTCGACGCACCGCGGGGGATCGCCGGCCTCCTGGTCGACCCCGGCGCACCCGAGCGGTCGACCTTGGCCGCCGGCGCCTGGCCCGCCGCAGCGGACGAGGTCACGGTCGACGCGCGCGCCGCCGAGGCCGCCGGCCTCGCACCGGGCGACCGGGTGCGCCTGGGCGGCGCCGAGTTCGTCGTGACGGGGCTGTGGAGCCCGGAGGTCGGGTCGCCGGCGTGGTTCGGCGACCCGCTCGTGCTCGCCGCTCGGGAGGGCGACGCCGAGGGCGCGTACCTCGTCACCGCGGAGGGACTCGCGGCGACCGCGCCCCTCTCGGGCGTGCGCGCGCGGTGGACGATCGTGCCGGATGCGGCGGCGCTCGCGGCCCGGCCCGAGCGCGTGCGCGCGACCGACGGGGCGCTCCCGGTGGCCGTCTCGCGCATCGCGGCGGATTCGGCGGTCGGCGTGACGCTCGCGGGCGGCGCGGGCGCGACCGCGGCGGCGCTCCTCGACCAGCGCGCGCTCGTGCGCTCGGTCGCCGCGATCCCGGTGCTGCTCGTGGCGCTCGCCGGCGGCATCGCGGTGCTGACCGCCGCGCGCTCGGTCGCCACCGCGCGCAGCCGCGAGCGGGAGCTGATGCGGGCGCGCGGCGCCTCGCGGGCCGTGCTGGCGGCCTCCGACGTCGCCGAGGCGGTCGTCGTCGGGTTGCTCGGCGTGACGGCGGGCGCGCTCGGAGTCGCCGCGGCCTCCGGGCTGGCCGTAGGGGTCGGGGGCTCGGGGTGGGCGCTGCCCGCGGCGGCGGTCCCGCTCGCCGGCGGCATCGCCCTCGTCGCCGTCGGGCTCGTCGCGGTCGCCCTCGCGGCTCCCGCGCGCGAACGGGTGCGGGAGACGGCGCGCCTCGCGGCGCTGCGGGTGCTGACCCCGGCGCTGCCCGCCGTCGCGCTCGCGCTCGTCGCGATCGTACCGGCGCTCGCGGGGGCGGCCGCGGCATCCTCCGCGTCCGGCGCGGCGCCCGCCGCGCTGCTCGCGCCCGCGCTCGCGGTCGCCGCGGTCGCGGTGGCCGCCCCGGCGCTCGCGATCCCGCTGCTCGCGCTCGCCGACCGGCTGGCGGCGCGGCGGCCGGGGCTGTCGCCGGTGCTCCCGGTGCGCCGCGTCGGACGCCGGGTGGATGCCGCGGCCGCCGGCATCGTGCTCGTCGCGATCGCGGCCGGCGCCGTCACGGCCGCTCTCGGCTCGGCGGCCGCGCTGGGGGCCGCCCAGGAGACGGCGCGCGCCCGCGTGGTGGGCTCGGACCTGCGCGTGAGCGACCCCTCCACGGTCTTCGTCGATGCCGGGCGCCCGGGTCTCGACGCCGCTCTCCTGCCGGGCGACGCCGCGGCCGGCGCCGTGCCCGTGGTGCGGGCGGGCGGGAGCGTCGCCGGGCTCGACGTCGCGGTGGTGGCGGCCGACTGGGATCGCCTCGCCGGCCTGCCCGGCGTCGACGGGTGGGCGATCGCGGGAGCGCTGCCGCCGGCCTCCTCGGGCGTCGCCCTGTCGTCGCCGGCCACCCTGGAGGTGCGGGTCGACCCGCCCCCTGCGGGGGCTCGGGATCTCGAGCTGAGCGCCTGGAGCCTCGACGGCTCCGGAGCCGCCCACCGGACGGTCCTGGGGGTGGTCGCGGCGGCGCCCCCCGACGTCGCGGCGCTCGGCGATCCCGTGGTGCTCGAGGCCGACCTGCCCGCGGGCCGGCTGCTGGCCCTCGAGGCGCACGCGATCGGCGCCGTGCCCGACGACGGCCCGGCCGACAGTCCCGTCGTGCTCGGCGGGCTGAGCGTCGCCGGGCGAGAGCTCGCGACGCCCGCACCGCTCGAGGCCGGCAGCGAGCCGGTGCGGGTGCCGCTCGCGGACGGCTCCGGACCCGGTGCCGCGTCCGGGGCGGCTACCGGGGCGGATCGCCTGGGCGCCGTCCTCGACCGCACGCTCGCCGCGCGCCTCGACGCGCGCCCCGGCTCGACCCTGACGCTCGCGCTGCTCGGATCCTCGCGCACGGTCGAGGTGCGCTCGGTCGTCGACGCGATCCCCGGCACCGCGCGCGGCGCGATCGCCCTCGATCTGGGCGCCCTCGGCGCCGCCGCGGTGGCCACCGGTTCGCCCGTGCCGGCCGCCGCCGAGCTCTGGGTGGGCACCGACCGGGTCGACGCGCTCGCCGCGGCCGTGCGCGCCGCGTCGCCGACGCGGCTCGAGATCGCGACCGCCCCGGGCGTCGCCCGCGACACGCTGCACGCACCGGCGCTCGTGCTGCTCGGTCTCGGGGCGGTGCTCGCCGCCGTGCTCGCCCCGCTCGGGCTGCGCGCGGCGGGAGGGCGTCGGGAGTCGGCGACGGCCGCGCGCGCGCTGCGCTCCTTCGGGCTCGATCGCGTGGCGGCGCGCCGTGGCCGCGCGCTCGAGACCGCGCTCGTGGTCGGATCGGGGATCGTCGCGGGCATCCCCGCGGGTCTCGCGGCGGCCGCGGTGGTCGCCGCGCTCGTCGGGGCCGCGCTCGCGGGGGTCGGGCGATGAGCGGGGACGGGGCGGTGCGCGGGCGCGGGACCGGGCGGCGCCCGACGACCGGCCGGCCCGAAAGCGGGCGGCGCGGGGCCGGGCGGCTCGCGCCGGCGCGGCTGGCCCTCGCGGCGCTCGGCTCGGCCGCGCGCCCCGCACTCGCCGCGGTGCTCGTGCTCGGCGCGGTGACGGGCGGGCTGGCCGTCGCCCAGACCGCGCTCGACCGCGGGCGCACGGCCGGGATCCGCGCCGAACTGGCGCAGGTGCCGGTGTCGACCCGCGATCCGCACGTCGAGCTGCGCGGCCTGCCGGTCAGCGGGCCGGGGTCGATGGCGGGGGCGTCGGACGAGGTCGCCGCCCAGTGGGGCGCGACCGTGGAGCCGGTGGACGCGGTGCGCGCCGAGGGCCCCGCGGCCGCCGCGAGCGTGCTCGGGCCGGGCCGAGCGCTGCTGCGCTTCGACGCGGCCGACGCCGTGCCGCCGCCCGGGGTCGCGCGGCCCGACAGCCAGGTCTTCCTGACGCTCGACCCGCTCTTCGCGACGGCGGCCTCCGTGGTCGAGGGCCGCGCGCCCGAGCCGCTGGAGGAGGGCGCCGACGTCGCCGAGGTCGCGGTGTCGTCGGAGGTGGCGCACACCATGGAGTGGCCCGTCGGCGAGGTGCGTCACGTCGCCTTCGGCGAGCGGCTCGCCCTCGATCTGCTGCTCGTCGGGGTGTTCGAGGCGCGCGACCCCGGTGACGGCGGCTGGGCGCACGCGACCGCGGCGCTCGAGCCCGCACTCGTGCCGCGGGGGCTCGATCCTCCGCTCATCCAGGGCGCCGCCTACCTCGACCCCCGATCGCTCGACGCCCTCCAGGGGGAGGGTCTCGACTCCTCGGTCGAGCTGTGGCTGCCGCTCGAGGTCGACCGGGTGACGGCCGGCGACCTGCCCGCTCTCGAGTCGGCGCTGCGCTCGGGGCTCGCGCAGCCGCTGGAGGTGGCGCTCTACGACGGCGGCTTCCGGCCCGCCTCGCTGACGAGCACCGCGCCGGAGGCGATCCGCGCCACGATCGATCGCGACGCCGCGCTCGCCGGGCTCCTCGAGCTCGTCGCGACCGGTCCGATCGCGCTCGCGCTGCTCGTCGCGGCGCTCGCGCTGCGCGCGGTGCAGCACCGGCAGCGCCCGGCGCGGGTGCTGCTGCGTCGCCGCGGGGCCGCGCGGGTCGTGCTCGCCGCCCTCGGCGCGGCGCAGGGGGCGCTGCTCGCGGCGCTCGCGGTGCTGCTCGCCTCGATCGCGGTGCTCGCTCCCGGCGCGGCGGAGCCGGCCGCGCTCGCCGTGCCCGCCCTCGCGGCGGTGCTCGGGGCGACCGTGGTCGGGGGCGTGGCGGCGGTCGTCGGGCTCGAGAGCCCGACCGGCGAGCTGGCGCGGCGCGAGTCCCGTGCGCGCGGGCGGCTCGCCCGCGCCGCCGCCCTCGGTCTGCCCGCCGCGGCGGTGCTCGCGAGCGTCGCGGTGGCGCTGCGCGCCGGAGGCTCGACAGCCTCCGATCCGCTGCTCGTGCTGCTGCCACTGCTCATCGGCGGATCCGTCGCGCTGCTCGCGCTCGTCGGCGCGCGCGCCGTGCTCGGCGCCCTCGCGCGCCCCGCCCGCGCCGCGCGCGGACTCGTCGGGCTCGTCGGCGTGGCCCGCGCCCGCCGCGACGGAGCGGTCGGCGCGCTCCCCGTGATCGCGCTCGCCGGCGGCGTCGCGGTCACCGCGATGGCGCTCGTCGCCGTGCAGACCCTCGACCTGGGCCTGCGGCAGGCGGCGCGGGCGGCAGTCGGCGCCGACATCCGCGTCGACGACGTCTACCTCGGCGATCCCGCGCTCGACGCGCTCGCCGCGATCCCCGGGGTCCGCGCCGTCGCGGTCGTCGAGGAGAGCGTGCGGGCCGACCTCGCCACCCCCGAGCACGACCGCCAGGTGCGCGTCGTCGTCGCCGACAGCGCCGCCCTGCTCGCGGTGGAGGGGGCGCGTCCGGTGCTCGCCGCGCCGCAGCCGGGCGGCGATCCAGTGCGGGTGCTCGCCTCCTCGGCGCTCCCCGTCGAGGTCGGCACCGAGGCGGAGCTCGACGGCGTGCCGATCGTCGTCACCGGCATCGGTCCCGCGGCGACCGTGTTCGGCAGCCTGCGCAGCTGGGTGCTCGTCGACGCCGCGGATGCCGACGCGCTCGGTCTGCGCCGCACGCCCGGCACGGCGCTGCTCGCGATCGAGCCGGGAGCCGACCCCGCCGCGATCGCGCGCGCCGCGCGGGAGGTGGTGGGGCCCGACGGGGCCGCCGTGACGCTCGAGGAGGAGGCGGCGGCGCGCGCGGCCGACCCCACCGTCGGCGTGCTGCGCGGCGTGCTCGTCGCGACCCCGGGTGTGCTCGCGGCGCTCCTGCTCGCCGTCGTGCTCGGCGCGGTGCTGCCGGCCGGGCGCAGCCGGCGCCAGCTGGGGGCCGTGCTCGCCGCCTTCGGTGCGCGCACCCGCGACAGCCTGGGGCTGGGTCTCGTCGAGACGCTGCCCGTCGTCGCGATCGCCGCCCTCGCCGGGATGCTGGGCGGGCTCGCCCTGTCGCTCGTCGGTCTCGGTGCGATCGGGTGGGACGCGATCACCGGGGCCGAAGGGGTCGGCCCCACCGGCGTCGCGACGGCCGCGGCACTCGCCGCGCTGCCGCTGCCGCTGCTCGCGGCACCCGCGATCGTCGCGATCCTCGCGCGCGGCGTGCCGCGCTCGCGCAGCGCGGCGATCCTGCGGGGCGCGGAGAGGGGAGACTGAGGAGCGGATGGACACCATCGACGACATCGAATGCGACGGCCTCGTGCGGGTCTTCATCGAGCGCGGCATCGAGGTGCAGGCGCTGCAGGGCCTCGAGCTGCGGGTCCGTCGGGGCGAGATGGTGGCCCTCGTGGGCGCCTCCGGGTCGGGCAAGTCGACGCTGCTGCGCATCCTCGCCGGCCTCGACGTGCCGACCGCCGGGCGCGCGGTCGTCGCGGGCGACGATCTGGGTGCGATGAGCGCGCGGGCACGGCTCGAGTACCGCCGCCGCTCGGTCGGGTTCGTGGCCCAGCAGGCCGCGGCGAACCTGCTGCCGTTCCTGTCGGTGGCCGACAACATCGGCGCCGTGCATCTGCTCGCCCGCGTCGTTCCGCCGCGCGAACGCGCCGAGCGGGCGGCCTCGTTGCTCGAGCTGCTCGAACTCGGCGCGGTGGCCGCGCGGCGACCCGATCAGCTCTCCGGCGGGCAGCGTCAGCGCGCCGCCGTCGCGGTCGCGCTCGCCAACCGACCCCGCGTGGTGCTGGCCGACGAGCCCACCGGCGAGCTCGACGAGGACTCCGCCGCCGAGGTGCTGACCGCGCTCGAGCGGGTCAACCGCGAGGAGGGCACGACGGCGCTGCTCGTGACGCACGACCCCGCGGTGGCGGAGCACGTGGACCGCACGATCGGCATCCGCGACGGCCGCACCTCGGTGGAGGTGCAGCGGCGCACCGAGGTCGACGAGCTCGGCCAGCGGGTGCGCGTCGCCACCGAGTACGCGGTGCTCGATCGCGCCGGCCGTCTGCAGCTGCCGGCCGAGCACATCGAGGCGCTCGCCCTGCGCGACCGGGTGCGGCTCGACCTGCGGGAGGATCGCGTCGAACTGCGACCCGACGGTGCGGACACCGACGGCGCGGGGAGCCGCGCATGAGTCCGGTGCTGCGCGCCCGCGGGCTCGAGCGGCGCTACCCCGCACCCGGCGGCGCCGTCGTGGCCCTGGGCGGGGTCGACCTCGACCTCGTGCCCGGCGAGCTCACGGTTGTCACCGGCCGGTCGGGTGCCGGCAAGTCGACGCTGCTCGCTCTGCTCGCGGGGCTCGACGAGCCCGACGGCGGCTGGATCGAGCTCGACGGGGTGCGCGTCGACGAGCTGCCGCGCGCCGAGCGCGAGCGCCGGTTCGCCGCCCGGACGGCGTCGATCTTCCAGGACTTCGGGCTGATCCCCGTGCTCAGCGCGGCCGAGAACGTCGAGGTGCCCCTGCGGCTGCGGCGGGCGCCGCGCCCTGAGCGCGAGGCGCGCGTGGCGGCCGTGCTCGCCGACGTCGGCCTCGCCGAGCACGCCGACCAGCGGCCCGCGGAGCTCTCGGGTGGGCAGCAGCAGCGCGTCGGGGTCGCGCGCGCGCTCGTGGCGGCGCCGGGCATCCTGCTCGCCGACGAGCCGACCGGGCAGCTCGACAGCACGACCGGCGCGGCCATCATGGATCTGCTGGTCGCCGCGGTGCACGGCCAGGGCCTGGCCGGCGTGGTCGCGACGCACGACGCCGCGCTCGTCGCCCGCGCCGACCGCGTGCTGCACCTGCGCGACGGGCGCTTCGTGGCGCCGTAGCCTCAGCCGGCCGAGGCGCGGCGCAGGGCCGTCAGGATCTCGTCGACGACCGCGATCGGCGTCGGCTCCGGCAGCTTCGGTCCGCGGCCGTCGCCGCTCGAGACGCGGCGCACGCGGCGGCCCAGCCACGGCGCGAGGTGCCGGCGCATCCAGACGGTGAACGGGATCCGCGCGTCGAGCGCGACCGGCGCGTCCGAGCGGATCTCCGGCAGCCCCAGCACGCGGGCCGCGGCGTTCGCGATGCGCAGGTGCCCGGTCGTCGAGGGGTGGATGCGGTCCTCGCTCCAGAAGGTGCCGTCGCGCAGGCCCTCGAGGCCCCACAGATCCACGAGCCGGCAGCCGTGCCGCTGGGCGATCGCGGCGAGATGGGCGTTGAAGATGGCCGTGCGCACCCGCAGCACCCGCAGGGCGCGCAGCGGGCCGGGGTCGAAGGCGGTGGCGAGCAGCACGTCGACGCCGGCCGCGCGCAGCCGGGCGACGCCCGACTCGAGCCGCGCCGCGAGCGCGTCGGGATCGACGCGCAGCGACATGAGGTCGTTGCCGCCGACCAGGATCGACACCAGGTCGGCGCGCATCGCGAGCGCCGCGGGGATCTGATCCTCGACGACGTGGTGGATGCGCCGGCCGCGCACCCCGAGGTTCGCGAACTCGATGCGTGCGCCGCCCTGCGCGCGCACGCCGGCGTCGATGGCGAGGGCGAGCCGGTCGGCCCAGCCGAACCACGGTTCGCCGTCGCCGAGCACGGGATCGCACCATCCCTCGGTGATCGAGTCGCCGAGAGCCGCGTACCGGGTCCACCTCTGGGGCGTCACGGCACCAGGGTGGAGCGTCCCCGCGCGCGCGGGAAGGCGGGCGCGGCACTGTTCGCCGAGGGTGCGCGGCGCGTTCACGCGGCTCGACGGGAGTTCGCCCGATCGACACCTGCCGGTCGGCGTGGCGCGCCGCTAGCGTGGCGGCATGCGCATCCGCCTCCGGCGCCTCGCCGCGGCCGTCGCCGCCTCCGGGCTCGCCCTCGCGCTCGCCGCGACGCTCGGCGGATGCGCCGCCGGCTCCGGCGGTTACGACGGCCACCCGGTCGCGACCTTCCGGGTCGCCGACGAGGAGAGCTACCGGATCGAGCTCGCGACGCCCGAGCTCGTCGAGCATGCGCAGCAGCTGCTCGCGGGGGAGGACGTCGCGGCGATCCCGATCGGAACGGTGGTGCGCGACGAACCCGGCCCGAACGCGCCGTGGTCCTGGCACATCGACCCCGCGACGCTGCAGTTCGCCGACCTGACGACCGAGGTCTGCGACGGCCTGCCGAGCTTCGTCGAGGACGGCACCGTCACGAGCGATCAGTACTGCCCGTGGAGTGCGGAGGTCGTGGCGATCGACGGGCTCTGAGCGCGCTCTCGCCCTCGGCGCGCCCGGGACACCTCGAACGCGCCGTCGCCCGCTGCTCAGGTCGGCTCGCCGACCCCGATCGCCTCCGCCTCGAGCTCGGGAGGCTCGACGCGGCCGTCGATCCGGGCGAGCACGCGCCGCCCGCCGATGACGAGCGCCGCCGAGACCGCGACGAAGGCGGCGCCCACGTAGTACGGCAGGGCGTTGCCGCCGGCCGCGGCCAGCAGGCTCGCGAGCGGCGGGGCGACCGCGCCGCCGAGGAAGCGCACCGCCGAGTACGACGACGAGGCCACGGTGCGCGGCAGGTCGGTCGCCTCCATGACCGACTCGGTGAGCACGGTGTTGAGCACGCCGAGCAGCAGCCCGCCGACGACGACGCACACGATGAGTCCGATCGCCGAGTCGACGACGAGGCCCTGCACGAGCAGGTCGAGAGCGAGCAGCGGCAGCACGATCGCCAGCACGCGGGTGCGGGGCATCCGCGCGGTCAGCAGGGGGGCGACCCAGACGCTCGTGATCGCGAGGCCGACGCCCCAGCCGAAGAACACGATCCCGAGACCGATCTCCTCGAACCCGGCGGGCAGGAAGCCCGATTCGAACAGCGGGAACGGGGTGAAGGCCAGGAGCACGAAGAAGCCGATGTTGTAGCAGAGCGCGGCGCCGGCGAGCAGCGCGAGGGCGGGGATGCGCAGCGCCCGGAACGGCGCCGAGAGGGGAACCGGCTCGCGTCTCGCGCCGCGCTCGCGCGGCAGGAACACCAGCAGCGCGACGAGCGCGATCGCCATGAGGGCCGCGACGCCGAAGAACGGACCCTTCCAGCTGATCGAGCCGAGCAGGCCGCCGACGAGCGGCCCGATCGAGATGCCCAGCCCGAGCGCCGCCTCGTAGAGGATGACCGCCGCCCCGCTGCCGCCCGACGCGGCTCCGACGATCGTCGCGAGCGCGGTCGAGATGAATAGCGCGTTGCCCAGACCCCAGCCGGCGCGGAAGCCGATGACGGCCTGCACCAAGTCGCTGAGCGCGGAGGCGAGCGCGAAGGCCACGATCAGGGCGAGGCCGATCAGGAGCGTGGCGCGGGCGCCGATGCGGCTCGAGACCCAGCTCGTGAAGAGCATCGCGGCGCCGGTGATGAGCAGGTAGCTCGTGAATAGCAGCTCGGTCTCGGTCGCACTCGCGTTCAGATCGGCCGCGATCGCCGGGAGGATCGGGTCGACGAGGCCCAGGCCCATGAACGACACGACGCACGCGAAGGCGACGGCCCAGACCGTGCGCGGCTGCCGCAGCAGCGCGCGGGTGTCGCTCGTGCCGTGCGCGCTCATGCGGCCACCTCGCTCGCCTCGTTCGGGCTCGTACGGCTCGCGAGGATCGCGGAGGCGCGGCGCAGCGTCGCCCAATCCTCATCGTCGAGCGAGTTGAACCGGGGCCCGAGCTGCGCTACGACGACCCGCCGCCATTCGTCGAGCGCGTCACGCCCTCGATCGGTCAGGGCGATCACGCTCGCCCTAGAGTCGTCGGGGTCGCCGTGCCGGCGCACGAGACCGTCTTCGAGCATCCCGGCAACGAGGCGCGACATCCCGGGCTGACTGACTCGGTTGACGCTCGCGAGTTCGCCGACGCGCTGTGGTCCGTCGGCCTCCAGGGTCGAGAGCGCACGCCAGGTCGCGGAGGGGATGACGCTACCGGTGGTGCGCGCGGCAAGCTGCGTCAGGCGGTGGGTCGCGTGCAGGAGCGAACGGAGCACATCGGTGTCGATCACCTGGAAACTATATACCTGAGATATTTATATTGGGTATGCATGGTCCGCACGACGACCGGCCCGCTCCCGAGCCCTAGCCTGGAGGTACGCCCCCGTAGCTCAATGGATAGAGCAACGGCCTTCTAATCCGTAGGTTGCAGGTTCGAATCCTGCCGGGGGCGCGACTGTCCTCTTTCTGCTGCCTAGGGGTTGGTAGTCGCGGTTGGTGTCGATGGTGATGAGTTCGCGGGGGAGTTCGCCGGTGGTGGGGTCGATGACGCGGATGTTGAGGTCGTGGGCGAGGATCAGGACTCGTCGTCGGGCGTGGGCGCGGCCGAGTGGGATGTGGCGCAGTTGGCTGTGGATTCGGAGGGTGACGGTGCCGTTCTTGTCGACGCGGTCGTGGCGGACGCGGTCGTGCGCGGGTGGGGTGTGCCCGGTCGGGGTGGCTTTGGGGAGTGTCTGATAGCGGGTGGCGGGGGTCGCGTGGTGGGGCAGGGAGCGGTGGGGTCGGTGCTGGTTGTAGTAGTCGACGAAGGTGTTGATCTGCTGCTGCAGCTCGGTGATGGTGTCGGCGGGTCCGGCGGCGGTGAGAGCGCGTTTCAGGGTCTGTTGGAACCGTTCGACTTTGCCTTGGGTTTGCGGGTGGGCGGGTGAGCCGTTCTTCTGCTGGATGCCGAGGCGGGCGAGTTCGTGTTCGAACGCTTGCGGCCGCCTTCGCGGCGGTGGCCGGCGAGACGGACGGTGAAGATCATGCCGTTGTCGGTCAGGGTTGAGGCCGGTGCGCCGTGCTTGCTGATCGCGGTGCGGAAGGTGGTGACGAGCAGCTGGGTGGTGACGGCGCGGTGCGCGGTCACGGAGATCGCGTAGCGGGTGGCGTCGTCGAGGAATGTCAGGATCTCGACGCCGGTGTCGTCGGCCAGGCGCCAGTGGGTGGTGTCGGACTGCCAGGTCTCGTTCGCCAGCGCGGCCTCGAAGCGGATGTAGGAGGAGGGGGCCGTTTCTTCGGTTCGGGGGCGACCATGCCCGTGCGGGTCAGGATCCGGCTGACCGTCGCCGGCGAGACCGTCACGTTGTGGTGGTGGCGGAGGTGCCAGGCGATCGTGTCCGGGCCGTGATCCAGTCCCTGGCAGTGCAGGTTCGCCCGCAGGTTCACGACCAGCTCGACCGTCGCTGCGGGTGTCGCCGTCGGAGAGGTCTTCGGCCGCCGCGACCTCGGCGCGAACGCCGCCTCGCCCTCGAGCCGCCACCTGCCGATGAGCTTCGACACCCACCCTTTCGAGACGCCGTAGGCGCGGGCGACGTCAGCCTGGGAACGCCCCTCGACGACGACCGCGGTGATGATCAAACGAGCCTTCGACACCTCCGAAGCGTGCCGACAAGTTTCCGATGTCTTGAGAGATCGGTTTCCTATGTCCTGAACGAGAACACTGCCGGCGGCCCGACAGGTCGCTGGGATCGAAGCGTTGGCTGGGATCGTGGACCCGGACGAGTGCGAACACTGTCGCGCACCTCTGCTCACGGATCCGGCACCGGATCGCGTAGAAATAGTATACTGATGCAAAAGTTCTCCCGACGAAAGGAACTCAGCAATGGTGCTCGGTAACGACGAAGTCGACTACGCCAGCGGATACGAACATCTCCTCGTGGAGATCGATGACCGCGTCGCGACGGTCACCATCAACCGCCCCGACGCGTACAACTCGGTGAATCACCGGTTGCACCAGGAGTTGGTCGAGATCTGGCGCGACCTCGGGCGCGACCCGCGGGTCAACGTCATCGTGGTCACGGGTGCCGGCGAGAAGGCCTTCTCCGCGGGAGCCGACCTGTCAATGCTCAAGCACCGGATGTCGCTCACCAACGAAGAACGCTACGACGACGCCGTGACCTGGGAGGCGCGCGACCTAGTGTACGGCATGGTCAATTGCGACAAGGTGATCATCTCGGCCATCAACGGTGCCGCCGTCGGGGCGGGCCTCGCGGTCGCGATCATGTCCGACATCTCGATCATCGCGGAAGACGCGCGTCTTGGAGACGGGCACGTGAAGCTCGGTGTTGCGGCGGGCGACCACAGTGCGATGATCTGGCCGCTGCTGTGCGGCCTGTCGCGCGCGAAGTACTACCTGCTCACCGGCGAGATGCTCGACGGCAAGACGGCGGCCGAGATCGGACTTGTCACCCGCGCGGTGGCGCGCGAGGACGTGCTCGAGACGGCAACGACGATCGCACGCCAGCTCGCCGACGGATCACAGCAGGCGCTCTCGCTCTCGAAGCGCGCCCTCAACCAGTGGCTGCGTCTGGGCGGCCTGACCGCCTTCGACTACTCGCTGGCCGTCGAGAAGATGGGCTTCTTCTCTCCCGACGCCCAGGAGGGGGTCACCGCGATGCGCGAGAAGCGCGCCGCCGTGTTCCCCAGCAGCAAGCAGTCCTGACCCGCGTCAGCACCCTCGAGAACGGCCCCCGCACCGATAGGCGCGGGGGCCGTTGGCGTTGCCCCGTTCTCAGCTTCGCGCGGTCGATCGGACACCGATGCAGTCGAACCGTCGCCCGGTCAGCCGGGGATGTAACCAAAGTCGCGGTTGCCGATTGCTACCGCAATGGAGGGAGACGCGATCGGGATCATCACGCATCCTCGACCATCAACTTCGAGGCATCCTGGAGGAGTTCCGTCGGACGATCCGTGCCGGACCTGAGCGCACCTCGTTGAGCCGCCTCGTCAGCTTGGGTGAGGTGACGCCGCGACGTCATGGTCGACATTGCGCGCATCCTCCGTAAGCACATAGGAACCAGGCCGCCAAGGCGCCGAAGGCGGGGCTACCGCTGTGCGTCACGCGGATCCTCGCACGGCCAATCCGGTGATGCGCGTGCTGCGCGGTCAACTCGGGTACGACCAGTTCGAACCGCGCGAAGGCCGAACGCGTGCTGGACTGGAAGCCCCGGATCGTCGCGGATCCGGTGGGGACACGGCTGGCGGTATCGTCGCGCACGATCCCGAGGTGATCCGCTTGCGGTCGCCCGATCGTCGCGATGCGATCGGAGATCGCCCACTCGCCAAGCCGGACTCGACCGCGATGGCGGCCGCGCTGATGGCGGCCGTGCTGGGCTCAATCGGCATCCAGTCAGGCCATGGCCCTCGGCGCGGCTCGCGCGCGGCGAATTTCAGGACATCGCGTCGAGACGACGCAGGTGCATTGCGACCTGGGAAACCGCGGAGTGTTGGCGGAACGCGCCCATCCGGCTCCAGTTCTCCCTCCACCGCAATCGCGTCGCGACACTCCACGCCGTGTCCCCGGGCGCGCGCAGCACCGCGATCTCAGCGGAGCGCCGAAACTGGTGATTGCGGATCTCGCGCACGCGCGCGCCCAGGTCGTCGATCGGATCTCCGTGGCCTGGTAGCGCCGACCCTGCGATGCCCTCGACGCGGTCCAATGAGTCGATATAGTCGACCAGGCCATTCACCGCCGCGCCGTCGCCGGCCAAGCCAAGCCCTGGGTGGATGTGGGGCAGCACATGGTCGCCTGTGAACAGGCAGTCGCGATCCTGATCCCAGAAGCACAGATGCCCCGGGGTGTGCCCCGGCGTTAGGACAGCTCGGATCGATCGGCCGGTGATCGGCAGCAACTCGCCGTCGTCGAGAGTGCGATCTGGCTGGGGAAATTCGGGGGGCAGCTCCGAGGCGAGTGCGCGGACGATCCGCTCCCGGTCCTCACGGGGTGCTCCCCACCGCTCGAGCTGACGGGTGAGCGTCTCGGCGCTCCAGCGCGTCGGGATGTCGACGGCGAGCGTCTCGGCTTCGACCGTCCCCAGGACGAAAGGAGCCCGCACGTGATCGCGCGCCTGGCGAGCCAGGCCGAGATGGTCCGCGTGCAGATGGGTCGCGAGCACCTCGGCGATGTCGTCGGTTGAGGCGCCGATCTCCGCCAGTCCCTGTTGCAGTCGCCGCCAGTTTGGCTCCGTCGACCACCCCGGGTCGATGACGTGGATTTCGCCGTCCGCACCGCGGAGGATGTAGCAGTTGGTGAACTCGACGCGCGAGTCGCCAAGCACCGGCTGTGGGAGTGCCCAAAGGTCGTCGTCGATCTCGAAGATCACGCCGGCACCTCGGAGCCCAAACCTTGACATGGTTTACTCTTATCAGAATATGCTTGACCCGCGGGACGGAGTCGTTCCGTGTCCTCGATCAAACAGGAGTTCGATGATGAGCACCGAGAAATGGCGCGTCCTGCGACGCCTTGCAGCAGCAGTGACGGTGGGCGCCCTCGCCGTGGCGCTCGCGGCGTGTGCCCCTGGCGGCGGAGGTGAGGCGACCGCCGCCCCCGATCCGGACGGGAGCCTGACCTTCGGCTACTTCGAGCCGGCTACCAGCCTCGACCCGCAGCAGGGCACGTCGTCCCAGGACATCCCGTGGCTTCTGCCCGTCTACGCGAGCCTGCTGAGCTATGCCGCCGACGGCTCCGTCGCCCCCGGGCTCGCCGAGTCGTGGGAGCTCAGCGACGATTCGCTCACGCTCACGCTCCGCGAAGGTCTCACCTTCCACGACGGCACCGCGCTCGACGCGGATGCGGTCGTCGCGAACATGGATCGCGCGATGACCCTCGAGACCTCGACCGTCAAGGGCGACCTCTCCTCGGTCGCCTCGGTCGAGGCGAGCGACGACCTCACGGTCGTGCTCAGCCTGTCCGCCCCGGACGCGGCGCTCCCGGCCAAGCTCGCAGACCGCGCGGGCATGATGATCTCGCCGGCCGCCTTCGACGATGGCACCAACCTGGCGATCGACCCGATCGGCGCCGGTCCGTGGCAGCTCGTGGAGTACTCGCCCGGTGACCACCTCACGGTCGAGCGGTTCGACCACTACTACGACCCCGAGTCGGTCCTGCTGTCCTCGCTGACGATCCGGCTCATCGAGGATGACGACACACGCCTCAGCGCCGTGCGGGCCGGCGAGGTCGACGTTGCCCAGATCTCGGCCGCGCAGGTGCAACTCGCCGGGACGGACCCGAGCCTCGAAGTGCGCACCGATCCGGCGCTCGCCGTCGACCACCTCGGGATGAACATCTCGATCGCGCCGTTCGACGACCCGCTCGTGCGCGAGGCGATCAACTACGCGATCGACCGAGAGGCGCTCTACGAGGGCATCTACCGGGGCACCGGCACGATCGCGTGGCAGCCGTTCCCCCCGGGGTACTTCGGCAACGACCCCTCGCTCGAGAACATGTATCCGTACGACCCCGACAAGGCGCGTGAGCTTCTCGCGGAGGCGGGCTATCCCGACGGGTTCTCGTTCGACTTCAAGACGAACAACCAGCCGTTCCGCGTGCAGGCCACCGAGGCCATCGCGGGCATGCTCGCCGACGTCGGGATCACCACAAACATCATCCCGATGGAGGGTCCCGCGCTTCTGGACGAGTTCTACTACCAGAACAGCGTGCCGATCTACTTCACACCGTGGGGCGGTCGTGCCGACCCGTCGCAGACCCTCGACAACCTGTTCGGGCCCGACGGGCTGAACAACCCGTCGAAGGTCACCGCACCCGACCTGACGAGCGCGCTGGACGACGCGCGCGACGGTGGCGACCAGGATGCTCGCGGTGAGGCGATTCGTCACGCGTCCGACTTGATCATGAAGGACTCGCGCATGATCCCGCTCATGTTCCCCGGGGTGACCACGGTCGTCCGGGACAACGTGATCGGCTACTCGACCGGTCTGACCGGGAAGGCGAACTTCCTCAACGTGGGGGTGGCCGCCACGAGCTGACCCCCGCTCGGTCCGGGTCTCCGGCCCGGACCGAGCAGACCGATAATCGGAATCGAGCCGCCCGATGAGGGGGCGGCGGATCAAGGAATCGCAATGTCGCCATTCGCCGCGAGGCACTGCTGTCGGTTGTCGGCATGCTGACCTTCACGATCCGCCGTCTCCTCACCCTCGTACCGCAACTGCTCGTCGCCGCCCTGGTCGTGTTCGTGCTGACTTCGCTCCTCCCGGGCGACGCGGCGATCGCGCGCGCGGGTGGTGAGAGCGCCACGCCGGAGCTCATCGCCCAGTACCGCGCGCAGCTCGGGCTCGACAAGCCGCTCGTCGAGCGCTTCATCGACTTCGTCGTCCATGCCGCGACCGGCGATCTGGGCATCTCGTTCAGCACGAGCGAGCCCGTCTCCGACATCCTGTTGCGCAAGGTGCCCGTCACCCTGAGCCTGGTGCTGCTCGGCTTCATCTTCGCGATCCTGATCGCGCTCCCGCTGGCCACCATCGCCGCGCTGCACCCACGCGGGATCGCCGACCGCATCTCGCTCGCCGTCGCGACCTCGGGCATCGCGATCCCCAACTTCTGGTTCGCGATCCTTCTCGTGCTGCTGTTCAGCCTGACCCTCCGATGGCTCCCCGCGACCAGCTACGTACCGTTCTCCACCGATCCGCTCCAGTGGTTCCTCCATCTCCTGCTGCCGGCGATCACGCTGGGTCACGCGCTCGCCGCCGAACTCACCCGCCAGCTGCGCGCCTCGCTCGGCGACCACCTGCGGCGCGACTACGTGCGCACGATGCGGTCGGCGGGCCTCTCGGAGATCAGCGTCGTCGGCAAGCACGCGCTCCGCTCGGCCCTCGGGCCGGCGGTCACGACGCTCGGCCTCCAGGTGCCGATCGCCATCGGCACCTGCGTCGTGATCGAAGCCGTGTTCGACCTTCCCGGCATCGGGAGCCAGATGGTGCAGGCCGTGTTCTCGCGCGACATCCAGGTGCTCCAGGGCGTGATCCTCTTCACCGTCCTCCTGGTCGTCGTGGCGAGCTTCCTGACCGATCTCGCCTATGCGCTGATCAACCCGAAGGTGAGAGTCCAATGACGGCACCCGCCGCATCCGCCCCGTCGACGACGCAGATCGCGCAGGTCTCCGGTCGGCGCCATCGCGGACTGGTGCGTCGAGTCCTCGACCGGCCGGCCGGGGTGGTCAGCATCGCCTACCTCGTCCTGCTGATCGTGGTGTCGCTGATCGGTCCGTTCATCACGCCCTTCGACCCGAACCAGAACGACCTGCGCGGCGTTCTCCGCCCGCCCGGGCTCGACCACTGGCTGGGCACCGACGACCTCGGCCGCGACGTGCTGTCGCGATTGTTGGTCGCCGGACGGGTCTCGTTGCTGGCGACCGCTCAGGCCGTCCTGACGGGACTCGCCTTCGGGGTGCTCCCCGGTGTGCTCGCGGGCTACATCGGCGGCTGGTTCGACACGATCGTCACCCGCGTCGCCGACGTGCTGCTGAGCTTCCCGTCGCTCTTCCTCGCGCTGGCGATCGTCGCGATCCTCGGCCCGGGGCTCGGCAACGCGATGCTCGCGGTCGGAATCGCCTACGCGCCGCGGTTCCTGCGGATCGTGCGCGGTCAGATCCTGTTCGTGCGCAACGAGACCTTCGTCGAGGCGGCCATCTCGACGGGGATCCCGCGCCGCCGCGTGGTGTGGGCGCACATGCTGCCCAACGCCTGGCCGGCGCTGATCATCCAGATCTCGTTCATGCTCGGCCTCACGCTCATCATCGAGTCGAGCCTCAGCTACCTGGGTCTCGGGGTCCAGCCCCCGAACGCGAGCTGGGGGTCGATGATCGGCGGCAGCAAGGCGTTCATCGAGATCGCGCCGTGGCTCGTCCTCGCGCCCGGCCTGGTGATCTTCTTCACCTCGCTGGCGTTCAACACGCTGGGCGATGTGCTCCGCGACGAAGTGACCGGGGGGAGGGAACGATGACCCGGAATTCCCGAGAGGAGTCCGCTGCGCCGACCCGAGGTGACGCGCTGCTGCGCGTCGAGGGCTTCTCGCTCGACCTCGCGCCCGGCCGTGAATACCTCTCCGTGCTCAACGACATCGACCTCGAGGTGCGATCCGGGGAGGTCGTCGGACTCGTGGGCGAATCCGGCTCCGGGAAGTCGACGCTCGCGATGTCGCTCATGGGTCTCGTGCCCAAGCGCATCTCGCGGCAGCGCTCCGGGCGGATCCTCTTCAACGGGGTCGACGTGACGGCGCTGCGAGAGCGCGACCTGCGCGCGATCCGTGGCCGGGACGTCGGAATGATCTTCCAGGAGCCGATGACGGCCCTCGACCCCGCTTACCGCGTCGGCGACCAGGTGGCGGAGGTCATCCGCCGGCACCGGGGGGTCTCGCGCGCCGAGGCCCGCGCCCAGGTCATCGAGGACTTCCGGCTCGTCGAGATCTCCGACCCGGAGCGCCGAGCGGACGCCTACCCGCACGAGCTCTCGGGCGGGCTCCGGCAGCGGGTCTGCATCGCGATGGCGATCGCCTGCCGCCCGAGTCTGCTGATCGCCGACGAACCGACGACGGCCCTCGACGTCACGACGCAGGCGCAGATCCTCGAGCTGCTGCGCCGACTCCGCGCCGAGATGGACATGTCGATCGTGCTCATCAGCCACGACCTCGCGGTGATCGCTGAGTTCTGCGACCGGGTGCTCGTGATGTACGCCGGGCAGATCATGGAGCAGGCGATGATCGACCCGTTCTTCGTGCGCCCGCGCCACCCGTACGCGTCGGCGCTGCTGCAGGCGCTCCCCGAGAACCAGCCGCCGTTGAACGAGCTCTCCGTCCTGCCGGGCAGTCCGCCGCCGCTCGGGTACGTCGCGCCGGGATGCCGTTTCGCCAACCGTTGCGAGTTCGCGCAGGCGGGGCGATGCGACACCCACGCGGTCTCCCTGAGCCCGACGGATGCCGGAGAGGTGCGCTGCATCCGCGCCGACGAGCTCGTGCTCGAAGGAGCCGGGCAATGAGCGCCGTGACGGAGGCGACCGTGGAATCCGCGACACCGGTCCTCGAGGGCGTCGACCTGGTCAAGGAGTTCGCCGGGCGGACGTCGCTCTTCGGCCGTGCGTCGTCGAAGGTCCGTGCCGTCGATGGGGTGACCCTGCGCCTCCACGCGGGGCGCACGCTCGGTCTGGTCGGCGAATCGGGCTCGGGCAAATCCACCGTGGGGCGTCTGCTGCTGCGCCTGCTCGACGTCACCGGCGGCGAGGTGCACCTCGGTGCCGACGACGTGACGCGCGCGCGCGGCCGCGACCTCAATCAGGCGCGTCGGGCGATGCAGATGGTCTTCCAGGACCCGTACTCCTCGCTCAACCCGACGATGCGCATCGGCGACATCATCGGCGAGCCGGTGACCTTCCACCGGGGCCTGAAGGGTGCGGAGCTCGACGCGGAGGTCGACCGCCTGCTGATCAGCGTCGGCCTGTCGCCCGAGCACGCGCGCCGCTTCCCCGACGAGATGTCGGGCGGTCAGCGGCAGCGCGTCGCGATCGCGCGGGCGCTCGCGCCGGATCCGAAGATCCTGGTCTGCGACGAGGCGGTCAGCGCCCTCGACATCTCGATCCAGTCGCAGATCCTCAACCTGCTGCTCAAACTGCAACGCGAGTTCGGGGTGGCGATCCTGTTCGTCTCCCACGACCTGTCGGTCGTGCGCCATGTGAGCCACGAGATCGCGGTAATGTACCTGGGTCAGATCGTCGAGTTCGGGCCGGCCGACCGGGTCGCCGATTCCCCGGCGCATCCGTACACGGCGGCCCTGCTGTCGGCGGTCCCGGAGGCGAAGCCGTCTCATCGGCGGGCCCGGCAGAAGGTCGTGCTCCGTGGCGACCCGCCCAGCCCCTCGCGCCGACCCGCCGGCTGCCCCTTCGCCTCGCGCTGCCCCGCGGCCTTCGAACCGTGCCACGAGACCCGGCCGGAGCACACGCCGGTCAACGGCGGCGGGACGGCGGCCTGCCACCTGCAGACGCAGGGGCCGAAGCTCGGCGGTCGATCGCTGCCGATCGAGCTGCTGCGCGCTCGCCCGGACGAGGCGCCGTCGGCCGCTGACTGACACACATGCCCCGCGGCCGTGGTATATAGTGTATTAGTATTCTTGTATTCAGTGTCGAAGGAGAAGCAATGGCAGGCGTGAAGACGTTGACGGTGGTCGGTTCCGGCACCATGGGTCACGGAATCGGTCAGTTGGCGGCGATGCGCGGGATCGACGTGCGCGTCTTCGACGTCGACGCCGCCGCGCTGGATCGCGCCAAGGCCGGAGTTCGCACGAGCCTCGATCGGTTCGTCAAGAAGGGCACGCTCTCCCCGCAGGAGTCGGACGACGTCCTGGGCCGCATGAGCTTCGTCAGCGACCTCGCCAAGGCCGCTGGGGGAGCCGAGGTGATCGTCGAGGCCGTCCCCGAGGTGCTCGAGCTCAAGCAGAAGGTGTTCACCGATCTCGACGCGATCGCCGACCCGGGCACGCTGCTGGCGACCAACACCAGCCAGCTGAGCATCACCGCGATCGCCTCCGCGACCGAGCATCCCGAGCGGGTCGTCGGCATGCACTTCTTCAACCCGCCGGTGATGATGCGCCTGGTCGAGATCATCCGCGGCACGCTCACCTCCGACGACATGCTGGAGCGCACCGTGGCCCTGGCCGAGCAGCTCGGCAAGGAGAGCATCGTCTGCCAGCGCGACACGCCCGGCTTCATCACCACGCGCGCCATCATGGCGCTGCGCCTCGAGTGCATCCGCATCTACGAGGAGGGCATCGCCTCGATGGAGGATCTCGACAAGGCGATGCGCCTGGCCTTCAACCACCCGATGGGCCAGTTCGAGCTCAACGACTACAACGGCCTCGACATCGCTCTGCAGGGGTCGCGCAATCTTCGCGAGGCGTACGGCGAGCGGTTCGCCCCGCCGCCGAGCCTCGTCGCGCGGGTCGCCGCGGGTCGCCTCGGTCGGAAGACCGGTGGCGGATGGTTCGACTACCCGAGCGAGTGATCCACCCGCCACGTCGGCGGTGCACCAAGAATTGACCATCTCGACGGCGGCGCCATCTGCTGGCGCTCCCGTCGGAGCACAGGAAAGGGCCCGATATGCCGGTTCGCGTCGAATCCCGAGGGCACATCCGGGTGATCACCATCGATCGTCCGGAGGCACGCAACGCCATCAACCGCGAGACCCGCGCGGGTCTCGAGTCCGCCTTCACGGCGTTCGTCGAGGACGACGACGCGTGGCTCGCCGTTCTCACCGCCGTGGGCGACAAGGCCTTCAGCGCGGGCGCCGACCTCAAGGAGATGGATCCGGCCGAGCGCGCTGATCCCGACTACGTCGCTCCGCCGTTCGGATACATCACCCGCGACTTCCACACCGAGAAGCCCATCATCGTCGCGATCAACGGATCGGCCTTCGGCGGCGGACTCGAGATGGTCCTCGCCTGCGACCTGCGGATCGCGGCCGACCACGCGCAGCTCGGGCTGACCGAGGCCAAGTGGGCGCTGCTGCCGGGTGGCGGCGGAACCCAGCGACTGGCCCGCGACATCCCGCGCGCCGTCGCCCTCGAGATGCTGATGACCGGCGCGCCGATCTCCGCCGCGCGGGCCTATGAGGTCGGCCTGGTGAACGCGGTCGTCCCGTCGGCGGAGCTGATGGATCGCGCGCTCGCCATGGCGGACGCGATCGTCGCGAACGGGCCGCTCGCGGTCCGTGCGGCCAAGCGCGCCGTCGACGAGGGAGCGGATCTGTCGATCGCCGACGCGCTTGCCCTCGAGCAGCGTCTCAGCAAGTCGCTGTTCTCGACCGCGGACGCCGCCGAAGGCCCGCGCGCCTTCGCCGAGAAGCGGTCGCCGCGCTTCGAGGGGAAGTGACGATGGCCGGAATCGACGAGCTGTTCCAGCTGCCTGCCGAGATCGAGGACTTCCGCGCCTCCGCGCGCGCATTCGCGGAACGCGACGTCGCTCCGCTCGTCGAGGAAGCGGAGCGCACCGGGACGTTCCCGCTCGAGCTCTTCGCCAAGGCAGGCTCGGCCGGGTTGCTCGGGCTCCAGTTCGAGGAACGCTGGGGCGGCTCCGACGCCGGTCTGCTCCCCGACATGATCTTCCGCGAGGAGGTCTCGCGGGTCTGCGCCGGCATCGCCGCGGGCCTCGGTATCCAGGGTCAGATCGGCACCGCCTACCTGGCGCGCTTCGGCTCCGACGAGCAGAAGGAGCGCTGGCTGCGCCCGGCGATCGCCGGTGAGGTGATCACCGCGTGGGGGCTGACCGAACCGGACGCGGGCTCCGACGTGCGCTCGATCCGCACCACCGTCGAGGCGGACGGCTCCGGCGTGATCCTCCGCGGCCGCAAGACCTTCATCACGAACGGCCCCATCGCGGGCGCGATCGGCGTCGTCGCGAAGCAGGCGAACGGCAAGTTCGCCGTGTACATGGTCGAGGCGGGCGACGAGGGCTACGCGGTGGACCGCACCCTCGAGAAGCTCGGCTGCCGCTCCTCGCAGGTCGGGGAGCTCGTGTTCGACAACGTCCGCCTCGACGAGTCGCGGCGGCTGTCTCCGCCGGACGGCTCCGAGATCGACGAGATCCTCGACGTGCTGATCCGCGGTCGCGTGCTCATCGCGGCGGCGTCGCTCGGCGTCGCGAGCGCGGCGTTCGACTTGGGGCTGGCGTACGCCAAGGAGCGCACCGCATTCGGGCGTCCGATCGGCAAGTTCCAGGAGATCTCGATGAAGTTTGCCGAGGCGGATGCGCGGATCGCGGCGGCGAGGATGCTCACCTACCGCGCGGCGGTGCTCTGCGACACCCGCGACGAGGTGCCGGTGCGCGAATGCGCCCACGCCAAGCTCGTGGCGAGCGAAACCGCGCTGTGGGTCGTGGACCAGATGATGCGCGTGTTCGGCGGTGCGGGCTTCATGCAGGGCTCGGTCATCGAACGCCTGTTCCGCGACGTCCGGTACTTCCAGATCGTCGAAGGGACGACTGAGATCCAGCACCGGATCCTCGCGAAGGCGCTCGGACTGTGACGGCGCCGGATCCGGTCGCGCCCGGCGGGGAGGCCGAACTCCTCGTCGATCGGGACGGCGATGTCGGGATCCTCACGCTCAACCGCCCGCAGGCGCACAACAGCCTCACGACGTCGCTCATCGACGTCCTCGGGGAGGCGCTGGTGGAGTTCCGGGATGACGACAGCATCCGCGCGGTCGTCCTCACCGGGGCGGGCGGGAAGGCCTTCTGCTCCGGGATGGATCTGCGCGGCGCGCCCGACACCACGGCGTTCGACGACCAGTTCGGCGAGCCGCCGCGGCACCTCTCGCGCGGGATGGAGTTCTGGAAGCCGGTGCTCGCGGCGATCAACGGCTACGCGCTCGGCGCGGGATTCGAGCTGGCGATGTCGTGCGATCTGCGCTACGCCGCCACGACGGCGACCTTCGCGCTGCCCGAGGTAAAGATCGGCTCGATGCCCGGCGCCGGCGGCACCCAGCGGATCATCCGGCAGGCGCCCGCGGCGCTCGCGATGGAGTTGCTGCTGACCGGCGATCGCTGGGACGCGGAGCGGATCAAGGACGCAGGCCTGCTCAACGGCGTCGTGCCGGCCGCCGATCTGATGTCGACCACCGTCGACGTCGCGCACCGCATCGCGGGCAACGCGCCGCTGTCGCTGCGTGCCGTCAAGCAGGCGGTCGCGCGCGGCCGCCACCTGTCGCTCGCCGACGGGCTCACGCTCGAGCGCACACTGTTCAATCTGCTTCGCGACACCGAGGACCGGGCGGAGGGTCGCGCGGCGTTCGCCGAGAAGCGCCCGCCGGTCTTCCGCGGTCGCTGAGGCATCGGAAGGGAGTCAACGGATGGGCGATGCAGATCGCAGGAGGCTGAGCGGTCGCGGAGCGATCGTCGGAGTGGGACGCACGGCGATGGGCAAGCGGCCCGGGACCACCGCGTTGGGACTCGGGCTGGACGCGCTCTCGCTCGCGATCGCCGACGCCGGGATCGACAAGTCGGAGATCGACGGGATCCTCACCCACCCGGGGACCACCTCGCGCGAGGGGGCGAACCACTACCTCCGGCTCGCGGAGGCGGCGGGGATCGATCCCCGCTACGCGGGCTCGAAGTCGATGGGCGGCGCGACCGCCGGCGCGCTGGTCCAGGAGGCCATCATGGCGATCGACGCGGGGCTCGCGACGACCGTCGCCTGCGTGTTCGGTGACGCCGCGCTGACCGGTGGCCAGCGGTTCAACTCCCCCAACGGGGACCCGGGTCTGAGCTGGGGGATCTGGGGGATGTTCGGCCCGCAGGCGAACAGCGCGCTCGGCGCCCGACGCCACATGTCGCTCTACGGCACCACGAGCGAGCAGCTCGGCGCGATCTCGGTGACCTTCCGCGAGCACGCGCAGCTCAGCCCCGACGCCGTGATGTACGGGAAGCCGATCTCTCTCGAGGACCACCAGTCCTCGCGCTGGGTGGTCGAGCCGTTCCACCTGCTCGACTGCTGCCTGATCAGCGACGGCGGGGTCGCGATCATCGTGAGCTCGGCCGAGCGCGCTCGGGACCTCGCGAAGCCGCCCGTGCATGTGGCGGGGATGGGCCAGGGGTACACGGCCCGCAAGTCGGAGGCCGAGGACTGGTGGTACCTGCCGCACCAGAAGGCGGTGCTCGACGAGGCGTGGGCGATGTCCGGTCTCGGACCGTCCGACATCGACGTCGCCGAGTTGTACGACAACTTCACGTTCTCGGTCCTGCTCTGGCTCGAACACGGGGGCTTCGTCGAGCGCGGCGAGAGCGGCGCGTTCGTCGCCGAGGGGAATCTCAAGCTCGGGTCCACGCTGCCGACCAACACCCACGGCGGCAGCCTCTCGGATGCCTACATGCAGGGATGGACCCACATCGTCGAGGGGGTCCGGCAGATCCGCGGGGAGGCCGGGCCGCGACAGGTGCCGGGAGCCGAGACCTGCCTGACGACCGGCCGAGGCATGGCCCTGAACACCGCGAATGCATTGGTGCTGACGAAATGACCTACGACAAGCCGCTTCCCGACACCTCCGACGGCAGTGCGCCGTTCTGGGAGGGCTGCGCCCAGCACGAGCTCCGCATCCAGGAATGCTCGGCCTGCGGTCATCGCCGCTGGCCGATCGGACCGGTGTGCACGGCCTGCCTGTCGCCCGAGCACACCTGGGTGACCCTGCCGGGCACCGGGGAGGTGTGGTCGTGGATCGTCTACCACCAGTCCTTCAACAAGGCGTGGGAGCCCGACCTGCCGTACAACGTGGCCCTGATCAAGGTCGATGGCGCGCACACGATGATCTCCAACCTGGTCGACGTCGAGCCCGATGCGGTCCACGTCGGGCAGCGGGTCGAGGTCGTTTTCGAGGACGCGACCGACGAGATCTCGATCCCGAAGTTCCGTCCGGTGAGCTGATCGCGTCCGAACGGAGGCCCGGCCCGCACCGTGGTGCGGTCAGGTCTCCGAGCCCAGTTCGATCGAGCGAGGAGCGTCGAGCACGACGCGGAAGGCATCCACATGGCGCACCATCCGACGCACCGCCGCCTCGGCGTCGCGTGCGCGCATGGCGTCGAGGATCCTCTGGTGCGCGCGCAGCGTCGCCGCCGTCTCGGTGCCGAACGCGGTGAAGGCGCGGCTGTAGATCAACTGCTGGGTGGTCGCGGTGAGCGCCGAGATGACGCCGTTGTGGGTCGATTCCGCGACGAGCACGTGGAACCGGGCGGACTCCTCGGCGACGATGTCCGGAGCATCCAGGTGCTCGGCGGCGCGATCGATCGACCCCTGGATCCGCTCGAAGTCGCTCTCGTCGGCGCGGGCCGTCGCGAGGCGGACGGCGAGCGGCTCCATGAGCGACCGCGCTTCGAGGAGCTGATCGGTCGTGGTCTGCTCGACCGCGAGGATCACGTCGAGGATGGTCGCCAGTCGTTCGAGCTTCGGGCTCGTCACGTAGGCGCCACCGTGTCGGCCGGCGCGCACCTGGATGAAGCCATCGGCCTCGAGCAGCATCAGGGCTTCGCGGACGGTGGCGCGGCTGACGCCGAGCTGTTCGATGAGCTCCCGCTCGGGCGGCAGCCGATCACCGAGCGCGAGCGAGCCGCTGCGGATCTCGCCCCGGATCTGCGCGGCGATGACCTCGGCGAGTTTTCCTTGCTTGATGCGGTCGAAGACTACGTCGGGCATTGCTCGTTTCCCCATCGGTGGCGTCGAACTGGGCCGAACGACGGTATTCGAGCACTGTATCGGAACCGGTCAAAGTCGGTAAATATGCTAACGTTATCCTATTCACAAGGAGGCCTCGATGGCGACGCCTGATTCCCCGCAACTCCCCCTGAGCGGGGTGCGCGTCCTCGCGCTCGAGAACTTCGTCGCGGGGCCGACGGCCAGCATGTTGCTGGCCGACTGGGGCGCCGAGGTGCTGAAACTCGAGCCCGCGGGCGGTGACAGCTATCGGGGGTTCCCTCCGATCGAGACCAGCGACGAGGGCACCTCCAGCGTCTGGTTCACCCGCCTGAACCGGGGCAAGAAAAGCGCGCTGCTCGATATCGGCACCGAGGACGATCGCGCGCGATTCCTGGAATTGATCCGCTCGGTGGATGTCATCGTGCAGAATCTCCGGCCGGGCGCGCTCGGCCGCCTCGGTCTCGATTACGCGCGTCTGCACGAGATCAATCCGCGCCTCATCCAGGTGTCGATCTCGGGATTCGGTCAGCCCGACGTCGCGCCGGGTCCGTACACCGCCATGCCGGCCTTCGACCTGATCGGTCAGGCCATGTCGGGCATCGCGTACACCTCCGGGCAGGAGGGCGACCCGCCCGCACCCGTCGGTTTCCCGCTCATCGATACCGCGGCCGGGGACTGGGCGGCCACCGCAACCCTGCTCGCCCTCTTCCAGCGCGAACGGACCGGCCTCGGTCAGCACATCGATGTCTCGATGTTCGACGTCGGCATGCACCTCAACGAGTACGCGATCGGCGCCTACGGCTGGACCGGGAAGGCCCCGGCGCGCGGGCGCCTTCCCAGCTCCGCCCCGTTCGAACTGGTCCGCGCGCGGGACGGCTACGTCGCGGTCGCCGTCTCGGGGGAACCCATCTTCGCGCGATTCTGCACGGTGATCGGCCGGCCGGAGCTCGTCGACGACCCCCGGCTCGCGAACGGCACCCTGCGGTCGCAGGCGATGGACACGATCCTGCTGCCGATCATCCAGGAGTGGACGGGCGGCCGCGATGTCGACGAGGTGCTCGAGGCGCTCGGCGCCGCCGGGGTCCCGAGTTCGCGGGTGCAGACCGTCGGCGACCTGTTCGCCGATCCGCACGTCGCCGCCCGCCGCATGATCGTCGACGTGCCCGACCCCGTGCTCGGGGCGGTCCGCGTCGCCGGCAACCCGCTCAAGTCGACGGGCTTCCCCGCGCTCGATCCGCAGCCGGCTCCGCAGCTCGGCGCTCATAGCGACCTCATCGACAGCTGGCTCGGCGACGCGACCGCCGGCCCGAACGACAAGGCGACCGCATCGTGAAGTTGACGGAAGAACTCGAGGCCGTCCAGCAGGTCGCGCGCGACTTCGCGCGACGTTCGCTGATGCCGCTCGAGAAGTCGGTGATCGAACGCGAGAGCGCCCGCGGGCTGGATGCGGAGCCTGTGATCGAGCCGGACGTCGAGGCGCGCCTCACCGACGAGGTACGCGAGCTCGGGCTGTGGGGCATCGAGGTGCCCGAGAAGCTCGGGGGCGCGGGGCTGGGTCTTCTGGCGAAGGCGGTCGCGGTCGAGGAGATCAACTACTCGATTACGCCCTTCCGTCTGCCGCCGGAGAGCCCCAACATCTCCTACCTGGACTCGGTGGCGACCCCGGCGCAACGCGAGCGCTACCTCGACCCGCTGTGCCGCGGTGACAAGACCTCCGCGCTCGCCCTCACCGAGGCGGGCGCGGGTGCCGACGCCGGCGGGATCGCGACGACCGCGGTTCGCGACGGGGACGGCTGGCGGATCAACGGCAGCAAGCTCTGGATCTCCTGGGCCGACAAGGTCGACTTCTTCATCGTGATCGCCGTCACGGATCCGGAGAAGCGCACCCGTGGCGGGATGACCGCGTTCCTGGTCGACCGCGACGCCGAGGGCCTCGAGATCTCCAAGCCGATCCCGACGATGGGCGAGCAGCGGCCGTTCGGCCTGTTCTTCGACGAGGTGCGGGTGGGCGACGACGCCGTCCTGGGCGAGATCGGAGAGGCGTTCGCGCCGCTCACCAACCGACTGGGGGTGCGCCGGGTCGAGATCGGCGCGCGCTGCGTCGGTCAGGCTCAGCGAATGATCGACATGATGTGCCGCTACAGCGAGGAGCGGCACACGTTCGGCCAACCGCTGTCGCAGCGTCAGGCGGTCCAGTTCATGATCGCCGACTCCGTGATGGAGGTGCACGCGGCGCGACTCATGGTGCACGACGCCGCCGCGATGCTCGACAGTGGGGTGCGCGACATCCGCCTCGAAGCGAGCGCGATCAAGGTGCAGGCCACCGAGATGCTGAGCCGGGTCGTCGATCGCGCCCTCCAGGTGCACGGCGCCATGGGGTACAGCAAGGAACTGCCGATCGAGTTCGTCTACCGCAACAGTCGCGTGCTCCGGATCCTCGAGGGGCCCTCCGAGATCCACCGCGGCCAGATCGCCAAGCTGTCCATCAAGCAGCGGGGTCGAGCGTGAGCGCGGCGCTCGAGGGGCTTCGCGTCGTCGAGATCGGCGACGACAGCGGCGCCTACGCCGGCCGGCTCTACGCCGGCCTGGGCGCCCGCGTGGTGAGGGCGCGGCTTCCCGATGCGCTGGTTCCGCGGGACTGGAACATCGACCCCGATCCGGTCGTGCAGGACTACCTGCACCGCGGAAAGTTCGAGGTGCCGCTGCCCGAGCAGGATGCCGCGCGCGCCGAGGCGATCGCCGCGCTCGTCGCCGAGAGCGACGTCACCCTCGAGTCGGGCTCGCCGGACGTGCTCGCCGTCGTCGGCCTGCCGAGCGGGGACCCGGTCGCCGATCGCGCCGATCTCGTCCGGGTGCGGATCAGTCCGTGGGGCGTCGAGGGGGACCGCGCCGGGGATCCCGCGACCGATCTCGTGTCGAGCGCGGCGGGCGGGTTCCTCGCGCTCGGCGGCTGGCCCGATCGCGCACCGACCCGCGCTTTCGGCGATCAGAGCCTGCGCATGGCGAGCCTGTACGCCGCCGTGGGCGGTCTGCTCGCGGTGCGGACCCGCCGCCAGTCGGGCCAGGGGCAGGAGGTGCGCGTCAGCGTCCAGGAGTCGGTGGCGACCGCTCTGGAGAACGCCTTGCAGTTCAGCGACCTCGAGGGCGTCGTGCGCCGCCGGGTGGGCGCGGGGTACCAGGAGGCCGGAACGGGCGTCTACGCGTGCGCCGACGGGTTCGTCTACGTCATGGTCGGGCGTCTCAGCACCGCACAGGGCTGGTCGAACCTGCTCGCCTGGTTCGATGAGGCGGGTGTCGACGGCGCCGAGATGCTGCGCGACCCGCAGTGGACCGATCACGAGTTCCGCCGTACGCCCGACGCGCAGGCCGCATTCCGCCGGATCTTCGAGGACTTCGCCGCCGCGCGGACGAAAGCCGATCTGTACGTCGAGGCCCAGCGCCGCAACATCGCCGTCTGCCCGGTGAACAGCCCCGAGGACCTGCTGGCGAGCGAGCACCTCGCCGCGCGGGACTTCTTCGTGCGCGGGGGCAATCGGCGACTGGTCGGCGCACCCTACCGGCTCTCCGCCACGCCGTGGAGTCTGCGCGAACCGACCGGGGCGACCCCGTGACCGCGGCACCGCTCGCGGGTCTGCGCGTGCTCGACTTCACCTGGGTGGGTGCCGGTCCGATCGGCACCAAGATCCTCGCCGAGTTCGGTGCGGAGGTGATCAAGATCGAGTCGGTCACCCGGCCCGACCCGCTGCGCCGCACGGCGCCCTTCGCCCCCGGCGACGCGCCCCTCGAGCGGTCCGGGTACTTCGCCGATCGGAACGCGGGCAAGCGCAGCGTCGCGCTCGACATGAGTCATCCGCGGGCACGGGAGGTCGTGCTGCGTCTGGCCGCGCAGTCCGACGTCTGCACCCAGAGCTTCCGCCCCGGAACCATGGAGAAGTGGCGGTTGGGGTACGAGGACCTGATCACCGTCCGGCCGGATCTCATCTACCTCGCCATGCCGATGCAGGGCGAATCCGGCCCGCACGCGACGTTCTCCGGATTCGGAGCGACCCTGGTCGCGCTGTGCGGGCTGCACGAGCTGTGCGGCTACCCCGATCGCGAGCCGGTCGGAACGGGTACCAACTATCCCGACCACGTGCCGAACCCGATGCACGCAGTGGTGGCCATCCTCGCCGCCGTGCTGCACCGCGACGCGACCGGTGACGGGCAGCGGATCGAGCTGTCGCAGCTCGAATCCACTCTCAACGTCATCGGACCCGCGATCGAGATGGCCGACATCGGGCGGACGCCGCATCGCAGCGGCAACCGCATCCCGCACGCCGCTCCGCACGGGGTCTTCCCGACCCGCGGTGACGACCGCTGGATCGCGATCTCCGTGATGGACGACGAGCGCTGGGCCGCCTTCACCGCGATCTGCGACCTCCCCGCGCTGCGCGCACCGGACTACGCGCACCTCGCGGGTCGGAAGGCGCACGAGGACGAGATCGAGCGCGCGCTCGCCGCGTGGACGGCCGAGCGCGACGCCGACGAGCTGGCCGCGGCGCTCGTCGCGGCCCGCATCGCGGCCTCGCCGGTCCGCACCGCTGATGAGCTGCTCGACGACGTCGGGGGTCTGGTGAGCGCCGGAGCGGTGCAGTGGCTGGACCACCCGGTGATGGGCACGAGCGTCTACACCGCACCGACGCCGCGTCTGACCCGGACCCCCGGGAGTCTCGCGGGCCCCGCCCCGCTGCTCGGGGCCGACACCGACGAGGTGCTGCGCGAGATCGGCGGCCTCGACCCCGATGAGATCCTGGACCTGCGCGCCGCGGGGGTCCTGACATGACAGCAGGAGACCCGATGACCTCGACTGACACACCGCTGGCCGGGATCCGCGTCCTGGACCTCACGCGGATCCTCCCGGGACCGTTCGCGACGATGGTCCTGGCCGACCTCGGCGCCGAGGTCCTCAAAGTCGAGCATCCGCGCGGCGGCGACCCGGAGCGTGCGAGCGCGCCGCGGGCCGAGTCCGGGGAGGCGTACCGATTCGGCATGATCAACCGCAACAAGCGCTCGATCGCGGTCGATCTCAAGGCCGAGGAAGGCCGTGACCTCATCCGGCGACTTGCCGCGGACTACGATGTGGTCCTCGAGGGGTTCCGCCCGGGGCTCGTCGACGACCTCGGCATCGGCCCGAGCGATCTGCGCGCCGTGAACCCCGGTCTGGTCTACGTCTCGATCTCCGGCTACGGGCAGGATGGCCCGTATGCCGACCTCCCCGGGCACGACATCAACTACCAGGCGCTCGCCGGCATCCTGCGCTACTTCGGGGGTCGCGACGCTCCCCGCATCCCGTGGTTGCCGATCGCCGACATCGGCGGCGGCGCTCTGCTCGCCGTCTCCGGGATCCTCGCGGCGCTCGTGCGCCGCTCGGTGAGCGGGACGGGCGACTACCTCGACCTCAGCATGGCCGAGGGTGCGCTCTACTGGCAGCAGACCCGTGCCCAGTGGTTCCTCGCCACGGGGTCCGACCCCGTACCGGACGGCCTGCCCGTCACGGGCGGCATCCCCGGCTACGGCGTGTATCCGACGGCGGATGGCGAGTGGCTCAGCCTCGGCTGCCTCGAGCCGGTCTTCTGGGAGCGGCTCTGCACCGTTCTGGAACTGCCCGAGGACGTCGGCCGGCAGCACGATCCCGACGCCTTCGCGGAACTCGACGGGCGCCTTCGCGACATCATCGCGATCCGCGGGGTCGACGAGTGGTTCGAGATCTTCCGCGCCGGCGGGGTCCCCGCGGCGCCGTGCCACAGCATCGAGGCCGCCCTCGACGACTCCCACTTCCGTGCCCGCGGTCTCCTCGGCGGCCCCGCAGCCCACGATCGGATCCGCTCGCCGTTCAAGTTCGCCGACACGCCGGAGCTGCCCACGGCCCCCGCTCCGAGCCTCGGGGCGCACACCCGCGAGGTCATGTCCGCCGCCGGGTTCGGCGAGGCGGAGATCCAACGGCTCCTCGAGTCGGGCGTCGTACGGTGACCACCGGCTTGGCGCTCGGGGTCGGGTTCGGCCCGGGCACCCTGGGCTTCCCCTCCGCCGCCGAGGTGCTCGAGTACGGCCGCCGAGCGGAGGAGCTCGGGTTCGATCACTACTGGGTCAACGACCACGTGTCGTGGTCGCACCCGCTGCTCGACCCGGTCGCACTGCTGTCCGCGGTCTCGGCCCGGACCACGAGGATCGGTCTCGCCACCGGGGTCTACCTGCTGCCCCTGCGCGCACCGGCGGCGACCGCCCGGGCGTTCGCCTCGCTCGACTACCTGAGCGGTGGGCGGGTGATCCTGGGCATCGGTGTCGGCGGAGAGTTCGAGGCCGACTTCACCTCGTCGGGCGTGCCGCTGCGTCGACGTGGGCCGCGCGCCGACACCACGATCCGCCTGCTGCGCGAGTTCTGGAGCGGTGCCGAGGTCGATCGCCACGATGTCGACTTCGACTTCGACGCGGCGACGGTGCTTCCGACGCCGGTCCGCGGGGACATCCCGGTGATCGTCGGCGGCCGCTCGGAGGTCGCGCTGCGCCGCGCGGCGACCCTCGGCGACGGATGGATGCCCTACCTGATGCACCCGGAGCGCGTCGCCGCGGGCGTCGCCCGACTCGCTGAGCTCGCCCCGGACCGCACGCCACGGGTCATCGCCCACGTCTTCGTGTACCTCGACCCGGACGCCACCGCGGCGCGCGAACGGGCGATCGAGTACCTCTCGGCCCAGTACCACCGGGACATGACGGCGACGGTCGACCGCGCGGTGCCCTACGGATCGGTCGAGGCGGTGCGCGAGCGCCTGCTCGAGTACGTCGAGGCCGGGGCGACGGATGTGGTCGTGCGACCGCTCGCCGCGCCGGAGAATCTGTTGGCATCGCTCGAATCGGCCGGGGAGATCTCGGCCGGCTGGATGCGCTCAGGAAGGGAGACGGCGTGAACGCGTCGGAGGCGACGGGGCCGCTCTCGGGGGTCACGGTTCTCGCGATCGAGAACTTCCTCTCGGGCCCCTACGGCAGCATGATCCTCGGGGATTTCGGGGCGGAGGTGGTCAAGGTCGAGCCGCCCGAGGGCGACGGCTATCGCGTCGCGACCCCGAACTACAGTTCGGACGACGGGGCGATGAGCTATGCCTTCCTCCGGGTGAACCGCAACAAGCGCAGCGTCGTCCTCGACCTGAAATCCTCGGAGGGGCGGGAGACCTTCCTGCGGCTCGTCGAGAAGGCGGATGTCGTCTGGGAGAATCTGCGCCCGGGCGCGATGGAGCGGCTCGGGCTCGGGTGGGACGTGCTGCGCGAGCGGAATCCGCGACTCGTGTACGCCACGATCTCCGGGTTCGGCCACGGCGACGTGCTGCCGCCGGGTCCGTACATGGATCTGCCCGCGTTCGACATCGTCGCGCAAGCAATGAGCGGGGCGATGCTCCGGGTCGGCGAGGAGGGTGACCCGCCGATGTATCTGGGCTCGCCGATCGCGGACCAGCTCGCCGGCATGCTCGCCGCGTTCGGCGTCGTGCTGGCGCTGCGCGCCGTCGAGATCACCGGGGAGGGTCAGCACGTCGACACCGCGATGTACGACGCCATGGTGGCGTTGAACGAGCAGCTGATCGGCCATGTCTCCCACTTCGGGCAGCTTCCACGGCGCGGACTGAGTCCCACATCGGCGCCCTACGGCGCGTTCCGCACGAACGACGGCTGGGTCGCCATCGGGATCGCCAGCGACGCGATCTGGCGCAAGTTCTGCACGGCCATCGGTCGCGACGACCTTGCGAGTACTCCGGATCTCGCGACAGGGTTGTCCCGCGCGGCCAATCAGGAGTCGATTCTGCGCCCGCTGATCGAGGAGTGGGCAGCCGACAAGACCGCGCACGAGGTGACGTCCGTGCTGTCGACGGCCGGCGTCCCCTCGGGTCCGGTTCAGGACGTTTCCCAGCTGTTCGACGATCCGCAGGTCGCTGTCCGCGAGATGCTCATCGACGTCGAGGACCCTGTCGTCGGAACGCTCACGGTGGCGGGGAATCCGATCAAGATCAGCGGTTCGCCTCGCGTACCACGCCGCACGGCACCCCAGCTCGGCGCCGACCAGGCGCTGATCGACGAGATCATCGCGCGCGAGTCGTCGCGTCGATGAGCGCGTTGATCCACGGTGGACGAGCGCAGTAGCGTGGCGCGCGAATCCCGCAACGGCGGGCCTCTTCTGATCTCGTCGCTCTCGCTGGCGATGGCGACGGGCGCGACCGGAACGTATTCCTACGCGACGCTGTCGCCGTTCCTGGTCTCCGACCTCCACCTGAGCGCGGGTGCCATGGGTCTGCTCTTTGGCGGCCTATACGCGGTCGCCGCAATCTCGAGCGGACCAATCGGGAGGATCTCGGATCGCGTCGATCCGATGTTCGTCGTGATCGCGGGATCCATCTGCTCCCTGCTGGCGACGCTCCTGCTCGCCGCGAGCTTCGTGCTGCCGGCCCTCGTCGTGTCGGCGGTGTTCGCGGGCATCGCGATGGCCGCCGCGAACCCGGGGAGCAACGGGATGATCGCGCACCGCATCCCTCCGGATTCGCGCGCCTTCGCCACCGGGGTCAAGCAGTCCGGAGCGACAGGCGCGGGACTCTATCTCGGTGTCGTCCTCCCGGGGCTCGCGGTCCTGATCGGTTGGCACCTCGCCTCGCTCGCCGCGGCAGTGGTTCCGGTCTTGGCGGTCGCGACCGTGCTCGCGGCCCGCCGCTCGTCGCGCACGGTGCTCGAACTCGAACCGGAGGGGGAGCACCTCGAACCCCGTCGACTCCGGTGGTTGGGGTGGATCTCCGTCTACGCGCTGCTTCTCGGAGTCGCTACTGGCGTCTGCAACGGGTTCTACGTGATCTACGCGCACTCGCTCGGGTACGACGAAGTCGCGGCGGGGCTGGTGTTCGCGGCGTTCGCTATCGCGTCGGTCGTCGCGCGCGTCGTCTGGGCCCGCCTGAGCGAGAGCGGTGTGCCGCCCGGGCGCCTGCTCGGGCTCATCGGGGCGATCGGCGCGGTGTCGGCCGTGCTGAGTCTGCTCGCGCCGCTGGCGATCTGGTTGATGTGGCCGGCCGCGATGCTCGGCGGGCTGTCGATCGTCGGCTGGAACGCGCTGGGGATGGTGACGATCATGCGCAACGTCCGACGCAGCGCCGTGGGGATCTCCGCCTCGCGCATGCTCCGAGGCTTCTTCATCGGACTCGCGGTCGGGCCGCTCGCGTTCGGCGGTCTCGTCGAGCTGGGCGGCTATCTGCTCGGCTGGCTGTTTCAGGCCATCGTCCTCGTTCTGGCGATCGCCGCCGCGCTGCTGTTCGGGCGTTCGCTCAACAGCCGCACCTCGGAGATCCTCGCGCAACCCCCGGAGGTGGTGTCCTGATGGCCGTGATCGACCAACCCGAGTTCCCGCCGGTGACGTGGAGCTGGGGGCCCGCGGAAGTGCGACGCTACGCGCTCGCCGTCGGCGCCCCGGTCGACGTGATGGATCGAGACGACCTGGACCTGGTGCGCGAGCACGATCCGCGGGTGCTCGGCACGTTCGCAACCCTGCTGGCGGATGCGCACAGTCTGCGCAGCATCGCGCTGCCCGGACTCGCCTATGACCCGCTCGACGTACTCTACGCGGGCCACACTCTCGAACTCCCCGGCCCGCTGCCGTCGACGGCGTCCGGGACGAGTCGGTCGCGGATCCTCGAGATCGGCGACGTACGCAGCGGCGTGCTGGTGCGTCGTGAGACGACGAGCCATGACGAGTCGGGGCGCCTGGTCGCCCGCAACGTCGTGACGAGCGTGATCCGCGGAGCCTCGATCGGCTCGCCGTTCGCGGCACCCGAACCGGAGTCGCCCTCGACCGGCGAGCCGGTCGAGGTGCGGGTTCCGACGCTCGAGCGCCAAGCCGTGCTCTACGCGCAGACCGGAGACCAGAATCCGCTCCACCTCGATCCGGATGCCGCCCGCGCGGTCGGCTTCGACCGTCCGATCCTGCACGGGCTGTGCGCGCTCGGCATGGTCGTGCATCGTGTCGCGCGCGACCTGGCCGGGCGACGGTGGGGCGCGATCCGCGGGGTCGATGTCCGGTTCGTCGCCCCCGTGGTCCCCGGGGAGGAGCTCATCGTGAGCGCCGTCCGTGCCGGCGACACGGTGCATTTCGAGACCCGGGTCGGCGATCGCCGGGTGCACGCGAACGGCCGGCTCGACCTGGTTCCGGATCTCGGCGGCTGATCCGCGCCATCCATCGCAACTCTGGAGGTCTCATGGTCGATTCCCCCGCACCGCCGTCGTTCCGACTCGACGGTCGGACGGCGCTCATCACGGGCGCGAGCCGCAACATCGGTCGGGCGATCGCGGTCGCCTTCGCGGACGCGGGCGCCGACCTCGCGTTGGTCGCTCGCGACCCGGAGCGGCTCTCCACGACGGCCGCATCCATCCGCCGGGCGAGCGGAGTGCAGGTGACGACGATCGCCGCCGACGTCTCCACCCCGGTCGGCCTCGACTCCGTCGTCGACGAGCTGCGCGGTCTCCCGCTCGACGTCCTCGTCAACAACGCGCACACGACCGGGCGGCCGGCACCCCTTCTGGAGGCCCCCGACGACGTCTGGGCGGAGGTGTTCGCCACCAACCTCTGGGCCCCTCTGCGGCTGTGCCGCGAGCTGATGCCGAAGCTGCGCGAGTCGCCGGCGGGTGCCGTGGTCAACCTCGTCTCCGGTTCGGGTCTGCAGCCGACGCCGAATCTCGGGCCCTACGGCGTGAGCAAGTCCGCGCTCTGGATGCTGACCCGCTTCCTCGCCGTCGAGTGTGCCCCGGACGTGCGGGTGAATGCGCTCTGCCCGGGTCTGGTGAGCGAGGACGGCGAGCCCCGCAACGACGCCCACCGCGCGATCGTCCCGACAGTGCCGATGGGGCGGGTCGCCCGCCCCGAGGAGATCGCGGGCGCCGCGGTCTATCTCGCGAGTCCCGCCGCGAGCTACACCACCGGAGAGTTGCTGATCGTGAACGGAGGGCGACCGTGGTGACCCGGATCGAGAATCCGTCCGGCGAGCAGCTCGTCGTCGTCCGGAGCCTCGCGGACGGCATCGTCGAGGTGGTCATGTGCCGTCCGGAACGTCGCAACGCGCTCACCCTCGCGATCCTGGAGCAGATCTCGGAGGCGCTGGATCACGCGGTCGGCGATCTGGGTGCGCGCGTCATCCTGCTGCGCGGTGAGGGTCCGTCGTTCTGCGCCGGCGCCGACCTCGGGGCGGTCCACAATCCCGACCTGCCGAAGGGCTCCGACGCGGGGCTCGGTGCCGCGCGGCTCTGGGAGCAGCTCGGCGAGCTGCCCGTGCCGGTCGTCGCCGTCGTGCAGGGCCACGCGCTCACCGGCGGTCTGCACCTGGCGCTGTGCTGCGACTTCATCGTGGCGGCGGACGACGCGATCTTCCGCGATACCCATGCCGCCTTCGGGTTGATCCCCGGTTCCGGCGAGGTCCAGCGGTACGTCCGGCGGCTGGGGATCACCGGGGCGCGCGAGATGCTGCTTGCGGGCCGTGCCGTCACGGGCGCCGAGGCGGTGGCTCGGGGCTTCGTCACCCGATCGGTTCCCGAGCCCGAGCTGGACGACGCGGCACGCGAGCTCGCGGCCGAGATCGCGCACAACAGCGCGCGGGCCGTCGGCTACCTGAAGGGGATGCTCAACTCCGGTCTGGGGCGGTCGTACGGCGAGGCACAGTGGGCCGACCAGGCGCTCAACTGGAGGGGCCGACTCAACATCGAGCCGGATCCGGACCGGGATGCCCGGCTGCGCCGTTTCGCCGCGAGGCGGCGGTCGGAATGAGCGTCGACCCGATCGACCTGGGCGCGGAGCTCGAGGCCTGGCGCGCTCGCGCCCGCCGGTTCGCCCAGGAGGAGATCGTCCCGCGCGTTGACGAGGCCGAGGCGACCGAGACCTTCCCGCGGGAGCTGTTCGCACGGGCGGGAGCGGCCGGGCTGATCGGCTCCCACTACCCGGTGGCCGCGGGCGGCGGGGGTGCCGATCTGCGCGCCGCCATGGTGATCCGCGAGGAGTTCTCCTACCGCTCCGTCGGGATCTCGTCGGGGCTCGGGCATCAGGATCACGTCGGGACGGCCTACCTCCAACGATTCGGCAGCGCCGCGCAGCACGAGGCCTGGCTGGGGCCGGCGCTGGCCGGGACGTACGTCATCGCGATGGCCATCACGGAGCCGGATGCGGGATCCGATGTCCGCCGGATACGCACCACCGCCCGGCCGACCTCCTCCGGCTGGGTGCTCTCGGGGCGCAAGACGTACATCACCAACGGCCCGCTCGCCGATGCCATCGCACTCACGGCGCGGATCGCGGGAACCGATCGGTTCGGGGTCTTCCTCGTCGAGCGCGGCGATCGCGGCTTCGCATGCGAACGCAAGCTCTCGAAGCTCGGGTGCCGCTCGTCGGAGGTCGGGGAGTTGGTTTTCGACGACGTCGAGGTCTCCGACGAACGCCGCCTCTCGCCGGAGGGTGGCAGCCCGCTCGACGACATCCTCAAGGTGCTCGTGATCGGCCGGCTGCTCGTCGCGGCCTCGGCGCTGGGGCTCGGGCGGCGCGCCATCGATCTCGCGCTCGCTCGGGCGGCGACGCGCGAGACCTTCGGCCGACCGCTGCTGCGTCGGCAGGAGATCTCGGCGATGCTGGCCCACGCGACTACCGCGCTGCGCGCCGCCGAATTGCTGAGCTACCACGCTGCCGCGATCGCTGTCGATCGAGGCGACGTGCCGATCCTGGAGTGCTCGCAGGCGAAGCTGCTGGCCGCCGAGACGGCCGTGGAGATCACCGACCGGATGCTCCGCGTCTTCGGCGGCGTGGGCTATCTCGACGATGCCGAGATCGCCCGCCTCTACCGGGACGCCCGCTTCTTCACGATCGTCGAGGGCACCGCGGAGATCCAGCACCGCATCATCGCGTCGCGGCTGGATCCGACGCTCGACCCGGAGCCGTCGACGGTTGGTAGTCGTCCGACCGCTCGACGCAAAACAAGAATATGAGTATACTATTCGTGGATAATCGGCCCGACCCGGCCGCAGCCCCTGATCTGGCTGAGCCCGGGATCGGCTCGCCGGAACTCGGTGTTCCCGAATCCGGCTCGCAGATCGCAGCGCGGCGAGGAGTGGCATGAAATTCGTGGTCCTGGTGAAGGAGGTCCCCGACACGTACGGGGACCGCAAACTCGACCTCGCAACCGGTCTCGCCGATCGTCACGCGACCGACGCCGTCCTCGATGAGATCGGCGAGCGCGCCCTCGAGGTGGCGCTCTCGGTGGCCGACGCTCGCCCCGACGCCGAGATCATCGTGATGACCATGGGGCCGGAGTCGGCGGTCGCCGCACTCCGAAAGGGGCTCTCGATGGGGGCGGATTCCGCGGTCCACGTCGTCGACGACGGCCTCGCCGGCGCGGATCTTGGCACCACCGCGCGCGTTCTGGCCGCCGCGATCCGCCGGATCGAGCCCGACGTGGTGCTGACCGGGAACCTGTCGACCGACGGCTCGGGGGGAGTGCTCGCCGCCATGGTGGCCGAGCTGCTCGATGTCCCGAACGTGACGAGTCTCGCCTCCGTCGAGTTCGCGGACGACTCCGTCTCCGGCCGGCGGGCCGTGGAAGGTGGATCATTCACGGCGTCGTCGGCGTTGCCGGCCGTCGTTTCGATCACCGAGGCGCTGCCCGACGCCCGCTTCCCCAGCTTCAGAGGCATCATGGCCGGCAAGAAGAAGCCGGTCGAGACCTGGGGTCTGGCCGAACTCGAAGTCGACGGGGCGCAGTCGGAGAACGCGCGGTCGATCGTGATCGCCGTCGCGGAGCGTCCCGCTCGCGAGGCGGGCGTGAAGGTCGTCGACGACGGCGGGGACTCCGCGGAGCAGCTGGCCGACTATCTGGTCGCGCAGCGGCTGATCGGAGGTTCGCGATGAGCGGATTCCCTGACGACAGCGTCCTCGTGCTGGTCGAGTCTCGCGCCGACGGCTCGCCGGCGTCCAGCCTCGGCGGCCTGATCGGCGCGGCGGCCCTCGCCGGCGCACCCGTCGCCCTCGTGGCGGCCGACTCCTCGGCGACCGAGCCGCTCGCCCAGGCTGCCGCCGACGCCGGCGCGACCCGCGTGATCGTCGCTCCCCGCGCCGATGCGCGCGAGCGCCTCACGGTGCCGATCGTGGATGCGCTGGTCGCCGCGATCGATGTCGTGCACCCGGTCGCGGTGGTGATCTCGAATTCGATCGAGGGACGCGACGTCGCCGGCCGGCTCGCCGCGCGGGTCGGCGCGGCGCTCGCGGTCGACGCGGTCGGGCTCGGACGGGACGACGAGGGCATCACGGTCCAGCACTCGGTGTACGGCGGCGACTACGACGTCGAGTCCGCCGCGAGCACCGGTCTGCTCGTCGTGACCGTCCGCCAGGGTGCGGTCGACCACCGCGCGAACGGGGCTCCGCTCGAAACCATCTCGGTGGAGGTCGACGCGTCGACGACGCGGGCCGCCGAGCTGTCGGGATTCGAGCCGGCGCCGGGCACCTCGGGTCGCCCGGAGCTCCGCGGCGCCACCACGGTGGTCTCGGGCGGCCGAGGACTCGGATCCGCCGAGAACTTCGCCCTCGTCGAGCAGCTCGCCGACGCCCTCGGGGCGGCGGTCGGCGCCTCGCGCGCCGCAGTCGACGCCGGCTATGTGCCTCCGAGTGCCCAAGTCGGCCAGACTGGCGTCTCGGTCTCTCCGACGCTGTACATCGCGCTCGGGATCTCAGGCGCCATCCAGCATCGAGCCGGGATGCAGACCTCCAAGACGATCGTCGCGATTAACAAGGACGCCGATGCTCCGATCTTCGAGGTTGCCGACTTTGGTATCGTGGGCGACCTGTTCACCGTAGTGCCGCGCCTGATCGCCGCCATCGAATCCCGGTCGGCTCGATGAACGATCCGGCCCCGCCAGTCCGGCGAGGACTCGGCGAGCCCGCGACGTGGGCACCCGCGCCGTCAGGCGAGGCGGAGCCGGCCGCCGCTCGCCCGAGCGCGCGTCGCGGCTTGGGGGACGCGCCCGCGTCAGCCCCCGAGCCACGCGACGTCGCGGCATCCAGCGCTTCGCCGGCGCCCCGTGCCGACGCGACGCCTGCGACACCCGCCCGGTCGCGGACCGCGCGCTGGTTGGTGCTCGCGGTCGGCCTGATCGTGCTCGCCGCGGTCGTCATCGTCGGGGCGCGCCTGCTGGTCGGATCGGGGGCCGTCGGCGACTTCCTAGCCGACTACTCGGGGGAGTATCCGCTGCCCGACACCGAGGCGGTCGGGATCCCGACCTGGGCGTCGTGGAGCCACTTCCTCAACGCGTTCTTCCTGGTGCTGATCATCCGCTCCGGGTGGCAGGTGCGCACGGAGCGCAAGCCGCCAGCGATGTGGACCCGCGACAATTCCCGCTGGCCGACGACCCGCAATCCCCCGCGCAAGATCAGCATGACGCTGTTCCTGCACCTCGGGCTAGATCTGCTGTGGCTGGTCAACGGGTTGGTGTTCGTGATCCTGCTGTTCGCCAGCGGGCACTGGGTGCGCATCGTTCCAACATCATGGGAGGTGTTTCCGAACGCACTGTCGGCGGCCCTGCAGTACGCCTCGCTCGACTGGCCGATCGACAACGGTTGGCTGAACTACAACAGCCTACAGCAGCTGGCCTATTTCGTTACGGTGTTCATCGCGGCTCCGCTAGCCGCCGTGACCGGCGTGCGCATGTCAGGATTCTGGTCGGTGCGCTGGACGCGGCTCAGCCGGATGTACCCTATCGAGATCGCGCGGGCAGTCCACTTCCCAGTCATGCTCTACTTCGTCCTCTTCCTGATTGCCCACGTGACGCTCGTGTTTGCCACCGGGGCGCTGCGCAACCTCAATCACATGTACGGCGGGCAGGACGCCCCGAACTGGGTCGGAGCGATCGTCTTCGGCGTCTCCCTGGTGGTAGTGGCGGGCGGATGGGTCGCCGCACGACCGGTCGTCATCGCACCGATCGCCGGACTGCTGGGGAAGGTCGGCCGCTGAGCCGTCGTCTGCTGGCCCGAACGTGAAGCGGTTGCCTTGCTTCAGTTATAGCCTCCTGGACCGAAGGTCACTCGCGCGAGCACAAACGAAGCCTGGGGAAAGGTACTCGGTGCTCGCGGGTGTCACAGCGTGGCAGCCTGCGCGTCGCTCCAGCGCTGCTGCTCGGCCAGCAGCGGATCCGCGCCGCCGCCCGCCGGCTCGTAGCGCCAGCGTTCGAGGTCCTCGGCGAACAGCCTCCTCGCGCGGCGCGGATGGTGCAGCCAGTCCGCGAGGCGCTCGACGAACTCGGAGACGCTCTCCTCCGCCGGGAAGCTGTAGCTCACCGAGTGGGTGCGCATGGTGCCGATCTGATGCGCGGCCCAGTCGGCCGCGAGCTCGGAGCCGGGGGCCGGCAGCAGGCGCACCTCGATGTCGGCGCGCGAGGCCAGGTCGTCGGAGTGATCCTTCGCGGCGGGGCTCAGCGACGACCACTTCGCGGCCTGCTGGCCGGCGGTGACGAGGGCGGTGACCGCCGCGACGCGCTGCTCGCGGTCGCGCTGGGCGACCATGCGCCGGATCGCGCCGCGTGCCGAAGCCGCGCCGATCACGCCGGCGAGCACGATGGCGACGAAGGGGATGATCGCGCCGGAGGTGATGCGCCATCCCTCGAAGGAGCCGAACCAGTCGAGGATGCTCTGCAACCACTGCATGCCGGGACGATAACCCGGCCCCCCGCGGATCGCGGCAGCCGGTGGGCGCGTCGCCCGCACTCTCAGCCTGCGCCCGAGCTCGGCCTGCGCCTGCGCTCGCGCCAGGCCCGAGCGCGCTCGGCGCGGCCCGGAGGACCGTCGCGGCCGCCGGCGGCTCAGCGCAGCGACTCGAGAGCGTCGTCGGGCCGCCAGAACTCGCCCACCGGGACGAGGCGCGGATCCGGCCCGCCGGCGAGCCGCAGACTGCGGTACGGCGCGCGCGGGTCGCCCGCCCGGGCCGCGGACCCCGCCGGACCGCCGTGCTCGAGGTAGCCGAGCACCGAGCCGTCGGAGCGCGTCACCCGCCAGCGCCCCGCGCGCAGCGGCACGAGCCGCAGGCCGGGCGGCGCCGTGAGAGGCGCGGGAGCGGGGCGATCGAGGAGATCCATGCCTCGAAACTATGTTCGACCACCGACATCCGCGTCGACAGCGGGTCCGACCTCCGTGCCGACCTCGGCTCCGTCGGCGATCGGGATCTCGCCCGGCGGGGGCGGCGGGATCGCGGTGACGGTCGAGATCGGGCCGGTCACGGTCGCGACCGGCACGGGGAGTTCGCCGGTCGGCGGGAGCGCGAGATCGGCATCCACGACCCGCCCGCCGCGCGCGGTCTGCGCGATGACGATGCCGGCCAGCACGATCGCCGCCCCGGCCAGCGGCAGCGCCGCGAGCGCCTCGCCGAGCCACAGCCAGGCCACCGCGAAGCCGAAGATCACCTCGGAGGAGGCGACGACCCCCGCGGCGGTCGCTGAGAGGTGCCGCAGCGCGACGAAGGAGAGCAGGAACGGGGCGAAGGACCCCAGGGCGATCGTCACGACGAGCCCCAGCCACACCGGCAGGGTCGTCGCGCCCCACTGCCCGCCGATCGCGAGGGGGGCGCCGAGCGCCGCTGGGTCGAGCTCCCACCAGCCGCTGAACGGAGCCCAGAACAGGCCGGCCACGAGGGCGGTCCAGAACGCGACCACGAGCGGGGAGGTCGCACCCACCTGCCGCTCGCCGATCACGAAGTACGCGGTGAGGGCGAGCATCGCGCCCGCCGCCGCGAGCACCCCGACCGGGTCGAGCGTCGCCGACCACGGCTGCGCGACCAGCAGCAGCCCCGCGAGAACGCACGCGATCGCGACCCAGAGCCGCGCGCGCACCCGCTCGCGGAACACGACGAGCGCGACGAGCGCCACGAGCAGCACGGCGAGGTATTCGATGAGCAGCGTCACGCCGACCGGCAGCAGCGACAGCGCCCACGCGTAGCTCGCCTGCAGCACCGCGAAGCCCGCGACCCCGAGCACCACCATCCACAGCAGGCGCCGCAGCGGCAGCCGGAACGCGCGACGGTCGACGACGAGCAGCGCGAACCCGGCCAGCAGGGCCGCCCCGAGGGTGCGGAACTGGGTGAGCTGGAGGGCGGTGATCCCGCTGTCGATGATGAGCTTGGTGAGGCTGCCGTTCGCGCCGAACAGCAGCGCTCCGGTGAGGGAGGCGGCGTAGCCGATCGCGGGACGACGCGCGGCGACGGGCGCCGCCGTCACCTCCGGCTGCCGGTGCCGTCGACCGCGAACTCCTCGATCGCGGCGAGCTCGTCGTCGGTGAGCGGCGCCGCGGTGGCGGCCGCGAGGTTGTCCTCGAGCTGCCGCACGCTCGACGCCCCGATGAGCGCGCTCGTCACCTGCGGGTGGCGCAGCACCCAGCTCAGCGCGAGCTGGGCCAGGGTCTGGCCGCGACCCTCGGCGATCGCCTGCAGCCCGCGGGCGCGCTCGAGGTAGACCTCGTCGATGTTGTCCTCCGAGATCCACCGTCCCTCGGCCGCGCGCGAGCCCTCGGGAACGCCGTGCAGGTACCGGTCGGTCAGCAGCCCCTGCGCGAGCGGGGAGAACACGATGCTGCCCACCTTCAGCTCGGCGAGCGCGTCGAGCAGGCCGTGCTCCATGCGCCGGTCGAACATGTTGTAGCGCGGCTGGTGGATGAGCAGCGGCACGTCCTCGGCCGCGAGCGCGGCCGCCGCGGCGCGGGTCTGGTCGGCGTCGTAGTTGGAGATGCCCGCGTAGAGCGCCTTGCCCGAGCGCACCGCGTGCGCGAGCGCGCCCATCGTCTCCTCGATCGGGGTCTCGGGGTCGGGGCGGTGGCTGTAGAAGATGTCGACGTAGTCGAGGCCGAGCCGCGCGAGCGAGGCGTCGAGGCTCGCCAGCAGGTACTTGCGCGAGCCCCACTCGCCGTACGGGCCCGGCGTCATGTCGTAGCCGGCCTTGCTCGAGACGATGAGCTGGTCGCGGTACGGCGCCAGGTCGGTCGCGAGCAGGCGGCCGAAGTTGGACTCGGCGGCGCCGCCGGGAGGGCCGTAGTTGTTGGCGAGGTCGAAGTGGGTGACGCCGAGGTCGAAGGCGCGCAGCACGATGTCGCGCTGGGTGGCGAGCGGGCGATCGTCGCCGAAGTTGTTCCAGAGCCCGAGGGAGACGCGCGGCAGCAGCAGGCCGGAGGCGCCGACCCGGTCGTAGGGGAGCAGTTCGTAGCGGTCATCGGCGGCGGTGTACGGCATCCGCCCAGACTATGACGCGGCGGTGACACCCGGCGGCGGGAGGAACAGCCGCGCATGCCCGCACGTTGCACCCGGTGTGCCCGTCGCGGGCACGGGAAGTAGGGTCACGACATGCGCACGTACGTTCTCGCCGGGGGATGCTTCTGGTGTCTCGACGCCGCCTACCGGGCGCTCGACGGGGTCACCGAGGTGGTCTCCGGCTACACCGGGGGCACGACCGTGTTCCCGAGCTACGAGGCGGTCTGCACCGGCGCCACCGGGCACGCGGAGGCCGTCGCGGTCACCTTCGACGAGACGGTCGTGCCCGCCGACGTGATCCTCGACGCCTTCTTCACGATGCACGACCCGCGCCAGCTGAACCGGCAGGGCAACGACATCGGCACCCAGTACCGCTCGGCGATGTTCTACGACGGCCCCGAGCAGAAGGTCGACTTCGAGGCCGCCCGCGACCGCGCGGAGGAGATCTGGGAGGGCCCGATCGTCACGGAGATCAGCCCGCTCGGCGAGTTCTACCGCGCCGAGGAGTACCACCAGGACTTCTTCGCCAAGAACCCCACCCAGGGCTACTGCATGGCCGTCGCGGCGCCCAAGGTCGTCAAGGTGCGCAAGCGTTTCGCGCAGTACGCGAAGAGCGCCTGAGCGTCGCCTCCGAGCGGGCTGCGTGAGCCGGCCCGGCCCTCGACGGGCGCGCCGGGCGCGCGTACCGTCGGGCGTGCCGGGTTCCGGCCGGGGATCCGGTTCACGATCGGAGGGAGTCCGACGATGAACGACGACACCATGACCCGTGCTGAGGCGACTCCGGGGTCGGGCGAGATGACCGAAACCCGCTGGGTGGCGTTCGGCGCCACGGGCGCCGTCGGCACCATCCACCGCTCCGCCGAGGGCTACGGCGTGCGGATGCTCGACGACGACCGCGAGCGCGGCAGCTACCCGAGCCTCGAGGTCGCCAAGAACGCGCTCCACGCCGCGATGCCGCCCGGCTCCGACTGGCCGGAGTTCCGGGAGCACTGAGCTCGCGGGCGCGGAGGTGGCGTGAGCCGGGGCTCCGAGCGCGGAGCCCCGGCTAGAGCACGCCCTTGAGGTGCAGCACCCGCCGGGCCGACTCGTCGACGCGCGCCGCGAACGCCGGGTCGGCCTCGGCGCGGGCGCGCAGGGCGGCGGCCATCTCGGCGGCCACGCCGGGGTCGGCCGAGGCGAGCACGAGGTCGCAGCCGGCGCTCACGGCGAGGATCGCGCGGTCGCCGGGCGACCAGGCCGCCACCTGGTCGGTCGCGGAGAGGTCGTCGGTGATGACGACCCCGTCGAATCCGAGGGTGCCGCGCAGCAGGTCGGTCGTCACGGCGGGGGAGAACGCGGCCGGCGCGGAGGGGTCGATCGCGGCGTAGACCGCGAGCGACATCATCACGGCGGCGTCTCCGCGGCCGAGCGCGCCGGCGAATGCGGCGACCTGCGGTCCGTCGGGGGCGGTGCGCACATCCACGACGCCGACGGTGTCGTCGGTGTTGTCGGTGACCGATCCGAGGCCGGGGAAGTGCTTGAGCACGGGCGTCACGCCCGCGACGCGCATGCCGATGGCGAAGGCGGCGGCGTGCCGGGCGGCGGAGCCGGGGTCGCTCGCGTAGGCGCGGTCGAGATCCGCGATCGGCGGATTGAACACGCTCGGGTCGAGAAGGTCGGCGACCGGGGCGAGGTTGATCGTGACGCCCGCGGCCGCGAGTTCGGCGCCCCAGGTAACTGCGGCGTCGCGCAGGGCGGTCGGGCTCATGCCGCCCTGGTCGAGCGCGCTCGGGATCTCGCTGAAGCCCGGTCCGCTCAGCACCTGCACGTAGCCACCCTCCTGGTCGGTCGCGACGAGCAGCGGCGGGGATCCGGCGGGCAGCAGGGCGGTGAACGCGGCGACGACGCCCGCGGTCGCGTCGACCCCGAGGTGCGAGCGCCCGGAGAGGAAGATGCCGCCGACGAGGTCGTTCTGCACGGCGGCGACGGTGCGCGGGTCGGGACCGATCGCGGGCGTGCCGACCATGAGCAGCTGCCCGACCTTCTGGGCGAGCGTGTAGCGCTGGAGGGGGTCGGGAATTCCGACGGCGCGCGCGATCGGGGTGGGAGTCGGGCTCGAGGTCGGGGTCGGGGCCGCCTCGGCGGTGCAGGCGCCGACCCCCAGCGCGAGAGCGATTAGGACGACTGTGGTGGTCGCCAATCGCCTCACTCGGTCATCGAGCACGCAGCCATCGTGTCAGCCTTTGAAGTGAACGCGGGCGCTTCGGGCGTTGGCGAAGGCCCCGCACTGCTGGTTCATTGCCTCGAACTCTGCCAGCATGGCGAAATGATGAGCCGAACTTTGATTGCCATGCTACTCGCGGCGGCAGCCCTCCTCGTGAGTTGTAGCGCTCCCGCGCCGTCACTAACATCCGCGTCGCCGCCAACAAGCGACTCACCCTCGCCGACACAGACGCCCCGTGCAGATGGCTCGCGTCTGGCGCCCTACCCTCTGGGCGAGTTCGTGCATGTCGCAGATGCGAGCATCTGGGACTTCACAATCCATTCGCCATCCTTGGATGCCAACTCCGAAGTCGCTGCGGCCGACGAGTTCAACGATCCGCCGACTGAGGACACCGCTTGGGTCGCAGCCAATATTTCAGGCCGGGTTCGTGACATCCCAGAACTCGCGGATGCGTCGTCCGAGCCGACCGCCTTGCCCGCGAGTTTGAACCCGCTGTTCGTCGGCGGGGACGGGGTTGTCTATGACTTCTGGACGATTGGATACCCGGCATTCTTCAACGGCGAGAGCTGGAATTCGCAGCCAGACCTCTTTGTGTCGGCGGCGCTCGAAAACTGGACAGTAGCGGCGCTTGAAAAGTGAACACTCAACGATTGGAGAGTGATCACTTTGGAGGACTGGGCGTTGATTCGGAGGTTGGCTAGCGAGGGCGAGCCGAAGGCGAAGATCGCGGCGAGGTTGGA
>JAFKEN010000013.1 GCA_017308515.1 Actinomycetales bacterium | reverse complement strand
AGCCGATGCCGCGGCGTCAACGCCGCACTACCGTGGGACACGAGAACCTCCTTGGGTTCAGAGCGTGGGAACTAGACAGCTCCACTCTGACCGAGGAGGTTCTCCTCAACTCACGGCAACCAGATCAAACAACGTCCCTGGGCACTACAGCTAGCCGGGCGCGGTCAGGCGGTGTCGGCGGCACGAGCCGCCGGCATCCCGTCTGCGAGCGGCGCGGAGGCCGCACCGAAGCCGTCGAGGTTGGCGGCGCCCCACGGCAGGAACGCGCTTGTCAGCGGCGAGGCCAGCACGAAGGCGGCGACGCCGCTCAGAGCCCACGAGCCCGCGAACGCGGGCGCCGTGAGCGCCCTCTCGATCGTGCCGGGGCGGCGCTGCTCAGCGCGCGTCGCCGCGCGCGCGAGCGTCTCCGGCTCGCTCGACAGCGGGCGCTCGCCGGTTCCGGCGCCGCGGCTCAGCTCCTCGTAGAGCACGGCGCGGTGCTCCTCCTCGAGGCGGGCGAAGGCCTCGGCGTGCACCCGCTCGATCGTCTCGGCGGGAGCCGTGGCGAGCACGTGGCGGTAGTTCTCGAGCGCACGGTCGAGCGCCGTGCTCGCCGCCGCCTCGTCGGCGGACGTGGCGCCGAAGAGCCTGTCGATGAATCCCACGTGCCGTCCTCTCCGCCGCGAGGCTACGCAGCGAGCCTGGGCGGGCTCTGTGGCGCGGCTGAGTCGTCGGAGGGCGCCGGCCGGGGAGGCGCCGGGCCGCCTCGACCGGGTGCGACTCGGGGCGTCAGCCCTCCGGCAGGGTCAGCAGACCAGTCGCGATCAGCTCGCGCAGCTCCGGCAGCAGGGCCTCGGTGAGCACATCGGCGTGGATCCCGAGGATGCCCGCCACCGCCCGCACGATCGCGCCGACCGGCAGCTCCCCGTCGCACGCGCCGACGACCGCCGCGAGCTCGGTCGAGGCGCGCACCTCGCGCCGGAACCCGCCGCCCTGGCGCAGCACGATCACGCGCGGATGCTCCTCGCCCGGCAGGTGGCTGCGCTCCTCGGTGACGTCGCCGGCCACGACGAGGTGCCGCCGCAGCAGCTCGGCGTCGTCGAGCTCCGCGAGGCGGTCGTGCGCGTCGAGCAGCTGGGCCCAGTGCGCGCCGAGCGCGGGCGCGTCGCCGAGCGGGGCGTCGATCCGCTCCGCACGGGCCAGCCGCGCGAGGCCGGCCGGCCGGCGCAGCAGGAGGTAGCCGAATCCGATGGCCGCGACCCCGCGCTCGGCGAAGTCGTCGAGCCAGGCGTCGAGGAGGCGCTCGCCCTCGGGCGAGGCGATCGGGGTGCCGCCGTCGCGGATCCAGGTCTCGGCGTAGCGGGCGGGGTCGAGCCGCTCCCGCTCGACGATCCAGTACTCGAGACCCGCGTCACGGGCCCATCCCGCCGCGCGCTCGAGGCCGTCGGAGTCCGCGCGGTACTCCCAGTTGCCCAGCAGCTGGGCGACGCCACCCGGCGCGAGGTGCTCGGCGCAGCCGGCGACGACGCGGGCCACGAGCGCGTCGCCGACAGCACCGCCGTCGCGGTACTCGTAGACCGGAACGTCGCCCCGGCGCGGGGTGATGACGAAGGGCGGGTTCGAGACGACGCGCGCGAAGCGCCTGCCGGCGACCGGCGCGAACAGGTCGCCCGCGTGCAGCTCCGCGTCGACGCCGGCGAGCCCCAGGGTGAGCGCGGCGAGGTCGAGCGCGCGCTCGGAGAGGTCGGTCGCGACGACGCGCGCCCCCTCCCGCGCCAGGTGGAGCGCCTGGATGCCGCTGCCGGTGCCGAGATCGAGCGCCGCGCCGATCGGGCCGGGCAGCAGCAGGCCCGCGAGGGTCGCGGAGGCACCGCCGAGCCCGAGCACGTGGTCGTCGCGCAGCGGTCGACCGGTGGCGAGCTCGCCGAGGTCGCTCGCGACCCACCACGCGGCCGCGCCGCGTTCGTCGAGAACGGCCGTGGGGCGCAGGTCGAGAAGCGGCACCAGCTGCCCGTCCCGGTGCGCGACGAGCCCGAGCGCGAGTGCGCCGTCGAGCCCGAGCGCGGGCAGCGCGGCGGCGAGCTCGTCGGCGGTCACCGGCAGCCCCAGCAGCAGGCAGCGCGCGAGCGTCGACCTCGGGCCGGGGCGGGCGTCGAGGGCGCGTCGGGCCGGCACCCGGTCGCCGCGGGCGAGCGCCGCATCCGCCGCCTCCCCCCACAGCTCGCGCAGCGCGTCGACCTCGTAGCGCGCGGCGCGCAGGTCGTCGCGCAGCCGGGCGACGAGGCTCGGGTCGGGTCTCACGACTCCAGTGAACCCGACGGGCCGCCCGAACCCGAATCGGGCAGGTCGATCGGGGCGGTGGCCGGCGGGCGCCGGTCGAGCGGATGCGCGATCTCGTCGGCGGGCATCCGCGCCACCACGATCGTGACGACCGCGAGCACGGGCGGGATGAGCCCGGCGAGCGCGAAGGTCAGCGGGAACCCGATCGTCTCCCCCACCGGGCCGGCGAGCGCCATCGAGATCGGCATGAGCGCAAGCGAGACGAAGAAGTCGAGGCTCGACACCCGGCCGAGCATCGTCGGCGGCACCCGGCGCTGCAGGAGCGTGCCCCAGATCACCTGCGCGCCGTCGAAGGTGACCCCCACCACGAACGCGGCGATCACCATCACCCAGAGCTGGTCGGTCACCCCGATGAGGGCGAACGGGATCGCGCCGACGCCCCACGCGAGCACCATGAGGGTCAGGTAGCGCCGCGGCAGCGGGCGCACCGACACCAGGATCGACGCGAGCGCGCCGCCGAGCCCGAAGGCGGTGAGCACCGCCGCGAACGACTCCGGCCCGCCGCCGGTCTGCCGAGTGACCGCGAACGGCAGCAGCACCTCGAGCGGACCCATGATGAGCAGCACGAGCACGGTCGCGAACAGCAGGGTCGCGAACAGCCACGGCGTGCGCACCATGAAGCGCACCCCGCCCCACAGGTCGAGGAACAGCACCGCGATCGGATGCCGCGGCGGCGCGTCGACGACGCCGTCGCCGTCGCGATCGGCGGGTGCCGTCGCGTCGCGCGCGAGCGCCACGGCGGGCATCGCCAGCAGCAACGCGATGGCCGCCAGCTGCGTCACACAGATGCCGAGGAACGCCGCGGGCGGGGCGAAGGCCGCGATCGCCGCGCTCGCCGCCGCCGGCCCGGCGGCCTGCAGGAAGGCGGGGCGCAGCACCCCCTCGACGCCGTTGGCGGCGAGCAGATCGTCCTCGGGGAGGATCGCGGGCAGCACGGCCGAGTACGCCGGGTAGAAGAAGCCGTCGGCGAGTCCGAGCAGCGCCGCCACGATCGCGAGGTGCCACAGCTCGAGCGCGCCGCTCAGCCCGAGCGCGGCGGCTCCGGCGACCGCGAGCGTCTTGACGATCTCGACCGCGACGAGGATGCGCTTCTGCGGGATGCGGTCGGCCGCGACCCCGCCGAACAGCACCGCCGCGAGCAGCGCGGCAGCGTTGACCGCCGCGATCGCGGAGAGGTCGGTCGGACCGCCGCCGAGCGCCTTCACCTGGAAGACGAGCGCGACCGTCCACACCCCGGTTCCGAACAGCGAGATCGACAGCGCCGACGCCAGCAGCCGGTAGCGGCTGGTGGCGAAGGGGCGCAGCGGTCTCGGCAGGCGCCGGGTCACTCCGAGCTCTCGATGAACGAGACGACGTTGCCCGACGGGTCGAGCAGCCACGCGATCGTCGGGCCATCCGCGGGGTCGGTCGAGCGGGCGATGCCGCGCGCATCCTGGACGGGCATGCTCTCGTAGCGCTCGAGGTGCCCGCCGGCGGCCTCGAGGGCGTCGACCGCCGCATCGATGTCGGGAACCACGAGGTTGAGCACGGTGTAGGTCGCCGGGCTGTGGCCCTCGCCCTTGCCGTAGACGAACACCCGCTCGGTGCTGCCGGGCAGCTCGAGCTCGAAGGCGCCCATCGGGCTGTCGTGGGTCGTCAGGCCGAGCACGTCGCGGTAGAACGCGCGCGCCTCGTCGACGTCGCGCACCGAGAACCCGCTGAATCCGCCGACGTACCGCATGACGCCTCTCCCGTGCCGATCGGGCGGTCGCGCCCGTGCGCGCCGACCCGATGTATACAGTGTTCACAATGTCACAGGCCTCCCGCGACCGCTACCGCCACGGCGATCTGCGTCAGGCGCTGCTCGAGGCGGGGCTCGACATGGCCCGCGAGGGCGGACCCGACGCCATCGTGCTGCGCGAGGCGACCCGCCGCGCCGGGGTCGCGCCGAACGCCGCCTACCGCCACTTCGCCGACCGCTCGGAGCTCGTGCGCGCCGTGAGCGACCGTGCGCTCGCCGAGCTGGCCGAGGGCATCGAGGCGCGCTTCGACGCGGTGCCGGCCGACGCGGATCCCGTCGCGCACGCCCACGGCCTGCTGCGGGCGGTCGGCGAGGGCTATCTCGACTACGCCTTCCGGGAGCCGGGCCTGTTCCGTGCGGCGTTCACCGTGCCGGCGGATCTCGACCGGGCGGCCGACCCGGTGCGCGGCAGCGCGCGCGGGCGCACCCCGCTCGTGCTGCTGGGGGTCGCGCTCGACGCGATGGTGGAGGCCGGCGCCCTGTCGGCCGAGCGCCGTCCCGGTGCCGAGCTGCTCGCCTGGTCGAGCGTGCACGGCCTCGCCTGCCTCGCCCTCGACGGGCCGCTGCGCGCGCTCGACCCCGCGACCGTCGCGGCGACCGGCGAGCGACTGATCGCGATGGTGGTGCGCGGGCTCTGACGAGCCGGCACCTCGGGCACGCGCGCGGGGCGGGGTTAGGCTGGCCCGCGATGAAGCCGCTCACCGAATCCGACATCCGCGGGTCGCTCGCCAACGCGAGCGCGGCGGAGGCGGAGCGGATGCCGCTGCCGGGCCTGCACGAGGTCGTGTGGGACGACCGGGAGTACCTCGGCTGGCGCGATCCGTCGAGCTCCGACCGCGGCTACGTCGTGTACTGGCGCGACGAGGAGCCGGTGGGGCTCGTGCTCCGGGCCTCGCAGGCGCGTCTGCAGGCCGGCTCCGCGATCTGCTCGCTGTGCAACACCCCGCAGCCGGCCGGCCAGGTGACGATGTTCACCGCCGCCCGCGCCGGGAGGGCCGGCGCCCGCGGCGACTCGGTGGGCACCTACATCTGCGCCGACCTGGCGTGCTCGCTGCTGATCCGCATCGCCCCGCCGGCCTACGCGACCTACCCCTCGCCGGCGCAGGTGATCGCCGAGCGGGCGGCCGGGCTGTCGACGCGGCTCGACGCCTTCGCCTCGCGCGTGCTCGACGCGGCCTGAGCGCGGCACCGGCCGGCGGGGGCACGACGACTCAGTCGGCGACCCGGGCGACCTCGGCGACGAGACCGGGCAGCACCCGGCGCATGTAGGGCGCCCAGAACAGGCGCACGATCGCCGCGACGATCGGGCCGAACCCGCGGCGCGCGATGTACCGGTAGCTCCACCGGATGCGCGTGGAGGCGCTCGCCTCCGGCGCGAAGCGCCAGTCGGCCTCGGCGCGCTCGACGAGCCGCCCGAACAGGCCGGTGAACGAATCGAGGTGATAGGCGACGTGCGTCTCGGGCTCGACCACGTCGAGGTGTTCGACGACCGAGGAGCCGTCGGAGAGCTCGAGCCGACGGGTCTGGCCCGGCGCATCCCAGCGGCCGTCCCACCCCGGCACCGCCGTCACCGCGGGCAACGGCCCGAAGCGCGGGTAGAACCGGGCGGGATCCGCCGGCGCGACGACGGCGAAGGTCGCCGCCGGCGGGGCCGGGGCGATCGCCTCGGCCGAGGCGGAGGATCCGCGGGAGCTCATGGTCGGCGTTCGGAGCCGCCGGGGCGGGGGTTCGCCGCTCAGTTGTAGCTCGAGGAGCGGCCCAGGATGTGGAACGGGATCGCGAGCGACGCCGACACGGCGAGCACGCCGCCGATGAACATCGTGATCGCGAGCACGCCGCCGCCGACCGCGAACGCGTAGCCGAACAGCAGGAACGAGCCCAGGAACAGGATCGCGGACACGACGAAGGCGAACACGTTCATGCCGTCAGCCTAGCGTCCGCCGCGCGCTTGACTTCCGGCGCGCCGCGCCGCACTATATGACCACCCGGTTATCAAAACCGTTCGGTTACGAAAGGGAGGGAGCGCGTGGCCGTCGACCAGCTCGACGCGGTGTTCGCGGCGCTCGCCGACCCGACCCGCCGGGCGATCCTCGCGCGCCTCGCCCAGGGCGAGGCGAACGTCGCCGAGCTCGCCGAGCCGTTCCCGATCAGCCAGCCGGCCGTCTCGAAGCACCTGCGCGTGCTCGAAGGGGCGGGCCTCATCTCGCGCGCGGCCCGCGGGACGGCCCGCTACAGCCGGCTCGAAGCCGAGCCCCTGCGGCGAGCGGACGAGTGGATGCAGAGCTACAAGCGCTTCTGGAGCGAGAGTTTCGACAAGCTCGACGCCGCCCTCGCGGCCTACCTGCGCGAGCCGGTCGAGTCGCACGAGCCGCCCGTCGACGGCCCCGTCATCGACACCCCCCGAGAGGACACCCCATGACCCCGCCCCCCGAGCCCGGCACCGCGCCGGGCGCCGTTCCCGAGGTGCCGCCGGCGACCGATCGCGACGTGTTCCTCACGCGCGTGTTCGCCGCGCCGCGCGCGATCGTCTGGCGCTTCTTCAGCGACCCCGCGCTGCTCGGCTGGTTCGGGCCGCACGGCGTGCACGTCGACCCCGCGAGCGTCGAGATCGACCTGCGGCCGGGCGGATCCTGGAACCTCGACATGATCGACGACCTCACCGGCGAGCGCTACCCGATGCGCGCGACCCTCGCGGCCGTCACGCCCCCGGAGTACCTCGAGGGCCGCGCCGAGATCCCCGGCGGTGAGGCGGTCACTCTCCGCATCTGGCTGCACGACCACGGCGACCGCACCCGGCTCACGCTGCATCAGGGTCCCTTCTCCGACCAGCACCGCCGCATGACGGCCGCCGGCTGGGAGGGCTCGTTCGAGAAGATCGACGCGATGCTCGCCGAGCTCGAGAGCGGGTCCGCGCGATGACCGTCACCGGCTCGCCCCTCGGCGCGACCGAGTACGCCACCTCGTCCGACGGCACGCGGATCGCCTACGCGCGCGGCGGATCCGGCCCGGTCCTCGTGCTCGTCGACGGCGCCTTCTGCTACCGGGAGTTCGGGCCGAGCGAGCGGGTGCCGCAGGCGCTCGCCGACCGGTTCACCGTCGTCGCCTGGGATCGCCGCGGGCGCGGCGAGTCGGGAGCGGGCGCGAGCACGTACGCGCCGGAACGGGAGTTCGAGGATCTCGCGGCGGTCGTCGCGGCGACCGGCGGTGAGATCGTGCTGGGCTTCTCCTCGGGAGCCGCCCTCGCCTACCGCACGGCCGCCGCCGGGCTCATCGCGCCGCGCGCCCTCGTGGGCTACGAGGCGCCCTTCGTCGGGCGCAACTCGGGCAAGGACGGGCGGCCGAGGGACTACCGCGGCGACCTCGAGAAGCTGCTCGCCGCGGGCCGCAACGACAAGGCCGTCGACTACTTCATGGTGACGATGGTGAACGGCCCCGCGTTCCTGCCGCTCATGATGCGGCTGATGCGCGGGCCGTTCGCGAAGCTGAAGGCGGTCGCCCCGACGCTGCTGCACGACACCGACCTCATGGCGGGGTTCGAGGTGCCGACCGCGGAGCTCGCGCGCATCGCCGTGCCGACGCTCGTGCTGTGCGGCGGCAAGGCCGCACCCGCGATGGCCGAGGCGCAGGAGGCGATCGCCGCCGCGATCCCCGGTGCCGAGCACGCGGTGCTGCCGGGTCAGATGCACGATGTGAAGCCCGAGGCCCTGCGGGAGGGGATCCTGCCCTTCCTCGCCGCGCGCGGGCTCACCCCCGCGCCCGCCGTGGCCGGCGCCTGAGCGGGCGGCCTGCGAGGATCACGCCATGCTCGAGTTCACGACCACGCTGCTGGCGACCGGCGGCAACAACGCCGGCATCGAACTCAGCCAGGAGCAGCTCGATGCCCTCGGGGCGGGCAAACGCGCCCCGGTCGTCGTGACGATCGGCGACTACACCTACCGCACGACGACCGGCGTCATGCGCGGGCGGTTCCTCGTGGGGGTGAACGCCGAGCACCGGGCGGGCGCACGGGTCGCGGCCGGCGACGAGATCCACGTCACGATCGCCCGGGACGACGCGCCGCGCGAGGTCGAGGTGCCGCCCGCGCTCGCCGACGCGCTGTCCGCCGACCCGGTCGCCGCCGCGGCGTGGGAGAAGCTCGCGTACTCCCACCGCAAGGAGCACGCGCGCGCCATCACCGAGGCGAAGGCCGAGGAGACCCGCGCGCGCCGCGTCGCGGCGACCCTCGCCACGCTGCGCGGCTAGCCCGCCGATTCGTCGCCTCGCGGTTCGCGGATCCGCGGGCCCTAGCGCCCTGCGGCCTCCGGCGGGGTGCCCCAGCGGCTCGGCCCGGCGCTGCCGGCCTTGTAGCTGTCGAGCGGCACCGCGTCCTTGCGCCAGGCGGCGAGCACGGGCGCGACGATGCGCCAGCACTCCTCGGCGACGTCGCCGCGCACCGAGAGGGTCGGATCCCCCTCCATCAGCTCGGCGAGCACCTCGCCGTAGGCGCTCAGCTCGTTCTCGCCGAAGTCGTGACGCAGCACGTCCCACTCGACGTCGAAGGGGTCGCCGGAGCCGTTGGTGGCGAGGTCGACCTCCATCGTCGAGGGCTTCAGGCGGATGCGGATCTGCGCCGGCCGGTCGACCGCATGGAATCCGGTCGGCAGGTGCGGCACGTCGCGCAGGGTGATGACGATCTCCTGCCGTCCGTCGCCGAGCGCCTTGCCCGAGCGCAGCCGGAACGGGACGCCCGCCCAGCGCCAGGTGTCCACCGCGAGCGTCACCTCGGCGAGGGTCTCGGTGCGGTTGCCCGCGACGACGCCCTTCTCCTTGACGTAAGCGGGGAGCTTGCGGCGCCCGACGCTGCCGGCCGTGTAGCGCGCGCGGCGACTCGAGGTGCCGTTCTTCGCCCACGGCCGCGTCGCGCGCAGCACCTGCGCCATCGCGCCGCGCAGGTCCTCGCTCGACACGCTCGACGGCGGCTCCATCGCGGTGAGGGCGAGCACGAGCAGCAGGTGACTCTGGATCATGTCGACGAGCGCCCCGGCCTTGTCGTAGTACCCCGCGCGCCCCTCGAGCCCGAGCGTCTCGTCGAAGACGATGTCGACCCGCTCGACGTGCTGCGCCGAGAACAGCGACTCGAACAGCCGGTTCGCGAAGCGCAGACCCAGGAGGTTCAGCACCGTCGACTTGCCGAGGAAGTGGTCGACGCGGAAGACCTGCTCCTCGGGCATGATCGTCTGCAGCAGGCGGTTGAGCTTGCGGGCGCTCGCGCCGTCGGTGCCGAACGGCTTCTCGAGCGCGAGCACGAGCCCCTCGGGCAGCTCGACGCCCGCCAACGCGCGGCAGGATGCGGCGGCGACCGCCGGCGGGAGGGCGAAGTACAGCGCGACCCGGCCCTCGCAGCCGGCCAGGAGGGCCGCGAGATCCTCGCCGCTCGTCGCGTCGGCCTGCACGTACCGTGCCCGGTCGGCGACGGTGCGCGCGACACCGCCCGCGTCGCCGAACGCCGCGCGCACCTTGCTGCGGAACTCGCGGTCGCTGAGCTCGCCGCGATCGGATCCCACGAGCTGGAGCGGACGTCCACGGCTCGAGCCCAGCAGGCTCCCGAGCCCGGGCAGCAGCAGGCGCGAGGTCAGGTCGCCCCCCGCCCCGAGGATCACGAGGGTGTCGATGCCGGAGGTGCGCGCGCGGGAGTCGGCCATGTCTCGAGGCTAGCGAGGCCCTCCCCCGCGCGCTCCCGGCCACCTCCGGGCGGGCTCCGGGCCGACGGCCAGACCGGGCCCAGGCGAGCCGCCTAGCGTTCGGGAGTGACCGCCGCCGAGCCCGCTCCCGCGCGCCCGCGCCCCGAGCCGGCCGGCGGCCGCACGCGCGAGATGGAGCGCGACGGCGCCGCCCCCGCCGAGCGACTGCTCGCGCTCGACGGGCTCCGCGGCGTCGCTGCCCTCGTCGTGCTGCTCTACCACCTGTCGAAGATCGCGCAGCCGATCATGCTCGGCGGCGACCGCGCCGAGCAGTGGCGGCTCGTCACCGAGTCGCCGCTCAAGATCGGGTTCGCCGGCACCGAGGCGGTGCTCGTCTTCTTCGCGCTGAGCGGGCTCGTCGTCGCCCTGCCGGCGCTGCGCGAGGGCTTCTCGTGGACCGCCTTCCTCGGCGCCCGGCTGCTGCGGCTCTACCTCCCGGTGTGGGCCGCGCTCGCGCTCGGGGTGCTCGCGGTGCTCGTGGTGCCGCGCGCCGACGCCGCGGTGACCGAGGGATCGTGGCTCGCGCGCAGCAACCCGGTGAGCGTGGATCCGCTCGCCGTGCTGCGCGAGGCCACCCTGCTGCCGGAGAGCTACCGCTACGACAACGTGCTGTGGTCGCTGCGCTGGGAGATCGTGTTCTCGCTGCTGCTGCCGGTGTTCGTCGCCCTCGCCCTCGTGCTGCGCCGCTGGGCGGCGATCGCGATCCCCGCGGCGCTCGCGCTCTCGGTGCTCGGGCGGCTCATCGAGCTCGACGCGCTCGTCTACCTCCCGGTGTTCCTCGCCGGCACGCTGCTCGCGGTACGGCTGCCCGAGCTGCGCGACTGGGCCGCGCGGCGACGACGACCGCTGCTCTGGGCAGGGCTCGCGCTGCTGTCGGGCGGGCTGCTCATCGCGAGCTGGTGGGACCGCCCCTTCGTGCCCGGCGACTCCGCACTCGGGCGGATCGCGTGGGGGCTCGCCGCGGTCGGTGCGGTCGGCGCGGTCGTGCTCGCGATCGGCTCCCCGCTCGCCCGCGCGATCCTCGGCACGGCGCCGGCCCGGTGGCTCGGCCGGATCTCGTTCAGCCTCTACCTCGTGCACGTGCCGATCATCGCGACGCTCGCGTTCGCGCTCGGCGACGCACGCTGGCCGCTCGTCGTCGCTCTCGGCGTGCCGCTCAGCCTGCTCGTCGCAGCAGGGTTCGCCGCAGTCGTCGAACGGCCCGCACACCGAGCGGCGCGAGCGGCGGGGCGAGCTCTCGGGAGTGCCGCCGCCGCGCGGCGTCGATCTCCCGTTCCCAGCGTGCGATGACGGCGTCCTCGCGGTAGCGCCGGGCGGCGCGCTGCGCCTCGCGGCGCAGGGCCGCGACCCGCTCGGGCGGCATCTCGGCGAAGCGCTCGAGGGCGCGCGCGAGCCCCCGCTCGTCGCCGCTGGGCACCAGCAGGCCGTTCCGACCGTCCTGGATGAGGTCGGCCGGCCCGTAGCGCACGTCGTAGGCGATCGGGACGCAACCGTGCGCCATCGCCTCGATGAGCACGAGCGGGAACCCCTCCGAGTCGCCCGTGACGAGCACCGCGGAGGCGCGATCGAACTCGGCCCGCGCATCCGGTCGGTGGCCGCGCAGCGCGACGGCTCCCGCCGAGGGGTGGCCGGCGAGCAGCGCCTCGAGGCCGGCCCGCCCGGATCCCTCGCCCCAGACGTCGAGGTGCAGCCCGTGGCCGGCGGCGAGCACCGCGCGCACCGCGTGATCCACGCGCTTGCGCTCGGTGAGCGAGGCGAGCACGACGACCAGTGCGGGGTCGCGTGCCACCCCGACGACCGGGCCGGGGTCGACGGCGTTCGGCAGCACGACGAGGTTCCGCGCCGGGCCGCGGGAGGCGATGATGTCGTCGCGCTGACGCTCGGTGAGCACCGCGACCGCGTCGAAGCCCTCGAGGTGCTCGAAGGCGGTGCGGCGCGAGGCGCGCACTCCCCCGAAGGGATCCTCGGCGTGCGCGAGGTGCGAGTTGTGCACGAGGTGGATGGTCGTGACGGAGCGGCGCCGGTAGTCCCAGAGGAAGCCGGCGCAGGTCTTGCTGTCGATGATCATCGTGCTGGGCCGCCGCGCCACGAGCGCGTCGAGCCAGGCGTGGTAGAGCCAGCGCGCCCGGTTCCAGGAGCGCACCGGGGTGCCCGCGGCGTCGCACAGCACGATCGAGCGCCCGCCGACCGTGCCCGGCTGCCGGGTGTCCCGGCGGTCGGTCAGCAGCAGCGTGCCGTCGGCGCGCAGGTGGTCCACCTGCAGGATGGTGCCGTCCGCCGCGCGACGCACCCGCCGCATGGGGCGGCCGTCCCGCATCCACGTGGGCTCGGTGCGCGGGTCGGGGGCGACGCTCGGGTCGCCCGGATCGAGCGGGGTGAACGCGTCGCGGCCCAGACGCAGCGATCCACCGGGCAGCGGGTTCTCGCGCAGCCACGCGAACAGGTCGACGAGGCGCACGCCCTCGGCGAGCTCGCCGCGCTCGCGCAGTCTCCGCTCCACCTCGGGGTAGTCGGCGCGGCCGTCGAAGGTGAGCACGTCGACCGGGGCTCCCCGCCGCGCGAACGCGGCGGACCGGGCCAGCAGGGCGCGGGTCATGCCGCCGAAGTCGTCGGGGATGCCCCAGGTGACGGCGAACTGACGGGTGGCGGTGAGCGGCGTCGAGCGCCGAGCAGTGGGCACTCCCGCACGCTAGGAGCGCCGGCTGCGCGCCCTCTCTGCGCGAGCCGGATGCTCGCTGTGCCCCGGTGTCGTCGCGCGGCGGAACCAGGCGGCGTCGGGCACGCGCGCGAGCAGCGGACCGATGACGACGGTGATGAGCACGTACCCGGTCGCGAGCGGGGCGAGCTGCGGCGCGACCCCCGCCCCGACGGCGAGCGCCGCGATGACGATCGAGAACTCGCCGCGCGGCACGAGGCCGAAGCCGGTGCGCCAGCGACCGGGGATCCCGATCCCGGCGCGCCGCGCACCGAGGTACCCCGAGGCGACCTTGGTCGCCGAGGTCACCAGCGCGAGGGCGGCGGCCGCGGGCAGAAGCGGGAGGATCTCGGCGGGGTCGGTCGCGATCCCGAAGAACACGAAGAAGACCGCCGCGAAGAGGTCGCGCACCGGTTCGAGCAGCTCCTCGGCGCGGCGCGCGACGTGCCCCGACAGGCCGATGCCAACCAGGAACGCCCCGACCGCCGCCGAGACGTTGACCTCGGCGGCGAGGCCCGCGACGAGCATCGTGAGACCGAGCACCCCCAGCACGAGCGACTCGGCGTGCTGGGGGGTGAACGCGGCCGAGATGACCCGCCCGAAGCGCAGCGCGAGCACGAGGATCACGATCACCACGACGACCGCGACGACGAGCGTGATCGCGCCCTCGAGCAGCCCCGCGCCGATCACGAGCGCCGAGAGCACCGGGAGGTAGAACGCCATCGCGAGGTCTTCGAGCACGAGCACCGAGAGGATCACCGGCGTCTCCCGGTTCGACAGGCGTCGCAGGTCGCGCAGCAGCTTCGCGATCACGCCCGAACTCGACACCCAGGTGACGCCCGCGAGCGCCACCGCCGCGATCGGACCCCAGCCCAGCAGCAGGGCGAGCGCGGCCCCCGGCAGGGCGTTGAACGCGACGTCGAGCAGGCCCGCGACCCTCGCCCCGCGCAGGCTCGCGACGAGTTCGGGGGCGGAGTATTCGAGCCCGAGCATGAGCAGCAGCAGGATCACGCCGAGCTCACTGCCCACCGCGAGGAAGTCCTCGCTGGCCCGCAGCGGCACGAGCCCGCCGTCGCCGAGCGCGAGCCCCACGAGCAGGTAGAGCGGGATCGCCGAGAACCCGATGCGGTCGGCGAGGCGCGCCAGCAGGCTGAGCGCCAGCAGCAGGGCGCCGACCTCGATGAAGAGGAGCGTGGTCTCGTGCATGGCGGGCCGCGCTCCTCGGGTCAGGCGCCTCGGTCGAGGAGGAGCGCGAGCGCCTCGAGGCCGGACCGGGTGCCGACCGCGATGATGGTGTCCCCCGCGTGCAGGGGCGTCACCGGCGTCGGGGAGGGGATGATCTCCGAGCCGCGCACGATGCCGACGATGGAGGTCTTGGTGCGGGTGCGCGCCTGCGTGTCGCCGAGCACGCCCCCGGCGTAGGGGCTCGTGGCCGGCAGCACGAGCTGCTCGGTGAACAGCCCCGCGACCTGGGTGCCGATCTGGGCGAGCTGGCCGAGCATGACCGACGCGCCGAGCATGTCGGCCAGACCCACCGCCTCGGCCTCGGTGAGGTCGACCGTCTCGGTCGCGGCGTCGGGGTCGTGGGCGTCGAAGATCGCGAGCTGCCGCTGCCCGCTGCGGTGCGAGAGCACGCCGATGCGGCGGCCCGAGTCGGTCAGCAGGTCGTGGCGGGTTCCGATCCCGGGCAGGTCGATCTTCTCGATGCGCGCCGACATGCGCCCCAGCCTAGGGGGCGGGTGCCGAGGGCCGGGCGAGGCTCGACGCTCAGTAGCCGACGGTGAAGCGCATCCGGTGGTGCCGCGGGGTCTCGAGCTCGTCGAGCACCGCGATCGCGAGATCCTCGCCTCCGATGCGGGAGCGCCCGCGGGAGTCCTGCACGGCGAGGTCGGTGCCCAGCCGGTACGCGCCGGTGCGGGTGCCGGGAGTGTGCGATCCGTAGATCTCGGGCGGGCTGAGGAAGAACCAGTCGGCCGTCGTGTCGCTCTCGCGCAGAGCCCGCAGCACGTCGACGTGCACGCGGGCGGCGGGCTTCCACTCCTCGGGGAAGCCGAGGTCGAGCAGCATCGGACCACCCTCCTCCCAGTGCAGGGAGGCCGCGCCGCCGATGTAGCCCAGGCGAGCCCCCGAGGATTCGGCGGCGGCGAGCAGGCCGGGCAGCGCGTCGAGCAGGGTACCCCCGTCGTCGAGCAGCGGCTGGGTCGCCATGAGGATCGCGTCGACGTCGCGCGCCCAGGCGCGGGCCGTCTCGGCGTCGCGCACGTCGCCCACCACCGCGGTGACCCCCTCGGGCAGCTCCCCCTCGGCGCTGTGCCGGGCGACCCCGATCACCTCGTGCCCGCGGGCGGCCGCCTCGCGCGCGATGTTGACACCGGTGTAGCCGGTCAGGCCGTAGAGCAGGATCCGCACGCTCCCGAGCGTAGATCGAGCGACCGCTGCTCCGCCGGGCAGCGTGCGCCGCCCCCGTTCGGGGAGTTCCCCGAACGGGGAATCGTGAGGATCCTCCGACTCCGCCACCATGGGCGCAGGACGCGGTCGGGGGGCCGCGCCCCGACAGGAGGGACGCGTGCCCACCGGAATGGCGCACGACACGGACGGGCGCGGCCTGACCGTGGAGGAGCACGCCCGACTCGCCGGAGTCGGCGCGCAGCTCGCGCGCGCCTTCGCCGCCTCCGGGGCGAGCGAACGCCGCCTGACCCGCACGCTGATCGAGCTCGAGCCCCTCGGCTACACGCTGCTGGCCGACCGCCGCCGCGCGGGCGGCGCCCCGGCGGGGGTCGACGCCGTGCTCGTCGGCCCGGGCGGGGTGTTCCTGCTCGACGTGCGCGACTGGAGCGAGGTCGCCGTGCGCGAGGGCCGGGTGCTTCACGACGGAGCCGACGCGAGCGACGAGATCGCCCGCATCGCCGACCTCGCCTACCTGGTACAGGGCGAGCTCGCCGACGTGGGACTGCCCGCCGGCGAGGTGCACGCCCTCATCGCTCTGCTGCGCGCGCCCGAGGTGCGCGCCGAGCTGTACGGCGTGCGTCTGCTCGGCGAGGCGGCGGTGGTCGCGCTCGTCGCGGGCGCGGGGGCCCGGCTGTCGGCGGTGCAGGTGGCCACCGTGCGCGCCCGGCTCGAGCAGCTCTTCCCACCGGTGATCACCGGGCCGATCGGCGTCATCGGCTCGCCGCACGCGACGGCGGGCGCGCTGCTGCCGTCGCGCGAGAGCGCGCGCGCCGTCGCCGCGACCGACGGTCTCGACCCCGCGCGCCTGCTCGACCTGCTCGAGCACGGCATGCGCGCCCGCCCCGAGCCCGGCACCGCCTTCCTCGACGCACGGCAGGCCCGCCTGGTGCGCCGCGACGCCGAGGGCCCCGCGCTGGTGGTCGGCGGATCCGGCACCGGCAAGAGCCTCATCGGCCTGCACCGCGCGGCGCACCTCGCGCGCGGCGGCGGCCGAGTGCTCGTCACCGGCCCCTCCGGACCGCTCGTCCGCAGCCTCGCGGCGCGCTTCGCGACGATCGCCCCCGACCTCGGCGAGTGGGTGGTGTTCCGCAGCGTCGCCGCGCTGGCGGGTGACCTCCTCACTCGGACCGGCGAGCGGGACCCCGCCGACGAGGCGACGCTCGCGGCGCACGGGGTCGCCGACCCGGACGGTCTGATCGCCGCGGCGCTCCCCCTCGTGCGGTCGACGGGGATCGCCCCCTTCGCCGCGATCGTCGTCGACGAGGCGCACGACGTCGGCCCGCACGCGCTGCGGCTGCTGCACGCGCTCGTCGGGGACCGCCCCGACGGCCTGCTGCTGCTGGCGGATCCGAGCCGCGGACCCCGTGCGGGCGAGGCCCTCGCCGAGGCCGGCATCGCGGTCGCCGACCGCGTCGCCGAGCTCGATGTCGACTACCGGGGCACCGCCCAGATCCTCGCGGTCGTCGAGAGCCTGCTGCCCGCGACCCTCGGCGCGCGTCCGCGAGCGGTCCGCTCGGGCGAGCCGCCCGTGCTGCTGCGCTTCGCCCACCGCGCCGAGCGCGACACGGCCCTCCGCGCGCGCCTGGATAACCTCCTCGCCGCGGGGGCCGATCCGGCGGGGATCGCGGTGCTCGCCCTCGAGCTCGACGGCGCCCGCGAGGCGATGGTCGCGCTCGCCGGCCTCGGCGCGCCCGTGGCACCGCTCGCCGACGAGAGCGCCGGGGAGCCGGCGATCCGCGTCGGCACCGTCGCGAGCGCCGTCGGCCGGGAGTTCGGGCAGGTGCTCGTCACCGGGGCGCCCGCGGCGCTGCTCGGGCCGGCCCCCGATCCCTCGCGGGATCCGCTCGACGCCTGGGCGCGCGCACGGCGCGACCTCGCGGTCGCGGCGTCCCGAGCCCGCGACGGGCTCTGGATCGGCGTGCTCGACGGGCCGCCGCCGGCCCTCGGCGCCTAGCCGGCGTCCGGGCGCCCCGAGGACTCGTCCGCCGGAAGTTCCGCCGCGCCCGGCGTCGCGGTCCGGCTCGCGGTGGCCGCCCCCGGCGGCTCGAGCGGGTCGTCGAGGGGCAGCTCGATCGTGAAGGCCGTGCGGCCCGGCTCGCTCGCGACCTCGACCGAGCCGCCGTGCGCCTGCACGATCGCGCGCACGATCGCGAGCCCGAGTCCCGTGCTCCCGCCGGAGGCCGCACCCGCGATCCGCGCGCGGCTGTCGTCGCCGCGCACGAAGCGCTCGAAGAGGCGGGGCTGCAGCTCCGGCGGGATGCCGGGCCCGTCATCCACGACCGTCACGCGCGCGAGTCCGTCGCGGGCCACGACGCCCGTGACGACGGTGGTGCCTGGGGGCGTATGGGTACGAGCGTTGGCGAGCAGGTTCGCGACGGCCTGGTGCAGCCGCACCCGGTCGCCGATCACCGGCACCTCCTCGCCCTCGAGGTCGAGCTCCCACCGGTGGTCGGGGCCCGCGGCGTACGCGTCGCTCACGGCGTCGGCGACGAGCAGCGCGAGATCGACGGGCTCGCGCGCGATGGCCGGGCCCGCGTCGAGCCGGGCGAGCAGCAGCAGGTCCTCGACGATCACGGTCATCCGCTGCGATTCGGAGTCGATCCGCTCGAGCGAGCGCTGCACGTCCGGGTCGAGGTCGCCCGCGTCGCGGCGCACGAACTCGCTGTAGCCGCGGATCGAGGCGAGCGGCGTGCGCAGTTCGTGACTCGCGTCGGCCACGAAGCGGCGCAGCTTCGCCTCGCTCGCGTGGCGGGCGCTGAGGGCCGACTCCACGTTGCCCAGCAGCTGGTTGAGCGCCTCCCCCACGCGGCCGACCTCGGTCGCCCCGTCGGCGTCCTCCTCGGGAACCCGGTCGGGCATCGAGGGCGCGCCCTCCGCGAGATCGAGCCGGCTGACCCGGCTCGCGGTCGCGACCACCCGGTCGAGCGGGCGCAGGGCGAGGCGCACGACCGCGGCGCCGAGCAGCACGGCCAGCAGCAGTGCCGCGACGCTGACCCCGCCGATGATGGCGCCGAGCTGGCCCACGGTCTCGTCCACCTCGCCGAGCGAGAGCGCGACGACGACGACCGAGCCGTCGGGCAGCTCGCGCGCGGACGCGCGGTAGTCGCCGAGGGATCCGCCGAGCTCGGCATCGACGGGCCCCGCACCGGGCGGGATCGCCGCGAGGGTGCGCAGTTGATCCGCGGTGAGGTTCTCCTCCTGCCCCGCGTCGCCCAGGTAGCCGCCCGCGACCGTGGAGCCGACCACCACGACGCCGATCGCCCCGGCCCGTTGCGCCGGCAGCAGCTCGTCGACCGGGGGCGGGTCGTGGTCGCCGTCGCCGTCGGACACGCCGGGAGTGCCGGGCACGTTCTGACCGGTGAGGATGCGCGCGGTGCGCTGCGACATCTCGTTCACCTGGCCGGACGATGCCCAGCACGAGGCGGGCGCGCAGCGACCAGCGCCGCCTGCGCCGCGGCTCCGGCGCGAGGTCGGGCGCGGCGTCGTCGCGCCCCGCCGCGACCGTCACGACGCGGCCGGCTTGAGCACGTAGCCGACCGTGCGCACCGTGTGGATCATCGGCTCGCCGAGGCTGTCGACCTTCTTGCGCAGGTAGGAGATGTAGAGCTCGACGATGCTCGAGCGCCCGCCGTAGTCGTAGCTCCAGACCCGGTCGAGGATCTGCTCGCGACTGAGCACCCGGCGCGGGTTGCGCATGAGGAAGCGCAGCAGCTCGAACTCGGTCGCGGTGAGCTCGATCGGTGTGCCCGCCCGGCTGACCTCGTAGCTCTCCTCGTCGAGGGTGAGGTCGCCCACCTGCAGCACCGGTCCCTCGTCGGAGCCGACGGCGAGCGTGCGGCGCACGAGGCCGCGCAGGCGCGCCACCACCTCCTCGAGGCTGAAGGGCTTCGTGACGTAGTCGTCGCCGCCCGCGGTGAGGCCGGCGATCCGGTCGTCGACGCTGTCCTTCGCGGTGAGGAACAGCACGGGTGCGTCGTCGCCGTTCGCGCGCAGCCGCTGCAGCACCTGGAGGCCGGTGAGGTCGGGCAGCATGACGTCGAGCACGATGACGTCGGGCTTGAACTCGCGCGCGAGGCGCAGCGCGCTCTGGCCGTCGGCGGCGACGCGCGCCTCCCAGCCCTCGGAGCGCAGCGCCATGCGCAGCAGGTCGCCGAGGCTCGGCTCGTCGTCGACGACGAGCGCGCGCACCGGGGATCCGTCGGGGCGCGCGAGGCGGGGGGCGGGCGCGGGGATGCTCATGGCGACAGTGAACCGCCGGATCCTATGCATCGTCTGTGCGCCACGCGAGCGCCGGGGCGGCCGGGGCGTAGCCTCGAGGCATGGCCGCCGATCCCTCGCCGCGCGTCGCGGTCTACCTCGACTTCGACAACATCGTCATCTCGCGCTACGAGCAGCTGCACGGCAAGGGCCAGTGGCACAAGGACAACGCGCGCGCCGCCCTGCCCACCGCGGCCGGCGGCACCGGCGACGTCGCCAAGCGCCTGACCGCGGCGACGCTCGACCTCGGCGCGATCCTCGAGTTCGCCTCCTCCTTCGGCACCATCGCCGTCAGCCGCGCCTACGCCGACTGGTCCTACCCCGCCAACGCGAGCTACCGCCGCCAGCTCGTCGACCGCGCAGTGGATCTCACCCAGCTGTTCCCGGTGAGCCGGGCGCTCAAGAACGGTGCCGACATCCGCCTCGCGGTCGACGTGCTCGAGGATCTGTTCCGCCTGCCCGACGTCACGCACGTCGTCATCGTCGCGGGCGACTCCGACTACATCGCGCTCGCCCAGCGCTGCAAGCGCCTCGGACGCTTCGTCGTCGGGCTCGGGGTCGCGGGCGGCACGAGCCCCGCGCTCATCGCCGCGTGCGACGAGTACGAGTCGTACGACGACGTGCTGCCGGAGGCCCCCGAGGCGCAGCCGGAGGAGCCCGAGCGCGCGCCCGAGGAGGCGCCCGACGAGGACGCGGCGCCCGCGAAGATCAGCGACCGCGAGGCGACCCGGCTGCTCGTGCGGGCCCTCGAGCTCGGCCACGCCAAGAACGAGGCGGAGTGGCTGCACGCGGGCGGAGTGAAGTCGCAGATCCGCCGCCTCAACCCCTCGTTCAGCGAGAAGGCGCTCGGCTACCCGAGCTTCCACGAGTTCGTGAAGAGCCGCGGCAACCTCGCCGAGACCCGCGTCGAGGGCAACGACCGCTACCTGCGGCTGCGCCCGGCGGGCGGATCCGGCCGCCGCTCCGGCGGCTGACACCGGCTCGACCCCCACCACGCGCGACCGCGTTCCGCGTCGTGCGCACGGGTCCGGGCGCACCGGGGTCGCCCAGGGGCGCTCCGGTAGCGTGAGGACCGCACGGAGTGACCGGGAGGCCGCATGATCCGTCGACTGCTCGCGAGCTGGGTCATCGTGGTGCCGGCCCTCGCACTGCTCGCGCTCGTGCTCAGCTGGAACGCCAAGCCGCCCGTCGCCGTCGCCGCGCTGCTCGGGGTGGTGCTCATCGGCGCCGTGCTCGCCGCGGTGCATCACGCCGAGGTCGTGGCCTCCAAGGTCGGCGAGCCCTTCGGCTCGCTCGTGCTCGCCGTCTCGGTCACCGTCATCGAGGTCGGGCTCATCGTGACGCTCATGCTCGGCGGCGCGCCGGGCGCCTCCACCCTCGCGCGCGACACCGTCTTCGCGGCGGTCATGATCACGCTCAACGGCATCGTCGGCCTCTCGCTCCTGCTGGCCGCGAGTCGCCACCGGCTGCCGCGGTTCAACCCGGAGGGCACGGGCGCCGCGCTCGCGGTCGTGGCGACCCTCGCGACCCTGACGCTCGTGATCCCGAGTTTCACGATCACCGAACCGGGGGCGCGATTCAGCCCCGCCCAGCTCGCCTTCGTGGCCGTCGCGAGCCTCGTGCTCTACGGCGCCTTCGTCGCCACCCAGACGCGCGCGCACCGCGACTTCTTCCTGCCGGTCGCCCGCGACGGGCAGACGATCTCCGAGAACGCGCACGCCGAACCGCCCTCGACCCGAGCGGCGCTGCTGAGCCTCGGGCTGCTGCTGGGATCGCTCGTCGCGGTCGTCGGACTCGCCAAGGCCGTGTCGCCGACGATCGAGTCGGGCATCGAGGCGGCCGGCATCCCGAACACCTTCGTCGGCGTCGTCATCGCGCTGCTCGTGCTCATGCCCGAGGGGCTGGCCGCGAGCCGTGCCGCGCTGCGCGACCGCCTCCAGACGAGCCTCAACCTCGGGATCGGCTCGGCGATCGCCTCGATCGGCCTCACGATCCCCGTGATCGCCGTCGCGAGCATCTGGCTGCCGATGCCGCTCGTGCTCGGGCTCGGACCGGTGCAGATCGTGCTCTTCCTGCTGACCGTGCTCGTCGCGGGGCTCTCCGTCGCGCCCGGTCGCAGCACGCGGCTGCAGGGCGTCGTGCACCTGGCGATCTTCGCGGCGTTCCTGGTGCTCGCCATCCTGCCCTGAGCCGGATCCGCCCCGGGGCGCGCCGCCCGCCGAGCGCGGATCAGGGGGCGCTCGGCGGACGGGGGTCGGACGCTCGCCGCGGCGCGAACGGAACGGAAGGGCGAGCGGCGGCACCGTTCGGGGGTGCCGCCGCTCGCGAGGCGAGGCCGGAGCCGGCTAGTCCTTGTCGGACTTGTTCTGGCCGGGAGCGTCGCCGGACTTGCCGGGGCCTCCCGAACCGGAGTTGCCGGCGCCGTTCGATGCGCCGCCCGTGGAACCCGACGTGCCCCCGTCGGGTCCGCCGGCCGCCCCACCCGAAGGGGCGCCGGGGTCATCGGCGACCGCGGACTCGTCCGCGTCGCCGGAAGTCTGGGGGGTGGAGCCGTTGCCGTTGCCGGCTCCGTTGTGGTTGCCGTTCTGCTTGGCCTGTTCCGAGACCCAGCGGCCGAACTCGCGGCCGGTCAGGGTGCCGTCGTGAGCGGCATCGGAGACGGTCTGGCCGAAGTTCGTCGGCAGGTCGCTCGGCGAGGTCGGCACGCCGACCGGAGCGGAGCTCGGAGCGCCGGAGGGCTCGACCGAATCCTCGGTCTCGCCCTCCGGCTCCGCGCCATCCGACGTCGATGCGCCGGATTCCGACTCGCCGGCCGTCGATCCCCCCGGATCCCCGCCGACGATCGCATCGAAGCCCTCCTGCAGGTCGGGCGGGAGCACTCCCGCCGCGCCCGCTGCCGCCGCGGCCCCCGCCGCGCCGAGCAGGAGGAGACCTCCGATGCCCACTCCGAGCAGTCCGCCCACGGCGCGCCGGGCCCCTCTCGAGCCGGAGCCGGGCTCGAGCTCCCCGAACGGGGACACGAGCGCGGCATGGGGCGCGCGCGAGGACTGCTCGATCGAGACCTCCGGAACTCCCCCGAGCTCCAGGCGCTCCCGGAGCGCGGCCGAGGGCCGCACGACGGGGACGGAGACGGCCGCGCGATACCGCGCGATGGCATCCGCGAGCGCCGCGTCGTCGGCCCGCCCGGCCGGGATCTCCCCGGCGAGCAGCCGATCGGCGTCGGTCTCGGTGATGCGGTGCCGTCTCATCTCACTCCCGCTATCGACGCGGGCTCACGCAGGGGTACGGGTCGGCGCGACTTTCTTCCGGAGGTTCTCCAGGGCCCGACGCTGCAACGCCTTCACGGCGCCCACGTTCTTGCCGAGCACCTCGGCGACCTGCTCGACCGTGAGATCGGCGACGATCCGCAGCACCATGACGTCGCGCTGGTCGGGCACGAGCTCGTCGAGCAGCTGACGGGCGCGCTCGTCGCCGAGCCGCCGCTCGGCGTCGCGCTCGGCGCTGTCCACGGCGCGCGGGTCGAGCTCCGGCGTCCACGCGGTCGGCTCGTCGCGGCGGGAGCGCGCCCGGAGTTCGTCGACGAGCCGTCGGTACGCGATCGAGAAGATGAAGCTGCGCAGCTGGGGTTCGCCGCCCTCGAAGCGGGGGATCCGGTCGAAGACCGCCAGGAACACCTCGCTCGTGAGGTCGTCCGGCTCGCGCGAGCCGCGGCTGGCGAGGAACGCCATCACCGCCGAGGAGTACTCCTGCCAGATCGCGGTGCAGGCCCAGGGCGCGCCGACGCGCGCCGCCGCGAGGACACTGTCGAAGCTCTCGTCGCGCGGCGCGATTCCCTGATCCCGCGCCATCGTGCGGACCCTAACCCGGCGGCGCGCCGGCGGGCAGTTCCCCGAGCGGGGGTCGCGAGGATCAGCCGAGCCCGAGAGCGGCGAGGCCGGCCAGCAGACCCCACCAGAGCACGAGACCGGCGACGAGGCCGAGCACGAGCTGCCGGGTGAACCGCCAGACGACCGCGGAGACGAGCGAGGCGAGCAGCGCGGGCACCGTCTGCGCCCACGAGACGACGCCCTCGGGGGCGATGAGGCCCGGCAGCGCGATCGCACCGAGGACGGCGGGGCCGACGAGCGGCAGGTAGCGTTCGACGGCTTTCGGAGGCTTGAGCTTCTCGTGCACGAGGAAGGCGACCCGCAGCAGGTAGGTCACGAGCCCCGAGAGCACGATGCCGAGCCACGCGATCACGAGGGCCCCGCCTCGGGCTCGGCCTCCGGTGCGGCGGCGTGCGCGGCGGTGTCGACGTCGACGGGTGCGCGCGGGCGCGTGCGGGTCATCACGAGCGCGCCGGCGAGGATGCCGGCCGCGGCGCCCAGCAGGATCCCGGTGCCGAGCGGGAAGCCGTGCGCGGCGAACGCGACGAGCCCGCCCACGATCGCGGCGACCGCCCCCGGCAGGTCTTTCACGAGCGGCAGGAGCAGCAGCAGGAACGTCATCGGGATCGCGAGCCCGAGCGGCACCCACTCCGGCACGAAGCGGCCGGCGACGAGTCCGGCCGCGACGAGGCCGCTCCAGCCGATCAGGCACGTGACGCCGGCGGCGAAGTAGTACGCGATCCGCTCGCGGCGGGCTCCGCCGCCGTCGGGCCCCTGGAACCGCGAGTAGGCGAGCGCGTAGACCGGGTCGGCGAGCAGGAACGCCCCGAGCATCCGGGTGCCCCGGCTCCAGTCGGCGAGGTGCGGCTGCAGCGAGGCGCTGTAGAGCAGGTGGCGCGCGTTGACGACCGCGACCGTGAGCACGACGAGCGCGAGGGCGGCGCCCTGATCGACGAGCTGCACCGCGACGAGCTGCGCGGCTCCGGCGAAGATGATCGGCGAGCTCGAGATGAGCAGCCCCGGACCGAGACCGGTGGAGGCGAGCACGATGCCCGCGGCGACGCCGAAGGGGATGTAGCCGAGCACGACGAGCGCCCCGTCGCGGATGCCCGCCCGCACCGCCGCGCGCTCGCGCGTACGCGGCTCGAGGGGCGGATCGACGCTCACCCGCCCATCATGCTCCCGCGCGGGCACCGGTCGATGCCGCCTCGGCGGGCCGATCTCGGGCGGGTGGCGTGGCTCGGGCCGCGCCGCCGCCGGGCCATCGCCCCACCCGGCCGCCGCGACCGCACCGGGTGCGGCCGGGCGGCTCAGCCCTTGACCGCGCCGCCCAACCCCGCCGAGCGCAGGAACACCCGCTGGAAGAGCAGGAACAGCACGATCGGCACGAGCGTCGCGATCGCGAGCGCCGCGAGGAACACGTCGAGCTCGGTCTGCGAGGCGATCGCCGGCAGCCGCACCCCGAGCGGCTGGATCTCCGCCGCCGGCAGCACGAGCGAGGGCCACAGGTAGTCCTTGAGCGAGGCCACGATCGCGAAGACCGAGACCACCGCGAGGATCGGCCGCGACATCGGCAGCACGATCGACCAGAACAGCCGGAACGGCCCGGCGCCGTCGGTGCGTGCGGCCTCGAAGACCTCGCGCGGGAGGTTGTCGAAGAAGCGCTTCACGAGGAGCACGTTGAAGGCGTTCGCTGCGGCGGGCAGCCACACCGCGAGGTAGTTGTTGAGCAACGAGGGACCGATCGCCGGCCGCACCACCGTGAGGTAGAGCGGCACGAGCAGCACCACCGCGGGGATGAACAGCGTCGCGAGGATCGCGCCGTCGATGAGCCGGGTGTACCGGGGGCGCAGCACCGAAAGGAGGTAGCCGCCGGTCGCCGCGACGAGCAGGGAGACGGCCCAGCATCCCGCCGCCACCAGGAGCGTGTTGAGGAAGTAGCGCCCCACCTCGACCTCGACCCACGCCGCCGTCAGGTTCGCGAGGTCCAAGCCGTTCGGGAACAGCGCGAAGGGCTCGGAGAGGGTGTCCTGGGTGGGCGTCACCGCCGCCTTCGCGAGCCACAGCACGGGGCCCAGCCCCGCGACGACCAGCCCGGTGAACAGCACGACGTGCACAACGCCGAGGCCCATCCGCACGCCCGATCGGCGGCGGTCGAAGGCGGAGAGGATGCCGCGCTCGCCCGGCTCGTCGGTCGTCGCGCGCGTCGCGGTCGCGGCCATCAGCTGCTCCACCTCTCGGTCGCCTTGAAGTACAGGAACGACAGCCCGGCCAGCACGATCGCGAGCATGAGGCTGAGCGCGGTCGCCTCCCCGTAGTCGCCGCCGAGGCTGTTCTGGAACGCGTAGCGGTAGATGAGCAGCAGCACCGTGACGGTGGCGTTGTTGGGCCCGCCGCCGGTGAACAGGAACGGCTCGAGGAAGATCTGCGCCGTCGCGATGATCTGCAGGATCAGCATGATGAAGATGACCCCGCGCAGCTGGGGCAGCGTGACGTGCCAGATCTTGCGCCAGATCGTGGCGCCGTCGACCTCGGCGGCGTCGTAGAGCTCCCCCGGCACGCCGAGCAGCGCGGCCAGGTAGATGATGATGCTGCCGCCCGCCGCGGCCCAGGTGGCCTCGAGCACGAGGGAGGGCATCGCCGAGGCGGCGGACTGGATCCACGGCTGCGCCGGGATGCCGACCCAGCCGAGCACGGTGTTGAAGACGCCCGTCTCGCTCGCGGAGAAGAAGAACTTCCACAGCAGCACGGCGACGACCGGCGGGATCACGACCGGCAGGTAGGCCAGGGCGCTGTAGAGCCCGCGCCCGCGCCGCACCTCGCTCATGAGCACGGCGAGCAGGATCGGCAGCGGGAAGCCGAGCACGAGCGCGAGCACCGCGAAGTAGAGGGTGTTGAGCACGGCACGCCCGAGCAGCGGGTCGGCGAGCACGTGGGCGAAGTTGTCGAACCCGACGAACTGGCTCGTGATGAGGTTCGTCTTCTGGAAGCTCATCACCATCGCCTGCACGATCGGCGACCAGGAGAAGATGCCGAACACGATCAGCAGCGGGATCGCGAAGGCGAGGGTCGAGAGCCCGCCGCCGCGCACCCAGCGCCGCACTCCGGCGACCGGGCCGCGCTCGGGGGCGCGTCGTGCTCCGGACGCGCTCGGTCGGCGCTCGGCGGGGACGGCCGCGGGGGCCGTCGCCTCGTGCAGGGCGGTCATGGGTCTCCTCCGGGGTGCGGGTCGGGAGAGCGGGGACGGGGTGTGGGTCGGGAGCGCGGGTGCGCGCGAGCGGGGACGAACGGGGCGGGGCGAACGAGCGCCCCGCCCCGTCGCGATCAGTTGCCGTCGAGCAGCGCCTGCGCGTCGACGTCGGCCTGCGCGAGCAGCGCGTCGATGTCGGCGTTCTGGTCGGTCAGCACCGCCTGCACGATCGGGTCGAGCAGCGCGTAGACCTCCTGCGTGTGGCCCTTCGGCTCGCCGACCGGGGTCTGGTCGAAGATGCCGTCGAAGAAGCCCTGCATCTGGTCGAGCGGCACGTTGATGTAGTCCGCGATCCACTCGCGCGACTTCTCGTAGGTCGCCTGGTCGAGCACCGGCAGCACCGGGGTGCCGACCGCCTGCCCGGAGTCCGCAAGCGTCTTCGCGTCCTGCACGGCCGCGTCCTGGTTCAGGAGCTTCTGCATGTAGTACCAGTCGATCCAGGTCGTCGCGGCGTCCTTCGTGGCGTCGTCGACGGTCGGGCTCACGACCGCGATGTCGCCGCCGCCCAGCACGCCGGCATCCGCCCCGTCCATGGGCATGACGGTCAGCCCGTAGACGTCGGGGTCGAGGCCGAAGTCGCGCACGAGCGCGGTGTAGACGTCGGATCCGGAGGTGTACATGCCGATGTTGCCGGCGGCGAACTCCTGGTTGATCGAGCCCCAGTCGAGCAGGAAGTCGTCACCCATCGAGTCGTCCTCCCAGCGCAGGTCGTGCAGGAACTGCAGCGCCGCGCGGGTGCCGTCGTTGTCGATCGTCGAGGTGTAGTCGCCGCCCTCGCCCTCCTGGATGCGGCCGCCGCGCGCGGTGGTCGCGGCGGTGAGCTGCCATCCTCCGGTGTTGCTCGTCGACATCTCGGCGTAGCCGGCCTTACCGGTCGCCTCGGCGATCGCCTTCGCGTCGGCGCGCACCTCGTCCCACGTGGTCGGCGGGCTGTCGGGGTCGAGGCCGGCCTGCTCGAACAGGGCGCGGTTGTAGTGCAGGCCCATCGCGTAGGCCTGGCGGGGGAACCCGTAGACGTGCCCGTCGTCGCCCGTGACGGCGTCGAGGATGATCGGGTTGAACTCGTCGGTGTAACCGAGCGCGTTCATCTGCTCGGTGACGTCGGCGAGCTGCCCGTTCGCGAGCAAGGTCTTCGCGTCGGTGAAGGGCACCGTGAACACGTCGGGCAGGCTTCCGCCCGCGAGCTGGGCCGCGAAGGTCGGGCCCGTCCACTCGTACTCGACGCCGATGACGTCGATGTCGGGGTGGAGCTTCTCGAACTGCGCCTCCTGGGCCGCGAATGCCTCATAGGCGGCCGCGTCCGCTCCCGGCGGGAACGTCGCGACGCGGAGTTCGAGCTTGCCGTCGCCGCCGCCGGCGGTGCAGCCGGCGAGCGCGACGAACGTGGCGGTCACGGCGAGCATCGCCGCTCCTGCGCGGATTGACTTCATCGTCAGTGCCTTTCTGTGGTGACTCGGATGGTGAGTGCCTCCGGGCGGGAGGGCACCCGGGTGGTGCCGCACACGGGGTGCATCAGGGCTCCGCGAGCGCCGGATCCGCGAGGCGGATCCAGGCCGTGGAGTCGGGGGGCAGCTCGCCGTCGACGAGCCGCTCGCTCGCGAGCAGCAGCTCCCCCGCGGGGAGGGGCTGCGGCACGCGGGCGAAGTTGGTGAGGCAGGCGAAGGCCCGGCCGCGCCGGAAGGCGAGAAGCTCGGGTCCGAGGTCGAGCCAGTGCAGGTCGTCGCCCACGAGGTCGGCATCGTCGCGGCGGCGGGCGAGCGCGGCCCGGTAGAGCTGCAGCAGCGAGTCCGGATCGGCGAGCTGGGCCTCGACGGTGAGCGAGCGCCAGTCGGCGGGCTGCGGCAGCCACGGCTCGGCGCGTGCGCCCTCCGGACTGAACCCGAACGGCGGAGCGTCGCCCGACCACGGCAGCGGCACCCGGCAGCCCTCCCGCCCGGGATCGACGCCGCCCGAGCGCTCGTGCATGGGGTCCCGGCGCAGCCGCTCGGGAAGGTCCTCGACCTCCGGCAGGCCGAGCTCGTCGCCCTGGTACAGGTAGAGCGAGCCCGGCAGCGCCGCCGTCAGCAGCGCCGCGGCCCGCGCGCGGTGGGTGCCGAGCGCGAGGTCGGTGGGCACCCCCGTGCGCTTGCGGGCGAAGGCGAAGGAGCTGTCGGCGCGGCCGTAGCGCGTCACCGGTCGCGTGACGTCGTGGTTCGAGAGCACCCAGGTGCTCGGAGCCCCGACGGGCGCGTGCGCCGCGAGGGTCTGCGCGATCGAGGCGCGCAGCTCGTCGCGCGCCCACGGCCGCGCGAGGAAGTCGAAGTTGAACGCCGTGTGCATCTCGTCGGGCCGCAGGTAGGCGACGAAGCGCTCGGTGTCGGGCAGCCAGAGCTCGCCGACGAGCACGCGGGTGCCGGGATAGGAGTCGGCGACCGCGCGCCAGCCGCGATAGATGTCGTGCAGGTCGTCGCGATCCTGATGCGGATGCTCCCCCGGCCCCGGCGCGTCGGGCACCTCGGGCAGCGCGCGGTCCTTCACGAGCAGCGCGGCGGAGTCGATGCGCACGCCCCCCACCCCGCGGTCGAACCAGAACCGCAGCACGTCCTCGTGCTCGCGGCGCACGTCGGGGTGATCCCAGTCGAGATCGGGCTGGTCGGCCGAGAAGAGGTGCAGGTACCACTGTCCGGGGGTGCCGTCGGGGCGGGTCTCGCGACTCCAGGTGGGGCCCGCAAAGGGCGAGGTCCACGCGGTCGGCATGACGGATCCGTCGGGTCCGGCGCCGTCGCGGAACCAGAACCGGGCCCGCTCCGGACTGCCCGGCTCGGCGGCGAGCGCGGCGCGGAACCAGGCGTGCTCGCGCGAGACGTGGTTGGGGACGATGTCGACGATCGTGCGGATGCCGAGCGCGAGCGCCTCGGCGATGAGCGCCTCCGCCTCGGCGAGGGTGCCGAGCTCGGGGTGGATCGCGCGGTAGTCGGCCACGTCGTAGCCCCCGTCGGCGAGCGGGCTCGCATACCAGGGCGTGAACCAGATCGCGTCGACGCCGAGCTCGGCGAGGTAGCCGAGGTGGCGGCGCGCGCCGGCGAGGTCGCCGATGCCGTCGCCGTCGCCGTCGGCGAAGCTGCGCGGGTAGATCTGGTAGATCACCGCGCGACGCCACCAGGCGGGATCGTCGTCGGGCGGGGCGGGGCGCTCGGCGAGGGCGACGCGGTGCAGGGGGTCCACGGGCGGGTCGTTCCTCGGTGCTCGGGGGCCGGGAGGGCCGGGAGCCGGCGCCGGTCGACGTCGACAGCGCGAACGTAGCTAAACCGACAGAATGACGCAAGAACTCAACAATTTGAAAGTCGCTTGCGCGATCTTGCGTTCTGCGGGCGCGACCGAGCGCAGGAGCCCGCGGCCGCAGACGGCCGGAGATCGCCCGAAGACGGCCCGCCCGGGTCAGCGCGGCGCGGGACCGGTGGAGGCGCGCACCACGAGCTCGGGCTCAAAGAGGTACTCCTCCGACTGCGCGGGATGCCCCGCGAGCTGACCGACGAGCATCTCGATCGCCATGCGGCCCATCGGCTCGATCGGCTGCCGCACCGTGGTGAGCGGCGGGTCGATGCTGTTCATGAGCGCCGAGTCGTCGAACCCGACGATCGAGACGTCGGTCGCGACCTGGCGGCCGGCTCGGCGCACCGCGCGGATCGCGCCGAGGGCGAGCGGATCGGAGGCGCACACGACCGCCGTGACCCCCTCCGCGAGCAGGCGCGCGGTCGCGGCCTGGCCGGCCTCGAGCGTGTAGTGCGAGTGCAGCACTCGGCTCGCCGGCAGCGGCACACCCGCGGAGGCGGCGAGCCGCCGGGCCGCCTCGTGCTTGCGCCGCGAGGGCACGTGATCCGCGGGCCCCAGCACGAGACCGATCTCCCGGTGCCCCAGCTGGCGCAGGTGGTTCCAGGCGAGCTCGACCGCCACGGCGTCGTCGGTCGACACGGTCGGGAACCCGAGCCCGTCGACCGGCGCGTTGACGAGCACCGTCGGGATGCGCAGCTCGCGCAGCTTCGCGTAGTGCTCGTGCGGCGACTCGGCCTGGGTGTACTGACCGCCGACGAAGACCACGCCGGAGACGTGCTGCTGCAGCAGCAGATCGACGTAGTCGGCCTCGGTGATGCCGCCCGCGGCCTGCGTGCACAACACGGGCGTGTAGCCGTTCTGCGCGAGGCCGCCGCCCACGATCTCGCCGAAAGCCGGGAAGATCGGGTTCGTCAGCTCGGGCAGGAACAGCCCGACCAGGCGTGCGCGGTCGCCGCGCAGCTTGCTCGGGCGCTCGTAGCCGAGCACGTCGAGCGCGGTGAGCACCGCCTGCCGGGTCGCCGCGCTCACGCCGGGCTTCTCGTTGAGCACGCGGCTCACGGTGGCCTCGCTCACGCCGACCTGGCGCGCGACCTCCGCGAGACGACGGGACATGCGCTCAGATTACGCAAGTCTTTGCAAGAAGTCGACAAGGTGGCGGATCCGACCGCCGCGCCGCTCAGGCGCGCGCGACGACGGCGGCGTGGTCGCCGCGCGGCAGCTCGCCGTAGAGGTGTCCCCGCGCGTTCTCGCCGAGCCGGGAGGCGACGAAGAGCTCCGCCACGGCGTCGGGCGCGTGCCGCACGAGCAGCGAGGCCTCGAGCGCGAGGGCCAGGTCGCCGACCAGGCCGCGCGCCTCGGCGGCCGCCTCCGCCGGATCCTGCCCCGCCACGGCGCCCGCCCGCGCGAGGGTGCGCCCGAGGTGCGCGTCGAGGGCTGGATGCGCCCCGCGCGCGAGCGCGACCTCCGCCTCGAACGCGGCGAGGCACTCAGGATCGCGGCCGAGCGCCCGCAGCACGTCGAGCGCGAGCACGTTGCCCGAGCCCTCCCAGATCGCCATCACCGGCTGCTCGCGGTAGCGCCGCGCGAGCGGCCAGGCCTCGGTGTAGCCGTTGCCGCCGAGGCACTCCATGGCCTCGTAGGCGTGGCCGGGGCCGCGCTTGGTGACCCAGTACTTCGCGACCGGCACCGCGAGCCGGCGCAGGGCGGCGTCCGAGGAGGGGGCGTCGGCGTCGTGGGCGCGCGCGAGGCGCAGCGCGAGCACCGTCGCGGCCTCGGTCTCGAGCTGCAGGTCGGCGAGCACGGCCGTCATGGCGGGCTGATCGACGAGCAGCGCCCCGAAGGCCGCGCGGTGACGGGCGTGCCAGGCGGCCTCGGCGGTGGCCTGGCGCATCCCCGCGACCGAGCCGTACATCGAGTCGAGCCGGGTGCGGTGCACCATGTCGATGATGGTCGCGACCCCCCGCCCCTCCTCGCCGAGCAGGATGCCGTGGGTGCCCTCGAACTCGACCTCGCTCGAGGCGTTCGCCCGGTTGCCGAGCTTGTCCTTGAGCCGCACGACCCGGAACGGGTTGCGCGTGCCGTCGGGCAGGATGCGCGCCACCAGGAAGCAGCTGAGCCCGCCCGCCGTGCTGCCGGAGCCGCCGCTCGAGGCCTCCGCCTGCGCGAGCACGAGGAAGGCGTCGCTCATCGGGGCGGAGCAGAACCACTTGTGCCCGGTGAGGCGGTAGCTGCCGTCGGCGCTGCGCATGGCGCGCGTCGTGTTGGCGCGCACGTCGGATCCGCCCTGCTTCTCGGTCATCGCCATGCCGAACAGCGCGCTCGACTTGCCCGCGCGCAGCTCGGGGTCGTAGTCGCGGCTCAGCACGCGCGGCAGCCACTCCCCCGCGACGTCGGCGTGCTGGCCGAGCACGGGCACGACGGCGTGGGTCATCGAGACCGGGCAGGAGTGGCCGGGTTCGATCTGCGCGAAGAGCATGAAGGTGGCCGCCCGCGCGACGTTGGCACCCGGCCGCGCGTCGGTCGCAGCGGCGGTGTGGCCGCCCGCGGCGAGGTCGGCGGCGATGACCCGGTGGTAGGAGTCGTCGTAGACGACCTCGTCGATCTCGCGGCCCCAGCGGTCGAAGCGACGCAGCTCGGGGGTGCGGGTATTGGCGAGCTCCGCGTCGCGCTGGAAGGCGGCCGAGCCGACGTGGCGCCCGACCTCGCGCAGCGCCGGCGCGGCCCAGGCGGCCTCGAAGCGCGCGACCCCCTCGAAGAGCGCGGTGTTGGCGGCGAACTCGTCGAGGTCGACGCGCGCGGGCGCCTGATTCGTCACCTCGTGCGTCGCCATGATCCGAGGCTACGCGCTCTGGCCCCCGCGCCCCGGGCGTCGCTAGGCTGCCTCCCAGCCGGCGCCGAGGATGCCGCCGCCACCTGCGAGGAGACCGCCATGACCGTCCCCGAGATCAACTACATCGCCGTCGTGCTCGCGACGGTCTCGAGCATGATCGTGGGCTCGATCTGGTACACCCCGAAGGTCTTCGGGAACTACTGGATGAAGCTCACCGGGATCACCCCCTCCGGCAACGCGAGAGACGCCGTGCGCCCGATCATCGTCACCGTGATCGTGTCGTTCATCACGGCGTGGGTGCTCGCCGGCGCGGCCGCGATCTCGTTCCACTTCTACGGCGGGTCGTTCCTCGTGAACGCCCTGCTCACTGCGGCGATCCTGTGGGCGGGCTTCACCGCCGCCCGCTTCGTCACCCACGACCAGTTCGACACCCGGCCGTGGCGGCTCACGGTGCTCAACTCGGCGCACGAGCTCGTGACCGTGCTCGTCATGGCGCTCATCATCGGGGTGTGGCCGCCGGCCGGGCTGTAGCCACCGGGCCGGGCTCGCCGCCGCGCGTCAGGACGCGGCGGATCGCGCCGCGCTCGACGAGGGTCCACGCGGTGCTCACCGCGAGGTAGAGGGCCGCGGCGAGCGGCACGAACGCGGCGAACGCGACGGTGAGGAACGGCATCCAGGAGAGCGCCCGCGCGAGGCCGGGCATCGCGCCTGCACCCGGGGCGGCGGCGCTCGCGGCCGCGCCGGCGTTCGACCGCGACCCGGCCGCGCCCGCGCCGGCGTTCGACCGCCCGGCCGCGGCGGCGCCGGCCGCTTGCCACGCGAGGCTCTGACGCCGGGTGAGCGCCGCGACGAGGGCGACGACAGCGACCACCGTGAGCGGCACGAGCAGCTGCGGCCAGGCGCCGGCGGCCAGCAGCAACGGCAGCGAGCGACCCAGCGGCGCCCCGAGCAGGGTCGCGCCGAGCAGCTCGTTGGCGTGCCCGTTGAGCTGCGGCGAGACGGCGACGCCGTACAGCACGCCGAGCACGGGCGCCTGGGCGAGGGCGGGCAGGATGCCGGCGAACGGCGAGACGCCCTCGGCGCGGTAGAGCTCGAGGGTCTTCTGCTGCAGCACCTCGGGGCGGGCGCGGTGGCGGCGCTGCAGCTCCGCCAGCCGGGGTGCGAGCCGGCGCCGTGCGAGGTCGGCGCGCACGAGGCGCACGCCGAGCGGGACGAGAGCGGCCCGGACGACGAGCGTCACGAGCACGATCGCGAGCGCCGCCGACGCGGAGCCGGCGAGCGGCTCGAGGGCGGCGGCGAGGCCGAGGAGCAGGGAGTGGGCGCCGTCGAGGAGCGCGGCGATGGGCGGGAACGCGGAGAAGTCCATGAGTGAGTCCAGAGGGTCGTGGGAAGAGGGGTCGCGGCGTGGCCGCGGCGCCTCGAGACCCGGGAGGACTCGGGGAGGACTACGCGGCCGGGATCGGCCGCCCCGGGGCGCGTTCGTGCACCCGGCCCGTGGTGTCGGGATGGTTCGGTTCCGCGAGCCGGTCGAGCACCTCGCGGTGGTGCGGAGCGCGGCCGCCGACGGTGCGCAGCACCCGGCGCGGCGCGCGGGTCAGCGAGCGGGCGGCCAGCGCGAGGGCGACGCCGGCGAGCGAGGCCGTGGCGAGAGCCGCGAGGACGGCCGCCGGATCCGCCACCGGCCCGAGGGCGACGACCGCGAACAGCAGGGTCGTGCCGAGCACCGCGGAGGCGGCCGCCGAGGCCGACCCGGCGGCGGCGACCCAGCGCGCGGGACGCGCGCTCGCGATCGGCGCCGGACTCATGCGGGAATCGTACGCCGGGCGGAGCGGGGCCGCCGAGAGGGCGGCCTCGGGATCATCGGCACATCGTCCACTTGTTCGCCGTGCTTCCTCGGGTGATATCAGGCTTGACCGCTGTCGCCATTCTGTCTACGGTTAACCGTAATCGGACGACCGATGACAATGGAGTTGCAGTGGCAGACCAGTTCAACCTCGTCGGAGCAGTGACCGCTCCCGAGGTCCGAGTGCTCGGGCAGCAGGTCGTCGACCAGTTGCGGGTGCTGATCATCACCGGCCAGATCCCCACCGGCGCGCATCTCGTCGAGGCCCCGCTTTCGGAGACCTTCGGCGTCAGTCGCGGACCCATCCGCGACGCGCTCGCCAAGCTGGAAGCTGAGGGACTCGTCGAGAGCCGCCGCCGGGGCATGGTCGCCCGGGGCCTGACGCTGCACGACATCGACGAGCTCTACGCCGTGCGCGAAGCGATCGAGACGATGGCGCTCACCATCGCTGCCGGAGCCTCGCGCGAAGCATGGGACACCGCCCTCGCCCCGCTCGCAACGATGCGGACCGCAGCTGCCGCCGGCGACCACCTCGCCTACGCCCACGCCGACACCGCGTTCCACTCGTGCTTCTACCGGATCTCGGGCCACAAACGGCTCGAAGACGTGTGGCGTCAGTACGAACCCACCTTCGGCGTGCTGCTCGAGCTGACCACGGCGGAGGACATCGACCTGGGCCCGTCGCTCGACTCGCACGTGCGCCTGCACCAGCTCATGGTGGACGGCGACGTCGACAAGGCCCTGCCGGAGCTGCGCGAACACCTCCTCGGTTCTCGCACCCGACTCGTCAACGCTTTCGCCCGAATGACCGGGCAACCCGCGCCCGCCGACGCCGCCGAGGAGGCCTCCGCATGAACCGCCCCCTCGTCGTCACCGCGACGCCGACCGCCTTCGCCGCCGACGGCTCCGTCGACCTCGATTCCACGACCCGCGTCTTCGAGCACGCCCTCGCGGGCGGCGTCGACGCCCTGTTCGTCAACGGCACGACCGCCGAGTTCCCGGCACTCGACCGCGCCGAGCGGCGCGCGGCCCTCGCCGCGGCGGCCGCGGTCGCGGGGCCGGATCGGGTCATCGCCCACGTCGGTGCGGCCGGACCGTTCGAGACGGCCCAGCTCGCGCGCGACGCCGCCGAGCTCGGCATCACCCGGGCGTCGGTGCTGACGCCGTACTACCTGCCCGCGAGCCTCGACGGCGTGCGCCGCCAGGTCGACGCCGCGCTCGCGACACTCCCCGCGGAGGCCGTGTTCCTCTACTTGTTCCCCGACCGCACCGGTGTGCAGCTGCCCGCAGATGCCGCCGCCGCCGTGATCGACGACTACGGCCTTGCCGGCGCGAAGATCTCGATCGCCGGCACCGGGTATCTCGCCGAGCTGGTCGCCGCGTTGCGCACGCCGCGCACCGTCCTCTCCGGCAACGACGGTCTGCTCCGGGAGGTGGTCGCCGCCGGAGGCGGCGGGGTGGTCTCCGGCGTGTCCTCGGCGATCGCGCCCCCCTTCGTGCGGCTGCGCGACGCGATGGAGGCGGGAGACACGGCGGAGGTCGACGCCGCCGCGGCCCCGGTGAACGCCGTCGTCCCCGTGCTCGGCTCCTCGATCGCCGCCCTCAAGGAGTCGCTGGCCCTGCAGGGCGTCATCGCGGATGCCGGATGCCGCCTGGCGATCGATCCGCTCGACCCCGCCACCGTCGATCGCGTCCACGCGATCACCCGCGAACACGCGACGGGCGCGGTCGCCGCTCCCTGACCCCGACCCTCGATCTCGATGAGGAGATTCCGATGACCGCCCTGATGACGGCCCCCGCCGACCGGAAGCCCCCGGCCGCGCCGTCGGCCCCCGCGCCCGAGCGCGGGCCCCGCCGCCGCTCGTCCGGTGTCGGCACCACGTCGCCGCTCGGCCTCTCGTGGGCGCTCATCGTGCCGTCGATCGCGATCGTCGCGGTGGTGTCGATCTTCCCCATCGCGTACGCGATCAACCTCAGCCTCCACGAGACGCGGTTCCTGCAGATCGGCGACTTCGTCGGGCTCGACAACTTCGCCCAGATCTTCGGCACCGCGGAGGGCCTCGGACAGGTCGGGCGCTCGCTCGTCTACGTCGTCGGGTCGCTCGCCATCGCCGTGCCCCTGTCGCTCGCGCTGGCAAACCTGCTCAACCAGGAGGTGCGGTTCCGCCGGGTGTTCCGGGTGATCATCCTGCTGCCCTGGGTCGTGTCGCAGACCGTCGCGGCGCTGCTGTGGAAGTGGCTCGTCAACCCCGACTACGGCCCCCTCGGGCTCGGCGACATCGGCGGCGTGCGCCTCGACTTCCTCGCCGACCCCAACCTGGCGATGCTGCTGCTGATCGTCGTCAACGTCTGGATCAGCTACCCCATCGCCACGATCCTGTGCCTCGCGTCGCTGCAGACGATCCCCGAGGAACTGCGCGAGGCGGCCGAGGTCGACGGGGCGGGGCCGTTCCGCCGCTTCATGCAGGTGACGCTGCCGCTCATGAAGCCGACGCTGTTCGTCGTCGTGATTCAGCTGACGCTCCTGTACTTCAACATGGTGACCCTCATCTACACGCTCACCGGCGGCGGACCGCTCGACGGCACCAACCTGCTCTCGCTCGCTGCGTTCAAGCAGAGCTTCGAGTTCTTCAACCTCGGGCTCGGCGCCGCGTACAGCGTCGTGCTGTTCGCCTTCAACGTGCTGTTCGGCGCGGCCTACCTGCGACTGCTGAGGAGTGAGCGCAATGTCTGAGCCGATCGTCACTATCGCGGCCGTGTCGACTGTGGACTCCCGAGCGGCGTCGCCGCGTCGCCGCCGTCGCCGCGGCACGAACCCGCTCATCTACGTCGCGCTCGTCGCCGCCTCGCTGTTCGCGATCATCCCGTTGCTGTGGGGTCTCAGCACCTCGTTCAAGTCGGAGAGCGTCACGCTCAGCGACTCCGGGTGGATCCCCGCGCAGTTCACGCTCGAGAACTACCGCCTCGTACTGTTCGAGTCGCAGATCCCGGTCTACCTCGGCAACACGCTGCTGGTCGCCGGCCTGACGGTGATCAGCACGATCCTCGTCGCGATCTTCGGCGCCTACGCCGCCGCCCGGTTCCGCTTCCGCGGGCGCGCGACGAGCATGTTCCTGATCCTCATGACGAGCATGATCCCGGGGATCGCGATCCTCGTGCCGCTCTACTTCCTCGCGGTCAGCCTCGGGCTCTACGACACCTACGGCGTCATGGTGATCATCTACACGGCCTGGCAGATCCCGACCGTGATCTGGATGCTCAAGGGCTTCTTCGAGTCGATCCCCGACTCCATCGAGGAGGCGGGCCGCGTCGACGGGGCCTCGCACTTCCGCGTGATGGTGCAGCTCATCTTCCCCCTCGCCCTCCCCGGGATCGCCGCAGCCGGCGTCATCTCGTTCATCTACGTCTGGAACGACTTCCTCATCGCCTCGACGATGATCTCGTCCGACGAGAAGCGCCTCGTGGCCGTCGGGCTCTACAACTACCTCTCGCAGTACGGGATCGTCTGGGGCCAGCTCACGGCCGCGGTCGTCGTGACCGTGATCCCGATCATCCTCGTCTTCATCCTCATGGAGCGACGCATCGTCGCCGGCCTCTCGGCCGGTGCCACCAAGGGATAACCGCATCACCGCAGATGCGATCACACACCGCAGGAAAGGTCAGACATGAAGCACGGAATCATCCGCAAGGTCGCGGCTGTCGCGCTCACGGCAGCGGTCGGCGCCACCCTCGCCGGCTGTGCGAGCGGAGGGGGTGGGAGCGCCGGAGGCGAGGAGAACCTCGACTTCTGGATCTTCCTCGACCCCAACAGCCCCGACGACCCGCGCGGCGCGGCCCTCAAGTCCATCGTCGACGACTACAACGCGCAGTCGGACGGCGTCACCGTGACGGTGCGCTCGATCAACTACGCGAAGATCGACGCCGAGGTGATCAAGGCGACGGCCAGCGGCCAGGGTCCGGACATCATCAACATCTACTCGAACCAGCTGCCGACGCACGTCGCGGCGGGCACCATCCAACCGATGACCGAGTACGCCCAGCCGCTGCTCGACGAGCTCGGCGATGACTACCTGTTCCCGATCGACGGTGCGACCTTCGACGGCGACATCATGGCACTGCCGTGGGAGATCCGCGCCTGGTTGCTCTGGTACCGAGCCGACCTACTGGCCGACGCAGGTCTCGAGGTGCCGCAGACACTCGACGAGCTCGGCACCACTGCCGCGGCTCTGGGCGCGGCGACGGGGACCACGGGTCTCGGGGTCGGGTTCTCGAACCAAGGCCTGGGCGCGGACTTCATGGAGAAGTTCATCCCGTTCACCTGGGGCAATGGTGGCGATGTGCTCGTCAACGGCGAACCCGCCTTCGCGTCGGACGCCGGGGTGGCGACTATGGACTACTTCACACAGCTGCATGACGAGGGCGCGTTCGGCGACGAAGTGCTCAGCATGGGCGCCGACGAGGTAATCAACGGCATCAAGGCCGGCACGATCTCGATGGCGATCGAGGGCTCCTACCGTGTCGCGGCGGCTCGTTCAGGCGAAGGTATCGGCGACAACTTGCAGACTGCTCCTATCCCGTCGGACGTGGCCGGGACGCCGCTGCAGACGCCGGTCGCCGGCCAGACGCTCGCGATCGGCGCGAATGCCGAGGACCCGGCCGCGGCCTGGGACTTCATCCAGTACTACGCCTCGGCCGTCTCGCAGGAGAAGTTCGCCGCGGCCGGTGTGCTCCCGGTGCTCGCGAGCGTCTACGACTCTGAGGCCGTGCAGACGCTGCCAAACGCCGGGGAGCTCGCCACCTGGCGGGACTACGTGCTCGACTACGGCCGCCCGGCCCCCGTCTCGGAGAACTTCAGCGAGCTCTCCGACGCGCTCGTGACCGCCGGTCAGCGGGTCGTGTTCCAGGGTGCCGACGCGGCATCCGAGCTCGACGCGGTCGCCGGCCAGTTCGGGGGCTGACGACCCCGCCGGGGCGGTCGGCGATCCGGCCGCCCCGGCACTCCCCCGCGACGCGCTGCGCGTCGCCCCGCACCACCCACCATCGATCCTCAGAGGAAGAGAACCGTGACCACTGATCCCCGCCACTTCGACGTCATCGTCTGCGGAGGCGGCCCTTCGGGCTTCGTCGCCGCGGTCGCGGCCGGCCGCGCCGGCGCGAAGACGCTGCTCATCGAGAAGTACGGCTTCGTCGGAGGCATGGCGACCTCCGCGTGGCTCGGCCCGATCTCGCCGATGCACTTCGGCGACGAGCGCGTCATCGCGGGGATCCCGGCCGAGTTCGTCGACCGCATGCGGCTCGCGGGCGGCTCGACCGGCCACCTGCGCTGCACCAACCCGCACGGCAGCGGGGCCTACCTCGGCTTCTACGACCGTGAGTACTACAAGTGGACTGCGATCCAGATGCTGCAGGAGGCGGGCGTCGAGCTGCTCTTCCACTCGTTCATCGCTGGCGTGGTCACCGAAGGCGACAAGGTCGTCGGCGTCGAGACCTCCAACAAGTCGGGCAAGACCGTCTACACCGCCTCCGTCGTCGTGGATGCCACCGGCGACGGCGACATCGCTGCGATGGCCGGCGCCGAGCACACGGTCGGCAACGACCACGGCGTCGCCCAGCCGGGAACGCTCATGTTCGACATGGGCGGGGTCGACACCGCCAAGCTCAAGTCCTACATGGACGAGCACCTCGACGAGTTCGAGTGGGCGAGCGAGATGGTCGCCCTGCAGCCGTTCTCGGAGCACCTGCAGCAGCAGCACTTCGTCGGCCAGGGCTTCCTCGACGTCGTCGCGAAGGCGATGGCGGCCGACGAGCTCTACCTCGGGCGCGACAGCCTGCTGTTCCTGACGACGACCCACCCCGGCGTCATGCACTTCAACTCGACCCGCATCGCGGGCCTCGACGGGCGCTCGGCCGAGTCGCTCACGCAGGCCGAGATCGAGGGGCGACGCCAAGTGATGTCGGTGTCGAAGTTCATCATCGAGAACATCCCCGGATTCGAGAACGCCTTCCTCGCGGGCACCGGCACGCAGGTCGGCGTCCGCGAGTCGCGCCACATCACCGGCGAGTACGTGATCACTGGCGAGGACGTGCTGCACGGCCGCAAGTTCGACGACGTCGTGGTGCGCGGGTACTTCCCCGTCGACATCCACAACCTCAAGGGCAAGGAGGGCTACCAGGGCGGCGGCGTGTGGGCCGACCCGGAGGACTCCTACGACATCCCGATGCGCACGCTGATCCCCGTGCGCCTCGACGGCCTCGTGATGGCCGGCCGCGCGATCTCAGCGACCCACGAGGCGCACGGATCGCTCCGCACCCAGGGCGGCGCGATGGGCATCGGCCACGCGGCCGGCGCGCTCGCGGCGACCGCGGCGCTGCGCGGTGACGAGCCCCGCGCGACCCCGTACCCGGAGGTCGCGGAGCTGCTGACCCGGCAGGGTGCCTCGCTGCGCCGCGACCCGGCCAAGGTCGAGGCCGAGCTTGAGGCCGCGCAGAAGGCCAACGAGGAGGCGCTGCGCGACGGCAAGATCACCGGGCTCTACTTCCCGGAGGGCGCCCTCACCGGCGCCGCTCCCCGACTCTGAGCCCCGGGCGGTCCGCACGGCGACGTGCGGGCCGCCTCTCCCTCTCTCTTCTACTTCCCGGAGAATCCCGTGACCCTCACCTCGCTCCCCCGCCCCGTCGAGCGCCCGGCGCTCGCCGCGCAGACGGTCTACCTGATCGCGTCCGGCGATCTGCGCGAGAGCGCGAACGCCGCCGGATGGCCGACGCAGGCCGACCTCGAGGCGCGCCTCGGCGAGGTGGTCGCCGAGCTCGGCTGGTCGGTGCAGCGCGCGAACCCGGTCGACGCCGCAACGGGTCACGGCTTCATCTCGTCGCAGCGGATGGGCATCGACGTGTTCCGAAACATTCCCGTCGACGCACCGCTCATCGTCGCCGAGGCGGTGTGGCAGTACAGCCACCACGTGCTCGCCGGACTGCGCACGCATCGGGGCCCGATCCTGACTGCGGCGAACTTCTCGGGCACTTGGCCGGGGCTGGTGGGGCTGCTGGGTCTCAACGCGGGCATGGCAAAGGCGGGGATCCCGTATTCCACCGTCTGGAGCACCGACTTCGCCGACGCGTGGTCGCGTGAAGCGATTGCGGAGTGGCTCGCCACCGGATCGGTCACGCATGACACGAGCCACGTGCGCGCGCTCCCAGCACTCGACGAGTTCGACCCGGATGTGCAGCTGGGTCGGGCGCTGGCCGAGCAGCTCCGGGCCGACAAGGCGATCCTCGGGGTGTTCGACGAGGGCTGTATGGGCATGTACAACGCGATCCTCGACGACGAGCTGCTGAACCCCCTGGGCCTGTTCAAGGAGCGGTTGTCGCAGTCGGCGCTGTGGGCCGAGATGCTGCGCACCCCCGACGCGGAGGCTGACGCCTGCTTCGACTGGCTCATCGACCGGGGCATGAGGTTCGAATTCGGCGCCGGCGAGTCCACCGAACTCACCCGCGAGCAGGTGCGTTGGCAGCTGAAGATGTACATCGCCGCGCTCCGCATCGCCGACGACTTCGGCCTCGACGCCGTCGGCATCCAGTACCAGCAGGGCCTCAAGGACCTCTCCCCCGCCTCCGACCTCGCCGAAGGCCTGCTCAACAACGTCGACCGGCCGCCGGTCACCAGCCGCGACGGATCCCGCGTGCTGTGGGACGGGCGGGCCCTGCCGCACTTCAACGAAGCCGACGAAGGCGTTGCGGTCGACGCACTCGTCACCAACCGGGTCTGGACGGCCCTCGGCCTCGACCCCGCCACCACGCTGCACGACGTGCGCTGGGGCGAGGAGTTCGATGGCCAGTTCGTCTGGGTCTGGGAGATCTCCGGATCGGTGCCACCCTCGCACTTCGCCGACGGCTACGCCGGCGCCGTCGGCCGGCGACAGAACCCCGTGTACTTCCCGCTGGGCGGATCCACCATCTCCGGCGTCGCGAAAGCGGGCGACGTGGTGTGGTCGCGCGTGTTCCAGATGGACGGGCGGCTGCACGTCGACCTCGGCCGCGCCCACGCCATCGACCTGCCCCCGGAAGAGACCACGCGGCGCCTGCAGGCCACCAACCCCGAGTGGCCCATCATGCACGCCGTGCTGCCCGGCATCAGCCGCGACCAGTTCATGGCCCGCCACAAGGCCAACCACCTCAACGTCGCCTACGCACCCGACGCCGCCACCGCGGACCGCGCCCTCCGCGCCAAGGCAGCACTCTTCGACCGCCTCGGGGTCGAAGTGCACCTCTGCGGCGAGGTCGCGATCTGAGATCGTCCTCCGGGCGGATGGAATCGGACCTTCGGCGATTGGTGGCAGGGGTTCCGAGGAGATCCGCCCGGAGGCCGTTGACCGTTCAGCGCTCGAGCGTCAACGCGTCAGCACCGAGACTCAGCGCACGGGAGTCAACGCGTCAGCGCCGGGCGTCAGCGCTCGAACGGCCGATCCGGGTCGAAGGCGAGCGGCGCGAGCTCGGCGCGCTTGGGCAGCCGGCCGTCGCCGCTCGAGCGGCCGCGCAGTCGTCGGCCCACCCAGGGCAGCACGTGCTCCCGGTAGTAGGCGCGCGAGCGGTAGTCGACGACAGGGGCGACGTGCTCGGCGAGCACGGCGAGTTCGGGCGGCTCGGGAGCGCCCAGGGCGCGCAGCACGTTCTGCGCGACGCGCGCGTGCCCGCGGGTGTTGAGGTGCAGGCCGTCGGGCGCCCAGTGCTCGGGGCTGCGCAGCCGGGTGTCGGAGAAGTTGTCGCACACCGTGACGCCCTCCTCGACGCGGGCCCAGACCTCGACCATCGCCTGCAGCTCGAGGCCGCGGCGCTGGGCGACCCGCCCCATCGGCAGGTGTTCGGTGGGGTCGCCGCCCGAGAGCAGCAGCACGTGCCCGACCGCGTCGCGCGCCCGCAGCACGGCGTCGCGGATGGCCGTGTCGGCGTCGGCGAGCTTCATCGTCGGGCGCAGCATGTCGTTGCCGCCGCCGTTGATCGAGATGAGGTCGGGGCGCTGCGCGACGGCCGGCCGGAACTGCTCGGCGAGGATCCCCGCGAGCTTCCGGCCGCGGATCGCCAGGTTGGCGTAGCGGAACTCCGCGGGACTCGCAGCGGCGGCCAGCGCGAAGGCGACGAGGTCGGCCCAGCCCCGTTCGGATCCGTCGGAGTAGGCGTCGCCCGTCCCCTCCGTGAAGGAGTCGCCGATCGCGAGGTAGGAGGTGATCACGGCAGCGGGCACCCGACGATCCTGCCACCGCCCGGACGCGGCCTGCGTGCGCCCTCCCCGCGCGCTGGGAGACCCCGCACGCCGACCGCTCGGCACCTAGCGTGGCGCGCACGATCGAGACCGTCGGCCGCGCGGCGCACCCGCGCCGGCGTGGCCGGCCGGCAGTGAGGAGGAGCCATGCGCCGCGACATCACCGGAACGACCGTCGCCTTCATCGTGACCGACGGGTTCGAGGATTCCGAGCTCACCCGTCCCTGGGAGGCCGTCACCGAGGCGGGCGGCACCCCCGTGCTGCTCGCCCCCGAGGCGGGCACCGTGACCGGCAAGAACGGCCACGAGCAGACCGTGGATCGCGTCGTCGCCGACGCCTCGGCCGGCGACTTCGACGCGCTCGTGCTGCCGGGCGGCGTCGTCAACGCCGACCACCTGCGTCTGCACGAGCCCGCCGTCGGCTTCGCCCGCGAGATCTTCGCGCAGCACAAGCCGGCGGGGGTCATCTGCCACGGCGCCTGGCTGCTCGTCGAGGCGGACGTCGTCGACGACCGCACCATGACGAGCTACCCGAGCCTGCGCACCGATCTCGTCAACGCGGGCGCGAACTGGGTCGACGAGGAGGTCGTCGTCGACGCGGGATTCGTCACGAGCCGCACCCCCGACGACCTGCCCGCGTTCTGCGCGAAGGTCGTGGAGGAGATCCGCGAGGGGGCGCACGAGCGCCAGCACGCCTGACGCGGCGGCGGCGCCGGTGCCCTGTGCCCGGCGCCGTCCGCGCCGCGGGCGCCTCGGGTGCCCCGGGCGCCTCAGGCGCCGACGTAGCGCGCGAGGTGCTCCCCCGTCAGGGTGGAGCGCGAGGCGACGAGCTCGGCGGGCGTGCCCTCGAAGACGACGCGCCCGCCGTCGCGACCCGCGCCGGGGCCGACGTCGACGATCCAGTCGGCGTGCGCCATCACGGCCTGGTGGTGCTCGATCACCACGAGGCTGCGGCCGCCGTCGACGAGCCGGTCGAGGAGGGCGAGCAGGTGGTCGACGTCGGCCAGGTGCAGACCCGTCGTCGGCTCGTCGAGCACGACGACCTCCCCCGGCTCGCCGAGGTGCACCGCGAGCTTCAGCCGCTGGCGCTCACCGCCCGAGAGGGTCGTGAGCGGCTGCCCGAGGGTCAGGTACCCGAGTCCGACGTCGTCGAGGCGCTCGACGATCGCGAGCGCCGCGGGGATGCGCGACTCCCCCTCGGCGAAGTAGCCGCGGGCCTCGGTCACCGGCATCGTCAGCACCTCGTGGATGTTCCGGGCGCCGAGCCGGTACTCGAGCACCTCGGGTGTGAAGCGCTTGCCCTCGCACTGCTCGCACGGGCTCTCGACGGTCGCCATCGGGCCGAGATCGGTGAAGATGACGCCCGCGCCGTTGCAGACCGGGCAGGCGCCCTCCGAGTTGGCGCTGAACAGGGCCGGCTTCACCCCGTTCGCCTTCGCGAAGGCCTTGCGCACCGGCTCGAGCAGCCCCGTGTAGGTCGCGGGACTCGAACGCCGCGACCCGCGGATCGCGCCCTGGTCGATCGTCACGACGCCCTCGCGCGGCGACACCGAGCCGCGCACCAGGGAGCTCTTGCCCGAGCCCGCGACCCCCGTGACGACCACGAGCCGCCCGAGCGGGATGTGGACGTCGACACTCCGCAGGTTGTGGGTCGTGGCGCCGCGGATCTCGAGGGCGCCGGTCGCGGGCCGCACCTCGGTCTTCAGGGCGGCGCGGTGATCCAGGTGCCGCCCGGTGAGCGTGCCGCTGGCCCGGAGCCCGTCGACGGTGCCCTCGAAGACGATCTCGCCGCCCGCCGACCCGGCGCCCGGACCGAGGTCGATGACGTGGTCGGCGATCGCGATCGCCTCCGGCTTGTGCTCGACGACGAGCACCGTGTTGCCCTTGTCGCGCAGCCGCAGCAGCAGCTCGTTCATCTGGTGGATGTCGTGCGGGTGCAGCCCGATCGTCGGCTCGTCGAAGACGTAGCTCACGTCGGTGAGCGCCGAGCCGAGGTGGCGGATCATCTTGGTGCGCTGCGCCTCGCCGCCGGAGAGCGTGCCGGAGGCGCGGTCGAGGGACAGGTAGCCGAGACCGATCTCGACGAAGGCGTCGAGCAGCGCCTGCAGGCCGACGACGAGCGGGGCGACGCCGGGGTCGTCGACGGTGCGCATCCACGCGGCGAGGTCGCTGATCTGCATCGCGCAGAGGTCGGCGATCGATTCGCCGCGGATCTTCGAGCTGCGCGCACCCGCGTTCAGCCGGGTGCCGCCGCACTCGGGGCACGGCTGGAAGGCCACCGCCCGCTCGACGAAGGCTCGGATGTGCGGCTGCATCGCGTCGACGTCTTTGCTCAGCATCGACTTCTGGATCTTCGGGACGAGACCCTCGTAGGTCATGTTCATGTTCATGCTCGCGACGCGGATCTTCGTGGCCTCCTTGTAGAGGAAGTCGTCGCGCTGCTGGGGGGTGAAGTCGCGGATGGGCACGTCGCCCGGTACGAGACCCGACTCGGTGAAGATGCGCACCATCCATCCGTCGGCGCTGTAGCCGGGCACGGTGATCGCGCCCTCGGTGAGCGACTTGGTCTCGTCGACGAGCTGCGTGAGGTCGATGTCGCTGACCTGGCCCATCCCGCCGCAGTTCGGGCACATGCCGCCCAGGTAGGTCTCGTTCTCGACCTGCGTCGTCTCGCCCCGGTCGTTCGTGCGCGTACCGCTCGTGGAGCTCGTCGGGATGTTGAAGCTGAACGCGTTCGGCGGGCCGATCCGCGGCTCCCCGAGGCGGCTGAAGAGCACGCGGAGCATCGCGTTGGCGTCGGTCGCCGTGCCGACCGTCGAGCGGGAGTTGGCTCCCATCCGCTCCTGGTCGACGATGATCGCGGTGGTCAGCCCCTCGAGCCGATCGACCTCGGGGCGCGCGAGGCTCGGCATGAAGCCCTGCACGAACGCGGGGTAGGTCTCGTCGATCATGCGGCGCGACTCGGCCGCGATCGTGCCGAACACGAGGGAGCTCTTGCCGGATCCGGAGACGCCCGTGAAGACCGTCAGCCGGCGCTTCGGAATGGTGACCGACACGTTCTTGAGGTTGTTCTCGTTCGCGCCCTCGACACGGATCTCGGCATGGGCGTCGGCGGGGTGGAGGTCGGCCGCGTTCGAGGTGGCGGCCGGGTTGGGAGCGGCGGGGGTCGAGGCGGGGCGGCTGCTCGGCGGCGGCGTCATGCGGAGAACCTACTGGGCCCCGACGACCTCGGTGCACCCGGTCGGATCGGAGGCCAGCCCTCCCCGGTGCCCCGCGCCCCGTCTTCACCGATCCTCGGCCCCCGATCCTCGGCACCCGACCCTCTCCTGTGACGATGTCGAACGATCTCGACACCGGCGGCTCTCGTCGACCGTGAGCCGTGTCGAGATCGTTCGACATCGTCGATGAGGCACCCGCCTCCTCTGTCGGCGCGCCGGCGAGAAACGAACGGCGCAGTACTCAGTCTTGCTATCTACCACTACTCAGTGTTACTTTCTACCGGTAGTCACCGTTACTGAGTAGCCGAGGCCCACCGGGCGCACGGCGCGATCACCGTCCGGGAGGGCGCATGCCGAGACAGATCACCGAGATGCTCAAGGGCACCCTCGAGGGCATCGTGCTCGCGATCCTCGCGACGCGTTCCGCGTACGGCTACGAGATCACCTCGTGGCTGCGCGAGAACGGCTTCACCGAGATCGCCGAGGGCACCGTCTACGCCCTGCTCGTGCGCTTCGAGCAGCGCGGCCTCGTCGAGGTCGAGAAGGTGCCCAGCGAGAAGGGTCCGCCGCGCAAGGTGTTCACCCTCAACGACGCCGGTCGCGCCTACCTCGCCGAGTTCTGGGCGAACTGGGACTTCCTCGCCGAGCGGCTCCGACAGTTGCGCACCTCCCCTGCCGGGTCGACGACCCCGGCACCCCCGACCACCGAAGGGAACTGATCATGTGGATCGAGAGAATCACCGGCGACCTCGCCGACAAGAGGAAGTGGCGCGAGTACAAGGCGCGCGTCAAGGCGCTGCCGCCCGCCTATCGCGAGGCCGCCGCCGGCATCGAGCGCTACATCATGCACTTCGGCGCCGTCGACGACGGGCCGACCCTGGTTCGCATGTTCGGCGACCTCGGCGACCTGCTCGAGGGCGCCGCCGCCGACCAGACGCCGATCCGCGACCTGGTCGGCGAGGATCCGGTGCAGTTCCTCGAGACCTTCCTCGACACCTACCGCGGCGAGGGCCGCAGCTGGATCGACAAGCAGCGCGCCAAGCTCACCGCCTCCATCGACAGCGCGATCGCCGCGCAGGAGTCCGGCGCCGGGTCCGCGGGGGCGGGGCGATGAGCCTCGCGGCCGCGCCGCGCCCGGCCGAGGCCGCCGTCGGGGCCGACCCGGCGATCCGCGTCGCGGGCGTCGAGAAGAGCTACGGCACGGTGCACGTGCTGCGCGGCGTCGACCTCGAGGTCGCGCGCGGCAGCATCCACGCCCTGCTCGGGGCGAACGGCGCCGGCAAGACGACGCTCATCCGCATCCTCACGACCCTCGCGCACGCCGACGCCGGAACGGCCGAGGTCGACGGCGTCGACGTGGCCCGCGACCCGCAGCGGGTGCGCCGGGCCATCAGCCTCACCGGCCAGTTCGCCGCCGTCGACGAGCGCCTCACCGGGCGCGAGAACCTCGCGCTCGTCGCCCGCCTGCGGCACCTGCGGGGCCCGGCCGCCGTCGCGAGCGCCGCGCTCGAGCGGTTCGGCCTCACCGACGCGGCGGATCGCCCGGTCGCCGGCTACTCCGGCGGCATGCGCCGCCGGCTCGACATCGCGATGAGCCTGGTCGGCGATCCGCGCGTGGTGTTCCTCGACGAGCCCACCACCGGGCTCGACCCGGAGGCGCGGCAGGAGGTGTGGAGCGCGGTGCGCGAGCTCGCCGCCGGCGGCACCACGGTGCTGCTCACCACGCAGTACCTCGAGGAGGCCGAGCAGCTCGCCGACCGCATCGCGATCCTGCACCGCGGCCGCATCCTCGTCGACGACACCCTCCCCGCCCTGAAGAAGCTGCTCCCGCGGGCGCAGGTGGAGTACGTCGAGAAGCAGCCGAGCCTCGAGGACGTGTTCTTCGCCCTCACCGGAGAGCGCGAGCCCGAGCGCGAGCACGAGCCCGAGCGCGGGCCCGAGCCCGAGCCCGAGCCCGAGAACACCGAGAAGGAGTCCGACTCATGAGCACCGCCCTCGCCGACACGGCGACCCTCACCCGCCGTTCGATGACGCACATCCTGCGCAGCCCCGACACGATCATCACGACGGCGCTCATGCCGATCGCGTTCCTGCTGCTGTTCGTGTTCGTCTTCGGCGGCGCGATCGACACCGGGGCGGGCGTCGGGGCCGACGGCTACGTCGACTACCTGCTGCCCGGCATCCTGCTGATCACGGTCGCGTCCGGCGTCTCGTACACCGCGTACCGGCTGTTCCTCGACGTGCAGGGCGGCATGGTCGAGCGGCTGCGCTCGATGCCGATCGCGCGCTCGAGCATCCTGTGGGCCCACGTGCTCACCTCGCTCGCGGCGAACCTCGTCGCGGTCGCGCTCGTCATCGGCGTCGCGCTGCTGCTCGGGTTCCGCAGCGGCGCGGGCGTCGGCGCGTGGTTCGCGGTCGCGGGCCTCGTCGCCCTGTTCACGCTCGCGCTCACCTGGCTCGCGGTGATCCCCGGGCTGACGGCCAAGTCGGTGGATGCGGCGGGCGCCTTCTCCTACCCGCTCATCTTCCTGCCGTTCCTGTCCTCGGCCTTCGTGCCGACGGACTCCATGCCCGGGCCGGTGCGCTGGTTCGCCGAGAACCAGCCGGTGACCGCAATCGTGGATGCGATCCGCGCGCTGCTCGCGGGCGAGCCGGTGGGGGCGGAGCTGGGCCTCGCGCTGGCCTGGATGGCCGGGATCCTCGTCGTCGCCGCCGGCGTCGCGACCGTGCTCTGGCGGCGCCGCACGCGCTGAGCGGCGGCTCAGCCGCGGGGCGCCGTCGCGCTGTGCGCCGAACCGGGTCGCTCGCCCCGGGCGGCGCGCAGCGCGAACACCCCGAGCACGGCGAACCAGGTCAGGAACGAGACCTGCGTGAACCGCTCGAACAAGCCGAACACGGGCGACGCCACCATCGCCGCCCCGACACCGCCGGTCACGAGGATGGCGGCCGCGCAGACGACCGAGATCACCCGCAGCCGGCGCCAGAACGCGTCCCGCCACCAGGCGACGGCGAACAGCACGAGCGCGAGCACGAGGCCGAGGGCCGAGACCCCGGCCAGCGCGATGTGCACGGTTCCGGCGGGGGTGAGCGGGGATCCCATCGGATCCTGGGGGAAGGGCTCGATCATGAGCACCCCCGCGACGCCGCACGCCGCGAGCGCTCCGGCCCCGATCACTTCGGGGATCCGCCGCGGACCCCGCAGCAGCACCCCGACGCCGACCGCGACGACCCCGAGGTTGTAGAGCGCGAATCCCGCGCCGAGCAGCCCGCGGAACGGAGCCCCGGGCGAGGTGAGTTCGCTCACCGAGTTCGCCAGGTGCGAGTACCCGGAACGATGATCCCGCCGACCACGACGGACGCGAGATAGGCGGCGGCCGCGACGATCCCGCCGACGCCGGCGAGCACGAGCCCGACGCGCGCGGACGTCGTGGCTCCGACCGCGGGAGCGGCGCGGCCCTCGGGCCGTGCGAGAGATGTCGTCATGGCGGCACGATGCCCCGCCGGCAGCACGTCGGCGAGGGGCGAAGGTCCCGACGGGATCAGGCCATGCGCGGCACGTCGCCGCGGGCGAAGGCGCGGCGCACGTCGTCGGCCTGCTCCTCGCTCAGTCGCCAGCCCCCGGCGAAGGGGCGCACGGCATCCCCGTAGCGCTCCTTGACGTACCGCCGGATGCGCGCCCGGCTGATGCCGATCTCGCGCGAGAGCTCGGCGGGGGTCGAGAGGTCGGGCTGGCGCATGGCCTCCACGGTACGGGGGCCGCGCCCGCGCGGGGCGGATCGGGACGGGACGCTCAGGTTCGGGCCCCCACCCCGGCTCACCGCCCCGCGAGCCACTCCTCGAAGCTCACCCGCCCGTGCCGCGCCTCCGGCCCGCCGCGCAGCGACCCGGAGCGGAACACCCGCCCCTGGTCACCCGGCAACGGCGCCTCCACGACGAGCCGACGGCGGCCGGTTCCGGTCGCGGCGCGGTGCCGCAGCACCCGGCGCATGAGGTCGGCGAGGCGCTCGTCGTGCGGACCGACGAGGTCGCGGGCGCGGCCGACCGGATCCCCCTCGGCGAGGTCGACGAGGGCCTCGGCGACCTCGGCGGCCGCGACCGGGCGGATCAGCGCGGTCGGGGCGTAGACGATCGGCCCGAAGCTCGTCTGCGTCATCAGCTGCTCCGGGAACTCGTGGAACTGCGCGGCGCGCAGCAGCGACCAGCCGGGCCCGTCGGCGGGGGCTCCCGCGAGCGCCGCCTCCTGCGCGAGCTTGCCCGCGTAGTACCCGCCGGTGGCGGCGTCGATGCCGACGATCGACACCGCGACGTGGTGCGCCACCCCCGCGGCGCGCTCGGCCGCGAGCAGGTTCTCGGTCGCGGTGCGGAAGAACGCGACCGCCTCCGCGGGCTTCAGGGTCGACGTGCTCGTGACGTCGATCACGGCGTCGGCGCCCTCGAGCGCCGAGGCGAGGCCGGATCCGCTCATCAGGTCGTGCCCCGACGCGCGGCTGAGCGGCACCACGCTGTGCCCACGCGCAGTGGCGAGCTCAACGACGTGGCGGCCGAGCGTGCCAGTCGCGCCGGCGACGGCGAGGGTGCGCGGGCGGGCGGGGGTGGATCCGGAGTTCGTCATGCCCCTCAGACGACGCGGGCGCGCGGAATGTGAGGCGGGGACCGCCGGGCGCGTCAGGATGTGACGCGTGAGCTCCGCATCCGCCCTCGACGTCGGCGCCGTCGCGGAGCGCGAACGGCCGCGGCTCGTCGCCCTCGCCTACCGCCTGCTCGGCACCCTCGCCGACGCGGAGGACGTCGTGCAGGAGACCCTGCTGCGCTGGGCGCGCCTCGACGACGACGAGCGGGCGCGGATCGAGAACCCCCAGGCCTGGCTGACGCGCGTCGCCGGGCGGGTCGGCCTCGATCACCTCACCTCCGCTCGCGCGCGACGCGAGCTCTACGTCGGGCCGTGGCTGCCGGAGCCGCTGCCCGCGGGCGCGCCGGGGGCCGGCGCCAGTTCCGGCGTCGGCGGCGCGCATCACGCGCCGGGCCTCGCGCCCACCCCGGCGCCCGACCCGCTCGACGCCGCCGCGACGGCGGAGCAGGTCAGCACCGCCCTGCTCGTCGTGCTCGAGACGACGACCCCCGCCGAGCGGGTCGCGTTCGTGCTGCACGACGTTTTCGCGGTGCCCTTCGACGAGATCGCCGAGCTGCTCGGCCGCTCCCCCGCGGCGACCCGGCAGCTCGCGACCTCGGCCCGGCGGCGGGTCGACTCCGCCCGCACCGTCGCCGTGCCGCGCGCCGAGCACGACGCCGTCGTCGCCGCGTTCGCCGCGGCCGCGCAGTCGGGCGACCTCGCCGCGCTCGTGCGGGTGCTGGATCCCTCGGTCACCGCCCGCTCCGACGGCGGCGGGGTCGTCTCGGCGGCCCGCAAGCCGGTCGCCGGGGCCGAGCGGGTGGCGCGGTTCGTGCTCGGCATCCTCGAGAAGCAGCCGGACGCGCGCGTCGAGCCGGTCGCAACCGCCGACGGGCTCGCCTTCTCGCTGCATCTCGGCGGCACCGTGACGGGCGTGCTCAACGTCGGCGTCGCCGAGGGCCGCGTCGCCGAGCTGTGGATCGCGATGAACCCCGCGAAGCTCGGCGCCTGGGCCTAGGCGCGAATCCCGCGAAGTGGGCTACCGCCTCGCCGGATCTTCTTCGGCGTGGGCTTCGTTAGGCGAGCTAGGACCTCCGCGAGACTCAGGCCCGCGTCGAGCTCGACGAGGACCTCCTGCAACGCACCACGATCCTCGATTTCTTCGTATATCTGTTCAGTTGCTCCAAATCGCTCGCGCAAGATTCCACGCGGAGATCGGAGGTACGCGATCGACGCGCCTACGAGCACGACCATTGCGAGACCAGCACTCGCCGCGACGCCGATCAAGACCCACATGTTTGAAGGCTGGTTTGGAGGCACCAAAGCAATCCCGGCGAGCGCGAGCGCGAATGCTCCACTACTTGCGACGAGCGCAATGGCATACCGACCGCCTCCCCACGGACTTGAGTCATCAGGCATCGGAAAAGGGTCCCAACCCGATGGAAGCGCCGCGACAAGGACGCCGGCCAAGGACACGGCAATCGACAGCAACATGAGCCCGACGCCAAGCGTGCGACTGGTCGACATGACATATCCGGCCAGGATGGCGGAGATTCCGCCGCACAACACCCAAATAGCGCCGAGCGCCAGGCCGCTCGCGAAGAACGTTGCACATCCAAAGACCAACGCCGAGGCCGCGACCACCAATAAACCCCAACCAACGCCCGTGTCACCGGCAACGAGCGACGCAACGCCCACAGCACAGATGAGTGGGGAGGAAACGACCATCATCAGAGCGGCGACAGAACGCCGGCCCACCAAGAACGGCAACGCAACAAGAGCTGCCGCGGTCATCTCGGTGCCGAGCGATATGGCTCCCCATAACCGCTGTTCAAGCGCAACCTCGATGGCGACGCCGGCGGCAAAGCTCCCCAGCCCGAATATGAGCGCCCCGATCAGCGAAATCGATGCCATGCTCAACCAAGCCCATCGGGGCCAGACCCGGTCGGTTTCGACGTTCTCGACGCGACGATGCAACGACGCACACAACACGGCCAGAGTGACCGCGGCCGCAACCACGATCCATGACCAGGTGTCTGACTCCGCCTGGCCCACGGTCGCGGCCACCGCCTGGAACAGGCCGTACAAAATTACGGTGGGCGCGAGTAGAAGTGCCACCCAGACGCTGAGGCCGCGTCGCGTCAGTCGCGTCCTCACGGCGATTGCTCCAATCGCCCCCAGAGCAACAAGGGCGACGAGGTAGCCAACAGCCCACCACGCGCCGTTGTTCACGAGCGCAACGACGAGCCCAACGATTACGCCAAGGCCTGAAAAGATTGATCCCGCGTCGAGCAGTCGCGTTAGCCACTCGGGTCGCCCATCCACGCGTTTTCCTCCGCTCAATGAGCAAGATATCGCCTCTCCTACCCAAGGATGCGAGTTCCGAAGACTCCGGACCGAACGCCGACCCGCGTGATGCAATGGAGCGCGAGGTGAGGCGATGAGCACGCGCGTGACGACGAGGGTGTCGGCGGGAGAGCTGGCGGGAACCCGCGAGGGCGGCATCGACCGCTACCTCGCGGTGCCCTACGCGGCGCCGCCGGTGGGCGCGCGGCGGTTCGCGCTGCCCGAGCCGCCGCCGGCGTGGGCCGGCGCGCGCGACGCGACCGAGTACGGCCCGACCGCCCCGCAGACGCCCTACGGCCCGGCGACGGCCCGCCTGCTCAACAACGTGATCCGCGAGGGCGACGACTTCCTCACCGCCAACGTGTGGGCTCCCGCCGACGCGGAGGGTGCCCCCGTCATGGTCTGGGTGCACGGCGGATCCTTCGCGCACGGCTCCAACGCGCTCGACGGCTACGACGGCTCGACCTTCGCGCGCGACGGAGTCGTCTTCGTCGGCATCAACTACCGCCTCGGCTCGGAGGGCTTCTCGGTGCTCGACGATGCGCCGACGAACCTGGGACTGCACGACGTGGCGGCCGTCCTGCGCTGGGTGCGGCGCGAGATCGCGGCGTTCGGCGGTGATCCCGCGCGGGTGACGGCGTTCGGCGAATCGGCGGGGGCGATCGCGCTCGCGACGCTGCTCGCGAGGCCGGGGCATTTCGAGCTGTTCGATCGCGTGATCCTGCAGAGCGGCATGGCGACGGCGGCTCCGCGGAAGAAGGGCGGGCGGATCACGCGCCGCATCGCGAAGCAGCTCGGCATCCCGACGACGCGAGCCGCCTTCGCCGCGACCCCCGCCGCGCGACTGCTCGAGGCCGAGACCGTCGTGACGGCGGGCGCGACGCCGATCAGCGGCGGCGCGTCGTTCGGGCCGGTCGTCGGCGACGAGCTCGTGCCGGTCGACCCGGCGGAGGCGATCGCCGGCGGCGCCGGCGACGAGGTACCGGTGCTCCTGGGCTGGAACACCGACGAGTGGCGGCTCTGGTTCGTGCCCTCCGGCATCGTCGACCGGATCGGGCTCGGGCTGTTCACGGCGGCGCGCGTCGCGTTCCGCATCACGCCGCGGGTGCTGCGCGCCTACCGCGCCGCGCATCCCGGCGCGAGCCGCGGCGAGCTGTTCGGGCACCTCGCCACCGACATCCTCCTGCGCCGGCCGCTGCAGCGGCAGGCGGACTCGCGCCTGGCGCACGGCGGCGCGCCGACCTGGGTCTACGAGTTCGCCTGGCCGAGCCCGGTCGCCCGCCTCGGCGCGGCGCATGCGGTCGAAATCGGCTTCGTGTTCGACGGCCTGCGCTCCGACGACTCGGTGCGCATCGCCGGCGACGACGCGCCGCAGCCGCTCGCCGACCGCATGCACGCGGCCTGGGTGCGGTTCGCGGCCGAGGGCGATCCGGGCTGGCGGCCGTGGGACGCGCGCCGCCCGATCCTCGTGATCGACGGCGACCCCGAGCACGACGCCTCGACCGTCGTGGAGGGGCACCGCGACGCGGAGCTGCGGGCGTGGCCGGAGCGGCGCCGGCGCTGACGCTGGCGCTGACGCGGGAATCGTCGGCTCCCGCGCCTCGTTGCACCCCCGCATGACGACTTTCGGAATCATCGGCGCGGGCAACATCGGGCGGAACGTGGCGACGGCGGTGATCGCGCGCGGCCACGAGGTCGTGATCGCGAACTCGCGCGGGCCGGAGACTCTGGGCGGCGTGGTCGCCGAGCTCGGGCCGCAGGCTCGGGCCGCGACCGTCGAGGAGGCGGCGAGCGCAGGCGAGGTCGTGCTCGTCGCCGTTCCGCTGCGGGCGTACCGCGAGATCCCCGTCGCCCCGCTCGCCGGCAAGATCGTGCTCGACGCCAACAACTACTACTTCGAACGCGACGGGCACATCGACGAGCTCGACCGCGGCGAGGCGACGACGAGCGGGCTGCTGCAGGCGCACCTGCCCGAGTCGAAGGTCGCGAAGGCCTTCAACCACATCCGCGCGCACGAGATCCCCAGCGACGGATCCCCCGCCGGCACCCCGGACCGCCGCGCCCTCGCGACCGCGAGCGACCACCCCGAGGCCGAGGCCTTCGTCGTGGCGCTGTACGACGAGCTGGGCTACGACGCGGTGTCGGCCGGACCGCTCAGCGAGTCGTGGCGCGTGGAGCGCGACCGCCCCGCCTACGGCGTGCGGCAGAACCGCGAGGAGCTCGCGGCGAACCTGGCGACGGCGAACCGGCTGCCGTAGGGAGCGGCGCTTCGCGCGGAGCGCCCCGGCAGAGGGGGGTCAGCCCACCGGGATGAGGAACGCCCCCACCGCGACGACCGCCGCGATGAGCACCGCCAGCCCCGCGATGAGCAGCGCCTTGCGCTGGTCCTTGCGGCGGTACTCGGCCTCGTGCACCGCCTCCTGCGTGCCGACGTCGCCGAAGTTGAACAGGCCCTGGGTGCCGAAGCGCACGCAGAAGTGGAACGCCGCCTGGAGGAACCCCGTCGCGGCGAGCGCCACCGGCAGGGCGACGAACAGCCGCGTCCACGCCGGCCACCCCAGCGCGAAGGCCAGCACGAGGAACACCACGGCGAGGGCGATGCCGAGGTAACCCGACCTGCGACGCATCCGGATCTCGGCGGGGCCGATGTTGCACACGCCGGGCTGGTAGACGTTCGCGGTGGCGGTCATGGGTTCAGTCTGCGCCCTCGCCAGCTCGGGGCGCTGCGCCGCTCTTGACAGGCAAGTAGTCACTTGCCTAACGTCGACCCCGTGGACGACCTCTTCCACGCCCTGAGCGACGGCACCCGCCGTCTGCTGCTCGACGAGCTCGCGCGGCGCGACGAGCAGACCCTGTTCGAGCTGTGCTCGCGCCTCGCGATGGAGCACGGCGTCACCTCGAGCCGGCAGGCGATCTCGCAGCACCTCGACGTGCTCGAGCGGGCGGGGCTCGTCATCACGCAGCGGCGCGGCCGCTACAAGCTCCACAGCTTCGACCCCGAACCGCTGCGGCAGATCGCCGAGCGGTGGCCCGTGCCACACCCGAAGGAGACCCCATGAGAATCACGAGTCTGTCGATCTTCGTCGACGACCAGCAGAAGGCCCTCGACTTCTACACCCAGGTGCTCGGCTTCGCCCTGAAGGACGACGTGCCGCTCGGGGAGTTCCGGTGGCTGACGGTCGTGTCGCCCGAGGCACCGGAGGGAACGCAGATCGTGCTCGAGCCCGACCAGCACCCCGCGGTGCCGCCGTTCCGAACCGCGCTGGTGAGCGACGGGATCCCCTGGACCTCCTTCGCCGTCGACGACCTGGCCGCCGAGCACGCGCGCCTCGAGAAGCTCGGCGTCGTCTTCACGCAGCCGCCGACGGCGATGGGGCCGGTCTCGACGGCAGTGCTCGACGACACCGTGGGCAACCTCATCCAGCTCGCGCAGATGCACTGAGCGCGGGTCGGACGCTGCACTAAGGGGGTCAGACAACCCGGACGGGGCAGCCGATGCCGGGCGACCGCGCGATGCGCTCGTCCGCGGTGACGAGCGTGCCGCCGATGTGCTCGGCCAGCGCGACGTAGGCGGCGTCGTAGCTCGTGAGGTTCGCGCCGAGGCCCCAGACCCTTTCGACGAGCGGCTCGAAGGGCCACAGGCGCACCGGCAACTGCCAGAACCCGTCGAGCGCCAGCAGCGCCTCGCTCTCGACGAGCCGCCCGGCGTGCCGGAGGCGGCGGATCACGTTCGCGACCTCGACGGGAAGGTGGTCGGGCGCGTGGAGGTCTCCCCCGGCGAGCTCCCGAGCGATCGCCTCGCCCCGAGCGCTCGGATCGAGAACGAGGGTGACGACGGCCGAGGCGTCGACGACGAGGGTCACCGGCGGTCGGCGTCGAGCGCGTCGAGAACGTCGCCCCCGTCGAGCGGCGGGAAGGCGCGCGCCCGCGCGCGGACCACGTCGAGGGCCTCATCCACGCTCGGGCGCGAGGCCAGCAGGATCAACTCGCGCGAGAGGTACTCCTGAAGCGAGCGGCCCGACCGCGCCGCGCGGGCCGCGAGCACGTCGCGCGTCTCGTTGGGCAGGTCGCGAATCGTGATCGAGATGGCCATGCTGCGATTTTAGCAGCGCTGCTGCTGATGCAGCAGTTCGTAGGCCCCGCCCGTCACCGCGGCTGCAGGCCCGCCGCCCGGTAGATCGCGTCCACGGTGCGCATCGTGCCCACGGCGCGCTCCGCATCCAGGATGCTCGGCTCCCCCGTGCGCAGCACCTCGGCGACGTGCGCGAGCTGCGCCGCGTAGCTGTTATCGGCCGGGTCGGCGGCGAGCTCGCGCAGCACGGTCTCGCCCGAGGTGACCCGCAGCTCGGCGCCCCACTGCGGCACGATGACCTTCGTCGCCTCGAGCGCCGCGCGCTCCCCCGTCACGCGCAGCACCATCGCGCCCTCGTCGTCGCCGAGGAACGACGAGCGGATCGACACCGGCACCCCGTCGGCGGTGCGCAGCTGCGCGTCGGTCTGCAGGTCGATCCGCGGGTCGTGGTCGTAGATGACGCTCGTCGCCGACTCGACGGCGAGCTCGCCGTAGGACGCGCGCAGAAGGTCGACCGCGTAGCAGCCGACGTCCATGACGGCGCCGCCGGCGAGATCCCCGTCGAGCCGGATGTTGCCGGGCTTCACGACGAAGTGCGGGATGCTGAAGTCGATCGCGACCTCGCGCACCTCGCCGAGCGCGTCGCTGGCGAGCACCTCGAGCAGCTCCCGGATGAACGGGTGCAGGCGGTAGTGGAATCCCACGAACGCGCGGCGACCCGCCGCATCGGCCGCCGCCGCGATCTCGGCCGCGGTCGCCCCGTTGGCCGACAGCGGCTTCTCGCACAGCACGTGCTTGCCCGCCGCGAGCGCGCGCGTCGCCCACCGGGCGTGTTCGCTCGGCGGCAGCGCGATGTAGAGCAGGTCGAGGTCGGGGGCGTCGATGAGCGCGTCGTAGTCGCCGGCCGCGGGGATGCCGAGCCGGTCGGCGAGCGCACGGGCCCTCTCCGGATCCCGCGAGCCGATCGCCTCGACGCCCACGCCGTCGAGCTGCCGGGCCGGCTCGACCATCGCGCGTTCGGTGATGTTGGCGGCGCCCAGCACGCCGATCCGCAGGGGGGTCATCTCTCACCCTTCTTCATCGGTCACCTCGGGGCGGGGCGAGGATCGCCCCGTCGATGTCGGCCAGGCGCGGCGCGCCGGTCAGCGCCATCACCTCGGCCAGTTCGTCGCTCAGGATGCGGATCACCCGCTCGACCCCCGCCGCGCCGCCGACGGTGAGGCCCCACAGCGTCGGGCGGCCGATGAGCACGGCTCTCGCGCCGAGCGCGAGCGCGCGGGCGACGTCGGACCCGGTGCGGATGCCGCTGTCGGCGAGCACCTCGATCTCGCCGCCGACCGCCTCCACGATCTCGGGCAGGGCGTGGGCGACGGGCATCGAGAAGCGCAGACCCTGGCCGGCGTGGTTGGAGACGATGACCGCGGAGGCGCCGTGCTCGCGGGCGAGCACCGCATCCTCGGGGCGGATGATGCCCTTGAGGATGAGCGGCAGCTCCGACAGCCCGCTCAGCCACTCGAGGTCGCGCCAGGTCACGCTCGTGTCGGAGCGCTTGCCCTCCTCGGGCTTCTCGCGGTAGTCGTGGATCACGTAGAAGGCCTGCTCGGGCCCCTCCCACAGGCCGCGCATCGCGCGGTCGGCGGCGCGCATCCGCGACGGGAACGCGGGCCGCACCGGCAGGTCGACGGTGAGGCAGAGGGCGGATGCGCCGGCGGCGACGGCGCGCTCGACGACGTCCTGCACGATCGAGCGATCGCGCATCCAGTAGAGCTGCTGCCAGTAGCGCCCGCCCGCGGCGGGGCCGACCGCCTCGGGCCCGCGGGTTCCCATCATGCTGAGGGTCGAGACCGTGCCGGCCGCCGTCGCCCCGCGCGCGGTCGCGACTTCCGCGTCGTCGTCGACGAGGGCCGAGCCGATGAACGGGGCGGTGATGATCGGCGCCGACAGCTCGGTGCCGAGCACGGTCACCGAGGTGTCGACGTGGCTGACGTCGACGAGCGCGCGCGGCCGGAGCCGGAGCTCGGCCCACGCCGCGAGGTCGCCGCGGAGAGTCTCCTCCATGCCGACGTTGTTGACGAAGTCGCGGTAGGGCTCGGGCATGCGCGCCTCGGCCGCGCGCTGGAAATCGTCGACGTCGACGAAGTGGTCGAGGTCGACGTCGTCGGGGCCGAGGTCGTCGGAGCCGACCGTGTCGTGCTGCGCCATCGCGTGTCACCGTTCCCGCGCCGCGGGCGGCGGTGCCCGCGCGCGCGAGTGGCGAGTCTAGGCAGGTCGGCGGGCGGTTCGTAAGCGGATTCGCCCGGGCCGCGCATCGGGATCGTGGATGCGGGACATCAGCGCGCCCCGCGACGCTCGAGCGCGATCACGAACTGTCGCGCGACCCGCTTGCGTGCTGGATCGAGACGTTCGTCGGTGATCTCATCGAGGCGATTGCGGATCCGTCGAGCGTCGACGAGCCCGGCATCGACGAGTGCTTCCACGAACTCACGATCCTTGACCTCGTTGCGGGCCAGCTTCGATGCGCAGAGATCGTGAGCTTCGGGGCACAGGCCGGCCGCACGGCCGACTTCAATCAGCCGAGCGCGGTCTCGCCAGCCCTCGGGCAGGAGGGCAGTGTCGGCCGAGACGGCATCGATGTAGAAGTCACGCTCATTGGCCCACTCGGAATCCTGACCCGCGACTATCCAGAGCTCGTTGGAGAGGTGATCTCCTACGTCGCGTTCGGGTGCGATGTCGGCTTCCGTCGACATCGTCGCGCGAGCGGGCAACTGCGCATCGTCGAAGCTCGCGAGGATCGCCTGCGACCCGACGACGATCACGGGGCTCTGACCGACCACTTCGCACGCTTTCGCGATCGCCTCCTCGAGCTGGCGGCGATTCACGGGGCCACGGCCCGTTCGAGCGCGCGTCGGCGCTCGGATTCCGAGAGCAGTCCGGTGAATGGCGAGACGCTGCGCAGGTCCGCGTCGCGCGGTCGCGCGCCGAGCATCACATCGATGAGACCGCCCAGGTCGCGCCGTTCGATCAGGTCGACCCACTCGTCGATCCAGTCGTTCGCGCTGCCGCGCACGCCGTCGCGCAGCCGCTGGATCCGCCCGGCCGCGTGGGCGAGGGCGCGATCGGGGTCGTCGATGAGCGCGCGAGCGATCTGACGGTGCAGCTCGAGACCGATCCGCTGCTCGCGGCGCAGCGGTAGCGCGACATCGCGGTGCGCGGGGCGCGACGTCACGATCAGCCGCTCCTCCATCGCCTCGAGCGCACGGCGCAGTGTGCCGATCTGGATCGTTCCGTTCGCCTCCGAGCCTTCCCAGTCGTAGATGGATGGGGGCGCGACCGCGGCCCGACGCGCGAGTTCGCGCACGCCGGTTCCCGTGCGGTGTCGCGCGTCGGCGATCAGGCCCATAGTCCATCCCCTCCTGTGTCCTGTGTTAGGTTACAGCCTAACGCATTCGCCACACGAGCCATTTCCGTCACCCCCGTTCGGGCGCTCGCGCCCGCCCCCGAGCCGCACTCAGAATGTGAGGAGACGTCGGGGGGCGTCGCCGCCGCACGCACCGCGTGCGGCTTCGAGGGGGCAACGTGACGATCGCCGGGGAGTCCGCGGGGCTGCAGGCGCGCGCCTACGACGACACGGCGGCCGCGATGCGTCGGCAGGCCGACCTCGCCGAGCGGATGGCGGCCAACTACCGCGCCGCGGCATCCAGCGAGTCGCGGCTCGCCCGCACCCTCGCTCCCCTGCGCGACGACGGCTTCTACCTGCTCGAGGATCGCCGCTGGCCGGGCTCGACCCGCGCGCAGGTGGACTTCGTCGTGCTCGGGCCGTCGGGCGTGTTCCTCGTCGACGCGAAGACCTGGCGCGACGTGACGGTGCTCGACCGCGGGGGCGAGCAGCGCATCCTGCAGGGCGACGACGACGTGACCGACCGCTTCGACAAGCTCGCCGACCTCGCCGAGACGACCCGCGCCGAGCTCGCCGAGCACGGGCTCGCGGCGGGCGAAGTGCACGGGCTCGCGGCGGGCGAAGTGCACGCGCTCGCGGTATTCACCAACCGTTCCGACCTGCGCGCGACCGTGCACGGCGTCGACATTGTCGGCGAGAACCTGGCGCTGCGTGAGATCCTCGGGCGCGGTCGGCGCTGGGGGCGCGGCGACGTCGAGCGGCTGTTCCCCGTGGTGGCGGGGCTGTTCCCGCCGTACGACCACTCCGCCGGGGCGGTCGCCGTCATCGTCAAGCCCGAGCTCGAGCCCGCGCCGATCGAGGGCATGCCGATCGAGGCCGAGGCGATCGAGACCGACGCCGTGGCGGAGCAGCCGGCCCTCATCTCGGTCGACGAGATCCACGACGCGATGCTGCAGGGGGTGCTCGCCGAGCCGATCGAGGCGTGGATGGCGTTCCTCCACCCCGATCAGGCGCGGCTCGTGCGCAAGAGCTTCACCGGCCCGAGCCGGATCCGCGGCGCCGCCGGCACCGGCAAGACCGTGGTCGGGCTGCACCGCGCCGCCCACCTCGCACGCCAATACGACGGCACGGTGCTCGTCACGACCTACGTGCGCACCCTGCCCGACGTACTCGGCAGCCTGCTGCGCCGGATGGCGCCCGAGGTGGTCGACCGGGTCGAGTTCCGCGGGGTGTTCGACGTGGCGAAGCGGGTGCTGCGCGAGCGCGGGGTCGCGAGCAAGCTCGACGGCGCCGGCGCGAAGCTCGCGTGGGAGAAGATGTGGCGCGAGCGCGGCAGCGCGGTCGCGACGATCGACGACTCCGAGCGCTACTGGCAGGAGGAGGTCGACTCGGTCATCAAGGGCCGCGGCCTCACCTCGTTCGAGGCCTACGCCGACTGCGCCCGCCCCGGCCGTCGCCGCCGCCTGAGCCGCGCGCAGCGCGCCGAGGTGTGGCGGCTCTACGAGGCGTACGAGTCCGAGCTGCGCCGCCGCGACATCTGGGACTTCGCCGACCAGATCACGGCCGCGGTGGCGGCGCTCGAGGCGACCCCCGCATCCGGCTATTCGGCCGTCGTCATCGACGAGGCGCAGGATCTGTCGTGCCAGATGATCCGCATGCTGCAGCTCATCGCGGGCGACGGCCCCGACGCGCTCACCCTCATCGGCGACGGCCAGCAGAGCATCTACCCCGGCGGCTACACCCTCTCCGAGCTGGGCATCAACCTCGCCGGCCGCGGCGCCGTGACGACCGTCAACTACCGCAACACGGTCGAGATCGCCGAGTTCGCGGCCGCGCTCGTCGCCGGCGACGCCTTCAACGACATCGAGGGCGGCATCGCCACCGTGGATGCCGCCGACATCGTGCGCCGAGGTGCGGCCCCGCAGCTACACCGCTTCACCTCGCGCGCCGAGCACGACCGCGCGCTGGCCGCGACCGTACGTCGTGCAATCGAGTCGGGGACGCGCGCGGGCGACATCGGCGTGCTCGCGGCGACCCTCAACCAGGCCTCGGAGCTGATCGCGGCCCTCAAGTCGGCGGGCGTGCCGACCGTGAACCTCCTCGAGTACACCGGCCAGTCGGTCGACGCGGTGCGCGTCGGCACGATCAAGCGGTCGAAGGGGTTGGAGTTCTCGAAGGTGCTCGTGGGGCGGGTGCCGGGGGTTCTCGTCGGCCCGGGAGTCGAGTCAGGTGGCGTCGATACGGCGGCTGCTGAGCGGCGCACGCTGCAGCGGCGGGAGTTGTACGTGGCGATGACCCGCGCGCGGGATGCCCTGTGGGTGGGGGTGGTGTGACCGGCGGATGTGCCACCGCCGAGCATCGTCGTCACCCAGCCCGAGCACGTTGATCGAGTCCCCGATTGGAAAAAACTCTGCGAGTCGGTTGTAGTCCTCCATGGTCGCAAGGAAATGTTCTACGTGGGCCCGAGGCGTTGCCGCGGCTCTATCGTTCACCGTGCGAACCCTGCGAGAACAGCTGACTCGTTCGATTCGATCAGGGCAGCTATCGCACTATCGGACTCCTGAAATAGCTGACTCAGTCGCTGTACAACGCGGTCGAGTTTCCACGGGACTGCAGGCAGACCACCGTCGAGGACGAATGGGCCATCCGTCTCCAGCAGTAGACGTGCTCTCGGCATTGCTAAGGCGAGAGCACGCCCTCTTGCACTCGACAACATGCCGGGCCCAATGCTGAACCAGCACCCGAATTCGATCGCCTTCTCTAGCTCCCGGAAACTCCCCGAGAACCAGTGGAGGATGGGACGCCCAGCGCCGGGGCTTCGTTCCAAGGCAGCCAGTGTCGGGCCGACAGCGCGCCTGCTGTGGATCGACAGCAGTCGACCGCCTTCGGATGCGCAGTGTCCCAACACGCCATCGAAGACAGCCACCTGGTCGTCCCAGGTCGACTTCAACTCGGGTGACCCGTCTAGGCCAACCTCACCCACGAAGGCTGTTTCGGGAAGAAGCGCTCGAAACAGCTCAATCTCCCCTCGACGTTCTTGAGCTAATTGAGGATGCAGCCCGAGGGCAGTGCGGATCTTGGAGTTGCCTTCGGCCAGCTGCTCAGTGCCGCGCCACGCAGCAGGCGTAGTCGTGACCGATAGCGCCCCAAAGTTGCCCGCCTGAATTTTTTCAGCGACGCTCGCCGGCTGCGCAAACAAGTCCAGATGGCAATGAAAGTCGATCACAGGATGCGGAGTGATGCATGAAGGTTTGCAAGTTCAGTGAGGCCGCGTTCAAGCATGCTTCGATACTGCGCTCGATCTGCGACGTAAGGCGAACCGAGACCAGTCCCCAGCCAGCGGTCTAGCCCGGACTCGGCCACCGTGGCGATCGCGATCCCAACGGACCGTACGTCATCGAAGTGAGCGTGATCGCTGTTTCGGAGGGCGAGGTCGCGGTAAACATAGTCGGTCGTGTCTGGACGAGCCCACGCTAGAAATGATGCTCTTCGAATCTGGCACGGCACGCAGCGACCGCAGTGCCGGTAGCCAAACCGCTGGAAACGACCGCAACTCGTCGATTCGACAGCGAGTCTTTGGAGCAGGGACTGATCCGCACAGGCATTCATCATTTCGCCCTTGGTCTGATAGCGGTACGGATTCTCGATAGCAACGTTCAGGCCGAGGGCGGCTAACACTTCTTGCATGCGACCGAGAAATTCAGGATGAGCCGTCCGAGTACTCAAGCTACCAATGCGCGCAGCGGTCATAGGCGGATTCATCGCGATGAAACCGTTCTCGCAGAGGTAAAGGGGGACGGTCCCACCCGCTCGATGCGCTTCGGTCGAGGTTGCTGCCAGCACGGCGAACGCGAGGAAAATTAACGATCGCGCGCGCGAGGATGTTTCTTTCGTAGCGCGTGGAGTGCTCACGTTGTGGTTCAACTGCAGATGCCGACCGGCTGCGCCAATAGCGCGTGCAAATTGAACCTGTTTGTCAGCGTCGCCACGGACCGTTTGGCTGACGGGTAGCAGTACCCTGCCGTCAGCGCTGAGATCGATCCCGCCGATAAGGCTGTCCAATCCACCCGATAGGAGCATGACCGCGTCGGCCGGTGACCGCACGGGACGACGTGGGCCAGGGAATTCTTCACCTCCGGGAATGAAGTCGATGCTCCAGATATCTCCAGTGAGGAAGGCCAACGCCGCTTCCAGCCGCTGTGCGAGTGGGTTCCACAGGGAAGGATCTTGCACTGCAACTGTGAGCTCAATCTGCCGAGTCCAACCGTCGGGTGAGCGGTCACGCAGTACGCCTGCGTCGGCGACCATGATCGAAAGTGCCACGGACAGCAGCTCCCAGGCGACCTGTGGAGCCTCGTAATTTCCTCGTCGCAAAGTGTCCCGGGCCGCGGCCCCGGCGCTAGCGACGCCGACTGCCTGACCATAGAGGGACACCGCGACTTGACTAGCAGGGACGCTGGCGATGACGGCCGCCGGGCCACACACGAATCTCATAGGTAGCTCTCGAACACCCGGAACGTCTCCTTCAAAGCTGCTCGCGTCAGCGCGGCAATTCCCCCCACAGTAGGAGCGCCAGCATCTCGAACCGATTGGAATGCAGTAGCCACCGTACTCTGTATGTACTCCCGTATCTGACGAAGTCGGGTCATTGCTGTTCTAATGTCGGGTGACTTATCCATGACCGTCGACTGCATGTCGAGTAGGAACCGTCCGTAAACGTCCATCGCCGCGAATCTTTCGATCACGAACTCGCGCTGGTCGTCTGACAAAGCCAAAAGGTCGGCGTCCGGATAGCGCTCCAAGAGGTCAGAGAGTGCTTCGCGGACGGAGCGGCGCGACGATTCAGCATCCTGCGTTCCGTCAATGGGCCTCGCCGCGTTCGCGACTGCGTCCATCAAAACGCCCACATCACCGTTGGACGCCAGCGAAACGTCAGCGAGTGTGCTCCCGTCGCCGAGCACGCCGCTACGCAGGATCGAGTCGATGCTCGACGCGGTTCTAGTCGTTCCCGCCAGCCGGCGCGCTAGCGTGCCCGCACCTCCATATCCAGTCCGTACGTAGCGTGCGACTCCTCGCCGAAGGCTCGAGCCCGATCCATTTGCTACGAATGAACCCAGACTCCTGCGAGCGTCGGCGAAGCGTCCAGGTGGCGCCATGGGATCCGAGCTCGGCTGCTCGACAACGTCCGAGCCAGGAAGAACGTCGCTTGGCAGATTGAGCGGATCGTCCCCAGGAGGCAGGTCACCTGCCCACGGCGGCACCAACGGGACATTCGGACCGGGTCCCTTGCTGCTTTGCGACGTACCCACTATCTACTTGCCTCGCTTCGAGGCGGCAAGCACCGGTTTGCTGACACCACTGGCCTCCCAGCTGTCGAATACTTGATCTGCCCACGGCCGACCATCGATCTTCGGAACGATGCTCGGTTCGATCTGCGCGGCCGGCCGCGCCATTAGGAATCCAGCGACGCGGGCTCCCAATTCCGGCTCAACCTCCGCGACGATCAGGAGAGCGTCGAGGATGGCCGGCGTGCCCCAACTCTGCTCCTGCCGGGCGCGCGCGAGCAGTTGATCCATGAACACCTCAAGGTCCGGCCTTGGCAGCCCGGCCAACGGGTCTTTCAGTTCCTGTGCCATATCGGGGTTCTCGAGGAGCGCGGCGAGGATTTGAGCAGCCTCAGATGAAAGGCGGTCAGTGTCGAGGACGAGCGGGGCGTGTTCGCGGCTCACGTACATGGCTCCACGCAGATCCACGTCAGCGAGCTTTGGCGGCAGTTCGAGCCAGCTGAGCATCATCGGGTCTCGCCATTCTTGATCGACCTCCCCCCGGCCAATCAGCGACACCCGCCTGCTCGAGTTCGGCGAGCACCGTAGGTCGACCGTTGGAATCGGTCGCCACCGCTGCCGCAAGCATGCCGTACAGACGGGCAGAGCCGATCCATTCAAACAGAAGCAACTTGGCTAGAACGGCCTCGTCAACGCCCACGCCTTGCGCCCTGGAAACAGTCATCCTGATTTCAAGCGCGTTGAGAAAGCGCTTCACCAGACGCGGGTTGGCGGCGATCCCACTTGCCGCGGTCATCAGTGGGGCGAGCCGCTCTGCCGTGTCCAACCGCGCCACCAACTCCGGCGGTAGATCAAGCTTCAAAGAGTCGATGAAAGCGCGATCGACACGGCTTCCCTGCCACGAGGTACGCAACTGCTGAGCAATCGCCTCGCGGATCTTGTCTTTCGTCTCTTCCGGAAGCTCACTGCTGTCGACGAACAGCATCATGATGTACGCACGCGTCTCCTGAATCCCAGGAGTGGGCACGCGAATTGGAATCTGGATCAGCTTGTCGAAGTAGTTGGTGACCAGATCGTCCTTGTTCAGTCCCTCGAAGTGCTTACTTACCGCGTACTTGATCATCGCGTCATCTGCTGCAATCACGAACGCCGTCCGCTCCAGGAAAAGAAGGAGTCGGATTGCCTCCAAGGTCGAGACGGCAGTCTCAGGCAAGCATCGATCAAGGTCGTCGATCAGCACGACTAGGGTGACGTCAAGGTCCTTCAACGCTCCCTCGAAGCTGTCGCGTAGCGCTTGAATCTCCTTCGGAGGGCTCGTGTCCTCTACCGGCTTGAGAAGTCCCTTACCTTCGTCGACAACCTGCTCAGCGACGTCTCCCGCCTCGCCGACCTTCTTGGCAGTCAATCGCCCCTGCACAGCGTCGGTCGCCAATGAACCCGCAGTGCCCAGCAAGCCGACTGGGCCCAGCCCCATCGCGAACGCCGCGGCTGGCAGGACCACCATCTTCGCTAGCCGGAGCCACCGAACACGCTTCACGAACTCCCTGACCTTGTCCGCTGCAGTCTGATTCGATTCGGCCTCTTTCGCCAGCACCTCCGCGACAACGTCCAAGAGTGCAGCTCGCGCGTCGTCATAACCCTGGTACAGCCAGGCATTGAACTCGACGAAGATGAACCTGGGCGTGGACGGGTCTGCCTCGGCCGACTTGTCAGCCTCCTCGGCGACTTCCTCACTGGGCTCGAGCACAGCACGGGTGAGTTTGATCAAGGACGACTTGCCCGCACCCCACGACCCAGAAATTCCTATGGAAACCGGGCGGCCGCCCGCTCCCTTGACGAGTTCCGCGACAGTGGTCGCAACACCAGCGAAATTGAGGAAGTCGCGATCCGTTTCGTTATCGCTCCACATGATCGACCACTCCTTCGAAGTTGAGTAAACCCAACCAACAGGGGGTCAAACTTGCAAGGCGGGCCTCGAACCCGCGACCTCACAATTATGAGTCATGCGATCTCACTAGTCAGCCGCCGCCCGCTCCAGCACGATCTGCCGCACGCGCCCCGCATCCGCCTGGCCGCCCATCGCCTTCATACCGCGCCGATGATCGCGCCCGCGGCCTGCACCTTGCCCTCGCGGATCTTCTCCAGCACGTCCGGCTGCGCCGCCAGCGCCTCGTCGACCGCGGCGACCAGCGCGCCCTCGTCGCTGACGACCTTGAGGCCACGCTTCTCGACCACCTCGGCCGGCGAGCCCTCCCCCGCGATCACGCCCTCGATCACCTGACGCGCCAGCTTGTCGTTCACGACCTTGGTCTCGACAAGCTCGACCACCGCTACCGCTGAGGGCGGCGATCGCGCGACCGGCGCGAACTAGCGTTCGGTCATGCAGATGCGTCAGGTTATCGAAAACGATAATATACGTGGCATGACCATCCTCGACACCGCGGGTGCGGTTCGGCGTTCCCGCGGCCTTCGCCAGGCCGTCGTCGCCGCGCGCGCGGGCGAGGCCGCCCCCAACCTCTCGACGATCGAGAGCGGTCGGCGCGCCCCGACCGCGGTGAAGCTCGACCGCATCCTGCGCGCCTCCGATGCGCGACTCGCGGCCGTGCCCACGACCCGCGACGGGGCGTTCGAGACCAGCACCGCGATCCGCTCCGCCCTCGGCGCGGGCGACACCCGGCGCGCGTTCCGCGCCTGGCTGGCCCTCAACGACTCGTTCCGCGCCGAGGGGCCGGTCAACCGCGTCGTGCTGGCCGCCTTCCCCCCCGAACGGACCGGAAGCCGCCTCTACGACGCGGCGATCGCCGCGCTCACCGAACTGCGGCTCCGCGAAGTGGATGCGCCGATCCCATCGTGGGCGCTCGAAACCACGCCCCTCAGCGCGCCGGAGATCTTCGCCGGCTCCCCCTACGTGCGAACGGTCGACGACCGGCGCACGCCCGACGAGTTCCGCCGCCGCGGGGTGCTCATCGACCCGAGCCTCCTCGAGAGTGCGTAGCCGTGGTGTCGCTGACTCGGGCCGAGATGATCGACGGCCTCGTCGAGCTCATCGACCTGCTGCGTGCTCGCGACGCGCACGCGACCATCAGGATCGTCGGCGGGGCCGCCGTCATGCTGCGCTACTTCGAGGATCGCCGCATCACTCCCGACATCGACGCCAGCATCCACACCGACGTCGCCCTCGACGACCTGACCCGGCAGATCGCGGCGCGACGTGGCTGGCCGAGCGACTGGCTGAACGACGCCGCCGCGGGATTCATCCCGTTCGCCGACCCCGGCAACTGGGAACCGGTCTACGACGACGACGCGATCTCGATCTGGGTCGCCACGCCGCCGTGCCTGCTGGCGATGAAGCTGCGTGCCGCGCGTCGTGGACGCGACGACGAGGATGTCGCGATCCTGCTCGCCCTCCTCGGCATCACCACCGCCGACGAGGCCGAGCGAGTGTTCGAGACGCACTACCCGGGAGAGCTGCCGCCCGAGCGCGCGTATCGGATGCTCGACGACATCTTCGCGGTCGGGTTGCCGCCGGTTCCTGAGGCGCCCGAACTCCACCTCGGTGGGGACTGAGGGGGTCGGAGCTGGCCGCCGCGGGTCAGCCGACTCGCTTCTCAGCCCTGAGCCCGCTCCAGCACGATCTCCCGCACGCGCCCCGCATCCGCCTGGCCCCCCATCGCCTTCATCACCGCGCCGATGATCGCGCCCGCGGCCTGCACCTTGCCCTCGCGGATCTTCTCCAGCACGTCCGGCTGATCCGCCAGAGCCGCATCCACCGCCGCCACCAGTGCGCCCTCGTCGCTCACGACCTTCAGACCTCGCGACTCGACCACCTCGGCCGGCGAGCCCTCCCCCGCGATCACACCCTCGATCACCTGACGCGCGAGCTTGTCGTTCACGACCTTGGTCTCGACGAGCTCGACCACCGCGGCGACTGCGGCCGGCGAGATGAGAGTGGATGCCTCGGCCCCCTGCGCGTTCGCCAGGCGGCTGATCTCGCCCGTCCACCACTTGCGCGCCGCGGCGGGTGAGGCGCCGGCCGCGACCGTCTCCTCCACCTCCACCAGCAGGCCAGCGTTGTTCACGTCGCGGAACTCGAGGTCGGTGAACCCCCACGACTCCTGCAAACGTCGACGTCGAGCGGCCGGGGCCTCGGGCAGCGCCTTGCGCAGGGTCTCGATCAGCTCGGCGCTCGGCTCGATGGGAAGGAGGTCCGGCTCGGGGAAGTAGCGGTAGTCGTCCGCGTCCGACTTGGGGCGCCCGGGGCTCGTCTCACCCGAGTCCTCATGCCAGTGGCGCGTCTCCTGCGTGATCGTGCCCCCCTTGGCCAGGATCGCCGCCTGGCGCTGGATCTCGTAGCGCACCGCGCGCTCGACCGAACGCATCGAGTTCACGTTCTTCGTCTCGGTGCGGGTGCCGAACGGCGCCGGCTCCTGCCCCTCGGGGGTGCGGGGGCGGAGAGAGACGTTCGCGTCGCAGCGCAGGTTGCCGCGCTCCATCCGCGCCTCGCTGATACCGAGCGCGCGCACGATGTCGCGGATCGTCGCCACGTACGCCTTCGCCACCTCGGGGGCGCGGCCCTCGGCGCCGACGATCGGCTTCGTCACGATCTCGACGAGCGGCACGCCCGCGCGGTTGTAGTCGACGAGCGAGTACTCGGCCCCGTGGATGCGCCCGGTCGCCCCGCCGACGTGCGTGAGCTTGCCGGCGTCCTCCTCCATGTGCGCCCGCTCGATCGGCACCGTGAAGGTCGTGCCGTCTTCCAGCTCGACGTCGACCGAGCCCTCGAAGGCGATCGGCTCGTCGTACTGGCTGATCTGGTAGTCCTTCGCGAGATCCGGGTAGAAGTAGTTCTTCCGCGCGAAGCGCGAGCTGCTGGCGATGCTGCAGCCGAGGGCGAGGCCCAGCGAGATCGAGTAGCGCACCGCGGTGTCGTTGACGACCGGGAGCGAGCCGGGGAGGCCGAGATCCACCGGGGTGATCATCGTGTTCGGCTCGACGGTCGCGTCGTCGCCCGCCGTTCCCGACACCGCCGCGGCGGCCGGGTTGGGCGCGTCGCTGAACATCTTCGTCGCCGTGTTCAGCTCGACGTGCACCTCGAAACCGAGCACCGGCTCGAACAGTTCGAGGGCCTTGTCGAAGTCCATGAGATCGGCGCGCGCCATGGGATCGAGTCTACGGATGCGCGCGGGCGTGGGCGGCGGCGTCGGCGCTGGTGGGCGCCGGCGTGGGCGGCGGCGGGCGGCGTGGGCTTTGGTGGGGCGGCGGTGCCGGCGTGGGCGTTGGTGGGGCGGTGGTGGCGAGCGCCTTTGCGCCTGGGACATCGCGAGGCGCCGGGGGGCAAGGAGTTCTGCTTCCTCTCCTCCACAGGCGCCGCCCGCCCGAGAACTGGGACTAGAACGTATGTTCGAATGATGGGAGAATGTCAGCATGACGCTCACCGCACCGGCCGCCCTCGTGGCGAACGAGCGTGCGGTGGCGGTCGAGCGTGCGGTGGCGGTCGAGCATGCGATGTCGGTCGAGCATGCGATGAGGGTCGAGCATGCGATGAGGGTCGAGACGGGCGACCGCGACCGTGACCGTGACCCTGACCCACTCGACCTGAGTGAACTCGCACTCGCCGACCTCGGGCGCGACTTCGCGCCGCCCGCATCGCACCGCCTGGCTGCTCTGAGCGACGACGCCGCGATCGAGCTTCAACGCCGCCTCGGCGAGGTGCGCCGCCGGGTGGATGCGGCGTCCGCCGCGGTCGCCTCCGAACTCGCCCGACGCTCGGCCCGCGACCTCGGCTACGAGGGTCTCGCGCAGCGCCTCGGCGCACGCACTCCCGAGGCGCTCGTCGCCCGCGTCACCGGCACCTCCGCGCGCGACGCCGCGGTGCTCGTGCGCGTCGGCGCCCTCGTGACCGCCGGGTCTCCGCTCGAAGAGACGGGCCAGGAGTGGCCCGGCGACGGCGCCGCGGACGTGACCGACCACCCCGCCACCGACGGCGAACCCTGGCTCGCGCCGGTGGGCGCCGCGGTCGCCGAGGCGCGGATCTCGGTGGATGCCGCGAGCGTCATCCGAACCGGCCTCGGCACGCCGACCGCGAGCGTCACGGTCGCCGCGCTCGCCGACGCCGCCGCGGGTCTCGTCGCGGAGGCGTCGAGGCTCAGCGTGGAACGGCTGGCCGTTCGAGCGCGCGAACGCCGTGCGGAGCTCGACGCCTCCGCGGTTCCTCGGCGCGAGCGCGAGCTGCGCGCCGCGCGGTACCTGCGCCTGTCGCCGCAGCCCGACGGCATGACCCGCCTGAACGGTCTGCTCGACCCCGAGTCGGCCGCGATCGTCGCCTCCGCCTTCGACGGCATCACCTCGCCGCGCCGCGGCGGCCCCCGCTTCGTCGACTCGCGCGAGGTCGATCGCGCCCAGCGCCTCGCCCGCGACCCGCGCAGCACCGAGCAGATCGCCCTCGACGGCTTCGTCGAACTCGTGCGCCTCGGGGGCCAGGTGGATGCCGCGACCCCCGTCGTCGGAACCCGCACCCCCGCCGTACGGGTGCTCGTCACCGCGGCCGACCTCGATCGAGGCCACGGGGCCGCATACCTCGAAGGCCAGACCGCGCCGGTGTCGATCGCCACCGCGGAACGCCGCATCTGCGCCGACGGGTTCGTGCCGGTGCTCTTCGACGACCGCGGCCAGCCGCTCGACGTCGGCCGCGCGCAACGGCTCTTCACCACGCGTCAGCGCATCGCCCTCGCGGCGCGCGACGGCGGCTGCCGCTTCCCCGGCTGCGAGAGGCCTCCGGCCTGGTGCGAAGCCCACCACATCGATCCGTGGAGCTCGGGCGGCCGCACCGACGTCGCCGCCGGCGTGCTGCTGTGCCGCCACCACCATCTGCTCGTGCACGACAACGGCTGGCGCATCCGGCGAAGTCGCGACGGCGACCCACCCGGCACCGACGGATTCGTCGCCATCCCGCCCCGTGCGCTCGACCCCGAGCGGCGTCCCCTCGCGATGCCGACGCGCAGTGCCACCGTGCGCCGACTCGCCCGCGCGACACCGGCCGCCTAGCGAGCGGCCGCCGCCGAGCGAGCGTCCGCTGCCGAGCGAACGCCCGCCGCCTAGGGAGCACCGGCCGCCCCGTGAGCGCCCGCCGCCGAGCGAGCACCGGCCGCCTAGCGAACGGCCGCCGCCGAGCGAGCGTCCGCTGCCGGGCGAGCGCCGGCCTCCCTCACGGCCGCCAGACCCGTCTCACCTCGAGGCGACGTCGCCCGATCCCTGCTCCCCCGCGTCGCGGCGCGCCCACCAGCGGGCCGCCAACCGCCGCAGGATCACCACCCCCACCAGCATCGCCCCCGCCACCACGAGCGCGATCACCACGCCGATCCCGGCGCCCGCGCTCGCCGCCTGACACCCCACCGAGGCGCCCACCCGCGGAGCGACCAGGCTCCCGCAGTCCGCCCCGTCGGCCGAGGTCAGCGGGTTCGTCGCGATCAGGATCGCCACCCCCAACCCGAACAGGGCGAAGACGATCAGACACGCCGTGCACGCGCCCCGGAACGTCGCGAGACGCGCCGCGCCGACCGAGCCCGATCCGGCCGAGCCCGATCCGGTCGAGCCCGATCCGGGCGACGGCGGTCCCGACGACGGCGGCCCCGACGACCGCCGTCCCGATGACGACCCGGACGACGGGGGCTGATCCCGATCCGACATGCGGCCAGGCTAGTGCGCGACCTCGGCGCATCGACCTGAACTCCACCTGAGCATCCGCTCTCGGGCGCGGGCCGCTTGGCACCATCGAGAGCATGGCCGATCACGATTCAGCCGATCACGATTCAGCAGCAGACGCAGCAGCGATCGACGACGCGACCCCGGCCCATGACGCGGACCGGATCGAGGAACTGCTCGCCCTCGAACGCCGCGGCTGGGACTCCCTGTGCGACAGCACCGGCGACCGCTTCTACGGTGAGCTCATGACCGACGACGGCGTGATGGTGCTCGCCGGCGGCTTCACCCTGGATCGCGACGGCGTGCGCCGCTCGCTCGCCGACGCCCCGCCGTGGCGCCGCTTCGAACTCGAGAACGCGGCGCTCATCCCGCTCGGTTCCGAGGCCGCCGCGCTGCGTTACCTCGGGCGCGCCTGGCGCGAGGGCGGCGAGCCCCCGTTCGAAGCGTGGATGACGAGCACCTACCGCCGCATCGACGGCGCCTGGCGGCTCGCGCTCTACACGCAGACGCCGGTCGCCACCGAGGGCTGAGCATCACCACCTGAGCATCACGACAAGCATCACGACCTGAGCGCCCCGGTTGCGCACCCCGGTTGGGTGCCCACGGTGGGGGCGGGCGCGTCGCGGCGGGCTCGCGGGGGACGGGCGCGTCCGCGACGGTCAGCGCTTCGGCACCCGCGTCGCCCAGAGCACCGCCGCGATGAGCACCGGCTGGAAGAACAGCCGAACCAGACGCCGGCGGTCGGTGTCGAGACCGAAGCCGTCGCGGCGATCCGCCCACTGCTCGAAGTTCCCGGGGAACACCGCGACGAGGAACGCGGCGATCACCCCGCCCACCCAGGGGCGCGCGCGGCGCGGCGCCGCGACCAGGGCCGTACCGAGAGCGAGCTCGACCCCGCCCGACGCGACGACCACCAGGTCGGGGTCGGCGGGGATCCACGTCGGCACCTGCGCCTGGAACTCCCGTCGCGCGAACGACAGATGCCCCGCCCCGGCGAACAGGAACCCCGCCCCCATCAGCAGCCGCAGCACGGTTCGTCCGGTCATGTCGGTATCCCTTCGTGGTTCGCTTCACCGCGCGATGGCGCCGTGCTCGCAGCCGCGCTCACGCTCGGCGCCGCCGCACCGAGCGGCAGCCCCGCGACGGGCTGCTTGCCCAGCTGCCGCGTGAGCGCGAGCACCGCGATGACGACGCCGAGCACGATCCAGCCCGAGAACCCGAGGATGCTCCCCCAGATCGCCGATCCCACCTCGTCGCTCGCGACGAACGACAGCAGCAGCGTGCCGGTCGCGGTGTTGAGGGCGCCGTGCGCGAAGGCGGCCGGCCAGACCGAGGCGGAGCGCAGCCGCATCCACCCGATGACGACCCCGAACAGCACCGTGAACACGGTCATCGCGAGCACCCCGCGCAGGTCGGTGAGGCCGTAGTTGTAGCCGAGCAGGATGAGCGGCGCGTGCCAGACGCCCCAGATCGCCCCCGTGATCAGCAGCGCCGGCCACGCGCCGAGCGGCCGCAGCGCGGGCAGCAGCCAGCCGCGCCAGCCGAACTCCTCGAGCATCGCGGCGAGCGAGCTGAAGACCGCATTGACCGGGATCACCGCCAGCTGCACCGCGATGAGCGCCGTCAGAGCGCCGGGGTCGCCCGCCATCCCCGCGCCCGCCAGTTGCTCGCCCAGGGCCGACTGCGCCGGCGGCACGAGGTGCAGCAGCCCGAGCGCCGCCCCGAGCAGCATCGAGAGCGCGCACAGCAGCGGGATGCCCACGAGCGCCAGCAGCGAGAACAGCAGCAGGCGCGGCACCGGTCGCAGCGGCCACATCCCGAGCCGTCGCGGGATGCTGCGCGGCCGGGCCATCGCGAGCATGACGACGAGCGCCGACACGGTCGGGGTCGCCATCATGCCGACCGCGAGGAGCGTGAACCACGGGTTCGCGAGACCGGGGCGCACCCCGTCCGCCCCCGGCAGCCACAGCGGCAGCGTCACCAGCCAGGCGAGACCGACGGCGAGCGCGGTGAAGACGCCGACGGCCGCCCACGGCACCCGCGGGTGCGGGGCTTCGACGGGATCCCGCGGCACGGCCATGCGGCCACGGTACGTCGCGCGGGCGCAGGGCGCGAGGGTCTCGGGTCCCCCGCGGCCGCGGCCGCGCGGGGCCGGGCTGCCCACGAGCCGATCGTGCGCATCCGACCGCGGCTGCCCGGCGCGCGAGGGTTTCGGGTTCCTCTCACCGGGCCCGCCGCGGATCGCACCCGATTGTGCGCCCCCGCACAGCACCTCCCCCCGCGCGAGGGGGTTGAGACAAGATGGGGGCAGCAAATGGCAGAGCCCGGCCGGTTCGCGACGAGCCGAGCCCACTCGACGTCGAGAGGACGAGACGACATGAGGATCGCCGTGCTGATCAAGCAGGTGCCCGACACCTGGGGCGAGCGCAAGCTCGACCTCGCGACCGGGCGGCTCGACCGCGACGCCTCCGACCGCATCATCGACGAGATCGGCGAGCGCGCCCTCGAGGTGGCGCTGCAGGCGCGCGACGCGAAAACCGCCGACGAGGTCGTGGTCGTCACGATGGGCCCCGCGCCCGCCGCGGAGGCCGTCAAGAAGGGTCTGTCGATGGGCGCCGACTCCGGCATCCACATCTCCGACGACGCGCTCGCCGGCTCCGACACCTGGACCACCGCCGAAGCGCTCGCCGGCGCACTGCGCGAGGGCGGCTTCGACCTCGTGATCGCGGGCAACGAGTCCACCGACGGCCGCGGCGGCGTGGTGCCCGCCATGGTCGCCGAACTGCTGGGCCTGCCGCTGCTGGCCGAGCTCGACGAGGTGACGATCGGGGCGGGCGAGGTGAGCGGATCCCGCGGCGTCGACGACGCGATCCTCACCGTGAGCGCCCCGCTGCCCGCGCTCGTCAGCATCACCGAGCGCACGCCCGAGCCGCGCTTCCCGAACCTGCGCGGCATCATGGGTGCGAAGAAGAAGCCGGTCGCCGGGCAGGACTCCTCGGCGGTCGGCGTCGAGGGCGGCGCCGCCGGGCCCGGCGCGCACTCGGTCGTCACCGCGACCGCCGAGCGCCCGCCGCGCAGCGCCGGCACGATCGTCGAGGACGACGGCACGGCTGCGGCGCAGCTGGCCGAGTTCCTCGCCAAGAACCGCCTGATCTGACCCGGCCGAGACCGGACCGACACCCGACCACGCCGCAGACGCAGCCGCAGCCGCAGACGACAGAGACGCAGAGAGAGAGACGCAGATGTCCACGATCCTGGTGTTCGCCGAGACCTCCCCCTCCGGCGAGGTGCGTGAGAGCGCGGCCGGCCTGCTCGGCCTCGCCGCCAAGCTGGGCGAGCCCGCCGCGGTCATCGCCACCGCCCCCGGCGCCTCCTCCGGCGCGGTCGCCCGACTGGGCGAGCTCGGCGCGGCGACGGTCGCGGTCGGCGAGTCCGACCGGGCCGCGGGCGGGGCCGGCGCGAACGGCGCGCTGGTCGGCGCCGCCGAGACGGAGGCCGTCGTCGCCGCCGTCGAGGCGCTCTCCCCCGCGGCCGTGCTGCTGCCGAACTCGTCGACAGGGCGCGAGATCGCGGGGCGGGTCGCGGCCCGGCTGCGCGTGCCGGTGGCGGTCGACCTGGTCGACGCGACGGTCGAGGGCGAGCGGATCACCGGCATCCACTCGGTCTTCGGCGGCGCCTACACGACCGAGTCGGTCGTCGACGGCGGCCCCTTCGTCGCGACCGTGCGCCTCGGAGCGATCGAGGATCGCGCCGCGGCCGCGAGCCCCGCGACCCACGAGCTGACCCTGCCGGGCGACGCGCTCGGCCCGACCGTCACGGCGGCGGCCCCGGTCGCGAAGACCTCGAGCCGCCCCGAGCTGCAGGGCGCGCCCATCGTCGTCTCCGGCGGGCGCGGGCTCGGCTCGAAGGAGAACTTCGAGCTCGTCGGGCAGCTCGCCGACGCGCTCGGCGCGGCCCTCGGCGCCTCGCGCGCCGCGGTCGACGCGGGCTACGTCGAGCCGAGCGCCCAGGTGGGGCAGACCGGCACGACGGTCGCGCCGCAGCTGTACGTCGCGGTCGGCATCTCGGGCGCGATCCAGCACCGCGCCGGCATGCAGACGGCGAAGACGATCGTCGCGATCAACACCGACCGGGATGCCCCGCTCTTCGAGATCGCCGACTTCGGCATCGTGGGCGACCTCTTCACGGTCGTGCCGCAGCTCATCGACGAGATCGGCAAGCGCAAGTGAGCGCGGCGGGCACGACCCCCGGCGCGCGCCCCGGATCGGGCGCGCCGCCGAGCAGCGCGAAGACCCCGCCCGCGAAGGCGCCCCGCCCCGCGTGGGTGAAGTGGGTGGTCATCGCGCTGATCGCGATCGCCGTCGCCGTCGTCATCGTGCTCGTCGCGCGCTGGCTGCGCGCCACTCCCGGCGTCCAGGACTTCCTGGCGACCTACCCTGGAACCGCCGAGCCGCCCGCCTGGGTGCCGGAGGGGCTGCCCGCGTGGCTCGGCTGGCAGCACTTCCTCAACGCGTTCGTCATGGTGCTGCTCGTCAAGGCCGGGCTCGCGGTGCGCTACACCCGCCGGCCCAGCGCGTTCTGGACCCGCACCCTGCCGATCCCGTTCACGAAGCGCCCGGCGAAGCGCATCAGCCTCGACCTGTGGCTGCACCTCTCGCTCGACGTGGTGTGGGTCGCCAACGGGGTGATCTACCTCGTGCTGATCTTCGCGACCGGGCACTGGGGCCGCATCGTGCCGACCAGCTGGGACGTGATCCCCAACGCCGTCTCCGCCGGGCTGCAGTACGCCTCGCTCGACTGGCCGACCGAGAACGGCTGGTTCGCCTACAACGGGCTGCAGCAGCTCGCCTACTTCGTCACGGTGTTCATCGCCGCCCCGCTCGCCCTGCTGACCGGACTGCGGATGTCGAACCTGTGGCCGACGACCGGCGCCCTCGCGAAGGTGCCGCTCGAGCCGGCGCGGCGCATCCACTTCCCGGTGATGCTCTACTTCGTGCTGTTCACGATCGTGCACGTGTTCCTCGTGCTGTGGACGGGCGCGCTGCGCAACCTCAACCACATCTACACGTCGCGCGACGTCGTCGACGGGTGGGGGGTCGGGATGTTCGCGGCGACCCTCGTGCTCATGGCCGCGGCCGTGATCGGGCTGCGGCCCGTGATCCTGCGGCCGATCGCGCAGCTGAGCGGCAAGCTCAGCCGCTGACGGGAGGGGACGCGATGCGGATCACCCGAGCACTCGCCCTCGGGCGTCACGACCGCTCCCGGAGCCCGCGATGCTGATCGCCGGGTCCACCGCTCTCGTCACCGGGGCCGCGTCGGGGCTGGGCGCCGCGACGGCCCGGATGCTCGCCGAGCAGGGCGCCCGAGTGCTCGGCCTCGACCTCGCGGCGGGCATCGAACGCGCCGACGCGGAGCTCGCCGAGCGGATCCGCCTGGTCGCCGCCGACGTCACCGACGAGGAGCAGGTCACCGCCGCACTCGACACGATCGGCCCCGACGATCCGCCGCTGCGCATCCTCGTCGCCTGCGCCGGCATCGCGCCCGCGCAACGCGTGCTGCGGTCGCGCGGCACCCACGACCTCGCCACCTTCCGCCGCACGGTCGAGGTGAACCTCGTCGGCACCTTCAACGTGCTGCGCCTCGCCGCCGAGCGGATCGCCGCGACCGAGCCGGTCGACGCGTTCGAGCAGCGCGGCGTGATCGTGATGACCGCGAGCGTCGCCGCGTTCGAGGGGCAGATCGGGCAGATCGCCTACTCCGCCTCGAAGGGCGGCGTCGTCGGCATGACGGTGCCGGCGGCGCGCGACCTGGCCCGCTACGGCATCCGGGTCATGACCATCGCGCCCGGCATCGTCGACACCCCGCTGCTCGCGGCGCTCGGGCCGGACGTGAACGCCTCGCTCGCCGCCTCGGTGCCGTTCCCGCGCCGGCTCGCGCGCCCCGAGGAGTACGCGCAGCTCGTGCGCTCGATCGTCGAGCACGACTACCTGAACGGCGAGACGATCCGCATGGACGGCGCCATCCGCATGGCCCCGCAGTAGCGCCGCCGTCGAGCGGCTCAGCCGAGCGTCGGCGCGTTCCCCAGGATCGGCCCGCCCCAGCTGTCGACGAGCAGCTGCTCGAGGGCCGCGCCGACCGTGTACAGCCGCGCGTCCTCGCGCACCGGGGCCATGAACTGGATGCCCGCCGGCAGCCCGTCCTCCGGCGCGAGTCCCGAGGGGATCGAGATGCCGGGCACGCCGGCCAGGTTCGCCGGAATCGTGGTCAGGTCGTTGAGGTACATCGCGAGCGGGTCGTCGACCTTCTCGCCGATCCGGAACGCCGTCGTCGGCGCGCTCGGGGTGGCGAGCACGTCGACCTTCGCGAAGGCCGCGTCGTAGTCGCGCTGGATGAGCGTGCGCACCTTCTGCGCCGATCCGTAGTAGGCGTCGTAGTAGCCGGCGCTCAGCGCGTAGGTGCCGAGGATCACGCGCCGCTTCACCTCGGGCCCGAAGCCCGCCTCGCGGGTGGCCGCCATCACGTCTTCGACGGTTCCGCCGGGGACGTCGACGCGCATCCCGAACCGCACCGAGTCGAACTTGGCGAGGTTGCTCGAGGCCTCCGCGGGCAGGATCAGGTAGTACGCCGCGATCGCGTACTCGAAGCTCGGCGCGCTCACCTCGACGATCTCGGCCCCGGCCGTCTGCATGAGGTCGAGCGCCTCATGGAAGCGCTGCAGCACCCCGGCCTGGAAGCCCTGCTCGGCGCCCTCCGCCGCCGATCCGCCGCCCAGCTCGCGGATCACCCCGACCTTGAGGCCGGCGAGCGCGCCCTCGCGCTGCCCGGCCCGTGCCGCCTCGGCGAAGCTCGGCCACGCCTCGGGGATGCTCGTCGAGTCGCGCGGGTCGTGCCCGCCGATGACGTCGTGCAGCAGACCCGCGTCGAGCACGGTGCGGGTCACCGGGCCGACCTGGTCGAGCGAGCTCGCGAGCGCGATCGCGCCGTAGCGGCTGACGCCGCCGTAGGTCGGCTTCATGCCGACGGTCCCGGTGACGGCAGCCGGCTGCCGGATCGAGCCGCCGGTGTCGGAGCCGAGCGCGAGCGGCGCCTCGAAGGCCGCGAGCGCGGCCGCGCTGCCGCCGCCGGAGCCGCCGGGGATCCGGTCGGTGTCCCACGGGTTGCGGGTCGGACCGTACGCGGAGTGCTCGGTCGAGCTGCCCATGGCGAACTCGTCCATGTTGGTCTTGCCCAGCGGCACGAGGCCCGCGGTGCGCAGGCGCGCGACCACGGTCGCGTCGTAGGGCGGCACCCAGCCCTCGAGGATCCTGGAGCCCGCGGTGCTGGGCATGTCGAGGGTGCAGAGCACGTCCTTGATGGCGACCGGCACGCCCGCGAGCGGGCCGAGCTGCTCGCCCGCGGCGCGGCGCGCGTCGATCGCGGCGGCCGTCTCGCGAGCGCGCTCGGCGAGGTGGAGGAAGGCGTGGATGCCGCCCTCGCCCCCGTCGACCTGCGCGATGCGCGCGAGGGCCGCCTCGGTCGCCTCGACGCTCGAGACCTCGCCGGCGGCGAGCTTCGCGGCGAGCGCGGAAGCGTCGAGCGCGGCGAGGTCGGACACGTCGGCGGGTGACGCGGGCCCTACCGGGGCGGCCCCGGAGCCGGTCGTATCGCTCACTGCTCCTCCCCCAGGATCGCGCTGACCTGGAAACGTCCGTCGGCGGCGGCGGGGGCGCCGGCGAGCGCCTGCTCTTGCGTGAGCGTCGCGCCGGGAACGTCGGGGCGGGTGACCATGCCGAGCGGCACCGGGTGGCTGGTGGCGGGCACGTCGGGCGTCGCGACCTCGCTCACCTTCGCGACCGAGTCGACGATCTGGCCGAGCTCGCCGGTGAGACGGCTCACCTCGTCGTCGGTGAGGGCGATGCGGGCGAGGCCCGCGAGGTGGCGGACGACGTCGGGCGTGATCTCGGACATCGCTCCCAGTCTAGAAGGGGCCGTGGGCGGGCCCGCGCGCGGACGGGTCGGCCGTGCTCGCCGCGCGCACGCCGCGCCCCGTAGCCTCGGGTCATGCCGATCACGCTCAGCGGCCTGCGCCGCTACCCGGTGAAGTCGTGCCGGGGTGAGTCGCTCCGCTCGGCGGTCGTCGAGGCGTGGGGCCTCGCGGGCGACCGTCGGTGGATGCTCGTCGACGAGTCCGGCGCGCGGGTGTCGGCGCGCGAGGCCCACGGCCTGCTCCGCGTCGTGCCGAGGCTGACCGGATCGGGGCTGCGGCTCACCTGGGACGCCGACGCGGGAGCGAGTGCGGCCGGGGCGGGCTCCCCCGACGGCGCGTCCCTGGCGCCGCTCGACGTGGCCACGCCGACGCGGGATTCGGCGCGGGTGGTGCCGGTGCATCCGAACCGCACCGACCTCGACGCCCTCTCGGCGGGGGAGGCGGCCGACGCGTGGTTCAGCGCCGCCGCCGGCCGCGCCGTGCGCCTCGTCTACCTGGCGGATCCCTCGCTCAATGTCGTCAACCCGGTCTTCGGCCGGCCGGGTGACGTGACCGCGTTCACCGACGGCTACCCGCTGCTGCTGGCGAGCGCGTCGTCGCTCGCGCAGCTCAACGACTGGATGGCGGAGGAGGCGGGCGCGGCGGGCCCGCCCGCCGTGTGGCCGCTCGAGATGGAGCGCTTCCGCCCGAACCTGGTGGTGTCGGGTGCGCCGGCGTTCTCGGAGGACGGTTGGGTGCGGCTGCGCATCGGATCGGCGACGTTCCGGGCGGTGAAGGGCTGCGAGCGCTGCGTGATGACGACGCTCGACCCGGTGTCAGGGCGGGGCGGCAAGGAGCCGATCGCGACGCTCGCGCGGCACCGCCGGTGGGACGGCAAGGTGTGGTTCGCGATGAACGTGATCCCCGACGATCCGGGGGCGACGATCGCCGTCGGCGACGAGGTCGAGGTGCTGGAGACGCGCGACGCGAGCGACGGGCCGCCGCGGCCGCCGGTGGAGCACGTGCATGCGGCGCATCCCGAGGCGGTGGATGCAGCAGCGGTGGATCCCACGGCCGCCGCGCTCTGAACGTCGCCGCCGACGCGCCTCAGCAGCCGGGCCCGCTCGGGTTCTGCACGCAGTCCTGGTCGACGAGCACCGTCTTCGCGGAGGCGCCGACGGTGACGACGAGGTCGTTGGCGGGCACGGTGAGCGTGCCGACCACCTGAGCCCAGCCGCTGCCGTCGAAGCGGTACTCGGCGCGGTAGGTGACGCGTAGCGTGATCGTGTACGTGCCGGGTGCGAAGTAGATGTGGCTCGTCGCGGTCGGCTCGAACTCGCCGAGCCCGAGCGACTCCCAGGGCGCCCCACCCGTGCCGCTGCTGCGCGTGCCACCGTCGCCGTAGTTCCACGCGTAGCCGATCGGAATGAACCGCACGGCGGCCGGCCGCCCGAGCAGGGTTCCCGACACGATGTGCGTGCTCGCCACGCCCCAGAAGTTGGTGTCGAGCCCGACGATCGTCCACCCGTCGGGCTGCATCCGATCGAACGCCGGATGCGGCCGGAACGTCGCGATGTCGGCGATGGTGACGAGCTCGTCGCCGCCCACGCTCGTGACGTTGACCATGCACTGCCCGAAGCGGTCGTAGAGGTCGCAGGGTTCTTCGACGTCCGTCGTGGATGAGCCCTGACCGGTTCCGCCGCCGCCGGAACCGCCGCCGCTCGACTCGCTGCCTGTCAGATCGACCGAGTGGCCATCATTGCGAACGTCACATATTCCGAAGACGCAGTTCCCTTCAGCGGACTGAGGGGCATCGACCAACGTCGGTGCGAGTACAAGCGCAAATGCGATGCTGAGTGAGGCGAGACCTAGCAAAACGATGCGCCGTCCCAGTTTGACTGTGAGGCCAGCAGCAACGTTTCGGCGACGACACGGAAACCGAGTTCGAGCGGAACCACAGGATCGCCAACGGCGAGGCTCTCGACCGAGCCATTAGCACGGTGGAGCACTAGCTCCGAGTAGTCGACGCAGGCATACGTCTGCACGGTGGTGTTATCGAATGACTGGACGTCCATGGACACGAGTCGTGCACTGCCCTCGATATACGCGCCAGCGCTTGCGAGATCATTCGCCGCTTGTGTCTCAAGCTCAAGCTGGGTACCCGTAAGTACCTCTTCAAGATTCTCGGGTTGACGACCACCTTCGTTCACCACTTCGGCGGCCACCTCGAGATATCTGCTGTACGCATCGCGCGCAGCCGCGAGCGCCTCCTCCTCCGTCGCGAACAACGGGGTCGGCTGCACGGTCGGCGTCGGCGACGGCGTCGGGTTGGTGCCCGGAACGCACGCGGTGGCCAGCAGCGCCACGGCGGAGGCGACGACGAGCGTCGCGACCGACCTGCGCATCCCCCACCGGCTCACCCGAATCACGGTAGCGAGCGAGCCTCGCGTCCGAGAGGGCTCTCCACACCGGAGGGGAACCTCCGATCCGACCCCGCGTGGAGGAATGGAAAGGCCCTGAGGCCGGAGAGCGCCCGGAGTCGAGAACGGTGGGTCGCCGAGCCGGCCTAGTTCCTGTCCGGGCCGGAGCCCGACTCGGCGTCGCCGTCCGGCTTGACCCCCGGCGCCGGCCCCAGCGCCTCCGGCCCCTGCTCCACGAGCAGCTTGAACTGCGCCGCGTCGATGATGCGCACGCCCAGCTGCTCCGCCTTGGCGAGCTTGGAGCCCGCGCCCGGGCCGGCGGCGACGAAGTCGGTCTTCTTCGAGACGGATCCCGCCGCCTTGCCCCCCGCGGCGAGGATGGCCTCCTCGGCGCCCTCGCGCGTGTAGCCCTCGAGCGTTCCGGTCGCGACGACGGTCAGCCCGGCGAGCACCCCGCCCGCGGCGGCCGCCGCACCCGGACCCGGATGACCGCGCACCTCGAACCGCACGCCGGCGTCGGCCCAGCGCCGCACGATCTCCTGGTGCCAGTCGACCGCGAACCAGTCGGCCACCGCCTCGCCGATGATCGGTCCCACCCCGTCGACCGCGGCGAGCTCCTCGACGGAGGCCGCGCGGATCGCGTCGAGCGAGCCGAAGTACCCCGCGAGCGCGCGCGCCGCGACCGGCCCGACGTGCCGGATCGACAGCCCGACCAGGAACCGCCACAGCTCCTTCGTCTTCGCCTTCTCGAGCTCGTCGATGAGCTCGGTCGCCGCCGAGGAGACGATGTAGGCGGCGTCGCCATCGAAGGGACCGTCGGGGTCGAAGGGCGGATCCGAGCGGGTCTTCGACGCCTCCCGCCCCTCGAGCGGCGCCTTGCGCTGCCGACGGAAGGGCGTGCGGGTGTCGGGCTCGCCGGTCGACTCGTCGAGCTTCACGAGACCGGTCTCCGCATCCCGCACGACCACCTCGATGGGGAACAGGTCGCGCAGCGTCAGCTCGAACAGCCCCGCCTCGGTCACGAGCGGCGGGGTCGCCGGGATCACCGGCTGCGTGAGCGCCGCCGCCCCGACCTCGCCGAGACCCTCGATGTCGAGCGCGCCGCGGGATCCGATGTGCTCGACGCGCCCGCGCACCTGCGCGGGGCACGCGCGCGCGTTCGGGCAGCGCAGGTCGACGTCGCCCTCCTTCGCCGGCGCGAGCGGGGTGCCGCACTCGGGGCAGTTCGCCGGCATCACGAACTCCCGCTCGCTGCCGTCGCGCAGCTCGACGACCGGGCCCAGCACCTCGGGGATCACATCCCCCGCCTTGCGCAGCACGACGGTGTCGCCGATCAGCACGCCCTTCGCGCGCACCACGTCCTGGTTGTGCAGGGTCGCCTGGCGCACGGTGGACCCGGCGACCCGCACCGGCTCCATCACCGCGAAGGGGGTGGCGCGGCCGGTGCGCCCGACCGAGACGACGATGTCGAGCAGCTTCGTGTTCACCTGCTCGGGCGGGTACTTGTAGGCGATCGCCCAGCGCGGCGCGCGCGAGGTCGCCCCGAGCTCCTCGTGCAGCGCGAGCTCGTCGACCTTGACGACGACGCCGTCGATCTCGTGCTCGACCGAGTGGCGGTGCTCGCCGTAGTAGGTGATGAAGTCGGCAGCCTCCTCGGCGGAGTGCGCGACCCGGTAGTACGGCGAGGTCGGCAGCCCCCACGACTGCAGCAGCTCGTACACCTGCGACTGAGCGGCCACCGGCGGGTCGGGCCACGCGCCGATGCCGTGCACGAGCAGCTGGAGGCGGCGGATGCGGTCGTGCATCCGCTCGAGGGCGTCGGTCGACTTGCCCTCCTCCTTCTGGCGGAGCGACCCGGAGGCGGCGTTGCGCGGATTCGCGAACAGCCGGTCGCCCGCCTCCTCCTGCCGGCGGTTGAGCTCGTCGAACGCGGCGATCGGGAAGTACACCTCGCCGCGCACCTCGACCCGTGCGGGGGCCTCGGCCTCGGGCACGTCGAGCCGCTGCGGGATCGCGGCGATCCAGCGCACGTTCTCGGTCACGTCCTCCCCCGTGACCCCGTCGCCGCGGGTCGCGGCCGACACGAGTCGACCGCGCTCGTAGCGCAGGTTCATGGCGAGCCCGTCGATCTTCAGCTCGCAGAGGAAGTCGACCTTGCGGCCGGCGTCGCGCTCGACCTTGGCCGCCCAGGCGAGGAACTCGTCGCGGCTGAAGACGTTGTCGAGCGAGAGCATCCGCTCGGCGTGCACGACGGGCGCGAACAGCGTCGAGGCGCGGCCGCCCACGGTCTGGGTCGGCGAGTCCTGCCCCTGCACCTCCGGGTAGGCGTGCTCGATCGCCTCGAGCCGGTGCATGAGGCCGTCGTACTCCTCGTCGGAGGCGAGCAGCGCGTCCTTCTCGTAGTACGCCTCGCGCAGTTCGAGGATGCGCTCGGTGAGCGCCTCCGCCTCCTCGCGCGCCGCCGCGAGGTCGGGCGGCGTGGACTGCCGCACCGCCTCGGCCTCCCCGTTCGCCGGGCCCTCCGCCGACCGCTTCGCACCGCGCGCCATGCCCTCAGCCTAGGAGCGGCCGCCGACGCGCCGAAGGCCTCTCAGCGTGCGCCGAGACCGGACCGCGCGCCGACGACCAGCGGGGCGCGCAGCACGTCGTCGAGCGCGTCGAGCAGCGCCTCCGGGGCGAGCAGGTGCAGGTCGTGCCGGGCGCGGAACTCCCGCACGTCCCAGCCGTGCTCGGCGAGCCCGGCGAGATAGCCGGGCCGCAGGAGGTTCGAGCGGGTGGCGCGCACCACCGTCGAGGGCACGGGCGGGGCGGCGGGCGGGATGCGCCGGGCGTCGAGCTCGCGCACCACCGACAGCGCCATCCCCCGGTCCCACCGACGGGTGCTCGCCCGCAGGCGCCGACGCAGCGGGGCGGGGACCGCCGGATCGACGAGCGAGAGCAGGCGCGCGAGGATCGGCGCCGTCAGCCGGTAGGCGAGCAGCCGACGACCCGCGACGCCGGCGTCGACATCGAAGGCGGGATCCAGGTACACCGCCCGCCGCGGGGCGAGCGACGCCGCCGCATCGGCCAGAACGCGCCCGCCGAGCGAGTGCCCGAGAGCGAGATCGAGTCCGGGGGGAAGCGTCTCGAGCAGGTCGGCCGCGAAGTCGCGCAGTCGGTAGTGCGCCGCCCGCGCGCTGTCGCCGTGACCACGCAGGTCGACCGCGAGCACGCGGAACCGGTGCCGACGCGCGAGCCGCTCGGCGAAGTCCTGCCAGAGGATCCCCGAGCCGCTGATGCCGTGGACGATCGCCGCCGTCCGGTCGCCCTCGCCGAACTCGTGCACCGCCAGCCGCATGCCGCGACGCTAAGCGCATTTCCTACGAGCGGGCTCGGAGGCGGCCGAGCGCCGGCAGAGCCCGGACGCGCCGATGCGGGCGACCCCTCCGGGCCGCCCGCATCGGGTGTCGCCGCCTTACGGCGAGACGGTGATGGTGGTGCTCACGCTCGCGATCGTCGCGATCGAGGCCATGATGAACCCGCCGATGTACGGGTTGTTCGTCGCCCGGAAGATCTTGCGCGTCACGAAGACCGTGACGAACAGGTACGGGAGCACGAACTGCATCCAGATCCCGGTGATGCGCGACTGGCCGTCGTGCCAGGCGAGCTCGCCGCTGATCGCGAAGGTGAGGTACTGCACGGCGATCACGATCACCGCCGGCAGGGCGTTGAGCACCGCGAGCAGGAGCGTGTTGCCCCACTCCCGGCCGCGCACCGTGAACCGGTTGAAGCTGTTGATCGCCACCGAGTTCAGCACGTAGAACACGAGGTACAGCGGCAGGTACAGCAGGATCAGCGCGATCTTGTCGGGCGTGAAGGTCGTGATCGCGAGCACGTACAGGCGGAAGTCCGACTGGAAGAAGTACTGCTCGGCGAACAGGATCGCGACGACCGCGACCACCACGATCAGCCCCAGCAGGATCCCCAGCCCGAACTTCTTCCAGCCGGGGAAGATGCCGACCTGGCGCAGGTCCTGGCCGTTGCGCTTGCCGAAGGCGTAGTACGACACGAGCATGACGAGCAGCGCCACGATGCCGTTGATCGCCGCCCAGATGCCGATGAACGACGTCGGGCCCTGCGGGTTGATGCCCGGGGTGCCGACGAAGACGAACGACGTCGACCACGCGCTCTGCGACAGCAGCACGAAGCTGACCGCCGAGATGACGACCGACACCGCCATCGCGCCCCAGAACCAGCCGCGCCCGCTGCGCCCGCCGCGCAGCTCCACGGCCGCCGGGGTCGGCGTGCGCAGGGAGGCGAAGATCGGGGCCGCGAGCAGCGCCCGGGCGAAGGCGACGAGGAAGATCCCGAGGCCCACGAGACCGAGGCCGTTGAAGAAGGCCTTGAGCTGCCAGGTCTGCGAGGCCGGGTCGATCGCGTTGGGCGATCCGAAGGCCTCGTCGAAGAAGCTGACGAGGTCGTGCGCCTCGGTCGCCGAGAACGTCGCCCAGGGGTGGATCTGGTTGGGCGTGTCGATGCGGCGGATCACCTCGGAGCCGTCGACCGTCTCGGTGTACGTGGTGTAGGCCTCGCGCTGGTCGGCGCCGGAGGGGTCGGTGCCGAAGTGCAGGAAGGCCTGCGCCTCGACCGAGTCGATGTAGTCGCGCGGGACGGTCGTGCCGCCGTTGCCGTCGTCGGCCCGGAAGAAGAACTCGTCGTACTTGTCGGCATAGACGGCGACGTCACGGGCGCCGTAGAAGTCGATGAACTTGCCGTCCTGGTCGGTGACGGTCGGGTCGCAGTCGACGAGGTACGCCGCCGCGATGAGCGGGGTCGGCGCGGCCGAGTCGATGCCGACCGCGGCGCTGGCCGACATGCAGCCCATCGAGTGGCCGCTCACGCCGATGCGCGAGGCATCGACGTAGGGCAGCGACGCGAGCAGGGTGACGCCGTCGTAGACGCCGGCCGCGTTCGGGCTCAGCGTGAGCACCCCGGCGGCGTTCGTGTTGTCGGAGCTGCCGTGCGAGTAGCGGTCGATCGACAGCACGACGTAGCCGCGCTTGGCGAGCTCGACGTAGTTGTTGTCCTGCATCTGCTTCTGGTTGTTGTAGCCGTGGGCCACCACCACCGCGGGGCGCTTGTCGTCGGCCGACGCGGCGGCCGGCTTGAAGAGGTAGGCGCTCTGCGTGAGACCCGCCGGGGTCTCCCAGGTGAGCGTCTTCATCGTCACGGCGCCCCCGGAGGTCTGCACCAGCGCAGACCCGAGGCCCGAGATGAGGAAGAGCGCGAGCGACACGATCAGCTAGAAGCTGTTCCGGCTAGCGAGGCGTTTCATCGGTGTCCTAACGGCGTTGTGAGGCGGAGGAATGCTGGGCGGATTCCCAGTTTTCGCGACTGTAGTCACGGGATCGCGCCCGGTGGGCGCTCTTCCGTCGGATCTGCACATATGTGCAGAGCGTGGACGGCCGGGCGCGGGTCGGGCGCGGCTCAGGCGCGACCGGCGCCCTCGGCCGCCGGCACGCCGTGGCGCCGCAGCACCTCGCCGCAGTCGGCGATCTCGCGTCCGAGGCGCTCGAGGTCCCAGTCGAGCGCGCTCGCGAGCGCGGCGCCGAGCTGGTCGAGCGTGCCGGGAGTGCAGCGCCCCGTGAAGGCGAGGTCGGTGCGGCGCAGCACGAGGTCCTCCAGGTGCGCCACGCGCTCGTGGAGGGCCAGATAGGCCACCTCGGCCGTCGAGAGCAGGCCGTCGGCGATCAGCTGCTCGGGCCCGTCCCCAAGGGCGCGCACCACCTCCGCGGCGCGAGTGCCGTAGCGCGCGAACAGGATCTCCCGGCGGGGCGCCGCGACGCCGCCCAGGTGCCGGTCGATCCAGGCGCGACGGGCGTCGGCATCCCGCGGGAAGTCGCGGCCGCCGCCGATCGGCAGCCCTCGGGTCGACGCCGTGCGTTCGCGGCCCAGCACGGCGAGCACCCGCGCCCCGAGCGTCTCACCGAGCGCGCGGAAGGTCGTCCACTTGCCGCCGATGAGCGTCAGCAGCGCGGGGCGCCGGCTCGAGGACGGCGCCTGCTCGATCCGGTAGTCGCGTGAGACCGATCCGGCCGCCTCCCCGTCGTGGCGCGGGAGCGGGCGGATGCCGGAGAAGCGGTAAACGATCTGCGATCGGTCGACCGGGATGGCCGGGAACACCGAGTGCACGAGGCTCAGGAAGTAGTCGACCTCCTCCTCGGTGCACACGACCGGTTCGGCGGGGTCAGCCTCGAGGTCGGTCGTGCCGATGAGCACGCGGTCGCGGATCGGGTAGACGAGCACGATCCGCCCGTCGTCGTACTCGAAGAAGATCTCCCGACCCCGGGTCGCCGCGAGCAGCTCCGGGTGGTCGAGCACGATGTGCGAGCCCTTCGTGCCCCCGCCGAACTCCGAGGGCTCGCCGAGCTCGGCGCCGGTGAGATCCACCCACGGCCCGGTCGCGTTGACGACGACCTCGGCCGCGATCTCGAACTCCGCGCCGGTCTCGCGGTCGCGCAGCCGCACCCCGCTCGGCGTCAGGCCGATCGCCTCGACGTAGTTCGCGGCGTGCGCCCCGGCGTGGGCGGCGACCCCGTCGAGCAGCACGTCGAGCGCGAGGCGCTCGGGATCCGCCATGCCGGCGTCGTAGTAGGTCGCCGAGTACTTGACGGCCGGGTCGAGGTCGGGCAGCGCCTCCAGGGTGCGCCGGCGGCCGGAGAAGCGGTGCTTCGGCACGACGCGACCGCCGCGCGAGAAGAGGTCGTAGAACACGAGCCCGACCTTGATGAGCAGCGCACCGCGCTCCTTCGGCTTCCCCGAGCGGTGCAGCAGGAACCGCAGCGGCGCCGACAGCAGGCCGGAGAAGAGCGAGTAGATCGGGATCGTCGTCTCGAGCGGATGCACGATGTGCGGCGCCGTGCGCAGCAGGTCGTTGCGCTCGCGCACCGACTCGCGCACGAGGCGGAACTCGCCGTACTCGAGGTAGCGGATGCCGCCGTGGATCATGTGGCTCGAGGCCGAGCTCGCGCCCGAGGCGAAGTCGGCCCGCTCGACGAGCACGACGTCGACGCCCTGCAGCGCGAGGTCGCGGAAGGTGGCGATGCCGTTGATGCCGCCGCCGATGACGACCACGCTCGTGCGCTCCGCCGCGGCGATCGCCGCGACCTCGGGGCGGGCGGCGTCCAGGGCGTGAGGGGGTCGCTGCGTCATCGGTTCTCGCTTCCTGGTGGACCGGGGGCGTCCACCTCGATATATGGTCGAGGATCAGCACGGATTCGCAGCGATCCTGAACGGATGTGCACGAGCCCGGCGGAAGGGCACCATGGCGAACGACGGCACCGACCCGCGGGTTCTCGCCGCGCTGGAGGCGGCGAACCTCTACTACCTGCAGGACCTCACGATGGACGCCATCGCCTCCGAGCTGCAGACCTCGCGCTCGTCGGTGTCGCGCCTGCTGAGCTTCGCGCGCGAGACGGGTCTCGTCGAGATCACCGTGCGCTCCCCGCTCGACCACGGCTCCCACCTCGAGCACGAGATCCGACGCCGGTTCGGCGTGGCCGCGCACATCGTGCGGGTGCCCGACGCGATCAGCGAGGTGGACCGGCTGGAACGGGTGGCGATCACGGCCGGCCGCGTGATCCCGAGCTTCATCGACTCGAACATGAAGGTCGGGATCGCCTGGGGCTCCACGCTCAGCGCGATCAGCCGCCACCTCGTCGCCCGCGAGACGCACAACACCGTGGTGGTGCAGATGAACGGCGCCGGCAACACGCTCACCAACGGCATCGACTACGCGAGCGAGATCCTGCAGCGCTTCGCGGCCGCGCTCTCGGCGACGGGCCAGCAGTTCCCGGTGCCCGCGTTCTTCGACCACCCCGCGACCAAGGACGCGCTCTGGCGCGAGCGCAGCACCCGGCGCACCCTCGACCTGATCGCGAAGATGGACGTCGCGATCTTCGGACTCGGCTCGCCCTTCGCCGAGGTGCCCAGCCACGTGTACATCGGCGGCTACCTCGATCGCTCCGACTACGCGAGCCTCACCCGCGACCGGGTGGTCGGCGACATCGCGACGGTGTTCTACCGGGCCGACGGCACCTGGAAGGACATCGAGCTGAACGCCCGCGCGACCGGCCCCGACTTCGACCGCCTCCGACGCGTGGCGCGCCGGGTGTGCGTCGTGTCGGGCGCCCAGAAGCTCGCGAGCCTGCGCGGCGCGCTCGCGACCGGGCTCATCACCGACCTCATCCTCGACGCCGCCCTCGCGCGGGCGCTGCTCGAGTCGTGAGCGCCGGGCGCGCCGTGGGAGCTTCCGCGTGGCGCGCCCCGCACGTCCTCTCAGAGCGCACGGCCGATCCCGGCGTCCTCGATAGCCTGGCGCCATCGGCGACGGCCGAGCCGGAATCGACCGAGCCCCGGAATCGACCGAGCAGGAGACGAAGGAGTCCGACATGCCGCACGTCATCGCGATCGACCAGGGCACGACGAGCACGCGCGCGATCCTCTTCGACGAGAACGGGCGCCCGGTCTCGACCGGCCAGCTCGAGCACCGCCAGATCTTCCCCCGGCCGGGCTGGGTCGAGCACGACGCCGAGGAGATCTGGCAGAACACGCGCGAGGTGATCGGGCGCGCACTCGGCTCCGCCGACCTGACGCGGCACGACATCGCCGGCATCGGGATCACCAACCAGCGCGAGACGGCGGTGGTCTGGGAGCGCGACACCGGCCGCCCCATCCACCACGCCCTCGTCTGGCAGGACACCCGCACCCAGGACCGGGTCGACGCCCTCGCCGCGGAGGGCGGCGGCGACCGGTTCCGCGAGACGACCGGCCTGCCGCTGGCGACCTACTTCTCCGCCACCAAGATCGGCTGGATCCTCGACCACGTCGAGGGCGCCCGCGAGCGCGCCGCACGCGGCGAGCTGCTGTTCGGCACGACCGACAGCTGGGTGCTGTGGAACCTCACCGGCGGGGTGGACGGCGGCGTGCACGCCACCGACGTCACCAACGCGAGCCGCACGCTGCTCATGAACCTCGCCACCCTCGACTGGGACGACGAGCTGCTCGGCGCCTTCGACATCCCGCGCGCGATGCTGCCCGAGATCCGGCCCTCCTCGGGCGAGTTCGGGCGCGCGAAGTCGTCGAGCCTGCTGCGCGAGACCCCGATCGCGGGCATCCTCGGCGACCAGCAGGCGGCGACCTTCGGGCAGGCGGCCTTCGATCCGGGCGAGAGCAAGAACACCTACGGCACCGGCAACTTCCTCATCGTCAACACGGGCGACGAGATCGTGCACTCGAAGAACGGGCTCATCTCCACCGTCGCGTACCAGCTCGACGGGCAGGCGCCGCGCTACGCGCTCGAGGGGTCGATCGCGGTGACGGGATCGCTCATCCAGTGGCTGCGCGACAACCTCGGCATCATCGGCTCGGCCTCCGAGGTGGAGGCCCTCGCCGCGAGCGTGCCCGACGCGGGCAACGTCGTCATCGTGCCCGCCTTCTCGGGTCTCTTCGCCCCGCACTGGCGCCCCGACGCCCGCGGGATCATCGCGGGCCTGACCCGGTTCGCGACGAAGGCGCACATCGCGCGCGCCGCGCTCGAGGCGGTGGCGTTCCAGAGCCGGGAGGTGCTCGACGCCGCCCGCGCCGACACCGGCCTCACGATCGACGAGCTCAAGGTCGACGGCGGGATGGTCGCGAACGACCTGCTCATGCAGTTCCAGGCCGACCTCGCCGGCATCCCGGTGGTGCGCCCGGCGGTCCCCGAGACGACCGCGCTCGGCGCCGCCTACGCCGCGGGCCTCGCGACCGGGGTGTGGGGCTCGCTCGACGAGCTGCGCGCGCTGTGGGCGGAGGACCGCCGCTGGCAGCCGGAGATCGATGACGACGCGCGTGCGGCGCGGATGCGGGAGTGGGGCAAGGCGGTCGAGCGCAGCCTCGGCTGGGCGGAGTAGCCCCGCCGTCGGGGCCCGGAGACTCGGGACGCGGAGGCGGGGCTCTCAGGCCGCGCCGACCGGCACCGCGCTCACGGTGCGGTCGATCGTCACCTGGCCGAGCACCCGGGTGCCGACCGAGACGACGGCGCTCTGCCCCGGCGCGACGCCGAGCAGGGGCTCCTGCGGCCGGATCACCAGCTCGCCCCCGACGAGGGCGGCGGTCGCCGGCACCGGGTCGCCGTGCGCCCGCACCTGCACGTCGCACGCGAACTCGGCGATCCCGTCGGCCGCGTCGCCGTCGGGCGCCGCGGCGAGGCCGGACGCGACGGGATCCGCCCCGGCCCAGCTGAACCGCTCCCCCGCGAGCTCGATCACGGCGAGCGCCTCGCGCGGACCGACGACGACCTCGTTCGACCGCGGCTTCACCTCGAGCACGAAGCGGGGGCGGCCGTCCGGGGAGGGCACGCCGAGGTTCAGGCCACGGCGCTGACCGACCGTGTAGCCGGCCGCGCCGTCATGCGTGCCGACCCGCTCCCCGGCGCGGTCGACGATCGCGCCGGGCTCGCGCGGCATCCGCTCGTCGAGCCAGCCGCGGGTGTCGCCGTCGGGGATGAAGCAGATGTCGTGGCTGTCGGGCTTCTGCGCGACCGTGAGGCCGCGCTCGGCGGCCTCGGCGCGCACGAGATCCTTCGAGGGGGTCGGGCCGAGCGGGAACCAGGCGTGCGCGAGCTGCTCGGCGGTGAGCACCCCGAGCACGTAGGCCTGATCCTTCGCCCAGGCCGCCGCCCGGTGCAGCTCCGGCCCGGCGGGCGTGTGCCGCACCTCGGCGTAGTGACCGGTCACGAGGGCGTCGAAGCCGAGCGCGCGGGCCTTCTCGAGCAGCGCGGAGAACTTGATCCGCTCGTTGCAGCGCAGGCACGGGTTGGGGGTGCGGCCGGCGGCGTACTCGGCGAGGAAGTCGTCGACGACGTCCGCGCGGAAGCGCTCGCTGAAGTCCCAGACGTAGAAGGGGATGCCGAGCTTGTTCGCGGCGCGGCGCGCGTCGAGCGCGTCCTCGACGGTGCAGCACCCCCGCGCTCCCGTGCGCAGGGTGCCCGGCTGCCGGCTCAGCGCCAGGTGGACGCCGACCACCTCGTGCCCCGCGTCCACGGCGCGCGCGGCCGCGACGGCGCTGTCGACGCCGCCGCTCATCGCCGCGAGGATCCGCATCCCTCCAGGGTACGGTGCCCTTCATGGTGTCCGAGGTCTCCGTCGCCCCCGCCGAGCGCCTGACGCTCACGACCGCCGACGGCACGGCGATCGCGGCGACCCGGTACGCGGCGGGCGAGGACTCGCCTGCGCCGCGCGGGGTCATCGTGGTCGGCGGCGCGTCCGCGGTGCCGCAGCGCTACTACCGCCGCTTCGCCGAGGCGGCGGTCGCCCGCGGCTACACGACCTTCACCCTCGACTACCGCGGCATCGGCGACTCGGCGCCCGAGAACCTGCGCGGCTACCGGATGGACTTCCGCGACTGGGCCCGGCAGGATCTCTCGGCCGCGATCGACCGCGCCGCGCGCGAGGGGCTGCCGGTCTTCTCCGTCGGCCACTCCTACGGCGGCAGCGCCTTCGGCCTGATGGCCCGCCCCGAGCGGGTGCGGGCGCTCTACAGCTTCGGCTCGGGCACCGGCTGGGCCGGCTGGATGCCGCGCGCCGAGCGGCTGCGGGTGTACGCGATGTGGAATCTCGTCGGCCCGGTCGCAACCCGCGTGTGGGGCTACCTGCCGTGGAGCCGCTTCATGTCCGGAGAGGACGTGCCCACCGACGCCTACCGCGACTGGAAGCGCTGGTGCTCCTACCCGCGGTTCGTGCTCGACGACCCGGAGACGCCCGAGGCGCGGGAGTCGTTCGCGGCGGTGCGCATCCCGATCGTGTCGGTCGCCGCGACCGACGACCGCTGGGCGCCGCCGGCCTCGCGCGACGCGCTGCTGTCGGGCTACACCGGCGCGCCGGTCGAAGCGGTCGACGTGACGCCGGCGGAGCTCGGCGTCGAGCAGATCGGGCACATGGGCTACTTCCGCCCCTTCGCGGCCGCGCTGTGGGAGGCGGTGTTCGACCGGTTCGACGCCCTGCTCGAGGCCGAACCGGCCTGAGCGGTCAGCGCCCGGCGGAGAGCCCCGCGGCGCGCGCCTGCTCGACCGCCGCCGGAAGCGCCGCGAGCAGCGCGTCGATCTCGTCCTCGGTCGTCGCGGCGCCGAGCGTGAACCGCAGCGCCCCGCGGGCGCCCGCCTCCGACAGGCCCATCGCGAGCAGCACATGCGAGGGCTCGGGGATGCCCGCCTGGCACGCCGACCCCGTCGAGACCGCGAACCCGGCCGCGTCGAGCAGGTAGAGCAGCGAGTCGCCCTCGCAGCCGTGGAAGGTCGCGTGCACGTTGCCGGGCAGCCGCCCCGCCGGGTCGGGGTCGCCGCGCAGGCTCGCGGCGGGGATCCGGCGCAGGCCCGCGATCAGCCGGTCGCGCAGCGACGCCAGGTGCGCGGCGTGGGCTGCGAGATCGCGCGCCGCGTTCTCGGCGGCGACGCCGAAGGCGTGCGCGCCCGCGACGTCCATCGTGCCGGAGCGCCCGCGCTGCTGCGCCCCGCCGTGCAGGAGCGGCTCGACCGTGGCCGAGCGCGCGAGCACGAGGGCGCCGACCCCCACCGGCCCACCGATCTTGTGCGCCGAGAGCGACACCGCCTCGGCGCCGAGCGCGGCGGTGTCGATCGGCAGCTGCCCGAGGGCGGCGATCGCATCGACGTGCACGGGCACCCCGAAGGCGTGGGCGAGACCGACGACGTCGCGCACGGGCTGGATCGTGCCCACCTCGTTGTTCGCCCACAGGGTCGTCACGAGCGCGACCGACCCGGGATCGGTCGACAGCGCGAACTCGAGGGCGTCGAGGCGGATGCGCCCGAGCTCGTCGACCGGGATCCACTCCGGCTGGGCGCGCTGCTGCGCCGCGAGCCACTCGATGGCGTCGAGGGTCGCGTGGTGCTCGGCGCGGGTGGCGAGGATGCGCACCGCCGCCCCGCCGGAGGCGGCCTTCCGCGCCCAGAACAGCCCCTTGATGGCGAGGTTGACCGCCTCGGTGCCTCCGCCGGTCAGCACGACCTCGACCGGATCCGCGCCCGCCGCCGCCGCGACCCGGTCGCGCCCCTGCTCCAGCAGCTCGCGCGCCGCCTGCCCCGGCCCGTGGATCGACGAGGGATTGCCCACCGTGTCGAGCGCCTCGAGGTACGCCGCGCGCGCCGCCGGCGTCATCGGGGTGGTCGCGGCGTGATCGAGGTAGACGGTCACGCGACCCCCTCGACGAAACAAACCCGACACCGGACCGATCTAGGGTATGACGCATGCCGGCGCCCGACCCCCTGCAGAACCTCGGGGTGACGCTCACCCCGCGCGGGGGGCACCTCCGGGTCGCGAGCGCCACCGCGACGGGGATCGAGCTGCGGGTCTACGACGCCGCCGACCCGGCGACCCCGGTGCACACCACGGCGCTCAAGAAGGCCGCGGGCGGCGTCTGGGGCGTCGTCTGCCGCGAACTGGCCCCCGGAGCGCTCTACTCGCTCCACGCCGACGGGGAGGCGAGCCCGCGCACGCCGTTCGACCCCGAGCGACCCCTGCTCGACCCCTACGCGCGTGGCATCGTGCCCGCCCCCGACGGATCCTGGCGCGGCGTCGTCGTCGAGGGCGGCTTCGACTGGGGCCAGGCCCACCGCCCCGGCATCCCGCTCGACAAGACCGTCATCTACGAGGCGCACGTCAAGGGCCTCACGAAGCTCCACCCCGACGTTCCCGAGGAGCTGCGCGGCACCTACGCCGGTCTCGCGCACGAGGCGACCATCGGCTACCTCCAGGATCTCGGCGTCACCTCGATCGAGCTGCTGCCGATCCACCACCACGTCTCCGAGGACCGTCTGCTCAAGATGGGTCTCACCAACTACTGGGGCTACAACACCCTCGGCTTCTTCGCCCCGCATCCCGGCTACGCGAGCGCGGCCGCGCAGGCCGAGGGGCCCGCGGCGGTGCTGCGCGAGCTGCAGGGCATGGTCAAGCTGCTGCACGAGGCCGGGCTCGAGGTGATCCTCGACGTCGTCTACAACCACACCGCCGAGGAGGGCCCCGGCGGCCCGACGAGTTCGCTGCGCGGCCTCGACAACCCCACCTACTACCGCGTGCAGGACGACGGCTCCTACATCGACGTCACCGGCTGCGGCAACACCGTCGACGCCTCGAACCCGGTCGCGCAGCGGCTCATCCTCGACTCGCTGCGCTACTGGGCCGACGTCGTCAAGGTCGACGGGTTCCGCTTCGACCTCATGGCAACGCTCGGGCGCGACGAGCGGGTGGAGTTCCAGCGTGATCACCCGCTGCTGCGCGCGATCCTCGACGACCCCTCGCTCGCCGGCCTCAAACTCATCGCCGAACCGTGGGACGTCGGGATGGGCGGCTGGCAGGTCGGCAACTTCCCCACCGGCTACTCGGAGTGGAACGACGGCTACCGCGACCGGATGCGCAACTTCTGGCTGCGTGACGTCGCGGACGCGCGCGCCGCGGGGGGTGTGCCGAGCGAAGGGATCGGATCGCTCGCGCGCCGGCTCGCGGGATCCAACCACGTCTTCGCCGTCGAACGCGGGCCGCTCGCGAGCATCAACTTCATCACCGCGCACGACGGCTTCACCGCCTACGACCTCGTCAGCTACGACCAGAAGCACAACCTCGGCAACGGCGAGGCCAACCGCGACGGCACCGACGACAACAAGAGCTTCAACCACGGGCACGAGGGACCGAGCGACGACCCGGTCGTGCTCGCCGACCGGCGGCGCGCGATCCGCAACCTGATGGGCACCCTGCTGCTGAGCGCGGGGGTGGCGATGATCGTCGCGGGCGACGAGGCCGGCCGCACGCAGCGCGGCAACAACAACGCGTACTGCATCGACTCCGAGCTGACCTGGGTGAACTGGCAGCGCAAGGACTGGCAGCTCGAGCTGCTCGAGGTCACCCGCACCCTGCTGCGGCTGCGCCGCGAGAGCCCCGCGCTGCGCCCGGTGCGCTACGGGCGCTGGGGCGAGACGACGCCGAGCGCGACCCAGATGGACTGGTACAACAAGGACGGCGTCGCCATGAGCGAGGCCGACTGGGACTCCCCGGCGGAGCGCACGCTGCAGTACCTCGCCGCGTCGACGCCCGAGATCGAGGACTTCGACCGCATCCTCCTCGTCGTGCACGGCCTCGAGACCGAGGTCACCGTCACGCTGCCCGAGCACGCGGGCGTCACCGGCTACACGCTGCTGTGGGACTCCACGCACGACGACATCACGGGGCTCGCGGGCGACTTCGTGCCGGGGCAGGATCTGACGCTCGGCCCGACCTCGATGCTGCTGTTCCGCGCCGAGGGGACGGCGGGCGACGAGCCCTGAGCCCGTCGGCGCCGAGCGGGCGGGCGACGCGCCGTCCTCCCCGGAGGGCGCCCGCCGCTAGCATCGGGGCATGGCCGAGGACTCGTCGCCGATCGCGGGCTGGTACCCCGATCCGGAGAATGTGACGCTCGAACGCTGGTGGAACGGCGTCGCCTGGAGCGACCAGCGCCGCCCCTCGACCGTCCCCGTCGCGAACCCGCTGCCCGAGGCGCCGGCCGCCTACGCGGCTCCGGCCGCGCCGTCCGCCCCCGCGGCCTCAGCTTCGGTCGCAGCGGCGCCGGCTCCGGTCGACGCGGCGGCGGCGGCCGCGACAGCCCCTGCCCAGCCCTCCGCCGCCCCGTATCCGGCCCAGCCGTACGCCGCGCAGCCCTACGCGGCGCAGCCCTACGCGGCGCCCGGCTACGGCGCTCCCGCCCCCTACGGCTACCCGCCGGCGCCGCCGTCGAACGGCCTCGCCCTCGCGGGCATCCTGACGAGCGGGATCGGGGCGCTGCTGAACTGGACCCTGGTCGGGCTGCCGGGCATCGCTGGCGGCATCCTGTCGATCCTCGGGGTGCGGCGCGCGCGCGAGCTGCAGGCGATGGGCGTGGCCGACACCCGACGCGGCATGGCGATCGCGGGCATCTGGATCGGTTTCGGCGGCGCCGCCCTCACCTGGTTGCTCGGCATCGGATGGATCGTCTTCGTCATCGCGAGCTCCGCCTACTACTGAGCCGCTCGTGGCAGCCCGCCTCCGCCGCGCCCCGGTCGGCGCGTGAGCACCCCGGCGACCGTCGCGCTCCGCGCGGCGGGCATCGCCTTCGTCGAGCACGCGTTCACGCCGCGCCCCGGCGGCTCCGACTACGGGCTCGAGGCCGCCGCCGCGCTCGGAGCGCCGCCGGAGCGGGTCTTCAAGACGCTGCTGGCCGACCTCGACGGCGCCCTCGTGGTCGGCATCGTGCCGGTGAGCGGGCGGCTCGACCTCAAGGCGCTCGCGGCCGCTCTCGGCGGTCGCAAGGCGGCGATGGCGGATCCCGCGGTCGCCGAGCGGCGCACCGGCTACGTGGTCGGCGGCATCAGCCCGCTCGGGCAGCGCCAGCGGCACCGCACGGTGCTCGACTCCTCGGCCGAGAGCTGGGCGACGATCTACGTCAGCGGCGGCCGCCGCGGCCTCGACCTCGAGCTCGCGCCGGACGACCTGGTGCGGGCGACGGGCGCGATCGTCGCGTCACTCGCGCGGTAGGAAGAGCGCGGCGGGGTCGGTCCGCTCCACGTCGGGCCGCGCTGCCTCGAACGGCAACGCCGTCCGCTCCGCCTCGGCGCGCTCCGCCTCGCGACGGGCCTGCGCCTCCTCGCGCTCGCGGCGGCGCCGGGCGTCGATCCGGCTGCTCACCACGAGGTAGCCGGCGTAGAGGAAGAGCACGCCCGCGACGATCGGGATCACCACCGCGCGCAGGTCGCCGTTGACGACGTTGTTGACCCAGCCGATCCACGGCACCGAGTACCAGACCGCGCCGCGGATCTGCACCGGGAGCACCGGCGCGGCGTCGGGCTGCGAGTTCGCGTCGCCCTTCGTGATGTAGGTGGTGTCGCCGCCCGGCAGGTTCGGACCGCGGATCTCGAGCACGCGGTGCGTGACGACGGCGGCCTTCCCCGACTCGAGCTGGTAGGTGATGATCGTGCCGATGCGGATGTCGTCGGGGTCGATCGGCTTGACGATGACGAGGGTGCCGGGCGGCAGACCGGGCTCCATCGAGCTCGTGAGGATCGTGTACGGCTTCGAGCCGCTCACCGCGGGCACGACGACGACCGCGGCCGCGAGCAGCATGACGAGGCCGAACAGGCCCCAGCTCACCCCGAGACCGAGGTAGTACAGCGGACCGCGCTCGCGCACGAGCCGACGACGCCCCCTCTCAGCTGCCATCAGCGCCCGCCTCCTCCTCGTCGCGGCCGCGCCGCCACGCGGTGACGATACCGGCGAGGGCGAACACCGTCACCCACAACACGATGTCCCACTCCTGATAGAAGCGGCCGGTATTGGGCTTGGCGCCCGTGAGGGCCAGCGGTCGCGGGCCGCCGGCCGACACCCCCGAGCTGTCACCGCCGACTCCGCCGGTCGCGGTGCCGTCGCCCGACGCGTCCTCGGTCGAGCCGGGGATGACGGTCGCGCCCAGCACGCCGCCGGATCCGCCCGCCCCGCCGGTTCCACCGGTGGAGCCCCCCGGCCCACCGGTGGAACCGCCCGAGGGACCCCCCGGTCCCCCCGATCCGCCGGATCCCCCCGATCCGCCGGACGACCCACCCCCGCCCGTGCTCGGCACGCAGCCGTCGGGCGCGGGGACGTCGGTACTGGTCAGCGTCGCCATGAGGTCGAAGGCCCCGATCGAGCCCTGCGCCTCCGCGGCGGTGAGCTGGCCGAGCGCGAGTCGCACGTCGACCTGGAGCACCTCGCCCGAGGCGACCGTGACGCCCGAGAGCAGCGACAGGCAGGGCGCGGCCGCCGAGAGCGCCGCGGGCGAGCCCGAGCCGTGCGGGGTGCTGACGTCGATCGAGAGCGCGTCGAGGAGCGCGGCGTTCGGCCCGTGCACGCCCTGCAGCGCGATCGCGAGGTGACCCGGCTCGCCGGCCTGGTTGCGCAGCCAGAAGGAGCGCGTCGCGGATCCGCCGGGCACGATCACCGCGCCGGCGAACAGTGAGCCGCCGAGCGAGGAGGAGAAGCCGACGCCGTCGGGCGAGATCGCGATCGGATCCGGCGGCGCCGCGGCGGCGCCCGCCACGGGCCCGACGCCGACGGCGAGCAGGACGCCGACGGTCAGGCCGAGGAGTGCGCGGAGACGGGTCATGAGCAGGTGGCGTAGGAGTAGGCCCACCACAGGAAACCGCTGGTCTGGACGCGCACCGAGGTCGAGCCCACCTGGTTGCCGGTGCTGTCGAGGATCTGCACCTCGTAGGTGCCGGTGCCCCAGTCCGTCAGGGGGGAGCCGATCGGTGCGGGCACCGTCGCCGACGAGCCGGTGACGCCCGTGATGAGCGGCGTCCACGCGCTCGTCGAGGTGCGGCGGGCGTTGAAGGTGTACGGGCCGCCGGAGTCGGGGGTCCACGAGTACTGCACGGTGCGGTCGGTTCCCGACCCCGCGTTGGAGCAGCTCAGCCCGCTCAGCTGGATGACCGCGCGCTGGGTGAGCGTGAACTTCTGGTCCGCCCCGCCCGAGCACGCGACCTCGGTCGCGGTCTGCCCGTCGGTCGTGCTGAGGCTCAGGCACAGGCCCGAGTAGCGGTTGACGAACTGGTAGGTGCCGCCGGCGACGAGCTGCGGCTGCCACTGCTGGCCCGCCGAGCCGTCGGCGGTCACGAAGGCGAGGCCGGATCCCGCGGTGAGGGTCGCCGGTGCCGCGAGGCGCAGACCGGTGGAGTTGCGCGGCTGGATCTCGCCGTAGCCGTCCGCATCGGCGTCGGTGTAACGGAAGTCCTGGTTGAGGTCGGAGTTGTTCTTGCAGGGCCAGCCGATGGCGGCCGTGCCCGAGGTCGTGGCGGCGTTGTTGACGTCGAGGCACGTCCCGGTTCCGGCGCGCACGACGTAGCTCCAGACGCCGCTGCTGATCGTCTGCAGCGGGAAGAGGTACCGGGTGCCGAAGCTGGCGGTCTGCGCGCTGGAGCCGGAGAAGTTCTGGATCGACAGGGCCGCCTGCGCCTGGGTCGTGAACGACCGCGCACCGGAGCTTCCCGCGGCGCTCTGCCGGTCGGGGATCGTGGTGCGCACGCAGTACACGGCGCTCGCGCCCGGCGCGAGGGTGCGGCTCACGGTGACGCCCGCCCCCCAGGTGCCGGTCGTCGGCGAGGCGGGAACGGCGGCGGCCGTGCAGGAGCTCGCCGACGCGACCGACCACACGGTCAGCTGCGCGGCGGCGGCGAGCGACGCGTCGCCCCCGCTCGAGCCGAAGGTCGCCTGCAGGGTCGGACTCTGCGTGCTGGTGGTGTTCGTCGTGTTCGCGAAGGTCACGGCACCGGTCGCGACGAGTGTCGAGCTGCCCGCGGAGGCGATGCTCTCGTTGCCCACGGTCGTGGCGCTGAGGCCCGACACGCTCGCCGTGAGGGTCGCGGCGCCGGCGCCGAGGTTGGCGGTCGCGGCCGTCGACCAGTAGGCGTAGCCCGCGGTCGCACCGGCGAGCACGGAGAAGGTCACGAGCCCCGCGATGAGGCCGGTGCGCACTCGAGGAGCCATCCTGCGCATCATGGCGTCTGCACCCCGTCGATGAGCAGCGACACGGCGGCGGAGGTGCCCTGCACCGAGGCCGGCGCGGAGGCGGGCAGTGCGGCCTGCAGGCACACGGTCGTCGAGGCGCCGGCCGCGAGGGTCGCGAAGTTCGTGGCGGTCGCGGTCAGCGCCGCGCCGGGGAGCACGCCCGACGGGCAGGCGCCCGGGGCGATGCGGAACTCCCACGCCGAGGTGGCGCTCAGGCGCGTCGTCAGGGCGAGCGGCGTGTTCCCGGTGTTCGTGATCGTCAGCGGCTGGCCGACGGCGTCGCCGGGCAGCATGCGGTTCCAGGCGGTGGCCGGCATGGTGATCGAGGAGGAGGCGACCCCGCTGCCGCTCTGCAGCGTGAGGCTGCTCGTGCCCGCGGTGACCGTCGAGCCGGCGGCGCCCACGTTCGCGGTGGAGTTGAGGTAGGCGTAGCTGCCGGCGGCGGTGCTCGCGGCGGCGAGGACGCCCACGAGGATCGCGGCGGCCGTCGCGGCGACGCCGGCCGGCCGGAGCCGGAACCGCGGTCGCAGACGCCGAAGAGGACGCCGATGAGCGCGCTCGAGCACGTGGCGTGCGGCGCTTCGCGTCCTGGTCATCGGGTTGTCCAGTTCGAATCGGGTATCGCGTCGCGGCGGGGCCGGGGTGGGCCCGCGTCGGGGGGAGGACGCGTCGGGTGGGGGGTGCGCCCGGCGCGCAGGGTCAGGGTGCGCGCGGCGGGCGAAGGGTGCTGCGGGGTGTGGAGTTGTGCGGACCGGGCGGCCGGGTGACCGCGGGAGCTCGCGTTCGGGCCGACGGGGCGGTCGGCCGGTCGGGGGCCCGAGCGTGGGATCTCGCTCGGGCCCCCGACGGAGCCGGTTCGCTTACGGAGCGGCGACCTGGGTGAGGGTGATCGAACCCTGCGAGAGGGAGATCACGCCGCCCTTGGCGGTGTTGACGGCCGAGGCGCCGAACGGGAAGTCGACGGTCCACGTCACCGTGATCGTCGAGGTGCCGCTGTTCGAGCTCAGCTTGTAGGTGCCCGCGGTCGTCGACGGCGTGACGTTGCCGCCGGTGATCGAGGCGACCGAGAAGGCGGTCGTGCCGGAGGCGTTCACCTGAGCGGCGAGCGCGACGTCCTCGGGGTTGGTCGAGGCCGCCGTCACGGCGCCTGCGGTGCTGGCGACGGTGAAGTACAGGTCGTCGCCGCTCGCGGTCACGGTGAAGTTCTGCGTGTACACCAGGCGGTTGCCGGGCACGAGGCGCACCGACGACAGGGTGGTGACGGCGCTCGGGCCGGTGACCAGGGTGCCGCTGCCGTTGTAGAACGACTTGGTCCAGGTGCCGCTGTTGGCCGCAGCGATCGAGAGGGTGCCGGCGGTGATGGTGTTGCTGCCCGAGGCCGGGCCGGCCACGGCGCTGGAGTTCCAGTAGGCGAGCGATCCGGCGCCGCCCATGAGGAGCAGGAGCGCCGCACCGGTGGCGATGGACGCCTTGACGAGCTTGTTCATGATGGGTTCCTTTGCAACCTGGTGGGCGCGCCGGGACGCGCGCGAGCGCGCGGGCAGGCGGGCACAGCCAGTCGGGTGTGCGAATTGGTAAGCCCCCCGTGCGCGTCATTTCGGGTGTCGCGCACGACGGTCTGTCGGATCCGCGCGGGGCAGCGTGGAACCGGCTGAGTCGAGCGTAGGAAAAGCGAGAGCTCCTCCAGCAGCCCCATTCTGGGTAACCCCCGAACGAGGGCCGCGCGTGAAGCGGGTCGGGTAGCGTCGGGGGATGGGCACCCCCGCTGCGCCGCCGCCCGCCCGCACTCCGGGTCGGATGCCGACCCGCGGGTCGGCCGAACCGATCCGCGCGAGGATCGGGCGGATCCCCATCCGCGAGCTCTCCCCGCAGCAGCCGGAGAACCGCTGGCCGGCCACCGCGTTCTCGGGTGAGGTGGTTCCCTTCCGCGCCACCGCCTTCCGCGAGGGCCACGGCGTGCTCGGCGTCGACCTGCTGCTCACCGACCCCGAGGGCACCACCACCCGGCACCGCATGACCCTCCTCGCGGCCGGCACCGACCGCTGGGGGGTCGACGTCGCGGTCGGCCGCACCGGCTCCTGGAGCTGGCGGGTCGAGGCCTACGGCGACGAATGGGCGAGCTGGCTGCACATCGCCGAGGTGAAGATCCCGGCGGGGCAGGATGTCGAGCTCACTCTCGCGCAGGGCGCCGCCCTGCTGTCGGGGCGCACCGCCAAGGTCGTCGCGGATGCGCGCGAGGCGCTTCTCGACACGAGCCGGACCCCCGAGGCCCGGCTCGCGATCGCCCACGACCCGAAGCTCGCGCGCGCGATCGAGGCGCGACCGATCGCGCCGATCTCGAGCGTCTCGGAACCGCTCACCCTGCGCGTCGAACGCACCCGTGCCGCGGTCGGCGCCTGGTACGAGTTCTTCCCCCGCTCCGAGGGGGCGAAGAAGCAGAAGGACGGCTCCTGGGTCTCGGGTACCTTCCGCACCGCGGCCAAGCGCCTGCCCGCGGTGGCGGCCATGGGCTTCGAGGTGGTCTACCTGCCGCCGATCCACCCGATCGGGCGCACCTTCCGCAAGGGCCCCAACAACTCGACGACGGCGGGCCCGTTCGATCCGGGCAGCCCGTGGGCGATCGGCGGGGCGCTCGCCGACGGTTCCGCGGGCGGCCACGACGCGATCCACCCCGACCTCGGCGACGAGCGCGACTTCGCCTTCTTCGTGCGCAAGGCCGAGGAGCTCGGGCTCGAGGTCGCCCTGGACCTCGCGCTGCAGTGCTCCCCCGACCACCCGTGGGTCACCGAGCACCCCGAGTGGTTCACGGCCCGCCCCGACGGCTCGATCGCCTACGCCGAGAACCCGCCGAAGAAGTACCAGGACATCTATCCGATCAACTTCGACAACGACCCCGAGGGCCTGCGCGCCGAGGTGCGCCGCCTCGTGGAACTGTGGATCGGGCGCGGGGTCAAGATCTTCCGCGTCGACAACCCGCACACCAAGCCGCTCGACTTCTGGGAATGGCTGATCGGCGAGGTCAACGCCGAGCATCCCGAGGTCGTCTTCCTCGCGGAGGCGTTCACCCGCCCGGCGATGCTGCACTCCCTCGCCGGCGCGGGCTTCCAGCAGAGCTACACCTACTTCACCTGGCGCAACGAGAAGACCGAGCTCGAGGAGTTCCTCGCCCTGCACGCCGGCGACGCCGCCGACTACCTGCACCCGAACTACTTCGTCAACACGCCCGACATCCTCACCGAGTACCTCCAGTTCGGCGGGCCGCCCGCATACAAGATCCGCGCCGCGATCGCCGCCACCGCCTCGCCCAGCTGGGGCGTCTACTCCGGCTACGAGCTCTTCGAGGACGTCGCCCGGCCCGGCTCCGAGGAGAACATCGACAACGAGAAGTACGAGTACAAGCCGCGCGACTGGGCCCGCGCCGAGGCGACGGGCCGCACCCTCGCGCCCTACCTCACGCGGCTCAACCAGCTGCGCGCCGCCCACCCCGCGCTCCGGCAGCTGCGGAATCTGCGCATCCACTGGTCCGATGACGACGCGGTCATCGTCTACTCGAAGTACCTCGCGGGCGCCTTCACCCCCGACGGGCGGCCCGACGGCCTGCTCGTCGTCGCCAACCTCGACCCGCACTCGGTGCGCGAGACGACCGTGCACCTCGACCTCGGCGAGCTGGGTCTCGAGCCCGGCGCGCGGTTCGGCGTGCGCGACCTGATCACGGGGCAGCGCTGGGAGTGGTCGGGTCACGACTACGTGCGGCTCGACGCCTTCGTCGAACCCGTGCACATCCTCGCCGTCGAGTACCCGGAGGCGCGCTCATGACCCCCCGCTCCAGCACTCCGCCGAGCGAGCCGACCCCGCCGACCCTCGACGACGCGCTCGTCGAGCGGCTCGCGACCGGCTCCGAGGCCCGCCCGCACGACCATCTCGGCGCGCACGAGATCCCCGGCGGCGCCGTCTACCGCGTGGTGCGCCCGCTCGCCCGCACCGTCACGGCACTGCTCGCCGACGGATCCGAGCTCGAGCTCGAGCACCTCGCGCACGGCCTCTGGCAGGGCACGAGTGCGAGCGCACCGCAGCGCTACCGGGTGCGCGCGAGCTACGGCACCGGCCCGGACTGGACCGCCGAGGATCCGTACCGCTTCACGCCGACGGTCGGGCCGCTCGACCTGCATCTGTGGGGCGAGGGGCGCCACGAGGAGATCTGGAACGTGCTCGGTGCGCACGTGCGCAGCCACGAGAGCGTCGCCGGCACGAGCTTCGCGGTGTGGGCCCCGCACGCGCAGGCCGTGCGCGTCGTGGGCGACTTCAACGAGTGGAACGGCGGTGGGCACAGCCTGCGCCGCCTCGACGACAACGGCGTGTGGGAGATCTTCGTGCCCGGCGTCGGGCCGGGCTCGGCCTACAAGTTCGAGCTGCTGACGCCCGACGGCGCGTGGGTGAAGCGCGCCGACCCGATGGCGCGGTTCACCGAGCGACCGCCGGCGACGGCGAGCGTCGTCGGCCAGAGCCGGTACGCCTGGCACGACTCCACCTGGATGGGCCTGCGCGCCGAGCACGACCCGCACCAGCGCGCGATGAGCGTCTACGAGCTGCATCTGGGTTCGTGGCGGCCGGGACTCGGCTACCGCGAACTCGCCGACCAGCTCATCGAGTACGTGCACGAGACGGGCTTCACCCACGTGGAGTTCCTGCCGGTCGCCGAGCACCCCTTCGGCGGCTCGTGGGGCTACCAGGTGACCGGCTACTACGCGCCGACCAGCCGCTTCGGGCATCCCGACGACTTCCGCTACCTCGTCGACCGTCTGCACCAGGCCTCGATCGGGGTGATCGTCGACTGGGTGCCCGCGCACTTCCCCAAGGACGAGTGGGCACTGGCGAAGTTCGACGGCCGCGCCCTCTACGAGCACGAGGACCCGCGCCTGGGCGAGCACCCCGACTGGGGAACCCTGGTGTTCAACTTCGGCGACTCCCAGGTGCGCAACTTCCTCGTCGCGAACGCCCTCTACTGGCTCGAGGAGTTCCACATCGACGGCCTCCGGGTCGACGCCGTCGCCTCGATGCTCTACCTCGACTACTCCCGCCAGCCGGGGCAGTGGGTGCCCAACGAGTTCGGGGGGCGCGAGAACCTGCAGGCCATCTCCTTCCTGCAGGAGGTGAACGCCACCGCCTACAAGCGCAACCCGGGGATCATGATGATCGCCGAGGAGTCGACCTCCTGGGGCGGCGTCACCCGGCCCACGAGCGGCGGCGGGCTCGGCTTCGGCCTGAAGTGGAACATGGGCTGGATGCACGACTCGCTGCAGTACATGCACGAGGACCCGATGTGGCGCTCGCACCACCACGGCGACATCAGCTTCAGCTTCCTCTACGCGTTCAGCGAGAACTTCCTGCTGCCGATCAGCCACGACGAGGTCGTGCACGGCAAGGGATCGCTGCTGGCCAAGATGCCCGGCGACCAGTGGCAGAAGCTCGCCAACGTGCGCGCCTACCTCGGCTTCATGTGGAGCCACCCGGGCAAGCAGCTGCTGTTCATGGGCTCGGAGTTCGGCCAGCCCTCGGAGTGGAGCGAGGAGCGCGGGCTCGACTGGTGGATCCTCGACCAGCCGGTGCACCAGGGCCTGCAGCGTTACGTCGGCCAGCTCAACCGGGTCTACCGCGAGAACGCGGCGCTGTGGGAGCAGGACTTCGACGCGGCGGGCCTCGAGTGGATCGCGAACGACGCCGAGCGCAACGTGCTGGCCTTCCTGCGCTGGTCGCGATCGGGCGAGCCGATGGCGTGCCTCGTGAACTTCGGCGGCAACCCGGTGGGGCCCTACCGGATCGGCCTGCCGCGGGGCGGCGCCTGGCAGGAGGTGCTCAACTCCGATGCGCAGGAGTTCGGCGGCTCGGGCGTCGGCAACCTCGGCTCCGTCGAGGCGCTCGAGGAGCCCTTCGGGGGCCGCGCCTATTCGGCGGAGCTCACGATCCCGCCGCTCGCGGCGCTGTGGCTGAAGGGGCCGGCGGCCGGCTGAAGGGCGTGTGGTGTCGAGATCGTTCGACATCGTCGAGCGACCCCTCCCCTGCCGCAGCCGCGAGCAGGACCGTGAACGGGGGCCTGCGCGATCTGCATCGCGGGAGCAGGGTCCCGCCGGCGGCAACGACCACGGCCGGCCGCCGACCCCCGCCGGCTCAGTACAGCAGGCTCGCCAGGCGGCGGCGGGCGGCGCCGACGCGCTCGTCGTCGGGTCCGGCGATCTCGAAGTACTCGAGCAGGCGCGCGCGCACCGCGGCCTGCAGCTCCCCCGCGCTCGGGTAGAGATCGAGCAGGCGGCCGAAGGCGTCGTCGAGGTGGCCGCCGCTGACATCCAGGTCGGCGACCGCGAGCTGCGCCTCGACGTCGTCGGGGCCCTCGGCGGCCGCGCCGCGGATCGCGTCCGCGGTGTGGCCGCTCAGGCGCTGCAGCAGCGCGGCCTGGGCGCGCCCCGCGACGGCGAGCTGGTCGCGCGGGTTGAGCTTGAGGGCCTTGTCGTAGGCGGCGATCGCGGCGGCGAAGTCGCCCGAGGCGATCGCCTCGTAGGCGGCTTCGTGCTCGGGGCTGAGCGGCTCCTCCTCCGGCTCCGCCGGCGCCTCGCCGTCGCCCGAGACCGTTCCGGTCACGCCGTTCTGGGCGGCGAGCTGCAGCACCTCGTCGAGCACGGGCCGCATCTCCTCGTCGGAGGGGATCCCGACGAAGAGGTTCACCGGACGCTGCGCGACGACCGCCGCGACCGCGGGCACCTCGCGCAGCTGGAAGGCCTGCGCCAACTGCGGGTTGGCCTGCGCGTCGACCACCGCGAGCGCGAGCCGACCGCCGTAGGACCGCACGATCGGGCCGAGGGCGGAGGCGATCCCCGCGGCGATGAACTCGACCAGCACGGGCACCGTCATCGACAGGCGCAGCACCTGCTCGAAGCCCGCGTCGTCGGTCGTGAAGACGAGCGCGCCGGCTTCCGCCGTCGAGCCCTCGGCGGGGGCCGACGCCCCGCCGAGCTCGTCCGCGTCGGCGGCCGCGGCCGCAGCCGACCCGTCGGAGGCGTCGGCGGAGGTCCCCCCGGCGGCCGCGCCGTTCGGCCCGGCCGGAGCGGCGGAGCTCGGGCGGCCGTTGGGGGCCGCGGCACCCTGCTGGGCACGGCGGACGAGCGCGGAGAGGTCGACCGCACCGCGGAGGTTCTCGGGCATCGGGGGCACGTTGCTCACGTCTCCAGCTTTCCATGCGCGCGCCACCCCGCGCCGCGCCGACCCCCGGTCGGCGGGCACGGCGTGCGCGTGATCACTCCGTCGCGGAGATGAGCCCCTGCGAGAACCCGAGCAGCTGCACCTGCGCCTTCTCGTCGGCGCCCGGCGGCAGGTAGAACAGCAGCTGCACCCCGTAGGTCGCGACGATGCCGCTGGTGGTCTGCGTCTTGCCCGAGAGCGCGGCGACCGCGCCGGAGGGGTTGATCGCGGCACCCTGCTCGGCGGGGCGGATCGTCTCGATGTCGTAGAGCTGGGTCGCGACGAGCTGGCCTCCGTCGACCGTGCCGAAGGAGACCACCTCGCCGTCGCCCTGCTGGTGCGAGAAGACGAGCGAGGCCGTCGAAGGCAGCTTCGCGCGCTGATCGTTCTTCGCCTGCTGGCCGATGGCGGTGCGGAGGGTGTCGTTCTCCGGATCGAACAGGTCGTAGGCGGGGCTGTCCTCGCCGTTGATCAGCAGGTCGCCGTAGTCGTCGGCGAGCTCCTCCGGGGCGACGACGCCGAGCTTGTTGTCGGCCGCGACGCGCGGCGAGCCGATCGACGGCGGCGCGAGGCCGGGGATGTCGGCCTCCGGCTCGAGCTGCACCGCGTAGTGCACGAGGTAGTTGTCGCGGGGCGTGTCCTGGATGAGCACGAGCCCGAAGTAGGGATCCGTCGCGTCGTTCGACTGCACGACCGCGAAGACGGTGCGCGGCCAGCTGTCGCGCTGCTCGGGCACCATGATGCGCACGTTGTCGTCGGGGATCGGGTGCGGCGCCTCGATGCTGGAGTCGCGCGAGACCGCCGTGTAGAACGCGGTGCGCTCGGCGAGCGCCGGACCGGCGAGACGCTCGGCCGCGAGGCTCGCGTCGCGCTTCTGATCGGCCTCGTCGATCGTCGCGACGGCCTCGGTGAGGATGTGCCGGAACTGCGGCACGGTGACCGCGACGGCGGGCAGGTCGGCGACCGCGGCATCCACCGCGGGGTCCGAGGCGGAGGCCGGCTCCGGCGCCCCCACCGAGGTGCAGCCGCCGAGCAGCACGACTGCCAGCAGCAGGGCGCTGCCGGCGCCGAGCGCGCGACGCGAGCGGCGGGTGCCGGGTTCGAGGGGTTCGCCGGGCTCGCCGTCGGATCCCTCGCCCGAGGGGCCGGACGGCGGCCGCGGCCCGTCGGGGTCGCCGGGCAGGACGACCTCGCCCGTCTTGGGCGCCTCGAGTTCGGCGCGACGGCGCCCGGCGCGCAGCCGCGGCCGACGCGGCGGCTGCGGCAGCGTCGGCGTGCGCCTCGTCGATCGTCGCGACGGCCTCGGTGAGGATGTGCCGGAACTGCGGCACGGTGACCGCGACGAGCGCGACGAGTCCACCGACGATGAGCGGTCCGGCAGCGGGGGTCGAGTTGTCGAGCGGCCAGGTGACGGTGATGTCGGAGGGCGCGGCGGCGGTGCCGTCGGAGACGAGGATCACCGAGATGTCGGCGGGAGCGCTGATCTTGCGGGTCAGCTCGTCGGTGCCGGTGAACTCCTGCAGCCAGAGGTCCGACCCGGCGGGCGAGGGCACCTCCGACTCGGAGCCGGAGACCGAGGTCGCGGTGAGCTGCTGCGCGTCGGCGTCGAATCCGATCTCGTTGTGCGCGGCGTCACCGACCCACGCCTCGACGTCGGAGGTGCGCCCGTAGGCGAAGAAGATGTCGTCGGCGCCCGAGACGGCGATGGTCTGGGTGCCGGGGAGCGCCGCGAGGGCGTCGCCGCTGATCACGGTGACCGGCGCGGACCCGCTGGTCTCGACCGTGCTCGAGAACGTGGCCGGGCCCTTCCAGATGGTGCGCTGGGCGACGCCGAGGCCGATGCCGGCGAGGGCGGTGACGAACAGCACGATGGCCACGACGAAACGCAATGGAACTCCTCTCGGGCCGCGGTGCGGCTCGTGGCCGCCGAAGCGCGGGGCACCGGCTTCGCCGGCGCGGATCGCCAGCGTGGGGTGTCGAACGCCGGTCGAAGACACCTGAGAATAGCCGACCGCCTCGGGCGCACCTCGGCGAACCGCTGGAAGAAGGCTGGCAGCACCCTGAACGCTCGACGCCCCCCGAGGGGCGCCCGGGACCGATCGGAGGGGCCGCGCCCCGTGACTACACTCGAACCGTCCCCGGGTGGGGAGCGAGACTCGATCGAGGAGCGAGCGGTGGCAGACGAGGACGGGGCCTTCACCACAGAGCGACGCGGGTACAGCCGGGACGAGGTGGATCGCGCGCTGGCGAAGCTCCAGTCGGAGCTCGACGCTCTGCGCCGCGAACGCGCCGACCAGGCCAAGGAGCTCGGCCGCCTGCAGGCGGTCGCCGACGACCTCCAGGCCGAACTCGACGAGGTCGGCCGCCCCACCTACGCCGGCCTCGGAACTCGCCTCGAGAACACCCTCCGGGTCGCCGAGGAGCAGGCGACGCGCATGATCGCCGACGCCGACCTGCAGGCCGAGCAGCTGCGCAGCAGCGCCCGTGGCGAGGTGGATGCGGCGCGCGCCGAAGCGCAGCGCGTCGCCGAGACGACCGTCGCCCGCGCCCGCGAGGAGGCGGAGCAGATCCTCTCCGCGGCCAAGTCGGAGTCGGACGGACTGCTCGGCGGCGCGCGCGAGGAGTCGCAGACGCTGCTCAAGGACGCCCAGCGCGAGGCCGCCTCGATCCGCGGCTCGATCTCGACCGAGGCCGCCGAGGCGCGCTCCACCGCCGCACGCGAGGCCGCTGCGCTGCGGGCGGAGGCGGAGCGCGAGATCGCCGAGCTCCGCGCCGCGGCCGAGACCGAGCTCGCCGCCGCGCGCGACGAGGCCGCGCGCCTCGCGCGCGAGACCGAGCAGTCGCGCGCCGTGTTCGAGGCCGAGAGCCTGCGTCGCCGGGAGGACCTCGAGCGCGAGCTCACCGAGCAGCGCGAGGCTCTCGAGCGCGACACCGCGGAGGCCGCCACCAAGCTCGAGAACGACACCGCCGCCGCCCAGGCGGCCCTCAAGGCCGAGACCGACACGGCGCACGCCGAGCTCGAGAAGGCGACCCGCACCTCGCGCGCCCAGCTCGAGGCGGAGACCGCCCGCACCCGCAGCGAGCTAGAGGCGGAGCTGACGAACGGCCGCGCCGCGCTCGAGACCGAGATCGCGCAGGCGCGCGCCGCTCTCGAGACCGAGGTGAGCCAGGCCCGCGCCGCACTCGAGACCGAGCTCGCCCAGGCCCGTGCCGCACTCGAGACCGAGGTCACCGGTCGCCGCTCGAGCCTCGAGGCCGAGCTGACCGAATCGCGCGAGAGCTGGGAGGCCGAGCTCGCGGGGGCCCGCGCGACCTGGGAGGCCGAGAGCACCGGAGCGCGCGAGGCCCTCGCCGCCGAACTGGCCCAGGCCCGCGCCGAGCTGCGCACCGAGCAGGAGCGCTCCCGCGCGGCCTTCGAGAGCGAGCAGGCGCGTCTGCGCGCGGCGCTCGCCGAGGAGATCGCGACCGGACGCGCCACGATCGCGGCGGAGCGCGACGCGCTCGCGGCGGAGCTCGCCTCCACGGCCCAGGCGGCGCGCGCCGCCCTCGACGTCGAGCTCTCGACCCGGCGCGACGACGCCGAGGTCGTGCATCAGGCCGGCCAGACCCGCCTCGCGCACCTGCGCCTCGCGCAGGCCCAGCTGGCGGCCGCCAACGAGCGTGCCGCCGCCGCCCGCGGGGAGGCGGAGAAGCTCGTCTCCGAGGCGCGGGCCACCGCCGGCTCGGCGCTCGAAGGGGCGCGCACGGAGGCCGAGAAGCTCGTCCGCGACGCCGAGGCGCGCGCCGCGTCGATCGTCGGCCAGGCGGAGGAGCGGTCGTCGGCGCTGCTGAGCGAGACCGAGGAGCGCCTCGCGAAGCTGCGCGACGAGCGCGAGGCCATCGCGGGGTACCTCGAGAACCTGCGCGGCGCCCTCGCGGGCGTCGAGAAGGCGAGCCAGGCCGCCGGTCTGCCGGCCGCCGCTCCCGACGAGCCCGAGCAGGCTCGGGAGTCGGGCGACGGCGCCGCCGACACGGCCGAGCCGAGCGGCGACCGCGAGCCCGAGCACGCCGGCTGACCCGGCGGGCGCGTCGCGCGCGACGATGCGCCGGGGCGGGCGGGCGTTCCGCTAGCGTGAGGGCACCCCATCCGCCGACGCCGCCCCAGGAGCCCCGGTGAAGATCCAGAACCCCTTCCGCCTCGGCCTGTTCGGCGGCCTCGGCGTGCTCGTCGCGGTGCTCATCGGCACCGCGGTCGGCAACCTCGCGACGATCATCACCTACGTCGGCGCGGCGCTGTTCCTGGCTCTCGGCATCGACCCCGCGGTCTCGTTCCTCGAGCGGCACAAGGTGCCCCGCCCGCTCGCCATCCTCATCGTGCTCGTCGTGATCCTCGGCGTCGTCGTCGGCTTCGTGTTCGCGATCGTGCCGGTCATCGTCGAGCAGGTCGGCCGACTCATCGAGCAGGTGCCCGACCTCATCTCCACCCTCACCAACCAGGAGGCCGTCCAGGAGTGGTGGTCGGCGACGATCCCCTGGCTCTCCTACGACCAGGCCGTCAAGAGCGTCACCGACTTCCTCAACAGCAACATCGGCAGCATCACCGCGGCGACCGTCAACACCGTCTTCGGCATCGCCTCGGGCGCCTTCGGCCTGCTGATCGTCGTGATCCTCATGCTCTACTTCGTCGCGTCGCTCTCGAGCATCAAGCGCGCGCTGTACTCGCTCGTGCCCGCGACCAAGCGCGAGACCTTCATCGACCTCTCCGAGCAGATCACCTCCTCGGTCGGTCGGTTCGTCATGGGTCAGGTCACGCTCGGCGCGACCAACGGCGTCGTGAGCTTCCTGTTCCTCACGGTGCTCGGCGGCATCCTCGGCGAACCGATCCAGTACGCCGCACTGCTCGCGTTCATCGCCTTCCTCGGATCGATGATCCCCCTCGTCGGAACGCTCACCGCGTCGATCCTCATCACCTCCGCCGTCTGGCTCTTCGACGGGCCGCCCGCGGTGTTCGTGGTCGGGATCTGGTACCTCGCGTACATGCAGATCGAGGCCTACGTCATCAGCCCGCGCATCATGAACCGCGCCGTGAAGGTGCCCGGCGTCCTCGTCGTCGTCGCCGCGCTCGCGGGCGGTACGCTGCTCGGCCTGCTCGGAGCGCTCGTCGCGATCCCCTTCGCGGCGGCGGTGCTGCTCATCATCAAGCAGGTCATCATCCCTCGGCAGAACGCGCTCTGAATTTTTTGCATCGCCGCCGCTCCTGCGGCGATCGCGTGCGCTCCCGCGGGCACGAGCGCGGTCGCGCCCGCTCCGCGCGGCAACCCGCCAGCCGCCGCTCCTGCGGCGATCGCATGCGCTCCCGCGGGCACGAGCGCGGTCGCGCCCGCTCCGCGCGGTAACCCGCCAGCCGCCGCTCCTGCGGCGATCGCGTGCGCTCCCGCGGGCACGAGCGCGGTCGCGCCCGCTCCGCGCGGTAACCCGCCAGCCGCCGCTCGTGCGGCGCGCTCCTACCAGGTGGTCGGGAGGGGCGCGGCGGGCGGGTTGACGCGCGCGACGACCTCGTCGAGCACGCGGCGCACCTGCGGCTCCCCCACCCAGAGGTGCTTGCCGCCCTCGACGGCGACGAGCTCCGCCTCCGGCACCGCCGCGAAACGGGGGGCCGCCTGCTCGGGCGTCAGGTAGTCGTCGAGCTCGGGAACGATCGCCACGAGGCGCTTGCCGCTGCCGGCCCAGCGCGCGAGCTGCTCGTCGCTCGTGCGGCGCAGCGGCGGCGAGAGCAGGATCGCCCCGACCACCGGCTGGTCGAGCCCGCCCTGCAGCGCGACCTCGGTTCCGAACGACCAGCCCAGCAGCCACGGGGAGGGGAGCTCGCGCTCGGCGACGAGGCGCATCGCCGCGTCGAGGTCGAGCCGCTCGTCGATCCCGTCGCCGAAGGCGCCCTCGGAGGTGCCGCGCGGCGAGGACACCCCGCGGAAGTTGAACCGCAGCACCGCCAGGTCGGCGAGGGCGGGAAGGCGCAGCGCCGCCTTGCGCAGCACGTGGGAGTCCATGAACCCGCCGTGCGTGGGCAGCGGGTGCAGGCACACGAGCGTCGCGACCGGCGGGTGCTCGAGCGGGAGGGCCAGCTCGCCGACGAGGGTGAGGCCGTCGTCGGTGTGCAGCTCGATGTCCTCCCGTCGTGCGGGCAGCTCCACCCCGGAGCGGATCTCGACCGTCATCGTCCCCCCTCGATCCGCCAGCAGTGCGTGTGCCAGTGCCGCCGCGAGGCCAGGTCGACCTCCGGACCGAGCACCCCGTCGGCCCGCCACGCCACGAGGTGCGCGGTGCCGGGGGCGATGTCGAGGCCGCATCCGGGGCAGCGGTAGACCTTGAGCGCGCTGTCGGCGGCCTGCGGCTGCACGTGCCACTCGCCGTCGCGGCGGCGCTCCACGCGGCTCATCCCGCGTCGGGCCCGCTCGAGGTCGAGCGGCTCCGGCTCGTCGGCCGACCCCGCCCCGCCCCGGCGCGTGCGGGGTCGGTTCGAGCGCGGCATGGTCTCGAGTCTACGGACGACGCCCGAGCCCCACCGGAGCGGACCCGACGCGCCTCTGTACCGACAGCACCCGGCTCAGTACCAGTTCTCCGACTCGCTGTGCTCCCACGCCCCGCACGGGGTGCCGTAGCGCGCGGAGATGTAGCCGAGTCCCCAGGCGATCTGCGTCGCCGGGTTGGTCTGCCAGTCGGCGCCGGCGCTCGCCATCTTCTCCCCCGGCAGCGCCTGGGGGATGCCGTAGGCGCCCGAGGAGCCGTTGTACGCGTAGACGTTCCAGTGCGACTCGCGATCCCACAGCGCGGCGAGGCAGTCGTACTCGCTGACGCTCCAGCCGCGGTCGAGCACCATCTGCAGACCGATCGCCTTCGCCGTTCCGGGGTCGGGCACGCCGGCGGCGGGGGCGACGGCGATCTTGGGGGGCGGGTCGGTCACGGTGTACCCGTCGCGAACCACGGTGACCGCCGCGGAGTCGATGCCGACGAGATCCTGGGCGACCTCGACGCCGCCGCGCTCGGGCGCGGCGGTCGAGGGCAGCGCGACGGCGAGCGGCAGCACCGTGACCCCGGCGAAGCCGAGCACGGCGAGGGAGGCGAGCACGGACAGCAGCGTGCGGCGCCCCGAGCCGACGCGCTCGGGCGCGAACAGCCGCGCGATCCCCGTCATGACGGCGGCGAGTCTATCCGGGCGTGCCGGGCGCACCCTGAAGATCGGGGGATCCCCGTCCGAGGGTCAGCGGACCGCGAGCATCACCTTCGTGACCGCGTCGAGCAGCAGATCGACCTGCGCCTCGAGGTAGCCGCCGCGCTGCGGTCGGAACGCGACCGAGCGCACCTCCTCGACCGTGAGCGGGGTGCCCTGCTGGAAGTAAGCGGCGATGCGGTCGGCGAAGGCGTCGACCTCGCGCGTCGAGTAGCCGCTCGAGAAGGGGCCCACCCGGCGGAAGCGCTGGGCACGCGGGCGGACCACGCGATCCAGGATCGCCTGCGCCGTCGCGCGCGCCTCGGCGTACCAGTCGCGCTCGCCTCGGAGGGCGACCTCGCGCTCGCGCTCGCGCTGGGCGAAGGCGTCCTCCAGCCGCTCGAGCGCGGCGTCGACGTGGACGGTCGAGTAGCCGCCGCGGCGCATCGTGAAACCGGCCTCGCGGATCTCGGCGCTCGTCATGGCCGGGCTGCCCTCGGGTGCCATGTAGGCCTGACGCGCGTCGGCGAGGAACTCCTCGACCTCGTCGATGTCGTAGCCGCGGCGCGAGCGCTTGGAGCGCGGGAAGGTCATGCTCACGAGCGTGGAGTCTATCGGGGTGGCTCAGGGGGTCAGCTGCAGGGTCTGCGCGATGAGGAACATCGCGTAGGCGACCGCGCCTGCCGGCAGGATCGAGTCGAGCCGATCGAGGAACCCGCCGTGCCCGGGCAGCCAGCTCGAGATGTCCTTGACGCCCAGGTCGCGCTTGATGAGCGACTCGGTGAGGTCGCCGACCGTGCCCACGAGCGCGAAGACGATACCCATCGGCACGCCGAACCACCACGGCAGCCCGAGCATGAGCCAGGCGACGAGCACGCCGGCGATGATCGCGACGAGCACCGATCCGGCGAAACCCTCCCAGGTCTTGCCGGGGCTGATGGTCGGCGCCATCTTGTGCCGGCCGAAGGAGAGCCCGGCGGCGTACGCGCCGATGTCGGTGACGACCACGATGAGGATCGAGGCGAGGGTCCACCACTGGCCGCCCTCGATGCCGGTCAGGACGAGGTAGAAGCCGGCCAGGAAGGTCACGTAGAGCTGGATCAGCACCCCGGCCCCGAGGTCGAGCGCGAGATCGCGACCGCTCACCCGGTGGCTCGGCAGCAGCAGCTCGCCCAGCCGCCACAGCGACACCAGGAGCACCGCGGCGATCGTCGCGAGCCACAGCCCCTCGACGTGGAAGAAGAACGCGACCACGGCGACCGCGAGCCCGAGCACCGTCGACACCACGCGCGGCACGAGCCGCCCGGCGTGCCGCAGCGCGGTCGCGAGCTCGAAGGACGTGAAGCCGATGAGCGCCCCGCCGAACACGATGAACAACGGCGGCCAGATGATGAGGCTCACCAGGAACGTGCCGCCCAGGAGCACGCCGATCCCGACGGCGGCGAGCAGGTTGCGCCCGGTGCGCGCGCGGATCTTCTCCTGCGTCTCGTCGAACTGGCGCTTGGTGGCGCGCGCGCGATCCTCGAACTCCTGCCGGGCCTCCGCCGCGCGGTGCTCGAAGTCGGAGCGGGTGGCCTGCGCCCGCGCCTCGAAGTCGGCGAGCATCGACGGGCCGCGACCCTCCTCGTTGCGGCGCCGCGAAGGCCGGGCGGGCCGCTCCGCCGGGTCGCCGTCCGTGGTCGGGGCCATCAGACCTCGAGCAGCTCCGCTTCCTTGTGCTGCAGCGCGGTGTCGATCGCGTCGACGTGCTTCTTGGTGAGCGCGTCGAGCTCCTTCTCGGCGCGGGCGATGTCGTCGTCGCTCACCTCGCCGGTGAGGGCGTCGAGCTCGTCCTTCGCCTTGCGACGGAGGTTGCGCAGCACGACCTTCGCGTCCTCCCCCTTGGCACGGGCGAGCTTCACGTACTCCTTGCGGCGCTCCTCGGTGAGCTCGGGCATCGTCACCCGGATGACGTTGCCGTCGTTGTTGGGGCTCGCCCCGAGGTTCGGGACGGCGACGAGGGCCTTCTCGATCTCCTTGAGCGCGGTCTTGTCGTAGGGCGTGATGATGATCGTGCGCGCCTCGGGATTCTGCAGGCCGGCGAGCTGCTGCAAGGGCGTGGGCGTGCCGTAGTAGTCCACCGGGATCTTCTCGAACAGCGCGGGATTGGCGCGGCCGGTGCGCACGGTGGCGAAGTCGTCCTTCGCGACCTCGACCGCCTTGTCCATCTTCTCGGCGGCCTCGGCGAGAACCTCAGCGATCACGGGATGCTCCTCACGGTTGCCTCCCGGAAGCCTACCGGGCGGGCTCGGGGGCGGGATCCGCGGCGACGAAGTCGATGAGCTGCTCGACCGGGGTCAGCAGCGCGGTCTCGAGATCGGCGTAGTGACGCACCGAGCCGAGGATGCGCTGCCAGGCGCGCGCGAGATCCTCGCGATCCCCGTGGGGCCAGCCGAGCGCGGCGCACACCCCCACCTTCCACTCGATGCCGCGCGGCACCTCCGGCCAGGCGGCGATGCCGAGCCGCTCCGGGCGCACCGCCTGCCAGACGTCGACGAAGGGATGCCCGAGGATGCGCACGTGCGGCCCGCCGAGCGCCGCGGCGATGCGGCTCTCCTTGCTGCCCGGCACGAGGTGGTCGACGAGCACCCCGACCCGCTGGTCGGGGCCCGGCCCGAAGGCCGCGAGCTCCTCCTCGAGCCGGTCGACGCCCTCGAGGTACTCCACCGCGACGCCCTCGACGCGCAGGTCGGGGCCCCAGACCTTCTCGACGAGTTCGGCGTCGTGCCGGCCCTCGACGAGCAGCCGGCTCGCCCGCGCCGTGCGGGCGCGCACCGCGGCGTTGCCGGCGCTCGGCGCGGCACGACCCCCGGAGGTCGTGCGCGCGGCGGCGCCGGGCGCGGCGGACGGTGCGACGAGCCGCACCGGCGCGCCGTCGACGAGGAACCCGCCGCCGAGCGGGAACCAGCGCACCCTGCCGGCGCGGTCCTCGAGGCCGACGCGCTGCTTCTCGACGGCGACGACCGCGCCGACGAAGCCCTCGTCGCCGGGGCGCTCGGGATCCGGCGCGAGCTCGACGACGAGGTCGCGTGTCGCGGGCACCTCGGCGACCGGGGTGCGGCCGCGGGAGCGCCAGTCGCCGGCCAGCACGTCGGGACCGTAGCGGTCGGTCATCCCCCCGCCGCGGCGTTCAGCAGCACCCAGCCGACGATCCACGCCGCCAGCACGAGGAGGAAGGTCAGCAGCGCCGCCCACCAGCCGCGTCGCCAGCGCACGATCGAGAACATCGTGAAGATCGTGCCGCTCACCAGGATCACCGCGACCGCGACGCCCGAGCCGTACTGCGAGCCGACCACCCGGCCCGGCGAGCACAGGGCGCTCGAGCAGTCGACGACGAAGGCGAGGTTGAACACCGCGAGGATGAAGCCGAGCAGCGCCGTCGCCGCCGCGAGCAGCAGCAGCAGGATCGACAGGCCGATGTCCCACGCACGACGCGGGCGCTTCGGGCGGGAGCCCTCGATCGGGCGGCCGTCGGCGCCGAGGACGGCGGGGCGCACGGGCTCGCTCACGCTCTGCTGCGCTCCTCCGTGCTCGCTCACGCTCGGCTGCGCCCCCTCGTGCTCGCTCACGCTCGCACCAGAGTGCCGATGGCCTCACCGCGCAGCACGCGGGTGATGTTGCCGGCGGGTTCCATGCCGAAGACGCGCATCGGCATCCCGTTGTCCATGCAGAGGCTGAAGGCGGTGGAGTCGACGACCTTGAGCCCCTTCACGAGCGCCTCCTGGTAGCTGACCTCGTCGAGCTTCTTCGCGTCGGGGTTGCGGCGCGGGTCGTCGTCGTAGACGCCGTCGACGCCGTTCTTCGCGACGAGCACCTCCTGCGCCCCGATCTCGAGCGCGCGCTGCGCGCTGACCGTGTCGGTGGAGAAGTAGGGCAGCCCGGCGCCGGCGCCGAAGATCACGACGCGGCCCTTCTCGAGGTGGCGCTCGGCGCGCAGCGGGATGTACGGCTCCGCGACCTGGGTCATCGCGATCGCCGACTGCACCCGCACCTGCGCGCCGGCCTGCTCGAGGAAGTCCTGCAGGGCGAGGGCGTTCATGACGGTGCCGAGCATTCCCATGTAGTCGGCCCGGCCGCGGTCCATGCCGCGCTGGCTGAGCTCCGCCCCGCGGAAGAAGTTGCCGCCGCCGACGACGACCGCGACCTCGACGCCGTCGTCGTCCGCACCGCGCGCGGCGGCCTCCGCGATCTCGCGGGCGATGCCGCCGACGACGTCGGGGTTGACGCCCAGTTGCCCCCCGCCGAAAGCCTCTCCCGAGAGCTTGAGCAGGACGCGGCGGCGACGGGGCATGGGGGCTCCTCGGAGGTGGACGTCGTCACTCAGGATATCCGCCGCGCGCCCGCGCGACCGGAATCGTCCCCGCCGCGCGAGACGGCGCGGGCGGACAGGGCGACGGCTCGGGCGGACACGGCGACGGGCCCGGAGCCGAAGCCCCGAGCCCGTCGTCGATGCGCGATCCCGCGCCGGCGCGTCGCCGGGTCAGGCGCCGACCTTGAACCGGGCGAAGCCGGTCACGCCGAGACCCGCGTCCTTGAGGACGGTGTGGATCGACAGCTTGTTGTCGCGCGCGTAGTCCTGCTCGAGCAGGGCGACCTGCTTGAAGAAGGCGCCGAGGCGACCCTCGACGATCTTCGGCAGCGCGGCCTCCGGCTTGCCCTCGTCGCGGCTGATCTGCTCGACGATGCGACGCTCGTTCTCGACGTCGGCCTCGGGCACGTCCTCGCGGGTGAGGTACTGCGGGTCGGCGAAGGAGATGTGCTGCGCGATGCTGCGCGCGGTCTCCGCGTCGTCACCGGTGTAGGCGACGACGACGCCGATCTGCGGCGGCAGGTCGGCGCTCGTCTTGTGCAGGTACACCGCGAACTTCTCGCCGGCGAGGCGCACGAGGCGGCGCAGCACGACCTTCTCGCCGATGGTGGCGGCCTGGTCGTCGATCAGCTGACCGACGGTGCTGCCGTCGACGGGCACGGCGAGCGCCTCATCCACCGTCTCGGCGCCCGAGTCGGCCAGCGCCTCGGCGACCTGGTGGGCCAGGGCGAGGAACTTGTCGTTCTTGGCGACGAAGTCGGTCTCGCAGGCGAGCTCGAACATCGTCACGGCGGTCGCCGACTCGACGACGCGCACGAGGCCCTCGCTCGTCGAGCGGTCGGCGCGCTTCGCGTTGCCCTTCGCGCCCTTGAGGCGCAGGATCTCGACGGCCTTCTCGATGTCGCCGTCGGCCTCCACCAGCGCGTTCTTGGTGTCGACCATTCCGGTGCCGAGGCGCTCGCGCAGCGCCTTCACGTCCTCCAGGCTGAAATTCGCCATGGGTCTTCCTTACTCCTCAGGGGTGAACGTCGGGTGTCCGCCCGTGCTCGACTCGCGCGGGCGGAGGGGTGGCGCCGCGCCGGTGGCGGTGCGCCGGATGGGGTGCGCCGGTGGATGCGGAACCCGAGCCCGGCGCGCCCCGTCACTCCGCGGCGGCGTCGGCCTTCTCGGGCTCGGCCGCGTCGGCCTTCGCGCTCGACTTCTTGGCGGCGGCCTTCTTCGGGGCGGCGGGCTTCTCGCCCTCGGCCTCGATCTTGGCCTCGGTCAGCTCGTCGCTCTCGGGCGCGTGCTTCGCGACCACGGTCGGGTCGGCCTCGGCGGCCAGGTCGGCCTCCGCCTTCGCGTCGGCGTCGTTCTCCTCGGTCGGCGTCTCGGCGGCGACGACCTCGTCGACCTTCTCGGCGGCCTCGGTGCTCGCGCCCTCGACCGCACCGTCGACGGCCTCGATCTTCTCCGCGGTCGACTGCGGGTTCGAGCTGGCCTCGAGGAGCTCCCGCTCCCACTCGGCGAGCGGCTCGACGGCGGAGACGTTGCCCTCCTCGGCCGGGGCCGAGTGGCGCTGCACGAGACCCTCGGCGGCGGCGTCGGCGATGATGCGGGTGAGCAGGCCCACCGAGCGGATCGCGTCGTCGTTACCCGGGATCGGGAAGTCGATCTCGTCGGGGTCGGCGTTCGTGTCGAGGATGCCGATGACCGGGATCCCCAGCTTGATCGCCTCGTCGACGGCGAGGTGCTCGCGCTTGGCGTCGACCACCCAGATCGCGCTCGGGGTCTTCGTCAGGTTGCGGATTCCGCCGAGCGTCTTGTGGAGCTTGTCGAGCTCGCGACGCTTGATGAGGAGCTCCTTCTTGGTGAAGCCCTTCGTCGTGTCGTCGAAGTCGATCTCCTCGAGCTCCTTCATGCGGGCGAGGCGCTTGGAGACGGTCTGGAAGTTGGTCAGCAGACCGCCCAGCCAGCGCTGGTTGACGTAGGGCTGGCCGACGCGCTGCGCCTGCTCGGCGATCGCCTCCTGCGCCTGCTTCTTGGTGCCGACGAACAGCACGCTGCCGCCGTGGGCGACGGTCTCCTTGACGTAGTCGTAGGCCTTGTCGATGTAGGCGAGCGACTGCTGCAGGTCGATGATGTGGATGCCGCTGCGCTCGGTCAGGATGAAGCGCTTGACCTTTGGGTTCCAGCGGCGGGTCTGGTGCCCGAAGTGCACGCCGGAATCGAGCAGCTGGCGGATGGTGACGACGGCCATGGCCGTACTCCTTCTCGCGGGCGCGGCTCGGCTGACGCCGGGTGGTGCCCGCACTGGTTCGGGACGGAGCGCGCGCGGCGCCCCGTCGGTTCTCGGTTGTCGTCCGGCCGGTCGGCCCGCTCGCGCGGTGCCGGTCGGCGTGGACCCTGGTGCCCGGGCGCGCATTCCACTTCCGGCCCACCGGTGAGGGCGGGGCTCGGTGACCGAGGGATGCGGAGGCCGGTGCGGATCGGACGCCGGGGCGGCGATCCTGGGCACGCGAAGTCACCCGGTTTCCCGGATGCGGGGTCGAGTGTAGCACCGGGGCGGTCTCGGCTCCTCCCCCGGAGCCCCGAGGCCGCGCCGTGCACGCCGCGACGTCGCCCCGGTGCTCGGTTCGCCCTCACGGGGCGAGGGTGGGGCGATGACCCGCTCCGCGCCAGTCGCCCGGCTCCTGCTCGCGCTGACACTGCTGGTGCTCCCCTCCCACGGGCTCGGAGGTTCGAGCCCGGCGGACGACGTCGGCGGCCACCGCTGGAGCTGGCCGGTACCCGCCGGCGCGATCGCGCGGCCCTTCGTCGCGCCCGCCACGCCCTACGGGGCCGGCCATCGCGGGGTCGACCTCGCGGCGCCGGCCGGCACCGAGGTGCGCTCGCCAGAGAGCGGCGTCGTGTGGTTCGCGGGGGTCGTCGTCGACCGCCCCGTGATCTCGATCCGGCACGCCGACGGGCTGCTGTCGAGCTTCGAACCGGTGGATCCGGCGGTCGCGACCGGCGATCCCGTTGGTCGCGGTCAGGTGATCGGCACCCTCGTGCCGGGCCACTGCGCCGCGGGCTGCCTGCACCTCGGCGCCCGGATCGACGGGGCCTACGTCAACCCGCTGCTCTTCCTCGGCGGCCTGCCGCGCTCGGTGCTGCTTCCCGTGCGGAGGGGGTGAGCGGGTTCACGCGCGGCATGGCGCCCGGTCCTGGTCGCGGCGAAGGGATCACGCGCGCGGGTGCGCCACCCGGTACGCCTCGCGCAACCGCTCGGTCGACACGTGCGTGTAGATCTGCGTCGTCGAGAGGCTCGCATGGCCGAGGATCTCCTGCACCGCCCGCAGGTCCGCCCCGCCGTCGAGCAGGTGGGTCGCCGCGGTGTGGCGCAGCGCGTGCGGGCCGGAGGGGCCGGATCCGGGAAGCTCCGCCAGCAGCGAGGCGACGAGCCCGTACACGGTGCGGGTGTCGAGGCGCCCGCCGCGGGCACCGAGGAACAGGGTGCCGGGGTCGGGCGTCGTCGCGGCCGCGCGCAGCCGGGGCCGGGCGTCGCGGCGGTAGCGGTCGAGGGCGCGCGCGGCGGGGGCGCCGAACGGCACGACACGCTCCTTCGCCCCCTTGCCGAGCACCCGCACCGTCTGGCGGCCCGGGTCGAGGTCGGCGTCGCGGATGCCGACGAGCTCGCTCACCCGGATCGCCGAGGCGTACAGCAGCTCGACGAGGGCGAGATCGCGCACGGCGACCGGGTCGTCGCCCGAGGCGCGGCCGGCGAGCTGCTCGAGCACTTCGTCGATCTGCGTGCGCGTGAGCACGCGCGGCAGGCTGCGGCCGCGGCCGGGGGCCTTGAGCCGCGCGCCGGCGTCGCGCTCGGCGTGACCGTTCTCGACCAGCCAGAGCGTGAACGACCGCGCCGACGCCGCCCGGCGGCCGAGCGTGGAGGCGGCGAGACCGGCCTGGGAGGCGCGCCAGAGCCACTCGCGCAGCAGCTCGAGGTCGAGTTCGTCGGCCTGGGCGACGCCGACCGTGTCGGCGAGCGCGGCGAGGTCGAGCAGGTCGGAGCGGTAGGCGCGCACGGTGTGCTCGCTGACGCCGCGCTCGAGTGCGAGGTGACGCGCGAAGGCGTCGATCGCGGCCCGCAGCTCCATGCGCCTATGGTCGCCCGGATGCGCGGCGCCGCCCGGCGACCCGCCGAGGTGGGTCGCGGGCCGGAGCCGTGCGGGCTCGGCGCCGCGGGCCGCTGGGCGGGCGCCGACCCGCCCGGCGTCAGACGTCGCGGGCTGCGCTGGCCTCCGCCTCGGCGAGGTTGTAGGTCGAAGTCTTGCTGCTGAACGCCTCGCGCCGCTCGTGCGCGGTCATCCCCGCGAGCAGTTCGAGGGCGGAGTCGGGGAAGCCGGAGACCTGCGGCGGCGAGCCGATCGGCACCTCCGAGTGCACGACGCTGTCGTCGTAGAACTGCACGAGGCCGAAGGACTGGCCCCCGTCGACGCCGCGGAGGGTGCCGACGGGCGCGGCGACGTCGAGCGAGTAGCAGGTGGCGGCCGCGGCGTGCACGGGCACCCCGGCGAAGGTGGAGTGGCTGGAGTAGTGCACGTGCCCGCCGAGGATGGCGCGCACGTCGGTTCCGCGGATCACGTCGGCGAAGGCCGCCTGGTCGTGCAGTTCGATGATGGCCATCAGCTCGACGGGCGAGGGGATCGGCGGGTGGTGCAGGGCGAGCACCGTGCCGTCGGGCGCGGGGGTGGCGAGCACCTCGCGCAGCCAGTCGAGCTGGGCGGGTTCGAGCTCGCCGTGGTGGTAGCCGGGAACGCTCGAGTCGAGGGCGACGACGCGCAGCCCGTCGACGTCGTACACCGCGTCCTGCGGAGCGGCGCTCGGCTCGACGCCGAGCATGATCTCGGCGAAGGGCTCGCGCTCGTCGTGGTTGCCCATCACCCAGATGATGCGGGTGCCGAGCCGCTCGAGCGCGGGGTCGACGATGTCGCGCAGCCGGCGGTAGGCGTCGGGTTCGGCGAGGTCGGCGAGGTCGCCGGTGACGACGATCGCCTCGGGCAGCTGCCCCGACTCCTCGAGCTGCTCGAGGGCGCGCACCAGGGTCGCCTCCTGCTGGAGTGCGCCGTAGAGCTGGCGGCCGCCGCCGAGCAGGTGGGTGTCGCTGAGGTGCGCGATCGTGTGGGTGGGTGCCGGGTACTGGCCGAGCTGGATGTGCTGCGCGCGGGTGCTCACGCGCGCATGCTAGCCCGCGCGTCGGTCGGGCGCGTGGCCATCCGGGGCCTGGCGGGCGGCGGTCTGGGCGCCGGGGCTCTGGGCGCCGGGAGTCGGGCGATCCTGCGCGACGCGCACCCAGCCTCTCGCCCGCTCGCGAACCCGACCGTCGAGCTCGAGCAGCCCCAGCTCGGCGCGCACCCGGTCGAGAGCGAGCCCGCTCGCGACCGCGAGCTGCGCCGGGGTGCGGGCGGCACGCTCGCTGAGGGCGTCGAGCAGTCGGGTGCGCACCGACTCGGGGTCGGAGCGCGCGGCGCCGTCGGGGTCGCCGGTCTCGGAGCGGGTCGCGTCGAGGTCGGGGCCGTGGAGTCCGGGCGGATGCGGCGACTCGACCTCGAGCGGCGCGAGCTCGAGCACCTCCTCCACGGTGGTGACGCAGACGACGGGATCGGTGCGCAGCATCCGGTGGCAGCCCGCCGAGGCGGGGCTCGTCACGGGCCCCGGCACGACGCCGACCGGGCGCCCGAGTTGGAGGGCGTGGCGGGCCGTGTTGAGGGATCCCGATCGCCAGCCCGCCTCGACCACGACGGTCGCCGCGGCGAGAGCCGCGATGATCCGGTTGCGCTGTAGGAACCTCCATTTCGTCGGGGCGGTGCCGCACGGCACCTCGGCGAGCGCGATGCCGCGCTGCACGACCCGCTCCAGCAGCCGGTCGTGGCCGCTCGGGTAGAAGCGGTCGAGGCCGCCGGCCATGACGGCCGCGGTCAGGCCCCCGCCGCCGAGCGCGGCGCGGTGGGCGATGCCGTCGATGCCGTAGGCGGCGCCGGAGATGACGGCGCGCCCCCGGTCGGCGACGCCGCCCGCGAGTTCGGCGGTGACGTGCTCGCCGTAGCCGGTGGCGGCGCGGGCGCCGACGATCGCGATGCCGGCGCTGAGCACGCCGAGCAGCGCGCGGTCGCCGCGGTACCAGAGCAGCACCGGGGCATGCGGCCCGAGGTCGTCGACGGGTGAGGGCCAGTCGGGATCGGCGGGCGTCGCGATGCCGCAGCGGAAGCGGGCCGCCTGGGCGAGGGCGCGATCCACGAGCCGGCGTTCGACGCGCGGGCGCCAGCGGTCGAGCGCCTCCCGCCAGGCGGTCGACCACGCGGCGCCGGCGAGCAACTCGGGGTCGCCGCCCGCGGCCGCGAGCTCGGCGACCTCCTCCGGCGGCGCCTCCCGCTCGACGAGCTCCAACGCGGCCTGGGCGCCGAAGGCGGCCCGGAGGCGGCCCGCGATCCGGTCGCCCGGCTCGGCGACGACGGCCCAGGCGGCACGGGCGAAGCGGTCGGCGATCGGATCGGCGTCGCCGGCGGGGCCGCCCGAGCCGCTCCCGCGCGCGGCGCCGGCGCCGGCCCCGTCGCCCCAGGCATCCACGTCGGGCAGAGCGGCGAGCGCCGCCCGCATCTCGGATCCGCGGTAGTTCATCCTCGGCATCGCGCCGCCCTCCTCGTGGTCTCGCGTCGCGGACGGCTCATGCCGCCGCCCGTCGCAGCAGCAGGGCCCGCCCGACCTGGTCCGGTCCGGGGCGCGGCTCATCGTCGAGGTCGGCGAGCGTCCACGCGACCCGCAGCACGCGGTCGTAGCCGCGCATCGTCAGAACCCCGCGTTCGAGAGCACGGTCGAGCGCCGTCGTCGCGCCGCGCTGCGCCACCCCCGCGCGAGAACGCAGCCAGCTGCCGGGAACCTCGGCGTTCGTGCGCCATGGCGTTCCGGCGAGCCGGACGGCGGCGCGATCCCGCGCCGTGGCGACCCGTGCCCGAGCGGTCGCGCTGTCGAGACCGCCGGTGTCGCCGGCGCGCTTCAGCTGGGTCGCGGTGACCCGTGCGACGCGCAGCTGCAGGTCGACCCGATCGAGCAGCGGCCCGCTCAGCCGGCCGAGATACCGGCGCCGGGCGAACGGCGTGCAGACGCACTCGGTGTCGCGGCTGCCGGCGTTGCCGCACGGGCACGGGTTGGCGGCGAGCACGAGCTGGAATCGCGCGGGGAAGCGCGCGGTCGCGTTCGCCCGCGCGATGCGGATCACCCCCGACTCGAGCGGCTGGCGCAGCGCGTCGAGGGCGACCGGGCTGAACTCGGGCGCCTCGTCGAGGAACAGCACGCCGTGCGCGGCGCGCACCGCCGCTCCGGGCCGGATCACGCCCGACCCCCCGCCGACGATCGCGGCGGCGCTCGCGGTGTGGTGCGGGGCCTCGAAGGGCGGGCGCGCGCGATCCGCCGTCGGAACTCCCCGGCCGGCGAGCGAGCGGATCGCCGCGACCTCGAGCGCGGCCTCGGCGTCGAGCGTGGGCAGCAGGCTCGGCAGCCGCGTGGCGAGCATCGTCTTGCCGGCGCCGGGCGGGCCGAGCAGGAACAGGTGGTGGCCGCCCGCGGCGGCGACGAGCAGCGCCTCGACCGCGTCGCGGTTGCCGATCACGTCGGCGAGGTCGCCGGGGTCGGGCTCGGCGACCTCGGCCGACGCGAGCGCCGGGAGCGCCTCGACGGGCACCGGCTCCAGCTCGGCGCCGTGGTGGATGGCGGCGTCGCGCAGGCTCGCACAGGCGATGACGCGGGCGCCGGGCACGAGCGCGGCCTCGGCCGCGCTGCCGGTCGGCACCACGACGGTGCCGAATCCCGCCCGCACCGCGGCGGCGACGGCGGGCAGCACCCCCGCCACCGGGCGCAGGCGCCCGTCGAGGCCGAGCTCGCCCAGGTGGACGGCGCCCGCGACCGATTCGGCCGAGACGACGCCCTCCGCGGCGAGCGCCGCCATCGCGATGCCGAGGTCGAAGGCCGAGCCGTGCTTGGGCAGCGCGGCGGGCGACAGGTTGACCGTGAGCTTGCGGGCCGGCAGCGCGAGACCGGAGTTGCCGCACGCGGCGCGCACGCGATCCCGCGCCTCGCCGAGAGCGGCGTCGGGCAGGCCGACGATGACGAAGGCGGGCAGATTGCTCGACACGTCGGCCTCGATCTCGACGATCGCGCCGTCGATGCCCAGCAGCGCGACCGAATGCGCGCGGCCGAGGCTCACCGGAACACCCCGCTCACCGGAACCCCGCTCACCGGAACACCCCGGCGAGGTGGTCGACCGTCGCGGGCGCGTGCCGCGGCGCGACCACGCCGACCGCGTCGATGCGGATGCGCCCGATCGCCCGCCCCTCGGCGCGGCGGATCGCGCACCACTCGCCCGCGAGTCGCCGCAGCCGCGCGAGCTTGACGGGCGTGATCGCCTCGAGCGGATGCCCGAACGCGACCGAGGCGCGCGTCTTCACCTCGACGAACACGATCTCGTCGCCGTCGCGCAGCACGAGGTCGATCTCGCCCTGACTGCACCGCCAGTTGCGGTCGAGCAGCTCCATGCCCCCGCGCGTCAGGTGCCGCTCGGCGAGCCTCTCACCGAGGAGCCCGAGCTCGTCTTTCGCCGCCACGGGAACGAGGATGCGGGGCCGCGCCGGCTAGTTGAGAAACTTCGCCGCGAACTGCGGACCGCGACCAATCCACGATGATGTGGAGGGGGCGACCCGCCCGCGATCTAGGGCTGATCTAAGTCAACCCGTCGCGCGGCTGGGACGTTTTGGTCTTGCTTGCGCCGCCAAAGCGCCTCGTCATCACTATGCGCAATGAACCCGAACCAAGTCGGGCGCGAACTGTGCGTCAACTTGCTCATCGAAACGCGGCAAGCATTAACGACGTCTGCAAGGTCGACCTGCTCGGTCCGCTCGTCACCTCCAGCAACGTGCCTTCCGCGTTAGACGCGCTCAATATGGAATGGCTACGCCGTGGTCCGTACGCCAATGATCGAGGGAGGCAGCAGGAGCGCGCCTCCTGGTCAGCGACCGACTACCAGGTCGACGCCGCCACCGGGCTCAAGCCCAACCACCGCGAGACCCGCAGGGCGCACCCATTCGCTGCGACCGCCCCGTTGGCAGGCGCGCAGACCGACGAGCGCTGTGCGAACACTGGAACCCCGACGGGGCACTCGGCATTATTGAGCCGTGACCCCCGAAATTGATCTGTCGCTCGGTTTCACAATCGTCGGCGTCGTCCTTGCCGCCGCCGGCATCGTCATTGCCTTCCTAGTAGGACGACGGAATCGGAAGCGACCGAAACTGGCGGTTGCTTGGAACTTTGATCAGGTGGTTCCGCCCGGAGATTGGATCCTGCGCGGTGGGCTCCAGATACGTTTCGGCCAACGCGAACTCAAGCGGGTGTCTCGCAGCTACATCGGGTTCTGGCTCGCCGATGGCGACCCAGTGCGCCGATCATCGCTCTTGGACACGGATCCGCTCAGACTCGCCCCAATCGACGTAGACGACGAGATTTTGCAGGTTCGGTTGATCTCGATGTCGCGTCGAGAGATTGGGCTTTCGATCACCCCCATGGAAGCAACTCAGCATATTGAGTTTGAGGTGCTCGATCGAGGCGATGGCGCGATTCTAGAAGTCCTTCACGTCGGTGACCGGCCGGTGGAGCTCCTCGGATCAATACCTGGGACCGACATACTCAAGCCTCGACTTTCGGACATGCGACCAAGAGCGCTCCGTTTTGGACGACAACCCTGGTACAAGCGACTTCGCTTCGACCTGTTTCCTGGACGCCTAAGTCCATTCCCCGGAATTGCCCCGGCGATCATACTCGCAGTGAGCCTCATTTTCGTCGCTATAGCTGCAGGGGTCCTCGCCCTCTCGGGCGGCAACCCAGGTCCTCTAGATCCGTCAAAATATGCGCTGTCGACGGTCGAAGGACAGCAAGCGTTCGCGACTGACGTTCGGATGGGCGGCGACGGACTGGTAGCCGGTGCTGTGTCGGTCATCGTCGTCGCGGCGATCCTCTGCGTCCTGGCGCTCCTCCTGATTTTTCTCAGAGCTAGATTCCTGGTCAAGGTGCCTCGGTCCGTGCTTACTGTCGATCTTGACCCTGAGTTCCCGCCTGGAACGGAATACACCGAGGCGGAGATCGATCGGCTGCAAGCTCAATATGACGCGCTATTGCGCGCACTCGAGGGGCCGAAGGATGAGGAGGTGGGCGGTTCGCCCGCTGACCCTGCGCCTTGATTCGATGCAGTCGATTCGAAACAGGATCTCATCGCCGTCGTCGCTCATGGCGCGTATGCGGCGCTCGAAACTATGAAGCACTTGCTCCCTGGTGGAGCCCCCGGACTAGGTCCGGAGGATTCGAACCCGCCGCCGCCGTGCGAAGCTCGAGGCGGGCGGCGGTGGTCCCTCCCCGCCCGCGACTACTGGGGAGGAGACGAGCCGCGTCGCCCAACGGGCTCGGGTCGCCCGACGCGCCGCGCCCGCGCCCGGCCCGCATCACACCGGCTGCCAGAGCTCCACGCGCGTGCCCTCGGGGTCGACGACCCACCCGAAGCGGCCGACCCCGTCCATCTCCTGCACCTCGTCGAGCACGACCCCGCCCGCCGCGCGCACCTGCGTGAGCATGGCGTCGAGGTCGCGCACCCGGAAGTTGAGCATCGTCTGCTGCTCGCGGCGGCCGAGATAGTCGCTGTCGGCCTCGAAGGTGGCGACGATCGTCGGGCCCGGCTCCGGCATCCACTCGCCCCACTCGCCGAGCTGCATGCCGAGCACGTCGCGGTACCAGGCGAGCAGCGCGGCCGCGTCCTGCGCGCGCAGGAAGTAGCCGCCGATGCCGAGCACGCGTTCCATGCGCTCAGCGTGGCAGGCCGACGCCCCCGCAGCCAGAGCGCGGGTGTCGCGGCCTACTCGTCGATCGCGAGCTCCTTGGGGAGCTCCAGATCCTTCTCGCCGCGCACCTCGACGTTGACGTCCTTGAAGGTGAGCACCCGCACGCTCTTGACGAAGCGGTCGGCGCGGTAGACGTCCCACACCCACACGTCGTTCATGGTGAGCTCGAAGTAGAAGTCGTGCTCGGTGTCTTTGCGCTCGAGGCTGACCTCGTTGGCGAGGTAGAAGCGCCGCTCCGTCTCGACGACGTACTTGAACTGCCCCACCACGTCGCGGTACTCGCGGTAGAGGGCCAGCTCGACCTCGCGGTCGTAGTCCTCGAACTCGTCCTCGTCCATCGCGGCGAGTCTACGCGTCGGGCCCCGCTCAGACCGCCTCGAGACCGTCGAGCGGAACCGCCGTTCGCAGCCAGCTGACACGGTGCAGCGCGTGCGGCCCGAGGCGGTCGATCGCGGCGTAGTGCTCGGCGCTCGCGTAGCCCTTGTTGCTCGCCCAGAGGTAGTCGGGCGCCGTGTCGTGCGCCTGGATCATCAGCCGGTCGCGGTGCACCTTCGCCAGCACGGATGCCGCCGCCACGGCCGCGCACGTGCGGTCGGCCTTGACCCGGGTCACCACTCGCACCGAACCGCCGAGCGGGGTTCCCCGCAGCACGGGGCTCAGCCAGTCGTGGGACCCGTCGAGCAGCACCACCGCGCCGTCGAACCCGAGGCCGAGATCGTGCACCGCGGCGAGCGCGCGGCTCGCGGCGAGGCCGAGCGCGGCGATGATCCCGACGCTCTCGACCTCGGCCACCTCGGCGAGGCCGACCGCCGAGTGCGGCGCCCAGCGCGCGACCCGCGGCTGCAGCTGCTCGCGCCGCGGCTCGGCCAGCAGCTTCGAGTCGCGCAGTCCCGCGGGGGCGGTGCCGTGCTCGAGGGTGACGGCCGCCACCCCGACGGCGACCGGGCCGGCGATGGCGCCGCGCCCGACCTCGTCGACGCCCAGTACGACCGTCGCCCCCTCACGCAGCAGGGCGCGCTCGTGGCGGAGGGTCGGCGTCGCGGAGGGCGCGCTGCGTGCGCTCGCGGCCCGCCGCGCCGTGGCGGGGGGCGCGGGCGCGCCGCCGGGAACGCCGGCCGCCGTCACCTCCACCGAGGTCACGGCTCCCCCGACTCGACCCCCGCGAAGACGGACGGGTAGTCGTCGAGCCAGGTCCAGCGGTCGATCGGCCAGCTGATCACGACCGCGCGGCCCACCACCGAGGAGAACGGCACGAAGCCCTTGCTCGGGGTGTCCTGATTGAGGCGCGAGTCGGCGGAGTCGTAGCGGTTGTCACCCATCACCCAGAGCGAATCCGGCGGCACGACGACGTCGAAGTCGATCCCCGAGGCGCGGGTCTCTCCGGCGGGCAGCAGCACGTAGGGGCTCTCGTCGATCGGCACGCCGTTGACCGTCAGTTGACCGAGGGTGTTGCAGCACGCGACCTCGTCGCCGGGCAGGCCGATGACGCGCTTCACGAGGTGCTCGCCGCTGTCGGGCGCCGTCAGGCCGACGAAGCCGAGCACCTGGTCGATCACGGAGAGCAGGCCGTTCTGCTCGGGCGCCGGGATGAGGTTCGGGTCGAGCCAGCCGCCCGGATCGCGGAACACCACGATGTCGCCGTGCTCGATCGGGCTGAGGCTCGGCTGCAGCCGGTTGACGATGATGCGGTCGTTGATCTGGAGCGTGTTCTCCATCGACGCCGAGGGGATGTAGAACGACCGGATCAGGAAGTTCTGGATGAGCGCCGAGATGATGACCGCCGCGACGACGATCACGACGACGTCGCGCAGGAACGTCAGCCAGCCGCGACGACGCGTGTCGTGCTCGGCGCGACGGCGCGACGAACGCGTGGTGTAGGCGGCGGAGCCGTCCGGCTGCGGACGGGCCTCGCGGGCGGTCGGATCGGACATGGCTCCCCGTGATTTCGGCGGCTTCAGCCTAAGCGAGGACGGATCGAGCCCGGCCCGCGACGTGCGGACCGGGCTCGAGGAAGTCCGGAGGCGCTGACGTCGGAGTCGACCGCCGCGCCCGGCGCGGAGCTCAGCTCTCGCGCTTCTCCTTGATCTTCGCCTTCTTGCCGCGAAGCTCGCGCAGGTAGTACAGCTTCGCGCGGCGCACGTCACCGCGGGTGACGACCTCGATGTGGTCGATGACCGGCGAGTGCACGGGGAAGGTGCGCTCGACACCGACCTGGAAGCTCACCTTGCGCACCGTGAAGGTCTCGCGCACGCCCTCGCCCGAGCGGCCGATGACGACACCCTGGAAGACCTGGATGCGGGAGCGGGTGCCCTCGATGATGTTGACGTGCACCTTGACGGTGTCGCCGGGGCGGAAGTCGGGGATGTCGGAACGCAGCGAGGCCGCGTCGACGGCGTCGAGGATGTGCATGGAGGTGTCGCTCTCTGCGGGCGCCTCAGGACGCGGCCGCGGACGGTGGGTGGAAGTCTGATGGTTCCGGCCGGGTCGGGTTCGATCCCCCTGAGGCAGGTCCCCGCCCAGGCACAAGGAGCAATGATGCCAGATCGCGGGGGGATGCGCGAGTCGAGGCGGCGGGGGACCGCAGCGATCGACGCGGTGCCCGGCGACCGCGGCGCCTAGGCTCGACACCATGATCGAGTTGCGCACGCCCGCCGAGATCCAGGAGATGCGCGCCGCGGGCGCGTTCGTGGCCTCCGTGCTCGAGGCGACCCGCGCGGCGGCCGACGTCGGCGTCGACCTGCTCGACCTCGACGCCCTCGCCCACCGGATGATCCGCGAGCGCGGCGCCGAGAGCTGCTACATCGACTACCACCCCTCCTTCGGCGGCTCCCCCTTCGGCAAGGTCATCTGCACCTCCGTCAACGACGCCGTGCTGCACGGCCTGCCGCACCGCTACCGGCTGCAGGACGGCGACCTGCTCACACTCGACTTCGCCGCCTCGGTCGACGGCTGGGTCGCCGACTCGGCCGTGTCGTTCGTCGTCGGCACGCCGCGCGACGAGGACCTCGAGCTCATCGAGGTGACCGAGCGCGCGCTCGAGGCCGGCATCGCCGCGGCGGTCGTCGGCAACCGCATCGGCGACATCTCCGCCGCGATCGGCGAGATCGCGCACGCGGCGGGTCTCAAGGTCAACCTCGACTTCGGCGGGCACGGCGTCGGGCGCGAGATGCACGGCGACCCGCACATCGCCAACGACGGCCGCCGCAAGCGCGGCCTGCCGCTGCGCGCCGGCCTGGTGTTCGCGATCGAGCCGTGGTTCCTGCGCGGCACCGACAAGATCTACACCGACGACGACGGCTGGACGCTGCGCAGCGTCGACGGATCCCGCGGCGCCCACAGCGAGCACACCGTCGCGATCACCGACGACGGCCCGCTCGTGCTCACGGCGCGGGGCTGACCGGGGCGGGCCCCGGCGCGCCGGCCGCACGGCGGCCGAGCGTCACGCCCGCGACGACGCCGACCGCCACCGCGATCACGATCGCCACCGGCCACGCGAGGATCGCGATGCCGAACAGCTCGCCGCCCGGACCGCTCCAGAAGTGGCACAGCAGCAGCAGGGCGATGAGGGCGAACTCGATGGCGAGCATCACCGCCTCGACGCGGGTGATCCCCGTGCCGCGCGCGCGGTGCGCCCGCATCAGCAGCGCGTTGACGATGAGGGAGAGCACGAGCCCGGGGAAGATCGCGAAGGCCTGGATCGCGCCCTGGAACGTGAACGTGAACTCGACCGCGTCGAAGGCGAGCGAGGCGATCACGCCGAGCAGGCTCAGCGCGGCGAGCGCCGCCGCGAGCGCGAACTGCGCGAGGATCCACGGGTCGCGGGCGGGGTGTCGGGGCGCGTCGGCCTGAGCGCCGGCAGCCGGCCGGGCGGCGGCCGCCGGCCGGTCGGGCACGGGCTGGTCGGGCACGGGGTGGTCGGCCGCGGGGTGCTCGGGCACGGGCTGGTCAGGCACGGGCTGGTCAGGCATGGGGCGCCTCCGGGTCGCGGTCGAGGAGTTCGGGGCGCATCCGGCGGGTGCGTTCCTCCTGCTGCTCGCGCCGCCACCGCGCGACGGCGCCGTGGTCGCCGCCCAGCAGCACGGGCGGGATGTCGAAGCCGCGCCAGCTGGCGGGCCTGGTGTAGCTCGGGTACTCGAGCAGGCCGTCCTCGTGGCTCTCCTCGACGAGGCTCTCGGGGTTGCCGACGACGCCCGGGATGAGCCGCCCGATCGCCTCGATCATCGCGAGCGCCGCCGTCTCGCCGCCGTTGAGCACGTAGTCGCCCAGGCTCACCTCGCGCACCTCGGCGACCTCGGGGCGGGTCTCCGCGTGCTCGACGACGCGCTGGTCGATGCCCTCGTAGCGGCCGCAGCAGATGATGAGACGCTCGCGGGTCGCGAACTCGCGGGCGAGCGGCTGGCGGAACAGCTCGCCGGCCGGGCTCGGCACGAGCACGGTGACGCCCTCGGCGCCGGCGAGCAGCTCGTCGAGCGCCTCGCCCCAGGGCTCCGGCTTCATCACCATGCCCGCGCCGCCGCCGGCGGGGGTGTCGTCGACGGTGCGGTGGCGGTCGTGGGTCCAGTCGCGCAGGTCGTGGACCCGCACGTCGAGCAGGTCGGCGCGGCGCGCGCGGCCCAGGAGCGAGACGTCGAGCACGGAGAAGAACTCCGGGAAGATCGTGACGACGTCGACCCGCATGGCTCCAGGGTAGGGGTGCGGGTCGGGAGCGCGCGTCCGCCTCCTCTCCCTCGCTCGCGTCCGCGTCTGCTCGCCGGTGCGCGTTCACCTCGCCCACCTGGCTCGCGTCTGCGCCCCTCGCCCCCTTGCGTCCGCGTCCCCTCCGTGGTTTGCGTCTGCGCCCCTCGCCCCCTCGCGTCCGCCTCCCGTCCCCAACTCGGTACCCGATCGGGTGACGTCCACCGGAGGTCGCTGAACTGCGCCCCGGTACCGACTTCGATCCCAGACTCGAGCGATGCGGAGCCCCGTCGTGCGCGACACCCAGCCGACGCCGCTCTCGCGGTCGGAGCTGCAGGCGCGCGGCCTCGGCTCGCGTGAGATCGAGCGCGCCCTGCGCGACGGTCTGCTCGTCCGACTCCGACGCGGCTGGTACGGCACGCCCGATCTCGCGCCATCCCTCGCGCACGCGACGCGCATCGGCGGCCGGCTCAGCTGCATCTCGGCGCTCGAGTCGCACGGAGCGTGGGTCATCCGGTCCGATCTCACCCACGTCCGTGTGGGCACCGGCATCGCGGTGCCCCGCCGCGTCGACGCGCGCCTCCACTGGACGCATGAGCGCGCACGGCCCGGGGTCGACTCCCCCGAGGTCGCTCTCGCGGTGGCCGTCCAGTGCGTCGACCGGGAGACACTCGTGGCGGCCGTGGATTCAGTGCTCCAGCGCGGAATCCTGTCGGCACCCGAGGTCGACCAGATCCTGATGTCGACTCCGCGCGGGCGCGCTGTGCGGGCACTGGTCGACGGGGCGGCCGAATCCGGGATCGAGAGCCTCGTCCGTCTCCGCCTCCGTGCACACCGGATTCGCTTCCGCAGCCAGGTGACGATCGCGGGGGTCGGTCGCGTCGATTTCCTCGTGGGCGAGCGACTCGTCGTCGAGGTCGACGGATACGCCTGGCACGGCGACCCGAACCGCTTCGAGAACGACCGGCGCCGTGACCGGCAGCTTCTACGTCGCGGCTATCTCGTGATGCGCGCGAGCTACCGGCAGGTCATCGACGACCTCGACGGGCTCGTCGAGGCCATCCTCGATGTCGTGCGACGCCGCGAGCACCGATGGCGCGGCGTGCGCCGCACGGAACTCGGTACCCGGCGCAGCCTCATCGACCGCTGATGCTCGAGCGCGGGGTGGGTACCGAGTTGCGGACTGTCCCCGAGCGCGACGAGTCGTCACCGACCAGATCGACGCGATCGAACGCCTCAGACCGCCGCGGGATCACTCCGGCGCGTCGGCGGAGGGCTTGTCGATGGAGCGTGCGTCGGAGGAGGGCGCGTCGGCGGAGGGCTTGTCGATGGAGCGTGCGTCCGAGGAGGGAGCGTCGACACCCGCGTCGTCGGGCACGTCCTCGAAGAGGCCCAGCGGCGGGGTCAGGGTGACGGTGCCGCCCGCGACGTCGACCTCGGGCACGATGGCGGCGACGAAGGGCACGAGCACCTCGCGCTCCCCCGCGGCGACGACGAGCAGATCCTGCGCCGGCAGGTGGTCGACGCGGATCACGCGGCCGACCTCGGCCCCGTCACGCAGCGCGCGCAGGCCCACCAGCTGGTGGTCGTACCAGGCGTCCTTCTCCTCGGGGACCTCCGCGGTGGACTGGTCGACCCAGAGGATCGCCTTCACGAGGGTCTCGGCGGCGTCCCGGTCGTCGACGCCCTCGAAGAAGGCGACGGGGTGGGCGTTGTAGAAGCGCAGCTCGCGCAGCGTGATCGTCTTGCCCTTCCACGGGCTCGACGCCGGCACCTGCAGGCTGAAGGAGGCGCCGGGCTGGAAGCGGCGATCCGGGTCGTCGGTGTAGAGCTCGAGCTTGAGGGCGCCCTTCAGGCCGTGCGCCTTGACCAGGCGTCCGACGCGCAGCTGGGTCACGGCCGAGCGCGAGCCCCCACCGCGGCGGGGTGTGGCGGCGGCGCTCACGCCCGATCGGTGTCGACGACGTCGACGCGCACGCGCTGCTCGCCCGCGAGGGCGCCGACCACGGTGCGCAGGGCCTTCGCGGTGCGGCCCGAACGGCCGATCACGCGACCCAGGTCGTCGGGGTGCACCCGCACCTCGAGCAGCTCGCCACGCGGGGTGTCGACCGAGTCGACCCGGACGTCGTCCGGGTGCTCGACGATCCCCGTGACGAGGTGCTCGAGGGCGGAACGCAGCATGATGTCGACGGCGCCGATCAGGACTCGTCGGCCGGGGCCTCGGCCGCAGCCTCGGTCTCGGCGGGAACCTCGGTCTCGGCAGCCTCAGCCTCGGCCTCGGCGGCGGGCTCCTCGGCGGCCGGAGCCTCGGCGGCGGGCTCCTCGGCGGCGGGCGCCGCGGCCTTGGCCTTGGGCTTCAGCACCGGCTTCTTCTTCTCGTCGGCGACGAAGGTCTGCTTGCCCTCGGGCGCGAGGATGGTCGACTTCGCGCCCTTCTCGCCCTTGAAGGTGCCCCAGTCGCCCGAGAGCTTGAGGAGGGCGAGCACCTGCTCGGTCGGCTGCGCGCCGACGCCGAGCCAGTACTGCGCGCGCTCCGAGTTCACCTCGATGAGCGAGGGGTGCTCGGTGGGGTGGTACTTGCCGATCTCCTCGATCACGCGACCGTCGCGCTTGGTGCGCGAGTCGGCGACGACGATGCGGTAGTAGGGCGCCCGGATCTTCCCGAGGCGCTTCAGACGGATCTTGACGGCCACGATTCTCCTGAATCAGTCATGTGAGGTCGAACTGCTCTCCGTGCGCGTGGGGGCACACTCGGCAGAAGCTCTGGGATGGACGGTTCCGGGCCGGATAGAGGGTCGGGCGCGGGGTCCAGCGTCCTATTCTGACAGATCGCGCGCCGGGGTGGAAACCGCGGCCGGCGCAGCAGCGGGAGCGGCGCCGCGCGGCAGTGACGAGTCGGAGGCAGCGGCGGGGGCGGCACCGCGCGGCAGTGACGAGTCGGACACAGCCGCCGGGGCGGCACCGGTCGGCGCGGACGCCGGAGCCACCGCCCCCGGCGCCGCGGCCGTCGCCCGCGGACGCGAGGAGCGCCGCGAGAGCGCGACGCCGCCGAGCGCGAGCACGCCGCCCGCGATCGCGAGCCACGGGGGCACCTCGCCGAAGACGAACCAGCCGGCCGCGATCGTCAGCGGCGGCACGATGTAGGTCGTGACGCCGAGCTGCGACGCCGGCATGCGGCCGAGGGCGTAACCCCAGGTCGTGAAGGCGAGAGCGGTGGGCACGAGGCCGAGGTAGACGATCCCGAGCCACGTGGGCGGCGCGGCGACCGCGAGATCGGCGACGAGTGCGCCCGCGAACGGGAGGCAGGCGAGGGCGCCGATGACGCATCCGATGAGGGCGACCTGGGCCGCCGGCAGCCGACGGGTCAGCGGCTTCTGGGCGAGCACCCCGACGGCGTAGGTCACCGCCGCGACCAGGCACCCGACGACACCGAGCGGGTCGATCGGCCTCCCGCCCGCGCTCGCGAGGGTGGTTCCCACGCTGATCAGCACGACGCCGAGGAACGCGACCCCGGCGCCGACGAGCAGCCAGCGCGGCAGCCCCTCCCCGAGGAACAGCCCCGCGCCGAGCGCGATGAGCAGCGGCCCGATGTTGACGAGCATCGCGGCCGTCCCGGCGTCGAGCACCTGCTCGGCGAGGTTGAGGGCGACGTTGTAGACGCCGAACCAGCCGAGCCCGTAGACGGCCAGGCGGATCCACTCGCGGCCCGTCGGCGCGACCCACCGTCGGCCGATCAGCACGAGCGAGCCGAGCGCGACCGCGCCCACGAGCAGGCGCCCGAGCGCGAGCTCACCGCCGCCGACCACGGGAGCGACCCCGCGGATCACGATGAACGCGCTCGCCCACGCGAGCACCGTGAAGGCGATCGCCGCCAGCAGGACGATCCGTGCGCGCGGGGACTCGGTGTCGGTCACCCCGTCACGCTAGGGGCAGCCCCCGACCCCGGTCGCGCGGGAAACGGACAGCACGCCGCGGTTTCGCGCCGTCGGGCGCGGGGCCGACGGGCGACCGGAGTCGCCGCCGAGTCGGAGCCGCGGCGCCGAAACCGCCGCTCAGCGGGCGCCGCACCCCCGCGCGCCTCAGGCGTTCGCGCGATCCCTCCACCGCAGCAGCGCCCGCACCGCGTCGAGGTCGGGGTCGGCGGGCTGCAGGCCGAACTCGAACAGGCGCACGCCGAGCGCGTGCTGACGCTCGAGGGTCGCGTCGTCGAGGGCGCCCATCCCCCGCACGCTCGTGCCGGTCGACAGCTCGATCTCGGAGATGTCGCGACCGACCGCCGCGCAGTGCTCGCGCAGCACCCCGAGCTTGCGCTCGAGGGTCTCGGGGTCGGAGAACGAGTGCCAGATGTCGGCGTGCTCGGCGACGATCCGCAGGGTCTTCTTCTCGCCACCGCCCCCGATGAGGATCGGGATGCGCCGGGTCGGCGCCGGGTTGAGCTTCTCCCAGCGGGCCCGGATGCGCGGCAGGTCGCGCGCGAGCGCATCCAGTCGCGACCCGGCGGTGCCGAACTCGTAGCCGTACTCGTCGTAGTCGTGCTGGAACCAGCCGGAGCCGGTACCGAAGATGAACCGGCCGACGCCGTCCTTGGCGCTGATGTGGTCGACGGTACGGGCCATGTCGGCCTGCAGGTCGGGGTTGCGGTAGGAGTTGCAGTTGACGAGCGGCCCGAACTCGATGCGGCTGGTCTGCTCCGCGATCGCGCCGAGCTGGGTCCATGACTCGAAGTGCAGGCCGCCGCGGTCGCCGCTCAGCGGGAAGAAGTGGTCCCAGTTGAAGACGACGTCGACCCCCAGCTGCTCCATCTCGGCGACCGTGTCGCGGAGGGTGGCGTAGGGAACGTGTTGCGGCGCGATCTGCACGCCGACGCGGACGGGACGGTCGGTCATGCTCCGAGCCTAGGCACGCGCGCGGTCCCGGCGCCGGGCGGGCGACCTCAGCGGCCGAGGAACTTCTGCAGCGCGTCGAGCTCCTCGGGCGAGGGCTGACCCGACGCGGCGCCACCGCCCCCTGCGGCCCCGCCGAGGCCGAAGCCGGATCCCGCGGTCGGCTGCGCGGGCGAGCGCAGCCCCTGCTCGCGGGCCGCGTTCTCGGCACGCCGCTTCGCCGGGTTGCCGGAGCGCGATCCCTTCTTCTTCGTCGCCTTGCGGGGGTTCGCGCGCTTGCCGGGGCCCGCGCCGCCCGCCATCGGACCCATGCCGGGGATCTGCGGCACGCCGCCCTTCGCGACGGTCTTCATCATCTTGGAGGCCTGCTCGAAGCGCTGCACGAGCTGGTTGACGTCGGTGACGGTCATGCCGGAGCCCTTGGCGATCCGCAGACGGCGGGAGCCGTTAAGCAGCTTCGGGGTGCGGCGCTCCTGCGGGGTCATCGAGCGGATGATCGCCTCGGTGCGGGTCAACTCGCGCTCGTCGAAGTTGTCGAGCTGCTCGCGCATGCCGCGCGCGCCGGGGAGCATGCCGAGCATCCCCTTGAGCGAGCCCATCTTCTTGATCTGCTGCATCTGCTCGAGGAAGTCCTCGAGCGTGAAGCTGTCGGTCGCGAACTTCTCGGCGGTCTTGCGCGCCTCCTCCTCGTCGAAGGCCTGCTGGGCCTGCTCGATGAGGGTGAGGATGTCGCCGAGGTCGAGGATGCGGCTCGCCATGCGGTCGGGGTGGAACGCCTCGAAGTCGTCGAGCCCCTCCCCGGTCGAGGCGAACATGATGGGCCGCCCGGTGATGCTCGCGACGCTCAGCGCCGCGCCGCCGCGGGCGTCACCGTCGAGCTTGGAGAGCACGACGCCGGTGAAGTCGACGCCCTCCTGGAAGGCGCGGGCGGTCGCGACCGCGTCCTGCCCGATCATCGCGTCGATGACGAACAGCACCTCGTCGGGGTCGACGGCCGTGCGGATGTCGGCCGCCTGCTTCATGAGCTCGGTGTCGACGCCGAGCCGGCCCGCGGTGTCGACGATGACGGTGTCGAACTGCTTGCGCTTGGCCTCGGCCAGACCGTTCTTGGCGACCTTGACGGGATCACCGACGCCGTTGCCCGGCTCCGGCGCCCAGACGCTCACCCCGGCCTGCTCGCCCACGACCTGCAGCTGCGTGACGGCGTTCGGGCGCTGGAGGTCGGCCGCGACCAGCAGCGGCGTGTGCCCCTCCTTCTTGAGGTGCTTGGCGAGCTTGCCCGCGAGGGTCGTCTTGCCGGCGCCCTGGAGGCCGGCGAGCATGATGACGGTCGGCGGGGTCTTCGCGAACTCGAGCCGGCGCTGCTGCCCGCCGAGGATCGCGACGAGTTCCTCGTTGACGATCTGCACGACCTGCTGCGCGGGGTTGAGCGCCTGGTTGACCTCGTCGGAGAGCGCGCGCTCGCGCACCTTGCCGGTGAAGTCCTTCACCACCTCGAGGGCGACGTCGGCGTCGAGCAGGGCGCGACGGATCTCCCGCACCGTGCCGTCGACGTCCGCGGGGCTGAGCTTGCCCTTGGTGCGGAGGTTCCTGAAGGTCGCGGTGAGGCGATCCGAGAGCGTTCCGAAGGTGGCCATGTCGGGCTCCAGGGTACCCGGCGGGGCTCGGAGCCGTCAGCGGAACAGGATGACGGCGAGCGTGACCAGCTCGACCGTGATCGCGAACACGATGCCCCCGACGACGCTCGCGACGGTCGCGACCGGCATCGCGGTGCCCCCGTCGCGTCGGATGCGCCGCCGGGCAACGAGCCCCAGCACGAGTCCGGGGAGACCGCCGAGCGGCGTCAGGCGCAGCGCGAGGCGCGCGAGCCGGTCGGCCGACTCGGCCTGCGTGGCGGCACGGCCCGCGCCGCCGCGCGGCAGGATCGTGAGCGCCGAGGGCACCCCCGGCACCGTGCGGTCGGGCGCGGGGCTGCCCGGCGGCTGCCAGCGCAGGTACTCGGCGACCTTCTCGTCGCGCTTGCGGGCTGCCCGCACGCGGGGGCTGCGGGTCGGGCGCGGCGAGCGCGGGTCGGCGACGGTCGAGGAGGCCGCGCCGTAGGCGACCGAGGCGCGCTCGCGTCGCGCGGCAGGAGCGATGACGCGCTCGGCCGTGCCGTTCGCCGAGGCGGCGGCGGTCGCGGAGGCGGCGGGTGCGATGCCGGAGGGCGCGGCGGCAGCGGACGCAGACGACGCGGATGCGGCGCTCCGGCCGGCGCGCCCGGGCGCGGTCACGAGCCGGGGCGCACGTGCCGGCGCGGGGACGGCCGACCGCTCGATCGGCTCGTCGGGCTCGGGCGAGCCGGCGGCGCTCGACGGATGCTCGTGGGCGGGCTGTTCGGGGGCGGGCTGTTCGGGGGGCGCGACGGAGGAACTCGGCGCGAGCAGCTCGTCGAATGCGGGCGGGGCCGCCGGGGCAAGAGCCGTGTCGGGCTCGGAGAGGGTGGCGGGTGACGCCGTCGAAGCGGGCTCGACGGGCGTCGCGGGGGCCTCGGGTGCGGGAGTCGTCGATGCTGCCGCGGGGCGGAAGGCGCGCGCGATCCTGCGCGCGATCGTCGGCTCGAGGTCGAGTTCGGGCAGCGGGCGCGGGCGCAGATCGGGGCCGGCAGCAGCGGCCGGGGGCGCTGCGGCGGCCGTCTCCCGGGGATCCGGCAGCGACTCCCGGCGGATCGTCGCGTCGTCGACCGGCGCATCCGCCGCATCCAGCGCAGCCTGACGATTCCGAAAGGACTGGGCGATGATCGCGGGCAGCTCGGAGCGGCGGATCGTGCTGTCGAAGACGATCTCGGCGACGGAGCCCTGCTCGGGCGCGGGGGTTGCGGCGGTCGCGGCGCGGCCGGGCTCGGTGTCGTCGAGGGGGGCGTCGGCCGGTGCGGGGGTCGCGGTCGCCGTCGCGGCGGGCGCGGCGGCCGGAGCGTCGAACTCGGCGCCGACGGGTTCGGCGGCGCGGGCCGACGCCACGGTGAGCGCGCGCACGGTCTCCTCGGCGACCTGACGTGCCTCGGCGCGCGCGGCCCGCTCCGCGGCGGCGCCCGCGGCGGCGGCGACCTCGGCGGCCGCGGCCGCCGTCGCCCCGGCGCGGATCGCGTCGGCGCGCGCCCGTGCGGCGGCCGCGGCGGCCTCCGCCCGCGCGACCTCCTCGAGCGCGCGTTCGGTCTCGCGGGCGACGGAGGCGATCATCTTCGCGTCGGCGCGCTCGGTCTTGCGCTGCGCCTTCGCCCGGCGCGCCTGGTCGCGAGCGTCGACGCGGGCCTGCGCGGTGGCCCTCCGCTGCTCCTGCCGCGCCTCGATCTCGGCCTGCTTGGCGGCCTGAGCCGCGGCGGCCGCCGCTTCCTGTGCGGCGCGTTCCTCGGCCTTCCGGGCCTCCTCGGCGGCGCGCGCGGCCTCCTCGGCCCGACGCGCCTCCTCGGCCCGGCGAGCCTGCTCGGCCTCTCGAGCCGCCTGCGCCTCGGCGGCCGCCCGAGCCTCCTCGGCAGCACGAGCCTCTGCAGCGGCGCGCGCCTCCTCCGCGAGACGCGCCTCCTCCGCCAGGCGGGCCTCCTCCGCGAGACGGGCCTCCTCCGCGAGACGGGCCTCCTCCGCGAGACGGGCCTCCTCCGCCAGCCGGGCCTCCTCGACACGACGGGCGTCCTCCGCGCGACGGGACTCCTCCGCCGCGCGGGCCTCCGCGGCGAGGCGGGACTCCTCGGCCCGACGTGCGTCCTCGACGAGACGGGCCTCCTCGGCACGGCGTTCCGCCTCCGCCAGCTCGGCGGCGGCCGCGGCGCGCGCCGCTGCGGCGAGCGCGTCGGGGATCGGCTCGGCGACGGTCGCGCGACGCGCCTCGGCGGCGGCGGCCCGCGCGGCCTCGCGCTGCGCGGCCCGACCGGCCCGACCGGCGCGCGCCCCCGCCGTCGCGGCGCGAGCGCGTTCCAGCAGGGCGCTCTCGCGCAGCTCGGCCTTGCGCTCCGCGAGCGCGGCGATCGAGTCGCGATCGGCTGTCGACATGTCGCCGAGGGGCACGAAGCCCTCGGGCGCGGGGTCGGGCGCGACGGACGCGCGCGACCTCCGGGAGCTCGGCGTCGCATCCCCGCGCTCGTCGGCCGGCGAGTCGGACGCCGCCGGCGCGCCCGACTCGGGCACGTCCTCCGCCGGCGCGTCCGCCGCCTCCGCGGGCACTTCTCGCCGGGCGCCGACGAAGCGGGTGGTGGCGGGGGCGGGATCCTCGGGGATCGGCCCCGCGAACAGCGGCCCGATCGGCAGGGGGATGCGTGCGCCCGTCGCCGGGTCGGTCGCGAACAGCGGGCGGCGCGGCGCGGGCTCGACCCACGCGGTGCCGTCGGCGTCGGGCTCGGCCGGGCGCTCACGATCCTCGGCCCCCTCGGCAGCCGACGCCGCCTCCCGCCGGGCCCGCGCGCGTCCCCGCGCCGCACCCGCGTCAACGCGCGCTTCACCCTCCTCGGCGACGGCGACCGGTCGAGGCCGCCGCAGCATCAGCGCGAGCAGCGTCACGAGCAGGAGCGCGAGCGCGCCACCCCCGGCGACGACCGCGAGTTCGGCGGTCGAGACCTTCGGGGCCCGCGGATCGATGCGCGTGATCGTCGCGGCCTCGGGGCTCCCCACGAGCACGGCCACCCCGGCCCGCGGGTCGGGCAGCGGAACGGGCGCCGTGCCGGCGATCGCGTCGGCGTCGACGATGCGCGCGACCGGCTCGCCGGTGGATCCGTCGCGCAGCACGAGCGCCCCGGAGAGCAGGGCCCCGCCGGAGGTGACGACCGGGTCCTGCACCTCGGCCGGGTAGGTGCCCGCCTCGACGAGGGCGCCGTCCTGGACGGTGAGGATGCGGTGGGTGCGCCCGTCCCAGACACGGGTGCCATCGGCGCTCACCGCGATCCGCCCGCCGTCGTCGCCCGAGGAGGCGAGCTTCGCGACGGGCGCGAGCCGCGCGTCGTAGACGGCGAGCGCCCGTTCGGTCGCCACGACGACCCGGCCCGAGCCGGCCGCGGTCGCGAGGTCGAGCACGGCACCGCCCGGCTCGACGTAGCCGAGCAGCCGGCCGGTGGCGGGGTCGAGGGCGAGCACGACGCCGCGGTCGCTCGAGGAGACGGCGTAGACGCGCGATCCGTCGGGGGCGAGCGTCGCGAACGAGAGGGTCCCGGGCACCCCGGCGGAGACCGCGTCGGCCGCGGTCGGCACGCCGTCGGAGTCGAGTGTCACGCTCTGCAGGCGCGAGGAGCCGACCTGCAGCACGATCGTGCCGTCGTCGGCGACGCCGAGCATCGCCGGGGGTCCGGCGACCTCGGCCTCACCCGTCGGGGCGAGGGTGGCCGCGTCGAACACGAGCAGGCGCCCGCCCTGGGCGTCGTCGCTCGCGGAGAGGGCGAGCAGGTAGGCGCCGTCGGGCGTCGCGGCGAGCACGGGATCCGCCCCCACGGGCAGTGCGAACGGCTCGGAGGTCGCGACGCGCGCCCCGACCTGCGACCCGTAGGAGTAGCCGCCGAACTCGCCGTCGGGCACCTGCAGGGCCCGCCCGCCGACGACGACCGCTCCCGCGACGAGCAGCACGAGCACGGTCACCACCAGCGCCCAGGCACCCCGACGACCGCGGAGCGCCTCGCGCACCGCGGTGAAGCCCCGGGCCGGGGGCGTGGGACGCGCGGGAGCGTCCCGGTTCGGGTTGGCCACGACGCCTCCGGGTCGACTCGTGGAACGGCCAGTCTAGGGACGGGCTCCCGCGGCGATCTGGCCCCTTTCCAGGGGTGCGGCCGGGCTAGCCTGAGGGCCATGGCCCTACTTCTGCCCTTCGAGGGCGCGAGCCCGCGCATCCACGAGACCGCCTGGATCGCCCCCAACGCGACGATCATCGGCGACGTCACCATCGAGGCGCACGCGAGCGTCTGGTACGGCGCGGTGATCCGCGGCGACATGGCGCCGGTGGTGCTCGGCGAGGGCAGCAACCTGCAGGACGGCTCGGTGGTGCACGTCGACACGGGTGTGCCGGCGACGATCGGGCGCGGCGTCGGCATCGGCCACGCGGCGATCATCCACGGCGCGACGGTGCACGACGCGGCGCTCATCGGCATGGGCGCGCGCCTGCTCAACGGCTCGGTCGTCGGCTCGGGCTCGCTCGTCGCCGCGGGCGCGGTGCTGCTGGAGGGTCACGAGGTGCCGCCGAACTCGATCGCGGCCGGGGTGCCGGCGAAGGTGCGCGGCGAGATCGAGGATGCCGCGCTCCGCGAGCGCGTGCGCAGCAACGCCGAGCAGTACGTGCAGCTCGCCGCCCGCCACCGCGGCCTCGAGCCGCTCGCCTGACCCCGCCGCGGCGCACACGGGCGACTCGAGCGGAGCCGGGGTGGACGCGCTGCTGCCCGCGCTGCTCGGCCTGCGCCCCCGCGGTCCCTCGCGCGCGGCGCTCACCGCCCGCCTCGGCGGCCGCGTCGTCGTCGTGACGGGGGCCTCGCGCGGCATCGGCGCCGAGGTGGCCGGGCGTTTCGCGCGGGTCGGGGCGCGGCTCGTGCTGCTCGCGCGCGACGAGGGCGCGCTCGAGGCGGTCGCGGCCGGGATCCGCCGGCGGGGCGGCGAGGCCGCCGTGCTCGCCGTCGACCTGCGCGACACGGCGGCGGCGACCGCCGCGGCCGATCGGATCCTCGCCGAGTTCGGCGCGCCCGAGCTCGTGGTCTCGAACGCGGGGCACTCGATCCACCGCGCGGTGCTCGACAGCGCCGAGCGCGCCCACGACGTCACCCGCACCGCGGGCGTCAACTACCTCGGGCCGGTCGCGCTCCTGCTGCGGCTGCTGCCCGCGATGGCGGCGGCGGGGCGCGGGCAGGTGATCGCGACCTCGTCGACGATCGTCGACATCCCCGCCGCGGGATGGTCGGCCTACGCCGGCTCGAAGGCGGCCTTCGAAGGCTGGCTGCGCGCGGCGGCGCCCGAGCTCGCGCGGCACGGCGTCGCCCTGACGAGTCTGCACCTGCCGCTCGTGCGCACCGCGATGAGCGCCGCGACCCCCGCCTACCGCGACGCCCCCGCGCTGCGGCCGGTCGACGCCGCGAAGCTCGTCGCGCGCGCGGTCGTGCGGCGCACGAGGCTGTGGTCGCCCTGGTGGTCGCGCGCCGCGGGCGCCGCGCTGCAGGCGTTCCCGGCTCTCGCCGACGGCGCCCTCGACGGGTGGGAGCGGCGGCTCGCGCGAGATGCGGGCGCAGGGCCCGGCGCAGGCGCGGCGCCGGACGCCGGGAGCGGGGCGTCGGAGGCGGCGCCGCGATGAGGACCCTCCGCGCGCATCCGCTCGCCGCCGTCGCGGCGCTCGGCGAACTGCTGCGGCTG
>JAFKEN010000012.1 GCA_017308515.1 Actinomycetales bacterium | reverse complement strand
AATGGGTTCTCCCACCAGGACCCGGGGTTCATCGACCTCGCTCTGAACAAGAGCCCCGACATCGTCCGGGTCTACCTCCCGTTCGACGCGAACACGCTGCTGTCCACCTACGACCACTGCCTGCGCTCGGCCGGATACATCAACGTCGTCGTCGCCGGGAAGCAGCCCGCCCCGCAGTGGCTGACGATGGACGAGGCGATCGAGCACTGCACCCGCGGGCTGGGCATCCTGCCGTGGGCGGGCACCGAGACCGAGGGCACCGAGCCGGATGTGGTGCTCGCCGCCGCCGGCGACGTCCCCACCCTCGAGGTGCTCGCCGCGGCGGCGCTGCTGCGCCAGCACGTCCCGGACCTGAAGGTGCGGGTGGTGAACGTAGTCGACCTGACCCGGCTGCAATCCGAGGACCAGCACCCGCACGGGCTGCCGGACCGGGAGTTCGACGCGATCTTCACCCCCAACAAGCCGGTGATCTTCGCCTACCACGGCTACCCGTGGCTGATCCACCGCCTCACGTACAAGCGCGCCGGGCACCAGAACCTGCACGTGCACGGCTTCCAGGAGCGCGGCACCACCACGACCCCGTTCGACATGGTCATGCTCAACGACCTCGACCGGTACCGGCTCGCGATCGACGTCCTCGACCACGTCCCGGGCCTGGCCGCCCGCCACGCGGAGCTGCGGCAGCAGCTGCAGGATGCCCGCCTGCATGCCCGCGCCCACACCCGCGAGCACGGCACCGACATTCCCGCCGTCGCCGACTGGCACTGGCCCCACCCCGACACCACCGACCCCGCCATCGGGAAGGAACCGAAATGAGCGACACCAGAACCGTGACCCTGCAGGTGGGTGGCATGATCCGCGCGACCTCCAAGAACGTCACCGAAGCCCACCTGGGCCGCCAGCCCGGGGTGATCAGCGTCGACGCGAACCCGGTCTCACAGACCGCGACCGTCACCTACGACCCCGAGACCACCTCGGTCGCGCACCTGCAGCAATGGGTCATCGACTGCGGCTACCACTGCGCCGGCCAGTCCGTCCCGGACCACATCTGCGACCCCGCGCACGACCCGCACGCCCACCCTGCCCAGGCCGGACCCGACGAGCACGCCGACCACGGTGCGCACGCCGGAGACGCTGCGCACGCAGGGCACGATGCGCACGCTGACGCCGACCGACCCGAGGCGCATCAGCATCACGCCGGCACCGGCGCCGCCGCCGAACACCCGAGCGGCTCGGGCTCCGACGACCACGCGCACGCGGGCGACGCGGCGGCGCACGCGGGCCACGCCGCGGCGGCCGTCGCCGGCGGGCACGATCACGGTGGGAGTGCGGCGGCGGGCCATAGCGCGCAGGACATGATGGGGCACGGCGGGCACCACGGCGGCATGTCGATGGCGTCGATGATCCGCGACATGCGCAACCGGTTCCTGGTCGCGCTGATCCTGTCGATCCCGATCACCCTGTGGTCCCCGATCGGGCGGGAGGTGATCGGATTCGAGGTGCCGGCCCCGTTCGGGCTGCGCGATGACGTGTTCATGCTGATCCTGTCGCTGCCGGTGATCTTCTACTCGGCGTGGATCTTCTTCGACGGCGCCTACCGAGCCCTGCGGGCGAAGACCCTGGACATGATGGTGCTGGTCGCGGTCGGGGTCGGCGCCGGCTGGATCTACAGCCTGATCATCACCCTGACCGGCGGCGGCGAGGTGTTCTACGAGGCCGCGACCGTGCTGGCCACCTTCGTACTCCTGGGCCATTGGGTGGAGATGCGCGCCCGCGGCGGGGCGAACGATGCGATCCGCCGACTGCTGGAGCTCGCGCCGGCCCGCGCCGTCGTCCTCCGCGACGGCAACGAGGTCGAGATCCCCACCTCCGAGGTCGTCCCGGGCGATCTGATGCTGATCCGCCCCGGCGCGAAAGTCCCCACTGACGGCACCGTCGAGGAGGGCGAATCCGAGGTCGACGAGTCGATGGTCACCGGCGAATCCATGCCGGTGGAGAAGGCCCCCGGCGCCGAGGTGATCGGCGCGACCGTGAACACCGTCGGCACCCTGCGGGTGCGGGCCACGAAGGTCGGCGCCGACACCGCGCTGGCGCAGATCGTGAAGCTCGTGCAGGAGGCACAGAACTCCAAAGCCCCCGGCCAGCGCCTCGCCGACCGGGCCGCGTTCTGGCTCGTCCTGGTGGCCCTGATCGGTGGCACCCTCACCTTCCTGGTGTGGTTCCTCGCCGGGGCCGAGCTGCCGATGGCGATCCTGTTCGCCATCACCGTCGTCGTCATCACCTGCCCCGACGCGCTCGGCCTCGCCACCCCGACAGCGATCATGGTTGGCACCGGGCTCGGTGCCAAGCGCGGGGTGCTGTTCAAGAACGCCTCCGGGATCGAGACCGCCGCCCACATCGACACGGTGGTGCTGGATAAGACCGGCACTCTTACCAAGGGGGAACCGGAGGTCACCGACTACCTCCCGGTCGGGATGGACGACCTCGAGCTGCTCTCCCTCGCCGCCGCACTCGAGCGGGAGTCCGAGCATCCGCTGGCCAAAGCGATCGTGCAGTACGCCGACCGCCGCGACATTCCCCGCCGCACCGCGACCGCGTTCCGCAACGTGACCGGCCAAGGCGCGACCGCCACCGTCGACGGGAAGCAGGTCGTGCTCGGCAACGCCCGGCTGATGGCCGCCGAAGGCATCGACATCTCCCCGGTCGCCGCGCAGCAGCAGGCCCTCGCGGACGGCGGACGCACCGCGATCATGTTCGCCGTCGACGGGCAGATCGCCGGCGTCATCGCCCTGGCCGACGCGCCCCGCGACACCGCCAAAGCCGCCATCGACGCCCTCCACGAACAGGGCATCGAGGTGGCCATGCTCACCGGCGACAACAAACCCACCGCCGACCGCATCGCCGCGCTGCTGGGCATCGACACCGTGATCGCCGATGTGCTCCCCGAAGACAAGTCCGCCAAGATCGCCGAGCTGCAGAAGACGGGCAAGAAGGTTGCGATGGTCGGCGACGGCGTCAACGACGCCCCGGCGCTGGCCCAAGCCGACCTCGGCATCGCGATCGGCGCCGGCACCGACGTCGCGATCGAGACCGCCGACGTCGTCCTGATGCGCTCCGACCCGCTGGATGTCGCGATCGCGCTCAAGATCGGCAAGGGCACGCTGCGGAAGATGCGCCAGAACCTCGGCTGGGCCGTCGGCTACAACGCGATCGCCCTCCCCATCGCCGCCGGCGTGTTCTACCCCGCGTTCGGGATCATGCTCACCCCCGAGATCGCGGCGATCAGCATGTCCGGCTCCTCCGTCATCGTCGCCGTCAACGCCCTCCTGCTCAAGCGGCTCCGGCTCCCTGTCCAGCCCGGCCCGGCTGCTGCGACGGTGCCGGCGCCCGTGTCGGGGGGTGCCTCGTGAGCGTGCGAGGGGCGAGGCGATGAGCTCGCGGTCCGGCAGCGCCGACTCACACCGGCGCCGCTATCGGCGGATCGCCTCCGTCCTGCAGCGTCACGGGCTTGGAGTGGCTGCTGGCCTGCTGGGACTGGACCGTTGGATTCCGTTCGACAAGGGTGCGTTCGGACACGCACGCCGGGACGAGCCCTATACCAGCCCAGAGCATGTGCGGCTCGCGCTCGAAGACCTCGGCCCCACCTTCGTCAAGCTGGGCCAGCTGCTGTCCACCCGATCCGATCTGCTCCCACCGGAGTACCTGCGTGAACTGGCGAAGCTGCAGGACGCGGCACCGTCCGAGGAGTGGGAGCCGATCAAGGCCGTGATTCGGGAGGAGCTCGGCGCCGACCCGGATGAGGTGTTCGGAAGCTTCGATCCGAATCCAGTGGCTGCCGCGTCGATCGGGCAGGCGTACGCGGCCATGTTGCACGACGGCACCGAGGTGATCGTGAAGGTGCGCCGTCCCGGCGCGGTCGGCCAGGTGACCGAGGATCTGGAGATCCTGCGAAACCTCGCCGAGCGCGCCGATCGGCGGTGGGAAGCAGCCCGTCAGCTGAACCTGCCGGGACTGGTCGAGGAGTTCTCCCGCACTCTGCGCGCCGAACTGGACTACCTGCACGAGGCCCGCAACGCCGAACGGTTCGCGAGCACCTTCGCCGCCTCGCCCGACGTGAAGATCCCGCGAGTGTTTCGGGACACGACCACCTCGCGGGTGCTGACCCTGGAACGGATGCACGGCATCCGCGTCGACGATCTCACCGCGCTGGACGCGGCCGGCATCGACCGGCCCCAGCTGGCGCAGCGCGGTGCGGCGCTGATCCTGACGATGGTGTTCGAGGATCGGTTCTTCCATGCCGACCCGCACCCCGGGAACATGTTCGTACAGTCGGACGGGTCGCTCGCCCTGATCGACTTCGGTATGGTCGGCGAGCTTGACGACGAGGTCACCGAGCAGCTTGCCGACATCCTCCTGGGCTTCACCCGCGGCGACGTCGACGGGTTGACCACGGCGGTACTGGCGCTGTCGGTGACGAAGGATGGCGCCGATCGCGACGAGCTGCGCGGCGCGCTGGCCGCGTTCGTGTCCCAGTATCGGGGCCGGCCCCTGTCCGAGATCAACCTCAGCCGGCTGGTCGGCGAGCTGCTGGCCGTGCTGCGCCACCATCATCTTCAGTTGCCGCCGCAGACCGCGCTGCTGTTCAAAGTGCTGATGATGGGCGAGGGCCTGGCGGTCCGCTTGGACCCCGGGTTCCAGATGTTGAAGGCGCTCACCCCGTTCTCGCGGCGGATCGTGCAGCAGCGGTACTCGCTAGCGGCCCTCGCCGGACGGTGGGCCCGCGCGTCCGCGGATGCCGGCGAGCTGCTGCTCGAGCTGCCCGCTACGCTCCGGCAGCTGCGGCGCCTGCTGGACACCGGCGGCGTCGCAGTGCACCTGCGGGCCGCGGAGCTGGAGCCGTTGATGGGCCGGGCCGAACGCATCGGGAACCGATTGATCGCCGCGCTGATCGCGGCCGCCCTGATCAACGGCATCGGTGAACTGGTCTCCGGCAACCTCCGCTGGCGCGGTCGGGAGGGCGTGATGATCGGCGCCGGCGCCGGCGTCATCACCGCCCTCGGCGGCTACCTGGTGTGGACGAGGCGGCGACGACGATGACGACCGCCTCCATCCCCATCGTCTGCTGATTTGAAAGGGCACCCACATGAACGACATCCGCGTCGGCGTGAACGGGTACGGCGTCATCGGCAAGCGCGTCGCCGACGCCGTCCTGGCGCAACCTGACATGCACCTGGTCGGCATCGCCGATATCGCTACCGACTGGCGCATCCAATCCGCTGCGTCACGTCTGCCGATCTTCGCCGCCACTGCCGAGGCGCGCCGGGCGATGCTCGACGCGGGGGTGAACGCCCAAGGAGACCTGGAGCAGCTGCTGGCCGAATGCGACGTGATCGTGGACACCACCCCGAAGCACGTCGCCGCCGGCAACCTCGAGCGGTACCGCGCCGCCGGAGTCAAGACGGTGCTGCAGGGCGGCGAATCCCATGCGACCACCGGGCACTCCTTCGTCGCGCAAGCCAACTACGCCACCGCCCTCGGCCGCGACAGCACCCGGGTGGTGTCCTGCAACACCACCAGCATCGTCCGGGTGCTCGGCGCCCTGACCACGGCAGGGCTGCTGGAGCGGGCCCGAGGGGTGCTCATCCGCCGCGCCACCGACCCGTGGGAGTCGCACCTGGGCGGCATCATGAACACGATGGTCCCCGAAGCGACCATCCCCTCCCACCAGGGCCCCGACGCACGCACCGTGCTGCCGGAGCTGGACGTGGTGACCATCGCTGCCAAAGGCGCCCACACCCAGACGCACAGCCACTTCTGGACCCTGCAGCTGACCCGCCAGGCCACCCGCGAGGAGGTCCTTGCCGCGCTGCGCGCCGCCCCGCGGATCGCCTTCATCCGCATGTCCGACGGGCTGGTCGCCCTCAACTCCACGATCGAGCTGATGCGCGACCTCGGCCGACCCCGCGGCGACATGTGGGAAGTCGCGGTCTGGGAGGACCTCCTCACCGTCACCGGCGACGAGGCATACCTCGCCTACCAGGTCTACAACGAGGCCATCGTCGTGCCCGAGACGATCGACGCGATCCGCGCCCTCGTCGGCGCCGTCACCGACGCCGACACCTCGATCCGCCTCACCGACGAGAGCCTGGGCATGCGACAGGACTTCCTCATTCCGCCAGAGCGCACCAACCATGACCGGTCATGAGCGTCGTCGCCCACCCTCTGCCGCGCGCTGCCCCGGTCGGACATCCTCGACCGTGGCGGATGCTATGGATCACCGCGGCTTGGGGCTCCTGCTTCGTCGCGATCACGATCGCACTGAAGGACGCGCCGGTGCTGTGGCTCGCTGCGCTCCGCGCCCTCGTCGCCGGCGCCGCCGTGGGTATCCTGGTCGGCATCCAGCGCGTGCCGATCCCACGGGACGCGCGGACCTGGGCGCTGATCGCCTGCCTCGGACTGGTGAACGTCGCCCTCGGGTTCGCGACGATGTTCGCCGCCGCAGCAGGGCTGTCCACCGGGATCGCCTCGGTGCTCGCCAACGCGCAGCCGCTCCTGATCCTGCTGCCCGCCTGGTGGCTCTACAGTGAACGCCCCAGCCCGAGTGCGATCGCCGCGATCGCCGTCGGCTTCACCGGCCTCCTGATCGTCGTGCTGCCGGCGGGGCTCGGTACTGGCGCGTGGGTCGCGCTGACCTCCGCGGCCGCGACGACCGCCGGCACCCTCATCAGCCGCATCGTGCACGCGGACTTACGGTTCGTGGCCGCCGCTCAACTGCTCATCGGCGGAGCCGTCCTCGCCGCGACCGCAACCCTCGCGGAAGGCCCCCCGAGGATCGACTGGACCCTGCCCTTCATCCTCTCCCTGCTGTTTCTGTCCCTGGTCGGAACCGCCGCAACCACCGTCGCCTGGTTCGCCGAGACCCGCCGCGCCCGCCTCGACTCGCTCGCCGCGTGGACGCTGCTAGTGCCTGTTTACGGAATCCTGCTGTCGCAGCTTCTGATGCATGAGGACCCCGGCTTGTGGGGCTGGGTCGGGACCGGGGTCGTCCTGATCTCGATGGGCCTGCTCGCCGTCGAATCGCGACGCCGACCAGCCGCAGTCCCCACACGGTCCATCCCAGGAATGACCATCGACCCGGCGACATCCCACCCGGAAGCGCCGGCACCGCATGGCCGCGATCACATCCGGCCCGAAAGGAAACACCGATGACCACCCCACCAGGCTCCCGTCTTCTGCTCACCCGACGCGGCTTCCTCGGCGTCAGCGTCGGCGCGCTCGCCACCGTCGCCTTAACGTCCTGCGCGCCGGCAGCGACCTGGGTGCAACCGGACGGCACTGTGGTGAAGGATGCGGAGCGGCGACGTGGCGGCACCGGCAAGGTCACCACCGCGACCCTTGCCGCCGCCCCGCTCGTGCTGGACCTGGCCGGCAAGACGGCGGCCACCTGGGCGTTCGGCTCCACCCCGGCGTCCGTCATCCGCCTCGGCGCCGGAGACACCCTCCAGGCCACTGTCCGCAACCAGCTCGACACCGACACCTCCGTGCACTGGCACGGGATCGCGCTGCGCAACGACATGGACGGGGTGCCTCCCGTCACGCAGAAGCCCATCGGCGCCGGCGCAGCCTTCGACTACGAGTTCATCGTCCCCGACCCTGGCACCTACTGGTTCCACCCCCACGTCGGCGTGCAACTGGACCGCGGCCTCTACGGCGCCCTGATCGTCGAGGACCCGAACGAACCGTTGGCCTACGACGACGAATGGGTGATCATCCTCGACGACTGGCTCGACGGCGTCACCGCCACCCCCGACCAGGTACTCGAAGAACTCTCCGCCGGGATGGGCGACATGGGCGGGATGGACGACATGTTCATGCGGATGGGCAACACGCTCATGGGCGCCACCTCCGACCTGCTCGGCGGCGATGCCGGCGATGTCTACTACCCCCTCTATCTCATCAACGGGAAGCCGGTCGACGACCCCACCCAGTTCACCGGCAAGCCCGGTAATCGAGTCCGATTGAGGATCATCAACGCCGGCAGCGACACCGCGTTCCGTCTCGCCGTCGGCGGCCACGGGTTGACCGTCACCCACAGCGACGGCTTCCCCGTTACCCCGGTGGAGGTCGACAGCATCCTGATCGGGATGGGCGAACGCTACGACGCGACCATCACCCTGGGCGACGGGGCGTTCCCGCTCATCGCTCAAGCCGAGGGAAAGCGAGCTCGCGGATTCGCGGTCATCCGCACCGCCGCCGCGGCCGCAGCCCCGGCGGCCGACGTGAGCATCCCAGAGCTGACCAGCAGCCGAGTCGGGACCGCGCAGCTGCTGGCCGCCGACAGCCGTGTGGCGCTGTCCTCCCGGCAGCCCGACCGGTCCATCGCGATCGCCCTCACCGGAGGGATGGCCGACTACGACTGGGGCATCGACGGGCGTCGGTTCGACCTGACCCAGCCCCTGGACGCAGCGCACGAGATTCGGGAAGGCGAACGCGTTCGGCTCACGATCACCAACGACACCGAGATGTGGCACCCGTTCCACCTGCACGGGCACACGTACCAGCACCAAGGCGACGGCCCGCGGAAGGACACGTCGATCATCCTGCCGAAACAGACCCTCACCGTCGACTTCGACGCCGACAACCCCGGCCTCTGGATCGCGCACTGCCACAACATCTACCACGCCGAAACCGGCATGACCACTGTCATCGGGTACCGGCAATGAGCAACGACGTAGAGCACCGCGAGGCCCCAAGTTTCAACGGTAACGCCCACTTCGCTGACCACCCGGTCGACGGCAGCTTCATCGTGGTCGACGATGTCTTGGAGGCGAACCGCGCCATCAGCGTCAGCCACGGCCCGGTGGCAACCGTAAGCGCCGACGCGAGCTTGACGATCCGCGCCTTGTCGCAATGACACGACCGCTGGACAACTCCACAGGCCCGGGCCTCTCTTCGCGACGCCTCGGACCGCATATCGTCCTGCTTGCACACGACTTCGGCGCCTCTCCGTCTTTACATGAATGGACCCGCCGTCGAAAGGTTTCACTCATCCACTCGCGACCACGGGTTGCCCAGGCATCGCGCATTGAGTCGAGCGTGCCCATCGTCTACTTCGCCGAGGCCGCGGATGCCCGTCGGTGGTTTCGGGACGCCGACTCTTCAATCGCGTACACCTGGGCGCTCGAAGATGGTCGCGGCATCCACGTGGCGGAGAGCAGCTGGGCCTTCCCGACGATCGTGATGGCCGAGCGCGATGCTCGGACCATCCAAGAGTTTGCCGAGGACCTGACGCTGCACTTCATTACGACGGAGGAGCGTCACACCTTGTGGAACGCAGGACGAGACAGAAGGCCAGTCCTGCATGCTCCCGAACCGTACTCCAACCGTGAAGATGCTCTCCGGGCGGCGACAGTGGCAGTGGGCCTACTACCCGTTGCGTCTGTCGCGGCTCATGCCATTGCTGCCGACGAGCAGCGACGCTGAGGAGTCCAACCGGAGCCCGCTCCAGGGTGCGCATTTTGCCACTCGTTCGTCGAACAAGAGGCGGCAAAGCTCCTGCTGGTGCAACGGTGAAAGCCCGATGATCAGCCAGGATCCATATTCGCGATGGTAGTCACCGGTAGCTGAGCTGTTCTCTTTGCGATCTCGGACGTCGCGACGCACCTCATGTCCGGAGGTCGTGCGAGTGACGATGTCGATGCGGGTGATGTCCGCCGGGGCGGCGTATCGCTACCTGTTGAAGTCGGTGGCTGTCGGCGATGGCAGCCGCGACATGACAGCTCCGCTCATCCGCTACTACACGACCAAGGGTACCCCGCCGGGCCGATGGTTCGGCTCGGGGGTGCCCGCACTCGGCATCCCGGGAACTCGTGTCGTCGAGGGCCAGGCGGTCACCGAGGAGCAGCTGCGGCGCCTGCTCGGTGAGGGGCGCGACCCACTCACCGGGGTCCCGCTCGGCCGGGCGCACCGCGACTTCACGACCGACGCCAACGGCGCCCGCCGGCGTGCGGTTGCGGGCTACGACCATACGTTCTCGCTGCCGAAGTCGCTGAGCGCGCTATGGGCGGTCGCCGACGCCGGTACCCAGGCGCTGATCGCGACCGCCCACCACGAAACCATCCGCGACATGCTCGCCATCATCGAGCGCGACGTCGCGGCGACTAGGACCGGGTCGAAAGGCCCCAACGGCGCGGTGGCACAGGTACCCGTGCGCGGAGTCGTCGCCACCGCATTCGACCACTACGACTCGCGCGCCTCCGACCCGCACCTGCATACCCATGTCGTCATCGCGAATCGGGTGCAGGGCCCGGACGGGCGATGGAGAGCGCTGGACGGGCGACCGATCCACGCCGCCGTGGTCGCGCTGTCGGAGACCTACACCGGCATGCTCATGGACCGGGTGCACCGCGAGCTCGGCGTGGTGTGGGAGCGACGTGACCGGGGCGAGCGGCGAGCCCCGGCCTGGGAGATCAAGGGGGTTCCCGAGGAACTGATCGCGGAGTTCTCCTCCCGATCACACGACATCGACGCCGAACACGACCGACTGATCGCCGCCTACAAGGCGGAGCATGGCCGTCGCCCGTCCAGGCAGACGATCATCCGGCTGCGGCAGCAGGCCACTATCAGCACGCGGCCGTCGAAGAACCTGCACTCGCTGGCCGAGCTGACCCGGCAGTGGCGTACCCGCGCGACCCGCATCCTCGGACGCGACGCGACCAGGTGGGCGGTAGGCCTCGCCGGCGCACCCCACCCAGTACGCACGCTGCGCGCCGACGACTGGACCACAGTCGAAATCAACACCGTCGCGCGGGCGGTGCTCCGGGCGGTGGGGGAGAAGCGCTCGACATGGCGGCGGTGGAACCTGATCGCCGAGGCGGCCCGGCAGACCGTCGAGCACCGCTTCGCCTCAGCTCTCGACCGGGATGCGCTGCTGCAGCGGGTTGCCGATGCCGCCGAGGTCGGTTCGCTCCGGCTCACCCCGCTCGAGTTGGCTCCCACCCCGCCGGCGTTCATCCGCCCGGACGGGTCGAGCATGTTCCGCCCCGTCGGATCGGTCGTGTTCAGCAGCGAGCGGATGCTCGCCGCCGAGGAGACGCTGCTGCGCGCGTCTCGCACCCGCGGCGGCCCGATCCTCACCGCGGCTGCGGTCCTGCGTGCCGCTCGTCGCCGCGACGAACGCGGCCGACGGCTAGCCGACGACCAGCTCACCGCCCTGGCCCGCATCGGCGGATCTGGTCTCGTCCTGGATCTGCTAGTCGGCCCGGCCGGAACGGGCAAGACGACCATGCTCTCCGCGTTGCGCCGATCCTGGGAACAGGTGCACGGCCGCGGCTCGGTGGTGGGCCTCGCTCCCACCGCGGCGGCGGCCGATGTGCTCGGGCAGGAGCTCGGGGTGACCGCCGAGAACACGGTCAAGTTCCTCTACGAGACCGACCAGGCTCCGGCCCGCCGTGCCGAGCTCGAGGCGCTGACCCGGCTGCTGCGCGGGGTGAGCTCGGTCGGCGGCCCCGCCGACGCCTGGGAAGCTCGGCTCCAGGCCGCATCGCCACGCGTCGCGGAGGCGGCGAAGAAGGCCGGCCTGCTGGATCCCGGCCGTGGCTCCAAGTCCCTCGAGCGAATGATCCGCAGCCGCCAGGCCACCCTGCGCAACCGGATCGACCAGTGGCAGCTCCAGCCTGGCCAGTTGCTCATCGTCGACGAGGCCGCGATGGTCGGCACCTTCGCCCTCGAACGCATCGCCCTCGAGGTGCACCGAGCGCGCGCGAAACTGCTGCTGGTCGGCGACGCCGCCCAGATGCAGCCCATCGACTCCGGCGGTGCGTTCGGCATGCTCGCCAACGAGCGCGACGACACACCTACCCTCGTGGACGTGCGACGGTTCACCGCCGAATGGGAGCGGGACGCCTCGCTGAGACTGCGCCTGGGGGATGAAGCCGTGTTGCAGGACTACGCCGAACACGAGCGGATCGTCTCCGGCGGCTACGAGCAGATGGTCGAGACCGCCTACTCCGCCTGGCGCATGGACGTCGCTGCAGGGCGCCGCTCGATCCTGGTCACCGAGACCCTGCAGGCGGTCACCGAGCTCAACGAGCGCGCCCGCTACGATCGCGTCGTCGCAGGCCAGGTCGCCGCTGGCGGGCTGCGGCTCCACGACGGCACCATGGTCGGCGCCGGCGATCTCATCATCACCCGCAAGATCGAGCGGCGCCTGACTACCGGTCGCGGCTGGGTGAAGAACAACGACAGGTGGGTCGTCACCGCCACCCACCTCGACGGCTCCCTCACCGCCCGCCGCACCGTCCGCCGCAGAGCCGGCTGGGTGCGGCTGCCGGCGTGGTATGTGGCCGCGCACGTCGACCTCGGCTACGCCGTCACCGTGCAACGCGCCCAGGGACTCACCGTCGACACCTCGCACGCGCTCGTCGCCTCCCAGGCCATGACCCGCGAGGCGCTGTATGTCGCCCTCACCCGCGGCCAACGGGCGAACATCGCCTACGTCGCCGTCGACGAGGCCCACCTCGAGGAGCACCAGCGCCACCCGGAGGACGCCATGCCCGACGCGCTGGCCGTGCTCGACCGCATCCTGCACAACACCGGCGCCGAGCTCTCCGCCCGCGACATGCTCGCCGCCGAACACGCCCGGTGGGCCGGGATTGCCCAGCTCGCGGCCGAATACGACACGATCGCCGCCGACGCCGGCCGCCACCGCTGGGCCGCGCTCCTGACCGCATCCGGGCTGAGCGAACAGCAGCTCGACGACGTCTTGGCCTCCGACTCGGCCGGCCCACTGTTCGCTGAGTTCCGCCGCGCCGAAGCCGACCGCATCGACCTCGCCGCCGCCCTGCCCGTCCTCCTCGCCCAGCGATCCCTCGCCGACGTGGAGGACATCGGCGCGGTCCTGCTGCACCGGCTGACCACCAGCGAGCTGCCGCGCGCCAAGGGCGGCCCGCGCCTCATCGCCGGCCTCATCCCCGAAGCCGCCGCGGACGACGACGCCACCCGGGCGGCGCTGACCGAGCGTGCCCGCCTCATCACGACCCGGGCGCGATCCCTCGCCGAGACCGCGATCACCACCCGGCAGCCCTGGACCACCCAGCTCGGCCCCGCACCCACTGAGGCAGCCAGGCGCGAGGCGTGGCTGCGGCTGGCGACGACGGTCGCCGCTTACCGCGACCGGCACGACGTCACCGCGCCGTCGCCGCTCGGAAGCGAGACGCCGGAGGACTGGCCGCGCACCCGTGACCGCGACCTCGCTCGCCGCGCCCTGACCCGCGCCGCCCAGCTCGCCGCCGAAGCCCAGGCCCGCCCGGAGCAGGACGCCCCGACCCTCGCCGCCCCTGCTGCGCCGACCCTCTGACAGTTGTCCACAGGCATCGGCCGATTACGAAGTTATCCACAGCGCCCAGGCCACGACGTCCTCATCCGTCTCTACCGTGAGAAGGAACCCCGCCATCCCACAGAGAGGAGCCCGGCGATGGTCTTCCTGTTCGTCGTGATCCCGATCTTCCTGTTCCTCGCTGCCGTCGGGAGCCATCTTTGGCGCTGCCGTCCTTACTTCCCCAGCAACATGGTGCGTCAGTACTTCGGCCACCGCGATCGCCTGAAGTGGGGTGCCCTCGTCGGCCTTGCGGCCGCCGCCGTGTACGGCGGCCTCTTGCTGCTGCTGTACACCGGCTACGAGCACTGGGGCTGGGGCTACTGGGCGCCCCTGCTCGGGCTCCCCGTCCTCGTCAGCCTGTGCAAGTTCCTCCTCTTCATCCCGAGCAGCGCCGCCCGGCTCGCCGCCCACCACATCCGCGAGGCCAGGCTGCTCCGGCAGATCCGCCGCCAGCAGCGCCGCGAGGCCGAGGCCGCCGGCAACCCGGCACCGGAATACACTGCCGAGCAGCAGGAGCAGCTACGCGCCTGGGCCCGTCAGGCCCTCGCCGCCCGTTGAACCGCCCCGACTCCGCCACGCTCAGGAAGCCCTTGGGCGGCTGATCCGCGCCCGAGGCGGGGCGGGCACCTGTGTCGCACACGACACGGGAGGCCCGTTCGATGCCCGCCACCGACGCGGCGACATTCGGCCGCACGATCCGCAGCCCGGACGAGGTCGCCGCCGACGCGCGCGCCGCCGCCGAGTTCTGGGCCGGTCTCGACCACCTCGACGACGGCCGACGCATCACCATCCTCCGCGAAGCCGTGCCGGCGGCCGTGACGCCGCAGGCTGACGCTCCGACGAATCCGGTGGACCCGTCCGCCGTCGTCCTGCCGCCGCCGCAACTGGGCCGACGAAAACACGATCGAGAGCTTGCGCGGGAATATCGTGCGCGTCAGCTCTGGCTCGAGCGCGCCACGCACCCCAGCCACCAACTGCTGGCCCGCCTCCGCGCCGAGCGTGACGCTATTCACGCCGAAGTCGCTTGACCAGCGCGACCCCGCTATGTGCGCGGCGAGATCCATCCCGTCGGCATGAGCTACGAGCACGCTCTGGACTTCGCGATCGCCTGCCTCGACCGCGAAGTCGAGCTTGTCGGCGATCGAGGGAAGGCCCGTGCTCACATCGTCGACGGGCTGCCTGCGCCGGGCGTCGGGCGCTGACACGCCGACGGTCGTCCTGCGTGTGCTCAAGACCGGCATCGGGGCACGGCGCTGGCTGTGGGAGACGAACACGGGCGATCGCGCTCACCCTCGCCGATCAGCGCCGCCGTGCTACGGCGCGCCAGCTCGACTGCTCAGAGGCCGACAGAGGGCTCCGCCCTCGACGGGGGATCTGTGGAGCGCGTGTCGAGCTGCGGCGAGATCGGATCGCGCAGCTCGCGACCGCGCGCCTGCAGGGCTGCAGCAAGTCGAGCGTGATCGAGATCGCGGCGGGCTGCAGCTACACGGTGCATCACCGGAGGTTGTGCCTTGGGCTCGGCCGCTCCGTAACGGTCCTCGAGGGCCTCCGCGATCATCTGCAGCTCCCCGGCCGAGACCTCTACGCGACCGGCGCGTTCGATGTCGTCGGCGAGCTGGCCGAACAGTCCCGCTTGCTGGAAGACGTCGGCCCGCCATCGATCTTCGCGAGCCAGTACACGGTCGTGGTCGGGCTCCGTGATGTATCCGTGGTTGAGCTCCGCCGTCAGCTCGGCCAGATCCCCAAGGTCGGGGTCCGCGCCCCAGCTGCGGTGGTCCGCCTCGAGCCGGAGCGTGTCGACGATCAATGCTCGTTCGACGTCGCCGGCCGCGAATGGCATCCGCCCTTCGACCTCCATGTTTCATCCCCGTTCACGTCTTCTCGCGCGCCCGTCGTCGCGGAGGCGATGACAACCGGAGCCTCGCCGCAGCACGAGCATGGAGGTCGTCACCGGACGCGCCATACGAGACAGGTGTGCAACTCGACCGCCCCGCCGGCAGTCCACCGGTCGCGCAGCGGCAACCCGGGAAGTAGCCGGTGTCCGGAAAGCCTGCGTCATACACTCGTTTTCTCGAATGTGTGTTTGATTGGAGGATCGTGAACGAGCCCGTGGAGCTGACGCTCCTCGAGCTCGAGGCGTCCTTTGTTGCGCACCCGCCGCCGACACGCGCCGGGTGGCGCTTCACGGGCCGGAGTGTCAGTGATGTCCGGGTGTTCGGCGACGCTAGCGGCACCGGCTGGAGGCTGTTCCATGAGTACGACTAGGCAGGAAGGCGTCCCGGACCTCTCGTTCGAGCCCCACGAGGTCGGCGAGCTCATCGTGCGGCGGTTGAGGCCCGCGACGCGGCGTCCGAGTGAGCCGCCGCGATGGGAGGTGTTCCGCGTCGACCGGGTCATCGGCTGGATCGACATCGACCTGCACCGGTTGCGCGGCTCAGTGTCCGACTTCTACTTCGCCATCGGCGTCCACCTGGAAACCGGCACGCACTATCGGCTGGAGGGCTCGACCGACTTCACCGACCGCCTCGAAGTGCTCCGACTCTTCGACATCGACCCGATGACCAGCCGCCAGCACCTCGGCCTCGGACTCATGCCCGCCTATCGACCTCCCGGCGAGCTGTAGCCACTCCGGTCGTCTCCGGTGTCTTCTTGCGCGGTGACGTGCATCGCGGACAACCCGGACGCCGAACATGCCAGGTGCGGCGGCTCCACCGTGAATGGAGGAGCCGCCGCAACATTGGTGGCGGCTACTGGCCGGAGTTCAGCCCTTCGATGTCCTCCAGGCCGCCGTACTCGAGGTCCTCCTCGCGGACGTAGCCGTTGCGCTCCCGGGCGATCGCCAGGCGCCGCCCGAGCACGAGGGCACCGGCACCGGCGAGCAGGACCAGCCCGCCGGCGATCCCGACCGGCCAGATCCAGTCCCCGGTTCCGGTGTACGCGAGCTTGTCGGCGGGCGGCTGCGGCGGAGGCGGCGCGGAAACCTCGGTCACCGTCGTCGTCTCGCCCGGCGCTCCGCACAGGCCGCGGCTGAGGACCTCGCCGTTGGCGTCGCGGACGGTCTCGATCCAGTAGTACGTCCCGACGTGCTCGAACACGACCGGCTCGGAGAGGTAGTCGCCGGGCCCGTCGAGCGGGATCGGCTCGCCCGAGTAGACGAGCTCCTCCTCGGTGCAGTTCGGCGCGTCGCCGTGCTGCCGGTACGCCTCGAACGCGACGGTCGCCCCCTCCGGCACGGTGCCGGAGACGATCGCCGTGTCGGTCGCCGGCTCGCCGAGCACCACAGTCGGGGTCGCGAGGGTCGTCACCGTCAGCTCCGCCGGCTGCTCGGTCACCGCGGTCGTCTCCCCGGGCGCTCCGCAGCTGCCCTCGACGAGCGCCTCGCCGTCGGCGTCGTAGAGTGTCTCGATCCAGTAGACGCTGCCCGCCGTCTCGACGCTCGTCGTCCCGGAGCGGTAGACGCCCGGCTGCGTGACGGGGATCGGGTCGGAGACGTAGACCGCCTCCTCGCAGACCGCCGGCTCCCCGTCCGGGATCGGGCCGTAGGCGCGGAACACCAGGGTGGCGCCGTCCGGGATGGTGCCCTGCACGAGCGCGGTGTCGTCGAACGGCTCGCCGACCAGCGCCGCCGGGGTCGCCTGCGTGATCACGGTCGGCGGCGTGACCGGCGGGAGGGCCGGGGGCACGAAGAACCGCTCGAGTACGTCGGCCGGGCTCGAGGTGTAGGGCTGGACGCGGTCGTCGCCGGTGAAGCTGGTGACGATGACGTAGTAGCCCGGCTCGGTGGGCGTGATCCGGTCGCTGTCCTCGTAGCCGAGGCGGTAGACCCCGTTGCGGGCCGGCGTGGTGATGCTGGTCAGCACCGGCGCGTCCTCGAGGTCGAGGTCGTCGGTGAGGACGGCATCGTCGGCGAACGGACCATAGACGGTGTGCACGAGCTCGTCGACGTCCGGCAGCCAGTACCCGTCGCCGTGGAAGTCGCCGTGGTCGGCGGGGAACCCCGAGACCGTGACGATGTCGAACGCGCGCCCGCCGGCGTGCACGTTGTACTCGCGCAGCTCCGAGGTGGTGTGGATCGGCCAGCGCACCGAGGTCGTCTCGGCCGGGACCCCGTAGTCGTCCGACCAGTCATCCGCGAGGTAGGGCTGCACCCACTCGGGCTGGAACGCCTTCTTGATCTCCCACACCCAGGTCACGAACCCGGCCGCCGGCGCGGTGACCACCGGGGAGATGTAGCTCCCGGGACCGGTCGCCGTCACCGTGACGGTGCCGATCGGCACCGCATCCGGATCGACCGCGATGCTCGAGGCGGACTGGAGCACGATCGGCGCCTCCTGGGACGGCGGGCGCGTGCCCGGCCCCTGATACAGGGTGCCCTCGAGGATCACCGGGATCGGCTGTCCGTCGACCTTCAGCCACGGGCCGTTCGCGCTCGAGACCACGAGCCGGTCCGTCAGCGGGTCACCGGGCTCGGCGAGGTGCTGCATCGCCGTGGAGACTGCCTTGGGCTGGAACGGCACCACGGCGGTCTCGGTGACCTGCCCGAACCGATCCGTGTAGGAGCCGGTCAGATAGCGGCCGAGCTCGCCCTGCGCGTCCTTGTCGATCTGCCACACCCAGGTGTAGAACCCGGACGACGGCGCCGTGATCGACCCCGCCGAGGTGTAGTCGCCGATACCCGCGAGCGTGAGCTGCTCGACCCCGGCGACGGGTGCGCCGATCGGCGGGGAGTCCGCCTCGGCCGGCTGCTCGTCGAACGGCCCGTACAGCGTCCCGGTCGCGGTGATCGGGATGCGGGCGCCGTCGAGGATCGTCCAGGTGCCCTTGGTCACCGACACCGCCAGCAGATCCACGAAGGCATCGCCCCCGTCCACGAAGCGGCTCGCGACCTGGGTGCCGATGACCGGCTGGAAGTCGAGGTCGATGCGCGGCGTCTGGGTCGAGGCGGACAGGTTGCCCGGTGCTCCGGCGACCGAGGCGATCGTCCGCTGCTCGCCGGCGCCGGCCGTGTACAGCTCGACCTTCGCGCCATACCCCTCAGCCGCGACCGACATCGACACGCCGATCTCGTACCACGGCGCCCCGTCGGCTGGCGTGCCGGTGATCCCGAACTGGCCCGCACCCAGCGTTCGCGACGTCGCGCCGTTGTCGAAGACGGCGCCCGAAAGGTTCGCCGTGCCCTGCAGATGCGAGGGGTGCGCCGCCACGGTCAGCGTGCCCGCGTACTGGTCCGCCATCTCGATCGACAGCGACAGTGACGGATCAGTCACCGCGTAGGCGGGCGCCTCCGAGCGCATCTGCGCCAGTAGCCCCAGGATCGTCGACCGGACCCCGCTCGGCGCGCGGGCGACGTAGTAGGCGTCGCCGCTCATCCCATGGCTGTTGTAGGTCCCGGCATCGGCGATCGACCACACGAACATCGCCACGGCCGAGGTCACGTTCGGATCCCCCGACTGGCCCCATCGGGCCATGACGTAGTTGAGCTCGGCAAGCTGCTGCCTCGATAGCGAGTCGAGGGAGGTCACGGTTTGCGGTCCCGACGTAGGGGAGAACGGTACGTTCAGCGCGAGGTCGATGCAATACACCTGGCGACCGTCATCGGCCTGGTAAGAGCCCAGCCAGCCCTGCCCGATGTCGTAACCGACGCCGCGCGTACCGGCGTGCGCGGGCTGCGTGGCGACGAACAAGCCGCTGAACGCCAACAGCAGCGCGACCACCACCGACAGCATCGCGCGCACGCGGGTTCTCCTCGGCGGATCTTCGACCCCGGTCGACCCGGGCAAGATTGCAGACGACATTGACTCTCCTCTTCCGTGTGTGAGCAGGCGGCAGACGCCGCCGAAGGAGGAGGTGCAGCTGACATCTCGGCGATCGAGCACTCATGGAGGCTGGTGCGTGTGATTCACCCGCACCAGCCGGGACGATCCGTGGATCACCCGCGAAGGTCGAGGCGCGACCGCATGGTCCGCGCCGTGGACGAACTGGAAGTGCGTCGCAGAGAGTCGATGCTGAGCCGCAGCGTGGGCGCGTTGCCCCGCGACAAACTGGCAGTCAGCGATCTACATCACGTCGGGACTCACAGTCGATGAGCATCTCCCGGTCGTGCATCTCTGAGCAGGCGAGGATCGGGTGCAGCGTCAGCGCCGGGCACTCGATCGGTCACCATCTACTCATCACTTCACCCACTCCAGGGCGGTACAGATCGGCCCAACTCATCCGGTAGTATGGAGAGCACGTATTGGTCCTGGTGTTGAGAAAGAGCCTTCTCATCAGGAATTATCTCGAGATTGTTCGAGATTGCGGGCCTGTGGCGCAGCTGGTAGCGCACCTGCATGGCATGCAGGGGGTCAGGGGTTCGAGTCCCCTCAGATCCACCACTTCAGACGTCGTCGAACATGGTCGCCCGATGACCCTCGCCCACCGTCTTTTCGTATTACATTAACGTCATGAGCGAGCGCGAGACGATCGACGGCACGCCCGTCACCGAGGAGCAGATCGCGGCCTGGGCGGCCGAGGCCGAGGCTGGCTATGACGTGGCGGCGTTGAAGAAGCGGGGTCGTGGTCGGCCTGGTCGTGGCGCGGAGCCGTCTCAGGTGATCGCGCTGCGCCTCACGGCGGACGAGATCAGCGCCCTTGATGCGCTGGCGGAGCGTGAAGGCAAGTCTCGCTCCGAAGTGATCCGCGAGGCGCTGGCCTCGGCGTGAGAGTCCACCCCTCGGCTCTCAAACACGGAGTCGATGCCGAGGACGCGATCCAAGCCGCAACCTGGGCGACCTGGATCGAGAACCTCGATGATGACAGCCCGGCCAGGCAGCTCCGGCTCGGATTCGACATTCACGGTCGGCTGCTGGAGACAGTCGTGCTGGTCTTCGATAGCGGAAACGAACTCGTCATCCACGCCATGAAAGCGCGACCGCAGATGCTCGACCTTCTGCCGTAGCGACCTCGATGCCGCAATTCACCTGGTCCGAGTTGTCTCCCACGCCGCCGTGTATCTGCTGACCGGGGCGTTCGCCATGGCTCTCGACCCTCAACTATCTAGCGAGACTTGACGGGTTGCGCGCGGGTGAAGCCTGAGTAGATTCTCTGCTACCGAAACGGCCGACAGACCGAGACGGAAGGCCTCCGGGCCGGATGTCGAGGTTCGTGAGGCGGCGATGGAGCCCCCTGCGGGACCCGAGCCGTCACGCGAGTCGAGCGGCCACCCGCCACGGTCTCACGGAGTGCACGGACTCGTGCCGCAGCACCGCGAGACCCGGCGAGTCGCGGGGGTCGAACCCCCGCGCACCCGGGGTTTCGGCCCCGCGGTGGGAGCGCCGACCCGGCCCCGGTCCGCTGATCACGGGCCGCGGCGTCGATCGACAACAGCACTCCCCTCGGGCTCCGGCTCGGGGGGAGTGCGTCGTTTCACGGCGACGCTCGAGCTCGGACGCCGATCCGACGGATTCTCCGGCTCTCGTGCGCTAGGTCAACCTCAGCACGACCTCGGTTCTGCGTGCGTTCGCTTTCGAGTGTGCGCTGACGACTCAACGCGTCGAGGCGCTGTCGACGGCGTTGCCGGCAGGAGCGACGCGGAGAGACAATTGGCGTCTGCTGAAGGGTCGGTTAGTGGGCGCATTGATGATGGGGGCACTCCTGGTCGCTGCCTGCTCCGCAGGGCTGCTCGCGCCAGTGCGTCTGAGCAGCTACTTCACGGCCGCGTGGAAGGCGAAGGGGGTCGGTGATACGTATCGCTGGGTATCTCCGGCCTTGATTCGCATCGCGTCTGTTTCGGTGGGGTGTCTCGGTCTCGTCGCGATAGTGGCTGGCGTGCTCGATCTGCTGAACCGCAATTAGGCGCGGACCTTCGGAACTCTGCTAGCCGTATAGAGACGGCGCTTCCCACGGACCGGCCCGCATTCGCGATACGCACCCGAGACCGCGGTCGTATTCATCCTGAGGCGGAACCGGTCAGGGCGAGGATCGCGACGGTCGGACTGACTCACGGCTACTCGTGCCACTCTGGAACGGTGTCGACCGAGCCCCCGCGCACCGTGCGCGTGCGGGTGCGGCCGGGGGTGCGTCGGGACCCCGGCGTGGTCGAGGGTGACGACGGCGTACTGATCGTGGCGGTGCGCGAACGCGCCGTCGAGGGGGCCGCGAACTCCGCCGTCGAACGCGCCCTCGCCGAGCACTTCGGCCTTCCCCGCTCGCGGGTCGAGATCGTGCGCGGCCACACCGCGCGGATCAAGACCGTGCGCGTCGGCTGAGCGCGGGAACGCGCCCGCCTACCGCCAGCCCATCCCCGGCGCGACCTCGGTGAGGATCGCCTCGAGCACGTGGGCGTTGTAGTCGACGCCGAGCTGGTTGGGCACGGTCAGCAGCAGGGTGTCGGCGGCGGCGATCGCCTCGTCGCCCTTCAGCTGCTCGATGAGCTTGTCGGGTTCGTCCGCGTAGCTGCGCCCGAAGACGCCGCGGAAGTCGTCGAGGAACCCGAAGCTGTCGGAGTCCTCCCGGCCGCCGCCGACGAAGTAGCGCCGGTCGAGGTCGGTCGTGATCGCGAAGATCGACCGGCTCACCGAGACCCGTGGCTCGCGCTCGTGACCGGCCTCGGCCCAGGCGGCGCGGAACGCGTCGATCTGCTTGCGCTGCTGGATGTGAAAGGGTTCGCCCGTCTCATCCACCTTGAGGGTCGAGCTCATGAGGTTCATGCCCTGCTCGGCGGCCCAGACGGCGGTCGCGTCGGAGGCGGCGCCCCACCAGATCCGCTCGCGCAGGCCCGGCGACTGCGGCTGGATCTCGAGCGGCCCAGGATGCGGGTTCGGGAACATCGGGCGCGGGTTCTGCTCGGCGAAGCGCGCGCCGTCGATCGCCCGCAGGAACACCTCCGTGTTGCTGCGCGCGACATCCGCCATCGTCATGCCCTCGGGGGCGTCGTAGCCGAAGTAGCGCCAGCCGTCGATGACCGACTCGGGGGATCCCCGGCTCACCCCGAGCTGCAACCGCCCGTCCGCGATGAGGTCGGCCGCCCCCGCGTCCTCGGCCATGTAGAGCGGGTTCTCGTAGCGCATGTCGATCACGCCCGTGCCCAGCTCGATCCGGCTGGTCTTCGCGCCCGTGGCGGCGAGCAACGGGAAGGGCGAGGCGAGCTGGTGCGCGTAGTGGTGCACGCGGAAGTACGCGCCGTCGGCGCCGAGCTCCTCGGCCGCGACGGCGAGGTCGATCGACTGCTGCAGCACGTCCGAGGCGGAGCGGGTCTGCGATCCGGGCGAGTTCGACCAGTGGCCGAAGGAGAGGAAACCGATGCGCTTCACCACCCCTACAACATACGGATGCATCGACCGCATTCCCGCACGCGGGCCAGGCTCCGGCGGGCGGCCCTTGCCGCCGCGCGCCTGCCGGGCCAGAGTCGCCGCATGCGCGTCGCGATCGTTACCGGGGGCAGCCGAGGGATCGGACGGGCGGTCGTCGAACGGCTCGCGGCCGGCGGGTGGGGGGTTCTGTTCACGCATTCCGAGTCGCCTGCGGAGGCGGCGGAGGTCGTCGCGGCGGTCGACGCGGCCGGCGGCACGGCACGGGCGCTGCAGCTCGACGTGACCGACGCGGGGGCCCCCGCGCGTCTCTTCGACGAGGCCGCCCAGATGGGCGAGGTCGTCGCCCTCGTCAACAATGCGGGCGTCACCGGCCCGCTCGGAGCACTCGAGGGTCTCACGGACGATGACCTGCACCGCGTCGTCGACGTCGACCTCGTCGCGGTCGCCCGGCTCTGCCGCGAGGCGGCGCGGCGCTGGACGGGCGACGGCGCGCGGCGCGACATCGTGTCGATCTCGTCGATCGCCGCACGCACCGGGGCGGCAGGGGAGTACGTCGTCTACGCGGCCGCCAAAGCCGGGGTCGAGGCGCTCAGCTGCGGGCTCGCGCGCGAACTCGGTCCGCGCGGGGTGCGGGTCAACGTCGTCGCCCCCGGTACAACCGACACCGGGATCCACGCGCGGGCCGGCGAGCCCGGCCGGGCGGCGCGCGTCGGCGCGACCCTCCCGCTCGGGCGCGCGGCACGGGCCGAGGAGGTCGCGGGCGCCGTCGTCTGGTTGCTGTCGGGCGAGGCGGGGTTCGTGAGCGGATCCGTGCTGCCCGTGGCCGGAGGCGCCTGAAGGGGAGGCCGGCCGCGGGGCGCGCCGCGTAGCCTGACGCCATGCCGAGCCTCGCCGATGCGCTCCACGCGGGACCCGTGCTGCTCGACGGGGGACTCGGCACGCTCCTGGCCGACCGCGGGCACGACCTGTCGAGCGACCTGTGGTCGGCGCGCCTGCTGCTCGACGGCCCGGCTGCGATCCGCGAGGCGCACCTCGCCTACCTCCGCGCCGGTGCACGGGTGCTCATCACCTCGTCGTACCAGGTCAGCGCCGACGGGCTCGCGGCGCTCGGCCGCGCCGACGAGACCGAACGGGTGCTCGCCGCGAGCGTGCGGCTCGCGCGGGAGGCGCGCGACGCGTTCGCTGCGGAGACGCCCGCTGCGGAGACCGCCGACCCGGTGTGGATCGCCGCCTCGGTCGGCCCCTACGGCGCGACGCTCGGCGACGGCAGCGAGTACACCGGCCGCTACGGGCTCGATGTCGCCGCCCTGCGCGCCTGGCATCGCCCGCGCCTGCGGGCCATCGCCGGCAGCGGGCCCGACGTGCTCGCGATCGAGACCATCCCGAGCCTGGCGGAGGTCGAGGCGCTCGCCGCCGAACTCGCCGGGCTCGGCGTGCCCGCGTGGCTGAGCGTGACGATCGAGAACGGGGCGCTGCGCACGGGGGAGCCGCTGCGCGAGGCCGTCGCGATCGCCGACGCGAGCCCCGAGATCGTCGCGGTCGGGGTCAACTGCTGTGCGCCCGGCGAGGTCGCCGGCGCGCTCGAGGTCGCCCGCGCGGCGACGACGAAGCCGCTCGTGGCCTACCCGAACAGCGGCGAGACGTGGGACGGCGCGAACCGCTGCTGGCGCGGCAGCGCCGAGCTCGCCGAGAGCGACGTCGCGGCGTGGCTCGCGGCGGGCGCGCGCCTGGTGGGCGGCTGCTGCCGCATCGGCCCCGAGCAGATCGCCGCGATGGCCGCCATGATGGGGCGATGATCTCGACCGGGCTCGCCGCCGAGCTGCGGGCGGCCGGCCTGCAGTGGGCGCCGATCTCGGGCGACCGGTTCCAGCTCTCGGGCCCCGACTTCGAGGGCGACGTGTTCACGGTCAGCGACATGACGATCGAGGCGCACCGGTATCCGAGCGGCACGGTGCTCGGCTTCAACGGCACCACCGAGTGGGCGCTCGACTCGGTGGCCCTCGAGGATGCCCTCTGGCTTCCCCGCGAGGACCAGCTGCGCGAGCTGCTGCGCGGCGCCTTCCTCGGCCTGCGCCGCGAGCCGGTCGGCGAGCACGGGGGAGCCCGCTACGTCGTCACGGTGCGCATCCAGGGATCCGACCGCGAGTTCGCGAAGGAGGACGCGGAGGAGGCCTACGGCGCGGCGCTTCTCGAGCTCATCCGGGCCGCTACAGTGGCGCCGTGACCGCGCCCCGCAACGGCAGTGCCCCCACCGAGCAGCCGGCGGAGCCCGACCCGTTGCGCGCGCAGGCTCGAGCCCTCGACGCCGCGCTGCCCGAGATCGACTGGACGATCCCCGCCGAGGGCGCGGTGCACGACGAGTTCGCCGCGCCGAGCGGTCCGCTCGCGCGCTGGAGCGTCGGGCCGGCCGACGGCGAACGCGTGCTCATGGTGCCCGGCGCCTCCGGCTCGAAGGAGGACTTCGTGCTGCTCGCGCCGCCGCTCGTGGCGGCCGGCTATTGGGTGGAGGCGATCGACCTCGCCGGGCAGTACGAGTCGCACCGCGCGGGCCCCGCGGCCGGCGCGCGCTACGACTACGAGCTCTTCGTCGGCGACCTGCTCGCGCTGCTCGAAGCGGGCGGCCCCGCGCACCTGCTCGGCTACTCCTTCGCGGCGACGCTCGCGCAGCTCGCCCTGCTGCGCCGCCCCGAGCTCGTTCTCTCGCTCGCGCTGCTGTCGCCGACGCCCGACCACGGCGACGCGTTCCGCACCATCAAGAAGATCGGGGCGCTGTCGCCGTTCGTGGGCGACCGAACCGGCGCCGGCCTCATGATCTGGGGCATCCGCACCAACAAGAACAAGGTCGGCGCGAGCCGGCTCGGCTTCGTGCGCGACCGCTTCGCGCTCACCCGCCGCGACAGCATGGATGACATCATCGGCCTCATGCGCCGCACCCCCGACCTGGATCACGCGGTGCGCGCCCAGCCGATCCCCAAGCTCGTCGCGGTCGGCGAGCACGACCTCTGGCCGGTGCATCGCCACGCCGACTTCGCGCGCCGCATCGGCGCCCGCTTCGCCGTCTACCCGACCGGGCACAGCCCGTGCGAGACGACGCCGAACGAGTTCGCGCTCGACCTGCTCGCGCTCTACGAGGCGGCGGGGGCGACACCCTCGTCGTCGTCGTAGCCGTCGATCGCGCCGTAGCCCTCGAGGCCGCGCGCCACGGCCGTGCGCCGGTCGAGCGCGCGCGCCCACGCCTTGCGCGCGGCGCGCCGGCGCCATGGCACGTCCTCCGGCAGGTGCATCGCGAGGGTCGGCACCACCCACGAGACCCGGCGGGCCGTGCCGCGGATCGTCGCGAAGGGACGCGCCGAGATCGCGACGAAGAGCTCCCGGTCGCGGCGCACCGTCATCCACGGCTTGACGTGCAGGCTCAGGTCGAGATCGTCGTGGATGCGGCGCAGCTCCCGGTGCACCTCGCCGGAGATCTCGCGCCACATCGCGCGGCGCATGACGAAGTTCGAGCCGAACACGGGCGCGTGGCCGAGCCAGCCGGTCATCGACCAGTACATGCCGCCGATCCAGATGCGTCGCGCGCGCCGGTCCAGGCGGGCCGAGCCGCCGTAGAACTCGGCGTCGCCCGAGATCGCGTCGAGGCCGGGTTCCGCCTCGAAGACCTCGACGGCGTGCGCGATCCACTCGGGCGGGCACACGGTATCCGCGTCGATGCGCGCGATGAGGTCGCCCGTGGCCGCGTCGTACCCGGCGGAGGCGGCCCGCGGGATCCCCGCGACCGGCTCCCACACGACACGGGCCCCGGCCGCCTCGGCGACCGCACGAGTGTCGTCGGTGCTGCCGTTGTCGACGACGACGATCTCGTCGGCGGGGCGGGTCTGGGCGGCGAGCGCGGCGAGGCAGCGGGCGAGCATCTCGGCGTCGTTGCGGGCCGGGATGACGACCGACACGGTCAGCGGCATGGGCGAGCGATCTCCTCCGCGCTGCGAACAGGGGTTCGAGGGCGCGTATTCGTCAGCCTAGCGCCGCCGGATTGCACCCCAGTGCTGGGGCGCGCGTTCCGCGCTCGCGCCGGGTTAGCCTCACCGGGTCGCCGTCCGAGGCGACAGGACGATGCCGGTCGCGGCGGGGGACTCACCCGCCCCGCGACGCCGACGACCGGGCGCCCGACTTCCTCGCGCACTCCCGCTGCGCCACCCGAAGAGGAAGCACGGATCAGGGAGCTGGGGTTGCGGGCTTCCTGAAAGGACCACGCGCGCATGCTGCGCCGTCGACGCACGACCCCCTCACCCCGCCTTCTCTTCGCCCTCCCGCTCGCGCTCGGCCTCGTCGTCGTGCCGATTGTCGGGGGTATGGCCGCCGCACACGCGGAGCCGGCCTCCGCGGCGATCCACCGCGGCCTCTCCCTCCGCGCCGCCGATCCGAACGGCGGCGGCCTGCTCGGCGGGCTGCTGGGCGGTCTTGTGACGCTGCAGTCGCCCGATCGCAGCGCGGATCCGGCGCCAGCTCCGTCGGCGACGCCGGCTCCCAGCGCCCCTCCCTCCAGCGCTCCGGCCCCCGCGCCGAGCCCGAGCGCGCCGCCGGCGTCGCCCACCCCGGCCCCGACGACCGCGCCCACGCCCGCGCAACCCGCGCCGAGCTCCAGCCCCGCGCCGAGCGCCAGCCCCGCGCCCGCCCCGATCGCGGCGAGCACGCGCTTCCAGGCCGAGGTCGTGCGCCTCGTCAACGAGGCCCGCGCCCAGAACGGCCTCGGTGCGCTCACCGTCGACAGCCGGCTCACCGACGCCGCGGCCCGGCACGCGGTCGACCAGGCGCGGATGCAGCAGGGCGGTCACGTCGGATCCGACGGCACGCGCGGTGGCGACCGCATCACGCAGGCGGGCTACCGCTGGTGCTCGTGGGGCGAGAACGTCGCCTGGGGCTACACCACGCCGCACGCGGTCGTCGACGCCTGGATGGCCTCGGAGAGCCACCGCGCCAACATCCTCAAGGCCCGCTTCGTGCACATCGGTCTCGCGACCGCGGTGGGCCAGGACGGCCGCACCTACTGGGCGCAGGAGTTCGGCGCGCCCTGCTGAGCGCGGGGCGCGACCCGGTCGGGCCCGAAATACTCCGGCGCCCGACCGGGTTGCCCCCGTCGATGCAGATGCATCGACCGCGCGCCGGCCGCGGAGAATCGGGAGGATCACCCCATGGACCTGCAGCTCGGACTCGACACCTTCGGCGACGTCTCGGCGCCGCCGGCCGCCGCCGAGGGCGAGGCGAACCCCTATCCCCGCGTGATCCGCGAGGTGGTCGAGCAGGCGGAGCTCGCCGAGGCGGTCGGCGTCGACGCCTTCGCGATCGGCGAGCACCACCGCGACGACTTCGCCGTCTCGAGTCCCGAGATCGTGCTGTCGGCGATCGCCGCCCGCACCGAGCGGATCCGGCTCGCGACCGCGGTGACGGTGCTCAGCAGCGACGACCCGGTGCGCGTGTTCGAGAGGTTCGCGACCCTCGACGCGATCTCCCACGGGCGCAGCGAGATCATCCTGGGCCGCGGCTCGTTCACCGAGTCGTTCCCGCTGTTCGGGTACGACCTCGCCGACTACGACGTGCTCTTCGAGGAGAAGCTCGACCTGCTCGTGCAGCTGCTGGCCGAGCAGCCCGTGACCTGGAGCGGCACCGTGCGGCCGCCGCTCACGAACCAGCAGGTGTATCCGAAGACCGCCGCGGGCATCCGCGCCTGGGTGGGGGTGGGCGGCAGCCCCGAATCCGTCGTGCGCGCTGCGCGGCACGGCCTGCCGCTCGTGCTCGCCATCATCGGCGGCGACCCCGCCCGGTTCGCGCCCTACGCCGACCTCTCCCGGCGCGCGCTCGCCCAGCTCGGGCGGGATCCGCTGCCGATCGCGGTGCACTCGCCGGGCTTCGTCGCCGACACCGACGAGGAGGCGGCCGAGGCCTTCTGGCCGCACTACCGCGCGATGCACGACCGCATCGGGCGCGAGCGCGGCTGGGGCCCGACCGACCGCGGGCAGTTCGACCGCGAGATCGCCGAGGGCGCCCTGCACCTGGGATCGCCCGAGACCGTCGCGCAGAAGATCGCCCGCACGGTGCGCGCGCTCGGCATCGATCGCTTCGACCTCAAGTACTCCGCCGGCACGCTGCCGCACGACGCCGCGATGCACGCGATCGAGCTGTACGGGCGGGAGGTGGCCCCGCGCGTGCGGGAGCTGCTCGCCGAGGAGCCGGCCGGGCACGAGGTCGTCGGCTCGGCGTAGCCTCGCCCCATGAACGGCACGCAGCGCCTCGTCGTCGTGATCGCGGTGCTCGCGAGCTTCGTGTCGTTCCTCGACGGCGTCGTCGTCAACGTCGCGCTGCCCGCCATCGAGGCCGACCTCGGCGGCGGGTTGACGACCCAGCAGTGGGCGGTCGACGCGTACCTCGTGACGCTCGGCTCGCTCATCCTCATCGCCGGGTCGCTCTCCGACGCGTTCGGGCGGGTGCGGGTGCTCACGGTCGGGCTCCTCGGGTTCGGGGCGACCTCGCTCTTCGTCGCGCTCGCGTGGGATCCGACCGTGCTCATCTTCGCCCGTGCGCTGCAGGGGGTCGCGGGCGCGCTGCTCGTGCCCAGCTCGCTCGCGCTCATCACCTCGCGCATCTCCGGCCCCGCGCAGTCGCGCGCGATCGGGGTGTGGACCGCGTTCACGACGGTCGCGATGCTCATCGGCCCGTTCCTCGGCGGCGCCTTCGTCGACCTGCTCAGCTGGCGCTGGGTCTTCGTCATCAACGTCGTGCCGATCGCGGTGACGCTCCTGCTGCTGCCGCGCATCGGCACCGAGCCCGCGCCCGCGCCGGGCACGCGCATCGACCTGCTCGGGGCCGCGCTGTGCACCTTCGGGCTCGCGGGGCTCGTCGTCGCCCTCATCGAGCAGCCGGATCTCGGCTGGGGCCACCCCGTGGTCTGGGCCGGGGGCGGGCTCGGCGTGCTGCTGCTCGCCGGGTTCCTGTGGCGGCAGCGGGTCGCGCCGCGGCCGATCATGCCGCTCGACCTGTTCCGGGTGCGCAACTTCTGGACCGGCAACCTCGCGACCCTGTTCATCTACGCGGCGCTGTCGCTACAGGGCTTCGTGCTCGTGGTGTGGCTGCAGCAGGGCGCCGAGCTGCCCGCGACCCTCGCGGGGGTCGCCGCGCTCCCGGCGACGCTCCTCATGATCCTGCTGTCGTCGCGGGTCGGCGCGCTCGCCGGCCGTTGGGGGCCGCGCGCGTTCATGACGGTCGGCCCGATCGTCGCGGGCATCGGCACGGCGCTGCTGCTGAACATCCGTCTGCCCTTCGACTACTGGTGGCAGGTGCTGCCCGGCGTCCTCGTCTTCGGCCTCGGGCTCACCCTGACGGTCTCGCCGCTGACCTCGGCGATCCTCGGCTCGATCGACCCCGCTCGCTCAGGCATCGCGTCCGCGGTCAACAACGCCGTGTCGCGCGTGGCGGGTCTGCTCGTGATCGCGATGATCGCCGCGATCATCGGCGGCCGGCTCGACGTCGACGGCCTGCACCGCGCGCTGCTGGTGTGCTCGGTGCTGCTCGTCGCGGGGGGCGTCGTGTCGTTCTTCGGCATCCGCAACGAGCACGTGCGCGGTCACGCGGGCTCGGCCGAGGACGGGGATGCGGCGGGGGCCGGGGACGCGGCGGGAGACAGCGCCGACGCGGCCGCGCCGGCGCCGTCAGCCGAGCAGGGCTGAGCCGGCGAGCACGAGCGCCGCGACGTCGACGAGTACCGCGGCCAGCAGCAGCAGGAACGGCAGCCGCGAGCGCGGCCGGCGGGTCATCACCAGGATCCCCGCGCCACCCGCGCCCGCCGTCACCGCGACGACGACGAACGACACTGGCGCGGCGCCGAGTCCGACGACGATGGCGAGCGCCGCGCCCGCGAGCGCGAGCGCGAGCAGCACCACCGCGCCGCGGCGGCCGAGGATCTGCGGCAGCCCGCGCACGCCCTCCGCCCGGTCGCGCTCGAGATCCGGCAGCACGTTGACCGCGTGCGCCGCGGCCCCCAGCAGCGCGGCGGCGAGCACCACCCAGAGCGCGGGCAGGCGCGGCTCGGGCAGCGCGAGCGCCGGCAGCACCGGCAGCAGGCTGAAGCCGACGAGATAGCACAGCAGCGAGAGCGGGGTGCGCTTGAGGCCGAGGTCGTAGCCGATCCCCGCGGCGAGGATGCCGAGGAGCGCGAGCAGCGGCCCCGGCCCGAGCACGGCGGCGGCGGCGATGGCCACGGTCGCGGCCAGGACCGCGGTGACGACCACGCGGCGCCGGCTCACCTCGCCGGCGGCGACCGGCTTGTCGGTGCGCCCGTCGCGGCGGTCGGCCTCGGCGTCGACGACGTCGTTGACCCAGCCGACGGCGGCCTGCTCCGCGAGGCGCGCGAGCCCGACGAGCGCCACCGCGACGGCGCCGAGGCCCATGGCGAGCGCGAGCAGCACGCTCACCGTCGCGACGACGAGCACGGGCGCCGGGTGGGTGGAGGCCAGCAGGGCCAGCGCCGCGGGGCGCCGCGCGGGCGGCGGCCCTCCGCTCACTCCGGTTCTCCGCTCACGCCGGCTCTCCGCTCACGCCGGCCCTCGGCCCGGCTCGTCGACGATGCCGAGGCGCGCGAGCTCGCCTGCGAGGCCCGCGCCGTCCGGCGCGGAGATCCACGGGATGGGAGCCCCCTTGCCGCCCTCGCGGCTGCGGCCACCCGCGAGCACCGCCTCGGTCGGGGTGAGGTTGCGGATCGCGACCACGGCGACGCGGTCGGGGTGGGCGCGCGCGAACTCGCCGTAGAGCTCCTCGTCGTGCTGGCCGTCGTCGCCCACGAGCACCCAGCGCAGCGCGGGGAAGTCGTCGGCGAGCCGCGCGAGCTCGTCGCGCTTGTGCTGCGGCCCGCTGCGGAACAGCCGGTCGCGCGTCGGCCCCCAGTCGGTCAGCAGCAGCGCCCCGCGTGGGTAGAGGTTGCGCCGCAGGAACCGGGTGAGCGTCGGCGTCACGTTCCAGGCGCCGGTGGAGAGGTAGATGACCGGGGCGCCGGGATGCGCGCGCACGATCCGCTCGTACAGCACCGCCATGCCGGGCACGGGCGAGCGCGCGTGCTCGTCGAGCACGAAGGTGTTCCACGCGGCGAGCAACGGTCGCGGCAGCGCGGTGACCATCACGGTGTCGTCGATGTCCGACAGGAGCCCGAACCGCACCCCGGCCGCGACGACGAAGACCGGCACCTCGACGGGGTCGCCGTCGGGGACGGGGCGCACCGGGATCCGCTGCCAGCCGGCGGGCAGTTCGATCTCGACCCGGGCGTCGAGCACGCCACCGCGGTCGGTGCGCACCCGGTGGCGGCTGCCGTCGGGGGCGACGACCTCGACCTCCGCGTCGCTGACATGGATGGTCGTGAAGCTGCGCCAGCCGCGGATCCGCTCGCGCGGGTCGTGATCGGGGCGCCGCAGCACGACCCGGCCGAGCAGCCGCACCCATCCGGGGCCGCCGTAGGAGGGGTAGGGCACGAGCACCGGGACCAGCCCGCGGCGCCGGGCGCGCCGCTCGCGCCAGGCGTGGATCGCGTCCTCGACGCGGGCGGCGAGGTGCGGTCGCGGGGCGGCCCCGTTCCCGTCGCCAGCCCCCTCGCGCGCCATCGTCTCAGTGTGGCACGCGGGGTCGTGCCCTCGGTTTCGACGGCAGACTCGTATACTCGCGGCTAAGTAGTGAAGGGGAATCACTGTGTCGCACGCGAACCTCGTGGAATCGTCGTCCGAGATGACGTCGTTGATCCGCAACGAGCCCGTCCAGGCCCGCAGTGCCGCGCGCCTCACCGCGCTGCTCGACGCCGCCGCCCAGGTGGTGCACGAGATCGGCTACGAGCGCCTGACGACCGCCATGGTGGCCGACCGCGCGGGGGCCTCCATCGGCACCGTCTACCGCTACTTCCCCGACCGCATCGCGGTGCTGCAGTCGCTCGCGGCGCGCAACGCCGAGCGGCTGACCGAGCGCATCGCGCAGACCGTCGCCGACTCCTCCCTCGACGGCTGGAAGGCCGTCGGCGAGGCCGTCTTCGACGTCGCCGTCGAGGCCTACCGCACCGAGCCGGGCTACGCCGCGCTGCGCTTCGGCGACGTGCTCGACCTGCGCCCGCGCGCCGGATCGCCCGCGAACGCCGTGCTCGCCGGTCGGCTCTTCGACGCGCTCACCTCGCGCTTCGGGCTCGACGACAGCGCCGAGGCGCGTCTCGCCTTCGAGGCCGCGTCGGAGCTGTGCGACGCGCTCGTGGCGCGCGCGTTCTGGAGCGACCCGCAGGGCGACCCGCGCTTCCTCGAGCAGGCCCGCCGCGCCGCCTTCGCGCTCGTCGGCCCCTACTTCGAGCGCTGACCCCGTTCCGACGGTGACCCGACCGCGCCCCTCGGGGTGCGGGCGCGGTCGTATTACGGCTGGGTGACGAAGCCCGGCCCGATCCGGCGCGCCGCACGGCCCGCCCCGTAGCGTGGAGACGTGGTCCCGCGCGCGCTCCGCCCTCGTTCCACCGCCCCGACCGTCGTGTCGTGGGCTCCGAATAGCGTGACGAGGTCCGGGGAGGTCGCGCCATGATCGAATTCCGCGAGGTGTCCAAGCGCTTCGCCGACGGCACCCTCGCCGTCGACGGCTTCTCGCTGCAGATCCCGCCGCACTCGACGACCGTGCTGGTCGGGTCGAGCGGCTCGGGCAAGACCACCCTGCTGCGCATGATCAACCGCATGGTGGATCCCACCGAGGGCACGGTCGAGATCGACGGGGAGGACATCGCCACCGTCGAGCCCGTGAAGCTGCGCCGCCGCATCGGCTACGTCATGCAGAACTCCGGCCTGCTGCCGCACCGCCGGGTCATCGACAACATCGCGACCGTGCCGCGCCTGACCGGCGTACCCAAGGCGGCCGCGCACGAGCGCGCCCTCGAGCTCATGGATGTCGTGGGCCTCGACCGCTCCCTCGCCCGCCGCTACCCGAACCAGCTCTCCGGCGGCCAGCAGCAGCGCGTCGGCGTCGCGCGCGGCCTCGCGGTCGACCCGAACATCCTGCTGATGGACGAGCCCTTCGGCGCCGTCGACCCCATCGTGCGCGCCGAGCTGCAGCAGGAGGTGCTGCGCCTGCAGCGCGAGCTCGGCAAGACGATCGTGTTCGTCACGCACGACATCGACGAGGCCTTCCTGCTCGGCGACCGCATCGTGCTGCTCGAGACCGGCGGGCGCATCGTGCAGACCGGCACGGCGGAGGAGATCCTCGCCGAGCCGGCGAACGACTTCGTCGCGGAGTTCGTGGGCGCCGCGCGCGGCAAGCGCGCCCTGCACGAGGAGCGCATCGGCGACCGCACGGTGCTCGTCGACGGCCTGGGTCAGCCCGCGGGCGTTCTCGATTCCGAGGGGGGATCGGAGGCGGGCGGGTGAACTGGCTGCTCAACAACTACGAGTCGATCCCGTTCTACCTGTTCACCCACCTGCGGCTCAGCATCCTCCCGATCGCGATCGGTTTCGTGCTCGCGCTGCCGCTGGGCTGGCTCGCCTGGCGCTTCCAGGTGACGCGTGGACTGCTGCTGACGCTCGTCGGCCTGCTCTACACGATCCCCTCGCTCGCGCTGTTCGCGCTGCTGCCGCCCCTGCTGGGGCTGCCCTACCTCAGCGAGGCGAACGTCGAGATCGCGCTCACGATCTACGCGGTCGCCCTGATGGCCCGCTCGGCCGCCGACGCCTTCGGCTCGGTCGACCCGGGCGTGCGCCAGTCGGCCGTCGCGATGGGCTACGGCACCTGGCGGCGCATCTGGGAGGTCGAGCTTCCTCTCGCCGGTCCCGTGCTGCTCGCGGGCCTGCGCGTCGTCGCGGTCTCGACGGTCGCGCTCGTCACCGTCGGCGTCCTCGTCGGGGTGCAGAGCCTCGGCTTCTACTTCACCGACGGATCGCAGCGGCAGATCCCCTTCGAGGTCTTCACCGGCGTCGTGCTCACCATGCTGCTCGCACTCGCGATCGACGGACTGCTCGTGCTGCTCGGGCGGGCGCTCATGCCGTGGGCGCGGCCCTCGAAGCGGCGACCCATGAACCGGTGGATCCGCGCTCTGGGCACGGGCAAGGTCGCCGAGGCGGTGCGCTGATGGATCTGATCGGAGCGACCCTCGCCTGGATCGCCGGCTTCGTCGGCAGCGGCGAGCTGTGGCAGCGCCTCGGCGAGCACCTCACCTACACCTTCGGCTCGGTGCTCATCGCGCTCGTCATCGCGGTGCCGATCGGCTACCTCATCGGCCACACCGGCAAGGGGCGCGAGCTCGCGGTGGGCATCACGGGAGCCGCCCGCGCGCTGCCCTCCTTCGGCCTCATGCTGTTGCTCGTCTCGCTCGTCGGTGTCGTCCAGCGGCCGATCGCGGCCTACGCGGCGTTCGTGATCCTCGCGGTGCCCTCGATCCTCGCCGGGGCCTACTCGGGCATCCAGGCGATCGACAAGACGACGGTCGACGCGGCCCGCGCGATCGGGATGACCGAGTGGCAGATCCTCTGGAAGGTCGAGGCGCCGCTCGGGCTGCGCCTGCTCGTCGGCGGCATCCGGTCGGCGACGCTCCAGGTCGTCGCGACGGTGACGCTCGCGGCCTACATCAACCTCGGCGGACTCGGCTACCCGCTGCTGCAGGCGATCCCCCTGCGGCGCGACGAGCAGGCCTTCGGCGCCGCGATCATCGTGATCGTGCTCGCGCTGCTGCTCGACGCCGCCTTCGGCCTGATCGGCGTGCTGCTCGATCGGCTGATCCCCACGGGCGCCGCGCCGCGGCGTCCCCGCAGACCCCGTGCCGTGCCGACCCGGCGCGCGCGGATGGTGGAAGCTCCCACCGCATCATGAGAAGGAAGATCATGCGCACAGCAAGGAACAAGGGCCGGTTCGCGTTCACCGCGGCCGTGGTCGGGGCGGCATTGGCCCTGGCAGGGTGTGGTTCGGCCTCCGGTGGCGGGTCCGACGACAACGGCGGCGGCGACTCGATGGGCACCATCGTGGTGGGCTCGCAGGCCTACTACTCCAACGAGATCATCGCCGAGATCTACGCGCAGGCCCTCGAGAACGCGGGCTACACCGTCGAGCGCAAGTTCCAGATCGGCCAGCGCGACGCCTACATCCCGGCGCTCGAGAACGGCGAGGTCGACCTGTTCCCGGAGTACACCGGCAACCTCCTCCAGTTCTACAAGCCCGACACGACGGCCACCCAGGCCGACGCCGTCTACGACGAGCTGAAGTCGGCGCTGCCGGCGGGGCTCACTGTGCTCGACATGTCGCCGGCGACCGACCAGGACAGCTACAACGTCACGTCCGACTTCGCGCAGCAGTACTCGCTGACCTCGATCGGCGACCTCGCGAACGTCGACGTGCCGCTCATCCTCGGTGGCGCGCCGGAGCTCGAGGAGCGCCCCTACGGCCCGAGCGGTCTCGAGAGCGTCTACGGCGTGACCGTGTCGTTCCAGGCCACCGGCGACACCACGGTCGACTCGCTCGTGCAGGGCGTCGTCAACGTGGCGAACGTCTACAGCGCCGACCCGCGCATCCAGCAGAACGACCTCGTGACCCTGGAGGACCCGCAGGGGCTGTTCCTGGCCTCGAACGTCGTGCCGCTCGTGAACGCCGACCTGGCCGACTCGATCGCCGACATCATCAACCCGATCAGCGCGGCGATGAGCCCCGCGGATCTGGTCGCGCTCAACGTGCAGAGCGTCGACGAGCAGCTCTCGGCCGCCGACATCGCGACCCAGTGGCTGACCGACAAGGGTCTGATCTAGGCGATCGGATCCCGAGCCGACGGCTCGACACGGCGGGGCGGGGGCGCGAGCCTCCGTCCCGCTTCCGCGTCTCAGGGGCCGCGGTCTCGGAGCCGTCGCGTCGGGCCTGTTGCGTCGGGGGCCGTCGCGTCCGGGTCAGTCGTCCTCGGGCTCCTCGCGGGTGTTCGCGTCGTGGTCGCCGGGGCGCTGCCAGTGCCGCGCCTGCGAGCGCTCGATGAGCTTCTTCGCCACGAGCACCGCGGCCGCGAACACGACGACGGCGGCGACGAAGAGATAGCCGGCGCCGTGCAGCCGGCCGGAGAGCTCGCGGTAGCCGCCAGCGGCGAGGCTGCCGAAGCTGACGTAGGCGGTCGCCCAGATCGCGCAGGCCGGGGCCGTCCAGGCGAGGAAGCGGCGGTAGCTCATCGTGCTCATCCCGACGGTGAGGGGCACGAGGGAGTGCAGCACCGGCAGGAAGCGGGAGACGAAGACCGCGATGCCGCCGCGGCGATCCACGTAGTTCTCGGCGCGCCGCCAGTTGTGCTCGCCGATGCGGCGCCCGAGCCGGCTGGCGCGGATGCGCGGGCCGACCAGGCGGCCGAGCGCGAACCCGATGCTCTCGCCGATCAGCGCCCCCGCGATGACGGTCGCGAGCAGGCCGACGTACTCGGCGGGGGAGGAGACCGCGGTGCTCGCGACGATCACGACCGTGTCGCCGGGCACCACGAGCCCCAGCAGGATCGTGGTCTCGAGCAGGATCGCGAGGCCCGCGAGGAGCGTGCGCGCCACCGGGTCGACCGACTGCACGAGCGCGAGGATCTGGGTCAGCAGATCGTCGAAGCTGAATCCGGACACGGCGGTCAGCTCTCGCCGGCGGAGGGGGCGGTCGCGGGCGCGGAGGGGTCGGAGTCGGTCGCGGGAGCGGGGTCGGGCAGCGGCTTCCGCAGCGCGTCGAGCGCCGCGCGCCAAGTCGCGAGCCGTCCCGGCTCGGCCGCCGTCGCGGGTCCGTCGACCCACGCGGTCACGATGCGGGCCCCGTGCAGGGCGTTGAGCGCCCACACCTCGCAGCCCTCGAGATCCTCGGGCGCCGCCCGCTCCCGCCGCACCGCGACGCCGCGCGCCGAGGCGAGGGCGAGCACCGAGCGCACCGTCACCGAGTCGACGCGCGCGACCTCCTCGGGCGGCAGCGCGAGGTCGTCGCCGCGCCACCACAGCAGGCAGGTGGTCGAGCCCTCCGCGATCGCGCCGTCGGGCTCGAGGATCACGGCCTCGCCCGCCCCGCGCCCCTGCGCCTGGGTGCGCAGGCGCAGCATCGCCTCGAGGTCGGGGCCCTTCGTGCGCGGCGCGGTGCGCGGATCCGGCCCCGGGTGGGTGGCGAGCACGATCGTCTCGGCGCGTTCGGGCGCCTCGCGCACTCGCAGCAGCAGCTGCGGGGCGTCGCGCTGGAGGCGCGCCTCCACCCGAGGGAACCAGGCCCCGGTGCGCGGCAGGGTCGCGATCGCCGCCTCCCAGAAGCCGTCGAGGTCGCGCGCCTCGGGCTCGAGACCGACCGCGACGACCGCGTCGGCGAAGCGTCGACGGTGCAGCTCGAGGGCCCGCACCCGGCCCTCGTCGACGAGCCAGGAGTCGGCGGCGAGGAGGCGCGCGGGCTGCACGTCGCAGTCGTCGCGCGGCTCGAGCCGCGCGTCGGCTCGGAGGGAGCGCGGGGGCGCGTCGGGACCGGAGGCGCGCGTCGACCCGCCCGGTCCGGCCTCGGCGCCGGGCCGCCAGAGGTATCCGGAGGCACCCATACGATGAGCGTATGCGCGGGCGGCGAGGCGGGCACGCGCTCGGGCGGAGGGTCGACGTCGAGGCGGCGGCCGCGATCCTGTTCTCCGCGCCGGGCGACGCGGTCTGGCTCGATGGGGGAGCGCGCGATCGCCACCTGCTCGCGCGGGGGGAGCGCGTCGCGCTGCCGACGGCGGGCGTGATCCCGGCCCTGCGGGCGGCGCTCGCCGAGCCCGGCGCCCTGGGGCTCGTGGGCTGGCTCGGCTACGAGGCCGGGCACGAGACCGTCGGCGTTCCCGCCGCCCCGCCCGGAGAGGCGCCCGGCGCCTGGCTGCGGGTGCAGGAGCTGCTCGAGGTCGATCCCGTCACGGGGCACGCCGAGGCGCACGTCGGCGCCGGGGCTCCGGGCTCGGCCGTCGAGCTCGCGGCGCGGTGGGAGGCGGCGCTCGCGGCGGCCGCGCCGCTCGCCCCGCCGAGCGATCCCGCGCCCTCCGGCCCCGCGCGCTGGCGGGACGAGCCCGAGGCCTACCGGGCCGCGGTCGCCGCGTGCCTCGCCGCGATCCGCGAGGGGGAGGCCTATCAGCTGTGCCTGACGACGCGGGTCGACGTGCCGGGCCGCTTCGACCCGTTCGCGGTGCACCGCCGGCTGCGCTCCGCGACGACGAGCCACCACGGCGCCCTGCTGCGGCTCGGCGAGCGCGCGCTCGTGAGCGCGAGCCCCGAGCGGTTCCTCGAGGTGCGCGCGGGGTCGGTGCGCTCGCGCCCCATCAAGGGCACCCGGCCGCGCTCGAGCGACGCCGACGAGGACGCGCGCCTGGCCGCCGAGCTACGGGCGGATCCCAAGGAGCAGGCCGAGAACCTCATGATCGTCGACCTGGTGCGCAACGATCTCTCGCGGGTGTGCACGCCGGGCACCGTCGCTGTGACGGGTCTGCACGAGGTGGAGAGCTACCCGCCGGTGCACCAGCTCGTGAGCACGGTCGAGGGGCGGCTGCGGCCGGGGCTCGACGCGCTCGACGCGCTCGCCGCGCTGTTCCCCGCCGGGTCGATGACGGGTGCTCCGAAGCGGCGCGCGATGCAGCTGCTCGCCGAACTCGAGGGTGCGCCCCGCGGCGCCTACGCGGGCGCCTTCGGCTGGATCGGCGCGGACGGCGACGCGGATCTCGCCATGACGATCCGCACGATCGAACTCGACGCGCACGGCGCCTCGATCGGCACGGGCGGCGGGATCACCGCCGGATCCGACCCGGAGCGGGAGTGGCGCGAGGCGCGTCTCAAGGCCCGCGCCCCGCTCGCGGCGCTTGGGGTCGTCGAGACGGACTGAGCCGCGCCGCGGGCCGGTCGACGCGGCTCGGGGCGACCGGGAACGTCCGAGGGCCCGCGCGCGTTGGCTACTCTGGAACGTCGGAGCGCGTGCCCGCGGCAGCGGGCGCCCCCGTCCCCCGCGCGGCAGGCCCCGGCGCGGGGATCCCCGGCACGAGAAAGCCCCAGTGACGCACGTGAGCCAGCACGACCCCGCGGAGTACGACCCGGCCGCCCTGCAGCGCAAGTGGCAGCAGCGGTGGGAGCAGCTGCGCCCCTACGCGAGCGACGACCCGAGCGACGCGCGCCCGCGCAAGTACGTGCTCGACATGTTCCCCTACCCCTCCGGCGACCTGCACATGGGTCACGCGGAGGCGTACACCTTCGGCGACATCCTCGCCCGCTACTGGGGTCTGCAGGGCTTCAACGTGCTGCACCCGATCGGGTGGGACAGCTTCGGTCTGCCCGCCGAGAACGCCGCCATCAAGCGCGGCGTCGACCCGCGCGCCTGGACCTACGAGAACATCGCGCAGCAGAAGGCGTCGATGCTGCGCCTGGGCACGAGCTTCGACTGGGATCGCGTGCTGCACACGAGCGACCCCGAGTACTACAAGTGGAACCAGTGGCTGTTCCTCGAGCTCTACAAGAAGGGCCTCGCCTACCGCAAGGCGAGCTGGGTCAATTGGTGCGAGCACGACCAGACGGTGCTCGCCAACGAGCAGGTCGTGAACGGCCTGTGCGAGCGCTGCGACAACCCGGTCACGAAGAAGAAGCTCACCCAGTGGTACTTCAAGATCACCGAGTACGCCGACCGCCTGCTCGACGACCTCAACCAGCTCGAGGGCAGCTGGCCCAGCAAGGTCATCACGATGCAGCGCAACTGGATCGGGCGATCCACGGGTGCCGAGGTCGACTTCGAGATCGAGGGGCGTGACGAGAAGGTCACCGTCTTCACGACGCGCCCCGACACGCTGTGGGGTGCGACCTTCATGGTGGTCGCCGCCGACTCCGACCTCGCGGCCGAGCTCGCCGCGGGGGCGAGCGCCGAGGTGCAGGAGGCGTTCACGGCCTACCGCGCCGAGGTGCAGCGCTCGACCGAGATCGAGCGGCAGGACGCCTCGCGCGAGAAGACCGGCGTGCCGCTCGAGCGGTTCGCGATCAACCCCGTCAACGGCGAGAAGCTGCCGATCTGGGCCGCCGACTACGTGCTCGCCGACTACGGCACCGGCGCCATCATGGCGGTGCCCGCCCACGACCAGCGCGACCTGGACTTCGCTCTGAAGTTCGACCTCCCGGTTCGCGTCGTGGTCGACGTCAACGCGCCGGTGACCGGGGCGATCCCGGTCATCACGCCGGAGATGCTCGACGCGGCCGCCGAGGAGAAGCCCCCGGCCGACCCGCAGGTCTCGGGCGAGGCGCTGCCGGGCGAGGGGCGGATGATCAACTCCGGCCCGCTCGACGGCCTCAGCAAGCAGAACGCCATCAAGCGCGTCATCGAGCTGCTCGAGGAGGCGGGCACCGGCCGCGCTGCGAAGAACTACCGCCTGCGCGACTGGCTCATCTCGCGGCAGCGCTACTGGGGCACGCCGATCCCGATCCTGCACACCGAGGACGGGCGCGAGATCCCGGTCGAGGCCGACCAGCTGCCGGTCGAGCTGCCGCCGACGGAGGGGCTCGACCTGCAGCCCAAGGGCACCTCGCCGCTCGGCGCCGCCGACGACTGGGCCGAGGTCACCCTGCCCGACGGCACGAAGGCCCGCCGCGACCCCGACACGATGGACACCTTCGTCGACTCCTCGTGGTACTTCCTGCGCTTCCTCGACCCGAACGACGACACCCGCGCCTTCGATCCGGACGAGGCCGAGAAGTGGGCGCCGGTCGACCAGTACGTCGGCGGGGTCACGCACGCGATCCTGCACCTGCTCTACGCGCGCTTCATCACGAAGGTGCTCTTCGACCTCGGCTACGTCTCGTTCACCGAGCCGTTCAGCGCCCTGCTCAACCAGGGCATGGTCATCATGAACGGCTCGGCGATGAGCAAGAGCCGCGGCAACCTGGTGCGCCTCTCCGACCAGCTCGACGAGCACGGCCCCGACGCGGTGCGCCTCACGATGGCCTTCGCCGGCCCCCCGGAGGACGACATCGACTGGGCCGACGTCTCGCCGGCCGGCGCCGCGAAGTTCCTCGCGCGCGCCTGGCGGCTCTCGGGCGAGGTCACCTCCGAGCCGACCGTCGACTGGAAGACGGGGGATCCGGCGCTGCGCCGGGCGGTGCACCGCCTGCTGGCCGACGTGCCGAACCTCATCGAGGACTTCAAGTTCAACGTCGTCGTGGCCCGGCTCATGGAGCTCGTGAACCTCATCCGCAAGACGGTGGACTCCGGGCCCGGCGCGGGCGATCCGGCGGTGCGCGAGGCGACCGAGACCGTCGCCGTCGTGCTGTCGATGTTCGCGCCCTACACCGCGGAGGAGATGTGGGAGCGCCTCGGCTACGAGCCGAGCATCTCGCAGCTCGTGCTGCGCCGCCCCGAGCCGGCCCTGCTGGTCGAGGAGGCGGTCACCGCGATCGTGCAGGTCGACGGCAAGGTGCGCGACCGGCTCGAGGTAGCGCCGACGATCGGCTCCGACGAGCTCGAGGCGCTCGCGCGCGCCTCGGCGAACGTCGCGCGCGCGGTCGGGGAGCGCGAGATCGTGAACGTCATCGTGCGCGCCCCGCGCGTCGTCAACATCGCCACGAGGGGCTGAGCCTCCCCAGGAGGCGCGCTCGCGGGCGGGCTCGCCGTCGCCGCGACCTAGCGTCGCGGCGTGAGGGAGGCTCCCGGCCCGGCTGCTGAGGCGGTCGGGCGCGCCGTCGAGGTCGCGGCACCGCCCGGTCCCCCCGACGGGTCGCCGGTCGGTGAGGTCGACCGCTCGGCGCGCGATCGTGCGGTCGGGGTCGCCGGCTCGCCGGCGCTGCCCGATCCGCGGCGCGCCCGGCTGCGCGTCGGACTCGGTGCCGTGCTCGTGCTCGCCGCCGCCGGGCTCGGCATCGGGGTGCTGGTCACCGCGCTCACCCCGCACGGCGGGGAGGCCGTGCTCGGCGCGTCGGTCGCCCCGGGGTCGAGCGGTTCGGCCCCGGCGGCCGACGGTTCGACGACGGGCGCCGGCGTCGGCGAGAGCGGGCGCGTGTACGTGCACCTGCTCGGCGAGGTGGCCAGGCCGGGCCTGTACGAGCTCGACGAGGGCTCCCGCGCGGTCGACCTGATCGCGGCGGCGGGCGGCTTCACCGAGCAGGCGGACCAGTCCTCGGTCAACCTCGCGCGCTTCCTCGTCGACGGCGAGCAGGTCGTCGTGCCCGCGCTCGGTGCCGCACCGGCGGTCGGCGCGGGAGCGGGAGGCGCCGGCGGCGTGGCCGGGAAGGTGAACCTCAACACCGCCGACCAGGCCGCGCTCGAGACGCTGCCGCGCATCGGCCCCGCCCTCGCGCAGCGGATCCTCGACTGGCGGGCCGCGAACGGGCGGTTCACCGCGATCGAGGACCTTCTGAGTGTCACCGGCATCGGCGAGAAGACCTTCGACGGCCTGCGCGACAAGGTGACGGTGTGAGCCGCGGCGCCGACCTGCGCCTCGCGCCGGCGGCGCTCGCCGCGTGGCTCGGCGCGGCGGGGCTCGTCGGCGTTCCCGCGCTCGCGGCGCCCGTCGCGCTCGGGGCCGGCGCCGCGACGGCGCTCGCCCTCGGTGGGGCGCTCCTCGGCCGGTCCCGCCTGGGTCGTGCGCGTCCCGGCCGGGCGCTCCTCGGCGGAGGCGCGCCCCGCGGCGCTCGGGCGCGGCTCCCGGTCGGTGCACCGTGGCGGATGCGGGTCGCCGGCGCCCTGCCGACCCTCGGCCTCGCGCTCGCGGCGCTCGCGCTCGCTGCGGGTGCCGTCGCGATCGGGAGCGTCGGGCGGCAGCCGGCGGTGCTCGAGGAGGCCGCGGCATCCTCGCGCTCCGTCGAGATCGACGCCGCGATCGCCGGGCGCGTGGTCGAAGGCCGGGTGCGGGCGGTGATCCGCGAGGTGCGCGTGGGGGAGGAGGTCGCCGCGGTCGAGGTGCCGGCGCTGCTGTTCGCCCGCGGGGATCCGGTGCTCGCCGCCGCGCCGATCGGAGCGCTCGTGCACCTGAACGCGACCCTGCGCCCCGCGGAGCCGGGCGACGCCGTCGCCTACCTCGCGTTCGCGCGCGGCGACGTCGAGGCGCGGGCCGGACCGCCCGCGCTGCTGGCGGGGGTCGACGCCGTGCGCGACGGCTTCCGCGAGGCGGCGGTCGCGGTCGGTGGCCCCGCCGGCCGGTTGCTGCCCGGGCTCGCGATCGGCGACACCTCGGCCGTCGACGAGGCCCTGGCGCGCGACATGAAGGTCGGATCGCTCACCCACCTCACGGCGGTCAGCGGCGCCAACTGCGCCGTGGTCGTCGCACTCGTCTTCCTCGGTCTCGGGCTGCTGGGCGCTCCCCGTGCGCTGCGGATCGCCGCCGCGCTGCTCGCGCTCGTGGTGTTCGCGGTGCTCGTGACGCCGGAGCCGAGCGTGCTGCGCGCCTCCGTCATGGCCGCCGCCGCACTCGTGGGCATCGCCCTCGGCCGCCCGGCGCGCGGACTGCCGCTGCTGTGCCTCAGCGTCGTCGGCCTCGTCGCGGCCGATCCGTGGCTGTCGCGCGAGTACGGCTTCACGCTCTCGGTGCTCGCGACCGCCGGCCTGCTGCTGCTCGCGGGCCCGATCGCCGGGTGGCTCGCGCGCGCGATGCCCCGACCGCTCGCGCTCGCGATCGCCGTGCCGACCGCCGCGCAGCTCGCCTGTCAGCCGGTGATCCTGCTGCTCGCGCCGGCGCTGCCGCTCTACGGAGTGCCCGCGAACGCGCTCGCCGGCCCGGCCGCCCCGGTCGCGACGATGCTGGGCCTCGCGGCCTGCCTGCTGCTGCCGATCGCCCCCGGACTCGGCGAGGCGCTCGTACGGCTCGCGGCGCTCCCCTCCGGCTGGATCGCGGCGGTCGCGACCTTCTTCGCCGCCCTTCCCGGCGCCCGCAGCCCCTGGCCCGAAGGCGCGCTCGGCGTCGCCCTGCTCGTGCTCGTGACAGCGGCGGCGCTCGGCGCCGTGCTGCCCGTGGCGCCGCGGCTGCGGGCCGCCTCGCGCGCCCTCGTCGCGGTGGCCGTCGTCGGCTACGCCGCGTCGGTCGCGGGCGTGCACGTCGTCGCGACGACGAGTCGACCCGCCGACTGGCAGTACGCCGCGTGCGACGTCGGCCAGGGCGATGCGACCCTCGTGCGCAGCGCGGGCATGGTCGCGCTCGTCGACACCGGTCCCGAACCGGAGCGCCTGCGCGCCTGCCTCGACGAGCTCGGCATCGGGCGCATCGACCTGCTCGTGCTGACCCATTACGACCTGGATCACGTCGGCGGCACCGACGCGGTGCTCGGCCGGGTCGACCGCGCTCTCGTGGGCCCGACCGCCGACGCCGAGGATGCGCGCCTCGCCGAGCGCCTGACCCGGACGGGCGCACGGGTCGAGCACGTCGCGCGCGGCCTCACCGGAACCCTCGGGAGCCTCGACTGGGAGGTGGTGTGGCCGCCGCCGCGCGGCGTCGAGCCGGGCAATCCCGCGAGCGTCACGCTGCTGCTGCGCGGGTCGGCCGGATGCGGGTCGGGGTGCCTCTCGGGCATCCTGCTCGGCGACCTCGGCGAACGCGAGCAGGCCCGCCTGCTGGGCGCCGCCCACCCGGCGCCGGTCGACGTCGTGAAGGTCGCCCACCACGGCTCGGCCGACCAGTCGCCCGCGCTCTACGCGGCGCTGCGCGCCCGGGTCGGGCTCATCGGCGTCGGCGCGGGCAACGACTACGGGCACCCGCGCGAGGAGACGCTCGCGATGCTCGCGGGGGCGGGAACGGCCGCGTACCGCACCGACCTCGACGGGATCGTGCTCGTCGCGCCGGGGGCTGACGGGGCGGTTCGGGTGTGGACGCAGAAGGCGACGGCCGCGGCCGCGGGCCGGGCGGCACCGGGTCGGTCGGCGGCGGGCGCTAGCCTGAACGGGAGCATCCGCGCGGCCCCGATCGCCGCGCGGCGGGAGGGGAGCGGTGATGCCGGCAGCACGCGGCGGCGCGCGCGGCGCGAGCTCCCGCGCGGCGAGTCCGCGTGCGAAGGCGGCGATCCCGCAGCTCGCCTGGGACGCGGTGCGCCCCGCGCCCGTCGTGCTCGTCTCCGGCGCAGAAGACGTGCTCGCCGAGCGCGCGATCCGCCGGCTGCGCGACACCCTGCGGGCCGAGGACCCGAGCCTCGAGATCACCGACCTCGACGCCGCGAGCTACGCCGCGGGGGAGCTGCTGAGCGTCGCGAGCCCGTCGCTGTTCGCCGAGCCGCGCCTCGTGCGCGTGGAGGGCGTGGAGAAGGCCAACGACGCCTTCCTCGACGACGCCCTCGCCTACCTCGAGGCGCCGGCCGACGACGCCTACCTCCTGCTGCGCCACGCGGGCGGGCAGCGCGGCAAACGGCTGCTCGACGCGATCCGCGCCGGCGCCGGCGGCGGCATCGAGGTGCTGTGCGCGCCGCTGACGCGGGAGAGCGACAAGACCGACTTCGTCGTCGCCGAGTTCGCCGCGGCCCGTCGGCGGATCACCCCGGGCGCCGTGCGCGCGCTCGTCGCCGCCTTCTCCGACGACCTCGCCGAACTCGCCGGTGCCTGCCGGCAGCTGCTCGCGGACTCGCCCGACGAGATCACCGACGAAACCGTCGAGCGCTACTACGGCGGTCGCGTCGAGACCACCGCCTTCGCGGTCGCCGACGCCGCCATCGCCGGGCGGGTCGGCGAGGCCCTCGGCCTGCTGCGCCACGCCCTCGCGTCCGGGGCCGACCCGGTGCCGGTCGTCGCGGCGTTCGCGGTCAAGGTGCGCACCATGGCGAAGGTCGCGGGATCCCGCGGCTCCTCCGGCGAGCTCGCCTCCCGCTTCGGCATCGCCCCCTGGCAGGTCGATCGCGCCCGCCGCGACGCGCAAGGGTGGGACGACGAGGGCCTCGGCCGCGCGATCGAGGCGCTCGCCCTCGCCGACGCCCAGGTCAAGGGCGCCGGGCGGGATCCCGTCTACGCGCTCGAGCGCATGGTGCAGACGATCGCGAGCCGCGGTACGCGCTGACGCCCGCGGCGGCCGCCGGCTCCGCCCGGGTTGGAACGCGGGGTCGCCGTCGTTGCGTTCAGCCCCAGAGCCGCGCGCTCGCGCGCCGCGCGCCCTCGGCGAGGGTCTCGAGCTTCGCCCACGCGATGTGCGGGTGCACGCGGCCGCCGAGTCCGCAGTCGGTGCCGGCGATGACCCTCTCGCGGCCGACGAGCCCCGCGAAGCGCTCCAGGCGCTGCGCGACGAGGTCGGGGTGCTCGACGACGTTGGTCGCGTGCCCGACGACGCCGGGGATGATCACCTTGCCCTCGGGCAGCTCCACGTCCTCCCAGATGCGCCACTCGTGCTCGTGGCGCGCGTTGGCCGCCTCGAAGCTGTACCCGCCGGCGTTGATCTCGAGCATGAGGTCGACGATGTGCCGGAACTCGATGTCGGTCGTGTGCGGGCCGTGCCAGCTGCCCCAGCAGAGGTGGAAGCGCACCTGCTCGGGCGGGATCCCCTCGAGCGCGTAGTTGAGCGCCTCGACGCGCTTGCGGGTGAAGGCGCGGTAGTCCTCGACGCTGGGCTCGGGGTTGATCTGGTCCCAGTTCTCGGCGATCGAGGGGTCGTCGATCTGCAGGATGAGGCCCGCGCCGGTGATGGCGCGGTACTCCTCGCGCAGCACCTCCGCCCACGCCTGCAGGTGCGCGTCGTCGTCGCCGTAGTACTCGTCGACGACGCGGGCGCCGGATCCGGGGGAGATCGCCGTGATGAAGCCCTCCTCGAGCCCCGCGGCCTCGAGCGCGGCCTTGAGGTTGGCGATGTCGGCGGCGACCGCTTCCTGGCCGCGGTAGCTCAGCGGGCCGACCGTGGTGGGGAAGGCGGTCGCGTTCTCGCCGAGCGCGATGCCGGCGGTGCGGTCGGTGTAGGCGTCACGGAACTCGGTCCAGTCGCGGCGGTCGAGGAAGCTCGTGAGGCGCACGTCGCCGGGCGCGGAGCGCACCGGCGGCGCGCTGATCGCGTTCGTCTCGCCGAGCGCGAGCCCGCCGACCCGCTGGAACGAGTACGACCACCACGCGCCGTAGTCGACGGCGCTCGACATGGCCTTGCCGTACTCGCCGTCGTTCGGTACCGAGACGCCGAGCTCGGTCTGGCGGCGCACCAGGTCGTCGACCGCCTCGCTCAGCAGCGCCTCGAACTCGGGGGTGCGGCGCAGCGTGAAGCCGTCGTCCTCGAGCTCGCGCGCCTTGTTCGCGGCCACCAGCTCGGGGGTGCGGGGGAGGCTCCCCGCGTGGGAGACCAGGATCCGGTCGGTGGAGTGGCGCATGCGTGCCTCGCTCGGCTCGGGGTTCGTTCGACAGTGGCGGCGGCCGTCTCCGGCGCGAGGCCTCGCATCACCGCACCCCCATCCTCCCACGCTCCCGCGACGCCGCCGGGAGCGAAGCGACCCGGCAGCCCCGCTGCCGAATCGGCGCGCGGCACAAGCGTGAAGGCCGGGGAGTTCACCTCCCCGGCCTTCAGCACGAGCCCCGGTCAGGGACCCGACGAAATGGCTACAGCGCCGCAACCTGCTTCGCGATGGCGCTCTTGCGGTTGGCGGCGTTGTTGGCGTGGATGACGCCCTTGCTGGTCGCCTTGTCGAGCTTCTTGGTCGCGAGCGCGAGGGCCTCGGTGGCCTTCGCCTTGTCGCCGGCGGCGACGGCCTCGCGGGTGCGGCGGATGGCGGTCTTGAGCTCGCTCTTGACCGCCTTGTTGCGCTCGGTCGCCTTGCGGTTGGTCTGGATGCGCTTGATCTGCGACTTGATGTTCGCCACGGGTGTGTCCTTCGTTGTCGGAACGTGGGTGTTCTGCCGTCCCGGGTAGAGGGGCCGTTCCGGCGAGCCGCGCGCGTGGGAACGCACGGAAATCCAAGGGTCTACGTTACCAGGCGCGCGGCGGGGCGAGCAACGCGCGCGGGTCAGCGGGTCTCGAAGCGGGCCGCGAGTTCTCCGGAGAGCGCCGCCGTGATCCGCTCCGTGAAGTCGGCCGACAGCGGCGGCAGCGCGTCGGGCGCGAACCAGGCGACCTCGAGCGCTTCGCCGTCGGTGGGGTGCGGGTCGCCCGACTCCCAGGTGCCGAGGAACGTGAGGTCGAGGTAGCGGGCACGGTCGCCGTTCTCGTAGCGCAGCTCGCCGGTCACGCCCACCCGTGCGAGCCGGTCGATGCGGACGCGCACGCCCGCCTCCTCGAGCGCCTCCCGTGCGGCGGCGACGGCGGGCTGCTCGCCCGGGTCGATGATGCCCGTGACGGGCGCCCACTCGCCGCTGTCGCTGCGGCGGATGAGCAGCAGCTCGCCCGTGGCGGGGTGCACGATGACGGCGGTCACGCCGCTCAGCCAGAGCGGAATCGTGCCGACCTGCGCGCGCAGCTCGAGCACGAAGTCGGGGATCGCCATGCTCCGAGCGTAGGCGCGGCGCGGGAAGCGAAGGAGCGGCGTGGGGGTGGGGCGGCACGGGGCGGGCCGTGGGTGCGCCCGCCGCGATCCGGGGGCGGGCCCCCGTGCCGTCCGGTGCTCGCCCGCTTAGCGTCGACACCATGAACGACACCCTCAGCGACCTCGACCGGATCCCGGCCGACCCCGCGACGGCCGGAACCGTCGCCACCTCCGACTCCGCAACGTCGACCGCCGCCCCCGACCGTGCGCTCGGCATCGTCGCGCTCGTGCTCGGCATCGCCGGCATCGTGCTCCAGCAGTGGCCGCTTGCGGCGGCCGCCTTCGTGCTGGGCGTGCTCTCGCTGCGCCGCGAACCGCAGGCCCGCGGCTTCGCGATCGCGGGCCTCGTGCTCGGCGCGCTGGGCACCCTCGGGTGGCTCCTGCTGCTGCAGCTCGGCCTCGCCGTCGCCCTGCCGATCGGCCTGCTGTCGGGGGCTCTGCCCTTCTGGTTCTGAGCCGCGCGACCGCGGAGGCCCCGGTCTCCGCGGTCGGTCGCGGCCCCGGCGGGATGCGAGAATGGGCGCCTATGCCGCGCGCCACGAAGCCCCTCGCCCCGGCCGCGACCGACCCGTCGCGCATCCGGAACTTCTGCATCATCGCGCACATCGACCACGGCAAGTCGACCCTCGCCGACCGGATGCTCGGCATCACCGGCGTCGTGAGCGATCGCGACATGCGCGCGCAGTACCTCGACCGCATGGAGCTCGAGCGCGAGCGCGGCATCACGATCAAGAGCCAGGCCGTGCGCATGCCGTGGGAGGTCGACGGCCAGGCCTACGTGCTCGACATGATCGACACCCCCGGCCACGTCGACTTCACCTACGAGGTCAGCCGCAGCCTCGCCGCGTGCGAGGGCGCGATCCTGCTGGTGGATGCGGCGCAGGGCATCGAGGCGCAGACCCTCGCCAACCTCTACCTGGCCCTCGAGAACGACCTCGAGATCATCCCAGTGCTCAACAAGATCGACCTGCCGGCGGCGGATCCCGACAAGTACGCCGAGGAGCTCGCGCAGCTGATCGGCGGCGACCCCGCCGACGTGCTGCGGGTCTCGGGCAAGACCGGGCAGGGCGTCGAGGAGCTGCTCGATCGGGTCGTGGAGCGCATCCCCGCGCCCGTCGGCGATCCCGACGCTCCCGCGCGCGCGCTCATCTTCGACTCGGTCTACGACGCGTACCGCGGCGTGGTGACCTACGTGCGCATGGTCGACGGGCGGTTGAACCCGCGCGAGCGCATCCAGATGATGTCGACGAAGGCGACCCACGACATCCTCGAGATCGGGGTCAGCTCGCCCGAGCCGACGCCGTCGAAGGGGCTCGCGGTCGGCGAGGTCGGCTACCTCATCACGGGCGTGAAGGACGTGCGGCAGTCGAAGGTCGGCGACACCGTCACGACCGCGGCGAAGCCGGCGACCCAGGCGCTGCCGGGCTACACCGATCCGCTGCCGATGGTGTTCAGCGGCATCTACCCGATCGACGGCGGCGACTACCCCGACCTGCGCGACGCCCTCGACAAGCTCAAGCTCGAGGATGCGGCCCTGCAGTACGAGCCCGAGACCTCGGTCGCGCTGGGCTTCGGCTTCCGCTGCGGGTTCCTGGGTCTGCTGCACCTCGAGATCGTCACCGAGCGGCTGCGCCGCGAGTTCGACCTCGACATCATCACGACGGCGCCGAGCGTCGTCTACGAGGTGACGACCGAAGACCGCAAGACGGTCACCGTGACGAACCCTTCCGAGTACCCGAGCGGCAAGATCGACCGGGTCACCGAGCCGATCGTGGCGGCGTCGATCCTCGCGCCGAAGGACTACGTCGGCACGATCATGGACCTGTGCCAGAGCCGCCGCGGCACGATGCGCAGCATGGACTACCTCGGGCAAGACCGGGTCGAGCTCAAGTACACCCTGCCGCTCGGCGAGATCGTCTTCGACTTCTTCGACCAGCTGAAGAGCCGCACCCAGGGCTACGCGAGCCTCGACTACGAGCCGGCGGGCGAGCAGGAGGCCGACCTGGTGAAGGTCGACATCCTGCTGCAGGGCGAGACGGTCGACGCGTTCAGCGCGATCGTGCACAAGGACAAGGCCTACGCCTACGGCACGATGATGGCGACGAGGCTGCGCGAGCTGATCCCGCGGCAGCAGTTCGAGGTGCCGATCCAGGCGGCGATCGGCGCCCGCATCATCGCGCGCGAGAACATCCGCGCGATGCGCAAGGACGTGCTCGCCAAGTGCTACGGCGGCGACATCACCCGCAAGCGCAAGCTGCTCGAGAAGCAGAAGGAGGGCAAGAAGCGCATGAAGATGGTCGGCCGTGTCGAGGTGCCCCAGGAGGCGTTCATCGCCGCGCTCTCGGGCGACGTGGAGAGCAAGAAGTGACGCTCGCGCCGATCGCCGCCGTCGTGTTCACGGTGCTGCTCGCACTGCTCGCCGTCTTCCAGATCGCCCTCATCGCGGGCGCCCCGATCGGGCGGTTCGCCTGGGGAGGGCAGGATCGCGTGCTCGACCCCCGCAAGCGCGTCAGCAGCGTCGTCGCGGTGGTGCTCTACGTCGGCTTCGCCGTGCTCGCCCTCACCCGCGCCGGCGTGCTGTTCGACGCGGGCCAGGCGCTCCCGGTCGTGATCGCGATGTGGGTGGTATTCGGGTACCTCGTGCTCGGCGTGCTGCTCAACGCGCTCTCGCGCAGCCGGGCCGAGCGGTTCGTGATGACGCCGGTCAGCCTGCTGCTGGCGATCCTCGCGCTCGTCGTCGCGCTCGGGCGGTAGCGCGGATTCCGCCACACTGGAGCCGTGACCGCGACCGAGCGCGCCGAGCTGCCCCTCGGGGAGCAGCCCGTGACCTACGCCGCCGTCGGGGCGACCCAGGCCGAGGATCTGCTCGCCTACCCGCCCGCCGGCTTCCGCCCGATCGAACGGCGCATCCGGCTCGGGCACGGCGAGGCGCGCTGGCGGCACGCCTGGACCGAGACCCTGACCTGGGGGATCCAGCGCCGGTCCGGCATGCGGGTGCGGTCGGTCGAGCCGCCGCCCGAAGCGTCCGCCGAGGGCTACACCCCCGTGCTGTTCGACCGCGCCGGGGATCCCGTGGCCCCCGCCGCCGTCGGGGACGAGATCGACTACGCGCCCGACGGGACGGCGTTGCTGCGCGCCGGCGACACCGCGATCCTGCGCATCGGGATCTGGCCGCGCGACGTGCCGGTGCGGGTCGTGTACGTCGTCGACGAGCCCGCGCGGCGCGGATTCGCCTACGGCACGCTGCCGGGCCACCCCGAGTCGGGCGAGGAGGCCTTCGTCGTCGAGCGGCGCCCCGACGACTCGGTCTGGCTGACGGTGCGGGCCTTCTCCCGCCCCGCCACCGCGGGGTTCCGGCTGGCCGCCCCCGCTCTGCGCCTCGCGCAGGAGCTCTACACGGCCCGCTACCTGGGGGCGCTCGCCGGCCCGCTCGGCGACGAGGCGCCTGCCTGACACAACCGCGGCGCGACCCGAGCGGGGCCGCGTTGTGGGAGCGGCACAACGTGATGGGCGTCTCGCGGTCGGGTAACTACCATCGGACGACGTGACGGACTACCGACCCCCCATCCAGGACATCGCCTTCACCCTCGAGCACGTGGTCGGCTACGACCGGCTCGCCGAGCTCCCGGTGTTCGAGCACGCCGACCTCGAGACGACCGTCGGCATCCTGCAGGAGGCCGGCGAGTTCATGGCCAAGGTCGTCGCCCCGGCCAACCGCGACGGCGACGTGATCGGCGCCGTGCGCAACCCCGACGGCACCGTGACGACGCCGGAGTCGTTCCGCGAGGCCTACGCGAAGCTGCTCGAGTCGGGCTTCCTCAGCGTGCCCTTCCCCGAGGAGTTCGACGGCGGCGGGTTCCCGTGGGTGGTCGGTCTGGCCATCCAGGAGCTGCTGCAGACCTCGAGCCTCGCCTTCGCGCTCGGCCCGCTGCTCACCCACGGCGCGATCGACGCGCTGCTGCACTACGGCTCCGACGAGCAGAAGAAGACCTACCTGCCGAAGATGGTCACCGGCGAGTGGATGGGGTCGATGAACCTCACCGAGCCGCAGGCGGGCACCGACGTCGGCGCGCTCACCACGAAGGCCGTCAAGAACGACGACGGCACCTACTCGATCACCGGCAACAAGATCTTCATCACCTACGGCGAGCACGACTTCACCGAGCAGATCGCCCACCTCGTGCTCGCGCGGGTGCCCGGCGCCCCCGAGGGCACGAAGGGCATCTCGTGCTTCATCGTGCCCAAGTACCTGCTCGACGAGGACGGCGAGCCGGGGGAGCGCAACAGCTACCAGTGCACGGGCGTCGAGCACAAGCTCGGCATCCACGGCTCGCCGACCTGCTCGATGAGCTACGAGGGCGCCACCGGCTACCTCATCGGCGAGGAGAACATCGGGATGCGCATCATGTTCGTCATGATGAACAGCGCCCGTCTGTCGGTCGGCATGCAGGGTCTCGCGGTCGCGATGCGCGGCTACCAGCAGAGCCTCGAGTACGCGAAGCAGCGCGTGCAGGGCCAGACCGTCACGGGTGAGGCGAGCATCGTCGGCCACCCCGACGTGCGCCGCATGCTGATGACCCAGAAGGCCTACACGACGGCGCTGCGCCGCCTGCTGCTGCTCAACGCGGTCAACATCGACCTCGCGAACCACCACCCCGACGAGGCCGTGCGCACGCGCGCGAGCGAAGTCGTCGGCCTGCTGACCCCGATCTCGAAGTCGTGGGGCACCGACCTCGGGGTCGAGCTGTCGAGCATGGGCCTGCAGATCCACGGCGGCATGGGGTTCATCGAGGAGACCGGAGCCGCCCAGCACTGGCGCGACTCCCGCATCACGCCGATCTACGAGGGCACCAACGGCGTGCAGGCCGCCGACCTGGTCGGCCGCAAGATGCCGGTGCGCCAGGGGCAGTCGTTCCTCGAGTTCCTCGGTGAGATGCGCGAGGTCCTGCCCGAGCTCGAGGCCGCCGGCGGCGACCTCGCGGCGATCGGCGGCAAGGTCGCGGCCGCGATCGACCTGCTCGAGAAGGTCACCGGCTGGATGCTGAGGACCGGCGCCTCGGGCGACGTCGCGTCGGTGCTCGCGGGCTCGGTCGCGTACCAGTCGCAGTGGGGCGAGACGATCGGCGGCTGGCTGATGGCCAAGTCGGCGCTCGCCGCCTCCAAGCTCGACGACGCCGCCCAGGCCGAGGAGCAGCTCGCGCTCGCGAAGTACTACGCCACCCATCTGCTGCCGAAGACGGCCGGCCTCGCGGGCCAGGCGACGGCGGGCGCGGGCGACCTCTTCGCGCTCGCGGCCGACCGGCTGTAGCCGCGGCCGCCGGGACCCCGGCCGTCCGGTACCTCCGCGGTCCGGGAGCCCGGCCGTCCGGGAGCCCGGCCGTCGGGGAGCCCGGCCGTTCTGAACTCCGTACCATCCGGTCCTTCGTGTCCGGTCGGTGCGTGATCGGCCTCCTGGTTCGGAGTTGTGCCCGGCCGCGCGCCGAGGTGCCCAACCTCGACCCGTGTGGCCGTTGTGCGCGGCCGCACGGCGGCGAGGTGCCCGACCTCGGCCCGCGCGGCCGCGAGGTCGACGCACACCGGGGATGATGGAGCGTGCCTTCCGCCCTGCCGATCGCCGATCCGGCGCCCGCCGACGGCGCGCTGCCGGTCTCGGCGGGCGAGGGATCCGGGCAGCGTGACCTCGGCGTGTACCTGCACGTGCCGTTCTGCCGGGTGCGCTGCGGGTACTGCGACTTCAACACCTACACGGCCGACGAGATCCGCGGCGTGCGGCAGTCGGACTATGCCGACCAGGCGCTCGCCGAGGTCGCCCTCGCGCGCCGCGTGCTCGACGCGGCCGGGGCGGGTGGCCGCGAACTCGCCACGGTGTTCGTCGGAGGCGGGACGCCCACCCTGCTGCCGGTCGAGGATCTCGCGCGCCTGCTCGCCGGCATCCGCGACGCCTGGGGCCTGCGACCCGGCGCCGAGGTCACGACGGAGGCGAACCCCGACTCGGTCGACCGCGACAGCCTCGCGCGCCTCGCCGAGGCCGGCGTCACGCGGGTGAGCTTCGGCATGCAGTCGGCGGTGCCGCACGTGCTCGGCACCCTCGACCGCACCCATGACCCCGAGCGGGTGCCGCTCGTCGTCGGCTGGGCGCGCGAGGCGGGCCTGCAGGTGAGCCTCGACCTCATCTACGGGACGCCGGGCGAGTCCGCCGAGGACTGGCGCGTCTCGCTCGACGCGGCCCTCGCTCTCGAACCCGACCACGTCTCGGCGTACGCGCTCATCGTCGAGGAGGGCACCGCGCTCGCCCGTCGGATCGCCCGCGGCGAGCTGCCCGCCCCCGACGACGACCTCGTCGCCGACCTCTACGAGTTCGCCGACGCCCGCCTCGCCGCCGCCGGCTACCGCTGGTACGAGGTGAGCAACTGGGCCCGCGACGACGGCGACGGCGGCCGGGCGCGCCGCTCACGGCACAACCTCGCCTACTGGACCGGCCAGGACTGGTGGGGGATCGGTCCCGGCGCGCACAGCCACGTCGGCGGGGTGCGCTGGTGGAACGTCAAGCATCCCGCCGCGTACGCGCAGCGCCTCGCGGCGGGGCTCTCGCCCGCGGCCGGGCGCGAGACGCTCGACGAGGCGACGCGCGCGACCGAGACGGTTCTGCTCGGCTCGCGGCTCGCCGACGGCCTCGAGATCGCGACGCTGTCGGCTCCGGCGCGCGCGCGCGTCGCGGAGCTCATCGCCGACGAGCTCGTGGATCCGCGCGCCGCTCTCGCGGGCCGGCTCGTTCCGACGCTGCGCGGTCGGCTCCTCGCCGATGCGATCGTGCGCCGGCTCGTCGACTGAGCGCCGACGAGCCGGCGACGCTCAGTTCACGAAGTTGATCGTCAGCGGGTAGCGGTACCACTCGCCGCGGTTGGCGGCGATCGTCGCGAGGATCCCGAAGACGACGACGAGCACCCAGATCGCGAGGCTCGTGAAGAGGCCGATGAGCACGAAGCTCAGCACCACGCTGATCGCGTAGCCGATGAGCGCCGTGATGTGGAAGTTGAGCGCCTGGGCGGCGTGCCAGCGCACGTAGGAGCCGCGGTCGCGCAGCACGAGGTAGACCACGAGCGGGGCGAGCACCCCGAGGAAGAGCCCGCCGACGTGCACGAGCGTCGCCCAGAGCTTCTCGTCGGCGGGGCTGAGCGGCGGCGCGGGCGCCACCTGTGCGGGAGTCGGCGGGACGGGGCCGGCGGGCGGCACCGCGCCGGCGGTGGTCGCGGCCGGGGCGGATGCCGCGGCGGCGGGGGCGGAGGCGGGCGGGGCGGATGCCGCGGCCTGCGACCCGGCGGTCGGCTGGGACGCGGCGGGCTTCGATGTCGACGCCTTGGCGGCGGGCTTCGCCGTCGACGCCGTGCCGGCGGGCTTCGACGCGGCCGCCTTTGCGGCGGGCTTCGACGTCGCCGGCTTCTTCGCGGCGGCGCCGCCGGAGCGGCCGGTGCTCGATCCCGAACTCGCCGACCCGGCGGAGCGGGAACGGGAGGGGCGCGGCGTCGAGGGGCGATCGTCGGCGGGGGGCGGGGTATCGGTCATGGCTCTACTGTAGGCAGCGCGCGCCGCGGAGCCGGGGAGCATCGCGGCGTCGGGCGATGGTGCTCCCGAGAACCCGAGAACCCGAGAACCAGAGAGGGCGGGGCGAGCCGGAGCCCGCCCCGCCCTCCGCGGGGGTGTGATCGCTTACTTGATGAAGCGCACGGTCACCGGGTAGCGGTAGGAGCCGCCGCCGTTGACCTTCACGAAGCCCATGATCGAGAAGATGACGACGACGATCTGCGCCGCGATCGCGATCAGGTAGAAGAGGAAGCCGATCAGCACGATCGCGAGGATCGTGCCGAGGATGTACGACCCGACGATGACGATCGTGGCGATGATCTGGAAGTTCAGCGCCTCCTTCGCCTCGACGTTGGTCTTCGGGCCGCGGTCCTTGAGGACGAGCCAGATGATGAGCGACGGCAGGATGCCGATGATGCCGCCGAGGTGGGCGAGCGACGCCCAGAGCTTGTCGTCGGCCTCGGAGAGCGGCTGCGCCGGCGCCGGAGCGGCGGGGGGAGGGGTGGTCATGGGTTCTGCCTTTCGGTGATTCGGTCTCGGTCCCGGTCGGGGCCATCGCCTGTCGGGCCACGCAGCACTGCGGACCCCCGATGGTGCGGGACGCAAGCACTGCGGCCAAAAGTAGTGGCCCCTCCCCGCCGGTGCAACGGCCCGGTGCCGCGTGTCGCGGTACACTTGGCAGTCCGAACACGAGAGTGCCAGTGCGCGGGTCGCCGCGCGGGTTCCGAGATCCGGAGGAGGGCGCGGCATGGTCTCCGAGCGCAGCCTGGCCGTGCTCCGCGCCATCGTGCAGGACTACGTCGCCTCCCGCGAGCCGGTCGGGTCGAAATCGATCGTCGAGCGCCACTCCTTCGGGGTCTCGGCCGCCACGATCCGCAACGACATGGCCCTTCTCGAGGAGGAGGAGCTGATCGCGGCGCCCCACACCTCCTCGGGCCGGGTGCCCACCGACAAGGGCTATCGCCTGTACGTCGACCAGATCACCGAGGTGCGCCCGCTGAGCGCGGCGCAGCGGCAGGCGATCGAGACCTTCCTCTCCGAGGCGGTCGACCTCGACGACGTGCTCGCGCGCACGGTGCGGATGCTCGCGCAGCTCACCAACCAGGTGGCGCTCGCGCAGTACCCGAGCTTCGGCACCGCGCGGGTGCGTCACGTCGAGCTCGTGAAGCTGGCCCCGACCCGGCTCATGACGGTGCTCATCACCGACACCGGTCGCGTCGACCAGCGTCTGCTCGACGTCGGCGAGCCGGTCGACGACGACCTCGTCGCCGACCTGCGCGCCGCCCTCAACGGCGAGCTCGGGGGCCTGGGCCTCGGCGATGCCGCGGCTCGGCTCGCGAGCCTCGACCTGCAGCCGCGCCCCGAGCACCGCACCGCGACGATCGCGATCGTCGGCAGCCTCGCCGACCAGGTGGCCGCGAACCGGCAGGATCGCCTCGTCGTCGCCGGCTCGGCGAACCTCGCGCGCACCGAGCGGGACTTCACCGGCGACATCGGCACCGTGCTCGAGGCGATCGAGGAGCAGGTGACCGTGCTGCGCCTGTTCCGCGAGCTCGAGTCGGAGCCCGACGACGTGCGGGTGAGCATCGGCCGCGAGAACGAGCCCTTCGGGCTGCCCGAGACGAGCGTGGTCGCAGGCGGCTACGGGGCCTCCGGGGGCGCGGCCGCGCAGCTGGGACTTCTCGGCCCGACCCGTATGGACTACTCGAGCAACATGGCGGCCGTCCGCGCGGTCGCCCGCTACCTGTCCCGCCTGCTGGGCGAGGCCTGACCGTACCGCCGGCGCGACCGGCCCCGTGACCTGAGGATGCAGATCCGCCGTGGCAGTTGACCATTACGAGGTGCTCGGCGTCGACCGCGACGCGAGCCCGGAGGAGATCAAGCGCGCCTACCGCAAGCTCGCGCGCGAGCTCCACCCCGACGTCAATCCGAGCGAGGATGCGGCCGAGCGCTTCAAGCAGGTGACGCACGCGTACGACGTGCTGAGCGATCCCGACCAGCGCGAGCGCTACGACCTCGGCCCCCAGGCGGGCTTCGGCGGGGGCGGCTCGGCCTTCGGCTTCGGCGACATCTTCGAGACCTTCTTCGGCGGCTCGGCGCGCAGCTCCGGTCCGCGGTCGCGGCGGGAACGGGGTCAGGATGCGCTCCTGCGCATCGAGGTGAGCCTCGCCGACGTCGTGTTCGGGTCCACCCGCACGCTCGAGGTCGACACCGCGGTGCTGTGCGAGCGCTGCGCCGGCTCGTGCTGCGAGCCCGGAACCCAGCCGGTGACGTGCGACATCTGCCGCGGCACCGGTTCGATCCAGCGCCAGGTGCGCTCGCTGCTGGGCAACGTCATGACCTCGAGCCCGTGCGGCACCTGCCGCGGCTACGGCACCGTGATCCCGACCCCCTGCACGACGTGCGGCGGTCAGGGCCGGGTGCGCGCGAAGCGCACCGTCGAGGTCGACGTGCCCGCGGGCGTCGACACCGGGATGCGCCTGCACCTGCCCGGTCAGGGCGAGGCCGGCCCGGCGGGCGGCGCGAACGGCGACCTGTACCTCGAGGTCAAGGTGAGCCACCACGACACCTTCAGCCGCAACGGCGACGACCTGCTCGCGACCCTCGAGGTGCAGATGACGGATGCGGTGCTCGGCACGACCGTGACGCTCGACTCGATCGACGGCAGCCCGGTCGACGTCGAGATCAAGGCCGGCACTCAGAGCGGCGACATCGTGACCGTGAAGGATCGCGGCGTGACGCGGCTGCGCGGCTCCGGCCGGGGCGACCTGCGCATCGGGGTGCAGGTGATGACCCCGGTGCGGCTCAACTCGAAGGAGACGAAGCTCATGCAGGAGTTCGCGGCGAGCCGTCGCCCGATCGCCCCCGAGTTCGCGACCTTCCAGCAGGGGCTCTTTGCGAAGCTGCGCGACCGGTTCCTCGGGTTCTGAGCCCGCTCCGCACTCCGACCCGCCGCGCCGCCGTGGCAACGTAGTCCCGTGGCCTCCCTCTACCTCGCCGAGCCGGGCGCCTTCGACGGCGTCGCGGTCGGGGCGCGCGCCGCGATCGAGGGCGAGGAGGCGCGGCACGCGGCGTCGGTCGCGCGCGTCCGCGTCGGGGAGAGCCTGGCGTTCGCCGACGGCGCGGGGGTGCTCGTGCGCGGCGCGGTCGTCGCCGCCTCGCCCGAACGGGTGGAGATCGAGGTCGACGAGATCGCGCGCGAACCCGTTCCGCGCCCCGAGCTGCGGCTCGCGCAGGCCCTCGCGAAGGGCGATCGCGACGAGCTCGCGATCCAGGCGGCGACCGAGCTGGGGGTCGATGGGGTGATCCCGTGGGCCGCGGAGCGCTCGGTGGTGCGCTGGCAGGGCGCGAAGGTCGACCGGGGCGTCGAGCGCTGGCGGGCGATCGTGCGGGAGGCCAGCAAGCAGTCGATCCGAGCCCGCGTGCCCGCGGTCGCGCCCCCGGCGAGCACCGCCGAGCTCGCCCGCGGGGTCCGGCCGGATCACGCCCTGCTCGTGCTCGAGCCGACCGCCGAGCGCCCCCTCGCCACCCTCGCGCTGCCCGAGGTCGCCGCGATCACACTCGTCGTCGGGCCGGAGGGCGGCATCGCCCCGCGCGAGCGGGAGGTGCTGGCCGCCGCGGGCGCCGTCGAGGTGCGCCTCGGGCCGGGGGTGCTGCGCACCTCGACCGCCGGGCCGGCGGCGCTCGCGGCGCTCGCCGTGCGGCTGGGGCGCTGGGCCTGAGCGCCGACCCGCCTCCCGCGTCCGGTGCGCGGGGCCGGAGCGTCCGGCGTCCGGTGCGCGGGACCTGACCGCGCGCGGGTCGGCCCCGTAGCATGGAGGGGTGAGCAGCGAGCCGACGATCTTCGAGCGCATCGTCGCGCGTGAGATCCCCGCCGAGATCCTCTTCGAGGACGACGCGGTCATCGCGATCCGCGACATCGCGCCGAAGGCTCCCGTGCACCTGCTCGTGATCCCGAAGACGGCCGCCTACGCGAACGTCACCGAGCTCGCGGCGGGCGACCCGTCGCTGCTCGCGCGGCTCGTCGCGGTCGCGCAGCAGCTGGCCGACGCGCACTGCGGCGGCCAATACCGCCTCGTGTTCAACACCGGCCCCGCGGCGGGGCAGACCGTGTTCCACGTGCACGCGCACGTCATGGGCGGCGACCTGGCGGAAGGATCCCTTGGCTCCGAGTGACATCACGGGCGCGCCCGTCGGCCCGGGCGCGGCGACCGCGCGCGAGGAGTTCGAGATCGACGGGGTCGCGATGGTGCGCCTGCTCGGCCCGCAGGACCGGCTGCTGACGCGCATCGAGCACGAGTTCCCGCACGTGTCGATGCACGTGCGCGGCAACCAGGTGACCCTCGAGGGCGAGGCGACCGAGGTCGCCGCCGCGCACCGGCTCGTCGACGAGCTCATCGCGATGGTGCGCGAGGGCGTCGAACTCGGCCCGACCGAGGTGGCGAGCTCCGCGCGCATCCTCGAGCGCGGTGCCGGCAGCCCGGCCGAGGTGCTGAGCCAGGCGATCCTCGTCTCGCGCGGCAAGAGCATCCGGCCGAAGACCCTCGGCCAGAAGGCCTACGTCGACGCGATCGACCACCACACCATCACCTTCGGCATCGGGCCCGCCGGCACCGGCAAGACCTACCTCGCGATGGCGAAGGCGGTGCAGGCGCTGCAGCGCAAGGAGGTCGACCGGATCATCCTGAGCCGCCCTGCGATCGAGGCCGGCGAGCGGCTCGGCTTCCTGCCCGGCACCCTCACCGACAAGATCGACCCGTACCTGCGCCCGCTGTACGACGCGCTCAACGAGATGATGGATCCCGAGCTGGTGCCCAAGCTCCTCGCCTCCGGCACGGTCGAGGTCGCGCCGCTCGCCTACATGCGCGGGCGCACCCTCAACAACTCCTTCGTCGTACTCGACGAGGCGCAGAACACGACTCCCGAGCAGATGAAGATGTTCCTCACCCGGCTCGGATTCGGCACCCGCATGGTCGTGACCGGCGACATCACGCAGATCGACCTGCCCGCGGCGGCGAGCGGGTTGCAGCTCGTGACGAAGGTGCTCGCCGACGTCGACGACATCCACTTCGCCCGCCTCGGCTCGGAGGACGTCGTGCGCCACACCCTCGTCGGCCGCATCGTCGACGCGTACACCGCCTACGACGAGAAGCAGGCCGCCGCCCGCGTGCGCCGCGAGCAGGCGCGCGAGCTCGGCGGCGACCCCGAGGGCCCGAACCGCGCCGCGCGCCGCGGCCGGTCCCCGCAGGACCGCAAGCCCGGTCGGGAGCGTTGAGGGTGCTTCGCTGGAGCGCGGCACGCTTCGACCCCGAAAGAGACGCGTCGAACCTCGACGATCGGGGTCGAACCGGCGCGACCGACCGCAGCGTGAGCGAGGGGTAGCACGGTGTCGATCGAGATCAACAACGAGTCCGGCGTCGAGGTCGACGAGGCCGCGCTGCAGCGCCTCGCGGCGTACGCCCTCGAGGCGCTGCACGTGCACCCCGACGCCGAGCTCGCGATCCTGCTCGTCGACGAGGCCGCGATGGAGCAGCTGCACGTGCAGTGGATGGACGAGCCCGGCCCGACCGACGTGCTCAGCTTCCCGATGGACGAGCTGCGCCCCGGCACCGAGGACGACGTGACCCCGCCGGGCCTGCTGGGCGACCTCGTGCTGTGCCCCCAGGTCGCGATCGCGCAGGCGCAGGAGGCCGGCCACAGCCCCGCGGAGGAGCTCACCCTGCTCACCGCGCACGGCATCCTGCACCTGCTGGGCTTCGACCACGCCGACGCCGAGGAGGAGCGCGAGATGTTCGGCCTGCAGCGCGACATCCTCGTCGGCTTCACGCTCGCCGAGCGGCGCCGCTGAGCATGCTCGGGGTCTTCATCGGCGTCGCGGTCGCGCTCGTCGTCGTCGCCGGCTTCCTCGCCGCGGCCGACGCCGCGTTCGGCACGCTGAGCCGGGCCGACCTCGCCGACCTCGCCGAGCGCAGCCGGGCGCGCCGCGCACTGCTGGCGATCGCCGCCGACACCGGGGCGCACCTCAACGCGGTCAACTTCATGCGCGTCGTGCTCGAGACGACCGCCGCGGTGCTCGTGACCCTCGCCTTCGCGACCCTCTTCGCCGAGTGGTGGTGGACCCTGCTCGTCAGCGCCCTCATCATGACGGCGGTCTCGTTCGTGCTCGTCGGCTCGAGCCCGCGCTCCGTCGGCCGCGCGCACGCGGTCGGGATCGCCCGCGCCTCGGCGCTGCTCGTGCGCGGGGTGCGGCTGAGCCTCGGGCCGGTCGCCGACCTGCTCGTCGCGCTCGGCGACCGGGTGACGCCCGGACGCCCCGCCTCGGTGACCTTCTCGAGCGAGCAGCAGCTGCTCAGCATGGTCGACGAGGCGACCGAGGCCGACGTGCTCGAGGAGGAGGACCGCGCGCTCATCCACTCGATCTTCGAGTGGGGCGACACGGTCGTGCGCGAGGTGATGGTGCCGCGCACCGAGATGGTGACGATCGAGGCCGAGGCGAGCCTCGAGGAGGCGATGGCGCTGTTCCTGCGCACCGGGGTCTCGCGCGTGCCGGTCGTCGGCGAGGATCTCGACGACGTCGTCGGCATCGTCTACCTGCGCGACGTGGCACGCCTCGAGCACGAGCGCCCGCTCGACGCGGCGGCCGTCGTCGTCGGGGAGCTCGCCCGCGACGCGATGCTCGTGCCGGAGTCGAAGAAGGCCGACGAGGCGCTGCGGCAGATGCAGCTCGAGTCGACGCACCTCGCGATGGTGGTCGACGAGTACGGCGGCATCGCCGGGCTCGTGACCCTCGAGGATCTCATCGAGGAGCTCGTCGGCGAGATCAGCGACGAGTACGACCGCGACACCCCCGACGTGAGCGCGCTCGGCGCCGGCGTCTACCGGGTGAGCGCGCGCCTGCCGACCGACGAGCTCGGCGACCTCTTCGGCATCGAGCTCGACGACGACGAGGTCGACTCGGTGGGCGGCCTGCTCAGCAAGTCGCTCGGCCGGCTGCCCGAGCGCGGCTCCTCGGTCGTGGTCTCGGGGCTGCTGCTGCGCGCCGAGCGGGTCGAGGGGCGCCGGCGGCTGCTGCGCACCGTGATCGTGCAGCGGGATCCCGCGCTCGCCGCCGTCGAGGACGTCGAGGCCGCCGCAGCGGAGGGTGCGCGGCGCGAGAGGGCGGAGCGCGGCGACGCGGCGGAGCGGGCCCGATGAGCGCGGCAGCCGCATCCGGCGCCGAGGGCCGCACGCCCTTCCGCGCGGGCTTCGCCTCGTTCGTCGGCCGCCCGAATGTCGGCAAGTCGACCCTCACCAACGCGCTCGTCGGCGAGAAGGTCGCGATCACCTCGCCCAAGCCGCAGACCACTCGGCACGCGATCCGCGGCGTCGTGCACACCGCCGGCGGGCAGCTCGTGCTCGTCGACACCCCCGGCATCCACCGCCCCCGCACGCTCCTCGGCGAGCGGCTCAACAGCCTCGTCACGGCGACCCTCGGCGACGTCGACGTGATCGGGTTCTGCGTTCCCGCCGACGAGAAGCTCGGACCCGGGGATCGCTACATCAACGCCCAGCTCGACGCCTTCCCGCGCGCGAGGAAGGTCGCGATCGTCACCAAGCTCGACACGACCTCGCGCGCCGCGGTCGGCGAGCAGCTGGTCGCGGTGGAGGCGCTGCGCGACTGGGAGGCGATCGTCCCGGTCTCGGCGACGAGCGCCATCCAGCTCGACACCCTGCTGCGGGTGCTCGTCGAACTGCTGCCCGAGTCGCCGCCGCTGTACCCGCAGGACGCCGTCACCGACGAGACCCTCGAGACCCGCATCGCGGAGCTCGTGCGCGAGGCGGCGCTCGAGGGGGTCACCGACGAGCTGCCGCATTCGCTCGCCGTCACGATCGACGACATCGTCGAACGCGACGACCGCGACCTGGTCGAGATCTACGCGAACCTCTGGGTCGAGCGCGACAGCCAGAAGGGCATCGTCATCGGCCGCGGCGGGGCGCGGCTGCGCGATCTCGGTGCCCGCGCGCGCGCCCAGATCGAGCCGCTCGTCGGCCGCCAGGTGCACCTCGCGGTGCAGGTGAAGGTCGCCAAGGAGTGGCAGCGCGACGCGAAGCAGCTGGGGCGCCTCGGGTTCTGAGGTTCGTGCGCTCGGCTCCGCGTCATCCCCGGGGATGATCCTGGTCACCCGGACGGCGGAACCGGCGTCCCCCGGATGGTCCGGCCGCCCCGCACGACCTACCGTGGGGGAGTGCTGCGAGAGCTGAGCCTGCCCGCGCGCGTGCTCGACGTCGGCGCCGCGCTGATCGTCGTCGCGCTGCGGCTGCTCATCGGCACCGACGGCCCGGCGATGGCGCTCGTCGTGATCGCGTGGGGCGCGGCGTTCGCGCTCTGGCGCTGGAGCCCCCCGCTCGCGCTCGGCATCGCCTGGGTCGCCGCGGTGGCCCAGGTGGCGATGAGTCTGCCCGCCGACGGCATCGACCTGCTCGTGCTCGTCGTGCTCTTCGGCACCGGCCGCTACGGCGGCACCGCCCTGCGCGCGCTCGGCATCGCCTCCGCCGCGCTCGGGGCGCTCCTGGCCGGGTTCTACCTCGCGCTCGTCGTGCCGAGCGGCTGGGGGAGCGTGACGACCCCCGCCGGCATCGCGGCGGGCGGCCTGCTCTCGGTCGGCTTCTTCGGGGTCTTCGCGCTCTCCTGGGCGATCGGCCTCGTGTCGGGTTTGCTGCGGCAAGGGGCGGAGAGCCGGCGCGAGCGCGAGCGTGCGGCGGTCGAGATCGCCGCGGAGCAGGAGCGCACCCGGCTCGCGCGCGAGATGCACGACGTCGTCGCGCACTCGCTCGCGGTCGTCGTCGCCCAGGCCGACGGGGCGCGCTACGCCGCCCGCAGCGACCCGGCCGCCGCCGACGCGGCGCTCGCGACGATCGCCGACACCGCGCGCGAGGCGCTCGCCGACGTGCGACTGCTGCTGGCCCAGCTGCGCCACCGTGAGACGGCGGGCCCGCAGCCCGGCCTCGACGAGCTGCCGCGGCTGCTCGAGGGCCTGCGCGACTCGGGGCTCGAGGTCGAGGCGGAACTCGACACGGGCCTCGACACGCTCCCGCGCGTCGTGCAGTCGGCGGGCTACCGCATCGTGCAGGAGTCGCTCGTCAACGCGCTGCGCCACGGCAGCGGGGAGGGCCCGACCCGGCTGCGGGTGCAGCGCCGCGGTTCCCGGCTCGAGATCGAGGTGCGCAACCCCCGCGGGCCGGAGCGCGAGGCTCCGGCGGTGCCGGGGCACGGGATCCCCGGCATGCGCGAGCGCGCGGCGCTGCTGGGCGGCGATCTCGAGGCGCGCGGCGAGCCCGGCGGGTTCGTCGTGCTCGCGCACCTGCCGGTCGATCCGCGGGCGGGGGGCCCGTCGTGACCGGGCAGGCGATCCGGGTGCTGCTCGTCGACGACCAGGCCCTGTTCCGGGCCGGGGTGCGGATGCTGCTGGGCTCCCAGCCCGACCTCGAGGTGGTCGGCGAGGCGGGCGATGGGGCCGAGGCCGTCGCTGTCGCGGAGCGCGAGCGCCCCGACCTGATCCTCATGGACCTGCGGATGCCGCGGATGGACGGCGTCGAGGCGACCCGGCGCATCCTCGCCGAGGCCGACGCGGCCGCGCGCCCCGCCCCGCGGGTCATCGCGCTCACCACCTTCGACTTCGACGAGGCCGCGCGTCGCGCGCTCGACGCGGGGGCGAGCGGGTTCCTGCTGAAGGACGCCGACCCCGAGTTCCTGCTCGCCGCGGTGCGCCAGGTGCACGCCGGCAGCGCCGTCATCGCGCCCTCCGCCACGCGCGAGCTGCTCGAGCGCTTCGGGCGCGCCGAGGCGTCCGACGCGGGCGATTCCGCGGCCGCGGCGGCGACCGAGCCGCGCGGCTTCGCCGCGCTCACCGAGCGCGAACGGGAGATCTTCCTGCTCGCGGCGCGCGGCCTGAGCAACGCCGAGATCGCGCGGCAGGAGTTCGTGAGCGAGGCGACGGTCAAGACCCACGTCAGCCGGATCCTCGCCAAGCTCGAGCTGCGCGACCGGGTGCAGCTGGTCGTCTACGCGTTCGAGAACCGGCTCGTCTGAGGGGCGGGCTCTGGGCGGCGGTCGGGGAGTCATCCTCCAGGCGGATGCGTACCCGACTCGCGGCCGACGCGGGCGGCATCGGCCGCTCCGTAGCGTCGGCGGCATGGAGATCACCACCACCGACATCGGGCTCGCGGCGCGCACCCACGGGCTCTCGAAGCACTACGGGGAGGGGTCGACGCAGGTGCACGCGCTGCGCGACGTGACCCTCGGACTGCGCCGCGGCGAGTTCACCGCGATCATGGGCCCGAGCGGCTCGGGCAAGTCGACGCTCATGCACATCCTCGCCGGGCTCGACGCGCCCAGCGGCGGCAACGTCTGGCTCGGCGACGCCGAGATCGGCGGCCTCGGCGACAGCGCCCTCACCGTGCTGCGCCGGCGCCGGGTGGGGTTCGTGTTCCAGAGCTTCAACCTCGTGCCCACCCTCGACGTGCGCGGCAACATCCTGCTGCCCTTCGAGCTCGACGGGCGCGCCCCCGACTCGCGCGAGACCGCGTGGATCGAGCAGCTGGTCGAGGTGCTCGGCCTCGGCCCGCGGATGGCGCACCGCCCGCACGAGCTCTCCGGCGGGCAGCAGCAGCGCGTCGCGATCGCGCGCGCCCTCGCCACCCGGCCCGAGCTCGTCTTCGCCGACGAGCCGACCGGCAATCTCGACTCCCGCACCGGCCGCGAGGTGCTGAGTCTGCTGCGCTCGGCGTGCACCGAGTACGGGCAGAGCATCGCGATGGTCACCCACGACCCCGTCGCGGCGGCGCACGCCGACCGCATCCTGTTCCTCGCCGACGGTCGCCTCGTCGACGACCGCCCCGCGATGACGGCGTCCGCGGTCGCCGAGCTCATGCTCGCGATGGAGCCGGCCGCGTGAGCGCCGCCGGAACCGCGCGACGGGGGCGCGACCTCGGGCCGATCGGGCTCGTCGCGGCCGTCGCCTCCTCCTTCGGCGTCATGCTGCTGCAGGTCACCGGCATGATCGCCGCCGCCGCCCGCCTCGACGACACCACCGGGTCGAGCGGCACGGTCGCGATGCTCGCCCAGATCCTGGCGTTCGTCTTCCTCGGGCTCGCGGTCTACGTCGCGGCGATCGTCACCTCCAACACCGTCGCGACCGTGGTGGCCGGCCGGGTGCGCAGCATCGCGCTGCTGCGTCTGCTGGGGTCGTCGGCGCGTCGCCTGCGCGGTCGGCTCGCCCTCGAGGGCCTGGTCGTCGGCGCCCTCGGGTCGGTGGCGGGGCTCGTGCTCGGCACCGGGCTCGCGATCGGCATCGAAGCGCTCGCCGTCGCCGCCGGACTGTTCCCGTGGACCGGTTACGGCTACCTCGACCCGACGCTCGCGCTTCCCGTCGTCGCCGTCACCCTGACGACGACGCTCGGGACCTGGGCGGGATCCCGCCGCGTGCTGGAGGTCACCCCGCTCGAGGCGCTCGGCGGCGCGAACGAGCGTCCCCACGCCGCGCTGCGGTCCCGGGCGGGCCGGCGGGTGCTCGCCATCGTCGCCTGGGTTCTCGGCGGCCTGCTGCTGCTGGCCGGGCTGCTGATCGGATTCGTCTCGCCGGTCGGCATCCTCGTCGCCTTCCCGGGCGGCGTGCTCTCGTTCGCGGGCGTGGTGTGGGGCGCCGACATCGTGATGCCGCCGGTGCTGCGCCTCGTGGGCCGGATCTCGACTCTGCTGCTGCGCGGCCCCTCGGCGGTGCCCGCGCGGCTCGCCGCCGAGAACGCGCTGCGCTACCCCGAGCGCTCGGCGCGCTCGACGATCGGCGTCGTGATCGGCGTCACCCTCATCACGACCTTCGTCGTCGCCGTCCAGGGCTTCGCGACGATGGTGAAAGCGGCCCAGGATCAGTCGCCCGAGGCGTACGAGGGGATCGACGCGATGCTCACCGCCGTGACGACGGTGTTCGCGATCCTGATCGGATTCAGCGCGCTCATCGCGGCCATCGGGCTCGTCAACACCCTCGCCCTCAGCGTGCTGCAGCGCACTCGCGAGATCGGGCTGCTGCGCGCGCTCGGGCTCGTGCGCCGGCAGCTGACCGCGACGATCCTCGCCGAGGCGGCGCAGCTCGCGGTGACCGCGGTCGTCGTCGGGCTCGTGCTCGGCGGGGTGTACGGCTGGGTCGGGGCGCAGTCGCTGCTGGGCGCCGTGGTCGGCGGGATCGTGCTGCCGACCCCGCCCTGGGCGCTGCTCGGCGTGACGGTGCTCGGGGCGGCGGCGCTCGCGCTCGTCGCGAGCGCGCTGCCCGCGCGTCGGGCGCTGCGGCTGGCTCCGATCGCGGCGCTCGGGGCGGACTAGCCGGCGAGCAGCTCGGTGTCGACGGTCCGGTCGGAGAGCATCCCGCAATAGTGCGGAGACTGTCCGGCCGGGCCGTCGGCCTCGACCCGGTCGCCCCACACCCGCCACCCCGGCCGGCCGAGCACCTCGGGCGTCACGGCCCGCAGCAGCCGCGTGCAGAAGGCGTCGAGCTCGGCGTAGTCCTCGCGCGGGCCGTTGGCGGGGTAGCCCTCGACCCAGGCGTCGCCGAGCGCGGCGCGGCCGTCGAACAGGAACAGGTACTCCCCGTTGTGCGGCTCGTCGCAGCGCACGTCGCGGTAGTCGGCGCCCGCGCGGGAGCGCACGAAGCAGGCGTGTCGGTCGCCGCCGAAACCGCCGGTCGCGAAGTCGGCCAGGCGCGCGCCCGCCGGCATCGTCACCTCGGTCGGCTCGCCGTCGGCGAACCACTGCAGGAAGCAGCGGGTCGCGGTGTCGCCGGCGCGGTACTGCTCGAGGGTCGGCACCGCCCAGGTCGGCGCGTAGTCGCCCGCCGGGCGCAGCCGCATCACGAGCCCGCCGACGCCGTCGACCGCCACCGCGTCGAGGCCGAAGGCGCGCGTGGTCGCGGCGGCGCAGCCCTCCAGCTCGCCGAAGTACCGGGCCCAGGCGGGTGATCCGGGGTTGTCGAAGAGCTCCTGCTCGCCGACCTCGTCGATGAGCGCGGGCAAGCCCGTCGAGGGGACGCGCGCGAGCAGCTCGAGCCCGTGCGGGGAGGCGCAGTCCACCGGGTCGCCGAGCTCGGCGCGCGGCTCGACGCCCGCCGGGTAGCAGACCGGGGTGGCGGGGGTGGGGTCGGCGTTCGGGGTGGGGGAGCATCCGGCGAGCACGGCGAGACCGGCCACGACGGCGAGCGCGACCGGCAGCGAACGCGGCACGGTGACTCCTCTCCGGCCCGATGCGGCCACCCGCGCGCACGATAGCGAGCGGTCGGGGCGCGGGGCAAAACGCATCGGGTGTACCCTGGGAACGTGCCGCACGGTCTGCTCCTCCTTAGTCGCCGCGACGGGGCCTAGTTCTCAGGCCCTCCCCGTCGCGGAGTCCGTCGTGGCCGACCACCACCCCCGGACATCGACCCGGACGTTGAGAGAGCAGCAGAGCGAATGAAGAACACCCAGGGCCCGAGCCCGATGCCGATCCACCGTTATCGGCCGTATCACGAGCAGTTCCGCACCGACCTCGCCGATCGCACCTGGCCGTCGAAGACGATCACCCGGGCGCCGATGTGGTGCGCCGTCGACCTCCGCGACGGCAATCAGGCGCTCATCGACCCGATGAGCCCCGAGCGCAAGCGCATCATGTTCGACCTGCTCGTGCGGATGGGCTACAAGCAGATCGAGGTCGGCTTCCCCTCGGCGAGTCAGACCGACTTCGACTTCGTGCGCCAGCTCATCGAGGAGGGGCTGATCCCCGACGACGTCGTCATCCAGGTGCTGACCCAGGCGCGGGAAGACCTGATCGCGCGCACCTTCGAGTCGATCCGCGGCGCGAAGCAGGCGATCGTGCACCTCTACAACTCGACGAGCGTGCTGCAGCGCGAGGTCGTGTTCCGCACCGACAAGCAGGGCATCATCGACATCGCGCTCAACGGGGCCCGCTGGTGCAAGCAGTACGAGGCGACCGTGCCCGAGACGACCGTCTACTACGAGTACTCGCCCGAGTCGTACACCGGCACCGAGCTCGAGTTCGCCGCCGAGGTCTGCAACGCCGTCATGACGGTGCTGAGCCCGACGCCCGAGCGCAAGCTCATCGTCAACCTCCCGGCGACCGTCGAGATGGCCACCCCGAACGTCTACGCCGACTCGATCGAGTGGATGAACCGGCACCTCGACCACCGCGAGAACGTGATCCTCTCGCTGCACCCGCACAACGACCGTGGGACGGCGATCGCCGCCGCCGAGTTGGGGTACCTGGCCGGAGCCGACCGGATCGAGGGGTGCCTGTTCGGCAATGGCGAGCGCACCGGCAACGTCGACCTCGTCGCGCTGGGCATCAACCTGTTCACCCAGGGCATCGACCCGCAGATCGACTTCCGCGACCTCGACGAGATCCGCCGCACCGCCGAGTACTGCAACCAGCTCAAGGTGCACGAGCGCTCGCCGTGGGCGGGCGACCTGGTCTACACGGCGTTCAGCGGATCCCACCAGGACGCCATCAAGAAGGGCTTCGAGTCGATGGCGGCCCGCTCCGAGGCGACCGGCACGCCGGTCGACGAGCTCGAGTGGGCCGTGCCGTACCTGCCGGTGGATCCCCGCGACCTCGGCCGCGGCTACGAGGCCGTCGTACGGGTCAACTCGCAGTCGGGCAAGGGGGGCGTCGCGTACCTGCTCAAGGCCGACCACGCGCTCGACCTGCCGCGTCGGCTGCAGATCGAGTTCAGCCAGGTCGTGCAGGCGAAGACCGACGCCGAGGGCGGCGAGGTCACGAGCGAGCAGATCTGGGAGGTCTTCCAGGACGAGTACCTGCCCGCCGCGGCCGCGAGCGACAAGTGGGGGCGCTACGAGCTGCTCTCCACCCGCACCGCGAGCGACATGTCGGGCGAGGTCGAGCTGCAGATCCGGTTGCGGGTCGGCGAGGAGGAGCAGGCGGCGACCGGGATCGGCAACGGCCCCATCGCCGCGTTCCTCGGCATCATGGCCGAGCAGGGCCACGAGATCCGCCTCTACGACTACGTCGAGCACACCCTCTCGGAGGGCGGCGACGCGCTCGCCGCGGCGTACGTCGAGCTCCAGGTCGGCGAGAAGCGCCTGTGGGGCGTCGGCATCGACGGCGACATCTCGACCGCGTCCCTCAAGGCCGTCGTCTCGGCGGTGAACCGGGCCGTGCGTCTCGAGGCGGGCGAGCGCGAGGCGGAGCTCGTCGGAGCCTGAGATCGGTCGGCCCGTCGGGGAGCGGCCCGGCGGGCTGACCGCACCCGCCTACGATGGCCCGGTGACGATCACCGCGGCGGCCGACGGATCCGCGCTGGGGAATCCCGGCCCGGCCGGGTGGGCCTGGTACGTCGACGACGAGCGCTGGGCGGCGGGCGGCTGGCCGAACTCGACCAACAACCGCGGCGAACTGACCGCGGTCCTCGAACTGCTGCTCTCGACCGCGCACCTCGACGACGAGCTGCACATCCTGTGCGACAGCCAGTACGTCATCAACTGCGTCAGCCAGTGGATGCCGGGCTGGAAGCGCCGCGGCTGGCGCAAGGCCGACGGCAAGCCGGTGCTCAACGTCGACCTGCTGCAGCAGCTCGACGCGGCGATCGTCGGCCGCCGCTTCCGCTTCGAGTGGGTGAAGGGCCACGCCGGTCACGACCTCAACGAGGCGGCGGATGCCCGGGCGCGCGCCGTGGCGATGGCGTTCCAGCGCGGCGGCGTGCCCCCGCACGGTCCGGGCTGGCCCGGATCGCCGCACGTCGCGAGCCCGCAGCCGGCCGCGCCCGCGGCGGGCGACACGCTGTTCTGAGCGGCGGCCGCGCGCGCCACAGGGGAGACTGGGGCGGTGCCGACCTACCGAGACGACGCCGTCGTGCTCCGCACCCACAAGCTGGGTGAGGCCGACCGCATCGTCATCCTGCTGAGTCGGCAGCACGGCAAGATCCGCGCGGTGGCGAAGGGCGTGCGCCGCACCGGCTCCCGCTTCGGCAGCCGGCTCGAGCCGTTCATGGCGGTCGACGCGCAGTTCTACATCGGCCGCAGCCTCGACATCGTGCAGCAGGCGGAGTCGATCGGGGCCTACGGCGCCGAGATCGCCGGCGACTACCCGCGCTACACCGCGGCGACCGCGATGGTGGAGGCCGCCGACCGGCTGACCGAGCACGAGGCCGGCACCCAGCACTACCTGCTGCTGCTCGGCGCCCTGCGCTCGCTCGCGCGCGCCGAGCACCCCTCGGGCCTCACCCTCGACTCCTACCTGCTGCGCGCGCTGTCGATCGCCGGATGGTCGCCGAGCTTCGGCGACTGCGCCGTCACCGGCGCGCCCGGCCCGCACTCCGCGTTCGTGCCGCAGCTCGGCGGCGTGGTCGCCGACGCGGTGGCCCCGCCGGGCGCGGTGCGCCTGGATGCCGCGGCGCTCGACCTGCTCGGCGCCCTGCTGTCCGGCGACTGGGTCGCCGCCGAGGCGAGCGACGCGGGCACCCGCGACCGCGCCTCCGGCGTCGTCGCCGCGTACACCCAGTTCCACCTGGAGCGGGCGCTCCGCTCGCTCCCGCACGTCGACCGCAGCGGCCCCGTGCCACCGCCGAGCCTCGTGCGCGCGGCCGAGGAGGCGCTCGCCGAGGGGAGCCCGGTATGACCGACGACGCGGGCACCGGTCCCTTCCCCGCCGGCTACAGCGGCCCCGACGCCGCGCTCGAGCTGCCGCTCGACTGGACGGGCGAGCAGCCGCCCGCCGTGCCCCGCGAGCTCGTGCCGGCCCATGTCGCGATCGTCATGGACGGCAACGGTCGCTGGGCGAACCAGCGCGGTCTCAGCCGCATCGAGGGGCACCGCGCGGGGGAGGGCGTGCTGCTCGACGTGGTCGCGGGCGCGATCCAGATCGGAGTCAAGCACCTGAGCGTCTACGCCTTCTCGACCGAGAACTGGCGCCGCAGCCCCGACGAGGTGCGGTTCCTCATGGGCTTCAACCGCGACGTGCTGCGCCGCCGCCGCGACCAGATGGACCGCTGGGGCGTGCGGGTGCGCTGGGCGGGGCGGCGCCCGCGGCTGTGGCGGTCGGTGATCCACGAGCTGGAGGTCGCCGAGCAGCGCACCGCCGCCAACTCGACCCTCACCCTGACGATGTGCGTCAACTACGGCGGGCGCAATGAGATCGTGGATGCCGTGCGCAGCCTCGCCGACGACGTCGCGGCCGGGCGCCTGAAGCCCTCGGGCATCACCGAGAAGTCGCTCCAGTCGCGGATGTACGTGCCCGAGCTGCCCGATGTCGACCTCTTCCTGCGCAGTTCGGGCGAGCAGCGCACCTCGAACTTCCTGCCGTGGCAGTCGACCTACGCCGAGTTCGTGTTCCTCGACCGGCTCTGGCCCGACTTCTCGCGCCGCGACCTGTGGGGCGCGATCGAGCAGTACGCGCGCCGCGACCGCCGCTTCGGGGGCGCGGTCGACGCGCCCGGCGCGTCGTGAGCGGGGACGGCGGCGCCGAGCCGCCGCGGGGGAACTTCCTGCGGCGGATCAGGGAGGTGGTCTGGGGGCGGGACCGCGGCGAAGGGACCGGCGGGCGCACCGAAGCCTCCGTGCTGCGCCGGGCGGCGATGGTCCCGCCGCGCGGCCTGCTGGTCGGACACCAGTGGGAACCCGACCCGTCGATGGAACGCTACGACCCGGCTCCGACCGACGAGGTTCCGTGGGAGCTTCGCGACGACGAGGCCTGATCGGACGCATCCGAGGGTGGTCGACGCGCTCGCGGCGGGCGGCCAGCCGCGACGACCGCCGAGTGACGCCGGGCGGCCGTAGGCTCCGAGCATGACCCGGCTGCGCGCGCACAGCATCGCGATCTCCCTCGACGGCTTCGCGACCGGGGAGGGGCTCTCGGTCGAGGCCCCCTTCGGCCATGCCGGCGGGCGGCTCATGGAGTGGTTCTTCCCGACCCGCACGTTCGTGGCGGCGACCGGCCATGAGAGCGAGGCGGTCGGGAGCGGCACCCGCGGCGTCGACGACTGGATGGCGTCGCGCTCCTGGGTCGGCATCGGCGCCGAGATCATGGGCCGGGGCAAGTTCGGCCCGCAGACCGGCCCGTGGGAGGACGAGAGCTGGCGCGGCTGGTGGGGCGAGGAGCCGCCCTTCCACACTCCCGTCGTCGTGCTGACCCACCACCCGCGCCCCGACCTCGCGGTCGGGGAGACGACCTTCCACTTCCGCGACCTGCCGCCCGCGGAGGCGCTCGCGCTCGCGACGGAACTCGCCGGCGGACTCGACGTGCGCCTGGGCGGCGGGCCGGGCATGATCCGCGAGTTCCTCGCCGCCGACCTCGTCGACGAGATGCACCTGGTGGAGGTGCCGATCGTGCTCGGCCGCGGGGTGCGCCTCTGGGACGGGCTCGAGGGCCTCGAGGAGCGCTTCGCGATCGAGAGCGTCGCCTCGCCCTCGGGAGTCGTGCACCGGCTCTTCACGCGCCTCCCACGCTGAGGTCGCCGGTCGCGGTGTCGGGCCCTCTGTCGCCGCACCTCGCGCGGAGTTGGGGTCAGCGTGACCCGAAGTGCTAGACTCTGTTCAGGTTCACGCAACCTTTACTGAGTCACCAGCACCGAGTCGCCATGAACGCCACCACCCTGCGCCCCCCGGCCATCGACCTCGCCGTGTCGACGGTGATCTTCGCGCTGCGGCGGCACCCCGAGTCCGGGCTGCCCACCGTGTGGCTGCCGCTCGTGCGCCGGGTGAGCGACCCCTTCGACGGCCGGTGGGCGCTGCCGGGCGGCTGGGCGGATCCGGCGGAGACCCTCGACGACACCGCGGCCCGCAAGCTGCGCGAGACCACGCGCCTCGAACCCAGCTATCTCGAGCAGCTCTACTGCTTCGGCGAGGTGGACCGCAGCCCGAGCGGTCGCGTGGTGAGCGTCGTCTACTGGGCGCTCGTGCGCGCCGACGAGGCGGCGCGCGCCCTCGAGGGCGAGAACGTGCGGTGGTTCGCGGCCGACGAGCTGCCCGACCTCGCCTTCGACCACAACGCGATCGTCGACTACGCCCTGTGGCGGCTGCGCACCAAGGTCGAGTACGCGCGCATCGCGCACGCCTTCCTCGGCGAGACCTTCACCCTCGCGCAGCTGCGCGAGGTGTACGAGGCCGTGCTGCAGCGTCCGCTCGACCCGGCCAACTTCCGCCGCCAGGCGGAGGCGACGCGCGGCATCGTGCGCACCGACGAGGTGGTCACCGGCGGCCGCCATCGCCCGCCGCGGCTGTACCGCTACGACCCCGACCTCGCGGATCCGGGCGCCTCGCCGCTCGCGACGACCGCCTGACCGCGACCACCCCGCCACCGGGACTCCAGGAAGAGAACGCCATGCCCTCCGTCGACAGCATCATCCAGTCGATCCGCACCACCGGCCGCGCGCCGTCGGGTGAGAACGCCGAGGCGTGCTCGCCCGCCCTCGCGAAGGGACCGTGGGAGTTCGACGGCGTCGTGCAGTACGGGCCCGGCTCGTCGATGGGCGACGTGATCCCCGTCGGATCGCCGCGGCAGGGCGGTCTGCCCGAGGAGTACCGCACGGCTCCCGCCGACGAGCTGCACGCGCGCATCCGCGCCGCGAAGGAGACCCTCGGCGACCGCGTCGTCGTGCTCGGGCACTTCTACCAGCGCGACGAGGTCGTGCAGCATGCCGACTTCCTCGGCGACTCGTTCCAGCTCGCCAACGCCGCGCAGACCGTGCCCAACGCCGAGGCGATCGTCTTCTGCGGCGTGCACTTCATGGCCGAGACCGCCGACATCCTCGCGAGCCCTGAGCAGGCGGTGATCCTGCCGAACCTCGCCGCCGGCTGCTCGATGGCCGACATGGCCGACATCGACTCGGTCGAGGAGGCCTGGGCGCAGCTCGAGGCCCTCTACGGAACCGAGCCCGACGCCAACGGGCGCGTGCCGATCATCCCGGTGACCTACATGAACTCCGCCGCCGACCTGAAGGGCTTCTGCGGCCGGCACGGCGGCATCGTCTGCACGAGCTCGAACGCCGAGACCGTGCTCGAGTGGGCCTTCGAGCGCGGCCAGCGGGTGCTGTTCTTCCCCGACCAGCACCTCGGGCGCAACACCGCGAAGCGCATGGGGATCCCGCTCGAGCGGATGCCGATGTGGAACCCCCGCAAGCCGCTCGGCGGCAACAGCGGCGACAACCTGCTCGACGCGCGGGTCGTGCTGTGGCACGGGTTCTGCAGTGTCCACAAGCGGTTCACCCCGGCCCAGGTCGAGAAGGCCCGCGCCGAGCACCCCGGCGTGCGCGTGATCGTGCACCCGGAGTGCCCGATGGAGGTCGTCGACCTCGCCGACGAGGCGGGATCCACCGACTACATCCGCAAGGCCATCGCCGCCGCGACGCAGCCGACGACCTTCGCGGTCGGCACCGAGATCAACCTCGTCAACCGGCTCGCCGAGGAGTACCCGCAGCACGAGATCTTCTGCCTCGACCCCGTCGTCTGCCCGTGCTCGACGATGTACCGCATCCATCCCGGCTACCTCGCCTGGGTGCTCGAGGAGCTCGTCGCCGGCCGGGTCGTCAACCAGATCGAGGTGCCGGACGACATCGCCGCCGACGCGCGCGTCGCGCTCGAGCGGATGCTCTCGGCCAAGCCGAAGGCGTCGGCTCACGACGCCGCGGCCTCCTGAGCGCGAGGGGCGGCAGCATGCGCGTCGTCATCGTCGGCACCGGGATCGCCGGCCTCGTCACCGCCTACCGTGCGGCGACGGGCGGGCTGGGCCCCGATCACCGCGGCCACGACATCGTGCTCGTCACGAAGGACGAGCTCGCCGAGAGCAACACGAAGTACGCCCAGGGCGGCATCGCGGTCGCGATGTTCCCCGACGACAGCGTGCAGAGCCACATCGACGACACGCTCGTCGCCGGGGCGGGCCTGTGCGACCTGCACGCCGTCGAGGTGCTCTGCGGCGAGGGGCCGCAGCGCGTGCGCGACCTGATCGAGCTCGGGGTGGAGTTCGACCGGATCGCGAACGGCGAGTACGCCCGCGGCCACGAGGCCGCCCACTCGCACCGCCGCGTGCTGCACGCGGGCGGCGACGCGACGGGTCTCGCGATCGAGGTGGCGCTTCTGCGCGCGGTGAAGACGCTCGCCGTCGAGGTGCACGAGCACACCTTCCTGCGCGAGGTGCTCGTCGAGCCGGGGCCCGACGGCATCCGCCGCACCACCGGCATCGAGGTGATCGGCCCCGACGGCGCGGTGCGCGCGATCGCCGCCGACGCCGTCGTGCTGGCCAGCGGCGGGGCGGGGCAGCTCTTCCAGCACACCACGAACCCCGAGGTCACCACCGGGGACGGCGTCGCGGCGGCCTTCCGCGCGGGCGCCGCGGTCGGCGACGTCGAGTTCTACCAGTTCCACCCCACCTCGCTCGCCGTCAAGGGCAACCCGCTCGTGTCGGAGGCGGTGCGCGGCGAGGGCGCGGTGCTCCTCGACGAGCAGGGGCGGCGCTTCATGTTCGACGTGCACCCCGACGGCGAGCTCGCGCCGCGCGACGTGGTCGCGCGCGGCATCCAGCGGCAGATGGCGAAGCAGGGCGGCCGGCCGGTCGTGCTCGACGCCACCGCGCTCGGAGCCGAGTTCCTCGCCGAGCGCTTCCCCGGCATCGACAAGGTGGTGCGCGAGAACGGCTTCGACTGGGGGCGCGAGCCGATCCCGGTGACCCCGGCGGCGCACTACTGGATGGGCGGGGTGCGCACCGACGACGCCGGCCGCACCACGATCCCCGGTCTCTACGTCGTGGGGGAGGCGAGCAACACCGGCGTGCACGGCGCGAACCGGCTCGCCTCCAACTCGCTGCTCGAGTCGCTCGTCTTCGCCTGGCGCGCGGCCGACGCGCTCGACGGGCCGTTCCGCGCGCTCGAGGTCGACGCGCTCGACCCGGCGGACGCCCGTGCTCAGAACACCCCGAGCGGCGAGAAGATGTCGCCAAGGGTTACCGAGAACGACGATTTCCCGCCGCTCGATGCCGAGGTGGGCGCGACCGCGTTCACGCGGGCGGCGCTGCGCGGCCTGATGTGGGATCGGGTGGGGCTCGAGCGCGACCTGCCGGGCCTGCGGGAGGCGGCCGGCATCCTCGCCGCCTGGGCGGCCGACGGGCCCGACCCGGTCGGCACCGACCCCGAGGCCCAGGAGGACCGCAACCTCCTCGACCTGGGTCGGCTCATGGTGACCGCGGCGATCCGGCGCGAGGAGTCGCGCGGCGCGCACGACCGCACCGACTTCCCCGAGACCCGCGAGGAGTTCGCGCACCGGGTCGCGTGGGCCGTGCCCGCGGAGCGCATCACGCCCGCGGAGGTGCTCGCGTGAGCGCCGGCGTCGGCGGGGCGGGCGCTCCGATCGGCTCCCGGTCGGAGCAGGTCGCGGGCGTGCCGGTCGGCACCGACGCGATCATCGAGCGCGCCCTCGCCGAGGACGCCCCCTGGGGCGACCTCACGAGCGAGGTCTTCGTGCCGGTGGACGCGGTCGCGACCGCGGTGCTCGACGCGCGCGAACCGGGCGTGCTGAGCGGGCTGCGGGTCGCGGCGCGGGTGTTCGAGCTCGTCGATGCCGGGATCCGGTTCGAGCCGCTCGCGGTCGACGGCGAGCGCTTCGCCGCGGGCGCCGACCTCGCGCGGATCGCCGGGAACGCGCGCTCGGTGCTGCGGGCCGAGCGCATCGCCCTCAATCTCGCGCAGCGGATGAGCGGCATCGCGACCCTCACGGCGGCCTACGTCGACGCGGTCGCCGGGACCGGGGTGCGGATCGCGGACACCCGCAAGACGACCCCCGGTCTGCGCGTGCTCGAGCGGCAGGCGGTGCGCGACGGCGGCGGGAGCAACCACCGCTTCTCGCTCTCCGACGCCGTGATGGCCAAGGACAACCACCTCGCCGTGCTCGCCGCGCGGGGCGTCGCGATCGGCGACGCGATCCGCGAGGCGCGCGCCCGGCTCGGGCACACCGTGCACCTCGAGGTCGAGGTCGATCGGCTCGACCAGGTCGAGGAGGTGGTCGCGGCGGGCGTCGACACGATCCTGCTCGACAACTTCACCCTCGACGAGCTGAGGGCCGGCGTCGCCCTCGTCGACGGCCGGGCGATCGTCGAGGCGAGCGGCGGGGTCACCCTCGCGACGGTCGGCGAGATCGCCCGCACCGGGGTCGACGTCATCTCCTCGGGGGCGCTCACGCACAGCGTGCGGGCGCTCGACCTCGGCCTCGACGTGACGGTCTCCGGGGGCTGAACACCATGGTCTTCGCCGACTCCGCCGCCACGACCCCCGTGCGCCGCGAGGTGCTCGAGGCGATGTGGCCGTACCTCGCCGGCGGATCCGACAGCGTCTTCGGCAACCCCTCGAGCCATCACGAGGTCGGTGAGCGGGCAGCCGAGGCGCTCGCGCAGGCGCGGGAGGCGATCGCGCAGCGGCTCGGGTGCCGGCCGAGCGAGGTGATCCTGACCTCGGGGGGCACCGAGTCCGACAACCTCGCGATCAAGGGGATCGCGCTCGCCGCGCCCCGCGGCAAGCACCTCGTGTCGATCGCGACCGAGCACGAGGCGGTGCTGGAGAGCCTCGGGTACCTGGAGCGCATCCACGGGTTCGAGGTCGAGCTGCTGCCGCTCGCACCCAGCGGACTCGTGCACGTCGAACATCTCCTGGAGGCGCTGCGGCCCGACACGACGCTCGTCACGATCGCCCACGCCAACAACGAGATCGGCACCGTGCAGCCGATCGCCGAGCTCGCCGCCGTCGCACGGGAGGGCGGGGTGCCGTTCCACACCGACGCCGTGCAGTCCGCGGGCTGGCTCGACGTGGGGATCGGCGGGCCGGCCGGGCTCGGGGTGGATGCGCTCAGCGTCTCAGGTCACAAGCTCGGCGCCCCCAAGGGCGTCGGGGCGCTCGCGCTCCGCGGCGGCATCCCGCTCGAACCGCTCGTGCACGGCGGTGGGCAGGAGCGCGGGCGCCGCTCGGGCACGGAGAACGTCGCGGGCGCCGTCGCGCTCGCGGTCGCCCTCGAGCTCGCGGCGGCCGAGAGGCCGGGGGTGTCTGCGGTGGCCGAAGCTCGCGACGCCCTCATCGAGGGAGTGCTCGACGCCGTGCCGAGCGCGATCCTCACCGGATCGCCCGAGCACCGCCTGCCGAACCACGCATCGTTCTGCTTCCCCGGCACGAGCGGCGAGGCGGTGCTGCTCGAGCTCGAGCGGCGCGGGGTGACCTGCTCGAGCGGCTCGGCGTGCGCCGCCGGCAGCGACGAGCCCTCGCACGTGCTCATCGCCCTCGGGATCGCGCCCGAGATCGCCCAGGCCGCGGTGCGGTTCACGCTCGGCCACGAGGCGACCCGCGCCGACGCGGAGGCGATCGTCGCCCGCACCCGCGACGCGGTCGGCGCGGTCGGCAGCCTGCGGGGCTGACCGGACGCGCGTCGACTGCGCGCGACGCACGGCGTCACACTTCGACCCGGACCGTCACACTCGGGCTCGCCCGTTCCCCTCGCCCCTACCGTGGCGCCATGACCGTCACCGACGAACTCCTCGAGAACAACGCCCGCTACGCCGAGACCTTCTCCGGCCCCCTCCCGCTGCCGCCGAGCCGGCACCTCGCGGTCGTCGCGTGCATGGACGCGCGGCTCGACGTGTACCGCATCCTCGGCCTCGGAGATGGCGAGGCCCACGTGATCCGCAACGCGGGCGGGGTGATCACCGCCGACGAGATCCGCTCGCTCGCCATCAGCCAGCGGCTGCTGGGCACGCGCGAGATCGTGCTCATCCACCACACCGACTGCGGCATGGTGACCTTCACCGACGACGCCTTCAAGGCGTCGATCGAGGAGGAGGTCGGCATCCGCCCTGAATGGGCCGCCGAGGCTTTCCCGGATGCGGCGGAGGACGTGCGCCAGTCGCTGCGGCGCGTGCGCAGCTCGCCGTTCATCCCGCACACCGACCTCGTGCGCGGCTTCGTTTTCGACGTCGCGACCGGCCGGCTGGAGGAGGTCGACTGACACGACCCCAGGCCCCCGCCGGGAGAGTGGCCCTGGTGCCCTCGCCCGCGGGGGCGGCATGCTGAGCCGATGCAGCGATCCGAGGCCTTCCGTGCGGCGGCCGAGCAGTTCCCCGCGGTGCGCGGCTACCTGAACGCCGCCTCGACCGGCCTGCCGCCGCGGGCGATGCTCGAGGCGGTGCGCGCCGACCTCGAGACCTGGAGCCGCGGCGAGGTCGAGCCGGGAGGCTACGACGGGGTGGTGAGCCGCACCCGCGCGTCGTACGCCCGGCTCGTCGGCACGGACCCGTCGCGCGTCGCGATCGGCGCGCTCGTCTCCCAGCTCGTCGGGTTGTTCGCGGCCGCGGCGCCGGCGGGCGCCGAGATCGTCGTACCGCACGGCGACTTCAGCTCGATCCCCACGCCCTTCGAGCAGCGCGGCGACCTGCGGGTGCGCACCGTGCCGCTCGGTGACCTCGCCGAGGCCATCGGGCCGGAGACCTGGCTCGTGGCGTTCTCGCTCGTGCAGTCGGCCGACGGCGCGATCGCCGACGCCGATGCGATCCGGGCCGCGGCGAGGCGGCACGGCACCCTTACCCTCGTCGACCTCACGCAGGCCGCGGGGGTGCTCCCGGTGAACGCCGACGAGTTCGACGCGACCGTCTGTCACGCCTACAAGTGGCTGTGCTCGCCGCGCGGGGTTTCGTTCCTGACGATCGCACCCGAGCTGCACCCGCGCATCCCGGCGCTGCAGTCGGGCTGGTACGCGGGGCGCGACATCTGGGCCTCCGCCTACGGCCCCGGCATCGAGCTCGCGACCGATGCCCGGCGCTACGACGCCTCGCCCGCCTGGCAGGCCTGGGTCGGAGCGGAGGCGAGCATCGGCATGATCGCGGGGCTGGATCCGCAGGAGACCTGGGATCACGCCGCCGAGCTGGGCGCCGCCCTCACGACCGCGCTCGGCCTCCCCGAGCAGCGCCGCGCGATCGTCGCCTGGCGCGACGAGTCGGGCGAGGGGCTCGCGAAGCTGCGGGCCGCCGGCATCCGCGCCGCGGGCCGCGCCGGCAACCTGCGGCTGAGCTTCCACCTCTGGAACGACGAGCGCGACGTCGAGCTCGCGCTCGCGGCCCTGCGGGGCTGAGCGCGCCGCCGCCCGGCCCGGAGCGCACGGCGCCGCCGGTAGGCTGGGCCTTTCACGTCCCGACCGCACAGCCGGTGCGGCGGAAGCCCCAGGAGATCCCCCCGTGGCCGCAGCCCCGTCCTCGCTCGACGCCGTCATCGCCCTCGCCAAGCGGCGGGGATTCGTCTATCAGGCGGGCGAGATCTACGGCGGGTCGCGCTCCGCGTGGGACTACGGCCCGCTCGGGGTCGAGCTCAAGGAGAACATCAAGCGGCAGTGGTGGCAGCGCTTCGTGCGCGGCCGCGCCGACATGGTGGGACTCGACTCGGCGATCATCCTGCCCAAGCGGGTGTGGGAGGCCTCGGGCCACGTCGCGACCTTCACCGACCCGCTCACCGAGTGCCTGAGCTGCCACAAGCGCTTCCGCGCCGACCACCTGCAGGAGGAGTTCGAGGCGAAGAAGGGCCGCGCCCCCGAGGGCGGCCTCGCCGAGATCGCCTGCCCGAACTGCGGCACGCGCGGTCAGTGGACCGAGCCGCAGCTGTTCTCGGGTCTCATGAAGACCTACCTCGGCCCGGTTGAGAGCGAGGACGGCCTGCACTATCTGCGCCCCGAGACGGCGCAGGGCATCTTCGTCGACTTCGCGAACGTCGTGCAGACCAGCCGCATGAAGCCGCCGTTCGGCATCGGCCAGGTCGGCAAGGCCTTCCGCAATGAGATCACGCCGGGCAACTTCATCTTCCGCACCCGCGAGTTCGAGCAGATGGAGATCGAGTACTTCACCCCGCCCGAGGAGGCGGGGCAGTGGTACGAGTCCTGGATCGCCGACTGCGTCGCGTGGTTCGAAGACCTGGGCCTCAGCCCGGCCAACGTGCGCCGCCTCGACGTGCCCGACGGCGAGCGCGCGCACTACTCGGCCGCGACCGCCGACATCGAGTACCGCTTCGGATTCGCCGGCGGCGACGGATGGGGCGAGCTCATGGGCATCGCCAACCGCACCGACTTCGATCTGAGCAACCACATCGAGGCCTCCGGTCAGGATCTGCGCTACTTCGACCAGGCCTCGGGCACGCGCTACACGCCCTACGTCATCGAGCCCTCCTTCGGCCTTACGCGGGCGCTCATGGCCTTCCTGGTCGAGGCCTACGCCGAAGACGAGGCGCCCAACGCGAAGGGCGGCGTCGACAGCCGCACCGTGCTGCGGCTCGATCGGCGTCTCGCGCCGGTCAAGGCGGCCGTGCTGCCGCTGTCGCGCAACGAGCAGCTCTCGCCGGTGGCCCGCGAGCTCGCCGACGAGCTGCGCCGCACCTGGAACGTCGAGTTCGACGACGCCGGCGCGATCGGCCGCCGCTACCGCCGGCAGGACGAGATCGGCACCCCGTTCTGCGTCACCGTCGACTTCGACTCGCTCGACGACCGGGCGGTCACGGTGCGCGAACGCGACACGATGCAGCAGGAGCGCGTCGGCCTCGACCGGCTCGTCGGCTACCTCGGCGAGCGGCTCGTCGGCTCCTGAGCTCGCCGCCGCGCGGGTCGGGGTGGGCCCGGCCCGTGGCGGGGCTCAGTACGGGGCGCCCGCCCAGGAGCCGACGGTCGCGATCGCGAGCACCACGAGGATGATCGCGATCGCCACCTGCAGGAAGTACACGAGCTCGATCGGCCACGCGGTCCCGCGTGCGGCCCGGACCCGGCGTCCGCGCACGATCAGGTAGACCAGCGGCGGCAGCAGGAGCATCCACAGCACGCTCGGCGGCCGGTAGCCCCGCCGCGCCAGCGCGCTGCCGTCGAGTGCGCCCGCGATCCAGACGTAGACGAGCGCAGGGACCGCGATCACGGCGTTGGGCAGATGGATCCCGCCGAGCGCCAACACGGTGACGAGAGCGCTGCCGAGCAGATTGGCCGCGATCGGGGACAGCGCGAGCATCCAGCCGCCCGCGGTCTGCGCGGAGTCGGCGAGCCTCGGGCGCGAGGCGGCCCAGGGGGTCGCCGACGAGAGGTTCGGGTCGCGTGACCAGGTTGCGGCCGGAGTCGTCGACTCCTCGGCCGCCAACGTCGGCAGACTGCTCCAGTCGACCGGGGCGACGGCGGGTGCGGCGACCGCTCGGGTCTCGTGGGTCCACGCCGCGCCCGACCACCAGCGCACGGCGCCGGGCGTGACCGGGTCGGGGTACCAGCCGGCTGCGGCGGTCGCGGTGTCGGTCATCTCATCCCCTCGACATCCCGGAGTCTAGGTTTCGTCGGGTCCCCGGATCCCGCCCCTCTTCGCGGGCCGTCGCCCGGTCGCGCTCGGTCAGCTCGCTCGCCGGCCGGTCTGATTGGATCGACCCGTGACCGATGCGCCCGCCCCGCCCCCCGGTGCACCCGCCGCCCCGGCGCCCGCCGTGCCGCCGGGCGCTCCGACCGTCTGGTACCCGCCCGCCCCGAAGCCGGCCCCGTTCGCCGAGGGGCAGGGGGTGCCCTACCACCGGCTGCTGCGCGCCCAGCCCGGCTACCGCTGGTGGAAGCCGCTGCTCGCGCTCGGCGTCGCGGCGCTCTACGTGCTCGTCGCGAGCCTGCTGCTGACGGTCGTGCTGCTGGTCGTCGGCGTCGCGATCGGCGCCGTACCCTTCGACGTCGACGAGGGGCTCGTCGCCTTCCAGGCCTGGGTCACCGGGCTCACGGAGCCCGACATCGCCGACCCGTTCCAGTTCGTGTTCCTCGTGCTGAGCGTCGCGATCTGGCTGCCCTGCGTGCCGCTCGCGATGCTCACCGTCGGCCTGCGGCCGGTCGGGTTCGTGCACTCGGTCGTTGGACGCCTCCGTGCGCGGGTGCTCGCGCCGTTCCTGGCCCTGTCGCTGCTCGTGGGCGGCCTCATCATGCTGAGCGTGCTCGTGCCGGCGTGGATCGCGGGCGAGCCGATCGAGGTCACGACGCCCGGCGGCACCCTCGCCGTGCTCGTGGTGCTCGTCGTGCTCCTGACGCCGTTCCAGGCGGCCGCCGAGGAGTACGTCTTCCGCGGCCTGCTCTTCCAGATCTTCGGCTCCTGGCTGCGCTGGATGCCGCTCGCGGTCGTCGTGCCCACCGGACTGTTCATCGCGGGGCACAGCTACGACTGGTGGGGCCTCGCCGATGTCGGCCTGTTCGGGCTCGCGGCCTGCTATCTGGTCTGGCGCACGGGCGGGCTCGAGGCCGGGATCGCCTGGCACTCGGTCAACAACATCGTCTCGTTCCTCATCCTCGCCAGCGGCATCAGCGGAACCACCTCGCTGCAGTCGTCGACGGGCGCCGGCGTGGGCGAGCACCTGATCTCCCTCGGGCTCTCGGTGCTGACCACCGGGGTGTTCCTCGGCGGGGCCGAGCTCATCGTGCGCCGCACCCGTCTCGTGCGCACCCGGCCCTACGTCGCGCCGCCCGCCCCCGTCCCCTGGGCCTGGGGCCCGCGCGGCTGGGAGCCGGCCCCGTGGCTCGTGCCCGGCGCCGAGGGTGCGGCGACGGCCGCCGCCGGGTCGGAGGCCTACGGGACGCCCGACGACGGCGCCGGCCCCGGCGCGCCCCGCCCGCTCGGCTAGAATCCCCTGATGCGGCCACGGGTCGCCGCGACAGCTGAATAGGGAGGCGCGACGTGGACATCGACATGGGGATGCTCCGGCTCATGGAGCGTGAGCGCGACATCCCGTTCGAGGAGCTCGCCGGCATCATCGAGCAGGCGATCCTCACCGCCTACCTGCGTCACACCGAGCAGGCGCCCGAGTCGGGCGCTCGCGTCGAGCTCGACCGCAAGACCGGTCACGTCACCGTCTACGTGCCCGAGCGCGACGACGAGGGCGAGGTCATCGGCGAGGTCGTCGACGAGCCTGAGGGCTTCGGGCGCATCTCCGCCTTCGCCGCCAAGCAGGTCATCGCCCAGCGGATGCGCGACATCGGCGACGACAAGGTGCTCGGCGAGTTCAAGGGGCGCGAGGGCGACATCGTCGCGGGCGTCATCCAGCAGGGGCCCAACCCGCGGATGATCCACGTCGACCTCGGCACGGTCGAGGCGATCCTGCCGCCCGAGGAGCAGGTGCCCGGCGAGGACTACGCGCACGGCCGGCGGCTGCGGGTCTACCTGACGAGCGTGAGCAAGGGGCTGAAGGGCCCCTCGATCACGGTCAGCCGCACGCATCCCGGTCTCGTGCGCCGCCTGTTCGCGCTCGAGGTGCCCGAGATCGCCTCCGGTGCGGTCGAGATCGCGAGCCTCGCGCGCGAGGCCGGCCACCGCACCAAGATCGCGGTGCGCGCCACCCAGCCCGGCATCAACGCGAAGGGCGCCTGCATCGGCGAGCTCGGCGCGCGCGTGCGCGCGGTCACGAGCGAGCTCGGCGAGGAGAAGATCGACATCGTCGACTGGGCCGAGGATCTGCCGACCTTCGTCGCCAACGCGCTCAGCCCCGCGAAGGTGACGAGCGCCTTCGTCGTCGACAAGGACCTCAAGGCCGTGCGCGCCCTCGTGCCCGACTACCAGCTCTCGCTCGCGATCGGCAAGGAGGGCCAGAACGCCCGCCTCGCGGCGAAGCTCACCGGAGCTCGGATCGACATCCAGCCCGACTCCGTCATGGAGGACTGACCGGGGGTCACTTCGCTGGATCAGTCCGCGGTTCGACCCCGTTGCACGGGGGTCGAACCGCGGTTCGCTCCAGCGAAGCGCGGCAGGGTAGCGGGAGGGGTACCATGGAGAGCGTCAGAACCTGCCTGGGTTGTCGGCAGCGTGCTCCTCGGTCCTCCCTCGTGAGGGTTGTCGCGCGCGACGGCCGGGTCGTCGTGGATCACGCGGCGCGTCAGCCGGGCAGGGGAGCGTGGCTGCATCCCGCGGCCGCGTGTCTCGACACCGCGATCCGCAGGAACGCCTTCGGGCGGGCTCTGCGGGTCACCACCCGGCTCGACACCTCGGGCCTGGGAACCGACCTCCACGAAGGCTGATCGGCACATGGACAACTGATGAGCGGCTCGAAATGAGTTCCCTCACCCTTTGACGTCCGCTCCTGCCTGGGAGCGGATCCCAGACAGGAGAATTGTGGCCAACCCACGCGTACACGAGGTCGCCGCCGAGATCGGCGTCGACTCCAAGGTCGCTCTCGACAAGCTCAAGGACATGGGCGAGTTCGTGAAGAGCGCCTCGTCGAGCATCGCCCCGCCGGTCGCGCGCCGCCTCAAGCAGGCGCTCGAGGCCGAGGGCGTCGCCAAGCCCGCCAAGGCGGAGAGCAACGGCGCCGCGGCCAAGCCGGCCGCCAAGCCCGCGCCGAAGCCCGCCCCGGCGGCCGAGACCCCGAAGCCGGCCCCCGCCGAGCCGGCCCCCGCGGCCGAGGCCCCGCGTCCGGCCGCCGACGAGCGCCCCGCGGCCGAGGGCCGCCCCGCGCCCGCGCGCCCCGACACGCCCCGCCCCGGCGGCGGCCCCCGGCCCGGCAACAACCCCTACGCCTCGAGCCAGGGCATGGCGCGTCCCGGCGCCCCGCGCCCGGGCAACAACCCCTTCTCGAGCACCCAGGGCATGCCCCGCCCCGGCGGCGGCATCCCGCGCCCCGCGGCTCCGCGCCCCGGCGCGCCGCGCCCGGGCGCCCCGCGTCCCGGCGGCTTCGGCGGCGGTCCCGGCGGCGGGCGTCCCGGCGGCGGCTACCCCGGGCGCCCCGGCGGCGGCGGTCGCGGCCGCGGCGGCACCGCCGGTGCCTTCGGCAAGGGCGGCGGCAAGAGCAAGGCCCGCAAGTCGAAGCGCACGAAGCGCGCCGAATTCGAGATGCGGGAGGCCCCGCAGCTCGGCGGCGTCGCCGTCCCCCGCGGCAACGGCCAGGTCATCCGGCTGCGCCGCGGCGCGTCGATCACCGACCTCGCCGACAAGCTCGAGAGCCTGACCAACTACAGCGTGCAGCCCGGATCGCTCGTCACCGCGCTCTTCCACCTGGGAGAGATGGCGACGGCGACCGAGTCGCTCGACGAGGGCACCTTCGAGGTGCTCGGCGACGAGCTCGGCTACAAGATCCAGATCGTCAGCCCCGAGGACGAAGACAAGGAGCTCCTCGAGGGCTTCGACATCGACCTCGAGCAGGAGCTCGAAGACGAGGACGACGACCAGCTCGAGATCCGGCCCCCCGTGGTCACGGTCATGGGTCACGTCGACCACGGAAAGACCAAGCTGCTCGACGCGATCCGCGAGGCGAACGTCGTCGCGGGCGAGGCCGGCGGGATCACGCAGCACATCGGTGCGTACCAGGTCTGGACCGAGCACGACGGCAACGAGCGCGCCATCACCTTCATCGACACCCCCGGTCACGAGGCGTTCACCGCCATGCGTGCCCGCGGTGCGCAGGTGACCGACATCGCGATCCTCGTGGTCGCCGCCGACGACGGCATCATGCCCCAGACGGTGGAGGCGCTGAATCACGCCCAGGCGGCCAACGTGCCGATCGTGGTCGCGGTCAACAAGGTCGACAAGGAGGGGGCCAACCCCGCCAAGGTGCGCCAGCAGCTCACCGAGTTCGGCCTCGTCGCCGAGGAGTTCGGCGGCGACACCCTGTTCGTCGACGTCTCCGCCCTGCAGAAGAAGGGCATCGACCAGCTGCTCGACGCCGTCCTGCTGACCGCGGACGCCGGCCTCGACCTGCGCGCGAACCCCAACAAGGACGCGCGCGGCGTCGCGATCGAAGCCAAGCTCGACAAGGGGCGGGGTGCGGTCGCGACCGTGCTCATCCAGTCCGGAACGCTCCGCGTCGGCGACGCGATCGTCGCGGGCACCGCCTACGGGCGCGTGCGGGCGATGCACGACGAGAACGGCGACCCGGTCGAGGAGGCCTGGCCCTCGCGTCCCGTGCAGGTGCAGGGTCTGTCGACCGTGCCCCGCGCGGGCGACACCTTCCTCGTCACGGAGGAGGACCGCACCGCCCGCCAGATCGCCGAGAAGCGCGAAGCCGTCGAGCGCAACGCCCAGCTGGCCAAGGCCCGCAAGCGCATCAGCCTCGAGGACTTCACCAAGGCGCTCGAAGAGGGCAAGGTCGAGAGCCTCAACCTCATCATCAAGGGTGACGTCTCCGGCGCCGTCGAGGCGCTCGAGGAGGCGCTGCTCAAGATCGACGTCGACGACTCGGTCCAGCTGCGCATCCTGCACCGCGGTGTCGGCGCGATCACCGAGAGCGACATCGACCTCGCCACGATCGACAACGCGATCGTCATCGGGTTCAACGTCCGCCCCGACGTCAAGGCCCGCGAGCGCGCCGCGCGCGAAGGCATCGACGTGCGCTTCTACTCGGTCATCTACTCGGCGCTGGAAGACATCGAGCAGTCCCTCACCGGCATGCTCAAGCCCGAGTACGAGGAGGTCCAGTCGGGCCTCGCCGAGATCCGCGAGATCTTCCGCAGCTCCAAGGCGGGCAACATCGCGGGTGTCATCGTGCGCTCCGGAACCATCACGCGCAACGCCAAGGCGCGGGTCATCCGCGACGGCGTCGTCGTCGGCGACAACCTCGCCATCGAATCGCTGCGCCGGTTCAAGGACGACGTCACCGAGGTGCGCACCGACTTCGAGGCCGGCATCGGGCTCGGCAAGTTCAACGACATCCAGGTCGGGGACGAGATCGAGACGATCGAGACCGTCGAGAAGCCGCGGCGCTGATCGGGGGTCGGGCGGAGCCGGAACCCGGCCCGCTCCATGCAGGGGACCCGCCGGCTTCGCCGGCACCCTGAATGGAACGGGCCGGGTCCCGGCACCGCCCTCTCGATCGCACGATTCGTGGGAAGTGTGGGGGAGGAGGAGCGCATGGCACAGGGGGATCGGGCCGCGAAGGTCGCCGACCGGATCCGGGAGATCGTGGCCCGGAGGCTCGACAAGGGGCTGCGCGACCCGCGACTCGGGTTCGTGACCATCACCGACGTGCGCGTGACCGGCGACCTGCAGCACGCGAGTGTCTTCTACACGGTCTACGGCACCGACGAGGAGCGCGCCGACTCGGCCCTCGCCCTCAAGGCCGCGACCGGGATGCTCCGCACCGAGGTGGGCAAGGGTCTCAACACCCGGCTCACGCCGACGCTCGAGTTCATCGCCGACGCGATCCCCGAGAACGCCGCCTCGATCGAATCGCTGCTGCGGGAGGCGGCCGAACGCGACGCGGCCACCGAGACGGCCGCGGGATCCGCCCGCTACGCCGGCGAGGCCGACCCGTACCGCAAGCCGCGCGAGTTCGACGACGACGAGGACGACGCCCCGTCGTCCGCCGCCGACGAGGAGGAGTGACGCCGGAGGGGTGACGCGAGAGCGGTGACGCGCCGCTCGCCCGCGCAGGAATCCCGCGCCGCCCGTCCGCGTTGCACGCCGTGATGCGCCTCTCGGTTCTCGACCTCGTGCCCGTGCGGGCCGGCCAGACCTCGGCGGATGCGGTCGCCGCCTCCGTCGCCCTCGCCCGGCGCGCCGACGAGCTCGGCTACACCCGCTACTGGTTCGCCGAGCACCACAACATGCCCGCGGTCGCCTCCGCGGCACCGCCCGTGCTGATTGCCGCCGTCGCGACCGCGACGACCCGTATCCGGGTCGGGTCGGGCGGGGTCATGCTGCCCAACCACGCGCCGCTCGTCGTCGCCGAGCAGTTCGCGACGCTCGAGGCGATCGCCCCCGGCCGCATCGACCTTGGCATCGGGCGCGCGCCGGGCTCCGACCCGGTCGTCACGGCGCTGCTGCGCTCGAGCGGGCCGACGAGCGACGTCGACCGCTTCGAGCAGAACGTGCGCGACATCCAGGCGCTCGCCGGCGACGGCGCGACGCTCAGCCTGCGCACCGCGGAGGGCCCGCGGGACTACGAGGTGCGGGCAACCCCCGCGGCGGCCGGCGAGCCGGAGCTGTGGCTGCTGGGCTCGAGCGACTACTCCGCCCGACTCGCGGCGCGGCTCGGGCTGCCCTACGTCTTCGCGCACCACTTCTCGGGGGAGGGCACCGCCCAGGCCCTCGCGATCTACCGCGGCGAGTTCCGCCCCTCCGAGCGGCTGGCCGCTCCGCGCACCTTCCTCACCGCCAACGCGGTCGTCGCCGACGACGCGGCCGAGGCCGAGGCGCGCGCCCGGCGGGCGCTGCTCAACATGGCGCGGCTGCGCACCGGCCAGCCGCTGCGGGCGCTCGACACCGTCGAGACCGCTGCGCGCGAGGAGGCGGGCGCCGCGGCCGACGCGGTGATCGAGCGGATGCGCGACCGCTGGATCATCGGCGACCTCGCGACCGCCACCCGGCGCCTGCGCGAGCTCGCGACCCGGTTCGAGGTCGACGAGGTGATGCTCGCGCCGGGGGCAGGCGCCCGCGAGGCGGAACCCGCGGATCGCGCCCCCGCCCGCGAGAGGACCCTCGAGCTGCTCGCGGCGGAGCTTCTAGGCTGAGCGGGTGCCCCGCCTGCTCGTGCGCCCGCCCTCGCCCCGCCTCGCCGAGGGCGAGCTGACCCACCTCGACCGGGTCGCAGTCGACCCCGCGCTCGCCCTGACGCAGTGGCGCGACTACGCGGAGGTGTTCCGTGGCCGCGGCTGGCAGGTGGCCGAGGTGCCCGCGGCCGACGAGCACGCCGACGGGGTCTTCGTCGAAGACGCGGTCGTCGTGTTCGGCGACCTCGCGGTGCTGACCTCGCCCGGCGCCGACTCCCGGCGCGGCGAGCTCGAGACGATGCGACCGGTGGTCGAGGCGACGGGGCTGGAGGTCGCCCGGATCCAGCCGCCGGGAACGCTCGACGGCGGCGACGTGCTCAAGGTGGGCCGCACCGCCTACGTCGGGCTCGGGTCCCGCACGAACGCGGAGGGCGTCGAACAGCTCCGCGCTCTGCTCGCGCCGCGCGGCTGGGAGGTCGTCGGGGTGCCCGTCACGAAGGCGCTGCACCTCAAGAGCGCCGTCACCGCGCTGCCCGACGGCACCGTCATCGGGCACCCGGATCTCGTCGACGACCCGAGCGTGTTCGAGCGCTTCCTCGAGGTGCCCGAGAAGGAGGGCGTCGCGGTCGTCGTCCTCGGGCCCGCGACCGTGCTGCTGTCGGCCTCGGCGCCCGCGACGGCCGAGCTGCTGCGCGCCCGCGGGCTCGAGGTCGTCACGACCCCGGTGACCGAGTTCGAGAAGCTCGAGGGCTGCGTGACCTGTCTGTCGGTGCGGATCCGCGACTGATCCGAGCGTCGGCGGCGGCGCCCGGTGCTACTTGAGCAGCCGGTCGAGCACCCGGTCGGAGAGCTTCTTGCCGCCGGTCTGGCAGGTCGGGCAGTACTGGAACGTCGAATCGGTGAACTCGACCTGCTGGATCGTGTCTCCGCAGACCGGGCACGGCTCGCCGCGCCGCCCGTGCACGCGCAGGTTCGCCTTCTTCTCCGCCTTGAGCTCGCTCGCGGCGAGCCCCTCGGCGCGCGCGAGCGCCTCGCGCAGGGTGAGCTGCAGCGCGTCGTAGAGCGCATCCACGTCGGCGGGGGGCATGTCGGCGGGTTTGTAGGGCGACATGCGCGCGACGTGCAGGATCTCGTCGGAGTAGGCGTTGCCGATCCCGCCGATCACGCTCTGATCGCGCAGCACGCCCTTGAGCTGCCGGCGCCCCTGGGCGGCGAGGATGGCGGCGAGCACGTCGCGCGTGAACTCCGGCGCCAGCGGGTCGGGCCCCAGGCGCGCGACCCCCGGCACCTCCGAGGGGCTGCGCACGAGGGAGACGGCGAGCCGCTTCTGGGTGCCGTACTCGGTGAGGTCGACGCCGGATCCCGCGTCCTTCCCCTCGGCATCGGCCTCGAGCAGCAGACGCGCGGCGAGCGGACCCCTCCCGCGTCCCGCGCGCGGCGTGGTCGGCGCTCCGGTGCGCCAGCGCACCCAGCCCCCGCGGGCGAGGTGGATGACGAGGTGCAGGTCGGCGCCGCCGGCGGCGGGCGCGACCGCGAGGTCGAGGAACTTGCCCAGCCTCCCGACGGCCCCGATGGTCCCGCCCTCGAGCGCGGAGAGCGGCGGGTCGTAGGTCTTCAGGGCGCTGATCTCGGTCACGTCGAGGCGCCGGATCACGCGGCCGGTCAGCCGCGCGCCGAGGTCGGTCGCGAGCGACTGCACCTCGGGGAGCTCGGGCATGGCGTCAGTCTGCCGGTTCCAGGGCGACCGTGCCCTCCGCGATGTCGGCCGCGGTGAGGCGCAGCCGCACGTCCTCTCCGGCGGTGAGGCGGGCGGGGATCATCGCCTGCGCGTCGGGGTCGTCGAGCTGCACGACGGAGCCGCGGTCGTCGGCTGCGAGCACGACGGCGTCGAACACCTGCCCGACCCGCGGGGCGAGCAGGGCTGCCTCGACGTGGTCGAGGGTGCGGCGTTCGAGCTCTCCGGCGCGCTGGCTGCTGCGGGCCATCGCCCCGGGCAGCTCGGGCAGGGCCTCTCGCGCCCAGGCGGGCGGCTCGTCGCCGGCGGCGTGGGCCGCGCAGATCGCGAGCCCGAAGCGGTCGACGAGGCGCCGGATGGGCGCCGTGACATGGGCGTAGGGCGCGCCGATCGCCGCCTGCTCGGTCTGCTCGGGCGGTTCGCCGTCGAACGCGGTGTAGCCCGCGCCGCGGAACAGTGCGGCCGCCGCGTGCAGGATCGCGAGCTGCGCGGGGTCGCGACCGTCGAGTCCACGAAGGTACTCGCCGTACCCCTGCTCGCGCGGCCAGGGCGTGCCCAGGTGCCGGGCCCGGAACCGGAAGCGCGCAATCGCCTCCTCGTCGGCGGGGGGCATGGTGCGCAGGATCCCGACGCCGCCGTCGAGCATGAGCCGGGCGCCCGCCATGCCGGTGAGAAGTGACAGCTGCGCGTTCCAGGTCTCCACCGGCAGCAGCATCCGGCGTTCGAGGCGGTAGCCGTCGGCGTCGGCGGTGACGACGGTCTCGGGGGTCGAGAGGCTCGCCCCGCCGCGCTGCGCCTCCTGCGCGAGGCGCGCCTCGCCGACCTCGCGCAGCAGACCGAGCGTCGCGGCGTCGGGCCCGCGGTCCGCGTCGAGGTCGGCCTGCGCGCTCTCGTAGGCGAGTTTGCGGCGGCTGCGCACGCGCGCGCGGGTCAGACCCGTGCGGGTGAGCGCGCCCGCGCCGTCGAGGGCGAGCTCCCAGACGTAGGCGGGGCGCAGCTGCTCGGGTAGCAGCGAGGCGGCGCCCTCGCTGAGCACCGGGGGATGCAGCGGGATCCGCCCGTCGGCGGCATAGAGGGTCTGGCCGCGGTCGCGCGCCTCCGCATCCACCGCGCCGCCGGGCGACACGAACGCGTCGAGGCACGCGATCGCGTAGTGCACGATCCAGCCCGCGCCGTCGCGGTGGATCGCGAAGGCCTGGTCGAGGTCGGTCGAGGCCTCCGGGTCGAGGGTGACGAGGTCGAGCTCGGTGAGGTCGGCGTCCGGCAGCACGACGGTCGCGGCGGCCCGTTCGGCCTCGGCCGTCACCTCCGCCGGGAATGCGCGCTCGACGCCGATCTCGCCCGGCAGCGCGGCGAGGGCGTCGACGAGCTCGTCGTGCGCGGCCGCCTCGGAGAGCGGGGGAGGAGAGAGGCGCAGCGGGTACCGGGGCACCGGGTCAGGCTAGTCGGGCAGGGCGAACTCGCCGCCGGACTCGACGACGAGCCCGTCGTGCAACAGCCCGGCGAGGGCGCGGTCGAACTGCGCGGTGTCGACCCACAGCGCCGCGAGCGCCTTCCGGGGAACGGGCGTGTCGCTCGCGCGGAGTTCGCGCAGCACGAGCCCGCGCACCTGCCGATCCGATCCCTCGTACCGCTTCTGCCGCGGAGCGCGCGGGCCGTCGTACGCGGGCGAGCCCGCGGCGAGCCAGGCGCACGCGTCGGCGAGCGGGCACGCAGCGCACCGCGGGTTCCGGGCGGTGCAGACGACCTGCCCGAGCTCCATGGCGCCGGCGTTCGCGAGTCGGGCGCGCGCCGGGTCCGCGGGGAGCGCCGCCTCCATCGCGGCGAGGTCGGCGGCGGTGCGCGGCGGGCCCGTCTCGGCTCGGCCCTCGACGGCGCGCGCGAGCACCCGCCGCACGTTGGTGTCGACCACCGGCACGCGCACCCCGTACGCGAAGGCCGCGACGGCGCGCGCCGTGTACGGCCCGACCCCGGGCAGCTCGAGCAGGGCGTCGACGTCGGCAGGGACGACCCCGCCGTGCCGCTCGACGATCGCCGTCGCGGCGCCGTGCAGGGCGAGTGCGCGGCGCGGATACCCCAGCCGGTCCCACGCGCGCAGCGCCTCCGACGGGGGTTCGGCGGCGAGCGCGGCCGGGCTGGGCCACCGCGTCAGCCAGCGCTCCAGGGCGGGGATCACGCGCGCGACCGGCGTCTGCTGCAGCATGAACTCCGACACGAGCGTCCCCCACGCGGGAAAGCCGGGTTCGCGCCAGGGGAGGGCGCGATGGCCGGCCGCGAACCAGTCCGCGACGCGGTCGCCGAGTTCGCGCGGATCCACCCCGTCAGCGTACGGCCGCGGCGCGGGAGCCTACGCTGAGGCCATGTCCCGCTGGCCTCAGCTGAGCCCCGAACGCCGTGCCGCGCTCGAGGAGGTGCGTGACGAGTTCCTGCACAATGCGCCGCGCGGCCGGCGCATCCTCGCGGTCGACGGGCCGGACGGTGCGGGCAAGTCGCGCTTCGCCGCGGATCTCGTGCTCGCCTTCGAGCGCGCCGGCGTCGCGACCTTCCACGCCTCGATCGACGACTTCCACGCGCCGAAGGAGGTGCGCTACGCGCGCGGCCGGTTCTCGCCCGACGGCTACTACGAGCGGGCCTTCGACTACTCGCTGCTGCGGCGGGTGCTCGTCGAGCCGTTCCGGATGGGCGGCAGCACGGGCTTCCAACTCGCCGGATTCGACCTCGAGCGCGACGAGCCGCGCGAGGCCGAGTGGACGACCGGCCCCGCCGACGCCGTGCTCATCATCGACGGGGTGCTGCTGCAGCGCCCCGAGTTGCGCGGGCTGTGGAACGGGGCGATCTGGGTCGACGCGCAGCCCGAGGAGCGCGCCCGCCGGATGCTCGAACGCGACGGGCAGCGGCCCGGCTCGGAGCACGCGGCGCGCTACGAGGGCGCGCAGCGGCGCTACGTGCGCGAGGCGAAGCCGAACACGGCGGCGTGGGCGATCCTCGACCTCACCGACCCGGACCGTCCGGTGCGCCGCTACGCCGACTTCTGCAGCGTCGAGCCGCTCCCGCTCTGACCGAGCACCCGCGCGACCACCTCGGCCGGCGTCACGAAGGCTCCCGCCGTCTCGACCTCGTGCACGAGCTGCACGATCGCGGCGTTGATCGGGGCTCGCAACCCGTGCTCCGCCGCGGCGGACACGACCGCCCCGTTGAGGAAGTCGATCTCGGTGAGCTGGCCGCGCCGGATGCTCTGCAGCGTCGATCCCGGATTCGGCACCTCGCCCATCCGCCGGGCCAGCAGCCGCGGGAAGGCCTGCCCGAGCGAGAGCGGCGCGACGCCGATGAGGCCGAGCACCGCGCCGGAGACGCCCTGCACCGCCCCGAAGCGCACCCCGATGCGCCGCGCGACCCGCACCGTCTCGCGCATGCTCGCCGTCATGACCCGCCGCAGGCCGTCGTCGGCGACGACCTCCTGCACGCTCAGGCCGGTCGCGGCGGGCAGCGCGTTGACGTGGTTGATGAGCAGCTTCGTCCACTGCGCGCCGACGATGTCGCGCGTCACCTCGACCGGCAGCGCCTGCCGCATCACCTCGGCGACCCGCGCGAGCAGCTCGGCGTCGCAGCCCTCGCCCGCCCCGAGGATGAGCGGGTTGCCGCCCGTGACCGTCACCCGGCCCGGCTCGAGGTACGAGACCGCCATGAGCGCGAGGCCGCCGAGCAGCGGGGAGTCCGGGGCGTGCTCGCGGGCGACGCGCAGGCCTCCGAGACCGTTCTGCACGACGAGCAGGGGGGCCGTGCCGAGCGCGGCGAGGTTGGCGTCGAGGGCGGCCGCCGAGTCCTGCGCCTTGGTCGCGAGGATCACGAGCTCGAATCCGCCCTCGAGCACCGGCCCCGCCGCGACCCGGGCGACATGCTCGCCCCAGCCGCCGTCGAGCCGGATCCCGTTCTCGCGGATCGCGTCGAGGTGCGCCCCGCGGGCGGTCACCGCGAGCTCGTGGCCCGCGCGGTCGAGGAGGGCGGCGAGGGTGCCTCCGACGGCACCCGCCCCGATGATCCCGATCCGCACGGGCCCGAGCCTACGCGGCGCTCAGGCGGCCGGGGCGGGGCCGACCGGCGCGAGCTCGCGCTCGTCCCGCGCCTCGTCGCCCTCCGCGGCGCCCGCGAGGATCTCCGCCGTCTCGTCGGCGACGACCCGGCCGCGCCCCGCGGGGAGGAACAGTGCCACGACCGCGGTCGCCAGGAGCACGGCACCGCCCACGATCACCGCGGGGACCGCGGCGTCGACGTAGCCGGTCGGGGTCAGCTCTCCGCCCGCACCGGTGAAGACGGCGGTCAGCACGGCGATGCCCAGCGCGACGCCGATCTCGCGCAGGGTCGAGTTGGTGCCGCTCGCCTTGGCGGTGTCGTGCGGGTCGATGTGGGCCAGGACGGCGGTCGACGAGGGTGCGAACACGAGGGCCATGCCGACGCCGGCGGTGATGAACCACGGCAGCATCACGACGTAGGGGGTGTCCGGGCCCATCACCAGCGCGATCGCGAGGAGGCTCACGCCCTGCAGGACGAGTCCGAGCACGATCAGGGCACGGGTGCCGACCCGCGGGGCGAGAGCGCCCGCGATCGGCGCGACGACGAGCGGGGCCATCGTCCACGGCGTGGTCTGCACGGCGGCCTCGAGGGGCGAGGCCCCCTGCACGACCTGCAGGAACTGGATGAGGATGAACACGGCGCCGAACATGCCGAAGCTGAAGCCGAACCCGACGAGGTTCGCGAGGGTGAAGCTCCGGTCGCGGAACAGCCGCAGCGGCAGCAGCGGGCTGCGCGTGCGCAGCTCCCAGAGCACGAAGAGCGTCAGCAGCACGACCCCGGCGCCGAGCCCGCCGAGCACCTCGGCCGAGTCCCAGCCGGCGTCGTTGCCGCGCACGATGCCGAAGACGAGCCCGAGCACGCCGAGACCCGCGAGGATCACGCCGGGCACGTCGGGGCGCAGGCGTGCTCCGAAGGCGTTGGGCAGCACGGCGAGGATGAGCGGGATCGCGAGCAGGCCGACCGGCACGTTGATCCAGAAGATCGCCTGCCAGTTCCAGCCCTCGACGACGGCTCCGCCGATGAGCGGGCCCGCGGCGACCCCGAGGCCCGCGACACCGCCCCAGATGCCGATCGCGAGCGGGCGGCGCCGTTCGTCGACACTGCCGGCCAGCAGCGAGAGGGACAGCGGCATGATGGCGGCCCCGCCCAGACCCTGGACGGCGCGCGCGACGATGAGGCCGGCCGGGTCGGTGCTGAGCGCGGCGGCGACGGAGGCGAGGGTGAACACGCCGATGCCGATCGCGAAGACGGTGCGCCGCCCGAAGCGGTCGCCGAGGGCGACGGCGAGCAGGATCACGCTCGCGAACACGAGCGTGTAGGCGTTGATGAACCACTGGAGCTCTTCGACGCTCGCGCCGAGCTCGGTGTGGATCACGGGGAGCGCGTTCGTCATGACGAGGTTGTCGAGGCTGGCCATGAACATCGGCACGCCGGTCGCGAACACCGCGAGCAGCAGCGGGACGCGGCGGACGCCGGGAAGGGCGGGGGAGGACATCGGGGCTCCTGTCGAGGCGAGGGCTATGAGGTAATCGAATGATTACAAGCTGGACGCTAAGGCATCGACTGATAACATGTCAAGCATGACCCCGCGCTCGGCCCCCACCGCGACCCCGAAGGCCGGTGATCCGGCGCCGCGGATGCGGGCCGAGGATCGTCGTGAACTCGTGCTGCGGGCCGCGACCCGGGTCTTCGGGGAGCGCGGCTACCACGGCGCGACGACCGACGCCATCGCCAAGGCCGCGGGGGTCAGCCAGCCGTACGTCGTGCGCATGTTCGACGGCAAGGAGGCGCTCTTCCTCGAGGTGCTCGGTCGCGCCCTCGAGCGGGTGAGCGCGAGCTTCCGCCAGGCGATCGCCGAGCTGCCGCCCGGTGCCTCCCCGCTCGACCGCGCGCACTGCATCGGCGCCGCCTACGGCGAGCTGCTGAGCGACCGCGGGCTGCTGCTGAGCCTCATGCACGCCTTCGTCGCGGGCGCTGATCCGGAGATCGGCGCCGCGGCGCGCTCGGGCTTCCTGCAGATCTACCGCCTGCTGCGCGACGAGGCGGGTCTCAGCCCCGACGAGGTCACCGGGTTCCTCGCCGAGGGCATGCTGCTCAACACCCTGGTCGGCCTGCGCATGGGGCTCGAGGTCGACGACGACCCGGCGGCGGCCGAACTCGTGCAGCACGTCGCGCCGACCAAGCACGCGCTGCTCGTGCAGCTCGCGAAGGCCCGCACGGTCTGAGCCGGCGGGGTTCGCGCGGGTGGCGCGGGCGCGGCGCCCGGCTCGCCGCCCCATCAGCCCGGCTAGCCTGGCTGCATGTCCACCGGGATGCTGCTCGTCGACAAGCCCGGTGGCATCACGAGCCACGACGTCGTCGCGATCGCGCGGCGTGCGCTCGGCGAGCGCAAGGTCGGCCACGCCGGCACCCTCGACCCGATGGCGACCGGGCTGCTGCTGCTGGGCGTGGGCAGCGCGACCCGACTGCTCACCTACCTCGTGGGCCTCGACAAGACCTACCGCGCGACGGTGCGGCTCGGGGCGGCGACGACGACCGACGACGCCGAGGGCGAGATCGTGAGCACGGCCGACGCCTCGCGGATCACCCCCGCCGTCCTCGAGAACGCCCTCGCCACCCAGCGCGGCGACCTCGACCAGGCGCCCAGCGCCGTGAGCGCGATCAAGGTCGACGGGCGCCGCGCGTACGACCGCGTGCGCGCGGGGGAGGACGTGCAGCTGCCGCCGCGCCGCGTCACGGTGCACCGGCTCGACCTGCTCGGCAGCCGCGTCGAGGGCGGGCACCTCGACCTCGACATCGATCTCGACTGCTCCTCGGGCACCTACGTGCGCGCGATCGCGCGCGACCTCGGTGCCGCCCTCGGCGTGGGGGGCCACCTGACCGCGCTGCGCCGCACCCGGGTCGGGCCCTTCGCGGTGGCCGACGCGGTGCCCGCCGGCAGCCGCGCCGAGCCGGGATTCGGCGCGGGCGACCTGCGCCCCGCGGGCGAGATCGCGGGCGCCCTGTTCCCGACCCGCGAACTCGACGACGACCAGGTGCGCGCCCTCGCCCAGGGCAAGAGGCTCGAGCTCGACGGGCCCGACCTCCCCGTCCTCGCCGCCCTGCGCCGCGACGGCGCCCTCGCCGGGCTCGTCGAGGTGCGCGCGGGGCGCGCCCGTGTGCTGCTCAATCTCCCGACCTCGGAGGTGCTCGCGTGATCCTCGGGTTCACGATCGCCCAGATCGCCGTCGCCGTGCTCGCCGGCCTGCTCTGCGCCGGTCTCGGCCTCGCCGGCCGCGGCCCCAACGACGCGACGCTCGGTGCGATCGCGCTCGTCGAGGTGCTGCTGCTCGCGCAGATCGTGATCGCGATCACGGCGCCCGCGTTCGGCAACCTGCCGACCGGGGATCCGCTCGAGTTCTGGGTGTACCTCGTGACGGCCGCGTTCCTGCCGATCGCGGGGGTCATCTGGGCCCTCGTCGAACGCAGCCGCTGGAGCACGGTCGTGCTCGGCGTCGCGGCGCTCGCGGTCGCCGTCATGCTCTACCGCATGGAGCAGATCTGGAGCGTCCAGGTCGCGTGACCCGCGGGGGAGCTCGGCACGGCTCGCGACGCGGGAGGCCCGCGCCCGGGCCCGGCCGACGTCCGGCCCGACGGCTACGCTGATCCCGATGCCGTCCACGCCCGAGTCCCTTGCGCGCCCCGCCCGTCGACGCGGCGTCGGCGCCGTGCTCGTGGCCGTCTACGGGGTGCTCGCCGTCGCCGCCGCGGGCCGCTCGGTGTACCAGATCCTCGACCGCTTCGACGAGGCGCCGATCGCCTTCTCGCTCTCCGCGGTCGCCGCCGTCGTGTACGTCGTCGCGACCCTCGCGCTGGCCCTGGGGTGGCGCCGGGTCGCGTGGGCGACGATCGGCTTCGAGCTGCTCGGCGTGCTCGTCGTGGGCACCCTCTCGCTGCTCGCGCCCGGCGTTCTCGGGCTCGACTCGATCGACCCCTTCGGCCGCGAGGCGACGGTGTGGAGCGCCTACGGCGCCGGCTACCTGCTCGTGCCGCTCGTGCTGCCCGTGCTCGGGCTCGTGTGGCTCGCGCGCGGCCGGGGCGCGCCGGCGGCGCAGGCCGCCGCGGAGGGCTGACGTGCGGCTCTGGAAGGGGCTCGAGCGCGTGCCGGTGGATGCGCCGCGCTCCGCCGTCACGATCGGCAAGTTCGACGGCGTGCACCTCGGCCATCGCGCGGTGCTCGAGCGTCTGCGACGGGAGGCCGCCGCGCGCGGGCTCGCCTCGACCGTCGTCACGTTCGACCGGCATCCGCTCGCGCAGGTCGACCCGGAGAACTGCCCGCCCTCGCTCGTGAGCATCGCGCAGCGCGACGAGCTGCTCGCGACGACAGGCGTCGACGCGACGCTCGAGCTGTGCTTCGACGCCGAGCTCGCCGGGCAGGAGCCCGAGCTCTTCGTGCGCACCGTGCTGGTCGACGCGGTGCACGCGGGGGCGGTGCTCACCGGGTCGGACTTCCGTTTCGGGCACCGCGGGGCGGGCGACGTCGCGCTGCTGCGCGAACTGGGCGGGCGTCACGGCTTCGAGGTCGTCGTGGTCGACGACGTCGTGACCGTCGCCGAGGTCGAGCCGGGCCGACGGATCTCGTCGAGCTGGATCCGCGAGCTGCTCGCCGAGGGGCGGGTGCGCGAGGCCGCGCTGCTGCTCGGGCGGCGGCACCGGGTGCGCTCGGTCGTCGTGCACGGCGACGCGATCGGGCGGGAGCTCGGCTTCCCGACCGCGAACCTCGCGCGCGGCGCGGAGGGGTTCCTGCCCGCCGACGCGGTCTACGCCGCCTGGGCCCACGTCGACGGCGGGCGCCATCCGGCGGCCGTCTCGATCGGCAACAACCCGACCTTCGACGGCGTGCCCGAGCACCAGGTCGAAGCGCACCTCATCGGCGCCTCGGGCGACCTCTACGACCGGCCGATCGAGCTCGAGTTCGTCGAACGCATCCGGGGGATGGTGCGCTTCGGCACCGTCGAGGAGCTCAAGGTCGCGCTCGCCGACGACCGCGATCGCATCGCCGAACTGCTCGCGCGCGACGCCACGGGCGGGCCGACCGCGTCCAGCGGCCCGACGGGGCCGAGCGCGCCGACCGGGCCCGCGGTCGCCGGGCTCGCGCCGGATCCGGCCTGATGGCGGCCGCCCCGCCGCCTCCCGCCCCGCCGCCCGACGCCTCGTTCTCCCCCGCGACCGGCACAGCGCGCACGGGTCGGATCGCGGCGCTCCTGGGCATCGTGCTGGTCGCGCTCACCCTGCGCACCGCGGTGGGGGCGTTCTCGCCGATCGTCGAGCAGATCGGGGTCGACATCGACCTCGGCCCGCTGCTCATCGGTGCGATCGGCGCCCTCCCGCCCGTGGTGTTCGCCGTGAGCAGCCTGCTCGCTCCGCGGCTGGCCCGCTTCGGGTTGGAGCGCGGCGTCGCCGTCATGACGCTCGTGGCGGCGGCGGGTCACGCGATCCGCGCGATCGCCCCCGACGGCGCCGTGCTGCTGCTCGGCACGCTCCTCGCGCTCGCGGGCGCCGGCGTCGGCAACGTGCTGCTGCCGCCGCTCGTGAAGCGCTGGTTCCCCGGCCGGATCCCCGCGATCACCGCGCTGTACGTGACCGTCATGTCGCTCGGGGCGACGGCACCCCCGCTGTTCGCGGTGCCGATCGCCGACGCGGCCGGCTGGCGGCTCGCGCTCGGGGTCTGGGCGCTGCTGCCGCTCGCGGCCGCGGCTCCGTGGATCGTCGAGCTGGTCGGCCGGCGCGGGCTCGAGCCGCGCGACGTCGCGGCGCGCGAGGCCGTCGAGGAGCCCTCGGGGCGCCTTGCGGTGGTTCGCTCGCCGCTGGCCTGGGCGATGGCGCTGCTGTTCGGGGCGACGACCGTCGGGGCCTACGCCGTGTTCGCGTGGCTGCCGCTCATGCTGCGCGATCTCGCGGGGGTGGGTGAGGCGGAGGCCGGGGCGATGCTCGCGCTGTTCGCGATCCTCGGGTTCCCGCAGGCGATCGCGGTGCCGCTGCTCGCCTCGCGCGTCGGCCGACAGGCTCCGCTCGTCGTCCTGGGGATGCTGTGCTTCACGGGCGGATGGCTCGGCCTGCTGCTCGCACCGCGGGCCGCGCCCGTGCTCTGGACCGTGCTCATCGGCCTCGGGCCGCTCATCTTCCCGCTCGCGCTCAGTCTGATCAACCTGCGCAGCCGCACCCACGCGGGCTCGGTCGCGACGAGCGCGTTCGTCCAGGGGATCGGCTACACCCTCGGCGCGGCCGGCCCGCTCGTCGTGGGCGTGCTGCACCAGCTGACCGGCGGATGGACGGCCGCGCTGATCCTGCTGATCGCGATCGTCGTGCTCGACGTGCCCGCGGTCGTGCTGCTCAGTCGTCCGGGCGTCGTCGAGGACGATCCGGGCGTGCTCCGCGGCGCCGGGGGGAAGGGCTCCTCCTAGGCGGCGTCGGGTGCCGGCGCCCCGGGTGCCCGGCGTCAGGCGCCCGGCACCGGCCCCTCGCCCGCGAGGAACGTCACGATCTCGCGCGCGGTACCCACGAGCTCCTCGCCGCCGCCGAGACGCCAGCCGGCGTCGGACGCGACGAGGGTGCGATCGCGGATCACGGCGCGGATCGGCAGCCGCGCGCCCGCCGCGAGGTCGAGGGCGACGGCGCCGGTGACGACCGGGTCGAGCTCGAGCGGCGCGCCGAGCGCGTCGGACGCGCGCCAGGCCGCGAGCAGGACGGCCCGCAGCTCGCGCACGCGCACGCGGCGACCGGCGGCGTGCCGAGCGGCGGAGGTGAGAGCGAGGTCGCGCACCGCCGCGAGCGCGCTCTCGGCCTCCGGATGCGGCCCGTCGCCTCTGTCGGCCACCGCCTCCACGGCCGCGGCGACCTCCGCGACGCGCGCGGCCCAGTCGCGACTCGTGCCGCTCTCGTCGCGCCGGGGGCGGTTGCTGAGCGGCAGGAAGCGCGCGAGATCGCTCACCGCGCGCCGATCAGCTCCGGTCGGTGCACCAGGGCGGCGGCGCCGACGAGCGGGCCCTCGTCGGAGAGGCCGGAGGGCACGACGCGCACCTTCGCGACGAAGCCGAAGTCGGCGTGCGTCGCGATCGCGGCCCGCACGTGGTCGAACCACGCGGGCGCGACGCGCGAGAAGCCGCCGCCGATCGCGACGACCGCGAGGTCGACGAGCGCCGTCGCCGAGGCGATCGCCTCGCCGGTCGCGCGGCCGGAGCGCTCGACGGCGGCGATCGCGATCGGATCGCCCGCCGCGTGGGCGCGCCCGAGATCCTCGCCGGTGCGACCGTCCCAGCCCTGAGCGCGCGCCCAGGCGACCGAGTTCGGTCCGGAGGCGATCGCCTCGAGGCAGCCGCGGCCGCCGCACTTGCACGGCACATCGAAGCCGCTCACCTGCACGTGCCCGATGTGCCCGGCGTTGCCGCTCGGGCCCGCGACCGTGTGGCCGCCGAGGATGAGGCCGCCCCCGACCCCTGTCGACACGATCATGCCCATGAGGTCGCTCTCGCCGACCGCCGCCCCGATCCAGTGCTCGGCCAGCGCGATGCAGACCCCGTCGATGCTCAGGGTCACCGGCGCCCCCGGCAGCTGCGCGGCGATGAGGTCGCGCAGCGGGTAGTCGCGCCAGGCGGGCAGGTTGAGCGGCGAGGTGCGGTCGGGCAGGCGCACCGGTCCGGCGGATCCGATCCCGGCTCCGACGACCTCGGCACCCTCCGGCAGCGCGGCGAGCGCGCCCGCGACGGCCTCGGTCACCGAGAGCGCGAGCTCCTCCTCCGAGCGCTCCGGCCCGGTCGGGCGACGGTGGCGGGATCCGGCGAGAAGCCGACCGGTCTCGTCGACGAGCGCGGCCTCGACCTTCGTGCCGCCGAGGTCGACGGCGAGAGCGAGGCGCGAGGCGTCCGCGGCGCTCACGTTCCGACGGGCGGGAGGTAGCGGAAGCTGAGCACGAGCACGACGACCCAGTAGGAGGCGTAGGCGACCGCCGCGCCGAGGATCGGCCAGTACCAGGCCGCCTTGCGGCGCCAGGCGCGGAACACGAGCATCGCCGCGGAGCCGAGCCAGGCCGCGACGACGACGACGTAGCCGATCGCGGTGACGAGTCCGAGGAAGCCGGGGTCGCAGATGGTGCCGACGGGTTCGAAGGCCGCGCACGCGTCGGCGAGCGATCCGTACGCGGCGTACTGCGCGATGATCCACAGCACGAGGAGGGCGCCCGCGAGCGCGAGGACGACCGCGACGCTCAGGTCGATCGTCCGGGCCGTCCGCGCGCGGGCGACGGGATCGGCGGCGCTCATGCCCGCCAGCGTATCGGCCCGGAGCCCGACCGCGCCCCCCGCACCGCCGAGCGGCCCGCGTAGACTCGCCGGGTGACTCCGACGTCCTCCGCCCCCGGCGACCGCGCGGCGGTCGAGGCGGCTCTCGCCCCCGCCGAGCGGGCCGTGCGTCTGCTGGGCGGCGACCTCACCGAACGCGCGCTGCGCCGCCACCTCGAGGGCCTCGCCGGCGTCGACGCGGTCGGGCTCGAGCAGCGCGCCGCCGGCCTCGCGACGCGCTCGATCAAGACCACGTCGAAGGCGTGGGCGCTCGACACGATCATCCGCCTCATCGACCTCACGACTCTCGAGGGTGCCGACACGCCCGGCAAGGTGCGCTCGCTCGTCGCGAAGGCGCTGCAGCCCGACCCGGCGGCCGCGGCGACCGACGCCAGCGTCCCCCCGCGCGTCGCGGCGGTCTGCGTCTACGGCGACATGGTGCCGCACGCGGTGGAGGCGCTCGGGGCCGCGCACGGCGACCCCGACGACGGCCTGGTGTCGGTCGCCGCCGTCGCCACCGCCTTCCCGAGCGGTCGCGCGTCGCGGCGGGTGAAGCTCGCCGACACGCAGGACGCGGTGGCCGCGGGCGCCGACGAGATCGACATGGTCATCGACCGCGGGGCGTTCCTCGCCGGCGACTACGGCCGGGTCTTCGAGGAGATCGTCGCCGTGAAGGAGGCGTGCCGCCGGCCCGACGGGTCGTTCGCGAGTCTCAAGGTGATCCTCGAGACCGGGGAGCTGACCACCTACGACAACGTGAAGCGCGCCAGCTGGCTCGCGATCCTCGCGGGCGGCGACTTCATCAAGACCTCGACCGGCAAGGTGAGCCCCGCCGCGACCCTCCCGGTGACGCTGCTCATGCTCGAGGTGGTGCGCGACTGGTACCGCCTCACCGGCGAGCGGGTGGGCGTGAAGCCGGCGGGCGGCATCCGCCAGTCGAAGGATGCGGTGCGCTACCTGGTGACCGTCGCCGAGACCGCGGGGGAGGAGTGGCTGCAGCCGCACCTGTTCCGCTTCGGCGCGTCGAGCCTGCTCAACGACGTGCTGCTGCAGCGGCAGAAGCTCGCGACCGGCCGCTACAGCGGCCCCGACTACGTGACGGTGGACTGATGGCCGACGCTCTCGCCCACCCGGCCCCCGGTGCCGGGTTCCTCGACTACGCGCCCGCGCCGGAGTCGCGCTCGATCCTGCATCTCAAGCCGAGCTACGGGCTCTTCATCGACGGCGACTGGGTCGCCGGATCCGGCACGCCCTTCGCGAGTATCTCGCCCGCGACCGAGGAGACCGTCGCCGAGATCGCGACCGCGACCGAGAGAGACGTCGACGCCGCGGTCGCCGCCGCCCGCCGCGCCTACGACAAGACCTGGTCGAAGCTCTCGGGCGCCGACCGCGGCAAGTACCTCTTCCGCATCGCGCGGCTCGTACAGGAGCGCGCGCGAGAGCTCGCGGTCGCCGAGAGCCTCGACAACGGCAAGCCGATCAAGGAGAGCCGCGACGTCGACGTGCCCCTCGTGGCCGCCTGGTTCTTCTATTACGCCGGCTGGGCCGACAAGCTCGACTACGCCGGCTACGGCGCGAACCCCCGCGCGCTCGGGGTGGCCGCGCAGGTGATCCCGTGGAACTTCCCGCTGCTCATGCTGGCCTGGAAGATCGCGCCGGCCCTCGCGGCCGGCAACACCGTCGTGCTGAAGCCAGCCGAGACGACGTCGCTCACCGCCCTGTTGTTCGCCGAGATCCTGCAGCAGGCCGAGCTGCCGAACGGCGTCGTCAACATCGTGACCGGGGCCGGCGCGACCGGGGCGGCGCTCGTGCGCCATGGCGACGTCGACAAGGTGGCGTTCACGGGATCCACCGCGGTCGGTCGCGAGATCGCCAAGTCGGTCGCCGGCACGGGCAAGAAGCTCACCCTCGAGCTCGGCGGCAAGGCGGCGAACATCGTCTTCGACGACGCGCCGATCGATCAGGCCATCGAGGGCATCGTCAACGGCATCTTCTTCAACCAGGGGCACGTCTGCTGCGCCGGCAGCCGCCTGCTCGTGCAGGAGAGCGTGCACGACGAGGTCGTCGACCGGCTCAAGGCGCGACTGGAGACGCTGCGCCTCGGGGATCCCCTCGACAAGAACACCGACATCGGCGCCATCAACTCGGCCGAGCAGCTCGCCCGCATCACCGAGCTGGCCGACGCGGGCGACACGGAGGGCGCCGAGCGCTGGACCGCGCCGTGCGAGCTGCCCGCGAACGGGTTCTGGTTCGCGCCGACGGTGTTCACGAACGTCTCGCAGAGCTCGCGCATCGCGACCGAGGAGATCTTCGGGCCGGTGCTCTCGGTGCTGACGTTCCGCACGCCCGCGGAGGCGATCGCGAAGGCGAACAACACCCCCTACGGGCTCTCGGCCGGCATCTGGAGCGACAAGGGCTCGCGCATCCTCGCCGTCGCCGACAAGCTGCGCGCGGGCGTCATCTGGGCGAACACCTTCAACCGCTTCGACCCGGCCTCGCCGTTCGGCGGCTACAAGGAGTCGGGCTACGGCCGCGAGGGCGGCCGGCACGGGCTCGGCGCGTACCTCCGCACCTCCGGCGGCGCGGCCTCGGGATCCACCGGTGAGGGGCGCGAAAGGTCGAAAATCGCTGCTTCCGGGGCCCCGAGGCAGCAGAAAGCCGCCGCTCGACGAGGAGGGGCGCGCTGATGGGCGCACGTCTCGAGATCCCGAAGACCTACAAGCTCTACGTCGGGGGCAAGTTCCCGCGCAGCGAGTCGGGCCGCACCTACGAGGTGACGACGCCGAAGGGCGGCTTCCTCGCGAACGCGGCGCTCGCCTCGCGCAAGGACGCGCGGGATGCCGTCGTCGCCGCCCGCGCCGCCGTCTCCGGCTGGGCGGGCGCCACCGCCTACAACCGCGGCCAGGTGCTCTACCGGGTGGCCGAGCTGCTCGAGGGCCGCCGGGAGCAGTTCGTCGCCGAGATCCGTGCCGCGGAGGGCGCGAGCGAGGCGAAGGCCGCCGCCCAGGTCGACGCCGCGATCGACACCTGGGTCTGGTACGCGGGCTGGTGCGACAAGTTCTCCCAGGTGGTCGGGGCGGGCAACCCGGTCGCCGGGCCGTACTTCAACCTCTCGGTGCCCGAGCCGACCGGCGTCGTCGCGGCGATCGCACCGCAGGGCGTCGCGGGCGGCAGCCTGCTCGGGCTCTCGCGCGTGGTCGCGCCGATCCTGGTGAGCGGCAACACGGTCGTCGTCGTGCCCGACGAGACCCGCCCGCTGTCGGCGATCACGCTCGCCGAGGTGCTCGCCACCTCCGACGTGCCCGGCGGGGTCGTCAACGTGCTGACCGGGTCGCCGGCCGAGCTGGCGCCGTGGCTCGCCGGCCACGCCGACGTCAACGCGCTCGATCTCACGGGGGCGGGGGACCTCGAGTGGGTCGACCTCGTCATCGACGGGGCCGAGACGCTCAAGCGCGTGCGCGATCCCGAGCCGGGCGTGCCCGACCTCTCACTCGAGCGGATCACGACGGTCACCGAGACGAAGACGGTCTGGCACACCAAGAGCCTGATCTGAGTTCTCGGTCGCGGGCTCGGCGCGGTCGCGGGCTGGGCGCGGTCGCGCACGCTCCGCGGCGCGTTCCGCTCAGCGCGGCGTGATCGCGTCGAGGTAGGCGTAGGACTCGTCGAGGAGCGACACCCAGACGGTGTCGGGGGCGTCGAGCGGAGCGACCACCCACTCGCGCATCGGGCGCCCGCGCATGACCATGGCCTCGCACTCGCCGTCGGCGATGCGCTGCTCCGCGCGGGCCTCGGGGATCTTCACCATGAGCCGCCCGTCGTGGGTGGCGACGCCGAAGATCTTGCCGCGCACGGCCAGGCCGGTGGAGCCGAACATGCGCTCCCACGCGACGCCGGGTCGCGCCTCGTACGGGCCGGCGAGCGACTCGAGGCGGGCCTGGGCGGCGGCGCGCGCCTCGGGGTGGGATCCTCCTGCGGGGCTCATGCGGGGAGGATCCCACACGCCGCCGACGCGGGGGAGTGCCGCCGACGGCGGGACCCGCTCGGGCGCGTCCGCGAGAGCGGGGCTCCCGGCGCGGGCACGGCGAGCCGTCGTAGCGTCGGGGCATGCGCATCCTGGTCACCGGCGCCACCGGCTACCTCGGGGGCCGCCTCGCGCCGCGCCTGCTCGCGGCCGGTCACGAGGTGCGCGTCATCGTGCGCGACGCGAGCCGGCTGCGCGACGTGCCGTGGGCGGCGCAGGTCGAGGTCGTCGAGGGCGACCTCGCCGACGCCGAGGCGGTGCGTCGGGCGATGGACGGCCGGGAGGCGCTCTACTACCTCGTGCACTCGATGGCGAGCGGTGGCCGGGGTTTCGAGCGCGAGGAGCTCCGGATCGCCGAGGGCGTCGGGGCCGCGGCGAAGGCGGCGGGCCTGCGCCGCATCGTCTATCTCGGCGGGCTGCACCCCGACATCCCCGACGAGCGCCTGAGCCCCCACCTGCGCAGCCGCACAGCGGTGGGCGACGCGCTGCTCGCCTCCGGCGTGCCGACGATCGCGCTGCAGGCGGGCGTCGTCATCGGCTCGGGCTCGGCGAGCTTCGAGATGATCCGCCATCTCACCGAGGTGCTGCCCTACATGCCGGCGCCGAAGTGGGTGCGCAACTTCGTGCAGCCGATCGCGGTGCGCGACGTGCTGCACTACCTGCTCCACGCGGTGGAGCTGCCGCCCGAGCTCAGCCGCACCTTCGACATCGGCGGCCCCGACGTGCTGCGTTACGGCCAGATGATGAACGGCTACGCGCTCGAGGCGGGACTGCCCCAGCGCCCCATCGCGAGCCTGCCGGTGCTGACGCCGTGGCTCGCGAGCCAGTGGGTGAACCTCGTGACGCCGATCCCGCGCTCTCTCGCGGTGCCGATCATCTCCTCGCTGCAGCACGACTGCGTCGTGCGCGAGAGCGACATCCGCGAGCTCATCCCCGACCCCGAGGGCGGCCTGACCGGGTACCGCCGCGCGGTGCGTCTCGCGCTCGAGCGGATGCGCGAGGGCGAGGTCGAGACCTCGTGGCAGGACGACCCGGTGCACGGCGCCCCGAGCGATCCGCTGCCCTCCGACCCGCAGTGGTCGGGCCACACCGTCTTCACCGACCTGCGCGAAGCCGACTGCGACGCGCCCGTCGAAGCCCTCTGGGAGGTGGTCGAGGGCATCGGCGGCGACAACGGCTGGTACTCCTTCCCGCTCGCCTGGGCGGTGCGCGGCTGGATCGACAAGCTCGTCGGCGGGGTGGGCCTGCGTCGCGGTCGCCGCGACGCGGCCCGGCTCGCGCTCGGCGACTCGCTCGACTTCTGGCGGGTGGAATCGCTCGAACACGGGCGGTTCCTGCGGCTGCGGGCCGAGATGAAGCTGCCGGGCCTCGCGTGGCTCGAGCTGTCGACGGATCCCGAGCCGGGCGGCGGCAGCCGCTACCGCCAGCGGGCGGTGTTCTTCCCGCGCGGGCTCGGCGGGCGGCTGTACTGGTTCGCGATCCTGCCCTTCCACGGGGTGATCTTCCGGGGCATGGCGAACCGCATCACCGCGCGGGCCGAACGCGAGGTCACGAAAAGGTAACGGAGCCTGCTAGGGTCGGCTCACCCGCAACGACGCGGGAGCCTGACATGACCCGAGCGATCCCCTCCGCCCTCCGCCGCGCGCGCGACACCGTCGCCGCCCGGCTCGCGAACCCGCCCGCGCCCCTGCCGCGTGCCGCCGGTCTGCTCGGCGCGACCGCGGCGCTCGTCGCGATCGCCGTGCTCGCCGGGGTGCTCGTCGGCCCGATCGGGGGCCTCAGCGCGACCGGGGCGACGCGCGGTCCGACGCTGCTGCGCGCTCCCGGTCAGGCGCCGTTCCTCGTCGCGCATCGCGGCGACCGGTGGGACGCGCCCGAGAGCACCCTGCCCGCGTTCGAAGCGGGGCTCGCGGCGGGCGCGCGCATCCTCGAGACCGACGTGCGCCTGACCGCCGACGGGGTGCCGGTGCTGCTGCACGATGCCGACGTCGACCGCACGACCGACGGCACCGGGGCGCTCGCCGACCTCACGCTCGAGCAGGTGCGCCGCCTCGATGCGGGCTCGTGGTTCTCGCCCGAGTTCGCGGGGACCCGCATCCCCACCCTCGACGAGTTCCTCGACCTGCTGGCGCCCTCCGGGGCGAGCGTCTTCCTCGAGATCAAGGGCGCGGGCTGGAGCGCCGACTCGGTCGCGGATCTCGCGCAGCGGCTGCGCGACCGCGGCGTCGCCGACCGCGTCGTCGTCTCCAGCTTCAGCACCAAGAACCTGCGGTGGATGCGCGCCGCCGCCCCCGAGATCCGCCGGGCGCTCGCGACGAAGCAGCTGCCCGGCGACGTGCCGGGGATGCTCGACGCCGTCGGCGCGCAGGTGCTGCTCACCCTGCCCGAGTCGCTCGAAGCCCGGCCGGGACTCGTGGGCGATCTGCACCGGGCGGGCTACTCGATCGTGGTGTTCACCCCGAACTCGCGCGTGCGCTGGGCCGAGACGGTCGAGCTCGGCGTCGACGGGCTCGTCTCCGACCGGCCGGCCGACTTCCTCGCCTGGGCGGCGGCGCGCATCCCCTGAGGCGGCGAGGCCGCGCGACGCGCTGCGAGAGCCGCCGGGATCGTGCGGGATCGCCGGCTCAGAGCCGCCGCAGCAGCGCGGCGTAGAAGCGCACGGCGTTCGCGAAGGTGCTCGCCCGGATCGACTCGTCGATCGCGTGCAGGTGCTCGCGTTCGGCGCGGCTCAGGTCGAACGGCAGGAACCGGTAGACCCCGCGCGAGACGCGCGCGAAGTGCCGCGCGTCGCTCGCCTGCAGCATGACGTAGGGGGTCGCGACCGCGGCGGGGAACACCTCCGCGATGCTCGCCGTGAGCACCTCCCACGCCGGGCCGGAGTCGGGGGAGACCGGGGAGGGCTCGTCGCCGCTCACCAGGCGTGCCGTGACGCCGTGCCGCTCGACGACGCGGCGGATCTCGCCGAGCGCCTCCTCGAGGCTCGACCCGACCGCGACGCGCACGTTGACGATCGCGCTCGCGCGTTCGGCGATGACGTTGTCGGCGGCGGATCCCCGCAGCCGGGTGACCGCGCGCGTCGTGCGCACCATGGCCGCCGTCTCCGGCCCGAGCCGCGCGAACATCCGCGCGAGCGGGCCGCGCAGCCGCCGCGCGCTGCCGAGGATCGGCCGCAGCGCCCCCCGCACGTGCGGCGCGAGGGTCTCGATCATCCGCAGCGTCGGCGCGTTGAGCCGCGCGGGGGCGGGGGAGGCATCGAGGGCGAGCACCGCGCGCGCGAGGCGCGCCGTCGCGCCGCCCGCGACCGGGGTCGAGGCGTGCCCGCCGGGGGCTTCGGCGAGCAGCTCGACGCTCGCGATGCCCTTCTCGCTCACCCCGATGACGGCGATCGGGTCGCTGACGCCGGGGAAGACGCCCTCGACGACGGCGCCGCCCTCGTCGAGCACGAGCGCGGGGGTCGCGCCGCGGGCCTCGAGGGTGCGCACGGCGGCCTCGGCGCAGGTGCCGGCGACCTCCTCGTCGGCGCCGAAGAACAGGTACACGTCGCCGCGCGGGCGATGCCCCTCGGCGAGCAGCGCCTCCGTCGCCTCGAGGATGCCGGCGAGCGATCCCTTGTCGTCGATCGCGCCGCGCCCGTGCAGGCGTCGCTCGGCGCCCGCGCCGGTGACGGCGCCGTCGAAGGCTCCGTGCTGCCAGCCGGGCTCGTCGGCCGGCACGACGTCCTGGTGGGCCATGAGCACGCTCGGGCCGCCCGCGGGAGCGTTCGACGGGTCGCCGCCGGGCCAGCGGAACAGCAGACCGTCCCGCTCGACCGACTCGAGTTCGAGCTGCGCGTGCACGCGCGGGTACAGCTCGGCCAGCGCCTCGCGGAAGCGCGCGAAGGCCGCCGCGTCGACGGCGGCCGGGTCGTCGCGGGACACGGTCGGGATCCGCACGAGCGCCCGCAGCCGCGCGAGCGCCGCCGCGGGGCTCGCGTCGCGATCGGCGGGGGAGGCGTCGCGGTCGGTCACCATCCGAGGCTAGCCCGCGGCCCGTAGGCTCGGGAGGTGCCCGAGCGCCGCCGACGCCCGCACCCCGTGCTGCTGGGGGCGATCGCGCTGGTCGCCGTGCTCGGCACGGTAGCCCTCGTCGCCTGGCCGCTCGGCGGCTGGGAGACGGCGACGCCCGCGAGCGCCCGGGTGCCGAACGTGGAGCCGGCCGAGGGGCTGCGCGGCGGCCTGCTCGACGTGGCCGTCGACCGGGTCGCCGTGACCACGGCCTCGCCCGACGTCTTCAGCGAACTCGAGCCCGGCCGGGTCTGGCTCGTCGTCGACGCGCGCCTGACGGTGCGCGACACCGATCCGGTCGCCACGCTGAGCTATCAGGACGCGCTGCTCGTGCCCGGCGTCACCTCCCTCGACGCGACGGTGCACCCCGAGCAGCTGCTGCGCGAGGGCGACCGGGCGAGTTGGATCAACCCGCTCGTCGAGACCCCGGTCCGCTTCGTCTGGCAGGTCGACGACGCCTGGGTCGCGGCGCATCCGACGGTGACGCTCGGCCTGTGCGGTTGGAGCCGCGTCACCGGCGTCATCATCGAGGGCGACTACTGGACGGACCGCCGCGAGGTCGCCACGACCGAGGTGCCGGTGCTCGACCTGCGGGGGAGCGCGTGAGGGCGCCGCTCGCGGTCGCGATCGTGGGGGTCGCGGTGCTCGCCGCCGCGATCCTCGTCGAGACCGCGCCCTCCGATGCGCAGGAGCAGCACGGGGCCTTCCCCGTCGCGCTCACCGAGGGCGAGCGGGGGGACGGACGCAACCTCGCCGTCCGCGTCGCCGACCCGCGGCTCGCCGACGTGGTCGTGCTCGACGGCTGGCGCGGCACGACGACCGGCGAGTGGCTCGTGCTCGACGCGACCGCCGCCGCCCGCTCCTCGGACGCGCTGCTCGTCACGACCCTCCGCATCGGGGAGCTCAGCTTCGCCGGCCTCGACAGCGGCGAGGCCGACACCCTCGAGTCGACCCTGCTCGAGCCCGGCCTGCCGTGGCGGGGCGCTCTGCTGTTCGAGCTGCCCGCCGACGCCGCCGCGCTTCCGGGGGCGGATCACGCGACCCTGCGCGCGGCCCTCTCCTCCGACCCGCGGCTCGATTCGGTGCTCGAGCTCGAGATCGACCTGACGACCCTGCCGCACGACGCGCAGGTGCTCGTGCCGAGCCTGGAGCGCACGACATGGTGACCCGGCGCACGGTGCTGACCGCGGTCGCGCTCGCGGTGCTGATCCCCGGGGCGGCGGCCGCCTCGCTGTCGATCGACGCTCTCGGCTACCTCGGGTCGCGCCCCACCGCGGTCACCGAGGTGCCCCGCGACGAGACCGCCCGGCTCGGCGAGTTCTCGGTGCACCTGACCGACCTGCAGATCGCGCGCGCGGGCACCCCCGCCGCCGAGGATCGGGCGGTGCCGCCCGGTGCCGACCTGCTGGTCGCCGACTTCCGGGTCGACCCTGGTGCGACTCTCGCCGACGGGCTGCCGTACTGCGAGATCGACCTCGTCGGCGAGGGGCCCGACGGGCCCGCTACCTGGAGCGGCAGCGGCTACGTCGACGCCGACTACCGCGTGCCCGACGGTCTCGCGACCTCGTGCGAGCGCGGCGGGGGGAGCGCCTACGACCTCGAGGTGCTGTTCCTGCTGCCCACCGGGGTGGCGGAGACCGCGAGCTTCCAGATCAGCGCGCGGGATCTGCTGCCGCAGGCGATCCGGATGCCGATCGGCTGACCGCCGCGGGCGCGCTGGATCCCGCGGGCTCGTTGACGGCCGCGGGCTCGTTGACGGCCGCGGGCGGGCTCATCGCCGCGGATGCGCCGATCGCCGCGACCCCCGGAGTGCGCCCGATCGCGGTGTCGAGTGCCGCCGCGACGAGCACGAGCTGCACGGGCGCGATGAGCGCGTCGGCGATCAGGGCGATCGGGTCGCTCGCCGCGATCCAGAAGCCCAGATCGTGCGGCCCGAGCACCCGGAAGAGCGCGAACTCGATCCACGAGTGCGCCGCGACGGTCACCGCGAACAGCAGCAGGTAGGTCGCGATCGTCGCCGCGCCGGTGTGCCGCAGCAGCGCGGCCGCGCGCCCGAACGGCACCCAGCGGTCGCGCAGATCGCCGCTGGCCCACTCCCCGAACCGGCGCAGCCAGCGCGGCTGGCGGTTCCACAGGGCGACGGCGCCCGCGCTCCACCGCGCCGTCCGCGATGCGGTGGGATCCCGCGGCGGCCCCGGCGGCAGCAGCGTGGCGAACACGACCGCCGCGAGCGCAAACCAGGCCAGCGGCTGGGCGACGACATCGCCGAGGGCGTTCGCGATCCACCCGATCGCGTCGGAGACCGCAGCGAACCACGAGGTGTCGGAGCGCAGGGTGTCGATCGCGTCGATGATCGGCACGATGAGGCGGCGGGTTCCGAGCCAGCCGAGCGCGAGCTCGACGAGATCCTGGATGACGAAGATCGTCATGAGCACCCAGACCGCCTCGAGGTAGACCCCGAGCGGGGCGACGCCGCGCGGCAGGCGCTCCTCGAAGCGGCCGAGCAGCCAGCGCAGCGCGAGGGCGACGAGCAGCACCGTGATCGGCAGCCAGCCGAGGCCCACCTCGAGCGGTCGGTCGGTCGCGCCGGCGTTGCCGAACTGGTCGGCCGCGGCGGAGGTGTAGGCGAGGCCGTCCTCGCTGAGCATGCCCCAAGCGGCGTAGATGAGGAAGAACGGCACGACGCCCGCGAGCACCGTCTCCGAGAGCTCGCGCCGTCGGCTCGGCCCCTCGCGCAGCACCCGCGCGGCGCGGGCGTCGCGCAGGTTCGGCAGCGCGTCGCGCACCGCGAGGAACATGCCGAACCAGCCGCCCATGCGCGCCATCACCGCGAGCGGCAGCAGCAGCAGACCGGCGAGACCCGAGTAGTTGCCGACGTAGCCGGCGAAGCGCAGCAGGAGCAGGCGGGCGATCCACGCCGCGAGGAACCAAGCGAGCACGACCGGCCAGCGGCTCGCGAGAGCACGCAGGAGGGTCGGGATCACGCTGTCATCCCATCACGCCCGTGCGGCGCCGCGTCACGCGCTCGCCGAGCCCGGCGCTCCCGCCGGCCCGGCGAGCCCGCGGGCGAAGTCGACGACGATCTGCTCGGGCGCGTCGCCGCGCCGCGCGTGCAGTCGAGCGCCGGGGTAGAGCAGCGGCAGGGCCGCCGCAGGCACCGCGTTGCCGACCTCGACCTGGATGGGGTCGCCGGGGCCGAGCACCGTGAGCTTGAGCCGGAACACCTCGTGTTCGTCGGCGTCTTTGACGCCCATCGGCTCCGCCTGCACGAGCACGACCTCGAGCGGGGTGCCGTGCTCGAGGATCCACGCGGCGCTGCCCGGCCCGGTGCGGCGGGTGAGCGTCACCTCCGGGATCGGCGCGTTCAGATCGAGCGCGACCCGGGTCGGATCGGCGGGGTCGACCCGCACCGCGACGACGCCCTGCTGGGTGAGGCGGGGGATGAAGATCTCGGGCACCCGCTGGCGCACCGAGACCTCGTAGGGCTCGCGGTGGTCGAGCAGCACCCGCAGCCCGATCTGGCACACCCGCTCCTCGAAGCCGTTGCCGATCGTCACGGTGGTGGAGGTCGGCTCGAAGGAGACGAGCTCGCCCCGGCCCGCGAGTCCGGTCGCGAGAAGCTCCTCGTCGACGCTGCCGAGGGCGCGGCCGATGCCGCCGAACAGGGTGCGGAAGAAGCCCACGACCGCCTCCCGTGCCTTCTCGCGTCGCGGCGCCGACCGGTTCGCCCGGCCGAGTGATCGTCACGATGTCGAGCGGAGCGTATAGGCTCGCGCCCTCGGGTGCTAGACTTTTCCCGCCCGCTCACCCACCGGCCAAGCCGGGATCGGGGTTCCTTGCGGCGGGCAGCTCGGTCTCCCAGCGTCATCGGCCGGCACCCAGTGACCCGCCCCGGTCGATTCCCCGATCGGGCCCGTGAAGACCGCGGCCCGCGCCGCGCGTTCAGGAGCAGCATGGCCACATCCGGCCAGAACCCGTCCGGTCAGCGATCCGGCGGCCAGAAGGCGTCCTCCAGCCAGAAGGCGTCGTCCGGCACCAAGAACGGCGCGTCGTCGCGCCGCGGCGCCGGCACGCGCGCGAGCGCGCCGAAGCGCCGTCAGCACCAGGACGAGACGGGCATCATCCCGATCCTCGCCCGCACGGTGCGCACCATCGAGAACGCGGCCGAGCGCGGCCGGGTGAATCCCTCCAACCGCGTGCGGTTCCGCGTCGTCGCGGTGCTCGTGCGCGAGGAGCGCGCTCGCATCAAGGCCGACACGTCGATCACCGACGCCGAGCGCACGAAGGAGCTGACCCGCCTCGACGGCATCGCCACGATCATGGCGAAGACCGCGTCGCGCGACACGAGCCTCATCTCCCTCGTCACCGACACCGCGCCGCTGACCGGCGAGGCGCTCGAGGTGCGGCGGGCGATGCTCATGGAGGCCGGCGCCGAGCTCGCCCCCGAGGATCTCGTCATCGTCACCGAGGCGCCCAAGCCCGAGGTCGAGAAGCAGGTCGTGCCGCAGTCGGTGCGGCAGTTCCAGATGGCCAACCCCTTCCTCGCGCCCGACTTCAGCGCGGCGCAGGCGAAGCCGCAGACCGCGGGTCGGCTCGCGAACTGGGAGCTCATCGAGCCGCTGTTCCGCTCCTTCGAGGTCGGCGCCGGCGGCGGCGCCGCGACGATGAACCTGCCCGCGCCGCGCACCCTCGTGACGCCCGGCGGCACCGACCTGATGATCCACCAGTCGCGCTTCGTCGAGAGCGCGCGCGAGGGTCACCGCACCTACCTGCTCGCCGACGAGCCGGGCCTGGGCAAGACGGCGCAGGCGCTGCTCGCGGCCGACGTCGCCGACGCCTACCCGCTCCTGGTCGTCGTGCCCAACGTCGTCAAGGTCAACTGGGCGCGCGAGGTGCAGAAGTGGACCCCGCGGCGCGCCGCCACGGTCGTGCACGGTGACGGCGACGACATCGACGCCTTCGCCGACGTCGTCATCGTCAACTACGAGGTGCTCGACCGGCACGTGGCCTGGCTGAGCCGTCGTGGATTCCGCGGCATGGTCGTCGACGAGGCGCACTTCATCAAGAACCGCGAGTCGCAGCGCAGCAAGAACGTGCTCGCGATCAGCCGCAGCATCCGCGCCCAGCGCCCGAACGCGCTGTTCGTCGCGCTCACCGGAACCCCGCTGATCAACCAGATCGAGGACTTCCGGATGATCTGGACCTACCTCGGCTGGATCGACGAGAAGAAGCCGATGCCCGAGCTCATGAAGCGCCTGGAGGACACCGGGCTGACCCCGGGCGATCCCGGCTTCTTCGCCGCGGCCCGCTCCGCCGTGATCGACATGGGGATCGTGCGTCGCAAGAAGAGCGACGTGGCGGCCGACATCCCCGCGCGGCGCATCGCCGACATCCCGGTCGAGCTCGACGGCGAGGAGGGCCGCTCGATCCGCGCCGCGGAGGAGGCCCTCGTCGCGCGCCTCGTGGAGCGCTTCCGCCGCATCGCCGCGCAGCGCCCCGACGCCGATCGCGACGACCTCATCACGATGGTCGCGCACGCCGAGCTCGAGGAGTCGCGTCAGGCCGACGGCGGCGGCGAGAACGTCTTCACGATGGTGCGCCGCATCGGCACCGCGAAGGCCGTGCCGGCCGCCGACTACACCGTGAACCTGGCCCGCAACGTGGGCAAGGTGGTGTTCTTCGCGAAGCACATCGACGTGATGGATGCCGCGGAGGCGCACTTCCGCAAGGCCGGCCTGGGCGTGGTGTCGATCCGCGGCGACCAGACCTCCGCCGTGCGCCAGAAGGCGATCGACGCCTTCACGAACGATCCCGAGGTGCAGGTCGTGGTGGCCTCGCTCACCGCCGCCGGGGTCGGCGTGAATCTGCAGGTCGCCTCGAACGTGGTGCTCGCCGAACTCAGCTGGACCAACGCCGAGCAGACCCAGGCGATCGACCGCGTGCACCGCATCGGGCAGGACATGCCCGTGACGGCGTGGCGGATCATCGCCGCCGGCACGCTCGACGGCCGCATCTCGGAGCTCATCGACGCGAAGGCCGGCCTGGCCGCGCGCGCGCTCGACGGCGGCGCCGGCGACGACCCGGAGGCGGGTTCGGTGCAGGCCGCAGCCCTCGTCGCCCTGCTGCGCGACGCGCTGCGCGCCGAGGCGGTCGCCTGAACCATTCTCAGCTGTCACTCAGAGTGGGGGCAGACGGCGTGTCGCGCCGGAGGTTAGCGTCGACGTGCACTAGTCGGGGGACTAGTGGCGGCGGCGGTCTCTCGCAGACTCGCAGCGGGTTACGGGGGTAGCTCGCGTCGCGGTGGGACACCGCCGCCGCCAAGCCTTCGTTCCCGCGCGTCGGCACGGGCGGGGCTTCGGTCTCGGCGACCTCGCGGCCTACGCGCTCCAGCGCAGCCGGTCGAGCCGGCCGATCATCTCCCACACCGTGGTCGACAGCTCCGGGTAGGCCAGCGCGATCTGCCGCAGCATGCGGTAGTCGCGCTCGCGCGTCGCGCGGCGGCCGCCGTCGGCGGCGATCATGTCGGCGCGCAGGCTCAGCACGACGAACTCGTCGACGGTCGGCAGCTGCTCCATGAAGGCCCACGGGTCCTCGCCGCCGTGCAGCCGTTCCCAGACGACCGTGCCGAGCTCGTCGCCCGCCTCGGCGCGCAGCACCTCGAGGCTCGCGCGGCGCAGGACGCCGCCGGGTCGGTGCTCGTCGCTCACCCGTTCGACGATACGCCCCACCCCCGAGAGGGCGGCGTGAGGCCCGCCCGCGTCGCGGTGGCCCGCGCGCGCAGCACCGGCCGGGCCTAGCCTGGAGGGATGACCGAGGACTTCCGCCGTCACCCGATCGACGAGCAGTACGTCGCCCGCCTTGCCGAGCGCGGGCTGCGCATGACGGTCGTCGACCCCGACGACGTCGAGGGCCAGGCGGCCTACCCGCACGCCGTGAACCGCGGGTTCCACGAGCCCGACCGCACCGAGGAGCAGTACCGCACCTTCCGCGACGCGCTGCAGCGGCGCCGCCTGGTCGCCGTCTACGACGACCGCATCGCGCATCCGTGGCCGATCGCGACGGTCGGCTCCTGGTCGACCGAGCTGACCCTTCCGGCGACGGCGGCCGGCGAGGGGCGCGTCGCGCGCTCCTGGGCGATCAGCACGGTGACGGTGCTGCCCACGCACGCCCGGCAGGGCATCGCCCGCGCGATGCTCGAGCAGGAGCTGCGGGTCGCGGCCGAGCGCGGCCACCCCTACGCGATGCTCACCGTCAGCGAGGCGACCCTCTACGGCCGCTACGGCTTCGCGCCGGCGGCCGACGCCACCAGCTGGCGCATCGACACCGCGCGGGTGCGGTGGGTCGGGCATCCGACCCCACGTCGGCTGGAGCCGGCGACGCTCGAGGCGGCGCGCGACGAGGCCGAGCGCGTCTACGAGCGGGTGCGTCCGAACCGGCCGGGGTGGATCCCCGTGTGGCCCGAGCGCTGGGGCCAGCTGTTCGCGATCGGCAGCGGCATCGCGCCCGACGAGAAAGGGGTGCGGCGCGCCGTCGTCGCCCGCGACGAGCACGGCACCGCGACGGCGGTCGCGACCTACCACGTCACCTCGACCGGCAACGACTTCGAGGAGCACGAGCTGCACGTCGACTTCATCGTCGCTTCCGACGCCGCGGGTCTCGCGGCGGTGTGGGGCTATCTCGTGCAGATGCCGCTCGTCGCGGTCGTGCACGCGCACCTGCAGCCGACCGACCTGCCGCTGCGGTGGCTGCTGGGCGACGAGCGCGCCGCGCGGGTGACGGTGGGCGACCACCAGTGGGTGCGCATCCTCGACGTGCCGGCGGCGCTCGCGGCGCGCGGCTACCTCGAGGCGGGCGCGCTGCGGCTGCGGGTGCACGACGGTCTCGGCTACGCGGAGGGCGACTGGATGCTGCGGGTCGACGCCGACGCCGACGGCGCCGCGAAGGTCGCCGCCGCGGTCGACGACCCCGAGGCCGACGCCGCGCCGGGCCTCGAGCTCGACGTGGCGGCGCTCTCGGCGCTCTCGCTCGGCGGGGTCACCCCGTTCGAGCTGGCGCAGGCGGGCCGGATCACCGAACTCGGCCCCGACGCCGGCTCCGGCCGGGCGCTCGCGGCCGCCGATCGCCTCCTGCGCTCGGCGGTGGCTCCGAGCCTCACGGTCTGGTACTGAGCGCACCGGGGAACGGAGCGCACCGGGTACTGAGCGCGCGCCCGCCGCGCCGCTAGGCTCGGCGCATGCGGCGACCGATGCGCCCGGGAGCGGGCCGCCTCCTCGCGACGGCGGCGCTCGTGGCCGCCGGGCTGGCGCTCGTCGCGGGGCCGGCCGCGGCATCCCCGGGACCCGATGAGCGGTCGGGCCGGGCCGAGCTGCCCGCCGGTGCGGGGCTGCGCGCCGACGTGAACGACTTCGCGATCGCCGACTTCCACGCCGACTACCGCCTCGGCCGCGACGCGAGCGGCCACGCGACGCTGAGCGTCGTCGAGACCTTCACGGCCCTCTACCCCGAGTTCGACCAGAACAAGGGGCTCTACCGCGACATCCCCGAGTACTACGGCGACGTGCGCCTGTTCACGAGCGTCGAGTCGGTCGTCGACGAGAACGGCGACCCGGTGCCGTACTTCACGGAGTACTACGGCGACTTCTTCTCGGTCGGGCTCGGCGACGACAGCTACGTGCACGGGCCCACCACCTACGTCATCAGCTACACCCAGCGCGATGTGGTGGGCACCTTCGCCGACACCGGCATCCAGGAGTTCTACTGGGATGTCAACGGCACCGACTGGGCGCAGCCCTTCGGGCCGACGAGCGCGCGGGTCGAGATCGCGCCCGAGCTGGTGCCCGCACTCGGCGGCTCGGCTGCCTGCTACGCCGGCACCCTGGGCACCAAGAGCCCGTGCGAGAGCGGCATCGTGCGCACCGACGGGGCGCCCGGCGAGCCGGCCGTGTTCGAGGTGGCGCAGAGCTCGCTCGCGCCGGGCGAGTCCCTGACGTTCGCGATCGGGTTCGCCCCCGACACCTTCGAGCCCGGCGAGGAGGTCGTGCCGCCGTCGCAGAGCGGGTCCGGCGGGGGCGACTACGTGGATCCCCGCACCGGATGGGAGGGCGTCGCGCCCGCCGCGATCCTCATGACGATCGTGGGAATCGGCATCGGCTTCGTGTCGAACCTGCTCAAGCGCGAGCGCGGCCCGGTGCCGACGCCCGCGAGCGACATCATCATCGCGCAGTACACCCGGCCCGAGAATCTGACCTTGCTCGAGGATGCCCTCGTCGCCGGCCGCAAGGACCGCGCCTTCGCCGCCCAGGTCGTCGACCTCTCGGTGCGCGGAGCCGTGCGCCTGCTCGAGCACCCGGAGGGTCGCAACGTCTTCGAGGTGGAGCTCGTCGACCCGAGCCGGCTCGACGAAGGCCTCGAGACGGAGTTCGCGCAGGCGCTGTTCGGCGACAAGCTCGAGGTCGGCGACACGCGCGTGATCACCGACCACGACACCGAGCTGTCGAAGAAGTTCTACCCGGTGCTCACGAAGGCCGAGAAGCACCTCGAGTCCCAGGGGCTGCGCGGAACGGCCCGCACCTGGTGGGGCTCGGGGCTGCTGGTCGGGGTCGCCGTGCTCGCCGCGTTCATCTCGCTCGTGCTGCTCGTCATCGAGTTCGCGATCGACGAGCCGACCGCCTCCTGGTTCGCGCTCGGGGCGACGATCTACGGCTGGGGCGCCGCGTGGGGCAACCGCCGCGAGGTGATGACACTGAGCGCCGCCGGGCGCCGCGTCAACGACCACCTGCTGGGCCTGCGCGACTACCTGACGATCGCCGAGAAGGATCGCCTGCGGGTGCTGCAGAGCGTCGAGGGCGCCGAGCGCATCGACGTCGCCGACGCGCGCGAGATGGTGAAGCTCTACGAGAAGCTGCTGCCCTTCGCCGTGCTGTGGGGCGTCGAAGACAGCTGGGCCGAGGTGCTCGCCGTGGCGGCGCAGCAGGCCTCCGTGCCGCTCACCTGGGTCTCGGGCACCGGATCCGACCCGCTCTGGCAGCTGCACTCCACCCTGGCGAGCATCCAGCGCAGCACGCCCGCGCCGCCCCCGCCGCCGGTCAGCCGGGGCTTCTCGGGCGGGGGATCGAGCTGGTCGTCGAGCGGTGGCGGCTCGAGCTTCTCAAGCGGATCCTTCGGAGGTGGCTTCTCAGGCGGCGGAGGCGGCGGCGGGGGAGGCCGCGGGCGCTGAGGGGGATCCCTTAGCGCCGGCCCTCTTCGCTGTAGGAGGTGACCGCGGGATCCGCGTCCTCGTCGGTGTTGGCGGCCTCGGCGTCGGTCATGCCCGGCACCGGAGCGACCGCGCCGGAGGACGTGTTCGTCTGCCCGGCCGGCAGCACGCCGTCGGCCAGCTCCTCGGTGCGGTCGGTCGTCGTCTCCTCGGCGCCCTCGTCGTCGCCGCCGAGGCCGTCGACCAGGCCGTTCGTCTGGTCGAAGTCGTTGAGCACGCCGGCCTGGCTGCCCTCCGGGGCGCGCTTCGGGGCGTCGTCGCCGTGGTCCGCGGTGTCGTGGTCGTGGTCGGTGGGGGTCATGGTCTCGTTCCCTCCTTCGGCGCCGTCGTCGGCGCGGTCCGGCCAGTGTCGCGGGCGCGCCGGGCGCGTGCCGCGAGCCGCAGGCGCCTCCTGGTCGGGGCTCAGGCGGTGCCCAGGCAGATGCCTGGGAGGGGATGCCTGAGAGCCGACTCGACGGGGAGGGCGCATCCGCTGGGGGTTGGCCCGCCCGCGCGCGCGACGCGTTCCAGTGGGGGCAACGGAAGGAGAACCTCATGCCCCACGTCACCCTGAACCGCGACGCCGTGAAGAAGGCCGAGGCGCTGATTCGCGGCGGCGAGGTCGTGCGCGACGAGCGCGACGACTGGAGCGAGCACGCCGCGAGCACCGACGCCGAGAACCGGTTCCTCGAGGAGAACGGCTGGGAGGAGTTCGCCGCCTGGCATCTCGGCATCGACCAGGACGCGAGCCCCGAGACGAAGGGGCGCTTCGAGTTCCCCCTCGGCGACTACCGCAAGGTGCACCGCGGCGCGATCATCTCGATGGAGTCGCGCGCGGCGCAGTACGACCACGACGACATCGCGAAGGCCGCGAAGCAGTTGCTGACACTCATCGACGAGACCGACCCGGATCGCGAATGAGCGCGTCCGGCGATCCCACGCGGATGCGCAACCAGCCCGCGCTTACCCGCTCGCGGGGTGCATCCTGGCTCGTCGTCGGGGCCGTGCTCGCGGCGGTGGCGCTCGCGATCCTGATCCCGATGGTCGTCGGCGCCTACCCGCCCGTCGGGGTGGCGGCGAGTGGCGCGATCGCCGTCGTCGTGCTCTACGCGGCGATGGTGATCGTGCGCCTCATCGTGCCCGAGAGCCGTCGTCGGCTACGTCTGAGCCTGCTCGCGGCGGCGCTCGGCACGATGGCGGTCATCGCGCTGCTCGCGGTCGTCATCGTCGCGGCGGTGTCGGGCGCCGAACTGGCGCGCACGCTGGGCTACTGAGGCGGGCGCCTACAGGTCTGCGCGTCGCGCGGGTGACACGGGATCAGTGCTCGCCGGAGAGGCGCTCGTCGGCGATCTCCTCCTCGGCCTCGAGGGCCGCGGCCGTCTCGGAGTCGACGGCGACGTCGTCCTCGTCCACCTCGACGTCGCGCCCGTCGCGCTCGCGCTCGAGGCGGCGCTTGAGGGCGTCGCCCTCGACCTCGGCCTCGATGCCCTGCTCGAAGTTCATGAAATCGGGACCGCTCATCGGATGCTCCTCCCGGGCCCGCACGACGCGGCCCGTCAGCCGCGCGCGCGACCACCGCGACCACCGCGGCGGCCCTGCACGGTGTGGATCTCGCGCGTGGTGGTCGGGTCATCGTCGCGCGAGTCGGTGCCGTAGAGGCGCTCGATGATCCCGTTGGTCTGGTCGAAGTCGTTGAGAACGGCGGCCTGGCTGCCGGCCTCGGGCTCGAACCGGGTCGGCTCGGGCGCGGTGCGGGTTCGCGCGTCGGTCGTCATGGCGTCCTTCCCGATCGCGGCCGGAGGCGCGGCGTTCACGCGGGGTCGCGACCGGTCACCCGGTCTACCGAGGTCGCGCCCGCGGCGCGAGCGGATGGAGGCGGCTCTGCGCGGGCGCGGAGCGGGTTGCCAGGTGGCTCACTCCTCGGGGTCGAGCGGCAATTCGACGTCGGGCAGCTCCTCGGGCAGCGGCCCGTCGCCGCGCGACGCCTCCCGCTGGGCGAGCGGGTCGGGATGGAAGCGGATCCACTCGTCGAACTCCAGATCGTCGGGCGTGAGCTCCCGTGGGTCGCGATCGCTCGTCTCGTCGTTCGCCATGCGTCCGGTCTAGACGAGGTCGCGGGGGTCGCGCCCACCGCGGAGCCGGCTCGCGGGCCGGACCCAGGCGGCACTCAGAGCCGGCCCTTGCACGCCCGCCGGTGGGTGGCGCGCGTCGCACCGGGCGCGGCTCAGTTAGTGTGAGACCGCTCTCCGGGGGGTTCCGTGTCACGTGCTGTCGTCGTCGTTCTGCTGGTCGTCGGGATGATCGTCATCGGGGGCGGGTCGGGCGTCGCCGGCGCGCTCCTGGTCGCCTCGCAGGCGCAGGCCAGCTCGGTCGGGGCCGAGGGATCACCCGGCGAGCCCGGCGCCGACGGAACCGACGGCGCGCCCGGCTCGACCGGCGCACCGGGTCCGACCGGACCGGCGGGAGCGACGGGTCCCCGCGGCGCCACCGGGCCGCGCGGAGCCACCGGAGCGACCGGCCCGACCGGCCCGACCGGGGCGCCCGGCGCGGACGGTGCTCCGGGAGCGGACGGTGCGCCCGGATCCGACGGCGCTCCCGGATCCGACGGTGCGCCCGGTGCGCCCGGTGCCCCCGGCGCCCCCGGCCCGGCCGGCCCCGCCGGCGCGGCGGGGGAGGATGCGCCGCGCGACTACGTCAGCGTGCACGCCGCCACGCCGGTGACGGTGGCGGTGGCCGAGAGCGGCACCGACCTGCCGCTGTTGTTCGCCCCGACCACCGCATCCGGCGGCAGCGCCCCGACGCACAGCGGCGACGCGCTCGTGGCGGCCGTGGCCGGCGACTACTGGGTCGACGCGTACCTGCAGCCCACCGCGTCGGCGGCGCTCGCGCTGACCTTCGCGGTGAACGGCGCGACCGTCTCCCCGCCCTACGAGGTCGGCACCGGCGCCCTGCGGGTCGTCGGCATCGTGCATCTGGATGCCGGCGACGAGCTGACCCTGCGCGCCTACGCCACCGATTCCGCGATCGCGCCGCAGCTGCGATTCGGGGCCAGCCTGCTGCGCGTCGGCGACTGAGACGGCGGACGGGGCGCGCGCACCCGCTCCCGTAGCCTCGGAGGGTGCCCGAGAGTCCGCTCGCCGCGTCGCCGTACGAGGTGCTCGGGGTGTCGGCGCATGCGAGCGAGGCGGAGCTGCGCCGGGCGTACCGGGCTCGGTTGCGGGCGACGCATCCCGACACCGGGGGAGCGGCGGCGCCGTTCGACGCCGTGCAGCGCGCGTGGGAGCTGGTGGGCACCCCCGAGGCGCGCGCCGCCTACGACCGCGGCGGCACGAGCGCGCGCGGGGTCGACGCGGCGGATGCGCGCGCGGCCTGGGCGCCCCGCCCGACCGACGAGCGGCTCGGCACGCGCGCCCGCGCGACGGTCGTCGGCGAGGCGGGGGCACGCGCCCGCGCGGCGTACCTCGACGCGCTCGCGGACTGGGCGGCCGAGGCCCCGCCGGGCGAGGGCCGCACGGGCGACGGTCCGGCCGACGCGGCGGCGCGCGATCCCTACGATCCGGCCGTGCTGCGCGCCCTGCCCGCGGCCGTGCGCCGCCCGCTCGCGACGGCGGTCGCGCAGGAGGAGACGGCCCGCGCGCTGGCGACGCTCGGCATCGGCTTCACGGTGTGGCACGACGTGGTGCTCGGCTCGGCGGAGCATCCGCTCGCGATCGACCACCTCGTGCTCGGCCCGACGGGGTTGTGGGCGGTGCGTAGCGACGACTGGGGCGGCGAGGTGAAGGTGGCGCGCGGCGAGGTGTTCGGGCGGCTGCTCGACCCCGACGAGCGACCCGTGCACGAGCTGGCGGTCGCGGCGAAGCGGCTGGCGCGCGAGTCGCGAGCGCGGGTGTCGGCGCTCGTCGTCGCCGTTCCCGATGGATGCGCCCCCGACGGCGTGACCGCGCTCGGCTCGGTCGGCGGCGCATCCGCCCTGCTCGTCGAGCAGCCGCGCCTCGCCGACCTGATCCGCCGCGGGCTGCCGGGTGTGGGCGTCGGAGGGACCGACCTGCTCGAGCTGAAGCGCCGCGTGCAGGGGGCGGTGGGAGTCGGCTGAGGGGTCGGGGTCAGTCCGACTCGAGCCGATCGATGGATCGCAGGAGTCGCCGCGCGTTCTGTACAACCGCGCCGTGGGAGCCGGTGGGCGTTGGGGTGTTCGCGGGACGATGTCGAAGGATTTCGACATCGTCGGGAGCGGACGGCGGCCCGCTCGCGGGCCCCATCGGGCCGAGGTGAAAGTCTCCGCTACGCGACAGGTCTAACGTCGAGTCCGCGGATGCCGCGGAAGTCGGCCTCGTTCGCGGTGTAGAGCGGGATGTCGTGCGCGATCGCCGTGGCGGCGATGAGCGCGTCGAACGCGCGCGCCATTCGGGTGCGTCCCGCCCCGCGCAGGTCGGCCGCGACGCGGCCGAAGGCTCGGGCGACGTCGGCGTCGACCGCGAGCGGTTCGAAGGAGGATTCGGCGAGCTGCAGGTGCGCCTGACGGGCGGCGCGCACGTCGTCATCGTCGGCGACGAGCGGCCCGGCGGAGAGTTCCGCGAGGGTCACGGCGCTGATCACCGGTTCATCGGGGAGCACGCTCGGGTCGAGCCGGCCGAGGCCGATCACGACATTGGTGTCGAGGAGCCCCCGCGCCGCCGAGGCTTGGGCGGCCGGCGTCGGGGCGTTCACAGCGACATGTCGATCGTCGCGTCGAGGTCGGCGCGCAGGCGCGCGGCGTCGACCGCGGGGGCATGCCTCCATCGGTCGACGAGCTCTCGGGCGCCGAGGGGGCGGCGCGGGAGCGGTCGCAGCTCGGCGACCGGCTCCCCGTCACGGGTGACGACCAGCGTGGATCCCCGGGTGACCTCCGCGAGCACCTCGCCGCCACGATTGCGCAGTTCGCGCACGGTCACCTCCTGATCACGCTGCATAGCGGCAATGTATCACCGGTGAGACATCCGCGCCCTCGAGTTCAGTGTGCGCCGGGACGTCACTCGCGCACACGACGAGCGCCAGCTAGGCGGGTGTGATCGCGAACTCGAAGGTGTGGACGAGCAGTGGCCGTTCCGCACCTCACCGCGAGCTGTTCGCCGTGCGCCCGCGCACGATGCCGACGAAGGTGTCGACGAGCTCGCCCGGCCGGTCGGCGCGCCACACGAGCGAGATCCCGGTGTCGGGCGCACCCGCCACCACCCGCGCGACGACGTCGCGCCTGGAGTGCGCCCGCGCCACCGACTGCGGCATGATCGCCACCCCGACGCCGGCGGTGACGAGGGCGACGGTGTCGGCGCTCAGCGGGTCGTGCTCGGGCGGTCCGAGCAGGGTGTCGTCGGCGAGGTCGGCGAGCGCGACCTCCTCGTGCGCGTCGAGCGCCGCGAGCAGGTGGTCGCGCGAGGCGACGACGACGGGGCGCTCGCGGTACAGGGGGATGGCGTGGAACTCGTCGTCCGCGTCGGTGTCGCGCAGCAGGGCCATCTGGGCGGTGCCGTCGCGCAGGGCGGTGAGGGCGTGATCCGCGGATGACGGCCGCAGCTCGAGCGGAACCCGCGGCACCCGCTCGCGCCAGATGCGCTCCCACTTGCCCGGAGTCACCCCCGGCACGAATGCGACGACGAAGGCCATGACGCCAGGCTAGCCAGCGCCGCCGGGCCGGGCGGGGCCGCCGGGCCGGGCGATCGGGCGGGCACCGGATACCCTCGGGTCGTGACCGAGCCCGACCGCCGCCAGCAGCCGAAGCCGCCGAAGGCGCAGTACCTGTCGCCGCAGACCGCCGCGAAGAAACTCGGCGTCTACCTGCCGGCGACGCCCGAGTCGTTCCGCGCGGCGCCGATCTCGCGCACCGACCTGGATGCGCTGCAGGCCGACCCGCCGGAGTGGCTGCGCACCCTGCGTCGCGAGGGCCCGCACCCGCGCGACGAGGTGGCTCGCCGGCTCGGGGTGTCGAACTCGGGTCTCGCGCGCGCGGGCGTGGGGGATGCGCTGACGACGGCGGAGATCAAGGCGCTGCTGGCGGAGATGCCGGAGGGGTTGCGGGCGGAGCGGGGGCGGGGCGTCGAGTGAGACTCAACCTCAAGTCTGTCGAGGAACGTGTCAGACCGCTTGGCGGACGCAGCCGCTACGACCGCGAGTTCATCTTCGAGCTGCTGGCCGTCTACGGGCGCTCATCAAGCAACATCACTCGCCTGCGCAGCGGCTCGCTCAATGTCGCCGACGATCCGTCGACCGAAGTCGCCCAGAAGAACGTCATCTACTTCAAGGAGTCGACAGACAATCTCCTGGCCGTGATCGATGAACTTCGCAGCGCTCCGACCGTGGTTCGCTACAACACCCGCTTCGTCGTCGTCACGGACTACGAAGAGCTGCTAGCCGTCGACACGAAGACGAACGACTCGCTCGCCATCCCGATTTCGGACATCGACAAGCACTTCACGTTCTTCCTGCCGTGGGCAGGTATGGAGAAAGCCCAGTACGTTGCCGAGGCCCACGCGGACGTGAAGGCCGCTGAGCGCATGGCGAAGCTCTTCGATGAGCTGCTGGCGCTCAACCCCGAGTTCAACACCACGACGCTCGGGCGTCACGCCCTGAACGTCTTCTTCACGCGGCTACTCTTCTGCTTCTTCGCCGAGGACACCGGCATCTTCAAGGAGGGCCAGTTCACTGAGGCCGTCGGCACGCTCACGCAGTCCGATGGCTCGGATGTCAGCCAGTTCCTGACGGACCTGTTCAACGCGCTGGACACAGCCGACCCCGCCGACAAGCCCACTCACCTTGCGGGCTTCCCCTACGTCAACGGGCGCCTGTTCACGGTCGAGGGACACCACACCGTGCCCGCCTTCAACAAGAAGGCTCGCGACCTGCTGCTGGAGAGCGGCCGGCTGCTCTGGAACGAGATCAACCCCGACATCTTCGGCTCGATGTTCCAGGCGGTCGTCGCACCCGGTCAGCGCTCCGATCTCGGGCAGCACTACACGTCGGTGCCGAACATACTTAAAACCATCGAGCCGTTGTTCCTCGACGGGCTCAAGGAGCAGTTCGACGCTGCCTTCGACAGCGCGCCCAAGTTGGAAGCGCTGCTGCGACGAATCGCGAAGATCAAGGTATTCGACCCCGCCTGCGGTTCTGGCAACTTCCTCGTTATCGCTTACAAGGAACTACGCAAGCTCGAGCACGCCATCCTGGAACGGCTCGCGCAGATCGATACTCGCCACCAGACGCTATACGCCGAGTCGAAGATCAATATCGAGAACTTCTACGGGCTGGAGCTGGACGACTTCGCGGTGGAGATCGCGATCCTCTCGCTTTGGATCGCGAAGCACCAGATGAACCGTGAGTTTTTCGAGAAGTTTAGGCTCAACATCCCCCTCATTCCGCTGAAGGAGACGGGCCGGGTCAGGCAGGGCAACGCGGCGCGAACTGACTGGAACATGGTCTGTCCGAACGGTGGCGATGAGGAGATCTACCTTATCGGAAACCCGCCGTACGTAGGGACGCGAGATCAGACGTCCGAGCAGAAGGCGGACTACGCCCCGGTATTCGGCCGCAGGCCCTTCTCCAAGAACCTGGACTACATTTCGCTCTGGTTCGTTAAGGGAGCTGAATACATCTCTGGCTCGCGAGCGGAGCTCGCATTCGTCACCACGAATTCGGTGTCGCGCGGTGAGCACGTCGGCCTTTTGTTTCCGATGCTCTTCTCCATGGGAGTGGAGATCGGGTTCGCCTACACAGGATTCAGGTGGGAGAACAACGCCAAGGGGAATGCTGGCGTCACGGTTGCGGTCATCAGCCTTCGCAGCGTGCGGCCGGGCGCGAAGTACATCTATACGGATGGCCTGCGTATCGACGCGGAGAAAATAAACGGGTACCTTGCGGAGGGCGATGACGTCTATATCTCCCGACGATCCAAGCCTCTTCGAGCTGCGATGCCGGAGATGTACTTCGGCAATATGGCGCTGGATGGGGGTGGATTGATTCTCTCGAGTGCCGAACGGGCGCAATTGGAGCGGTCGGATCCCGATGCGCTTCGCTTCGTGCGACGACTTTACGGCAGCAAGGAATACATTCACGACCTCGAGCGATATTGCCTCTGGATTACTGCGTCCGAGCTGGACGAGGCTCTTCGCCATTCGTTCATTGCCGAACGAGTTGAGCGCACCCGTGAGTTTAGAGCATCGCGTTCCGACGCTGGGACGAGGAAGAAGGCGGCAACGCCGTGGAGTTTTCGAGAGCAACGAAGCTCGCGGCGGGCATCGATTCTCGTCCCCAAGACGTCATCGGAGCGTCGCGATTATATTCCAGTGGGATTCGTGGATAGCTCGAATGTCGTGTCGGATCTTGCTTTTGCGATTTTCGACCCCGAGCCGTGGGTGTTCAGCATGATCACGTCTCGAATGCATATGACTTGGGTGAAAGCAGTGGCGGGCCGCAAAGACAATCGATTGCGCTACTCAAACCTCATTGTCTACAACAACTTCCCGGTGCCACCGCTCTCTATTCCAGCTAAAGAGCAGCTCACTGAAGCCGCCCTCCGCGTGCTGGACGTGCGCGAGTATCACTCCGAGAAGACGTTGGCGGAGTTGTATGACCCCGACCTGATGCCCGACGACCTTCGCCTGGCCCACCAGGAGCTGGACAAGCTGGTGGACGAGGTCTACCGCAAGCGCGGCTTCGACAGCGACGAAGAGCGCCTTTCACATCTCTTTGGTATGTACGAACAGATGACTGCCGGAGAGAAGCGTAAGTGACCGAGATCAAGAAGCCAACGAACATCGTCAATGTGGCGTATGCGCAGACAGGCGACAGCGTCCACACCAACGAGCTCGGCATGCGTGAGATGCAGCAGCGTGTCTGGGAGCAGCGTGGCGCGCAGTACCTGCTCGTCAAGGCACCGCCGGCCTCGGGCAAGTCCCGAGCTCTCATGTTCGTCGCGCTCGACAAGCTCTACAACCAAGGCCGCAAGAAGGTCATCGTCGCTGTGCCGGAGCGCTCCATCGGCGGATCGTTTGCCACGACGAACCTGACCCGGTTCGGGTTCGAGGCCGACTGGGAGATCAAGGACAAGAACAACCTGTGCACGCCCGGCTCCTCGTCGGGGAAAGTGCAGCAGTTCATCGACTTCCTGGAGGGGCCGGACGCCACCCTTGTCTGCACCCACGCGACGCTGCGCTACGCCTACGAGAAGCTGCCCGCCTCTGCGTTCGACGGCACCGTGCTCGCCATCGACGAGTTTCACCATGTATCGGCGGATACCTCAAGCAACCGTCTGGGCGACCTGCTCAAGGGCGTCATGGCGGGATCGGACGCGCACGTCGTGGCCATGACCGGCTCTTACTTCCGGGGCGACTCGGTGCCGGTGTTGTTGCCGGAGGATGAGGCGAAGTTCACGCCGGTCACCTTCAACTACTATGACCAGCTCAACGGATACGAGCATCTCAAATCGCTCGGTATCGGCCACCATTTCTACCAGGGCCGCTACACGAGCGCGATCCACGAGATCCTCGATCTCGACAAGAAGACGATCATCCACATCCCGAACGTCAACAGTGGCGAGTCCACCAAGGACAAGATCGAGGAGGTTGGCTTCATCCTCGACGCCATCGGTGAAGTCGCGACCCAGGAGGAGAACGGCATCCTTCAGGTGCGTCGAAGCGACACGGGCGACATTGTGCGCGTGGCTGATCTGGTGGATGACACCGACCAGGTGGAGCGCGCCGAACTGTTGAACTACCTGACGTCAGTCGCCTCGAAGGAGCGCGACGCGGTCGACATCATCATCGCGCTCGGCATGGCGAAGGAGGGCTTCGACTGGCCATTCGCCGAGCACGCCCTCACGGTTGGGTACCGGGCCTCTCTCACTGAAGTCATCCAGATCATCGGGCGGGTCACGCGTGATAGCCCCGGCAAGGAGCACGCACAGTTCACCAACCTCATCGCCCAGCCCGACGCAACTACCGACGAGGTGAAATTGTCGGTCAACAACATGCTCAAGGCGATCACGGCCTCGTTGCTCATGGAGCAGGTACTGGCACCGAACTTCACGTTCAAGACGAAGACTGGAAACGAGGACGCCCCTCAGCCCGGGGAGCTTCGGATCAAGGGCTTCAAGGAGCCGTCGACCGATCGCGTGAAGCAGATCGTCGCCACCGATTTGAATGACTTGAAGGCGACGATCCTGCAGGACGACACCTTCGTAAAGGCGGCTGCCGGCAACCTCGACGCCGAGGTCACCAACAAGGTGCTGATCCCGAAGATCATCCGGGAGCGTTATCCCGACCTTAACGAGACTCAGGTTGAGGAGCTGCGTCAGCAGGTCGTCGTCGACTCTGTGATCAAGAACGGCGAGGTGCGAGAGGTAGGAGACAAGCGCTTCATCAAGATGTCCGACAAGTTCGTCAACATCGATGACATCGACATCAACTTGATCGACAGGGTCAACCCATTCCAGCGCGCCTTCGAGGTGCTCTCGAAGGCGGTGACACCGCAGGTGCTGCGCATCATCCAGGACACGATCACGGCTAGCCGAATCGAGATCACCGAAGAAGAGGCGCGGCTGCTCTGGCCGAAGATCCAGCAATTCGCCAAGGTTAACCGGCGCCAGCCTGACGTGCGCAGCGACGACGCGACCGAGAAGCGTTACGCCGAGGCGCTGTTGTTCCTGCGCAAGAAGAAGCGCGAGCACGAAGCCCGACAGAGGTTGCAGGAGTCGTGAGCGACAACGACTTCCAGATCATCTTCGACTCGGACGAAGACGGCCTCCTCGACACCCCGGAGAAGGCTCCAAAGTTGAGCAGTTCCGACCGGCTCGAGAGGTCGTTCATCGAGATCGTCGAGTTCTACCGCGAGCATGAGCGGCCGCCACGTTCGGACACCCCAGAGATCGCGGAGCGCAAGCTCGGCGCGCGGCTGGACGGCATCCTGGCAAACGACGACAAGATTGCCGCACTCAAGCACTTGGACGAGTTTGAGTTGCTCGCTGAGCCGGAAGCGCCGGCCTCTCTTGAGGATCTACTTGAGGGCGACGATCTCGGACTGCTCCATGATGACAGCGGGCTCCTCGACACATCTGACCTGCCGCAGCGTAAAGGCCCGGAGGCATCTGTCGACTCGGCCCAGCGGGTGCGGGCAGAAGACTTTGAACAGTTCGAGCCGCTTTTTCAGCAGAAGCACGCGGAGCTGGCGGAAGGCACCGCGAGGCTCGTGTCCTTTCCCGGTCTGAGGCACATCACGGAAGGGTCGTTCTTCGTCCTGAACGGGGTGATGTTATTCATCGCCGACGTGGGTGAGACCGAGTACAAGGAGACGACGGTGCGCGCGAATCGCAGAGAGCGGCTTCGCGTCATCTTCGAGAACGGCACGGAGTCCTCGATGTACCGACAGTCCCTCGGCATCCGCATGGGCGAGGGGGACGGCCAGGCCGTGGTTGCCGCCACCTTCGAGTCGGTTCTGGCGGATGACGTCGAGACCGGCTACATCTACGTCCTTCGCTCGCTCAGCGATGACCCCCAAGTCGCGTCCGTCCCGGACCTGTACAAGATCGGATTCTCGCGGGGGTCGGTCGAGAAGCGCATCGCCCAAGCACACCTGCAGGCCACCTATCTGTTCGCACCGGTTGAGATAGTCGCCACCTACCGGACCTACAACATCAAGACGTCTGCGCTGGAACATCTCTTGCACCGAGTCTTCAGCGACGTTCGGCTCGACGTCCAGATCGGTCGCGCTGGCCAGCCATACGAGGCGTCCGAGTGGTATTCGGTGCCCCTGCCGATCATCGACGAGGCAGTCGATCTCATCGTGTCCGGCGAGATCGTCAACTACGAGTACGACCCCGTCGGCCGTGCCATGAGAGCGAGAGCCTGATAGCGCGCGTTGCCCTCACTCGAGCCCTACGGAGCGTCCTCCTCGACGAGGATCCAGGCGCGCTGGAGCGGCAGATCGACTTGGATCTCGTCCGGCAGCGCGTCGTAGTGGCGGGTGACCTCGTCGATGACGTCGTCGGAGGTCCACACCGCCATGTGGAAGTGCTGACCGGTTAGCATGTCGCGGGCCGGCTTCGTCAAGCCGCCCCAGGCGACCAGCAGCCCCTGATCCGCCTTGTGCATGGCGACGGCGCCCTGAAGCTGCTGCACGACCGTGTTCGAGACCGGGCTCGTCTGCGACTTGACCTGGACCACGAGACGCGGGCTGTCCATCCCGAGCACCCCGGTGCCCACGAGAATGTCGACGCCGCCGTCCGGGCCGGGCGGCGACACCCAGCACCGGAAGCCCTGCGCCTCCAGTACAGCGGCCACGAGGTTGGAGAGCGCGTGCCCAGCGAAAACCTCGCCGACGCGCGCCGTGATCCGATCCTTGCTGTAGCGCAGAATGTCGATGCCCGAGCTCTCTGCCGACAGCTCGTCGCCGAGGTCTGAGTCCTCGATCGACGTGCCGCCGGTGCCGACGAGCGCGGTCCTGCTGCCTGGATCGCGACCGGTCTCGAGCACCTGCTGGAGCCGCCAGGCGGCGTCATTGCGGTGGATCTGGCAGACGGTGAGGAACGCGCCCAGCGAGTACAGAAGGTCTTGGCGGATCTCGGTTCGGGGAACGTCCGTGCGCACCCAGTCGACGTCGCGCACGTGGCGGCGCCCGCGATCCTCCTGTCCGGCGTCGTAGCGATAAGGCCCGGTCACGCGGCCGATCGCCAGGTACGGCGTGTTCTTGATCGGCATGACGACGATGTCGTCGACGGCGATGCGCCCGACGAAGGCCCAGATCTGCGCGGCGTAGTTCGTCGCCGCCTGCAGCTTGTCGAAGGCGCCCGAGTCGGCGACCAGCGCGCGCATCTCCTCCCACGAGGTGACACTGCTCACGTCGCCGAACTCGTGGAAGCCGATTCCGGCGACGCCCGTGTCTAGGGCCCACTGATCCCGCTCGCCCTGGCGACCGCCCCTTACGAGCCATGCGCTCACCATCGGACACCACCCTTCTTGCGGCCGTGATCATCCTGGCAGACGCCGCGTCACCGGCCGATGGGACGCGAATCTTGCCCGCCTTCAGCCGAGGCCTCCGCTCTGCCTTACCTAGACGTGGTGAAAACTTCCGCGGGTGTCGGTGCCGACGGCGATGATGTCGGCAATTTGAAGGAGGTGATGGAATGTCCTACGACATCGGCGAAAAGCCGGGCAAAGGCACTTACAGCGACGCCTATGGTCACACCGTGACCCTGGACGACAACGATGACGTCCTGCCCCCGTGTGGCATCTGCGGCGCCGGCCAGACGACCAAGTGGACTCGAATCTGACCTAGCCCTGAAGCGGATTCAGTCCGCTCCGATTGTGTCGCCTTGGCAGGCACTCGGATTCAGGCCTCGACGTAGAGCGCAGGGGCGGGGCCCGCTGGCATGCGGGCTCCGCCCGACCTTGAGTTCGACATCGCTCAGGGTTGCGGTGGCTGGAGCCACTTGGGAGCCCCGATCGGGGGAGTACGCCCGGGCGATTCGGCGGGGCACACTTCCCAACATGAGCGAAACCCCGGTCGCGGGCGCATCCGCCGCGCGCGAATACGAGAGGCGCCGCGCGCGCGACGAGCAGCGCATCCGCGCCGAGTGGGGGCGCTTCGGTGAGCTCGCGGTGCGCCTCACCCCGGAGCGTCGGTCCACCCAGGCGTGGGCGACCGGTGCAGAGGGCGAGCGAAAGCTGGGCGCGCGGCTCGACGCGATCGCGAGCGACACGATCCGGGTGCTGCACGACCGTCGGATTCCGGGCACACGCGCGAACATCGACCATCTCGTGGTGACGCGCGCCGGCATCTGGGTTGTCGATGCGAAGAAGTACAAGGGCAGGCCCGAGCGACGCCTCCAGGGCGGACTCCTCAGCGGCTATTCCGAACGGCTCTTCGTGGGTGGACGCGACCAGACCAAACTCGTCGAGGGTGTCGCCAGCCAGGTGCAGCGAGTGCAGGGACTCATGGGGGAGATCCCGGTGTCGGGTGTTCTCTGCTTCGTCGATGCTGAGTGGCCGCTCATCGGCGGCGAGTTCAGCATTCGGGAGACGCGAGTGACATGGCCTCGGCGTTTGGCGAAGCGCATTCGCCGCGCTGACGAGTATTCGCACGTCGCCGATCCGGTCCGGCTGGAGATGCTGCTCGCGGTCGCGTTCCCCGGCTACTGATCCTGCTGTCCGCGTCTGGGTTGCCGGCTGCGAGCGGCCTGTCGGGCATCATCGACGCGTGCCATCCACCGACGCCCCGTCCGTTGCCGCCCTCGCCGCCCTCCAGCTCGAGCACGTGCGCCGCTACACCTTCGACGACCTCGACGTGCTGCTCGAGCAGCATCCCGGCGTCGCGCTCGAGGCGGTGCGGGCGAAGTTCGAGGAGCGCGGGCGCGGCGGGTACTGCTTCGAGCACGTCACCCTGTTCGCGGATCGGCTCCGGCAGCTCGGGTACCGGCTCGAGGTGCGGCTCGGGCGGGTCGGGCCGGGCGCCGCGCAGGCGCGTACCCATGCGGTCATTGTGGTCGAGTTGCCCGGCGAGCTCGACGGGGTCGCCGCCGACCGCTGGCTCGTCGACCCCGGGTTCGGGTTCAGCCTGACCGCCCCGGTGCCGCTCGTGGAGGGGGCGATCGCGCATCCAGGAGGCTGGGAGTACCGCGTCGAGCGGGTGCCGCTCGGCGTCGCGCACGGCTGGGCGCTGTGGAGGCGGGTCGAGGGCGACGACGCCGGCTGGGAGCTGGCGCACACGCACGACGAGGTGCCGGTGCATCCCATCGATCTCGTCGCCGCGCACCACTACACGTCGACGTTCCCCGCGTCGCGGTTCCGCACCGTGCTGATGGTCGCGAGGCACTACGCGTCGGGGGAGCTGGATGCCGCCGAGCCCGCCGCGCACGTCACCCTCACGCACGGGGCCGTCACGATCCGGCGGCCGGGCCGCGCCACCGAGCACGTCGAGCTGACGCTCGCCGACGTCGCGGACTGGCTGCACCGCCTCGCCCCCCAGCTGACCGCCGACGAGCACGCGCGGGTGCTCGAGGTGGCGCGGGGGTTCCGGGAGCGGGATGCGGGGGAGGGCGCGGCGCGGGCGTGACGGGGCGCCTACGCCCGCAGCACCTTCTCCATCGGCTTGCCCTTCGCGAGCTCGTCGACGAGCTTGTCGAGGTAGCGGATCTTCTGCATCAGCGGATCCTCGATCTCCTCCACGCGCACGCCGCAGATCACGCCGGTGATCTTCTCCACCCGCGGGTTCAGGTCGGCGTCGGCGAAGAATCCTGCGAAGTCGGTGCGCTCGGCGAGGTGCGCGGCGAGCCGCGCGTCGTCGAAGCCGGTGAGCCACTCCACGACCTCGTCGAGCTCGGCGCGGGTGCGGCCCTTGCGCTCGAGCTTCGCGACGTACAGCGGGTAGACGTCGGCGACGGGGGTCGCGAAGATCCGGTGCACGCGGTCAGGGTAGCGGGGCGCCCGTGTCCACGTCGTCGTCGCCCGACGGGTCGGGCCCCTGCGACTCGGTGATGTCGATCTGCTCGCGCGCGAAGTCGCGGTCGGGGTTCGCGAGGGCATCCTCGCGCCGCCGGTTCTCCTCGCCCTCGCGGATCGCGCCGGGCTCGTTCTCAGGTTCGTCGGCCGGGTCGCGCGGGGCGCCCATTCCGCTGTCGCTCATCGCAGATCCTCCTCGGGGTCGTGGGCGGGGTCGTCGTGCTCGTCGTCGTGCTCGTGCAGGATCGGTTCGGCCTCGCGTTCGTTGCCGCCGGTCGGTCCGCCCCATCCGCTGCCCGGCTGATCGGCGATCGTCTCGCCCGCCACCGCGTCGTTGGTGGCGGTGCGCTCGAGGCCCGCCGCCTCGGCGTCGTGCTCGACCAGCGGATCGCGCGGCCGGTCCGCCGCGGGGCCGTCGTGCGGGGCGCTCGGCGCCTGCGGATCCCCCGGCCGGCTCGCGCTGTGACGCCCGGTGCTCATCGGGTCGCCTCCCCGCGCGCCTCGGACTCGTCGTCGCCCTCCGGGTCGGACTCCTCGCCGCCGTCGCCGGGGTACTGCCCGCGCGTCGCCGGGCTGCTGTCGGGACTCGCGGTGGCGTCGCCCTCGACGACGCTCGCGGGTCCGCGCACGGCGGGGGGCTCGTCGGCGAGGGGGTTGTCGTCGGGGGTGGGGGTGCCTTCCCGCTCCTGCTCGCGCTCCTCGTCCTGGCGATCCTCGTCGATCAGCTGCTCGGGGGGACGCTCGTGACCGGTCTCCTGGCCGGGGCTGGGGGTGCCGTAGTCGCTCATGTCGGCTCCTTTCGGGGGGCGGTGGGGGGTGCGGTGGTGCGGTGGTGCGGTGGTGCGTGCGGCGGTGGGGCGGGTCGCTCGGTGCGGTGCACCCCGTCGACGCGTCCGCACAGGCAATCGCGCGCGCCTCGTCGGTGCGGCCGCTCGCCGCGAGCTCTGTGCCGACGCCCAGCGGGCGCTCAAATCCGCTCTTGCGACATTAGAACATATGTACTAATCTGGATGCGTGCCGGAGCCCAGCTCCATCGGCCGTCGCGACCCGCGGCGGCTCCGTTCCACTCGACCCAGGGGAACCCATGCCCGGCACCGTGCGCGCCCTCGACGGCGCGATCGACCCACGTGATCTGGGTGATCTCGCGGATGCGGTGACCTCCTTTTCCGACGCCGACCTCCTCCGCCACCTCGAGCGCTGCGCCGAGCAGCGCCGCCGCATCGACGCGCGGGCCTCCGTGCTCGCGGCGGAGATCGCTCGCCGCTCTCGCCGCGAGGTCGGGCACGACGGCCTCGCGCAACGCGCGGGCCTGCGCACCGGCGCGCACCTCGTGCAGCGCGTCACGGGCTCTACCCTGCGCGCCTCGCACACGCTCGTCGACGCCGGCACGCTGCTCGTGGGGGAGCGGGTCGTCGCCGGCGAATCCGAGCGCGCCGCGCGGGGGCTGCCCGACGCCGAGCCCTGGCTGTCGCCCGTGACCAGCGCGCTGCGCGAGGGGCGGCTGTCGACCGAGGCCGCCGTGGCGATCCGCGACGGGCTCGGCCGACCCTCCGACACGGTCGCGGCCGACGCGCTCTCCGCGGCCGCTGCACGGCTGGTGGAACTCGCACGCGACGTCGCGCTCGAGCGTCTCGGGGCCGCCGCGCGCGCCGAACGCGACGACCTGGATCACGCCGGCATCGCCGCCCGCGAAGCCGCCCGTCACGCACGCCGCTACCTCACCCTCACGCCCGAACCCGACGGCATGACCCGCCTCCACGGCCTGCTCGACCCCGAGAGCGCGGCGGTCGTGCGCGACGTCTTCGATGCCGTCACCTCGCCGCGGCGCGGCGGTCCGCGGTTCGTCGACTCCGCCGAGGCGGCGCGCGCCGCGCGCATCGAGTCCGACCCGCGCAGCACCGGCCAGCTCGCGCTCGACGCGTTTGTCGCACTGCTGCGCGTCGCGGCCGACGCCGACGAGGGGCGCATCCTCGGGCGCGCCCGGCCCGCGGTGCGCGTGCACGTCGCGGCCTCCGCCCTCCTCGCGGGGCGAGGCGCCGGCCGCATCGAAGGCGAGACGGCGGCGGTGTCGCTGAGCACCGTGCAGCGGATCGCGTGCGAGCAGGGCACGATCCCGATCGTTCTCGACGCGCAGCGCCGCCCCCTCGACGTCGGCCGCGCGCAGCGACTGTTCACCGCCCGGCAGCGCATCGCGCTCGCCGCCCGCGACGGCGGGTGCCGCTACCCCGGATGCGACCGGCCGCCCTCCTGGTGCGAAGCGCACCACATCGACGAATGGGCCCGCGATCGCGGCGCCACCGACCTCGCCGACGGCGTGCTCCTCTGCCGCTTCCACCACCTGCACGTGCACAACGGTGGATTCCGGGTGCGCCGCCGCGACCCCGGCGGCGGCCGGCGTGGTGTCGAGGCCCAGTACTGGCTCGAACCTCCGCCGGATGCAGCCGATCCGCCGCGCCCGATGCCGCCGCAGCAGCGTCTCGGCGGCCGCGACCCCGACGACCTCACGGCCGAGCAGGAGCCCGGACCCGAACCCGGACCCGAACCCGAGCGCGAGCGCGGGTGACGCGAGTGCGCTGGTACCGTGCGGCCATGGCGAACCGGCCGGAGCTTCCCGACGTGATCCGGAATCCACCGGCACCCGCGGACGCCCGCACGCCTGCACCTGCACCTGCGCCTGCGCCCGCGCTGGCTCGACGCGCGCTCCCGCTCGTCACCCCCAACTGGTTCGCGACCGTGATGGGCACCGGAATCGTCGCGGTCGCGGCCGCCGTCGTTCCCGGGATCGCGCCCGCGATCCGCCCGGCGGCGGTCGTCGTGTGGGTGCTCAGCGCGATCCTGCTGCTGGCACTCGCGGCGCTCAGCGTCGCGCAGTTCCTCACCGGGGGAGCCGAGGCCCGCGCGCGCTACCGGGGCACCGCGATGGCGCCGTTCCTCGGCACGATCCCGATGGCGATCCTCGTCGTCGGCGCCGGCACCGACCTCGTCGGGCGCGACCTGCTGGGCCCCGGAGTCGCGACCGACGCCCACGCCGTGCTCTGGGCGCTCGGCACCGCACTCGGCGTCGCGACCGCCGTCGGGGTGCCGCTCGCGACGGTGCTGCGCAGCGACATCGCCCCCGACCAGGCCAACGGCACCTGGGCCCTCCCGGTCGTCCCGCCGTTCGTCAGCGCCTCGAGCGCCTACCTCCTCATGCCCGCGCTGCCCGCCGGCCAGGCCCAGCTGAGCCTGCTCTACGGCTCGTATGCCCTGTTCGGCATGAGTCTCGTCGCGGCGGCGCTGATGATCGTGCTCGTCTGGTTCCGGCTCGTGCACCACGACGCCGGCCCGGTCGGGCTCATGCCCACCATCTGGATCGTGCTCGGACCCTTCGGGCAGGCCGCCACCGCGGTCGGCACCCTCGGGCTCGTCGCGCCCGGCGTCATCGACGCCGCCGGCCGCGCGGCAGGCGCCGCGGGGGGCGCCGTGGGCGGCGGTGCGGGGGTCGGTGACGCCGCCGTCGGCGCCGGGCTGCACGCCGTCGGCGTGCTGGTTGGCGTGCCGGCGATCGGCTTCGCGCTGCTGTGGACCGCGCTCGCGATCGGCATGACGATCCGCGGCATCGCGCAGGGGATGCCGTTCGGGCTCGGCTGGTGGCCGTTCACCTTCCCCGTCGGCGTCACCTGCACCGGCGCGGCCGCCGTCGGCAGCCTGACCGGGTCGCTGCTCATCGACGGGATCGCGCTCGGCTACTTCGCGCTGCTCGTGCTCGCCTGGGGCGTCGTCGCCGCGCGCACCGCGTGGGCGAGCCTGCGGCGGGGGCGACTGACACTGCCGGCCTGAGCCGTGGGGCGGCGTGACGAGTCGCGCCGCTGCCCGCCTGAGCGTAGGGCGACGCGACGAGTCGCGCCGCGGTCCGCCTGAACCGTGGGGAGGCGCGACGAGTCGCGCGCGGGCGGGCCGCCAGCGGGTGCCGTACCGTGGAGACGTGGCCGAGTGCATCCACGGATTCGACATCGAACTGTGCGACATCTGCACCCCGCGTGAACCCGTCGGCGGGTCCGGCGCGAGTCGCGGCTCCTCGGGGCCCGGCAGCCGCGGCGGGCGCAGCGCCCCCGCGCGCCGTGAGCCCACGAGCCGCCCGCGCCGCACCGCGCCGACCACCCGGCCCGGCAGCATCGCCACCAGCTCGACGCCCGCGCTCGTGTTCAGCTCGCGCCGCGTCTTCCACATCACCCACGAGCGCAACCTCGAACAGATGCTGCTCGACGGCGCGATCGTGCCCGGCGCGACCCCCGACCTCGACGTCAGCTCCGCGACGACCCGGGAACTGCGCGCGAGCGCCGACGCGCCCGACGGTGCCCCGGTCGCCGCGCACGCCGCGTACTACCTGAGCGCCGACGCGAGCCGGTGGGTCGAACTGCGCTCGGGGGCGGCAGGCAGCCACTGGTCCGACGCGGCGCGGCGCGCGAGTGCGAGCGAATTCGTCGTGCTGTCGCTGCCGGCGACCGCACTCGGGGCCGAGGTGATCCTCGCCGACGGCGACGCGGCCGGGGTCGCGACCCGGTTCGCCCAGGGGCCGGATGCCGCCACCGCCGCCCTGCGCCGCATCCACGCGAGCGACCCCGACTTCCTCGAGGTCGAGGCGCTCACGCTCGAGCCGGTGCCGCTCGGCGCCGTGGTGCTGCTCGCCGTCGCGAACGAGCCCGCCCGCGAGCGCGTGCGCGCGGCCTACGCGGCGCTCGACCGCACCCCGCCGAAGATCGGCGTGCACCCGCCCTGGTTCGCGGGGGAGTAGGCGCGCCTCCGCGAGCAGGCGCGCGAGCGCTGAAGTTCGGTCCTCAGCGCGGGCGTGCGGGCGCGAACGTGCGGTGCCGCCCGCTGAGCGCGCTCAGGCGAACGCCGCGACCGACTCCCGCAGCACCGCCGCCGAGTGCTCGAAGCGCGCCTGCTCGTCGTCGCTGAAGGGCACGTCGAGCACGCGATCGGCGCCGTGTCGGTTCACGATCGTCGGCACCGACAGCGCCACCCCGCTGACCCCGTGGTAGTCCTCGAGCACGGTGCTCACCGGCAGAATCGTGTTCTCGTCGCGCAGGATCGCCTCCACGATCCGCGCCCCTGCGAGCCCGATCGCGTAGTTCGTCGCGCCCTTGCCGGCGATCACCTCGTAGGCGGCGTGCGCGACCTGGTCGGCGAGCTCGTCGAGCTCCTCCGGCGTGAACGCCGGACGCCCGCGCCCGTGCCACTGCGCGAGCGGGATCGCCCCGATCGACGCCTGCGACCAGAGCGGGAACTCGCTGTCGCCGTGCTCGCCGACGATCATCGCGTGCACGTTCGAGGTCGACACTCCGAGCCGCTCCGCGAGCAGCCAGCGCAGCCGGCTCGAGTCGAGCACCGTACCGGAGCTGAAGATGCGGTTCGGCCGCAGCCCCGTGATCCGCTGCGCGAGCACCGTCAGCACGTCGCACGGGTTGGTGACCAGCACGTAGACGGCGTCGGGCGCCCGCTCGAGCAGCGAGGGCAGCATCCGCTCGAGGATCGCCGCGTTCGCCCCCGCCAGATCGAGGCGCGACTGTCCGGGCCGCTGCTTCGCGCCCGCGGTGATGACCACCACGTCGGCGCCGGCGATCGCGGCGATGTCGGCGCCTCCCGACACGTGGGATCCGCCGGTGAACTGGGTGCCGTGCGCGAGGTCGAGCACCTCGGCGCGCACCTTCGGCTCGTCGATGTCGTAGAGCACGATCTCGCGCGCGCTCTGGCGGATGAGGGCGGCGTAGGCGAGGGAGGAGCCGACGCTCCCGGCCCCGACGACGGCGAGCTTCGAGTTCTCGGCGGAGTTCATGCGGCCAGCCTCGCGCAGCGGGCGGGCCGCGGGTAGGGCGAAGGGCCCGTGGTGGTAGCGGGCGCCTGAGGCGCCGGGCCCCTGCTGGCGGAGGCGCTAGGGCGAAGGGTCCGTCGCGATAGCCTGGCGGCGCCGGGCTCCTCGCTCGGCGCGGGCTCTTAGCTCAGCTGGTAGAGCGCCTCGTTTACACCGAGGATGTCGGGGGTTCGAGTCCCTCAGGGCCCACCGGGTCGGTCGCGTGCGCGGGTCACTCGCGTGCGCGGGTCAGTCGCGTGCGCGGGTCAGTCGCGTGGGGTGCGACGGGGTCGATCGCGTGCGGCGCGACCGGGTCGGTCCGGGTGCGCCGCATGGGCGGCGCCGCGTCAGTCGAGCCGCGCGCCACCGACCGGGTACCCGAGGTACGCGCGCGCCGCGGGGCTGCGCTGCACCCGCGGGCGGATCTCGGCGGGCACCCACGGATCCGCGCCGCCCGTGCCGGGCCGCACGGCGGTGCTGCCGGGGCTGACGGGCTCGCGGTGTTCCGCGGGGTCGCTGTCGGACGGGGTCGGTGAGAGGGAAGGCATGATCCGCTACTCCACCCGATCGCGCGGGCGCCTGCCGGCATTCCCACCCGCGTGCCCGGCGACGCCCAGGGCATTGCCAGGTGGGCGCGTCTCAGCCGAGCAGGCTCACCGCGCGCGCGATCACGAGCGCGAGCACCACGTAGGCGATGAACGACTCGGCGAGCATGAGCGCCTTCGCCCGGTGCGACAGCGGCATCGTGTCGGTCGGGCTGAAGGCCATCGAGTTGGTCGCCGAGAAGTACAGGTAGTCGAGGAACGCGGGCCGCCAGTCGTCCTGTCGCGAGGAGCGCACCGCGACCTCGTCGATCGCGTCGTGGTCCTCGTCCTGCGGGAAGCGGAAGTCGGCGGGGGGCAACTCGTCACGGGCGCACATCCGCCGCGCGACCGGGCCGCCGCGGTCGATCTCCCAGAAGATGAGGGCGAACGCGATGATCTGCGTGATCCACACCTGCAGCACGCCGAGCAGCAGCAGCGGGCCGCTCGTGGTGTCGGTCAGCAGCTGCACGATGAGCCGCCCGAGCGAGACGCTGTTCGCGGCCAGGAGGGTCAGCCCGATCGCCGAGGACGCGAGGCGGCTGAGCCGCGTCTCCCGCTCGAGGCGCCGCGGGTTGAACACGACGAGGGGAACGAAGCCCAGCAGGATCACGCCGGCCACCACCCAGCGCAGCGGGGCATCCACGGCGCTGGGCAGCGTGACGTAGAGGCCGAGCCCGACGATGAGCGCGATCGCGACCGGCCAGCGGTGTTCCGCCTGGCGGCGCGCCTCCGCGGGGCCGGGGGCGTTCTCCCCGCGCGAGGACTTCTCCCCGCGCGAGGACTTCTGCCCACCCGAGGATGTCTGCCCACCCGAGGACTTCTGCCCAGCCGAGGACTCTTGCCCAGCCGAGGACCGCGTTCCCCCGGCGGGCGTCCGCGCCGGGGATGACTTCGTCGCCATGGCGTCAGCGTAGGCGCGCATCGGCCCCGACCCCGCACCGCGATAGCCTGAACGGCTCGCCGACCTCCGTCCGTCGCGCCGCCGTCCCCGAGGAGCCCGCCCGTGCCGACCCGCATGTCGCCCACCGGCGTGCTCGCGATCGTGGCCGCGTGCCTGTTCTGGGGCACCACGGGAACGGCCGCGAGCTTCCTGCCCGCCGACGTCAGCCCGCTCGCGGTCGGCGCGTCGACGATGGGAGTCGGTGGGCTGCTGCTGTTCGCCGTGACGGCGCGGCGCGCGCTGCGGGTGCTGCGCGATCCGGTCGCCCGGCGCTGGGTGGCGCTCGGCGCCGTCGGGGTGTTCGTCTACCCGCTCGCCTTCTACACCGGCATGCAGCTCGCCGGCGTCGCGGTCGGCAACGTCGTCGCGCTCGGCTCGGGCCCCGTCTTCGCGGCCCTCATCGAGTGGATCACCGAGCGCCGCCCGCTCTCCCCGCGCTGGGCGCTCGCCACGGCCCTCGCGGTCGGCGGCATCGTGCTGCTCGCGCTGGGCCGCGCGGCTGACGTCGTCGGCGCCCACGGCGCCTCGGCGTCGACGCCGCTCGTGGCGTCGGCGACGCCGTTCCCCGGACTCGACCCGGTGACCGAGCGCGTCGTCGGGGTCGCGATCGCGCTGCTGGCGGGCGCGGCGTACGCGCTGTACACGGTCGCGTCGGGGCGGGCAATCCGCGAGCACGCGGCGGCGGGTGCGGCGGGCGGAGCGGGCGCGGCGGGCGCCGCTGGCGCGGCGTCGGCCGGAGCGCGCGCGGCGGGCGCCGTCGGCGCGGCGTCGGGCGGAGCGGGTGCGGCGAGTGCGCGAACCCGCGGCGGTGCCGCGGCCGGCGGCGGTGCGGCGCCGGGCGGCGGCTCGAGCGGCGTGATGGGGGCGATGTTCGGCCTCGGTGCGGTTCTCCTGCTGCCGGTGCTCGTGATCCTCGGGGCGCCGCTGCTGCAGAGCCCGACGACGGTCGGCATCGCCGCGTACCTGGCGATCGGGCCGACGCTGCTCGCCTACCTGCTGTTCGGCGTCGGCCTGCGCACCGTGCCGGGCAGCACCGCCACCGTGATCACCCTGCTCGAGCCGGTGCTCGCGACGCTGCTCGCGGTGACGGTCGTCGGCGAGAGGCTGTCGCCGCTCGGATGGTCGGGTCTCGCGCTCGTGCTCGTCGGGCTCGCGGTGCTCTTCACGGGCCGTCGCCGCGTGCCCCGTGAGCCGCTGCCCTGACTTCCGGCGGCACCCGTTCCGACTCGCGGCGGCGCACCGCGGGCCTCGCACGTGGGCGGGAGGGGCCTCAATACACTGGCGCCATGGCGGTGGTTCCCGACGACGACGCCCCGGACACCGAGGGTCCGGGCGCGGGATCGGGGACCGACGACGCCGCGACGAGCGGCCCGCGGCGCTCGAACTTCCTCCCCCCGCCCGCTCCGGCCGGGCCGCCCGCCAACGACTACACCGACGATGACGCGCTCGCGGCCGCGCTCGAGGCCGACCTGCGTCTGACCGGCCCGATCACGATCCCGACGTTCCCGGCGAGCGAGGTTCCGCTCGAGTCGCGGCCGGGCGTCACGATGCCCGACGTCGCGGCGCCCGTCGAGCACATCGACGCGGGCGAACGACCGGGGGGTGCGGCACCGCTGCCGCCGGTCTGGGGCGGCGAGACCTCGGGCTCCGCCGCGCCCGCCGCGGCCCCCGCGCCCGATGCGCCCGCGGGACCCACCGCCTCTGAGACGCCCGACGCCGATCACCCCGCGTGGAGCACCGAGTTCCAGCGGCACCTCGGCGGCGAAGCGGATGCCCTCACCACCGCCGAGGCGATCGAACGTCTCCAGCAGGAGCTCTCGCGTCGTGCCGCCGGTCGCGCGGCCACGGGCTCGGTCGACCCGGCCCCCGCCGCGCCCGAGCGCGTCTCTCTCGAGCCGACCGTGATCGTGCCGCCGAGCCTCGGCGCGCCGCCCTCGCGACCGATCGAGGCACCCGAGCCCGACATCCCGCTCGCGCGCGACTTGACCGACGCCGGGCTCGAGGAGCCGGCGCCCCCGCCCGACCCGGATCCGCTCGCCTCGGTGCCGCGCCCCGCCCGCACCGGCGAGGTGCCGACGGTCGTCGGCGGCCCGACGACACGGCTGCGCGAGGAGGTTCCCCCGCCCCCGGTGCCGCGCGACGCCCCGCCGCCCGCCGCGCCTGATCTCGTCGAGCCGCCGATGCTCGGCGCGCCGCCGCCGCCCTCCGGTCCGGCCGCGCTCGCGGCGATGGCCCCGCCGGGCGGGCCGCCCGCCGCGCTGCCGCCGGTGGATCCGCTGACCGGCCAGGTGCTCATCCCCGCCCTCGCCGACGAACCCGACACGACCGACACGGCGCCGTCGGGCGTGATCGCGGTCGCCGAGCCGATCGCCGCACCGGCGGCCGCATCCGCGCCCGCGTCCGGCGCCGACGAGCTCGCTCCGATCGACGCCGCCGACGACCGCGACCCGCTCGCCGCCGGCGCCTCGCGCGAGGGCGACGACCCGGCCGTCCGCCCCCGCACGCCTCCCGCCCTCCGCCCCGAGCGCCCCGAGCTCGAGCCGACTCCGCTCGACCTGCGGGCCGGCCGCTCGGTGCGCATGTTCTGGCTCTGGTTCGCCCCGAACGCCTCGCTCGTGAGCGTCGCGCTCGGAGCCCTGCTGCTGTCGCGCGGCATGAGCCTGCGCCAGGCGATCGTCGCGACCCTCATCGGCGTCGCGCTGAGCTTCCTGCCGCTCGGCCTCGGCACGCTCGCCGGCCGCGGCAGCGGCCAGCCCACGCTCGTCGTCAGCCGCGCGACCTTCGGCCACTACGGCAACCTGCTGCCCGCCGGCCTCGCCGTGCTCAGCCGGCTGTTCTTCGCGGCCGTGCTGCTGTGGCTGCTCGCCACGGGCGTCGCCCACGTGCTGCACCTCTCCGGCCTCGACGCGGGTCTCAGCGAGCAGCTCTGGACCTCGATCGCCCTCCTCGGAGGGGCGGTCATCGTCGTCGTGGTCGGCACCCTCGGCTACGGCCTCATCGTGCGCCTGCAGCTCGTGCTGACGATCGCCGCCCTCGTGCTCGTGGCCGGCACGATCGTGCTCACGTTCCCGAAGGCCTCGCTCGCGACCGCCCTGACGATCCCCGACGGTCCGTGGGCGCTCGTGCTCGGCGGCGCCGTGCTGGTCTTCAGCGTCGTCGGGCTCGCGTGGGTGCACAGCTCGAGCGATCTCGCCCGGTACCAGCGCCCGCAGAGCTGGGGCGGATCCACGATGCTGTGGTCGACGTTCGGCGCCACCCTGCCCGCGTTCGCGCTCGTCTCCTGGGGCGCGGTGCTCGCCGCCTCCGATGCGCAGTTCGCCAGTCGGCTCACGAGCGACCCGCTCGCCGCGGTCGCGAGCCTGCTGCCGCTGTGGTACCCGGCGCCCGTCATGCTGGCGGCGGGGATCCCGCTGCTGTCGGGCGCGATCCTCAGCGTCTATTCGGGCGCGTTCGCGATCGCGTCGCTCGGGCTGCGCGCACGACGCGGGCTGCTCGTGCTCGTCACCGCCCTGCTCGCGGCCCTCGTCGCGAGCGGGATCGCGCTGCTGCTCGGCGACGCGGCCGTGCTGCTGACCGAGATGGCGGTCACGATCGCGGTGCCGGTCGCCGCGTGGGCGGGGCTCTTCGCGGCGGAGGCGATGATCCGGGTGCGGCCGCTGCACGCCGAGTCCCTGCTGCGGCCCGGCGGCGTGTACCCGGCGGTGCGCGTCGTCAACCTGCTCGCGCTGCTGCTCGCCTCGGCGGTCGGCTTCGGGTTCACGACGGCGAGTCAGCCGGGTCTCGACTGGCAGGGCTACCTGTGGTCGCTGCTGCCCCTGGATGCCTCCGACGCGTCCGACGCGCTGCGGCAGAGCGACGCGGGCGTGCTGGTCGCGCTCGCGCTCGGACTGCTCGTGCCGATCGTCGCGGGCATCCCCGCGATCCGCGCGCAGGAGCGGCGCAGCGGGATCCTCTTCGAGGACGAGCTGCCGCCCGACGACGCCGCGGCCGCCGTGGTGGCCCCCGTCGTCCGCGAGGGCGGCCGCGGCGGCGACCGAGCCCGCGGCCGTGACCGCGACCGCGATGCCGAGCGGGACCGCGATCCGGATCTCGACGCGAACGAGGAGCCCCCCGGCCCCCGCCGCACCGGCTCGACGAGCATCGCGACCGCCGACGGCTTCTTCGGCGACGCACTCGGCGCGCCCGTTCCCGACGCGCCGGATGCGCCGCGCATGGTCGAGGCGCCCGAATTCTCGGAGGCCGACCGGATGCCGCCCGCGGCGACCCCGGGGCGTGCGGCGCCCATCGGGTCGGCGGTGCCGGGTGCTGCGCCGGCGGATCCGGTGCAGCTCTCCTTCGAGCAGCTGGTCGCGGTGGCGTCGGGCCCGCCGTCGCGCCCGATCACCCTGCCGCCGCTGCCCGACCTCGACGCGTCGGAGGCCGGGGGCGGTGACGGCGACGCTGCCCCCGGCGCCCCCGGCGCCCCCGGCGACGCCCCCCCCGACGCTCCCGGCCCGCGCCGCTCCTAGACTGGAGCCGTGCCCCGCCTCGCCGACGTCGTCGCCGTCACGGAGCGCCTCTGGCCGCTCTCCGGCGCCGAGGCGTGGGACGCCCCCGGATTCCTCGCCGGCGATCCCGCGGCCGAGGTGACGCGCATCCACCTCGCCGTCGACCCGACCCTCGCGGTCGTCGACGAGACCCTCGAGCTCGGCGCCGAGCTGCTCATCGCCCACCACCCGCTGCTGCTGCGCGGCGTCACGAGCGTCGCCGAGGATCGCGCCAAGGGCGCCGTCATCGGCCGTCTGCTGCGCGGCGGTTCGGCCCTCCTCGCCGCCCACACCAACGCCGATGTGGTGGCCGCCGGCACCTCCGCGGTGCTCGCCGACCGCCTCGGACTCGTCGACGCCCGCCCGCTCAGCCCGCTCGCCGACGCGCCGGATCTCGGTCTCGGCCGGGTCGGCCGCCTCGCCGCCCCGACCACCCTCGGCCGTCTCGCGCGCGCCGTCGCCGCCGTGCTGCCCGCGACCGCGGGCGGCGTGCGGGTGGCGGGGGACTGGGAGCAGCCGATCGCGACGGTCGCCGTGTGCGCGGGCGCCGGTGACTCGCTGCTCGCGCATCCCGACGTGGTCGCCGCCGACGCCTACGTCACGAGCGACCTGCGCCATCACCCCGCCTCGGAGGCCCGCGAGGCCGCGCTCCTCGCCGCCGAGAACCGAAGCGCGCAGTCCCGCGACGGCCGAACCCGCGACGCCCCAGCCCGCGCTGACGAGGCCCGGGGCGACCTGTACGCGACGCCCGCGCTCGTCGACACCTCGCACTGGGCGTCCGAGTGGCTGTGGCTCGACGCGGCCGCCGCCCAGCTGCGCGAGGCGCTGCCCGAGGTGACGGTCACGGTGAGCGAGCTGCGCACCGATCCGTGGGATTTCGCCGTCGCCCAGCTCGGCGACCGGCCGACCGACGCTCCGGAGGGAGAGACCTGATGCCGCTCACCGCCCCGCCCGAGGCCCAGGCCCTGCTGCTCGACCTGCAGGCGCTCGACTCGAAGCTGCAGCAGCTCGCGCAGCGCGAGTCGGCGCTGCCGGAGGCGCGCGACGTGACCGCGCTCGAGGCCGAACGCGAGAGCCTGCGCGCGACCCTCGCCGAGCAGACCGGCGCGTGGGAGGACGGTCAGGCCGAGCTCGGTCGCGTCGAGAGCGACGTGGAGGTCGTCGAGGCGCGCATCGCCCGCGACAGCGAGCGGCTGCAGGCCTCGAGCTCCACGAAGGACGTCGCCGCGCTCGAGCAGGAGCTCGAGGCGCTCGCGCGCCGCAAGAGCGACCTCGAGGACATCGAGCTCGCCGTGATGGAGAGCGTCGAGCATCGCGAGACCGAGCTCGGTGCGACCCAGACCGCGCTGGCCGAGCTCGAGGAGCGCATCGGGCAGGCCGTCGTCGCGCGCGACACCGCCTTCGGCCACCTGCGCGAGGACGCGCGCCGTGCCACCGCCGACCGCGCGGCGCTCGTCGAGCGGATCCCGCACGACCTGCTCGAGCTCTACGAGCGGCAGCGCGCCCGCTACGGTCTCGGCGCCTCGCTGCTGCGCGGTGGCGTGTCGACCGGCAGTGGCATGACGCTCACCCCGACGGATCTCGCGGAGATCCGCGCCGCCGCGCCCGACGCGGTGATCCTCTGCCCGGAGTCGAGCGCGATCCTGGTGCGCACGGCCGAGTCGGGGCTGTAGGCCGCGACCCGGTAGAAGCCGCGACCGGGTAGAGGCCGCGACCCCCTGGGGGCCGTTCCCCGCTGGAGACCGCTACCCTGAGACCCGAACGGGCCGGCCAGACGGTCGCGTCGCGCGGGGTCCGCCCCGCGCGCCGAGGAACGTCCGGGCTCCGAAGGGCAGGACGGTGGGTAACACCCACCCGGAGTGATCCGCGAGCAAGCGCAACAGAGAGCAGACCGCCCGGTCGCCGTTCCTCCTCGGAGGGCGGCACCGGGTAAGGGTGAAACGGTGGTGTAAGAGACCACCAGGGGCCCGAGTGATCGGGCTCGCTGGGCAAGCCTCGTCCGGAGCAAGGCCAGACAGACACCGATGACGCTGCCCGCCGAGGTGTCGGGTAGGCCGCTGGAGGGTCGCGGCGACGCGGCCCCGAGAGAGATGGCCGTCCGCCGCCGGTCTTCGGGCCGGCGGTGACAGAACCCGGCGTATCGGCCGGCCCGTTCGCCCCGTCACGGGGCTCCGCCGCCGGGCGTGCCGGGCCCCGCGCGGCGCGCCGGGCCCGGTGCGATGGGCTGGTCCCGTGCGACGCGCCGGCTAGGAGCGCGCCGCCTCGATCGCCGCCGCGAAGCCGGGCGTCGCGCGCATCCCGCCCGAGCGGTCGACGGTGAGCACGTCGACGTCCTCCCGCTCGCAGATCTCGTCGAGCGCCTCCGCGCCGCCGGAGACGATCGCGGTGGCGAGCACGTCGGCGGTCACGATATCGCGCGCCGCGACCGAGACCTGCACGAAGTCGGGGGCGGCGTCGTGGGCGCGGTCGCCGCGGTCGCGCATCCAGATGTGGTCGCCGCGTTCGGCCGAGCCGCTCGTCGCGAGCGCGAGCCGCGCGGGCCCGAGCTGCAGCACGGTGAGCAGCCGCGCGAGGTCGAGCGGGTCGACGATCCCGACCCGCGCCGGCACCCCGGCCGCGGAGCGCAGCACGTCGCCGCCGACGCCGAGCCGCCAGGAGTCGAGCTCCCCGAACCGGATCGCCCGGTCGAGGATCACCCCCGCCTCCGCCATGGCCGTCGCCTTGACGAGCCCCGAGAGGTCGAGCACGCCGTCGGGACGGTGCGGCGTGAACGCGCCCCGCGTGCGCGTGCGCCAGCTGAGCGCCGCGTCGTACGCGGAGCGCACGTCGTCGCTCGCGTCGGTCAGGGCGAGGGCGCCGGCCGCGATGCGGCTCAGCTCCGACTCGGTGCGGTACAGGCTGAAGGTGCGGTCGACCCGGTCGAAGGCCCGGCGCAGCTCGGCGACGCGCGCCGGGGCGAGCTCGCCCTCGGCCTCGATCGAGACCTCGGTGCCCATGGTGGCGAAGTGCGTGCGCATCGGGGGATCCTGTCGGCGGGGTCGGGCGGGGGTGGGGTCGGCGGCTCAGAACCCGGCCTGGTCGAGCGCCGACTGCAGCGACCGCAGGTAGCCCGCGCTCGTGTAGGTCGCGCCGCCGATCATCGAGACGTTCGCTGACTGGGCCGACAGCACCTCCTGGCGCAGCATCGGCACCGCGGCGTTGCTGATCTGCACGGATCGACGCTCCGGCCCGGTGATCTGCAGCGCCGTGACATCGGTAATCTGCCCGCCGGAGATCGTGACCTGCACCTGCATGGGGCCCCACGCCGTGCGCACGGTGTCGCCGGTCCAGGTGCCGTCGGAGCTCGACCCGGTGCTCGTGCTGGTGCTGCTCGACGAGCTCGAGCCGGACCCGGAGCCCGCGGACGAGCCGGTCCCCGACGCCGCCGACGACCCCGTGCTCGACGAGGTGCCCGAGCTGCTCGAGCCGCTCGAGCCGCTCGAGCCCGAGCCGGAGCCCGACGCGGCGCCCGTGCCGGAGCCCGCCGCGACCGGCGTCGTCGACGCCACAGTCGAGGTCGCGAGTGCCGACTCGCCGGCCTGCCACCCGATCACCAGGATCCCGAGGGAGGCGAGCGCACCTCCCAGCCATCCGCGAACGCTCATGATCGCTCCCGTCCTTCCGTGACTCGCGGGTCGTGGTCGCGCCGGCTCACCAGTCGAACCTCTCCATGTGGATGCGCCGGTCGGGCACCCCGGCCGCGCGCGCCTCCGCGACGAGCGAGTCCGCCCACGCGGTCGGCCCGCAGATGTACAGGTCGGAGTCGTCGAGCTGCGGGAACACCGTGCGCAGGGTCACCCCGCGGTCGCGGTCGCGCTGCGACATCCAGCCGCCGGTGCGGCCGCGGGGGCCGGTGATCCGGTACAGGGCGGTGCCCTGCGCGTCGGCGAGCGAGCGCAACTCGTCCCAGTGGATGAGCGCGTCGTCGTGCGAGCTGCGCACCACGACGGTCGCCTCGCCGGGCTCCAGGCGGCTGTCCTCGAGCATCGCCCGCACCGGGGTCACGCCGACCCCCGCCGCGACGACCGCGAGGCGGCGCGCGCCGCGGGCGGCGTCGGTGAACAGCCCGAACGGTCCCGAGAAGCTCACCCGGGTGCCGGGCAGCAGGTCGGTGATGCGGGAGGTGCCCTTGCCGAGCACGCGCACCGTGATCCGCGCGCGCGTCGCGGTGGGCGCGGCGCTCAGCGACAGCGGGTGCACGTGCCACCAGGTGCGCGAGGTCCAGAACCGCCAGTAGAAGAACTGGCCGCCGCGGGCGCGCAGCTTGTCGAGGTCGCGCCCGCGCAGGTGGATCGCGGCGGTGTCGTTCGTCAGCCACTCGATCCGCTCGACGGTCATCCCGTGCCGCAGCGACTGGATCATCGGCTCGAGGAAGCGGAAGATCACGATCGACCCGAGCGCGACGACGTAGAGCGCGATCCAGTAGCCGCGCTGCCAGGCGCCCTCGATGAGCACGCTGCTCGCGCTCAGCTGGTGGGGGATCGCGCCGAGCACCGAGACGTAGCTCAGCAGGTGCACGACGTACCAGAACTCGTAGCTCAGCTTGCGCCGCACCGCGACGAGCGAGGTGATGACGACGGCGACCATCGCGCCGAGGGCGAGGTAGGCCCAGATCATGTCGGGCGTCGTCCACAGGATGCCGGTCTCGGTCACCGGGTCGATGCCCTGCGCGAGGCCGTAGCCGAGGGTGAGCAGCACGAAGTGCCCGAGGATCAGGTACAGCGCCGGCTTGCCGAGCTGCCGGTGCACGCCCATCGCGCGGTCGTGGCCGATGGCCGCGTCGAGCAGCGGGATGCGCGCGGCCAGCACGAGCATGACGAGCACGAAGTCGCTGCCCACGAGGCCCGCGACGATGCCGAGGCCGGTGAGCACGCCCGAGAGGCTGCCCCAGTCGGCCATCCCGCCGGAGGCGAGGTACAGCGCGGCCGCGGCGGCACCGGAGGCCCACACCGCCCAGACGAGAAGGTCGGAGACGAAGCGGCGTCCCCGTGCGCGGCGGGCGCGCTGCCGGGCGAGCTCGCCCCCGCGGGGCCCGCGGCCGCGGGGGCCGGATGCCGACGCGGTGGCGAGCGCCGGGCGCCGGTCGGGCGGGGTGAGCGTCGCGGTCACGGGATCCTCCTTGGGCGGGTGCCTGGCCCGAGGAGTCGGGGTTCCCGCCGGATTCGAGGATGCGGCCGCCCGCTATGAGGTTGCTATGCCGCGGCTGGTGCGGCCCCCGCGGTCATCGCACCCGCGTCGAAGGCTCGTCGAAGATTCGTCCAAGACGGCCGGGACGCCGCGTCAGACGATGCCGGAGACCCCGAGCAGCCGCCCGATCGCGAAGGTCACGCCGAGCGCGAGGGCCCCGCCGACGATGACCCGCACCACGGCGCGGGGCGCCGAGGCGCCGCCGATCCGCGCGGCGACCGCGCCGGTGATGGCGAGCGCGACGAGCACCGCCGCGAAGGTGACGGGGATGCGCCAGCCGGCCGGAGGCAGCAGGATCGCGAGCATCGGCAGGATCGCCCCGAGCGTGAACGCGACCGCGCTCGCCCACGCGGCGCGCCACGGGCTCGCGATGTCGTCTTCGGCGATGTGCAGCTCGGTCTCGAGGTGCGCGGCGAGCGCGTCGTGCTCGTGCAACTCGGTGGTCACCCGCTCCGCGGTCGCGCGGCTCAGGCCCTTGGCCTCGTAGAGGCGGACGAGCTCCTCGAACTCCCCGTCGGGGTCGTTCGCGAGCTCCCAGCGCTCCTTCGCGATGAGCGCCTGCGTGGTGTCCTTCGAGCTGGACACCGAGACGTACTCGCCGAGCGCCATCGAGATGGCACCTCCGATCATCGCCGCCGCCCCCGCGGTGAGGATCGCCGGCACCGAGGTGGTCGCGGCGGCGACACCGACGACGACGGCGGCGGTCGAGACGATGCCGTCGTTCGCGCCCAGCACCCCGGCGCGCAGCCAGTTGAGCCGCTCGTTGATGGCCACGGCGTGCGGTTCGCGGCGGTCGTCGTGCGCGGCCTTGAGGGCCTGCGCGGCGTCGGCGTCGGGGCGGGGCTCGTCGGTCATCCCGTCAGGATCGCATCGGCGCGGGTCGGCCGCCAGCAAGGTGAGCCTGACCTCAGTCCGGCCTGCGCTGCCCGACCTCGGTCGGGCGTCCGCTGCCCGCGCGCGCGGGCGCCAGGCGCCGCGTCAGTGCCGCGCGCGGTGCCGGTTCGCGAGCCAGGCCGCCCCGAGGATCCCGGCGTTGTTGCGCAGCTCCGCCGGCTTGATCGGGGTGCCGAGCTTCAGGAGCGGGAGGTACTCGTCGGCGTGCTTCGAGACGCCGCCGCCGACGAGGAACAGCGTCGGCGAGAACAGGAACTCGAGGTGCGCGTAGTAGCGCTGCAGGCGCTTCGCCCAGGCCTTCCAGGAGAGTCGCCCGCGCTCCTTCGCCGCGTAGGAGGCGCGGCGCTCGGCGTCGCGGCCGCCGATCTCCAGGTGGCCGAGCTCGCTGTTGGGGATCAGCTCGCCGTCCATGATCATCGCCGAGCCGATGCCGGTGCCGAGCGTCGTCACGATGACGAGGCCGTCGACGCCCTTCGCGGCTCCGAAGCGCACCTCCGCGAGACCGGCGGCGTCGGCGTCGTTGACGAGCAGGATCTCGCGGTCGAGAGCCTTCGAGAACCTCTTCTGCGCATCGAGGCCGATCCAGTCGTCGCTCACGTTGGCGGCCGACATCGTGCGGCCGTGATGGATGATCGCGGGGAAGCAGATGCCGATCGCCGGCTCGGCCGCCGACTCGCTGGCGGCCTCGCGCTCGAGCAGCTCGCCGACGAGCTCGACGACGGCGGCGATGATCGCGTCGGGTGCGCCGCCCTTCGGGGTGGAGACCTTGATGCGGTCGCCGATCAGCTCGCCCGAGGCGAGGTCGACGAGCGCGCCCTTGATGCCGGTGCCGCCGATGTCGACGCCGATCGCGACCGTCGCCGGCTCGGGGGCGGCGGCCGACGGCGCCTCGGGCTGGGACTTCTCCGACTTCTTCGACGCCGCCATGGCCTCCATCCTGGCGGAGGCGCGCCGGCACCGCGGGGTGACGCGCGGGCGGGTGCGGCGAGGCGGGGCGGGCCGGGCGCCGGGCGGGCGCGACGGGGGCGGCACCGTCGGTCAGGGCAGGGTGAGGATGTCCGCGCCCGACTCGGTGACGACGAGCGTGTGCTCGAACTGCGCGGTGAGCGAGAGGTCGCGGGTGACGACCGTCCAGTCGTCGGCCCAGAGATCCCACTCCTCGGTGCCGGGGTGCTCGGGGGTGCCGAGGGTGAGCATCGGCTCGATCGTGAACACCATGCCGGCCTCGAGCGGTTCGGCGTGCGCGGGCGCCGCGTCGTAGTGGGGGATCACGAGCCCGCTGTGGAAGGCGCGCCCCACCCCGTGCCCGGTGTAGTCGCGCACCACCCCGTAGCCGAAGCGCCGGGCGTAGCTCTCGATCGCGCGCCCGATCACGTTGACCGGGCGGCCGGGCCGCACCGCCTGGATGCCGCGGCGCAGCGCCTCCTCGGTGCGTTCGACGAGCTCGCGCGCCGCCGGCGCGGCGGCCTCGAGCCCGCCGACGACGAAGGTGCGGTTGAGGTCGCCGTGCATCCCGTCGCGGTAGGCGGTGATGTCGATGTTCACGAGGTCGCCGGTCTCGAGCACGGTGTCGTCGGGGATCCCGTGGCAGATCACCTCGTTGAGGCTCGTGCAGCACGACTTCGGGTAGCCGCGGTAGCCGAGCGTCGACGGGTAGGCGTCGTGGGCGACGAGGTACTCGTGCGCGACCCGGTCGAGCTCGTCGGTCGTGATGCCGGGGCGCAGGGCGGCGCCGACCGCCTCGACCGCCTGGGCGGCGATCCGCCCGGCCGCGCGGATGCGCTCGACCTCCTCGGGCGTGTACCGGTCGCCGCGGGCGGGGGTCGGGGCCGCCTTGCCGACGTACTCGGGCCGCGCGATATGCGCGGGGACGACGCGGGCGGGGGAGAGGCGTCCGGGCGTGAGGTGCCCGGCGGCGTCGCGCGGCATCCCGCCAGTCTAGGAAACGGCCGGTCGAGGAACCCCGCGTGTCGATGGACCCCGCCGGTCTAGGAATCCAGTCGCTGCCGCAGCGCCATCGCGTCGACCGGGGCGCGCACCTTGGTGTCGTTGTCGAAGTAGACGTAGGTGTCCCGGCCCGCCGCCAGCTGCCCGCGCACCCACCCGGCCCAGCGGTCGAGCGCGGCGTCGTCGTAGCCGGACTCGTAGAGCACCTCGTCGCCGTGCAGGCGGGCGTAGGCGATCGGTCCGGTCGGCCAGTCGAGCACCGGCCAGCGCCCGGCGCTGTCGCCGAGCACGACGGCGACGTGGGCGCGCGCGAAGAGGGCGCGCACGTGGTCCTGGTCGAAGGAGGCGCTGCGCGGCTCGACGACGTGGTGCAGCGGCCGGTCGGCGTCGATCTCGAGCACGCTGCGCCCCTCGACGCGCGCGTCGTGGCCGCGGGCCGCCTCGAGCGCGGCGGCGGTGCTGCGCGGCAGCAGGGCGAGGAAGGACTCGAGCAGGCCGACGTCCGCGTGGAGGCTCGGCGGCAGCTGCCAGAGGATCGGCCCGAGCTTCGGGCCGAGGGCGAGCAGCCCCGAGGCGAGGAAGTTCGCGATCGGCACGGCGACGTCGTCGAGCTTCTTGATGTGCGTGATGAAGCGCGGCGCCTTGACCGAGAACACGAAATCGTCGGGCGTCTCGTCGCGCCACTTCGTCCAGCTCGCGGGCTTCTGCAGCGAGTAGAACGAGCCGTTGATCTCGATCGAGCTCATCCGCTCGGCGGCGTAGCGCAGCTCGTCGGCCTGCCGCAGGCCCGTCGGGTAGAAGACGCCGCGCCAGGGGGCGTAGGTCCAGCCCGAGATGCCGATCCGCACCCGAGCCGACGTCATGGGCCCGAGTGTAGGCGCGACGGGGTACGGTCGGCTCATGGCCGACGACGGGCAGCGAGACGCGCAGCAGTGGTGGTACAACCACAAGACCGGGCAGGTCGAGGAGGGGCCGCAGAGCCTCTCGAGCGACCGCGACGGCCCCTACGCGAGCCGGGCGGACGCGGAGCACGCGCCCGAGATCGCCCGCCGCCGCGCGGCGGAGTGGGCCGCGGAGGACGCGCGCGACGACTGAGCGTCGGCCGCAGGGCCGCTCCGCTCAGTGCGCCCGGCGCTCGCGCGCCAGGAGCGCGTAGTCGACCTCGTCGCCCCAGCGCCCCTTGAACCACTCGTTCTCGAGCAGGTGCGCCTCGGCGCGCATGCCGAGCTTCTCGCACACGCGTCGCGACGGGGCGTTGAGGGCATCCACGCGCGCGACGAGCCGGCGGATCCCGAGCGCCCCGAACGCGTAATCGATCAGGGCCCCGGCCGCCTCGGTCGCGAGCCCGCGGCCGCCCACCTCGGGGTGCACGACCCAGCCGATCTCGGCCGATCCGTGCGCGGCATCGGCGCGCGGAGCGCCCTCGCCGGCCCCGTCGCCTCCGCGAGCTCCGTGGGCCGCGCCGGGAGCCGGGCGATCGCCGCGCGAGTCGTCGTCGGCCGCGTGCCAGAACACCACGACGTCGCCCACGACCCGGCCGTCGAGCTCGGCGACCAGTTCGACGTTGCCACCCGTCTCGGTCACCCGGTTCCAGCGGTCGCGGATCGCGGTCTCGACGTCGGCGACGCTCTGCGGCTCGAAGGGCACGAAGCTCGTCACCGCGGGGATGCCGCGGTAGTCCGCCATCGCCGTCGCGTCCTCGAGGCGCACGGGTCGCAGCTCGAGCCGCGCCGTGCGCAGCGGCCAGCCGCCGGGCGGGGCCGGGGGCCAGTCGGACGGTGTGCGATCCGCCGGAGCGGCGTCGGGCGCGGGCTTCGCGTCGCGATCGGTCGCCGCGACGGCCTCGGAGCTCGCGCTCACCCCTCGTACTCGTGCTCGGGGGCGGGGTAGACGCCCTCCTGCACCTCGTCGCGGTAACGCTTCGCCGCCTCGCCGAGCACCTCGGCGAGATTCGCGTACTTCTTGACGAAGGTCGGCACCCGGCCGGTCGACAGTCCGGCCCAGTCGGTCCACACCATGAGCTGGCCGTCGGTGTGCGGGCCCGCGCCGACGCTGATGGTCGGGATGGTGAGCTCGGCGGTGATCCGCTGCGCGACCGCCGAGGGCACCATCTCGAGCACGACGGCGAAGGCGCCGGCGTCCTCCACGGCATGCGCGTCGGCGACGAGGGCCTCCGCCTGCTCGCCGCGACCCTGCACGACGTGCCCGCCGAGCTGGTGCTCGCTCTGCGGGGTGAAGCCGATGTGCGCCATGACCGGGATGCCCGCCGACACGACGCGCCGGATCTGCTCGGCCGAGCGCACCCCGCCCTCGAGCTTGACCGCGTGCGCCCCGGTCTCCTTCATGAAGCGGAACGCGGTGTGCAGCGCCTCGTCGGGGCCGGTCTCGTAGGAGCCGAAGGGCATGTCGGCGATGACGAAGGCGCGCTTGACCGAGTGCGCGACGGCGCGGGTGAGCGGGATGAGGTCGTCGACCGTCACCGGGATCGTCGTGTCGTAGCCGAGCACCGTGTTGCCGGCCGAGTCGCCCACGAGCAGGAAGTCGATGCCCGCGGCGTCGAAGATCTGCGCCGAGAGCGTGTCGTAGCTCGTGAGGCCGGTGATCTTGATGCCCTCGCGCTTCGCGTTGACGAAGTGGCGGGTGCGGATGCGCTTGACGATCGGCTCGGCCATGCCGGTCAGCCTATGCCCGGCCCCGCGGCGCCGCCGTCCCGGGCCCCGCGCCACCCGAGCTCAGACGCGCACGCCCGCGACCGACGCGAGGTAGCCGGTCGCGACCGCCTCGTCGATCGAGCGCGGCACCGGCACGACGCACGCGGCGACCCCCGCCGCCTCGTCGGCGTAGTCGCCGCGCGCGATCACCTCGAGGCAGCGGGCCTGCAGGGCGAACCCGAGGTCCATCGACTCGATCGAGTTGCCGAGCGGCGCGGGCCCCGCGAGGTTGACCATGTGCCCCGCCCCGGCGAGGTGGATGCGGCGGCCGTCCGCCATCCGCAGCGTCTCGAGACCCGGCGTCGAGGGCTCCACGGCGGCGGCCGCGGACCGCCACTCGTCGACCTCGATCTCCCAGGGCAGGTGCCCCGCGTTGGCGACGATGACGTCGTCGCGCAGCAGGTCGAGGTCGGCCGCGGTGAGGATCCCCGCCCGCCCGGTGATGGTGATGACGATGTCGGCGTCGCGCAGCGCCTGCTCGCGGTCGCGCACGTCGTAGCCGTCGAGGTTCGCCTCGAGCCGCTTGACGGGGTCGGCGTCGACGACCGTGACGAGCGCGTACGAGCCGCGGAACTCGGCCGCGACCCCGCGGCCGCAGGAGCCGTAGCCGATGACGACGACGCGCTTGCCGCCGGTCGAGCGGTTCGTGATGCGCAGGAACGACTCGAACACGCTCTGCCCGACCGCGTGGGTGTTCTCGGCGAACTGCTTGATGGGGGAGTCGTTGATGACGAGGACCGGCATCCGCAGCCGCTCGCGCAGCGGCAGCAGCGCATCCCGGCCGCTCGTCGTCTCCTCGGTGCCGCCGCGCAGACCCTCGTACGGGTCTTCCAGGTACCGGGCGAAGAGGTCGCCGCCGTTGTCGAGGAGGAGGTCCGGCCGGGCGTCGAGCACCTCGCGCAGGTCGCGGTCGTGCACCGCCGGATCGGCGGTCGGCCCGCCGATGACCGTGATGCCGCGGCCTCGGAGGTGGTCGACCGTCTGCTGCTGGGTCGAGTTGAGGTTGCCGGTCGACACCAGCTCGGCGCCGCCGTCGTGCAGCGTCTCGAGCAGCGCGGCGGTCTTCGGCTCGAGGTGGATGCCGGTGCCGATCGTCAGGCCGGCGAACGGGCGGGTGTCGCGGTACTCCTCGGCGATCGCGGCGAGCAGCCGGCAGCTGGAGCGCACCCAGGCGATGCGGGGGTCGGTGGTGGTCATGGGCGGTGTCCTCTCGGACGGGGCGGAGTCGCGCCTCCGCGGCGGCGTGCGACGGCGCGGTCGGCCCGCGGGTCGCGACGTGGGGTCACCCCGCGGGGCGCGAGGTGATGGGCAGGCGGCGGTCGCGGCCGAACGCCATGCCCGAGATCTTGGGGCCGATCGCGCCCTGACGGCGCTTCCACTCGGCGCGGTCGACGAGCTTCGCGACGAACTCGACGGTCGCCCGGTCGAAGCCGCGCGCGATGATGTCCTCCCGCCCGAGCCGCTGCGTGATGTACAGCTCGAGCAGCTCGTCGAGCAGCTCGTACGGCGGCAGGGTGTCCTGATCGGTCTGGTCGGGCCGCAGCTCCGCGCTCGGCGGCTTCTCGATCGAGTTGACCGGGATCGGCGGCGTCTCCCCGCGGCTCTCGGCGAAGGCGTTGCGCCAGCGCGCGAGCTCCCAGACGAGCATCTTCGGCACGTCCTTGATCGGGGCGAACCCGCCGGCCGAGTCGCCGTAGATCGTCGAGTAGCCCACGGCGAGCTCCGTCTTGTTGCCCGTGGTCAGCACGAGGTGCCCGCTCGTGTTCGAGAAGGCGAAGAGGATGATGCCGCGGATGCGCGCCTGCACGTTCTCGGCGGCCGTCCCGTGCAGTGCCAGCTGCTCCTCGATCGGCTGCACGAGGTCGAGGATCGGCTCGACGTCGTAGTGCAGGCCGATGCGCTCGGCGAGGTCGGCCGCGTCGTCCTTCGAGCCCTCCGAGGAGTACCGCGAGGGCATCGACACCCCGTACACCCGGTCGGCGCCGATCGCGTCGGCGGCGAGCGCCGCGCAGACGCTCGAGTCGATGCCACCGGAGAGGCCGAGGATCACGCTCGGGAACCCGTTCTTCTCCACGTAGTCGCGCAGGCCCAGCACGAGCGCGTTCCACAGCTCCTCGAGATCGTCGCGCGGCACCGCGATGTCGGCCGGCAGCGGGGAGGCCGCGACCGCGGCGGGCGAGGCGGCGGGGGTGCCGGGTTCGCTCGGCATGTCGAGCGAGATCCGCGTCACGCCCTCGAGCCACTCGTCGGGCTGGTCGGCCGCGGCGGGCTCGACGTCGACGACGAGCACGTGCTCCTCGAACTGCGGGGCGCGGCCGAGGATCGCGCCGGCGCCGTCGACGACGACGCTGTCGCCGTCGAAGACGAGGTCGTCCTGCCCGCCGACGATATTGACGTAGGCGACGATCGTGTCGTTCTCGGTCGCGCGGCGGGTCACGAGCGGCAGGCGCACCTCGTCCTTGTCGCGCTCGTAGGGGCTCGCGTTGATGACGAGCAGCAGGCCCGCGCCGGCGTCGAGCACGCGCGCGACCGGGCCGCCGTCGCGCCAGAGGTCCTCGCAGATGATGAGCGCGACGTCGACGCCCTTCAGCCGCAGCACGAGCAGCTCGTCGCCGGGGATGAAGATGCGGTACTCGTCGAAGACGGAGTAGTTCGGCAGGTGGTGCTTGACGTAGCGGGCGGCCACCGCGCCGTGCTGCAGTACGCTCGCGCAGTTCTGGGCGATCGCGGTGGGCGCGTTCGAGGTGCCGAGGGTACGCGGCTCGTGCGGGCCGTCCGGGTGGCCCACGATGACGACGAGGTCGCCGAGGCCCTCACGCTCGAGCTCGGCGGCGAGTTCGGGGACCGCCGCGGTGGCGGCCCGCAGGAAGCTCGGCTGGCTCGCGAGATCCTCGATCGGGTAGCCGGAGAGGGCCATCTCGCCGACCATCAGCAGGTCGGCCCCGGCGGCCTGCGCCTCGCGCGCCGCGGCGACGATGCGCCGCGCGTTGCCCTCGAAGTCGCCCACGATCGGATTGGTCTGGCCGAGCGCGAGTCGCAGGCGGGGCATGCCGGTAGCCTAGTTGCGACGCCCCGCGGCACCTGCCGCCGCCGTGTTCCGAGAGGCCCATTCGCATGGACAAGCAGCGCGACTTCGTTCTCCGCACTATCGAGGAGCGCGGCGTCAAGTTCGTGCGGCTGTGGTTCACCGACGTCGTCGGCACCCTCAAGTCGGTCGCACTCGCGCCGGCCGAGGTGGAGGGCGCGTTCAGCGAGGGCGTCGGCTTCGACGGCTCGGCGATCGAGGGGCTCACCCGCCGGTTCGAGGCGGACGTGCTCGCGCATCCCGACCCGACGACCTTCCAGACCCTGCCGTGGCGCGGCGACGTGGACCCCACCGCGCGGATGTTCTGCGACATCACGACCCCCGACGGCCAGCCTGCCGTCGCCGACCCCCGCAACGTGCTCAAGCGGGCGCTCGCGAAGGCCGCCGACCGGGGCTTCACCTTCTACACGCACCCCGAGATCGAGTTCTACCTGCTCGAGTCGAAGAAGCTGAAGAACGGCCAGCCGGTGCCGGTCGACTCGGCCGGCTACTTCGACAACGTGCCCGGCGGCACCGCGCACGACTTCCGCCGCAGCGCCGTGCGCATGCTCGAAGACCTCGGCATCTCGGTCGAGTTCAGCCACCACGAGGCGGGGCCCGGCCAGAACGAGATCGACCTGCGCTACGCCGACGCGCTCACCATGGCCGACAACATCATGACCTTCCGGGTCGTGGTGAAGGAGGTCGCGATCGACCAGGGTGTCTACGCGACCTTCATGCCCAAGCCGATCGCGGGCCAGCCGGGCTCGGGCATGCACACCCACATGTCGCTGTTCGAGGGCGACACCAACGCGTTCTTCGACCCCTCGGGCGAGTACCAGCTCTCGACGATCGGGCGCCAGTTCATCGCCGGGCTGCTACGGCACGCGCCGGAGATCACCGCGGTCACCAACCAGTTCGTCAACTCGTACAAGCGCATCTGGGGCGGCGACGAGGCGCCCAGCTACCTCACCTGGGGCCACAACAACCGCTCGGCGCTCGTGCGTGTGCCGCTGTTCGGCAAGGGGCAGAGCGCGCGCGTCGAGTACCGCGGCATCGACTCCGCGGCCAACCCCTACCTCGGCTACGCGCTCCTGCTGGCCGCGGGTCTCAAGGGCATCGAGGAGGGCTACGAGCTGCCGACCGAGGCCGACGGCGACGTCTGGAGCATGTCCGACGCCGAGCGCCGCGCCCTCGGCTACGGCTCGCTGCCGCAGAGCCTCGACCACGCGCTGCGCCTCATGGAGGACAGCGAGCTCGTCGCCGAGACGCTCGGCGAGCAGGTCTTCGAGTTCGTGCTCGCCAACAAGCGTCGCGACTGGGCCGGGTACCGCGCCCAGGTGACTCCGTACGAGCTCGAGGCCAACCTCGAGATCCTCTGACCCGACGACTCCGATCCGACGATCCTGAACCGATGATCCTGAACCGACGGTGAGGCGTAGCTCGGGGGGCGCCGCGGATCCGCGAGACATGACACCGCACACGGGGAGGCCGCGATGGCGCGGGCCGAATCCACGCTGACCGAGTACGCGCGGCTCGGCTTCGCCGAACTCGACGCGGCGAACGACGGTGTCGACCAGCTGGGCGACCGGGTCTCGCGCGACATCGTTCCGCTGTTCGCGTTCGCGGCGGATCCCGACCTCGCCCTGCGCCGCCTGCTCGACCTGCTCTCGGTCGACCCCGATCGCGGCGGGGCGGTGCTCGACGACGAGGCCGCGGCGACGCGGCTGATCCGGGTGCTCGGGGCCTCGGAGGCGCTCGGCGCGTTCCTGCTGCGCCGGCCGGAGGCGCTCGACGCGCTCCGCGAGCCGCTCGCCGCGCCCCTGCCGCAGGCGCGGGCCGCCGAGCTGCTGCGCGCCGCGATCTCGGGCGGCGCGGCCGCCGACCCGCCGCCCAGCGAGGAGGCCCGCGCCGCGCTGCGCATCGCCTACCGCCGCGAGCTGCTGCGGCTCGCCGCGTGGGATCTCGAGCAGCCCGACGGCGCCGCCGCCATCCCGCGGGTCGCGGCGGGCCTGGCCGACCTCGCCGGTGCCGCGCTCGACGCGGCCCTCGAGCTCGCGCGGCGCACCGACCGGTTCCCGCGCGCGCAGCTCGACGCGGCGCGGATCGCGATCATCGGCATGGGCAAGGCGGGCGCGCGCGAGCTGAACTATCTCAGCGACGTCGACGTGATCCACGTCGCCGAGCTCGCACCGGGCAGCGAGGTGGAGGAGTCGCGGATGCTCGCGGCCGCCACCTGGGTCGCGCAGGAGACGACGCGCATCATCTCCGAACCCGGTCTCGAGCCGGCGCTCTGGGAGGTCGACGCGAACCTCCGGCCGGAGGGCAAGGACGGCGCGCTCGTGCGCAGCCTCGAGTCGCACGTCGCCTACTACGAGCGCTGGGCGAAGGGCTGGGAGTTCCAGGCGCTGCTCAAGGCCCGGCCCCTCGCCGGCGACCTCGAGCTGGGAGAGCGCTACGTGCAGCGCCTCGCACCGATGGTGTGGACGAGCGCGCAGCGCGAGGGCTTCGTCGGCGACGTGCAGCGGATGCGCGAGCGGGTCACGGCGCACATCCCGGCCGGCGAGGTCGACGTGCAGCTCAAGCTCGGCCCCGGCGGCCTGCGCGACGTCGAGTTCACCACCCAACTGCTGCAGCTCGTGCACGGGGTGCACGACGACGAGGTGCGTCAGCGTTCCACCCTCGACGCCCTCGCGGCCCTCGCCGACCGCGGGTACATCGGCCGCGTGGAGGCGGCGGAGTTCGCGCGCGACTACCGGTTCCTGCGGCTCGTCGAGCACCGCATCCAGCTCTCCCGCCTGCGCCGCACCCACCTCATGCCGCGCGAGGACGAGGCGCTGCGGGTGCTGGCCCGCGCGACGGGGCTCGCGTCGACGGCCACCGGCCTCCTCGAGGCCTGGCAGCGGACCAAGATCGAGGTGCGGGGGCTGCACGAGCGGCTCTTCTACCGGCCGCTGCTCTCGGCGGTCGCGGCGCTGCCCGACGCGGGGGTCTCGCTGACGAGCGAGCAGGCCCAGGCGCGGCTCGCCGCGATCGGCTTCCAGGATCCCCAGGGCGCCCTGCGCCACATCGCGGCCCTCACCGGCGGCGTCTCGCGCCGCGCGCAGATCCAGCGCAACCTGCTGCCCGTGCTGCTGCAGTGGTTCGCCGAGGGCGCCGACCCGGATCACGGCCTGCTCACCTTCCGCACCCTCAGCGAGGACCTCGGCGAGGCCTACTGGTACCTGCGGATGCTGCGCGACTCGTCGACCGCGGCGGAGCGGCTCACCCAGGTGCTGTCGGGCTCGCGGTTCGTCGGGGTGCTGTTCGAGCGCATCCCCGAGGCGGCGGCCTGGCTCGAGGACGACGAGGAGCTGCGCCCGCGCGGGTGGGAGGCGCTGCGCGAGGAGACCGATGCCACGGTCGCGCGCTACCTCGACGACCCGGAGGCCGGCGCGAAGGCGCTGCGCACCGCGCGCCGCCGCGAGGTGCTGCGGCTCGCACTCGCGGGGATCCTCGGGCTGCTGACGATCGAGGAACTCGGCGTCGCCCTCTCCGACGTGACGACCGCGCTGCTGCGCGGGGTGCTCGCGCTGCGCCACCGCTTCGGCGACGGCATCGAGTTCGGCATCGTCGCGATGGGCCGCTACGGCGGCGAGGAGCTCGGCTTCGGCAGCGACGCCGACGTCATGTACGTCTACCGCGCCGTCGACGTCGACGGGGAGGAGGCGCAGCGCCGGGCCGAGAGCATCGTGCACGAGATCAAGCGCCTCACCGAGGATCTGCGCCTCCCGCTCGACCTCGACCTCGGGCTGCGCCCGGAGGGCAAGAACGGCGCGATCGTGCGCTCGCTCGACTCCTACCGCGCGTACTACGAGCGCTGGTCGCTCACCTGGGAGGCGCAGGCGCTGCTGCGGGCCCGCGGCGCGGTGGGCGACGAGGCACTGCTGCGCGACTTCGAGAGCCTCGCCGACGAGATCCGCTACCCGGCGCGGATCGAGGCGGCGGCGGTGCGCGAGGTGCGCCGCATCAAGGCCCGCGTCGAGTCCGAGCGGCTGCCCAAGGGCGCCGACCCGGCCCGGCACCTCAAGCTCGGGCGCGGATCGCTCAGCGATGTCGAGTGGTTCGTGCAGCTCGTGCAGCTGCAGCGCGGCCACCGCACTGAGGGCCTGCGCACCACCTCCACCCTGCGCGCTCTGCAGGCGGCGGTCGTCGCCGGATACGTGACCAACGACGACGCGCAGCGCCTGCGCGCGGCGTGGGTGATCGCCTCCCGCGCCCGCTCGGCGATGACACTGTGGACGGTGAAGACGGCCGACGTGCTGCCGAGCGACCGCCGCGACCTCGAAGGGGTCGCGCGGCTCATGGAGTACCCGCCCGGCGGCGCGAGCCGCTTCGAGGAGGACTACCTGCGCACCACGCGCCTCGCCCGACAGGTGTTCGAGCGCGGGTTCTACGGCCCGGCGCCGGCGGTCGGGGGCGAGCAGGCGTAGCGGCGCGTCGCCGGCCCACCGCCTTCCGATCGCGTCCCACAGTTGCAGAATCGGTTGAACAGCAGTATCACTGACTCATGCTGAACACCGAGCTGCCGGTTGCCCAGCTGAAGGCCGAGCTCTTCAAGGCGCTCGGGCATCCGCTGCGCATCCGCCTGCTCGAGCAGCTCGTCGACGGGGAGCGCTCGGTCGGCGTGCTCGCCGAGGAGCTCGACGCCGACCTCGCCTCCGTCTCCCAGCAGCTCGGGGTGCTCCGCCGCGCCGGGGTCGTCATCACCCGCCGCGAGGGCAGCAGCGTGCACTACTCGCTGCGCGACCCGGGGATGCCGCAGCTGCTCTCCGTCGCCCGCGCCATGATCGTGGCCGACCTGCGCGACTCCCGCGCCCTGCTGGCCGAGCTCGAGCAGCCGGCCGACGCCGCCCGGTCGTGAGCGCCGCCCGCCGCGGCGGTCGCTTCCTGCTCGGGCTGCTGCCGGGTCGCCGCGACCTCACCGCGATGCGCCGCTCGCCGCTGCGCGACCTGCTCGCCGGCGCGACGGTCGCGCTCGTCGCCCTCCCGCTCGCGCTCGCCTTCGGCGAGGCCTCCGGGGTCGGCGCACAGGCGGGACTCGTCACCGCGGTGCTCGCCGGGGCGATCGCCGCGGTGTTCGGCGGCAGCAACCTCCAGGTCTCCGGCCCGACGGGCGCGATGACGGTCGTGCTCGTCCCGGTCGTGCACCAGCACGGCGTCGGCGGTCTCCTCCAGGTCGGCGCGATGGCGGGGGTGCTGTTGATCGTGCTCGCCGTCACCCGCATCGGCCGGGTCGTGCGTTACCTGCCGCTGTCCGTCGTCGAGGGCTTCACCGCCGGCATCGCGGTCGTCATCGCGCTGCAGCAGGTGCCCCACATGCTCGGCGTAGCGCCGGGCGACGAGGAGGGGGTCGTGCCGCTCGCGGTCGACGCGGTCCGGCGCTTCGTCGCGCAGCCCGACCCGGTCGCGCCGCTCGTGACCGTCGGGGTGGCGGCGGTGATCCTCGTCGGAGCGCGCCTGGTGCCCGCGATCCCGCTCTCGCTCCTCGCCGTCGCGATCGCCGCGGGCGTCGTCGCGCTCGGAGGGTTCTCGGTCTCGACGATCGGCGAGCTGCCGCCGCTGTTCTCGGCCCCGGATGCCGCGTTCCTCGACCCCTCGCGCACCCTCGAGCTGCTGCCGGCCGCCGCTGCCGTCGCCGCCCTCGCCGCGCTCGAGAGCCTGCTGTGCGCGACGGTCGCCGACGGCATGACCGTCGGCGAGCGGCATGATCCCGACCGCGAGCTCCTCGGTCAGGGCCTCGCGAACCTCGTGGTGCCCTTCTTCGGCGGCGTACCCGCAACCGCGGCGATCGCGCGCACCGCCGTCAACGTGCGCTCGGGGGCGCGCTCGCGACTCGCCGCGCTCAGCCATGCGCTCATCCTCGGCACGATCGTGATCGTCGCCGCGCCGCTCGTCTCCGGCATCCCCCTCGCCGCGCTCGCGGGCGTGCTGCTCGCCACGACGATCCGGATGATCGACCTGGGCGCCCTGCGCGCCATCGCCCGCTCGACCTGGGGCGACGCGCTCGTGCTCGTGGTGACCTTCGCCATCACGGTGTTCGTCGACCTCATCACCGCGGTCGCGGTGGGCTTCGGTGCCGCTGCCCTCCTCGCGCTGCGGGAGCTCGCGCGGGCGGCCCGGCTCGACCGCGTGCCGCTCGAGGAGGGCGACCACGCCGACGAGGAGGCGCGGCTCGTCGACGAGCACATCGTCGCCTACCGGATCGACGGCCCGGTCTTCTTCGGGGCGGCGCACCGCTTCCTCCACGAACTCACCGAGGTCGCCGACGTGCACGCCGTCATCCTGCGCCTCAGCCGCGTGACGACGATCGACGCGACCGGTGCGCGTCTGCTCGACGACGCGGTGCGCGCGCTCGAACGCCGGGGGATCACGGTGCTCGTCTCCGGCATCCGCCCGGAGCACCACGGCATCTTCCAACGCAGCGGAGCCCTCGCGCACCTGCGCGCCGCCGGCCGGGTCTACCCGGACACCCCCGAGGCGATCGCGGCGGCGCGCGAGCTCATCGCGGGGTGAGGCGGGGGCGGGCCGCGGCATGTCCGTCCGGAACGCGGAACGGGCCGCCTCCCGAAGGAGACGGCCCGCCCGTGCTGCGTGGTGCGAGGAGCGTCAGACCCCGAAGTACAGCTCGGCTTGAGGATCTGAGAACCGGAGGGGGTTCCGCAGGCTCACACTTCCCTGCAAACACAGGGAAGTGCAATGGTGAGCATGGGTAGGGTCGCTGCTGCGACTGTCCGAGAACCCGTCCGTTTACTCGATTCTTGGCCGTCCTACGGGGTTCGCTGGAGGTCGACGGGTGGTGCCGCCTACCTCATTGGTATGAGCGACGACCGCCCCCGCCTCTGGACTCCGCAGGAGCTTGCGGAGTACACGGGCATCCCGATCAGGACGCTCGCTGACTGGCGGACTGAGCGTGCGCGCAGCCGAGGTCTCGGGTTGCCGTTCGTCGCACTCTCGTCGCACAACGTTCGCTACCGCGATGAGGATGTCGAGGCGTTCATCGCGGGGCGGATCGTGGCCCCGACGGATAGGGCGGGCGACTGATGGCGCGGCCGAAGCGCGCACTCGGCGAACTCGGCAAGGTGACTTACACGGTCGAGCCGAGCGGACTGGTCATCGCGCGAGCGCGGGTCTATGACGGCCAGGGGCAGGAGCGTCGTCCCAGCGGCAGCGGAGCGACCGAGGCTGAGGCGCTGACGGCGTTGCAGGAAGCTGCTGATGTCGCTGTCGGTCGAGTGCTGGCGCGACGAGCACAGGTCATGACTGTCGCTGAGCTGGCGAGGGCGTGGCTGAAGACGGCGTACCACGACGATGATCCGCGGGTGCTGCGCCAGCGCCGCGAGCAGACCGTCGATGGGTACGCCTCAGTGGTGCGCTCGCATGTCATCCCGCGCGCCGGGGCCATCCCCATCGCCGACATCACCGCCGACCGTGCTGATGGGCTGCTTATGGACATCGCACGGGAGAAGTCGGTGACGACCGCGAACAAGGTTCGGAACGTGATGTCGCTCATGTTCGACTGGGCGATCCAGCAGGGACACTTCTCGGCTGCCGGGTCGATCCAGAACACACGGTACGGAGCGGTCGTCGTGGCGAACCCGATCCGTGCGACCAGGCGAGCGGACGAGCCGGACACGGTGTACTTCGAACTCGACGCGGTGCAGGTCAAGTACATCCTCCACCTCATCCGCGAGGTGTGGCCCGAGCGGCACCGGAAGCGGTATCCGGTGGGCCGACGGCCCAACTACAAGCTGCTCGCCGACTACATCCTCATCACGCTCGGCACCTCCGAGCGGACAGCAGAACCGATTGCGATCCGGTTCCAGGACGTGCGGTTCGAGGCGGTGGAACAACCGGATGGAAGCCTCACGATGGAGGCGCTCGTTTGGGTCGGCGGGACGATGGTTCGCACCAAGTCCCGCGGCCTGTTTCGCCAGGACTCACCCAAGGCGGAGCGGCAGAAGCGTTGGGTTCGCGTGCCGAAGTTCGCGGCGAAGGTACTGAGCGAACTCGTGGCGAGCCACGTTCCCGACCCCCAACGCAATCCAGACGACGTGCTGTTCACGACCGAGCGCGGCCGTCCCCGCGACCCCAGCGCCGTCGGCGAGTTGCTCAGGATGTTCCGCCGCGAGTTCGAGCCGGAACTGCTCGCTATCGGGGTCGACGCCGAGCATCTCACCTTCCGCAGCCTCCGCAAGGCGGTCGCTGCGGCGGTATCGGACACGGCCGGCGTCGAGGTCGCACGCGACCTGCTCGGACACAGCAGTACCGACATCACGGAAGGGCACTACGCGAAGCGTCCCGACCTCATCGTCGAGGTCGCGGCTGACGCGCTCGACGAGGCGTTCGCGGGCATCGACGCATGAACTGTAAGGCTCAAGAAGGGGATGCCGTATGAACACTTGTATTGTCCAGAGTGTGCAGGTGGAGGTAGGATGGGGTCATGACCATGACGAGCTTGACGATCAACCCGGAGGATGTGCGCTCCAGCGCCGGGGCACGCCCGGCTTGGCTGGAGCAGGTCGCCGCGTATGTGCAGCAGGCGGCAGCCGATGGGGAGACGGTGACGCTGACGGCGAAGCGCCGCATGATGACCCCCGAGCAGGTCGCCGACGCGATGGGCGTGTCTCGTCCTACCATCTCGCGGAAGATCAAGGCGGGGGAGATTCGCGCGGTCAAGGTCGGCAATCGCAATCGCATCCCCTACGAGGAGTTCGAGCGGTACTGGCGCAAGACGATGGGCGACCTCGTGGAGCTGACGCGCGATGAACTCCGTGACGACCTCTTCGGTGATCAGTGAGCTGACGCGCGTTCTCCTGGACGCGAACATCATCGCTAAGCCCGTCACTCGGACTCTGCTGGTCGTCGGCGGGGTGCCGAGCGGCTTCCGCGCCTTCTGGAGCCGGGCTGCCGAGCGGGAGGCCCAGGTGCACATGCGCCCGAGGGCGTTGCCGCCGTCGAGTGTCCGGGAGCGATTCGACGTCTTGCTCGGGCCGACCGGCACGGGTGCGGAACGCTTCGGAGGCACGAAGGGCGCGGATCGGCAGATCCTTGCCGATGCTGCGGCCGCGGGCGCGCGCTTCCTGGTCACCGAGGATGTGGACGACTACGGGCTGGACGATCTTGCTAGCGTCGGCATCTCGGCGGCGAACCACGATCTGTTCCTCGCCGCGCGGCTCACCCGCGATGCCTACTCGACGGTGATCGACCTGTTCGTCGAGCGTCAGCTCAACCCGCCGACCACGCCCGCGCAATTCCACGCCGCCATCGCCAAGAACCACCCGCGCCTGTTCGCCGCACACGCGGACCTCTACGAGGTCGAACCCGAACACGGCATCCACGGCGAACCGGAGGTGATCTTTCGCGGCGCGCGCTGCCTGCGCTGCGAGCAGATCATCGCCGATCCCGCCACGATCGTCGACGGGCTCGGCCGGGAGTGCCGCTGAGCTACAGCCGCTGGGCGTTGCCCGGCGGCGCGGCCGGAGGCGTCACGGGGACGAACGGGGTCGCGGGCTCACGACCCGCACCCTCCCGCGACCCGAGGTTCGGTTCGTAGGCGCGCACTGCTTCGATGGTCAGCTCGACGCGCTCGGACTCTGGCGCGGCGGGCTCGGGTGCCGGTTCGTCCTGCATCGCGGCGAGCTGGGACTCGACGCGGGCGAGGTCTTCCTCGGCGTCGGCGAGGGTCTGTGCGTGGCGGAAGGGCTGGCCGAGGCGCTGCTGGGTGTCGGCGACGGTCTGCTCGGCTTCTTCCAGGTCTTCGCGGGCCTGGTCGAGAAGGGAGGGGATGCCGCTGACGCGGTTCTCGATGCGCTGCACGAGCCCGAGCCTGGCTTCAAGGAATGACTCCTTCGGCAGCGTGAATCCCGAGCGGGGCACCTCGGGCAGGGAGAGGGTCACATCGAGGGCGGCGAGCCCGGAGCGGGCCTCGACGTGGATGTCGAAGCCTGAGATGCGGCCGATGATCCCGAAGTCCTTGTGCCCGTACCGCGGCAGCCACTTCAGCCCGGAGTCGCCCATCCATGCGGCGAGGGCGTGGGCGGCTTCGGAGCGGGAGTCGTAGTCGCGCGTGCCGAGTGTGATGCGGAACCTGTCGCCGCTCGTGTCGATCATCCGTGGGGCAGCGGCTTCCAGCCCGCGAATGTCCGCGGCGGCGCGCTCGGCGGCTGACCGGGCGCGGTTTCCGGTGTGGACGAGCATGTCCTCGTTGCGCTCGTGCGCGCGCTGGAGGCGGCGCAGCCGGTTCACCTCGTTCAGGATGACGGAGTGCTCCAGCAGGAGCGGATTGCCGGAGGCGATTGCCTTGGCCTCTGCTGCGGACAGCGCGGAGGTGTCGATCTCCTCGATCTCTCGGGCGTTGATCTTGCCGCGCAGGAGCTGCGCGAACGACGCGGCCTTCCGCTCGACGGTCTGCCACATGTAGGAGTCGAAGGATCGCTCGGTGACGTAGCGGACGATCGCCACTTCCTCGTTCTGGTTGCCCTGCCGCATGATGCGACCGTCGCGCTGGGCGATGTCGGAGGGTCGCCACGGGCAGTCCAGGTGGTGCAGTGCGATGGCGCGGGCCTGGACGTTGGTGCCGACGCCCATCTTCTCCGTCGATCCGAGGAGCACGGCGACGTGGCCGGCACGGGCGGCGGCGAACAGGCGGGCCTTCTCCACGTCGGTCTTCGCCTCGTGCATGTATCTGACCTGCTCGGCGGTGATGCCGCGCTGCACGAGCTGCTGCCGCAGCTCGTCGTAGGCGTTCCACCTGTCCTGGTTCGGGGTGCCGATATCGGAGAACACGAGCTGGAGCGACCCGCGCACCGTGGAGGGTTGCCCGGTCACCGTGTCGAGGTACTCGTTGTCGCGGGTGCGCTCCCAGATGCGGTGGATCGCGTCGGCGGCGACGTCGACCTTGCTCGGCCCGGACGGGTCGCGGGAGATGACCATGCGGATGTCGAGCGCGGCCTTGCGTCCGTCGGTGGCGATCAGGAGCATGTTGTCTTCGTCGGGCCGCACCTGGCGGGTGGCGACCTTCTCGGCGCGCTCGGCGAGGGATGCGACGTACTGTTCCAGCTCGACGGTCGGCTGCACCGGCACGGTGGAGGGCGCGCGGCTGCCGTCGTCGCGCTGCACGAGCGCGGGCACGGGCAGGTCGAGGTCTTCAGCGGTCTTCACGTCGGCGAACACCGACCACATCCGGAGCAGCTCCTGCCCGTTCTGGAACCGGGCGAAGCGGGTCTTCATTCGGAAGGTACTGCCGGTCGGCGAGATCTCCATCTGCGTGACCAGCTCGCCGAACGTTGCCGCCCACGCATCGAACGCGCCGACACCCGCCGACTCCAGCACGTCGGGCCGCAGGTATCGCTGCATGACATAGGTTTCGGTGATCGAGTTCGAGATGGGCGTCGCGGTCGCGGCGGTCACGACCCGCTCGCGCCCCGCGGAGCGGAGGTATTCGAGCTTCATGTGCAGGTCGCTCGCGCGATCCGAGCCCTCGATGGCCGCGTCCCTGATGTTCGACTCGGTGGCGAGATTCTTGTACATATGCATCTCGTCGACGATGACGTAATCAATGCCGGTGTCCTCGAAGCAGACGCCGCGGTCGCGGTCGGAGTCGAGCCGATCCTTGAGCTTGTTCTCCATCGCCAGGAGCTTCCGCTGGATGCGCTTGACGCTCATCCGCTGCTCGCCGGTCGCCTCGCCCAGCACTCGCCGCACGTCGTCTACCTGCCCGCGGATGTACTCCTGCTGCGTCTCGGCGCGCAGCGGGATCTTGGCGAACGCCCCCTGCGTGAGGATGATCGCGTCCCACTCGTTCGCGGCAGCGCGGGCGACGAACAGCCGCCGCTTGTCTGCCGTGAGGTCGAGGCTCGACGCCGCGAGCACGCGGGCGCGCGGGTAGATCTGGAGCCACTCGCGCCCGAACTGCTCCAGCATGTGATTCGGCACGACCACGACGGGCTTGCCGATGAGCCCCATCCGGCGCATCTCCATCGCGCCCATAATCATTTCCGCGGTCTTGCCCGCGCCGACCTCGTGGAACAGGCCCGCGGCGGGCTCGGACACCATGCGCGCGACAGCGGCTCGCTGGTGCGTGCGCGGCTCGAAGTTCGACGCCAGGCCGGGCAACGACAGATATGCCCCGGCATCCGTGTAGTCACGGAGCACGATGGAGTTGAAGCGGCGGTTGTACTCGTCCACGAGCGCCTGCGCGCGTGCCGGGTCTTCCCACACCCACTCGCTGAACCGCTCTTGGAGGCCGTCGGCCTTCTCCTGCGCTGCGGCGGTCTCGACGGGATTGAGGATGCGGCGCACCTTGCCGTCTATGTCCTTCTCCTCGTCGTAGACAAGCATCGTGCGCTGTTCCATCACGGCCTGCGCGATGTCCGGCGCGGGGCGGCGGGGCGTGCCCCATTCCGAGGTGGAGGGCAGCCCCTGCCGACCGCCGCGAATCTCCCACATGCCTGGCAGCGGGTTCTCCACGCGAACGTCGGGCGCGCGCAGAGTGCTACGCAGGAACTGCTCGTGCACGTCGGCGCTGATCCAGACGGCGCCGAGCTTCGCGTGGATGTCCTGGATGCCCAGCGGCGCGGGCAACACCTCAGCGAGCGCATCGACGTTGACCTGGAACTCCGGGTCGTCCTCGGCGCGGAGCCGTGCCGCTTCGAGCTTGACCCGCACGTCGCCCGACAGATACTCCGGCGCGTGGGTGAGCTGGTTCGTGACCGGATCGGCGAACACGAGCGTTCCCAGCGCCGCGCGCGCCTCGCGGTCGTTCATGCCGAGCAGATCGGCGACGAGGGTGATGTCGATGCGGCCGGTGCGGTCGAGGCTGACCGCTATGGCGTCGGCCGGGCTGTCGACACCCTGCACCTCGGCGCGCGGCACCACCACACGGTGGCTCATGATCGCGGCAGGCGACGCGGACTGATCCTCGTCGTCGAACTGCTCCAGCGCGAGCACCAGGGGACCGAACGGGTCGGAGCGCAGCAGCCGGATCGGTGTCGGCACGATGCGCGCGAAGGTCTCCTCGCCGTCCTCGTTCGTGCGCCCGGTGGGGCGCAGCGTGTAGCGGTTCAGCGCCCCGTAGGTGCCGACGTACTTCAGGTAGTCGCGGCGCAGCGTCGTGCGGGTGAGCACGATGTCAGGCGTGTCGTCCACGCTCGCCGCTTCCGCGGTCAGCAGGCGGGATGCCCCGTCGCGCAGACGCAGCAGTGCGCGTAGCTCGCGCTCGGCGGACTTCGGCACCGCAAGCGGCTCCAGCGAGCCGGAGACAACGGTGCGGAAGCCGCCGGTCTCGCTCGCCACGATGCTGCCGTCCCATAGCTCCGGCGCCGACGGGGTGAACGCTGCCCGGCGCGCCTGCTGCTCGGCGGTGCGCTCGGTCATCGTCAGCCCGGCCCGGCGCGCGGAGAACACGATCTGGTCGACGGCGACCGCGAGTTCCGCCTCCAAGTCAGCCAGATCGGTCGTGATGGTGAGCGTGGCCGCGTCGTACATCCCGTGGCCGACGCCGACCTCCCCGAGCATCTGCTCCGGGTGCTCGTCGAAGTAGCGGTTGATCCGCATCGGCACGCCGTCGATGGGCACCTGCGCGACCGTCTCCCAGGCGTCGTCGCGCATCTGCTCGCCCTCCGGTCGCCGCCGGAACACGAGCAGGTCGGTCACCACCTCCGTCCCTGCGGCGCGGCGGTGCGCCCCGGTGGGCAGGCGGATCGCGCCCACGAGGTCGGCCAGCTCGTTCATCTCCCGCCGCGCGCCGGGGTTCTGCGCGTCCATCGTGAAGTGCGAGGTCAGCACCGCGACGATTCCGCCGGGCCGGGTCAGGCGCAGCGACTTGATGATGAAGTGGTTGTGCATCGACTGCCGGGTCGCGTTGTGCAGCGGGTCGTGCAGAGTGACGCTGCTGAACGGCACGTTGCCGACGGCCGCATCGAAGTGACCTTCCGGCAGCCGGGTGTCGGCGAAGGACTCGGCGCGCACGGTGGCGTGCGGATACATCGCAGCGGAGATCGCCGCAGTCAGCGGGTCGAATTCCACCCCGGTCATCTGCGCTGACTCGGGGGCGAGGCCGATGAACGTGCCCGAGCCGGAACCGGGCTCCAGCACCGCTCCACCGCGGAACCCCAGACCATCCAGCAGCCGCCACACCTGCCGAGCGATCATCGGGTCGGTGTAGTGCGCGTTGATCGTCGTGCGCTCTGCGGCCTCCCACTCGTCGTCGTCCAGCAGCTCGCGCAGTTCGGCGCGCTCGGCATCCCACTCGGGCTTCAGGTCATCGAAGACGTCGGGGATCGCGCCCCAGCTCGACCAGCGGGCGAGCACGCGCTGACCGTCGGGTGAGGCAGGTCGACCCGTCGAGTTCAGGTCGTGGATGAGCTGGATCGCCTCCACGTTGGCCCGGTAGCGGGCTTTCGCGCCCGAGGGGCCGAGGTCGTCCTGCGAGGCCGGGACGAACCGGGGTGCTACCGCAGTTCGCGGAAGAAGCGGATCGTCGCCGCCTCGGAGAGCGTCGCCTGGTTCGCTCGCATGTACTCCCGCGGGGGCTCCGTCGCCACGAGCTCCAGTAGGAATTCGACGGGCAGCGCCCACATCTTCGCCATCTCCTCCAGCTCTACGGAGGAGGGCATCGAATCCGGGGAGTCCTGCATCCGGTCGGCCCAGAGGATCAGGTTCTCGTCGGAGGAACGGGTCTGCTCCCATTCCTCCCGCGCCTGATCCAGTGGCAGGCTCGGGTCGGTGATCCACGCCAGTTGCGACATCACGACCTCCTCCGCCTGCTTCCGGGCCGCTGTCAGCCGGGCGACCTTCTGCAAGAAAGTCTCCCCCCGGAGGTCGCTGCCCGCCAGCATCGACGCGAGGTTCGTCACTTGCTCCTGCATCTCCAGGCCCAGTGCCTCGAAGAACACCATCGGATCGCTCAGGTCGGCCAGCCGGTTCGGGGCTGTCGCTTGCCAGTGTGACAGCGCCATCTGCCCGTATTTGTTCATTGCTCGCCCCAGCCTCGCGTGACATGGTGAGCGCGGCGTCGGCCGACGGCTCGTCCACTCCCCACAGATCGAACTCCAGTTGCCCCGGCCAGGGCTTCGGGGATCGTTGTCGCGCCATTCCCTGTCACCGCCCGAGACCTACTGCTCCGCCGCGAGATGCGCGTAGAACTCGTCCTCGATCGCCTGCCTGCGCGCCACGTCCTCCCTGACGAACTGCGTGAAGTCCGCATCACGGTCGGCGATCACCGTCTCCACGGGGGCGGGGCGCTCCTCCTCACCCGGCCACACGGCCTGCCGCGTCGGCCGGTCGGTGTTGAGCTTCGTGCCGCACGCGGTCACCGCGTCGCGCAGGCGCTGCTGGAAGTCCCAGAAGTCGCGCCACCAGCCGAACGGAGCCGAGCCGTGCTGCTTCGCGTCGTAGGCATTCAGATAGTGTTGGCGCAACGCCGATAGCGGCCACACCAGTTCCGGATGCCGATGCCAGAACGGCGGCACGACGTTCACACTCAGCCCGAACTCGTGACGCAACCAGTTCACGAAGGCGTTCAGCTCCAGCCACTCCACCTGTGCCTCGGCCGCGGTCAGGATGTTCCAGTTCACTGGGCGTGGCGGCTCCGGCGCGTCGCTCGTCTCGGAGTCTGGCTCCTTGGCCGGTCTCGGCGAAGGAGCCACAGGGTCGGGCTCCGGCTCTTCGAGCGGCGGCACGTCGAAGTCGGGATCGTCGACCGGGAACAGCGACTCCTCGGTGGTCATGCCGCCGCCTCACAGCGCCATCGGGCGTGGCGACGGCTGCTGCGGGAGAGTTGGGTCCGGCGCTTCGATGGGCTCGCGCTCGACCTGTTGCGAGCGCGAGCGGCCACGGTCGACGGCGTAGCTCGTGCGGGCGGCATCAGGACCGACGTGGGTGGCGATGAACTCCTCGCCGCTGACCTTCTCCCCGTTCTTCTCGTAGCTGAACTTCTGAACGTGGCCGCTGGCGACGAAGTTGTCGCCGCGCGCGAACTTCTCGTAAGCGTGCTCCGCGCTGCGCCGGAACATCTTGAACGGATAGAACTTCGTCTCGCCCTGCGTGAACGAGCCGTCCGGGTTGCGCTCGAACTGCTCCTGACCGATCCACGCGAACAGCCGCGCCTCGCCGTCCTCGTTGAAGGACAACTGCGGGTCGCTGGCGAAGAAGCCCCACAGGGACTCTTTGGTTCGCATCGGGATGCTCCTGTCTCATCAGAAGGGTTTCCTGATGGACAGGTGCGCATCGCGTCCCGCCGTGCGGTTGACGCGTATCCCGAAGCAGACTGCTGCTGCGAAAGTATGTTCGAGTATAGGACGGTAGGGCATGCGTTGAAAGTGAACCAACGGTGCTGGTATTGGCGCGGTCGTGAGCCAAGTCCAGGCTCTCTACGCAGCCGAAAAATCGCGACCCAGCGATAGCCTCCCGCTTCTCGCCCACCGCAATAGCCATGCATCGAGATCTGCCGATATGATCGGTTGGTGCCGATGATTCTTGAGCTGTCCGCCGCGGTGTCGCTGTTCCACTCGCTGGCCGATGCCAGCCGCTTGTCGATCCTGCGTCGGCTGAGCCAGGGGGAAGCGCGCGTGCGGGATCTGACCGACGAGCTGGGGCTGGCGCAGTCGACGGTGTCGGAGCATGTGGCGTGTCTGCGGGACTGCGGCCTGTTGGTCGCGCGGGCGGAAGGGCGCCAGAACTTCTACGCGGTCGCCACCCCCGAGGTGATCGACCTGCTGGAGACTGCGGAGCAGCTTCTGGCGGCGACGGGCTACCAGGTCGACCTCTGCGCGACCTACGGTCGCGACGCCCGATGATCGCGACCATCGCCGCGGCGGTCGGGCTGTTCGCCGCGACGAACATCGACGACATCGTCGTCCTCACGGTGCTGTTCCTCGCGTCCACGCGCGGCGCCCTGCCGGGCTGGAAAGTCGTGGCCGGCCAGTACCTCGGGTTCATCGCCCTGGTCGCGCTGAGCGTGGTCGCCGCGGCGGGCCTGACGATCGTGCCGGACGAGTGGGTCGGCTTCCTGGGCCTGGTGCCGCTGGGGATCGGGGTGTACGGGCTGATCCGCACCCTCCGCCGCCGCGGGGACGACGATGACGGGGACGAGTCCGCGATCCGCGCGGGCGGGCTGCTCGGGGTGGCCGGCATCACCATCGCCAACGGCGCGGACAACATCTCCCTCTACACCCCGGTGTTCCGCACCGCCCCGATCCCCGACACCGTGATCACGATCATCGTGTTCTTGATCCTGGTCGCCGTGTGGTGCCTGGTGGCCCGGACCATCGGCACCAACAAGAAGGTGACCGAAGCCCTGGAGAAGATCGAGCACTGGCTGGTCCCGGCCGTCTTCATCGGCCTCGGGCTGTACATCCTGATCGAGTCCGGCGTCTTCGTCCGCCTGTTCCAGGTCCTGGCATGAGCCGACCGGCACCGCATCGCCCGGCCCGCATCGCCGTCGTCGTCGCTACCATCGCGGCCGCGTTCACGGTCGACCAGCTCACCAAGGCGTGGGCGCTGTCCTCCCTGAGCGATGGTCGCATCGTCGAACTCGGGCTCGGAGCCCGGCTCGACCTGGTGTTCAACCCAGGGATCGCGTTCGGACTCGGCGCATCGCTGGGCCCGGCGCTGGTCATCGCCCTGATCGCGGTCGCCGCCGCCCTCGTGACCTGGACGATGCTGCGCGCCATCAACGGAACCAGCCTCGGCGGGACCGCGCTGCTGGCCGTCGCCGCCGGTGGGGCGATGGGCAACATCTGGGATCGCATCAGCCGCGCCACCGACGGCCCACTCACTGGCGAGGTGGTCGACTTCATCGCCGTCGACTGGTTCGCGATCTTCAACGTCGCCGACATCTTCACCACCTGCGGCATCGCCGGCTGGGCGCTCACCCTCATCCTGCACCGCCCGCCCCACGCTGCCCCCAACTCGACCTCCCCGGCCGCCGGCCGGATCCTCAACCAGGAGAACCTCTGATGACCCACCCCCTCCCCGACTCACGCCGGACAACCCTGCACCGCCGCGTCCGCTTCATCGTTGGCTTCACGATCACCTGGAATGTCATCGAGGCGATCATTACGATCTCCGCCGGCGCCATCGCATCCTCCGCCGCGCTGATCGGATTCGGCCTCGACTCGGTGATCGAGGTCGCCTCCGCCGCCGCGATCGCCTGGCAGTTCACCCGCAAAGACCCCGAACGCTGGGAGAAGATCACAGTCCGGGTGATCGGGATCGCCTTCTTCGCCCTCGCCGCCTACGTCACCATCGACGCGATCCTCGCCCTCACCGGCGTGCAAGAGGTCGACCACAGCCCGGTCGGCATCGGCATCACCGTCACCAGCCTCATCGTCATGCCTGCCCTGGCCTGGTTCGAGTTCCGCACCGGCCGCGAACTCGGCTCCAAGAGCGTCCAGGCCGACGCCAAGCAACTCCTGCTGTGCATCTATCTCTCCGGTACTGTCCTCATCGGACTGCTGCTCAACAGCCTCTTCGGCTGGGCCTGGGCCGACTCCGTCGCCGCCCTCATCGTCGCCGTCCTCGCCATCCGCGAAGGCATCGAAGCCTGGCGCGGCGACCTCGAATCCCCGTTCGAGGTCCTCGAAGCCCTTGAGAAGACCGACAGCGAAAAGAAGTAGCCAGCGTGACCCACACGAGACCCCGCGACGAGCAGCCGATCGCCTGCACCCTTCCCACGCTCGCCGCCGCGAAGCAGCAGGTGGAGAAATGGCACGCCTTCGAGGCCGACTATGCCCTCAACACCGAGCGCACGGACGGCAGCCTCACCATCCACTACGCCAAGGTCGAAGACTCCGTCGACCGCCTCCGGGATCTCGTCACCATCGAGAAGGCCTGCTGCGCCTTCGTCGACTGGACAATCGACGACACCCTCCACGACCTACGACTGATCGTCACCGGCACACCTTTCCAGCTCGCGGCCATCAACGTCGGCTGAACCCAAACTCCAGTCACCGCTGCACTGCGCCGAGATCATCCCCGTCACCGTCCAGCCGATCACCACGGAGCCGCAAGGCAACCCACAGCGCGCATCGGCGACAGATGAATGCAGCACCGTCCACAAGAGCGTGAAGCTTCCTCCGCGGGTACTCGCGACCACAACACGAGCAGCTCACAACCTCGTCCATCGCCGTCATGCTCGCGACGCTATTCCGCCAAGAGCTACTCCGTCTATTGCGAGTACTGACCTGTCCCGGGTTTCTCGGACACCTGAGTTGGGGCGATGATCGTCCCGGATTGGAGTCCGTGATGCCTGCTGCGAAGCCGGAGGAGTTCCGTCGTCGTGCTGTCGAGCTCGCTCGATTGGGTGAGAGGCCGGTGGCCGAGATCGCG
>JAFKEN010000011.1 GCA_017308515.1 Actinomycetales bacterium | reverse complement strand
CACCGCACATACGTCAACAATACACAGATTCTTTCAGAAATCATGAAATCTCTACAAGAATCGGGTATCGGTGGCGATCCCTGCGTACCTCGCTCCTATGAGAGATCGAGGGAGCAGATGGCCGAACGAACTCACGGCAGTTGGGACAGGCCCCCGCGAATTCACGATTCGCGAAAGCGCCGTCGGGTAGGCACTCGCCAGGAGCCCCCAACCCCATCTCGCCACCTGCCTCGCAAAGTCTGCGCGGGCACCTGAGCTCCCATGACGATGATCCCGCCGCCTCCGCCGTCCGATCCGACCGCGATCCCGGATCTGGGCCCGCGCTTCTACTACCCGGGTAAGGAGCCGCCGGACGTCTTCGAGGTGTCGGGCGAGGGCTTCGTGCCCGGGGAGGACGTGCAAGTCGCGATCATCCGCCAAGAGGTCGAGGCACGCATGGACGGGCGCGCGCGGGCGCTCGTGAACGCCAACGAGCTCGGCTACGCCCGGCGGGTGATCCTGATGGGCGCCATCTCGGGCACGACGGTCCTCAGCCCGGTGCTGGAATGACGACGCCGCAGCACCGCTATTCCGGCTCGGACACGCTGACCAACCTGACGCTGGGGATCATCGCGGGCGCGTTCGCGTTCGCCCTGCTGCTGTGGGTGGCCGGTCACCTGGCCGCGTGGGTCACCGGGGCGGATGCCCCGTCCGCGTCCATGCCGGAAGCCCTGGCCGTCCTCGCCCGGCCCGCCGACCCGGCCACGGCCCTCGGGGCGGCCGGATTGCATCCGGTCGCGTACTGGACGGCCCTGGCCGTCCTGCTCGCCGCCGCAGGCTCCCTCGCGTGGGGCACCTGGCGGGTGTTCCACCGGCCGAAGGGGATTCGCGACCCGCATGCCATCGAGGGCATCGCCACGGGCGCGGAGGTCGCCCACGCCGCCTCCAGCCGTTCGCTGCGACGCCGGGGCCGCACCCTGCGGCCCTCCCTCGAGCAGCCCGCGCCCGCCGAGGTCGGCTACCGGATCGGCACCGCCCGCGGCCGCGTCGTGTGGGCGACGGTGGAGGACTCGATGCTGCTGATCGGCCCGCCGCGCTCAGGGAAGACGCTGCAGCTGGTCGTCCCGTTCATTCTCGACGCCCCCGGCGCGGTGCTGACTACCTCCACCCGCCCCGACACGCTCGCAGCGACCCTGCGGGCAAGGCAGCGTCGGGGCCCGGTCGCCGTGTTCGATCCGCAGGCTCTCGCCCCGGGGGTACCGGCGGGGCTGCGCTGGTCGCCGGTTCGCGGCTGCGCAGACCCGCTGACGGCGATGATCCGCGCCCGGGGGCTTGCCGCCGGTACCGGGTTCGGATCGGTCGAGAACGGCTCGTTCTGGCAGGGCAAGACCGAGGTCGCGATCCAGTCCCTGCTGCACGCCGCCGCGCTCGACGACCGCGACACCCGCACCCTCTACCAGTGGACTCTCTCGCCCAGCGCCGCGGCCGACGCGGTGAACATCCTCCGCTCCACCTCCGGCGCGGCCGACGGATGGGCCGAGGCGCTGGACGCGATGATCCAAGCCGACCCGCGGACGCGGGATTCGATCTGGCACGGGGTCAGCCTGGCGTTCGCCAGCCTCGCGGATCCCCGGGTGCTCGCGGCGGTGTCCCCGTCGCCGGAGGAGCAGTTCGACCCCGTCACGTTCCTGCGCGAGCACGGCAGCCTCTATCTGCTGGCCACCGGCGCCGGCTCCGGCGCGGCCGCGGCGCTGGTCGCGGCGCTCGTGGAGGACATCGTCGAGACCGCCCGGCGCCTGGCCGCCGCCTCTCCCGGCGCCCGGCTCGACCCGCCGCTGCTGCTGGCGCTGGACGAGATCGCCAACCTGTCCCCGCTGCCGAGCCTGCCGACGCTGATGTCCGAGGGCGGCGGCTCCGGCATCACGACCCTGCCCGTGCTGCAGTCCCTCGCCCAGGCGAGATCGCGGTGGAACGAGCACGCGGCGACCGTGATCTGGGACGCGGCGATCGTGAAGATCATCCTCGGCGGCGGATCCCACACCCGCGACCTCGCCGACATCTCCGCGCTCCTGGGCGAGCGGGACGAGACGACCGCTTCCACCTCCACCGACCGCGGGGGCGGGAAGTCGTGGCAGCAGTCGGTGCGCCGTGTCCCGGTCATCCCGACCGACGTCCTCAGAACCCTGCCGTTCGGCACGGCGATCGTGCTGCTGCGCACCGCCCGCCCGATCGTCACGACCCTCACTCCGTGGACGTCACGCCCGGATGCGGCGCAGCTGCGCCACGACCGCGCAGCGGTCGAGGCCGAGCTGATCCGCGCCGCCGAGGCGGGTCGTGCACCTGCCAACCGAAGCACGCAGCGAAAGGAGCCCTCCGATGTCGACCAGCCCTGAGACCGGGATCCACGGCTACATCGCCACCGAGCCCCGCATCACCCGCACCGGCGGGGGCGCCCGCTTCTACGCCCGCCTCGGACTGCGTCGCCGCGGCGACCGCCGGACCGAGCGCGGCACTCGGGCCGAGCCGGACTACCTCGACCTGATCCTGTTCGACCGGCCCGCCGAGCTCGCCCACGAGCTGTATCGGCGCGGCGACGACATCCTCGCCCTCGGCCGGCTCATCCCCGCCGTCCCCGACCCCGCCGGTGGGCCCGGCCGCGACGCCCAGTTCGTCGCCGAGCGCCTCGGCCCCGACACCAACCACCTCAGCGTCACCATCCGGCGCGGAAAGGACGCCGCATGACCGAGCAGGAACCCCTCTGGGACGACCCCTCCCCGGAGGGCGCCGACCCGTTCGAGGACGCCGTGCGCCAGCTGCTCGGCGAGGTCCCGCACCCGGTGAACTGGCGCACCCTGTCCGCCGAGGAGGCCGAGGTCGAATGGCTCGAGCTCAACGCCTGGGTCGACTGGCTGCGAGCCGAGTACGGGCTGCCGTCCACGATCATCCCCCCGTACTGGCATAGGCATCCGGAGTTGGTGTGGGAGCTGAGCGCGATCCATGTCAGCTGGCAGGGCGCCTACGACCCGCAGGCCGCCGCCGGCGCCGCCGCCGCGTGGCATCTCGACTTCCGCATGGCGCGTGAGCGCCTGCGGGAGTGGGTGTCGCTCTCGGGCACCAAGCTCGACCAGGACCGCCCCACCCGGCGCGCCGTCTGGCCAGGCGACGAGCCCAGCGAGGACGCCGCGGAGACGCCGAACCCGAACCGGCACAAGGACTTCGTCGCCTTCGTCATGGCCGACGTCCGCCGCCGCGCCCGTGAGGAGGCCGAGCAGTCCGTCGACGGCCCCAACGGCGAGCTGAACCCGAGCTGACCGGGCACCGTCCACACCGCAAGGCTACCGATGGCGGAGAGCACGCCGGAACCGGATGCGGAACAAGCGCGACTCGAGGCGCGACGCGAGCGCCAGCGGGCAGATCGGGAGAAGTACAAGGCTGCCGACGCCGACCGAGTCCGACAACAGAACCGCGACTCCATGCGCCGCAGCCGCGAACGGGCGCGGGCGCTGAAAGCGCGCCGGGAACGCGACCGGGCGCGAGTGAAGGCGTGGACCGCGGCGAACCCAGAGCGCGCCGCCGCCCGGCGCGACGCCTGGGCTGAGCAGCATCCCGATCGGGTCCGCGAACATCAGCGCAACTACTACCATCGCAACCGCGAAGCCCGTCAAGCAGCCAGCCGTGATCAGAGCGCCCGGCGCCGCGAAGATCCCGCGGTGCGGGAGATGGCCAGGCAGTACCAGGCCGCGCGCCTCGAGCATCGCAACGCGCAGCAGAACGCCCGCCGATCCGACCCCTCCGTGCGCGAGAAGCTCAACCGGGAGCAGAACGAGCGACGTCGGCGCGAGCGGCGCCGGCGGGCGCTTGGCCTTGCCCCACGGCCCATGCACCGCGCCACCATCAACGAGCGTGCCCGCAACGCCGCCGAGGCCGCCGCGTTCGCCGCACGGAAGTGGAGCAAGCAAGACCTGCAGCGGCTTCAGGAAGAGCTCCGCGAAGTGCGGGCCGAGACCGCCCGATCCCCACACGGACGCTGGGCGGCAGAACTCGAGGCACAGATCCGCGCCGACGCCGCCAAGCCAGCGCGCCTCGACGCGGCGATCGACCGCCACCTACGGGGCCGCGCCGGCCCGGTGCTCCGTGAGGAAGTGCGCATGGACTCAATCGCACGGGAGCTCCGCGGGGTGGGGCCCTACCCCAACGTGGAAGCGGAGGTCCGACGCCGGGCGGCAGCGGTATTGGAGGCGCGGCAGGCCCTGCTGGCGGGGCCGGAACGGGCGTCGCGCCCCGCCAGACCAGTTCTCGGGTTCGAGGCGCCTTCGGCAGGCGCGTCGACTCGAGAGGTGACGGGGCGGTGAGAGGCGCTGCCTGCCCTACGCCGCTTCGAGCTCCGCCTCCCCGTCGTGATCAGGCTCGCCGTCGATCTCGTCGAGCCGCTCTTCGAGGTCCGTATGGCCGCCGCTGGGCAGCGTGAGCAGTGCACCGTCGCCGGACTCGGGGTTGAGCGTCCGCTCGAGGAAACCCGCGGATCGCAGGTCGGCCGTGGTGACCGGCTCGATGTAGTGGCCCTCGGTGATGGCGGTCGAGCCGTGCCCGAGGTAGGCGGCCGCCGCGTCGGTGCCGGCACCGCGCGCGATGACGGTCGCCCCGGTGCGGCGGAACCAGCGGAAGGTGATCCCGCTGTCTTCCATCCCGGCGAGCTTCAGGAAATCGCGGAAGGTGCGCCGGGCGTTGAACGGGCTGAGCGGTCCACCCTTGCGGTTGGCGAAGATGGTGCGCTCGGGGTCGGTCCCAGCCGTCCGGGCGCGCAGGACGCGGGCTGCGAACGCCGGGACGGCGATGCTGCGCACGGAGTGCTCGGTCTTGGGGTGGTCTTGCCGGAAGGCGCCGTGGCCGGTCTTCAGGATCACCGTGCCGCGAACGGTGATGATCATCGTCTTTCCGGTGTCGTCGACGTCGCAGGGGCGCAGCGCGAGCGCCTCGCCGATACGCAGGGCCGTGCCCAGCAGCACCTCGACCAGGTCGCGCACCTGCCCGTCGGGCTTGGGGCCCTTGACGTGCTCGCCGGTGCGCCAGCTCGCGGCTGCCGCGCGGATGGCGGCGATCTGCTCGAAGGTGAGCGCCTGCGGTGCGCCCTTGGGCCGCTTGAGCGGGCTGGTCCCCTCGACCGGGTTGCGCGGGATGGCGTCGTGGCGCAGGGCGAAGCCGAACAGCAGGTTCAGCTGGGTGCGGGAGTGCTTGGCCCGGGAGTAGGAGACCTGGGCCTCCGATTTCAGGAACGACTCCACTCGGCCGGTGGTGATCTCGCCCAGCGTGTAGTGCTCGAACACTGGCAGGACGTGCAGGCGCAGATGCTCGCGGTAGTTGTCCTTGGTGCCCTCGACGAGGTCCTGCGCGTCGAGATCGGCGAGCCACAGCACGGCCAGGTCGGCGAAGGAGCTCGTCAGGCTGAGGATGCCGCTGCTGCCGTATCCGGGTCGCCGGACCATCCGCTCCTTGAGCGCGGCGCGCGCGGCCGGCCCGGTGCGCGCGGTCGCCGTGACCAGCCGAAGCCGCCCGTCGAGGTCCCGAAAGCGGGTGGTCGCGATATAGCCATGGGACCGGCTCGACCGGATCCGAATGGTGCCGAAGGTGCCGATCGCCGTCCTCGGTCGTCCCCCGCTCACGACCGCTCCCCCGTGCGACGCTCGGCGTCGCGCTCCTCCAGGCGCTGCAGCCAGGCGGTGACCTCGGTTCGGCGTACCCGCAGCTCCCGGCCGACGCGGAAGACCCGTGGCCCCTCGCCCTTGCGGCGCAGGTCATAGAGGGTCTGCACGCTCACCCCGAGCTGGTCGGCCAGCTCTGCCAGGGTGATGACGGGCTCGAGCCCGTCCGGATCTGCATCGGGGTTCGCCATGGCGCCCAGGTGCGCCAGGCGTCTCGGGGCCGGCCCAGACGACCCGAGCGGGCCCCAGATTGCTCGGCTATTCGAGCGTGAAGCGATGAGTAAATGATGAAGGGCCACATCCGACTCCCCGTTCAGGGTGTGGAAATGGCCCTCTCATCAGGCTTTTTGTGGATCTGAGGGGACTCGAACCCCTGACCCCCTGCATGCCATGCAGGTGCGCTACCAGCTGCGCCACAGACCCGTGACCCCAGCAGACGATGTCGCTGACGGGGCAACCCGACGAGTCTACACCAGGCGGCAGCGGCACCTCGAACCACCGGTGCGCCCACCCGTGCGCGACCGCCGGGGCACACTGGGGGCATGAGCGAACCGGTCACCGTCGCGATCACCCGCACCGTCGACCCGCACCGCGCCGCGGAGGTCGCGGCCTGGGCGCGCGCCGGGCAGGATCTGCTGAGCGCCCAGCCGGGATACCTCGGCTCGGGCTGGGTGCGCCCCGATCCCGCGAGCGCGGAGTGGCACATGCTGTTCCGCTTCGCCGACGCAGCGAGCCTCGAGGCGTGGCGGCGCAGCTCCGAGCGGGAGTGGTGGATGGCCTCCGCGCTCGGGCTCGTCACCGACGAACGCGAGGAGCGCCGCACCGGCATCGAGGGCTGGTTCGACGACCCCTCCCACGTCGAGGTGATCGCGAATCCGCCCGCCGCTCCCCCGCGCTGGAAGCAGATGGTCGCCATCTTCCTGGTGTTCTACCCGCTGAGCCTCGCCGCGAACGCGGTGCTCGGCTGGCTGATCCCCGACTGGCCGCTCTGGCTGCGGGTGCTGACCGCGGTCGTCGTGGTGACGCCGATCATGACCTACCTCGCGCTGCCGCTCGTCACCCGCGCGCTGCGGCCGTGGCTCAACCGCCCGCGACGGGCGCGCGCCTGACCGAACGGCGCGGACGGCGCGTGAGGGCGCGACCTCAGGAGCCCTCGACCTCGCGGATCGCGGCGTCGGCATCCATGTCGTCCAGCTCCGCCTGGAGATAGCTCGCCACCTCGGGCAGGCGCACCGTGAACGCCGAGAAGGCCTGGATCTGCAGCGTCGCCTCGGCGATCTCGAAGTCGAGCACGTGGCCGCCGAACGCGCGCGCCTCGTCGAGCACGTGCAGGTGGAAGTCGGCGACCGACAGCCCCTGGAACACGTCGGGGCCGACGAATCCGACCATCGTCGCGCGGCCGGCGCCGACGGTGTCTTCGTGCTGGTCGCGGGCCGCCTCGGCGAGCGGGCGGAACGGCGCCGACTGCTTGACGGCCTCGCGCACCTGGATCCACTCGAAGGCCCCATCGAGCCGCAGCGCGTAGAAGAGGTTGGCGCTGGGCACGAGCGCCTCGACGTGGGCCTCGAACTGCTTCTCGGTCATCCGCGCGACGGTCTCGCTGTGGCTCGGCTCGAAGCGCGCGACCTCCGCGAAGGGCACCAGCTCGTCGGGGGCCACCTCGCTCACCACGCCTCCGGCCCGGCACACCCGCAGCACGCCGTCGAGCAGCACGAGCTCGCCGTCGAGGGCGTCGCCGCACCCCAGGCCCAGATCGCCCGCGGCCGACACCTCCGCGGCGCGGAAGGCGCCCTCGTAGAGGCCGGCGACGAGCGCGTCGACGAAGGAGAACTGCTGGATCGCGGTGCCCGGCCTCGGCCGCAGGCTCGGCCCGGTCATGCGGCGGTCCCGCTCGGCGCGGCGCGGGTCACGGGCGGCCGCTCAGTCCGCGACGTCGTGCACGGGCAGATCGAGCGGGATCACCGGGCAATCGCGCCAGAGCCGCTCGAGCGAGTAGTACATGCGGTCCTCCTCGTGGAAGACGTGCACCACGAGGTCGCCGAAGTCGAGCAGCACCCACCGGCCCTCGGCGCGGCCCTCGCGGCGCAGGGTCTTCACCCCGGAGGCGTTGAGGCGGTCCTCGACCTCGCCGGCGATGGCCTGCACGTTGCGCTCGTTGCGTCCCGTGACGATGAGGAAGACGTCGGCGAGCGGCAGCGGCTCCGAGACGTCGAGCGCCACCGGGTCGAGGGCACCCTTCGCATCCGCGGCTGCCGCCGCGGTGGCCAGCAGCTCGCGCGAACGGTCGGACGCGCTCAGAGCTGCCCCGTCACGATCAGCACGGTCACGAGACCGACGACGGCCACCGCGAGCACGCCCGCCGCGATGATGAGGCCCGTCAGCACCTTGTTGCCGCGCTGGGCCCGCGGCGCGACCATGACCGTCGAGGCGCCGGTCTGGGCGGCGACGCTCGACGCGCTCACCGGCATCGTGCCGGTCGAGGTGACCTGCTCATCACCGGGATCCAGCAGGTGGTCGAGGTGCGACTGGTCGACGTGCTGCGGGTGCATGCCGGTCGCGACGAGCGCATCCGGCAGGGCGATCATGCCGGTCACGTAGACCTCGCCCGTGCCCGACATGGGGTTCATGAGCACGTGGTTCTCCGGCAGCACGAGGGCGCTCGTGACGGTGTCGGAGTGCCCGCCGCGCACGCTGCGGGTGATCGTGGTCTCGACGCCCTGCTCGACGTCGTCGAGCTCGGCCTGCCGGCTCCAGTGGCGCTCGTCGATCGTGCGGCGCGGCGCCTCGGGAGCCTCCGGCGCCGCCGCGGCCTGCGGTGCGGGCGCAGCGGTGGACTGCGGCGCGACGGGCGGCGGACTGGCGTACTCCGGCGCCGGAGCCGAAGACGGCGCGGCGGGCGCCTGCGGCTCGACGAGCGGGGGCGGCGACCCGGTCGCGCCGAAGAGCGCCGAGAAGGGGTCGGGCTCCGGGGCCGCGGGCGCGGCCGGTGCCGTCGGGGCGGCCGCGGTCGGCGACTGCGGCGACCACGACGGGGGAACCGGCGGCGGGCCCGCGGGGCTCGCGGCCGGCGCCGCGACGCCGGGCGTCGAGGGAGCCGCGGTCGGTGCCGCGAAGCCGGGCGCGGACGCCGCCGTCTCGGGCTCGCTCGGGCGGCCCTCCTGCGCCTCGCGGAGCGCGCGCAGCTCGCGGCGCGACATCGTCTGCTCGAACGGGGCCTCGTCGGCCGGCTCGGGGCGCGGGTTCCAGGCCGGCGCGGCCTGAGGCGTCGCCTGCGGCGCGACGGGAGCCTGCGGTGCGGCGACCGGAGGCTGCGGCAGCACCGGGGGCGTGAACGGCAGAGCGCCGCCCGACGCCGGAGCGGCGGGGGCCTCCCCCGCGCGCTCGCGCGCCTCGCGGCGCGACGCGGGAGCGGACTCGGCCGCGGGCATGCGGGGAACGGTGTCCTCGGGGGCGGGCGACGGGTTCGCCGACGGCGCGAACGGGTTCACCGCGTCGTGGCGCTCGGCCTCGCGGGCCGCGCGCCGCGACTGCGGTCGTTCGTCGTAGGTCGTCATGTCGCACTCCGGTAGAGCTGGTGCTTGGAGATGTACTGAACGACACCATCGGGGACCAAGTACCAGACCGGGTCACCCCGGCCCACCCGTTCCCGGCAGTCCGTCGAGGAGATGGCCAGCGCGGGAACTTCCAGGGAGCTTACGCCGTCCGGGGGCAAACCCCGAACGCTCAGAGCGTGTCCGGGGCGAGATACCGCCACAAAGTGAGCGAGTTCCCAGAGTTCGGCGACGTCCTTCCACTCGAAGATCTGGGCCACCGCATCCGCTCCCGAGATGAAGAAGAGGTCGCTGTCGGGGCGCTCGCGGCGCAGGTCGCGCAGCGTGTCGATCGTGTAGGTCGGGCCGGCGCGGTCGATGTCGACCCGGCTGACGAGGAAGCCGGGGTTCGACGCGGTCGCGATGACCGTCATGAGGTAGCGATGCTCGGGATCGCTCACCTCGTGCCCCTTCATCCAGGGCTGGCCGGTGGGAACGAACACGACCTCGTCGAGGTCGAAGCGGCTCTGCACCTCGCTCGCGGCGACGAGGTGCCCGTGGTGGATGGGATCGAAGGTCCCGCCCATGACGCCGACGCGGCGGCGCCGGGGGGCGGGATCGGTCACCGACGCGGCCTAGTGGTGATCGTGCCCGGCCTCGGAGCCGGGGGTCGAGTGACGGTTCGCGACGTCACGGAAGCTCCAGGTGACGAAGCCCAGCACGACGAAGATGCCCGCGGCGATGGCGGCGAAGGCCAGCGGCGGCATGATGATCGGCGCGGGCGCCTCCTCCGCCGCGAACAGCGTGGGGGCGGTGAGCAGCGCGGTCAGCACGGTCATGGGTCCTCCGATCCGGTGCTGTCGAGTCTAGCGAGCGGCTCGGGCTCAGCCGCGCACCTGGCCGTGACCGCGCACGAGCCACTTGGTGCTCGTCAGCTCGGGCAGACCCATCGGTCCGCGCGCGTGCAGCTTCTGGGTCGAGATGCCCACCTCGGCGCCGAAGCCGAACTCGCCGCCGTCGGTGAAGCGCGTCGAGGTGTTCACCATGACGACCGCCGAGTCGACCTCGGCGAGGAACCGCTCGGCGCGCGCGACGTCGTTCGTGACGATCGACTCGGTGTGGTGGGTGGAGAAGCGGCGGATGTGCGCGAGCGCCCCGTCGAGATCGTCGACCACCGCGACCGACATCTCGAGCGCCATGTGCTCGGTCGCGAAGTCCTCGTCGGTGGCGGCGGCGAGTTCCGGCCGGATCGCGCGGACCCGCTCGTCGCCCTTCACCGTCACGCCCTCGGCGGCGAGCGCGTCGAGCACGGGGGGCAGCAGGCGCTCGGCGGCGCGCACATCCACGAGCAGGGTCTCGAGCGCGTTGCAGACGCTCGGGCGCTGCACCTTCGCGTTGACGACGATGTCGCGCGCCATGTCGAGCTCGGCCGATTCGTCGAGGAAGACGTGCACGACGCCGGCGCCGGTCTCGATGACGGGCACCGTCGACTCGCGCACCACGGTGTCGATCAACTGCGCCGATCCGCGCGGCACGAGCACGTCGACCCAGCCGCGCGCGCGCATCAGCTCGGTCGCGCCCTCGCGTCCGAACTCGTCGATCGTCTGCACGGCGTCGGCGGGCAGGCCCGCGGAGGCGAGAGCGCCCTGCAGCAGCGCGACGAGCTCGCGGTTGGTGTTCTCGGCGGCGGATCCGCCGCGCAGCACGACGGCGTTGCCGCTCTTCAGCGCGAGCGCCGCGATGTCGATCGTGACGTTGGGGCGCGCCTCGTAGATCGCGCCGATGACCCCGAACGGCACCCGCACCTGCGAGAGCTGCAGGCCGTTGGGCAGCTTGCGGCCCCGCACGACCTCGCCCACCGGATCCGGCAGGGCGGCGATCTGCCGCACCGCCGCCGCCAACCCGCCCAGGCGCGCCTCGTCGAGCCGCAGCCGGTCGATCAGCCCGGTGCTCAGGCCGTTCTCGCGGCCGTTCGCGAGGTCGAGCTCGTTGGCCGGCAGGATGCGCGCGGCACCGGTCTCGACGGCGACCGCGATCGCCTCGAGCGCGGCGTCCTTCGCGGCCGAGTCGGCGATCGCCAGGGCGCGGGACGCCTCGCGGGCCGCCTCGAGGCGGGCCACGAGCGTCAGAGTGGTCGCGGTGTCGGTCATGCCCCGGATTCTAGGCTGGACGGGATGCCCTCCGCCGCCCCGCCCGAGCCCGCCGCCGCCCCGGGCGCGACGCGACCCCGCCGTGACCGCACGCCGCACCCGTGGGCGATGCTCGCGGTCGGCGTGTTCGCCCAGGCCGGCGGATCCCTCGTGCAGACCACCCCGGCGTTCCTGCTGCCCCTGCTCACCCTGCAGCAGGGCATGCCGCTCGCCGCCGCGAGCCTGCTCGCGGTGACCCCCGGCCTCGGGCTGCTCGTCTCGCTCGTCGCGTGGGGCGCCGCGGCCGACCGCTGGGGCGAGCGCATCGTGCTCGTCGCCGGGCAGGCCGTGATGGCGCTCGGGCTCGTCGCCGCGATCGTCGCGCAGGGCCCGTGGGCGCTCGGCGTCGCGCTGTTCGTCGCCGGCATCGGCAGCGCCTCCCCGAGCTCCGCCTCCGGTCGCGTGGTGATCGGCTGGTTCGCGCGGGAACGCCGCGGGCTCGCGATGGGGATCCGGCAGATGTCGTTCCCGCTCGGCGCGATGGCCGGAGCCCTCGCGGTGCCGCCGCTCGTCGCGGGCGGCGACGTGCATCCGGCGCTCCTGTTCGACCTCGGCTGGGTGCTCCTCGCCGGGGTGCTGTGCGCGGCGATCGTGATCGATCCGCCGCGCCCGGCCCTCGTGCGCGACGCCGCGGGCCGGGTCGCGAACCCGTACCGCGGCGGGGCGCAGCTCGTGCGCATCCACCTCGTGTCGGCGCTGCTCGTGATGCCGCAGTACGTGCTGCTGACCTTCGGCCTCGTCTGGCTCATCGCCGATCAGGGCTGGAATCCGACCGCCGCGGGCGTCGTCGTCGCCCTCGCGCAGGGGATCGGCGCGCTCGGCCGGGTGGGGGTCGGGGTGCTCAGCGACCGGGTCGGATCCCGGCTGCGACCGCTGCGCTGGGTCGCGATCGCGGGCATCCCGCTGCTGCTGCTCACGGCCGCCGCGGGATGGGCCCACCAGCCCGTGCTCGTGGCGGTCGCCTACGTGCTCGCCACCTGCGTGAGCGTCGCCGACAACGGCCTCGCCTTCACCGCCGTCGCGGAGATCGCCGGATCGGCCTGGTCGGGGCGCGCGCTCGGCGTGCAGAACTCGGGGCAGTACGTCGCCTCGGCGATCGCGGTGCCGCTCGTCGGCGCCCTCGTCGGGCTCGTGGGCTACGCGGGCGCCTTCGCGATCATCGCGGCGGCCCCCGCGGTCGCGGTGCCGCTCGTGCCGCGCGACGCGGGCCCCGCCGACGGCGACACCTGACGCACCGTCGCGGGCGCCGCGCCTACAGGCCCTTGAGGAACGCGACCGTCGAGTCGTAGGCCGCGCGCGCATCCTCGAGATCGAGGTGGAACTGGTACTCGTGCGGCAGCTTCGGCTCGTGGTCGTCGGGGTAGAACACCGTCTCCACGTCGACGCCGAGCGACTGCAGCTTCGCGGCGAGCGGCTGCGACTGGGCGGGCGTCAGGGGGTCGCCGTTGCCGCCCGAGATCCAGGTCGTCGGGAACTCGGCGGTCACCGACTCGATCGTCGACATCTGGTGGTCGCCGGGGCTGTCCTCCCAGTCGCGCGAGCCCAGGTACGACCACAGCGCGATGCGGAAGCCCCAGCCGCCGATCCCCGGCGCGTTCGGGATCTCGGAGACGTCGTAGATGCCGCAGTTGAGGATCACCGCGAGCAGCTGGTCGGCCGCGAGCGCGGGCGTGATCCCGACCTCGCTCGCGAACGCGGGGTTCGTCGTCAGGGCGGCCAACTCGCTCGTGAGGTTCGCCCCCGCGGAGTCGCCCGCGATCACGATGCGGTCGGGGTCGATCCGGTACTCCGCGGCGTGCGCGAGGAGGTAGGCGAGGGCGTCGTTGAGCTGGGTCACCGCGGTCGGGTAGGCGGCCTCCGGCGCGACCGTGTAGTTGAGCGCGACGGTCGTGAAGCCCTCCGCGGCGAGCATGCGCACGTAGGGGCGCACGTTCTCCTTCGAGCCCGAGATCCAGGCGCCGCCGTGGATCCAGACGACCGTCGTCAGTGGATCGTCGCCGCCCTCGGGCGAGAACACGTCGAAGCTCGTGTCGGATCCCGCGTCGCCGTAGGGCACGTCGAGCGTCTCGACGAGGCCCGAGGTCGGAGCGTAGGGCTCCATCTCGGCGACGGTCTTCACGGCGTCCTGCTGGAACACCGCGCGGATCAGCAGCGCGGCCGGCCACGGGCTCAGCACCGAGACGATCGCGACCACGGCGCCCGAGGCGAGCAGCACGGTCGGGATCACGCGGGAGGGTCGGCGGTACCACGGTCGGTGAGCACGCGTCATGTCGCGACCCTAGCGGGCCTCGCGGCCGCGACCGGGTCGCCCGCGCCGCGGATCAGCCGGACCGACGTCGTCGACCGGCGCGGCGCCGGAGTCACCCGCGCGGCGCGGCCTCGAACCAGGTGCCCAGCAGCTGCCCGTCGAGCGCGGCCGCGACATTGCCCGTCGAGGTGAGCAGCACGGGCGTGCCCGTGCCGGCGGCGTGCTTCGCCGCCGCGATCTTGGTGCCCGCTCCCCCGGTACCGACGCCGGCGGCGCCGATGTCGCCGAGCTCGACGCCCGCGAGGTCGTCGGCGTAGGGCACCGTCGGGATGGGACGCGCGCCCGGCTCCGAGGGCGGCCGGGTGTAGAGCGCATCCACGTCACTCAGCAGCACGAGCAGGTCGGCGCCGATCAGCTCGGTCACGAGCGCCGCGAGCCGGTCGTTGTCGCCGAAGCGGATCTCGTGGGTCGCGACCGTGTCGTTCTCGTTGACGATCGGCAGGATCCGCAGACCCAGCAGCCGCTCGATCGCGCGCTGCGCGTTGGAGCTCGAGGTCGGGTTCTCGAGGTCGCCGGCGGTCAGCAGCACCTGCCCCGCGAGGATCGAGTACCGGTCGAGCGAGGTCTGGTAACGCCACATGAGCACGTTCTGCCCGACCGCGGCCGCCGCCTGCTGGGTGGCGAGGTCGGTCGGGCGCCCGTCGAGCTGCAGGAACGGGATCGCCGTCGCGATCGCGCCCGACGACACCAGGATCACCTCGACGCCGCGCGCGTGCGCCGCCGCGAGCGCGTCGACGAGCGGCTCGATCTGGCCCGCGTTGTCGCCGCTGACGCTCGAGGAGCCGACCTTGACGACGACGCGGCGGGCCGCCGCGACCGCGGCACGGCGCTGCTCGACGGTGTGACTCACTCGGTCTCCTCGTCCCGGTCGGGGTCGACTCCGGCCCGCGCGGCGCGGCCGCCCGCGTCGCGCTCCGCGTCGGCATCGGCCTGCTCGCGCCAGAGGCCCGCCTCGCGCTCGCGCTGCAGCTCCTCGCGCGCGTCGGCCTTCGCATCCATCCGCTCGTGGTAGCGCTCGCGCCGCTCGGCGCGGGTCGCGCGCCGCTCGCCGTCGAGCCGCGCGTCGGTGCCGCGCGGGGAGGTGATGAGCTCGGCCGCGCTCGTGAGGGTCGGCTCCCAGTCGAACACGACGCCCGAGTCGTCGCCGATCATGACGGCGGATCCCGGAACCGCGCCCGCCTCGAACAGCGCCTCCTCGACGCCGAGCTTCGCGAGCCGGTCGGCGAGGTAGCCTACCGCCTCGTCGTTCGCGAAGTCGGTCTGCGCGACCCAGCGCTCGGGCTTGACGCCGCGCACCCGGTAGAGCGGCTCGGTGCCTCCCTCGACGGTGACGGTGAAGTCCTGCGCATCGACGGGGGTGGGCCGCAGCACGATGCGCGGCTTGATCTCGGCGGCGGCGAGCCGCGCGGCCCGGTCGGCCTCGACGAGCTCGCCGAGCGCGTAGCTGAGCTCGCGCAGACCCTCGCGGCTGACGGCGGAGATCTCGAAGACGCGGTAGCCGCGCTCCTCGAGGCTCGGCCGCACGAGTTCGGCGAGGTCGCGCGCGTCGGGCACGTCGATCTTGTTGAGCGCGACGAGCTGGGGCCGGTCGAGCAGCGGCGTCTGCCCCTCCGGAACCGGGTACGCGGCGAGCTCGCCGAGGATCACGTCGAGGTCGGAGAGCGGATCGCGCCCCGGCTCGAGCGTCGCGCAGTCGAGCACGTGCAGCAGGGCCGAGCAGCGCTCCACGTGGCGCAGGAACTCGAGCCCGAGCCCCTTGCCCTCGCTCGCGCCCTCGATGAGGCCGGGCACGTCGGCGACGGTGAAGCGCACCGCCCCCGCCTCGACGACGCCGAGGTTCGGGTGCAGGGTCGTGAAGGGGTAGTCGGCGATCTTCGGGCGCGCCGCGGAGAGCGCCGCGATGAGGCTCGACTTGCCGGCGCTCGGGTAGCCGACGAGCGCGACGTCGGCGACCGTCTTGAGCTCGATCACGACGTCGCCCTCCCAGCCGGGCGTGCCGAGCAGGGCGAATCCGGGGGCCTTGCGCTTCGTGGTGGCGAGGGCGGCGTTGCCGAGGCCGCCGCGACCTCCGGGGGCGGCGATGAAGCGCATCCCCGGCTCGTCGAGGTCGGCGAGAGTCTCGCCCTCGGGGGTCTGCACGACGGTGCCGACCGGCACCGGCAGTTCGAGCGGCTCGCCCTGGTGGCCCTGGCGGTGGTCGCCCATGCCCGGTCCGCCGTTGCCGCTGCTGCGGTGCGGCCCGCGGTGGTAGCTGAGCAGGGTCGTGATCTGCGGATCCGCGACGAGCACGATGTCGCCGCCGTCACCGCCGTTGCCGCCGTCGGGGCCGCCGAGCGGCTTGAACTTCTCGCGGTGCACCGAGACGCAGCCGTGGCCGCCGTGGCCGGCGCGCAGGTGCAGCACGACGCGGTCGACGAAGCTCGCCATGCGCTGCTCCTCTCACGCGGTGCGGGGCTGGGGACGGATGCGGCCCGACCCGGCCGGGGATGCGAAAGGAGGGCGAGCCGAAGCCCGCCCTCCTGACGAAACCGTGCCGTCGGGCGGTTACGCCACCGGCGACGGCACGATGTTGACGACCTTGCGGCCGCCCTTCGTGCCGAACTCGACCGCGCCCGCCTCGAGCGCGAACAGGGTGTCGTCGCCCCCGCGGCCCACGTGGGCGCCGGGGTGGAAGTGGGTGCCGCGCTGGCGGACGATGATCTCGCCGGCCTTCACGACCTGGCCGCCGAACCGCTTGACGCCGAGGTACTGCGGGTTCGAGTCGCGCCCGTTCTTCGAGGAGCTCGCGCCCTTCTTGTGTGCCATGTCGTCAGCCCCTACTTGATGCCGGTGATCTTGACGCGGGTCAGGTCGGCGCGGAAACCCTGGCGCTTCTTGTACCCGGTCTTGTTCTTGAACTTCTGGATGATGACCTTCGGGCCGCGCTCGTCGCCGAGCACCTCCGCGGTGACCTTGACCTTCGCGAGCGCCTTGGCGTCGTGGGTGATGGTGTCACCGTCGACGAGCAGCACGGGGGCGAGCTCGATCTGGCCCTTGTCGTCGGCCTTGATGCGGTCGATGACGAGGATCGAGCCGACCTCGACCTTCTCCTGCCGACCGCCGGCGCGCACAACTGCGTAAACCACGGGATGTCCTTACTTCGGGAAGCGTGTGACCGCGGCCGATCGGAACCGTCCGCGGATCGGGCGCGAGATCACGGCCCGCTCGTTGCCGACCTCCCCGGACGAGCCGGAGAATCGCGCGCGGAGCCGAAGGTGCGCCAAGGGTCGAGGATACCGGATCGCCGCCGAACCGGTCAAACCTCGCGCTCGGGTGTCGTGGGCGCGGGAGGCGCGGCGGGAGTCACCACCGGCCAGCGGGCCGCCACCAGCGCGACGAGAGCGACCACGGGCGCCGTCGCCACGAACATCTGCAGAGCATTCACGAAGCGGTAGGGGATGACCGACAGCTGCGGCCCGCCGAACATGCTCGCCACGAACGACCCGAGCAGCAGGTCGCCGACCACCATCCCGATCCACGCGACGCCGGCGCCGAGCAGGGCGGCGAGGACCGCGCGCAGCAGAGTCCGCCCGATCGCGGATCCGGGGCCGATCGGCACGACGAGGGCGAACGCGAGGAACACGCCGAGACCGTAGGGCACCCACGAGAACGCGGCAGCCTGGAACAGCGCCAGAACCTGCCGAGGACCGCCCATCCCCTCGATCCCCTGCCCGAGAGCGAGGCCCGACATCCACCCCAGCAGCCAGCCGAGCAGGCCCTGCACGGCGAGGATCGCGACGACCACCAGGCCCGCGACCGCGGCGATGCCGACCCGCGATCCGAGCGAGGGGGCGCGCGGGGCGGAGAGGTTCGGTGCGGCGGTCATGCCTCCACGGTAGCGAGCGACGCTCGGGATCGCCGGGGCGCGCCCGGCGGTCGCCCCGCGCCTAGGATCGCGGGATGGCGATCCTGGTCGACGAGCCGATCTGGCCCGCGCACGGGACACTCTGGGCGCACCTCGTGAGCGACGCGTCGTACGAGGAGCTGCACGCGTTCGCCGCCGCCGCCGGCATCCCCCGCCGCGGCTTCGACCACGACCACTACGACGTGCCGCGCGAGCGCTGGCACGATCTCGTCGCGCGGGGCGCCGAGCCCGTCTCGGGTCGCGAGCTGCTGCGGCGGCTGCAGGTGGCGGGGCTGCGCGTGCGGCAGCGCGACAAGGGCTGAGCCCCCGGCGTCCGTCGGTACCGTCGCCGCGCGGCGCGGCTCAGTCGGAGCCGCCGGCCTCCGCGCCGCCGTCCGTCGCCGCCGCGTCGCCCGAACCCGGACCGCCCGACGAGCTCGCCCGCCGCGAGCGCCGCGCGCGGGGCGCCGGGGTCGTCGCCTCGGGCAGGGCCTGCAGCACGGATCCGAGGATCTCCTCCGCCTCGGCCGGCGCGAGGCGCCGCGAGGAGGCCGAGCCGGCCGCGATCGGGATGTCGAGGATCTGCACCGCCGCCTGCGCCGCGGCCTCGACGGCGCGCGCGGCCACGTGGCCCTCGCCGTCCTCCGCGGGCGCGTCGTGGTGGACGGTCTTCGCGGCGACCTGGGCGAGCGCGTTGCGCACGTCGTCGGTAATCGCGTGCGTGCCGGTGCTGCCGACGCCGTTCTTGACGCCGCCGCTCGAGCCGCTGCCCGACGACGCGCCGCGCCGGCGGCGCGAGGACCCCGACCCGGCGGAGCCGTTGCCACCGGCCGAGCCGCCGCCGCCCGACTCGCCGCGGTGCTTCGCGACGGGCTCGTGGTGCACGATGATGCCGCGCCCGGCGCAGACCTCGCAGGGCTCGCTGAAGGACTCGATGAGCCCGAGGCCGAGCTTCTTGCGGGTCATCTGCACGAGGCCGAGCGAGGTGACCTCGGCGACCTGGTGCTTGGTGCGGTCGCGCGAGAGGCACTCGACGAGGCGCCGCAGCACGAGGTCGCGGTTGGACTCGAGCACCATGTCGATGAAGTCGACGACGATGATGCCGCCGATGTCGCGCAGCCGCAGCTGGCGCACGATCTCCTCGGCCGCCTCCAGGTTGTTCTTGGTGACGGTCTCCTCGAGGTTGCCGCCGGACCCCACGAACTTGCCGGTGTTGACGTCGATGACCGTCATCGCCTCGGTGCGGTCGATGATGAGCGAGCCGCCCGAGGGCAGCCACACCTTGCGCTCGAGGGCCTTGTCGATCTGCTCGGCGATGCGGAACTCGTCGAACGCGTCCTTCTCGCCCTCGTAGCGCTCGAGGCGGTCCATGAGGTCGGGCGCGACGGCGCCGAGGTAGTCGGCGATCGTCGAGAGCGCGTCGTCGCCGGAGACCACGAGCTTGTGGAAGTCCTCGTTGAAGACGTCGCGCACGATCTTGACGAGCAGGTCGGGCTCGCTGTGCAGGAGCTTGGGGGCGTTGCCGGCCTCGACGTCCTTCTGGATCGCCTCCCACTGCTTCGTGAGCCGCGTCACGTCGCGGGTCAGCTGCTCCTCGGTCGCGCCCTCCGCGGCGGTGCGCACGATGACGCCGGCGTCGTCGGGCAGCACCTCCTTGAGGATCTTCTTGAGGCGCGCGCGCTCGGTGTCGGGGAGCTTGCGGCTGATGCCGTTCATCGAGCCGCCCGGCACGTACACGAGGTAGCGGCCCGGCAGGCTGATCTGGCTGGTCAGGCGGGCGCCCTTGTGGCCCACCGGGTCCTTCGTGACCTGCACGAGCACCCGGTCGCCGCTCTTGAGGGCGAGCTCGATCTTGCGGCCCTGGTTCTTGAGGTCGCGGCCCTCGGCCTCGGCCTGCGCGGCGGCGGCCTCCCAGTCGACCTCGCCCGAGTAGAGCACGGCGTTGCGGCCGCGCCCGATGTCGACGAAGGCGGCCTCCATGCTCGGCAGCACGTTCTGCACCTTGCCGAGGTAGACGTTGCCGATGAGGCTCGCGTCCTGACTGCGGGCGACGTAGTGCTCGACGAGCACGCCGTCTTCGAGCACGCCGATCTGGATGCGCCCGAACTTGCTGCGCACGACCATGACGCGGTCGACGCTCTCCCGTCGCGCGAGGAACTCGGCCTCGGTCACGACCGGGCGGCGGCGCCCCGCCTCGCGCCCGTCGCGGCGGCGCTGCTTCTTCGCCTCGAGACGGGTGGATCCCTTGACCTTCTGCGGTTCGGTGATCGGCTCCGGCTCGCGGCGGCTGCGCTGCCGGCCCGAACCACCCGAACCACCCGAGCTGCTCGCGGGCTTGGCCTCGGCGGCCTCGCCGCCTCCGCCGCCGCGACGCCGGCGGCGTCGCCGGGATCCGCCGGAGCCCTCGTCGCCTTCGTCGTCGTCCTGCGCGCGCTCCTGGCCGCGGGCCGGAGTCGTCGCGGCCGCCGCGGGCGGCGGCACCGGCGGCGCCTGGAACAGCGGCGACAGGCCGGTCGGGGCGGGGGGTGCGGCCGCGGGCGGCTCGGTCGCGGCCTCGCCGGCCGCGGCCTGCGCGGCGGACTTCGGCGCGGCCTTCGCGCTCCGGCGGCGCTTCGGCGCGGGGGTCTCGTCGGCCGCCTGCGACGCGGGCGCGTCGGCGGGGCCGGACGCGCTCGCGGAGGCGCCGACGTGATCCGCCGCGCTCTTCGGCGCGGACTTCGCCGACGCCGCGCGCGGAGCCTTCTCGGCCTTCGCCGCCTTCGGGGCCTTCGCCGCCTTCTCGGCCGCGGCCTTCGGGGCCCGCGTCGCGCGCGTGCGCTTCGGGGCGGCCGCCGGGCTCTCGCCCTCGATCGGATCGTTCTGCGCGGAATCCCCGCGCGACTCGTTCTCCACCATCGCTGGTGCACTCCTCGACCGGAGGGGGCCGCGCCGCCCGCCGGGAACTCTCTGCCGGGAGGCGGCCTGGCCGCTCCCGAAAACCTGTCGTGGTGACGATCCGCTCCGCCTCCAGCGGGGGTCGGCGGACCGCCTGCGCCGCTCGTGCGTCGCGCCCTGTCACGGCACGGCGCCCTCGGCGCCGAGCGCCCTCTCACGACGCTCTCGGAGCTGACTATCCGACGCGGCGCGGACCTCTGCGATCCTGCGGCCACGGCCCGGAGGTCTCGGTGTCGACCGAGGTGCCCGGTAAGCCTGATGCACGTCGAGCCGGGCGCGGCCCGATCCGACGTGCTGTCAGTATCGCACGGCGGGACCTAGGACCCGGCATCCGCTCCGGCGCGCTGTGCGATGCTGGGCCGGTGACCGACGTGACGAGCGCTCAGCGGCGCCCCTGGATCCTCGCCCTCTTCCTCATCGTCGGCGGCGCTCTCGGCGAGTGGGCCGCGTTCTCGCTGACGATCGACAAGCTGCGCCTGCTCGCGGATCCGAGCGCCGAACTCGACTGCAACTTCAACCTGCTCGTCACCTGCGGCAAGAACCTCGACTCCTGGCAGGGCTCGCTGTTCGGGTTCCCCAACTCGCTCATCGGGCTCGGCGCCTTCGTCGCCCCGATCGCGGTCGGCGTCGCGCTCCTGGCCGGCGCACGGTTCGCCCGCTGGTTCTGGATCGCCTTCAACCTCGGGCTGCTGGGCGCGCTGGCCTTCGTGGTGTTCCTGATCACCACGAGCATCTACTTCCTGGGCACCCTGTGCCCCTGGTGCATGCTCGTCTGGTCGGTGACGATCCCGATGTTCCTGGCGGTCACCGCCCGCAACCTCGCGGAGGGCGTCTACGGCGGCGGCCGGGGGGTCGGGCGCTTCGTGCTCTCCTGGATCGTGCCGATCACGGTCGTGCTCTACCTCGTCGTCGCGGTGCTCGCGCAGCTGCGGCTCGACTGGCTCAGCTACCTCTGATCCCGATCGGGATCGCGGACGCACGGCTCGCACTCGGCGGGCTCACGGACGCGGTTCAGTAGACTCGCCCCGCTCTCCTGCCCCCACTTCTGAGGATCGACGGCCCGTGACCAACGAACCCCGCACGACGAAGAACGCCCGCCGCGAGGCGGCCCGAGAGGCGGCCCGCGTCGCCCGCGAGCAGCAGAAGCGCCGCGAGACGCGCACGAAGATCCTCGTGCGCGGCGGCGTGACCCTCGCGATCGTCCTGGTGGCCGCGCTCATCGGCATCAGCATCTGGGGCGCGACCCGCGGCGGCGAGGCGGCGACGACGGCCGGCCCCGCGAACATGATCAGCGAGGGCATCGTGCTGACCGGCTCGAACGGCGAGATCACCGCCGTCAGCACGCCGGCGCTGCAGCCGGGCGAGGATCCCGTGCCCACCGACGACGCGACGCTCGACGCGCCGCTGCACATCGTCACCTACGTCGACTACTTCTGCCCGGTCTGCAACGCCTTCGAGCAGACCAACGGCCACGCGATCGAGGCGCTCGTCTCGGCGGGCCAGGCCTCGCTCGAGGTGCACCCCGTCGCGATCCTCAACCGCAATTCGCAGGGCACCAACTACTCCACCCGCTCGGGCAATGCGATGGCCTGCGTCGCGCAGTACGCGCCCGACAAGTTCCTTGACGCGCAGGGCGTGCTGTTCGCCAACCAGCCGGCGGAGGGCACCTCGGGCCTCACCGACGGGCAGCTGGTCGATCTCGTGCAGGGAGCGGTCGGCGATAATCCGAACATCGCCACCTGCATCCGCGGGAACACCTTCGGCGGCTTCATCGACGCGGCGACCCAGCGCGCGGTGAACGACCCCGCGCTCGTCAACCCGTCGAGCGGCGGCTTCGGCACCCCGACGGTGCTCGTGAACGGCGACCGCTACAACGGCGCGGTCAACGACCCGGCGGCGTTCTCGACGTTCCTGCAGGAGCACATGCCGGCGAACTGACCGCGCCGGTCGGGCGGGTCACCCGCCCGACCGCGGCAGCGGCTCAGCCGAACCAGAGCGCGAGCTCGCGCGCGGCCGACTCGGGCGAGTCGGAGCCGTGCACGAGGTTCTGCTGCACCGCGAGGCCCCAGTCGCGCGCGAGGTCGCCGCGGATCGTGCCGGGCGCGGCGACGGTCGGGTCGGTCGCGCCGGCGAGCGAGCGGAACCCCTCGATGACGCGCTGGCCGGCGACGCGCACCGCGACGATCGGACCCGACTCCATGAACTCGACGAGCGGCTCGTAGAAGGGCTTGCCCTCGTGCTCGGCGTAGTGCCGCGCGAGCAGCTCGCGGTCGGCCTGCAGCATCTTCAGGTCGACGAGCTGGTAGCCCTTCGCCTCGATGCGGCGCAAGATCTCGCCGGTCAGGTTGCGCGCGACGCCGTCGGGCTTCACGAGCACGAGCGTCTCCTGGATGTCGGTCACGGGGTCTCCCTCTCGGTCGGGTGGTCGTCGACGGCCGGGTCGGCCGCCGCGGCGAGGACCGCGGCCCTCTGGGTCTCGAGTCGGCGGCCGCGCACCAGGCACCACAGCCACAGCGCGGCGAATCCGCCGCCGACGAGGAACATCACCGGCATCAGTGCTCCGGTGGCGATGAGCACCACCTGCAGCACGCCTCCCGCGATCACACCGGCGCGCCAGCGCTGGGCGCCCGCGACGAGCACGAAGACGAGCAGCAGCGCCGCGCCGCCGACGAGCGCGAGCACCGGGTCCACGACGCGCAGGCCGAACGCGACGAGCGTGGCGAAGAACAGCACGGCCGCCTCGAGTCCGAGCGCGATCGCCAGCAGCGAGGCGAGCGGGCCGCGCGCCGGGCGCGCACCGGGCTCGCAGGGTCCTGTGGGGAGGCCTCCCCCGCCCTCGGCGCCGCTCACTTCCAGCCCTCCGCCGCGGCGAGCGCGATCGCGTCACCGACGAGGGTGATCGAGCCGGCGACGACGACGGCGCGCTTCTCGCCCGCGAGCGCCCAGCCGCGCGCCGCGTCGAGCGCCGCCGTGAGGTCGTCGTGGGCCTGGACGGCGTCCGGGCCGGCCACGTGCCGCGCGATCGCGGCGAGGTCGTCGACCGGGATCGCGCGGTCGGAGCTCGAGCGGGTCACGAGAATCCGCGTGGCCACCGGGGCGAGCTCTTCGACGATGCCCTGGGCGTCCTTGTCCTCGAGCACCGCGAGCACGAGGCCGACCTCGTCGAACTCGAAGTACTCCGCGAGCGCCGCGGCGAGCGAACGGGCGCCGTGCGGGTTGTGGGCCGCGTCGACGAGCACGGTCGGCTCGACGCCGATGAGCTGCAGCCGACCGGGGGAGGTCGCCGTGCCGAGGCCCTCCGCGACGACGTCGGGGTCGAGCGGGCGCTCCGCTCCGCCGAGGAACGACTCCACCGCCGCCACGGCGACGGCGGCGTTCTGCGCCTGGTGATCGCCGTAGAGCGGGAGGAACACGCCGGGGTACCGGCCGGCGATCCCGCGCAGGTCGATGAGCTGGCCGCCCACCGCGACGGTCGTCGACTCGACGGCGAAGTCGCGCCGCTCGACGGCGAGCACCGCCTCGTCGAGCTCCGCCGCGCGGCTCAGCTCGTCGAGCGCGTCGATGCTCTGGATCGCGCTCACCACGCGCGCCGAGGGCTTGATGATGCCGGCCTTGGTGCGGGCGATCTCGGCGACCGTGTCGCCCAGGCGCTTCTGGTGGTCGAGGGCGATCGGGGTGAAGACCGCGACCTGCCCGTCGGCGACGTTCGTGGAATCCCACTCGCCGCCCATGCCGACCTCGAGCACCATGACGTCGACGGGCGCGTCGGCGAAGACCGCGAAGGCGAGCACCGTGAGGGCCTCGAAGTAGGTGAGCGGCAGCTCCCCCGCGCCCTCCAGCTCGGTGTCGACCATCGCGAGGTAGGGCTGGATGTCGTCCCAGTTGCGCACGAGCGCCTCGTCGCTGACGGGCTCGCCGTCGATCACGATCCGCTCGTTGATGCGCACCAGGTGGGGACTCGTCAGCAGCCCCGTGCGCAGCCCGGAGGCGCGCAGCAGGGACTCGACCATGCGCGCGGTCGAGGTCTTGCCGTTGGTGCCGGTGAGATGCACGACGGGCGCGGAGCGGTGCGGGTCGCCCAGCAGCTCGACGGCGCGCCGGGTCGGCTCGAGCCGCGGCTGCGGATTCTGCTCGCCGATGCGGGCGAACAGCTCGGCCGCGACGCGCGCCGCGTCCTCGGCGAAGGCGCCGCCGTCGTCGAATCCGTCGTCGCTCATGCCTTCTCCACCGTCACCGCGACCGAGGATCCCGCACCCACCTGGGTGCCGTCGGAGGGCGCGCCCTCGCGGGTCTCGAGCGAGGTCGCGAGGGTCTCGGAGCGGATCAGCCCGGCGTGCGCGCCGATCGCGGCGAGCGCGGCGGCATCGCCCTCGATCGCGAGCGCGATGCGGTCGCCGACGTCGAGTCCCGCGTCCTTGCGCGCCTGCTGCACGACGCGCACGATATCGCGGGCGAGGCCCTCGGCCTCCAGTTCGGGCGTGACGGCGGCGTCGAGCACGACGAAGCCGCCGCCGGGCAGGAAGGCGATCGCGGCATCCGGATCGGTCGATTCGAGCACCAGCTCGTACTCGCCCGGTTCGAGCGGCACCCCGGCGACCGAGACCTGCTCGCCGTCGACCGTCCAGTCGCCGGCCTTCGCGGCGCGGATCGCGTCCTGCACGCCCTTGCCCAGCCGCGGGCCGGCGGCGCGCGCGTTGACGCTCAGGCGCCGCGTGATCCCGAAGTCGGCGAGGCTCGACTCGCCGAGCGGCGGCAGCTCGACCGTCTTGACGTTCAGCTCCTCGAGGAGGATCGCGGTGAACTCCCCGAGGGCGGCCCGGTCGTCGGCGACCACCGTGAGCCGCGCGAGCGGCAGGCGCACGCGCAGCTGCCGCGCCTTGCGCAGCGCGAGCGCCGACGAGGCGATCTCGCGCACCCGGTCCATCGCGGCGACGAGCGCGTCGTCGGAGGGGAACTCGGCCGCGTCGGGCCAGTCCTCCAGGTGCACGCTGCGGCCTCCGGTGAGGCCCTTCCAGATCTCCTCCGTCACGAGCGGAGCGAGCGGGGCCGCGACGCGGCACACCGTCTCGAGCACCGTGAAGAGGGTGTCGAAGGCGTCGCGCCAGTCGCCGGGGGCCGGCTCGGATCCCGCGACGACGGCGACGTCGTGCGCCGCGCGCTCCCCCGCCCAGAACCGGTCGCGGCTGCGACGCACGTACCAGTTGGTGAGCACGTCGGCGAAGTCGCGCAGCTCGGCGGCGGCGAGCGGGCTGTCGAGCGCCTCGAGATGGCCGGTCACCGCCTCGACCAGGTCGCGGGTCTTGGCGAGCAGGTAGCGGTCGAGCAGGTGCGGCGAGTCCGTGCGCCGGAGGGCCTCGTAGCCGCCCGGCGTCGCCGTGTTCGCGTAGAGGCTGAAGAAATACCAGCTGCTCCACAGCGGCAGCAGGAACTCCCGCACCCCCTGGCGGATGCCCTCTTCCGTGACCGCGAGGTTGCCGCCGCGGATCACCGAGCCGGCCATCAGGAACCAGCGCATCGCATCGGAGCCGTCGCGGTCGAAGACCTCGGAGACGTCGGGGTAGTTGCGCAGCGACTTCGACATCTTCTGGCCGTCGTTGCCGAGCACGATGCCGTGGCTCAGCACGCTCGAGTAGGCGGGCCGGCCGAACAGCGGCGTCGCGAGCGCGTGCATCGTGTAGAACCAGCCGCGGGTCTGACCGATGTACTCGACGATGAAGTCGGCCGGGTTGTGCCGCTCCTGCACCTCGCCGTCGGGGCCCGGGGTGCCGTCGAACCAGTCCTTGTTCTCGAACGGGTAGTGCACCTGCGCGAAGGGCATCGACCCGGAGTCGAACCAGACGTCGAGCACGTCGGGGATGCGCCGCATGGTCGAGCGCCCGCTCGGATCGTCGGGGTTCGGACGGGTGAGCTCGTCGATGAAGGGGCGGTGCAGATCCACCTCGCCCTCGGCGTTGCGCGGCAGGGTGCCGAAGTCGGCCTCGAGCTCGGCGAGCGAGCCGTAGACGTCGACGCGCGGGAAGGCGGGGTCGTCGCTCTTCCACACCGGGATGGGGCTGCCCCAGAACCGGTTGCGGCTGATCGACCAGTCGCGCGCGTTCTCGAGCCACTTGCCGAACTGACCGTGCTTGACGTTCTCGGGAACCCAGGTGATCTGCTCGTTGAGCTCGAGCATCTCGGGCTTGTAGTCGGTCACGCGCACGAACCAGCTCGAGACCGCCTTGTAGATGAGCGGTCGGCGGCAGCGCCAGCAGTGCGGGTAGCTGTGCAGGTACGACTTCTGCTGGAACAGCCGTCCGTTCGCCTTGAGCAGCTTGATGAGGGTCGAGTTCGCGTCGCTCCAGAGCTCGCCGGCGACCTCGGGCACGCTCGGCAGGAACCGCCCGCCGTCGTCGAGCGAGAGGATCACGGGGATGCCCGCGGCGGCGCAGGTCACCTGGTCGTCCTCGCCGTAGGCGGGCGCCTGGTGCACGATGCCGGTGCCCTCGCCGGTCGCGACGTAGTCGGCCACGAGCACGCGCCACGCGTCGCCCATGCCCTCGGCCTCGGCGTAGTGGTCCCACAGCCGGTCGTAGTGCACGTCGGCGAGCTCGGCGCCCGTGACGGTGCGCACGCGCGCGGCGAGCGCCGCCTCGACACTCTCGTAGCCGAGCTCGGCGAGGTAGGAGCCGATCGTGTCGGTCGCGAGCAGGAACTGCTGCGGCAGCTCCGCGTCGGCGGCGGCGAGACCGGCGGGGATCACCGAGTACTCGATCTCGGGACCGACGGCGAGCGCGGCGTTGGTCGGCAGGGTCCACGGGGTCGTCGTCCACGCGAGGGCCAGCACGCCGGTGAGGCCCCGCACCTCCGCACGCTCTCCCACGAGGGGGAAGGTCACGGTCACCGACTGGTCCTGGCGCTGCTGGTAGACGTCGTCGTCCATCCGCAGCTCGTGGTTGCTGAGCGGGGTCTCGTCGTTCCAGCAGTACGGCAGCACGCGGAAGCCCTCGTAGGCGAGGCCCTTGCCGTGAAGCTCCTTGAACGCCCAGATGACGCTCTCCATGAAGGTCACGTCGAGGGTCTTGTAGTCGTTCTCGAAGTCGACCCAGCGCGCCTGGCGGGTGACGTAGTCCTGCCATTCGCGGGTGTAGCGCAGCACGCTCGCGCGCGCCTCGGCGTTGAAGGCCGCGACCCCCATCGCCTCGATCTCGTCCTTCGTGGTGATGCCGAGCTGACGCATCGCCTCGAGCTCGGCGGGAAGGCCGTGGGTGTCCCACCCGAAGCGGCGGTGCACCTGCTTGCCGCGCATGGTCTGGAAGCGCGGGAACAGATCCTTCGCGTACCCGGTGAGCAGGTGCCCGTAGTGCGGCAGGCCGTTCGCGAAGGGCGGCCCGTCGTAGAAGACCCACTCCGGGCATCCGGCGCGGTTCTCGACGGAGGCGCGGAAGGTGTCGTCGCCCTTCCAGAAGGCGAGCACCCCGGTCTCGATCGCCGGGAAGCTCGGGTTCGCGGGAACGCTCGCGGCACCGGATGCGGAGCTGAGCGGGTAGGTCATGGGCGGTGTGTCTCCGGGCCGTCGCGATCACTGACCACGAGGACGACCCCCGCCGGATTCGGCGCGGACCGCGGTACCACCTCGCTTGCCGACCGCGCGCGGTCGACCGCTCCTTGCTCGCTGTGACGGGCTGCCCGGCGGGTTCTACCGGCCCCGTCGCCGAGGCGTTCTTCCCGCGACTCCCCGGTGATGGCCGGATCGATGTCGGTGGCAGCAGTCTACGACGGGTCGGCGCCGGCGCGTGCGGCGTAGGCGACGAGCAGCGCCGCCGCGGTCTCGGCGTCGTCGATCGTGACGACGAGCGCGCGCCCGGAGCGGCGCCGGATCTCGAGCGCCTCGCCCGACCGGGTCACGACCCCGGTGCGCCGCCCGGTTCCGAACCGGACGCCCCAGCCGCCGAAGTCGGAGAGCGCCTCCACGCGGGTCGCGGCGGTCGAGGCGACGTCGACGGCGCGGATCGTCCAGCTCGGCAGCCCGAGCCCACCGCGCACCACGACGCCCGACTCGTCGATGCGCACGGTGAACCGCGCGAACGCCGCCATGAGGATGGCGATGAGGAGCGGCACCAACAGGAACGGCCAGGCGGCCGGCCCGCTGAAGGCGACGATCCCCGCGCACAGCCCGAGCACGATCAGCAGCGCGAGGGTGAGCACGGCCACCGTCGGCGTCGCGGCGCGGGCGACGCCGACCCAGACCGCGCGCTCGTCGGGGCGGAGCTCGAGCGGCGCGGCCGACGACGTCGCCGACCCGGTGGCGCGCACCGCACGCGGCTGCAGGAACCAGGAGACCACGCCGACGACGGCGCCGGCCGCGAAGGACGAGCCCATACCCACGGCGATCGACGGGTCGGCGCCCGGTTCGAGCTGGCTCGCGAGGGTCCAGACGCCGATCGTCGCGACGAGCGCCGTCGCACCGCTCGAGGCCGCCGCGAGGATCTTGTGCCAGATCGACGGCGACCAGGGATCGCGCACCGTGGCAACCAGAAGCGCCCCGAAGAGCGCGCTCAACCCGACCCCGAGAACGGCGACCAGGACGACGAGGAGCGCGGGGGCCCCGAATCCGTCGGGCCGCCCGTCGGCACCCCAGTGCAGGGCGATCTCGGCGGGGGCACGGGAAGCGAGCACCGCGGTCGCGGCGACCCCGAGGACGGTGAACGCGATGGGCACCGCGAGCCCGACGGTGAGTGTGGACGGACGGGTCATGACTGGGATTCCTCTCGGACGAGTGCGACGAGCGTGGCGGGGGCGACTCCGAGGCGGCGCGCGCTGGCGACGAGCTCGCGGACGCCGCGGACCAGCTCGGGATCGATGCGCCCCTCGGCGGTCACGATCGCGCCGCGGCCGCGGCGCATCTCGAGGAGCCCCTCGTCGCGGAGCAGCTGATAGGCCTTCAGGACGGTGTGCAGGTTGATGTCGAGCGAGGCCGCGAGCTCGCGGGCCGCCGGCAACCGGTCGCCCGGGCGGAGCGCGCCGCGCGCGAGTTCGCCGCGCACCGAGGCCGCGAGCTGCTCGAAGAGCGGCTGCGGCGAGGAGGGGTCGATCCGGGTGAGCACGCCGCCATCCTATTGTTCTAGTTACATTAGAACAAGCTCATTCTTCGGCTCGGGTCGTCGACGCCCTGCCTGACCATTGAGCGGGGCTCGGCGGCGGCCCTATCCTGAGCGCATCCGGGGCGGTGGAGCTCCCGGCCGGATCAGGAGCCCCGGTGAGCGACGACACCCCGACCCAGCGCCTCCCCGAATCCGCGGGCGACGCCCCCACCCAGCGCCTCGCGCCCGTGGATGACGGCACCGAGCTCCGCCGCGAACGCGGGCGCTCCCGCGGGCTGCTCATCGCCCTGGTCGTCGGCGGAGCGGTTCTGCTGCTCGTCGTCGTCGTGCTGCTCATCCTGCTGCTCGGCGATCGCGGGCCGGCCCCGGTGCCCACCTCCTCCGCGACGCCGACCGCCTCGCTCAGCCCGAGCCCGACGCCCTCGGCGACGCCGAGCGCGAGCCCGAGTCCCACCCCGACGCCGACCGAGACGGTGGCCCCGCCGCCTCCCCCGCCGCCGTCGCCGATCGTCAGCTACACGGTGTCGACCCGGAACGTCGATTGCTCGAGCGGCGACCCGGTGCCGCTCACCTTCAACTGGAACACCACCGGCGAGAGCGTCACCTTCGCGGTCGGCACCGACACCGCCGAGTCGGCGCCGTACCAGACCGACCTCCCCCCGGTGGGCGGCATCACGATCGACTACCAGTGCGGCCAGCCCAGCGGTCAGCAGATCTACTCGATCGCGACCTTCCACAACGGCTCCGTCATCGGGCGGCAGTCGCTCGCCGTGCGGGAGTAGCCGCGCAAGAGTCGATCACGAGCGACCCGGTCGCCGAGCGGCCGCCCCGCTAGGCTCCGGTGCTCGTGACCTCCCTCAGTGGCCAAGCGCCCACCACTGTTCCGATCCGGTCGGCACGACGTGTCGTCTGGGCCTCCTTCGTCGGCACGGCCCTGGAGTCCTACGACTTCTACGTGTTCGCCTACTTCGCCGCGTTCTTCGTCGGCCCGCTGTTCTTCGAACCGCTCGGGGCCGTCGGCGGCACGCTCACCGCGTTCCTCACGATCGCGCTCGCCTTCGTGATCCGCCCGGTCGGCGCGATCCTGTTCGGACACCTCGGCGACCGGCTCGGCCGGCGCCGCACCCTGCTCGTGACGATCCTCACGATGGGCGTCGCGACCGGGCTCATCGGCGCACTGCCCTCCTACGACCAGGCCGGGTGGCTCGGGGCCGGCCTGCTCGTCGTGCTCCGGCTCGCGCAGGGCCTGTCGCTCGGCGGCGAGTGGGGCGGCGCCATGACCCTGGCGACCGAGTTCGCGACCCCGAACCGCCGGGGGCTGTTCGCCGCGTTCCCGCAGCTGGGATCCCCGGTCGGCTCCATTCTGTCGGCGGCGGTGTTCCTCGTCATGACGCTGTCGCTGAGCGGCGCCGACATGGCCGCCTGGGGCTGGCGCATCCCGTTCCTGACCGCCTTCCCGCTGCTGCTCGTCTCGCTCTACCTGCGCTGGTCGATCGACGAGACGCCCGCCTTCCGCGGGCTGCTCGAACGCGGCGCCCGCGCCCGGGTGCCGCTCGCGGATGTGCTGCGCCGGCACCCGGTCGGTTTCGTCGTCGCGATCCTCACCGCGCTGCTGGGCATCGGCTCGTATTCGCTCATGAACACCTACACGGTGAACTACGGCGTCGCCCAGCTCGGATTCTCGTACCAGGATCTGCTCGTCGCGACGACGATCGGCGGGCTGCTGCAGCTCGTCACGATCCCGCTGTTCGGCGCCTGGGCCGACCGCATCGGCGCCGCCCGCGTGGTCGCGATCGGCGCGGCCGGCACCGCGATCATCGCCTTCCCGATGTACGCGCTGCTGCAGGTGGCGACCTTCCCGGTGCTCGTGGGCACGATGATCGTCGGCGGGATCCTGCCGACCCTCTCGTGGGCCGCGCTCGGCGCCGCGATGACGCGCCTGTTCGACGCCCGCTCGCGGTTCACCGCGCTCGCCGTCACCTACAGCCTCGCCGCGATGCTCACCTCCTTCGTGCCGACCCTCACCCAGCTGCTCGGCGTCGCGACCGACTTCGCCTGGTGGCACCCCGGTGTCGTGCTCGTCGTGCTCGCGGCACTCACGCTCGGCGGGGCGATCGCGGCGGCGCGGATGCGCGCGGCCGACGGCGGGGACGAGGAGCCGGGAGCGGTCGCGACCGGCTCGACCGCCGACGACGCCGGGGAGCCCGAGGCCGCCTCCCCCGCGCACACCTGACGCGCGGCGGTACGATTCCCCCGACGGTCAGCGCGACCGACACTCAGGCACCCCGCTCCGCCGCGACCCGCGACGGCGCATCGACTCGGTGCCGCACATAACGAACCGGAGCACCGCCATGACCGACGCCCCCGCCGCGGGCCACGCCGCCGCGACCTCGCCGAGCGAGTCCCGCATCCCCGACCGGCCCGCCCTCGAGGGGCTCGAGCCCAAGTGGGGCGAGGTCTGGGAGAGCGAGGGCACCTACCGCTTCGATCGCGACGCCGCCCTCGCCGCCTCCCGCGAGCAGGGGCGCGAGGCCGTCTTCGGAGTCGACACGCCCCCGCCCACCGCCTCGGGCAGCCTCCACATCGGGCACGTCTTCTCGTACACCCACATGGATCTCGCCGCCCGGTTCCAGCGGATGCGCGGCAAGCACCTCTTCTACCCGATGGGCTGGGACGACAACGGCCTGCCCACCGAGCGCCGGGTGCAGAACTACTACGGGGTGCGCTGCGACCCGACGCTCCCCTACGAGCCGGACTTCACCCCGCCGTTCGAGGGCGGCGAGGGCAAGTCGAGCAACGCCGCCGACCAGGTGCCGATCAGCCGCCGCAACTTCATCGAGCTGTGCGAGCGGCTGACGGTCGAAGACGAGAAGCAGTTCGAGGCCGTCTGGCGCGCACTCGGCCTGAGCGTCGACTGGGGCCTGACCTACCGCACGATCGACGACCACAGCCGCCGCACGGCCCAGCAGGCGTTCCTGAACAACCTCGCCCGCGGCGAGGCCTACCGCGCCGAGGCGCCCACGCTGTGGGACGTGTCGTTCCGCACCGCGGTCGCGCAGGCCGAGCTCGAGGATCGCGAGCAGCCCGGCGCCATGCACCGCATCGCCTTCCACCGCCCCGACGGCTCCGTCGTCGAGGTCGACACCACGCGACCCGAGCTCATCGGCGCCGACGTCGCCCTCGTCGCCCACCCCGACGATGCGCGCTATCGCGACCTGATCGGCACGACCGTGACGACGCCGCTGTTCGGGGCCGAGATCCCCGTGCACGCCCACCACCTCGCGCAGCCCGACAAGGGCACCGGCATCGCCATGGTCTCGACCTGGGGCGACGTCACCGACGTCACCTGGTGGCGCGACCTGCAGCTGCCCACGCGCGCGGTGATCGGGCGCGACGGGCGGTTCCTGGCCGATCCCGAGGCGCTCGAGCACTTCACCGACGCCGGGCGGGCGGCGTACGCCGAACTCGCCGGCAAGACGGTGTTCAGCGCCCGCGCGCGCACGGTCGAGCTGCTGCGCGAGTCGGGCGAGCTGCTCGCCGAGCCGAGCAAGCTCAGCCACCCGGTGAAGTTCTTCGAGAAGGGCGACAAGCCGCTCGAGGTGGTCTCGACGACGCAGTGGTACATCGCCAACGGCGCGCGCGACGAGGGCCTGCGCGAGCGTCTGATCGACGCCGGGGCGGCGATCGACTTCCACCCCGACTTCATGCGGGTGCGCTACGAGAACTGGGTCGGCGGTCTCACCGGCGACTGGCTCATCTCGCGCCAGCGCTTCTTCGGCGTGCCGCTGCCGGTCTGGTACGCGCTCGGGCCGGACGGCGAGCGCGGCGCGGTGATCGTGCCCGAGGAGGCGAGCCTGCCGATCGATCCGTCGACGGACGTGCCGCCGGGCTACGACGAGGCGCAGCGCGGCCAGCCCGGGGGCTTCGAGGGCGAGCTCGACATCATGGACACCTGGGCGACCTCGAGCCTCACCCCGCAGATCGCCGCGCACTGGGTCGACGACCCCGAGCTGTTCGAGGCCGTGTTCCCCTACGCGCTGCGCTCGCAGGGGCAGGACATCATCCGCACCTGGCTGTTCTCCACGGTGCTGCGCGCCGAGCTCGAGCACGGCCGGGTGCCCTGGCGGCACGCCGGCATCTCGGGCTTCATCGTCGACCCCGACCGCAAGAAGATGTCGAAGTCGAAGGGCAACGTCGTCACCCCCGCCGCCCTGCTCGAGGAGCACGGCTCGGATGCGGTGCGCTACTGGGCGGCGAGCAGCAAGCTCGGCACCGACGCGGCCTTCGATCCGCAGAACCCGAAGCAGATGAAGATCGGGCGGCGCCTGGCGATCAAGGTGCTCAACGCGGCGAAGTTCGTTTACTCGTTCCCGTTCCCGGAGGGTGACTTTGTCGCCGATGGCCTAGCGGGTGCCGTCATGGAGCCACTCGACTTGGATCTTCTAGCCGAGCTCTACGAACTGACAAGACACGTGACTGCGGCCTACGAGAGCTTCGATCACGCGCGGGCGCTCGAGTCGACTGAGCAGTTCTTCTGGACCTTCTGTGACGATTATCTCGAGCTCGTCAAGGAACGCGCCTATGGAACCGGCATCGGGCAGGCAAGTGCGGTTGCGACCCTGCGGCTCGCCATCGACGTTCAGCTGCGCCTTCTCGCTCCTGTCCTCCCCTTTTCGACCGAAGAGGTTTGGCGTTGGACCCATGCTGGTTCAATTCACGTCGCGCCTTGGCCGACTGATGACTTGCGAAACTTCGGAACACCGCGGGGGATCCTTGCCGCGGTGAGCGAGGCGCTCATCGGCATCCGCCGCGCCAAGACCGACGCGAAGGCCTCGCAGAAGACCGAGGTGACGCGCGCGGTGCTCGCGGGGCCGGCGATCCTCGCCCAGGCGGCGGACGACCTGCGCGCGGTCGGGCGCATCGCGGACCTCGAGTTCGCCGAGGCGGAGTCGATCGAGGTGCGCGAGATCGAGCTCGCCGAGGCGACGGCATGAGCGAGGCGACGGCATGAGCGAGACGGTTGGAGCGGGCGCCGTGAGCATTCGCGCGATCGAGGAGCGCGACCTGCCGCGCTGGCGGGAGCTGTTCCGCGCCTACGGCGTGTTCTACGAGACCGACTTCGACGACGCGGTGCTCGACTCGACCGGCGCGCGCCTGCTCGCCGAGGGCTCGGGCGTCGACGGCCTGGTCGCCGAGCTCGACGGCGAGGTCGTCGGCTTCGCGCACTACCGCCGGCACCCCGACACCTTCTCGACCGGGCACGACTGGTACCTCGACGACCTCTACACCGACGAGGCCGCTCGCGGACGAGGCGTGGCGAGCGCCCTCATCGACGCGCTCGCGCACCGGGCCACCGCGACCGGCCCGGGCACGTTGCGCTGGATCACCGCCGCCGACAACGCGCGAGCCCAGCGCGTCTACGACCGGCTCGCCACCCGCACGAGCTGGGTCACCTACGAGAAGAGGTTCTGATGCAGCTCGGCACCCGGTGGAGCGTCGGCGGCGAGCCGCCGCGCGGCCTGCCCGAGCCGCTGCTCGAGGCCGCGCGTGCCGTCGAGGGCGAGCTGAGCGCCGACGGGGTCGACGCCGCGAGCTGGCGCTGGACCCTCACCTGGCTCGAGGGCCGGCCGATCGCCGAACTCGACGACGGCACGCGGCTCGAGTTCCTCCCCGCCGAGGGCACGGTGCGCCGGCTCGACGCGATCGACTGAGCCGCCGCGGGGTCGCGGCGCCGGGTTCGGCGACGCCGTCGCCACGGCGCCACGGGTCACGAGCGCGCGCCGGAGCGGGTCAGCGGTCGATCGCCCGCAGCGCCCGGTCGCGCTCGGCGCGCGCCTCGGCGGCCGCCCGCGCGACCCGCAGCGCGAGGACGCCCTCCTCGCGGCTCGGAGCCCTCCCGGCCCGGCGCCCCCAGCTCTCCAGCGCCCGGCCGACACGCACGGCGAGCGCGGGCAGGCCGTGGGCCGGGTACTCGCATGTCGTCGCGGTCACGGTCATCCCTCCGTCGGTCATGAGTGGTCGTCTCCTGCCCCGTGGGCGACGTCGTCGGCGACGCCGTCGGCGCCGCGCTCGACCCCGTCCCCGGCCCCGGCCCCACCGCCGATCCCGCCCTCGCGACGCACGAGCGGGAACACCGCGAGCTGGATCTGCACGGGCTGCGCGCCCGGGCTCGGGCTCGCCTTGTGCGCCGCGAAGAAGCGCGCGACGACCTCCTCCAGCTCCGCGGTGAGGTCGTGCAGCTCGTCGAGGCTCAGCGCGAGGTTCGCGGTGTTCTCCATCGCGGCGTCGGCCCACTCGCGCGGGAGCATCGCCTCGGCGTGGGCATGGAACTCGTGGAGCGCGCTCTCGCGCGTGCGCATCCACTCCTTCGAGACCAGTTCGCTCGCCAGACGCTCGGGGCTGCCGGGCGGGAAGCGGCGCGGATCGGTCGAGATGCCGCCGGGGACGCGCTCCCACCAGCGCTCGCGCGCGGTGCCGTGCCCGACCACCTCGCGCACGAACCCGTGCCGCTCGAGCTGGCGCAGGTGGTAGCTCGTGGAGCCGCTCGACGCCCCCAGCCGCTCGCCGATCCGGCTCGCGGTGAGCGGCCCGTACATCGCGAGCTCGTCGAGAATGCGGGCGCGCAAGGGGTGCGCCAGCCCCTGCAGCGCGACGAGGTCGAGCTCCCGGTAGGACTTCGGGTCCGGCGACTCGCTCATGTCGCAAAGATACCTTTGCGAAGGAAACGTTGCAAGACATTCTTTGCGAACGATCCGCCTAGGCTGACCCGGTGACCGACGCCGCGTCCTCGCCGACCCCCGCCTCGACCGCCCTCGCCGCGACCTCGTCGCCCGCGACCCCGCGCTCCGACAATCCCTTCCTCGTCGAGAGCCCGCTGCCGTACCGGCTGCCGCCGTTCGCCGAGATCCGCGAGAAGCACTTCGAGCCCGCCTTCGAGCAGGGCATGCTCGAGCAGCGCCGGGAGGTCGCGGCGATCCTCGCCGACCCGGCTCCCCCGAGCTTCGCCTCCGTGCTCGAGCCGCTCGAGCGCAGCGGGCGGCTGCTGGCCCGCGTCGCCGACGTGTTCTTCAGCCTCTCCTCGACCGACGCGACCGAGACCCTGACCGAGCTCGAGGAGCGCCTCGCGCCGGTGCTCGCCGCGCACCACGACGCGATCCTGCTCGACGCGGAGCTCTACGCGCGGATCGCGGCGGTGCGCGACGCCGCCAACGCGCCCTCCGCCGCCGACCGGGCCGCGCTCGACCCCGAGCAGCGCTACCTCGTCGAGCGCCACTGGATCGAGATGACCGTCGCCGGCGCGGGTCTCGACGAGGCCGAGAAGGACGAGCTGCGCGCGCTCAACGCCGAGCTCTCGACGCTCACGACGCGCTTCGAGAAGGATCTGCTCGCCGACACCAACGACCTCGCGGTGCACGTCACCGACCCCGCCGAGCTCGCCGGACTCGGCGGCGGCGAGCTCTCCGCCGCCGCGGAAGCGGCCGCCGCGCGCGGGCTCGAGGGCTGGCTCGTCACGCTCGTGCTGCCGACCGGGCACCCCTGGCTCGCGAGCCTCGAGCACCGGCCGACCCGGCAGCGCCTCATGGCCGCCTCGCGCTCGCGCGGGGCCCGCGGCGGCGCGCACGACACCCGCGCGACGGTGCTGCGCATCGCGCGGCTGCGCGCCCGCCGGGCCGAGCTGCTGGGCTTCGCGAACCACGCGGCCGCCGTGACGGCCGACGAGACCGCCGGCAGTCCGGAGGCGGTCGCCGCGATGCTCGAACCGCTCGCGCGCGTCGCGGCGCGCAACGCGCGGGCCGAGCAGCAGGAGCTGGACGCCCTCAACGCGACCGAGGCGGGCGATCCCGAGACGCTCGAGGCGGCCGACTGGGCGTTCTGGAGCGAGCGGGTGCGCCGGGAGCGTTACGCGGTCGACACCGCGGCGCTGCGCCCCTGGTTCGAGGCGGAGCGCGTGCTGCAGGACGGGGTGTTCTTCGCCGCGAGCCGGCTCTACGGGGTGAGTTTCACCGAGCGGCCCGACCTGCGCGGCTACCACCCCGAGGTGCGCGTGTTCGAGGTGCGCGAGGAGGACGGCACGCCCGTCGGGCTCTACCTGCTCGACCTCTACACCCGCGACAGCAAACGCGGCGGCGCCTGGATGAACTCTCTCGTGAGCGCCGCCGAGCTGCTCGGCGAGCCGACCGCGGTCGTCGTCAACAACCTCAACGTGCCGCGGCCGGCGCCGGGCTCGCCCACGCTGCTCACCTTCGACGAGGTCTCGACGCTCTTCCACGAGTTCGGGCACGCCCTGCACGGGCTGTTCGCGCGCGTGCGCTACCCGCACCTCGCGGGCACGAACGTCTACCGCGACTTCGTCGAGTTCCCGAGCCAGGTCAACGAGATGTGGATGCTCTGGCCCGAGGTGCTCGAGAACTACGCCCGCCACTACGAGACCGGCGAGCCGATCGACCCGGAGGTGGTCGAGCGGATCCGCGCGAGCGAGACCTGGGGCGAGGGCTTCGCGACGAGCGAATACCTGGCCGCGGCGCTGCTGGACCAGGCCTGGCACCGTCTCTCCCCCGCCGAGGCGGAGGCCGTCACGAGCGTCGAGGAGTTCGAGGCGGTCGCCCTCGCGCGGGTCGGGCTCGACAACCCGGCGGTGCCGCCGCGCTACGCGAGCAGCTACTTCGCGCACGCGTTCTCGGGCGGCTACGACGCGGGCTACTACTCCTACATCTGGAGCGAGGTGCTCGACGCCGACACGGTCGAGTGGTTCCGCGAGAACGGGGGCCTGCGCCGCGAGAACGGCGACCGTTTCCGGCGCCTCGTGCTCGGCGTCGGGGGGTCGAAGGATCCTCGCGAGGCGTACCGTGAGTTCCGCGGTCGCGACGCGGAGCCCGCGCCTCTGCTGCGCCGCCGCGGACTCGACTGAGGGAGCCCGCTAGGGCGACTCGTCAAGGCGCGGCAGGGCCCGATCGAGCGCCGCGAGCGCGGTCGCTTCGCGCGAGTCGTAGCCGGCCGCAGCGCGGAGCCGGCGTTCCAACTCGGGCGGCAGCTCGAGGTCGAGCCGGGAAGGCACCCCGGGGGTCGCCTCGACCGCCGCCGGCCCACTCGATGCACCATCCGCGCCGGCGCGCAGCACGAGCCCGAGGATCGGCAGCGCGATCGTCCCCAGCGCGTCGAGGATGCCGAGCACCCCCAGCGCCCGGAAGTACGGTTCGCCGTGCTCGCCGGGGATGTCGCCGTCGGTCAGCACGGGCAGCGCGATCATGACGGCGACCGCCGCCACGGCGACGAGGGTGAGGGCGAGCGGCAGGCGGATCGCGATCCGCCGGCGCCCTGCCAGCAGCAGGAGCAGGTTCGCCTGGGCGAGGCTCGCCCCCGCGATCGCGGCGACGGCGAGGGTCTTCACGAGCGGCGCCGGATCCCACGGGTCGCTCCAGTCGCGCCAGATGAGCACGAAGGCGGCGACCGCCGCGACGACGCTCGCGGCGATCCCGAGACACCCGACCACGCGCACGGCGCGGGCGACGACCGCGAGGTGGCACAGCGCCGTGGTGCCGAAGCCCGCCACGGTCAGCGTCGACAGCAGCACCTTGCCCTGCAGCTCGCCGAACTCCCCGCTCAGCAGCGCCCAGATGCCGAGCCCCGCGGCCACGACGAGCGAGACCACGATCGCGATGATCGCGGTGCGCCGCACGCCCCGCAGAACGCCTACGCCGTCGTCGGCCATGCGGCCAGGCTAGCCGCGCTCCCCGTCCGGCGCGAAGACCGGCGCCAGCTCGGCCCAGCGCTCGGCGCGCACCCACACCGGCGCCTCGTGCCAGCCGGTCGCGCGCTCGACCACGGCGCCGCCCTCGATCTCGGCGCCCGTGAAGGCGTCGACCCACCGTCCCTCCGGCAGCCAGGCGGTCGCGGTCGTGGCGCCCTCCTCGGTCACGGGGGCGACGAGCAGGGCGTCGCCGAGCATCCACTGCAGCGGGTGCTCCCAGACCGCCGTTTCGTCGGGGTGGTCGAAGAACAGGGGCCGCATGAGCGGCTCCCGTACCGCCACCGCGTGGCGCGCCTCCGCGGCGAGGTAGGGCACCAGGCGCTCCCGCAGCTGCGCGAAGGCGCGGAACACGGGGATGACGCGCTCGTCCCCGGTGCGCTCGGCGATGTTCCAGGGGGTGCGGTCGCGCGACGGGCTGCGGTGGTGGTTGAACTCGGAGTGGTACTGCATGATCGGCACGAACGCCGCCGCGGCGGCCGAGCGGAGGTAGAGCTCGGGGCTCGGGATCTCGCCGCTGAAGCCGCCGAGATCCCACCCCCAGTACACGATGCCGGAGGCGGCCGCGTTGAGCCCCGCGAACAGCGACCAGCGGAACGCCTCCCAGGTGGAGTTCTCGTCCCCCGCCCAGAACGCGCCGTGCGCCTGACTGCCGGTGAAGCCGGCCCGGCTGAAGGTCACCGGCGCCTTGCCCGCACGCCGCAGCAGGTCGCCGTAGGCCTTCGCGTAGGCGACCGGGAAGGTGTTGTTCTTCTCGTCGCCGCGGCGGCCGTCGAGGTAGACGAGTTCGCGGCCCCAGGCGTGCTCGCCGCCGTCGGTCTTGAAACCGTCGACGCCGACCTCCTCGACGAGGTACCGGCGCTTCTCGGTCCACCACTGCGCCGCACGCTCGTCCGTGAGGTCGGGCATGAGCCCGAGCGGGAACCACCAGCCGCGATTGCGGTACGGCCGCAGACGGCCATCCGGCGCGGGCTCGCGGATCAGCACGTCGTCGCGGATCGCGGCCTCGGCGTCCGCGGCGAGCTGACCGGTCGGGTGCGGACGCATCTTCACCAGGGGGATCTGCCACAGGTGCAGGCGGATGCCGCGCCGGTGCAGCTCGTCGGTCATCCCCTTCGGGTCGGGCCACGCGCCCTCCTCCGGGAACTCGAAGTCGGCCAGGCGCTTCGGCTCGGCCCCGTCGCGCACCGCCGAGCGGGCGTCGCGCCACTGGGTGAAGGTCGACTCGTCGCTCCACGCCTCGATCACGAGGTTGCCGACGGGGATCTCGTGGTCGCGATGGGCGTCGGCCTGGCGCAGCACCTCGGCCTGGGTGTTCCACTCGTTGCCGCTGGCCCACAGGCCGAAGACCCATTCCGGCAGCTCCTCGGCGGCGCCAACCTCGGCGAGGAAGGCGGCGAGCACCTCGCGCGGAGTGCCGTCGAGGTAGGCGATCTCGAGCGCGCCGTCGTCGCCGGTCTCGGCCTCGATCCAGAGCTCGTCGGGACTCGAGGCGCCGACGTCGAACCAGACCCGCCGCGAGGTGCGCACGTGGAAGCCCCACCCGGTGCCGCCCACGACATGCGCGAAGGGCATCGGCAGGTAGGTCTTCCGCTCGGCGCCCTGGTTCTTGTACTGCTCGAAGACGACGGAATCGAGGCTGGTTCCGCGTTGGTCGAGCCGGTCGTAGCGCTCGCCGAAGCCGACGACCCTCTCCCCCGGGGCGAGCGGGAGCGCGAAGCGGATCCGGCGGGTCGCCGACCCGTCGCCGAGCGCGGAGCGCGACCCGGTTCGCACGCGCGTACCGCCCGTCTCGCGCAGTCCGTCCGCGCCCGCCGACCAGGCGTTCACGCGGGCCTCGAACCACCGGGTGGACTCCCCCGGCGCGCGGAACCGATAGCGCAGCAGCTGGCCGGCCGTCAGATCGTCGAGCACGACCTGCCAGCCGCCCGCGGCGCGAGCGAGGCGCGCCTGCGCGGAGGCCAGATGCCCCCCGTCGACCAGCTGACCGCGCGAGCTGCGCGCGACGCGCGCGAGGGCGCGGACGGGCTGCGGGACGCCGTCGAGCTCCCACTCGAGCTCGACGTACTCGCCCGCGGGCGACGAGCGCACGCCGAGGGTGAGCGGCTCGCCCGCGACCGGGTCGACCGGCGAGCGCTGCTCGGTGTCGACGGAGTACGGGTGGCCGGAGCCGAACGGCCGGTGGCGGATCACGCGCCCACCTCCCCCAGCTCGGCGGCGAGTCGCAGGAACATCGCCGACGACCACAGCAGCGGATCGGCGGAGGTGCCCCACCGCTCCACCCAGCCCGGCAGCGCCGAGGGCTCCAGCAGGTGATCCTCGACCTGCTCGGGCAGGGTTCCCGCCGGGCGCTCGGTGCCGGCGGCCCAGGCGAGCAGCTCGCGGGCGCGGTCGGCGTCGCCGGCGCGCAGGTGCGCGAGGCCGAGGAAGCAGGACAGCAGCGGCCACTGGCCGCCGCCGTAGTAGGTGTCGGCCGGGAAGCGGTGGGTTCCGCCGTCCACGACGACGCGGCGCTCGAGCTCGGCGAGAGTCGCCCGCGCGAGGTCCGATCCGGCGTCGACGACCGCGAGGGGGGCGATCAGGGCCGCGAGGCTCGCGTCGACCTCGGTCGAGCCGATCCACTTGACGAGGTGGCCGTCGACCACGCCGCGCTCGCGGATCGTCGTGGCGACGGCGTCGGCGGCCGCGCGCACGGCCGCGCGACGCTCGGCGCCCATGCTCTCGAGCGGCTCGATCGCGCGCAGACCCGCCTCGATGCTGCCGAGGGTCGAGATGTGCACGTGCTCGACGTGCTCCTCCCACCAGTCGTAGCAGGGCCGTGCCCACGAGGAGACGAGGTAGTCCGCGGTCAGCGCGATCCCGCTGTGCCACCGATCGGGGTCGAGCCCGTGCCGCCTCGCGTGCGCGAGGGCGGCCCAGAGCCACAGCCCGTAGCCGTCGAGCTGGAAGTTCTCCCATCCGTCGTCGACCTGGGTGCCGTCGAATCGGAAGCGCGTGGCGAGCATCTCACCGTCCGGTACGGGTCGCCCCTCCCGTGCCGCCCGCACGATGCGCTCGATCCGCTCGGCCTGGAGCTCGAGGGTGCGCGCGCACCAGTCGAAGAAGGCGGTCGCGGAAGCCTCCTCGCCCCCCGCCGACATCGCGTCGGCGATGAACGCGCCGTCGCGCAGCCAGGAGAAGCCGAGGTAGGCCGAGAAGGTCGGGCTCGCGGGGTAGGCGCCGCTCGGATCCTGCAGCGACAGGATGAGGGCGCGACCGCGCGCGGCCACCTCGGCGAGGTCGGCGGCGGGAGCCGGGGACGGGGAGGGCATGACGGAACTCCGGTCGAAGCGGGGGTGGCGGATACCGGGGCCGGCCGGTCACGACCGGCCCCGGGTGGCGCCGAGGCGCCGGGGTGGAGGGAGGATCAGCCGATCGCGGCGTTGATGCGCTGCTCGGCGCTGTCGAGGGCCTCCTGCACGGTCTTGCGACCGGCCTGCGCCTCGACGAGCTCCTCCGACATGATGTCCTGCATCTCGGTCTGCCCCTTCGCCACGACCGGCGGGAGCGCGATCGCGTCGAGCGAGTCGAACACCGCCTGACGGTTGTCGGGCGCGCCCTTGTCGAGGTAGGTGGACAGCTTCGCCTCGTCGGAGATCGGCGGCAGCTCCCAGCCCGAGTCGAGGCGCACGTTGACCATGGTCTCGGAGGAGGTCAGGAACTCGGCCCACTTCGCGGCCGCCTCCTGGTGCTCGCTCGTCGCGCTGACGCCGACCGCGTTCGAGAACACGGCGCTCGCCTGGGTGGTGTTGCCCGGCTCGACGGCGATGTCCCAACCGAACGGCACATCGGCGAAGGCGCCGAAGACCCAGATGCCGCTGTGCAGCATCGCGAGCTTGCCATCCTTGAACAGGTTGGTGTCGAAGTCGGCGGTGCCCTGACCCTGCTCGATCGTCGGCATCACGGTGCCGCTCTTGCCGACGAGCCACTGCGCCGCCTCGACGCCCTCGGGCGTGTTGAAGGCCACCGCGGTGCCGTCGTCGGTGAGGAACTGACCGCCGTTCTGCGCGAGCGCCTTGTAGTACTCGTAGAACGAGACCGGCTGGTGGTCCCCCCACACGCCGGCGGCCTGGTCGGTGAGCGCCTCGGCGGCCTTCTTCTCGTCGGCCCAGGTCCAGTCGCTCGAGGGGTAGTCGAGTCCGGCCGCGTCGAAGAGGTCCTTGTTGTAGTAGAGGACGACGTCCGAGAACGAGCTCGGCAGCGCATACTGCGTGCCGTCGGTCTGATACGCCTCGAGCAGCGAGGGCCGGTACGCGCCCGGGTCGGCGACCGTGATGGGAGCCAGCACGCCGTCCGCCTGGAACTGCCGGTAGTTGGCGTACTCGATGTCGAACACGTCGCTCACGGTGCCGGCGGCGAGGTCGGTCTGCAGCGCGGTGCCGTAGTCGCCGTACGGGAGGGTCGTGACCTCGACGGTGATGTCGGGGTTCTCCGCCTCGAACGCGTCGACGATCGTCTGGAGGTTGTCCTCGTTGCCGCCGTTCGAGATGAAGTTGGTGTACGTGATGGTGACGGGACCCGAGTCGCCGCCGTCGGCCGAGCAGCCGGCGAGGATGAGCCCGGCGGCGGCGACGACGCCGACGCCGGCCAGGAGGTGATGCTTCATGGAGATGCCTCTCTTCCGTTGAGATCGCATGGGGTTGTGCTGTGGGCTGCCCGGGCTCACTTGAGCCCGGAGTTGGCGACGCCCTGGACGACGTACTTCTGCGCGGCGAGGTAGACGGCGAGCATCGGGATGATGCTGAGCACCGAGCCGGCCATGACGACGTCCCAGGCGGTGGTGTACTGCCCCTGGAGGCCCGCGAGGGCGACCGGGAGGGTCTGCAGCTCCGGCTTGCGGAGCACGACGAGCGGCCAGAGGAAGCTGTTCCAGCTGCTCATGAACGCGAATACGGTGAGGGTCGCGAGCGCGGGCCGGATGTTGGGCAGCACGACGCTCCAGAAGATCCGGAAGTGCCCCGCGCCGTCGATCGTCGCGGCCTCGTCGAGCTCGCGCGGCACCTGCTCGATTGCCTGGCGGAGCAGGAAGATGCCGAAGGCGCTCGCGAAGGTCGGCAGCAGGGCGCCGAGGTAGCTGTTGATGAGGCCGAAGGCCTTGAGCTCGGCGAACAGCGGCACGATGAGCACCTGGAGCGGGATCATCATCGTCGCGAGGTAGACCCCGAACACGACGCCGCGACCGCGGAAGGGCAGCCGGCTGAACGCGTAGCCGGCGGTCGCGCTCGTCACCAGCTGCACGAGGGTCGTGACGATCGCGAGTCCGACGCTGTTGGCGGCCTGGCGCACGAAGGGCCGCTCGGTGATGAGCCGGATGTAGGCGTCGAGGGACGGGTTCTCGGGGATGAGCGCGGGCGTCTGCGTGAGGCCCGCCCCCGGCGTGATCGAGGTGATCACCGTCCACAGGAACGGGAAGAACATCGCCACCGCGCCGAGGGCGACGACGACGTGCAGCACGACCGAGCGGCCGACGGCGCGCTCACGCATAGGTCACCCACCGTCGCTGGCCGATGATCTGCACGACCGTCACGGCGAGCACGACGGCGAAGAGCATCCAGCTGAGCGCGCTCGCCTCGCCGGCCTGGCCGTAGCGGAAGGTGAGGTCGTAGATCTGCTGCACCACGACCTGCGAGGCCCCTCCGGGGCCGCCGCCGGTCATCGCATAGACCTGGTCGAACACCTGGAAGCCGTTGATGAGCGAGATGACGACGACGAAGAAGATGCTCGGGCTGAGCAGCGGCAGCACGACGCTGACGAGGCGCCGCCACCAGCCGGCGCCGTCGATGCGCGCCGCCTCGATCATCGCGGGGTCGATCGCCTGCAGCCCGGCGAGCAGGATCACCATGACGAAGCCGAGGTCCTTCCACGCCGAGGCGAGGATGATCGAGGGCATCGCCCAGAACGGGTCGGTCCACCATCCCGGGCCGTCGATCCCGAGCCAGCCGAGCGCCGTGTTCACGACGCCGGACGAGGGCTGCAGCAGCCAGCGCCAGACGAGCGCGACGACGATCCAACTCGTCACGACCGGGAGGAAGTAGATCCCGCGCCAGAACGCGCGGCCCCGCAGACGCGTGTTGAGAGCGAGCGCGAGGGCCAGCCCCCCGACGAGCACGAGCGGCAGGTAGCCGACGATGTAGAGCAGGGTGTGCAGGAACACCGCGCCGGTCTCGGGGTCGCCGAGCAGGTCGAGGTAGTTGCCGATACCGACGAACCGCGGCGGCGCGAGGAGGTTCCACTCGGTGAGGCTGATCCAGGCGGCGCCGAGCATCGGGCCGAGCACGAAGAGCGCGAGCGGCACGGCGCTCGGCAGCAGGAACGCGAGCACCGTGAGGGCGTAGCGGCCCCCGCGTCGCCCGGGCAGGCGCGTGCTGCCGCGCCGGCTCGGCGGGCGCGCGGCGGCCGCCGTCGCGGCGCCGATGCGGGCGGGAGCGGCGGTCACGGCCGGATCTCGCCGATCTCGACCGTCGGGCCCGCGAGGCGCGCGCGCACGAGCCGCCCCTGCTCGCCGGTCGCGCCGGCGGCGTCGAACGGCGTGGCGAGCACGAGCGCCGCGGCGCCCTGCGCCCAGCTCGCGTCCTGCCAGGTCTCGACGACGACGCCGATGCCGCGGCGCAGCGGCAGCAGCGCGCTGCGGAAGGCGGGCTCGAAGCCGAACTGCCAGTGCGGCCAGGCGGCGGTGCCCTCCCCCAGCAGCACGACGACCTCCGGGTCGAGGAGCTGCACGGTCCCCGCGAGCGCCCGCCCGAGCAGGTGGCCGGCCTCGCTGAAGATCGCGGCGGCGCCCGCGTCGCCGCGATCGGCGGCGTCGCGCAGCGCGTCCATCCCGCCGGAGACCGGCAGCACGCCGCGCTCGCGAGCCGTGCGCACGAGCGCCGCCTCGCCGATGATCGCCTCGAGGCATCCGTGGTTGCCGCAGCTGCAGAGGGGGCCGGCTTCGAGCACCGGGGTGTGCCCGATCTCGCCGGCGCCGCCGCCCGCACCGCGGAGTACGACCCCGTCGACCACGATCCCGGAGCCCACACCGGTGCCGATCGTGACGACGAGGAAGTTGTCGTGGCGTCGCCCGACGCCGTGCAGCCGCTCCGCGAGTGCGAGAGCGTTGACGTTGTTGTCGACGAGCACCGGCAGATCGAGCTCGCGACGCAGGGTTTCGCCGAGCGGAACCTGGTTCCAGCGCAGCTGGGTGGAGTCGACGACGCCGCTCGCCTGCTGATCGACCGTGCCCGGCACGCCGACGCCGAGACCGAGCAGCCGTGCATCGTCGCCTCCGGCGATGAACGCGCGGATGCGGTGGGTGAGATCCGCCAGGAGCGTCGGCGCCGTCGCGTCGAACGGCTCGGTCGCCGAGCGCCGCACCGCGCCGTCGAGTCCGACCTCGACCAGGGTCACGTGATCGGCGACGACCTTCACGCCGATGGCGCGGCCACCGCGCTCGGCGAGTCCGAGCATGCGGCCGGGCCGGCCGCCCTGCGAGAGCGAGTGCTCGAGTTCGACGACGAGACCGTCGGCGATCAGGTCGCGGGTGAGCGACGTGATGAGGGCCGGCGAGACACCGAGCGAGCGGGCGAGGTCGGCGCGCGAGGCCGGGCCCTGCGCACCGAGGTGCGCGAGGATCGCGGAGCGGTTCACATCCGCGCGCGGGCCCGATCGGTTCGCCATCGAACATCGCCTTTCTTCAGGACTAAATAAACCATAGAAGGCGCTCGGCACGATTGTCAACGCGACGCCACACGGTGACGCCGGCCGGGGCACGGTGTCCCCGCACTCGGCCGCGCGACGCCGCGTCTCGGTGCGCGGCGGCTACGCCGCCGCCCGCCGCCCCACCCGCAGCACGAGCCACAGCACGGCCCCGACGACGAGGCCCCAGAAGGCCGAGCCGAGCCCCGCGATCGCGACGCCGGAGGCGACGACGAGGAAGGTGCCCACCGCGACGACCCGCCCCTCCGGCTCGGCGAGCGCGCCGACGACCGCGGTCGTGAGGGCGCCGATGAGGGCGAGGCCCGCGACCGACTCGATGAGGATCGGCGGGCTCGCGGTCACCAGGGCGCCGGCGACGCCGGCGCCGAGCCCGAGCAGCACGTAGACCGTGCCCGCCGTGACCGTCGCGATCCAGCGGCGATCCTTCGGGGTGTGCTCGTCGCCGACCATGATCGCGGCGGAGAGCGCCGAGAGGTTGATCGTCTGCGCTCCGAACACCGAGAACACGGTGCTGCCGAGCCCGGTCACGGTGAGCACCGTGCGCGCGGGCGGCTCGTAGCCGTAGCTGCGCAACACGGTGAAGCCGGGGATGTTCTGGCCCGCCATCGTCACGAGGTAGAGCGGGATCGCGAGGGCGATCACGACGAGCGGGTCGAAGCTCGGCGCGACGAGCTCGAGGTGCGGGGCGAGGCTCACCCCGTCGGCCCAGTCGGGCCCGGCCGCGACGACCACGGCGACCGCGGTCGCGAGCACCGCGGCCGGCACCGCCCAGCGCGGCGCGAACCGGGCCAGCACGAGCCAGACGAGGATCGCGGGCAACGCGAGCAGCGGCAGCTGCACCGCCGCGAACACCGGCGAGAGGCAGATCGGGAACAGGATGCCGGCGAGCATCGCGCTCGCGATCGGCGGCGGGATCCGCGTCATCGTGCGCGCGAGCCAGGGCCAGAGGCCGGTGACGGCCAGCAGCAGGCCGGTGACCACGAAGGCGCCGACGGCGGCGGAGTAGTCGCCCGTGATCCCGCTCGCCCCCACCAGCACTGCGGCGGCCGGGGTCGACCAGGCGATCGAGATCGGCAGGCGCAGCGCGAGCGACACGACGATCGCGAGCACGCCCTGCCCGACGGTGACGACGAAGAGCCCCGACGCGGCCTGGCCGGGGTCGGCGCCGACCGCGTGCGCGCCGGCGAGCACGAGCGCGAAGGAGGAGGCGTAGCCGGTGACGGCGCCCACGACCCCCGCGAGGATCGGGTGCGCGAGATCGCGTCGCCGGGCGCGCGGCGGCGGGCCCTGCTCGCCGGGCTCGGACCCGTCGCCGGCCTCGGCCGACGGCGGTGCGGGATCGCTCAGGCGCTCTTCTCGGCCGGGCGGATCTGCGAGCGCGGCACGATCGTCGGCGCCGCGTTGTCGATGACGGCGTCGCGCGTGACGACGACCCGCGCGACCTCCTCGCTGGAGGGCACCTCGAACATGATCGGCCCGAGCACCTCCTCGAGGATCGCCCGCAGCCCGCGCGCGCCGGTCTGACGCAGCACGGCCAGGTCGGCGATCGCCTCGAGGGCGTCGCGCTCGAAGTCGAGCTCCACGCCGTCGAGCTCGAACATGCGCTGGTACTGCTTGACGAGCGCGTTCTTCGGCTCGGTCAGGATCTCCATGAGCGCGTCCTGGTCGAGCGGCGTCACCGTCGTCACGACCGGCAGGCGGCCGATGAACTCGGGGATCAGCCCGAACTTGTGCAGGTCCTCCGGCAGCACCTCGCTGAACAGCTGCGCCTCGTCCTGCTTGGAGTGCAGCGGGGCGCCGAAGCCGATGCCGCGCTTTCCGACGCGCGCGGAGATGATGTCCTCCAGGCCCGCGAAGGCACCGGCCACGATGAACAGCACGTTCGTCGTGTCGATCTGGATGAACTCCTGGTGCGGGTGCTTGCGCCCGCCCTGCGGCGGCACCGACGCGGTCGTGCCCTCGAGGATCTTCAGCAGCGCCTGCTGCACGCCCTCGCCCGACACGTCGCGCGTGATCGAGGGGTTCTCGGCCTTGCGGGCGATCTTGTCGACCTCGTCGATGTAGATGATCCCCGTCTCGGCGCGCTTGACGTCGTAGTCGGCCGCCTGGATGAGCTTGAGCAGGATGTTCTCGACGTCTTCGCCGACGTAGCCGGCCTCGGTGAGCGCAGTCGCATCCGCGACCGCGAAGGGCACATTGAGACGCTTCGCGAGGGTCTGGGCGAGGTAGGTCTTGCCGCAGCCGGTCGGACCGATGAGCAGGATGTTGCTCTTCGCGATCTCGACGTCGTCGATCGTGGTCTCGGCGGGGCCGATCTGGCTGCGCGCGCGGATGCGCTTGTAGTGGTTGTAGACCGCGACCGAGAGCGCCTTCTTCGCCGGCTCCTGGCCGATGACGTACTCCTCGAGGAAGGAGAAGATCTCCTTCGGCTTCGGGAGGTCGAAGTCGTGGCCGGCCTCCTCGCCGCTCTCGGCGAGGCGCTCCTCGATGATCTCGTTGCACAGCTCGACGCACTCGTCGCAGATGTACACGCCGGGGCCCGCGATGAGCTGCTGGACCTGCTTCTGGCTCTTCCCGCAGAAGGAGCACTTGAGCAGGTCGGCGCTCTCTCCGATGCGTGCCATGCCCACCTCGTCCTGTCGGGGTGCCGAACCGTGTCACGAGCCTAACCCGGAACCCCGACGCGAGTGCGCGAACCGCACCTGCGCGCGTCGCCCGTAATCTGGGGGCATGCAGACCCGCGCCGACCGCGTCGCGCGCGGCTGGCTGCTCGGCGTCGCCGCGACGCTGGCGGCCGCCGTGTCGCATGCGCTCGGCGGCGGGCACGTGCCCTCGGCGCTCGCGATCGTGCTCGGCACCGTCTTCGCGGGCCTCGTCGGCATGGTCGCGGTCGGGCGGCGCACCGGCCTCGTGCGCGTCGTCGCGGGGGTGGCGGTCGGGCAGCTGGCCTTCCACCTGCTGTTTTCGGTGCTCGGCACCGACGCGACCATCACGGGCGGCGGCCACCACTCGGTCGGCACCATCACCGTCACGGGCGCGCACGTGCACGGCGACGGACCGGAGATGTGGATCGCCCACACCCTCGCGAGCCTCGTCACCATAGCGCTCGTCGCCGCCGCCGACCGGAGCGTGGCCGCGAGCCTGCGGGTGCTGCTCGAACCGTTCGTGCGGCGGGTGCTGGCCAGTGCGGAGCTCCGCGTCGTGCCGGTGCCGGCGGCGCTCACCCCGCGCCACGATGCGCGACCGCGGCGCGGCGCGCGCACGGCGCGCCTGGCCGACTCCGTAGTGCGGCGCGGCCCGCCGGTGCTCGCCCTCGCGCGCTGACCGCGCCGACCCGACCGTTCGTCTCGAGCGACGCGCCGGGCGGCGCCCCTCGGCGCTCTCCCCCACCTGGCGCACGACGACGCCCCGCCACTCTCGCGGGAATCTCCGCGGGAGCCTGCCTCACGGGCCTCGACGTGCTCGACTCGAACGGACTGACATGACCACTGCATCTCCCCGTCCCGCACGCCCCCGCGGCGTGCCCGGCCTTCGCGGCGTGCCCCGGCCCGCCGCCGCCGCGCTCGCGCTCGGCGCGGCACTCGCCCTCGTGCTCACCGCGCCCCTCGCGGCGAACGCGCACGTCACGCTCGACGGCAACACCGCCGAGCCTGGCAGCTACCCGCTGCTGACCTTCAAGGTGCCCACCGAGTCGGAGTCCGCCTCGACCACCGCGATCACCGTCACCCTGACCGACGCGCCCTTCGCGAGCGTGCGGACCGTCGCGCAGCCGGGCTGGAGCTCCGAGATCGGGCGCGACGGATCCGGCGCGGCCACCTCGGTGACCTTCACCGCGACGGGCGACGGCATCGGCCCCGACGAGCTGGGCCTGTTCCAGCTCTCGGTCGGACCGGTGCCCGACACCGGCTCGATCGTGCTGCCGGTGAGCCAGAGCTACAGCGACGGCTCCGTCGTCGACTGGGCCGACACCGCCGACGGCGCCGACCACCCGGCGCCGGTGCTCTACGTGAACGACGCCCCCGTCGACCACCACCACGACGCGGGGACGACCGACGAGGCCGGCGCGGGCGATTCGGGCGACGGCATGACCGACGGCGACACGGATCACGGCGACGCGACCGTGACCGCCTCCGGCTCCTCCTCGGGCCCCGACGCTCTCGCGCGGGTGTTCGGCATCGGCGGCCTGGTGCTCGGAGCGGCGGCCCTCGTCGTCGCGATCGTGGGCCGGCGGCCGCGGCCGGCCGCGAGCGGCGCGGCGTCGGGCGGCTCGGCGTCCGGCGGCTCGGGCACGGGCGGCTCCGGAAGCTCGGGGCCGGCCGCGTGATCCGCGGCGTCCTGGCCGGGGCGGGGGCGCTGGCCCTCGCCCTGGCCGGGGCGTCGATCGCGGCTCCGGCCGCGCTCGGCGCCTCCGCGCTGCACGACCTCCCCGCGGCGGCCGGCCTCCCCGCGACCGCCGGTGCCGCCGCGCACAGCGTGCTGGTCTCCTCCGACCCGGCCGCGGGATCCACCGTCACCGCCGCACAACCGATGTCGGTGACGATGAACGAGACGCTGCTCGACGTCACCGGGCAGGGCAACGGCTTCGCGCTGCAGGTCGTCGACGCGGCGGGCGCCTTCTACGGCGACGGCTGCCTCGAGGTCGACGGCGCGAGCCTGCGCACCGCCTCGCCCGTGACGCTCGGCGGGGCGGGCGACTACACGCTGCGCTACCAGGTGGTCTCCGCCGACGGCCACACGGTGAGCGGCGAGATCCCGTTCGGCTACGCGCCCGCGGCGGGCGCGGCGAGCGCGACCGGTGCGGCCGCCGCGCCCGCCTGCGGGGTCGAGGACGCGAATCCGACGCCGGGCGCGACCGACGCGGTCCCGCCCGGCGGGGGCGACGCGGCGACGGGCGGCGGCGCGGGTGACGACGTCGTCTGGATCGTCGTCGCCGTGCTCGCGGTGCTCATCGCGGCCGGGGTCACCGCGGCGGTCTTGGTCGCGGCGCGCCGCCGACCGGAGTGACCCGACGCCCGGAGCGCCCTCGCACCGGCAGCGGCGTCGCGTCGGGAGCGGCCTCGCGTCGGAAGTGACGCGACACGGCACGGAGGCCGGGCCATCCCCGAGAGGATGACCCGGCCTCCACCGTATCTCGGGCGCGCCGCCCGCCGCGCCTACTTGAGCGCCGGCGTCGTCTTGCGGCTCGACAGCACCTGGTCGATCAGGCCGTACTCGAGGGCGCCCGCGGCATCCAGGATCTTGTCGCGCTCGATGTCGTCGTGCACCTGCTGCTGATCCTTGTTCGAGTGGTTCGCGAGGGTCTCCTCGAGCCAGGTGCGCAGCCGCAGCACCTCGGCCGCCTGGATCTCGATGTCGCTCGCCTGCCCGCGCCCGGCCTCGCCGAACGCCGGCTGGTGGATCAGCACCCGCGAGTTGGGCAGCGCCAGGCGCTTGCCGGGCGTGCCGGCCGCGAGGATCACGGCTGCGGCCGAGGCCGCCTGGCCGAGGCACACCGTCTGGATCTGCGGGCGGATGTACTGCATCGTGTCGTAGATCGCGGTCATGGCCGTGAACGAGCCGCCGGGGCTGTTGATGTACATGACGATGTCGCGGTCCGGATCCTGGCTCTCCAGCACGAGCAGCTGGGCCATGATGTCGTCGGCCGAGGCGTCGTCGACCTGCACGCCGAGGAAGATGATGCGGTCCTCGAAGAGCTTCGCGTACGGGTCCTGGCGCTTGAAGCCGTAGGCCGTGCGCTCCTCGAAGCTGGGCAGGATGTAGCGCGAGCCCGGCATCCGGGTGGCGCCGCCGCCCGGCAGGGTCGCGAGGGCGTCGCCGCCGGAGGTGAAGTTCGGGGTCTCCATGAGTGCTGGGTTCTCTCTCTAGTTCCTGAAGCTCTGTGTTCCTGAGGCTCTGTGTTCCTGAGGCTCGGTGCGTTCCTGAGGCTCGGTGCTCTCGGAGCGGGTTACTTGCTACCGGTGCCGGCGCCGCCGACGACGTCGCTGGCGGAGGCGCGGATGTGATCCACGAATCCGTACTCGAGCGCCTCCTCGGCGTTGAACCAGCGGTCGCGGTCGCCGTCGGCGTTGATCTGCTCGACGCTCTTGCCGGTCTGCGCGGCGGTGATCTCGGCGAGGCGCTTCTTCATGTCGAGGATGAGCGCCGCCTGGGTCTGGATGTCGCTCGAGGTGCCGCCGAATCCGCCGTGCGGCTGGTGCAGCAGCACGCGCGCGTTCGGGGTGATGTAGCGCTTGCCCTTGGTGCCAGCGGTCAGCAGCAGCTGCCCCATGGATGCGGCCATGCCGATGCCGACCGTGACGACGTCGTTCGGGATGAACTGCATCGTGTCGTAGATCGCCATGCCGGCCGTGATCGAGCCGCCGGGCGAGTTGATGTAGAGGTAGATGTCCTTGTCCGGGTCCTCGGCGGCGAGCAGCAGCAGCTTCGCGGAGATCTCGTTGGAGTTGTCGTCGCGCACCTCGGAGCCGAGCCAGATGATGCGGTCCTTGAGGAGACGGTCGAAGACGCTCGGCGGGAATGGCGTGTCGGCCATGGGGTGGGACTCCTTGTCGTTCGAAGTGCGCCCGGTCGTGTCGACGGCGCCAACTCGATGTCGCGATCGAATCTACCGACGGGCCGACACCCGCCTCGGCCGTGTTCGCTGGCGGCAGATCGGTCGTGTCGTGCGGGCTGCTCGGTCGTGTCGTGCGGGCTGCTCGGTCGCCACGGTGGACGCCGGGCGGGCGTGCGGGATCGCGCCGCGCCATCCCACAGCCGCGACCGTGAGCGCAAGCCCTCCGAGCGCATTCAGCGGCACGGGGCAGACTGGTGGGATGCACCAGGACTGGATGCGCCGCATCGACGCGGTGTGGGAGCGGGCCGATGAGCTCGACCCCGCGGAGCTCGTGGCCCGGATCGACACGCTCGCCGCCGAACTGCCCGACGACGATCCCCGGGCGCTCTGGCAGCGCGGCGGTGCGCGGGACTCGACGGGCGACGAGTCCGGCGCGGCGGAGTTCTACGCGCGCGCCCTCGAGCGCGACGATGCGGAGGGCGGGCTGAGCGGGGTCGAGCGCACGCAGCTCGTGATCCAGTACGGCAGCACCCTGCGCAATCTCGGGCGCGCCGAGGAGTCGCTCACGCTGCTCGACGCGGAGGCCGACCGCGTCGCCGTCGAGCGGCTCGAGGCGACCCGGCCGATCGGATCCGGCGGCGCCGCCGCAACCGCGCGCGACACCGAGATCGACGGCTACGGCGACGCGCTCGAGGCCTTCCGCGCGTTGACCCTGCACGACCTCGGCCGGGAGGCGGAGGCCCTGCGCGCGACCCTGCTCGCGCTCGCCCCGCACCTGCCGAGCTACCAGCGCTCGCTGCGCGGCTACGCGGAGGCGCTCGTCGGCGACGAGGCGGAGGCGGAGGGCGATGTCGACGCGACCCTCGAGACGGTGCCTCAGGGCGGATCCGGGTCGGAGCCCGACGACACCGAGCGGTAGCGGCGCCCGAGCGGCGACACCCACTCCACGACGCGCCCGCCACGGCTCGGCGGCGAGGCCGACCAGCTGGAGGTGTGCTTGAGCCGGTGATGGCCCCGGCACAGGGTCAGCAGGTTGGCGGCGTCGGTGGTGCCGCCCCGCGCCCAGTCGCGCACGTGATCCACATCGGAGGCCTCGGCGCGCCGGCCGCAGCCGGCGAAGCGGCAGCGCGCGTCGCGCAGGCGCAGCCAGAGCCGCAGGTCGGAGGAGGGCCGGTAGCGCTCGCGGCCGAGCGCGAGCGGCGCGCCGCTGTGCGGGTCGGTGAGCAGCCGTCGCAGTTCGGGGGCGTCGGCCGCGAGCTCCGCGGCGGTCGCCGGGTCGATCGGGCCGTGCCCGACCAGCTCGGCGGGCTCGTCGCCGCGGCCCAGCAGGGTGAGCGCCGGAACCGTCACGACGACCGTCGCGCGCACCTGGCCGAGCCGCGACCCGGCGGGCCGGCGGTCCAGCAGCAGGTCGGCGAACACCTCGGCGCGCGCCACCCCGATCGGCAGCCCCGGCTCGGCGCGCACCCGGTCGCGGGCGGCGTCGTCGACGCGGGCGTGCACGGCGACCGCCTCGGGCGCGGGCAGCGTCGCGACGAGGCACGCCATGCCGTCGCGGTCGGACTCGAGCACCACGTCGGCCCGCTCACGCGCCGCGCGGTGCCGCTCGATCGCGGACTCGGGCGCGAGCCGGTCGCGCAGCCGCCGCACGGTGCGCGCGAAGTCGCCCGTGGAGCGGTGGGTCTCGCGCAGCGCCCGCCGCTCCCACTCCGGCCGCAGCGCGTCGGCGAGGCCGATCGCCTCCCGCACGAGCACGCGCGCGTGCCGCACCGTGATGCGCCCCTCGGCGAGCGCCTCGCGGGTCGCGGGCAGCCGCTCGGCGAGCGCGAAGGCCTCGTCGAGCTCGCGATCGACCGAGCGCTCGGGGGCGCGGGTGGCGCAGCCGATCTCGGCCCGCAGCGAGCGCAGCGCCATCTCGTCGCGCGCGGTTCGGCGCAGCAGGTCGAGCGTCGCCGCCCGCACGGCGGTCAGCTCGGCGATCGCCCGATCGGTCGCCACGAGGGCGTCGATGAGCCCCTCGACGGCGACCTGCTCGGGGGCTTCCATACCCCCAGTGGATCACCCACCCCCGACATTCGAAACCGCACCTGATCAGCGCTTTCGAGTGCCGCACGACCCCCTACAGCTGCCGCTGGAAGGCCGCGAGGTGATTCGTCGACCCGTTCAGCAGGTTCTGCATGACGGCGATCACGGCGGGGTCGTCCTCCACGGCGAGGTCGGCGTTGAGGTCGGCGATGTCGAGCTCCTCGATCGCGACGCCCACCTCGTAGGCGTCCTGGAGCGAGGTGCTTCCCTGCGCGACCAGCCGGTCGTAGAGCGCCTGGAGCGAGGGGTCGGCGAACACTCCCACCTGGTCGATGCGGGGATCCGCGACGCCGAGCGCCGTCATGACGGTCGCGACCTCGTTCTGGTGCTGCGTCTCGCTGCGCGCGATGTTGTCGAAGATCCGCGTGCCCCAGAGGTCGCCGAGCGTGACGTAGACGTCGTGTGCCAGCTTCTCCTCCTCGATCAGATAGCGGAGGCGGGACTCGGTCGTCGCCGCGACGTTGTCGGACGCCGCCGCCTCGTCGTCGATCGTGCCGCTCGTGTCGGCGGTGGTGTCGTCGGCGGTGGTCGACGTGGTCGTCCCGCCCTCGGTCCCGTTCCCTCCGGCGCCCGAATCGATCGCCAGCACGGTGGCCCCCACCGCGATGAGCACGGCGACCAGACCGATCGCGATGATCGCGACGAGGATCGGTCCGCGCGAGCGGCGCGGAGGCCCACCGACGGGGGCGTCGGGAGCCGGGGACGGGGTGGTGCTGACGGTGGTGACCATGGGGATCACGTCCTTTCCTTCCCTCGAAAATACCCCTGGGGGTATATTTCGACAGGGTCGGAGGTCCCGTGCGAACCGCGCGGCCGCACCGGACGCGCACGCACGCGCCAGAAACGCCGAAGGCCCGGCCAAACCCGGCCGGGCCTTCGTGCGGTCTCAGACCGACGAACAGTTGCGCGTCAGTGCGCGTGCCCCTCATGGTCGTGATCGTGGTCGTGCTCTTCGCCGGCCGCACCGGCCGCGGACGCCGCGAGCAGATCCTCGCCGCCCTCCTCGCCGTCGCCGAGCACCGCGGCGGTGAAGGCGGAGACGTCGACCGGCTTCTTCTTGCTGTCGACGACCTTCACCTTGCCGAGCGCGACGGCGAGCGCCTTGCCGCGCGCGACCTCGCCGACCATCGCCGGCAGCTGGCCGTTCTCGCTGAGCACCTTGATGAACTCGCCCGGCTCCATCTGGTACTGGGCGGCCGCCTGCACGAGGTAGCGGGTCAGCTCGTCCTGGCTGACCTTGACCTCCTCGGCCTCGACGATCGCGTCGAGCAGCAGCTGGGTGCGGAACGACTTCTCGCTCGACTCGGCGACCTCCTTGCGGTGGGCGTCGTCGTCGAGACGGTTCTCGTTCTCGAGGTGGCGGTGCACCTCGTCCTCGATGAGGCCCTCGGGAACAGGGATGTCGACCTTCTCGAGCAGCACCTCGACGAGCTTGTCGCGCGCGGCGGCGCCCTGGCCCATCTCCTTGCTCTTGGCGAGCTGCTCGCGGATGTCGCTGCGCAGCTCGCCGATGGTGTCGAACTGGCTCGCGATCTGCGCGAACTCGTCGTCGGCCTCCGGCAGCTCGCGCTCCTTGACGCTCTGCACGGTGACCGAGATCTGCGCCTTCTCGCCGGCGTTGTCGCCGCCGACCAGCTCCGACTCGAAGGTGGTCGACTCGCCCGCGGTGAGGGTCTCGACGGCCTCGTCGATGCCGTCGATCAGCTCGCCCGAGCCGAGCTCGTAACTGACGCCCGCGGCGGTGTCGACCTCGCGGTCGCCGATCGTGGCGACGAGGTCGAGGGTGACGAAGTCGCCCTTCGCGGCGGGGCGGTCGACGGTGACGAGGGTGCCGAAGCGGGTGCGGAGGTTGTCGAGCTCGTTCTCCACGTCATCCGCCGAGACGTCGGTCGCGTCGACCTCGACGGTGAGGCCGTCGTACTTCGGCAGCGCGAACTCGGGGCGCACATCCACCTCGACGGTGACGAGCAGGTCACCGGAGAAGTCCTTCTCGCTCGGCCACTGGGTGATGTCGGCGCTCGGGCGACCGAGCGGCTTGACCTTCTCGTTCTCGGCGGCCTCGCGGTAGTAGCGGTCGAGACCCTCGCTCACGGCGTGGTTGAGCACCTCGGCGCGGCCGACGCGCTGGTCGATGATCGGCGGCGGCACCTTGCCCTTGCGGAACCCGGGGATGCTCACCTGCTCGGCGATGTGCTTGTAGGCGTGGTCGATGCTGGGCTTCAGCTCGTCCGGCGTGACCGTGATGTTCAGCTTCACGCGGGTGGGGCTGAGGCGCTCGAGGGTCTGGGTGACCATGCGGGGTCTGCTCCTGGTTTCTGGACCGTGATGTCGGGACCGTGATCGGTGGATGTCGCGCGATCCTTCGCGATCGCGAGTCGGTGGGGCCACGGCCTGAGGGAACGGGTCGGGGCGACAGGATTCGAACCTGCGACCTCCCGCTCCCAAAGCGGGTGCTCTAGCCAAGCTGAGCTACGCCCCGCGGCGGCCGACGGGCCCGGAAGAGTCTAGCCGGTGGGATGCGCGGCGTGGCACGGCAGCGATGTCGGGGGCCGGGCGCACCATGGGGGGCATGGCCGACATCGAGATCCTCGAGCACACCGTGTACGAGCCCCGCTGCCTCGAGTGCGGCGAGACCGGCCCGATCGAGTCGAACGCCTTCTTCGCGATGGCGTGGGAGGAGGCGCACGTGTGCGTCGCCGTCCGCATCGACGCCGAGCCGGCCGAGCTCGCTGCCGCGAGCTGAGCGCGGGCGTCGCGGTGACCACGCGCGAGCAGGCGCGCGCCTGGCTCGACGCCTACCTGCGGGCCTGGGCTTCGAACGAGCCCGACGACGTCCGGGCGGTCTTCGCACCCGAGGGCGAGATGCGCTTCGAGCCGTGGACCGAGCCGGTCGTCGGCCACGACGCCCTCGTGGAGTCCTGGCTCGGTCGCCGCGACGAGCCGGGCAGCTGGCGGTTCGAGGGCGACGTGCTCGCCGTCGATGGCGACCTCGCGTTCATCCAGGGCGTGACCCGCTACACGAACGGCACGACCTACAGCAATCTCTGGGTGGTGCGCCTCGCCGACGACGGCCGCGCGGCCTCGTTCACCGAGTGGTGGATGGACCAGTCGCACCCGTCGTGACCGGCGCTCAGACCCGCGTCGGGTTGAGGTCGAGGAAGACGTCGACGGCGTCGTAGGTGAACGATCCGAGGATCCCGGTGCTCACCGAGCCGGCGTCCACCTGGGAAGCGGTGACCCACCATCCGTCCGGCGACAGGAAGACCATCTCGCCGCCACGTCCCTTCGGGGAGGTGGAGTTGAAGATCAGGTCGGCCGCGGTGCCCGGCTGCGTCGCCGGGTTGTGGGCCGACTCGACGTAGCCGTGGGCGCGGTACCAGTCGCGCAGGTACGCGAAGTCGGCGGGGCTGATGGCGACCTCGCTGATGGTGCCGTAGGCGGTCGCGCCGAAGGTGCCCTTCTTCCAGGTGCAGGTCGCGCTGGGCCGGGCCGTGATCACCGCGATGAGGTCGGCGGCGGTCGAGCCGTACCGGTCGCTGAGGGTGGGCGCGACGCCCCAGAGCCGCACCGTGGCGGCGGGGACCATCGACTTGCAGCTCGGGAACACGATCGGCGGCTTCACGATGCCCGCCGACGCGCGGTGGTCGGCGGTCGTGGACGCGTCGGGGGTGGCGGAGGCGGGCGCGGCCACTCCGAGGAGGAGGCCGGCGGCGACGGCGGCGGATGCGGCGGTCGCGGCGAGCGAGCGGGAGAGCTTCGTCATGTTCTCTCGACGCGCACAGACCCGTTGAAGGTTGACGCCGAGACGGCGTCACTGCGGCGAGGGAGGCGCACCCACTCGGCTAGACTCGCGAGGCGCCTGCGGGGATCCCGCGGCGCGCGGGGCGGTAGCTCAATGGTAGAGCCTCAGTCTTCCAAACTGGACGGGCTGAGCCACCAGGCGGCTACGCTGCCCCGAGAACGCTGAGGACTTCGGCCCTCGCCGCCACAACCGAAAACAGAAATCCCGGCCAAATCCGGTCGGCACGGGGCGGTAGCTCAATGGTAGAGCCTTAGTCTTCCAAACTAATTACGCGGGTTCGATTCCCGTCCGCCCCTCCAAATCGGCCTCCACGGCGCGCTCACGCCGGGGGCTGCGGCGAAGGTGGGGAGTGTCCCTCACGGACGAAGATCATCACTTGCTGCAACTGGATTAGCCCCATCTGAACGTCGCCCAGCGGGTACTCCTGGTCGCCGACGCTGACGAAATACTCCAGCCCGACCGGCTCGCGCTCATGGGTGAGATCGACGGGGACGCTCGTCTCAATGCGGGCGAACGGGATTCCGTCGGCCAATGTCATCTCGGGATTCAAGAAGTCGATTCGCATCCCGTTCGTGATGCCGTTGCGAGTCCCCGTCGCGCCTCCGGTGTGCACGCCGATCTGTAGCGCCGATGGGTTCGCGCGGCCCGTGATCATGCCGCGGTGCTTGTCCTGGTTGCTCAAGTCCACGAGCAACTGAAGCGGACTACCCGGCCCGGTGTTGAAGGGCTGCATCTGATGGATGCGCTCCAAGAACTCCGCGGGCATGGATTCGAGCGCCTTGGCCGCGTTCTTCCACTTCCCCTCGGTCGGAGCGCACGGGAAGTAGACCTTTGTCGGCTCTGCGGGCACGGCTCCGTCGAGGTTGCACAGCGACCACGCGAGCGAGTCAAGCGCGCTGCGAAAGCAGTGGATCGCATCCCCGAGGCGCAGGGCCATCTCTTCGAGCGGCGGGCTGGCGTTCATCCGCAGGGTCGCATCGATGAAGTAGCGATCATTGCTGAGCGCGAGGTCCACCCACACATGCACTGCTGTGTCCCACGCCGTCGCGACTTCGGTCATGGCACCGATGTGCGAAATACCGCGGACCCACTTCTGATCAGACCACGCCGAAATCTCGACTCCGGGCTTGACCGCTCGCGACCTACTCACGAGAGAACGCTAGGACGTCGCGTCCTCGGGTTCACTTAGTACTTCGATCGCAGAGGCGGTGTATCGGGTCTTGACGTCACCACCGGCAGAAACATCCTCGGTGACAGAAGCCGCGATGCGAACCGTCATACCGACGCGAAGCTCCGCGATCACGCCGTGGGGAATGTCGTCGGCCTGGATGGTTTCGATCTGGCCGTCCGCGATCTCCACTCGTAGCGGCGCGATGTCGCTGACTGTGCGGATGATCCCCGTGAGCACCGTCGGCTCCTTCGCAAGTTCGCGGGAAGCGACGAGCGTGCTCAGGTGGGCCAGTTGCGGGACGGTCAGCCGTGAAACAAGGCGACGCTGACCTGGCTCATTCCAAGCGAGTTCGGTATCGAAGTCACCCTGCACGAGTGTGTCTGCGAGGTCGCGCAGAGTCGAGGCGACACGAGGACCGGCATCGAGTACCTCGGCCAAGAACTCAGAATCGTCAGCGTCGGGGCCGATCTCCTTCGCCATATTCAGGAGCGAGACCGACTTTTCCACTGCTTGGTCCACCAACTGCTTGTCATCGTCGCGGAAGAACTCTGCCTGCCCGTCCGGCATGATTTCCTGCTCGGGCGGGGTCGCCGGAATGACGGTCAGGACAAGACTCCCTGCCAGCGCAGAGCCGTCGAGGTGAAGCAGCGTCTTGGACACAACGTCACTCGGCAGCCGACCGCGAAGCGTCTTGAACCCGCTCAGCGACAACCCGCTGGCGAGTACGAGACGCTGGAAGTTCCGCATGACGTTGGCGACCTGCTCGACGGGTGCCGTGTGACCGCTGACTCCTGCGCCCGTGAGCTTCACGAAGCCGCTCGATGCCTCGCGCCTGACAGGCGACTGCTCCGAGAGGAAAGCACTCACGCTGAGACGTCCTAAGTCTTCGGCGTCCTCCCACTCGACCGCCTCGACGTCATCGGGCAGGGCAGCGCGGTAGGCGTTCCAGTCAAACGACATAGACGCCATCCAGAATCACCTCGAGGTAGCCCCGTCGCGGAAGAGCATCTTCGCGCACGCGGGGATCAGTCTTGGCACCAGAACGCATGCGGAGCCAGAAGTCATCCCAGTACCCCCTCGTCTGGCTGTACGACAGGTGCTGTGCGGTCATCACCCGATCGGCGTCCGGGTGGACATGCCACCGACCATATCTAGTGTCGACCCGAAGTCCGGTCTGCGTGCGAACTTTGTTCTTCGCGAACAGTTCGAGGATCTGCTTATCGCGGACGTCCGACACATTGTCGATGTGACGGTCCTCGCACCAGTACACGAGGTCGATGTCGTCGGGGTCAGCCTTGCTTGTCAAGAAGCTGCCCGCGATCCAGACGTAGGCCACCGGCACGATTCGTCGAAGCTCAGCGGTGGCGGACTCGAAGTGCGTCCAGATTTCTTGACGGGTCGTGGACGCGGCGAAGTCCGGAGAGTCCACGTAGGCCGCGCGCACCTCCGCGAGATCGGCCGGGAACCGGCCAACCGGGAGTGCGCCAGTCGCCTGATCCAACGCTGGCAGCATGGCCGAAAGTATTGCAGAGCCGGAGAAGACCGAATATCGTCCGTCCGGGGCGTGCCGTACCCCACTCCTACGCCTCCGCGACGAACGCCTCAAACCGGGCGATCTGGTCCGTGTAGTCGCTCGGGTACAGGCGCCCGTAGATGCCGTCAGTCGTGCTGACGTTCGCGTGGCCCATCCAACGGCTGACCTCGTAGGGCTTGAGCCCCGCGGCGAGCATGAGCCTCGCGTAGGTGTGCCGGAGGTCGTGCATGCGCATGTGCTGGACGATCTTCAGACGGCGGGCTGCCGGGACGAGGTAGTACTGGCGCACTCCCCCGACGCCCATCGGCCGTGTCCAGTCGAGGCGGCGCGAGCCGTTCGCGCGCCTTGGCCAGAACCGGATCGGGCTAAGGCTCCCTATTGCCCCGGGAACGGCTTGCCTCCGCTGATCTTCTCGATCTTTTCCGTGCCGTCCCCCGCGTCGACCAGAAAGACAATGTGACTCGCGAGCTTGCCTTCGTACTCGGCAAGAGTTGGCGAGAATTTCTCGCCAACTCTGTTCTGGTCCGAATTGCCTACTAGGCGGTAGAACACCTCAAGCGTGCGCTCCTCGGTGCCCCAACCCTTCAGGTAGGTCACATGGTCGAAGACGAGGTTCGCGTCATATCGTTCCGGGTCGTAATCGGGGTTGGCGGAGTTGAAAGCGGCCTCCAAGTAGAGCGCCTGGCGCAGCCGTAGGTCCGCGAGCATCTCGACGTCGGGCGTAAACAGTGCAGCCTCGTAGATCGGTGAGTACTGCTCGACGATCGCGTAGATGAAGTCCTCGTTCGAGCCGGTATGCCAAGTCCAGCGATTCACGTTGTCGTCGGTGAGACCAGAGCGCATCCAGGCGTTGAGCCGGGAGAGAACGAGTGCCCCAACGGTGTCATTGTCAAGGCCGACGGGGATGGTCAAGTCCTCGACCGCGGGCAACGGCTCGGGACTGGAGGTAGTCGCTGGTTTCACCCCGGCAGTCGCATCGGGTGCGGCATCTACTTTCGTACCACCGCACCCGGCGAGTAGCAGCAGAGCGACGAGAGCGAGCGCGATCATCCCTCGGTTCATGGATGCCTCCAGATTCGCCGCGGTGTAGACCCGCCACTCTACAGAGCGGCGACCCGCCCCAGCCCCATTTGCCGACTGGCGCGGCATTGACAACCAAACGGCTGACGCGAAAGGTCAGGGAATTCTGTCTCGACGACGTTCTCACCGGATGGCGTGGTGTCTCGACGCGCTTTTCATCCAGGCTGTCCCGGTGACCACACAAAGCGGACCGGCGATTCACAGGCCCGCGCCATCTCCGCCCCGTAGTGTCAGCCCCAGCTGATCGCGGTTTGCCTTTGGCGTTCATGGCCGAAGCCCCGATCGATCGGATGCTCCCATCTCCTCCATCTCCTCGCCCGACGCCGGGCGGATCCGCACCACCACACCCCGAACCGGGCCGCGCGTCGATCCGGCCCGCTCGTTCACCGCGGTCAGCCGCGTGATCCGCGAGACCGGTCTGCTGCGCCGTGCGCGCTGGTTCTACGTGCTGCTCGGCGCCGGCCTGCTGCTCGCCTTCGGCGGCGCGGTGACCGGGTTCATCCTGCTCGGCGACAGCTGGTTCCAGCTGCTCATCGCCGCCGCGCTCGGCATCATCTTCACCCAGGCCGCGTTCCTCTCCCACGAGGCCGCCCACCGCCAGGTGCTCGACTCCGGCCCCGCCAACGACCGGCTCGGCCGGCTCGTCGGCGTGCTCGGCGTCGGCATGAGCTACCAGTGGTGGATGACGAAGCACACCCGCCACCACGCCAACCCCAACCAGGTGGGTCGCGACCCCGACATCGAGGTCGACGTGGTCGCCTTCACGCCGGAGTCGGCGGCGACGCAGAAGGGCCTGCTGGCGATGATCACCCGCCGGCAGGGCTGGCTGTTCTACCCGCTGCTGCTGCTCGAAGGCCTCAACCTGCACTGGCTGTCGATCCGCTCGCTGCTCGAGCGGCGCAAGGTCGACGGGCGCGCGTTCGAGATCACGCTGTTCGTGATCCGCTTCGCTGTGCTGTTCGGCGCCGTGTTCTGGCTGCTGCCGCTCGGCATGGCCTTCGCCTTCGTCGGCGTGCAGCTCGCCGTGTTCGGGGTCTACATGGGCACCGCGTTTGCGGTGAACCACACCGGCATGCCGATCGTGCCGAAGGAGGCGCGCCTCGACTTCTTCACCAAGCAGGTGCGCACCTCGCGCAACATCAGCGGCGGCTTCTGGGCCAGCGCGCTGCTCGGCGGGCTCAACTACCAGGTCGAGCACCACCTGTTCCCGAGCATGGCGCGGCCGCACCTCGCGAAGGCCCGCGAGATCGTGCGCGAGCACTGCCGCACCCTCGAGGTGCCCTACACCGAGATGCCGCTGCACCGCGCGCATGCGGCCGTCGTGCGCTACCTGCACGAGGTCGGGCTCGCGGCGCGCGACCCCTTCACCTGCCCGCTGATGGCGAGCTACCGCAGCGCCTGACGCGCGACGAGTCGGAGCGGGGAGCCGGCCCGCCGGGGACGCACCAGGCGCCGTGAGGCGGTCGCGCACCACGCCGCGACCGAATCGTCACCTTGCCGACGGGCGCGACCCCGTAGAGTTGGATCAGCTGATCGCGGTTCGCCTTTGGCTTTCACGGCCGAAGCCCCCGATCGATCGGAGTCCCACTCCCCGCATCACCGCTCGCCGCGCCCCCACGGGACGCTCCTGAGCCGCGCCGCACGGCGCGCCGACCACCGCATCTTCACCGACGACTTCACACCTCACCTAGGCAGCAACGCCGCAACACGAAGGACAGCAGCATGGCAACCGGAACCGTCAAGTGGTTCAACTCCGAAAAGGGCTACGGCTTCATCAGCCCCGACGACGGCAGCGAAGACCTCTTCGCGCACTTCAGTGCGATCGCCGGCTCGGGCTACAAGAACCTCGACGAGGGCCAGAAGGTCGAGTTCGAGGTCGCCCGCGGCCCGAAGGGCCTCCAGGCCGAGAACATCACCCCGCTCTCCTAAGAGACGCGGATCCGGGCGGCGCCCGGCTCGACGTGCGGTTGCGCGTCGGGTCGGGCGCCGTTCGCGTGTACGGCGCGGCGGGGTTGACAGCGCTCTTTGCCTCAACCACTATTGCCTCAATGTTGATTGAGTCAATGCCCCTCGCGCAGCGCGCAGCCGCGCACGCGGCGCTCGCGGACGAGCTGCGCCTGCAGGTCGTCGACCTGCTGGCGGGCGGCGATCTGACCCCGGGCGAGATCCGGCGGCGCATCCCGGTCGCCTCGAACCTCCTCGCCCACCATCTCGGCGTGCTCGAGGCGGCGGGGATCGTGAATCGGCGCCGCTCCGAGGCGGACGGCCGGCGCGTCTACATCGCCCTGCGGCGCCCCACCGTCGCGACCGCAACGGAACACCACGACATCACTCGGGTGCTGTTCGTCTGCACCGGCAACTCGGCCCGATCGCAGATCGCCGAAGCGCTCTGGCGCGAGCACGTCACGGGTGTCGCCGGAATCTCGGGCGGTACGCACCCCGCGGACCGTGTCGAACCCGAGGCGGTGCGCACCGCCCGCCGGCACGGACTCGACCTCGCCGACGCGACGCCCCGCTCGATCGCGGAGGTCGCCGTGCCGGGAGACCTGATCGTCACCGTGTGCGACAGCGCGCGCGAGGAGCTCGGCGAGCGCGCGACGGTGCACTGGTCGATCCCCGACCCGGTGCGCGACGGATCACGGGAGGCCTTCGAGGCCGCGTTCGACGAACTCTCCCGGCGCGTATCCGGCCTCACCCCTCACGTTCACGCGGCATGAAAGGCAGCACGATGTTCGAGCAGACCCCCACCCTCACCCTCGACGCGCAGGTCGTCCTCAGGTCGGCTGCGACGCGCCTCGCGCGCGAGTTCGAGGGCGTCTTCGGCGCCGAGACGATCGAGAGGTTCCTGATCACCTCCTACGACCAGTTCGCCGGCCGCGCCACCGTCATCAACTTCCTCCCTCTGCTCGCCGAGCGCTTCGCCCGCCAGCGGCTGCGCGCGCTCGCACGCGTGGAGGGCAAGCACCTCGACGGCAAGCCGACGGTGCTCTTCCTGTGCGTGCACAATGCGGGCCGCTCGCAGATGGCCCTGGGCTTCTTCGAGCACTACGCGGGCGAGCAGGGAGTCGCCTGGTCGGGGGGCTCCGAGCCCGGCGACCTCGTCAACCCGGCCGCCGTCGCCGCGATGAAGGAACGCGGCATCGACATCTCCAACGAGTACCCGAAGCCGTGGACCGACGAGGTCGTGCGCGCCGCCGATGTCGTGATCACCATGGGCTGCGGCGATGCGTGCCCCGTCTTCCCCGGCAAGCGCTACGAGGAGTGGGTGCTCGACGACCCCGCCGGCAAAGACGTCGCGGCGGTGCGACCGGTGCGCGACGAGATCGAGCGCCGCGTGCTCGCGCTCCTCGACGAGCTCGGGATCACGCCGCAGAACCGGGCGACCGCCGCGGGGTGAGGAGGACGGCCAGCGCGAGCCCGAGCGCTCCCCCGACGAGTTGCGCCGCGACGAAGGCGAGCGCCGACAGCGGCGAGATGCCCGCGAAGGTGTCGCTGAGCATCCGCGCGAGCGCGACCGCGGGGTTCGCGAACGACGTGCTGCTGGTGAAGAAGTAGGCCGCGCCGATCCACGCCGCCACCGCGGGGGCGATGAGCGCCGATCGCCCGGTGCGGGCGAGCAGCAGGATCACGAGCACGAGGCCGGCGGTCGCCACCACCTCGCCGAGCACCGTGTCGGCGCTCACGCGATCGGTCGTCGCGATCGAGACCGCGGGCAGCCCGAACATGAGGTTCGCGAGCACGGCGCCGAGCGCACCCCCGACGAGCTGCGCGACGACGAACAGCGGCACGTCGCGGCGGCGGGCGGGGGTGAGAACCGCGTCCGCGGCGAGCACGACCGGATTGAAGTAGGCCCCGCTGATCGGCGCGAAGACGGCGATCAGCACGAACAGGGCGAGCGCGGTGACGAGAGCGTTCTCGAGCAGCTGGAGCCCGACGTCCGTCGGCGACATCCGCGACGCCGCGATGCCCGACCCGATGACGGTCGCGACCAGCAGGCCCGTGCCGAGGAGTTCGGCGAGCGCGGCGCGCACGCGGCCGGCGAGGTCTCGGCGGGGTTCGGCCATCGCCGCGTCGCTCGCGCTCACACGCCCGCGAGCAGGCCGGCGACGCCCTCGAGGGAGCCGGGCACGATGCGGTAGTACGCCCAGGTGCCGCGCTTGCTGCGCGTCAGGAACCCGGCCTCGACGAGCACCTTGAGGTGGTGCGAGACGGTCGGCTGGCTGAGCCCGAGCGGTTCCGTGAGGTCGCACACGCACGCCTCACCGCCCTCGTGGGCGGCGACCATCGACACCAGGCGCAGCCGGGCCGGATCGGCGAGCGCCTTGAGCACGCGGGCGAGCGACTCCGCGTCGTCGGCCGCGATCGGCTCCCGCACGAGCGGGGCGCAGCAGGCGGCGACCTCGGCGGCGGTGACGTCGCGCAGCGGCAGAAGCCCGCGAGAGGGCGGGGGCGAGAGGGTGGCGGCGCTCATGAGACATAGATTGCCATGAATATTGACGTCTGTCGATGTTTAAGCGACGATGCATCCATCGACACCCGTCGATGCACCGAGCGCACGGCACCCGCTGTGCGCCGACCCCGAGGAGGACCCATGCACGACTGCTGCGACCCCGTCGCCTGCCCCGCCGACTGCGCCGAGCACCGCACCGGCTGCTGCGTCACCGCCTGCTGCTGAGCTCCGCCCGATCGGCGCGGTGATGCGTCACCGGCCGTTCACCGAACCCTGAAAGGATGCCCGCGATGTCGACTCCCCCTTCCGCGGCCGAACCGAGCGGCGCGCCCCACGGCGCCGCCCCCGACGCGCCCACCACGCCGACCGTGCTGTTCGTCTGCGTGCACAACGCCGGACGCTCGCAGATGGCGGCCGGCTGGCTGCGCGAACTCGCCGGCGACCGCGTGCGGGTGCTCTCCGCCGGGAGCGAGCCCGCCGATCGGCTCAACCCGATGGCGGTGCAGGCGATGGCCGAGGTGGGCGTCGACATCGCGGGCCACACCCCCGAGATCCTGCGCACCGAGGCGGTGCGCGAGAGCGACGTCGTCATCACGATGGGCTGCGGCGACACCTGCCCGGTGTTCCCCGGCAAGCGCTACGAGGACTGGGAGCTCACGGATCCCGCGGGCCGCCCGATCGAGGAGGTGCGGCCCATCCGCGACGACATCCGCGCGCGCGTGGAAGCGCTCATCGCCGAGATCCTGCCGGAGGGTACGGGATCAAGCCGTCCTTGATCGGATCTTGAGCGTTTTCGCTGGGGATCGTGTGTGGTGCGGCCCCCGTCGGGGTGCCTATCATTCTCATGGCCGATACCCGACCCGCAGCGGCCACTACCCGCCACGTGCCCCCCGGCACGCCTCTCCCCCCGGAGTTCCGTGATGACCCTGATCACGCCCACCCAGCCCACCGCGCCCGCCGGCTGGTACCGCGACCCGCTCGGAATCCCCCAGCTGCGCTGGTGGAACGGCAGCGCCTGGACCAACAACGTCCAGGAGGACCGCCCCGAGTTCCAGAGCTGGGCGAACGCGTCCTGACCCGCTGAGCGCTCAGCGCTGCAGCCAGGCCAGCACGGCCAGCACGCGGCGGTGATCCGCGCCGGTCTCCTCGAGGCCGAGCTTGCCGAAGATCGCGGTGACGTTCTTCTCCACCGCGCCTACGCCGATGAACATGGCGCGCGCGATCGCGGTGTTGCTGCGGCCCTCGGCCATGTACTGCAGCACCTCCCGCTCGCGCGGCGTCAGACTCGCGAGCGGATCGCGGCGGCGCCCGATGAGCTGAGCGATCACCTCCGGGTCGAGCACCGCGCCACCGTCGGCGATGCGGTCGACCGCGTCGACGAGCTCGTCGAGACTCGCCACCCGGTCTTTGAGCAGATACCCCACGCCGCCCGCGCCGGAGCCCAGCAGCTCCTGCGCGTAGGCGACCTCGACGTACTGCGACAGCAGCAGGATGCCGATCTCCGGCCGCTCGGATCGCAGCCGCAGCGCCGCCCGCACGCCCTCGTCGCGGAAGTCGGGGGGCATCCGCACGTCGAGCACGACGAGCTGCGGATCGGCCTCGGCGAGCGTCGCGAACAGCTCGTCGGCGCTCCCGACCTGCGCCACGACGTCGTGGCCGGCCTCGGTGAGCACCCGCGCCAGCCCCTCGCGCAGCAGCACGGAGTCGTCGGCCACCAGGACGCGCAGGGCGGTCATGCCGCCAGCCTAGGGCGCGGCGTCGTCGCGCCCGGCTGCTCCATCGTGTTCATGATGAGCTGAATGACAGACAAAGCTGTCATTTGTGTTAGCTTGCTCAGGTGCCGACAGATCAGGAACTCCGGTTCGCCGATCGGATCAGCAAGGTGTGGGTCGCTCGCTATCGGGTTTCGCCGATGGCAGGCCGAGTCGCTGGGTACCTGCTGGTCTGCACGCCCGTGTGGCAGAGCATCGACGATCTCGCCCGTGCGCTCGAAGCGAGCCGGAGCGCCGCGGCCGGCGCGGTCAAGGATCTTGCCGCGATCGGAGTGCTGGACCGCGAGCGTGCCGTGGGTCAGCGGGTCGACCGCGTGCGGATCCGGATCGACGCGGAGAGCGGATTCGATCCCAGCCGATTCCTCGAGATGTCCGCCCTGGTGCGGGAAGCGCTGGACATGACCGCGGACCAGAGCCCCGAGCGGCGCCGCGAGCTCGAGGAGATGGTGTCGCTGGGCGAGTTTCTCGCGGCCCGGCTTCCTGCGCTGCTCTCCGAATGGAGAGACAGGCAGCGGGCCGATCGAGAGATGGACATATGACGCCTCAGCCGGACTCCGTGCGAACGATACGACTCGACGATGGGCGAGTTCTCGCCTGGCACGAGTTCGGAGACGCTGCCGGGTTCCCCTGCCTCTTCTTCCCAGGGTCCGCGACCTCAGGCCGCGCAGGTTCGGCGCTGGACGAGGCGGCCCAACGCATCGGCGCCAAGCTGATCAGCGTCGACCGACCCGGGCTCGGCGCCTCGACCCGCGCCCCGCGACGCGCCCTGCGCGACTGGGCCGCCGACATCGAGGAACTCTCGTCCGCGCTCACCCTCACCCGCTTCGCCGTGCTGGGCCACTCTGCCGGAGGTGCGTTCGCTCTGGCGGTCGCGGCGAGCATGCCTCGGCGCGTGACAAGAGCGGTGATCGCAGCGGGGAGCCCTCCGTACGCCGAGCGCTGGACACGCGATGACCATCTCGTGGCGCCGACGACGCGATTCAACAACTTCCTGGCGCTGGCCACCCCCGCCCTGTTCGGCCGTCTCTTCCGTCTCAGTGCCCCTCGCACCCGCGACGCCGCGGAGCGAATGGTGTCGGCGCTGTCACGTGGGCGGTCGGAGGATTCCCGGTTCGTGCAGCGGCATCCTGAGATCGCCCGGCTCCTGATGGAGTCGCTCGGAGACGGTTTCGCGGGCGGACCCGACGGACCAGCCGAAGACGTCGCGATCATCGCCCGCGCATGGGGATTCGGACTGGACGCCGTTTCGGTCCCCGTCCACTGGTGGCACGGCTCGGCTGACAGGAACGTCCGCACGGAGACGGGCCGGGCGATCGTCGCGCGAATCCCGCGTGCGACGGCGCATGTCATCTCGGGAGGTCACTTCCTCCTGTACGACCACGCGCCCGAGATCCTCGCCTCGTTGACCGAATGACGCTCCGAGTCGACGTTCGTCTCCCGGACTCGGTCGCGCACAACGAGCTGCGCGGGGTCGAGGCCGCGGCCCGGCCGCGAGCGCCGCGGGGCGCCCGCCTCAGACCTCGCGGGTGAGCGGCAGCCGGGCCGTGATCCGCGTGCCGCCGCCGGCGGGGCTCTCGACCTCGAGCTCGCCCCCCTGCCCGTGGGCGCGTTCCGTCAGCCCGGCGAGGCCGTGCCCCGCGACCGGTGCGGCACCACCGCGACCGTCGTCGGAGACGGTCAGGTCGATCCAGGTGCCGTCGGGGTCGACGACGCGGCGCAGCTCGACGAGCACCGTCGCGGCGTCGGCACCCGAGTGCTTGGCCGCGTTGGTGAGCGCCTCCGCGGCGATGAAGTACAGGTTGCGGGCCAGCTCGGGGGGCACCTCGAAGCCCTCGGGGAGGTTCGATCGCACGGTCGTCGGCAGCGGGCTGCGCACCGCGAGCGACTCGAGCGCCGCCACGAGGCCGCGGTCGAGCAGGATCGGCGGGGCGAATCCCCGGCTCAGCGCGCGCAGCTCCTCGAGAGCGTCGCGGGACTGCTGCAGGGCCTGCGCGACGAGCTCGCGGGCCGCCGCCGGATCCTTCTCGATCGCGCGGTCGGCGGCCGCGAGGTCCATCTGCAGGCGAACGAGGCGCTGCTGGGGGCCGTCGTGGATGTCGCGCTCGAGCCGCCGCAGCGCCGAGCCCTCCGCCGCGACGGCGGCGGTGCGGCTCGCGGAGACGTCGCTCAACCGCTGCTCGAGCTGGCGCGTGCGCGAGACGCCCAGCAGGCCGCGGTCGACGCCCCAGTTCACCCAGCTGAGTCCCCGCGTCACGAACGGGAGGGTGACGAGGAAAATCACCCCGACGATGCTCTGCAGCACGAGGTCGCCGGTGCGGCCGTCGATCGCGCCGCCGCCGAACCAGTTCGTGACGAGCCACTGCGAGAGGAAGAAGTCGCGATCGCCGTCGGGCAGGAATCGCTCCCAGAACCAGGCCGTGACGCCGCCGAGCGCGATCGAGGCCCAGACGATCGAGACCACGAAGGTCACGAGCGACACCACGAAGAACACGAGGGTGTGCAGCAGGTACAGCCAGGCGTGGCGGTTGCCGAACAGGCCGCGCAGCCAGCCGACGAAGCCCGAGCCGCCGTCGGCGGCGAGCGCGGTCCAGTCGGGCGCCGGGATCACCGGGCGCCCCGCGAGCCGCTGCAGCGCCAGCTCGACGAAGCCCGACCCGCGCGCGACGTACATCGCGGCGATCAGCAGCAGCGCTGCGAACACGACCGTGACGAGCGAGCCGGCGGCCGAGGAGACGAGGCTGATCGAGACCGTGAACACGACCGAGGCGACGACGAAGCTGAGGATGAGCGCGAGCAACTCGCGCGGCACCCCCGCCCAGAGGCGCCAGTAGAGCGCGGGGCGGCGACGGGCCGGCGCGGCGTCGAGGGCGCGGGCCGGCTCGGCCTGAGCCGGGTCGACCGGAGCCGGGTCGGCGGGAGCGGATGCGGCGGCGGGCGCGGTGTCGGTCATGCCTCGATCCTTCCGCCGCGGTGCGGCGGGCCCCAGGTGGCGGGCGTCCCGGTCGGCACGGGGGTCAGCCCCCGTACGGGCCGTGCGTCCAGCGGCCGGCGACCATCGTCGCGTGCACCGGCACGGCGGCGAGCGCCACGGCCGCGGCCGGCGGGTCGTCGACGCGGATCGCCAGCGGGTCCACGTCGAGCACGACGAGGTCGGCGGGCCCGCCCTCGCGCAGCCCGGCCAGGCCGTCGGTGGAGGCGGCGAGCGCCTCAGCGGTCGTGATCTGCTGCTCGGGATGCCACGAGGGCCGCCCGTCGGCCGTGCGCGTGACCGCGGCGGCGATCGCCGCCCACGGGTCGAGCGGGGCCACCGGCGCGTCGGAGCCGAGAGCGAGCTCGGCTCCCGCGTCGAGCAGCGCGCGGAACGGGTACATGCGCCCCGTGCGGTCGGCCCAGAACTCGTCGGCGAGGTCGCGGTCGTCGATCGCGTGGCGCGGCTGCACACCCGCGGTCACGCCGAGTTCGGCGAAGCGCGGCAGGTCGGCGTCGCGCACGAGCTGCGCGTGCTCCATGCGCCAGCGCGCCCCGGTGGGGGCCGGCCCGAGCGCGGCGAAGGCGTCGAGCGCGAGGGCGACGGCGGCGTCGCCGATCGCGTGGATCGTCGGCACGAGCCCGTGGCCGAGCGCCTCCCGCGCGGCCGCGAGCAGCTCGGCCGGCTCATGCGCCAGATGCCCGCGGGTGGGCGCGCCGAGGGGGCCGGGGTAGGGCTCGTCGCACCACGCGGTGCGCGTGCCGAGCGCGCCGTCGGTGAAGAGCTTGAACGGCCCGCCCTCGAGCAGGCCGTCGGTGCCCTCGACCGCGACCCCCGACCGGATCCCCGCCGCGACCGCCGCCTCGAGCCCGGCCGGGTACACCCCGGCCCGCACCCGCAGTCCGCGGAACCCCGCGGCGAAGCGCCGCGCCCACGCCGCGGGAGCGCCCTCGAGCTCGAGATCCACGACCCCGACGACGCCGCGGGCCGCGGCCCGGCGGGCGGCGGCGAGCACCGCCCGGTCGAGGGCCGCGTCGGGCAGCGCGCCCAGGCGCACGTTGAGGTCGAAGGCGGCCTGCTCGCGCAGCATCCAGCCGTCCTCGCCGAGGCCGAGCAGCAGAGTCGCGGCGCGGTTGCTCCAGATCGAGTGGACGTCGTGGCTGATGAGACAGACCGGCACGTCGCCGACGTCGAGCCCCTCGGCGCTCGGGGCGTCGGGCCAGAGCCCGTCACGGAACCCGGTGCCGACGAGCACCTCCCCCGGCGCGGGCGCCTCGGTCGCCACGTGCTCGCGCACGATGGCCGCGGCCTCCGCCGCCGAGGCCGCCGCCGAGACGTCGAGGCGGCCGCCGGTGAGGGCCCACTGGGTGAGGTGCACGTGCTGATCCCAGAGGCCGGGATGCACCCAGCGCCCGTCGAGGTCGACCGTCTCGATCGCGCCCGCCGGCCCGCGCCCGAGCTCGAACAGGTCGTGCCGCGAGACGCCGACGGCGCGCACGCGCCCCTCGGCGAGGAGCAGATCGGTGGGCGCGTCGGCGCCCCCGACGAGCCGGGCGCCGCGGAGCAGGATCGCGCTCACGCGTCGCCCTCCGGGTCGATCTCGGGCGTGATCGGGGCCAGACGCTCCATCGCGTCGGCGAGGGCGGGCTGGGCGTAGGGGCCGCCGCCGCGCAGGGCCGCGAGGATCGCCGCGCGCGTCTCGGGGGTCTTGTTCTGGCTCAGCTTCGCGCGCGCCTCGAACCGGGTGACGCGCATCCGCAGCCCGATCGTGCCCTTCGCCTGCCGGGCGGCGTCGGCGGGGTCGAGGCGCAGCGAGCGCGGCGCTTCCACGTGCCGCTCGAACGCGTCGACGAGCCGCTCCAGCACCGCGAGGTTCTCCTCGGGTTCGAGCAGCTCGGGGGTTCCGTAGAGGTGGGCGGTGACGTGGTTCCAGGTCGGCACGAACGCCGTCGGGTCGGGATACCAGCTCGGCGAGATGTACCCGTGCGGCCCCTGCACGATCGCCATCACCTCGTGCCGGCCGAGCTCGTGGCCGACCTCGTCGGGGCGGCCGAAGTGGGTCAGCAGCTCGAGCCCGTCGGCGGTCTCGTCGACGAGCGTCGGGTAGGGCGAGGCGACGAGCCCGGCCTCGGCGGGCGACACCCAGATCACCCAGGGGTTCTCGCGCACGAGGCGCGCCACCTCGGCCGGATCCGTCAGCAGGTAGTGGGGGGTGTGCCGCACGGCTTCACTCTCGCACGGCCGTCGCCACCGCGAGCCGTGGCGAAGCCACCGGTGAGCGGGAGGACCGCCGGCCGGGGGTCTCGAGTGCTCAGGCCTGGTCGGTCGGGCACCAGTAGAGCTTGCGGCCGCCGAGCTCGCTCATCGCGATCGGGGTGCCGCAGACCCGGCACGGCTCTCCGGTGCGGTGGTAGACCCAGTGCCGGTCGTCGCGGTTCGCGAGCGCCGCCGCGAGCTGCTCGTCGTCGAGGTCGTCGCGGGTCAGCATCTGCCCTGTCGCGACGCCGATGCGCAGCAGGTGCGCCCAATCGCGCCAGAGGCCGCGCACGACGTCCTCCGGCAGGTCGCGACCGGGTGTCAGGGGGTTCAGCCGGGCCCGGAAGAGCAGCTCGGCGCGGTAGACGTTGCCGATGCCGGAGACGACCGACTGATCCATGAGCAGCAGGGCGATCGGGGTCGGCTTGCGGCGCACGACGCTCGTGAAGCGCTCCTCGCCCGCGTCGAGATCGTCGACGAGCGGGTCCGGCCCGAGCCTGTCGATCGCGGCCTGCACCTCCTCGGGCGTCGCCACCTCGCACGCGGTCGGGCCGCGCAGGTCGGCGCACGCCGTGGGGGTCAGCAGCCGCACCCTCACCTGGCCGACCGGCTCCGGCGGGAAGTCGGCGGGACCCTCCTCGGCCTTCTCGCCCTCCGCCATGCGCAGGCGCGCGCGGCGGGGGGCGCCGATCGAGGAGACCGAGTCCTCGTTCTCGCCGACGACCGCGGTCGAGCGGCGCCCGGCGGCGGCGATCTCGGCGCGGATGCGGGCCACCCGGTCGGCGGTCACCGCGGTGCCCTTCTGGCCGTTTTGCCCGATCCGGCCGCCCGCCGAGGCGAGGGTGTCGTCGACGGAGATCTCGCCGGAGAAGTCCCACGCGCCGTACATGCCCAGGTGCACCCGCAGCCACAGGCCGTGGTCGAACTCGAGGAACAGCTGCTTGCCGACGGCGCGGGCGTCGACGATCGCGTGGCCGTCCAAGCGAGCGGCTCCGGCGGCGAACCGGCCCTGCGGGGAGCTGACCGCGACGGGAGCGCCGCGGAAGTTGGCGGCGAACTGCCGCGCGATCCGGTGGACGGAATGGCCTTCGGGCACGGGGCGATCCTAGGCAGCCGGGCCGAGCGGCGCCGGCGCCGTGCGGCGCCGGAGCCGTGCGCGCGGTCAGTCGAGCCAGTAGCCGGACTCGTGCAGGATGCGCGTCTCCGGGTCGGCGCCCTCGGGCACCGGGAGCGCGGGTGGGAACACGCCCCACTGCCGCCACTCCTCGGCGTGCGGCATGACGTGCTCGTCGAGTCCCGCGATCACCTCGGCGGGGAGGTGGTACTGCATGCCGAGAACGTGCGCGATCGACCACGACTGGAAGCCCCGGTACATCGCCAGGTGGGCGAGGCCCTCCGAGGCCGGGTAGTCGCCGTACTGGAAGTGCAGGGTCGCGTCGGGGTCGTAGTTCTCGCGCACCGCGCGGGTGGCGGCGTCGTTCAGGGCGTCGTAGGTCGCGATCGGGTCGTCGCCGAGCAGATCGCGGCGCTTGTGCGGGTCGCCGTCGGCGACCGACTTGCCGGCGAGCACGTCGGGCACCCAGGCCTCGTCGTAGGCGTGGGCCCAGAGGATGTCGCGCACCGTCGGCGCGTCGGTCGTGCGCGACCAGTCGGCGGGCACCGGATGCTCGAGGTCGGCGGGCGTCAGCCGGTCGACGACCGAGCGGAGCGCCGCGTCGGCGGCGAGGAAGAGCTCGTCGGTGCGCATGCCGGGACGGTAGCGCGGGCCGCCGACTCTCGACGCCGGGCCGGCGGCTCGGACGGCGACGGGCCGGCTCAGTCGATCTCGTGCCCGGCGATCGCCCCGGTCGTCTCGTACTCGGCGATCTGCGCGATGCGGCGCTCGTGCCGCTCCTCGAAGGAGAACGGCTCGGCGAGGAAGGCGTCGATGAGCGTCACGACCTCGTCGTAGGGGTGCTGGCGGGCTCCCACCGCGATGACGTTGGCATCGTTGTGCTGCCGCGCGAGCTTCGCCGTCTCGATGCTCCAGACCAGCGCGGCGCGCACGCCCTCGACCTTGTTTGCGGCGATCTGCTCGCCGTTGCCCGATCCGCCGAACACGATGCCGAGGCACTCGAGCCCGGCACGCTGGTCGCGCACCGTCGCGCGGGCGGCGTTGATGCAGAAGCTCGGATAGTCGTCGAGCGGCTCGTACGACGACGGGCCGTGGTCGACGACCTCGTGCCCCGCGTCGCGGAGATGCTTCTGCAGGTCGCGGCTGAACTCGAGCCCGGCGTGGTCGGTGGCGATGTGGATGCGCACGGAGCGCGAGTCTACGGCGCACGCCCAGCTTCCCGGCACCCGCCCCCCTGGAAATCCGGCGCCGAGCGGAGGAACATGGGAGGGGATCACGAGGAGCCGATATGACCTCCCGCACCGACATCCCCGGCCTGGTCCCCACGCTCGCGGCGGGCCGCCATCGCACCGCCCGGCAGGGCGCCTGCTTCATGGAGTTCGCCTCGTACCTCGCGGGCGAACGCTGGAGCGACCGCCCGCCGTGCACCGATCCGACGCTCGCGCTGCTCGCGCGCGCCGTCAACGACACCCTGCCCGACCGGCGTCGCGGCGAGCTCGTGCTCGACGTGCCGCGCGTCGTGGGGCTGCGCGGCGACGACCGCGTCATCGCCCTGCTGGTCGCGGCGCGCGCTGCCGCCGAGGCGCTGCCGGTCGCGAGCATGGAACGCCAGCACGCGCTCGCCTCGGGCCTGCTGAGCGTCGAGGCCGCGCTCGCCGACCTCGACCGCGAGGCGCTGCCCGAGGGCCTGCTCGAGACGGCGCTCGCGGCGGCGCCGAACTCGGTCGCCTGGGCGCGCGAGCAGCAGGCGCGGATGCGCGTGCGCCACCGCGACCTCGTGCGGCACGGCGCCCCGTCGATGGTCGCGACCGCCGTCGCCGGCATCGCCTTCGCGTGCGTGCCCGACCCGGAGGACCGCCTCATCCGTCTGCTGCGCGCCGCGATCGGCGACGTCGAGCGGGCGCTCGGCGGCCCCGTCGCCGCGGCCGAGGACGCGCGCCGCACATCGCGCGAGCCGCTGCCCGTCGGAGCCTGACCCGGAGCCGTCGGCCCGCCTAGGCTGGCACGGGCGCCCCGCGCGCCTCGAGCCAGTCAGGAGAGTCCGTGCCCGGAGAGAACCTCACCCGCGACGAGGCGCGCGAGCGCGCCGCGATCGTCACCACGTCGAGCTACGAGATCGCGCTCGACCTGACCCGCGGGGCGGAGGTGTTCCGCACCGAGGCGACCATCCGGTTCTCAGCGACCGCGGGATCCTCGACCTTCCTCGACGCGATCACGCGCGAGGTCTACGAGATCACCCTCAACGGCGAGCCGGTCGACGTGGCCGCCGCCGACGGCGCCCGCATCGCGCTCGACGGGCTCGCCGCCGAGAACGAGCTGCGCATCGTCGCCGACTTCGCGTACACGAACTCCGGTGAGGGGCTCCACCGCTTCGTCGACCCGGTCGACGGCGAGGTCTACCTCTACTCGCAGTTCGAGGTGCCCGACAGCCGCCGGGTGTTCCCGGTCTTCGAGCAGCCCGACCTGAAGGCGACCTTCGCCTTCACCGTCACCGCGCCGACCGGCTGGGTCGTCGTCTCCAACTCCCCCACCCCCGAGCCCGAGGCGGTCGAGGGCGGCGCGGTGTGGCGCTTCGAGCCGACCCCGCGCATCTCGAGCTACATCACCGCGATCATCGCGGGCCCCTACCGCGCGGTGCACTCCGAGCTGACGAGCGCGAGCGGCCGGGTGATCCCTCTCGGCGTCTACGCGCGCGCGTCGATGATCGGCCACCTCGACGCCGACTACATCTTCGACATCACCCGCAAGGGCTTCGCCTACTACGAGGAGAAGTTCGGCTACCCCTACCCGTTCGCCAAGTACGACCAGCTGTTCGTGCCCGAGTTCAACGCGGGCGCGATGGAGAACGCCGGCGCGGTGACCTTCACCGAGACCTACGTGTTCCGCTCGAAGGTGACCGACGCGATCAAGGAGCGCCGCGTCGTCACGATCCTGCACGAGCTCGCGCACATGTGGTTCGGCGACCTCGTCACCATGCGCTGGTGGAACGACCTGTGGCTCAACGAGTCCTTCGCCGAGTGGGCCTCCACCATCTCGACCGCCGAGGCGACCGAATGGGAGAACGCCTGGGCGACCTTCCAGGCGATGGAGAAGAGCTGGGCCTACAAGCAGGACCAGCTGCCCTCGACCCACCCGATCGTCGCGCCCATCACCGACCTGGAGGACGTGCAGGTCAACTTCGACGGCATCACGTACGCCAAGGGCGGCTCGGTGCTCAAGCAGCTCGCCGCCTGGGTGGGCATCGATGCGTTCTTCTCCGGGGTCGGGGCCTACTTCCGCGCCCACGAGTACGGCAACACCGAGCTCGGCGACCTGCTCGTCGAGCTCGAGAAGTCCAGCGGGCGCGAGCTCGGCGAGTGGTCGAAGCTGTGGCTCGAGACGGCGGGCGTCAACACCCTCTCGGCCGAGATCGCGACCGACGCGGAGGGGATCATCACCTCCTTCCGCATCCGCCAGACGGCGATCGCCGAGCAGCCCACCCTGCGCCCGCACCGGATGGCGATCGGCCTCTACGACGCCGTCGACGGCGCCCCGAACACCGGGGCCGAGGGCGACCTCAGCCCGCGTCTGAGCCGCACCCGCCGGGTCGAGCTCGACGTGCAGGCCCAGGAGTTCACCGAGGTGCCCGAGCTCGTCGGGCTGCCGCGTCCCGCCCTCGTGCTGCTCAACGACGACGACCTCGCCTACGCGAAGATCCGCCTCGACGAGGCCTCGCTCGCGACCGTCATCGACCGCCTCGCCGACATCGAGGAGCCGCTCGCGCGGGCGATCCTGTGGGGCGCCGCGTGGGACGCGACGCGCGACGGCGAGATGGCCGCGAGCGACTACGTCGACCTCGTGCTGAACAACATCGCGACCGAGACCGAGTCCACCACCATGCGCCTCGCGCTCACCCAGGTCACGCAGGTCGCGCGGCAGTACGTCGCCCCGCACCGGCGCGACGAGGCGATCCGCCGGGTCGGTGACGCGCTCTGGGAGCTCGCGCAGGGCGCGGAGGCCGGCACCGACGCGCAGTTCCAGTTCCTCAAGTTCTTCGCCGCGATCCCCTCGACGCCCGAGCACGCGCAGGCGCTGCAGGGCCTGCTCGACGGGACGATCACCCTCGAGGGCCTCGAGATCGACACCGACCTGCGCTGGGAGCTGCTCGAGGGCCTCGTGCTGCTCGGCGAGGCCGGCGAGACCGAGATCGCCGCGCAGCTGCTCGCCGACAACACCGCGACCGGGCAGCAGTCCGCCGCGCGCGCCCTCGCGACGATCCCCACCCCCGAGGCGAAGGCGCGCGCCCTCAAGGCGGCCCTCGAGGATGCGACGATCACCAACCTCGTGCTGCGCAACATGGGCCTCGGGTTCCTGCACGTCAACGACCCCGACGTGCTGCGCGACACCGTCGACGCCTACCTCGGCGCGCTCGGGACGGTGTGGAAGGACCGCTCGTACCAGATGGCCTCGTACGTGATCCAGTTCTTCTACCCGGCGCCGCTCGCCGACCAGCAGCTCGTCGCGAAGACCACGGCGTGGCTCGAGGCCAACCCCGACATCCCGGCGCTGCGGCGGCTCGTCATCGAGGGGCTCGCGGGCGTCGAGCGCGCGCTCATGGTGCAGGGGCGCGACCGGCAGGGCTGAGCGCGCGGCCCGCGCACCCCGCTACGCGAGCGAGAGGAACAGCTTCTCGACGTCGTCGCGCGTGAGTCCGTCGGCGTTCGCCTCGCCCTCCTCGAGGGTGGCGCAGTCGCGCATCGCCGCGGCGATGATCGCGAAGCCCGCGCGGTCGAGCGCGCCCGAGACCGCCGATAGCTGCGTCACGACGGCACGGCAGTCGGCGCCGCTCTCGATCGCGCCGATGAGCGCGTGCAGCTGGCCCTCCGCGCGCCGCAGGCGGTTGACGACGGCGCGGCTCGTCGAGCCCTCGCCGCTCATCGCGCCACCCGCTGCCCCGCGCGCTCCCAGGCGATCATGCCGCCGCGCACGCTGCGCGCGTCGAATCCATGGCGCTTCAGGATGCTCGCCCCCTGCGCCGACCGCACCCCGCTGTGGCAGATGACCACCACCGGGGCGCCGGCGGGCAGGGTCGCGGCGCGGCGATCCAACTGGTCGAGCGGGATGTTGCGCGCCGAGGGCGCGTGCCCGCCGCGGAACTCGCGAGCGCTGCGCACGTCGACGAGCACCGCACCCTCGTCGAGCAGCCCGCGCGCGCCGGCGACGTTCACCGCGCCGCGCCCGAACAGGGCCGACAGCACGCTCATCGCGAGCCCGCCATCTCGACCGGCAGCCCCTCGCGGTACCACTCGGTGATGCCGCCGAGCACGTTGACCGCGTCGTACCCCTGCTGCTCGAGGAACTGCGTGGCCTGCACGCTGCGCCCGCCCGAGGCGCACATGACGTAGAGGGTGCGGTCGGTGGGCAGGTCGCTCCAGCGCGCGGCGAGCTCGCTGAGCGGCACGAGCGTCACGCCCGGCACGTGGGCGGCGTCGTACTCGTCCTGCTCGCGCACGTCGACGATCGTGGCGCCGTCGATCGCGGCGAGCTCGGTGGGGCTGATGCTGTCCATGGTGTCTCGATTCGGTGGGGTCGGGGTCGGGGAGGGGTCGGCCCGGTCAGCGGGAAGCGTCTCAGGCGACGGGTTCGGGTTCGAGCGCGGGCTCGACCTCCCGCTCGAGGGCGGCTCGCGCGGCCGTGCCGGCGCGCCAGGTGAGGTAGCCGCCGTCGAGGTTGCGCACGTCCTTGCCGAGGCCGGCCAGGAGCCGGGCGGCGGTGTGCGCCCCCTGGCCGACGCGGCAGTGCAGCACGATCGGGCCGTCGAGCTCGGCGGCGCGCTCGCGCAGCTGCTCGACCGGGATCCAGGTCGCGCCGGGAATCGAGCCCTCGGCGAGCTGGCCGCGGGCCCGCACGTCGAGGATGGTCGCGCCGGCGGCGATCGCGGCGTCGAGCTCGTGCCACTGGAGCGTGCGATCGAGGCCGTCGCGCAGGTTCTCGGCGATGTAGCCGAGCATGTTCACGGGATCCTTCGCGGAGCCGTACTGCGGCGAGTAGGCGAGCTCGAGATCGGCCAACCCGCTCGCGGTGACGCCGGCGGACATCGCGGTGGCGATGACGTCGATGCGCTTGTCGGCACCCGCGACGCCGACCGCCTGGGCGCCGAGGATCGCGTCGGTCTCCGGGTCGACGAGCAGCTTGAGCGCGAGCGGGCTCGCACCCGGGTAGTAGCCGACGTGCTGGCTGGGGTGGGTGTGGATCACCCGGTGCGCCCGCCCGGCCGCCACCAGCTGCTTCTCGGTCGTCCCGGTCGCGGCGCCGGCCATGCCGAAGACGTCGACGATCGCGGTCGCGACGGAGGGCCGCGCGGCGGGGGCGCGCCCCGCGATGACGTCCGCCACGAGCCGCCCGTGCCGGTTCGCGGGGCCTGCGAGCGCGACGGGTCGGCCGATGCCGAGCACGGCGTCGCGCTTCTCGGCGACGTCGCCGATCGCGTAGATCGCGGGGTCGGAGCTGCGCTGCTGGGCGTCGACGACGATCGCCCCCGAGGGCCCGAGCTCGAGCCCGGCCTCGCGCGCGAGAGCGGAGTCGGGGCGCACGCCGACGCCGGCGATGACGAGCTCGGCCGGGATCCGCTCGCCCGTGGCGAGCACGACCTCGTCGGCGTCGATCGCGGTGGCGACGACGCCGAGGAGCAGGTCGACTCCGTTCTCGATGAGGCGCTCGGCGAGCGGCCAGGCCATCTCGGGGTCGAGGCCCGGCAGGATCTGCCGGTCGCGCTGCACGACGGCGACCCGCAGCCCGCGGCGCACGAGGTTCTCGGCGACCTCGACGCCGATGGCGCCCGCGCCGAGCACGACGGCGGTGCGCGGCCCGGCGTCGAGCGCCGCCATGATGCCGTCGAGGTCGACGAGGTCGCGCAGCACGTGCGCGCGCTCGGCGCCCGGGATCGCCGGGCGGATCGCCTCGGCCCCCATGGCGAGCACGAGCTCGTCGTAGCCGAGGGCGTACTCGCCGTCGGGGCCGCTCACCACGACGGTGCGCGCGGCGCGATCGATCGCCGTGACGGCGCTGTGCACGCGCACGTCGAGCCGGAAGCGGGCGCCGAGGGCGCGCGGGTTCTGCAGTACGAGGGAGGAGCGCTCGGGGATCACGCCGCCCAGGTGGTACGGCAGCCCGCAGTTCGCGAACGAGACCTCCGGCCCGCGCTCGAGCACGATGATCTCGCGCTGCTCGTCGAGGCGACGCAGGCGGGTCGCGGCGGACATGCCGGCGGCGACGCCGCCGACGATGACGGTGGTGGGCATGACCGCCACTATACCCCCTGGGGTATCCGGGCGCGTACCCTGGGGACCCGTGGCCGACCTCACCCTGCGCAACGGGCCGGGCGGCGAGACCGTCGGTGCGAGCTTCTGGGAGCAGGTCGGCGGCCGCGCGACCTTCGAGCGCCTCGTGCGCCGCTTCTACGAGGGCGTGCGCGACGATGCGCTGCTGCGCCCGATGTACCCCGAGGAGGACCTCGAGGGGGCCATCCAGCGGCTCACCGGGTTCCTCGAGCAGTACTGGGGCGGACCCGCGACCTACAGCGAGCAGCGCGGTCACCCCCGGCTGCGGATGCGCCACGCCGCGTTCCCGGTCGGGCCCGCCGCGCGCGACCGCTGGCTCGCCCACATGCGGGCCGCCGTCGATGACCTCGGGCTGTCTCCGCTGCACCACGCCATGCTCTGGGATTACCTGGAGCGCGCCGCCCACGCCATGGTCAACCGCTTCGACGACCCCGGCCTCGCGGACGCGTCGAGCTCGACCGACGGAGAGTGAGCGCGGGCGCGCCCCGCGCCCGTTACTCTCGACGAGACCCCCGAGGAGCCTCATGTCCGACGCCACCGAGACCTCCGACCCGAGCGACGCCGACGACACCGCCGCCGTCGCCGCGCCGGTCGACGACACGCCCGCCGACGCGGCGCCCTTCGCCCCCGACGCGATCGTCGTCGGCGCCGGCCTCGCGGGCCTCGTCGCCACGAGCGAACTCGTCGAGCAGGGCCGACGCGTGCTCGTGCTCGAGCAGGAGCCCGAGGCGAGCCTCGGCGGGCAGGCCTGGTGGTCGTTCGGCGGTCTCTTCCTCGTCGACAGCGCCGAGCAGCGCCGGCTCGGCATCAAGGACTCGCTCGAACTGGCCCGGCAGGACTGGTACGCGAGCGCCGACTACGACCGCGACGACGACGCCTGGGGCCGGCGCTGGGCCGACGCGTTCCTCGAGTTCGCGGCGGGCCCGATGCGCAGCTGGCTGCGCGGCAAGGGCGTCAAGTTCTTCCCGGTGCCCGGCTGGGCCGAGCGCGGCGGCTACGTCGCCACGGCGCACGGCAACTCGGTGCCGCGCTTCCACATCACCTGGGGCACCGGCCCGGGGATCCTCGAGCCGTTCCTGGGCACCGTCACCTCCGCGATCGCCGAGGGCCGCGTGCGCATCCTCTTCCGCCACCGCGTCGACCAGCTGCTGCTCGACGACGGCGCGATCACCGGGGTGCGGGGCGCGATCCTCGAACCCGACGACGCCGAGCGCGGCGCGCCGAGCAACCGCGCGATCGTCGAGCCCTTCGAGGCGCACGCCCCCGCGGTCGTCGTCGCGAGCGGCGGCATCGGCGGCGACGTCGAGCTCGTCAAGGCGAACTGGCCCGAGTGGCTCGGCACGCCGCCCGCCGAGATGCTCGCGGGGGTGCCCGCCCACGTCGACGGCCGGATGATCGCGATCAGCGAGGCCGCCGGCGCGCGGGTCGTCAACCGCGACCGCATGTGGCACTACGTCGAGGGCGTCGCCAACCACGCGCCGGTCTGGAACAACCACGGCATCCGCATCCTCCCCGGCCCCTCGAGCCTCTGGTTCGACGCCGAGGGCCACCGACTGCCGGTGCCGCTGTTCCCCGGCTTCGACACCCTGGGCACGCTCGAGCACCTGCGCGGCACCGGGCACGACCACTCCTGGTTCGTGACGACGAAGGCGATCCTCGAGAAGGAGTTCGCCCTCAGCGGCAGCGAGCAGAACCCCGACCTCACCGGCAAGAGCGTGCGCGAGCTGCTCAAGCAGCGGCTCGGCAAGGGCGCGACCGAGCCGATGGAGGCCTTCCTGCGCGAGGGCGAGGACTTCGTGCAGGCCCGCACCCTCGAGAACCTCATCGAGCAGATGCAGAGCCTGCCCGGCGGCGACCTCCTCGACGCGGAACTCGTCACCCGCGAGGTCGAGGCGCGCGATCGCGAGCTCGCCAACAAGGTCAGCAAGGATGCGCAGATCACCGCCCTGCGCGGCGCCCGCGCCTACCTCGGCGACAAGCTGCTGCGGGTCGCGAAGCCGCACCGCTTCGACGACCCCAAGCGCGGCCCGTTCGTCGCGGTGCGCCTGCGGGTGCTGACCCGCAAGACGCTCGGCGGCATCCAGACCGACCTGGATGCGCGCGTACTCGGCGCGGACGGCGAGCCGATCCCCGGCCTCTACGCCGCGGGCGAGGCGGCCGGGTTCGGCGGCGGCGGCGTGCACGGCTACCGCGCCCTCGAGGGCACCTTCCTCGGCGGATGCCTGTTCACCGGCCTCGTCGCCGGCCGCGCCGTCGCCCAGTACGTCGCGCCGCGCGAGGAGGAGCCGGCCCCCGCCGAAGGCTCGGACGCCGCATCGACGACCGACCAGGCCGAGGGGGCCGACGAGGCCGCCCCGGCGGCCTCGGGCGACGCGGCTCCCGAGTCGAGCAGCGAGCCGGTCCCCGCCTGAGGCGGAGCGGTTAGCCTGACCGACATGAGCCAGACTCCGACGCCCGCCGCCGCCCCGCCGCCCGCCGGCTGGTACCCCGACCCCGCGGGAGGGTCGGCGATGCGCTGGTGGGACGGCGTGCAGTGGACCGACGCGACGCAGGGCGCGGCCGTGTCGCTGCGCGCCCCCGAGGGCACCTCCCTCGCGAGCCCGTGGATCTGGCTGATCGTGCTGCTGCCCCTGCTGCCGACGTTCGGGCTGCTCTTCATCGACTGGCAGGACTACCTGCAGAGCGTCGTCACGCAGCCGAACTCCCTCACCGCGCAGTTCGCCATCTACACCAACCCGGCCTACCTGGCGAGCGTCGTCGGCGCCCTCGTGCTCAACCTGCTCTCGATCCTCTGGGCCTACCTCGACGCCAAGCGCCTCGCCGCGAACGGGGTGCCGAAGCCGTTCTCCTGGGCGTACATCTTCTTCACCTTCGCGGGCGCGGGCTCCTGGGTGTACCTGATCGGCCGCACGGTCGTGCTGCGACGGCGCACGGGGCGCTCGGCGATGGGGCCGATCTGGGCCGCGATCGCGACCGTCGTCGTCGGGTTCGGCATCGGGATCGTCGTGGTCGTGCAGGTGCTCGGCGCCACGGCGGCCCTCGTCAACTGAGCGGCGTCAGCGGCTGAGCGTCCAGGCGCGGCGCTTGACGAGCACGTGCCCGCGCGCGGTCGACAGCCGGGTCCACGGACCGGTCTCGAACAGCTCCACCGGGTCGGGCCCCAGGAACCCGAGGCTGAGCGCGGCGAAGGCGGCGCCCGCCGGGAGATGCTCGGCGCCCTCGATGGGGCGGCCCCACACCTCGGCGCGCACCTTGCGCACGAGCTGCTCCCCCGTGCCCTCGGGCAGCGCGGCCGCGACCTCGGCGATGCCGGCGCGCGCGACCGTCTCGAGCCGAGAGGGATCCATCGGGTCGATCGGGTACCAGCCGCCGCGCGGCGGCGAGATGGCCGCCCAGCTCACCGAGGGCGACGCCGGAGGCAGCGAGATCGTCACCCGGTGCAGGTCGGGGTTGTTGCTGCGGGCGGCGGCCTCCTGCGCGCGCTCCAGCCGGGCGCGCAGCGAGGCGAGCGGCGCGACGAGGTCGAATCCCTCGCGCTCCTCGATCGCCACGGTGCGCAGCCCGAGCACCGTCGGGGTCTCGTCGAGCAGGCCCGCGGGGTAGAGCACCGCGGCGTAGACGGCGAGCACCCCGCCGCCCGCGATCATCCGCACCGAGCCGTCGTCGACCCGTGCGGCACGGGCGACCAGGGTCAGCAGGTCGTCGAGGGCCGGCGCATCGGCGAGAGTGATCGAGCCCGGCATCACGCCTAGACTACTGAGTCATGAGCGAGCCTCTCGCGGGGTTCCTGGCGGCCCTCGCGCTCACCGACACCGGGGCCCGCACCGACGAGGACATCTTCACCGGGCCCAGCCAGTACATGCCCGGCGGCCGCGTGTTCGGCGGCCAGGTTCTCGCGCAGTCGCTCGTCGCCGCGGCCCGCACGGTGCCCGAGGATCGCGCGGTGCACTCGATGCACGGCTACTTCCTGCGCCCCGGCGACGTGACGCTGCCGATCACCTTCGCGGTGGATCGCATCCACGACGGGCGCTCCTTCGCGACCCGGCGCACGCAGGCCTACCAGAGCGGCCAGCCGATCCTGTCGATGATCGCCTCCTTCCAGGATCTCGACCCCGGCGTCGAGCACCAGGAGCCCATGCCCGAGGGGCTGCCCGACCCGGAGTCGCTGCCCTCCGCCGCCGAGCTGCTGAGCGACCTCGACCACCCCGCCGCGAAGTTCTGGGCCAACGAGCGCGCCTTCGACATCCGGCACATCGAACCCGCCATCTACCTCCGACCCGACGGCGAGCGCCGCCGGCGGCAGGCGATCTGGTTCCGCGCCGTGGGCGAGCTGCCCGACGACCCGATGCTGCACCGGGCCGCACTGGCCTACGCGAGCGACTTCGCGATCCTCGAGCCGGTGCTGCGCGCGCACGGGCTCTCCTGGGTCGAGCCGGGCATCTCGGTCGCGAGCCTCGACCACGCCATGTGGTGGCACCGCGAGGCGCGCGCCGACGAGTGGCTGCTCTACCTGCAGGAGTCGCCCAACGCGATCGGCGGCCGGGGGCTCTCCTTCGGCCGCATCTACACGCGCGACGGCCGGCTCGCGGTGACGATCGCCCAGGAGGGCATGGTGCGCGTGCCCGACCCGAGCGGCCGGTGATCACCCGCCTGCCGGCGCTGCCGCTCGTCGCGGTCGGGGTGTCGGTGATCCTCTGGTCGACCGCCTACGGGCTGAGCGGCCTCGTGCTCGAGTCCGCCTCCCCCGCGGTGCTGTCGATCGGCCGGTTCGTCATCGCGCTCGTCGCTCTCGTGCCGCTCGCGATCCGGCGCGGCGACCTGCGCCGGGTGCTGATCGATCCGCGCACGATCCTGCTGGGGCTCACCGGCGTCACGGGGTACTACTCGCTCACCAACCTCGGGCTGCTCGCCACCACGCCGGGCACCGCCGCGATCGTCGCCGCGCTGCTGCCGGTGCTCACCGCGGTGCTCGCCTGGGCGATGCTGCGCGAGCGGGTCTCGGGCCGCACCGTCATCGGGCTCGTGCTCGCGACGGCGGGCGTCGCCGTCGCCGCCGCCTCCGGCCTGACGATCGACGCGGGATTCGTGCTCTGCGTCGTCGCCGTCGCCTCGTACGCCGTCTACACCGTGCTCCTGCGGCGCGACGCCGAGCGGCCGGGCGCGCCCGACGCGCTCACCCTCGCGACCGGCACCGCCATCTGGGGCACCGTGCTCATGCTGCCCTGGCTCGCCGTCGAGGGCGTGCTCGGGGCCGCCCACCTGCCGACCGGCGTGGGCGGCTGGGGCGCCCTGGCGTTCCTCGGGGTCGTCGTCACGGCGCCCACGATGGTGCTGTTCAACTACGGGGCCGAGCGGCTGCCGGCGACCGTCTCGGGCGTACTGACGGCCGGGATCCCCGCCCTCGGCTACGCGATGGCACTGCTACTGGGCGAGGCCTTCGATCTCGTGCGCGCTCTCGGCGGAGCGATCGCCCTCGTCGGCATTGTCGTGGCCACCTCGAGCTCGCCCCGCATCGAACCGAGCCCGCCCGGCTCGGCGCTACCCGCGCCGGCCGACACGGCCCCGATCGAGACGATCCGCGACCTGCCGATCGAACCCGCGGCCGACCCGGCGGGCGAGCCCGAGTAGCGGCGGGCGGGGCGCGCGAGCGGCTCCGACTGCCGCGGCCGAGCCCGCGAGCCCGTTCTCGTCGGGGCGACGGCGATGACGAAGCGGGGACGCCTCCCGCCGACGCCCCCGGAGCCAGCGCGCGCGAACCTATCCTGAACGGCGTGAGCCGCACGAGCGCCGACCGCGACGCGCACCTCGCCGGGCGGCGGGTGCTCGTCGTCGAGGACGACCCGACCGTGCTCGAGGTCGCCGGCTCCTACCTGAGGGCCGCGGGGTTCCGGGTCGCGACCGAGTCCGACGGGCGCGCGGCGCTCGACGCGGTGCGCCGCACCCCTCCCGACCTCGTCGTGCTCGATCGCATGCTCCCGGGCGCCGACGGCGCCCAGGTCTGCCGCACGCTGCGCGCGGCCGGGTCGACGATCCCGATCCTCATGCTCACCGCGCTCGACTCCCCCGAGGATCGCATCGCGGGGCTCGAGGCCGGCGCCGACGACTACCTCGCCAAGCCCTTCTCGCCGCGCGAGCTGGTGCTGCGGGTGCAGTCGATCCTGCGCCGCAGCATCGACGCGCTCGAGCCGGATGCCCCGTACTCCGCCGGCGCCTACCGCGTCGATCCGGGCGCCCGCGAGATCCGCGACGGGGAGCGGGTGCTCCCGCTGTCGACCCGCGAGTTCGAGCTGCTGGCCTTCCTCGTGCGCCACCCGCGGCAGGCCTTCTCCCGCGAGCAGCTGCTGCGCGAGGTCTGGGGCTGGGAGTACGGCGACCTGTCGACGGTGACCGTCACGGTGCGGCGCCTGCGCGAGAAGATCGAGCCCGACCCGGCCTCCCCCACCGTCCTCGCGACGGTGTGGGGCGTCGGCTACCGCCTCGACGTCTGACCCGGAGCCGCCCCATGCTGCCGCTGCCCGACCTGCCGCTCGTCGTCGCGATCGCGCTCGTGCCCGCCCTCGCGGTCGGCACGCTGGGTCTGCTCGCCCTCCGGGTGCTCCGTCGCCGGTCGGTGCTGCTGCAGGTGGTGGTCGTCGCGCTCGCGGCGGTCGCCTCGGTCGTGGCGGGCATGATCGCGACCGCGCGCGCGATGATCGTGTCGGATCACGACCTCGCCGTGACCGTGACCGTCGCCGTCGTCGCGGGTCTCGTCGCCATCGCGGTCGCCCTCGTGCTGGGCCGCAGCTTCACCCGCACGCTCCAGCGGCTGCGCGGACTGGCGCAGGCGGTCGGATCGGGCACGCCGCTCGAACCCGGCCGCTCGGTCGACTCGGCGGAGTTCGCGCGGCTCGCCGAGGAGCTCGCCCAGACCAGCCGCCGGCTCGACGAGGCGCGCGCGGGGCTCGACGCCGCCGAGTCCGATCGGCGCGAGCTGATCGCCTGGATCTCGCATGACCTCCGCACGCCGCTCGCCGGGCTGCGGGCCATGTCCGAGGCGCTCGAAGACGGCCTGGCGCCCGAGCCCGAGCGGTTCCTGCAGCAGATGCGCGGGCAGGTCGACCGGATGTCGGGGCTCGTCGACTCGCTCTTCGAGCTCTCGCGCATCCAGTCGGGAACGCTCACCCTCGACCGCGCGCCGGTCGCGCTGCGCGACCTCGTGAGCGACACGATCGCCGAGCTCGGGCCGGTGGCCGAGGCGCGCGGCGTCGGGCTCGAGGGCTCCGCCGAGCGCGACGTCGACGCGGTGGGCGACGCCCGCGCGCTCGCGCGCGTGCTGGGCAACCTCGTCATGAACGCGATCGAGCACTCGCCGGCGGGTGCGGCCGTGCAGGTGAGCCTGCGGCACGAGGGCGGCGTCGCGATCCTCTGCGTCACCGACCGCGCGGGCGGGATCCCGGAGGCCGACCGCGCGAACGTCTTCCGCCCCGGCTGGCGGGCGAGCGCCTCGCGCACCCCCGGCGCGGGCCTGGAGCGCTCCACCGGCGCGGGACTCGGCCTCGCGATCGTGCGCGGACTCGTCGAGGCGCACGGCGGCACGGTCGCGCTCGTTCCGGTCGAGTCGGGCAGCCGGTTCGAGGTGCGGCTGCCGGTCGCCTGAGGGGCCCGGCGCGGCCGGCCCGGTCGCCTGGGGGCCGGCGCGGCCGAGGGGCCCCGTCGACTGAGGGCCCGGCGCCAGTCGGACGCGACGCGCTAGCGCCGCGCCCCGAACGCGACCGGCTCGCCGAGATACGGCGCCCAGGCCTCCCGCTCGGCGTCGGTGATGCGCCGCGGGCGCATCGACTCCGCGTCGACGAGCACGATCGTCGTCGCGGCCCGCGTGTAGAGCACGGGCGGCTGCACGCTCGGCGCGGAGAAGACCTCGTAGCCGATCTCGATGCTCGCGCCGCCGATCTTCGCGAGCCAGAGCTGCACGTCGAGCGGCGCGCGCAGGTGCGGGATCGGCACCAGGTACTCGCACTCCTGGCGGGCGATCACCGTGCGCGTGCTCGTCGCGTCGGAGGCGTCGATGACGGCGAGCGGAGCCTCCTGGGCGGAGTCGGGATCGCGCCAGAACACCCGCACGCGCGCCTCCTCGAGGAGGGTCAGCATGCGGGCGTTGTTGACGTGGCCGTAGGCGTCGAGGTCGCTCCAGCGCAGCTCGATCGGGACGTGGATGCGGCTCATCGCTCTCGAGTATCCCCCACCCGCCGACCCCCGCCCGCAGATAACCATTCGGCAACGACCTGCCGCACGACGGGGCCGACACGCCGCCGGATCCCCCGTGATCACGGGGAAGAGGGCTCCGGGGCGCGCGCTCGCCGCGACCACGGGCGCGGGGAAGCGCTATGGTGGGCGGCGGCTCCCGGCGACGCGTCCGACACGACCGGGGAGAACTGACCGCCCGAGCCGCGGTCGGCGTCGGGGCGACCGACGCCGAGCGTATGGCCGATCGAGCGGGGCACGCAGCCATGTGACCCCTGGGGTCCCACCGGTGACCGGTGGCGGACGCCGACTCGAGACGGCCCGGACCGACCATGAACTCGGCGACGCCTCCCGCGTCGCCGGGAACGGAAGCCGTGACCGACCAGATCGCCCGACACGAGACCGCCCCGGCCTCGTCCACCCCGCCCGGCAGCGCCGAGCCCGACGCCCCCGAGACCGCGCTGCGCGTCGACGGACTCTTCAAGGTCTTCGGCCGTCGCGCCGACGACGCCGTCACCGCCCTGCGCGAGGGCGCCTCGCGCGACGAGCTCGGCTCCGGCACGACCGCGGCCGTCATCGACGCCTCCTTCGAGGTGCGCCGCGGCGAGATCTTCGTCGTCATGGGCCTCTCCGGCTCGGGCAAGTCGACTCTCATCCGCATGCTCAACGGGCTGCTGGAGGCGACCGCCGGCACGGTGACGGTCGGCGACGAGCCGATCACCGGCATCCCCGCGAAGCGGCTGCGCACCCTGCGGCGCGAGCGCATCTCGATGGTCTTCCAGCACTTCGCCCTGCTGCCGCATCGCGCCGTGATCGACAACGTCGCCTACGGGCTCGAGATCCAGGGGATGCCCAAGGCCCAGCGGCTCGAACGGGCCCGCACGACGACCGAGCTCGTCGGCCTCGGCGGCTGGGAGGACAAGCTGCCCTCCGAGCTCTCCGGCGGCATGAAGCAGCGCGTCGGCCTCGCCCGCGCGCTCGCCGCCGACACCGAGATCCTGCTCATGGACGAGGCCTTCAGCGCCCTCGATCCGCTCATCCGCCGCGAGATGCAGGAGCAGCTGCTCGAACTGCAGTCCGCCCTCGGCAAGACGATCGTGTTCATCACCCACGACCTCAACGAGGCGATGTTCCTCGGCGACCGGATCGCGGTCATGCGCGACGGGCGCATCGTGCAGATCGGCACACCGGAGGACATCCTCACCGACCCCGCGAACGACTACGTCGAGCAGTTCGTCGCCGACGTCGATCGCGCCCGCGTGCTCACGGCGGGCAGCGTCATGGAGCCCGCGACTCCGACGGTCGGCTCCGGCTCCGGCCCGCGCGCCGCCCTCCGCGCCATGCGCGACGCCCGCACCGCGGCGGCCTTCGTCGTCGACCGCGACCGCAAGCTCGTCGGCACGATCGCCGACCGCGCGGCGCTGCGCCTGCTGCAGAAGGGCGAGCAGCGGATCACGAGCGCCGTCAACCCCGAGGTCGCCTCGTGCGACACGGAGACCGCGCTCATCGAGCTCTTCGTGCCCGCCGCGGAGTCGCCGCTGCCGCTCGCCGTCACCGACGAGCGCGAGCGCCTCGTCGGCGTGCTGCCCCGCATCACGCTGCTCGCCGCGCTCGGCGGCGGCGCGATGGCGACCGGCGAGATCACGATCGACCAGCCGCTGCCGGCCGAGGTCGTCGAGGAGGCGCTCGCCGCCCCGGGCCCGGCCCGCGACGGAGAGGAGAGCGCCTGATGGACTTCCGCATCCCGCTCGGCGACTGGGTCGCCTCCGGCGTCGACTTCGTCGTCGACAACTTCGAGGGCTTCTTCCTCGTGCTGCGCACGATCTTCCTCGGCATGTACGACGGACTCGACTGGGTGCTCTCCACCCCGCCCGCCTGGGTGATCATCGCGATCTTCGCCGTGCTCGGCCTGCTCGCCCGCAGCTGGCTGTTCGGGCTCGGCACCGCGATCGGGCTCACCCTGATCCTCGCGATGGACCAGTGGGGCAACGCGATGGACACCCTCGCGCTCGTCATCGTCGCGGCCTTCATCGCGATCGTCATCAGCGTGCCCATCGGCATCGCCGCGGCCCGCTCCCAGGTCGTCTCGACGATCGTCAAGCCGATCCTCGACTTCCTCCAGACGATGCCCGCGTTCGTCTACCTGATCCCCGCGATCCTGCTGTTCCGCGTGGGCGTCGCCCCCGGCATCGTCGCCACGATCGTGTTCGCCCTCGCCCCCGGCGTGCGGCTCACCGAGCTGGGCGTGCGCGGGGTCGACAAGGAGGTCGTCGAGGCCGGGCAGGCCTTCGGCGCCTCGCCGGGGCGGATCCTCCGCCAGATCCAGCTGCCGCTCGCGCTGCCGACCATCATGGCCGGGATCAACCAGGTCATCATGCTCGCGCTGTCGATGGTCGTGATCGCGGGCCTCGTGGGCGCGAAGGGCCTGGGCAGCGCCATCGTCGCGAGCCTCGGGCGCCTCGACACGGCGCTCGGGATCGAGGCCGGGCTCTCCGTCGTGATCCTCGCGATCGTGCTCGACCGGCTCACCGCCGCGCTCGGCAACGGCCGCGGATGGTTCGGCACCCTCGTCGACGCCGTGCGCCGCCGCCGCGCGAGCCGGGACTCGGGCCGCGACGACGACCCGAGCGCGGGCGCGCCCGACGACCAGGACCTCGCCGTCGAGCGCGAGCGGAATCTCAACCGCCGCCCGATCGTCACCGGGGCCTGACATCAGACCCGCGGGTCCGCACCACGCGGGCCCGTGCCGGCGGCGTGCACGAGCGCGCCGCTCGACATCGGCTCGGGAGATCCCCGTGCCGGGAAGGGAACACAGCATGAACACGCGCATCACCGCGCTGCTCGCGACCTCCGCGGTCGCCGCTCTGGCACTGGCCGGATGCGCCTCCGACTCCGGCAACGGGGGCGGCGGCGACACCGGCGGCGACGCCAAGGGCACCATCAACCTCGCGGTCTTCAACGGCTGGGACGAGGGCATCGCCACCTCCGAGCTCTGGAAGGCCGTGCTCGAGGACCAGGGCTACACGGTCAACCTCGAGTACTCCGACGTGGCGCCGCTGTTCGCCGGCCTGTCGACGGGCGACTACGACTTCACCACCGACGTCTGGCTGCCGGTCACGCACGCGTCGTACATCGACGAGTTCGGTGACGACATCGTCGACGTGGGCACCTGGACCGACGAGGCGAAGCTCACCGTCGCCGTGAACGAGGACGCGCCGATCGACTCGCTCGCCGACCTCGCCGCCAACGCGGACGCCTTCGGCGACCAGATCGTCGGCATCGAGCCCGGCGCCGGTCTCACGAAGACCATGGAGGACGCGGTCATCCCCGACTACGGCCTCGACGGCATGGACTTCACCACCTCGTCGACCGCCGCGATGCTCACGGAGCTGAAGGCGGCCACCGACGCCGGCGAGAACATCGTCGTGACCCTGTGGCAGCCGCACTGGGCCTACGGCGCGTTCCCGATCAAGAACCTGGACGACCCGGAGGGTGCGCTCGGCGACGCCGAGGGCATCCACGTCTACAGCCGCACCGGCTTCGCCGACGACTTCCCCGAGGTCGCCGACTGGCTCGGCGGGTTCCAGATGGACCTCGACAAGCTCTACGACCTGGAGAACCTCCTGTTCGTCGACAACGACACCGACGACTACGGCCCCCTCGTGGACCAGTGGATCGCCGACAACCAGGACTACGTCGACGGCCTCACCAGCTGACGACCCCCTGCAGCGCGAAGCGCCGGTCCCCTCGGGGGCCGGCGCTTCGTCGTCGTTCCGAACGGTCTAGTTGCGCGTCAGCTTCCGGTAGGCGCTGCGGTGCGGCTTGAGCGCGTCCGGCCCGAGCCGCTCGACCTTGTTCTGCTCGTAGGCCTCGAAGTTGCCCTCGAACCAGTGCCAGCGGTCGGGGTTCTCGTCGGTTCCCTCGTAGGCGAGGATGTGCGTCGCCACGCGGTCGAGGAACCACCGGTCGTGGGTGATCACCACGGCGCAGCCGGGGAACTCGAGCAGCGCGTTCTCGAGGCTCTGCAGCGTCTCCACGTCGAGGTCGTTCGTGGGCTCGTCGAGCAGCAGCAGGTTGCCGCCCTCCTTGAGGGTGAGCGCGAGGTTGAGGCGGTTGCGCTCGCCGCCGGAGAGCACGCCGGCCTTCTTCTGCTGGTCCGGCCCCTTGAAGCCGAACTTCGAGACGTAGGCGCGCGAGGGGATCTCGGCCTTGCCGACCGTGATGACGTCGAGCCCGTCGGAGACGACCTCCCACAGCGTCTTGCCCGGGTCGAGGTTGGCGCGGGTCTGGTCGACGTAGCTGATCTTGACCGTCTCGCCGATCTTGAGGTCGCCGCCGTCGAGCGGTTCGAGCCCGACGATGGTCTTGAAGAGGGTCGTCTTGCCGACGCCGTTCGGGCCGATCACGCCGACGATGCCGTTGGGCGGCAGCGAGAAGCTGAGGCCGTCGATGAGGCTGCGGTCGCCGAAGCGCTTCTCGAGGTTCTTCGCCTCGATCACGACGGAGCCCAGGCGCGGCCCCGGCGGGATCTGGATCTCCTCGAAGTCGAGCTTGCGGGTGCGCTCCGCCTCCGCCGCCATCTCCTCGTAGCGCGAGAGGCGGGCCTTCGACTTCGCCTGGCGCCCCTTCGCGTTCGAGCGGACCCACTCGAGCTCCTCGGCGAGGCGCTTGGCGAGCTTCGCGTCCTTCTTGCCCTGCACCTCGAGGCGCTCGGCCTTCTTCTCCAGGTAGGTGGAGTAGTTGCCCTCGTAGGGGTAGAGCCGGCCGCGGTCGACCTCCGCGATCCACTGGGCGACGTTGTCAAGGAAGTACCGGTCGTGGGTGATCGCGATCACCGCACCGGGGTACTTCTGCAGGTGCTGCTCGAGCCACTGCACGCTCTCGGCGTCGAGGTGGTTGGTGGGCTCATCGAGCAGCAGGAGGTCGGGCTTCTCGAGCAGGAGCTTGGTGAGCGCCACGCGACGCTTCTCGCCCCCGGAGAGGTTGCTGACCGGCCAGTCGCCGGGCGGGGTGCGCAGCGCGTCCATGGCCTGTTCGAGCTGGTTGTCGAGATCCCACGCGTCGAGCGCGTCGATCTCCTCCTGCAGCGTGCCCATCTCGGCCAGCAGGCTGTCGAAGTCGGCGTCGGGCTCCGCCATCGCGACGCTGATCTCGTTGAAGCGGTCGACCTTCGCCTTCGTGTCGGCGACCCCCTCCTGCACGTTCTCGAGCACCGTCTTCGACTCGTCGAGCTCGGGCTCCTGCATGAGGATGCCGACGCTGTAGCCGGGGCTCAGCCGCGCCTCCCCGTTGCTGGGCTGGTCGAGCCCGGCCATGATCTTGAGGATCGTCGACTTGCCGGCGCCGTTCGGACCGACCATGCCGATCTTCGCGCCGGGCAGGAACGCCATCGTCACGTCGTCGAGGATGAGCTTGTCGCCCACCTTCTTGCGGGCGCGCACCATGGAGTAGATGTACTCGGCCATGACTCCAGTCTAGGGAGCGCGGCTCGGGGCGACCGGCGGGGTCGCGCGGTGCTCGTGCAGGTGGGCCGACCGGCGGGCGCGACGGGCGGTCGGCGCTCGCCCGCTACCAGTCGATCGGGCGCGTCGTGCCGACGAGGCACGTGCCGGTCGGCAGCACCGGGAGGACGGTGCTCGACGCGGTACCGCCGCCCCAGTCGCCGATGAGACAGTCGTCGCCGATGCGCACCGAGAACTGGATCGCGTCGGCGTCGAGACGCACGCTCGTCTCGTCGGGCGTGACCTCCATCGCGGACTTGTCGAAGCCGCCGTTCACGAGTGCGTCGATCAGGTCGCGCCCCTTGGGGTTCGGATTCGTGGCGACGAGCTCGGCGATGACGTGATCGAAGTACGCCTGATTGTCGGCAGCCGAGCCCTCGGGGTCGTACGTCGGCGGGGCGGTGGGCGCAGGGCTCGCCGGCGGCGCGGTCGACGAGGGTCGGGTCGTCGTCGGTTCGGGGGCGGGCGACTCGACGCAGCCGGCGAGCGCGAGTGCGATCGTCGCGGCGGATGCGGCGAGCGCGACCGCGGCGATCGAGCGGCGGGTCGGGGGCACGGGCTGCACGGCGGCGCTCCTCCCCTGGCTCGGTGCGGGCCGCGCGCGGGCGATGCCGCGCGGACCGTCGCCATCGTAAGCGGCCCGTCACGCGAGCCGCGACCCGCGTGGGCGGGACACGGCGGGTCCCGTGCGGGCGGCATGCCTCGGTTGGTGCGGTGTCGCGCTCAGGGGTCGACGAAGATGGCGTGCCGACCGACGCGCCTCCACACGCAGTACATCTCCTCGTTCACGCTCTCGAAGTGGAACGTCGCCCGGCCGTCCGGCCCGGCGAACGACCAGGTCATCTCGAGAATGTCGGAGGTGCCGACGATCGGTTTGACCCGCAAGCCGCGGGGCCACCGGTAGCCCGCCGGGTCGGCGGCGAACTCGTCGCATGCGGCGACGAAGAGTCGCACCGATTCACGGAACCTCTCCCGCTCGACGGCGCTCAGGGGCGTAGTCCCGGTCGAACTGCGGCAGTCGGCGGTACTTCACTGCGCCCCCGATGTGGTCAGTCGAGCGAGGTGAGGAGATCCTCCCCGGATTCGTGCACCGTGCCGAGACCCGCGTCGGCCTCGGCGGACGCCCGGCGCTCGCCGCGCTGCCACTCAGCGCTCCAGAACCACGCCTGGTCGGCGTCGACGGGGAGCTTCGGGCGCAGCACGATCTCCCCTTCCCTCTCGATCACTTCGACTTGCGCGCCCGGCTGATCCAGGTGGTAGCGCTTGCGGGCGGCGGCGGGCAGGGCAATCGTGCCGCGGTTCTGCACGCTGACGAACGTTCCCATACCCCCATGATGACACGTATGCCGCATTGCGGTAGAGCTGCATTGCAGCCGACCTGACACGATCTGATCGCGCTGCGCTCAGAACGGGAGCGCGGCCGCCTCCGGGATCGGGTCGGCGCCCGCCTCCGCGGCGTCATCGCCCTCCGGGGCGCTCGGCGCCGCCTCCGCGTCCGACTCGGGGGCGTCGTCGCGCGAACCGGCACCCGAACCCCCACCGAGGCTGCGGGTGAAGTCAGCGGTGCCGAAGGTGAGGTCGTGGCCGAGCGCGTCAGCATCCACCTCGACGGTCGTGCCGGCGCGCTCGCCGCTCTCCCAATCGCGCACGCGCAGGCGGCCGGTGACGAGCACGCGCTGCCCCTTCGCGATCGAGCCGACGGTGTTGATCGCGAGCTGGCGGAACGCCGTGACGGTGAACCAGTTGGTCTCCCCGTCGATCCACTTCTGCTGCCCGCGGTCGAAGCGACGCCGCGTGCTCGCCAGCCGGAAGGAGGTGATCGGCAGGCCCTCGGAGGTGACGAGGTGCCGCGGGGTGGTGGCGACGAGGCCGGTGAGGGTGATCTGGTCGGACATGACGCTCCCTGAGGTCGATGGTCGAAGGTCGATGAGCCGGGCAGGGCCCGGCCCCGGATGCCGGGGCCGCGTTCGTGCCGGAGAGGCGCCCCGGCATCCGGTGAGTTCACTCTCCGCCTCCAGGCGCCGACGTATCGCTGACTCAAAGCAGGTGGCTCAGAGGCATCCGATACTGGGCCGTGTGGAGGAGCCGAGCCCCTGAACGTTTCAATCAAACGGGCCATGCGACGTCGGCGGACGGCTTCAGTTGAAGAAGATCACCTTGCCTGACACTTCGTGCCGGACCGCGAACGACCCGTTTTCGATCGCCTCCCGCGGAACAAGAATCCCGATCCGCATGTCGAATGTCATGCCTGCTGCGACAAAGTGTCGGCGGCGCTCGAATTCTGAACGCTTTCGGCGTTCGAAAAGTGAACGGTTGCGGGCAGTCTAGCTAGGTGTGTCATCGGTGGTGGTGCGGATGCTGGGGAGGCTGTCGATGCCTCGTCCGCGGAGTCGGTAGCTGGCGCCTTTC
>JAFKEN010000010.1 GCA_017308515.1 Actinomycetales bacterium | reverse complement strand
TCGACATCCTGGCCGAGGTGGTGTGCGGGGATGACGAAGAGCTGTTGCACCTACTCAACGAGCGCATCCGCACGATCGAGGGGGTGCGTAGCACCGAAAGTTTTGTGTATCTGAAGCTCGCCAAGCAGACGTATACCTGGGGCACCCGCTGACGGTGCCCGCCCCCAGAACCCCCGAGAACCCCTAGCACGTCAGCGAGATCGCTGACGTCACCGAAGGAAAGCGAATACCATGAGCAGCGCGACCGACTCCGCGTGGCGCTCAGGGGCTTGGGTCAGCAGCCAGGCATCCATCGCGGTGCCCATGCTGACGGCCATGCCGACGATCAGCTCGGGCGGCAGGTCGGTGCGCACCGCGCCCGCGCGCTGCCCCGCGTCGATCGCGCGCATCAGCCACGGGCCCATCGCCGCGACCGACTCCTCCTGCGTCTGCTGCGGGCTCGGCCCCCCGGCGCCGCCCATCCAGCCGCGCATGAGCGCCGCCGCCTCCGGCGACTGCTCGAGCAGTCGCATGAGCCGCAGGTAGAGCTCCTCGAGCGCGCCCCAGAACTCCTCGGGCGAGGTGTCGGGCGGGGGCGGGATCGGGCCGCCGCGCTCGATCAACGCGGTCAGCTCGCGGCGGATCACCTCGGCGTAGAGGTCGTCTTTGTCGTCGAAGTAGTAGTACATCGAGCCCTTGGAGATGCCGGCGGACTCGATGATGCGGTTGAGCGAGGCGGCCTGGTAGCCGTGGGCCGCGAACTCGCGGAGGGCCGCGGCGAGGATCGCGCGCTGCTGCTCGACGGGCAGCTTCTCGAACCGCGGGCGGGGCATGGCCCCAGTCAACCGGATGCCGACCGGCGCGGCCCTGCGGCGCGCGCCGAGGCGACCGGGGCCGGCGGCAACTCCACCGGATCCCGCAGGCTCCCCCGCAGCGCCCGGCGGGCCACGAACGGCAGACCCATGAGCCTGAGCACGGCGTCGCGCAGCACCAGCTGCGCCCGGTTCTTCGGGGCGAAGGCGACGCCCATGCCGACCGCCGCGTCCTGCTTGTCGCGCACGACCTTCGCGAGCTGCGCGTGCCAGGCGCGGAGCGCCGCCGACGTGTCGGAGGGGTGCGCGTGCAGCGCCGTCGCCAGCCAGTACGCCTCCACCATCGCCAGCGCCGAGCCCTGCCCGGCCAGCAGCGACGGGCACGCGGCGGCGTCGCCGACGAGGGCGACGCGCCCGCGCGACCACTCCGGCAGCAGCACCTGCGCGGCGCGGTCGAGGTAGAAGCTGCGCGCGTCGGGCAGCCGCTCGAGGATCGCCGGAACCTCCCAGCCGACCCCCGCCAGCCGCTCGCGCAGCAGCGATCGCTGCCCCGCCTCCTCGAGCTGGTGCACCTGTCCGTCGTGGCGGAACGTGAAGCAGAACATCGTGCCGTCGTCGTGCATCGCCACCCGCAGGCTCTGCAGCCCGACCTGGGTGCGGGTGACGGCGACCAGCTCGTCGCGCGGCCGGTAGCCCTCGACGTCGAAGACGGCGACCGCGATGCCCGGGTCGCGGATCTCGACCTCCCCCGGCGCGAAGGCGAGGCTCCGCACCCGGGAGTGCAGCCCGTCGGCGCCGACGACGAGGTCGAACTCGCGCTCGGAGCCGCTCGCGAAGCGCACCCGCACGCGGGTGCCGTCGTCGTCGAGCGCATCCACCGTGTCGCCGAAGATCGTCTCTACGCCGTCGAGCGAGTCGAGGATCGCGGCCGCCAGGTCGGCACGAGCGATCGTCACGTAGCGCCCGTCGGTGCCTTCGATCGCGGGGCGCGGGTCGAAGTGGGCGAAGGTGCGCCCGCTCGCGAGCACCTCGCGCACCTCGCGGAACTGGTAGCCGCGTTCGAGAAGTCGTGGCACGAGGCCCATCCGCTCGGCGACCTCGAAGCCGGCGCCCCAGAAGTCGATGAGGTAGCCGCCGGCCCGCGGCGCGGGAGCCTGCTCGACGAGCGTCACCTCGTGGCCGGAGCGCCGCAGCCAGTGGGCGAGGGTGGGGCCGGCGATGCCGGCGCCGACGATGAGGATGCGCATGGGAGCCTCCACGAGTCTTAGTCCGTTGGTTCGACCAGTGGTCTAAGAGTGCCACGCCGGAGCGTCCGACGCCACCCCCACGGCGGAACCGGCGGGCGGCGGGGCGCTCCGATCCCCGCGCTCAGCCCGCCGACACGTCGATCAGCACCTTGCCGACCGCGCCGTTCTCGACGGCCTCGTGCGCCTCCGCGGTGCGCTCGAGCGGGAACCGGTGCAGCGGCAGCCCGGCCGCCTCCCCCACCGGCAGCGCGTCGAGCGCCGCGGTGACGTCCTCCGCGCCCGCGACGAGCGCCGCCGGCGGCACCGTGTAAAGCAGCACGAACTGCAGCCGCGCGTTGAGCATCATCATTGGCCGCACCTCGAACTCGAGCGGGCGGTTGCCGTCGTTGGCGTAGACGGCGATCGCGCCGCCGGTGCGCAGCACGGCGCGGTCGAGGTCGAGGTTCGCGCCGATCGCGAGCTCGACGATCGCGTCGACCCCCTCGGGTGCGACCGCGCGGATGCGCTCGGCGGCATCCGACTCGCGGTAGTTCACGGTGTGCTGGGCGCCGGCCGCGGTCGCGAGGGCCGCCTTCTCGGCGCTGCTGACCGTCGCGACGACGGTCGAGCCCGCCCAGCGGGCCAACTGGATCGCGGCGTGCCCGACGGCTCCCGCCCCGCCGGCGACGAGGACCGTCGCGCCCGCGAGCGATCCGGGGCGGAGGCGGCCGGGCATCCCCTCGCCGACGGTCAGAGCGCGGTGCGCGGTGAGGGCCGGAACCCCCAGACTCGCGCCCAGGTCGAAGCTCGCCGGCTCGGGCAGCGGATGCACCCGATCGACCGGCAGCACCGTGAGTTCCTGCGCGGTGCCCCCGGTCGGGTGCGCGTGGGCCGCCATCGACAGCCACACCCGGTCGCCGACGGCGAACCCGGTGACGCCGGAGCCGAGCGACTCGATCACGCCCGCGCCGTCCTGGTTGGGCACGCTGAGCGCCGGCGACGAGGTCGCGGTGGCGCCCGAGCGGGTCTTCCAGTCGGTCGGGTTCACGCCCGAGACGACGACCCGCACCCGCACCTGGCCGGGGCCGGGCGCCTCGGGCTCGCGGTCGACGAGGCGCAGCACATCGGCGCCCCCGTTCTCGGAGTAGACGATCGCACGCATGGCCCCAGCATCGCACCGGGGCCGCGCCGGGTGCCGGGAGCTACTCCCCCGCGAGCCGCTTCTCGAGCCGCGCGACCTTGCCGTCGAGCATGCCCTCGTGACCGGGGCGGATGTCGGCCTTCAGCACGAGCGAGACCCGCGGCCCGTAGGCGGCGACCGCCTCGGTCGCGGCCTTCACGACGGCCATGACCTCGTCCCACTCCCCCTCGATCTCGGTGAACATCGAGCTCGTGCGGTTGGGCAGACCCGAGTCGCGCACGACGTTCACGGCGGCCGCGACGGCGTCGCTCAGCGAGTCGGGGCCCTCCGGCCCGGCGGGGGCGCCCCCGGAGGGCGCGACGGAGAAGGCGACGAGCATGGTTCCAGGGTCGCACGCCGCGGGCCGCGCCGCTCGGGCCTCGGCCTCGCCGATCCGGGGCTCAACACCGTCCCGTAGCCTGGAGCGATGCCCGACGCGCCCCCGATCGGCCTGCTGCTCGACGTCGACGGACCGGTCTCGAGCCCCGTCGAGAGGCGCATCGTGCGCGACGCGATCGCGGAGGGGCTGACGGCTCTGGCCAACGCGGGCTGCCCGCTCGTGTTCAACACCGGCCGTTCCGACGCCTTCGTGCGTGAGGTGCTGCTGCCGCGGCTGGTCGCGGCCGGGCTGCGGCCCGACGCCCCCGTGCACGCGGTCGGCGAGAAGGGCGCCACCTGGTTCTCCTGGATCGCCGTCGACGACCCCGGGTCGGGCACCGACGGCGGCCTCGGCACCGGCGGCGGCCCGCGCGGCGAGGCCGGCCCGGTCGGCATCGACGACGCGCTGCGGGTGCCGGTCGACTACGTCGACGCGGCGCACCGGATCCTCGACGACCGCTTCGCCGACTGGGCGTTCTGGGACGACACCAAGCGCACCATGGTGTCGATCGAGGCGCGCACCGACGTGCCGAACGCCGAGTTCCGCCGCATCCAACCCGAGCTGGATGCCGCCCTGCAGGCGGAGCTCGACGCGCGCGACCTCGGCGGCAGCTTCGAACTCGAGCCGAGCATCATCGCGTGCGACGTGCAGCACCGCGGCGTCGGCAAAGACGTCGGCGCCCGCCGCGCGCTCGCCCTCGTCGTCGCGGGCGCGCACGGCGCGCCGCTGCCGCGGCTCTGGCTGACGGCGGGCGACTCGCGCAGCGATTACCGCATGTCCGACGAGCTGCATGCCCGCGGCTTCGAGGTGGTGCACGTGGATGCGCGCGCCGCCGACGCGGACTGGGCGCCGCCCGAGGTCGCGTACCGCGTGATCCACCGCCCCGACCTCGAGCACGACGACGCGTTCGCCGCGGTGCTGCCGGAGTTCGTGGAGCGCGCGCTGGGCTGAGCCGCGTCGCGCACACGCTCGGCTGAGCCCGGCCCGCGCGCGTCCCCCGCGCCGGGTGCCCCTCCCTCGGGGACGCGCGCGACGTCGCCGGGGCCACGTAGCGTCGGAGCGTTCCGATGAACCCGACGTCGGAGTCCCGTCCGCCCCCCGGTCGATGCTGCGCGTCGACCGCGACCGACTCCCGAGATCGTCACGTGACTTCCGCCCTCCGCTTCGCCCTCCGTGCCTGGTACGCCTTCACCCTGCTGCGCCAGCGCCGCCGCCCCCAGCCGACCGACGTGCCCGCCGTGCGCAGCGGCGACCCGATCGCCGACCGCGTGCTCGTCGTCGGCAACGGTCCGAGCCACGGCTGGGGGGTGCTCAGCCACCAGCTCGCGTTGACCGGCCGCCTCGCCGAGGCGGTCGGCGAGTACACCCATCGCGCGTGCGACGTCGACCTGATCGGCGCGGAGTCGATGGACGTGCGCTCCGCCCGCGCCTGGATCGGCGACCACGAGCTCGGCGGCTACGACGCCCTCGTCTTCGTGCTCGGCTTCAACGACGCCCTGCGCCTCACGCCGGCGCGCGACTTCGAGCGCGCGCTCGCGCGGCTGCTCGACGACGTGCTGCCCCGGCTGCGGCCGGAGGCGGTCGTGGCGCTCGGCAGCATCCCGCCCGTGAGCGCGTTCGGCGCCTTCGAGGGCCTGGTCGCGCGGATCACCGACCGGCACCGCCAGCGCCTCAACGCCGCGCTCCAGCGGGTCGCGGCCCTCCGCGGCGTGCCGTGCCTCGAACTTCCGGGCAACAGCGGCGGCGCTCCCGGCGCGGCCTACAAGCGCTTCGCGGACCGGCTCGCCTTCGGCATCGCGCCGCGCCTGCTCGCGCACCGCCCGACCCCCGCGCCCCGCGCCCCGCTGGCCGGTCGCGACTGGCAGTGGAGCGGCACCGAGCAGCTCGTCGAGCTCGCGCGTGTCGGGGGCGACGCCGACCTGCGCCGCCTCGCCGACATCGCCCAGCGCTCGTTCGGCGTGGAGCTCGCGGTCGTGTCGCTCGTCGACGGCGACCGGCTGTTCTACGCCAACAACACCGACGTGATGCCGCCGTCGATCCCGCTCGACCTCTCGTTCTGCAAGTACACGGTCGAGTCGGGCGAGCCGGTCGTCATCCCGAACACGGGGCGCGACCCCCGGTTCGCCGACAACCCGCTCGTCGACGTCTCGTTCATCAACTTCTACGCCGGCTACCCGCTGCGCTCCTCCGAGGGCGACGTCATCGGTTCGTTCTGCCTCCAGGGATCCCGCCCTCGCCGCGAGTCGGCGATCGCGCAGGACCTGCTGCGCCAGCTCGCCCTCGAGGCGCAGGAGGTGCTGCGCCGGTACGAGGGCGGCGCGCAGCCGGAGGCGCGTGTGCTGACGACCCTCGCGCGGATGCCCGCCCCGACCGGCCCGATCGTCGACCTGGACGAGGCCGGCGCGGAGTGAGGCGCGGCGCCGTCGGAGCGCATGCCACGATGGCTGCGTGAGAGCCGTCGTCTACGACCGGTACGGCGGGCCCGAGGTGCTGCGGCTCGACGAGGTGGCGACGCCGCGCGTTGACGGGCCGGACGGTGCCGGGCGGGTGCTGGTGCGCATCCACGCGGCATCGGTGAACTCGTGGGATCGCGACAACCTGCAGGGCGCAGCGATCAACCGGCTCGCGCTCGGCCCGCTGCGCCCGCGCGTGCGGATCCTCGGCGGGGACATCTCCGGCGTCGTCGAGGCCGTCGGACCTGGGGTGACCCGCTTCCGTCCGGGCGATGAGGTCTTCGGCGATCTCAGCACCTCCGGATGGGGCGCGTTCGCCGAGTACGTGGCCGCGCCGGAGGCGGCTCTCACCCGCAAGCCGGCCGGGCTCTCGCATCGCGACGCCGCGGCGATGCCGCAGGCTGCGGTGCTCGCTCTCCAGGGGATCGATGACCCCGGTGACGTGCACGGGGGTTCCCGCGTGCTGATCAACGGCGCCGGCGGCGGGCTCGGATCGTTTGCGGTGCAGCTCGCGGCGAGTCGCGGAGCGGAGGTGACCGGTGTCGATTCCGCCCCGAAGCTCGACCTGCTGCGCGAGCTGGGCGCCGAGCACGTGCTCGACTACCGCGCCGCCGACTTCACCCGTTCCGACTCCCGGTACGACGTCGTGCTCGACTGCGAGCTGCATCGTCCTATCACCGACGGGCTGCGCGTCCTCGCCGATGGCGGGCGGTACACGGTGGTCGGGGGCGCGTTGACGCGGATCCTCGGCGCCGTGCTGCGCGGGCGTCGAGTCTCGCGCTCCCCGAGCGGGCAGACGGTCGAGCTGCTGCAGCACAAGCCCAACCATCGTCTCGCCGACCTCGGCGACCGCGCTGCGTCGGGGGCGATCCGGCCGGCGATCGAGCGAGTGTATTCCCTCGACGAGGTGCCGCTCGCGATGCAGCGCATGTGCGAGGGGCTGGTCGTCGGCAAGGCCGTCATCGCGGCCCGCTGACGCTCAGCCCCGCAATCGCCCCCGCACGATCTCGATGCGCTTCTGCAGCTGCGCCACGGTCGCGCGCGCGACCTCCGGGCCGCCGCCGAGTCGGCGCAGCTCCGCGTGGATCTCCCCGTGCGGGCGCGCGGCCTGACGCGCGTAGAGGCCGACGAGCGAGTTGAGCAGCTTGCGCTGCTCGGCCAGCGTGCGGTGCAGCGGCTCCGGGGGCACCCCCGATCCGCCGCCCGAACCCGGCCCGCCCGGCGCCGAACCGCCCGGCCCGCTGCCGGCCGCCCCCGCGCCGCCGCCGGGGCCGTGCCCGGCGCCGTCCTCGGGGCGCCGGAACGCGGCCCGACGCGCCTGACGGGCCTGGCGCGCCCGCAGCAGCCGCGACACCTCCTCCGGCTCGAGCAGGCCGGGGATGCCGATGAAGTCCCACTCCTCGTCGCTGCCCGGCACGGCGAGCGACCCGAACTCCTGCCCGTCGTAGAGCGCCTTCTCGAAGGTCGCCTCGCTCGCCAGCGCCGACCACTCGTACTCGTCGAGGAGATCCGCCGAGGCCGAGTCGTTCTCCTGGGCGCGCTCGAGCAGCGCGTCGTCGAGCAGGCCGTCGTCGGTCTCGGCGCTCTCGCGGTCGAGCGCATGATCCCGCTCCCGTTCGAGTTCCGCGGCGAGCCCCAGCAGCACGGGAACGCTCGGCAGGAACACGCTCGCCAGCTCGCCGCGGCGCCGAGCCCGCACGAAGCGGCCGATCGCCTGCGCGAAGAACAGCGGCGTCGACGCGTTGGTCGCGTAGACCCCGACGGCGAGCCGCGGCACGTCGACGCCCTCCGAGACCATGCGCACCGCGACCATCCAGCGGCTGTCGCCCTCGGAGAAGGCCTGGATGCGCGCCGAGCTCGCCGCCTCGTCGCTCAGCACGAGCGTCGCCTTCTGCCCCGTGATCCGCTCGAGGATCACCGCGTACGCCCGCGCGAGCGTCTGGTCCGAGGCGATGACGAGCCCGCCCGCGTCGGGAACGTGCTGGCGCACCTCGCTCAGCCGGCGATCCGCCGCGGAGAGCACCGCAGGCATCCAGTCGCCGTCGGGGTCGAGGGCGGTGCGCCAGGCCTGCGCCGTCACATCCTTGGTGTCGCCCTGGCCGAGGCTCGCCTCCATCTCCTCGCCCTGCCGGGTGCGCCAGCGCATGTTGCCCGCGTAGCTGAGGAAGACGACCGGACGCACGACGCCGTCGGCGAGGGCGCGACCGTAGCCGTAGGCGTAGTCGGTCTGCGAGAGGCGGATCCCGCGCTCGTTGCGCAGGTACCGCACGAACGGGATCGGCGCGGTGTCGCTGCGGAACGGGGTTCCCGTGAGGCTCACCCGCCGTTCGGCGGGCTCGAAGGCGTCGCGGATCGCGTCGCCCCAGCTGAGCGCGTCGCCGCCGTGGTGGATCTCGTCGAGGATCACGAGCGTGCGCGCGCTCTCGGTGAGGCTCCGGTGCCGCGCGGCCGCGACCGCGACCTGCGCGTAGGTGACGACGACGCCGTGATAGTGCCGGGCCTCGCGGGCGTGCCGGTTGCTGAAGCGCGGGTCGAGCCGGATGCCGGCGCGCCCGGCCGCATCCGCCCACTGGGTCTTCAGGTGCTCGGTGGGGGCGACCACGGTGACCCGGTCGACGAGGCGGCGCTGCAGCAGCTCGCTCGCGAGCCGCAGCGCGAAGGTCGTCTTGCCGGCGCCGGGGGTCGCGCTCGCGAGGAAGTCCCGCGGACCGGTCGGCCCGGCCTCGGGGTCGCGCGCGTCGGGGGTTCCGAGCGCGAAGTAGGCGTCGAGCGCCTCCTGCTGCCAGGCGCGCAGCCGGTCGGCGGTGCCCCAGGGCGCGCGGGCCGGGTAGGCCGGCGAGAGGTGCTCGGCGGCGGCGGTCGCGCGGAATGCGGCGGCCCCCGAATCACTCACCGCACGAGGCTACGCGACGCCGGCGACGGTCTCGGTCAGCGTCGGCGCGATGCTCGGGAGCCGTTCCGACGAGCGCCCCGGTGGTGGAGACGACCGTCGTGCCCGTCGGCGAGCACCGCGCGTCGCGAGGCGTTCGCCATGACGCTCAGCGCGGATCGGGAGCTGAGAAGCGACGCGAACGAGAGCCACGACAGCGCGCTCGCGAACGAGAGCGCCGAGCCGATCGAGACCGCCGAGCCGAAGGATCCGACCGACAGGATCGACCCGACGGAGCCGATGGAGAGGATCGACCCGGTCGAGCCGATCGACAGGATCGAGCCCGCCGACCCGCGCGAGCGGATCGAACCGGTCGACGCGGCGGAGCGCACGAGGTGCTTCCGGGAGACGCTCACGCGGCCAGTCTGCCGTGACGGCGTCGCTCGCGGGGTGAAACGGTGGCAACTGGCGGGCGGGAGATGCCGACTGGGCGGGGCTGGACGGTGCCGAATGCGCGGGGTCGGAGGTGCCGACTGAGCGGGGCGGGAGGGTGCCGAATGACGATGTCGAACGATCTCGACACCGCATCGGCGATCCACCCCTCGGTGGTGTCGAGATCGTTCGACATCGTCAATGTGCGTGCCCCCGGACCCAGGTCGCTCGCCTGCGACTCGGCACCGGCACCCGGACCGCGACCCCAGCCTGCCCCGGCCCCGCCGCCCGGCGCCGGGGCACGCGCCGCGCCCGGCCTCAGTCGCCCCCGCCGAAGCGCCGCCGCGTGATCCCGTCGCCGAGCAGCGTCGCGGGCCGCACGACGCCCTCGCCGAACCGCGCGCGCAGGGCGTCGACGGTTCTCTCGGCGGCGCGGGCGTCGCCGTCGTCGTCCCAGAGACCCAGCAGCGCGCCGTCGAGGCCCGAGTCGTCGTCGACGAGCTGCTCGCCGCGCACGCCGATGAGCCGCACCGGCTGCCGCTCAGGGTTCGCCTGGTCGTAGAGCTCGCGCGCCTCCGCGTAGAGCCGCCGGGCGACGTCGGTCGGATCGGCGAGCGTGCGCGAGCGCGTGATGGTCGTGAAGTCGCTCCAGCGCAGCCGCAGCACGACGGTGCGCGCCCGCACGCCGGCGCGGCGCAGGCGCTGGGCGACGCCCTCCGAGAGGGCGAGCAGCTCGCGGTGCAGATCGGCGGGGTCGGTGAGATCGGTCGTGAACGTCACCTCGTGGCCGATGGACTTCTCCACCCGCGTCGTCTCGACCGAGCGCGGATCCCGCCCCCACGACAGCTCGAGCAGCCGCTGCGCGCCCGCGGCCCCGATCGCGTGCCGCAGGGTGGACTCCGGGGTCTGGGCGAGATCCCCTACGGTGCGCAGCCCGAGCCGGGTGAGCTTCTCCGCCGTCTTCTCGCCGACCCCCCACAGCGCCGAGATCGGCTGCGGATGCAGGAACGCGACGGTCTGCTCGCGCGGCACCACGAGCAGCCCGTCGGGCTTCGCGCGGCTCGAGGCGAGCTTCGCGACGTACTTGGTCGCGGCCGCGCCGACGCTCGCGGTGAGCCCCGTCTCCGACTGCACCCGCGAGCGCAGGTGCGCGCCGATGCGCCAGGGCGTGCCGAACAGCTTCAGCGCGCCGCGCACGTCGAGGAAGGCCTCATCGATCGAGAGCGGTTCGACGAGCGGCGTGACGTCGCCGAGGATCCCCATCACCTGCCGCGAATACCGTTCGTAGCGCTCGTAGTGCGGTTCGAGCACGACCGCCTGCGGGCAGCGGCGCATCGCCAGCGCCATCGACATCGCGGAGTTGACGCCGTAGCGGCGCGCCTCGTAGTTCGCCGCCGTCACGACCGACCGGGCCGAGGGGTGCCCGACGATCACCGGCCTGCCCACGAGCTCCGGGTGCTCGAGCAGTTCGACGGAGGCGAAGAACGCGTCCATGTCGATGTGCAGGATCGTCGCCGTGACGTCGTCGCTCGGGGCGTCGGTCGTGAGCCGGTTCGACCCGTCCTGCTTGCTCACTCCCCCATGCTCGCACCGGCCGCCGACTCCTGCGCGCGAACGCACGAGGGCCCGCACCCCGGAGGATGCGGGCCCGAGTGTGCGCGGGTCGTCAGCGACGACGCCCGACGATCGCGCCGTAGATGAGCAGCACGACGAGCGAGCCGCCGATCGCCGCGAGCCAGGCCTGCCACGAGAAGAGGTTCTCGTAGACGTCGGCGCCGAACAGCCCGGCGATCCAGCCGCCGACCATGGCGCCGAGGATGCCGAGCAGGATGGTGATGATCCAGCCGCCCGGCTGCTTGCCGGGGATGATCAGCTTCGCGATGATCCCGGCGAGGATGCCGAGGATGAGAAAGGCGATGAAACCCACGAGTACCTCCCGGTGGATGTGCTCCGGGCGAACCCCGGAGCGGGTCTGCGACCCGGCCCCGAGTCAACTCCCTCCGGCTCGCCGGCGACAAGACTCACTCGGCTGGGCGCATCCTGAACGTCCGCCGAACGTTGTCGGCCCGCGACGCGCCCGATGGTAGGAGCGCGCGACGAGCCATCTGCGGCACGCTGGAGACATGTCTCCGCGGGATTCCCCCGAGCCTGTCGGCCGCAACGACACCCCCGCCCCCTGGGCGCGCTACGTCGCGATCGGCGACTCCTTCACGGAGGGCATCGGCGACCCCGAGCCGCGGGTGCCCGGCGGGTTCCGCGGCTGGGCCGACCGGGTCGCGGAGGTGCTCGCCGAGCGCCGCGACGACCTCGCGTACGCCAACCTCGCGATCCGCGGGCGGCTGCTGCAGCAGATCCTCGACGAGCAGGTGGAGCCCGCGCTCGCCCTCACCCCCGACCTCGTGACGATCTCGGCGGGCGGCAACGACATCATCCGGCCGGGCACCGACCCCGACGAGGTCGCGGGGAGGCTCGAGGCGGGCGTCGCGCGGCTGCGCAGCGGCGGGGCGACGGTCGTGATGTTCAACGGCCCCGACATCGGCCGCACGCCGGTGCTCGGGCTGCTGCGCGGCAAGGTCGCGATCTACAACGAGAACCTGCGCACGATCGCCGCGCGGCACGGCGTCGTCGTCGCCGACATGTGGTCGCTGCGCGAGCTCGTCGACCCGCGGATGTGGGCCCCCGACCGCCTGCACTTCTCCCCCGTCGGTCACCAGACCATCGCGCGCATGGTGCTCGACACGCTCGGCGTCGCCCACGGGCTCGAGCCCTTCGCCGCCGATCCGCTGCCGCCCCAGACCTGGCGCCGTGCCCGGGTCGAGGATCTCGACTGGGCCCGCGAGTACTTCGCGCCGTGGGTGCTGCGCCGGCTGCGGGGCACCTCCTCGGGTGACGGGATCACCCCCAAGCGCCCCGAACCCGGTCGGGTGCGCCCGGAGGGCTGAGGAGCGCTACGGCGCGCCGAAGGCGAGCCCCGGATGCCCGAGGCGCCACCACGGGCCCGGATCGTCGAGCTCCCCGTCGAGCTCGAGCGGCACCGTCACGGTGTCGGGCCCGACCGTGATCGTCACCGAGCCGACCGGATCGCCGTCGTCGCCCAGCAGCACGGGGTCGATGCGCGCGCGGGTCGTGACGACCCCGGCGTTCCAGACCACGACCGAGGCGTCCTCGGTCGCGACCGCCTGCGCCGTGTCGCCCCAGTCGGTCGCGAGGGTGCCGAAGCTCTCCCCCGCGGTCACGAGCGGCACCCGCACGAAGCCCACCCGCGCGGTGTCGAGCAGCGCGACGACGTCGTCGTCGAGGATCCGGTGGTTCACGGCGCCGAGGATCACCCCGACGAGCGTGACCGCCTCGCCCTCCACGTCGTAGGACGCCGAGAAGAGCAGGTTCGCCTCGTCGAGGGTCCCGGTCTTGATCCCCGTGACGCCGTCGACGCCCAGCAGCGCGTTCGTGTTGTCGAAGCTGCCGACGCCGGGCACGTCGATGCTCCCGGTGCCGACGATCTGCGCGATCACCGGGTTCGCGAGGGCGAGCTCGCCCAGGCGCACGAGTTCGGTCGCGCTGCCGACGTTCGCGGGATCCAGCCCCGTCGGCTCGTTGACGACGATCGTCGTGAAGCCCTGCGCCGCGAGCCACGCCGCCGCCGCCTGCACGAAGGCCTCCTGCGAGCCGAAGGCCCAGGTCGACAGGCTCAGCGCGTAGTTGTTGGCCGAGTGCACGAGCGCGAGCTCGAGCACCTGCCGCTCGCTCAGCTGCAGCCCCTCGGTGACCGGGGCCGCCTGGCCGTCGTCGGCGAGCACCTGCCCGAGGTAGCCGACGTCGGTCGAGCCCATCGTGAGCGTCGGCCCCGCCTCGTCGGCGGCGAGCGGATGCGCGTCGAGCACCACGAGCGCCGTCACGACCTTCGTGATGCTCGCGAGCGGCAGCGGGCTCGAGGACTCCTGCGCCGCGAGCACCCCGTCGTAGCCGACCGCGCCGATCGCGGCGGCACCGTAGCCGGGCAGGTCGAGCGCGACGCCCGGCAGCGCCTCGTCGGGCGTCGGCGTGGGGCTCAGGTCGGCGGGCTGCAGCGGCGCCAGCAGCGTCATCGGCAGGTAGACCGCGGCCGCGAGGGTCGCGAGCAGGCCGCCGCCTACGGCGAGCCGACGGCGGCGGTAGACGGCGGCCGACGGCATCCCTCCATGCTACGGGCGGCGGCGCAGCGCCCAGAGGGCCACCGCCGCCGCGGAGGCGACGTTGAGCGAGTCGATGCCGCGATCCATCGGGATCCTGACCGTCGTGTCGGCGCGCGCGAGGGTGCGGCGGCGCAGGCCGTCGCCCTCGGTGCCCAGCAGCAGCGCGATGCGCTCCGGCGGATCCGCCGCGAACTCCTCGAGCGGAACGGCCCCGTCCTCGAGGGCGAGCGCCGCGATCGCGAACCCGCGCTCGCGCACGGCGTCGAGTCCCGCGGGCCAGGGCTCCACGCGCGTCCACGGGATCTCGAGCACCGCGGCCATGCTCACCCGCACGCTGCGCCGGTAGAGCGGGTCGGCGCAGCTCGGCGAGACGAGCACGGCGTCGGCCCCGAGGCCGGCGACCGCGCGGAAGATCGCCCCCACGTTGGTGTGGTCGACGATGTCCTCGAGCACGACGACGCGGCGCGCACCGGCGAGCACGGCGTCGAGGCTCGGCAGCTCGGGACGATGCATCGCCGCGAGCACGCCGCGGTGCACGTCGAAGCCGGTGACGGCGCGCAGCAGCTCCTCGTCGCCGACGTAGACCGGCACGTCGTGCTCGGCGAGCAGCGGCTCGAGCTCCGGCAGCTTCTTCTCGAGCACGAGCGCCGAGCGCGGGCGGTGGCCGGCGGCGAGGGCGCGGCCGAGCACCTTGACGCCCTCCGCGAGGTACAGGCCTCCGGCCGGTTCGAGCAGGCGCCGCAGATGCACGTCGGTGAGGTCGCGGTAGTCGCGCAGGCCGGGTTCGGACGAGGCCGCGGCCGTGTCGAGTCGCGCGATGCGCATCCGCTCCCGCCCCCCGTAGTCGAAGCCCCCGGAAACATAGCCGAAAACTGCGGAACCTAGTCTGGAGACGGGAGGTGCGGCTCATGACCGGTGCGGTGCTCGACGCGGCCGTGCCCGACGCCGTCCGCGAACGCGTCAACGAGGCCGCCCGGCTGCTCGCGGGCCGACGCCTCGCGGTGCTCACCGGCGCGGGCATCAGCACCGATTCGGGCATCCCCGACTACCGCGGTGAGGGCGCGCCGGTGCGCAACCCGATGACCTACCAGGCCTTCCTCGCCTCCGAGCAGGCGCGCCGGCGCTACTGGGCCGGCAGCCACCTCGGCTGGCGGCACTTCGACTCCGCCGCCCCGAACGGCGGCCACCGCGCCCTCGCCGCGCTCGAGGCCTCCGGCATCGCCAACGGCGTCATCACCCAGAACGTCGACGGGCTCCACTCCCGCGCGGGCTCCGGGCACGTCGTCGAACTGCACGGCGCGCTCGACCGGGTGCGCTGCCTCACCTGCGGCCAGAGCTTCGCCCGCGCCGACATCGCCGAGCAGATGACCCGCGAGAACCCGTGGCTCGGGCAGCCCGACGAGGTGATCCTCAACCCCGACGGCGACGTGACCGTGGAGTACGTCGACGAGACGGTGGTGCCGACCTGCTCGGTGTGCGGCGGCATCCTCAAGCCCGAGGTCGTGTTCTTCGGCGAGTTCGTGCCGGTGACCCTGTTCGAGTCGGCGCGCGCGCTCGTCGCGCAGGCCGACGCCCTCGTCGTCGCGGGGTCGTCGCTCGTGGTCAACTCGGGCATCCGCCTCGTCGACCAGGCGGTCAAGCGCCGCATCCCGGTCGTCATCGTCAACCGGGGCGAGACGAAGGCCGACCGCCGGGCGACGCTCAAGATCGACGCCGGCACGACCGAGGTCCTCTCGGGACTGCACGAGCGGCTCGCCTGACTCCCGTATCGTCGAACGGGTGACCGCCCCGACGCAGCTGTTCCTGGTGCGCCACGGCGAGACCGACTGGAACCGCGCGCGCCGCATCCAGGGCCGCACCGACATCCCCCTCAACGACACCGGGCGCGCCCAAGCGGCGGCGACCGGCGAACTGCTCGCGCGTCGCCGCTGGGATGCGGTGCTCGCGAGCCCGCTCGACCGTGCGCGCGAGACCGGCGCGATCATCGCCGCCCGGCTCGGGCTGCCCGCCCCGGAGCTCTTCCCCGCCGTCGTGGAGCGCGACTACGGCGCCGCGGAGGGCCTCGACTTCCTCGAGGTTGACCGGCGCTTCCCCGAGGGAGCCGAGGTGCCGGGCCGCGAGACCCGCGAGCAGGTCGCCGCGCGCGTGGTGCCCGCGCTCGTCGAGCTCGCGCAGGCCCGGCCCGGCCAGCGGCTCGTGATCGTCAGCCACGGCGGCGCGATCCGCGCCGTGCTCGACCACGCCGAGCCCGGCGTGCGCCGCGGCGCCATCACCAACGGCTCGGTGCACAGCTTCCGCCACCGCGACGGGGCGCTCGACCTCATCGCCTTCGACGACCGGCTCGAACCCGAGTCGATCGCCCCGGAGGCCGGCGAGCTCGACGCGCAGAACGCCCTCGAGGCGCGGGAGGACGCGGCCGCCGACTCGTCGCGCCGAGACCGAGCGGCCCGGCGATGAGCGCGGTCGCAGGCGCTGCGCGACCGCGGCGCCGGTGGGACGGCTTCCGCCGGATCTCCGCCGGGGCGGGCCTTCTCGAGGCCGCGGCGGTGCTCGCGCTCCTGCTGCTCGCCGGGCGTTCCTTCACCGGGCACGGGCCGGACGACGCGACGGTCTGGACCACCCTCGCCCTCCTCGGCGGCCCGGCCGTGCTCGCGGGCCTCGTCTCCGGCAGCCGCTTCGTCGGCCTCTACGCCGGCTACGCCGAGCGGCTCGACCCGACCGCGGCGCTGTCGACCGAGGATGCGGCGGAGGGATCCGAGGCCGCGAGCTCGGTCATCGGCGACGGCCTCTGGGGCTCGCTCATCGCGGGCGTCGCCGGATCGGTTCCCGCGAGCGTCGGGCTCGCGATGCTGTTCGGCCCGGTCGGGGTCGTGCTCCTGCCGCTCGTCGCCCTCGTGGTGGCCCTCGCGTGGTTCACCGGATGGGTGATCGGCGCGGTCGTGGCGCTCATCCTCGGCACGGCGCTCGGCATCGCCCTCGGCTCGCGCTCGCGCGCGACCGTCGACAGGCTGCCCTGGATCCTGGTCGCGGTGTTCCTGCCGCTCCTGCTCGTCGCGGTCGCGGTGCCGACGCTCGGGGTGCGCTTCGACGACGGGCGCGTCGACGTGTGGTCGGCCATCCTGCTCGTCGCGGGGCTGCCGGTCGGCGGCGCCGAGATCGTGCTGCCGGCGGGGCTCGTCGTCGCGCTGCGGGTGACGATCTGGCTCGCCCTCGCGCTGTTCGTCGCCCTCGTGCTCGTGGGCACCCCCGCGCTGCTGCACCGCCGACGGGCCGCGCGGCGCACGCCGCCCCCGAGCTAAGACCGCGCGGGCAGCCCGTCGACGAAGGCCGCGATGAGCTCGGCGGCGCGGGCCGGCTGCTCGTAGTGGATGAGGTGCCCGACGTCCGGGATGACCTCGAGGCGCGCGTCGGGGAACTCCTCGAGCGCGCGGCGCTGCCCCGCGAGCGGAGCGATGTCGTCGCGCTCGCCCGCGATCAGCAGGGTCGGGGCCGTGATCCGCGCGGCGACCTCGGTGACGTGGGCGCTCAGCGAGGCCTCGAACCCCTCGCTCGCCGTCGCCGGTGAGGCGAAGTTCGAGAAGTAGCGACTGTGCTCCTCGCGGATCCAGCGCCGCAGCGACGGGTCCTTCGTCTTCGTGAGCGCGAGGCTCATGAACGCGACCGTCGGCCCCCAGCCGAGCCAGGCGCGACCCGCGCGCTCGGGCAGCGCGCGGCCCAGGGCGTAGTAGCCGCGGGTGCCCAGCAGCAGCACCGGGTTGGTGGCGCGCCTCGGGTCGGAGGTGATCGGGTTCACGAGGATCACGCCGGCCGCCTCCAGCCCCTCGGCCAGAGCGTGGGCCACGACGATCGAGCCGAAGGAGTGCCCGAGGACCACCTCCCGCCCCGCGACCGGGATCTCCCCCGCCGCTTCGAGCGCCGCGACGAACAGCCGCAGCCAGCGCACGTAGGAGTCCACCGAGTGCGGGCGGGACGCGAAGGCGCTCGAGTGCCCGAAGCCGGGCAGGTCGGGCGCGATGATGCGGTACTGGGGCAGCCGCGCGACGACCGGCTCGAGGCCGTGGTGGTCGCCGCGGTAGCCGTGCACGAATACCAGGGTGCGCGCGGCGTCCTCCGGTCCGTAGACCCGGTACCAGGTGTCGCTGCCGAGCACGCGCAGGCGTCCGTCGCGCGCCGGCACCTCGGCGAGACTCTCGGCATGCGGGGCGATCAGGGGCACGCGTTCATCGTAGGCGGCGGTCTTCGTAGACTCGTGCCGTGACGTTCACCGCGCCCCTCACGCTTCCCGGCCTCGCGCTCGATCCGCTCTGGTACCGCCGGGCGGTCTTCTACGAGGTCATGGTGCGCTCGTTCGTGGATTCGAACGGCGACGGGGCGGGCGACCTGCAGGGCCTCATCTCGAAGCTCGACTACCTGCAGTGGCTGGGGATCGACGCGCTGTGGATCCCGCCGATCTTCGACTCGCCGCTGCGCGACGGCGGCTACGACATCTCCGACTACCACAACATCCTCCCCGACTTCGGCACGATCGACGACTTCCGCGAGCTCGTGACGAAGGCGCACGAGCGCAACATGCGCATCGTCATCGACCTGCCGCTCAACCACACGAGCGATCAGCATCCGTGGTTCCAGGCCTCCCGTGCCGACCCGGAGGGGCCCTACGGCGACTTCTACGTCTGGAGCGACACCGACGAGAAGTACCCGAACGTGCGCATCATCTTCACCGACTACGAGGAGTCGAACTGGACCTTCGACGCCGAGCGTCGGCAGTTCTACTGGCACCGGTTCTTCTCCCACCAGCCCGACCTCAACTTCGAGAACCCGGCCGTGCACGAGGCCGTCTTCGACGTCATCCGCTTCTGGATGGATCTCGGCGTCGACGGCTTCCGGCTCGACGCGATCCCCTACCTGTACGAGTCGGAGGAGGGCTCGGGCGAGAGCGAGCCCGAGACCCACGAGTTCATCCGCGTGCTCCGCCGGATGATGGACACCGAGTACCCCGGCCGCGTCATGATCGCCGAAGCCAACCAGTGGCCCGCCGAGGTGGTCGAGTACTTCGGCACCGAGGAGGATCCGGAGTGCCACATGGCCTTCGACTTCCCCGTCATGCCGCGCATCTTCTACTCGCTGCGCTCGCAGTCGGCCGCCGAGCTCAACCGGGTGCTGTCGGAGACCACCGAGACGCCGGAGGGCGCCGGCTGGGGCGTGTTCCTGCGCAACCACGACGAGCTGACGCTCGAGATGGTGAGCGAGGAGTACCGCCAGGCGATGTACGGCTGGTACGCCTACGACCCGCGGATGCGCGTGAACATCGGCATCCGCCGGCGCCTCGCGCCGCTGCTCGACAACTCGCGCGCCGAACTCGAGCTCGCCCACGCGCTGCTGTTCTCCCTGCCGGGCAGCCCGTTCCTGTACTACGGCGACGAGATCGGCATGGGCGACAACATCTGGCTGCCCGACCGCGACGCCTCGCGCACCCCCATGCAGTGGACCCCCGACCGCAACGCGGGCTTCTCCACCGCCGACCCGGGCAAACTGTTCCTGCCCGTCGTGCAGTCCCTCGTCTACAACTACTCGCTCGTCAACGTCGAATCGCAGCTCGCGCAGAGCCGGTCGCTGCTGCACTGGGTGCGCAACGTGATCCACGTGCGCAAGGCGCACCCGGCGTTCGGGCTCGGCGGCGTGCGCGTGCTCGAGACCGACCACGAGTCGGTGCTCGCGTTCGTGCGGGAGTACGCCGGATCCGGCACCCAGTTCGGCGACGCCCCCGAGCGGGTGCTGTGCGTATTCTCCTTCGCGCACAACCCGGTCTCGGCGCGCATCCGGCTCGACGGCGACAACGGCCAGCCGCTCTGGGATCTCTTCGGCGGCGGCGCGTTCCCCTCGGTGCGCGACGACGGCGTGCTCGAGCTGACGCTCGCGACGCAGAGCTTCTACTGGCTGCATCTGGGCGACCGGCGCGGCTGAACGGGCCCGTCGGGGGCGCCGCGTAGCCTCGGCGCATGACCCACTGGGACGGCCGTCTCGCGGTCTTCGACCTCGAGACCACGGGAGTCGACGTCGACCGCGCGCGGATCGTCTCGGCGTGCGTCGCGGTGCTCGAGGGCTCGGGCGAGGTCGTCGCCCGGTGGGACTGGCTCGCCGACCCCGAGGTGGAGATCCCCGAGGGCGCCGCGGCCGTGCACGGCATCACGACGGAGTACGCGCGCGCGAACGGCCGCTCGATCCGCCAGGTGGTGGCCGAGATCGCCCAGACGCTGCGGGTGCTCGCGGCGCAGGGCACCCCGCTCGTGGTCTACAACGCCCCCTACGACCTGTCGCTGCTCGACCGGGAGTGCCGCCGGCACGGGGTCGCCCCGCTCGAGCGCGTGGGCCCGGTCGTCGACCCCCTCGTGCTCGACAAGGCGGTCGACCGTTACCGCAAGGGCAAGCGCACCCTCGAGGTGACCGCCGAGCTCTACGGCGTCGACCTCACCGACGCTCACGACGCCGGGTCCGACGCGATCGCCGCCGGCCGCGTCGCCCAGGCGATCATCGCCCGCTACCCCGACGAGCTCGACGTGCCGCCGCACGACCTGCACGGCCGGCAGGAGCTCTGGTACGCCGAGCAGGCGGAGAGCTTCGAGTCCTACATCCGGGAGAAGAAGGGCGACGCGGCCTTCGTCGCCGACCGGGAGTGGCCGGTGCGCACGCCGGAGTTCCCCTCCTCGCTCGTCGACACCCAGCCGCTGCCGCGTCCGGTGCCCGCGTCCGCGCCGCGGCAGCTCGAGGCCGCCGGCTCGGGGCGGTCGGCGCCTTTCGCCCCGCCCGCCGGCGGCGCGGAGCCGCTGCCCGAGACGGTCGTCATCGAGACCCGGTCGACCGTGCTCGAAGCCGATCTCGTGCTGCTCGAGGAGGCGGCCCTCGCGGGCCGCGCCTCGTCGCGGGCGGTGCCCGAGGCGGAGGCGGAATCCGCGCCCGCGGGCGGCGCCGAGGCCGCGACCCCGCCCGCTCCCCCGGCTGCGCGCCCGCGACGGGAGGTGCTGCACATCGCGGCGGCGATCGTGACGGATCCCGCCGGGCGCGCCCTCGTCGTGCGCAAAGCGGGCACCGGCATGTTCATGCAGCCCGGCGGCAAGATCGAGGCCGGAGAATCGGCGTTCGAGGCGCTCGTGCGCGAGCTCGACGAGGAGCTCGGGCTCGCCGTCGATCCGGCGCTCACCGAGCACCTGGGCACCTTCCACGCCGCCGCCGCGAACGAGCCCGACACCGACGTGCGCGCCGAGGTGTTCGCGCTCATCGCCCCGCCCGAGGTGGCGCCGCACGGCGAGATCGAGGAGCTGCGCTGGCTCGACGACGCCGACGCGGAGGGGCTCGGGGCGGCGCTCGCGCCGCTCAGCGCCGAGCACCTCATGCCGCTGTGGCGGGTGCGGCGCGAGCGCCTGTTCTGACCGGGCGAGGTGAGACGCCGGGAGCGGCAGTTCCGCGAACGGCGGTCAGATGCCGCTGGCGGAACGCGAAAGGGGCGACCGGCTGTCGCCGATCGCCCCTCGCGGGTTCCGAAGCTCCGTGCTCGAAAGCTCAGGCCTTGGAGCCGAAGTTCTTGAAGCGCTGGTTGAACTTCTCGACGCGGCCGGCGCTGTCGAGGATGCGCTGCTTGCCCGTGTAGAACGGGTGCGAGGCCGACGAGATCTCGACGTCGATGACGGGGTAGGTCTCGCCGTCGAGCTCGATGGTCTTGTCGCTCGTCGCCGTCGAGCGGGTGAGGAAGGTCTCGCCGCTCGCGAGGTCGCGGAACACGATCGCCGCGTACTCGGGGTGGATGTCGGTCTTCATGGCTCTACCTCGGAAGGATTCGGGGAAGTCTGGTGGCCGAAGGGCCAAGGGTCGATGATAGCAGCCGAATCGGCCGATTCAGCCGCGCGCGTGCGCGCTGTAGCGGCCGCGCTTCGAGGCGACCTCGAGCGGCAGCCCGAACACTGCGCTCAGATTCTCGGCGTTGATCACCTGGTGGATCGGGCCCTGGGCGTGAACCCGGCCGCCGGCCAGCAGCAGCGCGTGCGTGAACCCGCTCGGGATCTCCTCGACGTGGTGGGTCACCATGACGATCGCGGGCGCCTCGGGGCTCTTCGCGAAGCCGCCAAGCAGCTGCAGAAGCTCCTCGCGCGAGCCCAGGTCGAGGCTCGCGGCCGGCTCGTCGAGCAGCAGCAGCTCGGGGTCGGTCATGACCGACCGCGCGATCTGCACGCGCTTCTGCTCGCCGTCGCTCAGCGTGCCGAAGCGCCGCTCCGCGAGGTGGCCCAGGCGCCACTCGTCGAGCACCCGGCGCGCGCGGCGCTCGTCGATCTCCTCGTAGGTCTCGTTCCAGCGCCCCGTCACCGAGTGCGCCGCCGTCATGACGACGTCGAGCACCGACTCGTCGCGCGGCAGCCGGCGCGCGAGCGCCGTCGAGGCGAGGCCGATGCGGGGGCGCAGCTCGAAGACGTCGCTCGCCCCGACCGACTCGCCGAGCACGCGCACGAGGCCCGAGGTCGGGTGCTGCGCCGTCGCGGCGAGCTGCAGCATCGAGGTCTTGCCGGCGCCGTTCGGGCCGAGGATCACCCAGCGATCCTCCGGCTCGACCGCCCAGTCGATGTCGTCGAGGATGCGGTTGCCGTCGCGGACGAAGGACAGGTGCTGGAACTCGAGGACCGCCGCCATGATGGCTCCAGCCTAGGCGACCGCGCCCCCGAGCACCGACGCGTAGACGGCGCGGGTGCGCTCGGAGATCGCCCCCCAGGAGAACTCCGCCTCGGCGCGCGCACGCCCCGCGGCGCCCATCCGGCGGGCGAGCTCGGGGTCGGCGGTGACGCGGGTCAGCGCGTCGGCGAGGTCGCGTACGAAGCGCTCGGGGTCGAGGGGGGTGCCGGTGCCGTCCTGCAGCTGCTCGATCGGCACGAGCACGCCGGTGACGCCGTCGTCGACGACCTCGGGGATCCCCCCGGTCGCCGTGCCCACGACCGCGGCCCCGCACGCCATCGCCTCGAGATTCACGATCCCGAGCGGCTCGTAGACGGAGGGGCACACGAAGGTCGTCGCGGCCGAGAGCAGCGCCGTGAGGTCCTGGCGCGGCAGCAGCCGCTCGATCCACACCACGCCCGTGCGCTCGCCCTGCAGCACGGCGACCGCCTCCTGCACCTCGCGCAGGATCTCCGGGGTGTCGGGCGCGCCCGCGCACAGCACGAGCTGCACCTCCGGCGGCAGCAGCCGGGCCGCCGCGAGCAGGTAGGGCAGGCCCTTCTGCCGGGTGATCCGGCCGACGAAGACGACGCTCGGCCGGTCGGGGTCGACACCGAGGCCGCGCACCCGGTCGGGATCGTCGACCCGCGTCCAGCCGGTCAGGTCGATCCCGTTGTGCACGACGTGCACGCGTGCGGGGTCGACGTCGGGATAGCAGCGCAGGATGTCGGCACGCATGCCCGCACTGACCGCGATCGCCGCGTCGGCGGTCGCGAAGGCCTGGGCCTCGATCCACGACGACACCCGGTAGCCGCCGCCGAGCTGCTCGGCCTTCCACGGCCGCAGCGGCTCGAGGCTGTGCGCCGTGACGACGTGCGGGATGCCGTGCAGCTTCTGCGCGAGCAGACCCGCCGCATTCGCGTACCAGGTGTGCGAGTGCACGAGCTCGGCTCCGGCGACGTCGCCCGCGATCGCGAGGTCGACGCCGAGCGTCCCGATCGCCGGATTCGCGGTCTCGAGGCCGGCCGGCGGCGGGTAGGCGGTCACGCCCTCCTCGGCGCGGGGGGCGCCGAAGCAGCGAACCCGCACGTCGAGGGCGTCGGCGCGCAGCGCGCGCACGAGCTCCGCCACGTGCACGCCCGCCCCGCCGTAGACCTCGGGCGGGTACTCCCGCGTCAGCAGATCCACGCGCATGGCGACCACGGTAGTCCTCCCCCGCGTGTCCCCTGTCAACCCGTGACCGCGGGTGCGACCGCGGCCTAGGGTGGACGCGTGGCATCACCGAAGATCTTCGGAATCGTTCTCGCGGGCGGCGAGGGCAAACGGCTGATGCCTCTCACGGCCGACCGCGCCAAGCCGGCCGTGCCTTTCGCGGGCGGCTACCGCCTGATCGATTTCGCGCTGTCGAACCTCATCAACTCGGGTCTGCGCCAGATCGTCGTGCTGACCCAGTACAAGTCGCACTCGCTCGACCGGCACGTCGCCGAGACCTGGCGCCTCTCGGGCCTGCTCGGCTCGTACGTGGCCTCGGTGCCCGCGCAGCAGCGGCTCGGCAAGCGATGGTTCGCCGGCAGCGCCGACGCGATCCTGCAGAGCCTCAACCTCATCACCGACGAGAAGCCCGACATCATCGTCGTGGTCGGCGCCGACCACGTGTACCGCATGGACTTCTCGCAGATGGTGCAGGCGCACATCGACTCCGGTCTCGGTGCGACCGTCGCCGCGATCCGCCAGCCGATCGAGCTCTCCGACCAGTTCGGCGTCATCGAGGTCGACCCGGCCAAGCCCGACCGCATCGCGGCGTTCCGCGAGAAGCCGACCGACGCGATCGGGCTGGCCGACTCCCCCGGCGAGATCCTCGCCTCGATGGGCAACTACGTCTTCGACGCCGACGTGCTGATCGACGCCGTGCAGCGCGACGGCGAGCTGCCGACCTCCGGGCACGACATGGGCGGCGACATCATCCCCGACTTCGTCGCCCGAGGCGCCGCCGGGGTCTACGACCTCAACCGCAACGACGTTCCCGGCTCGACCGACCGCGACCGCTTCTACTGGCGCGACGTGGGGACGATCGAGTCCTTCTTCGAGGCCCACCAGGACCTGATCTCCGCGCTGCCGGTCTTCAACCTGTACAACCGCGAGTGGCCGATCTACAGCCAGCAGCTCAACTCGCCGCCGGCGAAGTTCGTGCGCGACGGCAAGGGCGCGCTCGGCACCGCGATCGACTCGATCGTCTCGCTCGGCTGCGTCGTCTCCGGTGCGCACCTCGAGCGTTCGGTGCTCGGGCCGTGGACCAACGTGGAGTCCGGCGCGCAGGTCGTCGACACCGTCGTGTTCGAGCGCACGCGCATCGGCGAGGGGGCCACGGTGCGGCGGGCTATCCTCGACAAGGACGTCGTCGTCGAACCCGGCGCGACCATCGGCGTCGATGCCGAACTCGATCGCAGCCGCGGGTTCACGGTCACCCCGACCGGGATCACCGTCGTCGGCAAGGGCGTCACCGTCACCGTCAGCTGACCCGCGCCGCGCGCGCCCGCACCGAAGGCCCCGCATGACGCCCTCCCTGCTCGTGGTGCTCGACGTCGACTCGACGCTCATCGAGCAGGAGGTCATCGAGCTGCTCGCCGACGCGGCCGGCGCGCGGGAGGCGGTCGCCGACATCACGCGTCGCGCGATGGAGGGCGAGCTCGACTTCGCGGCGAGCCTGCGCGAACGGGTCGCGACCCTCGCGGGCTTGCCCGTGTCGGTCGTCGACGGGGTCGCGGATCGGGTGGTCGTGACGGCGGGCGTCCCCGAGCTCGTCGCGCGCGTGCACGCCCTCGGCGGATCGATCGCCGCGGTCTCGGGCGGATTCCACGAGGTGCTCGACCCGCTCGCCGCGCGCCTCGGCCTCGACACCTGGCGTGCCAACCGGCTCGAGGTCGCCGAGGGCCGGCTCACCGGCCGGGTGGACGGGCCGATCGTCGACGCGGCCGCGAAGGCGGCCGCCCTGGCGGAGTGGGCCGCGGAGACCGGCACGCCGATCCCCCGCACCGTCGCGATCGGCGACGGGGCGAACGACCTGCTGATGATGGAGGCCGCGGGGCTGTCGATCGCGTTCGACGCGAAGCCGCGCGTGCGGGCCGCGGCCGATCTCGTGTTGCCGGGTCGCGACCTGGCGAGGGTGATCCCCCTGCTCGGGAGCGCCGCGCGGGGCTAGTGGCCCATCCCGAGACCGCCGTCGACGGGGATCACGGCGCCGGAGATGTAGCCCGCGTCGTCGGAGGCGAGCCAGGCGACGACCTTCGCGACCTCGGTCGGGGTCGCGAAGCGCCCCGCCGGGATCGACTTCTTGTACTCGGCCTGCTGCGCCTCGGGCAGCTCGGCCGTCATGTCGGTCTCGATGAAGCCCGGGGCGACGACGTTCGCGGTGATGCCGCGGCCGCCGAGCTCGCGCGTGATCGAGCGCGCCATGCCCACGAGCCCCGCCTTCGAGGAGCTGTAGTTGACCTGGCCGGGGCCGCCGAACAGGCCCACGACGCTCGAGATGAGGATCACGCGGCCGAACCGCGCCTTGAGCATCCCCTTCGAGGCGCGCTTGACGACCTTGAACGCGCCGCCCAGGTTCGTCGCCACGACGTCGTCGAAGTCCTCGTCGGACATGCGCATCAGCAGGGTGTCGCGCGTGATCCCCGCATTGGCGACGACCACCTCGACCGGCCCGAGCTTCTCCTCGACCTCGGCGAAGGCGGCGTCGAGGGCCGCGGCGTCGGTCACGTCGGCGCGCACCGTGAGCGCGCCATCCGGGCCCTCCCCCGACCGCGCCGTCACGGCGACCCGGTGCCCCTGGGCGACGAACTCCTCCGCGATCGCGCGGCCGATGCCGCGGTTGCCGCCGGTGATGAGCACGGTGCGAACAGCCATGGCGTCGAGCCTAGCGGCGCGGCGTGGCGGCTCCTCGGGCACGGTGCGGCGTCGGGGGTCCTCGGGCGCGGCGCGGGCGCCCGGCGCGCGTCGGCGGCGCTCGGGGGCGCGGCGTACGCTGGAAGCCGCCGATGCGATCCACGACCCCGTCCATCACCGACCTCCCGCCGTCGCCCGGCGACGAGGAGCGATCCCGCACGCGGCAGTACCTCATCGTCATGGCGATCCGTCTGGCGTGCATGTTCATCGCGATCGCGATCGCCGCTCTCGCGCCCGGGTGGTGGATCGTGATCCCGATCGCCGGGGCGGTGTTCCTGCCGCTGTTCGCCGTCGTGGCCGCCAACGCGCCGCGCGTGGTGCGCGGCACCGTCGAGCGGCCCGGCCCGCGCGAGCTGCCGGGCTCGGCGGGCACCGGCGGTCCTTCGGATCCGGCCGGGGGGCGCGACGATGCTGCCGGGCGCTGAGACCGGGGTGCGCTGCTCCGCCGCCGGATGCCGCGCCGACGCCGACTGGAGGGTCAACTGGCGCAATCCGCGCCTCCACGACGCCGACCGGGTGAAGGTGTGGATGGCGTGCGACGCGCACCGCACGACGCTCGGCGACTACCTCGCGACCCGCGGGTTCCCGGTGCTCGTGTCGGGGCGCGACGAGCCGGTCGAGCGGGTGCCCGGGTGAGCGGGCTGCGCCGCTGGGGCGGCTACCTCGCCTTCGTCGTGCTGTTCTCCGTCGCGTGCGGGCTGCTCAGCTGGTGGCAGTGGGCGCGCCGCGCCGAGGCGATCGAGAACGTGCAGCGGATCGAGGCGAACTACGACGCGGACCCGGTGCCCCTCACCGAACTGCTGCCCGATCCCGACGCGTGGGATCCTGCGGTCGAGTGGCGGCCCGTGACGGTCGAGGGCCGCTACCTCGCCGACGAGACCCTCCTCGTGCGCTCCCGGCCCTTCCAGGGGCAGCCGGGCTTCGAGGTGCTCGTGCCGCTGCAACTCGACGACGGCCGGGTGTTCCTCGTCGACCGGGGCTGGATGGTCGCGGGCGACGACTCGCTCGATCCCGCCGATCCGGTGCCCGCTCCGCCGGCGGGCGAGGTGACCGCCGTGGCGCGGCTCAAGCCCGAGGAGCCGCAGATCCCCGGCCGCTCGGCCCCGCCGGGTCAGCTCGCGACGATCCACCTCTCCGACGCCTACGCGCAGCTCGCCGAGACCGGCTGGAGCGCCGCATACGGCCTGCTCGACTCGGAGGACCCCGCGGCCGCGACCCGACCGACGCCGGCGCTGCGCCCCGAGGAGGACGAGGGGCCGCACCTGTCGTACGCGCTGCAGTGGATCCTGTTCGCGCTCATCGCGATCACGGGGCTCGTCTGGGCGATCCGCCGCGAGCGGATGCTGCGCCGCCAGGCCGAGGGCGAGGAACCGCCGGCGCCCCGTCGGCGCACCCGCCCCACCGACGCCGACATCGAGGACGCGCTCCTCGACGCCCAGCGCCAGCCGGCCGCTAACTGATGGAGATCAGCTCCGCGTAGTCCTTGTTCCAGTGGTCCTCGACCGCGTCGGGGAGGATCAGCACGCGCTCCGGGTTGAGCGCCTCGACGGCGCCCTCGTCGTGGGAGACCAGCACGACCGCGCCGGTGTAGCCGGCGAGGGCGCCGAGGATCTCGTCGCGGCTGGCCGGGTCGAGGTTGTTGGTGGGCTCGTCGAGCAGCAGCACGTTGGCGCCGGAGACCACGATCATGGCGAGCGCGAGCCGGGTCTTCTCGCCGCCGGAGAGCACGCCCGCGAGCTTGTGGCCGTCGTCGCCGGTGAACAGGAACGAGCCGAGCACCTTGCGCGCCTCGGTCTCGGTGAGCTGCGGACTCGCGGCGGTCATGTTCTGCAGCACGGTGCGCTTGACGTCGATCGTCTCGTGCTCCTGCGCGTAGTAGCCGATGCGCAGCCCGTGTCCGGGCTCGACCTGCCCGGTGTCGGGGCGGTCCACGCCGGCGAGGATGCGCAGCAGCGTCGTCTTGCCGGCGCCGTTGAGCCCCAGCACGACGACCTTCGATCCGCGGTCGATCGCGAGGTCGACGGCGGTGAAGACCTCGAGCGAGCCGTAGCTCTTGCTGAGGCCGGACGCGCGCAGGGGCGTCTTGCCGCAGGCCGCGGGCTCGGGGAAGCGCAGCTTGGCGACCCGCTCGACGGCGCGCTCCTCTTCGAGGCCGGCGAGCATCCGCTCGGCGCGCGCGACCATCTGGTGCGCGGCGGCGGCCTTCGTCGCCTTGGCCCCGAATCGCGCCGCCTGCTGCTGCAGCGCGGTCGCCTTCTTCTCGACGTTGACGCGCTCCTTGCGGCGGCGGTCCTCGTCGGCCTCGCGCTGGCGCAGGTAGAGCTTCCAGCCCATGTTGTAGATGTCGATCACCTGGCGGTTGGCGTCGAGGTAGAAGACCTTGTTGACGACCTCGCCGACGAGGTCGACGTCGTGGCTGATGACGATGACGCCGCCGGAGTAGCCCTTGAGGAACTCGCGCAGCCACACCACGGAGTCGGCGTCGAGGTGGTTGGTGGGCTCGTCGAGGATCATCGTCTCGGCCTGCGAGAACAGGATGCGGGCGAGTTCGATGCGCCGCCGCTGGCCGCCGGAGAGCGTCTTCAGGGGCTGGTCGAGGATCCGGTCGGGCAGCGCGAGGTTGGAGGCGATCGAGGCGGCCTCCGCCTCGGCGGCGTACCCGCCCAGCGCGAGGAACTCGTCTTCGAGGCGCGAGTAGCGCGCCATCGCCTTCTCGCTGACGGCCGGGTCGTCGCTGGCCATGTCCTCGGTCGCCCGCGCGAGTCGCGCGGCCGCGTCGCCGAGGCCGCGGGCGTCGAGGATGCGGCGGCGCGCGGTCTGCTCCGGGTCGCCCGAGCGCGGGTCCTGGGGCAGGTAGCCGATCTCGCCGGAGCGCTGGATGCGGCCGCCGGTGGGGAGCGAGTCCCCCGCGAGGGTTTTGGTGAGCGTCGTCTTGCCCGCGCCGTTGCGCCCGACGAGCCCGATCTTGTCGCCCGCCTGCACCTGGAAGCTGACGCCCGACATGAGCAGGCGCGCGCCGATGCGGATCTCGAGATCGGTGACGGCGAGCACGACGGAGATCCGTTTCTGGGTGGGAGCGAGTGGGAGCGGGGCGCGAGAGCGCCAGCCCGCTAGTCTAGGCGAGCGATCAGTCCCGCCCCGTCCCGCCGACCGTTCCGGAGCCTGAGCATGTCCCTCGCCCTGCCCGACCGCCGCGTCGTCCTCATCGACCGCCTCATCCCGCGTTCGCACGTCGTCGACGTCGTGCTGATCACGGGCGGCGCTCTGCTGACCGCCGCGCTCGCCCAGATCTCGATCCCGCTGTGGCCGGTGCCGATCACCGGGCAGACCCTCGCCGTGCTCCTCGTCGGCGCCTCCCTCGGCGCCGCCCGCGGCGGGGCCTCGCTCGCCCTGTACGCGCTGCTGGGCTTCATCGGCCTGCCGTTCTACGCCCCGCAGTCCGACGGCACCCACCTCACCGGTCTCGCGGCGGTCGCGGCCCCCAGCTTCGGCTACATCCTCGGGTTCATCCCGGCGGCCGCGCTCGTCGGCTGGCTGTCCAGCCGCGCGTGGGACCGCCGCTTCCTCAAGGCCCTCGCGACCTTCGCCGGCGGCTCGCTCGTCGTGTTCGCCGTGGGCCTGCCGTGGCTCGCGGCGGTGCTCGGTCTGACCGACCCGCTCACGGTGCTCGAGGCCGGCTTCCTCCCCTTCGTGGTCGGGGGCATCATCAAGGCGCTCATCGCCGCCGCGTTGCTGCCCGCCGCGTGGTGGGCGGCCGACGCCCTCCAGGCGCGGCGCTCCGGTCACGCGGGAGACGACGCGGCGGGCGACCCTCGCGCCTGACCGGCTCCGGGCCCGTGCGCCGATAGCATCGACGCATGGACGGTCAGGGGTCCGAACGTCGTCTCGCGGTCGTCGTCGATGATGATGCGGATGTCCGCGGCCTCATCCAGACGGTGCTGCAGCAGGCCGGCTTCGAGGTGCACACGCGCGACGACGGCGAGTCGGGGGTCGAGGCGGTGCGGGAGCTGGATCCCGTCGTCACGACGCTCGACGTCAACATGCCCGGCATCGACGGCTTCGAGACGGCCCGGCGCATCCGGGCGGTGAGCTCGACCTACATCATCATGCTCAGCGGCCTGCAGGACGAGATCGACACCCTCCAGGGTCTCGACGCGGGCGCCGACGACTACATCGTGAAGCCCTTCCGCCCCCGCGAGCTGCGCGCGCGGATCGAGGCGATGCTGCGCCGCCCGCGGGATCCCAGAGCGCTCGGCGGGCTCCCCGAGTCCGTGCTCGTGACGGCGACGAACACCGCGACCCGACCGGCGCCGCCTCCCTCGACCGACGCGGTGCTCGAGCATCACGGCATCCGCCTCGACCGCGACGCCCGGATCGCCGAGCTCGACGGCGCGGAGGTCACCCTCACCCGCAGCGAGTTCGACCTCCTCGCGACCCTCATGGCGAGCGGGCGCCGGGTGCGCAGCAAGACCGAGCTGGCCCGCGCCGTGCGCGGCGACGACTACGCCGGCGACATCTTCGTGGCCGCGGCGGACGAGCGCGCGATCGAGGTGCACATGGCGAACCTGCGTAAGAAGCTCGGCGAGTCGACGGCGGCTCCGCGTTGGATCGAGACGGTCCGCGGGGTCGGCTACCGCCTGACCGCGCCCTAGCGGCGGCTCAGGCCGCGCGCAGGCGCACGAGCGCCGCCTCGAGACCGCCGAGGCTGATCCGTCCGAGGCGGTCGAGCTCGTCGACGACCGGGGCGGTCAGGGCGCCGAGCGCGAGCAGGCCGCGCGCCCGGTCCGCGGCGGAGGCGAGCACCTCCGCCCCCAGCATCCGACCGGTCGTCGAGATGCTCAGCAGCGCGGCGGAGGCGCGCCCCTCGGCGCTCGCGCCGATCGCGTCGCGCACGAGCGCGATCCGCGCCTCCCACGCCCGGCAGAACTCGCGCGCCGCGCGACCGCATGCCTCGAGATCTCCGTCGAGGTCGTCGGCGAGACGCGCGAGGCGCGACTCGTCGATGGGCGCGATCATGGCGATCCGTTCGCGGTCGGGGGTACGGAGAGGGGGATGGCGGAGCCGGGCTCCCGCCGGGGTCCAGTCTCGCCGTCGGTGCGCGCGACGAGCGCGGTGCGCGCTCAGCGTCCGGTCAGGATCGCCTCAGCGACTGTCGGGGTGCGCGGGGGCGCGCCGGCTCGGGACCGACGTCAGCTGCGCCTCGGCGCGCGCGAGCAGGTCCTCGAGCCGTTCGTCGCCGGGCATCGCCTCCTCGACGGCGACCTGCACCGCCGCGCGGAAGCGATCGGCCTCATCGACGACGGCGCGCAGGACGTCGCGCTCGATACGGGCCGCGAGGGTCGCGGGGTCGAGCTCCGGGGGCAGCACGAGCAGGGCGGCCGTGCGCGAGGCGCTCGTGCGCCCCACCAGGCTGCCGAGCGGGAGAGCGGCGAGCACGACCTCGTTGACGGCGCGGAAGGCCGCCTCGCGCTGCTCGCGCCCGAAGGCGACGCCGATCTCCTCGAGATTGACGATCTCGACGACGAGAAGGGTGAAGGAGCGGCCGCGACGATTCGCGAGGCGCAGCCACGACTCCCCCACGTTGCGGAAGGCGACCGAGCTCACCACGCCCGAGCCGGCGTCGGCCACGAGTTCCGGGCGTCCGGTGACCCGTTCGGCCTGGAAGAGGCACAGCGTGATCGTGATCACGACGAGGAAGCTGTCGAGGATCAGATTCGCCGAGGTGTCGTCGACGAACGGGATCTGGAGGCGCTGCTCGCGCCCGACGGCGATGTGGAAGCCGAGGCGCAGGAACTGGTAGGCGGCGACGACCCCGAAACCGACCGCGATGAGGCGCGCGTTGGCGCTGCCGCGCAACGGAGGCGAGGACGCGTGGTACGCGATGAGCACCGAGAGCGTGCCGGTGACGGCGAACTGCCCGCCGTCGTTGAGGTCGAGCCCGAGGGCACCGCCGATCGCGCCGAACGCGGCGACGCCGACCGCGAGTCCGATCGAGAGGCCCATGAGCGGCCGCAGCCCGCGGGCCGCGCGCATGGCGGCGTGCATCGCCGCGACCATGAAGGTGAAGGTGCCGCTGCCGACGTAGACGTCCCACACGACCCCCGGGGTGCCGAGGCCGACGACGAACGTGATCGTCATGAGGATCGCCGAGATGTACCCGACGCTCAGCAGGCGCGCGACGGTGTCGTTGAAGCGCAGCAGGGTCGTGGTGACGAAGACGATGCCGCACAGCGTGACGATCAGGGCGGTGATCGCGGCGACGGTCGTGGGGTCGATGATCATCGCGTCTCCCGACTCTCGTCGTTCGCGCCCGAACGCGGCAGTTCCGCGGCCCGGCTGACCGGCACCCGCAGCCGGAAGGTGGATCCCTCGTCGAGCACGCTCTGCACGCTCAGCTCCCCGCCGTGGCGCTCCGCGATGTCGCGCGAGACGGCGAGCCCGAGGCCGGTGCCGACGCTGCGGGACGAGCGGGCCTCCGCCGTGCGGTAGAAGCGGTCGAACACGCGGGGCAGGTCACCGGGCGCGATCCCGCGGCCGGTGTCCTGCACCTCCGCGACGGCGTTCGCGCCCTCCCGCGCGACCCGCACGATCACCGTACCGCCGGGGCGGTTGTACTTGATCGCGTTGGTGACCAGGTTGTCGAGCACCTGGCGCAGGCGGGCCGGATCCGCGAGCACGTGCACCTCGCGCGGCGCGTGGAGCTCGATGCTCACCTGGCGATCCCGTGCCAGAAGGCGCGCCGCGTCGACCGCGTCCTCGGCGACGGCGCGCAGATCCATCGGCAGGAACGCCATCTCGAGCTTCATGGTCGCGTCGCTCGCGGCCTGCAGCAGATCGGTGACGATGACGAGCAGGCGCTCGGCGTTCGAGCCGGCGACGTCGAGCATCCGCCGCGTCTCCTCCTGCAGCGATTCGTCATCGCGCACGAGGTCGAGGTAGCCCAGCACCGAGGTGAGCGGGGAGCGCAGCTCGTGGGTGACGGAGCCGATGAGGTCGTCGCGGGCCCGCACGGCCTCCAGCTCGGCGGTCACGTCGCGCACCATGATCACGCCGCCGTCGTACTCCCCCTCGGCGTCGGTGAGCCCGCGACAGGACGCGGAGTAGGCGGCGCGACGCCCGCCGGGTTCGCCCACCCAGAACACCACGTTGTCGAACGACTGCCCGGCCAGGGCCCGCCCGAAGGGGCGCTCGTCGTCGCTGAAGGGGGTGATCTCGTCGGCCTGGTAGATCAGCGGGTGCACGACGGCGCCGGGAGGGGCGCCGAAGTCGGCGAGGGCGCGGCGCTGCCAGCGGTTGACGAAGGTGACCCGTCCCTCGCGGTCGAAGGCGACGACGCCGAACGAGACGACGTTGAGCACGGCGTCGCGCAGCTCCTCCTGGCGCCTCGCGCTCTCCAGGGCGCGCTCGATGTGACGCGCGTGCTGGCGCAGCAGCACCGTCTGCGCGCGGGCCCGCGAGGAGCTGATCGAGATCGAGGTCGCCGCGAAGCCGAGCACGATGGGCACCAGCAGAAGCGACGCGAAGTCGCTCGAGTCGAGGGGGCTGCCGCCGAGGATCCGTACCGCGAGGAGCGATCCGAAGGCGAGCGCGAAGCCGACGATCGTCTCGCGCGGCCCGAACGACCGCGCCAGCCAGATGATCGGGAAGATCAGCAGCAGCGGGGCGCCGAGGGTCGGCGCGGCCGCGCTCACCGCGACGATCGCGACGATGTTGAGCAGCGGGAGCATGGCGCCCCAGCGCTTGGGGACGGATCCCCACGGCACGAGGGCGGCGACGGCGGTGAGCGCGAAGATGAGCCCGATCGCGGCGAACAGCGCGGGATCGCCGAGCGCCTCGGTGTCGAGGAACAGCACCGCGACGACCATGACGAGAGCCGCGGCGGAGATGAGCAGCTGGCTCGAGAGCACGGCGGAGGAGACCCGCGCGCGCCCTCGCCGGGCGCGCGGGTCCGCCTCGGCGCCCGAACGCATGGCCTCAGGCTAATGCCGGCACCCGCGCCGACGCGCGACCCCCTCCGGGGGTGGCGAGCATGTGTCCGCTAGATGCTGAAGCCCAGCGCTCTCATCATCTCGCGGCCGTCCTCGGTGATGCGCTCGGGGCCCCACGGCGGCATCCACACCCAGTTGATGCGGAACCGCTCGACGATGCCGTCGAGCGCCTGGCCGGTCTGCTCCTCGATCACGTCGGTGAGCGGGCATCCGGCCGAGGTGAGCGTCATCGAGATGATGAGCGCGTCGTTCTCGTCGTCCCAGGTCAGGTCGTAGATGAGACCCAGGTCGACGATGTTGACCCCGAGCTCGGGGTCGATGACGTCCTTCAGCCCCTCCTCGACCTGGTCGAAGAGCTTCGGCTCGAGAGCGGTGGGCATGTCTTCAGGGTACGCGGTGAGGCGCGGGCCGGCCGGGATGCGCCTCAGGCGCGCGCGGCGAGGTAGCGGTCGTAGCCCTCGTCCTCGAGGCGCTCGGCGAGCTCCGGGCCGCCCTCCTCGGCGACGGTGCCGTCGACGAAGACGTGGACGAAGTCGGGCTGGATGTAGCGCAGGATGCGCGTGTAGTGCGTGATGAGCAGGATTCCCAGCCCGGTCTCCTGGTGCGCGCGGTTGACGCCCTCGGAGACGATCCGCAGCGCGTCGACGTCGAGTCCAGAGTCGGTCTCGTCGAGCACCGCGAAGCGCGGCTTGAGCAGCTCGAGCTGCAGGATCTCGTGGCGCTTCTTCTCGCCGCCCGAGAAGCCCTCGTTGACGTTGCGGGCGGCGAAGGAGGGATCCATCCGCAGCTTCTCCATCGCCTCGCGCACGCCGCTGGTCCAGCCGCGGATCGCGGGCGCTTCGCCGTCGATCGCCGTCTTCGCCGTGCGCAGGAAGTTCGAGACCGTCACGCCGGGGATCTCCACCGGATACTGCATGGCCAGGAACAGCCCGGCGCGAGCACGCTCGTCGACGCTCATCGCGAGCACGTCCTGGCCGTCGAGCTCGATGCTGCCGCCGTCGACCCGGTAGCGCGGGTGGCCCGCGATCGTGTACGCGAGGGTCGACTTGCCGGAGCCGTTCGGGCCCATCACGGCGTGGATCTCCCCGGAGGTCAGGGTGAGATCGACGCCCTTGAGGATCGGCTTGCTGCCCTGCTCGGTGTCGATCGAGACCCGCAGGTCGCGGATCACGAGCTGGCTGGGAGTCGCGGTGCTCATGGGATTCCTTTGCGTCAGACCGCGAGCGTCGCGCTCGGGTCGATGTACACGTCGCCGTCGCGGATCTCGACGGCGAAGACGGGGACCGGCTCGTAGGCCGGGAGGGTCAGGGGCTTGCCGGTCGTCAGCTCGAAGCGGGATCCGTGGGCCCAGCACTCGAGGGTGTCGTCTTCGACGAACCCCTCGGCGAGCGAGATGTCGCCGTGCGTGCAGGTGTCGCCGAGCGCGTGCACCTCGCCCGCGGAGTCGACGACGACCGCGATCGGCACCCCGTCGAGCACGACCCGCTTGGCGGTGCCGACGCTCAGCTCGTCCCTCGAGCAGGCCTTCTGCGCGCTCACACGACCTCCTTCGCGAGCTCCGCCTCGATGGCGGCGATCAGCTCCTCCTGCAGCGACTCGACCGGGATGCGCTGCGCGATCTCGGCGAGGAAGCCCAGCACGACGAGGCGCTTGGCCTCCGCCTCGGGCACGCCCCGCGCCTGCAGGTAGAACAGCTGCTCGTCGTCGAACCGACCGGTCGCGCTCGCGTGGCCCGCGCCGGCGATGTCGCCGGTCTCGATCTCGAGGTTGGGGATCGAGTCGGCGCGCGCCCCGTCGGTCAGCACGAGGTTGCGGTTGGCCTCGTAGCTGTCGGTGCCGGTGGCCTCGGGGCCGATGAGCACGTCGCCGATCCACACCGAGCGGGCTCCGACACCCTGCAGCGCACCCTTGTAGAGCACGTCGGCGCGGGTCTCCGGCCCGTGGTGGAACACGTAGACCTGGCTCTCGAAGTGCTGGCCCGCGTCGGCGTAGCTGACGCCGTACATCTCGGCCTCGCTGCGCGCGCCGGCGAGGTCGACCGAGGGGTTCACCCGCACGACGCCGCCACCGAAGGTCACCACGACGTGGCGCAGGGAGGCGCCCTCGGCGAGGCGCGCCTGGTGGGCGGAGGCGTGCAGCGCGTCGTCGGCCCACTGCTGCACGGCGATCACGGTCAGCGCGGCGCCCGCGCCGACGACGATCTCGACGTTCTCCGCGAGACGCGTGCTGCCCTCGTGTCGGAGCACGACCGTGCCGACGCTCCCGGCGGCCGCCTCGAGGACGAGGTGCGCGGTCTCGCGCGACTCGGCCCCGCCGCCCTCGACGCTCACCACGATCGGGCGCTCGAGCGCGGCGGCCTCGGGCAGCAGCACGTGGTGCGCCTGCGCGGTGCGCGCGAACGCGATCGCGCTCGGGCGGTCCTCCGGCTCGAACACCGAACCGCGCGGGGACTGCCCGGCCGCGAGCGTGCCGACTCTCACGGGCTCGGGTGCGTCGATCGTCCAGCGCGCCGAGCCGTCGCCCGGAGCGTCCTCGAACAGCGGCGCGAGCCGCTCGACCGGGCTGAGCTTCCAGTCCACCTCGCGGCCGGTCGGCGTCGCGAAGTCGGCCGGGTCGGTCGAGCGCGGGCGCTCCGAGCGGGTCTGCACGGGCACGACGCGCGTCGCGGCGGGCGCGGGCGCCGTCGTGGTCGGGGCGGTGGTCATCGAGGGGTCCGTTCGTCGAGGAGGGAGGGGGCAGCGGCTGCGGCCTCAGCCGACGCTGCCCTCCATGCTCATCTCGATGAGCTTGTTGAGCTCGAGGGCGTACTCCATCGGCAGCTCGCGCGCGATCGGCTCGATGAAGCCGCGCACGATCATCGCCATCGCCTCGTCCTCGGGCATCCCCCGCGACTGCAGGTAGAACAGCTGCTCCTCGCTCACCCGCGAGACGGTCGCCTCGTGGCCGAGCTGGGCGTCGTCGACCCGGATGTCGATCGCGGGGTAGGTGTCGCTGCGCGAGATCGTGTCGACCAGGAGCGCGTCGCAGCGCACGGTGTTCGCCGCGTGGTGGGCGTTCGCGTCGACGCGCACCTCGCCGCGGTAGCCGGCGCGGCCGCCGCCGCGGGCGATCGACTTCGACACGATCGAGCTCGTCGTGTACGGCGCCATGTGGATCATCTTGGCGCCCGCGTCCTGGTGCTGCCCCGGCCCGGCGAAGGCGACCGACAGCGTCTCGCCCTTGGCGTGCTCGCCCATGAGGAAGATCGAGGGGTACTTCATGGTGACCTTGGAGCCGATGTTGCCGTCGATCCACTCCATCGTCGCGCCCTCGGCCGCGGTGGCCCGCTTGGTGACAAGGTTGTAGACGTTGTTCGACCAGTTCTGGATCGTCGTGTAGCGCACCCGCGCGCCCTTCTTCACGACGATCTCGACGACCGCCGAGTGCAGCGAGTCGCTCTTGTAGATCGGCGCCGTGCAGCCCTCGATGTAGTGCACGTAGCTGTCCTCGTCGGCGATGATCAGCGTCCGCTCGAACTGGCCCATGTTCTCGGTGTTGATGCGGAAGTAGGCCTGCAGCGGGATCTCGACGTGCACGCCCTTCGGCACGTAGACGAACGATCCGCCCGACCAGACCGCGGTGTTGAGCGCGGCGAACTTGTTGTCGCCGGCGGGGATCACGGTGCCGAAGTACTCCTCGAAGAACTCGGGGTGCTCGCGCAGCGCGGTGTCCGTGTCCATGAAGATGACGCCCTGCGCCTCGAGATCCTCGCGGATCTGGTGGTAGACGACCTCGGACTCGTACTGCGCGGCGACCCCGGCCACCAGTCGCGAGCGCTCCGCCTCGGGGATGCCGAGCCGCTCGTAGGTGTTCCGGATGTCCTCCGGGAGCTCCTCCCACGAGGTGGCCTGCTTCTCGGTGGAGCGCACGAAGTACTTGATGTCGTCGAAGTCGATGCCCGAGAGGTCGGCGCCCCAGGTCGGCATCGGCTTCATGCCGAAGAGCTTGAGGGCCTTCAGGCGGTTCTTCAGCATCCACTCGGGCTCGCCCTTGAGCGTCGAGATGTTGCGCACCACCTGCTCGCTGAGGCCGCGCTGCGCGAGCGCCCCCGCGGAATCGGAGTCGGCCCAGCCGAACTGGTACTGCCCCAGGCCCTCGAGTTCGGGCCGGTCGATGAGCACGTCGGACATGCGGTGACCTCTCTTTCCGAAGCGAGCCATTCCGCTCGTGTCGGCTCAGGGTCACGGGCGGTGCCGCCGCGGATCGTGGCCGCGGCGGGGCTTCGTAGACTGGAACCGGACCCGGATCGCCGCCCGACAGGGCGCACTCCGTGCGGTCCGGCGACAGCGCCCGTGAACTCCTTCGATGCTACAGGGAGCGGCCGGGATTCTCAGGAAAGGCGATCCGCGTGACGCAGCCCGCGACCTCCCCCGCGACCTCGGGCCGGAGCCTCTGGCGACGGTTCGTCGACCGGCTGCCGGACTCTCCCGAGCGGACCTCCGTGCGGGTCGCGGCCTGGCTCTCGTGGGTGACGCAGGTGCTCATCGTCGGCACCGGCGGGCTCGTGCGGCTCACCGGGTCGGGGCTCGGATGCCCCACCTGGCCGCGGTGCACCGCCGACTCCTTCGTCACGACTCCCGAGATGGGCGTGCACGGCCTCATCGAGTTCGGCAACCGGCTGCTCACCTTCGTGCTCATCGCGGTCGCGATCGTGATGTTCCTGTTCGTGCTGCGGTATCGCCGCGAGCGCCGCGACCTCTTCGTGCTCGCCCTCGTGCTCGGCCTCGGCATCCCCGCCCAGGGCGTCGTCGGCGGCATCTCGGTGCTCACGAAGCTGAACCCCTACGTCGTCGGCCTGCACTTCGTCGTGTCGGCCGTGCTCGTCGTGCTCGCGACGGTCCTCGTGGTGCGCGTGCTCGAGGGGCCCGGCGGCGGGCCCCGGCGGGTTCCGGGGTGGCTCGCGGGGGGCGTCGCGATCGCCGCGGCGCTCGTCGCGGTCACGGTCGTGTTCGGCATCCTCACGACGGGATCCGGCCCGCACGCGGGCGACGAGAACGCCCCCCGCAACGGGCTCGATTCCGAGCTGCTGCAGCACGTGCACAGCTGGCCCGCCTACGCGCTCCTCGGTCTCACGGTGATCCTGCTCGTGGCGAGCGTCGTGCGCCGCGAGCGGGTGCTCGGCACACGACTCGGACTGCTGCTCGCCGTCGAGCTCGTGCAGATCGCGGTGGGTCTGTGGCAGGCGCGCACCGGCCTGCCGCCATTCCTCGTCGGAGCGCACATGGTGCTCGCGTGCCTGCTGGTCTCCGCCATGACGGCGAGCGTGCTCGCGCTGCGGGCACCCCGCGACTAGAGCGGGATCGGCAGGTACAGCAGCGGGTCGACGCCGACGGCGACGAAGAGCAGCGTGAGGTACGTGATGCTCGCGTGGAACACCCGCATCGGCTTCACCTCGCGCCCGGCCACGGATGCCGCGTACAGGCGGTGCGCCTCGACCACGAACCAGGTCCCCGAGAGCGCCGCAGCGAGACCGTAGAGCACGCCCATCGGCGCGATCGGGATCAGCAGCAGCGAGGCGGCCACCGTCGCCCAGGCATAGAGCACGGTCTGCAGGCCGACGACGGATCCGCCGCGCACGACCGCGAGCATCGGCACCGAGGCTCGGTCGTAGTCGTCGCGGTACTTCATCGACAGCGGCCAGTAGTGCGGCGGGGTCCACAGGAAGACGACCGCGAAGAGGATGAACGGCGCCCAGTCGAGCGAGCCGGTGACCGCCGCCCAGCCGATGAGCACCGGGAAGCAGCCCGCGATCCCGCCCCAGATGATGTTCTGCTCGGTGCGGCGCTTGAGCCACAGCGTGTAGACGAAGACGTAGACGAGGATCGCGGCGAGCGACAGCGCGGCCGCGAGCCAGTTGGCCAGCAGCCCGAGCCACACGATCGAGACGACGCCGAGCGCCCAGGCGAACACGAGGGCCCCGCGGTCGGAGATCTCCCCCGTGACCAGCGGGCGCCGCCCGGTGCGGTGCATGAGGCGGTCGATGTCGCGGTCGAGGTACTGGTTGAAGGCGTTCGCGCTTCCGGCGCTCATCGCACCGCCCACGAGGGTCGCGAGCACGAGGCCGAGGTCGGGGATCCCGCGCGCCGCGAGGATCATGACGGGCGCGGTGGTCACGAGCAGCAGCTCGATCACCCGCGGCTTGGTGAGCGCGAGGTACGCGGTGAGCTTCGCGCCCCGGTGGCGGGGTCGCCCGTCGGACGGCGGCCCGGCCTCGACACGGCCCGGCCTCGACACGGCTGCGGACATGGCTCCTCGGATTCGCACGGCGCGGTCCTCCCATCCTAGGCGGCGGTCGCCGCCGGCCCCGACGGCGCCAGGCTCCGTGCCACCTGGGCGACCCCGATCGGGGGGCCCGTCTTCGCTATGCTCGGAACCGCTCGCCGACCGCGGCCGCTCCCCTCGTTCACGAGGCGGCGTGCTGCCCGCGGTCCGCCGAAGTCGTCGACGGCGAGCGGCACGCGCGGCCGCTCCGGTCGCGACGCACTACGGAAAGGCCGGGAACATCGTGGCAGACCTCGACTGGGGACCTCTCGACGACAAGGCGGTCGACACCGTCCGGGTGCTCGCGGCGGATGCCGTGCAGAAGGTCGGCAACGGCCATCCCGGCACGGCGATGAGCCTCGCGCCGCTGGCCTACCTGCTGTTCCAGAAGGTCATGAAGCGCGACCCCGCGGATCACTCCTGGCTCGGTCGCGACCGCTTCATCCTCTCGGCGGGCCACAGCTCGCTGACCCAGTACATCCAGCTCTACCTCGGCGGCGAGGGCCTCGAGCTGGGCGACCTCGAGTCGCTGCGCACCTGGGGCTCGAAGACCCCCGGCCACCCCGAGTACGGCCACACGGCGGGGGTCGAGATGACGACCGGCCCGCTCGGCCAGGGACTCGCCTCGGCGGTCGGCTTCGCCTACGCCCAGCGCTTCGAGCGCGGCCTCTTCGACCCCGACACCGCGCACGGCGAGAGCCCCTTCGATCACCACGTGTACGTCATCGCCTCCGACGGCGACATCGAGGAGGGCGTGACGAGCGAGGCCGGCTCGCTCGCCGGCCACCAGAAGCTCGGCAACCTGATCGCCTTCTACGACTCGAACCAGATCTCCATCGAGGACGACACCAACATCGCCCTCAGCGAGGACACCGCGGCCCGCTACGAGGCCTACGGCTGGCAGGTCATCACCGTCGACTGGAAGTCGGGCTCGGAGTACGTCGAAGACGTGCCCGCGCTGTTCCACGCGATCGAGCAGGCGAAGGCCGAGACCGCGAAGCCGAGCCTCATCATCCTGAAGACGATCATCGGCTGGCCCGCGCCGAACAAGCAGAACACCGGCAAGATCCACGGATCCGCGCTCGGCCCCGACGAGGTCGCCGCGACCAAGGAGGCGCTCGGCTTCGACCCCGCCAAGAGCTTCGACGTCGACCCGGCGGTGCTCGCCCACACCCGCGAGCTGCACGAGCGCGGCGCCGCGGCGCACGCCGAGTGGCAGAAGGGCTTCGACGCCTGGGCAGCCGCGAACCCCGAGCGCAAAGCGCTGCTCGACCGCCTGCTCGACGGCGCGCTGCCCGAGGGCCTTGCCGAGGCGCTGCCGGTCTTCGAGGCCGGCACGGAGATGTCGACCCGGGCCGCGAGCGGCAAGGTCATCAACGCCATCGCCGGGGTCATGCCCGAGCTCTGGGGCGGCTCCGCCGACCTCGCCGAGTCGAACAACACCACGATCGAGAAGGCCGCGTCGTTCATCCCGAGCGAGCACTCCACCGAGGAGTTCTCGGGCAACCCGTACGGTCGCGTGCTGCACTTCGGCATCCGCGAGCACGCGATGGCGGCGATCCTCAACGGCATCGTGCTGCACGGCCCGACGCGCGCGTTCGGCGGCACCTTCCTCATCTTCAGCGACTACCAGCGCCCCTCCGTGCGGCTCGCGGCCCTCATGGGCGCGCCGTCGATCTTCGTCTGGACGCACGACTCGGTCGCGCTCGGCGAAGACGGACCCACCCACCAGCCGGTGGAGCAGCTCACGACGCTGCGCGCGATCCCCGGGCTCGCCGTCGTGCGGCCCGCAGACGCCAACGAGACCGCCTGGGTCTGGCACGAGATGCTCGCCCGCCGTGGCGGCCCCGCCGGGATCGCGCTGAGCCGCCAGAACCTGCCGATCTTCGCGCGCGGCGAGGCGGAGGCGAGCGGTGACACCCTCGCGGCCGCCCACCACGCCACGAAGGGCGCCTACGTGCTCGCCGAGGCGGCGGGCGGCTCCCCCGACGTGATCCTGCTCGCCTCCGGCTCGGAGGTGCAGATCGCCCTCGCGGCGCGCGAGCAGCTCGCGACCGAGGGCGTGCACGCCCGTGTCGTGTCGGTGCCCTGCCAGGAGTGGTTCCTCGAGCAGAGCCCCGAGTACCGCGAGGCGGTGCTGCCGGCCGCGGTGACCGCCCGCGTGTCGATCGAGGCGGGTCTCGCGCTCACCTGGGCCCCGTTCCTCGGTGGAGCGGGCCGCTCGGTCTCGCTCGAGCACTACGGCGCCTCCGCCGACTACCAGACCCTCTACCGCGAGTTCGGCCTCACCGCCGAGTCCGCGGTCGCCGCGGCGAAGGCCTCGATGGCCGCCGCGGCCTCCTGATCGACCCGAAGCCCCACGGAGAAGCGAACCCCGCATGACCGACACCACCCCCACCTCGACCCTGTCGCAGCTCGGCGTCAGCATCTGGCTCGACGACCTCTCGCGTGAGCGCATCACGACCGGCGGCTTGAAGAAGCTCATCGACGAGCGCAACGTCGTCGGCGTCACGACGAACCCGACGATCTTCGCGGCCGCGCTCGCGAAGGGCGAGGCCTACGACGCCCAGGTGGCGACACTCGCCGCGAAGGGCACCTCGGTCACCGACGCGGTCTTCGCGATCACGACCGACGACGTGCGCGCCGCGAGCGACGTCTTCGCGCCGGTCTACGAGGCGAGCGACGGCATGGACGGCCGCGTCAGCATCGAGGTCGAGCCCGGCCTCGCCCACGACACCGCCGGCACCATCGCCGAGGCGAAGCGGCTGTGGGAGACCGTCGGCCGCCCCAACGCCATGATCAAGATCCCCGGCACCGCCGAGGGGCTCGAGGCGATCACCGAGGCGATCGGCGCCGGCATCAGCGTCAACGTGACGCTCATCTTCAGCCTCCAGCGTCACCGCGAGGTCATCCACGCCTACCTGGCCGGTCTCGAGAAGGCGCAGGCGGCAGGCATCGATCTCTCGACCATCCGCTCGGTCGCGTCGTTCTTCGTGTCGCGCGTCGACACCGAGGTCGACAAGCGGCTCGACGCGATCGGCACCGAGGAGGCGGCGGCGCTGCGGTCGAAGGCGGGCATCGCCAACGCGCGCCTGGCCTACCGGCTGTTCGAGGAGGAGTTCGCGACCGACCGCGCGACGGCGCTGCTCGACGCGGGGGCGCACGTGCAGCGCCCGCTCTGGGCTTCGACCGGCGTGAAGGACCCGAACCTCCCCGACACCCTCTACGTCACCGAGCTCGCGGTCGACGGCACCGTCAACACCATGCCGGAGAAGACCCTCGAGGCGACCTTCGACCACGCCGAGGTGCACGGTGACGCGGTGCGCCCGAACTACGACGACGCGCAGTCGGTGCTCGAGCGGCTCGAGGCGCTCGGCATCTCCTACGACGAGGTGACCGCGCTGCTCGAGAAGGAGGGCGTCGAGAAGTTCATCGTGAGCTGGAACGAGCTGCTCGACACCGTGACCGCGGCGCTGGAGGCGGCGAAGTGACCGTCGAGGTGCACCCCTCGGGGGCGGCGGCCGAGGCCGTCGCGCGGCTGCTGCCGCAGCTGGTCTCCGACGGGGTCGCGAGCGGCATCACGACGCAGGACCCGACCCTCTGGGGCCCCGAGGCCGAGTCGGAGGCGGCGAAGCGCCTCGGCTGGACCGAGGCCGTCGCGATCTCCGACGCCCTCGTCGACGACATCCTCGCCCTGCGCGAGGAGCTGCACGCCGCGGGGGTGACCCACGTCGCGCTGTGCGGCATGGGCGGATCCTCGCTCGCGCCCGAGGTCATCGCCGCGACCTACGGCGTCGAGCTCACCGTGCTCGACGCCACCGACCCCGGCCAGGTGCGGGCGGCGCTCGAGGACCGCCTCGCGCACACCGCGGTCGTCGTCTCCTCCAAGTCGGGATCCACCCTCGAGACCGACAGCCAGAAGCGCGCCTACGAGGCGGCCTTCCGCGCGGCCGGCATCGACCCCACGACGCGCATCGTCGTCGTCACCGACCCCGGCTCCCCGCTCGACCAGGCGGCCCGCGCCGACGGCTACCGGGTCTTCAACGCCGACCCGAACGTCGGCGGCCGCTACTCGGCGCTCACCGCCTTCGGGCTCGTGCCGAGCGGGCTCGCCGGCGTCGACATCCGCCAGCTGCTCGACGAGGCCGAAGCGGTGCAGCTGCAGCTCGCGCTGGATACCGACGAGAACCCGGGCCTCGTGCTCGGTGCGGCGATCGCCGGCACGACGCCGCTCAAGGACAAGCTCGGCATCGTCGCCGACGGCACCCACATCGTCGGATTCGCCGACTGGGCCGAGCAGCTCATCGCCGAGTCCACCGGCAAGGAGGGCACCGGCATCCTGCCCGTGGTGCTCGAGCTCGACGCGCCCGAGCTGGATGCGGTGCCCGCCGACCTGCAGATCGTGCGTCTCGTCGCCAACGAGCGCGCCACTCGCGAGGTCGCCGAGGGCGAGATCGAGGTCTCGGGCTCGCTCGGCGGCCAGCTACTGGTGTGGGAGTACGCGGTCGCCGTGGCGGGCCGCCTGCTCGGCATCAATCCCTTCGACCAGCCCGACGTCGAGTCGGCCAAGGCCGCGGCGCGCTCGCTGCTCGACGACCGACCCGAGCCGGGCGCCCCGGCCTTCGAGGTCGACGGCATCGCCGTGCGCACCGCCGGTCCCCTCACGATCGAGGGCGGCAGCTTGCCGGCGGCGGTCGACGCGCTCGTGGCGAGCCTGCCCGAGAACGGCTACCTCGCGATCCAGGTCTACGCCGACCGGCTCGCGCACCCCGAGGCGCACTGGCTGCGCCCCGCGTTCGCGCGCCGCACCGGCCGCCCGACCACCTTCGGCTGGGGCCCGCGGTTCCTGCATTCGACCGGTCAGTTCCACAAGGGCGGGCCCGCGATCGGGGTGTTCCTGCAGCTCGTCGCCGCCGCGCCGGCCGACCTGCCGATCCCCGACCGCCCCTTCACCTTCGGCGAGCTGATGCAGGCGCAGGCCGCGGGCGACGCCGCGGTGCTCGCGCAGCACGGCCGACCGGTGCTGACGCTCGCTCTCGACGACGTGTCGGCGGGGATCGCCGCACTCGCGGCCGTGCTGGACTGAGCGGTCCGGTGCCCGTCGACATCACCCCCGAGTCCAACCCGCTCCGCGTCGCCGCGGACCGGCGCCTCAACCGCATCGCGGGGCCCAGCGCGCTCATCATCTTCGGCGTGACGGGCGACCTGTCGCGCAAGAAGCTCATGCCGGCGGTGTACGACCTCGCCAACCGGGGCCTGCTGCCGCCCGGCTTCGCGCTCGTCGGCTTCGCGCGCCGGGACTGGGACGACGAGGACTTCGGGCAGGTCGTGCACGACTCGGTGCGCCAGTACGCCCGCACGCCGTTCGACGAGGACGTCTGGAACCAGCTCGCCCGCGGGATCCGCTTCGTGCAGGGCGAGTTCGACGACGACGACGCCTTCGACCGGCTGCGCGCGACCGTCGAGGAGCTCGACGAGAGCCAGGGCACGATGGGCAACCACGCCTACTACCTCTCGATCCCGCCGAAGTCGTTCCCGCTCGTCACCGAGCAGCTGCGCCGCTCCGGGCTCGCCGAGCAGCGCGAGGGGCGCTGGCGCCGGGTCGTCATCGAGAAGCCGTTCGGCTCCGACCTGCGCACCGCGCGCGAGCTCAACGAGGTCGTCGAGAGCGTCTTCCCGGCCGACAGCGTCTTCCGCATCGACCACTACCTCGGCAAGGAGACGGTCCAGAACATCCTGGCGCTGCGCTTCGCCAACATGCTCTACGAGCCGATCTGGAACGCCAACTACGTCGACCACGTGCAGATCACGATGGCCGAGGACATCGGCGTCGGCGGCCGGGCCGGGTACTACGACGGCATCGGCGCGGCGCGCGACGTGATCCAGAACCACCTGCTGCAGCTGCTCGCGCTCACCGCGATGGAGGAGCCGGTCTCCTTCTCGGCGCACGACCTGCGTGCCGAGAAGGAGAAGGTGCTCTCCGCGGTGCGGCTCCCGCCGCTGCCGAAGGCGACGGCGCGCGGCCAGTACGCGAGCGGCTGGCAGGGCGGCGAACGGGTGCCGGGCTTCCTCGAGGAGGACGGCATGGATCCCGCCTCCACCACCGAGACCTACGCGGCCCTCAAGCTCGAGATCGACACCCGCCGCTGGTCGGGGGTGCCGTTCTACCTGCGTGCGGGCAAGCGCCTCGGGCGGCGGGTGACGGAGATCGCGGTGCAGTTCAAGCGCGCGCCGCAGTACCTCTTCGCCGAGAGCCAGACCTCGGCGCTCGGGCAGAACGCCCTCGTGATCCGCGTGCAGCCCGACGAGGGCGTCACGATCCGCTTCGGCTCGAAGGTCCCCGGCGCGGGCATGCAGGTGCGCGACGTGACCATGGACTTCGGCTACGGGCACGCCTTCACCGAGGCGAGCCCCGAGGCCTACGAGCGCCTCATCCTCGATGTGCTGCTCGGCGATCCCCCGCTGTTCCCGCGCCACCAGGAGGTGGAGCTCAGCTGGAAGATCCTCGACCCGATCGAGGAGTTCTGGGCCGAGCAGGGCGGCCCGCTCGAGCAGTACCGCCCCGGCACCTGGGGCCCCGACAGCGCCGACGAGCTGCTCGCGCGCGACGGCCGTGTTTGGAGGCGACCGTGATCGTCGATCTTCCCGCGACCACCATCAGCCAGGTGTCGAAGACGCTCGTGCGCATCCGCGAGGAGGGCGGCGCGGTCGCCCTCGGCCGGGTGCTGACGCTCGTCATCGCGACGCGCGACGGCGAGGCCGAGGAGGCCATCGAGGCGGCGAACGACGCCTCGCGCGAGCACCCGATGCGGGTCATCGTGCTCGCCGACGTCGCGGGCGCGGAGGACGGCCTCGACGCGCAGATCCGCGTCGGCGGCGACGCCGGGGCGAGCGAGGTCATCGTGCTGCGCCCGCACGGCGCCGTCGCGCAGGACGAGGAGAGCCTCGTCACCGGGCTCCTGCTGCCCGACGCGCCCGTCGTGGTGTGGTGGCCCCGCGAGCACCCGCCGGCCCCGGCGGAGTCGGAGCTCGGGCGCATGGCCCAGCGGCGGATCACCGACGCGGCCGCGGCGGGCGACCCGATCCGCTCGATCACGGCGCTCGCCCGCGGCTACTCCCCCGGCGACACCGACTTCTCGTGGACGCGGCTCACGCGGTGGCGCGCGCAGCTCGCGGCGGTGCTCGACCAGCCGCCCTACGAGCCGGTCGAGTCGGTCGTCGTCTCCGGGGCGGGCGACTCGCCGTCGACCGAGCTGCTCGCGGCGTGGCTGCGCCTGCAGCTCGACGTGCCGGTGACGCTCGAGGTGAACACCTCGCACGGCTCGAGCGGCATCCACGGCGTGATCCTGCACCGTGCGAGCGGGCCGATCGAGCTCGTGCGCGAGATGCCGAACGTCGCCCGGCTCACGCAGCCGGGGCAGCCGCAGCACGACGTGTCGCTGCCGCGCCGCAGCCTCCCCGACTGCCTCGCCGAGGAATTGCGTAGGCTCGATCCGGACGACCTGTTCGGTGAGGTCGTGCGGAACGGAATCGCGAAGCTGGGTCTCGCCGGAACGACGGGGTCGTCGTCGACCCGCAGGGAGTGACATGACCGACGAGCAGCGCGTGCTCGTGCATCCCGACCGTGAGGCGCTCGCCGCCGCGGTCGCCGCGCGATTCCTCACGAAGATCGTCGACGTGCTCGAGGAGCGCGGATCCGCGGAGGTCTGCCTCACGGGCGGCACGATGGGGATCGCGGTGCTCGAGGCGATCCGCGCGAACCCCGCGCACACCTCGGTCGACTGGCACCGGGTGGGCTTCTGGTGGGGCGACGAGCGCTATCTGCCCGCCGGCGATCCGGACCGGAACGAGACGCAGGCCCGCGAGGCGCTCCTCGACCACCTCGCGCTCGACGACGCGCGGGTGCACCCCTTCCCGGCCGTGGGCGAGCACGCCTCGATCGACGAGGCGGCGGCGGCCTACGCGGCCGAACTCGCCTCCGAGGCCCGCAACGGCGCACTCGCACCGGTCTTCGACGTGACGTTCCTCGGGGTCGGACCCGACGGCCACATCGCCTCGCTGTTCCCCGGCCACGCGACCGTGGACGTCGCCGACCGGGCGGTGGTGAGCGAGCTCGACTCGCCCAAGCCGCCGCCGCAGCGTCTCAGCCTCACCCTGCCGGTGATCAACGCCTCCGAGCGGATCTGGCTGGTGCTCGCCGGCACCGACAAGGCCGGTGCGCTCGGGCTCGCCCTCGCGGGGGCGAGCACGATGGAGGTTCCCGTCGCCGGCGTGCTCGGTCGCCGCCGCACGGTGTTCTTCGTCGACCGCGACGCCGCCGCCGAGGTGCCGGAGAACCTCATCTCGCCGTCGTCCTACTGGACGGCCGCGCACGACGTCGCGAGCGACTGACCGCGGTTCAGGCGGTCGGGCTCGCGGTGCCGCGACGCTCGCGCAGCTGCTGGAGCGCCTCCTCGAGGAGCTGCTCCGCCTCCGTCTCGCTGCGGCGCTCCTTCACGTAGGCGAGGTGCGTCTTATAGGGCTCGGTCTTCGCCATCTCCGGCGGGTTGTCCTTGTCGCGCCCGGCGGGAAGGCCCGTCGTGGGCGAGTCGATCGTGTCGGGGATCTCCTCCGGCGGCAGGTTCGCCGCGAAGTAGCGCACGGTCTCGTTGCCCATCGCGTCCCAGTAGGAGATCGCGACGCGGTCGGCGTGGTAGCCGCGGTCCTGCTCCCCCATGGGGCCCGATCCGACGCGCGATCCGCGGATCGCGCTTCCGCCGCCCGCCATCAGGAACCGAACCGGGTGAGGAGGCCGAGCACGACGATGCTGATGATCCAGGCGATCGCGAGCACGACGGTGATGCGGTTGAGGTTGCGCTCCGCCACGCCGCTCGCGCCGAGGTTCGAGGTCACGCCGCCGCCGAACATGTCCGACAGGCCGCCGCCGCGCCCCCGGTGCAGGAGGATGAACAGCGTCAACAGCAGGCTCGTGATGGCCAGGATGACCTGGAACACGACCTGGAGGATGTCGAACAGGAAAGTGGTGTCCACGCGGGGCCTTTCGGTGCGGGCAGCAGGAACCGAGTATACCGGCGGGCCCGCTCAGACCGTGCCGACGTGCTTCTGGTAGCGCACGATCGACGCGAACTCCTCGAGCTGGAGGCTCGCGCCGCCCACCAGGGCGCCGTCGATGTCGGGCTGGGCCATGAATCCGGCGACGTTGGCGGCCTTCACCGAGCCGCCGTAGAGGATGCGGGTCGCCGCGGAGGCCTCCTCGCCGAGCACCTCGACGAGGGTGGCGCGCAGCGCGGCGCAGACCTGCTGGGCCTGGTCGCTCGTCGCGGCCTGCCCCGACCCGATCGCCCAGACCGGCTCGTAGGCGACGACGATCTCCTGGCCCGCGACGACGCCCGCGAGGGCGGCGCGCAGCTGCGCGACCGGCACGGCGCTCGGGCCGTGGGTCTCGAGATCCTCGGCCGTCTCGCCGACGCACAGCACGGGCACGACGCCGTGGCGGTGGGCCGCCGCGATCTTGCCGGCGAGCTGCTCGTCGGTCTCGCCGTGGTACTGGCGACGCTCCGAGTGGCCGACGATCACGTAGCGGCAGTCGAGCGCGGCCAGGAACGCCGCCGAGATCTCGCCGGTGTAGGCGCCCGAGTCGTGCTCCGAGCAGTCCTGGCCGCCGAAGCGGATCGGGAGGTCGTCGCTCGAGACGAGGGTCTGCACGCTGCGCAGATCGGTGAACGGCGGGAACACCGCGACCTCGACGGCGCCGAAGTCGTGGCGCGCGTCCTTGAGGGTCCAGGCGAGCTTCTGCACGAAGGCGATCGCCTGCAGGTGGTCGAGGTTGAGCTTCCAGTTGCCCGCGATCAGCGGGGTGCGCCCCGCGGCGGTCTGCGCGGTCATGCCGCCTCCCATCCGAGAACCTCGAGACCCGGCAGCAGCTTCCCCTCGAGGAACTCGAGGCTCGCGCCGCCGCCGGTCGAGACGTGGCCGAAGTCGTCGTCGGCGAATCCGAGCTGGCGGATCGCCGCGGCCGAGTCGCCCCCGCCCACGACCCCCAGCCCGCTCACCTTCGTGAGCGCCTCGGCGACCGCGCGGGTGCCGGCGGCGAAGGCCGGGAACTCGAACACGCCCATGGGACCGTTCCAGAACACCGTGGTCGAGCCGGCGACGATCTCGGCGAAGGCCCTCGCGGTGGCGGGACCGATGTCGAGGCCGATGCCCTCGGCACCGAAGCGGGTCTCCTCGATGGCGTCGGCCGCGGCCACTTCGTGCTCGGCGTCGGCCGAGAACCCGGACGCCACGACGACATCGGTGGGCAGCACGAGCTGCACGCCGCGCTCCGCGGCCTCCGCGAGGTAGCCGCGCACGGTGTCGAGCTGGTCGGCCTCGAGCAGGCTCTTGCCCACCGGGTGGCCCTGGGCCGCGAGGAAGGTGAAGAGCATGCCGCCGCCGATCAGCAGGTTGTCGACCCGCGGCAGCAGGTGGGCGATGACCCCGAGCTTGTCGGAGACCTTGGAGCCGCCGAGCACGACCGTGTAGGGCCGCTCCGGTCGCTCGGTGAGCCGCTCGAGCACGTCGAGCTCGGTCGCGATCAGCAGCCCCGCGGCGCTCGGCAGCGCCTGCATGAGCTCGTAGACGCTCGCCTGCTTGCGGTGCACGACGCCGAAGCCGTCGGAGACCGCGACGTCGCCCAGCGCCGCGAGCTCGGCGGCGAGAGCGGCGCGCTCCCCCGCCTCCTTGCTCGTCTCACGTGGGTCGAAGCGCAGGTTCTCCAGCAGCACCACCCCGCCGCGGTTCGCCGCCACCGCGTCCGCGGCGGCCGACCCGACCGTCGCGCCCGCGAAGGCGACCTCGACGCCGAGCAGCTCGCCCAGACGGCGCGCGACCGGCTCGAGGGAGTACTGCGGATCCGGCGCGCCCTCGGGGCGACCGAGGTGCGACATCGCCACGACCGTGGCCCCCGCGTCGAGCAGGGTGCGGATCGTCGGGACGGACGCGCGCACGCGCCCGTCGTCGGTGATCCGGCCGTCCTTCAGGGGGACGTTGAGATCGCAGCGCAGCAGCACGACCTTGCCGTCGAGAGCGCCGAGGCTCTCGAGTTCCCGGAGCGCCATGGGCGGACCGACCGTTCCGAACGCGCCGGCGTCAGAGACGCGCGGCGACGTACTCGGTGAAGTCGACCAGGCGGTTGCTGTAACCCCACTCGTTGTCGTACCAGGCGTAGAGCTTCACCTGGTCGCCGATGATCTTGGTGAGCGGCGCGTCGTAGATCGACGAGTGCGGGTCGGTCGTGATGTCGCTCGAGACCAGCGGGTCCTCGGAGTACTTGAGGATGCCCTTGAGCGGGCCCTCGGCCGCGGCCTTGTAGGCGGCGTTGATCTCGTCGAGCGTGACGGTGCGCGAGGCCTGCACCGTGAGGTCGGTGATCGAGCCGGTGGGCACGGGCACGCGCAGCGAGTAGCCGTCGAGCTTGCCGTTGAGCTCGGGCAGCACGAGGCCGATCGCCTTCGCGGCACCGGTCGAGGTCGGCACGATGTTGATCGCGGCGGCGCGGGCACGACGCGGGTCGGCGTGCGGGCCGTCCTGCAGGTTCTGGTCGGCGGTGTACGCGTGGATGGTCGTCATGAGACCGCGCTCGATGCCGAAGTTGTCGTTGAAGACCTTCGCGAGCGGCGCGAGCGAGTTCGTCGTGCACGACGCGTTCGACAGGATGTCCATCGTCGCCGGGTCGTAGGTCGACTCGTTGACGCCCATGACGAAGGTGCCCACGTTGTCGCCCGAGGCGGGGGCCGAGACGATGACCTTCTTCGCGCCGCCGCCGTCGATGTGCTTGCGGGCGTCCTCCTCCTTGGTGAAGCGACCGGTCGACTCGATGACGATGTCGACGCCGTGGTCGGCCCACTTCAGGGCGGCGGGGTCGCGCTCCTCGAAGACGGTGATCGGCTTGCCGTTGACCGTGATCTTGTCGTCGTCGTACTCGACGGTCGCGTCGAGCCGGCCGGTGATCGAGTCGAACTTCAGGAGGTTCGCGAGGGTCTTGTTGTCCGTCAGGTCGTTGACGGCGACGATCTCGAGGTCGCTGCCCTTGGCGAGGGCGGCACGGAAGTAGTTCCGGCCGATCCGGCCGAATCCGTTGATGCCGATCTTGACGGGCACGTTCGCTCCTTGATGATGCGCTCTGCGCGCGGTTCTTCGGGGGTGGCGGGCAGCGGCACGGCCGGGGCCCGGAGACCCCGGCCGCATCGCCTGGAACGCGCCCTGACGGGCGCCTTCGCTGATGCCTACGACAGTAGCAGCAGCCCTGCGGCGCCCGAGCGGGCGGCCTCGAAGCGGGCCTGCGCGTCCGCCCAGTTGGCGATGTTCCAGAACGCCTTCACGTAGTCGGCCTTGGCGGTCTGGTAGTCGAGGTAGAACGCGTGCTCCCACATGTCGAGCTGCAGGATCGGCGTCACACCGAGCGGCACGTTGTTCTGCTGGTCGTAGAGCTGGTGGATCACGAGACGGCCGCCGACCGGCTCCCACGCGAGCACCGCCCATCCGCTGCCCTGCAGGCTCGTCGCGGCGGCCGTGAACTGGCCCGAGAACTTGTCGAACGAGCCGAAGTTCTCGTCGATCGCGGCACCCAGCTCGCCGGTCGGCTTGTCGCCGCCGTCGGGCGAGAGGTTCTTCCAGAAGATCGAGTGGTTGACGTGCCCGCCGAGGTGGAAGGCGAGGTCCTTCTCGAGCTTGGGGATGCTGCCGAAGTCGCCCGACTCGCGCGCCTCGGCCATCTTCTCGAGCGCGGTGTTCGCGCCCGCGACGTAGGCCGCGTGGTGCTTGTCGTGGTGCAGCTCCATGATCTTCGCGCTGATCGCGGGCTCGAGCGCCGCGTAGTCGTACGGCAGGTCGGGAAGCGTGTAGTCGGCCATGGTCCTCTCCGAGGTTCGGGGTCGGTGTCCCCGGGGTTCGAGGACGTCCCTGGATTGCCTCGCCAGTCTAGGAGCGCTCAGCCGGCGTGCGCTGGCCGTGCACCCGACGCACAGCCTCCGGGAAGTCGGCGTTCACCGTGCGCTCCAGCGCCTCCGGGAGCGTGAACCGACGGCGGTAGCCGGTCGCCTCGAGCCGCGTGGTGTCGACGGTCGTCTCGGCGGCGAACTTGCGCATCCGGATCGCGCTCACCGCGAAGCTGCGGCGGGTCGCGCGCGCGACGAGGTCGATCGCGTGGCCGGCGCCGACCGCCGCCCACAGCGGGATCCGCAGCCGCGGCGGACGGGGCGAGCCGAAGAGCAGGCCGCGCAGGATCGCGACGAGCTCGCGGGTCGAGAGGTCGGGCTTGTCGGCGTAGTTGAGCAGCGTCACGCCGGGCTCGGCCTCGAGCCGGTCGGCGAGGAAGCCGACGATGTTGCCGACGTACGACATCGCCTTGACGTTGTCGCCGCGGCCGACCATGACGAACCGGCCGGACGCGAGCTGGCGCGTGAGGGTCCAGACGTTGCCGCGATTGCCCTCGCCGAAGACGACCGAGGGCCGCACGATCACGAGCGAGCGCGCCACGTCGGCCTCGGCCCACCCGCGGTAGACCTGCTCGGCCGCGAGCTTCGTGATGCCGTACTGGTTGAACGGCGCGGGCGTCGTGTCCTCGCCGGGGTGCGGCAGGTCGAGCGGGTAGACCGCGACCGTGCTGGTGAACAGGATCCGGCGGATGCCGTGCGCCTCGGCCGCGGCGATCGTGTTGCGCGCGCCCTCGACGTTCACCTCGGCGTAGAGCGAGAGCGGGCGCACGTCGTCGCGGTGGGCGGCGGCGAGGTTGACGATCGCGTCCATCCCCTCGGCCGCGGCGACCACGGCCGCCCGGTCGCGCACGTCGACCCTCACGCCGAGCTCCGGATGCTGCGCCGGCGGCGCGAGGTCGGCGACGCGCACCTCGTGCCCGCGCTCCAGGAGGGTCGCCACGAGGCGGGTGCCGATGAACCCGCTGCCGCCGACGACCAGAACCTTCATCGAGTCCATCATGCCCGCTGTCGCGACCCGCCGGCGACGCCGCCGCCCCCGGCGCGGTCCGATCGCGCCGGGCCGGAGTGGATCACCAGACGCCGGTCGCCGTCAGCGCGGCGATCGCGACCCGGTCGCGCGGTCGCCGGCGGAGCGACCCGGCCCCGCGGATCACCCGCCACCGCCCGCGCGGACCGCCGTCGGCGAAGGCGGCCGCCCACGCCTCGAGCGCGTCCCGGGCCTCCGCGGTCGGCGCGACGCTCGCGCCGATGCCGGCCAGCCGGCGGGCCTGCTCGCGGTGCCAGCGGGAGCGGATGAGCGCGAGCCGCGAGCGCGCCGCGGCGGCCCCGCTGTTCGCGCCCATCGCGTTCGCCTCGTGCTGGCGATAGCGCAGCAGCGGCAGCTCGTCGATCACCCAGCGCCACCCGCGGGACCGCGCGATCGCGTAGACGAGCCAGTCGTGGTAGTCGATCTCGTGGGCCTCGGGACGCGTGGCGAGCACCTCGCGCACGAGGGCGACGAGTCGGGGGCTCAGCACGAAGGTGCTGCCGGGGCCGGGGCTCTCGAGCAGGAAGTCGAAGGCGCGCTGCGGCCGGGCCTTGCCGAGCGGGTACTCCCGGCCGTCGGCGTGGAAGGCGATGACGTCGGAGCTGAAGCCGTCGGCGGACTCCTCGCGCATCCGCTCCACGGCGCGGGCGAGCTTGCCGGGCAGCCACACGTCGTCCTGGTCGGCGAAGGCGGTGTACTCGCCCTCCGCCGGCTGGTGGCCCTCGAGCAGCCGGTAGAAGTTCGCCGCGGCGGACCCGCTCGCCTCATGGTCGGCGCGCAGCTCCACGCGGGGGTCGCCGAGTTCGCCGAGCCAGTCACGGGTGCCGTCGCTCGAGTCGTCGTCGCGCACGACGACCCGCACCTCGACGCCTTCCTGGCCGAGGATGCCGGCGAGCTGCTCCGGCAACCAGGCGCGGCCGTTGCGGGTCGCCAGCAGCACCGCGACCCGCGGAGCGCCCTGCGCGCCCGGCATCAGTCGTCGAGGCCGGCCGGAACGCCCGACTCGGTATCGGGGATCCCCAGCTCGCCGGCGCGCTTGTCGGCCATCGCGAGCAGGCGGCGGATGCGGCCGGCGACCGCGTCCTTCGTCATCGGCGGATCCGCGTGGTGACCCAGCTCGTCGAGGCTCGCGTCGCGGTGGTTGAGGCGCAGCTCCCCCGCGTACCGCAGGTGCTCGGGCACCTCGGGGCCCAGGATCTCGAGCGCGCGCTCGACGCGGGCGCACGCGGCCACCGCCGCCTGGGCCGAGCGGCGGAGGTTCGCGTCGTCGAAGTTCACGAGACGGTTCGCCGAAGCGCGCACCTCGCGGCGCTGCCGCAGCTCCTCCCACGCGCCGACGGCGCCGGAGGCGCCCATGACCGTCAGCATCGCCGTGATCGCCTCGGGCTCGCGCACGACCACGCGGTGCACGCCGCGCACCTCGCGGGCCTTCGCGGCGACGCCGAGCCGGCCCGCCGCGCCGACGAGCGCCATCGCCGCCTCGTTGCCGGGGCAGCTCACCTCGAGCGCCGCCGACCGGCCGGGATCGCTCAGCGAGCCCGCCGCGAGGAAGGCGCCCCGCCAGACCGCGGCGAGCTCCTCGCGCGAGCCGGTCGTCAGCCGGTTGGGCAGGCCGCGCACCGGCCGCCGACGCGCATCGAGCAGACCGGTCTGGCGCGCGAGCGTGTCGCCGCCGTCGATGACCCGCACGAGATAGCTGCTCGAGTGGCGGGATCCGCCGCCCGAGATGACCGAGACCTCGCTGCGCACGCCGTACAGCTCCGCGAGATCGCGGCGCACCCGGCGGGCGGTGACGGGCGAGTCGAGCTCGGCCTCGACGGCGATCCGCTGGGAGATGATGTGCAGCCCCCCGGCGAAGCGCAGGATGGTGGCGAGCTCGGCGGCGCGCGTGCCGGTCGGGCCGGGCTCGACGGAGGCGAGCTCCTGCTTGACATCGGCGGTCAGCGCCACGCCATCACCTTCCTCGACGGATCGTCGATCATTCCCGCCCCAGATCGCGGTGGCTGACCCGGGTCGAGACGCCCGGCAGTCGGCCGAGCCGACCGGCCAGCTCCTCCACGACCGCGACGGAGCGGTGGCGCCCCCCGGTGCAGCCCAGAGCGATCGTAGCGTGCCTCTTGTTCTCGCGACGGTACCCCTCGAGCACCGGCACGAGGGCGGCGACGTAGGCGTCGAGGAACTGCTGCGCCCCCGGCTGACCGAGCACGTAGTCGCGCACCGGGGCGTCGAGACCGCTGCCCTCGGCGAGCTCGGGCTGCCAGTAGGGGTTGGGCAGGAAGCGGCAGTCGGCGACGAGGTCGGCGTCGCTCGGCAGCCCGTACTTGTAGCCGAAGCTCAGCAGGGTCAGCCGCATGCGCTCGTCGTCGGGCTCGGCGAAGCGCTCGCGCACGGCCGCGGCGAGCTGGTGGATGTTGAGCTCGGAGGTGTCGATGACCTCGTCGCTGCGCTCGCGCAGCTCGAGGAGGCGCCGCCGCTCCTCGGCGATTCCCTGGAGCAGCGTGCCGTCGCCCTGGAGCGGGTGAGGGCGGCGCACGTTCTCGAATCGCCGCACGAGGGCGTCGTCGGTCGCGTCGAGGAAGAGCACCCGCACGGCGACCTGGTCGTCGACGGCCTCGAGGGCGGCGTCGACGTCGGCGAAGAGCTTGCCCCCGCGGATGTCCATGACCGCCACGAGTCGGGCGGCCGCGTCGCCGCTGCGGCCGGCGAGCTCGAGCAGCGGGCCGAGCAGCTGGGGCGGGAGGTTGTCGATGACGAACCAGCCGAGATCCTCGAGGGCGTTGGCGGCGGTCGAGCGGCCCGCCCCCGACATGCCGGTCACGAGGAGCAGCTCGCGCGGCCGGGGGGATTCGGACATGTGCGCTCAGCGCCCTTCGGAGGTCGGCTCGGGATCCGTGCCCCTCAGCCTAGCCGCGATGGCCGCGGCCAGCGCCGGGCCGACGCCGCGCACCTCGGCGAGCTGCTCGGGGCTCGCCTCGCGCAGCCGGGCGACGGAGCCGAAGTGCTTGAGCAGCTCGGTGACCCGCGCCGGCCCGAGGCCCGGGATCTCGCCGAGGGTCGAGCGGATGCCGCGCGAGCGCTTCGCGCGCTGGTAGCTGATCGCGAAGCGGTGCGCTTCGTCGCGCAGCCGCTGCAGGAGGAACAGCGCCTCGCTCGTGCGCGGCAGGATCACCGGGAACTCCTCCCCCGGCCGCCACACCTCCTCGAGTCGCTTCGCGAGCCCGACGACGGGGATGTCGTCGATGCCGAGCTCGTCCAGCACGCGCTGCGCGGAGGCGACCTGCGGCTGCCCGCCGTCGACGACGATGAGGCCCGGTCGGTAGGCGAAGCGGCGGCGTCGGGTGGCGACCGCCCCCTCGGTGTCGGGCTGCCGCTCGGGGGCGCCGCCGTCCTCGCCCGCCGGCGCCGTGGATGTCGTCGCCGCGGACATCGTCGCCGCGTCACCCGTGCCTTCGCCCGGCGCCTCGTCCTCGTCGAGCCGCGCGAGCCGGCGACGCAGCACCTGCGCCATGGCCTCGGTGTCGTCGGCGTACTCGGGGATCGAGAAGCGCCGGTAGTCGCTCTTCTTGGGCAGGCCGTCCTCGAAGACGACCATCGAGGCGACGATGTCGGTGCCCGCGAGGTGCGAGACGTCGTAGCACTCGATGCGCAGCGGCGCCTCGTCGAGTTCGAGGCCCTCCTGCAGATCGGTGAGCGCCTGGGTGCGCGCGACGTAGTCGGCGCTGCGGCGGGCCTTGTGCAGCGCGAGCGTCTGCTTCGCGTTGAGCGTCGCGGTCTCGAGCACCGCCGCCTTCTCGCCGCGCCGTGCGACGCGCAGCGCGACCGACCCGCGCTCGCGGCGCCCCGCGAGCCACTGCTCGAGCGCCGGAGCGTCGTCGGGGATCGCCGGCACCACGATCTCGCGCGGGGGCGGCTCGGTCTCGTAGGCGGTCTCGAGCACCGACTCGACGAGTTCGCCGAGGGGCACGTCGAGCTCGGTGTCGACGATCCACGAGCGCACGCCGCGCACCCGCCCGCCGCGCACCACGAACTGCTGCACGGCGGCGGCGAGCTCGTCGTGCTCGATGCCGAAGACGTCGGTGTCGACCCCGTCGGAGAGCACCACGGCGCTCTTCTCGAGCACGTTCTCGAGCGCACGGATGCGGTCGCGCAACTGCGCGGCGGTCTCGTAGCGCTGCTGGGCGGCCGCGTCGCGCATCTCGCGCTCGAGCCGTGCGATGACGCCGCGGTCGTGGCTCGCCATGAACTGCACGAACTCGTCGACGATCCGGCGGTGCTCCTCGATCGTCACCCGCTGTGAGCACGGGCCGCCGCAGCGGCCGATCTGCCCCGGGAAGCACGCGCGCCCCGACTGCATGGCGCGCTTGTAGCTCGAGTCGGAGCAGGTGCGGATCGGGAACGCCTTCGTCATCAGCTCGATGGTCTCGCGCACCGCCCAGATCTTCGGGTACGGGCCGAAGTAGCGGGCCCCGGCGATGCGGTGGTTGCGGGTCACCATGACGCGCGGCGCCTCGTCGGCGAGGGTGATCGCCAGGTACGGGTAGGTCTTGTCGTCGCGGAACTTGACGTTGTAGGGCGGGGCGTACTCCTTGATCCAGCTGTACTCGAGCTGGAGGGCCTCGAAGTCGGAGCCGACGATCGTCCAGTCCACGGCGCTCGCCGAGAGCACCATGTGACGGGTGCGCTCGTGCAGCGCGCGCAGCGGCTGGAAGTAGTTCGACAGCCGCTGGCGCAGGTTGATCGCCTTGCCCACGTAGAGCACGCGCCCGGTGCGGTCGAGGAAGCGGTACACCCCCGGAGCCGTCGGGATCTCGCCCGCCTTCGGGCGCCAATCCTCGCGCGCCCCCTCGGGGCGCCCGACCCGGCCGGTCATCCCCGCGGAGGCGCGGCCGTCCGCTCCGGTGCCGCCCGCCGTGCGGCCCTCGACGTAGCCGACCATGTCAGCCGGCCTTCCGGCGACCCTGCTCCGTCGAGGTCGCGTCGAACATCTCGCGCAGGAACACGCCGGTGTGACTCTCGGGGTTCTTCGCGATCTGCTCGGGGGTGCCGGTCGCGACGACCGTGCCGCCGCCCGCGCCGCCCTCGGGTCCGAGGTCGACGATCCAGTCGGCGTTCTTGATCACGTCGAGGTTGTGCTCGATGACGATGACCGTGTTGCCCTTCTCGACGAGTCCGTTGAGCACGAGCAGGAGCTTGCGCACGTCTTCGAAGTGCAGCCCCGTGGTCGGCTCGTCGAGCACGTAGACGCTGCGGCCGTTCGAGCGGCGCTGCAGCTCGGTGGCGAGCTTGACGCGCTGCGCCTCGCCGCCGGAGAGGGTCGTGGCGCTCTGGCCGAGCCGCACGTAGCCGAGCCCGACCTCGACGAGGGTCTGCAGATAGCGGTGGATCGCGCTGATCGGCTCGAAGAACTCGGCGGCCTCCGAGATCGGCATGTCGAGCACCTCGGCGATGTTCTTGCCCTTGTAGTGCACCTGGAGCGTGTCGCGGTTGTACCGCGCGCCTCCGCACACCTCGCACGCGACGTAGACGTCGGGCAGGAAGTTCATCTCGATCTTGATGGTGCCGTCGCCCTGGCAGTTCTCGCAGCGCCCGCCCTTGACGTTGAAGCTGAAGCGCCCCGGCAGGTAGCCGCGCGCCTTCGCCTCCATGGTCTCGCTGAAGAGCGTGCGGATCTTGTCGAAGACCCCGGTGTAGGTCGCGGGGTTCGAGCGGGGCGTGCGCCCGATCGGGGCCTGGTCGACGTGCACGACCTTGTCGAGGTTCTCGAGCCCGGTCACGCGCTTGTGCGGGCCGGGCACCTGGCGCGCGCCGTTCAACTGGTTGGCGAGCACCTTGTAGAGGATGTCGTTGACGAGGCTCGACTTGCCCGAGCCGCTCACCCCGGTGACCGCCGTGAAGGTCCCCAGCGGGAAGTCGACCGTCACGTCGCGCAGATTGTGGGCGCGGGCGCCCTCGACGCGGATCATGCGCTCGCGATCCACCGGTCGTCGCGTCGCCGGCGTGCCGATCTCCATCCGCCCCGCGAGGTAGTCCCCCGTGATCGAGTCGCGGTTGCGCAGCAGCGCGTCGTAGCCGCCGGAGTGCACGACCTGGCCGCCGAGCTCCCCGGCGCCGGGACCGATGTCGACGATCCAGTCGGCGGTGCGGATGGTGTCCTCGTCGTGCTCGACGACGATGAGGGTGTTGCCGAGATTCTTGAGCTTCACGAGGGTGTCGATGAGCCGGCGGTTGTCGCGCTGGTGCAGCCCGATGCTCGGCTCGTCGAGCACGTAGAGCACGCCGGTGAGGCCGGAGCCGATCTGGGTCGCGAGCCGGATCCGCTGCGCCTCGCCGCCCGAGAGCGAGCCGGCCGCGCGCGCCATCGTCAGGTAGCCGAGCCCCACCTCGAGGAGGAACTCGAGCCGCAGCCGGATCTCGCGCAGCACCTGGGCGGCGATGCGGGCCTCGCGCTCGGTGAGCTCGAGCGCCTGCATGGTGTCGTAGGCGTCTTGCAGGGAGAGCTCGGCGACGTCGGAGATCGAGCGGCCGGCGACGAGCACCGCGAGCACCTCGGGCTTGAGCCGCTTGCCCTCGCAGACCGGGCACGGCACCTCGCGCAGGTACTCGCCGTAGCGCTGCTGCGACCAGTCGCTCTCGGCCTCGAGGTACTTGCGCTCGATGTAGGGCATGACGCCCTCGAAGCCCGTGGAGTACTTCATGGTGCGCCCGAAGCGGTTGCGCCACTGCACGACGACCTCGAAGTCGTTGCCGCGCAGGATCGCCGTGCGCACCTCGTCGGGTAGCTCGGCCCACGGGGTGTCGAGTGAGAAGTCGAGGTCGCGCGCGAGGCCCTGCAGCAGCCGCTGGAAGTAGCTGTACATGCCCTTGCCCTGCTGGTTCCAGGGGAGGATCACGCCCTCGTTGAGCGAGAGGCTCCCGTCGCCGAGCAGCAGGTCGGGGTCGACCGCCATCTTCGTGCCCAGGCCCGAGCACTCCGGGCAGGCGCCGAACGGGGCGTTGAACGAGAAGGTGCGCGGCTCGATCTCGGTGAGCTGCAGGGGGTGGTTGTTGGGGCAGCTGAGCTTCTCGCTGAAGTGCCGCCAGGCGGCCTCGCTCGTCTGGTCCTCGACGTCGACGAAGTCGATCGACACGCGCCCGTCGGTCAACCGCAGGGCCGTCTCGAGCGAGTCGGTGAGCCGGCTCAGCAGGTCGTCGGAGGCGACCAGGCGGTCGACGACGACCGCGATGTCGTGCTTGTAGCTCTTCTTGAGCGCCGGCGGCTCCGCCAGCTGGATGAGCTCGCCGTCGACGATCGCGCGCGAGTATCCGCCCGCCGAGAGCTCCTGGAAGAGCTCGACGAACTCCCCCTTCTTCTGGCTCACGATCGGCGCGACCACCTGGTAGCGCGTGCCGGCCTCGAGCTCCATGAGCTGGTCGGCGATCTGCTGCACCGTCTGGCGCTGGATGCGCTCGCCGCACACCGGGCAGTGCGGGATGCCGACGCGCGCCCACAGCAGGCGCATGTAGTCGTAGATCTCGGTGATCGTGCCGACGGTGGAACGGGGGTTGCGGTTGGTCGACTTCTGGTCGATCGAGACCGCGGGGCTCAGCCCCTCGATGAAGTCGACGTCGGGCCGGTCGACCTGCCCGAGGAACTGACGCGCGTAGGAGCTGAGGCTCTCGACGTAGCGGCGCTGGCCCTCGGCGAAGATCGTGTCGAAGGCGAGGCTCGACTTGCCCGAGCCGGAGAGGCCGGTGAAGACGACGAGGCAGTCGCGCGGGATCTCGAGGTCGACGTCCTTCAGGTTGTGCACCCGGGCCCCGCGCACACTCAGCTTCTGGTGGCCCGAGACGGCAGAGATCGACACCGAACGAGTCTACGGAGCCGCACCGACATCCACCGGCCCGCGGCGGAGTCAGCCGGTGAGCGCAACCGAGACCTCGCCGCTGACGACCGTGAAGGTGCCCTGCACCGCGAACGCGGTGCCCTGCGACGCGGGCTCCCAGCCGCGACCGTCGTAGGTCTGCACCTCGTAGGAGGCGGTCGCGCGCCCCGCGCCGTCGGAGGCGAAGGTGCCCGCGGCGGCGTCGACCGCGACCGCGGGGGTCTGCGCGATGCTCCAGGCGAGGTTCTGGTACTCGTCGAAGATCTCGATCCCGAAGGGGCATCCGACGGGATTGCGGTCGGTGCTCGTCGCGCACGCGGCGACGGCCGCGTCGACCGCGTCCTGCACGGCGGCGGTGAGTGCGGGGGTGGCGGTGAACGGCAGCCCGGCCTCGACCGTGGCGCCCGCGGCGACCGTCACCTCCTGCGGAGTGTCGAGGGCGAACAGGTCGTCGCCTCGCGCAGGCGTGATCGTGTAGACCCCCGGATAGACGGGATGCGCCGAACCCTGCGGCCCGGTGGTCACGTCGACGCCGTTGACGCTCACCCGGTCGGTCGGGGTCGCGGGCAGCTCCAGGGTGCCGGCGAGCGGCGCCGCGACGCGCCAGTCGCCGGCGAGGTCGAGGAAGCTCACGCCGCGCACGAGGGTCAGCTGCGCCTGCTCGCGCTCCCCCGCGAGCGTGTACGCGACCGGCACGGTCGCGACGCCGCCCTCGCGGGTGGCAGCCCCGACGGCGACCTCCGCGATGCGGGCGGCGGGGTCGGCGAGCACCGGGCCGCCCAGCAGCGCGGCGTCCTCGCCCTCGGCGCCGGTCGGCGCGAGCTGCGCGGCCTCGTCGAGCCGGCCCGCGGCGAGGGCGTCGAGGTAGCGCTGCGCGGCGGTCTCCGGCGAGAGGATGGTCGCGCCCAGCACGGCGGCGATCCCGAGAACGAGACCGGCGATCCCCGCCAGGCCGAGCAGGAGGAAGAGCACCTCATGAGCACGGTGGGGCCGACGGTCGCCCGGCGATCCGTCTCTGGTCGTGCGGCGCGACGGCGCGGAGTCCGGCTCTGCCGTCCCGTGCGCGGCGCTCATGCGCGCGGCTCGAGCAGGAGCGCGCCGAGCCGCTCCGCGAGACGGTCGAGCGCCTCGGGGTCGCCCGTGAACTCCTCGCCCAGCAGGCGCGCGCCGATCGCGCGCGCGGCGGTGGGATGCTCGCGCTGGTACTCCGTGAGGAGGTCGCGGCGGGCGGCGAGGTCGAGCTCGGTCGCGGTCGCCGGGAACCGGCGGCGCCCGGTGTCGACGAGGCGCGGCGGGTTCGCGAGCGCATTGCGATACCACCCGGTGGAGCGCCCCCAGCCTGCGACGACCCAGAAGCGGTCATGCGCGCGGTCGGCCTTGACGACCTCGATGACGACGCGCCGTACCCGTCCGGTCTTGCGGCCGACGGTCTCGAGAAGCAGCATCCGGCCGCCGAAGACCGCGCCGAGGCGGAGGCGGAACAGCAGCACCGGCGCGGCGAGGAACGCGCGCGCGATCGGATTCGTCGGCCCGGCCATGACCCCACGCTAGCGGCCCGGCTCCGGGCGGTCGCGACCGCCACCCGGCGCGCGCCTCAGCGCACGTGCCCCGCAGCCTCCATCTGACGCAGCTCGCGCTTCAGGTCGCCCAGCTCGTCGCGCAGCCGGGCCGCGAGCTCGAACTTGAGCTCCGACGCGGCGTCGAGCATCTGCTGGTTGAGGTCGGCGATGATCGACTCCAGCTCGGCCGCTCCCCCGGCTCCCAGCCCCTCGCGACGGAGGTTGGGGGTGGGCGAGCGGCGGCGGGACCCGTCGGGCGTGCCGCGCCCGGCGAGCAGCTTCGCCGTGTCGGCGCCCTCGCGCGCGAGCACGTCGGTGATGTCGGCGATGCGCTTGCGCAGCGGTTGCGGATCGATGCCCATCTCGGTGTTGTAGGCGATCTGCTTCTCGCGCCGGCGCTCGGTCTCCTCGATCGCGTTGCGCATCGAGTCGGTGAGCGAGTCGGCGTACATGTGCACCTCGCCGTTGACGTTGCGCGCCGCGCGGCCGATCGTCTGGATGAGCGACGTCGAGGAGCGCAGGAAGCCCTCCTTGTCGGCGTCGAGGATCGCCACGAGCGACACCTCGGGAAGGTCGAGCCCCTCGCGCAGCAGGTTGATGCCGACGAGCACGTCGTACACCCCTGCCCGCAGCTCGGTGAGCAGCTCGACCCGGCGCAGCGTGTCGACGTCGGAGTGCAGGTAGCGCACCCGGACCCCGGCCTCCTCGAGGAAGTCGGTCAGCTCCTCCGCCATGCGCTTCGTGAGGGTCGTGACGAGCACGCGCTCGTCGCGCTCGGTGCGGGTGCGGATCTCGTCGAGCAGGTCGTCGATCTGCCCCTTCGCCGGCTTGACGACGATGTGCGGGTCGACGAGGCCGGTGGGGCGGATGATCTGCTCGACGACGCCGTCGCTCATGCCGAGCTCGTAGTTGCCCGGAGTCGCCGAGAGGTACACCTTCTGCCCGACGCGGTCGAGGAACTCCTCCCAGCGCAGCGGGCGGTTGTCGAGCGCGCTCGGCAGCCGGAAGCCGTGCTCGACGAGGGTGCGCTTGCGGCTCGCGTCGCCCTCGTACATCGCGCCGATCTGCGGCACCGTCTGGTGCGACTCGTCGATGACGACGAGGAAGTCGTCGGGGAAGTAGTCGAGCAACGTGTTCGGCGGCTCCCCCGGCGCGCGGCCGTCGATGTGGCGGGAGTAGTTCTCGATCCCGTTGCAGAAGCCGATCTGCTCCATCATCTCGAGGTCGAAGGTGGTGCGCATGCGCAGCCGCTGCGCCTCGAGGAGCTTGCCCTGCTTCTCGAGCTCCGCGAGGCGCTCGGCGAGCTCGACCTTGATCGTGCCGATCGCGCGGTGCATGACCTCGGGGCTCGCGGCGTAGTGCGTCGCCGGGAAGATGCTCACCGCATCCAGCCGCTTGAGCACGTCGCCGGTCAGCGGGTGCAGCGAGTAGAGCGCCTCGATCTCGTCGCCGAACATCTCGATGCGCACCGCGTGCTCCTCGTAGACCGGGATGATCTCGATCGTGTCGCCGCGCACGCGGAACTTGCCGCGACTGAAGTCGACGTCGTTGCGGTCGTACTGCATGTTCAGGAACCCGCGGACGAGCCGGTCGCGCGAGATGGACTGGCCCACCTGCAGCGCGACCATGGCCCCGAGATACTCCTCCGCCGCGCCGAGGCCGTAGATGCACGACACCGTGGACACCACGACCACGTCGCGCCGGCTCAGCAGCGAGTTGGTCGTGGAGTGCCGCAGCCGCTCGACCTCCGCGTTGATCGAGGAGTCCTTCTCGATGAAGGTGTCGGTCTGCGGCACGTAGGCCTCGGGCTGGTAGTAGTCGTAATAGCTGACGAAGTACTCGACCGCGTTGTTGGGCATGAGCTCGCGGAATTCGTTGGCCAGCTGCGCCGCGAGCGTCTTGTTGTGGGCGAGCACGAGGGTCGGTCGCTGCACCTGCTCGACGAGCCACGCGGTCGTGGCCGACTTGCCCGTGCCGGTCGCGCCGAGCAGCACGATGTCGGTCTCACCCGCGTTGACGCGCGCCGCGAGTTCGCGGATCGCCTGCGGCTGGTCACCGCTCGGCGTGTACTCGCTGACGACCTCGAAGGGGCGCACGGCGCGGGTCGGCTGCATACCGTCAGGCTACGTGGCGCTCCCGACAGCGCGCCGGTGGAGGTCGGCCCAGAGGGCGTCCGCCTGTTGGAGGGTCATCCGCTCCTCGCCGCTCGTGTCGATCACGAGGTCGGTGATCGCGAAGCGCTCGGCGTCGGAGGCCTGCGCCGCGATGCGGCGATCCGCCTCCTCCGGGCTCATGCCGCGCAGGTCGACGAGCCGCTCCCGCCGCACCTCGGCCGGCGCGTGGGCGAGCACCACGAGGTCGAACTCGTCCGCACGGCCGGCCTCGACGAGCAGCGGGATGTCGTAGACCACGACAGCCTCGGGGTCGGCCCGGCCCGCCTCGGCGAACAGGCGCGTCGACCGCTCGAGCACCGCCGGGTGGGTGATCGCGTTGAGCCGCGCACGCCCCTCCGGATCGGAGAAGACGATCGCCCCGAGCGCGGCACGGTCGAGCGAGCCGTCGGCCGCGATCACGCCCGGCCCGAAGGCCTCGGCGATCTCGGCGAGGGCGGGCTCCCCCGGAGCGACGACGTCGCGAGCGACCTGGTCGGCGTCGACGACGACGGCGCCGTGCTCGGCGAGACGGCGGGCGATCGTCGACTTGCCGGAGGCGATCCCGCCGGTGAGGGCCACGAGCAGCATCCCCCGAGCCTACGGGCCGGTGCTAGCCTCCCGGCATGCTCGAGTTCCTGACGGGAGCGGGACTGGCGACGGCCGCGGGGCTCAACGCGTACATCCCGCTGCTGATCCTCGGGCTCTCCAGCCGGTTCTTCGACTTCGTCAACCTGCCGCCGGCCTGGGCCTGGCTCGAGAACGAGTGGGTGCTCGGCATCATCGCCGCCCTGCTGGTGCTCGAGATCGTCGCGGACAAGATCCCCGCCGTCGACACCGTCAACGACTGGATCCAGACCATCGTCCGCCCCACGGCGGGCGGCATCGTCTTCGGTTCCGGCTCCTCGGCACAGACCGCGCTCGTCACCGACCCGGCCTCGTTCTTCACGAGCGACGCCTGGGTCCCGGTGGTGATCGGGGTCGTGCTCGCCCTCGTCGTGCACGGCGGGAAGATGCTCGCGCGCCCCGCCGCGAACATGGTCACGGCCGGCGCGGCGGCGCCCGTGCTGAGCACCGCGGAGGACCTGTCGAGCGTCGTGCTCTCGGTGCTCGCGATCCTCATTCCAATCCTGGTGATCCTCGCGATCGCCGCGCTCATCGTCGGCTTCGTGCTGCTTCTGCGGCGACGCCGTCGCCGGCGGCGCGAGCGCGACGCGCCGACGCTCGCCTCGACCCCCTCCTGAGGTCGGGGCCGGGAACGCCGAAGGGGCCGGACCCGACGGTCCGACCCCTTCGTTCCGCGTCCGAGGACGCGAGGGTTCAGTTGCCCGCGCTGAGCTTCTCGCGCAGCGCCGCGAGCGACTCGTCGTCGGCGAGCGAGCCGCGCGAGGCGGAGTCGCTCGAGAACGAGCCCGCGCCGGCGGCGGCGGCACCGAAGTCGTCGCCTCCGGCGGCCTCCGCCTCCTGCGCGGCGAGGATCTGCGCCTTGTGCGCCTCCCAGCGGGTCTGGGCCGCCGCGTACTCGGCCTCCCAGGCCTCGCGCTGAGCGTCGAAGCCCTCGAGCCACTCGCCCGACTCCGGGTCGAAGCCCTCGGGGAACTTGTAGTTGCCCTGCTCGTCGTACTCGGTGACCATGCCGTAGAGCGCGGCCAGGCCCGAGTCGAACTCGCTCGAGTGCGGGTCGATGCCCTCGGCGGCCTGCTTGAGGCTCAGCGAGATGCGGCGACGCTCGAGGTCGATGTCGATGACCTTGACGAAGACCTCCTGGCCCACCGAGACGACCTGCTCGGCCAGCTCGACGTGACGGCCCGACAGCTCGGAGATGTGCACGAGGCCCTCGATGCCGTCCGCGACGCGGACGAAGGCGCCGAACGGCACGAGCTTGGTGACCTTGCCCGGCGTGATCTGACCGATCGCGTGGGTGCGGGCGAAGACCTGCCACGGGTCCTCCTGGGTCGCCTTGAGCGAGAGCGACACGCGCTCGCGCTCCATGTCGACCTCGAGGATCTCGACGGTGACCTCCTGGCCGACCTCGACGACCTCGCTCGCGTGCTCGATGTGCTTCCACGACAGCTCGGAGACGTGCACGAGCCCGTCCACGCCGCCGAGGTCGACGAACGCGCCGAAGTTGACGATCGAGGAGACGACGCCCTTGCGGACCTGGCCCTTCTGCAGGGCGTTGAGGAAGGTCGAGCGCGACTCCGACTGGGTCTGCTCGAGCAGCGCGCGGCGGCTCAGCACGACGTTGTTGCGGTTCTTGTCGAGCTCGAGGATCTTCGCCTCGAGCTCCTGCCCGAGGTACGGGGTCAGGTCGCGCACGCGGCGCAGCTCGATGAGCGAGGCGGGGAGGAAGCCGCGCAGGCCGATGTCGACGATCAGGCCGCCCTTGACGACCTCGATGACGGTGCCGGTGACGACGCCGTCGTTCTCCTTGATCTTCTCGACGTCACCCCAGGCGCGCTCGTACTGCGCGCGCTTCTTGGAGAGGATCAGCCGGCCTTCCTTGTCCTCCTTCTGGAGAACCAGGGCCTCGACGCTGTCGCCGACCTCGACGACCTCGTTGGGGTCGACGTCGTGCTTGATGGAGAGCTCGCGGGAGGGGATCACACCCTCGGTCTTGTAGCCGACGTCGAGGAGGACCTCGTCGCGGTCGATCTTCACGACGGTGCCGGAGATCAGGTCTCCGTCGTTGAAGAACTTGAGAGTCTTCTCGACCGCGGCCAGGAAGTCCTCAGCGGATCCGATGTCGTTGATCGCGATCTGCTTGGCGGCCGAGGCGGTCGTGGTGGGGGTCATGTAGTAGGTGCTCCGGAGGGGTTTCGCCGGCCGCGGGTCGCGGACGGCATGATCGGGCCCGCGATGCAGAGCGAGGTGATCGCCGAACTCGTCGAGTTCTCGACCCCCGGAAGGCCGGGAGCCGCCGCGCCGCGGGCAGGCGGAAACGGTTGGTGCGCAAGCGCAAGGCACCACTCTAGCGCAGGATCTCCTCGAGCGCCTCGTCGAGATCCGGATGGCGGAACCGGTAGCCCGCGGCGAGCAGCCGCTCGGGCAGCACCCACCGGCTCTTGAGCACGAGCTCCGTCTCGGTGCGGATGACCGCAGCGCCGATCTCGAGCATCCACCTCGGCTGCGGCAGGCCCACCGGCACGCCCAGCGCGCGTCGCAGCGCGGCCATGAAGCCACGGTCGTCGGTGGGATTCGGCGCGCTCAGGTTGACGACCCCGTCGAGCTCCTCGTGCGCCTCCAGGAAGTCGATCGCCCCGACGACGTCGTCGAGATGGATCCACGAGAACCGCTGGCGGCCGCCGCGCGCGCCGCGCTCGTGGAAGGTGCCCGCCGCGACCCGCGCCGGAGTCCGGAACCAGGCGCCGTCGAGGTGGGCGCCGCCGAGCCCGAGCCGTGTGAGGAGCCGCAGCGGCCCGAGGACGCTCCCGTCGCCCAGCACGATCGCGGTGCGCAGCGCGACCCGCCGCGTCCACGGGAGGTCGCCGGCGAAGAACGCGTCCTCCCAGGCCCGCGCGACCGACACCGAGAACCCGGTTCCGAGCTCGCCGGTCGACTCGGTCTGCGGGCGATCCTCCGCGTGCCGGTAGATCGTGGCGGTCGACGCGTTCATCCAGACCGGGGGCGGCGCGGCGGCGCGCGCCACCGCGCGATGCAGCGCCTCGGTCGTGTCGACGCGCGAGCGCAGGATGACCTCGCGATTGCGCGGACCGTAGCGGCAGTCGACGCTGCGTCCCGCGAGGTTCACGAGTAGGTCGGCGCCGTCGACGAGCCGCGCGATCGCATCCTCGTCGCCCCAGACCGCGTCGGAGTCGGCACCGCGCCCGATCGTGCGGACGTCGTCGCCGCGGGCCGCCCGCGCGTCGACGAGAGCCCGCCCCATGAACCCGGAGGCTCCCGCGACGACGACCCGGGTCACGACTGCTCGATCCGGTAGTCGAAGTCGCCGGCGTATTCGTAGATCCGCCCGAGCACCGGCAGGTCGACCTCGAACTCGACGCGCTGCCGCTCGCCGACCGTGCGTTCCCGCAGTCGCGCCCGCGGCGCGAGGGCCCGAGGGATGCGCACCCGCCGACCGCCGACGCGCACGGCCGCGCCGACCGACCTCAACCGCAGCTCGCCGTCGTGCTCCGAGGCGGCGAACCCGAACTCGATCAGCCCGTCCGGCCCGAGCCGGTCGACCGCGACGACGCGGCCCCGGTCGCTGCGCACGGCCCGCACGCGGTCGCGCATGACGCGGTCCCCGCCGGCGAGACGGAAGACCCGCTCCGCCGCGAGCTCGGAGCCGATCCGCCGGTTGCGCACCGTGAACGGGACGTCGTGCGCCCAGACCGGGAAGGCGATCCCGAGTGCGCCGAGCACGACGAGCAGGGGACGCACGACCATCCGGGGCGACCCGACCACGTCGAACACGCCCTCGCCGAGGCCGGTCGCCCCGGACGGCAGCGGCCGCACGTAGCGGCGCAGGGCGGGACTGAGCCGGTCGACCCCGTCGCCGAGCGCCGCCTCCCACGGCGACAGGGCGTCGCCCGCCATCAGCCGAGCTCGGCGCGCAGGGTGTCGAGGCCGACGCCGCCGAGGTCGAGGGCCCTCTTGTGGAAGTCCTTGAACGAGAACGCCGAGCCCTCGCGGCGCTGCGCCTCGGCGCGCACCCTCTCCCAGATGCGCTGCCCGACCTTGTACGAGGGCGCCTGACCGGGCCAGCCGAGGTAGCGGTTGACCTCGAAGCGGATGAAGGCGTCGTCCATGTTGACGTTGTCGCGCATGAAGGCGAGGGCGTAGTCCGCGTCCCAGACGCCGTCGCCCTCGAGCCGCGGCTTGCCGAGGTGGACGCCGAGGTCGAGCACGACGCGCGCGGCGCGCATCCGCTGCCCGTCGAGCATGCCGAGCCGGTCGGCGGGGTCGTCGAGGTAGCCGAGCTCCTCCATGAGCCGCTCGGCGTAGAGCGCCCAGCCCTCGGCGTGACCGCTCGTGCCGGCGAGCTGGCGACGCCAGGTGTTGAGGTGCGCCGCGTTGGCGACGGCCTGCCCGATCTGTAGGTGATGACCGGGCACGCCCTCGTGGTACACCGTCGTCGTCTCGCGCCAGGTCGCGAACTCGGTGACGCCCTCGGGCACGCTCCACCACATCCGACCGGGGCGGCTGAAGTCGTCGCTCGGGCCGGTGTAGTAGATGCCGCCCTCCTGGGTCGGCGCGATCATGCACTCCAGCGCCTTCACCGGCTCGGGGATCGCGAAGTGCGTGCGCGAGAGCTCCTCGACCGCGCGGTCGCTCAGCTGCTGCATCCACGCCCGCAGTTCGGCCGTGCCGTGGAGCTTTCGTGCGGGGTCGGCGTCGAGGGCGGCGACCGCGTCGCGCACCGAGCCGCCGGGCACGATCTCGCCGGCGATGCGGGTCTGCTCCTCGACCATGCGGGCGAGCTCCGCGCGCCCCCACGCGTAGGTCTCGTCGAGGTCGATGACGGCGCCGAGGAAGTGGCGAGAGGCGAGGGCGTAGTGCTCGCGCCCCACCCCGTCGGCCTCCCCGGCGACCGGGGCGAGCTCGGTCTCGAGGAACCGCGCGAGCTCCTGGTACGCGTCGCCCGCCGCCTCGGCGCCGCGCGCGAGGTCGGCGCGGAGTCCCTCGGGCAGCGCGCCCCCGCCCTCGAGCGCCGCCGAGCCGGCCAGGTCGCCGAAGAATCCGAGCGGGTCGCCGTGCCGACGCGCCTGGACGGCGACCTCGGCGACCTGCCGACGGGCCGGCACGACGCCGGCGGCGATCCCCGCCCGGAGAGTCGTCACGTAGCCGTCGATCGCCTCGCGTACCTGGCCGAGGCGCGCGGCGATCGTCGCCCAGTCCTCCTCGGTGGCGTGCGGCAGCAGGTCGAAGGACTCGCGGATGTCCTGCGCGGGCGAGGCGATGACGTTGAGATCGCGCAGCTCGAGCCGCGCCTCGGAGGACTCGACCTCGAGGCGGAGTTCGGCCAGCAGGTCGGTGCGGGTGACCCGATCGACGTCGTCACGCGGCGCGGCGGCCTCGAGCTCGCGGATCACCGCGCGCACCGCGCCCAGCCGCGCCTCGTGCCCCGCCGGCGAGTAGTCGCCGAACTCCCCCAGCCGTCCCGGTCGCCCGATCCAGATCGCGTACGCCGGGTCGAGTTCGACGAGGGTGTCGACCCAGCGCTCCGCGATCGCGTCGATCTCGGTCGGGGTCCGGGCGGCGGCGTCCTGAGCGTCGGTCACCCGGCCAGGCTAATCCCGCTCAGTGCGCGGCCGCGTCCCAGTTCGGGCCGAGGCCGAGCTGCACGTCGAGCGGCACGCTCAGGTCGGCGGCGCCCATCATGCCGGCGGTCACGATCTCGGTCATCGCGGCGGTCTCCCCCGGCGCGACCTCGAAGACGAGTTCGTCGTGCACCTGGAGCAGCATGCGCGAGGCGAGACCGCGGGCGCGGATCTCGGCGTCGATGGTGAGCATCGCGCGCTTGATGATGTCGGCGGCGGATCCCTGGATCGGCGAGTTGAGCGCCTGCCGCTCGGCGTTCTCGCGCAGCACCCGGTTGGGCGAGTGCAGGTCGGGGAAGGGCCGGCGACGACCGAAGATCGTGGTGGTGTAGCCGTCCACGCGGGCCTGCTCGACGACGCCACGCAGGTAGTCGCGCACGCCGCCGAAGCGGGCGAAGTAGTCCGCCATGAGCGCGCGCGCCTCGGACTGCTCGATGCGCAGCTGCTTGCTGAGACCGAAGGCGGACAGGCCGTAGGCGAGGCCGTACGACATGGCCTTCACCTTCACGCGCATCTGCGGCGTCACGTCGGCCGGCTCGACCCCGAAGACCCGGCTGCCGACGAAGCGGTGCAGGTCCTCTCCCGAGTGGAAGGCCTCGATCAGCCCCGCGTCCTCGGAGAGGTGGGCCATGATCCGCATCTCGATCTGCGAGTAGTCGGCGGTCAGCAGCGTCTCGAAGCCCTCGCCCGCGACGAAGGCGGCGCGCACCTCGCGCCCCACCTCGGTCTTGATGGGGATGTTCTGCAGGTTGGGGTCGTTCGAGCTCAGGCGCCCGGTCGCGGAGCCGGTCTGCGAGTAGGTGGTGTGCACGCGCCCGTCGAGGCCGACGGCCTTCTCGAGCGACTCGACGATCTGGCGGATCTTCGTCGCGTCACGGTGCTGGCGCAGCAGCGCGAGGAACGGATGCGGGTGCGACTCCTCGAGGTCGGCGAGGGCGGCCGCGTCGGTCGAGTACCCGGTCTTCGTCTGCCGGGTCTTGGGCATCTGGAGCTGCTCGAAGAGCACCTCCTGCAGCTGCTTCGGGGAGCCGAGGTTCACCTCGCGCCCGATCTCGGCGAAGGCCTTCTCCGCGATCCCGGCGGCCTCCTCCCCCAGGCGCGAATTGAGGGCCGCGAGCACCTCGGTCGCGACCGTGATGCCCTGCGCCTCCATCCGGTCCAGCACCGGCACGAGCGGCAGCTCGATCTCGCGCAGCACCCCGAGCGAGCCCGGGTCGAGGCGTTCCTCGATCGCGGCGGCGATCCGCAGGATGTACCAGGCCTCGGTCGCGGGGCTCAGGGCGTCGGTCTCCGGCACCAGCTGGTTGGGGTCGGGCTCGGCGATCGTCTCGCCGAGCAGGTAGTAGGCCTGCTGCGCGAGCGACTCGGGTCGCGTCGTGGGGCGCAGCAGGTAGGAGCCCAGCGTCGTGTCGAAGCGGATGCCGTCGACGGCGAGCCCGGTGCCGCGCAGCGCGCGCAACTGCTCCTTCGCGTCGGCCATGACCTTCGGGGCGGGGCCCGAGAGCCAGGCCTCGAGCGCCGCGTAGTCGGGGCGGCCCGGCGCCCACGGCACCCAGGCGCTGTCGCTCGCGCTCGAGAGCCCGAAGCCCTCGACGCCGCCCGCGAGGGCGGCGACCCGCAGCCCGAGCGGTTCGGTGCCGCCCGTCGACCGGGTCTCGATCCACTTCGCGAGCTCCTCGTCGACCATCGTGCGCACCGCCGGCGCCTTCGCGAGCGACTCCGCCGCGGCCCCCGCGGAGCCGTCGTCGCTCGGGTCGACGCCCTCGATCTTGAAGACCCGCTCGAGCAGGGTGCGGAATTGGAGGCGGTCGAACACGTCGCGCACCGCGGCCGGGTCGAAGACCCCGCGGGCGAGGTCGCCCGGCCCGAAGGGGAGCTCGACGTCGGTCAGCAGACGGTTGAGCTTGCGGTTGCGCACCACGCGGTCCTGCTGGGCGCGCAGGTTCTCCCCGACGACGCCGGTGATCTCGTCGGCGTGCTCGAGGAGGGTCGCGACGTCGCCGTACTTCTGGATCCACTTGACCGCGGTCTTCTCGCCGACCTTGTCGACGCCGGTCAGGTTGTCGCTCGTCTCCCCGACGAGCGCCGCGATCTCGGGGTACTGCGCCGGCTCGATGCCGTAGCGCTCGCGCACCGCCGCGGGGTCGTAGACCTTGAGCTCCGAGACGCCCCGCACGTTCGGGTAGAGCAGGGTCACCTCGTCAGTCACCAGCTGGATGGTGTCGCGGTCGCCGGAGACCACGTAGACCTCGTAGCCCTGCTCGGCGCCCTGCCGCGCGAGGGTGGCGAGGATGTCGTCGGCCTCGTAGTCCTCCTTGCTGAGGGTCGCGATCCCCATCGCCTTGAGGGCCTCCTCGAGCAGCGGCACCTGCCCGACGAACTCGGGCGGCGTCTCGCCGCGGGTGCCCTTGTAGTCGGGGTACTCGCGGGTGCGGAAGGAGAACCGGCTGATGTCGAAGGCGACGCCGATGTGGGTCGGGCCGCGATCCTTCAGCAGGTTGATGAGCATCGAGATGAAGCCGTGGATCGCGTTGGTGTGCTGCCCGTCGCGGGTCACGAAGCTGTCGACCGGCAGCGCGTAGAACGCGCGGAAGGCGAGCGAGTGACCGTCGACGAGCAGCAGGATCGGCTTGGCTTCCGGCACCGGGCTAGCCTAGCGAGGCACCCCGACACGCCCAGGAGGGCCCGTGACCAAGTTCCCCGCCGACCTCGATCCCGCGCTCATCGAGCGCTTCACCCACGAGGGGGTCGTCGGCGGGGCGCTGCCGCGCAAGATGGGCATCGAGGTGCTCGAGCTCTCGGCCGAGTACTCCGTCGCGCGCATGCCCGTCGAGGGCAACACGCAGGTGGTCGGGATCCTGCACGGCGGCGCGCACGTCGTGCTCGGCGAGTCGCTCGGCTCGCTCTCGAGCGCGATCCACGGCGGGCCCGACCGGATCGCGGTCGGCATCGAGATCAACGCCACCCACAGCCGCTCGGTGGATCACGGCTGGGTGACCGGCACCTGCCGCGCGCTCTCGCTCGGCCGCACCCTCTGCACCCACGAGATCGTCATGACCGACGAGGAGGGCAACCGCCTCTCCACCGTGCGGATGACCAACTACCTCAAGCAGAAGCGCTGAGAGGCGCCGGTCACGGCCTCCACGAGCAGCCAGAGTCGTCCGCGCGGGGTCACGGGGACGCCGTCAGGCGGAAGAACCCCTACTTCTTCGCCGAGAGCTGGTCGATGATCGCCTGGGCGACGTCGTGCATGGTGAGGCGGCGATCCATCGAGGCCTTCTGGATCCACCGGAACGCCTCGGGCTCGGTGAGCCCCATCTTCTCGTTGAGCAGACCCTTGGCGCGGTCGACGAGCTTGCGGGTCTCGAAGCGCTCGACGAGGTCGGCGACCTCGTTCTCGAGCGCGACGATCTGCTGGTAGCGGCTGAGCGCGATCTCGATCGCGGGGAGCAGGTCGTTGGGGGTGAAGGGCTTGACGACGTAGGCGAGCGCACCGGCCTCGCTCGCGCGCTCGACGAGCTCCTTCTGGCTGAAGGCGGTCAGCAGCACGACGGGGGCGATGTGGTTCTTGGTGAGCCTCTCGGCGGCGGAGATGCCGTCGAGCTGCGGCATCTTGACGTCCATCACCACGAGGTCGGGCTTGAGCTCGGTCGCGAGCTGCACCGCGGTCTCGCCGTCGCCGGCCTCGCCGACCACGTCGAAGCCGTTGTCGCGCAGGATCTCGACGATGTCGAGCCGGATCAACGACTCGTCTTCGGCGACGACGACGCGTCGTGCGGCTGCGCTCTCCTGCCCATCACTCACGCTGCGAGCCTACGGTATGGTGCGAGCGGGTGCGGGCCCGTCGGCCGCGCGCCGGTGTGGCGGAATGGCAGACGCGACCGACTCAAAATCGGTTGTCCGTGAGGACGTGTGGGTTCGACCCCCACCACCGGCACCATCTCGAGGGCCGCGGCTCGGCGGCCGGGACCAAAGCCCGTATCGGCGCGTCCCGTGCGGATCTACGGTCCCGGCATGGATCGACCCCTCGTGCTGGCCCTGCGCGACGTCGGCATCGCCGACGTCCCCCTCGTCGGCGGCAAGAACGCGTCCCTCGGCGAGATGCTCCGCGAACTGTCCGAGGCCGGCGTGCGCGTGCCCGACGGATTCGCGACCACCGCCGACGCCTACCGCGCCTTCGTGCGCCACAACGACCTCGCCGAGGTGATCGAGTCGACGCTCGCGGCCTACCACGCCGGCACGTCGAGCCTCCGCGCGGCCGGCGAGACCATCCGGGAGGCCTTCCTCGGCGGGCAGTTCCCGCCCGAGCTGTCCGAGGCGATCCTGCGCGGCTATCGTGCGCTCTCCGCGCAGGACGGCGACGACGCCCCCCGACGCGGCGTCGCGGTCGCCGTGCGCTCGAGCGCGACCGCGGAGGACCTGCCCGACGCGAGCTTCGCCGGGCAGCAGGAGACCTTCCTCAATGTGGTCGGCGAGCGCGAGCTGCTCGACGCCTGCCGGCGCTGCTACGCCTCGCTGTTCACCGACCGGGCGATCACCTATCGCCAGGTGAAGGGATTCGACGACACCGAGGTCGCGCTGTCGATCGGGGTGCAGCGCATGGTCCGCAGCGATCTCGCCGGCTCGGGCGTGATGTTCTCGATCGACACCGAGAGCGGCTTCCCGCGGGTGGCGGTCGTCAGCGCGGCGTGGGGACTCGGGGAGCTCGTGGTGCAGGGCACTGTCGACCCCGACAAGTACGTCGTCTTCACGCCGCTGCTCGACGATCCCGCCGTGCACCCGATCATCGAGAAGCAGCGCGGCGCCAAGGAGCGCAAGATGGTGCTCGCACGCGGCGGCAGCGCGCGCACCCGCACGATCGAGACGACGACACGCGAGCGGGCCGCCTTCGTGCTCGACGACGACGAGATCGTGCAGCTGGCGCGGTGGGCGAGGCTGGTTGAAGCGCACTACGGGCGCCCGATGGACATGGAGTGGGCCAAGGACGGGGCCACCGGGGAGCTCTTCCTCGTGCAGGCGCGTCCCGAGACGGTGCAGGCGACGAAGTCGGTCAGCCGGTTCCTCGTGCATCGTCTCACCGGGTCGGGGCCGGTGCTCGTCTCGGGGGCCGCGATCGGCGAGGCGATCGCGACGGGCGAGGTCTGCGTGATCCGCGACCCCGCCGAGATCGAGAGCTTCCGCGACGGCGCGATCCTCGTCACCGAGATGACCGACCCCGACTGGGTGCCGATCATGTCGCGTGCCGCGGGGATCATCACCGACCACGGCGGATCGACCAGCCACGCCGCGATCGTGAGCCGCGAGCTCGGCATCCCCGCGATCGTCGGCACCGGGACGGCGACGAGCACCCTGCACGACGGGCAGGCCATCACCCTCAGCTGCGCCGAGGGCGAGGAGGGCCACGTCTACGCGGGCACGCTCGAGCACAGCACCGAGGAGGTGGACGTCTCCGACGTGCCCGAGACGCGCACCCGGCTGCTCGTGAACATCGCCAGCCCCGCGGCGGCCTTCCAGTGGTGGCGCCTCCCGGCGCGCGGCGTCGGCCTCGCCCGGATGGAGTTCATCGTCAACACGCTGATCGCGGTGCACCCGATGGCGCTCGTGCATCCGGAGCGGGTGACCGATCCCGCCGATCGCCGCCGGATCGCCGAACTCACCCGTGGGTGGGGAGACCCGACGGAGTACTTCGTCGACACCCTCGCCCGCGGCGTCGCGAAGATCGCGGCCCCGTACCACCCCGATCCGGTCATCGTGCGGATGAGCGACTTCAAGTCGAACGAGTACGCCAACCTGGTCGGCGGCCGCGACTTCGAGCCGCAGGAGGAGAACCCGATGATCGGGTTCCGCGGCGCCTCCCGCTATTACGACGACCGCTACCGCGAGGGCTTCGCGCTCGAGTGCGGCGCGCTGCGGCGGGTGCGCGAGGACTTCGGCTTCCGCAACGTGATCGTCATGATCCCGTTCTGCCGCACTCCCGCCGAGGCCGACCGCGTCCTCGCGGTCATGGCCGAGAACGGTCTGACGCGGGGCGAGAACGGGCTCGAGGTCTACATGATGTGCGAGATCCCCTCGAACGTGCTCTCCGCCGGCGAGTTCGCGCGTCGCTTCGACGGGTTCTCGATCGGATCCAACGACCTGACGCAGCTCACGCTCGGCGTCGACCGCGACTCCGGCCAGCTCGCGGGGCTGTTCGACGAGCGCGATCCGGCGGTCGAGCGCATGATCGCGATGGCCATCGCGGCGGCGCACGAGGCGGGCATCAAGGTGGGTCTGTGCGGGCAGGCTCCGAGCGATCACCCCGAATTCGCCCGGTTCCTCGTCGAACAGGGCATCGACTCGATCTCGCTCAACCCCGACAGCTTCCTGCGCACGGCCCGACACGTCGCCGCGGCCGAGCGCGAGGGCGTCGCCGTCTGACGCTCACCCGCGCGCAGACGGCACGACCGGAGGCGGAGCGCGAGCGCCCGCTCCGGCCGCGCCGCCGCGACTACTCCGGCTTGCGGTACGCCGGCGCGACCTCGTTGTGCGCATCGCCCAGGCGGTAGATGCGCAGGTCGTTCGTGGTGCCGGGCACGCCGGGAGGCGATCCGCTCACGACCACGACCTTCTCCCCCGCCTCCGCGAAACCGCCGTCGAGGATCTGGTCGTCGACCTGGCGGAAGAACTCGTCGGTGTAGGTGACCGGCTCGACGAGGAAGGACTGGATCCCCCAGGTCAACGCCATCCGTCGGCGGGTGGCCTCGTCGGTCGCGAAGGCGCGCATCGGGATCTTGGAGCGCAGACGCGACATCCGGCGCGCGGTGTCGCCGGACTCCGTGAAGACGCAGAGGAACTTGGCGCCGACGAACTCGGCCACGTCGTTCGCGGCGAGGGTGAGCGCGCCGCCCTGCGTGCGGGGCTTGGTCCCGAGCGGGTTGATGCGCTCGAGAGCGTGCTCCTCGGTGGACTCGATGATCCGCGCCATGGTCGCCACGGTGACGACCGGGTAGTCGCCCACGCTGGTCTCGCCGGAGAGCATGACGGCGTCGGCGCCGTCGAGCACCGCGTTGGCGACGTCGCTCGTCTCGGCGCGGGTCGGCACCGGCGAATGCGTCATCGATTCGAGCATCTGCGTCGCGACGATCACCGGCTTCGCCATCCGCCGGCACTGCTCGGTGCAGCGCTTCTGCACGATCGGCACCGCCTCGAGCGGCAGCTCGACCGCGAGATCGCCTCGCGCGACCATGACGCCGTCGAAGGCCTCGATGATGTCGTCGAGGTGATCCACCGCCTGCGGCTTCTCGATCTTGGCGATCGTCGGGACCTTGCGGCCCTCCTCGGCCATGATCTCGTGCACCCGCGTGATGTCGTGGGCGTCGCGCACGAACGACAGCGCGATGAAGTCGGCGCCCAGGCGAAGCCCCCAGCGCAGGTCGTCCTCGTCCTTCTCGGAGAGGGCCGGCACGTTGACGGCGACGCCCGGCAGGTTGATGCCCTTGTTGTTCGAGACGGGTCCGCCGACGACGACCTCGGTCGTGACTCGGGTGCCGTCGGTGGAGAGCACGCGTACCCGCACCTTGCCGTCGTCGATGAGCAGCGGGTCCCCGGGCTTCACGTCGTGCGGGAGTCCCTTGAAGGTGGTGGAGACGAGTTCCTTCGTGCCCACGACATCCTCGGTCGTGATGGTGAACAGGTCGCCCGCGGCAAGCTCGTGGGGGCCGGACTCGAAGGTGCCCAGTCGGATCTTGGGGCCCTGCAGGTCGACGAGCACGGCGACCGGCTTGCCGACGTCGGCCGCGGCGCGGCGGATGTTCGCGTAGACCTCCTCGTGCACGGCGTGGCTGCCGTGGGAGAGGTTCATGCGTGCGACGTCGACGCCCGCTTCGATGATCGCGCGGATGTTCTCGTAGCTCGATGTCGCGGGCCCGAGGGTCGCGACGATCTTGGCTCGTCTCATGATGTCCTTCTGGTGGTGGTGGCGGTGAAGGTGTCGGTGAGGCGCGGGCGTGCCGCGCGGGTCAGACGGCGATCGCCCGATCGGTCGGGCGCACCGGGGCGGGCAGCATCGTGTCGCCCTCGAGGTAGCGGTCGACCGCGGCCGCGGCGGCGCGCCCCTCGGCGATCGCCCAGACGATGAGCGACTGCCCGCGACCCGCGTCGCCGGCGACGAAGACGTCGGGCAGCGTGGTCGTGTAGGCCCCGTCGCGCCCGACGTTGCCGCGGTCGTCGAAGGGCACCTCGAGCTGACCGGTGAGGCTCTCGGGCTCGGCACCGGTGAAGCCCATCGCGATGAGCACGAGGTCGGCGGGGATCTCGCGCTCCGTTCCCGACTTCGGCACCCGGCGCCCGTCGAGGTACTCGGTCTCGGCCACGCGCAGGGCGCGCACCTCCCCCGCCTCGTTGCTGAGGAACTCGACGGTCGAGGCGAGGAACACCCGCTCGCCGCCCTCCTCGTGCGCGCTCGTAACCTCGAAGATGGTCGGGGCCATCGGCCACGGCTGGTTCTCGGGCCGCTCGGCGGGCGGCTGATAGCCGATCGCGAGGTTCGTCACGCTCAGCGCGCCCTGGCGGTGCGCGGTGCCGATGCAGTCGGCCCCGGTGTCTCCGCCGCCGATGACGACGACGTGCTTGCCCTCCGCGCTGATCTGCTCGGGCACCGTGTCACCGGCGACGACCTTGTTCTGCTGCACGAGGTACTCCATGGCGAAGTGCACGCCGAGCGCGTCGCGCCCGGGGATCGCCAGGTCGCGCGGCACGGTCGCGCCGGTCGCGATCACGACCGCGTCGTAGCGCGAGCGCAGGTCGCTCCACGAGATGTCGCGCCCGATCTCGACCCCCGCGCGGAAGCGGGTGCCCTCGGCCTGCATCTGCTGGAGGCGCGCCTCGATCCAGCGCTTCTCCATCTTGAAGTCGGGGATGCCGTAACGCAGCAGGCCGCCGATGCGGTCGTCGCGCTCGTACACGGCCACGGTGTGCCCGGCCCGGGTGAGCTGCTGCGCGGCCGCGAGACCGGCGGGACCGGAGCCGACGACCGCGACCGTCTTGCCCGTCAGGCGCGCCGGGGGATGCGGCACGACCCAGCCGCTCTGGAAGGCCTGGTCGATGATCGAGACCTCGACCTGCTTGATCGTGACGGCGGGCTGGTTGATGCCCAGCACGCAGCTCGACTCGCACGGCGCCGGGCACAGCCGCCCGGTGAACTCCGGGAAGTTGTTGGTCGCGTGCAGCCGGTCGATCGCGGCCCGACCCTCGCCGCGCCACATGAGGTCGTTCCACTCCGGGATGAGGTTGCCCAGCGGGCAGCCCTGATGGCAGAACGGGATGCCGCAGTCCATGCAACGCCCGGCCTGACGGCGCAGCTGGCCGGGATCCTGCTGCTCGTAGACCTCTTTCCAGTCCATGATGCGCACCGGAACCGGCCGGCGCGGCGGCAGCTCGCGCTCGGTGGTGCGCAGGAAGCCCTTCGGGTCAGCCATTGGTCGCCTCCATGATCCGGCTCCAGACGACGTCGCCGTCGGGGTCGAGCCCCTCGTCGACGGCCGCCTGCCGGGTCGCGAGCACCGCCGCGTAGTCCCGCGGCAGCACCTTGGTGAACCGGTCGGCGGCCGCGTCGAAGTCCTCGAGCATGCGCGCCGCGACCGGCGAGTCGGTCTCGGCGAGGTGGCGCCGCAGCAGGTCGGCCAGGATCTCGCGATCCGCGCTCTCGAGCGGCAGCAGTTCCAGCTCCCCCGTCGCGAGCGCGTCGCGGTTGACCCGCTCCGGCCGCAGTTCGTGCACGTAGGCGGTGCCGCCGGACATGCCGGCGCCGAGGTTGCGCCCCGTCGTGCCGAGGATCACCGCGAGCCCGCCCGTCATGTACTCGAGCGCGTGGTCGCCCACACCCTCCACGACCGCGGTGGCGCCCGAGTTGCGCACGAGGAACCGTTCGCCCACGACGCCGCGCAGGAACATGCTGCCCTGGGTCGCGCCGTACCCGATGACGTTGCCGGCGATCGTGTTGCGCTCGGCCGGGAAGACCGCGTCGCGCGGCGGCCGCAGGGTCAGCTGGCCGCCCGAGAGACCCTTGCCGACGTAGTCGTTGCTGTCGCCCTCGAGCCGCAGGGTGATGCCGTTGGGCACGAAGGCCCCGAACGACTGCCCGGCGGAGCCGTGCATCGTCACCCGGATGGTGTCGGCCGGCAGACCGTGCTCGCCGTGGCGCTTGGTGACCTCGTGCCCGAGCATCGTGCCGACGGCGCGCTCGGTGTTGCGGATCGGCAGCTCGATCTCGACGCTCTCGCCGCGCTCGAGCGCGCCCTTCGCGCGCCGGATGAGCTCCTGGTCGAAGTGCTCGGCGATCTCGTGGTGCTGTTCGCGCACGTTGCGCCGCGGCTCGGACTCGGCGAACACCGGCCCGCGCAGCACGGGCGTCAGGTCGAGCCCGTCGGCCTTCCAGTGCGCGACGGCGCGGTCGACGTCGAGCAGCTCGCTGTGGCCGATCGCCTCCTCGATGCTGTGGAAGCCGAGCTCGGCGAGGTACTCGCGCACCTCCTCGGCGAGGTACTCGAAGAAGGTCTCCACGAATTCGGGCTTGCCGGTGAAGCGCGCGCGCAGCTCGGGGTTCTGGGTCGCGACGCCGACCGGGCAGGTGTCGAGGTGGCACACCCGCATGAGGATGCACCCGCTCACCACGAGCGGCGCCGTCGCGAAGCCGAACTCCTCGGCGCCCAGCAGCGCGGCCACGATGACGTCGCGGCCGGTCTTCATCTGACCGTCGACCTGCACGACGACGCGGTCGCGCATGCCGTTGAGCATGAGGGTCTGCTGGGTCTCGGCGAGGCCGATCTCCCACGGCGTGCCCGCGTGCTTGAGCGAGTTGAGCGGGCTCGCGCCGGTGCCGCCGTCGTGGCCGGAGACGAGCACCACGTCGGCGAGAGCCTTCGTGACCCCCGCGGCGACCGCGCCGATACCCGACTGCGAGACGAGCTTGACGTGGACGCGCGCCTCGGGGTTGGCGCGCTTGAGATCGAAGATGAGCTGCTTGAGATCCTCGATCGAGTAGATGTCGTGGTGCGGCGGGGGCGAGATGAGCGTGACGCCGGCGGTCGAATGCCGGGTGCGCGCGATCCACGGGTAGACCTTCGCGGCCATCAGCTGGCCGCCCTCGCCGGGCTTGGCGCCCTGCGCCATCTTGATCTGGATGTCGGTCGCGTGCGTGAGGTACATGCTGGTCACGCCGAACCGGCCGCTCGCGACCTGCTTGATGCGGCTGCGGCGCTCGGGGTCGAGCAGGCGCTCGACGTCCTCGCCGCCCTCGCCGGTGTTGGAGCGGCCGCCCAGGCGGTTCATCGCGATCGCGAGGGTCTCGTGCGCCTCCTGCGAGATCGAGCCGTAGCTCATCGCGCCGGTGTTGAAGCGCTTCACGATCTCGGCGACCGACTCGACCTCCTCGAGCGGCACCGGCGGGCGCTGCCCGGTGCGCAGCCCGAACAGCCCGCGCAGGGTCATGAGGTGCTCGGCCTGGTCGTCGACGGCCTTCGTGTACTCGCGGAAGATGTCGTACCGGCGGGTGCGGGTCGCGTGCTGCAGCCGGAACACCGTCTCCGGGTTGAACAGGTGCGGCGGGCCCTCGCGGCGCCACTGGTACTCGCCGCCGACGGCGAGGCGCTCGTGCGCCACGACGGCGACGTCGTCGGGGTAGGCGGCGCGGTGGCGGGCCGCATTCTCCGCCGCGATCACGTCGATGCCGACGCCGCCGAGAAGGCTCGTCGTACCGGTGAAGTACTCGTCGACGAACTCCTGGCTGAGCCCGACCGCCTCGAAGGTCTGCGCGCCGGCGTAGGAGCCCACGACCGAGATGCCCATCTTCGACATGATCTTCAGCACGCCCTTGCCGAGGGCCTTGATGAGGTTCTTCTGGGCCTTCTCGGTCGTGATGCCCGAGATCATGCCGGAGATGACGAGCTGCTCGGCCGTCTCCATCGCGAGGTACGGGTTCACCGCGCTCGCGCCGTAGCCGATCAGCAGGGCGACGTGGTGCACCTCGCGCACGTCGCCCGCCTCCACGACGAGCCCGACGCGCATGCGGGTCTCCTGCCGGATCAGGTGGTGGTGCACCGCGGCGAGCATCAGCAGCGACGGGATCGGCGCGAGCTCGGAGGTCGAGTCGCGGTCGGAGAGCACGAGGAACTGCGCCCCGGCCTCGATCGCCTCGTCGGCCTCGCGGCACATCTGGGCGAGACGCTCGGCGAGACCCTCGGCCCCGCGCTCCACGCGGTAGAGCCCCTTGATGACGTGCGCGATGTGACGCCCGCTGCCGGTCTCGAAGTGCTGGATCTTCGCGAGCTGGTCGTTGTCGATGACCGGGAAGTCGAGGATGATCTGCTTCGCGTGCTCGGGCGTCGCGTCGAGCAGGTTGCGCTCCGGCCCGAGCCCGAGGCTCATCGAGGTGACGACCTCCTCGCGGATCGAGTCCAGCGGCGGGTTCGTCACCTGCGCGAACTGCTGCGTGAAGTAGTCGAACAGCAGCCGCGGGCGGTCGCTCAGCACCGCGATCGGGGTGTCGGAGCCCATCGCGCCGAGCGGCTCGGCGCCCTTCAGCGCCATCGGGCCGATGAGGATGCGCACCTCCTCCTCGGTGTAGCCGAAGGTGCGTTGCCGGCGGTTCACGCTCGCGGGCGTGTGGGTGATGTGCTCGCGCTCGGGCAGGTCGGCGAGCCGGATCCGCCCCGCGTCGAGCCACTCCTGGAAGGGCTGCGAGGCGGCGAGCTCGGCCTTGATCTCGTCGTCCTCGACGATGCGGCCCTCGGCCGTGTCGACGAGGAACATCCGCCCGGGACGCAGGCGCCCGCGGCGCACCACGCGGTCGGCGGGCCAGTCGAGCACGCCGGTCTCGCTCGCGAGCACGACGAAGCCGTCGTCGGTGACCATGTAGCGGCCGGGGCGCAGCCCGTTGCGGTCGAGGGTCGCGCCCACGAGGGTGCCGTCGGTGAAGACGAGCGCGGCGGGGCCGTCCCACGGCTCCATGAGCATCGAGTGGAACTCGTAGAACGCCTTGCGCGCCGGGTCGATGTCGACCTGGTTCTCCCACGCCTCCGGCACCATCATCATGAGCGCGTGCGGCAGCGGGCGGCCCGCGAGCTCGAGCAGCTCGAGCGCCTCGTCGAACGAGGCCGTGTCGCTCGCGCCGTCGGTCACGATCGGGAACAGCGGGCGCAGGTCGCCCAGCACGGGCGAGGCGAGCTGGCTCTGGCGGGCGCGCATCCAGTTGCGGTTGCCCTGCACGGTGTTGATCTCGCCGTTGTGCGCCATCATCCGGAACGGCTGCGCGAGCGGCCAGCTCGGGAAGGTGTTCGTCGAGTAGCGCGAGTGCACGAGGGCGAGCTTCGAGGCGAAGCGCTCGTCGGAGAGGTCGGGGTAGAACGGCTCGAGCTGGAGCGTCGTGACCATGCCCTTGTAGACGACGGTGCGCGCCGACAGCGAGGGGAAGTACGCGCCGAGCTCGCGCTCGGCCCGCTTGCGCAGGCGGAAGGTGAGCCGGTCGAGGGCGATGCCCGCGATCGGGGTCGCCCCCTCGGCACGCGTCGCCGTGACGAAGGCCTGCTCGAAGCTCGGGGCCGCGTCGCGCGCGAGGTTGCCGAGGTGGGTGGGGTCGGTCGGCACCTCGCGCCAGCCGAGCACCGTCAGGCCCTCCTCCTCGGCGATGCGGGCGATGCCGGCCTTCTCGGCCTCGCGCTCGGTGCGGTCGACCGGCAGGAAGGCCATGCCGACGGCGTACTCGCCGACCGGCGGCAGCTCGACGCCCGCGACCGCCCGGAAGAAGGCGTCGGGGATCTGCGTGATGATGCCCGCACCGTCGCCGGTGCCGGCGTCGGAGCCGATCGCGCCGCGGTGCTCGAGGTGCCGCAGCGCCTCGAGGGCCTTCTGCACCACGTCGTGCCCGGCGGTGCCGCGCAGCGTCGCGACCATCGCGAGACCGCACGCGTCGCGCTCATGGCGGGGGTCGTAGGCGCCCTGGGCGGCGGGGATCGCCCCGAAGCGCCGGTACGGGTCGATCGGCGCGGCGGCGCGCGGGGTCGCGGGCGCGGCCGGAACGGACGCCGACGGGAAGCGAGACGCCATGGATACCGTCCTCACGATGGTGCCGGGAAGGGACGTCGATGGCCCTGCGATGGGAGGAGTCCGCCGTCGCGCGGCGGACGGCACGAAGGCTAAGAGCCCGTCGCCGACCCGCTTGTGGCGGCGGCCTCGGTGACGTGCCCCTCGGAGTCCTCGGGGTCGTCGCTCTCGCTGTAGGTGTCCTGCGAGTCTACCGCAGCGTCGGGGCTCCACTCCTTGCCGGGCCGGTACACGCTCGGCTCGGCCCCGACGTGGTTGCGGCGCTGCACGATGATGATGATGAGACCCAGCACGAGCGCCGCGAGCGCCGCCCAGACGTTCGAGCGGATGCCGAGGAAGGTCTCGCTCGGGTCGAGGCGGATCGACTCGAACCAGCTGCGGCCCAGCCCGTACCAGAACAGGTAGAAGCCGAACACGGTGCCCCACTGCCACTCGGCGCGGCGCTCGAAGCGCACCGCGCCGGTGGCGGGGTCGCGCCGCACCGCGTGCTCGATGAGCAGCAGGATGACGAGGCCCGCGAGGTTCCAGATCATCTCGTAGAGGAACGTCGGGTGGAACAGCGTGTCCTCGGGCAGGCCGACCGGGATCGCGGCGTTGGGCCGATCGATCTGCAGACCCCACGGCAGGTTCGTCGGCAGTCCGAAGAGCTCCTGGTTGACGTAGTTGCCGAGGCGACCGAGCGCCTGCGCGACGAACATGCCCGGCGCGATCGCGTCGACGACGCTCCAGAAGCGCAACCCGGTGATGCGGGTCGCGATGAACACGCCGACGGCGCCGCCGATGAGCGCGCCGAAGATCGCGTTGCCGCCCTCCCAGATCGCCCAGATGCTGCCGGGTTGGAAGGGGTTCCAGACGTTCTTGCCCTCGCCGAAGTAGTCGCCGGGGTGGGTGAAGACGTGGTAGAACCGCGCCGCGATGATGGCGATGACGACCGCCCAGACGGCGATGTCGATGACGATCCACGGCTCGGCGCCGCGCTTGGTGAGCCGGTAGTTGGCGATGAGCACCGCGGCGATGATGCCCGCGATGATGCACACCGCGTAGGTGCGCACCTCGACGACCGCATCGGCGGAGACGGCCGGGATCAGGCCGTGGAGCCAACCGAGGGGGATCTTCACGAGCACCTGCCAGTCGGCGGGCGGGCTCGGGATGCTCAGGGGGATCACTCGGCACCTTCCGTTGCGGGTCGGCGTGCTCGATGAGGGCGCGCCCGCACGAGTCTAGCCAGCGTCGGCGGCGTCTCCGACGCGAGAGCGGACGCCCGAGGCGAGCTCGGCGGCGAGCCGCCCGACCCCCGCGACTCCCCCGTCGGCGAGGGCGCTCACGAGGGCCGAGCCGACGATCGCTCCGTCGGCGTAGCCGAGCACCTCGGCGACCTGCGCCCCGGTCGAGATGCCGACTCCGACGCACGCGTTCCGGGCGCCGGCCTCGCGCAGGCGGCCCACGAGGCCGCGGGCGGCGGCGTCGACGTCGGCGCGCGCGCCCGTGATCCCCATCGTCGAGACGGCGTAGACGAAGCCGCGGCTCGCCTCCACCGTGGTGCGCAGCCGGGCGTCGGTCGAGCTCGGGGCGGCGAGGAACACCCGCTCGAGGTCGGTGGCCTCGCTGACCGCGATCCACTCCTGCGCCGAGTCCGGCGTGATGTCGGGCGTGATGAGCCCCGCTCCCCCGGCGTCGCGCAGCGCGTGCGCGAAGCGCTCCGCGCCGTACTGCAGCACCGGGTTCCAGTAGGTCATGACGAGCACCGGTGCGGCGACGCGCGACCGGATCGCCTCGACCGCGGCGAAGACGTCGCGCACCGTGAATCCGGCCTGCAGGGCGGCCGTCGTCGCGCGCTGGATGGCGGTGCCGTCCATCACGGGGTCGGAGTAGGGCAGGCCGAGTTCGAGCGCATCCACGCCGTTGTCGACGAGCGCCACGGCCGCCTCGATGCTCGTCGCGAGGTCGGGGAAGCCGACCGGCAGATAGCCGACGAGGATCCCGCGGCCGGCGTCGCGCGCCGCATCGATCGTGTCGGCGACGTGGAGCGGGGAGCCCGCGCCGGCGGACGGCCGCGCGCCGTCCGCGGTCGAGGATGCGCTCACGACTGCTCCGCGCCCTCGTCGAGCAGGTCGAACCAGCGCCCGGCGGTGGCCACGTCCTTGTCGCCGCGACCCGAGAGGTTGACGAGGATCACGCCCTCCGGCCCCAGCTCGCGCCCGAGTCGCAGCGCCCCCGCCAGCGCGTGCGCCGACTCGATCGCGGGGATGATGCCCTCGGTGCGGCTGAGCAGCGCGAGAGCGTCCATCGCCTCGGTGTCGGTCGCGGGCTGGTAGCTCGCGCGCCCGAGGTCGGCGAGGTAGGCGTGCTCCGGCCCGACGCCCGGATAGTCGAGCCCCGCGGAGATCGAGTGCGACTCGAGGGTCTGGCCGTCGGCGTCCTGCAGGAGGTAGCTGCGCGCGCCGTGCAGCACGCCCGGCCGGCCGCGTTCGATCGAGGCGGCGTGGCGCTCGGTGTCCACCCCGTCGCCCGCGGCCTCGATGCCGTAGAGCTTCACCTCGGCGTCGTCGAGGAACGCGTCGAAGATGCCGATCGCGTTGCTGCCGCCGCCGACGCAGGCGACCACCGCATCCGGCAGCCGCCCGATGCGCTCGAGCATCTGCGCGCGCGCCTCGCGCCCGATGTAGGACTGGAAGTCGCGCACCATCGCGGGGAACGGGTGCGGCCCGGCGGCGGTGCCGAAGATGTAGTTGGTCGTCTCGACCGAGGTCACCCACTCGCGGTAGGCGTCGTTGATCGCGTCCTTGAGGGTGCGCGAGCCGGTCTTCACCGGCACGACCTCGGCGCCCAGCAGCCGCATGCGCGCGACGTTGAGCGCCTGCCGCTGGGTGTCGACCTCCCCCATGAAGATCGTGCACTCGAAGCCGAAGAGCGCGGCGGCGGTCGCCGTCGCGACGCCGTGCTGGCCCGCGCCGGTCTCGGCGATCACGCGCGTCTTGCCGATGCGACGGGTGAGCAGTGCCTGGCCGAGCACGTTGTTGATCTTGTGGCTGCCGGTGTGGTTGAGATCCTCGCGCTTGAGGAAGATCCGCGCGCCGCCGGCGTGCTCGGCGAAGCGCGGCACCTCGGTCATGATCGAGGGCCGCCCGGTGTAGTCGCGGTGCAGGGCGTCGAGCTCGGCGGTGAAGGCCGGGTCGGCCTTGGCCGCCTCATAGGCCTCCGAGAGCTCGTCGATCGCGGCGACGAGCGACTCGGGCATGAACCGCCCGCCGTACTCGCCGAAGTACGGGCCGGGCAGCGCGATGAGCGACTCGAGGCGCAGCGGTTCGGTCATGATCCGGCCGCCAGGAAGCTCTCGAGGGTCGCGACGGGGTCGTCTCCGCGCACGAGCGCCTCGCCGATGAGTACCGCGTCGGCGCCGGCGCGGCGGTAGTGCGTCACGTCCTCCGGTTCGAGCACCGCCGACTCGGCGACCCGGATGACGCCCGCCGGGATGCGATCGGCGAGGGTTCCGAACAGGTCGCGATCGAGCTCGAAGGTCGACAGGTCGCGCGCGTTGACGCCGACGATCGCGGCCCCGACGTCGAGCGCGCGCTCGACCTCCTCGGCGGAGTGGGTCTCGACGAGCGCCGTCATGCCCAGCTGCTGCACGAGAGCGTGCAGCTCGGCGAGCACCGGCTGCTCGAGCGCCGCCACGATGAGCAGCACGAGGTCGGCGCCCGCGGCGCGGGCCTCGAAGACCTGATAGGGCTCGGCGATGAAGTCCTTGCGCAGCACCGGCACGCCGACGGCCCGGCGCACCTCGCGCAGGTCGTCGAGCGAGCCGCCGAAGCGGCGGCCCTCGGTGAGCACGCTGATGACGCTGGCGCCCCCGTGCTCGTAGGAGACCGCCAGCGCGGCGGGGTCGGCGATCTCGGCGAGCGGGCCGCGGCTCGGGCTCGCGCGCTTCACCTCGGCGATGATGCGCACCTCGTCGCCGGGCGCGAGCGCCGCGAGGGCGTCGCGCGGGGCGGACGCGGACAGCGCGGCCGACTCGACCTCGGCGAGCGGGTGCGCGGCGCGACGCTCGGCGGCGTCGGCGACGGCCCCCGCGACGAGCTCGGCGAGCACGTCAGGAATGCGACACGGAGCGGCGACCGCCGGCTCCGTAGCCGAGCTTCGTGAGCACGAGGCCGACGAGCGCGCCGACGACGAGCAGACCCGCGAAGGCCCACACGAGCCAGGCGATGGCGAACCAGAACGCGAGGGTGCCGCCGGTGAACGCCACGAGCATGATCACCACCGACGTCCACGCGGCCACCGAATTGCCGTGTCCGGGCTCGTCGTGCTCACTCACCTGCGGTCCTCCGATCGCGTGTTCAGGCGCCAGTCTAGCGGGCGGTCGGGTCGTCGCCGTCGCTCAGGGCGTCCCACTCGCCGACCGCGTCGTTCGGGTTCTCCGCGCCGTCGCCCGCGAGTCGGGTGCGCTCGTAGCGGCGCGTGCCGCGCGGCCAGGCCCGCGCGGTGAGCGTGACGGCGAGTCCCGCGATCCCGAGCAGGATCGCCACCACGAGCGCGGCGACCGGCCACCCCGTCGGTCCTCCCCCGGTGACGAGCGCGGTGAGCGAGTCGTGCCCCGCGACGCCGGTCGCGGCGGTGAGGGCGGGAGCGGAGGCCGCGACCGGATCCGCGAGGGCCACGCCGGCGGCGAGAGCCCCCGCGGCGCCCAGCAGCGCGACGAGCGCCCCCAGCACGATCCGGAAGAACGGCCCCGCGAGGGCGAGCGCGGCGACCGCCGCGAGGCCCGCGAGCCCGACGGCGAGAGCGGCGCCCCCGGCGACGTCGCCGCCCACGGCGAGCGGGGCGCCCGAGACCTCGAGCACGAACCAGGTCTGCGTCGCGGTGAGCACGAGGCCGCCCGCGAGCAGCACGAGCGCCGCGAGCGAGACGAGCTTGAGCCGGCCCGCGCTCACTCGGGCCCCACCCGGCGCAGCGCGTTGGCGATCGCGACCGCGCGCAGCGGCGCCGCCGCCTTGTTGCGCGACTCCTGCAGCTCGGCCTCGGGGTCGGAGTCGGCGACGAGGCCCGCGCCCGCCTGCACGCTCGCGACCCCGCCCGAGATCGTCGCGGTGCGGATCGCGATCGCGAGATCGGCGTCGCCCGCGAGGTCGAGGTAGCCGACCACGCCGCCGTACACGCCGCGCTGGGCCACCTCGAGCTCGTCGATGATCTCGAGCGCGCGCGGCTTGGGAGCCCCGGAGAGGGTGCCTGCCGGGAACGTGGCCCGGAAGACGTCGACCGGCGTCGCGTCGGCGCGCAGGTCGCCCTCGACGCTCGAGACGATGTGCATGATGTGGCTGAAGCGCTCGATCTGCATGAACTCGGTCACCTCGACGCTGCCGGCGACGCAGACCTTCGAGAGGTCGTTACGGGCGAGGTCGACGAGCATGAGGTGCTCGGCGCGCTCCTTCGGATCCGCGAGCAGCTCCTCGGCGAGCTCGGCGTCGCGTTCGGGGCTCTCGCCGCGCGGCCGCGAGCCCGCGATCGGGTGGGTGAAGGCGCGGCCGCCCTGCACCTTGACGAGCGCCTCGGGCGAGGAGCCGACGACCGAGAGCGGTTCCCCCGCGGGCGTCTCGAGCGCGAGCAGGTACATGTACGGGCTCGGGTTGAGCACCCGCAGCACCCGGTAGACGTCGAGCGGGTCGGCCGGCGCGTCGTGATCGAAGCGCTGCGAGATCACCACCTGGAAGACGTCGCCGTCGCGGATGAACCGCTTCGAGCGCTCCACCGCGTCGAGGTACACCCGCGGTTCCACCCGCGCGCGCGGCTGCGGCTCGACCGTGAGGTCGACCCGCCCCAGGTCGGCGACGGTGGGCGCGCCGAGGGAGCGCTGGAGGTGGTCGAGGCGCGCCGTCGCGTCGGCCCAGAGCGCATCCGCGTCGTCGGTGCCGTCGTTGACCGCGGCCGCGATCAGCGTGACGGTGCCCGTGCGGTGGTCGAGCGCGACCAGCTCCGAGACGAGCGACAGCGCGAGAACCGGCACGTCGTGGTCGGCCGGTGGAGCCTCCGGCAGGTGCTCGAGCTGGCGGATCGCCTCCCAGCCGATGTAGCCGACCAGTCCGCCGGTGAGCGGCGGGTGGCCCGCGCGCCGCGGCGTGCGCCAGCGCTCGTAGAGCCGCGCGAGCGCGTCGAGCGAGCCGCTCGGGGCGTCGTCGCCGAGCGCGCGCTCGGCGCTCAGTCCGTAGTCGAGCCAGACGGCCTCGCCGCCGGCCTGCGTGAGCACGCCGAGCGAGCCGACGCCGACGAAGGAGTAGCGCGACCAGATGCCGCCCTGCTCGGCGGACTCCAGCAGGAAGCTGCCGGGGCGCCCGTCGGCGAGCTTGCGATACACGCCCACAGGCGTCTCGGTGTCGGCGAAGAGCTCGCGCAGCACCGGCACGATGCGGTGCCCGGCCGCGAGGGCCTCGTCGAACTCGGCACGGGAGGTCGTCACGAGCCCTCCTCCGGCTCCTCGTCGCCGTCGGCGTCGGTCTCGGGCTGCCCGAGCTCGACCCCGTCGACCGGGTGGGTGTCGAAGCACGAGCGCGCGCCGGTGTGGCACGCCGGCCCCACCTGCTCGACCCGCACCAGCAGGGTGTCGCCGTCGCAGTCGAGGCTCGCGCCGCGCACCCACTGCACGTGCCCGCTCGTGTCGCCCTTGCGCCAGTACTCGCCGCGCGAGCGCGACCAGAACGTCACCCGGCCCTCGGTGAGGGTGCGCTGCAGCGCCTCGGCATCCATGTAGCCGAGCATGAGCACCTCGCCCGAGTCGTGCTGCTGGATCACCGCCGGCAGCAGACCGCGCTCGTCGAAGTGGGCGGTCTCGAGCGCCTCGTCGACCGTCAGGTTCATCGCACCTCGATCCCGTCCGCGCGCAGCGCGTCCTTCACGTCGCCGACCGTCAGCTGGCCGGAGTGGAACACCGAGGCGGCGAGCACCGCATCGGCCCCGGCGCGCACCGCGGGGGCGAAGTCGCCCGCGGCGCCCGCTCCCCCGCTCGCGATCACCGGCACGGCGCTCAGCTCGCGCACCGCCGCGGTGAGCTCGAGATCGAAGCCGGCCTTCGTGCCGTCGGCGTCGATCGAGTTGACGAGCAGCTCGCCCGCTCCGCGCTCGACCGCCTCCCGCGCCCAGGCGAGGGCGTCGAGGTCGGTCTCGGTGCGGCCGCCGTGCGTCGTGACGACGAATCCGCTGGGGGTGGGAGCGCGATCCGGCCCGGTGCGCTTGACGTCGAGGCTCAGCACGAGCACCTGCGCGCCGAAGCGGTCGGCGATCTCGTCGAGCAGGGCCGGGCGCGCGATCGCCGCCGAGTTCACCCCGACCTTGTCGGCCCCGACGGCGAGCAGCCGGGCCACGTCGTCGGCGCTGCGCACGCCCCCGCCGACCGTGAGCGGGATGAAGACCTGCTCCGCCGTCGCCGTGACGGTCTCGTACATGGTCGCGCGATCCTCGACGGTCGCCGTCACGTCGAGGAAGGTGATCTCGTCGGCGCCCTGCTCGAAGTACGCGCGGGCCAGCTCGACGGGATCGCCCTGGTCGCGCAGGTCGAGGAAGTTGACGCCCTTGACGACCCGGCCCGCGGCGACGTCGAGGCACGGGATCACCCGGGTGAGCACGCTCACCGGGGCGACCGGGCGGTGGGGAGGCGACGCATGGCTCAGATCCGCGCGGCGTGGATCGAGGTGACGAGGATCGCGCGCGCCCCGAGCGCGTACAGCGCGTCCATCACCTGGTTGGTCTCCGCGCGCGGCACCATGACCCGCACCGCGACCCAGCCGTCGCCGCGCAGCGGCGCGACGGTCGGCGACTCGAAGCCCGGCGTGATGGCGGCGGCCTTCTCGACGAGCTCGGCGGGCAGGTCGTAGTCCATGAGCACCCAGCGGCGGGCCACCATGACGCCCTGCAGGCGCCGCTGCAGGGTCGCGATGCCGTCGAGCTCCGGCCGCGAGGCGATGAGCACGGCCTTCGACTCGAGGATCACCGGCCCGAAGATCTCGAGACCCTGGGTGCGCAGCGTGGTGCCGGTCTCCACCACGTCGGCCACCGCGTCCGCCACCCCGAGCCGCACCGCCGACTCGACGGCGCCGTCGAGGCGCACGACCGTCGCGGTGACGCCCTCGCGCGCGAGGAAGTCGCCGACCAGCCCGTCGTAGCTCGTCGCGACCCGCACGCCCTCGAGGTCGCCGAGCTCGTGGAACCGGTCGGGCGGCCCCGCGAAGCGGAAGGTGGAGCCGCCGAAGTCGAGCTCCTCGACCTCGAGCGCCGGGGAGTGCGAGTCGAGCAGCAGGTCGCGGCCGGTGACGCCGACGTCGAGCGCCCCCGAGCCGACGTAAGTCGCGATGTCGCGCGGGCGCAGGTAGAAGAACTCGACGCCGTTGCGGTGGTCGGCGACGATGAGCTCCTTCGGGTCGCGGCGGGTCGCGTAGCCCGCCTCCTGGAGCATGGCGACGGCGGTCTCGGAGAGCGTGCCCTTGTTGGGCACCGCGACCCTCAGCGCGGGGGCCTCGGTCATCAGGGGGTCCTTCGGTCGTGAACGGTCAGGGGGCGCCGTCACAGATGTCGGTAGACGTCCTCGAGCGTGAGCCCCTTCGCCAGCAGCAGCACCTGCAGGTGGTACAGCAGCTGGGAGGCCTCGAGCGCGGTCGCCTCGTCGCCCTGGAACTCGGCCGCCATCCAGGTCTCGGCGGCCTCCTCGACGAGCTTCTTGCCGATCGCGTGCACGCCGGCGTCGAGCTGCGCGACGGTGCCCGACCCGGCGGGCCGGGTGCGGGCCTTCTCGGCGAGCTCCTCGAAGAGCGACTCGAAGGTCTTCACCCGCTCAGGCTACCGGCCCGCGGGAGCTCCCACCGCGGGTGCCCCGACCGGCTCGAAGCGCACGATGACCGCCTTCGAGACCGGGGTGTTGCTGCCCTCGGCGACGCTGTCGAGCGGCACGAGCACGTTCGCCTCCGGGTAGTAGGCGGCCGCGCAGCCCCGCGCGATCGGATAGGCGACGAGGCGCTGGCGCGGCAGCACCCGGTCGACCCCGTCGGGCGCCTCGGAGTGCACGTCGACGCGCTGGCCGTCCTCGAGGCCGAGCTCGGCCAGATCCTCGGGGTTCACGAGCACGACGTCGCGGCCCCGGCGGATGCCGCGGTACCGGTCGTTCAGGGAGTAGATCGTGGTGTTGAACTGGTCGTGCGCGCGCAGCGTCTGCAGGATCAGCCGGCCGGGCGGGCGCTCGAGCACCTCGAGCGGGTTGACCGTCAGGCGGGCGCGGCCGCTCGCGGTCGCGAAGCGGCGCGCGTCGCGCGGACCGTTGGGCAGCACGAAGCCGCCCTTCCGCCGCACGGCGGCGTTGAAGTCCTCGAAGCCCGGCACGACGCGCGCGATGCGGTCGCGGATGCGGTCGTAGTCCGCCTCGAAGCCGGCCCAGTCGATGCCGTGCCGATCCCCGAGCACGGCGCGCGCCATCCGGCAGACGACGGCGACCTCGGACAGGAGGCCCTCGGCGACCGGCGGGATCGCCCCATGGCTCGCGTGCACCGCGCACACCGTGTCCTCGACCGAGACGAACTGCGCCCCGCTCGCCTGCACGTCGACCTCGGTGCGCCCGAGCACCGGGAGGATGAGCGCCTCGTGTCCGGTGACGACGTGCGAGCGGTTCAGCTTGGTCGACACCTGCACCGTCAACCGCGCGCCGCGCATCGCCGCCTCCGCGGCGGCCGTGTCGGAGATCGCGCCGACGAAGTTGCCGCCCATCGCGAGGAACACCTCGACCCGGCCGTCGCGCAGGCCCCGCAGCGTGTTCACCGCGTCGAGGCCGTGCGCGCGCGGCACCGGGAAGGCGAATTCGGCCTCGAGCGCCGCGAGGAACGGCTCGGGCATCTTCTCCCAGATGCCCATCGTGCGGTCGCCCTGCACGTTGGAATGTCCGCGGATCGGGGCCGCGCCCGCCCCCGGCCTGCCGATGTTGCCGCGCAGCAGCAGGAGGTTGACGATCTCGCGGATCGTCGCGACCCCGTCGCGCTGCTGCGTGATCCCCATCGCCCAGGTCACGATCACCCGCTCGGCGGCGAGGTACTCCGCGGCGAGGGCGTCGATCTGCTCCGGGTCGAGACCGGTGGCCTCGAGCACCGCCGCCTCGTCGAGCTCGGCGAGGTGCGCGCGCAGCTCGGCGAGCCCCTCGGTGTGCGCCGCGAGGAAGTCGTGGTCGAGCACCGTGCCGGGCGCCGCGTCCTCCGCGGCGAGCACCCGCTTCGCGACCGCCTGCAGCAGGGCGAGGTCGCCCCCGGAGCGGATCTGCAGCAGCCGGTCGGCGATCGGCGTGCCGCGCCCCAGCAGGCCGCGGGCCCGCTGCGGGTTCTTGTACCGCTCGAGACCCGCCTCCGGCAGCGGGTTGACGGCGACGATGCGGCCGCCGCGGCGCTTGCAGTCCTCGAGTGCCGAGAGCATCCGCGGATGGTTGGTGCCGGGGTTCTGCCCCATGACGATGATGAGGTCGGCCTTCTCGAAGTCGTCGTAGGCGACCGTCGCCTTGCCGATGCCGATCGTCTCGACGAGCGCCGTGCCGCTCGACTCGTGGCACATGTTCGAGCAGTCGGGCAGGTTGTTGGTGCCGAAGGCCCGCGCGAACAGGCCCCAGAGGAACGCGGTCTCGTTCGCCGTGCGGCCCGAGGTGTAGAACGCGGCGCGGTCGGGACCGTCGAGCTCGGAGAGGTGCTCGGCGATGATCGCGAAGGCGCGGTCCCAGCTGACCGGTTCGTAGTGATCCGCGTCGGCGCCCTTGTAGACCGGCTCGGTGAGCCGGCCCTGCTGGCCGAGCCAGTACTCGTCGCGGTCGGCGAGCTCGCTCAGGCTGTGCCGCGCCCAGAAGCCGCGCGGCACGGTCAGCGGGGTCGCCTCCCAGGTGACGGCCTTGAAGCCGTTCTCGCAGAACTCGATCGTGTGCCGACGCTCGGGGTCGGGCCAGGCGCACGACATGCAGTCGAAGCCGTCCTTCTGGTTGATCGCGAGGCCGAGGCGCGCCGCGCGCGCGGGACCGAGGCGCGCGAGACCCGGACCGAGCGAGTGCAGGATCGCGGGAGCGCCGACCGCCCAGTGCTCGGGGCCGTGCACGCTCAGGTCGGGGTAGGGCTCGGGAGATTCGGTCATGGCACGAGCGCCTCCGACTCGACCCGCAGCCGCTCGAGGCCCGAGTAGGCGACCATCGCGCCACCGCGCACGAACCCGGCGAGGGTCAGGCCCGCGTCGCGCGCGAGCTCGACCGCGAGGGACGACGGAGCCGACACCGCCGACAGGATCGGCACCCCCGCCATGCTCGCCTTCTGCACGAGCTCGAAGCTCGCCCGGCCCGACACCTGCAGGATCGCGCCGGAGAGCGGCAGCATCCCGGCGAGGTAGGCCCAGCCGAGCACCTTGTCGACGGCGTTGTGCCGGCCGACGTCCTCCCGGATCACGAGCGGCTCGCCGGTCGCGGCGTCGAAGAGGCCCGCGGCGTGCAGGCCCCCGGTGCGCTCGAAGATCTCCTGCGCCTCGCGCAGCCGGTCGGGCAAGGCGGCGACGAGCGAGGACCGCACGAGCGGATCGCCCGCCGTCAGTGGGAACGCCGAGCGGGTACGCACCGCATCGATGCTCGCCTTGCCGCAGACGCCGCACGAGCTCGTCGTGTAGACGTGGCGTTCGAGACTCGCGTCCGGGGCCGGCACGCCCGGCGCGAGCGTCACGTCGAGCACGTTGAAGGTGTTCTCGCCGTCGGGCGACGCGCAGTGGATCATCCGGGCGATCTGCCCCGGCGCCGCGACGACGCCCTCGGAGACGAGGAACCCGGCCGCGAGCTCCTGGTCGTGACCGGGGGTGCGCATCGTCACACTGAGCGCCCGGCCCCCCACGCGCAGCTCGAGCGGCTCCTCGACGGCGAGCAGGTCCTCGCGGCGCGCGAGCGCCCCGTCGGCGGCGATGCGCGCCACCCGCGTCCTCGCGGTGAGCCGTCCCATGAGACATGCCTATCATCCGGGCGGCGCGCGGCCGCGCCTAGAGTGGCGGCATGGCGGTGCGGCGGTGATCCTCGACGCCGTCGTGCTCGCGGGCGGGCGCTCCCGCCGGCTCGGCGGCCTCGCGAAGGCGACCCTCGAGCTCGACGGCGAGCCGCTCGTGGCCCGCGCGGTGCGCATCGCGCTCGAGGCCGGCGCCCGGCGGGTGGTCGTGGTCGGGCCGGATCCCGGCGTCGCGCTCCCCGTGTCGGTGACCTTCACCCGCGAGGAGCCCGCATTCGGCGGGCCGGCGGCCGCGATCGGCGCGGGGGCCGCAGTGCTCGCGGGCGCGGGCGCTCCGTCGGCCGAGGGGATCCTCCTGCTCGCGTGCGACATGCCCGCGGCGGCGCCCGCCGTGGCGACGCTCGTCACCGCGTTCGCGAGCCGCCTCGCGGACGGGGACGCCGACGGCGTCATCGGCGTCGACCGCGGGCGCCGCCAGCCGCTGCTCGCGGTCGTGCGCCCCGCCGCGCTAGTCAGCGCACTCACGGCCGCGCGCGACCGCGGCCCCTCCGGTCTGCGCGACCTCGCCCTGCGCGAACTGCTCGCGCCCCTTCGACTCGACGCGGTGCCCGTTCCCGAGGGCTCGAGCGACGACGTCGACGAGCCCGAGGACCTGCCTCGACACGGACTGCTCCGGCCCGACGGCGCCGAGATCGGGAGGACCGCATGACCCCGCACGACGACGCCCGTCCCGAGGGCGGCGGCTCCGCCGGGTCGGCCTCGCCCGCCAGCCCCGACGAGGCGCTCGCGGCGTGGATCCCCCGCGCCGCCGCCGCGCTCGGCGTACCGGCCGCGCTCGACCTCGACGCGGTGCTCGGCACGGCCGGGGTCGTCGCGCACGGCGTCGTGCGTCCGGCGGCGCCCGCGACGACCTACCTCCTCGGCGTCGCGGTCGGCGCCGCGATCGAGCGCGGCGAGGACGGGGAGGCGGCGTTCCGGGCGGCGGTCGCCGCGATCCGCGGGCTCGTCGACGCGGCGTCGTGAGCGACCGCGACCGCAATGCGGCGGCGGCGCGGGCCGGAGCGGCGGCCGGGGCCGACCCTGCGGCTCGCACCGGGCCGGGTCGTCTGGTGTTCGAGGAGGCCCGCCGGCGCGCCGGAGCCCTTCCGGCCCTGCCGACCGAGACGGTCGAGCTCGACGCGGCGCTCGGGCGCGTGCTCGCCCGCGACGTCGCGGCGACCACCGACCTGCCGCCCGCCGACCTCGCCGCGATGGACGGCTGGGCCGTCGCCGGCCCCGCCCCGTGGCGGGTCGTCAGCCCGTGCCCCGAGGCGCGCTCGGCCCCGGCGAGGCTCGAGCCCGGCGAGGCCGTCGTCATCGTGACCGGCGCGCCGCTGCCTCCCGGCGCGACCGCGGTCGTGCGCGCAGAGGCCGGACGGGAGGACGCGGTCGGGCTGCGCGCCGACGACCCACGCGAGGGTGCGCCGGGCCGGCACGTGCGGCCGCGGGGCGAGGAGGCGCGCGCGGGCGATCGGCTGCTCGTCGCCGGGCGCCGACTGGAGCCTCCGGCCCTCGCGCTTGCGGCGCTCGCCGGCGCCGACGCCGTCGAGGTGCGGGCGCGTCCACGGGTCGCCGTGCTCGTGACGGGCGACGAGCTCGTCGATCGGGGCGTCCCGGCGACGGGCCAGGTGCGCGACGCGCTGAGCGCGCCGCTCCCGTCGGTGATCGAAGCGCTCGGCGGGCGGGTGACGGGCGTGCGGCGCGTGAGGGACGACGCCGAGATGCTCCGCGCGGCGATCGAGGCGGCGGCCGAGGGCGCGGACCTGCTGGTCACGACCGGCGGCACGGCGCTCTCACGCGCCGACCACCTGCCGACCGTGCTCGCCGCCCTCGGCGCCGAGCCGATCGTCGACGGGGTCGCGGTCCGGCCCGGCGGGCCGACGCGGCTGGCACGTCTCCGTACCGGCGCCTACCTGCTCGCGCTCCCCGGCAACCCCTTCGCGGCCCTCGGCGCGCTGCTCGCGCTCGGCGCCCCCGCCCTCGGCGCGCTCGCGGGGGTCGCGCCGCCGGAGCCGCTCGATCTCGAGGTGGCGCAGGGGGATCCGGGCCATCCTCGGGCGACCACACTGCGGCCGGCACGGTGCGAGGGCGGCACCGCGAACGCCACCGGGTTCGACGGCCCGGCGATGCTCCGCGGCCTCGCGGACGCGGACGTGCTGCTGCTCGTGCCGCCCGGCGGACTCGCCGCCGGCGCGCACACGGACGCGCTCGCGCTGCCCTGGCGGCGCGGCGCCGAACCGGTCAGCGCACCCCGAGCAGGTCGATGACGAAGACGAGGGTGCGCCCCGAGAGACGGTGCCCGCCGCCGGCGGGGCCGTAGGCGTACTCCGGAGGGCAGACCAGCTGGCGACGACCGCCGACCTTCATGCCGGGGATGCCCTCCTGCCAGCCGCGGATCAGCCCGTTGAGCGGGAAGGTGATCGACTCGCCGCGGTCCCAGCTCGCGTCGAACTGCTCCCCCGACTCGAAGTCGACACCGACGTAGTGCACGTCGACCGTCGCGCCGGGCGTCGCCTCCGCTCCCTCGCCGACGACGAGGTCGCTGACGGTGAGCTCGGTGGGCGCGGGACCCTCGAGGAAGTCGATCTCGGGCTTGCTGATCTCTGCCATCGGCCCAGTCAAGCAGACGCCGGGTCGGCGGCGCCGTTCGCGCGCTCGGCGGCCTCGCGCAGGCCCGCGATCGCCGCGTCGAGATCCTCGGCGCCGAAGACCGCCGAGCCGGCGACGAAGGTGTCGGCGCCGGCGGCCGCGGCGGCCTCGATCGTGTCGGCGGCGATGCCGCCGTCGACCTGCAGCCAGACGTCGAGACCGTGCCGCATCGCGGCGGCGCGCAGCGCCCCGAGCTTCGGCAGCACCTCGGGCATGAACGACTGGCCGCCGAAGCCCGGCTCCACCGTCATCACGAGCACCTGGTCGAACTCGGGCAGCAGCTCGAGGTACGGCTCCACCGCCGTGCCGGGCTTCAGCGCGAGGGCGGCGCGGGAGCCGCGCTGCCGCAGGGCGCGCGCGAGGGCGACCGGATCCGCCGCCGCCTCCGCATGGAAGGTCACCGAGAAGGCGCCGAGCTCCGCGTAACCGGGCGCCCAGCGGTCGGGGTCGTCGATCATGAGGTGCACGTCGAGCGGCACCGGCGAGACGGCCTGCAGGCGCTCGACCATCTGCGGCCCGAAGGTGAGGTTGGGCACGAAGTGGTTGTCCATGACGTCGACGTGCACCTGGTCCGCGCGGGTCAGCCGCGCGACCTCGCGCTCGAGGTTGACGAAGTCGGCCGCGAGAATGCTCGGCTGGATGCGCACGCCCATCCCGTCAGCCTACGGACCGCACCGCGCCCTGCTCACTCCCGCGTGAGCAGCTGCACGAACATGGCGTCGGTGCCGTGCCGATGCGGCCACAGCTGCGCCCAGCTCGCGCCGCCCAGCCCGAGCGGGGCGGTCGCGATCGCGTCGAGCACCGCGGGCGTGTCGAGAAGATGCAGACCCGGGTGCCGCGCGAGGGCGGCGTCGACCTGCGCGGTCGTCTCGGCCGGATGCGGCGAGCAGGTCACGTACGCGAGCAGTCCGCCGGGCGCGAGGCTCGCCACCGCGGCGTCGAGCAGGCGCGCCTGCAGCGCCGCGAGCTCGGGCACGTCGCCCGGCCCCTTGCGCCAGCGCGCCTCCGGCCGCCGCCGCAGCGCCCCGAGACCGGTGCAGGGCGCGTCGAGCAGGATCCGGTCGTAGCGGGCGGGAGCCTCGTCGCCGTCGCCCCGGCCGTACCGGGAGCCGTCGCCCTCGACGACGCGCGCCGCGGGGCCGGAACCGAGGCCGGCCGCGCCGAGCGGCGCGAGCGCGCGGCGCACGAGTCCCGCGCGCGCGGGGACCAGCTCGTTGGCGAGCAGCTCGGCCCCGCCGCGGGCCGCCTCGGCCGCGAG
>JAFKEN010000009.1 GCA_017308515.1 Actinomycetales bacterium | reverse complement strand
CGTCCCTCACGCGGCGTTGCTGCATCAGGCTTGCGCCCATTGTGCAATATTCCCCACTGCTGCCTCCCGTAGGAGTCTGGGCCGTGTCTCAGTCCCAGTGTGGCCGGTCACCCTCTCAGGCCGGCTACCCGTCGTCGCCTTGGTGGGCCGTTACCTCACCAACTAGCTGATAGGCCGCGAGCTCATCCTGGACCGAAATTCTTTCCAGGCGCTGGGGATGCCCCCGCGCCTCGTATCCGGTATTAGACGTCGTTTCCAACGCTTATCCCAGAGTCCAGGGCAGATTGCTCACGTGTTACTCACCCGTTCGCCACTGATCCACAGGAGCAAGCTCCTGCTTCACCGTTCGACTTGCATGTGTTAAGCACGCCGCCAGCGTTCGTCCTGAGCCAGGATCAAACTCTCCGTAAAGGCTTGGCCGTCGACTCCGAAGAGCCGGCGAATCCGTTGCGCTCGCCACCGGGAAAACCGGTGACTCGTGCGAGTTGATCTGACTGAAAGGATCGTCTACTGACAATCCGTCAATCCAAAGGAATCTCTCCCCCGATCCGCCGGAGCGGAATCAGGAGTCGAGGTTGTTTGGCATCGACATAGTGCACGCTGTTGAGTTCTCAAGGATCGGGCGCTCCTGAAGCGCTCCGTCTCCGGAGTGTTTTCAGGGCAACTGTCCTAACTTACCACATCCGCTCGCTGCCGACCTGCTCGGTCGACCCGTCTCGCGAACGATGTCGCGGACTCGCGGTGTGGAGTCCTCATCGTAGTCCCGCCGTCGCGCTCCGGCAAGGAGCGCCCGGTCTGGTTCCGGATGAGTGTCCCGCTTGAGGCCGGGAGGCTCTGCGGCCTTCCCGCACCTTTGGGGTGACGAGGGACGACTGTACGTGGCTTCTCCGGCGCTGTCCAAATTCGGTCGCATCCCGGGCGTGTCGCGCCGGTTCCGGGGCCTCCCGGCCGGCCGAGCGGGCGATCCCGCGCCGGCCGAACCGGGTGCTGGTGGCCTCAGTTCACGCCGCAGTAGGTCTCCCGGTAGGCCGGGATCCCGGAGTTCTTGCGCACCGACTCCATGACGGCGATGTTGGAGGCGTCATCGACCAGACGTGCGGTCTGGATGTTGTTCAGGATGTCCTGCGCCGCCGCGGTGATCTTGTCGACCTCGGGACGCACGCCGGACGGCGCGACCTCCGCGATCGCGGTCCACGAGTCGATGTAGGTCTGCACCTCGGTGATCGACTCGGCGATCGTCGGACCGGGGGCGGGCCAGCCGAAGGTCGGCGAATCCGCGAGGTCGGGGTTGTCGGCCATCGCCTGGCACCACTGCGCGCTCGCCGCGACCGTCTCGTCGAACGCGGCCTGCTCGTCCAGGTACTGCTTGCCGAACCAGCCCGCGACGCCGAACACGAGGCTCATGACGACCGCGACGACGATCGTCGCCCGATCGAGGCGGATCACCCACCCGCGCCGCACCGAGCTCACGACCGCGGCGGCGATGCCCGCGATCAGGCCGAGGGGCGGGAGCACGAAGGCCGCCGCGAAGGCGATCCACTCGGGGACCGTCGCCCGGTCGAGTCGCGCGTAGTGCTCCGCGGCCGAACCGTCGAGGCCGGTTAGATCGCCCCGCGTCCCCGGATCGGGATCGCCCGCGCGCGCGCCGCTGAAGACCTCGGGGGCGGGCTCGCGCGTCGCGATCGCCCCCGGATCGGGTTCGACGGGGGTGGCGACGACGACCGGCGGGTCCGCCGGGGGCGGGCCGCCCGCGGCGGCGCCTCGTGGCAGCTCGGGCGCCGGGCTCTCGGGCTCGACGAGCCGGGGCGGCTCGGCCGACGGTTCGAATGCGAACGGGCCGGGCGCGACCGGTTCGGACCCGAAGGGCCCGTGCGCAGACGGATCCGGCGCGCCGGGAGGCGGCGTGGACGGAGCGGAGCCGAACGCGTCGCCCGCCGGCGGCCCGTCACCGCTCGGGGCGGCGTCGTCGAAGCCGCCGAACAGGTGCGCGATCGCGTCGGTGTCGGGGCCCGGCCGGGCGGGCGCCTCCGCGCCGCCCTGGTCGACCGGGAAGTGCTCGGCGGGCGCCTCGGCGCCGCCCTGGTCGGCGGCGAGGCTCCACACCGCGTCGACCGAGGGGTCGAACTCGAGGGTCGACCCGGACTCGGGCTCGGCCGCGGGCTCGACGATCTCGGCGTCCACGACCCCGGTCTCCCCCGGCGCGGCGGGCTGCCACTCGGCCGCCGGCGGCGGGGTCCACGCCGTGGCCGGTCCGCTCGGGAAGGCCTGCGGAGTCGCGTCGACGGGAGGGGGCGGCTCCCACGACGCGGGCGGCGGCGGCGCGGGCGGATCCCACGAGGTCGGCGCGACCGGGTTCTCGGCCGCGGGCGGCTGCCACGACGGCGCGGCCACAGCGTCCGGCGCCTGCCAGGCGGGAGCGGGGGCCGGCGACGACCACGCCGGCGAGTCCTGCGGCGCGGCGGGCGGCGGCTGCCACGCGGGCGCGGGCGGCGGCTCGGCGGCCGGCCCAGCGGGTGGTGCGGCGGCGGGAGGCGGCTGCCACGCCGGCGCCGCCACCGGCTCCGCCGCGGGGGGCGGCTGCCAGGCGGGCGCGGCCGGCGTCTCCGCGGCCGGCGTCTCCGCGGCGGGAGGCTGCCAGGCGGCCGACGGGGCTTCCGCCGGCGGAGGCTGCCACGCCGGTGCGGCCGGCGGGTCGGAGGGCGCCGGCGGCTGCCAGGCCGGGGCGGCGGCCGCCTCCGCGGCGGGAGACTGCCACGCCGGAGCGGGGGGCGTCTCGGCGGCCGGAGCCTGCCACGCCGGAGCGACCGGCGCGTCCGCGGCCGGAGCCTGCCAGGCGGGCGGCGCCGGGGCGACCGGCGCCGCGGGAGGCTGCCACGCGGGCGCGGGGTCGGGTGCCGGCTGCGCCGCGGCGGGCGGCTGCCACGCGGGAGCGGTCGACGGATCCCCCGACCCGGGCGCGGGAGGCGCCCACGACGCGGGCGGCGGCGGAGCCGCCGGGACGCCAGCCGGCGGGACCGAAGCCGGCGCCGCGGAGGGGTCGGCGGCGGCCGGGGGCGCCCACGCGGGCGGGGCGGCGGGGGCCGGCGGCGGCCCGGCGGGGGCCGACTGCCCGGACTCAGGCGTCGAGGCGGCAGGGGGCTCGGGGGTCGGCGCGGCCGCGGGCGGCACGGGGGCCGGAGGCGGCTCCCAGGCGGGGGCCGAGACCGGGGTCGGGTCGGCCGGCGGGGGCGCGGTCGGCGAGGCGGACGCGGGCGGCGGGGGCGCCCCCCACGCGGCGGGCATGCTCGGGGGCTCCCAGCCGGGCGCCTCCGGTGCCGCGGGCGGGGCGATGTCGTCGATGGGCGGCGGCGTGTACGAGGTGCCGGCCCACGGCGAGGCGTGGCGCCCGCGCGGGTCCGACGCCAATTCGTCGGCCCCCGCCTGCTCCGGTGTCCCGTTCATCGCTGCCCCTCCTGGCGTGACGGTACCTCGACCCTACGTCGAGATCTCCTGCGATTCCCACAGCGGCGCGTCGACCGTCATCCACGCCGGGGGCGCCGTGCCGGGGGCACGGCGGTCAGTCATGGGCGGCTACCCCAGGCGGATCCCCGCGAGGGTCTTCTTGCCGCGTCGCAGCACCGCGAGCCCCCCCGCGAGCGCGGCGCCGTCGGCCGTCTGCTCGGCGGAGTCGACCCGCACGTTGTTGAGGTACACGCCGCCCTGGTCGATGGCGCGGCGCGCCTCGCCGAGGCTCGCCGTGAGACCGGTGTCGACCAGGAGCTGCGCGACGGTACGCCCGGCCGGCGCCTCGGCGCTCGGCAGCTCGGCCACCGCGGCCGCGAGCGTCGCGGCGTCGAGCCCCGCGAGGTCGCCCTGCCCGAACAGCGCCTCGGAGGCCGCGATCGCGGCGTCGACCGCCTCCGGCCCGTGCACGAGCGCCGTCACCTCGCGGGCCAGCACCCGCTGGGCCTCGCGCTTGAACGGCTCGGACGCGACGGCGGCCTCGAGCTCGGAGATCGCGGCGCGGTCGAGGAAGGTGAACACCTTGAGCCGGTCGACGACGTCGCCGTCGTCGGTGTTGAGCCAGAACTGGTAGAAGGCGTAGGGGCTCGTGAGCTCCGCATCCAGCCAGACCGCGTTGCCCTCGCTCTTGCCGAACTTGGTGCCGTCGCTGTTGGTGATGAGCGGCGTGCCGATCGCGTGCACGCTCGCGCCTTCGGCGCGGTGCACGAGGTCGGTGCCGCTCGTCAGGTTGCCCCACTGGTCGCTGCCGCCGGTCTGCAGCAGGCAGCCGTACTCGCGGTAGAGGTGCAGGAAGTCGAGGCCCTGCAGGATCTGGTAGCTGAACTCGGTGTAGCTGATGCCCGACTCGGAGTTGAGCCGTGCCGCGACGGCGTCCTTCTTGAGCATCGTGCCGACGCGGTAGTGCTTGCCGATGTCGCGCAGGAAGTCGATGGCGCTCATCGGCGCCGTCCAGTCGAGGTTGTTGACGATCCGCGCGGCGTTGTCGCCCTCGAAGCTCAGGAAGCGCTCGATCTGCGCGCGCAGCGCGTCGACCCAGGCGGCGACCGTGTCGCGGTCGTTGAGGGTGCGCTCGGCGGTCGGCTTCGGGTCGCCGATGAGGCCGGTCGACCCCCCGACGAGGCCGAGCGGGCGATGGCCGGCCAACTGCAGGCGCCGCAGGGTGAGCAGCTGCACGAGGTTGCCCAGGTGCAGGCTCACCGCGGTGGGATCGAAGCCGCAGTAGTAGACGATCGGCGGCCCCGCGAGCAGCTTCTTCAGCTCGCCCGGATCGGTCGACACGTGCACGAGGCCGCGCCAGAGCAGCTCCTCCCAGACGTCCTCGAACGAGGCGTCGTTGCGCTGCGCGGCGAGCGCGGCGGAGTGAGCAGACACGAGGTCAAGAGTACCGGCGGTCGGGACGGCTTCAGGACGACGGGCGGCGCCCGGCCGGCGGCTCAGGACGGCCGGCGCACAGCGGCCGGGCGCCGCCGCGGGGTGTGGGCGCGGTACGGCGAGACGCTGGGTTGGCCCTCGATCCAGAACCGCCACGGGTACGCCGCGGATCCGCCCTCGCCCGAGACGCCCGTCCGCGGCCCCTGGCGGATGCGCGCGGGCGCGACCGGCTCCCCCGGCTCCAGGCGCAGCCGGTCCCCCGGCGCCCCCGCACCGCTCGGGCCGGGCTCGCCGCTCGGGCCGGGCTCGCCGGCGATCCCGAGGTCCGCCCCGTCGTCGTCGAGACGGATGCCGAGCGCGACGCACAGCCGCGCCGGGCCGCGCGCGAGATCCGCGTCGGAGCGCGAGGTCGTGCGCCGCCGCCGCGCGAGCTCGTGCCCCGCGACGACCTCCCCCGCGCGCAGCAGCACCGCGGTGGCCTCGCCCTCGGGCGAGCAGACGACGTTCGCACACACGTGCATGCCGTACGTGAAGTAGACGTAGAGCCGGCCGGGCGGGCCGAACATGACGGCGTTGCGGCGGGTGCGGCCGCGGAAGGCGTGCGAGCCGGGGTCGCGTTCGCCGAGGTACGCCTCGACCTCGGTGAGGCGCACCGCGACGCCGCGCCCGTGCAGCACGGCCCCCAGCAGCCGCGGGGCGACCTCGGTCGCGAGGCGGCTCAGGTCGAGGGCGGCGCTCAGCCGATCGCCTGCAGCACGAGGTACCCGACGACCGCGACGACGGCGAGCACTGCGAGCGTGATGACGAGCGGGAACAGCCACGGGCGCCGGGTGTCGAGCTCGGCGCGGTTCTGGTGCCGCTCGGCGCGCGCACGCCGGCGGTGGTCGGGGTCGTCCTTCGACAGGGTCATGGGGTCTCCTCCCCGAGTCGGTCGAGTGCCGAGCGCAACCCGACGAGCTGGTCGGCCACCCGGTCGGGGGCGGTGCCGCCGACGCCGGAGCGCTGCGCGAGGGATCCGGCGACGCTCAGCACCGAGCGCACCTCCCCCGTCAGCCGGGCGTCGATCGCGGCGTACTCCTCGTCGTCGGGTTCGTGCAGCTCGAGGCCGCGCTGCTCGCAGTAGCGCACGAGCTCGCCGGCGATCTCGTGCGCCTCCCGGAACGGCACCCGCTGCCGCACGAGCCAGTCGGCCACGTCGGTCGCGAGCGAGAAGCCCTGCGGGGCGAGTTCGGCCATCCGCGCCTCGTCGAATTCGAGCGTCGCGATCATGCCGGTGAAGGCCGGCAGCAGGGTCTCGAGGGTGCGCACGGCGTCGAAGACCGGCTCCTTGTCCTCCTGCAGGTCGCGGTTGTACGCGAGCGGCAGGCCCTTGAGGGTCGCGAGCAGCCCCGTGAGGTCGCCGATCAGCCGCCCCGCCTTGCCGCGCGCGAGCTCGGCGACGTCGGGGTTCTTCTTCTGCGGCATGATGCTCGACCCGGTGGAGAACGCGTCCGACAGACGCGCGAAGCCGAACTCGCGTGTCACCCAGAGGATCACGTCCTCCGCGGCGCGGGACAAGTCGACCCCGATCTGCGCGGCGATGTAGGCGAACTCGGCGACCACGTCGCGCGCGGCGGTCGCGTCGAGCGAGTTCGGAAGCGGGGCGCCCAGGCCCAGCTCGGTCGCGATCGCGACCGGGTCGAGGCCGAGCGCTCCCCCGGCGAGGGCGCCGGCGCCGTAGGGCGAGCCGAGCGCGCGGGTGCGCCAGTCGCGCAGCCGCTCGAGGTCGCGCACGAGCGGCCAGGCGTGCGCCATCAGGTGGTGGGCGAGCAGGATCGGCTGGGCGTGCTGCAGGTGCGTGCGCCCCGGCATCGCCGCGGTGGGATGCGCCGCCGCGCTGTCGGCATAGACGCCGGCCAGCTGCCGCAGCATCCCCGCGATCGTCGCCGCGTGGTCGAGCAGGTAGAGCCGCACGAGGGTCGCGATCTGGTCGTTGCGACTGCGCCCGGCGCGCAGCCGCCCGCCGAGCTCGGGGCCGACGCGCGCGATCAGCTCGCGCTCGAGGGCGCCGTGCACGTCCTCGTCGGTGGGGAGCGGGCCGAGCGTGCCGGCGCGCACCTCCGCCTCGAGCGCCTCGAGGGCGCCGACGAGCCCCGCGAGCTCCTCCTCGGTGAGGTGCCCGGCGCGCTGCAGGGCGCGCGCGTGGGCGCGCGAGCCGGCGAGGTCGTAGGGCGCCAGTTCCCAGTCGAACTGGGTGGAGCGGCTGAGCTCCGCGAGTTCGGGCGAGGGTCCGCTCGCGAATCGGCCGCCCCAGAGACTGCCGGCGCCGGTGCGCGAGGCGGCGGGGGGCGCGTCGGAGTGCGCGGGGTGGTCGGGGGCCGCGGGGCCGGCGGGATCGGCGGGAGCGGTCATGGCATCCGAGTCTAGGGCGCGCCCGACGGGCTCCGGAGGACGCCCGCTAGGGTGGCGGGGTGAGCGATCCGACCGCGTCCGAACGGCCCGAGGAGGCCGTTCCGCCGATCCCGCCGGCCCCCCGCTACGGCGAGTACGCGCCGGGCTACGGGCCCGAGGGGCCGCTCGACCCGAGCAACCCGGCGCCGATCCCCGGCGCCCCCGCCCCGGCACCGGCCTGGGGCGCGCCCGGCCAGCCCGGCGTCGCCGCCGCCCCCGCCCAGCCCGGCGGCTACCCCGGGGCTCCCTACCCCGGGCCGGCCGCCTACCCGGGCTACGCGCTCCCGCCGGGCTATCCGACCGCGCCGCAGGGTCGACGCCGCCGCACCTGGGACCTCGTGCTCAGCATCGTGCTGTTCGTGCTGGGGCTGTTCGGCATGGGCCTGGGCCTGCTCTACGCCGCGATCTTCTCCGACCCGGCGCTCATCTCGCAGACCACCCAGCAGGCCTACGGCTTCGAGTTCACCGGCGATCCCGGCGCGTGGCCGGCGGCGATCGCGATCAGCCACGTCGTCCTCTACCTGCTGGGCCTCGGCCTCGGGATCCTCGCGCTCGTCAAGCGCGTCGTCGCCTTCTGGATCCCGCTCGTCGCGGGCGCGATCGCGGCGATCGTGTTCTGGGTGGGGCTGACCTCGATCCTGCTGTCGGATCCGGCCTTCCTCGGCGCCGTCAGCTGACCGGCGCGGTCGTCGGCTGACCGCCGGTCCCGCGCGGCGCCCGCGCGACCGCGGTGCCGCCGCGACATCCCTCAGGCGCGCTCGAGCAGCCAGATCAGCAGCGCCTTCTGGGCGTGCAGGCGGTTCTCCGCCTCGTCCCAGATGACGCTCTGCGGCCCGTCGATGACCTCGCTCGCGACCTCGTAGCCGCGGTCCGCGGGCAGGCAGTGCAGGAAGACCGCGTCGGGCTGCGCGTGCCCCATCAATCCGGGCGTGACCTGGTAGCCGCCGAAGGTCGCGACCCGGTGGGCCTTCTCCTCCTCCTTGCCCATCGACACCCAGGTGTCGGTGACGACGACGTCGGCGCCGGTCACGGCCGCGACGGGATCGGTCGTGACCGTGACCGAGCCGCCGGTCTCGGCGGACCGGCGCTCGGCGTCGCGCACGACGGCGTCGGCGGGGGCGTACTCGGCGGGCGCGGCGATCCGCACGTGCATGCCGGCGGTCGCCCCGGCGAGCAGGTAGCTGTGCGCCATGTTGCTCGCGCCGTCGCCGAGGAAGGTGACGGTGAGGCCCGCGAGCGCGCCCTTGTGCTCGCGGATCGTCAGCAGGTCGGCGAGCAGCTGGCAGGGGTGGAAGTCGTCGCTCAGCGCGTTGACGACCGGCACCCGGGTGCCCGCCGCCATCTCCTCGAGACCGGCCTGCGCGTAGGTGCGCCAGACGATCGCCGAGACCATCCGCTCGAGCACGCGGGCGGTGTCGGAGGGGGTCTCCTTGCCGCCGAGCTGGCTGTTGGCCGTCGAGATGATGAGCGGACTGCCGCCGAGGTCGGCGATGCCGACCGCGAAGCTCACCCGGGTGCGGGTGGAGGACTTGTCGAAGATCACAGCGACCGTCTGCGGGCCCGCGAGCGGCGTGCGGCCCCAGCGGTCGGCTTTGACGGCCGCTGCCAGGTCGAGGATCTCGGCCTGCTCGGCCGGACTCAGGTCGTCGTCGCGGAGGAAGTGGCGGGTCATGCGGGGGCTCCTTCGGGGGTGTCCTGCGCGGACTCGGCGGCCAACTCGCGCTCGACGTCGGCGAGCGCGGCAGCGAAGATCTCGGCGAACCGGGCGACCTCGGTCGCGCCGATGATGAGCGGCGGCGCGAGACGGATGCGGTCGGCGGCGGCCGCGTTGACGATGAGACCGAGCTCGAGAGCGCGCGTCGCGACCCGGTTCGCCACCGGGCGCGCGAGCCCGACGCCGAGCAGCAGGCCGGAACCCTGCACGTCGGTGACGAGGTCGGAGGCCATCCCGAGGATCGCGAGCCGCAGCTCGGTCCCGCGCGTGCGCGCGTTCTCGACGAGCCCGGCGCGCTCGATCTCGGCGAGCACGGCGTTCGCGGTCGCGGCGGCGAGCGGGTTGCCGCCGAAGGTGGAGCCGTGATCGCCCGGCCGCAGCAGCTCCGCCGCCGCGCCGAACGCGACGAGCGCGCCGATCGGGAACCCGCCGCCGATGCCCTTGGCGAGCGCGATCGCGTCGGGGGTGATCCCGGCCGACTGGAACGCGAACCACTCCCCCGTGCGCCCGGCCCCGGCCTGGATCTCGTCGACGATCAGCAGTGCGCCGTGACGGGCCGTGAGCTCGCGGGCCGCCGCGAGGTAGTCCGGTGGGAGGTCGAGCACGCCGGCCTCGCCCTTGATCGGCTCGAGCACGAGCGCCGCGACGTCATCGCCGATGGCCTCCTCGAGCGCCGCGATCGTCGAGGGCAGGTGCTCGACCCCGGGCAGGAGGGGCTCGAAGGGCGCCCGCATGGCGGGCTTGCCGGTGAGCGCCAGTGCGCCCGTCGTCCGCCCGTGGAAGGCGTTCTCGAGGGCGAGGATGCGCGGCCGGCCGGTGCGCCGCGCGAGCTTCACCGCCGCCTCCATCGCCTCGGTGCCCGAGTTGCACAGGAACACCCGGTCGCCGCCGGTGAGCCGGACCAGACGCTCGGCGAGCTCGATGGTCGGCGCGGCGGCGAAGTAGTTCGAGACGTGCGCGATCGTCGCCGCCTGGCGGCTCACGGCCTCCACGAAGGCCGGGTGGGCGTGGCCGAGCGAGTTGACGGCGATGCCGGCGAGGAAGTCGAGGTACTCGCGGCCCTCGACGTCCCACACGCGGGCGCCCTCGCCGCGGGTCAGCACGGCGAGCGGCGCCGGGATGCTGCGCATCGCGACCTGCGCGTACTCGGCGCGGAACCGCTCGGTGCTCGTCCGCTCGGTGCTCGTCGACTCGGTGCTCGTCACGCGACCACCTCCGTGCCGATGCCGGCGTCGGTGAAGATCTCGAGCAGGATCGCGTGCGGGCGCCGCCCGTCGATGATCGCGGCCTTGGGCACGCCGCCCTCGACCGCTTCGAGGCACGCCGCCATCTTCGGGATCATCCCCGACTCGAGCCGCGGCAGCAGCTCGACGAGCTCCGCGGCGGTCAGGTGGGTCAGGAGCGACTCCCGGTCGGGCCAGTCGCGGTACAGACCCTCCACGTCGGTCAGGATCACGAGCTTCTGCGCGCCGAGGGCGACCGCGAGCGCGGAGGCGGCCGAGTCGGCGTTGACGTTGAGCGACTGACCGGGGGTGTCGACATCCGGCGCGATCGAGGAGATCACGGGGATGCGCCCCGCCTCGATCTGCGCGAGCACCGCCGCCGGGTCGACCGCCACGACATCGCCGACCAGGCCGATGTCGACGGTCTCGCGGGCACCGTCGGGGCCCTCGATCTCGACGCCGCGCCGCCGCCCGCGGAACAGCCCCGCGTCCTCGCCCGAGATGCCCGCGGCGTAGGGGCCGAAGCCGTTGATGAGGCTCACGAGCTCGCGGCTCACCTGCCCGGTGAGCACCATCCGCACGACCTCCATCGCCTCCGGGGTCGTCACCCGGTAGCCGCCGCGGAACTCGCTCGCGATGCCGAGCCGGCCGAGCATCTCGCTGATCTGCGGGCCGCCGCCGTGCACGACGACGGGGCGGATGCCGACGTGGCGCAGGTACACCATGTCCTGCGCGAAGGCCCGCTTGAGCTCGTCGTCGACCATCGCGTTGCCGCCGAACTTGACGACCATGGTCGCGCCCGCGAAGCGCTGCAGCCACGGCAGGCTCTCGACGAGCACGGCCGCCATCTGCTCGGCCGCCTCGCTCTCGCGGGGGTCGAGCCGCCGCTGCGGGCGGGTCAGGCCGGGGGCCATCGGGGATCCCTTCTGCGCCTCGGGCTCGCTCACGAGGAGTACGCCGAGTTCTCGTGCACGTAGTCGTGCGTGAGGTCGTTGGTGAGGATGGTCGCGCTCGCCTCGCCGGCCTTGAGGTCGATGAGCACGTGCGTCGCCCGCGGGCTGAGGTCGACCTCCTCGCGCGGGCGGTCGGGGCCGCCGTTCGAGCAGACCCGCACCCCGTTCATGGCGACGTCGACCGCGTAGGGGTCGAACGCGGCCGAGGTGGTGCCGATCGCGGCGAGCACCCGGCCCCAGTTGGGGTCGTTGCCGAACACGGCCGCCTTGAACAGGTTGTTGCGCGCGACCGAGCGGCCGACCTCGACGGCGTCGTCCTCGCTCGCGGCGTGCACGACCTCGATCGCGATGTCGTGGCTCGCGCCCTCGGCGTCGGCCTGCAGCTGGCGCGCGAGGTCGAGGCACGCGGCGGTCACCGCCTCGGCCAGTTCGTCGGCAGCCGGGCGGATGCCGCTGGCCCCGCTCGCGAGCAGCGTCACCTGGTCGTTGGTCGACATGCAGCCGTCCGAGTCGAGCCGGTCGAAGCTCACGCGCGTCGCGGCCCGCAGCGCCGCGTCGAGCTCGGGCGCCGTCGCGTCGGCGTCGGTCGTGAGCACGACGAGCATCGTCGCGAGGCCGGGCGCGAGCATCCCGGCGCCCTTGGCCATGCCGCCCACGCTCCAGCCCGCCCCCTCGACGACGACCGTCTTGGGGTGGGTGTCGGTCGTCATGATGGCGCGCGCCGCGTCGGCGCCGCCCTCGGGCGACAGCGCCGCCGCGACGGTGCCGACGCCGGCGAGCAGGGTCTCGCGCGGCAGCTGCTGACCGATCAGCCCGGTCGAACAGACGAGCACGTCGCCGGGCCCGACGCCGAGTGCGGTGCCCACGGCCTCGGCCGTCGCGTGCGTGGTCTGGAACCCCTCCGCCCCGGTGAAGCAGTTCGCGCCGCCCGAGTTGAGCACGATCGCCGCGACCGTGCCGTCGGCCACGGCCTGCTGCGACCACAGGATCGGGTTCGCCTTCGCGCGGTTGGAGGTGAAGACCGCCGCGCCGGCCTGGCGCGGGCCGCGGTTGACGACGAGCGCGAGGTCGGGCGCACCGGAGCTCTTGAGCCCGGCGGCGATGCCCGCGGCCTCGAATCCGGCGGGAGCGGTGACGGTCACGGGGCGACTCCATCCACGGGCAGGCCCAGGATCTCGGGCAGGTCGAGGGCGAGATTGGCCGACTGGATCGCGGCGCCGGCCGTGCCCTTCACGAGGTTGTCGACGGCGGTCACCACGACCGCGCGGCCGCTGTGGGCGTCGAGGGTGAGCCCCATCGCCGCGACGTTCGAGCCGAGCACGTCGCCGGAGCGGGGGAACGCCCCCTCCGGCAGCAGCTGCACGAAGGGCTCGTCGGCGTAGAGCTCGTGCCACGCTGCGCGCAGCTGCGCGGCGCTCGTGCCGGGGGCCACGCGGGCCGTCGAGGTGGCGAGGATGCCGCGGCTCATCGGCACGAGCACGGGCGTGAACGAGAGGGTCGCCTCGCGCGCGCTCCCGTCGCCGCTCGCGCCGGCCGCCGCCCAGCGCAGCGCCTGCACGATCTCGGGCAGGTGACGGTGGGTGCCGCCGACCGCGTAGGGGTTCGCCGAGCCGAGGAGCTCGCTCGCGAGCAGCTCGACCTTCGCCGCCCGGCCGGCCCCGGAGGGGCCGACGGCGAGCACGCTCACGAGGTCCTCGGGCTCGAGCAGTCCCGCGGCGATGCCGGGGGCCAGCGAGAGCGCGACGGTGCTCGCGTTGCAGCCGGGGGCCGCGATCCGCCGGGCCCCGCGCAGCCGGTCGCGCTGGCGGCCCCCCGCGCGCGGCAGCTCCGGCACGCCGTACTCCCAGGTGCCGGCGTGCGGGCCGGGGTAGTAGGCGCTCCAGTCCTCGGCGCGCTCGAGGCGGTGATCCGCCCCGCAGTCGACGACGAGGGTGTCGGGGGCGAGCTGGGCCGCGATCGCGGCGGAGGCGCCGTGCGGCAGCGCGAGGAAGACCGCGTCGTGGCCGGCGAGGGTCTCGGGGCTCGTCTCGAGCAGCGGCAGCTCGGCGAGCCGGCGCAGGTGCGGCTGCACCTCGCCGAGCGGACGACCCGCGCTCGAGTGCGCGGTCACGGTGCGGACCTCGAACTCCGGATGCGCCGACAGCAGGCGCAGGAGCTCACCGCCCGCGTAGCCGCTCGCGCCGGCGACAGCGACGGAGAAGGGCATGCGACAACCTTAGGGTTCGCGGATTCGGCGTCCGCGGATTCGGCGCCGAGGCGACCCCGCCAGAGGAGGGGCGCACCGGCCGGGGGCCGGAGGCGGCGACGTCGGGCGTGAGACCGGGAGGCTCAGGGGCGCGGCGTCGCCGGGATTCGGCGCTCGGCACGGCGCAGCGCGCCGCGGAGGCCGGCGCGGCGGATCGCGCGGGGCTGGACGCCCGCGTCGAGGATCCGCGGCTGAGACATGGCAGAACCCTACGGGAGCGGCCGCCCGGCCGCCACTCCCCGCCGCCGCGGCCCGGCGCTAGGGTGAGCCCATGTCTGACCTCGACGAGCTCATGAAGATCATCCCGACCGGCGACATCGCCAAGCAGCTCGGGATCCCGGAATCGGTCGCCGACGCCGCCGTGCAGCAGGTGCTCCCCGGCCTCGTCGGCGGTCTCGCCGCGAACGCGCAGAGCCCGCAGGGCAAGGCCTCGCTCGAGAAGGCCGTCGTGCACCACCAGGGCAAGGCCGTCAAGGGCGGCAAGGCCTCCCTCAAGGATGTCGACACGAAGGACGGCGAGAAGATCGTCGGCCACGTGTTCGGTGCCAAGACCGACCAGGTGGCCACCACCCTCGCCGCGAACAGCTCGGCGGGCGACGTGACCGGCGAGATCATCAAGCAGGTGCTGCCGATCGTCGCGCCGATCGTGCTCTCCTGGCTCGCCTCGAAGTTCCTCGGCGGCTCGACGACCACCGCCGCTCCGAAGGAGGAGCCGGCGAGCTCGGGCGGCATCGGCGACGTGCTCGGCGGACTGCTGTCGAGCAAGCAGGGTCAGGACATGCTCGGCGGCGTGCTGGGGGGCCTGCTCGGCGGCAAGTGACTCGCGCTCCGGCCTGCGCCGGACCCACGACGCGCGACGCCCCGGCTGCGGCCGGGGCGTCGTCCGCGTTCCGGGGCCGTTACTCGCGGATCGTCGCGCCGACCCGCTCCCCCGCGCGCGCGGCGCCGGCGAGCTTCGCCTCCGTCGCCTCGGCGGCGGTGAGGGTGCGATCCTCGGCGCGGAAGCGCAGGGCGAAGGTCAGCGACTTGCGGCCCTCGGGCAGACCCGCGCCGCGGTAGTCGTCGACGAGCGCGGCGTGCTCGAGCAGCTCCCCCGCGCCCTCGACGACGGCGGCGAGCACCTCGGCGGCCGGCACCTCGGCGGGCACGACGAGCGAGAGATCCTGGGTCGCGGCGGGCAGCGCCCCGATCGGGCGGATCACCCGCTCACCCCCGGCGAGCCCCATCACGGCGTCGAGGTCGAGCTCCGCGACCGCGACCACGCGCGGGAGGTCGAGCTCCTCGGCGAGCGCCGGCATCAGCTCGCCGGCGACGCCGACCGCGTGTTCGGCGCCGCTGGCGTCGCGTACGACGATCTCGGCGGTCCGGCCGGGGTGCAGCGCCGGGTGGGACCCCGCGCGCACCTCGACGGCGACGCCGGCGGCGAGCGCCACCTGCCGCACGACGTCGAGAGCGTCGGCGAGGCCCGCAGGCTCCGCGGCGCGGCCCGGCCCGGCGGCGACGGCGTCGCCCAGCAGCAGCGCGCCGACGTGCCAGGGCTGCGGCGGCACCGAGGCGAGCAGGCCCGCGACTGTCGCGTCGGGCAGGGTCACGCCGAGCGGCGGCAGCTCCTCCGTGCCCCAGCCGGCGGTCTCGCCCTCGCCGAAGACCCGGCCGAGCTCGAACAGCGCGAGATCGGTGAGGCCGCGGGAGAGATTGCGCTGCGCCGCGACCGCGAGGCCCGGCAGCAGCGAGCGGCGCAGGTACGGCTCGCGCGGGTCGAGAGCGTTCGCGACGTGGAAGGCCTCGCCCTCGGGGCTGAAGCGCGCGACCGTCTCCTCGGACTGGAAGGGGTAGCTGAGCACCTCGGTCCCGCCGGCGGCGGCGAGCACCTCCCCCACCCGGCGACGCAGGCGCTGCGCGGGCGTGAGGCCGCGACCGGGGGGCGCGGTGGGCAGGGCGGAGCCGACGCGGTCGTAGCCGGTGATCCGCGCGATCTCCTCGACGAGACCGGCATCGTCGACGAGGTCGGGCCGCCAGCTCGGCGGCGTCACGGCGAGGGCGTCGCCGTCGCGCGCGACCTCGGCGCCGATGAGCTCGAGGGTGCCGACGACCTCCTCGTCGGTGTAGGCGACGCCGATGAGCGCCTCGGGGCGGCGCACGTCGAGCGCGATCGCGGCGGGCGCCGGCGGGGCGCCGAAGCTGGCGCCGAGCTCGTCGGCGGTGCCTCCCGCCAGCTCGACGAGCAGGTCGACGACGCGCTGCGCGGCGATCGGCGGCATCGCCGGGTCGACGCCGCGCTCGAAGCGCTTGGAGGCCTCGCTGAACAGCTTGTGGCGGCGGGCGCTGCGGCTGACCGAGATCGGATCCCAGTGGAACGCCTCGACGAGCACGTCGACGGTGTCGGCGCCCATCTCGGTGCTCGCGCCGCCCATGACGGCTCCGAGGCCGATCGGCCCGGAGTCGTCGCACACCACGAGATCCTCGACGTCGAGCTCGCGCCGCTTGCCGTCGAGAGTCTCGATCGACTCCCCCGGCCGGGCACGGCGGATCGCGATGCCCCCGCGCACCTTCGCGAGGTCGTAGCCGTGGATCGGCTGGCCGAGCTCGAGCATGACGTAGTTGGTGACGTCGACCGGCAGCGAGATCGAGCGGATGCCCGCCAGCAGCAGCCGCGCGCGCATCCACGGCGGGGTCGGGCGGTGGCCGTCGATGCCGCGCACGACGCGGAACACGCCGGTCGGCGCGCCGTGGTTGCCGCGGATCGGGGCGTCGTCGACGACCGAGAGATCGAAGCCGTGGCTCGGCTCGACCGTGACGGCCTCCGCCGGGTCGCTGAAGCGCGCCCCCGTGGAGTGGCCGTACTCGCGCGCGAGGCCGCGGATCGAGAGCGCGTAGCCGCGGTCGGGCGTGACGTTGATGTCGACCGCGCCGTCGTCGAGCCCGAGCAGCGCGATCGCGTCGGCGCCGACGGGGGCCTCGATGCCGAGGTCGGCCAGGCGCAGGATGCCGTCGTGCTCGTCGCCGTAGCCGAGCTCGCGCGCGCTCGCGATCATGCCGTCGGAGACGTGGCCGTAGGTCTTCCGGGCCGCGATCGCGAAGCCGCCGGGCAGCACCGCGCCCGGCAGGGTCACGACCACGAGGTCGCCCGCCTCGAAGTTGTGCGCGCCGCAGACGATGCCGCGCGGCTCGGCCTCGCCGACGTCGACCCGGCACCAGTTGATCGTCTTGCCGTTGCTCTGCGGCTCGGGCTCGCGCTCGAGCACGCGGCCGACCACGACGGGACCGGTCACGTCGAAGACGTGGATGTCCTCCTCCTCGAAGCCCACCTTCACGAGCGCGGCGTGGAGGTGCTCGAGCATCGCGGGCAGCTCGAGCCCGGAGGGCAGGTCGACCCACTCGCGCAGCCAGCTCACGGGAACGCGCATGTCAGACCACCATCCCGAACTGCTGCGAGAAGCGCACGTCGCCCTCGACCATGTCGCGCATGTCGCTCAGCCCGTTGCGGAACTGCAGCGTGCGCTCGATGCCCATGCCGAAGGCGAAGCCCTGGTACTCGGCCGGGTCCACCCCCGCGCTGCGCAGCACGTTCGGGTCGACCATGCCGCAGCCGCCCCACTCGATCCAGCGCGGGCCGCCCTTCGCGGTCGGGTGCCAGACGTCCATCTCGGCACTCGGCTCGGTGAAGGGGAAGAAGTTGGGACGCAACCGGATGCGCGCCTCGGGCCCGAACATCGCGCGCGCGAGGTGCTCGAGCGTGCCGCGCAGGTGCGCCATCGTGAGCCCGCGGTCGATCGCGATGCCCTCGATCTGGTGGAACACCGGGGTGTGGGTCGCGTCGAGCTCGTCGCGGCGGAACACCTTGCCGGGCGCGACGACGTAGACCGGCAGCGGCCGGCTCAGCAGCGAGCGGATCTGCACCGTCGAGGTGTGCGAGCGCAGCGCGAGGTGCCGCTGCGTCGGCGAGAGGTAGAGGGTGTCCTGCTCGCTGCGGGCCGGGTGGTCGGGGTCGGTGTTGAGCGCGTCGAAGATGAACCACTCGTGATCGACCTCGGGGCCCTCGCCGACCTCCCACCCCATGCCGACGAAGATGTCGGCCATCTCCTCCATGAGCATGGTGAGCGGGTGGCGCGCGCCGAGCCGACGGCGGGGCGCGATCGCGGTGACATCGACGGCCTCGGCGGCGAGCCGCGCCTGCTCCTCCTCGGCGGCGAGCTGCTCCTGCCGGGCGGTGAACGCCTCGGCGACGCGGGCGCGCGCCTGGCCGACGAGCTTGCCCGCGGCGGCCTTCTCCGATCCGGGCAGGTCGCGGATCGCGGCGTTCAGCTGCGCGAGCGGCGAGGCCTCGCCCGCGTGGGCGCTGCGCGCGGCCTTCAGCGCGGCGGAGTCGGCGGCGGAGGCCACGGCGGCGAGCGCCGCGTCCACGGCCTCGGCGACCGCGCTCTCGGTGATGCGGGGGGCGTCGGACACGAGGATCGAGTCTAGCGAGGCGCGCAGCCCGCCCCGGCCGCTACGAGCCCTCGCCCCGACGTGCGGCGATGCGCTGCGCGAAGGCCGTCTGGTAGAGGCACACGCTCGCGGCGGTGGCCAGATTCATCGACTCGGCGTGGCCGTAGATCGGCACCTTGACGACGTGCTCGACGAGGCCGAGGGTCGCGTCGTCGAGGCCGCGCGCCTCGTTGCCGAACAGCCAGGCGGTCGGCCGCGCCATCCGGTCGTCGAGCTCGGGCAGGTCGACGCCGCTCACGTCGGCGGCGAGCACCTGCAGGCCCGCGGCGCGCGCGGCGGCGATCGCCTCCTCGCGGTCGACGCCCTGCGCGACCGGGAGGTGGAAGAGCGACCCGGTGGTCGAGCGCACGACCTTCGGGTTGAAGACGTCGACGCTCGAGCGGGTGACGACGACGCCGTCGGCGCCGGCGGCATCCGCGGCGCGGATGATCGTGCCCGCGTTGCCGGGGTCGCGCACCTCGTCGAGGATCGCGACCAGCCGCGCACCGGGGCGCAGCACGGCGTCGAGCCCCACCTCCGGCTGGCGGCAGACGGCGACGACACCCTGCGGCGTGACGGTGTCGGCCATCGCCTCGATGACGGCCTCGCTCACCGTCTCGACCTGGAGGCTGCGCTCGGCGGCGGTCGCGACGAGCCGCCCGTGCCGCTCGAGGGCCGCGGGCGTCAGATACAGCTCTCCGACGATCTCGGGATGGAAGGCGAGCACCTCCCGCACCGCCTGCGGGCCCTCGACGAGGAACATCCCCGACTCGCGGCGCGCGCTGCGCTTGGCGAGCTTGTGCACCGCCCGCACGCGCGGCGACCGGGGGTTGTCGATCACGCTCCGAGCCTAATGAGCGCCCGGCGCGGCGCCCGCGGCCACGCGGGAGCTCAGCTCCTCGAACACCCGCAGGCGGGCCGGGCGGCTGAAGAGCGAGTGGTCGCCGGAGGGCAGCCGGATCACCTCGACCGCGCCGCCCATCCGCCGCACCGTCTCGGGGCCGTCGAGATCCGCGAAGCCCGCGACGTCGAGCGGCGACAGCAGCAGAACGGTCGGCACGCCGGCCTCGGCGAGCGGCGCGAAGTGCGCGCCGACGTCGCCGCGCCCGCGGGTGCGGGCCACGAGCACCTTGAGCCGCGGCGGGGCGAAGCGGTTGAACGCCCTCCGCAGCCGACGCCTCGCGGGGGTGACGCGATCCACCTGGCGGAAGTACTCGACGATCTCGTTCGGGGCGGCGGGTTCGGGGCGGAAGACGTCCTGGCTGATGCCGACGACGAGTCGGGGGCGGCGGGGGGCGGCGTGCGCCGCGAGCCAGGCGCCGACGCACAGGCCCGCGACCACGAGGCGGTCGCCGTCGACGCCGGCGGCCTCGATCATGGCGTCCTGGTCGTCGATCCACGCCTGCGTGAACATGAGGTCGTCGGGGTCGAGGTCGAGCTCGCCGCTCTCGCCCGTGCCGCGGCGGTCGACCCGCAGCACCCGCACGCCGCGAGCCGCGAGCTCACGGCCCCACAGCACCTGGTAGTCGGCGGCGCCGACCCGGTGCTCGGAAGCCCCGTTGTGCAGCAGCAGCACGGGGGCGCCGGGCGCGGGATCGCGCGGCGCGGTCTCGATGCCGAAGAGCGCGTGCGGCCCGACCCGCAGGAGCCGCTCGACGATGCCGTCGGCGTGCCGTTCGGCGGCGAGCCGCGGCGGGGTCAGCGGCGCCGGCTCGGCGGACGCCCCCGCCGGCGATTCCTCCGCGCCGCTCCCCGCCTCGGCGGCGAGCCGGTCGACGATCGTCAGCACCGCGTCGGCCGGGATGCGCGAGGTCATGCTCGACACGCCGAGCAGGTCCTCCATGCCGTCGACCTCGACCGTCTCGGCGACCTCGGCCGGCGGCTGCTCGCCCCGGCGCACGACCGCGACCGCGCGCACCCCCGCGGGCACGGCGACGCCGGCCGCGCCGATCGCGGCGACCTCGCCCTCGGTGAGGTCCATGCCGACGATGGTCTCGACGCCGTCGGCGACCCGGTCGGGGCCGAGCGTGAGGGCGGCGAGCGAGCGCTGACGGCGCAGCCAGGCGCGACCGGAGCGCGGCGCGTCCCACAGCACGAGCAGGTCGCCCGGCTCGGCGGCCGCCGACGCGGCGAACGCGCCCGAGGCGAGCCCCAGGTACGCGATCCGGGCGCAGCCTGCACGACGCAGCAGCTCGGCCGCCTCGCGGGCCCCGCCGAGCACCGCGCCGGTCTCGGCGACCGGGGCCGATTCGCCGCGGCCGGGTGCGTCGAAGCGCACCGCGGCGACGCCGCGCGCCTCGAGACGCTCGGCGAGCAGCCGCAGGGTGCGGTAGGCGCTGACGCCCTCCTGCGCCAGCGGCGGGCAGATCACGACGCCGAGGGCCGCGCGCTCGGGCAGGTGCACGGCGACGAACAGGGCCGGATCGCCGACCCAGCCGTGGTGCACGCTCACGCGTCCGCTCCCAGGCGCGCGCGCACCCCCGCGGGCCAGGAGCCGAGGTCGGTGCCGTGCCGCGCGAAGAGCGCGAGGGTGATCCGCTCGAGGCCGAAGGCGAGGCAGGAGCTGTTCGCGACCTCGCCGTCGGCGTCGCGGATGTCGAAGGCCTGGCCGAAATGGGTCTCGTGGTAGTTCGCGCTCGAGATCGCGGTCGGGTCGTGCGCGTCGCCGTAGACGGGCGTGACGAACTCGTACTTGAGCGACTGGGTGATCTGGTTCTTCGCGAGCATGCGGCCCGCGCGCCCGAAGAACGGATCGTTCGCGGGCACGTAGTCGATCTCGAGGCCGAGCGACTCGAGCAGGGCGTGCATGAGCGGAGCGCCCTCGTCGCGGTGCGCGAGCGCGGAGACCGCGGTGCCGACGTGCACGTACTCGTGCATGTGGAAGGCCTGCATCCGCATCGGATCTTCACTCGGCTCCCGGCGGAAGCTGTCGCCGAGCACGTCGAAGTTCCGCCCGCCCGCGGGCAGCGTGCCGGTCAGGAGCGCGTACACCGGGTGGCACACCGCGGGGCTCATGAGCACGCCGGCGGGCTCGAGGAACCGCTCCCAGCGCTCGCCCTCGGCGCGCGCAGTCAGCAGCTCGGCGTGCTCGAGGTCGCCGCCGGTGAACACCGAGAGCGAGGCGGTCAGCTGCGGGAAGGAGGCGATGTAGTCCGTCTTCTCGAACAGCGCGAGCGGCTCGACCGGCGGGAAGCGCAGCACCTCGGCTCCCAGGTGGGCGAGCGTGGTCTCGGTGAGCGCGTCGACGCCGCGGTAGACGCGCTCGAAGACGCCCGACTTCGCGTACAGGCCGGGCTCGCCGAGCACGACGAGCACGCCCGCCTCGAGCAGGCGCTCGCGGAAGCCGCGGCGGGCCTCCTCGATCGACGCGGTCATCGGCTCACAGCTCCGGCCGCGCCATCGCCACGAGCGCGGCGTTGTTGGCCAGCAGGCGGTCGTTCGAGATCTGGATCGCCGCCCCGTGCGCGTCGCGCAGCTGCCGCCCGAGGCTCTGCTCGGAGTCGAGACGGTAGCCCGCGATGCCGACGATGCGCAGCGCGCGGGTGACGATGTCGACGACCGCGTCGGCGCTCGACACCTTGACCGCGTTCATCGCGAGCGCGAACGACACCCCGCCGAGCGCGTCGCGGTCGTCGGCGAGCGCGTCGAAGCGCTCGGCGGCGTGGCGCACCGCGTCGGCGAAGGCCTGCAGCGCGGCGTAGAGCTCCGCGAGCCGCAGCGCGGCGGGCGACGGCGTCGGGCCCGCAGCGGCGGCGCCGCGCAGCTGGGCGCGCACCGCGGAGCGCGCGGTGTCGGCGGCGCTCACCGCGATCCCGAGCCACACCGAGGCCCACAGCACGTGCGAGACCGGCAGCGCCGTCTGCGAGGAGATCGCCGCGTAGTCGTCGGCGAGGAGGTTCGACTCGGAGGTCTCCGCCTCGAGCAGGTAGCCGCGGCTCACGGTGCCCCGCAACCCGAGGGTGTCCCACTCCGAGCGCGGCTCGAGCAAGATCTCGCCGATCGGGCAGGCGAGCAGCCGCTGGTCGGACTCGGCGGCGTCGGCGTCGCGGCGGGCGGTGATGAGGATCACGTCGGCGCTGCCCGCGTACGACACCACCGGCGAATCCTTGACCACGCGCACCCGCCCCGGGGCCGGACGTTCGAGAGCGCACGAGGAGCGGCGGGCGTCGCCCCCGATCCCCCGCTCGGTCGTGGAGGAGGCCAGCAGCGCCCCCTCGTCGCGCACCCGCTCGATGAGCGCGCGGACCCCCGCGCCCTCGCCGCCGTGGCGCCAGAGCGTCATGGCCTGGCCGTGGTGCATCGCGAAGACCATGCCGGTCGAGGCGCACGCCGCGCCGAGCGCGGTGGCGATGCCGCTCAGCTCGCGCAGGCTCGCCCCCTCGCCGCCGAGTGCCGCGGGAACGGAGGCGCCGAGCAGCCCGTGCTCGCGCAGCGCGACGACGGCCTCCGCCGGTTCGCGCGCGTCGCGGTCGACCTCGGCCGCGTGGGCGGCGGCGACCTCGGCGACCGCCGCCGCGCGGGCGGCGAAGCGGTCGCTCATGCGGCGGCCCGGGTGCGGCTCACGGCGTCGGCGAGCGCCGCGATCGAGCCGAAGGTGGCCCGCGTCAGCAGCTCGTCGGGGAACTCGATGTCGAAGGCGTCCTCGAGGGCGAGCATGACGTTGACGGCGGCGTGCGAGGTGAAGCCCACCCCGTAGAGGTCGGTCTCGGGCGCGACCGAGCCGGCCGAGACCGAGAGGCGCCCGAAGCGGCCGAGCGCGTCGCGGATCGCGGCGATGTCGGCCTCGCGCGCGGCGGCGCCCGTCATCGCCGGCCCCCGCGGGTCGGGCGCGGGGCGGACTCGGAGGCGAGAGCGGGAGCGGGTCCCGCGGCGCGCGAAGGGTCGGAGGCGAGCGCGAGGGCGGTCGCGGCCGCGAGACCGCGCTCGTGGCTCAGCGACACGGCGATCGGGCCGAGCCCCTGGGCCGCCGCGAGGGCCTCGAGGCGCGGGGCGAGGTGCACGAGCGGAGCGCCGGCGGCATCCGCGACGATCTCGACCTCGCGGTAGACGACCGCGGTGTCGGCCGGCAGCCGCAGCAGCTTGATGACGGCCTCCTTGGCCGCGAACCGCGCCGCGAGCCGCTCGGGCGCGTCCCCGGTGTGCGCGCGCTCGGCGGGGGTGAAGACGCGGTCGAGGTAGCGGGGCCCGAACCGGGCGATCGACGCGGCGATCTCCGCCGGATCGGCGAGGTCGACGCCCACGCGCGGCACCGCCCGCGCGGATCGCCCCTCGGGCACGCGCACGGGCCCCGTCGCCGGGCGCACGACGGAGGGGCGGGATTCGACGGCCTGGGGCATCAGTCCTCGTTCGGGTGGTGCGCGAGGCCCTCCCCCACGGTGGGCATCGCTCGACCCCCCAGCATACGGAGCGCCGGGAGACGACGGCGGCCCCGTGTCCTGGGGACACGGGGCCGCGCGGCTGCCGGGCCGGGCCCGGCGACGATCACGCCGCGGACTTGGGCGCGTTGACGTCCTTCGGCAGCGCCGACTTGGCGGCCTCGACGAGGCCGGCGAAGGCCTGCGGCTCGTTGACCGCGAGGTCGGCGAGGATGCGACGGTCGACCTCGATGCCCGCCAGGTTCAGGCCCTGGATGAGGCGGTTGTAGGTGATGCCGTTCGCGCGCGCCGCCGCGTTGATGCGCTGGATCCACAGGCGACGGAACTCGCCCTTCTTGGCGTGCCGGTCGCGGTAGGCGTAGACGAGCGAGTGGGTGACCTGCTCCTTCGCCTTCCGGTACAGGCGCGAGCGCTGCCCGCGGTAGCCCGCAGCGCGCTCGAGGGTGGTGCGGCGCTTCTTCTGGGCGTTGACCGCCCGCTTCACACGTGCCATGACTCAGTTCTTCCTGGTATCGACCGGGCTCACTTGCCCAGGAGCTTCTTGATGTTCTTCGCGTCCTGCGGCGCGAGCACGACGTCCTGGTTGAGCCGGCGCGTGACGCGGCTCGACTTGTGCTCGAAGTTGTGACGCATGCCGGAGCCCTGCTTCACGACCTTGCCGCTGCCGGTGATCCGGAAGCGCTTCTTCGCACCGGAGTGCGTCTTCTGCTTGGGCATTCGACCTATCCCTCGTTCGTGGTCTCGGTGTCGGCGGGAGCCGCGGCGGCGTTCATGCTCGCCTTGCGCTCCGCCTTCTTGGCGTTCGCCTCCGCCTTCGCGTCGGCCTTGCTCTTGTGCGGTCCGATGATCATCGTCATGTTGCGGCCGTCGATGGTCGGGGTCGACTCGACGGTGCCGAACTCGGCGACGTCCTCCGCGAAGCGCTGCAGCAGGCGGACCCCCTGCTCCGGACGGGACTGCTCCCGGCCGCGGAACAGGATCATGGCCTTCACCTTGTCCCCGGCCTGGAGGAAGCCCTCCGCGCGCTTGCGCTTGGTCTCGTAATCGTGGGTATCGATCTTCAGGCGGAACCGCACCTCCTTGAGGATGGTGTTCGCCTGGTGGCGGCGGGCCTCCTTGAGCTTCTGGGCCTGCTCGTACTTGAACTTGCCGTAGTCCATGATCTTCACCACGGGCGGCTGGCTGTTCGGCGCCACCTCGACCAGGTCGAGGTCGGCCTCCTGCGCGAGGCGCAGGGCGTCCTCGATGCGGACGACGCCGACCTGTTCCCCTCCGGGGCCGACCAGGCGCACCTGGGGCACTCGGATCCGGTCGTTGGTCCTGGGATCGCTGATGCTGACTCCTTGCGGTTCGGTTGTTTCGGGTGGGCGCGAAAGCGCGCGAAGCCCCGTGACGCGGATCGCACGCGGCGGTGCTCTCCCCGCGACTCGCGTCGCGGTCGTCGTACTCTGTTTCCCCCTTCGCGGCCGATTCGCATCGGCCCCGGCGACCGACCGGCCCGAAGGACGGTCGGCGGAGGGACACGGACCCGGCTAGCCTGGTGAGGCGGCCGACGGGTGGGATTTCTCCACTTTCGTCTCCCGGCAGAAGCCGGAAGCCCGCGAAAGTCTAGCAGAGGGGCGCCGTGGGCGACGAGCACGCTGTCGGGGAGCACGGGACCGGCGAGCACGGGATCGGCGAGCACGGGACCGAGGAGCACGGTCTGGACGGCGGCACGGCTTTCCTCGACGTCAGCGGGCAGGTGCGCGACATCGCCGAGGTGCCCGCGGTCGAGCTCATCAACACCGTCGCCGTGCATCTCATGAGCGCGGCGGCCGTGAAGCTCGGCCTCGGCGACGGGCCGGATGCGGCGGCCGAGCGCGACCTCGACGAGGCCCGCAAGCTCATCACCGTGCTCGCCGGCCTCGTCACCGCGGCCGCCCCCGAGATCTCGGACAGCCACGCGCGCCCGCTGCGCGACGGCCTGCGCTCGCTGCAGCTCGCCTTCCGCGAGGAGAGCGCGATCCCCGACGCGCCCGGCCAGGGACCCGGCGAGAAGTTCACCGGCTCGGTGATCTAGGGCGTCGGCGACGAGGTCGCCGCGACCAGCCGCACCCCGAGAGCGTCCGCGCGCTCGGCCAGCAGTGCGTCCTCGGCCCAGGCGGCCGTCAGGCGCCCGAGCAGCCCCTGCAGGGCGTCGGTGTCGAGGCCGGGGTCGAGGGCGAGCGCGATGCGCAGGTCGGGGCCGGTCAGGTCGGCGGCGGGATCCCCCGGCTCGAGCGCGATCGCCCGCACCGCCGGCTCGGCCCGGGCCGCACCGCGCACCGCCTCCCGCACCTCGGGATCGTCCCACGGGGGCACCCACGCCTCCCCCGTCGCGAGCGCGCGGAAGGCGGGGCGGCGCAGCACGAGCCGGCTCGGCGAGCCGGGATCGATCACGAGCAGGGGGGTCTGCTCGGCGCCCAGGGCGAGGGCGACGCGGCTGCTCGCGATCGGGATCGGGCGGGCCTCGCGGTTCCAGGCCGCGAGGGTCGCGACGGAGGTGAAGGCGGGCAGAGTCGCGCGCCCGTCGGGGCCGGCGACCGTGACGAGCGCGAGCTCCTGGGTCTTGTCGACGCGCTGCCCGTGCGGGCCGACTCCCTCATCGCCCGCCTCGGCGACGAGCGGCAGCAGCAGGCGGGAGCCGTGCAGCGCCGCCACCACCTCGGGCAGGCCCGCGGAGCCGTCGCGGAACGCGCCGAGCGCCGCGAGCACCGCCGGGTCGGCCGCGCCGTCGTCGCCTGCGTCGGGGTTGGGGCGGAACGCACGACCGGCCCAGGGGATCCCGGCGCTGTCGGCCTCGCCGCCCGCCCTCACGCGCGCCTCAGTCGCCCGCGACGTCGAGCGCCTCGGGCAGCGTGAAGGCGCCCGCGTAGAGGGCCTTGCCGACGATCGCGCCCTCGAGCCCGTGCGGCACGAGGTCGCGCAGCGCGGCGATGTCGTCGAGCGAGGAGATCCCGCCGGAGGCGATCACCGGGCGCGGGGTGCGCTCCATCACCTGCCGCAGCAGGTCGAGGTTGGGGCCGCGGAGTGTGCCGTCCTTGGTGACGTCGGTGACGACGTAGCGCGCGCATCCGGCGTCCTCGAGGCGCTCGAGCACGTTCCAGAGGTCGCCGCCCTCCTGGGTCCAGCCGCGCGCCGCGAGCGTCGTGCCGCGCACGTCGAGACCGACCGCGATCGACTCGCCGTACTGGCCGATCACGTAGGCGGCCCACTCGGGGTTCTCGAGCGCGGCGGTGCCGAGGTTGATGCGCTTCGCGCCGCTCTCGAGGGCGGCCTCGAGCGAGGCGTCGTCGCGGATGCCGCCCGACAGCTCCACGTTGAGCTCGCGCCCGACCGCGCGGATGACCTTCTTGATCGGACCGCGGTTGTGGCCGCGCCCGAAGGCCGCGTCGAGATCGACCAGGTGGATCCACTCCGCCCCGTCGGCGAGCCAGTTCTCGGCCGCCTCGACGGGGTCGCCGTACGCCGTCTCGGATCCGGCCTCGCCCTGCGTGAGGCGCACCGCCTTGCCGCCCGCGATGTCGACCGCGGGCAGGAGGGTCAGCCGGGGGCCGGAGCTGAAGTCGGTCATCTTCGTCATGGCGGGCGCGGGGCCTCTCGCGGTGCGGGTCGGGGTCGGATCGGGCGCGCCGAGCAGGGGGCGCACAAGTCCCCGATGCTAGCCGAGGTCGGCACGGGCTCGGCGCCGGCGGTCGTCCGGGTTCGGCGCGGCGGCCTCCCCACCCGGCGGCGGTGCTCAGAGCCCGGCGACCCAGTTCTCGAGCAGGCGTATACCGGCCGCGCCCGACTTCTCGGGATGGAACTGGGTGGCCGCGAGCGGCCCGTTCTCGACGGCCGCGACGAAGCGCTCGCCGTGCTCGGCCCAGGTGACCGCGGGCGGAGTCATCCGAGGGTGCGGGTCGAGGCTCCAGTCGCGCACCCCGTAAGAGTGCACGAAGTAGAAGCGCTCGCCCTCGAGACCCGCGAACAGCCGGGACTCGGGCGGAGCCTCCACCCGGTTCCAGCCCATGTGCGGCAGCACGGGTGCCGCGAGCCGCTCGACGACGCCCGGCCACTCCCCCAGCCCCTCGGTGTCGACGCCGCGCTCGACGCCGCGCTCGAACATGACCTGCATGCCGACGCAGATGCCGAGCACCGGGCGGCCGCCGGCGAGGCGCCGCTCGATGAGCTCCCCGCCGCGCACCGACTCGAGCGCGGCCATGACCGCCGCGAAGGCGCCGACACCGGGCACGAGCAGGCCGTCGGCGGCCTGCACCGCGGCGCGGTCGGCGGTCAGCTCGACGCGCGCGCCGGCGCGCTCGAGCGCCTTGGCGGCGGAGTGCACGTTGCCCGACCCGTAGTCGAGCACCACGACGGACGGGGCCGTCATCGCGGGCTCGCCACGGTCAGAGCGCGCCCTTGGTGCTGGGCACCCCGTGCACGCGCGGATCGAGCGCGACCGCCTGGCGGAAGGCGCGCGCGAAGGCCTTGAACTCGGCCTCGGCGATGTGGTGCGGGTCGCGCCCGGCGAGCACCCGCAGGTGCAGCGTCATCGCCGACTGGAACGCGATCGCCTCGAGAACGTGCCGCACCATCGAGCCCGTGAAGTGGCCGCCGATGAGGTGGTGCTCGAAGCCCGCGGGCTCGCCGCTGTGCACGAGATAGGGCCGGCCGGAGAGGTCGACGACCGCCTGCGCGAGCGCCTCGTCGAGCGGCACGAGAGCGTCGCCGAAGCGCGCGATGCCCGCCTTGTCGCCGAGCGCCTCGCGGATCGCCTGGCCGAGCACGATGCCGGTGTCTTCGACGGTGTGGTGCACGTCGATCTCGGTGTCGCCCTGCGCGCGCACCGTGAGGTCGACGACGGCGTGCTTCGCGAACGCGGTCAGCAGGTGGTCGAAGAAGGGCACCGTGGTGACGATGTCGGCGCGGCCGGTGCCGTCGAGGTCGAGCTCCAACTCAATGCGGGATTCGCTCGTCTCGCGGCTCAGCCGGGCGGAGCGGGGCGCGGTCATGGGATCCAGGCTAGCGGGAGCCGCGGCCCTCGCCCCGGCGGGCGCCGCCCGGCCCGAGCGCGGCGAGCCGCTCGAGGAAGTAGCCGGTCTCCTCCTCGGTGCCCGCCGTGACCCGGAGGGCGCCGGGGATCCCGACGTCGCGCACGAGCACGTCGTCGGCCAGCAGCGCCTCGAAGGTCGCCTCCGGGTCGTCGAGCCCCCCGAAGAGCACGAAGTTCGCCCAGCTGTCGTAGGCGCGGTACCCGAGCCGCGGCAGCTCGGCGAGCAGCCGGTCGCGCTGGAGGCGGATGTCGTCGACGGTCGCGAGCATCCGCTCGGCGTGCTCGAGCGCCGCGACCGCCGCGGCCTGGGTGAGCGCGGAGAGGTGGTACGGCAGCCGCACGAGCCGCAGCGCGTCGACGACGGCCGGATCGGCCACGAGGTACCCCACGCGCGCCCCGGCGAAGGCGAAGGCCTTGCTCATGGTGCGCGAGACGATCAGCCGCTCGCGCCCGGGCAGGAGCGTGAGCGCGCTCGGCGCGCCGTCGGGCATGAACTCGGCGTAGGCCTCGTCGACGAACACCATGCCGTCGGTGGCGGCGTAGACCGCCTCGATCACCTCGAGCGGCAGCGGGGTGCCGGTGGGGTTGTTGGGCGCACAGAGGAAGACGAGGTCGGGACTCTCGCGCCGCACCGCGGCGACCGCGGTCGGGGCGCTCAGCGCGTAGTCGGCGTCGCGCTCGGCCGTGACCCACTCGGTGCCGGTGCCGCGCACGATGATCGAGTGCATCGAGTAGGTCGGCGGGAAGCCGAGCACGCGACGCCCGGGGCCGCCGAAGGCCTGGAGCGTCTGCTGGATGATCTCGTTCGAGCCGTTCGCGGCCCAGATCCGCTCGGGGCCCGGCGCGACCTCGGCGGGAACCCGCGCGGCGAGGTAACCGGCGAGGTGCTCGCGGAGCACCGTGAACTCGCGGTCGGGGTAGCGGTTGAGCCCGAGCACGGCGTGCGCGAGCGACTCGACGACGTGCCGCGCCACCTCCTCCGGCACAGGATGGGTGTTCTCGTTGACGTTGAGCGCGTAGCGCACCGCCTTCTGCGGCGCGCCGTACGGGTGCTGGCCGCGCAGGTCGGCGCGGATCGGCAGATCGTCGAGCGAGGTCACCGCGCGAGTCTAGGCTCCCGGCGCCGGGCTCCCGAGCCGGTGGGACCGGCGCTGGCTCAGCCCGCGTAGACGGCGGGGACGGCGAGCTCCTCGCCCGGCTGGAGGGCCGCGCCGGAGAGGTTGTTGAGCCGGGTGAGGTCGGCCACGACCTCGGCCGGGTCGGCGTCGGGCGCGACGCGCTCAGCGATGCTCCAGAGCGAGTCGCCCGGGTGCACCGTCACGGTCGCGAAGATCACGTCGGAGGGCGTCGAGCCCGCCTCCGCCCCCGACGCGCCCCAACCGAACACCAGGGCGGCGAGCACGAGGGGGACGATCGCGAGCGCGCCGAGCACCGCGCGACCTCGGGGGGTCAGACGCAGGCGCGGACGGGGCGCGGTCAGCACGAATCCGGGGGTGCTCGGGCTGTAGACGCTCATGGGTTCCTCCTGTCGGCGCGACTCGCGATCGGCTCGGATGGCGAGCCCGCTCCCCGGCCTCGGCCGGGAGGCCGGGGGCGAAGCTCTCTTCCGAACATACCTTCGATCGAACATCTGTTCAAGTCCTGTCGGAGAATCCGGGGGAGGATCTCCGACACACTCGAACGGATGTTTGCCTGCGGCCGCCGAGGCGGATACAGTTTCGATCGATGGCTCGATGACACCAGCCACCACCGACACTCGAGGAGCGCGAGCGCATGAGCGACACGTCGATCGATCCCGACGTCCCCGACCTCGAGGTCGCCCGCACCCGCCGGCGCCGCTCGCTGAGCGAGAAGCAGGTCGCGATCCTCGAGTTCATCCAGCGCCAGGTGGCGACGCGCGGCTATCCGCCGAGCATGCGCGAGATCGGCGACGCCGTCGGGCTCGCCTCGCTCTCGAGCGTGACCCACCAGCTCGGCCAGCTCGAGCTCGCGGGCTACCTGCGGCGCGATCCGAACCGGCCGCGCGCCCTCGAGGTGCTCATCGACCTGCCCGCCGCCTCGGGCGAGAGCCCGGCGGATGCGGCGCCCCCGGTGGGCGACGCCGCGATGGTGCCGCTCGTCGGGCGCATCGCCGCCGGCATCCCGATCACCGCCGAGCAGCAGGTCGAGGAGGTCTTCCCCCTCCCCCGCCAGCTCGTCGGCCAGGGCGAGCTGTTCATGCTCAAGGTCTCGGGCGAGTCGATGATCGACGCGGCCATCTGCGACGGCGACTGGGTTGTCGTGCGGCGGCAGGCCACCGCCGAGAACGGCGAGATCGTCGCCGCGATGCTCGACGGCGAGGCGACGGTCAAGGTCTTCCGGCAGCGCGACGGCCACACCTGGCTGCTGCCGCGCAACTCCGCCTTCGAACCGATCCTCGGCGACGAGGCCGAGGTGCTCGGCAAGGTCGTCGCGGTGCTGCGCTCGGTCTGAGCGCCAGATTTCCGCCCCGCGTCCCGCGCGGGCGGATGACCGGGCTCCTCGCCGCTCAGCCCCGCGGTGCGCGCAGCACGCGGAAATCGATCGCGCGCCGCTCGCGGAAGCCCAGTTCGGCGTAGAGCCGACGCGCGCCGAGGTTCGCCGCCGAGACGTGCAGGAACGGCATCGCCCCGCGCGCGCGGATCCCCGCCGCCACCGCGACGACGAGGCGCCCGGCGAGCCCCCGCCCGCGATACGCCGTATCGGTGCAGACCGCGCTGACCTCCACGGCCCCCTCCGGGTTCATGCGCTCCCCCGCCATCGCGACGAGGCGGCCTCCGTCGCGCACGCCGAGGTAGCCGCCGAACTCGACCGTGCGCAGCGCGAAGGGGCCGGGCTCGGTGCGCGTGACCAGCTCGAGCATCTCCTCGGCGTCGTCCCCGCCGAGCGGCACGAACTCCAGAGCGTCGGACCCGGCGTCGCCGCGCGCGGGCCGCGCGACCGCCCCCGGCGCCACCATCTGCACGCCGTCCACCCGCCGCAGCTCGACCCATCCCTCCGGCGTCGGCGCGGTCGCCGCGACGAGGGTGCCCACGCCGCCCGGTCCGAGCAGGCGCGCGAGGTCGACCCAATCGTCCGCGGCGGCGTCCGCGGGCAGCGCGGCGAACGGGCTCAGGGCACGGTCGTAGGCGCGCACGCGGCCCGCGCGCTGGGCGAACCGGCGATGCGCCCCGTCGAGCGCCGAGCCGACCGGGTCGTCGAGGGGATCCACCCGCTCAGGCTACGGGCGACTCGCCACCTCGCCGGCCACCCCGCTCGCCGCCCGGAGCCGCCCACCACTTCCCGCGCTCGTCACCCGAGCAGTTCGACGCCGTACCCGCCGACGACCGCCCGCACATGGTCGAGGTAGCGCCGCGCCTGCTCGGTGAGCGGGATCGCGGAGTGGCCGATCCACCCGATCTCGATCCGCTCGTCGACCTCGAGCGGCACCGCGACGATGTCGGGATCGAGGTCGTCGCTGATGATGCCGGTCGAGATCGTGTAGCCGTCGAGGCCGACCATGAGGTTGAAGATCGTCGCGCGGTCGGAGACCCGGATCTCCCGCGCGCTCGAGAGCGTCGAGAGGATCTCCTCGGCGAAGTAGAACGAGTTGTTGACCCCCTGGTCGAACGCGAGCCGGGGCAGATCGGCGAGGTCGGCGAGGGTCACCCGCGGGCGCTCTGCGAGCCGGTTCGTGCGGGCGACGAAGATGTGCGGCTCGGCGAGGAAGAGCGGGTGGAAGGTCAGCCCGGAGTCGCGCAGGAGCTTGTCGATCACCTGGCGGTTGAAGTCGTTGCGGAACAGCAGCCCGAGCTCGCTGCGCAGGGTGCGGACGTCCTCGATGATGTCCCAGGTGCGGGTCTCGCGCAGCGAGAACTCGTACTCGGGCGCGTCGCTGGCCCGCACCATGCGCACGAAGGCCTCGACGGCGAACGAGTAGTGCTGCGCCGAGACGCCGAGCAGCCGCCGGGACGGCGGCCCCCCGAGGTAGCGCTGCTCGAGGAGCGCCATCTGCTCCACGACCTGGCGGGCATAGCCGAGAAACTCGATCCCGTCCGCGGTGAGCGTCACCCCGCGCGCCGAACGCACGAGCAGGGTCTGACCGACGCGCTGCTCGAGGTCCTTCATCGCGGCCGACATCGTCGGCTGCGCGACGTAGACGAGGTCCGCGGCGGCGCTCATCGACCCCTCCGCGGCGACCTCGATGAACCAGCGGAGCTCCTGCACCCCGATGCCGCGCTCCCGTGCCATAGGCGCTGACTATATCCCTCCATAGGAACCACGAGTTACCTGATATCCGCGATTCCGCCGCACGATGGGGACACCGCCTCCCGCCGACCGACGGATCCCCCATGACGACGCCGTTCACCTTCCGCATCAGCACCACCCCCTTCGACGAGGACTACGCGCCCTCGCCGGACTCCCGCATCACCACCAACTTCGCGAACCTCGCGCGCGGCGAGCACCGCCGGCAGAACCTCCGCAACGCGCTGACGATGATCGATCGCCGGTTCAACGACCTCGCGCACTGGGACAACCCGGCGGGCGACCGCTACCGCGTCGAGCTCGAGATCGTCTCCATCGCGCTCACCTTCGCCGCCGCGGGCGCGGATCGGGAGTTCCCGCTGATCGAGATGCTCGACGTCCGGATCGTCGACTCGGCCACCGGGGAGCGGCACGCGGGGATCGTGGGCAACAACTTCTCCTCCTACGTGCGCGACTACGACTTCAGCGTGCTGCTGCCGGCCCTGCGCCGCACCGCGCCCGAGCGGCCGGTGCCGGCCGACTTCGGCGCGCTCCACGGCAAGCTCTTCGACCGGGTCCTCGCCTCCGCCGCGTACCGCGAGCGCTTCGCCGCGCCGCCGGTCATCTGCATCAGCGTGTCGACGAGCAAGACCTACCGCCGCACCGACAACCGCCACCCGATCCTCGGCGTTGAGTACGCGAACGACGACGTCTCGCTCACCGACGAGTACTTCGCGCGAATGGGGTTGCAGGTGCGCTTCTTCCTGCCGCCCGGCAGCGTGGCGCCGCTGGCGTTCTACTTCCGCGGGGATCTGCTCGCCGATTACGCGAACCTGCCGCTTATCGGCACGATCGCCACGATGGAGACCTTCCAGAGGATCTACCGGCCCGAGATCTACAACGCGAACTCCGCGGCCGCCGGCATCTACCGGCCGAGCCTCGAGGAGCAGGACTTCTCGCGCACGCAGATCGACTACGACCGCGAGGAGCGCAGCCGGCTCGCGAGCGTGCAGGGCGCCTACACCGACGAGCACTTCATCACCCCGCACCGCGAGGTTCTCGAGCGCTGGGCCGCCGACTACCCGGCGCCGAGCGCCGTCTCCCCCGTCGACCCCGCCCCCGCCGCCGCTCCCGCCCCCGCCGAGCCGGCGGTCGCGGTCGTATGACGCGCATCGCCACGGGCCCGCTCCCCACCTCGATCGTGGGGAGCCTGCCGAAGCCCTCCTGGCTCGCGCAGCCCGAGACCCTCTGGTCGCCGTGGGCGCTCGAGGGCGACGCCCTCACCGAGGGGCGTCGCGACGCGCTGCGGCTCACGGCGCACGAGCAGCGGCTCGCCGGGCTCGACATCGTCAGCGACGGCGAGCAGACCCGGCAGCACTTCGTGACCACCTTCCTCGAGCATCTCAGCGGCGTGGACTTCGCCCGGCGCGAGACCGTGCGGATCCGCGACCGCTACGACGCGAGCGTGCCGACCGTGGTCGGGGCGGTGGCGCGCGAGAAGCCGGTCTTCGTCGACGACGCGCGGTTCCTGCGCGCGCAGACCGCGCAGCCGATCAAGTGGGCGCTGCCGGGACCGATGACGATGGTCGACACCCTCGCCGACCGGCACTACGGCAGCCGCGAGAAGCTCGCGTGGGAGTTCGCGGCGATCCTCAACCAGGAGGCGCGCGAGCTCGAGGCGGCCGGGGTCGACGTGATCCAGTTCGACGAGCCGGCGTTCAACGTCTTCTTCGACGAGGTGCGCGACTGGGGCGTCGCGGCGCTCGAACGCGCGGCCGAGGGCCTGCGCGCCGAGACCGTCGTGCACATCTGCTACGGCTACGGGATCCCGGCCAACACCGAGTGGAAGGCCACCCTGGGCTCCCAGTGGCGGCAGTACGAGCAGACCTTCCCGCTCCTGCAGGCCTCGTCGATCGACACGGTCTCGCTGGAGTGCCTGCACTCGAGAGTCCCGATGGAGCTGATCGAGCTCATCCGTGGCAAGGGGGTGATGGTGGGCGCGATCGACGTCGCGAGCGACGCGATCGAGTCCCCGGAGGAGGTCGCCGAGACGCTCAGGAAGGTCCTCGACTACGTCGACGCCGAGAACCTGATCCCGAGCACGAACTGCGGCATGGCCCCACTGCGCCGGGAGGTCGCCCGCGGCAAGCTCGCCGCGCTCACCGCGGGCGCGGAGATCGTCCGTGGGGAGCTCGGCGCGGCCCGCTGAGGCCGGCCAGGCGCGCCCGCTCGCGCTCGCACGCTCGAGACCGCCGCCGCGCGGCCGTCACCCCGCGCCGTCAGCCCCGCGCGTGCAGGGCCGCCTCGATCTCGCGCGCGACCCGCGCCGTCGCGCGCACCCGCAGGCGGGTTCCGCCCTCCTCGTAGCTCGTGTCGAGCACCCGCGCGCGCTCGTGCACGAGCGACACGATCTCGCCGCGATCGAAGGGCACCAGCAGGTCGAGCTCGGTGTCGAGCTGGGGCAGGGCCGCCGCGATCCGCTCGCGCAGCTCGTCGATGCCGAGGCCCGTGCGCGCCGAGACGAACACCGCGCCGGGCTCGAGCCCGCGCAGCTCGAGCAGCCGCGCCTCGTCGACGAGGTCGGACTTGTTGAAGGCGACGATCTCGGGCAGCTCGCGCGCGCCCACCTCGCCGATCACGTCGCGCACCGTCGCGAGCTGGGCCGCCGGATCGGGGTGGGAGGCGTCGACGACGTGCACGATGACGTCGCTGTCGCCCACCTCCTCGAGGGTCGAGCGGAACGCCTCGACGAGCTGGTGCGGCAGGTCGCGCACGAACCCGACCGTGTCGGCGAGCGTGTACTCGCGTCCGTCGGGGGACGTGGTGCGGCGCACCGTCGGGTCGAGGGTCGCGAACAGCGCATTCTCGACCAGCACCCCCGCGCGCGTCAGGCGGTTGAGCAGGCTCGACTTGCCCGCGTTCGTGTAGCCGGCGATCGCGACGCTCGGCACCTCGAAGCGATCGCGGTTCGCGCGCTTGGCCTGCCGGGCCGGCGCGAATCCGGCGATCTGGCGGCGCAGCTTCGCCATCCGGGTGTGGATGCGGCGGCGGTCGAGCTCGATCTTCGTCTCGCCGGGGCCGCGGCTGCCCATCCCCTGGCCGCCGGCCGCCTGGCCGCCGGCCTGCCGCGACATCGACTCGCCCCAGCCGCGCAGGCGCGGCAGTAGGTACTGCAGCTGCGCGAGCTCGACCTGCGCCTTGCCCTCGCGGCTCTTCGCGTGCTGGCTGAAGATGTCGAGGATCACCGCCGTGCGATCGATCACCTTCACCTTCACCCGGTCCTCGAGCGCGCGCCGCTGGCTCGGGGCCAGCTCGGCGTCGGCGACGACGGTGTCGGCCCCTTCGGCGCGGACGATCTCGGCGAGCTCCTCGACCTTGCCGCGGCCGAGGTAGGTCGCGGGGTCGGGATGCGGCCGGCGCTGCAGCACGCCGTCGAGCACCGAGGCCCCGGCGGTCTCGCACAGCGCGGCGAGCTCCCGCAGCGAGTTCTCCGCGTCGAGCAGGCTCGAACGGCCCTCGCCGGACCCCCAGACGCCGACGAGCACGACGTTCTCGAGGCGCAGCTCGCGGTACTCGACCTCCGTGACGTCCTCGAGCTCGGTGCGCAGGCCGGAGACGCGCCGCAGCGAGGCGCGCTCCTCGCGGTCGAGCTGATCGCCGTCGCGGTCGTCGCCGTCGAGCGCGACGGCGGTCAGGGCGTCCTGAAGCGCGGCGGCGCGGCCGTCGCGGAAGATCTCGGTGCTCGCGCGCTGGCTCTCGCGCGCCAGGATGCGGTCGAGCACGGCGTCGTCGGCGAGGTCGCCGGTGAGGTCGTCGACGGCGTCGGCGGCGGGGTCGTCGGCGCTCTGCGGCTGCCGTTGCGGGGTTGGGGTCATCTCGGGTCTCACCCTATTCCGGAGGATTCGCTAGGTTCGCTGCATGGCCGGGACGGATCACTACTTCTCGCCCGATCCGGCCAGCGGGTTCGTTCCGCGGGAGATCTCGGTGCGCCTGGCCGGGGCGGAGCGTCGCCTCACCACGGCGCCGGGGGTCTTCTCGCCCGAACGGATCGACACCGGCACGCAGGTGCTGCTGTCGCACGTTCCGGCGCCTCCCCCGGGAGGGCACCTGCTCGACCTCGGCTGCGGCTGGGGCCCGATCGCCCTCACGCTCGCGCTCGAGTCGCCTCGGGCCACCGTGTGGGCGGTGGATGTCAATCAGCGCGCCCTCGATCTGGTGCGCGTGAATGCCGAGCGACTAGGCCTGAGCAACATCACCGCGTGTACACCCGACCATGTTCCCACAGATCTGCGGTTCCTGACGATCTGGTCGAACCCGCCGATCCGGGTGGGCAAGAGCGAGCTGCACGACATGCTCGCCACCTGGCTGCCGCGGCTCGAGGAGGGATCCGACGCCTGGCTCGTCGTGGCCCGCAACCTGGGCAGCGACTCGCTGCAGCGCTGGCTGCAGGGCGAGTTCCCGCAGGACCTCGCGGTCACCCGTGCGGCGACCCACAAGGGCTACCGGGTGCTGCGGGCGCGCCGACGCACCGGGATGACGGCCGCGATCGACGTGGTCGCGGAGTGACCTCGGCGTCGCCTAGAGCTCCAGCGCGCCATCGAACACGAGCTCGGCGGGGCCGCTGAGCAGCACGTGCGGACCGTCCTCGGTCGCGGCGACGCGCACCCCGAGCTCTCCGCCCGGCACCCGCACCCGCCAGCTGTCGGGGGCGCCCTCCCCGGCCCAGTGCCGGATCGCGAGGGCCGCCGCCGCGGCGCCGGTGCCGCACGACAGGGTCTCGCCGCTGCCGCGCTCGTGCACCCGCATGCGGATGCGCCCGACGCCGTCCGCGACGAGCGGCTCGGCCGGCACGACGAACTCGACGTTCGCGCCCTGTGGCGGAGCCGGGTCGATGCGCGGGCTCTCACCGAGTCGCAGGGCGTCGAGCTCCTCGTCGTCGGCGAGCGCGACGACGACGTGCGGGTTGCCGACCCCGAGCGCGAGCCCCGGGCGGGCGACCTCGAGTCCGTCGGCGTGCACGAGCGCCTGCCCCTCGGCGATCGCGAAGGGGCCCAGGTCGACCTCGAAGCCCTCGGCCGTGCGGGTCAGGTGGCGCACGCCGCCCCGCGTGCCGATCGCGACGGTCTCGCCGGGCGCCAGCTCGAGCAGCCCCTGGTCGATGAGGTAGGCGCCGTAGACGCGGATGCCGTTGCCGCACATCTCCGCGGGGCTGCCGTCGGCGTTGTGGTAGTCCAGGTACCACTCGGCGGCCGGGTCCTCGGCGAGCGCCTCGGCGCCCTCCGGCAGCGCGGCGGAGCGCACGGCGCGGATCACCCCGTCGCCCCCGACGCCGAAGCGCCGGTCGGCGATCGCGGCGAGCGTCGCGGTGTCGAGGTCGATCTCGCCGTCGGGGTCGGCGAACAGCACGAAGTCGTTGCCGGTGCCGTGCCCCTTCGTGAAGCTCAGCGCCATCGGTCCCGCGGGGTCGCTCACCCCTCCAGCGTATCGACTGAGGCCCCGGCATCGACGGCCGCGCGCGCTTGCCGCACCCGCTCGGGGTCGGCGGCGGGGATCCACGCGGTCACCGGCGAGCGCCGGAACCAGGAGACCTGCCGGCGGGCGTAGCGCCGCGTGAGCGCCTGCGTCTGCGCGATCGCCTCGGCCTCGTCGAGCTCGCCCGCGAGCTGGGCGAGCGCCTGCGCGTAGCCGATCGCGCGCGACGCGGTCGCGCCGAGACCGTGCTCGCGCAGGGCCCTCGCCTCGGCCACGAGCCCATCGCGCCACATCTGCTCGACCCGCGCGTCGAGGCGCGGCACGAGGGTCGACCGCTCCTCCCGCAGCGCGAGCACGACCGCGGGGCGCCACGGGCGCTGCTCGGCGTCGAGCCCGCCGCCGAAGCTCTCCCCCGTGATCTCCCCCACCTCGAGGGCGCGCACCAGCCGACGGCCGTTGTGCGGGCCGATCGCGGTCGCCGCCGCGGGATCCCGCCGCGCGAGCTCGCGATGCAGCACCCCCGGTCCCTCGGCCTCGAGCCGGGCCTCCCATCGGGCGCGGACGCTCTCGTCGGTTCCGGGGAAGCGGAAGTCGTAGAGCACGCTCGAGACGTAGAGGCCGCTGCCACCCACGAGGATCGCCACGGCGCCCCGCTCGTGGATCGCCGCGATCGCGGCGCGCGCCTCGCCCTGGTACGCGGCGACGCTCGCCTCCTCGCGCGGGTCGAGCACGTCGAGCAGGTGGTGCGGGATGCCCCGGCGGGCGCCGATCGGGAGCTTCGCCGTGCCGACGTCCATGCCGCGGTAGAGCTGCATCGCGTCGGCGTTGACGATCTCGGCGGGCCGGCCTTCGGCCGCGAGCGACTCGGCGAGGTCGAGGGCGAGCTCCGACTTGCCGGTGCCGGTGGCCCCGACGACGGCCACGAGCTCGGCGCTCACCGCGTCAGTGCTCCGGCGCCCCGACGCGCAGGGTCGGCAGGCCGAGCGAGACCGCGCGGCCGGCGCCCGCGTCGACCGCTCCGGCCCCGACCGGGGTGGGCACGGCGCAGCTGTCGGCCTGCGCCCGGTCCCAGGCGGCGCCGGCGCGGGTGCGGCGCACCGGCAGCGTGTCGCCGTCGGCGGCCGCGAAGAGGAAGTGCGGGGTGCTGCGCGTCACGCGCACGCTGACCACGTCGCCCGGGCGGGGCAGGTCCGTGGCGCCCGTGCCCTCGGGCACATCGACGTGCACGAGCCGGTTGTCTTCGGCGCGGCCCGAGATCCGCCGGGTGTCGCCGTCGCGACGACCCTCTCCCGGCGCGACGAGCACCTCGATCGGACGGCCGACGAGGGCCGCGTTCTCCTCGGCGGAGATGCGGTCCTGCAGCTCGACGAGCCGCTCGAAGCGCTCCTGCACGACCTCCTTGGGCACCTGGTGCTCCATGGTCGCCGCGGGGGTGCCCGCGCGGATCGAGTACTGGAAGGTGAACGCGCTCGCGAAGCGCGCGGCCTCGACGACCCGCAGCGTCTCGGCGAAGTCCTCCTCGGTCTCGCCGGGGAAGCCGACGATGATGTCGGTCGAGATCGCGGCGTGCGGGATGCGGGCGCGCACCCGCTCGAGGATCCCGAGGAACCGCTCCGAGCGGTACGAGCGGCGCATCGCCTTGAGGATCCGGTCGGAGCCGGACTGCAGCGGCATGTGCAGCTGCGGCATGACGGTCGGGGTCTCGGCCATCGCGTCGATGACGTCGTCGGTGAAGGCCGCCGGATGCGGGCTGGTGAACCGGATCCGCTCGAGCCCGTCGATCTCGCCGGCCGCGCGGAGCAGCTTCGAGAAGGCCTGCCGGTCGCCGAACTCGACGCCGTAGGAGTTCACGTTCTGCCCGAGCAGGGTCACCTCGATCGCGCCGTCGTCGACGAGCAGCTGGATCTCGCTGAGGATGTCGCCCGGCCGCCGGTCGCGCTCCTTGCCGCGGAGGCTCGGCACGATGCAGAAGGTGCAGGTGTTGTTGCAGCCGACCGAGATCGAGACCCAGCCGCTCGCGGCGGACTCGCGCTTGGTCGGGAGCGTCGACGGGAAGGTCTCGAGGGCGTCGAGGATCTCGAGCTGCGCCTCGCCGTTGTGTCGGGCCCGCTCGAGGAGGGTCGGCAGGGAGCCCATGTTGTGGGTGCCGAACACGACGTCGACCCAGGGGGCGCGGTCGAGGATGGTCTGCTTGTCCTTCTGGGCGAGGCAGCCCCCGACGGCGATCTGCAGGCCCTCGTGCTCGCGCTTGGCGGCGGCGAGGTGGCCGAGGGTGCCGTAGAGCTTGTTGTCGGCGTTCTCACGCACCGCACAGGTGTTGATCACGACGATGTCGGCGCGCTCGCCGGCGGCCGCGGCGACGTAGCCGGCGGCTTCGAGCGAGCCGGAGAGGCGCTCCGAGTCGTGCACGTTCATCTGGCAGCCGAAGGTGCGCACCTCGTAGCGCCGCGGCGCGGACTCCCGCTCGGCGGGCGCGTGGTCGGCGCGCGCCGGCTCGGCGGCGGATTCGGCGGCGAGGATGCTCATGTCGCCGTCCAGCCTAAACGTCGCCTGCGCGCGGGGCCGCCCGCGCGCACCGGCGCTCAGTCCTGCGTGATGGTGAGGGTGAAGTCGCCGCCGGAGTACCGGCCGTCGAGGTCGATGGGAGCGCCCCCGCTTCCGACGTCGCCGGTCAGGTCGACGTCACCGTCGTCGAAGGCGGTGTGGATGTCGAGGGTCGAGCCGCTGAGCGTCCAGGTGTCGCTCGCGTCGTCGTAGGAGCTGCCGTTGTAGGTGAGCCCGACGGTCCCGTCGTCTTGGAATTCGAAGCCCCACGCGTCGCCGTCGGAGTCCACGCCGCTCCAGCTCGTGCCGGTCAGCGGGTTGCTCGAGCCGGGCGCGACCGGTGCGGATCCGCCGCCGGGGAGCACGCTGCTCAGCAGCGAACAGCCGGTGAGCGACGCGGTGGCGAGCGCGGCGACGGTGGCGGCGGCGAAGAGGCGGCGAGTCGTCATGGCGGCAACCTAGCGCCCGCGCGACGTCGAGTGCTACCGGAAAGTCACGCGCGAGGCGGCGCTCGACGCCAGGGCCTGCTCGACGGCCGCGCGGACCGTGGAGCCGGAGTAGCCACGCCGCTGCAGATAGCCGGAGAGCCGGCGCACCGCGGTCTCGCGGTCGAGACCGCGCAGCTGCCCGGCCCGCTTGCTCGCGAGGTCGCGGGCGCGGGCGAGCTCGTCACCGCCGTCGACGAGGTCGAGCGCGTAGGAGATGGCGGAGGGGTGGAGCATACGCCGCGCGAGCTCGGCCGCGATCGCGGTGCGCCCGAGACCCTTGCGCTCCTGCAGCCGGGCCACGAGCTCCTGGGCGAGGGCCAGATCGTCGACGAGACCCACCGATTGCAGGCGCTCGACCTCGGCGGCGACCACGTCGTCGTCGAGCCCGCGGTCGCGCAGGGTGCGCTCGACCTCGCGCTGCGAGAGCCCGCGCCGGGTGAGGGCGTGCAGACTCACCCGCTCCGCCCGTGCCCGCGCGAGGGCGTCGTCGACGGCGGTCTCGTCGTGGGTCGTACCCGCGCCGCGCGCGGCCTCCACGTCGTCGCCGAAGGGCACCGCCCACTCGGGCTCGGCGGGCGCCGAGGGATCGGACACGGTGGGCTCCGACACCGCGGGATCGAACCCCGTGGGCCCCGACACCGCAGGATCGGGCACCGAGGGATCGCCCGACGGGCGCGGCACGCCCGGCAGGTAGGTCACCGGCGCGAGGCGCCCGTCGGTGCGATCCATCACTCGTCTCCCCGTCGGCCGGCGGCTCAGTCGCCCGCGGCGCGGGCGGCGGGAACCGCGTCGACCTCATCGACCGGCTTGGCGCTCGGCATCGCCGTGACGTTGCCGGCCTCGGCCGCCGCGGCGGCCTGCGCGGCCTTGCCCTCGGCGCCGACGCCGAGCTTCACGAGGATCTTCTTCTCGATCTCGGCCGCGACCTCGGGGTTCTCGAGCAGGTAGTTGCGCGCGTTCTCCTTGCCCTGGCCGAGCTGGTCGCCGTCGTAGGTGTACCAGGCGCCCGACTTCTTGACGATGCCGTGGTCGACGCCGTAGTCGATGAGGCTGCCCTCGCGGGAGATGCCGACGCCGTAGAGGATGTCGAACTCCGCCTGCTTGAACGGCGGCGCCATCTTGTTCTTGACGACCTTCACGCGCGTGCGGTTGCCGACCGCATCGGCCCCGTCCTTCAGGGTCTCGATGCGGCGGATGTCGAGACGCACCGAGGCGTAGAACTTGAGCGCCTTACCGCCCGAGGTGGTCTCCGGGCTGCCGAAGAACACCCCGACCTTCTCGCGCAGCTGGTTGATGAAGATCATCGTGGTGCCGGTCTGGTTGAGCGCACCGGTGAGCTTGCGCAGCGCCTGCGACATCAGGCGGGCCTGGAGGCCGACGTGGCTGTCGCCCATCTCGCCCTCGATCTCGGCGCGCGGCACGAGCGCCGCGACCGAGTCGATGACGACGAGGTCGATCGAGCCCGAGCGCACGAGCATGTCGGCGATCTCGAGCGCCTGCTCCCCGGTGTCGGGCTGCGAGACGAGCAGCGCGTCGATGTCGACGCCGAGCTTCTTGGCGTACTCGGGGTCGAGCGCGTGCTCCGCGTCGATGAACGCGGCGATGCCGCCGTTCTTCTGCGCGTTCGCGATCGCGTGCAGGGTGAGCGTCGTCTTCCCCGAGGACTCCGGGCCGTAGATCTCGACGATGCGCCCGCGCGGGATGCCGCCGATGCCGAGGGCGACGTCGAGGGCGATGGATCCGGTGGGGATGATCGCGACCGGCGCCCGCTCGTCGCTGCCCAGCCGCATCACCGTCCCCTTGCCGAACTGGCGGTCGATCTGGGCGAGGGCGGTCTCGAGGGCCTTCTCGCGGTCGGCGGGTGAGGGCATGGCCTGTCTCCTTCAGTCGGCGGTGACCGGGGATCCGGTGCGACCGCGGTTCGGTGCGCCCATCGGCTGCCGTCCTCCTCCCGACCGGTGGAGCAAGGTCGGGGGGTCTCGTGGCAGGGCTGGTCGGAGCCTCTCCGACGTGCGTGACGCTACGCCCGGCGTCCGACATCCGAGGGGATGCGGCGGGCGCGTCGTGCACGACGCGTCTTCGAATCGCTCTGGGGAGGAGACTACGCGCTGATCGAACGGATGTTCGATACCTTCGACGGCGGCGTGTCGCGCCGGAGGATCGGGAGAGCCGCGCTCAGTCCCGCGGCTCGGCGAGGCCCGCGCCGTGCCAGCGCTCGCGCGGCACGTCCTGCTCGCGGCACAGCGCGAGCCACACGGCGCGCGCGTCGACGCCGGCGCGCAGCGCCTCGTCGGCCGTGCGGTTGCCGAGCTCGCGCAGCACCGTGTCGCGCATCAGGACGCGGCCGAAGTCGCCGAACTCGTCGGCGACGGCGCGCTGGAACTCGCGGAGCTTCACGCCGTCACGCGCGAGCGCGCGCTCAGCGGACCGCGAGGTCGGCGTCGAACTCGGTCAGCAGCTCGTCGGGCAGCGTGTCGGGGACGACGTGCGAGCCGGCGGCGGCACCGAGCTCGACATCCTCCACGAGGGCCAGGCGGTGCGCGACCTCGCCGAGCACGACCGAGAGCGGGGTGTCGAGGGCGTCGGCGACCGAGGCGAGGATCTCGCTCGAGGCCTCCTTCTGGCCGCGCTCGACCTCGCTCAGGTACCCGAGCGCGACGCTCGCGCGCGAGGCGACCTGACGCAGCGTCAGGGCCTTCTGGAGGCGGAAGTCGCGGAGGACGTCGCCGATCTCCTGTCGGACCAGAACCATGGCGTCCTCCTCTCCTCGTCGGCTCCCGGCGGGCCGGGGGGCCTTCCGACCCTCGCGGGTCGGGACGGTCACGATATCGCGATCGATGCCGCCACCCTAATCCCCCGAGTGCGGGGAAGTCTGGAAGGCGACGCCATCTGTAACGTGATCGAAACCGCCGCTATTCCGCGAGGGCGTCGAGCCCTCTGCGAAGGCATTCGGAGACCGCCGCGCGACGGATCGCCGCCCGATCGCCGGCCGCGTCGAGCCGGTGGGCGACGGCGCCCGCGGCGGTCGCGACGCCGATCCAGACCTCGCCCGGCGCGTGACCGTCCTGCGGATCCGGCCCCGCGACCCCGGTGGTCGCGAGCCCCAGCGTGGCCGGGCTCGCGTCGGGGCCCAGCCGCGCGCGCACGCCGGCGGCCATGGCGGCGGCGACCTCGGGATCCACCGGGCCGCGCTCGGCCAGGAGCGCCGCGTCGACGCCCAGCAGCCGGTGCTTGAGCTCGGTCGCGTAGGCGACCACGCCGCCGCGGAAGACGGCCGAGGCGCCGGGCACGTCGACGATCGTCGCGGCGAGCAGACCGCCGGTCAGGGACTCGGCGACGGCGAGGGTCGCACCCCGCGCCCGCAAGGCGTCGACGAGCTCGGCGGCCTCCCGTCCGGGGCCGTTCGAAGCGGACATCGCCATGGGGGCCTTCGTGCCGAGGGCCTCAGGCGGCCGAGCGCGCCGCGCGTCCGGCGCGCCAGGCGTTCCAGAGGTACTCGACGCCGCTCACGACGGTGAGGGCGACGGCGGCGGCCATCAGCACGGTGTCGACGACGTCGTTCGCGGGGCGCCAGTCCGCGCCCAGCAGCGGCCAGAGCGGGATGAGCGCGAAGGCGAGCGCGATCGCCTGTGCCCAGGTCTTCACCTTGCCGAGGAACCCGGCGGGGATCACCCGGTCGCGCAGCGCGAGGAACCGCCAGACGGTGATGCCCACCTCGCGCACGAGGATCACGATCGTCACCCACCAGGGCAGCTCGCCCAGCAGGGAGAGCCCGACCGCAGCGCCGCCGACGAGCACCTTGTCGGCGATCGGATCGAGGATCTTGCCGACGTCGGTGACGAGGTTGCGGCGCCGGGCCAGCAGCCCGTCGACGAAGTCGGTCGCGATCGCGAACACGAAGATCGCCCCGGCGAGGTAGCGCAGCGGGTCGACGCGGCCGTCGACGATGGGGCCGTAGACGAGCAGCAGCACGACGAAGGTCGGCGCGAGCAGGATGCGCGCGAGGGTGATGAGGTTCGCGAGGTTGCCCCACGAGGCCGGGGTGTCGCCGGTGCTGACGATGCGGCCGCGCATCGGGTTGTCGCGGTGAGCGCCCTCGGGGTCGGCGTCGCGCGCCGCCTTGCGCTCCGCGCGGCCCGCACGGGCGGGCGTCCCGCCCGCGGGCTCGGAGAGGCTCATGGCGTCAGTCCCTGCCGGTCAGCTGCCAGGCGTCCTCGGACGAGTCCGCCTCGACCTCAGGGTAGCCGCCCGCGGGCGCCGCCGAGGCGCCCCCCGAGCCGGCCGCGCCGCCGCCGGCGCCCGCTCCCCCGCCGCCCGTGCCCCCAGGCCCGTCCTCACCGCGCAGCCGCGCGAGCACCTCGGGCAGCTGCTCGGCGGTCACGAGCACGTCGCGCGCCTTCGAGCCCTCCGAGGGGCCGACGATCTCGCGGCTCTCGAGCAGGTCCATGAGCCGGCCCGCCTTGGCGAAGCCGACCCGCAGCTTGCGCTGCAGCATCGAGGTCGAGCCGAACTGGGTGTTCACGACGAGCTCGGCGGCCTGCAGCAGCAGCTCGAGGTCGTCGCCGATGTCGGCGTCGATCTCGCGCTTCTCGGCCACCTGGGCGACGTCGTCGCGGTACTCCGGCCGCGCCTGCTCGGTCACGTGCTTGACGACCGCCGCGATCTCGTCCTCCTGCACCCAGGCGCCCTGCACCCGGATCGCCTTCGACGCGCCCATCGGCAGGAAGAGCCCGTCGCCCTGGCCGATGAGCTTCTCCGCCCCCGGCTGGTCGAGGATCACGCGCGAGTCGGTCATCGAGCTCACCGCGAAGCCGAGCCGGCTGGGCACGTTCGCCTTGATGAGCCCCGTGACGACGTCGACGCTCGGCCGCTGGGTCGCGAGCACGAGGTGGATGCCGGCGGCGCGCGCCAGCTGCGTGATGCGCACGACGGAGTCCTCGACGTCGCGCGGGGCGACCATCATGAGGTCGGCGAGCTCGTCGACGACGACGAGCAGGTAGGGGTAGGGCTGCAGCACGCGCTGCGAGCCCTCGGGCAGTTGGATCTCGTTCGCCAGCACCGCGCGGTTGAAGTCGTCGACATGGCGGAACCCGAACGACGCGAGGTCGTCGTAGCGCATGTCCATCTCCTTCACGACCCACTGCAGCGCCTCGGCCGCCTTCTTCGGGTTCGTGATGATGGGCGTGATGAGGTGCGGCACGCCCTGGTAGGCGGCCAGCTCGACCCGCTTGGGGTCGACGAGCACCATGCGCACCTCGGCGGGCTTCGCCCGCATGAGCACGCTCGTGATCATCGAGTTGATGAAGCTCGACTTGCCGGATCCGGTGGCCCCCGCCACGAGCAGGTGCGGCATCTTGGCGAGGTTCGCGACCACGAACCCGCCCTCGACGTCTTTGCCGAGCCCGATCGTCAGCGGGTGCTGGCTCTTCGAGGCCGGACCGGAGCGCAGCACGTCGCCGAGGCTCACGATCTCGCGGTCGCGGTTGGGGATCTCGACGCCGATCGCGCTCTTGCCGGGGATCGGCGACAGGATCTGCACCTCATTCGACGCGACCGCGTAGGAGAGGTTCTTCGCGAGCGCCGTGACCCGCTCGACCTTGACGCCGGTGCCGAGCTCGATCTCGTAGCGCGTCACACTCGGGCCGCGGCTGAAGCCGGTGACCTTCGCGTCGACCTGGAACTGCTGCAGCACGCCCGTGATCGCGGCGATGATCTCGTCGTTCGCGCTGGTGCGCGCCTTCGGGGGCGTGCCGGCCCCCAGCACCGAGGCCGGCGGGAGGCGGTACGGGCGGCGCGGCGTCGAGCGCGCCGGGGTCGGCGCCGCCCGCTCCGGGTCGTCGCGGGGCGCGGCGTCGGGCGTCGTGGGCAGCAGCTCGGCGAAGTGCGAGTCGGCGCCGCGGCCGCCGGGGGCGTCGTCGGATCCGCCGAGGGCGGGCTGCTCGCCCGTGAAGCGCTGCACGGCCGTCTCGGCCTTCTCGAGCTCGTCGAGCAGGTCGATGCTCCAGTCGCCGCCGAGGGCCGGCGCGGAGGCCTCGGCGTGGCCGGCGCCCTGCTCGACGACCTCGGTCGCCTGCTCGCTCGCGATGACACTGTCGAAGGCCTTCTCGCCGCGGCTCTTGCGCGGGCGGCGCCACCACGGCATCGACTCCGGGTCGTCGAGGTCGAGGCCCAGCTCGGTGAGGCCGTCGAATCCGGCGGTGTCGCCCGCCGCATCCGCCGGGGCACCGCGCCGGGTCTTCTCGCGCGGCTCGGGCAGCTCGGCGCCGAACAGGTAGGCGTAGCCCTCGTGCAGCCGGCGGCCGATGCGGTTCGGCGGGGTCTTCGCGATGATCAGCACCGAGAGCGCGAGCGCGGCGATCGCGAACAGCATCGCGAGCCAGGGGGCGCCGATCTGCACGAACGGCCAGGTGAAGAACAGGCCGAGGATCCCGCCGGCCCGAGCGAGCGCGACCGCCCCGTCGGAGAACGCGGGGCTTCCCCCCGCGACGTGGCAGATCGAGGCGACCGAGGCGAGCAGCACGCCGAAGCCGATGCCGATCCGCCCGTTGTCGTGGACGCTCGAGGGATGCCGGAACAGCCACACCGCGACGACCACCATGATGACCGGCAGGGCGAACGCGACCCGCCCGAGCAGGCCGCCGAAGGTGTAGGCGTCGAGGGCGATGGCGACGTCGGAGTTCGGGTTGAACCACTCCACGACCGCGCCGACGATCGCCAGCAGCACGAGCAGGAACGGCACCCCGTCTCGCCGCTCCTCGGGCGCGAGGGTCTCCTTGCCGAACAGCCGGGCCGCGCCGCCGACGGCGTGGGCGGCGCCCATCCAGACGCTCGAGCCGACGCCGGGCTCGTCGACCCGCTGGCGGCCGCGCGAGCGTGAGGCGGGCAGCTTCTTCGTCTGCGCCTGCGTGCGGCTCGTGCCGCGGCCCGATCCGGAGCGCGACGAGGCCCCGCGGGCACGCGCGTTCGACGACCGGGTGCTGGTGGCCATGCTTCACGGTAAGCGGGGCCGGGCCGCGGGGAGCGCAGGCGCGGGGCGTGTCCCCGTTGATCGAGGTCTCGGCCTCGATCCCCCGCCTCACATCTGATCGAGGCTTACGCCTCAGATACTCCGCCTCACATCTGATCGAGGCTTACGCCTCAGATACTCCGCCTCACATCTGATCGAGGCTTACGCCTCGATCACGACCGGCACGATCATCGGGCGGCGGCGGTGCTGGGTGTTGACCCAGCGGCCGACCGTACGGCGCACCACCTGGCTGAACTGGTGCTGGTCGCGGGTGCCGTTCGCGGCGGCCTCGGCGAGCGCGGCGACGATCTTCGGTTTGACGGTGTCGAACACCGCCTCGTCCTCCGCGAATCCGCGCGCCTGGATCTCGGGCCCGACGATCACCCGTCCGGTCTGCGAGTCGATCGCGACGAAGATCGAGATGAAGCCCTCCTCGGCGAGAATGCGGCGGTCCTTGAGGTCGGCGTCGGTGATCTCGCCGACGCTCGAGCCGTCGACGTAGACGAAGCCGAGGTCGAGCTGGCCGACGACCTCCGCCTCGCCGTCGCGCAGGTCGACGACGATGCCGTTCTCGCCCACGAAGGTGCGCTCGGCCGCGACGCCCGTGCTCTGCGCGATCGCCGCGTTCGCGACCAGGTGGCGGGTCTCGCCGTGCACCGGCAGCACGTTGCGCGGCCGCAGGATGTTGTAGCAGTAGAGCAGCTCGCCCGCGCTCGCGTGCCCGGAGACGTGCACCCGAGCGCTGCCCTTGTGCACGACGTTCGCGCCGAGCTTCATGAGCCCGTTGATGACCCGGTAGACGGCGTTCTCGTTGCCCGGGATGAGGCTCGAGGCGAGGATCACGGTGTCGCCCTCGCCGACCTCGATGCGGTGATCCTGGCTCGCCATGCGCGACAGCACCGCCATCGGCTCGCCCTGCGACCCGGTGGACATGAACACCACCCGGTCGTCGGGCAGTTCGAGCGCCTCGCCGAGGTCGACGAGCACCCCGGCGGGCACGTCGAGGTAGCCGAGGTCGGCGGCGATCGTCATGTTGCGTACCATCGAGCGCCCGACGAGCGCGACCACGCGCCCGTTGGCGGCGGCCGCGTCGAGCACCTGCTGCACGCGGTGCACGTGGCTCGAGAAGCTCGCCACGACGACGCGCTTGCGCGAGCGGGCGATGACGCCCTCGAGCACGGGGCCGATGTCGCGCTCGAGCGCGGTGAAGCCCGGCACGTCGGCGTTGGTCGAGTCGGGCAGGAAGAGGTCGACGCCCTCCTCCCCCACCCGCGCGAAGCCGCGCAGGTCGGTGATGCGGCCGTCGAGCGGCAGCTGGTCCATCTTGAAGTCGCCGGTGTGCAGCACGGTGCCCGCGCTCGTGCGGATCACGGTCGCGAGCGCATCCGGGATGGAGTGGTTGACGGCGAGGAACTCGAGATCGAAGGGCCCGACCGCGTGCCGGTCGCCCTCCTTCACCTCGCGGGTGACGGCGGTGAGGCGGTGCTCCTTGAGCTTGGCCTGCACGAGCGCGAGAGTGAGGCGGCTGCCGATCACCGGGATGTCGGCGCGGAGCTTCAGCAGGTACGGCACCGCGCCGATGTGGTCCTCGTGCCCGTGGGTGAGCACGATCGCCTCGACCTGGTCGAGCCGATCCCGCAGCGGCGAGAAGTCGGGGAGGATCAGGTCGACGCCGGGCTGGTTCTCCTCGGGGAACAGCACGCCGACGTCGACGACGAGCAGGTGCCCGTCGATCTCGTAGAGCGTCATGTTGCGCCCGATCTCGCCGAGCCCGCCGATCGGGAGGACGCGGAGGGTGCCGGGCGCGAGCCGGCGGGGTTCGCGGACGTCGGTGGGCATGAGGCCTTTCAGCGCGTGGTGCCGGCGACCTTGGGCAGCGCGCCGCCGGCGGCGGCGTTGCGGTCGGGGCGGAAGTTGGCGAAGTCGACGCCGGGGATGGGTTGCTTGGCACCGGCGCCGACGAGGGCGATCTCGTCTTCGATGAGCGCGGCCTCCGACTCCTCGGGGCCGACGAGCGGCAGGCGCACGCGCGGGCTCGAGATGCGGCCGAGCCCGTGGAGGATGTACTTGGCCGCCACGGTGCCGGGCACGTGGGTCATGGTCGCCCGGACGAGCGGTTCGAGGGCCCGGTGCGCGGCGGTCGCGGTGGCGAGGTCGTTGGCGTTGACCGCATCCACCATCGTGCGGTACGGCTGCGGGGCGATGTTGGCGGTCACGCCGATGAGGCCGACGCCGCCGATCGCGAGCGTCGGCAGGGCGTTGGCGTCGTCACCCGCGAAGTAGAGCAGGTCGGTCTGGTTCATCACGCGGCTGACCTCGCTGAGGTCGCCCTTGGCGTCTTTGACGGCGCGGATGTTGGGGTGCTTCGCGGCGCGCAGCAGCGTCTCGTAGCGGATCGGCACCCCCGTGCGACCCGGGATGTCGTAGAGGATCACCGGCAGGTCGGTCGCGTCGGCGATCATGCGGAAGTGGGTGAGCACGCCCGCCTGCGTGGGCCGGTTGTAGTACGGCGTGACGATCATGATGCCGTCGGCGCCGGCCGCCTCGCTCTTGCGGTAGAGCTCGATCGCGTGGGCGGTCTCGTTGGAGCCACCGCCGGTGATGACCTTCGCCCGGCCGCCGGAGACCTCCTTGGCGACCTCGACGAGACGCACCTTCTCGGGGTCGGTGAGGGTGCTGGTCTCGCCGGTGGTGCCCGTGACGACGATGCCGTCGACGCCCTGCGAGACGAGGGAATCGATGTGCTTCTCGACGTCGCCCCAGTGCACCTCGCCGTCGGCCGTGAACGGGGTCACGAGCGCGACGAGCACCTGCCCGAAGGGGTTCTCGATCGTCGACACGTGCTCCAGGCTATCGGGCCGTGCCGCGGGCGGCGCGGCGGGGGCGTCTGCGTCGTGCGTGCACCGCGCGGCCTGGCGGCGGGCCACTCCGACCGGCACGACGCCGAGTGCCGCTCCCGCGGCGAGGCTCCCGCGGGTCGGCGCCCCGCTCCAGTGCCGTATGACGCCGGGCGGGGCCGGCGGGAGGCGTCCCCGATTGCGAGGTACTTCGACGTGCAGTAGGTGGGGGTCGTCGCCGAGCCCGTGGAAGGCGAGCGCGCTGACGCACGCGAGGCGCCCACCCGCGCGGCGGGCGGCGACCAACCGCGGATCCGCGCCCGCGACCGCCCACCACCCCCGCGCGATCGCGCCGATGCGGTCGTAGTAGGCGGCGATCCGGATCTCGTCGTCGGTGATCCCGGCCTCCCGGAGCACGGCGCGCGGCGCGACTCCGCCGAGCTCGCGCAGCACCCGCTCGACGCGGGAGCGGGGCTCCCGCGTCGGCACCGACTCGTCGAACACCCGACCAACCTGCGCCCTCCCCGACGACCACGCCCCGCCCGGCCCCGACTCGGTCGCCCGATCGCGAGCCGCCCCCTTGCGGAGGAGAGGTCGCCGCGGACGGGGGTCGCCCCGCGGCGGACGCTGCGACGGGGACGCGACAGCCACCTTCGCGCCGGCACTCACGGTTCGCAGGTCAGAACGCAGGAGCTTCTGGCTGATCCCCTGCTCCTGCGGTCTGACCTGCGAACGGTGAGTGCACGTGACGAGTCCCGCGCCTGGTCGGAGATCGGGAGCGCTCAACCGGCCGCCGAGGACGGATGAGACCCGAGGACGCGAGATCGGCGATCGCGCGCTGCGGACCCTCTTGGCGGGCGCAGAGCCTCCCGCTGCGCGGCGCCTCCCGCCGCAGCGGGGAACGGGCCCTAGGCTTCGGGGTCATGATCGGGCGGTCCGTGCGTCGAGGCGCCCTTGTGGTTGCGGCCGCAGTCGCGCTCGCGGGATGCGCCGCGACGACACCCGACGACAGCGCTCCGCCGAGCACAACGGCGACCGCGCCGAGCTCCGCCGCGACGGCGCTCGACGGGGCTCTCGTGCTCGATCCGAGCCACGACTACGGCGAGCGGTACGCCGACGGGATCCTCCCGGTGGGCGACGAGCACTGGTCGCTGAGCGACCCCGCCGTCGGCACGGTCTACCTGTGCCGCGACGTGTTCGTGCCCGACGACCGTGCCGGAGCGCAGACCCGCGGCCCGTGGTTCGTCAACGGCGACACCGAGTACGACCTGAACCTCAAGGTGCACGTCGAGGGCCGGGTCGACTGGGAGCCGCGGATGTCGGTCACCGTGGCCGACGGGATCCGCACCGTCTCCACCAACGACCTGCCCGACCACGCGACCGGGGAGTTCCCGATCGCGGCCGACGACCCCGCCCATGCCTACGACGCGAACCCGAACTCGATCGCGGAACAGGACCTCACCTACCGGCTGACCGCCGATCCCGAGTACGGCGACCCGCAGTGCATGGGCGGCGAGGCCGGGGTCATGCTGACCGGCGTCGCGCTGTTCAACGCCTTCGACGCGGGCGGGCGGGACGCGGGCGCCTGGGAGGTGCAGGACGACTGCGAGGGGCATCCCCAGGAGCACGGCGAGTACCACTACCACACGCTCTCGAGCTGCATCGGAGCCGTCGGGGTCGACACCGTCATCGGCTACGCGCTCGACGGGTTCCCGATCACCGGGCCGACGGTCGGGCCCGGCAACGTGCTCATCACCGCCGACCTCGACGCGTGCCACGGGATCGTGAGCGAGATCGAACTCGACGGCACGACCGTGACGACGTACCACTACGTGATGACGCAGGACTTCCCGTACTCGGTCTCGTGCTTCCGCGCCGCGCCGGTTCGCACCGGGCCGCCCCCCGCGGGCTGAGCTCAGCGGGGTGCGCGGCGGTAGCCTAGGAAGCGGAACGCGGCGCCGCTGCGGGACTCGTGGAATCCGTCCGCCGGGTCGATGTCGGCCAGCACCCACTCGGGACCGATCGCGGGCGCGAAGGTGTCGGCGTCGGGGATCGCGAGGTCGACCTCCGTCACCTCGAGACGATCCGCGAGGGCGATCGTGGCGGCGTAGAGCTGCCCGCCGCCGGCGACCCAGACCTCGCCGTCGCCGGCGAGCGCGAGCGCCGCACCCACCGAGTGGGCCACCTCGGCGCCCTCGGCCGACCAGGCCTCGTCGCGCGTGACGACGATGTTGCGGCGGCCGGTGAGCGGGCGGAAGCGCGGCTCGATCGAATCCCAGGTGCGGCGGCCCATGACCACGGGATGGCCCAGGGTCACCCGCTTGAAGTGCGCGAGATCCTCCGGCAGATGCCACGGCATCACGCCGTCGCGTCCGATCGCGCCACCGCGCGCCTGCGCCCAGATGAGGCCGAGGGAGGAGGCGGTCATCGCCGCCGCCTCAGACCGCGACCGCGGCCCGGATGCCGGGGTGGTGCTGGTAGTCGTGCAGCGCGAAGTCGTCGAGGTCGTAGTCGAGGATCGACGCGGGGCGGCGCACGATCTCCAGGCGCGGGAACGGGAAGGGATCCCGCGTGAGCTGCAGCTCGACCTGCTCGACGTGGTTGTCGTAGATGTGGCAGTCGCCGCCGGTCCAGACGAAGTCGCCGACCTCGAGGTCGGCCTGCTGGGCGACCATGTGGGTCAGCAGCGCGTAGCTCGCGATGTTGAACGGCACCCCGAGGAACAGGTCGGCGCTGCGCTGGTAGAGCTGGCACGAGAGCCTGCCGTCGGCGACGTAGAACTGGAACAGCGCGTGGCACGGGGCGAGCGCCATCCGCGGGATGTCGGCCGGATTCCACGCGGAGACGATCAGGCGGCGCGAGTCGGGGTTCACCCGGATCTGCTCGACGACCTCCGAGATCTGGTCGATCACCTCGCCCGAGGGTGTCGGCCACGAGCGCCACTGCACGCCGTAGATCGGGCCGAGCTCGCCCGCCTCGTCGGCCCACTCGTCCCAGATGGTGACGCCGCGCTCCTGCAGCCAGCGCACGTTCGAGTCGCCGCGCAGGAACCACAGCAGCTCGAGCGCGACCGAGCGCCAGTGCACGCGCTTCGTCGTCACGAGCGGGAACCCTGCCGCGAGATCGAAACGCAACTGCCGACCGAACACGCTGCGGGTGCCGGTTCCGGTGCGATCGTCCTTGTGCACGCCGTCGCGCAGGGTCTCGCGCAGGAGGTCCTCGTACGCGGACGAGACGATCGAGGAGCTCGGGGCCGTCGGCGAGGTCACGACGTCAGGCTAGTCGCGCGTCACCGGCCCGGCGGTCGTAACACTCGGACCTCCGGCGTAACACGGAGCGATCCTGCCGAACGCCCGCCGTACCGTGAGCGCATGGATCCGGTCACCGTCCTCCTCGTGCTCGTCGGCCTCGTGGTCGCCAGCACGTGCGTCGGCGCGCTCACGCGCCGCGGGACGGGGCGCGTCCGGGTCGGCCGCGGCACCGCCGAGCACGCCCACGGCGACCTCGCGCACGCCGAGCGCGCCGAGCTGACCCTGCTGCAGTTCTCGAGCGAGTTCTGCGCCCCGTGCCGCGCGACCGCGCGCGTGCTGGGTGACCTCGCCGCGGGCGACCCGGCGCGGGTGCGCCACGTCGAGGTCGACATCGCCGAGCGCCCCGAGCTGGTCCGCGAGCACCGGATCCTGCAAACCCCGACGACCCTGCTCGTGGATCGCGACGGCGCCGTACGTGGCCGCATCGGCGGCGCGGTGCGTCGCGACGCGATCGCGGCCGAGGTCGCCCGCCTGCTCGAGTCGGCTCCCGCGCCGTCCGTCGCCACGACCCCGATCGGAGCCTCCGCATGACCGCCTCCCCCGCGTCCCCGACCTCGACCTCGACGACACCGGCGACCTCGACCCGGCCGGCGGGCATCGACCCGCGCGGGCCGCGCTTCGGCGCCGGGATCACCGCGGTGATCCAGCTCGTGGTGATCGCGCTCGCGCTGCTCGGAGCGACCTGGCCGGCGTTCGCGCTGTTCGCCGCGCAGGCGCTCGTGTTCCTCTGGGGGGCGACGGCGGGGATCGCGCGCCACCCCTACGGCGCCGTGTTCCGCGCGCTCGTCCGCCCGCGGCTCGCCCCGCCCGAGGAGCTCGAGGATCCGCGCCCGCCGACCTTCGCGCAGGGGGTCGGGCTGCTCGTGTCCGCCGTCGGCATCCTGCTGTTCCTCGTGGGGGTGCCGCTCGCGCTGCCGATCGCGGCGGCCGCGGCCTTCGTCGCGGCCTTCCTCAACGCCGCGTTCGACGTCTGCCTCGGCTGCCTGCTCTACGTGCAGCTGGTGCGCCTGCGCCGCACCCCCGCCACCTGAACGGCGTCGATCACGCGCGAGCTCGCGCGGAACGATGCGCTCGGCGGGGGCGGCCCGTAGGGTCGGGTCATGGCTCTCACGAGTGAAGCGACGACGCTCTGGTTCGGATCCCTCCTGGAGGGCAACGGCACGACCTCCCTCGACTCGTCCGACGCGGCCGAGTTCCCCGTCACCTGGCAGGCGCGCAGCGAGGGCGTGTCGGGTCAGACCAACCCCGAGGAGCTGCTCGGTGCGGCCCACTCGGCCTGCTACTCGATGGCGTTCTCCAACGCGCTCAGCCAGGCTGGGCACGTGCCCGAGAGCCTGCAGGTGACCGCCGCCGTGACCTTCCAGCCCGGCGAGGGCATCACCGGCAGCCACCTGCTGGTGAGCGCGAAGATCCCGGGGATCGACGAGGCCGAGTTCCAGCGCCTCGCCGAGGACGCGAAGGCGAACTGCCCGGTCTCGAAGGCGCTCGCCGGCATCGCGATCACGCTCGAGGCGGGGCTGGCCTGAACACCGTCCTCATCGCGGGTGCCTCCGGCACGATCGGCACGGCCCTCGCGCCCGCCCTCGAAGAGCGCGGCGTCGCCGTGCGGCGGCTCGTGCGGCGCCCGGCGCGCTCCGCCGAGGAGGTCGCGTGGGATCCCGCCGCCCACCGCCTCGACCCCGCCGCGCTCGAGGGCGTCGACGCGATCGTCAACCTGTCGGGCGCGAGCGTCGGGCGCATCCCGTGGACCCGCGCGTACAAGCGCACCCTCGTGGACTCGCGCCTCGACGCGACCTCGACCCTCACCCGCGCGATGGAGGCCGTGGCCGAGGCGGGCGGCACGCCGCCGCGCGTGCTGCTGAGCGCCTCCGCGATCGGGTTCTACGGCGATCGGCCGGGCGAGAGCCTCGACGAGGACTCCCCCGCCGGCGAGGGCTTCTTCCCGAAGCTCGTCGCCGCGTGGGAGGCCGAAGCGCGCACCGCACCCGCCGGCACCCGCGTGGTGCTGGCGCGCAACGGCGTCGTCTTCGCGCCCTCGGGCGGGGCGCTCGCGCCGATCCGGCTCGTCACGAAGCTCGGGCTCGGCTCGCGGCTCGGGTCGGGCCGGCAGCGCTGGAGCTGGATCGCACTCGACGACGAGGTGCGCGCGCTCGTGCACCTGCTGCTCGAGTCCGAGCTCGACGGACCGGTCAATCTGGCCGCGCCGAACTCGAACTCGAGCGTCGAGATCACGCGCGCCGCGGCCCGCGTGCTGCACCGGCCGCACCTGTTCTGGCTGCCGGAGTGGGTGATCCGGCTGCTCATGGGCGAGGCCGGGCAGCGCCTGCTGCTCGACGACCTCGACGTGCACCCCACCCGGCTGCAGGCCGACGGGTTCGCGTGGACGAAGGCGGATCTCGAGGGCGCCCTCGCGGCGGCCCTGCGATAGCGACCCCCTCAGGCCGCCGCGTGCCGCTCGGCCGACTCGAGCCGCAGCGCCGTGCGCACCTCACGGCGCGCGCGACGGCGGTCGCCGGCCGCGTCATAGGCGAGCGCGAGACGATACCGGGCGCGCCAATCCTCGGGGCTGCTCTCGACCGCGGCCGCGTAGCGCGGGAATGCGGCATCGGCCGCGGCCCGCTCGACGCGACCGCTCGCGCGCGCCGGCAGCTCCTCGGTGGGCATGCCGCCCTCGGCCTCGAGCCGGCGCGCGAGACGCTCGCTGCGCAGCCCGAAGGCGAGCTCCGCAGCGAGCGCCCCGGCGCCGAGCAGCGGGAACACGAGCAGCGCCGCACCGATCGCGATCGCGACGGGCGAGCCGATCGCGATCAGCCGCACGCCGTACTGCAGCGCGAAGATCAGGTAGAGGGCGAGGAGCGCCGCCATGACGACGACGCCGATCCGCACGCTCATGACGGGTCCGTCGCCGGGGTCGGATCCTCGGAAGGCGTCGCGCGGGCGCCGGACGGGGTCGGCAGCCCCAGCAGCGGGCCGAGACCGACCGTGAGGCCGCGGAGGTCGGGCAGCGCGCGGAGAGCGAGGAGGATGCCCGCCTCGTACGACGCGTCGGAGACGGTCTGGTGCGTGATCCGCACCGTCTCGCCGGTGCCGCCGAAGACGACGGTCTGCTCGGCGAGCACGCCGGCCATGCGCAGGCTGTGCACGGGAACGCTGCCGACGAGCTGGCCGCGCGCGCGCTGATCGTGATGCGGGGCGGCGACCGGGCCGACCTCGCCGCGCGCCTCGGCGATCGCCTCCGCGGTGCGGATCGCGGTGCCCGAGGGCGAGTCCGACTTGCCGCCGTGGTGCGCCTCGACGATCTCGATCGAGTCGAAGTGCGGGGCGGCGAGGGTCGCGAGCGCGGTGGCGAGCACGGATCCCAGCGAGAAGTTGGGCGCGACGATCACCCCGAGCTCGGGCCGGGCCTCGAGCTTCTTCGCGAGGGTCGCGAGCCGGTCGGCGGTCCACCCCGAGGTGCCCACGACCACCGGGATCCCCCGCTCGAGCGCCGCGTCGACGATGCCGGGCGACACCTGCGGCAGTGTGACGTCGAGCACCGCGTCGGCCCCGGCGATCGCGTCGATCGGATCGCGCGAGCCGAGCTGCGCGTGCACCGCGAGGTCGTCGGCCTCCTCGATGAGCCGCGTCGCGAGCCGACCGAGACGCCCCGACGCCCCGACGACGGCGACCGAGCGGACCATGCGCCCAGCCTAGCCAGCGCGTCGGCGCGCGACCGATCGCGGGGGCAGGTGCGGGGGTTGAGGCGGGCCGGGCTTAGCCGGGCGGGGGCGCGATGCGGTGCACGGCCGCGACGCCGGGGACACGGCGGCGACGCGGAGGGGCGCAGCCGCACAGCGGTGGCACAGCCGCGACCCGGAGCGGAGCCGGGCCGCGGCCCCGCGACGCGGCCGCTTCGCCGCGGGGCTAGCGTGGCGGCGTGCCCCTCGCGTTCCGCGCCGCCTCCCCCGCCGACCCGGAGGCGACGGAGTTGCTCGCGGAGTACGTCGCGTTCCGCACCGCCGGCTTCGCGGCGCTCGGCCGCTCCTATGCGCCGGCGACCCCCGATCCGAGCACGTTCGCGCCGCCGCACGGCGTCTTTCTGATCGCCTCGGTCGACGGCCGGGACGTCGGGTGCGGCGGCGTGCGGATGCTGCCCGCCGAGCCCAGGCCGGGTGACGGCTCGGCCGACACGGGTGCCCCGCGCGGCGAGATCAAGCACCTCTGGATCCGCCCCGACTCCCGCAGAACCGGCGCCGGGCGCGCCCTGCTCGCCGAACTCGAACGACGCGCCGTCGGACTCGGGGCGCGCGAAGCCGTGCTCGACACCCACGAGTCGCTCGCGGCGGCGCAGCGCCTGTACCGCGCCGCCGGGTATCGCGCGACCATGCCGTACAACGCGAACCCGAACGCGACCCACTGGTTCGCGAAAACGCTGGTACCGGGCACAGTCGATGACGCGGAGGCCGTGCGGCGCGCGATGGCCTTCCCGGACACCTGCGGCCTGCGCTCGCCCGAGCAATAGCACTCGAGTCCGCCGCCGACTCCGGACGCGCTCGGCACTCCCGGCGCCCGGATGAGCCGCGTGCCGAGCGCAACTCTTCACCACGGGCGCCTTCGCGCACGTGGGCGTCGTGAACCTCCGCCCGGTACGGAGTTCGGCACGCGCAGCCCGTACGCAAGTCTGAACGACGCCGGCGCGGCCCTGACGTCGACCCGGAAGGGCTGTGCGCGGAGTCGCGCTCAGTACGGCTGCTCGACCGGCATGCCGGTGCGCAGCGCGGGCGGCAGGTGCCCGAGGTCGTTGTGGCAGATGAGCACGGGCGGCTTGCGCGACCGCACCCGGATGATCGTGAGCCCCGCGTTGGCCTGGTTGAGACCGAGCCAGCGCCACGCGGCGGCGCCGAAGGTCTCGCGCACGAACTCGCCGATCACGAAGTTGTGGGTGATGAGCAGCTCGTGGCGGTCGTCGAGGGCGGGGCGGATCCACTCGGCGCGCGCGTCGGCCATCTGCGCCTCGCCCGCGGCGATCTCCTCGGGCGTGATGCCGTGGAAGAACGCGTCGAAAGCCTCCGGGGTGTCGGGGCCCGGCCCGGACGGGAAGCAGTCCATGAGCAGCATCGAGGGCTCGACGACGAGGTCGGGCCGACGCTCCATGAACACCGCCGCGGTGTCGAGGGCGCGCTGCATCGGCGAGCACCACGCCCCGTCGAACGGCACGCCGGCGAGCCGGTCGGCGACCGCCGCCGCCTGGGCGAGCCCCCGCTCGCTGAGCGGACCGTCGGGCACGCCCTGATCGGCGCCCGACTGCTCACCGTGGCGCACCAGGTACAGGTAGCGCGACATCAGGCCGCCGCCGCCCCTCCGAGGCCGCCGAGATCCGCGGCGTCGACGGCCCCCACCGCGGCGACCGAGAGCGGACCCGCGACGAGCTCGTGCGCGAGTGCCGTGACGTGCTCGACCGTCACCGCACCGACCCGCGCGACGGTCTCGTCGAGATCCACGAACTCGCCGAGCGTCAGCTCGGCCCGGCCGAGTCGCGACATGCGCGCGTCGGAGTCCTCGAGGGCGAGGGCCGAGGCCCCGCCCAGCTGGCCCTGCGCACGCGCGAGCTCGTCGGGGGTGATCCCGCCGTCGGCGAGGCGGAGGAACTCGCTCCACATGAGCTCGGCGACCCGGCCCGCGTTGCGCGGCGAGCACCCCGCCGACAGGCCCATCAGGCCGGCATCGGAGTAGGCGGAGGCGAAGGAGTAGACCGAGTAGGCGAGGCCGCGCTTCTCGCGCACCTCCTGGAACAGCCGGGAGGACATGCCGCCGCCGAGCACCGAGTTGAGCACCGAGAGGGTCGCGCGGCGCTCGTCGCCGGCCCGCAGCGCCGGCACGCCCAGCATGAGCGCGACCTGCTCGTTGGGGCGCTCGACGACGCGCGGCGAGGAGCCGGCGGCGAGCAACGGCGCCGCGGCGTCGCGGCGCGGCACCGGCGCGCCGTCGGCCCGCGGATCCCACCCGGCGCGCGCGAGCGCGCTCTCGACGAGCGCGACCAGGGCGTCGTGGTCGACCGCGCCCGCGACGGTGACGACGAGATCCTGCGGTCGGTAGTTCTCGCGGTAGTGGCCGAGCACCGCGTCGCGCCCGACCGCCTGGATCGTCGCCGGGTAGCCGCCGATGGGGCGCCCGAGGGGATGCTCGCCGAAGACCGCCTCGAAGAACCGCTCGCCGACCACGTCGGCCGGGTCGTCGTCGGCCATCGCGAGCTCCTCGAGGATCACGCCGCGCTCGCTCTCGAACTCCTCCGCGTCGAGCACCGAGGAGGTGAACATGTCGGCGAGGATCTCGACCGCGAGCGGCAGGTCGCGGTCGCGCACCTTCGCGTAGTAGCAGGTGTGCTCCTTGGCGGTGAGCGCGTTGTGCTCGCCGCCGACCGCGTCGAACGCGGAGGCGATGTCGAGCGCGCTGCGCTCGCCGGTGCCCTTGAACAGCAGGTGCTCGAGGAAGTGGGTGGAGCCGTAGGTGATCGGCTGCTCGTCGCGCGAGCCGACCGCCACCCAGAAACCGGCGGTCGCGCTCTGCGCCCCGGGAACGGCCTCGGAGAGGATGCGCACCCCGCTCGGCAGCACCGTGCGGCGCAGGCGGGCCCCGCCGGCGACCGCCACGTCGAGTTCGGGCAGGTCGAGAGGGAGGTGCACGGCGCCGGACATCGCCTCCGACCCTACGGCATCGCCCCCGGCGCGCCGCCGGGATCCCGGCGGCTGTGCAGGACGGGGGCGCGAGGGCGTCACCGCCCGCGGGGCGGGTCCCCGCGCCTGAGTTTCGCCTGTACTTCACCTGGCCGCTTGGTGGGTGCGACCTGTCCGTCGCTAGTGTGTGGGGCGGCCGGAGACCCCGGCCGCATCCGGAAGGAGACCACCGTGACCTTCAGCATCGTCATCACCCTCCCGTTCATCATCGGGCTCGCGGGCGGAGTGCTCGCGATCTTCGACGGCATCTACCGCGCCCGTCGCGGGCTCACCCTGATGGGCATCCTGATCATCATCGCGGCGGCGCTGTTCGTGCTCTCGCTGTTCGTGTCGGGCGTCCCCTTCGGCTCGCCGCTGCTGGCCGTGGCGACGATCATCCTGCTGGTGATCGCGCTCGCCTTCAACGGTTCGACCTATACCCGCGGCGGCGCCTGGATCACGCTCGTCTCGATCATCCTGCTCGTCGCCTGGCTCGTGCTGGCCGACGGCGCGCACCTGTCGATCCCGGGCGTCAACGCCTAATCGCACGATTCTCCGTGACGGCGCACGCGCCGGAACGGATCGGGCGCGGAGGGGCAACCTTCCGCGCCCCTCGTGCGTCCGAAGGGATGAGGAGGCTTCCATGACCGAACCCGCACCCGTTCCCGACACCCCCGCCGCGAGCGAGCCGCCCGCCGTCGCACCGCCGCGCCGCGACGCGTGGCCCTGGATCGTCGCCGCCGCGGCGGGCTGGACGATCACCGTCGTGAGCGTCTGGGTCCTGCGCCCGACCTGGGGCATCTGCATCGACGGCGTCGGCACCGACGGCACCCCCTTCGGCGGATGCTCGAGCGGCACCGACAGCACCGTCGCGCTGGTCACGAGCGTGCTCGCCCTCGCGGTACTCGCCGCCGTCGTGATCGTGGCGGTGCTCGCACGCGGCCGCGCGCGCCTGCCGCTGCTGATCGCGCTGTGCGCGGCGCTCGTGCTCGTCGCGATCGTCGGGATCGTCGCGTCGCTCGTCGTCGGCGCGACGACGCCGATCCCGTACGGGCCGTTCCCGTACAGCTGATCCGGTGCGGGCGACCCGGCACGCCGCGCGACGACGTGCCAGGGTCGCCTCATGAGCAATGACCCGTTCTGGCGCCTGCCGGAGGTGCCGTCTCTCGAGGTGACGAGTCCGGACTTCGGCGAGGGCGATCCGCTGCCCGTCACGGCCCGTGCGAGCGGCGCGGGCGGCGCCGACCGCTCGCCCGCCCTCGCGTGGAGCCCCGCCCCACCCCCGGCGCGGAGCCTCGTCGTGACGTGCTACGACCCCGACGCCCCGACCGGCAGCGGCTGGTGGCACTGGGCCGTGCACGGCCTTCCCGCGGATCTGACCGAGCTGCCGGCGAACGCCGGCGACCCGGCGGCCGGCCTGCTCCCGACCGGGGCGATGATGCTCCCCGACGAGACCCGCACCGCCCACTACGGCGGCGCCTGGCCTCCGCCCGGCCACGGGCCGCACCGCTACGTCTTCACGGTCTCGGCGCTCGACGTGCCGGCCCTCGACCTGCCCGACGACGCGACGCCCGGCATGCTCGGCTTCCTGATGTTCGGGCACGTCGTCGCCCGCGGCCACCTCACCGGCACGAGCGAGACGCCGGCCGGCTGACCGGCGCCCGCGGTCTCGCGACCGCGGAGCGGCCGCGGCCTCGGCCTCGTGCGCACCGCACGCGACGCCGCGCCGACTCAGACCGCAGGTGGCGGCCCGCTCGACTCCCGCACGAGCAGGGTGGTGTGCAGCTGCTGCTGATGCGGCCGCGAGGTGCCGCCCGCGGCGATCGACTCCACGAGGAACTCCGCCGCGAGGCGCCCCTTCGACTCGATCGGCTGGCGCACGGTGGTGAGCGAGGGCCGCGCCAGGGCGGCCGAGCTGAGGTCGTCGAACCCCGTGATCGACAGCTGCGTGGGCACGCCCACCCCGGCGGCGCGGGCCGCGTCGAGCGCTCCCAGGGCGATGATGTCGCTGAAGGCGACGAGGGCGGTGGGGCGCTCGTCCGCACCCCACAGCTCGCGGAACCCCGCGACACCCCCCTCGCGCGTGCACGGCACCTCGAGCACCCGGATGCCCTCCGACTCCAGGTCGAGTCCCGCCGTCTCGAGCGCCGTCCGTGCACCCTCGATGCGCCGCTTCATCGGGCCGTGCCACTGCGAGGGTCCCCCCTCGATCCCGGTCTCGAGCGCGAGGAAGCCGATGCGGCGGTGGCCGAGATCCAGCAGGTGGGCGACGACCTCGCGCATCCCCTCGGACTCGTCGATCTCGACCGAGGGAACGCCCTCCTGCGGTTCGCTGTCGACGAGCACGAAGGGGATCGCCCGCTGCCGAAGCGCGCTCACCTCGCCCCGGTCGAACTCGAGCCCGCTCACGATGAACCCGTCGACCGCGGCATAGGGGATGCTCTTGAGCATCGAGCCGCGCAGCGGCGGCGCGAGCAGCAGGGTGAAGCCCTCCTGGTGGCAGGTGCGGCCGATGCCCTGCAGGAACTGCGTGTAGTACGGGTTCTCGAGCACCTTGTCGAGCTGCTGCGGCAGCAGCAGGCCGAGGCTGTTGGTGCGGCGGGTGCGCAGCATGCGCGCGGCCGGATCCTGCGCGTAACCGAGCTCCGAGGCGATGTCGAGGATGTGGCGCAGCGTCGCGTCCGACAGGCGCGAGGAGTCGTTGAAGGCGAGCGAGACGGCGGTCTTCGACACCTGGGCGGCGTCGGCGACGTCCTGCATCGTCACGCGCCGCGCTCTCACCCCTGACGTCCTCTCACCAGCACGACGCTACCGGCGGCGGGCACCTCGACGCGCCCGTCGGACACCGGCGCGTCGGCGACCGCCGCCTCCGCACCGCGGTTCACGACGACCGCGACCTCGCGATCCCCCAGCCGTCGCACGACGCCGAGCACGTCATCGCCCTCGGCGAACCACTCGGCGCGGCCCCGCCGCGCGGCCGGCTCGGAGGCGCGCCACTGGGCCCAGCCGCGGACGGCCTCGAGCAGCTCGCGGTCCCACCGGCTCTCATCCCAGGGCATCGCGCCGCGGCATCCGGGGTCGTTGTCGCCGAGCAGGCCGACCTCGTCGCCGTAGTAGACCATCGGCGCGCCCTCCGCGGCGAACAGCAGCGCGTAGGCGAGCTGCGCCCGCCGCCGATCGCCGCCGTGCCGGGTCAGCACCCGCTCGGTGTCGTGGCTGCCGAGCAGGTTGAGCATCGCGCGACGCGCCGGCGCGGGGAGTCGCTCGCCGAGCGCGTTCATCGTGGCCGCGACTTCCGGCGCCGTGCGCGCGCCGTCGGCGGTGAAGCCGAGCACCGCGTCGCGCAGCGTGTAGTTCATGGTGCCGTCGGCGAGGCTGCCGTCGAGCCACTCGAGCGGATCGCGCCACTCCTCCGCCACGATGTACGCCTCGGGCGCGGCGTCCTTCACCACCCGGCGGAACTCCCGCCAGAAGCTGTGGTTGATGAAGTACGGCACGTCGAGCCGCCAGCCGTCGATGCCCTCCGCGAGCCAGTGCGTCGCGACCCGCAGGTGGTGCTCGCGCACCTCCGGGTTGTACGCGTTCCACTTCGGCAGGTACCAGCAGCCCGAGCAGGTGCGGTAGTTGGGCTCCGGGTGCTGCACGACCGGGAAGCCCTCCACCGAGAACCAGTTCACGTAGGGCGAGGACGCCTCGTGGGCCATGACGTCGCGGAAGGCCGGATGGCCCTCGCCGCAGTGGTTGAAGACCGCGTCGAGCACGACCCGGATGCCGCGCGCGTGCGCCTCGGCGAGGAAGGTGCGGAAGGCCTCGAGGTCGCCGAGACGGGGATCGATCGCGAAGTAGTCGGTCGCGTCGTAGCGGTGGTTGGTGTCGGCCTGGAAGATCGGGGTCAGGTAGATCGCGTTCGCGCCGAGCCCGGCGATGTGATCGAGGTGCGCCGTGATCCCGGCGAAGTCGCCTCCGAAGAAGTTGTCGCGCGTCGGCTCGGCGTCCCACGGCACGACCCCGGGCGGGTCGATCGAGGCGTCCCCGTTGGCGAAGCGCTCCGGGAAGATCTGGTAGAACACCGCATCCGCGAGCCAGTCCGGCGTGGTGAGGGCCGACGCCGCGTGAGCGATCGGATCGTGCTGCGGGTCGGTCATCAGTCCTTCACCCCGGTCATGGCGATGCCGCGCACGAGGGCGCGCTGGAAGATCATGAACACGACGATGCTCGGCACGGTGGCCGTGAGCGTGCCGGCCATGAGGTAGTTCCACGAGGTGCCGTAGCGCCCCACGAAGGCCGACAGGCCGATCTGGATCGTGCGCAGGTCGTCGGAGTTGGTCACGAGCAACGGCCAGAGGAAGTCGTTCCACGCGAAGAGGAAGCTGAAGATCGCGAGCGTGGCGAACGCGGGCCGCGCGAGCGGAACGACGATGCGCCAGAAGATGCCCAGCCGGCTGCATCCATCGATGCGCGCCGCCTCCTCCAGCTCGACCGGGATCGTCGAGAAGTACTGCCGCAGCAGGATGATGCCGAACACGTCCGCGAGGCGCGGCACGATCAGGCCGGCGTAGCTGTCGATCCAGCCGAACGAGGCCACGAGCGAGTACGCCGGGATGATCGTGACGAAGGTCGGCACCATGAGCGCCGCGAGCAGCACGGTGAACAGCGCGCGCTTGAGCGGGAAGTCCAGGCGCGCGAAGGCGTAGGCCGCGAGCGCGTCGAGCACGAGATGCCCCGCGACGATGCCCGTCGCCATCACGAGCGAGTTCAGGTAGTACTGCCCGAACGGCGCCGCCTGCCACGCGGTGACGTAGTTCTCCCAGTGCCACGACGTCGGCAGGATCGAGTCGTTCGTGTAGGTCTCGGCGCGGGTCTGGAGCGAGGTGGTGAACATCCACAGGAAGGGCACGACGACGACCGCGGCGCCCGCGATGAGCACGGCGTGGCGGGCGAGCCGGCCAAGGAGGCGAGGTCTCATCGCAGCGCCGACCTGCCCGCCCCGCTGACCCGCCAGTTGACGAGGGTCACGCCGAGCACGAGGAAGAGCGTCACGAAGGCGATCGCGGTGCCGCCGCCGAAGTCGCCGAGGCGGAAGGCCTCGCGGTACATGAGCATGCCGAGCACCTCGGTGCCGCCGCGCGGCCCGCCCTCGGTGAAGACGTAGACCAGGTCGAAGGCCTGGAAGCTCGTGATGAGCGCCTGCACGAGCACGAAGAAGGTCATCGGCGCCAGCAGGGGCACCGTGATCGCGCGCAGCCGCTGCCACGGGCCGGCGCCGTCGAGAGCGGCCGCCTCGTACACGCTCGCGGGCAGGGCCTGCAGCGCGGTGAGGTAGAGCACGGCGTTGAACCCGACGTTCTTCCACACCGTGAGCAGGGTGAGCGCGCCGAGGGCCAGCCAGCGGTCCTGCAGCCAGTCGGGGCCCTCGATGCCGAGGTCGGCGAGAAGGGTGTTGACGTAGCCGGAGGGATCGAGCAGGTAGCGCCAGACGATCGCGACCGCCACCGACGAGGTCACGGCCGGCAGAAAGTAGATGCCGCGGTAGAGGCCCCGACCGCGGATCGGGGCGTCGAGCAGCAGCGCGACCCCGAGACCCGACACGACGCTCAGCAGGCACACCCCGGTCGCGTAGACCACGGTCACGAGCAGCGAGTTCCAGAACTCGCCGTTCTCGGCCAGCGCCACGTAGTTGTCGAACCCGACGAAGTTCTTGACGGGGTCGAAGCCGTTCCAGTCGGTCAGGGAGATGTGACCGGCGGCGACGATGGGATACAGCACGAACACCCCGAGCACCGCGAACGCGGGCAGCAGGAACAGAGCCGCGGTCAGCACGTCCTCGGTGCGGTAGCGCCCGATCCGTCCGGGGCGGCGCGGCGCACCGCCCCGACGACCGAGGTCGCCGGGGCGGGCGCCGAGAGCGGGGCTCGTCACGAAGGCTCAGCCCTTCGCGATGACCGCGTTGACCGCCGATTCCGCGTTGGCGAGGGCATCGTCGACCGACACCTCGCCGGCGAGGGCCTTCTCGATCTCCTTCGCGAACGCGAGCGAGATCGCCGGGTACAGCGGGGTGTTGGGCCGCGCGTGGGCGACCGCCATCTGCTCGACGTAGGGGCGCAGCAGCGGCTGGTTCTCGTCGACCCAGCTCAGGTACTCGTCACCGGTCGCGATCGAGTTGGTCACCGGCAGCATGCCGGTCGTCTCCGACCAGGAGAGCACCTGCTCCGGCTCGAGGAACCAGGAGAGGAACTCCGCCGCGGCGGCCGCCTTCTCGTCGCTGTTCTCGAAGACCATCGCCTGCTCGCCGCCGAGGTTGGTGGCGGGGGTGCCGTCCTCGGGGTAGGGCGCGGTGCCCGAGCCGAAGTCGAACGGCGGGTCGGGGGCCCAGATGCCGACCATCCACGAGCCGTCGGTCGCCGAGGCGGCGTTGCCCGAGCCGAACTCGCCCCAGGCGCCGACCTTGCTGATGCCCGAGTCGATCAGGTCGACCCAGTACTGCAGGGCGGTGCGACCCGCGGGCGTGTTGAACGCCGCGGCCGAGTTGTCGGCGGTGAGGAACTCGCCGCCCGCCTGCCAGAGGTTGACCTGGAAGTTCCAGGTCAGTCCCTCGCCGTTGTCGCCGGCCTGGGTGAAGAGCTCGTAGGCCTGCTTCCCGGTCGCGGCGACGATCTTCGCGCCGTCGGCCTTGAGCTCCTCCCACGTGGTCGGGGGGTCGTTCGGGTCGAGCCCGGCCTCCTCGAAGAGGGTCTTGTTGTAGAGGTAGCCCAGGTTGTTGGCGGACACCGGCACCGAGACCTGCTCGCCACCGATCGTGCCGAAGGCGGTGAGCGCCGGGTTGATGTCGGAGAGCACGTCGGCCGGCAGCATCCCCGAGAGATCGGCGAGGGTGCCGATCTGGGCGATCTGCGGCACCCAGACGAGGTCGCCGATCGCGACGTCGGGCAGCGTCTTCGACGTCGCCGAGGCGCGCAGCTTGGTGAGGAAGTCGGCGTTGGGCACGTTCGAGGTCGAGACCACGATGTCGTCGTGGCTCGCGTTGAACTCGTCGACCATCGCGTCGAAGGTGTCGGCGTTGGTGCCGTCCCAGTAGTGCCAGACGGTCACCTCGACCGGCGCGTCGGGCGCGGGACCGGCCGTGCAGCCGGCGAGGGCGAGACCGGCGACGACGCCGACGGCGGCGAGTCGCAGGGGGGTGCGGTGCATCGTTGCTCCTTGCTGTGGTTGCGACCCTACTGGGCCGCGACTTCGGCGAATGGGGTGGATGAGCCCTCACGGGCTCGCGTCGTCGGGAGGTCCCCACCCGCCGGAAGGCGAGCGGCGACGAGCCAGACGGCGCTGTCCGCCGGCACGACGAGCACGTCGGCGACGGAGGTCTCGGGGCCGGAGATCTCGGGGGCCTCGGCCCCCGAACTCTCCGGGGCGGTGGCGGCGAGGAGGCGGCCCGCGCCGAACCCGGCGACCTCGCGCGATGCGGCCGCGAAGTTCACGAGGCACACGACGTCTCCGCGGCGGAGGGCGAGCACGTCCGGCGCGGCCAGGTCGAGGATCTCCACCGGTCCGGCCCCGTCGAGCATCTCGTGCCGCAGCGCGACGAGTCGCCGGTAGAGGCCCAGCGTCGACTCCGGGTCGTCGCGCTGGCGCTCGGCCGCGAAGTCCGCGAACCAGGCGGGCTGCGGGAGCCAGGAGCGCGCCGCGCCGGCCGGCGAGAAGCCGTGCGCGCCCGCCGGGTCGGTCCGCCACGGGAGCGGCACCCGGCAGCCGTCGCGCCCGAGCTCGGCGCCGCCCGAGCGCACCCAGATCGGATCCTGCCGCGCGTCGTCGGGCAGTCCCAGCACCTCGGGCAGGCCCAGCTCCTCGCCCTGGTACAGGTAGACGGCGCCCGGCAGGAACAGCTGCAGCGCGGCGGCGGCCCGAGCCCGACGGATGCCGAGCGCGAGGTCGACCGGGCCGCGTCGGCGGGCGGCCGCGATCATGTCGGAGGGGTCGGGATCCCCCAGGTCCTGCGCCTGGCCGTAGCGGGTGACCGTGCGGTGCACGTCGTGGTTGCTGAGGGTCCACGCGGGCGGGGTGCGCTCGCCGACGAGATCGAGAGCGCGTTCGATCGCGGCGCGCTGCCGACCGGCATCCCAGGGCTGCACGAGCAGGTCGAAGCTGAAGGCCTGGTGCAGCTCGTCGTCGCGCAGATACGCGCGCAGCGCGCCGGCCGAGGGCACCCAGATCTCGCCGACGAGGTAGCGCTCGGGGTCGCCGGCCGACCGGCCGACCGCGCGCCAGCGCCGGTAGATCGCGTGCACCTCCGGCTGATCCCACATCGCGGCGTTGTGGCCGCCCTCGCCGGTGTCGGCGCCCGGCCAGTCCGGCAGACCGTCGGCCTTGACCATCCCGTGCGCGACGTCGATGCGGAAGCCGGCGACGCCACGGGCGAACCAGAACTCCAGAACGGCGTCGAACTCCGCCGCGACCTCGGGGTTGCGCCAGTCGAAGTCGGGCTGGCCGGGGTCGAAGGAGTGCAGGTACCACTGCCCCGGTCGCCCGTCGGCGTCGGTCACGCGGGTCCAGGCGGGGCCGCCGAACACGCTCTGCCAGTTGTTGGGCGGCAGCTCGCCGTGCGCGCCGCGCCCGTCGCGGAACAGGAAGCGGGCGCGCTCCCGCGATCCGGGCTCCGCGGCGAGTGCCTCGCGGAACCAGGCGTGCTCGGTCGAGCAGTGATTGGCCACCATGTCCATGACGACGCGGATGCCGCGCTTCCCCGCCGCCTGGACGAGCGCCTCGAGCTCGCCCACGTCGCCGTACGCGGGGTCGATCGCGCGGTAGTCGGCGATGTCGTAGCCGTGGTCGCGCTGCGGCGACACGTAGCAGGGGTTCAGCCAGAGCGCGTCGACCCCGAGGGCCACCAGGTGGTCGAGCTCGGCACGGATTCCGGCGAGGTCGCCGATGCCGTCGCCGTCCGCGTCGCGGAACGACCGCACGTAGACCTGGTATACGACGGCGTCGTGCCACCACTGTTCCTCGCTCACCGTCGAGCCGCTCCATCCGGTCGTTTAGTTAATCGATACACTAAACGAGGCGGGACGGCCGCGCAAGGGGCTCTTTCGCCGGGGTGGGCCGCGCGGCGGCGACCTCGCCGGGGTGGGCCAGGTGGCGGCGGCCGCGCCGACCGAGCCGCCCGCGGGTCCGGAACCGCGACCTCCCCCGAACGCGACGACGCCCGCCCCGCGCGAGCGGGACGGGCGTCGAACGTGGAGCGGTCGGCTCAGCCCTCGGCCGGAGCCTCCGGGCCCTCCGAGGCGGCGGCCGACGAGTCGCCGTCGCCGCCCGCACCCTCCTCGAGCACGGGGGCGAGCGAGAGCTTGCCGCGGTCGTCGATCTTGGTGATCTCCACCTGGATCTTCTGGCCGACGCCGAGCACGTCCTCGACGTTCTCGACCCGCTTGCCGCCGGCGAGCTTGCGCACCTCGGAGATGTGCAGCAGGCCGTCCTTGCCGGGGGTGAGCGAGACGAACGCGCCGAAGGCGGCGATCTTCACGACCGTGCCGAGGTAGCGCTCGCCGATCTCGGGCTGCAGCGGGTTGCCGATCGCGAGCACCGCGGCACGCGCCGCCTCCGCCGTCGGGCCGTCGGTCGCGCCGATGTAGACGGTGCCGTCGTCCTCGATCGAGATCTCGGCGCCGGTGTCGTCCTGGATGCCGTTGATCGTCTTGCCCTTGGGGCCGATCAGCTCGCCGATCTTGTCGACCGGGATCTGCACGCTGATAACGCGCGGCGCGGTCGGCGCCATCTCGTCGGGCGCGTCGATCGCCTGGTTCATGACCGCGAGGATCGTGGTGCGCGCGTCCTTCGCCTGCTGCAGGGCACCGGCCAGCACCGAGGCGGGGATGCCGTCGAGCTTGGTGTCGAGCTGCAGGGCCGTGACGAACTCCGAGGTGCCGGCGACCTTGAAGTCCATGTCGCCGAGCGCGTCCTCGGCGCCCAGGATGTCGGTCAGCGCCGCGTACTTGGTCTCGCCGTCGACGGTGTCGGAGATGAGGCCCATCGCGATGCCCGCGACCGGCGCGCGCAGCGGCACACCCGCGTTGAGCAGCGACAGCGTCGAGGCGCACACCGAGCCCATCGAGGTGGAGCCGTTCGACCCGAGCGCCTCGGAGACCTGACGGATCGCGTACGGGAACTCCTCGCGGCTGGGCAGCACCGGCACGAGGGCGCGCTCGGCGAGGAAGCCGTGCCCGATCTCGCGACGCTTCGGCGACCCCACGCGACCGGTCTCACCGGTCGAGTAGGGCGGGAAGTTGTAGTGGTGCAGGTAGCGCTTCTTGGTGACGGGGTTCAGCGAGTCGATCTGCTGCTCCATCTTGAGCATGTTGAGCGTCGTGACGCCCAGGATCTGGGTCTCGCCGCGCTGGAAGATCGCCGAGCCGTGAACCCGCGGGATCACCTGCACCTCGGCGTCGAGCGCCCGGATGTCGGTGAGGCCGCGGCCGTCGATGCGGATGCCCTCGCTCAGCACGCGGGCGCGCATGACCTTCTTGGAGGCCGACTTGTACGCGGCGTTCACCTGGCCGTTGGACTCGGCCGGCAGCTCGCCCGCCTCGACCTTCGCGGCCACGTGCTCCTTGACGCGCGCCTTGAGGGCGTCGTCGGCGTTCTGGCGCTCGATCTTGTCGGCGATCTGGTACACCTGCGCGAGCTCGTCGTGCGCGAACGCGTCGACCGCCGCGAACAGCTCGTCGCTGTAGTCGAGGAACTGCGGGTAGGCCTGCACCTCCTTGGCCGACTGGGCCGCGAGCTTCTCCTGCGCCTTGACGAGCTGGGCGATGAACGGCTTCGCCGCCTCGAGACCCTCGGCGACCTTCGCCTCGTCGGGCTTGACGGCGCCGCCCTGGATGAGATTCCAGGATCCCTCCGTCGCCTCCGCCTCGACCATCATGATCGCGACGTCCTCGCTGCCATCCGCGTTCTTGACGACGCGGCCGGCGACCATGAGGTCGAACACGGCGTCGGCGAGCTGCGAGTGCTTCGGGAAGGCGACCCACTGGCCGCCGCCCGCCCCGTCGGACATGAGCGCGAGGCGCACGCCGGCGATCGGGCCGCTGAAGGGCAGGCCCGAGATCTGGGTCGAGGCGCTCGCCGCGTTGATGGCGAGGGCGTCGTAGAACTCGTCGGGCGCGATCGACAGCACGGTGATGACGACCTGCACCTCGTTGCGGATGCCGTCGGCGAACGACGGGCGCAGCGGCCGGTCGATGAGGCGGCAGACGAGGATCGCCTCGGTCGAGGGGCGGCCCTCGCGGCGGAAGAACGAGCCGGGGATCTTGCCGGCCGCGTAGGCCCGCTCCTCGACGTCGACGGTGAGCGGGAAGAAGTCGAAGCCCTCCCGCGGCTGCTTGCTGACGCTCGTCGCGCTCAGCAGCATGGTGTCCTCGTCGAGGTAGGCGGCGACGGCGCCCTGCGCCTGCTGGGCGAGGCGGCCGGTCTCGAACCGGATGGTGCGCGTGCCGTACTTGCCGTTGTCGAGGACGGCCTCGGCGGACTTGATCTCGGGACCCTCCACGGGTGCCCTCCTTCCGGATGCGGGGTCGCATCCGTCCGGAGCAGGCGCAGGCAGGAAGGGCCGTGGGTCCGCGCAGGGGCGGTACCCGCCGGGTCCGGATCTGGTCAACAGTCGAAGCGCTCCGAGCCCCTCCGCGGCGCGTGGCGCGGGGGCGGGGTTCGGAAGACCACCACCGTGGACCAGCTTCGTGCCGGCCTGCTCAGTGGATCCCGGCGGGGAAATCCGGCGGGAAGTCGCCGACGGCGACCGGATCGATGCTAGCAGCCGGGGCCTGGACGGACGGGGAACGACGCGCTCCCTGGGAAGCGGCCGGGAAGGCCGACCTCCCGCGGTGCACGTCACCTGCCGTTCACCCTTGCGGCGTAGACCGTGGTCATGGACGCGGTGGAGTGGTTCCTCCGATTCGCGGCATCGCCGTGGATCCTGCCGCTGGTCTTCGCCCTCGTCGTCGGGGACGCCTTCCTCGTGGTGCTGCCGAGCGAGACGGTCGTGGTCGCGCTCGGCGCGCTCGCGCTCTCGACCGGCCGCCCCGAGGTGGCCCTGCTCATCCCGGTCGCGGCGCTCGGCGCGGTCACCGGCGACTCGCTGGTGTTCGCGCTCGGGCGCCGGCTGGGCCTCGAGCGCTTCGCCTGGCAGCGCCGACCGCGCGTCGCGGCGGCGATCGGGCGCGTGCGGGCGACGGTGCTCAGCCGCACGGCGGTGCTCGTCTTCACGGCGCGCTACATCCCCTTCGCGCGGATCGCGGTGAACCTCACCGCGGGCGCCTCCGGCCTGCGCTATCGCCGCTTCCTGCCGCTCTCGGCCCTCGCCGGGCTCGGCTGGGCGCTGTACAACGTGGGGATCGGGGCCGCCTTCGGCGCGCTGCTGCGCGACCAGCCGCTGCTCGCGGTGCTCGTGAGCGTCGTCGTGGCGATCGGCCTCGGCCTCGCCGTCGACGCCCTCACCCGGAGCCTGAGCCGCCGGCGCGCCCGGCACCTTCCGCAGCGTGTTCGCTCAGAGCGAACCGCGGTCGAGCCGGCGCTCCCGCCGGAACCCGCGATCCGGCGGACGCCCGCCCGCGCGCCGTAGCCTGGAGGCATGTCCACGCTGCAGATCACCGACGACAGCTTCGAGTCGACCGTCCTGGGCGACGGGATCGTCTTCGTCGACTTCTGGGCCGAGTGGTGCGGCCCGTGCCGCGCGTTCGGCCCGATCTACGAGGCCGCGAGCGAGGACAACACCGACATCACCTTCGCGAAGCTCGACACCGACGCCAACCCCGGCGTCTCGGGCGCGCTCGGCATCCGCTCGATCCCGACCCTCATGATCTTCCGCGACGGGATCGGGGTCTTCCAGCAGGCCGGAGCGCTCCCCCGCCCCGCCCTCGACTCCCTCATCGAGCAGGTGCGCGCGCTCGACATGGACGAGGTGCGCGCACAGGTCGCGGCGCAGCAGAACGGCGAGACCGCGGCGGCACCCGCCGGCGAGTAGCCCCCGCACGACCGCGCTGCCCGCGGCGCACGGCGCGGAGCGCGACGCTCCTACGCGATCGCGCCCATCAGCAGCTGCACCCGCAGCGCTCCCCCGCGGCTCACGATGCGCGCCGGGATCCGCGGCTTGACGCCCCGGTCGTCGAGGCGGCGCAGGGTCTCGTCGATGACCGACTCGAGTCCGCGCGGGATGCGCCCCACCGGCGCCGACACCCGCGAGCCCGTGAACAGGCGCACCTCGATGCGCGCGTCGACGCGCTCCTGCTCGATCGAGCGCGGTGACATCGCCGTCTCGAGCTCGCCGCCGGCCTCGAGGATGCGCGCCAGCTCCTCCTGGCAGGGGTCGCTGCCGGCGAGGGTCATGGTGACCCGGCGGTTCTTGGCCCGCAAGTCGTAGCGGTAGTCGTCGAAGGATCCGCGCCCGCGGTCGCCTCGCGGCAGTTCGGGATCGTCGACCTCGCGCGCGAAGAGAGCCATGCCCCGATGCTATCCACGCGACCTCGACCGCCCCAGGCCGGCGCCGACGGGCCCGCGCCGACGGGGCGCGCACGGGCGAGGCCGTATCCTGCCGGAATGGACGCCGCGCCCGCGACCCGACGTCACCGCCTGCTCGTCGCCTGGGCGACCTGGTCGGAGTGGCCGCTCGCGATCGTCGCGCTGGCCTTCGTCGTCGCCTACTCGTGGGAGATCATCGGCAACCTGGACGGCACCGAGCGGGCCGTCACCGAGTGGGTGGTCAACGCGAGCTGGGCGCTCTTCGTGCTCGACTACCTCGCCCGACTCGTGCTCGCCGACAATCCGTGGCGGTGGTTCCGCCAGCACCTGCTGCAGCTCGCGATGGTGGCGCTGCCGATCCTGCGGCCGCTGCGGGTGCTCCAGGTGGTCATCGCTTTCCAGGCGCTGCAGCGGCGCACCGGTGCGGTCGTGCGCGGACGGGTCGTGGCCTACGCCGCCGCCACCTCGGCCCTGCTGATCTACATGGCCGCGATCAGCGTGCTCGACGCGGAACGCGACACCGGCGACATCACGAACCTGGGGGATGCGCTCTGGTGGGCCTTCGTCACCGTCACGACGGTCGGCTACGGCGACTACTACCCCGTCACCCCGACCGGTCGCCTCGTCGCCGTCGGGCTCATGCTCGGCGGCATCGCCCTCATCGGTGTCGTCACGGCGACCCTCGCGTCCTGGATCGTCGAGCGGGTCGGCACGAGCGACGCGGCGAACCGCACGGCCACGACGGCGCACGTCGACCAGCTGCAGCACGAGATCGCCGAGCTGCGCGAGCTGATCGAGCGGCACGTGGTGCCGCGGGCGGAGGGCTCGGCACCGGTGGAGGCGGTGGATCCCCCCGACCCGGTCAGTCCGAGGTCTTCGCCCTGAAGATCAGCCAGAGCACGAAGAAGACGATCGCGGCGACCACCGCGACGATGACGAGCTTGACCAGGAACACCGCGAGGTGGAACACGAACTCCGCCAGGAGCCAGGCGATCACGACCGCCGCGATCACCGCGAGGAGGGTTCCGATCGTCGCGCCCTTGCTCATGGTCCGACCCTAACCCGCGCTCTCCGGGCTCGCCGGGTCGGGGTGCTCGGCCGGGCCGAGGTGCTCGCCGAAGAACGCCTCGATGCGCCGCCAGGCGTCGGCCGCCGACTCCGGCTCGGGGCCCGCACCGAGAATGCGCGAGGTGAGCAGCCGGGTCGCGGCGGATCCCGTCGGCGCGTCGTTGAGGAACGAGTGCCCCGCCGCCGGGTACTCCTTCACGTCGTGGGGCACCCCCCGGCGCGTCAGGCTGGACTCGATGCGATCCGCCGCGCCCCGCAGCGAGCGGTCGCGCGCCCCGTAGCTCGCGACGACCGGGCAGGCGCCGGCGAGCGCGTCGTCGAGGTCGCCGCGCGGCAGCATGCCGTAGTTGACGCTCGAGGCCTCGAAGCCGCGGCCCGCGGCGGCGACGAGCGCGAATCCCCCGCCCATGCAGAAGCCGAGCACGCCGACGCGCCCGGTGCCCTCCGGATGCGCGGCCAGCACCCGGCGCGCCCGCTCGAGATCATCGAAGGCCCGCCCGCGACCGGCGCGGAGCGCCCGGAACACGCCCAGGACGCAGCGCGCACCGCCCTCGGTGAAGAGGTCGGGCATGAGCGCGAGGTAGCCGGCCGCCGCGATGCGCTCCACCTGCCGGCGCATCACGTCGGTCACACCGAAGGCCTCGTGCACGACGACGACGCCCGGCCAGGGCCCGTCGCCGCTCGGACGCCCGAGCACGCCGCGCAGTCCCGGCGTGCCGGTCTCGGCCTCCGGCAGGTCGAACTCGGTCAGGGTCGGGGCGCCGGCAGCGGTCACGGCGTCACCCTACGCCCGCGCCCCACGGCGCCCGCGCCCCGCGGCGCCCGCCCCCGTCGCCAGCGGCGGAACGCCGCCCCGACGACGTTTCGATCCGCGGAGACGACGACGGCCCGCCCCCAGCGGGGACGGGCCGTCGGAAGACCGTGGCGGTCTCGGCGCCTCGCGTCAGCGACGCAGGCCGAGGCGCTCGATGAGCGCGCGGTAGCGGGTGATGTCGATCTCCTGGAGGTAGCCCAGGAGGCGACGGCGCTGGCCGACCAGCAGGAGCAGCCCACGACGCGAGTGGTGGTCGTGCTTGTGCTCCTTGAGGTGCTCGGTGAGGTCCTTGATGCGGGCGGTGAGCAGCGCGACCTGCACCTCGGGGGACCCGGTGTCGCCCGGCTGCGTCGCGTACTCGTCGATGATCGCCTTCTTGGTCTCCGCGTTCAGTGCCATGCGGGATCCCCTTCCTCTCGTTGCGCGGTGCCCGGCACCGGATGTGCGGGCGCTCTCTCTCCGCGGCCGTCGTGACGGCAACCTCGCGAGTTTAGCAGCACCGCGGGGCGTCGGCGCCCGGCCGGATGGACCGCGCCCGGCCGAGGGCTCAGCGCAGCGCGAGCAGGGCGGTCGCGAGCACCGAGACGGCGGTGAGCAGCGCGATCGAGGAGGAGATGACGAGGGCCAGGATCGCCCAGCCACGACGGGCGAGCCGCCCGTCGGCGGTCTCGCGCAGGCCGCGCAGGCCCAGGCGCACCGTCACGAGGGCGAGGCCGCCGACCACGACGAGCCGCACGAGCTCGAGCGCGAGGCCGGCCTGGGAGAGCTGGGCGGCGTCGCCGACGAGCCAGAGGGCGGCGAGCGCCCCGCCGCCGACGATCGCGTTGACGGCGACGAGCAGGAGCGCCCACACCAGGGCGCGGGTCGCGGAGGGGGCGGCGGGCGCACGACCGGGGCGCGCGAACGGCACCCGCGCGCCGCAGTGGGCGCAGAACGGCTCGCCGGCGACGGCGACCGTCGCGCAGCGTGGGCACGCGAGCGCGGTGGGCGTCACGGTCGGGGTGGCGCCCGGGGCGATGGTGGGGGCGGCCATCGTGGACATGACCCCCATTCTAGGGACACGCGCATCCGCGCTCGCTGGGGATCTCCCCCGATCGGGTCGGGGTCGATCGCGGCCGCGTCGGGCAGACTGGAGCCGGTGATCGCCGCGAACATCCTCGACCTGCTGCTGGGTCTCGTGCTGCTCGTGCTCGCCGGCGAGGGGTTCCGCGACGGGCTCGGGCGCAGCCTCACGACGATCCTGGGCATGGCGGCGGGCGCCGTGGCGGGGGTGCTGCTGATCCCGCTCGTCGCGGCGTGGATCCCCGCCCCGCTCCTGCGCACGATCGCCGTCATCGCGGTCGCGATCGGCCTTCTCGTCGCGGGGCATGCGGTCGGCTCCGCGATCGGCGGGCTGCTGCGCCGCGACGAGGACGAGCGACCGCTCGGCCTGCTCGGGCGGATCGCGGGAGCCGCCCTCAACCTCGTGGCGGCCTCGCTCGTGGTCGCCCTCGTCGCCGGCGGCGTCGGCGCGCTCGGCATCCCGGTGCTGTCCCAGGCGACCGCGCAGTCGCGCCTGCTGGGGATCATCGATGCGATCACGCCGGCCCCGCTCGACCAGGCCCTCGCGCGCGTGCGCGGCACGATCCTGGAGGAGGGCCTGCCCGCTCTCGGCGGCAGCCCCGGCGGCGTCGCGACCTCCCCCGGCGCGCCCGACGTGCCCACCGACACCGACCCGTGGCAGCGTGCGGGCGCGAGCGTCGTGCGCATCACCGGCACCGCCTACGCGTGCGGGCAGAACCAGTCGGGCACCGGGTTCGCGGTCGCGCCCGAGCGGATCCTCACCAACGCGCACGTCGTCGCCGGGGTCGAGGCGCCGGTCGTCGAGGCGCCCAACGGTCAGGCGCTCGAGGCGCGCGTGGTCGCCTTCGACCCGCAGCGCGACCTGGCCCTGCTGGCGGTGCCGGGGCTCGAGCTCGCGCCGCTCGCCGTCGACGAGGGTCTCGAGGTCGGCGACACCGGCGCGGTCGAGGGGTACCCCTACGGCGGCCCGTTCAGCAGCTCGGCGGCGCGGGTGCTCGCGATCTCGAACGAGCGGATCCCCGACGTCGGCGGCGGCGGATCCAGCCGTCGCGAGATCTACACTCTCGCCGCCGACATCGCCCCGGGCAACTCCGGCGGCCCGCTGCTCGCCGCCGACGGCGAGGTCGCGGGGGTCGTCTTCGCGCGCGGCGCGGAGGATCCGTCGCTCGGCTACGCGCTCACCCCCGTCGAGTTCGCGGGACTCGTCGATTCGGCCGCGGGTCTGCAGGCGGCGGTGTCGAGCGGATCCTGCACGCCCGGCTGACCCGGGCCGAAAGCCCTTGACGCCCCGCGCGGGAGGGTGCACCCTGGGGTCAGATCAACTCATCGCCCAGGTGTGCCGGAGTCTTCGACCCGCCGCTGGGCGATGAGTCTTTTCGGGCCGGCACCGGTTCGGACGCGCCGCGCGTCGAGTCCCGGTCAGGGACGCGGGACGCCCGTCGGCGGCGGGAGGGTGCCGCGCGTCGGGGCCGCGCCGGGAGCGGAGGCGGCCGCCCCGCCCGCCGCCGCGCCGCCCGGGACCACCGGGGTCATGACGATCCGGCGCGCCTCGGTGATCTTCGCGAGCAGCTGCAGCTCGTCGGCCTGCCCGCTGGGCACGTCGCGGCCCGTCAGGAGACGCTGCCGGGTCGAGGCGAGCCGGGTCGCGTCGCGGATGTAGGAGCGCATCGTGCGCAACAGGCCGCGCGGCCGCGCCCAGGCCAGGGCCATGCGGCGACCGGCCGCGGTGCCCAGGCTCGCGACCTCGGCGGGCGTGATCCAGCCCGCGACCGCGTACTCCGCGAGCCGCTGCTGGGTGAGCAGCCGCTCGCGGCGCTGCAGCATCGTCACCATCACGATCGCGCCGATGAACAGCGGCACCTGCACGAGCACGTAGAAGCCGAAGAAGTTGTCGGTGAGGAAGATCGAGCCGTTCCAGAGGGCGTGCAGCGCGATCGCGGGGATCAGCCCGATGACGAAGGCGAGCAGGCCCGGCAGCCGGCCCCCGCGCCGCGCCGCGATGCCGATCGCGAGACCCGTCATCGCCGTGAACATCGCGTGCGCGAACGGGGAGAGGATGCCGCGGAGGAAGAACACCATGCCGACGTTGATGCCGAATCCGCCCGAACCGACCAGCTCGAGCCCGAAGTACTGGATGTTCTCGGTGAAGGCGAAGCCGCCGGCGACGACCGTCGCGTAGACGATGCCGTCGACCGGGCCGTCGAAGTAGCGCCGCGCGAACAGGAAGATCAGCAGCACCCCGAAGCCCTTGAGGATCTCCTCGACGATCGGGGCCTGCACGACGAGCTGCAGCACCGCGGTGTCGTCGGTCGGGCCGCCCGTGGAGGCCACGGCGATCTGCACGCCCGCGTCGACGATGAGCGCTCCGAGCACCGCGACCGTCGCACCCCAGAGGAAGCCGATGCCGAGCACGAGCGGGGGCTCGGGCTCCCACCGGTCGATCCAGCGCGCCCCGAGCAGCACGACGGCCAGCGGGAAGAGCGCCAGCACCGCCCCGGCGAAGGTGAAGCCCGGGCCGAGCGCGAGCACGAAGTACGCGATGAGCAGCAGCAGCGCGAGCCCGCCGAGGATCAGCCCGATCACGGCGCCCGTGATGAGCACGCCCGAGCGGCGGCGCGGCGGTCGGGCGGGCGCCCAGCCCGCGGAGCCCTGCACCTCGGCGGGCGCTCGGCGCGGCGTGACGCTCATGCGCTCAGCCTACCGACGGCGCCCGTCGGGACGGGATGCTAGCGCTGCTGCTCGCGCAGGATCGCGAGCGCGCGCGAGACCCGCTCGCGCAGGCCCGGGGTGCCGGAGCGCCGCGGGATCCGCGCCCGCTCGAGCAGCGCGACCACCTCGGCGCGCTGCGCCGCCAGCACGCGGGCGAGGGCCGCCCGGCGCACCGCGTCGGCGCGCAGCGCGACGCCGGTCACGGCCAGCGCGAGCACGGCGGCGAGGATCGGGGGCACGAGTCCGCCGGCCGACGCGTCGTCGGCCGCGCGGACGATCCCCGCGACGGCGACTCCGAGCACGAGGGCGAGGCCGAGGATCCGCAGGATCCACGAGCTCGGAACCCGGCGCACCGCGACCCGGTCGGCGCGCGCGAGGCGCGCGGTGAGCGCCTCGATCTCCTCGGGCTCGAGCACGAGGCTGGGCCGATCGCGCAGGTCGCGGCGGATGCGGGCGTAGCGCGGCCGCTCCCGACGCACCGCCGCGACGGCGGCGACGAGCCCCACCGCGAAGGCGACGACACTCGTGAGCACCAGGGTCAGAACCCCGGCCTCGACGCGACCGCCGTCGAGCACGGCGCGCAGCGCGGCGTCGACCGCGAAGGTCACGAGGACCGCGATCGCCGCCGTGACGCCGAGCGTCAGCACCAGTTCGCGCACGCGCCCCCGGGTCAGCTGGTCGTCGGGCTCCTCCTCGTCGCGCACCGAGCGCGCGGCGAGCACGAGCGCGAGGGCGTCGGCGATCTCGAGCAGGAGGGCGAGCACGACCGCCGTGACCGCCCACGCGGCGAGGGTCTCGGGGGCCACGCCGCTCATGCCGTCAGCCTAGACGCGCGGCACGGCCGTACAAGGGGATCCGGCCGGGCACGCGAGCACCCGTCGCCTCGACGCGTCGCTCAGGCGGCGAGCCCGGGGCGGGTGCCGCTGATCGGCTCGACCCCGTCGAACACGCCGGCGCGGATCGCCTGGAACACCTCGACCGCCGCCTGCGCGAGCCGGCCGTGGCCGCCGCCGATCCGCCGCGCCTGCGGGAGGTCGCGGATCTCGAGCGTGGCGTCGTCGTCGGTCACCCGGGCGCCGAGGGACTTCACCCAGGCGCTCGTCATGCGGTGCACGAGCGGATCCGAGGCGAGCACCTGCACGGCGTCTCCCCGCCCGACGGGGCGCGTGCGCACGAGAGCGCGGGCCACCAGGCCGGGGGCGAGGTAGCTCACCACCTGCTCGTCGCTGATCCAGCTCGGCACGCCGAGCACGTCGTCCTGCGGCATGAGCAGCAGGGCCGGCAGCTCGCGCCCGTCGTCGCGCCAGGCGACCCGGTCGCGCGGCGCGAAGCCGCTCGTGTCGGGACCCGCCGCGTCGACGGCGCCCACGACGAAGCCGCGGCCGCGCAGCGTGGGACGCAGGCGCAGCACGCCCGCGCCGGGACGCGGGACGCCCGTGCGGGTGCGCGCGGGGATCACGGAGGGAATCGGATTCAGGGTGTCGGTCATGTCCACCTCGACCCTCTCAACCGGGGCACCCCCCGTGCTATTCCCGCCCAGCGGACTCTCAGCCCGCTGCGATGCGGCGTTCGGTCTCGCGCGAGGCCGCGCCGCGGGACGGGGCGGATCCGCGGCACGCTCGCGCGGCCCCCGGCGCGTCGGATCGCGGTACCGGGCCGGCGGGTCAGATCGCCTTACCGGGATTGAGGATGCCGTTCGGGTCGAACGCCGCCTTGATGCGACGCTGCAGCGCGACGGCGTCGTCGCCGAGCTCGTCGGCGAGCCAGCGCCGCTTGAGCGTGCCGACGCCGTGCTCACCCGTCAGCGTGCCCCCGAGCTCGAGCGCCGCGCGGAACACCGCGTCGGCGGCGGCCCAGACCTCGGCGGGCACCTCCGCCGCGTCGCCGCCCGCGTCACCGGCGCCGGGCTCGGGCGCGGGCAGCACGAAGTTGGGGTGCAGGTTGCCGTCGCCCGCGTGCGCGACGGTGGGGATCGGGATCCCGGTCTCCCGCGCGATGCGCTCGAGCGCCGCGAACATCTCCGGCAGGCGCGAGCGCGGCACCGCGACGTCCTCGATGAGCACCGTACCGCGCGCCTCCAGCGCGGGATGGAACGCGCGCCGCGCCGCGAACAGCCGCTCGCCCTCGGCCGGGTCGGCCGCGACCTCGACGCTGGCCCCCGCGTCGGCGCACACCCGTGCCGCGAACTCGGCGCGCACGGCCGCGTCGGGGCCGTCGGTGCGCACGAGCAGCAGCGCGCCGGCCCCCTCGAGACCCGCCGCGTCGACGGGGCCCAGCAGCTCGACGATGGCCTCGAGCGAGCCGGCGTCGAGCAGCTCGAGCGCAGCGGGGGCGACGCCGGCGGCGAGGATCGCGGTCGCGGCCCGCGCGGCGGCGCCCACGCCGTCGAACGCGGCCCGCACGGTCGCGGGATCCCCCTCGGGCACGCGCCGCAGCCGCACGGTGGCCCGCACGACGACGCCGAGGGTGCCCTCGGATCCGACCATCAGCGCCGTGAGGTCGAGCCCGGTGACGCCCTTCGCGGTGCGCCGGCCGGTCTCGAGCACCGTGCCGTCGGCGAGCACGACCGTCAGCCCGAGCACCGCCTCGCGGGTGACGCCGTAGGCGACGCAGGCGAGCCCTCCCGCGTTGGTGGCGACGTTGCCGCCGACCGTGGCGAGCGCGCGGCTCGCGGGGTCGGGCGCGAAGAACAGGCCCTGGGCGCGCGCGGCGGCGTCCAGGTCGGCGTTGACGACCCCAGCCTCGACGACGGCGAGCTGCTCGACCGGGTCGATCTCGAGGATGCGGTCCATGCCCCGCAGCGACAGCACGAGTTCGCCCTCCCCCGCGATCGCGCCGCCCGCGAGGCCGCTGCCGCCGCCGCGCGGGACGACGGGGATGCCGTGCGCGTTCGCGATCCGCAGCGTCGCGGAGACGTCGTCGATGCTCCGCGCCTCGACGAGGGCGAGCGGCGCGGCGCTCGCGCGATGGCCCGACTTGTCGGCGCGCGCGAGGTCGAGCGCCGCCGGATCGCGCACGAGCGCCTCGCCGAGGGCGGCCGCGAGCTCCGCGAGCGCGGTCGCCCCGACCTGCTCCGGCGCCGCGTCCGGGCTCTGCGCCGAGTCGGGGGCCGGCGCCGGGTCCGGGCCCTGCGCCGGGTCGGGGGCCTGCGCCGAGGCGCCACGCTGCGTCATGGGCCCAGGCTAACGGCCGCGGTCGTGTCCGATTCCCGCTGACGGGGGTCGGCGGGCGGTGGCAGGCTGGCCGGGTGAGCCCCGAGGATCCGCTGTTCGAGCAGCGCTACACCGCGCTGCAGGCGCGCGACGCGCGCTTCGACGGGCAGTTCATCGTCGGCGTGCGGACGACCGGCATCTACTGCCGACCCAGCTGCCCGGCCCTCACACCGCAGCGGCGCAACGTGCGGTTCTTCCTCACGGCGGCCGCCGCGCACGAGCAGGGGCTGCGCGCGTGCAAACGCTGCCAGCCCGACGCCGTGCCCGGCTCGCCCGAGTGGCGCCTGCGCGACGACCTCGCGGGCCGAGCGATGCGGCTTGTGCAGGACGGCCTCGTCGAGCGCGAAGGCGTCGCGGGCCTCGCGCGACGGCTCGGCTACACCCCCCGCCACCTGGGCCGCGTGCTGCGCGCCGAGCTCGGCGCCGGGCCGCTCGCCCTCGCCCGCGCGCACCGCGCCCAGACGGCGCGCACCCTGCTCGGCTCGACCGAGCTGCCGGTCGCCGACGTGGCCTTCGCCTCCGGCTTCGGCAGCCTGCGGCAGTTCAACGACACCATCCGCGAGGTCTACCGCGCGACCCCGACCGAGCTGCGCGCGCTCGCGCGGCGCGGACGCGACGCGATGCGCGCCGCGCCGCCCACGCCCGCCCCCGCCTCGGTCGCCGACCGGGCGACCGAACCGCCCGCGCCCGGCACGCCCGTCGAGCTGCGGCTGCCGGCGCGCGCGCCCTTCGACGCCGCGGGACTGTTCCGCTTCTTCGCCGACCACGCCGTCCCCGGTCTCGAGCGGGGCGACGCCGAGCGCTTCGCGCGCCCGATCGAGCTGCCCGGCGGGCGCGCCGAGGTGGAGGTGCGCCCGGATCCCGACCGAGCCGGCGTGCTCGTGACGGCCCGCCTCGCCCGACTCGCCGACGTGCCGGCGCTGTCGGCGCGCATCCGACGGATGTTCGATCTCGACGCCGACGCCGCCGCGATCGACCTCGCGCTGGGAGCCGACCCGGCGCTCGCGCCGCTCGTCGCGGGCGTGCCCGGCATCCGCCTGCCGGGCAGCGCCGACCCCGCCGAGGCGGTGCTGCGCACCCTCCTCGGCCAGCAGATCTCCGTCGCGGCGGCGACGACCGTGACCGGGCGGCTCGTCGCGGCGCTCGGCGACGGCGGCTTCCCCTCGGCGGCCGCGGTCGCCGAGCGGGGGGCCGAGGTGCTGCGCGGGCCGGAGCGCCGCATCGCGACGATCCTCACGGTCGCCCGCGCGCTCGCCGAGGGCGATCTCGAGCTGGGGCCCGAGACGCCCGCGGAACGCTTCCGCGCCTCGCTGCTCGCGCTGCCCGGCATCGGGCCGTGGACCGCGGGCTACCTCGCGCTGCGCGTGCTGGGTCACCCCGACGTGCTGCTCGCCGAAGATCTCGTGGTGCGCCAGAGCGCGGCCGCGCGCGGGCTGCCCGCGAGCGCCTCCGGGCTCGCGGAGGCCGGGCAGGCGTGGGCGCCGTGGCGCAGCTACGCGACCCTGCACCTCTGGCGCGCGCGGCCCGCCGCCCCGCGCGCCGCGGGCGGCGACGTCGCGCGGCGTCGGCGCACCCCGGCTCCGACCGGCGACGCTGCCTAGCATCGGAGCATGAGCCCCGCCCTCGGATCCGGCGACCGCCCGGCTCCCGACCCCGACGACGAGCGCGACGCGCTGCCCGGCGACGGGCGCGACGAGACCGAGAACGAGCGGCTCGACCGCAACTGGGCCGAGCTGCTGCAGGAGCTGCGCGTCACCCAGACCGGTTCGCAGATCCTCACCGGCTTCCTGCTCACGATCCCGTTCCAGTCCGGGTTCGCCGACCTCGGCACCGCCGAGCGGACCGTCTACCTCGTGCTCGTGACCCTCGCGATCCTCGGCACGCTCCTCGCGCTCGCGCCGGTGAGCCTGCATCGCACGCTCTTCCGCCGCGGCGCCAAGCCCGACATCGTGCGGATCGGCGACCGGGTGGTGCGCGCCGTCGTCCTCGTGCTCGCGCTGACCCTCGCGGGGACCGCGCTGCTCGTCTTCGACCTCGTCGCCGGCCCCGTCGCGGGCGGCGTCGCCGCCGGGGTCACGCTGGTCGGCGCCGTCGCGGCCTGGTTCGCGATGCCGCGCACCGTGCGGGCGCGTCGCGCGCGCGACGAGCCGCGCTGAGCGCGCTCGGGCCGGACCCGGACACGCGCTGGGCGACGGCTGGGCGCCCGCGGGGAATCGCCACGCCCGGCCGGCACGCCACGTATCCCGGGTGGGTCGAGAGGACGCCATGACCCCCACCGCACCGCCCACCGCCCCGTCTGCTGCCGCACCGGCCGCCCTGGTCGACCCGCGCACCCGCTACCGCATGGATCCGGTGCCCGACGAACAGGACCAGCCCGGCACGACCGGTCAGACCCTCCCCCACCCCGACCACGGCGAGGAGAGCTATCGCGGCTCGGGCCGGCTGGAGGGGATGCGCGCACTGATCACGGGCGGCGACTCCGGCATCGGGCGCGCGGTCGCGATCGCCTTCGCCCGCGAGGGCGCCGACGTCGCGATCTCGTTCCTGCCCGAGGAGGAGGCGGACGCGCGGAAGGTCGGCGACCTCGTCGAGGCCGCGGGGCGGCGCGTCCTGCTGCTGCCGGGCGACATCCGCGACGCGACCGAGTGCGACCAGCTCGTGCGCGACGTCGTCGACGGGCTCGGGGCCCTCGACATCCTCGTGCTCAACGCCGGCTACCAGAAGCAGCGCGAGGGCCTCGAGAACACCCCGATCGACGAGATCCGGCGGGTGATCGAGACCAACGAGTTGGCGCCGCTGTGGATCGCCCGCGCCGCGATCCCCCACCTGCGGCCCGGCGCCTCGATCATCACGACCACGTCGATCCAGGCCTTCGACCCGAGCCCCGCCCTGCTCGACTACGCGATGACGAAGGCCTCGCACGTCGCCTTCACGAAGGCCCTCGCGCAGGAACTGGGCCCGAAGGGCGTGCGTGTCAACGCCGTCGCGCCCGGCCCGATCTGGACCCCGCTCATCCCCGCGACGAGCGAGGAGTTCCCCGAGGGCTTCGGCGAGAACACACCGCTCGGGCGCCCCGGTCAGCCGGCCGAGGTCGCGCCCGCCTACGTCTTCCTGGCGTCCCCGGAGGCGAGCTACGTCTCCGGGGCGATCGTGCCCGTGACGGGCGGAAAGGGGCTCTGAGATGCCCGGTGACCGTGAGTCGAGCCTGAAGGACCCGGAGCTCTACGAGAAGCTCCGCGACGAGGGCGACAGCAAGGAGAAGGCCGCGCGGATCTCCAACGCGGCGGCGCGCGACGGCCGCTCCGAGGTCGGCGAGCGCGGCGGCGAGTCCGGCTCCTACGAGGACTGGACCGTCGACGAGCTGAAGGGCCGCGCCAAGGAGCTCGGGCTCGAGGGCTATTCCGACCTGCGCAAGGACGAGCTCATCCGCGAGCTGCGCGACCACTGACGCGCCGGACGGCCGGGGCGGATGCGCGTGGCGCCTCTCGCCCCGGTCGCTACGCGCTCTTCTTCTTGGCCGGCGCCTTCTTCGCGGTCGAGCCCTTCGCCGGCGTCTTCTTCGCCCCGGAGCCCCCGCTCGCGCCCCCGCGCGAGCGCTCGACCGAGCGCTTGAGCGCCTCCATGAGGTCGAGCACCTCGCCGCCGCCCTCGGTCTGACGGCCGAAGGTCGCCTCGGTGTCGAGCGCGTCGCCCTGCTCGAGCTTCGCCTCGACGAGCGTCTTCAGCTGCTCCTGGTAGTCGTCGGTGAACTTCTCCGGGCTGAAGTCGGAGGCGAAGCTCTCGATGAGCTGCTTGGACATCTTCAGCTCCGCCTCGGTGACCTTCGGCCGCTCGTCGAGCTCGGGGAACCGCGCCTCGCGCACCTCGTCGTCCCACAGCAGGGTCTGCAGCGTCAGCACCCCGTCGCGCACGCGCAGCGCCGCGAGCCGCGTCTTCTGCCGCAGCGCGAACTGCACGATCGCGGTGCGGTCGGTCTCCTCGAGGGTCTGCAGCAGCAGCACGTAGGCCTTGGTCGACTTCGAGTCGGGCGCGAGGTAGTAGCTCTTCTCGAACATGATCGGATCGATCTGCTCGGTCGGCACGAATTCGACGATCTCGATGTCGCGGCTGCGCTCGACCGGGAGCGCCGCGAAGTCCTCGTCGGTCAGCACGACGGTCTGGTCGCCCTCGACGTAGGCCTTCTGGATGTGCTCGTAGTCGACCGTCTCGCCGTCGATCTCGCACACCCGCTTGTAGCGGATGCGCCCGCCGTCCTTGTCGTGCACCTGGTGCAGCGGCACGTCGTGGCTCTCGGTCGCGGAGTAGATCTTCACCGGCACGTTGACGAGCCCGAAGCTCAGCGAGCCCTTCCAGATGGAGCGCATGGCGGCCATTCTCCCCGCCGAGGTGGACGGCGTCCACAATTCCTGAACGCGCCCTGGGCGGCGCGTGAGCGCCCTCCCCGAGCGCCCCGAGCCGCGCGTAGCGTAAGCGCATGGCGGACAGCGGTTCGGAACAGGTGGTCTCGGTGGGGGGCCACCGCATCCGCCTGACGAGCCTCGACAAGGTGCTCTACCCCGCCACGGGCACCACCAAGGCCGAGGTGCTCGACTACTACGCGCGCGTCGCCGAGGTGCTGATCCCGCACGCGCGCGACCGGCCCGCGACCCGCAAGCGCTGGGTGAACGGCGTCGGCACCGCCGAGGAGCCGGGGCAGGTGTTCTTCCAGAAGAACCTCGACGACTCGACGCCGTCGTGGGTGAAGCGCCGCAGCATCCAGCACTCCGACCACGTCAACTCCTACCCGCTCGTCAACGACCTCGCGACGCTCACCTGGCTCGCCCAGATGAACAGCCTCGAACTGCACGTTCCGCAGTGGCGTTTCGGACTCAACGGCGCGCGCCGCAATCCCGACCGCCTCGTGCTCGACCTCGACCCCGGCGAGGGTGCGGGCCTGCCGGAGTGCGTCGAGGTCGCGAAACTCGTGCGCGCGATCCTGCGCGACATGGGCTTCGACCCGATGCCCGTCACGAGCGGCAGCAAGGGGATCCACCTCTACGCCGCGCTCGACGGCACCCGCTCGAGCGACGAGATCTCCGCCGTCGCCCACGAGCTCGCCCGCGCGCTCGAGGCGGATCACCCCGACCTCGTCGTGAGCGATATGAAGAAGGCCAAGCGCACCGGCAAGGTGCTGCTCGACTGGAGCCAGAACAACGGCGCGAAGACGACGATCGTGCCGTACTCGCTACGCGGGCGGCTGCACCCGACGGTCGCGGCGCCGCGCACCTGGCGCGAGCTGTCCTCCCCCGACCTGCGGCAGCTCGAGTTCACGGAGGTGCTCGAGCGGGTCGCGAAGAAGGGAGACCCGCTCGCCGAACTCTCGGCGAGCCACCTAGCCGCTGACCTCGACGACGGGTTGGCCGAGTACCGCTCGATGCGCGACGGGGCGAAGACGCCCGAGCCGATGGGCGGTGAGCGCCCGGCCCCGCGCGGCGGCGACGAGGGCGCGCCGAGCTTCGTGATCCAGGAGCACCACGCGAGCCGCCTGCACCACGACTTCCGGCTCGAGCGCGACGGCGTGCTGGTCAGCTGGGCGGTGCCGAAGGGCGTGCCGGCCGATCCGGGGCGCAACCACCTCGCGGTGCACGTCGAGGACCATCCGCTCGAGTACGGCTCCTTCGAGGGCACCATCCCCAAGGGCGAGTACGGTGCCGGCACCGTGACGATCTGGGATCGCGGCACATACGAACTCGAGAAGTGGCGCGACGACGAGATCATCCTCACCATCCACGGCGAGAAGCACGGCTCGCACCGGCTCGCGCTGCTGCAGACCGACACGGACGAGCCGAAGAACTGGCTGCTGCACCGCATGAAGAGCCAGACCCCCGAGGATCACGACGACACGAAGGGATCGTGGAAGCGGATCGGCGGCGGAACGTCTCGCGGCCTGCGCCGCGGCAAGACCGTCGTCGGCGGCCGCACGAAGGGCGCCGGCACGGTGCACCCGATGCTCGCCGAGACCGCGCAGCCGGCCGACTTCGAGCCGGGCGGCGACCGCGCCGCGTCCGCGGCGCGCGGCGAGTGGGCCTACGAGATGAAGTGGGACGGCTACCGGGCGATCGGCACCGTGCGCGGCGACCAGGTCGACCTGCGCTCGCGCAACGGGCTCGACTTCACGGCGACCTATCCGGAACTCGCGGCCCTCGCCGAGGCACTCGACGGCGACGGGGTGGTCGACGGCGAGATCGTGGCCCTCGACGAGCGCGGCCGGCCGGACTTCGGGCGGCTGCAGCGGCGATCCGGGCTCACCACCCCGCGCGACGTCGAGCGGGCCCGGAAGCTCGTGCAGGTGCAGTACCTGCTCTTCGACGCGCTCGAGCTCGGCGGCGAGGACCTCACCGGCCTGCCCTACGAGCAGCGCCGGGCACGTCTGCGGGCCGCGGTGCGCGACGGCGCGAGCGTCTCGGTGCCGCCCGACGCGGGCGACGACCTGCGGGTCGCCTTCGACACCAGCCGCGAGCTCGGGCTCGAAGGGGTGGTCGCGAAGCGGCGGGACGCTCCGTACCGCGCCGGCCGGCGCTCCCGCGACTGGCTGAAGCTCAAGCACGAGCTCACCCAGGAGGTCGTGGTCGTCGGCTGGCGCCCCGGCAACGGCGCGCGCGAGGAGACGTTCGGCTCGCTGCTGCTCGCCATCCCCGCGGGGGACGAATCCGACCCCGGCACCCTGCGCTACGCGGGCCGGGTGGGCACCGGCTTCGACGACGCCGAGCTCGGTCGCACCCGCGCGCGGCTCGACCGGATCGCGCGCCCGACGCCCGCGGTCGACGACGTGCCGCGCGAGGACGCGCGCGACGCGCACTGGGTGACCCCGAGCCTCGTCGGCGAGGTCTCCTTCGCCGAGGTCACCGGCGACGGCCGGCTGCGCCAGCCGGTGTGGCGCGGCTGGCGCCCCGACAAGTCGCCCGACGAGGTGCGCCGCGAAGACTGAGTCCGACCCGACTCCCCCGTGCCGAGCGGCGAGTTTACGTCGTCATTCCCCCGTTTCGCGACGAGAACTCGCCGCTCGCCGGGCGGTGGCGGGGGCGCGCGACGCCCGCCGCTCGACGGGCCCGAGGGGGGCGCGCGACGCCCGCCGCTCAGTACACGAAGATCGGCAGCCAGTCGGGGTGGTGCGCGTGCACGATCGCGAGGAACACGATCCCGTCGAACAGCAGATGCACGATCAGCACGTAGCCGAAGGAGCGGGTGCGGCTGAACAGGTACCCCTGCAGCAGCGCGAAGGGGATGGTGAGCAGCGGCCCCCACGCGCGGTAGCCGAGCTCCCAGAGGAACGACACGAAGATCACGGTCTGCACGAGGTTCGCCTGCCACATCGGCAGGTGCCGGCGCAGCAGCGCGAAGCAGGTGCAGATGAAGAACAGCTCGTCCCAGGTGCCGACGGCGTTGACGCCGACGAAGAAGCGGATCAGCTCGCCGGTGTCCTCCAGCCGGGGCCAGTTGAGGTAGGCGCCCGAGCGGATGAAGTAGAACGGCAGGATCGCCCAGCCCAGCAGCGGCACCGCGACGATGTAGCCCAGCTCGAGGCGGCTGAGCCGGTGCCCGCGGATCGGGAACGCGATCGCCCGACGGCCGGCCCCGGTGGCCCGATCCAGGAACCGGGGGTAGACCAGCCGGTCGAGCAGCAGCGGCACGAGCACCGCGAGCCCGAGGGTCAACCCGATGCGCACGAAGCTCGGCCACGACACGTCGGCCTCGACGCTCGTCGTGCTGACGATCGCGATGCCGACGCCGATGAGCAGCAGGTCGGGACCGAGGGTGCGGGGCGGCGCGCCGTCGACCAGCTGCCTCGTGCCGGGGCGGAAGGCGTCGAGCACGAACGCCGCCGCGAGCGAGGCGACGAGCAGGGCGTAGCCCGGCAGCGGGATCCGCAGCGCGAAGAACAGGAACGCCGACCCGGCGACGCCGAGGGTCGGCAGCAGCGCCCAGGAGGCGCGCGGGCGGGCGAGTGTGAACGGATCGGGCTCCCGCGTGGGAGCGCTCGCGGCGGCCGTCGTCACCGCCCCAGCATGCCAGCCGCTACTGCGCGGCCGGCGGCAGCAGGATCGCGGCGGTCACCGGTTGGATGCCGCTCAGCCGCTCCGGCGACAGCACCTTCTCGACGGTCTCGGCATCCATGAGCCCGCGCTCGATCACGAGCTTCTTGACGGACGCCTCGGTCGTGAGCGCCTCGTGCGCGAGCGCCGCCGAGGCCGCGTAGCCGAGGTAGGGGGTGAGCGCGGTGACCACCCCGACGCTCGACTCGACCTGGCGGCTGAGCCGGTCGGTGTTGGCCTCGATGCCGTCGACGCAGTTGACCCGCAGGGTGAGGCACGCGTTCTCGACCCACGAGATCGACTGCAGCAACGAGTGGGCGATGACGGGCTCGAAGGCGTTGAGCTGCAGCTGGCCGGCCTCGGCGGCGGCGGTGACGGTCGCATCCGCGCCGATGACCGAGAAGGCGACCTGGTTGACCACCTCGGGGATCACCGGGTTGACCTTGCCGGGCATGATGCTCGAGCCCGCCTGCCGCGGCGGCAGCCTGATCTCGGCCAGGCCCGCCTGCGGGCCGGAGGAGAGCAGCCGCAGGTCGTTGCAGATCTTCGAGAGCTTGACGGCGGCGCGCTTGAGGGTGCCCGAGACGGTCATGAAGATGCCCGCGTCGGCGGTCGCCTCGATGAGGTCGGCCGCGGTCTCCTGCGGGATGCCGGTGAGCTCCTCGAGGTGCACCCGCACCGCCTCGGCGTAGCGCGGGTCGGCGGTGATGCCGGTGCCGATCGCGGTCGCGCCGAGGTTGATCTCGTTGAGCCAGGGCACGACCTCCTCGAGGCGGTCCTGGTCCTCCTGCAGCGCGGTCGCGAAGGAGTTGAACTCCTGCCCGAGGGTCATCGGCACCGCGTCCTGCAGCTGGGTGCGGCCGACCTTGAGGATCGAGGCGAACTCGCGGCCCTTCGCGCGGAAGGACTGGATGAGCTTCGCGTGCTCGGTGAGCATCCGCCCCAGCGCGAACACCATCGCGAGCTTGATCGCGGTCGGGTAGACGTCGTTGGTCGACTGGCTGCGGTTGACGTCGTCGATGGGATGCATCGCCGCGTAGTCGCCGAACGGCCGCCCCATCGCCTCGAGGCACGCGTTCGCGATCACCTCGTTGGCGTTCATGTTGGTGCTCGTGCCGGCCCCGCCCTGGATCACCCCGACGACGAACTGGTCGTGCAGCTCCCCCGCCATGATCCGCTCGCACACCGCGTCGATGAGCTCGGCCTTGTGCGGGTCGAGCACGCCGAGGTCGCGGTTGGCGCGCGCCGCCGCCTGCTTGACCCGCGCGAGCGCGAACACCAGGTCGGGGTAGTTGCTGATGGCCCGCCTGGAGATGGGGAAGTTCTCGAGCGCGCGGGCGGTGTGGATGCCCCAGTAGACCTCGGCGGGGATCTCGCGTTCGCCGAGCGAGTCGCGCTCGGTGCGCGTGCGCGTCGGGGCCGCGAGCAGATCCGGCGCGTCGTCGGGACCGGTGGTGCCCTGCATGAGGTGAGCCTAGGCGAGCCGCGCCGCGCGCGCCGCTGCCGCCCCGCCGAGGGCGCGTCGGCGCCGACACCCCCGCTCTGGGGTGGCCGACACCCCCGCTTGCGGGCCGGGAGACGGCGGGCGTCGCCCCTACTGTCGAGGGCAGGCCGGGGGGCCGATCGGGGAGAGGTTTCGGCACGTGGGCACGCGATGGACGTCGGGGGTCGTCGCTCTCGGAGCGACGGCGATCGCGATCGAGAGTCTGGCGATCCTGCAGGCGATGATGGCCGCGCCGCCCGGCTGCGGCACCGGTCCGCTCGAGTGCGGCGACCCGGCCGTGCCGCTCGCGCTCGTCGGCATCGGGGCGATCGCCGCGCTCGCCGCGATCGTGCCCGCCATCGGCTGGATGCAGGCGGTCGCCCGCGAACGCCACGCCGAGAACCCGGAGGCGATCGCCCGCGATCTCGTGACGGTGCGGGCCGCGCGCAGCCGCGACGGAGCTCTCGACGATGACGATCTCTGAGCTGCCGACGCACCTGCACGCCCGGCACTGCTCGGGCGAGGGCTGCGCGACGGCGCCTCTCGCCGCGCTGCCGGCCGCTCCACGCCCCGAGACGCTCGGCGCGCGCCGCAGTCGGGCGCGCGGGCGCCGCGAGCGCCACGCCACCGAGCCCGGCGAGGCGGGGCGGCACCGCGTCGACACACCGTCGACGGCGGGCGGGCGACACAGCGCGGCCTGAACGACCCGCCGCCCGCCGCCTGAGCGACCCGCCGCCCGCCGCCTGAGCGACCCGCCGCCCGCCGCCTGACCGACCGGCGGCCCGAACGGCCTCAGAGCCGCACGAGCCCCGTCACCCGCAGCACGGCCTCCCCCGCCTCCTCCGAGGCGGCCAGGTCGACCTCCGCCCGCAGCCGCCAGTCGTGGTGGCCGGCCGGGTCCTCGATGATCTGCTCCACGAGCCACACGCCGGTGCGCCCCTCCGGCCGCTCCTCGACGAGCACACGCGCGGCGCTGCGCGCGTCGGGCCCGGTGCCGATCTCGTCGTGCTCGGCGTAGTAGGCGTCGAGCGCCTCCGGCCACCCCGCCTCCGGGTCGAGGGCGAGCAGCTCGTCGTCGCGCTCGAGCGCCGCGAGCTGCACCCGCCGCCAGAGCGCGTTGCGCACGAGCACGGTGAAGGCGCGGGTGTTGGCGACGACGCTGCGCGGCGCGGGCGGCAGCGAGACTTCGACCTCGTCCGGGCCCTCCACCGCGAGCTCGGGATGCGCGAGAGCCTCCCACTCGTCGAGCAGGCTCGAGTCGACCTGCCGCACGAGCTCGCCCAGCCACTCCTCGAGATCCCGCAGCGCCTCGGTGCGGATCGCCTCCGGCACCGTCTGCCGCAGGGCGCGGTAGGCGTCGGTCAGGTAGCGCAGCACGAGCCCCTCGCTGCGGCCGAGGTCGTAGAACGCGACGTAGTCGCCGAAGCCCATCGCGCGTTCGACCATGTCGCGCACGACCGACTTGGGGCGCAGCTCGAAGTCGCGCACCCACGGCTGGCTCGCCGCGAAGGTCTCGAAGGCCTGCGCGAGCAGCTCGGCGAGCGGCTTCGGCCACTCGATCTGCTCGAGGCGGTCCATCCGCTCCTCGTACTCGATGCCCTCCGCCTTCATCGCGGCGACCGCCCCGCCACGGGCGCGGTACTGCTGCTGGGCGAGCACCGGCCGCGGATCGTCGAGCGTCGCCTCGAGGATGCTCAGCACGTCGAGCGCGTAGTCGCCGGTGCCGACGCCGGTGCCCGGCGCCGCCTCGGGGTCGAGCAGCTCGAACGCGGCGAGCGCGAAGGGCGAGAGCGCCTGGTTGAGCGCGAAGTCGCGCGGCAGGTCGACCGTCAGGCGGATGCGGGCCGACCCATCGAGCCCGCCGCCGATCTGCTCGACGACGCCCGCGGCCCGCAGCGTGCGGTAGATCCCGAGCGCGCGCCGCGCGAGCTCCCGACGCTCGGCGGACGACTGATGGTTGCACTCGACGAGGTCGCGCACGAGGCGGAACGCGCTGCCCTCCTCGCGCGCCGGGGCGTCCGACCCCGGGCGGGCCAGGAGGTTGACGAGCACGGCCGCGGTGATCCGCAGCGAGCCGGTGAGCGTCTCCGGCTCGGCGGCGACGAGCTTGTCGAGGGTCGCCGAGCTCCAGCTGACGAAGCCCTCCGGCGGGCGCTTCTTCGGGGTCGCCTTCACCTTGGCGCCCTTCGCGGCGCGCTCCTCGTTCTTGCGGTCGGCCTGCGCGTTCTCGATCTCGTGCTCGGGCGCCATCGCGACGACGTCGCCCTCGGTGTCGTAGCCGGCGCGGCCGGCGCGCCCCGAGATCTGGTGGAACTCGCGCGCGGTCAGCCGCCGCATCCGCTGCCCGTCGAACTTGGTGAGCCCGGTGAGCAGCACGGTGCGGATCGGCACGTTGATGCCGACGCCGAGGGTGTCGGTGCCGCAGATGACCCGCAGCAGTCCGCGCTGCGCGAGCTGCTCGACGAGCCGGCGGTACTTGGGGAGCATCCCCGCGTGGTGCACGCCGATGCCCGCGCGCACCAGGCGGTTCAGGGTCTGCCCGAACCCGGCCGAGAAGCGGAAGCCCCCGATCGCCGCCGCGATCGCGTCGCGCTGCTCGCGGCTCGCGACCCGCGCGCTCACAAGCGCCTGGGCGCGCTCGACGGCCGCCGCCTGGGAAAAGTGCACGATGTAGATCGGGGCGAGGCCATCGTCGAGCAGGATCTCGACCGTCTCGTGCACGGGAGTCGTCGCATAGCGGAAGGCGAGCGGCACCGGCCGCTCGACGCCCGTGACGCGCGCGACGGATCGCCCCGTGCGCTCCTCCAGGTCGTCGGTGATCGCGGTGACGTCGCCGAGCGTCGCCGACAGCAGCAGGAACCGCGCGTGCGGCATGAGCAGCAGCGGCAGCTGCCAGGCCGAACCCCGCTCGGGATCCCCGTAGAAGTGGAACTCGTCCATCACGACCCAGGTCGCCCCGTCGCCCTCCCGGCCCGCGATCGGCTCGGCGAGCGTCGCCGGTCCCTCCCGCAGGGCGAGGTTCGCGAGGATCTCCGCCGTGCAGCACAGGATCGGCGCCTCCGGGTTGACGCTCGAGTCGCCCGTCACCATGCCCACGTTCTCGGCCCCGAAGAGCGCGACGAGCTGGAAGAACTTCTCGCTCACGAGCGCCTTGAGCGGGGCGGTGTAGACGCTGCGCCGACCGCGCGCGAGCGCGGCGGCGTGCGCGGCGACCGCGACGAGCGACTTGCCGGTGCCGGTCGGCGTGCTCAGCACGACGTGCCGGTCCTCGGCGATCTCGAGCAGCGCCTCCTCCTGCGCGGGGTAGAGCGGCATGCCGCGCCCGCGGGTCCAGGCGTCGAATGCGGCGACGAAGGAGTCGGCCTCCCACGGGCCCGGCGCGAGCCCCGGCAGGGCAGGGGCGGTCGGGTCGGCGGGCACCCGTCGAGTCTGCCGCACCGCTCGCACCGGCGTCCGGGGCGCCCTCGGCGCCGCGATCGCGCCCGCGCTCAGGCTGCGCTCGGGCCCGCACTCGGCCCGCGCGGGCGGCGGGCGCCCCCAGAGCTGGGGGCGGTCACGGGGTGACGCGCGCGACCGGGTCGCCTACAATCCGGGGAGACGCGCGGATTCGGGACCGCGCGCTCGGGGACGAAGAGGGGTCTCGTGACCGAGGACGACACGCGCGTCCCCGCGGGCTGGTATCCGGATCCGCTGGGTCTGCCCCAGCTGCGCTGGTGGGACAACCACGCCTGGACGGAGCACGTCTCCGACGCGCGCCAGCCGATGGTCGCCCAGGAGACGGTCACGACGGCGACGCGCTTCGCCGACGACCCCGACGACGACCCGGTGCCCGACTTCTCGAACTACGAGGGCTTCGCCTCGCGCCGGGAGCGCCTCGACTTCGAGCGCGGATTCGACCCCGACGAGCAGATCCCCGAGTCCGACGTCGAGACCGAGACGCCGGTCGCCCTCGGCGAGCCGCTGCTGGCCTTCGACGACCCGCGCCTGTCGCTCGAGGCGCCGGCGCGCGAGCAGCGCGAAGCCGGCTACGCCTCGCCCGCCGAACGCCTGCTGAGCCGGGGCGGGCTGCCGGATGCGCCGACGAGCGCGCGCTACGACCTCGACACCCGCTTCGACGACCTGCTGGGCGACGAGGCGGAGGCCTACCTCGCGGCCGCGCCGCGCAGCGCCCAGAGCCACCTCGGCGACAACTCCGAGCGCTACGTACCCGAGTCCTTCGACGAGATGACGGCGCGGGCGGGGGCGAGCGCGGGCGGCGCGACGGGCACTGAGCCGACGGTCTCGACCGGGCCGGTGTGGATCCTCGCCCTCACCCCGCTCATCATGCTCATGCTCGGCATGCTCTTCCTGCTCTCCGGGGCGGCGGGCACCTTCTCCCCCGTCTTCGTCGGGGTCATCCTCGGGGTGCCGTACCTCGCGGGTGTCGCGCTCGCCGTCGCCGACCGGCGGCAGCTTCTGCGGGCCGGGCACCGCGATCCGGCGCACTGGGCCTGGGCCTTCCTGACGATCCCGACCTATCTGCTCGTGCGCCTCGCCTCGGTCGTGCGCGCGACCGGCCGCGGCTACGGGCCGCTGCTCACCTGGGGCGCGCTCACGGTCTTCGTGCTCGGGGCGATCATCGCCGTGCCGGGCCTCGTCATCGGTCTCGCGCCCGCGCAGTTCGCGGCGGAGGCGGAGGCCTCGGTGCGCTACGACGGCGCGCTGCGCGGCGCCGACAGCCTCGAGGTCGACTGCCCCGACGTGCCGCCGCTGCTCGTGCAGCAGTCGTTCCAGTGCGGCGGGCACACCCCGCGCGGCGGCGACTTCCCGATCACGGTGAGCCTGCAGCGGGCCAACGGGTGGATCGAGTGGCGCGTCGACGACTGGGGCGTCGGCGGGATGGCGGGCTGAGTCGGCGATGGCGATGCGGGGTCGGATCTCCGACGCGCCCCGAATGGGGACGCGAGTCACCCGGGAGCCCCTCCTAGACTGTCCGCGTCGTCCGAGCCGTGAAGGGGGCCTCGCGTGACCGATCAGGCCGCCCGTGTCGTGCCCGCCGGTTGGTACGACGACCCCGCCTCCCCGGAGCGCGTGCGCTGGTGGAACGGACTCACCTGGACCGAGCACGTCACCGCGAAGCCGACCCGCCCCGTGCTGGTCGACGACCAGGCGCAGCGCAGCGCCGCGAGCACGACCGAGGCCTCGAACGTGACGACGCTCACGCGCCGCCAGCTGCGCGAGTCGGGCGGATTCGACGACGACGGCCGGGCCGCGGCATCGGCCGCCGCGTCGTCGGTCGCTGCCGAGGAGGCCCCGGCGGGCGCCGTGACGAGCGCCGCCGAACAGGACGAGGCCGCCCGCCGTGAGCAGGAGATCGCCCACGCGCGCCGCCTGGAGCAGCGCTTCGGGGTCGGCACGGCCGACATCCCCACGATCGACGACCGCGAGCTCGACGAGAGCTACCGCGGTCATCGGGCCGAGCCGTTCCGGCACCAGGAGCAGGCCGCCGAACCGCGTCCCCGCCGGGTGAGCACCGCGACGGCCGGCTCCGCCCTGCTCGTGTGGACGCCCGTCATCGCCGCGCTGGTCGCGCTGGTCGCGGGCTACGTGTACGTCTATCTCGAGCCCAACCCGCTGCTGCTCGCGGCGCCGGCGGTGGCCTACCTGCTCGGCATCCTCTTCGCGTTCGCCGACGCCCGCACGCTGCGCCGCCGGGGTCTCACGCCCGCGAACCCGCTGTGGGCGCTCGGCACGCCGCTGGCCTACCTCATCGCCCGCCGCATGCGCGTGCCGGGCACGGCACCGCTTCTCGGCTTCCTGCTGCTCGCCCTGCTGCTGCCCGCCGCGGCAGCGGCGGCCGTGCTCGGCGGAGCGGCGAACGGCGTCACCACGGCGCTCGATGTGCAGCAGCAGCTGCGGGCCGAGCTCGTCGACGGCGGCCGCGCGAGCTCGGTGACCTGCCCCATGGTGCTCGAGTCGACCGCGCCCGGCACGGTGTACGAGTGCGACGTGACGCTGCCCGACGGCAGCCCCGACGTCGTCTACGTCGGCATCGGCGACGCGCCCGGAACCTTCAGCTACGCCTTCAAGGTGCACTGACCGGTCACGGTGCACTGACGCTTGACGGTGCATTGACGCTCCGCGGTGCAGTGACCCGTTCACCGCGCGTCGAGCCGGCATCGGCGAGACTGGGAGGGTGCGTCTCCTCCTCGTCCGGCACGGGCAGACCCCCGCGAACGTCGACGGCGTGCTCGCGACCGACCGACCCGGCCCGGGCCTGACCGCCCGCGGCCGGGAGCAGGCCGCCGCGCTGGTGCCCGCGCTCGCGGGCGAGAGCATCGCCTCGATCTCGGTCTCGCCGCTGAAGCGCACGGCGCTCACGGCGGCCCCGCTCGCGGCCGCGCGGGGCCTCGAGCCGGTCCCCCGCGAGGGCCTCGAGGAGATCGAGGCCGGGCGGCTCGAGGGGCGGCGCGACCGGGAGGCGGTGCACGCCTACCTCGACGTGCTGCGGCGCTGGGGCGAGGGCGAGCTCACGGCGCGCATGCCGGGCGCCGGCTCGGGCGAGGAGTTCTTCGCGCGCTTCGACGCCGCGATCGCCGAGATCGCGGCCGCGCACGCCGCCGGCGACACGGCGGTCGTCGTCTCGCACGGGGCGGCGATCCGCGTCTGGTGCGGCGGCCGCGGCCGCAACATCGACCCGGGTTTCGCGAGCCGCAACGACCTGCACAACGCGGGGGTCGTCGCGGTCGAGGGCGACCCCGAGGCGGGCTGGCAGCTGCTCAGCTGGATGGGCGAGCCGCCCGGCGGCCGCGATCTCGACGATCGACGGGCCCTCGACCCGACCGGCGAGGAGTTCGGGGACTAGGCGGCCGAGCCCTCGAGCACGGTCTCGAGCGCCTCGCGGTACTCCTCGATCGAGCGCGCCTCACCCGGCGCGGTGATGAAGGAGGCGCGGATCACGCCCTTCGTGTCGATCACGAAGGTCGCCCGGTTCGCGAAGCCCTTTTCGGGCAGGAACACCCCGTACTCCTTGGCGACGGCGCCGTGCGGCCAGAAGTCGGCCAGGAGCGTGAAGTCGTAGCCCTTCTCCTCGGCCCAGGCGCGCAGCGCCGCCTTCGAGTCGACCGAGATGCCGATGAGCTCGACGCCGTGCTCGCGGAACAGGTTCAGGTTCTCCTGCAGCGCGCACAGCTCGCCCGTGCAGGTGCTCGAGAAGGCGAGCGGGAAGAAGACGAGCGCCACGGGGCGCACGCCGCGGAAGTCCGACAGGCGCACATGCTCGCCGAACTGGTTCGGCAGGTCGAAGTCGGGGGCGTGCGTGTCGTTCTCGAGAGCCATCCTCGGCTCATCTCCTCTCGGTGGCCGGCGCATGCCGCCGGCGGATCCGGGGGTCGATCATACGCCGGGGTGCGCGCGGGCACCGGCTGCCGCGGCGGCCGGCCCTCTCGTCGGCGGATCCGCCTCGCCCGGGACCTCCGGCGCACGCGCGCGACGGGCGCGGCAATAGACTCGTCGGACGCATGCCGCCGCGCCCGCGACCCGGGCGACGGCGCCCCCCGGCCGTGGCGAACCGTCGCGTGCCCGCGAGCAGGAAGAGGTCACCATGGCCGTCAACGACCAGGACCCGTACTCCGTCGACAACACCGATGTCGACCCCGACGAGACCGCCGAGTGGCGCGACTCGCTCGACGCCCTCGTCGAGGCCAAGGGCCACGGCCGGGGCCGCGAGATCATGCTGAGCCTCCTGCAGCGCTCGAAGGATCTGCAGCTCGGCGTGCCGATGGTGCCGACGACCGACTACATCAACACCATCGCGCCCGAGAACGAGCCCGACTTCCCCGGTGACGAGGAGCTCGAGCGCCGGTTCCGCGCGTGGATCCGCTGGAACGCCGCGATCACGGTGCACCGCGCCCAGCGCCCCGGCATCGCCGTCGGCGGCCACATCTCGACCTACGCCTCGAGCGCCGCGCTCTACGAGGTGGGGCACAACTGGTTCTTCCGCGGCCAGGACCACCCGGGCGGCGGCGACCAGATCTTCTACCAGGGCCACGCCTCCCCCGGCATGTACGCCCGCGCCTTCCTCGAGGGCCGCTTCACCGAGCACCAGATGGACGGCTTCCGCCAGGAGAAGTCGCACCCGGGCGGGGGGCTCAGCTCCTACCCGCATCCCCGTCTCATGCCGGAGTTCTGGCAGTTCCCGACCGTGTCGATGGGCCTGGGCCCGATCAACGCGATCTGGCAGGCGCAGACCAACAAGTACCTCGGCAACCGCGGCATCAAGGACACCTCCCAGCAGCACGTCTGGGCCTTCCTCGGCGACGGCGAGATGGACGAGGTCGAGAGCCGCGGCGCCCTGCAGTGGGCCGCCAACGAGGGCCTCGACAACCTGACCTTCGTCGTCAACTGCAACCTGCAGCGCCTCGACGGGCCGGTGCGCGGCAACGGCAAGATCATCCAGGAGCTCGAGAGCTTCTTCCGCGGGGCGGGCTGGAACGTCATCAAGGTCATCTGGGGCCGCGAGTGGGACGAGCTGCTCGCCCGCGACACCGACGGGTCGCTCGTGCGCCTCATGAACGCGACGCCCGACGGCGACTACCAGACCTACAAGACCGAGAACGGCGCCTACGTGCGCGAGAACTTCTTCGGCCGCGACCCGCGGGCCGCGAAGCTCGTCGAGGGCTACACCGACGAGCAGATCTGGAACCTCAAGCGCGGCGGCCACGACTACCGGAAGGTCTACGCGGCCTTCAAGGCGGCGACCGAGCACACCGGGCAGCCGACCGTCATCCTCGCCAAGACGATCAAGGGTTACGGGCTCGGCCCGCACTTCGAGGGCCGCAACGCGACCCACCAGATGAAGAAGATGACGCTCGACGACCTCAAGGCGTTCCGCGACGTCATGCGCATCCCGATCACCGACGCGCAGCTCGAGGAGAACCCCTACCTGCCGCCGTACTACCACCCGGGCGCCGACGACCCGGCGATCCGGTACCTGCAGGAGCGCCGCCGCGAGCTCGGCGGCTACCTGCCCGAGCGGCGCACGAACGCGGTGTCGATCACGATGCCGGGCGACAAGGCCTACGAGGTCGTCAAGAAGGGCTCGGGCAAGCAGGAGATCGCCACCACGATGGCCTTCGCGCGCCTGCTCAAGGATCTGCTGCGGGCGCCCGACTTCGGCGACCGGATCGTGCCGATCATCCCCGACGAGGCCCGCACCTTCGGCATGGACTCGTACTTCCCGACGGCGAAGATCTACAACCCGCACGGGCAGCACTACACCTCGGTGGATCGCGAGCTCCTGCTGGCCTACAAGGAGAGCCCGCAGGGGCAGATCCTCCATGTCGGCATCAACGAGGCCGGCGCGATGGCGGCCTTCACGGGCGTGGGCACCTCCTACGCCACCCACGGACAGCCGCTCATCCCGGTCTACGTCTTCTACTCGATGTTCGGGTTCCAGCGCACCGGCGACGCGATGTGGGCCGCGGGCGACCAGATGGCGCGCGGGTTCATCATCGGCGCGACCGCGGGCCGCACGACGCTGACCGGCGAGGGCCTGCAGCACGCCGACGGCCAGTCGCCGCTGCTCGCCTCGACGAACCCGGCGGTCGTCACCTACGACCCCGCCTACGGCTACGAGATCGGCCACATCGTGCGCGCCGGCATCGAGCGCATGTACGGCGGCCAGCACCCGAACCCGAACGTCATGTACTACCTGACGGTCTACAACGAGCCGATCGTGCAGCCGGCCGAGCCCGAGGGGCTCGACGTCGAGGGACTCGTGCGCGGCATCTACCTGCTGCGGCGCGGCCAGGCGGCCGGTCCCCGTGCGCAGCTGATGGCCTCCGGCGTCGCCGTGCCGTGGGCGCTCGAGGCCCAGGAGCTGCTCGCGAAGGACTGGGGCGTGAACGCCGACGTCTGGAGCGTCACCTCGTGGAGCGAGCTGCGCCGCGACGGGCTCGAGGCCGACGAGCACAACCTGCTGCACCCGACCGAGCCGCCGATGATCCCCTACCTGTGGCAGAAGCTGCAGGGCGCCGAGGGGCCCTTCGTCGCGGTCTCGGACTACATGCACGCGGTCGTCGACCAGGTGCGGCCCTTCGTGCCGGGCGACTACGCGACCCTGGGCGCCGACGGCTTCGGCTTCAGCGACACGCGCCCGGCGGCGCGTCGGTTCTTCGCGATCGACGGGCCCTCGATCGTGGTGCGCACCCTGCAGTCGCTCGCACGGCGCGGGGCGGTCGACCCGACCTGGGTGCACCAGGCGATCGAGCGCTACCGGCTGCACGACGTGACGGCCGGCACGACGGGATCCGCCGGCGGCGAGAGCTGACGGACCGCCCCCGGATGGCCGAGCGCACCAAGGCGCAGACCCTCGCACGACTGCGCAAGCTGTCGGGCGAACTGTCGAGCGCGACGCTCAAGCGTCTCGACGACACGCTGCCCTGGTACCGCGACATGCCGCCCGGACGGCGCAGCGCGGTCGGCCTGGTCGCCCAGGCCGGCATCAGCTCGTTCATCAGCTGGTACGACGACCCCGACTCGACCCCGTGGATCGCGGCCGACGTCTTCGGCGCGGCCCCGCGCGAACTGCTGCGCTCGGTCAGCCTGCAGCAGACCCTGCAGCTCATCCGGGTGACGGTCGAGACGGTGGAGCAGCGGGTCTCGGGCGAGGACGAGTCGCTGCGCGAGGCGATCCTGCTGTACTCGCGGGAGATCGCCTTCGCCGCGGCCGACGTCTACGCGCGCGCCGCCGAGTCGCGCGGCCTGTGGGACGCCCGGCTCGAGGCGCTCGTGGTCGACTCGATCCTCACCGGCGAGTACGACTCCGAGCTGCCCAGCCGCATCGCGGCGCTCGGCTGGAACGGCCACGGCGAGGTGAGCGTGCTGGTCGGCACGGCGCCGCGCCAGCTCGACGTCGACCAGCTGCGCCGCACCGCCCGCCACCTCGACGCCGACGTGCTGATCGGCGTGCAGGGCAGCCGTCTCGTGCTCGTGCTCGGCCGCACCGACGCGCGCGACGAGGAGGAGGCCCCGGAGCCGCTGAGCTTCCTCGAGATCGCGGAGCGGCTCGAGAGCGGCTTCGGGCCGGGCCATCTCGTGCTCGGGCACGCCGTGCCGAGCGTCGTCGACGCCGCCCGCAGCGCGCGGGCCGCGCTCGCCGGCTTCGCGGTCGCGCGGGCCTGGCGCACCGCCCCGCGGCCCACGCTCGCCGACGACCTGCTGCCGGAGCGGGCGCTCGCCGGGGATCCGCTCGCGCGCGCGACACTCGTCGAGCGCATCTACCTGCCGCTCAAGAACCACTCCCCCGAGCTGCTCGCGACGCTGTGGGCCTACCTCGACAACGGCCGCTCGCTCGAGGCGACCGCGCGCGAGCTGTTCGTGCACCCCAACACCGTGCGCTACCGCCTGAAGCGCATCAGCGAGGTGATCGGCTGGGATGCGACCGGGGCGCGCGAGGCGCTCATCCTGCAGTGCGCGCTCATCACCGGCTCGATCGCGGAACGCGGATCCGGCGGCGCGGGCGGCGCGCACGCCTGAGGCCGCGCGCCGGTGACGGCGCGCTCGTCACCCGGCACCCGGCACCCGACGCCCGTCGAGCCCCCGTCACACCGGTCGCCTGTGGACGCGCCACAAGGGTTCCGCCGAATTTCGGTGGGACACGCACGCCCCGCGGGCCGCGGGCCTGCCAGGATGGATCGGGTGAGCGTCGTCATCGTCGCGCCCGGCCAGGGCTCGCAGACCCCCGGATTCCTCGAACCCTGGCTCGCCGAGCCGGCGTTCGCCGCCCACCTCGACCGCCTCGCCGAGGCCGCCGGGGTCGACCTGCGCACGCACGGCACCGTCTCCGACGCCGACACGATCCGCGACACGGCGGTGGCCCAGCCCCTCATCGTCGGCGCCTCGCTGCTCTCGCTCGCGGCGCTGCTCGACGGCGGCCGGATCGACGCCCCCGGCATCGCGGGCGTCGCGGGCCACTCGGTGGGCGAGTTCGCCGCCGCGGCGGCCGCCGGCATCCGCCGCGGCGGAGGTCGAGACCGGCATGAGCGCGGTCGTCGGCGGCGACGAGTCGGCGCTCATGGCGCGGCTCGACGAGCTCGGGCTCGAGCCGGCGAACTTCAACGGCGGCGGGCAGATCGTCGTCGCGGGCGAGAAGGCCGGGCTCGAGGCGCTCGGGGCGGATGCGCCGGCCGGCGCGCGCGTGATCCCCCTGCAGGTGGCGGGCGCGTTCCACACCCGCTTCATGGCCCCCGCGGTCGACGCCCTCCGCGCGGCGGCGGCCGGCGTCGCGACCCGCGACCCGGCCACCACGATCTGGACCAACAAGACCGGCGGCCCGGTGAGCGACGGGGGCGTGTTCCTCGACCTGCTCGTCGGCCAGGTCGCGAGCCCGGTGCGGTGGGATCTCACGATGGAGTCCTTCGCCGCGGCCGGCGTGACCGGCCTCATCGAGCTGGCCCCGGCCGGCGCGCTCGTCGGGCTCGCCAAGCGCGGCCTCAAGGGCCTGCCGACCGTCGCCGTCAAGACCCCGGACGACCTCACGGCCGCCCGCGAGCTGATCGGAGCCGCCGCGTGACCGAGCTGACCACCGCGACCGGGGCGCGCTATGCGCGCATCCTCTCCTACGGCGCCGCGCGCGGCGACCTCACCGTGCCCAACGACGACCTCGTCGCAGCGATCGACTCGAGCGACGAGTGGATCCGCCAGCGCACCGGCATCGAGACCCGCAAGCGCGCGAGCGCCGAGGTCGGCGTCGTCGACCTCGCCGTGGAGGCCGGCGCCGAGGCGATCGAGAAGGCCGGGATCACCCCCGACCGCATCGGCACCGTCATCGTCTCGACCATCTCCAACAACGTCGCGACCCCCTCGGTCTCGACCCTCGTCGCCGAGCGCCTGGGGGCCGGAACCGCCCCCGCCTACGACGTCAACGCCGCGTGCGCGGGCTTCGCCTACGGCATCGGGCAGGCCGACGCGCTCATCCGCGGCGGGCTCGCCGAGTACGTGCTCGTGATCGGCGCCGAGAAGCTCAGCGACTTCGTCGATCCCTCCGACCGGTCGATCTCCTTCCTGCTGGGCGACGGCGCCGGTGCCGCGGTCGTCGGTCCGAGCGAGGAGCCAGCGATCTCGCCGACGGTCTGGGGCTCCGACGGCTCGCACTGGTCGAGCATCTGGATGACCGCGACGACGCAGCAGACGCGCGCGGGAGGTGTCGACTGGCCCACCGACATCGAGTGGCCCACGATGCGCCAGGACGGCCCGACCGTGTTCCGCTGGGCCGTCTGGGAGATGGCGAAGGTCGCCAAGCTCGCCCTCGAGCGCGCGGGCGTCACGGTCGACGACCTCGCGGCCTTCGTGCCGCACCAGGCGAACATGCGCATCGTCGACGAGCTCGCCAAGCAGCTGAAGCTGCCGGAGAGCGTCGTGATCGGCCGCGACATCCGCACCACCGGCAACACCTCGGCCGCCTCGATCCCGCTCGCGACCCACCGCCTGCTCGAGGAACACCCCGAGCTCTCGGGCGGCCTCGCGCTGCAGATCGGCTTCGGCGCGGGCCTCGTGTACGGCGCGCAGGTCGTCCGGCTGCCCTGAGCCCCGCCCGTAGACTCGGGGACGGTCATCCGTACCCCGTACCACCCCCATCAAGGAGAAACACCATGGCAACTCAGGACGAGGTGCTCGCCGGCCTGGCCGAGCTCATCAACGACGAGACCGGGATCGCGACCGAGAGCGTCGAGCTCGACAAGTCGTTCACCGACGACCTCGACATCGACTCCATCTCGATGATGACGATCGTCGTCAACGCGGAGGAGAAGTTCGACGTGAAGATCCCCGACGAGGAGGTCAAGAACCTCACCACCGTCCGCGACGCCGTCGACTACATCGTCAAGGCCGCGGGCTGAGACCCTCGGGGCCGAGCCGCGCGAGCGACCTCGGCCCCGCCCCCCGCGGTGACCGCCGTCACCGCGACGCCCCTCCACGGCACCCCTCACGGAGTATTCGGATGACCCATCGGATCGTCGTGACCGGCATCGGCACGAGCAACCCCCTCGGCGGCACCGCCCCCGAGACCTGGAACGCCCTCCTCGCGGGCGAGTCCGGAGCGCGCACCCTCGACCACGAGTGGGTCGCGCAGTACGAGCTCGGCACCACCTTCGCCGCGGAGGCGAAGGTGCGCCCCGAGGAGGTGCTCGAGCGCAAGGACGTCAAGCGCCTCGACCCCTCGAGCCAGTTCGGGCTCGTCTCGGCGATCGAGGCCTGGGCGGATGCCGGATCCCCCGAGATCGACCCCGAGCGCATCGGCGTCGACTTCTCCACCGGCATCGGCGGCCTCTGGACCCTCCTCGACGCGTGGGACACCCTGCGCGAGAAGGGCCCCCGGCGCGTGCTGCCCATGACCGTGCCGATGCTCATGCCCAACGGCGCCGCGGCCGCGATCAGCATGTGGTTCGACGCACGCGCCTTCGCGCGCACCGACGTCTCGGCCTGCGCCTCGAGCACCGAGGCGATCGCGAACGCCTACGACCACCTGCAGGCGGGTCTGGCCGACATCGTCATCGCGGGCGGCACCGAGAGCGCGATCCACCCCATCACGGTCGCCTCCTTCGGCTCGATGCAGGCCCTCAGCAAGCGCAACGACTCCCCCGCGACGGCCTCGCGGCCCTACGACGTGACCCGCGACGGCTTCGTCATGGGCGAGGGCGGCGCGAGCCTCGTGCTCGAGACCGAGGAGCACGCGAAGGCGCGTGGCGCGAAGATCTACGCCGAGATCGCCGGTGGCGGCATCACGAGCGACTCGTACCACATCACCGCGCCCGACCCCGAGGGCCGCGGGGCGGCGCGCGCGGTCTACGCCGCGCTCGCGCAGGCGGGCGCCTCGGTCGACGAGGTGACCCACATCAACGCGCACGCGACGAGCACGCCGGTGGGCGACGTCGCCGAGTACAAGGCGCTGCACGCCGTGTTCGGCGACCGGGTGCACGAGATCCCCGTCTCGGCCACCAAGGCCGCGCACGGCCACCTGCTGGGCGGCACGGGCGCTCTCGAGGCGATCTTCGCGGCCCTCGCGGTGCAGAACCGCCTGGCGCCGCCGACGATCAACGTGACCGAGCAGGATCCCGAGATCCCCCTCCGCATCTCGGCGCAGCCGATCCCGCTCGACGACGCCCCGCAGCTCGCGATCTCGAACAGCTTCGGGTTCGGCGGCCACAACGCCGTCGTCGCGATCCGCTCCTACGAGGGCTGAGACCGCAGCGGGCGGGGGCAGCCCCGCCCGCCCGGGTCTGCCGAACGGCGCGGCACGGCTTACGGTCCGGTGACGGACGCGCGCGGGCGCGCCCCGTGGCCGGTGCCCCTTGCGACACTGGTCGCGTGAACCGCCGCATCCTCGTCCTCGTCGGAGCCGCCGCGACCGTCATCGTCGTCGCCGTCGTCGCGCTCGCGCTGCTCGGTGGTGCCCGCGGCGCGCTCGAGACCACGGGCGAGGCGGCCCCTCCGGCCGCGAGCGCGTCGGCGAAGCCGAGCGCCTCCGCCGCACCGAGCCCCTCGGCCGCCGCGAGCGACCCCGTCGAGCCCGGCGACGCCGCGACCACCGCGGGCGTCTACCGCGGCTACTCCCCCGAGGCGCTCGCCGAGGCGCAGGGGCGCGTGCTGCTGTTCTTCCACGCTCCGTGGTGCCCGCAGTGCCGCTCGCTCGAGGCCGACATCGCCGCCCAGGGCGTGCCCGACGGGGTCACGATCCTCCAGGTCGACTACGACACCCACCAGGATCTGCGTCAGAAGTACGGCGTCACGCTGCAGACCTCCTTCGTCGAGGTCGACACCTCGGGCACGGCGCTGCAGCCGGTGTACGTCGCCTACTCCGATCCGCACCTCGCGCCGACGCTCGCCGCGCTGCTGGGCAGCTGAGCGCCCGCCGACCGCCGCGCCGCGCGACGACCGCTGCCGCTGACCGCACCCCCTGACCGCCGACCCGCGACCGGATCCGCGCCATGCTCGCCCTCCTGCTCGTCGCGTTCGTCGCCGGGGTGCTCACCATCGCGGCCCCCTGCGTGCTGCCGCTGATCCCGGTCGTCGTGGGCGGGTCGATCGCCCGCACCGCGAGCGACGGCGCCGTCGCCGAACGGCAGTGGTACCGGCCCCTGCTGATCGCGACCGGGCTCGCGGTGTCGGTCGTCGTCTTCACGCTGCTGCTCAAGGCGACCACCGCGCTGCTGGGGGTGCCACAGCAGGTCTGGCAGGTCGTCGCGGGCGTCATCGTCGCGCTGTTCGGCCTCACCCTGGTGTTCCCGTCGCTCTGGGAGCGGCTCATGCTCGCGACCGGCCTGCAGGCGCGCACCGGCACCGCGCTCGACCGCTCCTCGCGCGTCGGCGGCCCGGTCGGCGACCTGCTGCTCGGGGCGGCGCTCGGCCCGACCTTCTCGAGCTGCAGCCCCACCTACGCGCTCATCGTCGCCACGGTGCTGCCGGCCTCGTTCGGCGAGGGCCTCGCGGCGATCGTCGTCTACGCGCTCGGGCTCGCGGGGGCGATGCTCGTCGTCGCGGCGCTCGGGCAGGCGGCGGCGCGCCGCCTCGGGTGGCTCACCCGGCCCGACGGCTGGTTCCGTCGCATCGTCGGGATCGTCATGATCCTCGTGGGGGTCGCGGTCGCGCTCGGCGTCGACCGCCTCGTGCAGGCCTGGGTGCTCGAGGCCGGCTGGTACGACGGCATCGAGCAGCTCGAGCGGTCGCTGCTGGGCTGAGCCGCCTGCGCCGACGAGACGGGAGGCTCAGAGAGGGTTCGGCGATCTCAGCCGCGGCCGGGCAGGTCCCCCGCGAGGATCACGCGGCAGCCGTCGTGCGCCGTGCACTCCTCGTCGAGGTACTCGCGCTCCTCGGCGCTGACGATGCGCTCCCACTGCTCCAGCTCGAGCAGCGTCGGCACGATCTCGGAGCGCAGCCGCGCCAGCTCGTCGTGCAGGGTGTCCATCTCTCCTCCTGGTCCGTCCGGCCTCGAACGTGGGATGACGTCGCGGGGGCGCTCAGCCGACCGCGTGCAGCCAGGTGACCGGATCACCCTCGCGCGCGTGGCGGAACGGCTCGAGTTCGTCGTCCCAGGCCTGCCCGAGCGCGAGGCGCAGCTCGCGGTGCAGCTCGAAGGCGTCGGAGCCGGCGGTCTCCATCGCCGCGCGGATCCGGTCCTCGGGCACGACCATGTTGCCGGCGGTGTCGGTCTGGGCGTGGAAGACGCCCAGCTCGGGGGTGTGCATCCAGCGGCCGCCGTCGGCGCCGTGGGCGGCGTCCTCGGTGACCTCGAAGCGCAGGTGCTCCCAGCCGCGCAGGGCCGAGGCGAGGGCGGCACCCGTGCCGGGGTCGCCCTCCCAGAAGAGCTCGCCGCGCAGCGCGCCGCGCAGCATCGGCTGCGGACGCCACTCGATGCGCACCGGGCGACCGAGCGCGCGACCCGCGGCCCACTCGACGTGCGGGCAGAGCGCACGCGGGGACGAATGGACGTAGAGGACGCCCTGGGCTCGGGCGCGCCGAATAGCGGCCTGCTCGCCGTGCATTCCCGTCACGATCTCTCCGTTCTCCAGATGCGACTTCCCCATCGCTCTGAAAACGGCGCTGCCGTGCTCGCGCATATCATCGCAGACCCTCCCGTGAAATCACAAGACTGTGATTCCGGGGCGGGTGCGGTCCGCAGGCCGTGCGCCGGCCTACGTGGCGTCGGCGTACCGCTGCACGATCGCGACCGAGAGCGCGAACTCGACCGGCGCGGCCCCGAACAGCAGCCGGCCCGCCTCCGCCGCCGCCTCGCGCGTCGCCGCCGCGACCGCCTCGGCGAGCGGCGCGGGGCTGTGCACCACGAGTTCGTCGTGCAGGAAGAACACCAGGTGCGGGCCGGCCAGCGGGTCGGCCCCGCCGAGCTCGGCGAGCCGGCGGCGCAGCGCGCCCATCCAGCACAGCGCCCACTCCGCCGCCGTGCCCTGCACGACGAAGTTGCGGGTGAACCGGCCCCACGCGCGCGCGTCCTGCTGCGCGCGGGCGATCTGCGCATCCGAGCGGGTCTCGTCCCAGTCCTCCGCCTGCAGGCGCGGCGAGCCGCGCCCGAGGTGGGTCGCGACCGCCTCACCGCGCTCCCCGGCCCTCGCGGCCTCCTCGACGAGGGCCATCGCCCGCGGGTAGGCGCGCCGCAGCCGCGGCAGCACGCGCGCGCTCTCGCCCGTCGTGCCCCCGTAGATCGCGCCGAGCATGCCGTACTTCGCCTGCTCGCGGGTCTCCACGACACCCGCGTCGACCATGCCGGTGTACAGATCCTGCGCGCGCCCCGCGGCGGCCATCGCGTCGTCGCGGGAGAGGGCGGCGAGCACGCGGGGTTCGAGCTGAGCCGCGTCGGCGACCACGAAGCTCCAGCCGGGATCCGCGACGACCGCCCCGCGCACCGCCTTCGGAATCTGCAGCGCTCCCCCGCCGTCGGAAGCCCAGCGCCCCGTCACGACGCCACCGGGCACGTACACCGGGCGGAACCGCCCGCCGTGCACCCACTCGTCGACCCAGTGCCAGCCGTTGGCGACGTGCAGCCGCTGCAGCGACTTGTACTCCAGCAGCGGGGCGATCACCGGATGCTCGATCGCCTTCAGCTCCCACCGGCTCGTCGAGCGCACCGCGAGCCCCGCGTTCTGCAGGCGCTTGACGAGCTCGACGGGCGAGTCGGGATTGACCGCCGGGTCGTCGAGCGCCTCCCGGATGCGCACGACGAGCTCCTCCATGTGCGCCGGGCGCGCCCCCACCGGCGGGCGCGGCCCGAGCAGCTCGGTGAGGATCGCGTCGTGGCGCTCGGCGTCCCACGGGAGCCCCGCGTGGCGCATCTCCTCGGCGACGAGCGACCCCACGCTCTCCGCCGACAGCAGCAGCGCGAGCCGGCCGTCGGCATCGGCCGCGGCGAGCGCCGCGCGCTGGCGCGCGAACTCCGCGACCGGGTCAGGCGCGGCGGGCGCCTCGAGCTCGAACAGCGCGCCGCCCACCGGCTCGGCCCGCGGGCCCGCGGGCGCGTCCCAGGCGTCGGCCGGGGCGGTCGCCAACTCGCTCCCCGCCGCGCGCAGCGCGGGAGCGGAGCGCAGGATGCGGCGCGCGAGCCGCAGATCGTGGCACCGCTCGACGCGCACGCCCGCGGCGAGCAGCGGCGGGTAGTGCCGCGCCGACGACTCCCACACCCACCGCACGGGACCGGCGGCCTCCCGTCGGCGCACGGCCTCGGCCAGGCCGTCGGCCGCGACGCGGGTCGTTGCGCCCGGCTCGACCTCGGGCCCGGCCGCGGGGCCGGCACCGACGCTCGGCTCGGGGCCGCGCACGCGCAGCTCGACCAGCGCGGGGGCGCCGTCGATCGCGGTCAGGGCGACGTGATCCACGCCCCCAGTCTGATCGACGCGACCGTCGCGGCGGGTGCGCGGGCGCCCGCGGGACCAAGGTCCCTGGGCGCGGCACACGCGGGCGGCCACTCTGGATCTCGGCGGCGCGTCTCGGCGGATACGCGCCGCCACCTCTCGGAGAGATCCGAGGTGAGGGAATCGGTGCGGCGACGCACCCACCGCTCGTCGGGTCGGCTGGGTCGACCCGACGGGCGGGAATCCCCGCCCCGCTCAGCCGAGGTCGCGCCGCATCTCGAACTCGACACCGGCCTCGCCCGTGATCCGCTCGCCCGTCTCGACGAAGCCGAGGCGGCGGTAGGCGGCACGGGCGCGCGCGTTGGCCTCGTGCACGTCGAGCCAGAGCGCCGTGTGGCCGCGCTCGCGGGCCCAGCCGGAGACGGCCGCCGCGAGGGCCTCGATCGCGCCGTCGCCGCGTGCCGCGGGGGCGACGTAGACCCCGACGAGCAGTGCGCGCGGCTCGGCGCGGGAGCGACCGAAGTAGTCCGCCTGACCCGGCGGCTGGTGGAACCCGACCGCGCTGCCCAGCCAGTTCTCGCCGCGCTCGACGACGAACTGCACGTTGTGCTCGCCCGCGGCATTGCGGGCGGCCCGCTCGATCCAGTCGGAGTCGGGGCGCGCCTGCGCCTGTTCGACGGTCTCCAGGAACGCGAGCGCCGCGGCCGGATCGCGCAGCGCCTCGAGACGCAGAGCGCGGATGCGCGGCCACTCCTCGGCGCGCACCCGCCGCACCGCGAAGGACGGCGCCTCGCTCATGCGTGCAGCAGCGCGCCCTCACGGTTCAGCGCGTTCTTCTCGCCCGCCTCGACGGGGAAGGGGAAGCGGTTCTGCTTCGGCGGCAGCGGGCAGTTGAAGGCGTAGCTGAACGCGCACGGGGGCAGCACGGCGCGGTTGAAGTCGAGCGTGATCGTGCCGTCGGCGTTCGGGGCGAGGAAGAGGAACCGCCCGACGCTGTAGGTGGCCTCGCCGCTCGTGGCGTCGGCGAAGACGAGCTGCAGCGCGCGGCCCGACTTGAACGCGGCCACGTCGTACTCGGCGCCGTCGTGCTCGAAGGTGATGCGACCGGGCACGACCTCCTCGCGGGTCTTGCCCTCGTCTTTCAGGTGCTCGAAGCCCATCGTGGTGCCGGCCGGATTCTCCTCCCAGCGGGCGGTGACGACCCAGCTCGGGTCGTAGGGGTAGGCGTCGATGCCGCCGAAGTCGCGGATGCCCTCCGAGGCCGCGTCGAAGACCCGCAGCGCGTAGCCGCCACCGTCGATTCTGATCACGAAGCCGCTCAGGGTGTCGCTGAAGACGATGCTCGAGGGCTGCGGGTCGTCTTTGCCGCGCACGATCGCCTCGCCGTCGACCAGCTCGCCGTCGACGCGGATGCCGTCGGCCGCATCCGCGAGCACTCGCAGCCCCGATCCGCCGTCGACGCGCGGCGCCCACCGGCCGGGAACGCCCCACACCGGCTGCTCGTCGTCGATCGGCTGGGTGTTGACCAGCGCGAGGCTCCCCTTCGGCTGCACGACCGCGAGCTCGCGACGCGCGTGGAAGTACTCCCATTGCGCGACCGGGTCGTCGGTGGCGGGGGCGGTCGTGGCGGCGTCGGTCATGGGGTCCATCCTGTCGTTCGCAACCGTCAACCGTCGACGACACCCGGGGATTCCCTCGACGCCCGACGCGCGCTCGCTACCCTCGAGGCATGCCCCAGGATCTGCACGCCCACCGGATCGAGCTCGTCGACACGCTCTCGGGCGCCTTCCTCTCGGAGGCGGCGCGCGCGGATCCGGCCGGAGCGATCGGCTGGGAGCGCTGGCCCACCGTCGGCGACCTGCTCCGCCACGTCGGCGAGGTGTACGCCTGGGTCACCGAGGTGCTCACCTCGGGCGAGAAGGTCGAGCTGGAGCACGGGTCGGCCGCGAGCGACGGCGACGCCGTCACGGAGTTCGCCGACCGCCGCACCGCCCTGCTCGCGGCCCTGCGCGAGCTCGACCCCGACCGCCCGTGCTGGACCCTCGACCGCGACGAGCCGCGCACGGGGTTCTGGGCGCGCCGCATGGTCTTCGAGACGCTGCGCCACCTCGCCGATCTGCGCGACGCGGGTCGGCGCGCCTGGGAGGCGCCGACCGAGCTAGCCCCGGAGGACTGGGCCGACGGGATCGACGAGTTCCTCGAGGTGTTCCTCGCCCGCGCCCGCAAGCGACTCGACGTGCTGCCGGGCGTGGTCGCGCTGGAGGCGACCGACGGGCGCTGGCGCTGGACGATCGACGCCGGCTGGGACGTCGCCCACGGCGGCGATCGCGCCGACGCCACCGTCGCGGCGACGGCCGCCGACCTCGCCCTCCTGCTGTGGGAGCGCGCCGACCCGTTCGACGAGCCGGAGCGCTTCCACCGCGAGGGCGACGACGCCGTGCTGAACGCCCTGGTCGCGGCGCCGATCCACGTCTGACGCGGCGCCCGCGGGCCGCCCGGACGACTGCGAGAACTCGGCGTCGAGCCCGGTGCATGCTCCATCCGTGCGACGAGGATGATAGATTTCCAACGTTGTAGATCCCAGGGACGGTTCGCATGCCCTCAAGACCGCTCGTGCAGCCGACCGACCAGGCGGCGGCGCGGCTCACGCCCCTCGCGCCGGAGGAGATCCGGCTCGGGACCGCCGGCTACCTCGCCGATCGGATCGCGGTGAACCGCGAGGTCTCGATCCCGCACGCGCTCGAGATGCTCGACGCCTGGGGCGCGCTCGCCTATCTGGCCGCCGCAGCCGGGGGCGAGGGGCCGCCGATCACCCGCCCGCTGCTCGACGACCATCTCTACAAGATCCTCGACTCGGACGTCTTCAAGTGGCTCGAAGCCCTCGCCACCGAGCAGGCCCACCGCCCGGTCGCGCCGGAACTCCGCGTGGAGGCCCAGCGCATCATCGGACTGATCGCCCGCTCGCAGCACGCCGACGGAGCCCTCAACTCCTGGACCACCGTGCATCGCCGCCGCCCGCTCGAGGACGCCGGCGACGGTCACGAGCTGTACTGCAGCGGGCATCTCATCCAGGCCGCGGTCGCCTGGCGGCGCGCGTTCGGGGAGGACGAGCTGCTCGAGGTGGCACGACGTCACGTCGAGTTCATCGCCGCAGCGCAACGCGATGACGCGCGTCTACTCTCGCAGCACCCCGGGCTCGAGATGGCGCTCGTCGAGTACGCCCGTGAGACCGGAGACACGGCAGCGCTCGAACTCGCCGTGGAGAACCTCCTCCGCCGCGGGCACGGATTCGTCGGCAGCTGGCGGTTCTCCCCCGAGCACTTCATCGACGACGTTCCGGTGCACGAGCTGACGCAGATGCACGGCCACGCGGTCATGGCGCTCTTCCTCGCCTGCGGCGCCGTGGACGCGGCCGTCGAGACCTCCGATTCCCGGCTACTGGCCGCCGTCGAGCGCCAGTGGCAGGACATGCTCGATCACAAGACCTCGCTGACCGGCGGGGTCGGATCGCGTCAGTTCGACGAGGGCTTCGGCAGCGCCTACGAACTGGCCTCCGACACGGCCTACAACGAGACCTGCGCCGCGGTCGCCTCGATCATGCTCTCGTGGCGCCTCCTGCTCGCGACCGGTCGAGCGAGATACGCCGAGCTCATCGAACGCACCCTGATCAACGCCGCCCTCTCCGGTGTCGCGACCGACGGGCTCGGCTTCCTGTACTCGAACCCGCTCCAGGTGCACCGCGCCGGCGGCATCCTCAGCCCCGACGGCTACACCCATCGGCAGGACTGGTTCGAGTGCGCGTGCTGCCCCCCGAATCTGATCCGGACGATCTCGGCGCTCGGCGAACTCGCCGTGACGCGCGACCGCGACGGCCTGCAGCTGCACCAGTACGTGCCAGGCGACTACGGCACCGATCCCGCGATCCGGGTCGAGACCGATCTGCCCCACGGCGACGGCCACGTCGGGATCGAGGTGATCGCGGCAGCCGGGGAGTGGACGCTCACCATCCGCCGCGCGGAATGGATGGAGCACCTCGAGCTGGAGGCCTCCTGGGGTGCGGCGGATGCGCACGAGGCCGACGGATGGATCTCGATCCGACGGCGATGGCGGATCGGAGACCGCATCGAGTTGCGCACCGCCCTGCCGCTGCGCCGGGTACGCGCACACGCGCGCGTGAGCGCATTGACCGGGCAGATCGCGTTCCTCCGGGGCCCCGTCGTGCTGGCCCTGGAGGATCCGGGAATGCCCGACGGCGCCGACCTCGAACTCGCCGTCGTGCCGCCGACGACACCCGCGAACCCGCCGACCGCGGTCTCCTCGGATCTCGCAGGCCTGCCGGTCCGCAGTGTTCCGCTGGAGCTGTGCGAGGAGGATCCGCGGCTGTACCGACCCGACGGCGCACGGTCGCCGAGACGGACCGTGACCGCGGGGCTCGTCCCCTACGCTGCGTGGGGCAACCGCGGCGCGTGCCGGATGCGCGTCTGGCTGCCGACTGCCTCGGCCGCCGGGCACTGAAACCGCCGACTCCGAGGCCGCCGGGCACCGAGGCGGAGGACCGACCCGGTCGGCGGGCGGTCAGCGGGCGCTCACCGCGGTCCACGACACCGGCGGGAGCGTCACGACGAGGGCGCCGTCGACGATCGCCGCGGAGTCGTTCGACGTCAACCCGACCCGCTCCCGGTCGTCGAGCGTGTTCCGTGCCAGACGGTCCGCGTCGGCGAGCGTCTGAGCGGAGTCCAGAGCGGCGACGTGCGCCCCTCGCAGCTCGACGGTCACCGTGACCTCCTCCTCCAGCGAACGGTTGACGAGGAACACCGACACCCGCTCGCCGTCCGTCGTGACGACCGCGTCCACGAGCGGAACGGAGCCGTACTGCGCGGTGTCGTAGCGATCGCACTCGACCGCCGTCGCGAGCACGTCGCCCGTGGCCAGATCCGCCGTCGTCGCGAAGGGGAAGAAGGTGGTCTGTCGCCAGGCGGGCCCCGCGGGTTCGGTCATGATCGGGGCGATGACGTTGACCAGCTGCGCGAGACTCGCCGCGCGGACCCGATCGGCGTGACGCAGCAGCGAGATGAGCAGATTGCCGACGACCACCCCGTCGGTCACGGTGTACGAGTCCTCGAGCAGGCGCGGCGCGACCGGCCAGTGCTGCGGATCGACGATCTTGTCCTCGTCGTGGTAGCGGTCGATGTACCAGACGTTCCACTCGTCGAACGAGATGTCGATCGTGCGGTCGCTGCCGAGTTCGGCCTTGACCTCGTCGGCGGCGGCCGCGACGGTCTCGATGAAGTGGTCCATGTTCGTCGCCGAGGCGAGGAAGCTGCCGGGGTCGCCCGGCTTCTCGTCGTAGTACGCGTGACAGGAGATGAACTCGACGGAGTCGTAGCTGTGCCGCAGCACGGTGCGCTCCCAGCTCCCGAAAGTCGGCATCTCGGCGCTCGAGCTTCCGCAGACCACCAGTTCGAGCGACTCGTCCACCTGCTTGAGCGCGCGCGCGGTCTGGGCGGCCAGTTTGCCGTAGTCGTCGGCCGAACGATGGCCGAGCTGCCAGGGGCCGTCCATCTCGTTGCCCAGGCACCACACCTTGACGCCGTAGGGCTCGACCCCGCCGTTGGCGATGCGCTCCTGCGCCCGCGTCGTGCCCTCGGCCAGGTTGGCGTACTCGACCAGTTCGACCGCTTCGAGTGTTCCGCGGGTGCCGAGGTTGACGGCGAGCATCAGCTCGGTGCCGGCCTTCTGCGACCAGCGCGCGAACTCGTCCAGACCGACCTCATTGGTCTCGGTGGAGTGCCAGGCGAGGTCGAGTCGACGCGGTCGCTCGGCGCGCGGGCCGACGCCGTCCTCCCACCGATAGCCCGAGACGAAGTTGCCTCCGGGGTAGCGCACGGTCGTGACGCCGAGCTCCCGGACGAGCTCGAGCACGTCCTGCCGGAATCCGTCCGCGTCGGCGGTCGGATGACCGGGCTCGTAGATGCCGTCGTAGACGCAGCGCCCGAGGTGCTCGACGAACGAGCCGAACACCCGGCGATCGATCGCGGCGACCCGGTCGCCGAAGTCGGCGATGACCCGCGCGCGCATCATCGCTCCCCCGTCGCGTAGGCCCGGTACCGTTCGGCCACCGGATTCTCGACGCGTTGCAGCACGCCCGCGGCATCTTCGACGAGATCCCAGAGCCCCATCGGCAGCAGGTAGTCGCGCAGCGGACGCGTGCCGTGCCGGTAGGTCCACTCGTACATGTCGATGACTCCCCACCAGGTGTATCCGACGACATCGACCCCGCGATCGCGCAGACCGCGAACCGACTCCACCGAGGAGTCGAGCCACGCGATGCGCTCCTCGGGCGTCCCCGTCCAGCAGGTCTCCGTGAGGAACACCGGGCGGCCGTATCGCGTCGCGTAGTCGCTCAGCACCTCCTCGAGGCCCTCGGTCCACGAGTTGACCCGCGGGCGGATGTCCTCGGGGCCGCCGGTGTGCGACGCGTCGCGCTCGAACAGTTCGGTCGAGATCTTCGGGTAGTAGTTCACCCCCATGACGTCGGGCCACGCCGTGTTCTCGAGCGCCCACTGCAGATCGTCGTCGCCGAATCCGTTCTCGGCGAGGTAGCCCGCCAGCGGGTGCTCGGCGTCGACCTTGCCCGTGACGAGGTCTTCGATCAGATAGGCGCGGTGACGCAGATGCTCGACGCGGTCGCGGAACGCCTCCACGTCGCCGGCGAATCGGAACGACGCCTCGACGTGCACGAAGTTCGCCTCCCCGCCGGTCGCCTCGCGCACGGCGTCCTGGGTCAGGACGATGCCCTGAGAGATCGCTCGAGCGAGCTTCACGAGACCGTCGTGGCCGCGCAGGTAGGGCGGCCAGTACCCGAACTCCCCGCAGTGGATCACGTTGAGCATCGGTTCGTTGAGCGGCGTGAAGTCGCGCACCCGGCCGCGATAGCGCTCGGCGAATCGACTCGCGTACTCGGCGACCGCCTTCGGGTAGTCGTGGTTCGCGAACTCGTTCTCGAGCCAGGTGGGGGTGCCGTAGTGCATCAGATCGACGATCATCCCGAGCTCGAGCTCGTCGAAGCGGTCGACGACGCGGTCGATCCAGCTGAAGTCCCAGATGCCCTTCTCGGGGTTCACCCGGTACCAGGGCACCCCCCACCGCACGAAGTCGGCCCCGACCTGCGCGGCCCGGCCCAGGTCCTCCGCCCAGAAGTGCGAGTGCTGGGTCAGGTCGTACTCGTCGAGCGGCTTCTCGCCCGCGCGCGTCTGCGGGATGAAGGTGTCCTCGACGCCGAGCGCGAATCGCAGTCGGCCGTCGCGGAACCAGGGGTCGGTCGAGGTCATTTCATTCCTGTCGTGGCGATCCCGGCGATGAAGCGGCGCTGCACGATGACGAAGGCGATGACCATCGGCAGGAGCGCGAGGATCCCGCCGGCCATGAGCATCCCGTAGTCGGTCGAGTGCTGACCCTTGAAGAGCGCCAGCCCCGCCGGAAGGGTGCGCATGTCGTCGTTCGTGGTCACGAGCAGGGGCCAGAGCAGGTCGTTCCAGTTGGCCAGCAGATTGAACATCCCGATCGTCAGCACCGCGGGCGAGGCCAGCGGGAACATGATGCGGGCGAAGATGCGGAACTCGGAGGCGCCGTCGATGCGCGCCGCGTCCTCGAGGTCCTTGGGCAGCGCCAGGAAGAACTGCCGGAAGAAGAAGATCCCGAAGGCGTCCGCGATGCGCGGGAGCACGAGCCCGTGGAAGGTGTTGAGCCAGTGGAGATCGACGAGCAGGTTGTAGACGGGGATGAACGTCGCCTGGATCGGGATGATCAGGGTCGCGATGATCGCCACGAACAGCACGGTCTGGCCGCGGAAGCGGAAGCGCGCGAGCGCGTACCCGGCCATCCCGTCGATCAGCACCGACAGCACCGTCACCGAGCCGGCGAAGACGATCGTGTTGAGGAACTGCTTGGCGAGCGGGATCCGCGACCAGACGTTGAGGTAGTTGTCGAGCGTGAAGCTCGTCGACCACAGCGTGCCCGGATGCGACGCGAGATCGCCGTTGGTGCGGAACGACGCGCTGATCATCCAGAGCACGGGCAGCAGCACGAAGAACGACACCGCCGCGAGCGCGAGCACGATGAGCACGGTTCCGAGAATCGACGCCGGATCCTGACGACGGCGGCGGCGGCGCGCAGTCCGCACGGGGAAGGCGGAGGACATCAATAGCTCACCGTCCGCCGGTTGAAGAAGCGCAGCTGCACGAGGCTCAGCGCGAGCACGATGAGCACGAGCACCCACGAGATCGCGGTCGCGTAGCCCATCTTGAAGTCCTGGAACGCGGTCGAGTAGATGTACATGACCATCGTCTCGGTGCGGAAGAACGGTCCCCCGGCGGTCATGACGTAGATCTGATCGAAGGCCTGGAAGGCGAAGATCGCGGCCACCATGACGACGAACATGCTGGTGTTCGACAGCAGCGGCAGCGTGATCGAACGGAACCGCTGCCACGGCCCCGCGCCGTCGATCTGGGCCGCCTCGTAGAGCTCCCCGGGGATCGACTGCAATCCCGCCAGGTACATCACCATGAAGAATCCGACGTTGCGCCAGATGCCGACGACCATCACGAACGGGAGGGCCCACGCAGGGTCGCGGATCCCGTTGCCGATCGGCACGCCCAGCTCGCTCAGCCACGCGGTGAGCACGCCGACCTGCGGATCGAGCATGAATCCCCACGCAATGGAGATGATGCCGAGCGAGACGATGAAGGGGAAGAACAGCACCGCCCGGAAGAAGTCGCGCCCCGGGATCCTTCGGTTGAGCAGCACCGCGAACAGCAGCGCGAGCACCACCGAGATCGGTGCCGTGCCGAGCGCGTAGAGCGCCGTGTTCCCGAGCGCGCCGGTGAATCTCGGATCGGAGAACAGCGCGACGTAGTTGTCCAGACCGATGAACTTCGGGGTTCCGGCGATCCGCGCGTCCGTCAGCGAGGTGATCGCCGAGGACACCATGGGCCACCCCACGAACACCCCCAGCACGATCAACGCGGGAGCGAGGAACAGCCACGGGGTGGCCTTCCGGCTCAGTGTCGTCGACATGCTGGGGGTGTCCTGTGTTTCGTGAGGGGGGGATCAGCCGGCGAGGATCGCGTCGATCTGCGCGCTCGCGTCGGGGAGGAGCTCGTCGGGTGTCCCCTGCCCCGTCGTGATCTTCTGGATGGTCGGGATCACGACGTTGTTGTCGATGTCCGAGAACGTCGACAGCCCCTGGAGGTAGAACCGGCCACCGGTGGCCTCCGAGAACTTCGCGCTCACCGGGTTGTCGGACAGCTCCGACGCGGGGATGTCGCTCCGCGTGGGGGGGAACCCGGCGCCGAGGGCGTAGATCTTCTGCGAGTCGACCGAGTTCCAGAACGCGAAGAACTGGTACGCGGCGTCGCGTTCAGCGTCCGTCGCGTCGGCGTTGAGGTGCATATTGACCGACACCGCGTTGGCGAACTGCCCCGCCGGTCCGGCGGGAACCGGCGCGACGTCGAAGTTGACGCCCGCGTCGGTGAATCCAGCGCTGGCCCACGGGCCGTTCATGAGCATCCCGGCGCGACCGGCGGAGAACAGCGAGTCGCCGTCGACGCCCGTCAGCCCGACCGGCGAGATGTGGTCGTTCTGGATGAGGTCGTTCCAGAAGTCGAACGCCGCGATCGTGTCGTCCGTGCCCAGGAGCGACTCGGTGCCGTCCGCGTTCACGAAATCGCCGCCCTCCGACCAGACCAGAACGGCCCAGCTCGGGATCGCCTGCGTCTCGGGGATCGCGAGTCCGTAGGTGTTCGAGGTGTCCTGGCCCGCGGTGTACTGGGTGATCGCCTTCGCGTCCGCCACGAGCTCATCCATCGTCGTGGGCGGGCCGTCGAGCCCGGCGGCCTCGAACAGATCCGTGTTCCAGTAGAGCATCGATGCGGTCGCGATCATTGGGACGCCGTAGACCTGTCCGTCCCACGTGGTCGCGTCGAGGCTCGCCTGAGGCAGGATCGAGGGGTCGAGCAACCCGCTCGAGTAGAAGTCGTCGACGGGGGCGAGCACTCCGGCCTCCGCGTACGACGGGAAGAGCGACGCGTCGAGCGACGCGATCGTGGGGCCCTCGCCCGCGACGTAGGCCGGCAGGAGCTTCTGCTGGAGCACGTCGTTCGGCTGGATGTCCATGTCGACGTACACGTCGTCCTGGGAATCGTTGAAGTTCTGGACGATCTGCTCCACGAACGGACGGTCCGCCGCCGTGAAGCTGTTCCAGAACGTGATGGTGACCGGCCCGTCGCCGGAGTCGCCCCCGTTCGAACAGGCGGTCAGCGCGACGGCTGCCGCGAGGCTGACCGCGATGGTCGCCCCGATGGTGCGGTGGGTTCGCATGTCACTCGCTTTCTGACTTCATTGTCGTGCCAGGTCGTCCAGGAGACGCCCGGCGGTTTACATCGTTGTAGACCGTTGTACAACGATGTAAACCTGGTGTCAAGGCCCGTTTCGGACTCAGACGCCGGTGGATTCGCGCGGAACGATGCGATACCCGGTGCGCAACTGCTGCTTCTCCGGCCCGGCCCGGCCCTCGATCCGGGTCAGGAGAAGATCCACCGCGGTCTCCGCAATCTCCTGGCGACCGGGATCGACCGTGCTGAGACTCGGGATCGAATAGTTCCCCTCGTCGACGTCGTCGAATCCGATCACGGCGACATCGTCGGGAACCCGCAGACCGGATTCCTGGATCACGCGCAGCGCACCCAGCGCGAGCTCGTCGTTAAGGGCGAACACAGCGTCGAACTGCACGCCTGTCGCCAACAGACGACGCATGGCGTCGGCGCCGTTGCGGCGATGCCACAGGCCCTCCTCGACGACCAGCGCCTCATCGACTCCGATCCCCGCGCTGGCGAGAGCGTTGCGGTAGCCGGTCAGCCGCAGTCCGGCCGACCCAATGACCTCGCCCTGGTGCGCGCCCAGCGCCACGATCCGCCGTCTCCCGAGGCCGAGGAGGTGCTCGACCGCCGCTTCGGCCGCCTCGACGTTCTGCATCGTGACGTGGTCGATGCCGGGGTCGAAGATCCGCTCCCCCAGAAGCACGAGCGGGTAGGGGACCCGCGCGACCTCCGCGTCGCCGTTGCCGAGCCCGAGTGGGCTGAACAGGAGCCCGTCCGTGAGCTGGAGACGGGGGCCGCGCAGCACCTCCAGCTCGCGCTCGCGCTCGCCTCCGGTCTGCTCCACGAGGACGACCATGTTCTGCGCACGAGCCGCTCGAATCACCTCGTCGGCAAGCTGGGCGAAGTACGCGAGGCTCAGCTCCGGAACCGCGAGCCCGATCACGCCGCTGCGCCCCGAGCGCAGACTGCGGGCGGTCGAGTTCGGCACGTAGCCCAGCTCGGCGATGGCCGCGAGCACCCGCTCGCGGGTGCCGACACTGATGTGCGGGTAGTCGTTGACGACGTTCGATACCGTCTTGATGGACACGCCCGCCAGGCGGGCGACGTCACTCATCGTCGCCGTCATCCGCCACCTCCCGCGGAGCGAGACTACAACGTTGTAGGGCTTCGGGCGTGGCTGACACCGCGAGACAGGAAGGAACGGGCGGGATGGCTCAGCGCCGCTCGAGCAACGGCGTGCGCGGTCTGCGGGAACATGTCGAACAGCCGTCCCCGCACCGCGCGATAGGACGGCATCGCGGCGAGGTCGCGCCCAAGCGAGTCGACGTTGCAGCTGGAGTAGAGCACGGTGCCGGGGCCGGAGCGCTCGAGCAGCGCGGCCAGCTCGGGCCCGAGGCCGCGGCGGGGCGGGTTGACGACGATCGCGTCGGGCGGCTCGGCGGCGGTGAGGCGGTCGGCGGCCCAGGCGGGGGCGTCCGCGACCTCGAAGCGCACCCGCCCGGCGAGCTCGGCGGGGATGCTGCGGCGGGCGCCGTCGACCGCGGCGGCGCTCGACTCGACCCCGACCACCTCGCGCGGCGGCGCCCCCGCGGCGCCCTCCGCGCCGGCACCGACGCCCGCACCGGCGACCGCGAGCGCAAAGCCGCCGACGCCGCTGTAGAGGTCCGCCACGCGGCGGATCGCCGGGTCCGCGAGCCACTGCGCCGCGTGCGCGTAGAGCGCCGCCGCGATCGCCGTGTTGGTCTGGAAGAAGCCGCCGGGGCGCAGGTGCAGCTCGAGGGTCGTGGCCGCGCGGCCGCCCGGCTCGTCCGGGAGCCGCAGCGGCATCCCCAGCTCGGTCCGCTCGGTGAGCGCGATCTCGCGCTCCCCCTCGGTGAGGGCGACGTGCTCGGGCAGCAGGTTGAGACTCACGACGGCGAGACGCGGTTCCGCCGCGAGCAGCGCCGGCAGGTGCTTGCGGATGCGCGCCTCGGCCTCCCTCGAGCGCAGCACGAACCGCAGCATCAGCTCGCCCTCCGGGTGCTCGGCCGTCACCGGGGACTCGGTCAGCAGCACGAGCTTGAGCTCGCCCCGACGGGTCGGGACGTCGTAGGGCTCGAGCCCGGCGCGCGTGACGAAGTCGGCGATCGCGGGGACGGCCGAGCGCAGCCCGGGCGCGAGCACCCCGCAGCCGCGCAGGTCGACGCCGCGCTGCCGCGCGTCGAGGATCCCCAGGGTCGGCGCGTCGACGGTGCCGCCGACGACCATCTTCGCCTTCGTGCGGAAGCCCTCCTCGGCGCTGGGCGACGGAGCCTCCCACGCGATCGGCTGCGCCGCGAGCACCCCCTCCGCGTGGGTCTGCTTGCCCGCCAGCTGCTCGGCGTAGGGAACGCCCATGAGGGTGCACGAGCGGCACACCCCCGCGTCGTAATACCCGCACCGCACGGTGCGAGGGTAGCCGAGCCCCGAGCCTGCTCGGCGCGCGACCCGGCGGCGCGCGACCCGGCGGCGCGCGACGCGGGGTGCCAGGCTGAGGGCGTGAGTGTGACGCTGCCCTCCCCCTTCGGTCTGTGGATCCGCGACTCGGAGCTCGATCCGTCGCTCGCGGTCGCCGCGGAGCGCGCGGGCTTCGGAACGCTCTGGGTCGGCGGCTCTCCCGACGGGTCGCGGCTGGAGCCGCTGCTCGAGGCGACCGAGGGGCTGCAGATCGCGACCGGGATCGTCAACATCTGGACCTCCCCCGCCGCCGCGATCGGCGCGACGACGCTGCGGCTGCGCGAGCGGTTCCCGGGGCGGTTCCTGCTGGGCATCGGGGCGGGGCATCCGGAGCGCGCGGACGCCGCCGCGGGGCACCCGTTCGCGGCGATCTCCCGCTACCTCGACGAGCTCGAGGCGGCCGGTCTGCCCGCCGCGGAGGTCGTGATCGCGGCGCTGGGACCGCGGATGCTGCGCCTCGCCGGCGAGCGCACCGCGGGTGCGCACCCCTACCTCACGACGCCCGAGCACACACGCGGGGCGCGCGAGATCCTCGGCGCCGGGCCGCTGCTCGTGCCCGAGCAGCGCGTCGTTCTCGACACCGACCCGGAGTCGGCCCGCGCGACGGCGCGCGCCGCGACCCGCACCCCGTACCTCGGGCTGCGCAACTACCGCGCCAACCTCGAGCGCCTCGGCTTCGCCCCCGAGGAGCTCGACGAGGGCGGCAGCGACCGGCTCATCGACGCGCTCGCCGCCTGGGGCGACGACGCGGCGATCCGGGCGAGGGTCGACGCCCACCTCGCCGCCGGGGCCGACCAGGTCGCCGTGCAGGTGCTCGGCGAGCAGCCGCAGGCGGAGCGGATCGCGGCGGCCGGGCGGGCGCTCGGGCTCGGCGAGCACGGCTAGTTGTAGTGCCCAGGGACGTTGTTTGATCTGGTTGCCGTGAGTTGAGGAGAACCTCCTCGGTCAGAGTGGAGCTGTCTAGTTCCCACGCTCTGAACCCAAGGAGGTTCTCGTGTCCCACGGTAGTGCGGCGTTGACGCCGCGGCATCGGCT
>JAFKEN010000004.1 GCA_017308515.1 Actinomycetales bacterium | reverse complement strand
ACAGCCCGCCGATCCTGCCGTCCGCATCGACACAACCATCACCCCCCTACAAGCCACGGAACTCACGGCCCCAGATACCCTGAACCAGGCCCTCATGCCGTGAGTTCCTGCATCAACCGACTTCAGGAATCGTGAACTTACGGGGTTCTCGCGACATGGCGGAGCTCGTGTCGAAGAGCCGGGCTTCTCCGGGGTGCAGCTGCGTCTGCAGGAGCATGGAGTGGTCTTTGATCCTCCAGAGGGCCTGCCCGAGTCCGAGGGTGGGGAGCATCGACTGCTCAGTGGCGGTCAGTCCGAGCGCCTTGGCGGTGGGGCCGAGCTGGTCGGTTTCCTGCCGGAAGATCACCCTCGTCTCCGCGTTGGCGAGCAAGGATGTGCCGAGGGCATGCAAGGCCGTGCCGGTGTCGCCGACGGTGTCGAGATCGCTGAGCTTGTGGAACAGGAGCATGTTCGCGATGCCGTAGTGCCTCGCCAGGCGCCAGGCCGCATCCATTCGACGGAGCAGTGCGGGATGGCTCATGACGCGCCATGCTTCGTCGTAGATCACCCACCGCTGCCCGCCGGTGGGGTCCATCAGTGCGGCTTCCATCCAGGCCGAGGCGCAGGTCATCAGGATGGACAGGAGCGCCGCGTTCTCCGAAACGCGTGAGAGGTCGAGTGTGAGCATCGGCAGTTCGGGGTCGAAGGTCTCCGTGCTGGGCCCGTCGAACAGCCCTTGGAGGTCGCCGGCGACCAGGCGACGCAGAGCGTGGCCGACCTGGCGGCCGTCTTCGGCGAGCCGGGGGTCGGCGTCGTCGTCGGGATCGAGGATGAGGTCGACGACCTGGGGCAGGATCGGGTCGACGGTGCGGGTCGCGAGCACAGCGAGCGCGGTGTCGATCGCGGTGTGCTCCAGCGGGCCCAGCGGACGGGTGAGCACGGTCTCGGCGAGGGCGCCGAGCAGGTCTCGGCGGCGGGCGGCGACCGAGGCCGTCCACTCGGCGTCGCTGATGCCCCCGGGCCGGTAGCCGGCGTCGAGCGGGTTGAGCCGGGTCCGCAGGCCGTGGCCGAGGACGATCGCCCGACCGCCGACCGTCTGCGCGACGACAGTCCACTCGCCCTTGGGGTCGCCGGCGACGTACACCTTGCGCCCGAAGGCAATCGAGCGTGTCGTCAGTGCCTTGGCGAGGGCGGACTTGCCCGAGCCGACGATCCCGGCGACCACCACGTTCGGGGCGGTGATCACCCCATCCCGGTAGAGCACCCAGGGGTCGTAGGCGAACGCGCCGCCGGAGAGCATGTCGTGGCCGATGAAGATGCCACGCGAGCCGAGCCCGCCTTCGGCGATCCCGGGGTAGGTGCCCCGCAACGCCGCGGAGGTGTCCTGGTGGGCGGGAACTCGGAAGCGGCGGTAGGAGCGCAGCGCCTGCTCGCCGAAGTCGCCACCGGGCGGCATGAACGGGCGGTCCTTCTCTAGCGCCGCCTCGGCCTCCTTCTGGAACCGGGCGTCCTCTCGCCGGGCTGCGGCCTCCTGCTTCGCGACGGCGCGCTCGGCGCGCAGACGCAGCCGACGCTGCCGGCCGGTCTCGAGCGGTTGGGCGAGCGCGGCGCGGTGGGTGATGATCTCGGGGTCGTCGGCCATGCGGCTGAGGTGCGCGCGCTGCCTGGGCGGTTCAGATCCCTCGGCACAGCGGCAGCGCTGCGGCCGCGAATGCCTGGGACTGCTGCCCGTAGCAGCGCCTTGTCTCCAACGACGCCTGGATCGCGGCCTGCTCGACGGCCGCGCAGCCGGAGTCGAGCTCGTCGAGGGTGGCGCCGGAGACGGCGATGAACCCGGCCCGGCGCAGGATCCCGTGCCCACGGGTGAGGTCGGCCTCGCGCTGGAGAACGTCGGCGTACTCGGCGGTGATCGCGGCATCCTCGATCTGCCCGATCTTGGCCCGCTGGGCGGCATCGGAGGCGTGCCCGACCTTCTGGCGGCGGATGCTGCGCGCGGCCACGTCCGGCCGCACCGGGTCGTAGATCAGCGTCACCGCGCGGCGGACGCCGGAGGTCAGCAGCAGCGGGGACAGGAACCCGGGGTAGACCTCGCTCCTTGGCCACTCGGAGACCCAGAACACCGCGTGATGAGCGGAGTCGCTGCGCATCCGGTCCCACCGTTCCTCGATAGCGACGGGGCCTGCGGCGGCGAGGTCCCGCCCGGTGCCGGGATTCCGGTCGAGCGTCCCGGTGGCGGCCGGGTCGTAGGCGGTGCGCAGCACCACGGCGACCTGATCGGGGCGGTACCAGGGCGTCGGGTTCAGGCTCGCCGCGCGCAGCGCCGTGGTGAGGGTGTCCATGTCCTGCCGGAGGACTTCGGCGGCGCCCTTCAGGCCGCCGCCGGCGGAGCGGATCGCGCGGGATGCGGCGCGCAGGTCGAGGCTGAGGGCGATGATCGTGGCATGCCGCTCTCCGGCGGGACCGGCCCGGCCGATGAGCTCGCTGTAGACGCGGGACGCCCAGGAGCCGTCGTCGTTCCCTTCGCGTCGCCACCACTCGGCCAGACCTGTCCCGGTGTCGGGGAGCGTGCGCTCGAGGACCTGCACGCGGTGGATCCGGGTGGAGCGGCACACGGTCGCCAGCACCCGCCCCCAGGCGTGGGCGCGGCGCTCCTGCTCGCCGGGGTCCAGCAGCAGGAACGCGCGGTGGCGCACCTCGAGCATCGCGGTCAGGGTCGCCGCGTGCGGATCGTGGATCATCGCCGCGCCGGACTCCTCGTGCCGCACCAGCCGCAAGGCGGCGGCGTCGCCGGGCAGGGCCAGGGTGCCAGCGGGCCGCGGGCGGGTGATCCGGCGTCGGTAGGAGGTCTGGCGGCGCGCGCGGCGCAGCAGCCAGTGCAGCACCACCGGCGCCCACTGGATTGCCGGCTGCCCGGCGGCGGGGAACCACGCGACGACGGCAGCGGAGGCCCAGACCGGGGCGGTGAAGATAGCCCCGGCCGCACCGCCCGTATACAGGCCGGCGAGCAGCGCGGCGACGGCGACACCGAAGCAGGCCAGCTGCGGCGGGGTCAAGCCCAGCAGCACGCCGCGCCGCGACAGGCGCGAGAACCGCACCGGGGTCAGGGTCGGCTCGGTACTCGTCATCAGGTCTCCTTCGTGGTCGGCGCGGACGGCGGCGGAGGCGACGGGCTCGTCGCCGGGCCGCTGGCCTGGTCGGCGGCGCCGCTGACGTGGGCGCCGGCCTGCGGACCGGCGTTCCAGGTCGTCTCGACGACCTCCTTGGCGGCCTCGGCGGCGATGAGCGCACCGCCGGTAGCCGCGCCGCCAGCCGCGGTGGCCGCGGTCCCGGTCGACGCGGTACTGACCGTGGACGTCGCGGTCCCGGCCGACGGCGCCGCGGCCTCGGTCGCTGCGGGCGCCCCGCCGCTGGCGGACTCGCCGCCTCCGACCGGCGGGGCGGCCGCCGTCTCGGTCGACGGGGCGGAGGGCGGGGGCGTGGATCCGGAGTCGCGGGCGCCATCCAGGGTGCGCGCCGGGGAGCCCGGGTTCAGCGACGGCAGCGGCAGGGGTCGGTCGAGGGCGTGCTTGGACTCCTGCTCCATCGACATCATCTGGTAGATGTCGAAGCCCATGAAGCTGATGAGCTTGTAGACCATGTAAGGCGCAAAACCGGCGATCAGCAGCAGCGCGATCCCGGCCAGCGGATCGGCGAGCTGAGCGAGGTCGAACTCCAGCGGCGAGCCGAGCATCGTGACGGCGATCAGGAAGATCACGACGATGACGAACTTGCTCACGATCAGCGCGAGCAGGAACGACAGCCATCGCCCGACCCAGGCGCGGGTGTGGTCCCAGCCCCAGCCGGCGAAGGCGATCGGGCCGAGGACGACGACGATGAGGATGAGGGCCTTGCGGATCAGGAGGCTGAACCACAGGATCGCGGTCGAGGCCAGCGCGAGACCGCCGAAGAACAGCAGGATGAGGATCCCGGCGCCCGGCGAGGCCAGCGACACGGCCGTCAGACCCATCAGACCGAGCCCGACCTGAGCGCCGAGGTCGGCGATGCTCGTCCCGGCGGCCTGGGCGATGCCCACGCACAGCTGGTCGACGATCTCCAGCGCCAGGGTGGTGAGGCTCAGCAGCACGAAGGAGCCGAGCACGGACTTGCCCAGCCCGATCGCCGCGTTGGCCAGCGCGCCCGGGTCGCGGCGGATCATGCCGGTGATGACCTGCAGCAGGAAGAAGCCGAGCATGATGACGACGGCGATCCCGAACACGAGGTTATAGATCGAGCTGATGCCGCCGGCAGTCAGGTCGACCATCGTCGTGGTGGTCATGAATGCCCAAGCGCCTTGGAACACCAGGCTGGCGAGGTCCGTTACCGCGCGACCGAGCCAGTCGAACGGCCAGGTGACGATGGTGGCGACGGTGTCGCCGGCCATGTCGCACAGCCCGGAGATGATCGGGATGTCGCAGATCCCGCCCCCGCCTTCCTCGGGGCCCATGTCAGATCCCCTGACCGACGCCCCACGCGAAGTTCACGAGGGTCACGCTCGCCCCGCAAACGATCGCGGCGATGACGGCGACGAGCACGCCCGTCTTCCCGCGGCTGGCGAGGTGCGGGTTGGAGGACGTGGCGCCGATGGCCCATACGATCGCGGCGATCAGCAGCGCGAGGACAGCGAGGATCAGCCCCACGGTCATGATGGAGCCGACGATGCCGCGGAGGGCCTCGATGCCGGGCAGGTCGCTGTTAGGCGGGATGTCGATCATCCGCTTCCTTCCTCTCTGGGACGGCCCGGGCGCGAACGCGGCCGAGTCCGGCAGAGAGGTAGGGGCACCGGCTCGGGCCTCGAGCGGGGGCGGTGCGCGGACGCGACAGCCTTCCCGCGGGCCGGCGATCGACCGGTCGACATACGTGCTGCCGATGCCAACGTCACCTCCGCGGACGCGGACGGGAACGCGGGGACGCTGACGGCCCTCGCGGATGGCAGACCAGGCCGCAGCGTGGGCGTGGGTGTGGGCGAAGGATCAGATCACTGGCGACTTCGAGGCGCCCGAGGATCATCGCTACCTCGACGGTGACCAGCCGTAGCGATGGGGCTAGAGCGAGGGGCCGAGTCCGATCAGGAAGTTCAGCCACGCCGCGCCGCCGCCGGCGAGCACGGCCCCGCCGAGGCTGACGAACACGCCGGCGCGCGCCTTCGCGGCGCCATGGTGGTTGCCGGCGGCGTGGCTGATCGCCCAAGCGGCGGCGCTGATCAGCAACATCATGCAGGCGATCACCAGGGTCAGGGTCAGCAGGCTGCCGACCACGCGTGCAAGATCCCCGCTGCCGGTGAGCGCGCCGATGTCCGGGAAGACGTCCATCAGCCCACCTCCGCCATCGCGGACGCCGTCGGGGTGGGCGTCGGAGTCGGGGTCGCGGCGCAGCCGGGGGCAAGGCCCACGTCCTCGAGCGGGATGGCCCCGTGCTGGGCGAGCCACGCCAGTCCGTCGACGGCGTCGCTGGCCCAGCCGCCCGGGTGCAGCTCGAAGTGCAGGTGGGCGCCGGTGCTGTACCCGGAGGAGCCGACCGCGCCGATCATCTGCCCGGCGGTGACCTGCTGGCCGACGCGCACGTAGACCCCGTCGTCCCACATATGCGCGTACCCGGACGCGACGGCCTGCCCGCCGACGGTGTGGGTGACGACGATCAGGTTGCCGTAGCCGCCGCCGACGTCGACGACCGTGACCACGCCATCCGCGACGGCCAGGATGGGCGTGCCATCGGCTGCGGCGAAGTCCGTCCCGTAGTGGAAGCGCCGCTCCCCGGTGAACGGGTCGCTGCGCCACCCGAAGGGGGAGCTGATCGTGTAGCTGCCGGCCGGCAGCGGCTCGACGATCCGGGTCGTCTCGGGCACGGACGGCGCTTCCCCGAGCGCGCCGCCGGATTTCGGGGCGACCGGGCAGACCAGCCCGCCGGTCACGGCGGCGACGGCCGGGTTCATGAACAGCGCGATGCCGAGGCCGGCGGCGATCGGGCCGAACAGGATGAGGGCGACGAGTGCGCCGAGGAGCTTGCCCATCGGCATCACCGCAGCGGCGCGTCGGGCAGGGTCAGCCGCAGCAGCTTGCAGCCCTCGCCGGGCGGGCAGGACAGGAACACGGTGAACGCGACCGGGCTGGCTGTGGCCGTCGCCTTCCCGCCCCACACGCCTTCGCGGTGGCGGGTGCCGTCGACGGTGACGGCGACGGTGTGCTCGCCGGCCCAGGGGTGGTCGGCGGCATCGGCCCAGCGGCCGGGGATCTCGGCGCTGGCGATCTCGAGCCACTGCCGGGCCTGCATCTGCAGGAGCTGCGCCCAGGCGTCGGCGTCGGGCAGGTAGTTGGCGATGTCGTGGTAGAGCCCGTTGGACTCCTCGCTCTCCGTCGTCGCGGCGGTGTGCAGTGCCGTGCGGTAGCCGTCCGGAGTGAGGCCATCGGCGGTGTCCCAGGCGAACAGCGCCTCGGCGACGGCGGAGGCGTAGCGGATCGGGTCGCCGGTGACCGGCAGCCGCACCGTGCCCGGCGTCTCGTCGGCTCCCGCGGCGTCGGGGGGAGCGGCGCTGTGCCCGGGAGCCGGGGCTGTGGTCTGGGGCGGGCCCATGATGAGGCCGGTGATGCCGATCGCCGTAAGGGCGGCGAGGACCGCTCCGGCGACGGCGATCACGATGAGGCGACCGCGCTTGCGGGCGGGCGGGTTCAGGTCGGACATGGGGCTCCCTGGGTCGGCTGGTTCGCCGCTCAGGTGCTCGCGCCGGCTCCCGCCGTCAGCAACTCGAGCGTCCGCAGGAACTCCGTCAGGGAGGCGTGGTAGCCGACCAGCCCGGCGGCGAGCTCTTCCGGCAGCTCGGCATCGAGATCGGCCGGGTCGATGCCCTCCCACCATCGTTCGGCACGCTGCAGCCCGCCGCGCAGCCGCCGCAGCGCGGACTGACCGCGGAAGGCCGGATCGATATCCGCCCAACCGCCCTCCACCTCGAGCGCGGCCAAGGTGGCGTGGGCGCGGCTGATCCGCGCAACCGCGGTGGGCGCGGCCTCGAGCTGCCGGATGGCCCGGCGGGCGGCCTCGGCCCGCTCCGGCGGAGCGTCGCCGAGGACCTCCTCGAGTCGGTCGCGGGCCTGGGCAGTGACGACGTCGGCGTAGGGAGCGTTGACGGACCCGGTACGGCGCATCGCGGCGATCGCGTGCTCGGCCTCGGCGCGCAGTCGCTCCGGCACGGTCGGATCCTCCACGAACGCGAGGACCTTCAGCACCCGTTCGTGGGCCTGGTGGGAGTCGCGGCCGGTCACGGCGATCGCCGCGGCGGCGTTCGAGCGCAGCGGTGCGGGTGAATCACCCGCACCGGTACGGCCGAAGCGGCTGGCCTCCTGGCGGGCCCGCGCATACTCGGCATAGAGGGTCTTCATCTCCGCGTACAGGCCGGCCAGCTCGACGGGGTCGCGCTGCTTGGCGAGGCGGTGGTCGGCCTCGATCGCCCGCAGCAGGCTGAGCCTGTCGGTGATCGAGGGGACCACCCAGACCGGCACGTCCCGCCAGCCGAGCTGCTTCACGGCGGCGAGCACCCGCTGCCCGAGCACGAGCTCGCCGGCCGTCGTGATGACGATCGGCTGGAACAGCCCGAACTCCTGGATGGACGCCGCGAGCGCGTCGATGTCGCCGAGGTCGCGGCGGTGTCGGTCGGGGATCCGGATGGAGTCGACCGACTGTCTTGGGACAAGGTTGCCGGCGCTGCTCATTCCCGACCTCCGGCGCCTGGGGTCGGGACGCTGGCGGCGGCCACGACCACCAGGGCGGCGTCCTCGAGCAGGTCGGCCAGCCGCTCCCCGAACACGATTCGCGCCAGCACGGCGGGCTTGGCCTTGCTACTGGAGGAGGGGCGGGTGCCGATCAGGGTGCGCAGCAGGGCGGCCCACGCCTCCGAGCTGGATCCCAGTCGAAGTCGGACGGCGTCGTCGTTGTGCAGCGCATCCAGGGCTGATCCCTGCGAGCCGAGGTCGGCCATCCTCGAGCAGATGTACTCCACGATCCACAGGGCCTGCTCCGGGATCCAGCCGGCGACGGTGAGGAAGTCGGCGGCGACCTGCACGACCCGCTCGACCTGCTGCCCGGCGGTCTCGAAGCCGTCGGCCTGGGCTGCGGCGAGGTCGTAGAGGAACTCGTGCTCCCCGGCGCGAACCGGGGCCGCGACCGGGCGGGTACCGGCGCGTCGGGCTCGCTCGGGTGACATCATCTCCCGCTCGGAGTTCGCGTCGTAGATCATGTGCAACTCCACCCCGCGGGTGACTACCGCCCACGGGTCGATCGCGTTGCGCACGCTGGCGGTGCGCATCACCAGGAACGCGGCAGTCGCGGCGTCCTCGGGCGGGCGCCCCCAGGAGCGGGCGACGGGCGCGTAGCGTTCGCGCGCGTAGGCCATCAGACGTCCGGCGGCCGGCAGCAGCCGCCACCCTTCCGGGCCGAGCTCGTCCAGCAGGGTGAGGATCGTGCGCAACCCCTCGGAGCTGGCGAAGAACTCCTGCTCCGCGTCGAGATCGTCCATGTCGGCTCCTTCCGCCCCGCCTGACGAGGCGTCCAGAGGTGCTCTGGGGTTCTCGGCGGTCATAGCGTCGGGCCTTCCCGGGATGGCGCCTCGGGTGCCGGCGTGCGGTGCCCCGCCTCGGTGCCGGACAGCTTCGCGGCCCGATTGGTGAGGGCGCGCTTGGCCGAGTCCTTCCCGGCCTGAAACGCGCGACTGCGTAGCGCCGCGCCGCGGCGGCCGAGGTTCAGCCCGGCGGAGGCGACCTTGGTGGCGGCGCGGCGTTGCAGCTCGGCGGGTCGCACCCATTCGATGGAGCCGCCGCGCGGTGCCTGGCGCTCGCCGGGCGCCGCGGGAAGGGAGGGGTCGGACAGGCGCGCCAGCGGCGTGGGCGGGTCGGCGGTCGGCTGCGCGGGCGGAGTCGGCTCGGCCTGGGCGGCGTCGGGGGCGGGGAACGGGTCACTCATCGGGGTCTCCTTCTGGACCAGCAGGTGGGGCGGGCGGCTCCGGATCGGGCGGGCCGAGCCAGCGGCCGACGGTCGAGGGGTGGATGGACAGCTCGCGGGCGATCGCCCGGTTCGACAGTCCCGATTCCTCACGCAGCGCGATCGCGCGCTGCCGCGCGTCCGCCCGCGCCGCGCGAGGGGGTGCCGGCGCCGCGCGGCGGACCAGGGCCGTCCCGAGGGAGGGTGCCGCTTTCGGCGCGGCGGCTGGTTCTGCGGGAGTGCGTGGCGCGGCGGCGCGGCGCAGCTGCACGGTGAGGTGGGTGGATGCCACCAGCACCAGCGGTGGGGTCGCCGCGACCAGGACCGCGATCGCCACCGGTACGTCGGCCGGTGCGATCAGGGCGGCGTGGACGGCGTTGGCGAGGATGCTCACCGCGGCGCCGCCGGCCAGCAGCACCCAGGCGTAGGCGCTGCGGCGACCGCGCAACGTCGTGACCGCGACCGTGGCGACCACGATCATGCCGTCAACGAGAAGGGGCCAGACCCAGGCCCGCTCCGCGGTCAGCCCGGCCAACTCGGCCAGATGGGTGAGGCTCGCGAAGGAGAGGTAGAACGCGCCAGCGGCGATCGCGACCGTCCCCGCGATCGCGACGATCGCGGCCCAGCGCCCGGCCTCGACAGGTCGGGTCGCGTCGGTCGCGTGCAGGCTCACGCTCGGGCTGCCGCGCCCTGACGGGCTTGCCATCGAAGCCGTGGCTGGTTCGCGCGCGTGGCCGGGTCGGTGGTCGCGCTAGTCTCGTCGCGGCGCGCCGCGTAGCTGGTCACCGTCATCTGCTGCCTCCTCGCAAGGTCGTCCCACGAGGTGTGCCTGATCGCTTCGCACCCTCGAGAGGGCGGTCTCAGATGTTGAGATCCCCGTCTATCGGCCGGGGATGCTCCGCGGCTACGGCAGGTCGCGGATGTGCGTGCGAAGTGCTGCGGTCTGCGCGCGGCGTGCTAGTCAGGTGGCGTGGCGTTGAGTCGGCTCAATCAGCCGTGACTTTGTCAACCTGATCTGGCCCCGGGGTGACGTTTTGAAGTGGCCCCGTCGAGGCGTCGGTTCGATGTGGGGCGCTGTCTGCTGTCAGGCGCAGCAGGAGGTGGGGAGTTCGTTGCGGAAGAGGTTCGCGGTGAGGCGGATGCCT
>JAFKEN010000003.1 GCA_017308515.1 Actinomycetales bacterium | reverse complement strand
AACACGCGGTCGGACATCGGGCCGACGCGGTAGTCGGACATCAGCCCCGCGTACTGCTCGCGGACGCGGGCGATCCCGCGGGCGCGGTCGGCGTCCGAGACGTCCTCCTGCGGGTACGGTGAGAAGCCGAACGGGTCGGTCATCTCCCACTGGAACGCGAGGCGGTCGTGCCACGGGAGCCAGTTCGGCTGCCAGTGGCTCATCAGCACCAGTCGCAGCGAGTGCCACGAGGCGAAACGCCCCCCGGCCCAGCGGCGGCGGAGCGCGGCGCGGTCTGTGGTGTACGGCTCCAGCCGGCGCAGGTCGCCCCACGACAGGCGGGCAGTCGTCGCCTTCAATTGCTCCTCGGCGGGGCCGTCGTGGGCGAGCGCGGCGGGGAAGAACTCGACGAGCAGTACGTCCGGCACGATTCCTTCGGCCGCGAGGCGCTCGACCGTCAGGTCCATGCGCAGCGGCCCGGCGCCGGACTGGCCGAAGTTGAAGACGAGCGGCGCGCCGGGGGCGTCGGCGAACCCCATCGCGGCGGGGCTGACGCCCATCTGCGTCCGCGAGCTGCCGACCGCGACGACGAGCGGGCGGCCCGGGTGTGCGGACCGCAGCGCCCGGAGCTGATTCAGCCGGTGGCCGTACTCCGGGTCGCGCCACTCGGGCTTCACCGTCTCGACCGCCGCCGCCATCCCGAGCAGCGCCGCGAGCACCGCCGCCGCCCCGCACCCGAGCGCGGCCCGCGCCCCGAGCAGGCCCGGCAGGTCGCCGCGCGGGAACCACTCGGTCACGAGCACCGGCCCCTCCCCCTCTCCGAGGTCGAGCAGGCGCTCGATGTGCGCCGCGCCGGCGGCGACCGTCGCCTCCTCGAGCGCCCGCGCGCGCCGCAGGCCGTCGGCGCGCGCCGAGGGCTCGACGGCCTCGAGCACCACGGGATCCGCCTCCGGGCCGGCGGATCCGAGGTAGCGCACCGCGTGCGAGCCGCGAGCGAGTCGACGCAGCACGCGATAGCCGACGAGCTCGAGCGGGAGCGGATCGACCGCGACCGCCGGGTCGTCGCCGCCGCGCCGGGTCACCCTCGCCACCTCGACGCGCCACCAGATTCGCCATCCGCCTGACCATCCGCCCGACCACCCACCGGGGCAGCGTCCCGCGCCGGCGGAGTCCACGACCACGACCCCCGCGTGCGCGGGGAGAGCCTGCCGCGCCCGCGCGCTGCGGAGGAGGCGACCTAGGATGAACCCATGGTCGACTTCGTCGACACGGGACTAAGTGCCAATTCCGTGTCGTATGAGGCCGCGTGGGAACGTCAGCGTGCCGTGCATGCCGACGTCGTCGCCGGCCGGGCACCCGATACCGTTCTCCTCCTCGAGCACCCCTCCGTCTACACCGCGGGCAAGCGCACCGAGCCGCACGAGCGGCCCACCGACGGCACGCCCGTCATCGACGTGGATCGCGGCGGCAAGATCACCTGGCACGGTCCGGGCCAGCTGGTCGGCTACCCGATCGTGCGCCTGGCCGACCCGATCGACGTCGTCGCCTACGTGCGGCGGCTCGAGGGGATGCTCATCGCGGTGCTCGCCGACCTCGGCGTCCGCGGGGAACGCGTCGAGGGCCGCAGCGGCGTGTGGCTGACGGGGCCGACCCGGCCGGGCGGCGCGGAGAAGATCGCGGCGATCGGCATCCGCGTCTCCGAAGGCGTGACGATGCACGGCTTCTCGCTCAATTGCGACAACGCCTTCGACGCCTACCGGAGCATCGTCGCGTGCGGACTGTTCGACGTCGGGGTCACGAGTCTCAGCCGCGAGCTGGATCGCGACGTCACGACGCGCGAGGCCGCCGACCTGGTCGAGCGGCACTTCGGCGAGCACGTCGGGCCGAGCCTGCGCACGGCTCCGATCACCGCGACGGTCTCCCCCGCGGCGGTGCCCGCATGAGCGCGACGCAGATCGGCGCCGACGGCCGCAGGATGCTGCGCCTCGAGGTGCGCAACGCGCAGACCCCGATCGAGCGCAAGCCCGAGTGGATCAAGACCCGCGCGAAGATGGGGCCCGAGTACACGGCGCTTCACTCCCTCGTGAAGACGGAGGAGCTGCACACGGTGTGCCAGGAGGCCGGCTGCCCCAACATCTACGAGTGCTGGGAGGATCGCGAGGCGACCTTCCTCATCGGCGGCAGCCAGTGCACGCGGCGCTGCGACTTCTGCCAGATCGACACCGGCAAGCCCGCCGACTACGACACCGACGAGCCGCGCCGGGTCGCCGAGAGCGTGCGCACGATGGGGCTGCGCTACGCGACCGTCACCGGCGTCGCGCGCGACGACCTGCCCGACGAGGGCGCGTGGCTGCACGCCGAGACGGTGCGGGCGATCCACGAGCTCAACCCCGGGACCGGCGTCGAGATCCTCGCGACCGACTTCTCGGGCAATCCCGAGCTGCTCGGCGAGGTCTTCGCGAGCCGGCCGGAGGTGTTCGCGCACAACGTCGAGACGGTGCCGCGCATCTTCAAGCGCATCCGGCCCGCGTTCCGCTACGAGCGCTCGCTCGGGGTGATCTCGCAGGCGCGCGACGCCGGGCTGATCACCAAGTCGAACCTCATCCTCGGCATGGGCGAGACCCGCGAGGAGGTGAGCGCGGCGCTCGCGGATCTCCGCGCGGCCGGCTGCGACATCGTCACGATCACGCAGTACCTGCGCCCCACCCCGCGCCACCACCCCGTGGACCGCTGGGTGCGGCCGGAGGAGTTCGTGGAGATGCAGGCGGAGGCGGAGGAGCTCGGGTTCCTCGGCGTGCTCGCCGGTCCGCTCGTGCGCTCCTCGTACCGCGCGGGCCGGCTCTGGGCGCGCTCGATGCGCGCGAAGGGCCGCGAGATCCCGGCCGCGCTCGGCCACTTCGCCGAGGCGCTCGCGGACGAGGCCGAGGGCGGACACGGAGGAAGGGCGCCCTTCGCCCAGGCCGTAAGCTGAGTACCATGGCACGTTCCTCCGACGCCCCTGCGAAGGAGCCGAACCGGCTCGTGCAGATGTGGCGCGTCTTCCAGATGACCCGCCGCTACGACCGGGCGATCGTCTGGCTGCTGCTCGCCTCGTTCCTCGTGCCCACCGGGCTCGGCGTCGCGCTCGCCCTCGTGCTCTCGCGCGACAACGTCATCGGGCAGATCCTGTACATCGTCGCGGGCGTGCTCGCGGGCCTGCTGATCGTGCTGATCGTGCTCGGCCGGCGCGCCGAGCGGGCCGCGTACTCGCAGATCCAGGGTCAGCCCGGCGCGGTCGGCGCGGTGCTGCGCAGCGGCCTGCGCCGCTCCTGGACGGGCAGCGAGATGCCCGTCAACGTGAGCCCTCGCACCCAGGACGCGATCTACCGCGCCGTCGGCCGCGGCGGCGTCGTGCTCATCGCCGAGGGCCCGCGCTCGCGCACCCAGCCGATGCTCGACAAGGAGCGCGCGAACGTGCGTCGCGTGCTGCCCAACGTGCCGGTCAACGTGCTCTACGTCGGGCCGGACGACGACAGCACGCCCCTGCACCGCATCGCCCCCAGCCTGTCGCGCTTCAAGCGCAGCCTCACCAAGGCCGAGGTGCTCGCCGTCTCGAACCGCCTCGCCTCGCTCGGCAAGGCGCCCGGCGGCGTCGGCATCCCGAAGGGCATCGACCCGATGCGGATGCGGGCGCAGCGCCCGCGCTGAGTTCGTCGACCCGCCGCCGACTCAGCCCTCGGTCGCGGCGAGCTGCCCGCAGGCGCCGTCGATCTCCGTACCGCGCGTGTCGCGCAGCGTCGTCGGGATGCCCGCCTCGCGCAGCCGGCGCACGAACTCCGCCGCGACCGGGCGCGCCGAGGCGGTCCAGATCGAGCCCGGCGTCGGGTTCAGCGGGATCGGGTTGACGTGCACCCAGCCGCGCCCGCGCGCGTTGAGCTTCTCGGCGAGCAGGTCGGCGCGCCAGGTGTGGTCGTTCATGTCCTTGATGAGCGCGTACTCGATCGACACCCGGCGACCCGTCGTCTCGAAGTAGGCGCGCGCCGCGTCGAGGGCCTCGTCGACCTTCCACCGGGAGTTGACCGGGATCAGCTCGTCGCGCAGCTCGTCGTCGGGCGCGTGGAGGCTCAGCGCGAAGGTGAGCGGCAGATCCTCGTCGGCGAGCTTGCGGATCGCCGGCACCAGTCCGACGGTCGAGACCGTGATGCCGCGGGCGCTCATCGCGAGCCCGTGCGGGGCCGGAGCCACGAGGGTGCGGATCGCGCTCATCATGCGGTTGTAGTTGGCCAGCGGCTCGCCCATCCCCATGAAGACGATGTTGCCGACCCGGTCGGGCGTCTCGTCGCCCGGCACCCGACCGCCGAGCCCGCCCTCGTCGAGCACGCGGTTGGCCTGCACGACCTGGTCGACGATCTCGGCGGCGGAGAGGTTGCGGGTGAGGCCCGCCTGGCCGGTCGCGCAGAACGGGCAGTTCATGCCGCATCCGGCCTGGCTCGAGATGCACAGCGTCACGCGGCCCGGATAGCGCATGAGCACGCTCTCGACGAGCGCGCCGTCGTGCAGCTTCCAGAGGAACTTGATGGTCGCGCCGTCGTCGGTGCGCAGGCGTCGCAGCTCGGTCAGCAGCGGCGGCAGCAGGCCCGCGACGAGCTCCTCGCGGCCCGCGGCCGGCAGGTCGGTCATGCGCGCCGGATCGCTCGTGTGGTGCACGAAGTAGTGCGTGGCGATCTGCGTGGCGCGGAAGGCCGGCAGCCCGAGCTCGGCGACCCGCGCGGCGCGCTCCTCGACGCTCAGGTCGGCGAGGTGCACCGGCGGCTTGCCGCGTTTCGGGCTCGCGAACTGCAGCAGCGGGCGGCCCTCGGCGTCGAGCTTCTGGCTCCAGCCCTCGGTGGCCGGGCGCACCTGGCGTGCGGGCGTGGTCGTCACCGCTCCAGGCTACGCGGCGCGGGACGTTCGCCCCTGCGAACGCGGAGGTCGAGGGGTGAGGATAGCGGGCATGTCCGCCGACGACCGTCCCACCGCGTCCTGGTGGGCCGGGTGGGTGCAGGCGGAGGAGCGCCACCACACCGTGGTGAGCGAGGCGCACTGGGATGCGCTGCGGCGTCGCACGCATGCCGACCTCGAGCGCGAGGGGCTGCTGGCCGACCACCCGCCGATCGCGCAGGGCACGGTGCACGAGGTGCATCCGGACGGGGCGGATCACGACGGCGATCCCGCCGGGATCTGAGGCTCCCGGCGCCGCCCGTGTTACATCCCCGAAACAAACCGGTCACGGTCGGGTAATGGCCTTCCCGTACGTTCGGGGTGGCTGCGGAACCGCAGTCGACTCGGTACCACCCGCTTGGAGCACCCCTTTATGTCCACCCCCCTGTTCAGCGACTCGTCCGAGGTCCTGAAGTTCATCAAGGACACGGATGTCAAGTTCCTCGACATCCGGTTCACCGACCTTCCGGGCATCCAGCAGCACTTCAACATCCCGGCGTCGACGGTCGACGAGGACTTCTTCACGGTCGGCCAGCTGTTCGACGGGTCGAGCATCCGCGGCTTCCAGTCGATCCACGAGTCGGACCTGCAGCTCATCCCCGACATCTCGACCGCGTTCGTCGACCCGTACCGCACCGAGCGCACGCTCGTCATCATCTTCGACATCTACAACCCGCGGAACGGCGAGATCTACAGCCGCGACCCGCGCCAGGTCGCGAAGAAGGCCGAGAAGTACCTCACCTCGACCGGCATCGCCGACACCGCCTACTTCGCGCCCGAGGCCGAGTTCTTCATCTTCGACGACGTGCGCTACGAGGTGAAGCAGAACAAGAGCTTCTACGAGGTGGACTCCTCCGAGGCGGCCTGGAACACCGGGCGCGTCGAGGAGGGCGGCAACCTCGCCAACAAGACCCCCTACAAGGGCGGGTACTTCCCCGTCACGCCGGTCGACCAGATGGCCGACCTGCGCGACGACATCGTGCTCAAGCTCACCGAGGTCGGCCTCGAGGTCGAGCGCAGCCACCACGAGGTGGGCACCGCCGGTCAGAACGAGATCAACTACAAGTTCGACACGATGGTGCACGCGGCCGACGACATCCTGAAGTTCAAGTACATCGTCAAGAACACCGCGCTCGAGTGGGGCAAGGTCGCGACCTTCATGCCGAAGCCGCTCATGGGCGACAACGGCTCGGGCATGCACACCCACCAGTCGCTGTGGAACGACGGCAAGCCGCTGTTCTACGACGAGGCCGGCTACGGCGGGCTCTCCGACGTGGCGCGCTGGTACATCGGCGGCATCCTCAAGCACGCCGCCGCGGTCGCCGCGTTCACCAACCCGACCGTCAACTCGTACCACCGGCTCATCCCGGGCTTCGAGGCGCCGGTCAACCTGGTCTACTCGGCCGGCAACCGCTCGGCCTCGATCCGCATCCCGATCACGGGCACCAACCCGAAGGCGAAGCGCATCGAGTTCCGCGCCCCCGACTCGTCGGGCAACCCGTACCTCGCGTTCGCGGCTCAGCTGATGGCGGGCATCGACGGCATCAAGAACAAGATCGAGCCGCACGAGCCGGTCGACAAGGACCTCTACGAGCTCCCCCCGGAGGAGGCGAAGAACATCCCGCAGCTGCCGGGTTCGCTCGACGCCGCCCTCGCGGCGCTCGAGGCCGACCACGAGTTCCTGCTCGAGGGCGGGGTCTTCACCGAGGACCTCATCGAGACCTGGATCTCGTACAAGCGCGAGAAGGAGCTGCTCCCCTTCGCGCAGCGCCCGCACCCCTTCGAGTACGAGCTGTACTTCGGGGTCTGATTCCGGGAGTCCCTCAGGGCCACACTTCCGGTTCTTGAGACCAGTAATTTACTGAGCCCCAGGCGGCAGTTGCCGTCTGGGGCTTAGTGTACCTCTGGACGTTTACGGACGGCTACGGATAGTAAACGGACAGGTTTTCGGACAGGACGCGGGCCGATCTTGCAGTGCCGTTGGCGATCCGATGCGTCGGGGTCAGAGTCGCGTCGCGGTGAGAATGGGAAGGTCGTCGCCCGCCGCGTAAGCCGCCGACTCGCGCTCGACGAGTCGGCCGTCGCGCCGCTCGGCGAGGCGAGCCCGGATCAGAATGACGAGCGTGATCGGGCCGTTGACGAGGAACTTCAGTGCGTTCCAGATGAACAGCAGCACGAGCAGGTTCAGCCACCCCGGCCCGCCATCGGCGATCCAGATGGTCAGCAGCCACGCGCCGAGCAGATACGGCACGGCGATCAGCATGGCGGGCACACCCCACTTCAGTCCGCGGCGCGTCCGCAGCGCGTTGAGCAGGATGTTCGTCGGCATGTACGTCCGCAGGAACAGCCGAACCCGGATGCTGAGATTCCAGAGCAGTCGGAGCATGATGTCCGCCTCCTGAGAGGTGCGTAACTCCGCCGAGGAGGTAGATCATGTGGTGAGCGTCCCGAGAGGACCGTCGCAAGCGACCTAGAAATCGTGGCTACTACCTCGACACCCAGGGTACGCCCGACCTCGGACACACGGAAGGGCAACTACAGACGTGGCGCGGATACCCCGACCGCGGTGACCGTGGACTCCGGTTCTGATGCGCGTGCCGCGAGCAGCCGTGCGCGGTGGATCGCGGCGCGTGCTCGCGCGGCATCTGTGCGCTGCCGCGCGTCGTCGCCGATGAGTCCGAGCGCGCTGGTCTCCGTGATGCCGTAGGTGTCGCGGTAGGCCGCGACGGTGCGCGCCTCGCGTCGCCAAATCGCGGCAAGCTGCGGATCGGCGGGCTCCGGGCCGAGTTCCGCGGCCCATGCCTCGGACGCCCCAACCGCTTCGGCGACGAGTGCATCGGCGCGCTGCTCGATGAGTGCGGCGCGTTCGCGGAGCGCGGCGCGCATGTCGTCGTCCATCGTGCCGAGAGCCGGAGTGATGAGTCCGGCGATAGGTGTGGCGGCCTGGCGCACGCGCCCGGCACCGTCCGCTCGGCCGAGGGCTCGGATCACCCGTTCGTGGAGCACCGCGGCCACGTCGCCCGCGTCGTCGAGCGGGCGCGAAGCGACGAGCGCGCGAAGCAGGCGCTCCGTGTCGTACCCGTCCGCCTCGGCGCGGCGTAGCTCGGCACCGAGCACACCGAACGCGGTCGATCCAATGGCGGCGTCGGCTTCGGCCTCGGTGAGTCGGGTGGCGCGCACGAGGGCTTCCCATCTCGGCTGCTGCGCGGCGGCGGCGATGGTCTCGTACTCGGCGGCGAGCTGGCCGACCGAGCCCCAGGCGTCCTGCTCGGCGGCGATCATTTGGCGGGCGGAGAATTCTGCGCCGACGTGCTGGAGCACCCCGGCGAGCACCTTGCGCGCCGCGACTGCGGCGGCGTCCTGGGTGGGCGGGTGGATGTGGTCGTCGTCGGGGCGGTTGATCGATACGTAGGCGGTGTTACCCTCCTTGCCGCGGGTCATGGCGACGTAGAAGTTCTCGCGCGTCGCGCCGGGCTCGACAAGCGTGTGCCCGGTGTCGACGGTGACCCCCTGCGCCCGGTACGCGGTCACGGCGTAGCCGAGTTCGACGTGCTCGGCGACGTACTCGGCGGGGAGCCGCACGGTCGCGCCCCAGCGCCGTCCGGCGGGACGCACCCGCAGCGACCCGTCGCTGCCGACGGCGGTGATCGTCCATCGACTGCCGTTGCGCACCCAGCCGCGGCCAATGCGCAGCTCGCGGTCGTTGCGGCGGGTGATGATCGCGTCCCCCAGGGCCGCCTCGGTATCGTCATGCAGCCGCACCTCGGCGCGCGCGTCGACCTGCCCGGCGAGGATGAGGTCGGCGCGTGCGCGCTGGTTCAGGGTAGTGACCATCGCGCTCGACTCGGCGATGAGGATGCTCGCCAGTCCTGCGGCGCGATCGCGCTGCCACGCAGCGTAGGCGGCATCAGCCATGCGCTCGGCCTTCCCCGCTCGGATGCGCCCGTGGGCTTCGTAGGCGTCGATTGCCTCGATGCGCCCGCGGCGGAGGTCGAGCGTGGATGCCTTCTCCCATGCCGCTCGGATGCGGCGCACGTCGGTCAGCGCGGGCACGTCGTCGCGGTCGCCGACGAGCAGCCCGAACGCTCCCCCGGCGTCCACGGATTGCAGTTGCGCGGTGTCGCCCACGAGCAGCACCTTCGCCCCGGCATCGGCCGCGACGCGCACGAGCCGGTCGAGTGCGAGGGTCCCGGCGAGGGATGCCTCGTCCACGATCACGAGCTGTCCGGCGGTGAAGCCAATGCCGTGGTCGCGGTAGGTCTGCCACCACTTCGCGGTGTTCTCCGTCGGGATGCCGAGATCCCCGGCCAGCACCTCAGCAGCGACGGCGGACGGTGCGAGTCCGACCACCGAGCCGTGCCCGTGCTCGGCTTCCCACGCACGCCGCAACGCCCGCAGCGCGGTGGTCTTGCCTGCCCCTGCGGGGCCGATGAGCAGGTCGAGCATCCGACCGGAGGACGCAATCGCGGTGAGCGCGGCGCGCTGGTCGTCGCCGAGCGTGCGCCCGCGGCGGGGTTGCAGCGCCTGCGCGATAGTTGCGTCGGCCAGGCGCGACGCAACATGATCGCGGGAGCGTGCAAGCAGGCGATCTTCGGCGGCGAGCACAGCGGCACCGCTGAACCGGGCGGAGTTGCGCGGGCGGAACACGCTCGTCCCGTCCGCGCGCTGGAACGCGGCAGGACTGGATGCCAGCTCGGACGGGGTGAGCCGGATGGATACCTGCTCTGCCGCATCAGCGATCATCCCCGTGATCGCCTCGCGGTCCTCCGTGGCGGCGAAACGCCACCCCATCGTCTGCCGCGCGACCTCGGCGGTGAGATTCCAATGGCCCCACGTCGTGCGCTTCTCCGCAACCACGGCAACCACCGACGCGCCGAGCTGAGCGATCACATCGAGCGGCACGTCCTCGGCGTGCAGCAGCTCAACAGGGCCACCGGCGGCGGCTTGGCGCGCCCACGCGGTCGCGTCCTGCCCGAATAGGCTGCTGGCGCGCGTGCGCCACTCCTGAGTGAGTTCCGCCAGCGGGCGGACTTCCTTGTCGGGCCGGGTCGCCAGCGTCGCCTGCTGACGCAGCCGGATGATCGTCTCCCGCGACGGCGCGTGCCCGTGCGTGGCCTCGTACTCGGCAATCAGCCGGTCCTTCTCGATGTCGATGTGCCGCGACCGGGACGAGAACTCGGCGACCAGCTCCTCGGGCACCGTGGCGACCGCCCACACCGGGTTGCGATCCGCGCCCCGCTCACGCCGCTCCCACCCGAGGCCGAGCGCGCGGGTCAGGTGATCGGCGAACACCGCGTTGTGCAGCTCGCTGACCGCCACGGTCGCCGCGTGCAGAGGCCGGCTGTCCAGCGACCGCCACTTGTCGTCGAACAGGGTGCGCACCTTGTTGCTCACGACAACATGCGTGTGCAACTGCGGATCGCCCGCCCGCGAGTCGAAATGATCGAACGCGGTAGCGATGAGCCCGGTCACCTCGACCTGTGCAACAGCTCCCCCGCGGGACGTTGCGCCGGAGCGCGTCGCTGCAAGCTCGCGCTCCATGAACGCAACCACCTCCGCAACCGCGGCATGGTGGGCCTCCGCGATCCGCGCCTGCGTCGTTGCGTCCGCAACCGCCCACAGCACCGACGCGGACTTCGGCAGCGAGAACGTGAAGTCGTACCCGGCGACCGCCCGCCGCGAGGTGCGCATCGCCTCCTCCGCCTCGATCACCACAACGGCCTCGGCCCGCTGATCCGCGCCCAACGCCGGATCGAGCCGCGAGATGCGGGCCGTGATCCGATCCTCCACGCTCGGGAACACCGGATACGCCTTCCCCAGCGGATCGCCCGTCACCGGGTCGCGCCCCATCCCCAGCAGAAGCTGGAGCTGCGCCTCCGAGACCGGCGCGCCCTCGTGAATCTCACCCTCCCCGAGCGCCGCGAGCCCGCCGCCCACCCAGCGGCCCGGCGGCGTGCCTTGCTCGGCGTAGTACCGGGTCAGCGGCATCGAGAGCGCCCGGTCGCCGTCAGACGACGCCACCGAGCGCAGCAGGTACGTGTAGCCGTCGCCCGCGCCCATCACCCGCATCGAAACCGACACCCGGCACCGCCTCTCTCGTCAGAGAGGTGAGCCACCGAGCCCGCCGTCAGGCGGGGTCGAGCTCGATGTGCCAGACGTGTACGGGTCTCTGGAGGGTCAGACGCTGCGGTCGGGCACGGCAGCCTGGTCGGGTTGCTGATCCGTGAATCGAGGCATTGGAAACCGTCGTCCACGAGCTGAAACTGGACGACGCCGCAGGGAAGAAGATCGGCTCGCATATCGTGATGCGCGGAACGGCCTTCGGCTTTGACCTGTACCTCGATGAAGTCGTTGTCGAGCGCGAGCCCGGAGTGAAGAAGACCTGCGAGACGGTGAAGGACCGCGTTGTCGGGGCCTATCGACCGGGTTTCGTTCTGGTTCCGCTGAAGACCGGCAGCCTGCTCAAGTGAAGCGCCCTGGGTCTGATGGAGACTCGCGCTATTTGATTCCGACCAGCTGTTCGCGGTCGGCTTGGACAGCATAGAACGCGTTCTCGAACTCGGCGGGCGGGACGTCGCCGAGGTAGCCGTGGAGGCGCTGCGCGTTGTGCCAGTGCACCCAGCCGAGGGTCGCGAGCTCGAGATCCTCGACCGTCTTCCACGGCCCCGAACGCGCGGGCCCGCGGACGAGTTCGGCCTTGTAGTAGCCGTTCACCGTCTCGGCGAAGGCGTTGATGCTCCTATAGTTGTCAACTCATGATTTCGTCGGTTCGGGGGTCGGTTTTCACGAGGTGGTAGACCTCGCGGATCACGTAGCGTTTCAGGCAGCGGATGATGTCCCGCTTGCTTTTGCCTTCGGCGGTGCGTCGGGCGACG
>JAFKEN010000002.1 GCA_017308515.1 Actinomycetales bacterium | reverse complement strand
GAAAGGCGCCAGCTACCGACTCCGCGGACGAGGCATCGACAGCCTCCCCAGCATCCGCACCACCACCGATGACACACCTAGCTAGACTGCCCGCAACCGTTCACTTTTCGAACGCCGAAAGCGTTCAGAATTCGAGCGCCGCCGACATCGGCTGCGTCCCTCAGCTCATTCCGCTTGTCCCGCGCCACCTCTGCCTGGTCAGTGAGCGCTGCGAGAGTGTTCGCATCCCTCATCGCTTGGGTGGTGAGTGCGTCGGCGGTTTCAGCCAGTCGAGCGGCAGACGACAGGCTGGCCAAGAGGTCATCGGCACGGACCGCCCTCGACATGAGGCTCGCAGTAAGGTCGCCACCCCCGACCTAGAGAGAGCGCGAACAATTCCTGCGACGAGTCGCTGGGACTGAGTTGCCTTCGCCTCGGCCGCGGCGCGCTCCTGATCTAGTGTGTCGAACACCGCCGAGGCTTCCTTGAAGGCGTCGTCCGCAACCGCGAACTCTGCGCCTCGCTGCTCGGCGAGTGATTGTGCCGTAGCCGCAGCATCCCTTAGACCTGCGATCTGCGACTGCAGCTGGCTGATCAATTCACGTGAGGCGGCTTCGGAAGCCCGCGCCTGCTCCACGTCGGACCAACTCGGGTATCCCGCCCATGCGGGCTCGCTCGGCGCAAGAACCAGCATCGAGGCGACCACCGCGGCTGCCGCAATTGCGCTCGCACATCTTTTCCCAGTCGTGAATCGCACTTTTCCATCTCCTAGTCGAGCAACTGACAAATGCCCGCTCTCCGAGCGGGGATGACACAGGTCGGCAAGACGCGTGTGGTCAGGTGCGACTAATGGAGAGAAGGAGTCGAGACGGAGCAGGGGGAAGGCTTATCGCGGCTAAGGCCGCACGGGCATTGGCGGGCGGAGGCGGGCGAAGAGGCACAACGGTGCGTGCTGCGGCGAACAGAAGAAAGCCGATCAGGAGCAGTTGGCATTCAAGCTCGGTGAGCTCCTCGTCGGGAGCGCAAGCCGGACCTCCGCATTCGTAGGAGGTGTAGCCCGGCAGGCTCAGGCCCTGTGCGCCATCGAAGACAGACCCTATGGAATCGACTTCGACTAGCTCGTGAGCGGCGGTAGGAGGAGCTACATGCAGAACCAGGAGTATGGCGAGGATCACAGGGAGCAAGGCGATTGCCAACAAAGACCCCCGCCCCGAAAACCTCAAGATCCGTGTCTCTCGCATCGCTTCACCCCCTTACTGTCATGATAGGCAGGCGACCCGATGAACGGCGGTAAGCGCACCTGGCTAGCCACATGTTCGCTGTCACGGATGGCGCGAACGACGCTGCTGCGAGTCAGCCTCCGGGCCTGTCTACGTCCGGAAACGGGTAGTTCGCTTCCCTAGGTACCGCTTGACGTCCCCCTGTGTTGCTGCACGGGCGCGAGCAGATCGCCAAGGGACATCTCAAACGCCTCGGCGATGCGATACCAAGTCAGCAGTGTCCCATTCGTCTCCGGGCGGTTGTGGCCAACCCGTGCCTTGCCATTCTCAAGGGCCACAAGAGTGTTCCTACCCACTCCGGAGCGTGCAGCGAGTTCGTTGTAACTCCATCCGCGCTCTTGGCGGAGTCGTGCCAGATACAAGCGCAAAGCCGCGATGTCGGGATCGCGGACAGGACTGCTTGCATCGGGCACGTTCTATAGCAGATCGCGTGCGACGCTTGCACCCGTTACGGATATCCGTAACGATAGTACGGGTATCCGGTACGTCAATGAGATCGTCAGGACTCTGATGGGACAGCAGCACGTGCCGGATGGTCGGGCCACGTGCCGTGTGACGGCTACCCCGCGTGGCCCGACCCCCGGATCTTGACGTCTGTACCCGTAACACCGGGGGTTCGTCGCAAGGAGGGAAGGTAGCGCGTCTTGCGGTAGCGCGCGCATCGATCGCAGTCGTCGCTACGGGGCGACGTCATTCACCGCTTGGACGCGCGCGCGGAGCTCTGCGAGACGAGCTTCGCTTTCGTGCACGCGACCGGTTGCGTGTTGCGTCTCGAGGAGTCCGAGCACGTCGAGCGCGACGAGGGTGCGGTGGCGGCGTTGCATTCGGCTGAGCGAAAGCTCGAGGGCATCCAGCGCGATGAAGGTAAAGCGTTGCGCGACCGTTGCATCCGCGATCTCGGCATCGAGGCGCTCGCAATCCTGCTCGAGCTCTGCCAGGGTCGTGCGAAGCGCCGATGCGAATGCTTCACGGAGCGAGCGGCTGCTCCACTCGCCGTCATCGAGGATGCGGAACAGCATGAGCTCCCCTCCCCTGGCACGGGCGAGCTCGTGGACCTTCGGCAGGTGCTCGGTGAACGCCGGCAGGTCAGGAGCGGTCCACACGCCGGAGACGACGAGGGCGGCTCCGCTCTTCCGCAGCGCGCGCCAGACGGCCACGCGGTGACGCGACGGCGTGCGCGGGAGGGTGGGCAGGATCAGCAGCCACGACAGCTGCGTGCCGGGGTCTGGATCGGCGGTTGTAACCAGTGCTACCCCCTTGGTTGCAAGAGGCGTGAGGACGAGGAGATGGGCCTGTGGATAAGTGCGGGAGGGGTCGGGGAGGGACCTGGTGAGGGTCAGTCGGGGATGAGGCTGTGGAGGTCGGGGATGCCAGTGACGAGGGAGGCGTTGAGGTCGCGGAGGAGTCGGTGAGGGCCGGCGGATGAGGGGGATGTGACGGGGCCGGGGACGGCGGCGATGGTGCGGCCGATGGATCGGGCGTGGTCGGCGACGGTGAGCGAGCCGGATCGGGCGCCGGCCTCGACAATGACGGTGGCCTGGCTGAGGGCGGCGACGATCCGGCCGCGCTGGAGCAGGCGGTGCTTGGTCGGCGCGGCCCCGGGCAGCAGCTCGGACAACAGGAGGCCGGACTGGCCGATGCTCTGCAACAATTCGGTGTTGCCGGACGGGTAGAGCCGGTCTATGCCGGAGGGGAGCACGGCGATGGTGGTGCCGCTCGCGGCGAGCGTTGCATAGTGCACGGCGGCCTCGATGCCGTAGGAGCCGCCGGCCACGGTGGCGATGCCGTGCTCGACGAGACCCGTTGCGAGCTCTCGGGTGACGTGCTCTCCGTAGCCGGTTGCGGCGCGCGCACCGGCGAAGGAGATGCGACGGGCGTAAGGCTGCGCGAGGACGGCAGTGTCGCCCCGCGCCCACAACGCGAGGGGTTGCGCATCGCCGAGGTCGGCGAGGCTCGCCGGCCAGTGCGGGTCCCCGGGTATCAGCACGACCGCGTCGGTGCGGTCGGCGATCTCGGCGACTCGGAAGATCGTGGCGTCGCTGGCTCGCGGGGCGACGAGCCGCCGGAACCGGTCGATGTCAGTGGCGTGTTCCGGGCGGCCTTCGCCACCGCCGATGCCGAAGCCGAGTTCCAAGGTCCGGGATACGCCGTACTCGGCGACGAGGTGCCCGACGAGAGAGTCGCCGGGCTCGGCAAGTGCGCTCAGCACGAGACGCGCTGAGCGTTCCTGCCCGAGCTCAGCCAAGATGCGATGGAGGTCTTCGTAGCGCATGTGCTGGTCCTTTCACGAGAAGAGCCGCCCGGCGATCTCGCCGGGCGGCTCTCAGGTGCTCGGCCTCATGGAGCCCCACGCAGCAGGGCGGCGAGCCGTCCGGTGCGGAGGACCGACTCATGCGTTCGCGCGATGAGTCGCTGCTGATCGGTCGTGAGGGAGAGGCTGTCGCCGGTGCGTGGGTCGCCGCGCAGGAAGACGCCGGGTCCGAACAGCAGGGACTGTTCGCAGCCGAGCCATCGCGCCACGATCGACATGACCGGGTTCGGCTGGGAGGTGTAGATGCCCTCATCGTCGACGAAGAGGTCGAGGTCGCCGTCGAAGCGGACCAGGTCGAACACCCGGCTGTCGAGCGCGGTGTTCAGCGCGGTGGCGAGGTCGGCCGGGTCGGCGGGGAGGACGAGCTCCTCGAGGTGTCCATCGAGGCCGATGCGGAGTCCGTGGATGCTCATGCTCACGCCTTCTTGATCGGCCACGCGTCGGCCTCGGCGTAGCCGGGGAGCTTGCCGATCAGCAGCGCGCGCAGCGCCTGACAGAAACGGGCCGCCTCGCTGTCCTCCCAGTCCGGCGTCTCGCAGGACTGATACTCGTAGCAGTCGATCGCCTTGAGGATCTCGACAGGCTCCCGCGGCGTGGTCGACACGGCATGGAGGTAGGGCTCCTCGATGTCGGACTCGTTGTAGCGGAGGTCCACGCTGCGGCGGTTCTGCGCCAGCAGCATCGCCCCGACCGCACCCGCGGTCTCGCGGGTGAGCTCCCGGTGCGTCTCCTTGATGACGGCATGCATGTCGGGCCCCCAGGGCTGGCCCGGCTCGTAGGCACGGTCCTTCTCCACTTGGGTGAGCTGGCGCACCGACCAGCTGAGCGGGCCGTAGCCCTCGGTGCGCAAACCGGCGTTCACCATCGCGCGGACGTGTTCGACTGGAACCATGAAGGCGCTCATCGTGTTCTCCTTCCTGCCGCGCCCCGGGTGGGGCGATACGGCAGGACGGGCGCGACGGGGCGGACGCGCAGCCGGGGGCGGGCGACGCGCCGACCGGCGTGCCGGGCTGGCGCGGCGATCGGCTCTGGCCGCGCCGTCCCGTAGCCTGGGCGGCCGTATCGCCCTGCGGGCAGCGGCCTGGGTGGGCGATCCTGTGGCCGCCCGCCCGTAAGCCGCTAGCGGTGGCGAGGGTGAGGGAGCGGTGCGTCGAGCAGCGCGATCGTGTCGAGCGCGGCGATCGGGTTGTAGGCGTCGGTCGGGGTGTCGCCCCAGGGCTCGCCGCCGGTGACCCAGTAGATCCTGCCGCCGAGCTGGAGCGGGAGGATGTCGTCGCGCTCTCGCAGCACCTCATCGAGGGCGAGGTGCATGGCCGAGCGCACCCGCTCCGTGAGAGCCTGCCGCGCGCCGGTGTCGTCGTGGCGGGGTAGTTCGAGGTCGTCTTCCCTGCTGTCGCCGCTGAGTTCGACGCGGAGGATCAGGCCGAGCTCGTCGACGAGGTCCGGGCCGTGCTCGGCGAGGTGGATGTCGATGCGTTCGCGTCCGATGTCGGCGGCGAGTTCCTCGTCGTACTCCCAGGGCGCGCGCCCCCAGTGCCACGGGGCGGTCATCGCGGCGATCCGCAGCTCGCCGCTGAGGGGCGAACCGGAGTGAGCTGTGCGGTGGGTGTGATGTCAGGCATGTGTGTCCTTCCTGCCGCGCCCCCGGGTGGGGCGTGACGGCAGGACGGGGCGCGACGGGGCGAGCGCGCAGCCGGGGCGGGCGACGCGCCGACCGGAGGGCGGGCGCGGGCGTTCGATCCCGGCCGCGCCGTCCCGTAGCCTCGGCAGCCAGCTCGCCCGCCGGGGCGGTGGGGAGAACCGACGCTCGTCGGGTGCCGGGCGGGCACCGCGAACAGCGCCCGGCCTGGGCTACTCAGTGGTCGGGATCGGGTCCTCGAAGAGGCCGATCCAGTTCAGCGCGGCGATCGCCTCGTAGGCTTCGGTCGGGGTATCACCCCATGACATGCCGCCGGTGATCCAGTAGTAGCGTCCGCCGAACTGCATCTCAGCCACGTCGCGCCGGTAGCCCACTACGGCTTCCAGCGCGGCGTGCAGCGCGGCCCGCACGTCCTGTACGAGCTGGTCACGGGCCGCTGCCGGATACTGCTCCGGCTGCGGGTCGTCGGGGTCCTGCCACTCACGGATCCCGAGGTTCAGGGCGAGTTCTTCGAGGTCGAGATCGGCCCAGGCGGCGAGGTCGAACTGGTCGATTCGCTGGTGTCCGACTCGTGCGGCCAACTCGTCGCCGATCCGCGCCGTCGGGGAGCCCTCGAGGTGGGGAGCGGCCATGCTGGTCAGCAGGAGGTCAGCGCCCATCGTCGGTCACCTCCTCCTGGTACGAGGCGACGAAGGCATCCAGGCGCGCCGCGGTCTCGGTGAACCCGTGGTAGCAGGCGCGCCCGGAGAGCTCGCGGGCGTACTGGATGTCGTCGGCGTCGATGAAGTCGGCCTTGAGGATGTCGAGGTCGAAGACCGGCAGCTCGGGGTCGTTCTGCACCAGGCCGCCCTCGACGAGCACGAACGGGTCGCCGATGTCGGTGATGCTCTGGCGCACGAGGGGCGCGCCGGGCTGGGCGAGGACGATGTCGATGAGCTCGGTGTCCTCGTGCAGCCGGGCCGAGAGGTAGTCCCAGTCGAACTGCTCGTCGAGCGGCTGCTCGGGGTCGAAGTCGGCGGGCAGCGGCATGATGGTGCGCTGGATCCGGCGGATGGTGACGGTGACGTCGGTCATGGTGTTCCTTCCTGCCGCGCCCCGGTTGGGGCGTGCGGCGGGAGGCGCCTCGACGCGACCGGGGCCCGGGCGGCGGGCCGACGCGGCCGCGCGTGCGCGTGGCGTGGCGGTTCGGCGAGCCCGGGCGGCGGTCGCGTAGTCTCCGGCGTCGCACCCCTGCGGGGCCGGAGGGGAACACGAGGGCGGCGGCCCCGAGCCGATCGACCCGGAGCCGCTGCCGCGGGTGTGTCATTCGTCGAGTTCGGCCTCGCGAGCGTCCCAGGACTCGAGGTCGAGGTCGTGGACGAGGCTGCTGATCTGACCGCTCAGCAGTTCGCGGATGTCGCCCAGGTCGAGGGCGTCGACCCGGCTGATCGCGTCGTCCTCGTCAAAGGCGTCGATGGTCAGATTGACCTCGACCGTGACGTGCGTGCGCACCCGGTAGGCGCGGTCGAGCTCGCCCGCGTCTCGGAGCTCGTCCCGGGTGAATCCGCCGATGCGCTCCACGAGGTCGTCGTACTCGTGGCATCGACCCGCGTCGGTCGCAGCGCGGGCGGCGTCGATCCAGATCTGCCGCGCTCGCGGGTCGCGGGCCGCGACCCGGGCCGTGCGCAGGGTCTCGACCTCCGTGCGTAGCCGCTCGACCTCGCGCTCGGCGTGGGTCTTGGCCTGGATGATCGCGCGCAGCTTGGCGGCCTTGGCCTGGTCGATCAGCGGCCGTGCGTCCGGAGCGGATCGGACGGTGGCGATGTCGGTGACGTTGTCGGTGGTGTCGATGGTCATGGTACGTCCCTTCTGCCGGCGCCCGGCGGGCGCCTCGGCGGGGAGGCGGTCGACGCGGGCATCCGGGCGGACGCCATGACGACGCGGCCGCGCGTGCGCGGTGGCGCGGCGGTTGGCGGACGGGCCGGGGCTCGCGTAGCCTCCTGCGCCGTGAGGCCCCGCCGGGGCGCTGAGGGCGCGGGCGCACCTGGCGGCATGGCTACCGAGGACCAGCACGACACCATCCGCGAGATCCTGGACGCGCCGCGACCCGCGCCGCCGACGAGGGCGCAGTTCGCCACCGAGGAACTGTTCGAGGACGCCTGGTTCGGCTGGCAGGCCGAGGCGCTGGAGCGGGCCGAGCTCGCGCTGGAGCAGATCCGCGGCTTGGTCGACGAGAAGGCGGGCGCGACCGGCCGCTGGGTGCCACGCGACCTGAGCGCGGTGGCGATGCTCCGCGCCGAGGTGGCGCGGGAACTCGCCCTGCCGGAGGAGCACCGGTTCTACGAGGCGGCGGAGTTGGATCGGGTGCAGCGGATGCTCGACCGGCTGAACCCGCAGGTGACCGTCGGCGCGCCGGGCGGGGACACCGGGCACTTCTGGGGGCCGGCGTCAAACGCCCACGCCTACCTGCCGCCTGGCTACTACGACGCGATCGACATGGCGACCGGCGACCCGGTACGGCTGGTCGTGGCGCAGGTCGCCGGCAACGTCGACGGCACCGCGTCGGCCGCGTTCCCGCTGACCAGCCCCGGGGAGCAGACGCTGGACGAGCTCGCGGTGACCCTCGCGGCGTCCGAGCAGATCGCACCGGCCGAGACCGTGCGGCGGGTGACGGCGCTGGTCGCCGACAGCGGCCGAGCGGTGCGGGCGGTCGACACGCCCGCCGTGGACATGCCCGGGCCGGTACTGGCGCGGATGGCCGCGCGGATGGGCATCCGCGCCTCGCAGCTCACCGGCCGCGAGGCCCAGCACATCGACGCGGCCGATGAGCCGGGGCTGGCGCTGGGCCGATAGGGCCGGAGGGGTACGCGAGGGGAACCGGCCGAGGGTTCCCCTCGCCCGAACAGGAGGGAGCCCCCGCGCTCGTGGCACGGGGGCTCCCCTGGTGCCGGGCTCAGGCCGCGTCGGCCTCGAACTCCACATCTGCCTCGACCTCGGCCTCCGGGGTCGGAGCGTCGCCCTCGACCTCCGGGGCGCTCTCAGCCTCGGTGCTGGCCTCCGGCTCGCCCGTGGTCTCGACCTCCGGCCCGGCGTCCGCCTCGACCTGGGCGTCAGCCTCGGCCTCGGTGCTGACCTCGGTCAGCGCCTCGACCTCCGGCGCGGCCTTCTTGGCTCGGCGGCTCGGCGTGGCCTTGGGCTTGGCGGGGTTGGCGATGATGTCCTCGACGCGGCTGGTCGTGTAGCCCCACGAGGTCAGCCAGTTCAGGAACACCTTGTCGACCTCGCTGGGACGCCGCCACGAGGAGCGGTCGAGGGCCAGTTCGCCCGCCGCGACGGCGAGGGCGAACATCACCTGCCGCGCCTTGGACGGGTTGCCCGCGAGGTAGGTCGCCAGCGCCCGGTACTTCGGCTCCATGCCCAGGAGCGTCGCCGCCGTGCCGTTGGTCAGCGACCGGCCGAAGTCCGTCGCCCGCTCGGTGGCCATGTAGGCCACGAACTGGTCGGCGTCCTTGGGGAGCGTCTTGCGCGACAGCAGGGTGGTGAGCCACTCGCGGCGCACCTTCTCCGCGCTGTCCCATTCCTTGTTGTTCGCCACGACCTCGCGCCGGGCGGCCTTCTCCGACTCGGTGAGCTTGCCCTGCACCGCACCGCCGTGGGTGATGCGCCGCAGGCCGTGGCTGCGCCACTCGGTCACCACGTGCCCGACCTCGGGGTTGCCGTAGCCGGGGACGATGCAGATCGCGTAGCCGGGCTTGCCGGTGTAGTTCTCCACGGTCACCTTGGAGCCGTCCTCGAACTGCAGTTCGTGCAGGTAGGCGTTCGCGGTGCGGTTGTCGTACCGGGGCGGCGCCTCCACGAGCGGGATACCCTGCACCGTGTACGACTCGACCTCGGCCCGCAGAGCCTCGGCACGCTCGCGCTTGTCGCGGAGCCGCTGGGCCTGGTGGGCGAAGCGGTCGGGGTCGTACTCGGCGCTGTGGAGCAGGGTCGCCACGGCATCCTTGTCGCCCTCGAACTCCGCGATCACCGCGGCCTGGTCGAGCGTGATCTGCTGCTTCTCCACGACCTTGCGCGCGAAGTCACTGCCCGCGACGGTGATCGCGGCGTTGACCCGCGCGGCCGGGACGGCGAGTTCCTTGGCGATCACGGTCGCTTCCAATCCGGTGAGGGCCAACTGCTGGATCGCGTCGGCCTCGTCGGCCTCGGACAGGTTCTCGCGGTTGGAGTTCGCGGTTACCTGGTCGATGATCCGGTCGCGCTCGACCTGGTTCGTGTCCAGCGCCTCCCGGCTCGGCCACACGAGTGCCGGGGCCTCGTCCAGCCCGGCCCTCTGCGCGGCCAGGATGCGCCTCTGTCCGTCGCGGATCACGACCTCGCCCTCGGCGTCGTAGTAGCCGAGCATCGGGACGAGCACGCCGCGCCGCTTGACCGACGCGACGAACTCGCGCGAGACCTTCGGCTTCTTGCGGACGTTGACCTCGAGCCTGACGGTGGAGGGGTTCACGTAGACGAGGACGGGTCGCACCCGCTCGCTGACCGCCTGCTCCGGCGGTGTGTCGGGTCCGTCGCCGTCCGGGGCGGGCACGGACTCGGGCACCGGGCTGGTGACCTCGTCCGCCTCGACCTCGCTCGGCGCGACCTCGGTGATGATGCTGTTCATTGCGCTTGCCTTTCGGTTCCTTCGGACCGGGCGGGGCGCTGGGTGGCGAGCACCCACATCCCTCATCCCGGCTGCCTTTTTCGGCACGGGCCGATAGATCCCGAGCGGGCGCGGGTGTCAGAGCTGGTATCGCGCGGCGCGGCGGCTTGCCCGACGCGGCGGCTGAGCGATCCGGCTTGACACCCGAGAACGCCGGGATAGGCTCGTACGCCGAAAAAGGCGCCGAAGGCGCCAGCACAGTGCCGCGAAGCGGCGCCGCCGCCCGCGCCGGAGGGGCGGGCCTCCTTGGAGCTGCCCGGGCGCTGGGTCTCGCCCCGGGTCAGATCGCACGCGGCCTACCCTGGAAGCGGAGGTGCCGGATGCGATCGAGCCGCCCGATGCCCGGGAACCCGTGGCCGCACGACATGGTGCTGCGCATCGACCAGCCGGGCCATCTCCTGACGCTCCTCTTCATCCGCGCCGCGTGGGCGCTGCCGACGGCCGTCGAGCTCCCGCCGCTGGAGCCCGTCCCCGATGCCGGGGCGTCGGCGATGCCGGACACCGCGAGCCGTGGGGAGTGGGCGGCACGGTGGGAGATGGCGTGGCAGCGGGCGTGGGCCTGGTACGACCTCGATGGGGTCGGCCAGCGGCACCCCACCCCGGAGACGCTGCGGAGCCTCGGCCCGGGCAGCCCCCTCATTGCGGAGTTCCCGCCGATGTGGGAGATCGAGCACGGCGACGCCGGTATCGACCGCGCCGCTTTCGCGGCCTGGTCGATGAGCCAGCACGACGACCACCACAAGCCGCTCGAGGAGCACCCGGAGCGGCGCAACCTGGATGAGCTGATCCCGGCCTGGCGGTCAGGCATTGAGTCGATCATCGTGTTGCCCTACGCCGGCTACTTCGCTCGGCGCGTCAACCGCCGCCACCTGGCGGTCTGCAAGACCACTCGCGACGACCCGGATCTCTACGCGCGGGCGCTCCGCGAGTCGACCTGACCTGGCCGCCTCACGGAGCCACCCCCGCTGCGCCCTACGCTCGCGGCGGGGCCAGCGCGTCCGTCAGCGCGGTCGCGGCCTCCCGCAACAGCGCGGCGGCGTCGAACTTGGCATCGTTCGACTCGCCCTCGGCCGCTCGCTCGCCTACGGCGACCGCCTCGCGGACGGCCGCGATCAGCTCCGGCAAGTTGTTGGGCACGTCCTCGGTGTGGGTGCCGTCGACGCGCTCGCCGCCCCGGTAGACGGCGACCTCCCGCAGCGGACCGCCTTCGCCGTGCCACTCCAGCGTGACGGTAGCCGTCGAGCCGGGCACGTGGGCGGTGTAGCCGCGCGCATAGGCATGCAGTTCGTCTCGCTCGTACTTCGACCAGCCGCCCATCCCGATGACGGCCTCGTCGGGTGCGTCCCAGTCCCAGTCGTCCACGAACAGATCCTTCAGATCCGCGTGCGGGATGCCGGTGACCGGGCCGAAGCCCTCGAACTCGACGGGGGCCTTCTCGTCGGGTCGGGCGAAGCGGTCGAGGTTGTGGCCCTGGATGCTGATCTCCATGCAGGCGTCGCTCATCGCGCACCTCCCTCGGTCGGCGCGGCGTCCAGCGGGCCGGCACAGTCGACCGGGTCGGCGAGCGGGTTGGCGGCCCCCCACTCCTGGTTCGGCTCGTCGCGGTACTGGCCGAGTTCGATGTTGATCCGTCCCTCGCGCTCGATGAAGAACAGCGAGCCGTACTCGACGCCGTCGACGAAGAAAGTACAGGTTGCCGCCGTACCCGGCGAGGTCTCCCTCGTCGTAGAACTCCGGGCTTCCTGACCGGCGGTCGGCCTCCCCGAGGTCGACCGTGAAGGCCGGGCTGGGTGCGTGCCCGGTCTCGAAGGTGATGATCGGCATGATCGCTCCTTTGCGCGCCGCGCTTCCGCGAGGCCGGTTCCGCCCGGACGCGCTCGCGCCGAGCTGTTCGGACCGGGAGGTTCTGGAGGTGGCGATCACCGTCATTCCCCTACTCCGGCTTGCCCCTTTTGGCACGAGCCGACCGATCCCGAGCGGGCCGACGCGTCACGCCGGGGCGCGGGGCGCGGCGGCTACGCCCGACGCGGCGGCTGAGCGGCCGGGCTTGACGCGGGGGAACGCCGGGATAGGCTCATGCGCCGAAAAGGGCGCCGCAGGCGCCAGCACAGTGCCGCGCAGGGGCGCCACTGCCGCCCCCGAAGGGGCGGGCTCTGCCCGTCGATGGTGCCGTCAGTGCTGCGGCAGCAGTGGGATGGTGCGCTCATCGACGCAGTCGAGGTCCAGCCGCAGCTGGGTGCGGTGCTCGGTCAACCCGATCTGCGGCCAGGCGACGGCGATCAACAGGAGCGGGTCGGCTGGCCGGGGCTGGATGAAGTACCGGCACTCCTGGTGCAGGCAGACCCCGCCGCCGCTGGCCTGCGAGGCGAACGGAGCAGCCTCGGCGGTGTGGCCGTCGGCGGTAACGGTGACCTGCAGGGCGCACCAGGGTTCGCGTCCGATCGCCTCCGGCTTCGGGTAGGCGTGCGCGCTGGCGTCGTCGCCGTGCTCGTCGGAGGCTGCGAGGACGACGACCAGCTCGAGGCCGTGACGGTAGGCGAAGGCACACCGCAATCCGGCGGCGACGGCGCCGTCGCCGCCGAGGAGCGCGGGTCCGTGTGCCACGACGCCGAGCTCGTCCGGAGATGGTCGCGGCTGCCCATGCCAATCCACCGTCCAAGGGTAGGGCTGTGCCCCGAACGGGGGCCGAAACACCGGGCGAACTCTTGAGCGCGTCGCGCCGGAAATTGCCTCAACTCGCCCGTAGCGTAGGGGGAAGCAGGTCTGCGCCGCGGACAGGGTAGTCGGAGCGGAGGCGATGCAATGGGGCGTACCCGCATGGCGCCCTCCCGTGCGCCTTCCGTTCAGGCCTTCCGGACCGGCAGCGGCTCCACGCCGCTGTCCGCGCAGCATCTGCGGCTGACCCGACGGATCGGCCCCAGCGCGCACTCCTGCGTGACGTTCTCCTTCGTAATCTCCGGCCGCTACCGCAAGATCACTCCGACCGGGCCGATCGCGCTACGCACCGGGCATGTGACCGTCGCCGACGCCGGGATGGTGTGCGCGTTCGAGCCCGAGGAACCCAGCGCCCTCATCAACGTGTTCGTCGCCCCGAGCCTGCAGATCGCCGACGTCTCGTGGATGGCCGAGGTCCCGCGGCTGCGCGCACTGGTCGCCGACGGGCCGGTGGGCCGACCCGTCGTGCTCGACATCGGCGAGTCGGCGATGCGCAACCTCATCCCCTACCTCGAGGCGCTGGCAGCCAGCTCGCTGAGCGCGCCGATGTCCTCAGTCGCACGGTTCGCCGAGGTGCTCGAGGGAATCGCCCTGGCGGATGGCGCACGGCGCGCCCCGGACGATGGCGAGCTGCCCGAGCGTGGCCGCCTGGTACCGCTGCACATGGCACCGTCACACCGGCACCAGCCGGCAGTTTTCGACGCGATCATGCTGATGGCCGACGGCATCGCGGAGCTCTGGACGCCGACGCGCCTGGCGGCCGCAGTGCGGATCTCCAGCTCGCAGCTGCGCCGGCAGTTCACCGCCGATCTAGGCGTGCCGCCGATGGCCTACCTCTCCGAGCTGCGTCTGCGGCGCATGGCCTATCTGATGCGCCGTTCGAGCATCGGCGTCGCCGAGGCAGCGGTGGCCTGCGGCTTCACAAGTCCGAGCTACGCCACCCGCCGGTTCCGGCTGCGCTGGGGCATGACGCCGGGCGCCTACCGCGAGGCGTTCGAGGGCGAGCACGTCCCCCCGGCCACCGAGCCGGCTGTGGCTCTGTCAGTCTGTTTTGGCCCCGGGGTGACGGCTAGGAGTGGCCCCACTTTCTGACTGGTTTGATCTGGCCCCACCCGAGCGTGTGTTTCGTGTTGCTTCAGGATGAGCGGGCCCGGCAGGGGTCGAAAGTGGAATTGTTCGCGGATATCCGGCGTGCCTCGCGCGTCGACGGGCTATCGGTGCGCGCGTTGGCAGACAGGTTCGGGGTGCACCGTCGCACGGTGCGGCAGGCGCTGGCGTCGCCGGTTCCGCCGCAGCGGAAGACTCCGACTCGGATGTCGCCTCGGCTGGGGCCGTACAAGGCGGTGATCGACGCGATGCTCACGCAGGATCTGGACGCTCCTCGCAAGCAGCGGCACACGGCGACAAGGGTTCTCGCGCGGCTGGTCGACGAGCACGAAGCGACGGGACTGTCCTACTCGACGGTCCGCGACTACGTGCGCGTACGTCGTGCTCAGATCGACGCCGCCGCCGGGCGCCGCGTCGAGGTGTTCGTCCCGCAGGAGCACGCACCTGGTGAGGAAGCCGAAGTCGATTTCGGCGAGGTCTGGGTGATCCTGGCCGGGGTGAAGACGAAGTGCCACATGTTCACGTTCCGGCTCTCGCACTCGGGGAAGGCGGTGCACCGGGTGTACTCGACGCAATCGCAGGAAGCGTTCCTCGAGGGACACATCGACGCGTTCGACGAGATCGGTGGGATCCCGACCCTGCACATCCGATATGACAACCTCACGGCCGCGGTGCAGACGGTGCTGTACGGGAAGGGCCGTAGTCGGATAGAGAACGACCGGTGGGTGCTGTTCCGCTCGCATTACGGGTTCGACTCGTTCTACTGCCAGCCCGGGATCGATGGCGCCCATGAGAAGGGCGGCGTCGAAGGCGAAGTCGGTCGGTTTCGTCGCACCTGGCTTTCTCCGATGCCGGTCATCGACTCGCTCGCCGAGTTGAACGAGCAGATCCGCCGGTGGGACGCGCGCGACAACGAGCGGCGTATCAACACCCGGATCCGCACTGTCGGGCAAGACTTCACCGACGAACAAGCACGCCTTGCGTCATTGCCAGGCGAGCTGTTCGACCCTGGCCTGGTGCTCTACCCGCGGGTAGACCGTTCGAGCCTGATCACCGTGCGGATGGCGAGGTACTCCGTGCCCGCCCGTCTGATCGGGCGAAAGGTGCGCGTCTCGTTGCGGGCGTCTGAACTTGTGGTGTTCGATGGCCACGCCGAGGTCGCTCGGCACGAGCGGGTCGTGGCCCGCGGCGGCGAATCGATCAACCTCGACCACTACCTCGAGGTCCTCAGACGCAAGCCCGGCGCGTTGCCCGGATCCACCGCGCTGGCCCGTGCACGCGAAGCCGGCGTGTTCACGACAACGCATGACGCGTTCTGGCAGCAAGCGCGGAAGGTCGACGGCGACAGCGCCGGCACAAGGGCGCTGATCGACGTGCTCCTGCTCCACAGGACCATGCGAACCGTTGACGTGATCGCAGGGATCCGTGCCGCGCTCACGGTCGGGGCGGTGTCTGCCGACGTCGTCGCGGTCGAAGCCCGCCTGCACGCGGCCGGGCCCGAGTCAGACCGTCATCGCGTTGAACAACCGCGACGTGATGTGCAGCGAGTTTTCAGCCTCACCCAGCGTCGCCTCGCGGATCCGGCCGCGGTGATCGCCGGACTCCCAGCCGACCGGCGGCCGCTGCCATCCGTCGCCCACTACGACGAACTCCTCAGCCGACGTCCCGAACCGGAACCGCCGGTCACCGATAAGAGAGAAGGAATCACCGGAACATGACCACTCCCACCAACGTCACCACGACCCTGCGTCGACAGCGCGGGCTGACCGAAGAAGCCGCCGCGGCCGCCGTTGACCAAGCCTGCCGCAGGCTCCGCCTACCCACCATGCGGGCCGTGATGCACGAAGCGATCACGGCCGCGGAACGCGAGCAGCTGACCTACCAAGGCTTCCTCGCCGAACTCCTCCTCGCCGAGTGCGACGACCGGGACCGAAGGTCCGTGGTCCGCCGCGTGTCCGCAGCCGGGTTCCCGAGGAACAAATGGCTCGGCGACTTCGACTACGACGCGAATCCGAACATCAACCCGGCGACGATCCATACCCTCGCGAACGGGGACTGGATCCGCCGCGGCGACCCGCTCTGCTTGATCGGGGACTCCGGCACCGGGAAGTCGCACCTGCTCATCGGCCTGGGCACCGCCGCAGCTGAGAAAGGCTTCCGCGTCCGATACACCCTCGCCACGAAGCTCGTGAACGAGCTCGTCGAAGCCGCCGACGAGAAACAGCTCACCCGTACCATCAACCGGTACGGCCGCGTCGACCTGCTCCTGATCGACGAGCTCGGCTACATGGAACTCGACCGGCGCGGCGCGGAACTCCTGTTCCAGGTCCTCACCGAGCGCGAAGAGAAGAACTCCGTCGCGATTGCATCCAACGAGTCATTCAGCGCTTGGACGAAGACCTTCACCGACCCGCGCCTGTGCGCGGCGATCGTGGACCGGCTCACGTTCAACGGCACCATCATCGAAACCGGCACCACCTCCTATCGCCTCAACCACACCCGTCAGCGGCAGTAGCGATCCGAAAGCCATTCAGAGGTAGCGGCAGATGGACTCCGGTGTGCAGGCTTCGGACGCCGTAGCGGCCGCGTGCGCTCGAAGCTCGGCAATGCTCCCTCGCAGGGCGTGCAGCTGCTCGAGCTGCTCGTCGATCTCCACGAGTCGGCGGTCAAGGAGGTCCCGCACATGCGCGCACGGCGAACGGCCCGCGTCGCGAACATCGAGGATCTCCGCGGCCTGCGCAAGGGTGAGGCCCGCCGCGCGGGCCCGGCCGATGAACGCGAGCCGTTGCACCGTCTCGTCGCCATAGCTGCGGTACCCGGCCGGTGTGCGCTCCGGCGGCGGCAGCAGTCCGCGCTCCTCGTAGTACCGCAGCGTCGACGGCCTCGTCCTCGCCTTCTCCGCGAGCTCTCCGATCCGCATTGTGACACCTCCACCAACGGGCTTGACCTTCAAGCATGCTTGAAGGTCCATTCTGACGGATGTGACCGCGCAAGCGGCCCGGTTCACCCGAGGAGGCATCATGACGCAGCACAGCGAGTTCGATCTTGCGGTGATCGGCACGGGCGGGGCGGCGATGTCCGCCGCGATCCACGCCCGACTCGAAGGGGCCAGCGTGGTCGCCATCGAACGCGGCACCCTCGGCGGTACCTGCGTGAACGTCGGCTGTGTGCCCTCGAAGACGCTCCTCGCCGCCGCGCACACCCGCCACGCCGCCCTCGCGAACCCGTTCCCCGGCGCCCCCACGTCCGCCGGCACTGTCGACCTCGGCGCCCTCGTGCGGCAGAAGGATGACCTCGTCGGCATGCTCCGCCAGACCAAGTACGCCGACATCGCCGCCGCCTACGGGTTCGACATCCTCCCCGGCGCCGCCACATTCACCGACCCGGCAACCCTCCTCATCGACGAACGACCGGTTCGTGCCAGGTCGTATCTCGTCGCCATCGGCGCCGAACCGCACGTCCCGGCCATCCCCGGGCTTGAGCACGTCGACTACCTCACCTCGACCACGGCAATGGAACTCACCGAGTTGCCCGCCTCGCTCGTAGTGATCGGCGGCGGCTTCGTCGGCCTCGAACAAGCCCAGCTCTTCGCCCGCCTCGGCGTGGCCGTCACCATCATTGGCCGGCTCGCCCCGCACGCCGAGCCCGAACTCTCCTCCGAACTCCGCAAGGCCTTCCTCTCCGAGGGAATCACCGTCGTAGGCGACCGCGCCGCCACGATCATCCAGGACGACGGCGTGGTGCGGGTGCGCACCCGCACCGGCAAGGCGGTCACCGGAGAACGCGTCCTCATCGCCACCGGACGCACACCACGCGCCAACGGGCTCGACCTCGCCGCGGCGGGCGTCGCGACCGACGACCGCGGCTTCATCATCGTCGACGAGCAGCAGCGGACCACGAACCCGGTCGTGTTCGCCGCCGGCGACGTCACCGACGTGCCCCAGTACGTGTACGTCGCCGCGATGGCCGGGAAGATCGCAGCCCGCAACGCCCTCGGCCACCACGAACAGGTCGACTACACCGGGCTGCCCTCCGTCCTGTTCACCGCGCCGCAGCTCGGCTCCGCCGGCATCACCGAAGCCGAAGCCATCGCCGCCGGATACCGGTGCGCCTGCCGATACCTGAGGCTGTCCGATGTGCCCCGAGCCATCACGAACCACAACACCCGCGGCGGCATCAAGATCGTCGCCGACGCGGACACCGGCAAAGTCCTCGGCGTCCATGCCCTCGCCGAAACCGCCGGCGAGATGATGCTCGCCGCGACCTACGCCATTAAAGCCGGATTCACCGTCACCCAACTCGCCGACACGTGGGCCCCGTACCTCACCATGGCCGAAGGCATCCGCCTCACCGCGAACCTCTTCCGCAACGAACTCCCCACCTCCTGCTGCGCCTGACAGCAGACAGCGCCCCACATCGAACCGACGCCTCGACGGGGCCACTTCAAAACGTCACCCCGGGGCCAGATCAGGTTGACAAAGTCAC
>JAFKEN010000006.1:168478-860873 GCA_017308515.1 Actinomycetales bacterium | reverse complement strand
CGCGGACTGAGCCTTGATCGCCCGGTTCAGCGCCGCGGCGTGGACCCGGACCAGCACGCTTTCGCCGCGGGCCTCGGGCCTGGGGACGTCCTCGACGTGCAGGACCTCCGGGCCCCCCTTGCCTTTGATGACGACCGCCTTCATCGCTGCCACCCTCCCGAATTCCCGGGCCCGGACGCTTCGCCGGTCGGTCGGCCATCGCCGCAAGTTGCGTTCACCGGGCTTGCGCCAGTCTACGGCCCCGGGCCCTTCGTCCGTAGCCGGGTTGGGTTTGATCGGAGGAAGCGGCATTCCTGTTTTGGCGTCGCAAGTCGTTTGGAGATCGATTGTTGGTGTCGGTTGAACTTTGGGTTCGCTCGTTGAAATCGATGAGTCGTTGCTCCGTCGAAAACCTCGGGGTGCGAGGATGAATCCCCCCTGCTCCCCCGAGGCTCGCGGTGCCAGGGGTTCGGCGGCGAGGTCCGATCCGACGATGTCCGATCCGACGATCGGGCCCGATGGGATTGGGCGCGCCATGGCCCGGCCCGAACTCGGGGATCGGTCCCCCGGGCCGGTCGCTCTCTCGTGCGGGTTGTCAAAGAGCCTGCAGGAGCCTCGATCATCCATACGGTCCGCGGGGGGGACGGCGAGATTTCAGGAATCCCCGCAAGGTCGCCATCAAAATGTTGGTCGCGCCGGGATTGGGGCGTCCATGCCGATGGGATTCGGAAACATGCCCGCAGCCCCCCTGGATAAAGCGCTGCATGCGTGCATAATGAATGCGGCGGCATCGGAAGGACCCCGATCGGGAAGGGGCCTCGGGCCGCGCCTCCCCCAGGCCAGGGCTCATGCATGATCGTCGTCGACCTGAAGGTGGGCGGGCTCGCGACCGCCGTCGCACTCGCGCACGTACGCGACGCCGAGGCGGTCGCGCTGATCCGCGGCGAGGAGACCTGGAGCGCGGGGCGCCTCCACGCGGCGGTGCACGCCCGCGCCGAGGAGCTGCGCGCGGACGCCACGACGGAGGCGCACATGGTGCGCGTCGATGGCGGGATCGGCACGATCGTCGAGCTCGCGGCCGCCGCCGAGGCGGGCCGCGACGCTCTGCCGCTCGGCCCGCGGCTCTCCGACGCCGACGCGGAGATGCTCGTGCGGGCCGCCGCCGAGGATCACGGCGACGGGAGCCTGCTCGTACCCTCGACCGGCACCTCCGGGCCCCCGCACACGCGGGCGCGCGGCCGGCTCGAGTTGCGCGCGCTCCTGCAGCTGGCCGACGTCGAGCGGCGTCTGGGGCTGCCACGCGACCGGCCGCTGCTCGTGCTCGCCCCGCTGGATCACGGCCACGGCCTGAGCGCGGTCGCCGCCGGCCTTCTGCGCGGCCTGCCCGTCGTGCTCGCCTCGCGCCTCGACCCGAGCCAGCAGGCGGCGCTCGTGGCCCGGCACCGCCCCGGAGCCGTCACCGGCGTGCCCGCCCAGCTCGCCGCGCTCGACGCGGCGGGGGGCGACTGGACGGGCGTCGAGGTGGTCGTCTCGGGCTCCTCCCCGCTGCCGCCCGGCCTGCGCGCCCGGATCACGGCCGCCGGCCCGCGGGTCGTCGACGCCTACGGCACGACCGAGACCGGCACGCTGACGGTCGACGGGCGGCCGGTCGCGGGCGTGCGCCTGCGCGTCGACGCCGACGGGGCGATCGCCGCCCGCAGCCCCCTCGGCGGCCGCCGCGAGCTGACACTGCCCGACGCCGCGCGGGTCGAGCGCGGCCGTCTGACCGCCCCGCACCGCGTCGACGGGCGGATCGACTCGGGCGGCGAGACCGCCGACCCTGCGCGGCTGCGGGCGGCGCTGGAGGCGCTGCCGGGGGTGCTCGCCGCCCGGGTGCGGGTCGTCGAGCACACCACGCTCGGGGCGGCACTCGCGGCGGAGGTGGAGGTCGACTCCTCCGGCCCGCGCGACCTCGCGAGCCTGCGTGCGGCCCTGCGCGGGCGGGTGGCGTCCGCCGAGTTGCCGCGTTCGGCGGTCGTGCGGCGGGCGGGGGATCCCCCGGTCGTCGAGGAGGGCGGGCTCGACGACGCGACGGTCGCCGCCGACGCAAGCGCCGCCGGGCTCAGCCGACCAGCTGCGCCACGAACGACGAGGGCGTGAAGCCGGCGAGGTCGTCGATGCCCTCGCCCTGCCCGATGAGCTTGATGGGGATGTTCGTGCGCTCCTGCACGGCGAGCACGAACCCGCCCTTGGCCGAGCCGTCGAGCTTCGTCAGCACGAGCCCGGTGACGCCCGCGTGCTCGATGAAGGCCTCCGCCTGCGCGACGCCGTTCTGCCCGGTCGTCGCGTCGAGCACGAGCAGCACCTCCGCGATCGGGCTCAGCTTCTCGACGACGCGCTTCACCTTGCCGAGCTCGTCCATGAGCCCGCTCTTGGTCTGCAGCCGGCCCGCCGTGTCGACGAGCACGATGTCGACCCCGTCGCGCTGCGCGGTCTCGACGCTCTGGAACGCGACCGACGCGGGGTCCTGGCCCGGCTGCTGCGGGCGCACCACGCGCGCCCCCGCGCGCTCGGCCCAGGTGGCGAGCTGCTCGACCGCCGCCGCGCGGAACGTGTCGGCCGCGCCGACGAGCACGCTGCGCCCGCGCGAGATGAGGAACTTCGCGAACTTGCCGATCGTCGTCGTCTTGCCGACCCCGTTCACCCCGACGACGAGCACGACCGCGGGCCGCGCCGAGAGCACGAGGGTCGAGTCGAGGCGGGCGAAGCGCTCCTCGAGGGTCTCGCGGAGCATCCGCTGCAGATCGGCGGGGTCGGTCGTGCGGTAGCGCTCCACCTTGCCGCGCAGCTCCTCGACCAGCTGCTCGCTGAGATCGGCGCCGAAGTCGGCGGTGATGAGCGCGGTCTCGAGGTCGTCCCAGGTGTCGTCGTCGATCGTGGGCTTGGCGAACATGCCGCGCAGAGCGGAGCCGAGCGACCACGACGGAGCCATGCCGTCAGCCTACGCGGGGCCCGCCTGGCAGACTGGGGGCGATGTCCGTCGCCCTCATCCGTCATGGCCAGACCGACTGGAACCTGCAGGGGCTCCTGCAGGGGTCGAGCGACGTCCCGCTCAACGCGACCGGTCGCCAGCAGGCGCGCGACGCGGTCGGGATGCTGCGCTCCGTCCCGTGGGACGTCGTCGTCAGCTCCCCGCTCGCCCGCGCGCGTGAGACCGCCGCGATCATCGCCGAGGAGCTCGACGTTCCGCTCGGCGAGGCCTACGACGACCTCGTCGAACGCGACTACGGCGAGCTCGAGGGCACCTCCTCTTCCGCGGCGATCCGCCGCTGGCCCGACCGCGCCTACCCCGGCGCCGAGTCGATCGACGCCGTCGTCGCGCGCGGGCTGTCGGCGCTCGAGCGCATCGCGAGCGAGCACGCGGATCGCGCGGTGCTGACCGTCTGCCACGGCACGATCATCCGCTACACCCTCGCGCGCCTCGCGGGCCGGCCCGTGCCCGGCATCGAGAACGGCTCGGTGTCGATGCTGCGGCCGGTGCCGGGCGGGTGGACCGTCGCGACGGTCAACGGCGTGCCGCTCGAGGACATCCCGGTCGACCGGGCCGCGGGCATGCCCTCGCGCTTCGGCGAGGCCGACGCGAGCGGCGACGGCGACACCGACACGCCGAGCTGATCAGCTCGCGGCGCTCGTGCCCACGCGCTGGCCGACCACCGCGCTCACGCCGTCCTGGCGCATCGAGACGCCGTAGAGCGCATCCGCGATCTCCATCGTGCGCTTCTGGTGGGTGATGACGATGAGCTGGCTCGTGGACCGCAGGTCCTCGAAGACGGTGAGCAGACGGCCGAGGTTGGCGTCGTCGAGCGCCGCCTCCACCTCGTCGAGGATGTAGAACGGGCTCGGGCGCGCCTTGAAGATCGCGACGAGCAGGGCGACCGCCGCGAGCGAGCGCTCACCGCCCGACAGCAGCGACAGCCGCTCGATCTTCTTGCCCGCCGGCTTGACCGTCACCTCGATGCCGGTTGTGAGCAGGTTCTCGGGGTCGGTGAGGTGGAGGCTCCCCGAGCCGCCCGGGAACAGCGTCGGGAACACCTCGTCGAAGGCCGCCTTGGTGTCGGCGAAGGCCGCGGCGAAGATGTCCTGCATCTTGCCGTCGAGCTCGTCGATGATCGCGAGCAGATCCTTGCGGGTCGCCGTGAGGTCGGCGAGCTGCTCGGTGAGGAATCGGTGGCGCTGCTCGAGCGCCGCGAACTCCTCGAGCGCGAGCGGATTCACCCGCCCGAGCTGCGCGTACTTGCGCTCGGCCGCCGCGAGACGGCGCTGCTGCTCGGCGCGCACGAAGGGCTTGCCGACGGGCTCGGCCTCCGTGGGATCGGCATCGGCGGGCTCGGCGCCCGCGGACTCGGAGCCGGCCGACTCGGCGCCGGGGCCCTCCGGCCCGGTCGGAGACGGCTCGGGCTCCTCGTCGGCCTGGGGGTCGGCGTCGCGCTCGGCCTCCGCCTCGCCGTCGTCCTCGGGGCCGTCGCCGGGCGCGCGCACCGGAGCGTCGAGCAGCGCGGCGTCGTCGGGCACCGGCTGGTCGGGACCGTACTCGGCGACGAGCACCTCCTCGCCGAGCGAGAGCTCCTCGGAGGCGCGGTCGAGCAGGTTCGAGAGGTGGAGCTTGCGCTCGTAGGCCTGCATCTCGAGGCCGTGCACGTTCTCGTTGAGCGCGCTGAGCCGCTCGCGCAGGCTCGACTCCGAGCGGCGCAGCTCGGCGAGCTCCTCGTTCTGCGCGGTGCGCTCACCCTCGGCGGCGCTCAGCTTCACGCGCGCCTCGGTGAGCGAGCGGTCGGCGGTGTCGAGCACGGCCGGCAGGGCGGCGAGCACCCCGTTCGCGGCGTCGAGCTGATGGCGGCGCAGCACGGCGAGGCGGGCGGCCTCCTCGGCCGCGGCCCGCTCGGCCTCGAGCTGGCGCACGAGCCCCTCCGCGAGCGCCTCCTGCGCGCGCACCCGTTCGCGCGCGGTCTCGAGCGCGATGCGCGCCTGCACCTCGGCGCCGCGGGCCGCCTCCAGCTCGGCCGCGAGCGCGTCCCGGCTCGACACGTCGAGGATGGGGCGGGGCGTCGCGGCGTGCGCGTCGCGTTCGGCGGCGGCCGACTGGCGCGCCGCATCCGCCTCCGCCACGGCCTGCTCGGTCTGCCGGACGGCGGCGGCGAGCCGCTCCCCCTCGGCCTGCGCGGCGTCGAGGGCGACGCGCGAGCGGCCGAGGGCCTCGCTGCGCTCGGCAAGTCGCGCGTCGAACTCCTTGAGCGCCGCGGCCGCCTGGGTCTGGTCGATCTGGGCGAGGTCGAGGGCCTCGCGGCGCTCGGCGAGCTCGGCGCGCGAACGCTCGATCGCGGTCGTCACCGTCTCGAGGCGCGCCTGCGCATCGTCGCGCTCGGCGACGAGCTCGAGCATGCTGCGCGCGCCGCCCGAACCGCCGCGCAGCACCGCGCGGGTGAGCACGTCGCCCTCGCGGGTGATGTAGGTCGCGACCCGATCCGGGTCGGCGGCAAGGGCCCGACGGCCCACCTCGAGCGAGTCGACGACGACGACGTTCGCGAGCAGCGACAGCACGCCCTCGGGACCCCGCACCAGGTCGGAGGCCGGTCGGGCGCCGTCGGGCAGCCCGGAGAGCGCGCCGGCCGCGGCGCGGCCGGTCTCGGCGAGCACGATCTCGACCCGACCGGCGTCGCTCGCGCGCACCCGGGCCAAGGCCAAGATCCCCGCCTCGAGGTCGTCGGCGAGCACGGCGTCGGCGAGGGTTCCGAGCGCGGCGGCGATCGCCGCCTCGAAGCCCGGCTCGACCTTGAGGTGCTCGGCCACGCGCCCGCGCACGCCCGGTGTGCCGGCGAGGGAGGCGGATCCGTCGCGCTGCTCGACCGCCATCGTGAGTGCGCTCGTCCGGGCCGCGAGCGCGTCCCGCTCGCGTTCGGAGGCGTGCACCTGCTCGCGCAGCTCCTCGACCTCCGCCTGGAGCGCCTGCACCGCCGCTTCGGCGGCCTGCAGCGCGGCGGGCAGCGCGCCGTCGTCGACGGGGGCGCCCTCCTCCGATTCGAGGGCGAGGAGTTCGGCTCGGGCGGCTTCGCGCCGCTCCTCCGAGGAGGCGAGCGACGCGCGCTGCCGGTCGAGCTCGGCGCGGGTCGCGGTCAGGCGCGAGTCGGCGGCGGCGACGGCGCCGTCGAGGCGCTGCTGGGTGAGCTCGTGCTGGCTGATGAGCGCGCTCTGCGCGGCGATCTCCTCGTCGAGCGAGTCGAGGCTCGCGCGCGCGGTCGCGGTCGCGGCGGCGGCACGGCCGAGCTCCTCCTCGGCCTGCCCGACGCCGGCGCGCAGGCGGTCGGCCTCGGCGCGGGCCTCGTCGATCGCGGCCGGCGAGACGCCGGGGCTCGCCCCGGGCGACTCCGACTGCTGCGCGAGCAGGGTGAGCCGCTGGTTGGCGAGGGTGTAGAGCGAGCGGAGGTGATCCTGCACCTGCTCGAGGCCGAAGGCGACCCGGCGTGCCTGGTCGACCGCGTCGCCCGCCATGCTCTGCTCGAGCCGGGTCTGGCGCAGCTTCGACTGGTCGAGCTGCTCCTGCAGCACGAGGCGCTCGGTCTTGCGCTCGCTCTCGCTGCGGCTCACGTCGGCGATCGAGGCGCGCAGCTGCACGACTTCGTCGGCGAGCAGGCGCGCCCTCGCGTCGCGCACGATCGCGGCGATCGTCTGCGCCTCGCGCGCGATCTCGGCCTGGCGCCCGAGCGGCTTGAGCTGGCGGCGCAGCTCGCCCGCGAGGTCGCTCAGGCGCGTGAGGTTCGCCTGCATCGACTCGAGCTTGCGCACCGTCTTCTCCTTGCGGCGACGGTGCTTGAGGATCCCCGCGGCCTCCTCGATGAAGCCGCGGCGCTCCTCGGGGCTGGCGTGCAGCACGGCGTCGAGCTGGCCCTGCCCGACGATGACGTGCATCTCGCGCCCGAGGCCGGAATCGGAGAGCAGCTCCTGCACGTCGAGCAGCCGGCACTGCTCGCCGTTGATCGCGTACTCGCTGCCACCGTTGCGGAACAGGGTGCGCGAGATCGTCACCTCGCTGTACTCGATCGGCAGCGCCCCGTCGGCGTTGTCGATCGTGAGGATCACCTCGGCACGCCCCAGCGGACCGCGCGTCGCGGTGCCGGCGAAGATGACGTCCTCCATCTTGCCGCCGCGCAGGGTCTTCGCCCCCTGCTCGCCCATCACCCACGCGAGACCGTCGACGACGTTCGACTTGCCCGAGCCGTTCGGCCCGACGACGCACGTGACGCCGGTCTCGAACTGGAACGTCGTGGGCTGCGCGAAGGACTTGAACCCCTTGAGGGTCAGGCTCTTCAGGTACACGCGGCGCGCTCCGGATCGGACGGTGACGGGTCTCGGGCGGCGGCCCGGATCGCTCTACGGTAGCGCCCCGTCCCGCGCACGCGGCACGCGGCCCGGCGGTCGCGAGCGGCGACCGTCGAGGGCGAGACCGGATCGTGATCCGGGCTCCGCGAACCGTGGGCTAGCCTGATCGGCTGCCCACGAGGCGGCGGAAGGATTCGGCCGCCCATGCCGCAGATTGCGATCCGCGAGATCCTCCTCCCCGAGGCCGTCGACGCGCCGGGATGGGAGGAGTACGCCCACTACTTCGAGCTCTACTCCGACACCCAGCAGTACGCCTACGGGACCCCCGACGTGCGCTTCGACCCGCGCGACGCGCTCGCCTGGCACCTCGACCCCGACCAGCCCCGGCGGATGTGGATCGCGGCGGTCGACGGCGTCGACGTGGGCCTCGGCGAGCACTCCCACCTGCTGGCCGAGACCGCCGACGCGAGCTGGATCGACCTCTACCTCTGCCGCGGCGCGGACGGGCGCGGCGGCGCGGCGACGGTCGATCCGGCCGCCGCCGAGGAGGCCCGTGCGCGGCTCGCGGAGGTCACCGAGGAGGTCGCCCGCTCGGTCGGCTCGACCCGCATGATCGCCTACCTCCCCACGCCGGAGTCCCCGGGGCCGCGGCTGTCGCCTCCGACCGGATCGGGCTCAGTTCCGGCCGACGACCCCGACGTGCGCTGGATGGGGGCGAACGGCTGGCGGCTCGAGCAGGTCGAGCGGGGCAGCCGGCTCGCGCTGCCCGCCGACGCCGCGCGGGTGGCCTCGCTGCTCGCCGAGGCGGAGGCCGCGAGCCCCGGCTACCGCGTGCACGTCTGGCGCGGCGTGACGCCCGAGCGGTGGCGCGAGGACCTCGCGGTGCTCAACAACCGCATGTCGACCGACGCCCCCTCGGCCGGGCTCGAGGAGCCGGAGGACCCGTGGACCGCCGAGCGCGTCGCGGAGTCCGAGGCGCGCGCCGAGGCGAACGGCGGCACGCGGATCACCGCGGCCGTCGAGCACGAGGCGAGCGGCCGCCTCGTCGGGTACACCCGCCTCATGGTCTCCGACCGGGCGACCCGCCCGGTCAGCCAGTGGGCGACGCTCGTGCTGCGCGAGCACCGCGGCCACCGGCTCGGAATGCGCCTCAAGGCCGCGAACCTGCAGAGCCTCGCCCACGACGGCCCGGCCCGCCCGAGCGTGGTGACCTGGAACGCGGAGGAGAACCGGCACATGCTCTCGGTCAACGAGGCCCTCGGCTTCGAGCCGATCGGCTACGAGGGCGCCTGGCGGAAGGACCTGGCGTGAGCGACCCCGAGCGGGAGGAACCCGAGTACCTGCGCCTCAACCGCGCCCACTGGGACGGCCGCGCCGCTCAGCACGCCCTCGGCTACGGCTCGCATCGCTACGTCGACGACCCCGAGCTGCTCTCGGGGGTCGTGCGGTACGACCTGCCGCGGCTGGGCGACATCCGCGGGCTCGACGCGGTGCACCTGCAGTGCCACATCGGCACCGACACCCTCTCGCTTCACCGGCTCGGCGCGCGCGTGACGGGGCTCGACTTCTCCCCCGCCTCCCTCGCCGAGGCGCGCCGACTCGCCGAGGCCGCGGGGGCGCCGATCCGCTACGTCGAGTCCGACGTCTACCGCGCGAGCGTGGCGCTCGAACCCGCCTCCTTCGACCTCGTCTACACCGGCATCGGCGTGCTCGGCTGGCTGCCGCGCGTGGCGCCGTGGGCCGAGCAGATCGCCGCGCTGCTGCGGCCCGGCGGGCGCCTCGTGTTCCGCGAGGGGCATCCGCTGATGTGGACGCTCGACGAGACCCGCCCCGACGCGCTCGTCGCCCGCTACGGCTACTTCGAGCACGAGGAGCCGCTCGTGTTCATCGGATCCGACACCTACGTCGAGATCCCCGGCGAGCTGCCCGAGTCGACGACGCACGAGTGGAACCACGGGATCGCCGAGGTGCTCGGCGCGCTCCTCGCGGCCGGTCTCGACATCGCCGCGGTCGAGGAGCACGACGCCGTGCCGTGGGACGCGCTGCCCGGTCACCTCGAGCTCGGCGACGACGAGGAGTACCGGATGCGCGCCGGAGAGCCGCGCCTGCCGCTGACCTGGTCGGTCGTCGCCGTCAAGCGCTGAGGCCGCGACACGCTGAGGCCGCGGGGCGCCGGGCGCGTCAGGCGCGTCGGGCGCTCGGGCCGAGCCCACGGGGGCGACGCTGACAGCGGGGGCAGCGGAAGGAGCCGCGGTTCATCCAGTCCTCGCGCACGATCGGGGTGCCGCAGCGCGGGCACGGCTGCCCGGCCCGGTCGTAGGCGTTCAGCGAGTGGGCGAAGTAGCCCGCCTGGCCGTTGACGTTGAGGTACTGCCAGTCGAAGCTCGTGCCGCCCTCCGCGAGGGCCTTACGCAGCACGACGCGCACCTCCTCGAGCAGCGCACGGGCGCGCGGACGCGGCAGGCTCGCGGTCGGCTGGTCGTAGTGCAGGCGCGCGGCCCACAGCGCCTCGTCGGCGTAGATGTTGCCGATGCCCGAGACCAGGGTCTGGTCGAGCAGGGCGCGCTTCACGGTCGTGCGCTTGGCGGCGAGCCGGCGCAGGAACAGGGCGTCGTCGAAGCGGGCGTCGAGCGGGTCGCGCGCGATGTGGGCGACGTTGCGGGGGATCCGCTCGCCCGGCTCCCCCGGTGCGTCGGCCGCCTCGACGAGCGGTTCGAGCACCATCGCGCCGAAGATGCGCTGGTCGACGAAGTCGACGCGCAGCTCGCCGTGCTCGGGGTGCGCGAGCGCGAGCGCCACGCGCGTGAGTCGGTCGTGGGGTGCGCCGGCCTCGCGCAGCAGCATCTGGCCGCTCATCCCCAGGTGCACCTGCAGCGCTTCGTCGACCGCCGGGTCGGCGGGGTCGTGGCGGGCGCGGGTGGCGGTGGTGGGGCGCTCGGCGACGGGGATCCAGAGGAACTTGCCGCGGCGACGCGGGCTCGCGAGCACCGCACCCGTCAGGCGGCGCGCGAAGTCGTCGGCCCCGCCGAGGTGGCGCCGCAGGGACCGGGCGTCGAAGACCTCGACGCCCTCGACGACGGCGCCGTCGACCGCGGGCGCGAGGCCCGCCCGCACGACCTCGACCTCCGGAAGCTCCGGCACTCAGGCCCCGTCCCGTCGACCAGCGAAGACCGAAGGGCCCATCCCCGAGACGACCATCGCCGTCACTCAGCCGCCCGCCGGCGGGGCCCCGTCGCCATCCGTCGGGGACGACAGCAGGGCCCAGGCGGCAAGCGCGGCCTGCATCTCGGCCTGCTTCTTGCTCGATCCCTCGCCGGTCGCGACCGGGTCGCCGCCGACCCGCACGACGGCGGTGAAGTGCTTGTCGTGATCCGGGCCGGTGTCGGTGACCTCGTACTGCGGCAGACCGTGGCCGGCGCGCGTGGTGAGCTCCTGGAGGCTCGTCTTGGGGTCCATCGCGGCGCCGAAACGGCCCGGCTCGGCCTTGAGCGGCTCGATGAGGCGCAGCACGAGCTCGGTCGCGGCGTCGGGCCCGGCGGAGAGGTAGGTCGCGCCGATGATCGCCTCGACGGCGTCGGCGAGGATCGAGCCCTTCTCGCGGCCGCCCGTGAGCTCCTCGCCGCGGCCCAGGCGCAGGTGCGCGCCGAGGCCGATGTTGTGCGCCACCTCGGCGAGCGCGACCGAGCTGACGAGGCTCGCGCGGCGCTTGGCGAGCTCGCCTTCGTCGAGGTCGGGGTACTCGCGGTAGAGCATGACGGTGACGGCCTGGCCGAGCACGGAGTCGCCGAGGAACTCGAGCCGCTCGTTGTGCTTCACGCCGGAGTTCTCGTAGGCGTACGAGCGGTGCGTGAGGGCGAGCTCGAGCAGCTCGGGCCCGATCTCGACGCCGATCGCCGCGAGCAGCGGATGCGTTTCGCTCACGACCGCGCCCTCACGCCCGGAACAGAGTTCATGCGGTGCCGCCCGAAGCGCTCACGCCCGGAACAGGGTTCATTCGATGCCGCCCGGCCCTCACGCCCGGAACAGAGTTCATGCGGTACCGCCCGCAGGGCGGACCAGAAAACTCAGACGTCGGCGACCTTGCGGCCCTTGTACTCGAGGTACAGAGGGGTGCCGGCCGAGTCCTCGACGACGTTCGCGCGGTGCGGGAGACGGTAGACGGTCTTGCCGTTCTCGGTGGTCTTGACGAGCTTGGGCGCCTCCGCCTTCCACTGCGAACGGCGGGAGCGCGTGTTGCTGCGCGACTGCTTGCGCTTGGGAACGGCCATGGTGTCTTTCCTTCTCTCGTCGCGCGGCCGCGCGACGGTCAGTCTTCGGTGGCGAAGCCTTCGAGCGCGGCCCAGCGGGGGTCGATCGCCTCGCGCGCGACCTCGTCCGCGGATCCCGTCCTCTTCTCGCCCGTGACGGGATCGAGACCGGGGCAGTCCTCGCGGCAGACCGGCTGGAAGGGCAGTGACAGCACCACCGCATCCCTGACGACGGGTTCAAGACTCACGTGATCGTCGTGAACCTCGTTGTCGAAAGCTTCGTCGGGAGAATACGCGAAAAGCTCCTGGAAATCGACTTCGACGGGGAGGCTCACGGGGTCGAGGCAGCGCACGCACTCGCCTTGGGCGACGGTGCGCACCTCGCCGGTCGCGAGGATCCCCTCGTGCAGGCCCTCGAGCCGCACGTCGATCTCGAGCGGCGCACCCTCGCGCACGACGGCCGCGCCCTCGCCGTACTGCTCGGGGCTCGGGAACTCCAGCTCGCGCTCGAGCATCGTGCCCGGCTTGTGCATGAGCTCGTGCACGGGGATGTCGAAGAGGGTTCGGGCGGCCACCTGCGGCAGTGTACGCGGGGGTGCGCCGCCGTGCTGCGCGGGCGCTCGACGGGAACCCGGCTGCCCGTGTGGCGCGCTCAGTTCGGCGTGCCGACCCCGCCCCACGCGGCCGCGTCGGGGGGCCAGATCGCGAGATCCTCCGCGGGCGGCTCGGGAGCGACGGTCGCGGTCAGCTCGACCGGCTGCTCGGGCAGGTGCGCGAACGGGGCGGCCTCGCCCCCGTGCTCGAAGGCCGACGGCGGCAGAGTCGCGTGCGCCGAGCGGGCGGCGGCCTCGCGCATCCGCTCGAAGGAGCCGTCGGGGTTCCAGCGCAGCTCGACGGTCTCGGCATCGGGCTCCAGGCCGGGAACCGCCGTGGCGCGGTCGGCGTCAGCAGCCATCGCGTCTCCTCCCGTCGCCGCCGAGGCTACGCCTGCTCGACGGCCGTGAACACCTCGTCGAGGATCGCGAGGCCGCGCGCCGCGTCGCCCGCCGTCACCGTGCAGGGCGGCACCACGTGGATGCGGTTGTCGGCCGTGAACGGCAGCAGCCCGCGCTCGAGGCACGCGTTCTTGAGCGCCGCGATGGTCGACGCGGGAACCGGTTCGCGCGTGTCGCGGTCGACGACGAGGTCGAGGGCCCAGAACACGCCGAGGCCGCGCACCTCGCCGATCATGCGGTGATCCTGCTGCAGCGCCGCGAGGCCGGGCCCGAGCGTGTCGCGACCGACCGCGGCCGCGTTCTCGACGATCCCCTCCTCCTGCATCGCGTCGATCGAGGCGACGATCGAGGCCATCGCGAGCGGGTGGCCCGAGTAGGTGAGCCCGCCGGGGAAGACCGTCTCGTCGAAGGCCGCGGCGATCTCGGGCGGCATGATGACGCCGCCGACCGGCACGTAACCCGAGTTGACGCCCTTCGCGAAGGTCACGAGGTCGGGCACGACCCGATCGGGGTTGATGGTCGCGTTCTGCCACGAGAACCAGTCGCCGGTGCGTCCGAACCCGGCCATGACCTCGTCGAGGATCAGCAGGATGCCGTACTCGTCGGCGAGCTTCCGCACGCCCGCCAGGTAGCCGGGCGTCGGCACGAGCACCCCCGCGGTACCGGGCACACCCTCGAGCAGGATCGCGGCGATCGAGTCGGGGCCCTCCGCCTGGATCACGCGCTTCAGGTGGTGCAGGGCGCGCTCGGTCTCCTGCTCGGGCGAGTCCGACCAGAACTCGGAGCGGTAGGGGAAGGGCCCGAAGAAGTGCACGTGACCGCGGGCGAACTCGTTCGGCACGCGCCGCCAGTCACCGGTGGAGACGATCGCGGCGCCGGTGTTGCCGTGGTAGCTGCGGTAGTGGCTGAGCACCTTGTCGCGGCCGGTCACGAGGCGGGCCATGCGGATCGCGTTCTCGTTCGCGTCGGCCCCGCCGTTGGTGAAGAACACCTTCGAGAACTCGGGCCCGGCCTTCTCGACGATGCGCCGCGCGGCCTCGCCGCGCGTCAGGTTGGCGTGCGCGGGCGCGACGGTGGGCAGGATCGCCGCCTGCTCCTGGATCGCCGCGACCACCTTGGGGTGCGCGTGCCCGATGTTGGTGTTGACGAGCATCGAGCTGAAGTCGAGATAGTGCCGGCCCTCGAAGTCCCACACCTCGCTGCCGAGCGCCCCGGCGATCACGAAGGGCTTGAGAGCGCCCTGCGCCGACCACGAGTGGAAGACGTAGGCGCGGTCGAGCTCGAGGGTGCGGGCCCCGTCGGCGGGGTTCAGGTCGGTCATGGCATCACGCTACTCGCGGGTCGGGGTCGGGAACCCCGCCGAGAGCGGTGGACGCGCCCGGCGGGGGAACGGGTGGGGGCGACCGGCGCCGCCCCCACCCACGGGTTACTGCCCGCCCTCGGTGAGCACCACGTCGATCGGGGTGTAGGCCCCGTCGACGGTGACGCCCTCGGCGGCGAGCTCGTCGAGCGCCTTCTGCATGTACTCGTTCGAGTAGGCGGAGGCGGGCGGGTCGGCGGTGATGAGGTGCAGACCGTCCTGGTTGACGGCGGCGAGCGCCCCCGCGACCGTCTTGTCCCACGCGGCCGAGTCGACCAGGCCGAAGGTGCCGCCGGTCCAGATGAGCTTGTTGACCTCGTTCATCTGCCACAGCTGGTGCACGGGGCCGACAGGGAAGGCCGCCTCGGCGTTCGCGGCGATGTCGTAGACCTTCGCCGCCGCGTCCTCCGGGTTGTCGCGGGCGTACAGCCAGCCCTTCGTGATCGCCTTGAGGAAGCGCACCGCGGCGTCGGCGTAGGCCGGGTCGTCGGCGAGGCGGGCGGTGTCGGCCCAGATCGCGTCCTGCAGCATGGCGCCCTGGGTGTCCTCGTACGAGATCACGTTGAGGTCGTCGAGCGTGTAGAGCTCCCCGGTGGCCGGGTTGACGGTCTCGAGCAGCTGCGCGAGCTCGTTGTAGGTCATCGCCTGAGCCGCGTCGACGTCGCCGTCGAGCAGGGCGTTCATCGAGAAGTCCTGGGTCGTGATCGACACCGTGGTCGAGTCGAGGCCCTCGGCCGCCATCGCGGCGAAGATCTCCCACTCGTTGCCGAAGCCCCACGAGCCGATGCGCTTGCCCTCGAAGTCGGCGACCGATGTGATCCCGCTGTCCTTGAAGGACACCTGCGTCGTGCCGGAGGCCTGGAACACCTGCGCGATGTCGGTCAGCTCGACGCCGCTGCCCTCGATGCTGCCCAGCACCTTCGGCACCCAGGCGATCGCGAAGTCGACGTCGCCCGCGACGAGCGCGTCCTGCGGCACGATGTCGCCGCCCGAGGGGACGATCTCGACGTCGGTGAAGCCCTCCTCCTCGAAGTAGCCCTCCTCCTGCGCGAGGTAGTAGCCGGCGAACTGGGCCTGCGGCAGCCACTGCAGCTGCAGCTTGATCGAGGTGAGCGGCTCGAAGTCGCCGGAGTCGCCCCCGGTGTCGCCGCCGCCGGCCGAGCAGCCGGCGAGGACGAGGGCGGAGGCCGCGGTGGCGGCCGCGACGGCGCCGAGGCGGCGCCTGATGCTGTGACTCATGGTGGTTCTTCCTGAAGGGATGGAGCGGACGCCGGAGCGCCCGCGCCGCGGGGGCGGGTTCGCCTCGTCGCGGTGGTGCGGGTGGTGCCGGTGGTGCGAATGGTGCGGTGGTGCGGATGCCGGTGCAGATCCGGCGGGGGTGCCGGTCAGACCGGCAGTCGCCTCGCCACCAGCCGCTCGAGCAGCGTGGTGGCGAGGAAGAACACGAGCCCGATCGCGATCCCGCCGGCCACGAAGGCCCAGGCGAGGGCCGCGCGACCCGACTTGGCGTAGCTGGCGATCGCGGTGCCGACCCCGTCGGCGGGGCCGCCGAAGTACTCGGCGACGAGCGCGGCGATGACCGCGAGCGAGGCCGCGATCCGCAGCCCGGTGAGCAGGTAGGGCACGGCGGTGGGGAGGGTCAGCACGCGGAAGGTCTGCCACGGCGAGGCCGCGACCGAGCGCAGCACGTCGCGGTGCACCGGACGGGTCTGACGCAGGCCCCGCAGCACGTTGACGAAGACGGGCACGAAGGCCGCGATGCCGGCGACCGCCTGCCGGCCGAACTGGCTCGAGGCGCCGAACATCGTGTTGAAGATCGGGGTCAGCGCGACGATCGGGATGACCGCGAGCGCCGCCACGAGCGGGGCGAGCATGCCGTCGAGCGGCCGGCTGGCCGCGGCCAGGGCCGCGAGCACGACCGCGAGCAGCGCTCCGGCGACGAGCCCGAGCAGCGCGTTGGTGGCGGTGACGGCCATCGCCTTGCCGATGATCTCGCCGCGCAGCACGAGCTCCTGCCCGATCGCGATCGGGCTGGGCAGCGCCCGAGGTGCGGTGCCGAGCACGTCGACCCAGAGGATCCAGACCGCGAGCAGCAGCAGACCCACCACGATCGGCGCGACGATCCGGGCCCACGCGGGGGGCGCGGTGCGGCGCGGCGGACGCGCGACGACGACCGGGCTCATCGCCGCATCCCCACGCTCGCCGCGCTCACGGCTCGCCCGGTCGGTGGGTGGGGGTGCCGTGCAGCGCCTCGCGCACCGCGGTCACGTGGGCGTAGTACTCGGGCGACTCGCGCAGACCGTCGTCGCGTCGGGCGCCGAGCGGCGTGGCGACGACGTCGGTGATGCGGCCGGGGCGCGGGCTCATGACGACCACGCGGTCGGAGAGGAAGACCGCCTCGGGGATCGAGTGGGTCACGAACACGACCGCGGCACCGGTCTCGGCGGCGATGCGCGCGAGCTCGGACTGCAGGTACTCGCGGGTCATCTCGTCGAGCGCACCGAAGGGCTCGTCCATCAGCAGCAGACGCGGCTTCGCGGCGAGCGACCGCGCGATGGCGACCCGCTGCTGCATGCCGCCGGAGAGCTCGTCGGGGTGCCGGTCGACGAACTCGGTCAGGCCGACGAGTTCGGCGAGCTCCGCGACCCGCGCGGCACGCGCGGCCCGCTCGACGCCGTGCAGCTCGAGCGGGAGCGCGATGTTCGCCCCGACGCTGCGCCACGGCAGCAGACCCGCCTGCTGGAAGGCGATGCCGTAGTCCTGGTCGAGGCGCGCCTGGTGGGCCGGCTTGCCGAAGATCGTGAGCTCGCCGCTCGTCGGTGCGTCGAGGTCGGCGATCAGCCGCAGGAGGGTCGACTTGCCGCAGCCGGAGGGGCCGATGAGCGAGACGAACTCCCCCGGCGCGACCTCGAGCTCGACCCCGGTGAGGGCGACGACCTCGCCCTTGCGCGCCGTGAACGACTTGCCGACGCCCGTCGCGCGCAGGGCCGGCGCGGCCGGGTCGGCGGCCGACGGGACGCCGGTCGCTCGCGTCGTCGCGCCCGACCCGGTGGTGGACTCGGTGCTCATGCGGTCGCCTCCCCGCGACGGTAGCGGCGCAGCCCGAGGCCGAGCAGCGCGACGGATCCCGCCGCCACGAGCCCGAGCGCGATCGCGCCGAAGGTCGGGCCCCACGGCGCCGCCGGGTCGGCGGAGGCCTGCCCGGCCAGCTGCAGGAGCATGCGGCCGATGCCGCCGCGCATGCCGATCGACACCTCCGCGACGACCGCGCCGACGACGGCGTTCGCGGCCGCGAGCCGCAGCGCGGGCAGCAGGTAGGGCACGGCCGCGGGCAGTCGCAGCCGCCACAGGGTCGCGCCGTAGCCGGCCGCGTAGCTGCGCAGGAGATCCAGGTGGATGCGGTCGGGCGCCGCGAGACCGCGCAGCACCCCGATCGCGACCGGGAAGAACGCGAGGTAGGAGGCGATCACCGCGACCGAGACCCACTGGGGCCACTCGAACCCGCCGCCGCGACCGAGCTGGAGCCCCATCGAGTTGACGATCGGCGCGAAGGCGATGAGCGGCACCGTCTGGCTCACGACGATCCACGGCAGCAGGCCCCACTCGAGCAGGCGCCAGCGCTGCATGAGCGCGCCGAGCACGCCACCGACGACGACGCCGATGACCCAGCCGACGGCCGCGATGCCGAGCGTCAGGCCGGCGGCGCCCAGCACCGAGACCCACAGCGGCGGCGTGCTGCCGCCGCTCGTCGGGGCGAACAGGCGCGCCACCATGTCCCACACGTGCGGCATGGCGCGGTCGTGGGTGCGCGGCAGGATCAGCACGCCCGATCCCGCCTCGCCCGGCACCGCGCCGATGACGACGCCCTCCGCCGGACCGAGGGCCTTGTAGCCCTCCCAGAGCAGCACGACGGCGAGCACCCCGAGAACCCCCCACAGGATCGCGCTCGTGCGTCGACTCATGCGGGGGCCCCGCTCACGACTTCGCCGTGACGTGGTCGTGCAGCGCCGGGATGACCGTCTCGCCGTAGACCCGGAGGGTCTCCTCCTTGTTGTCGTGCTGGAGGTAGCCCGCGAACTGGTCGACGCCGAGCGCCTCGAGCGCCTTGAGCTTCTCGATGTGCTCCTCGGCCGAGCCGAGCACGCAGAACCGGTCGACGATCTCGTCGGGCACGAAGTCGACGTGGTCGTTGTGGGCCTTGCCGTGGCTGTTGTAGTCGTAGCCGGTGCGGCCCGCGATGTAGTCGGTGAGCGCCTGCGGCACGGTGCCGTCGGCCCCGTACTTCGCGACGATGTCGGCGACGTGGTTCCCGACCATGCCCCCGAACCAGCGGCTCTGCTCGCGCGCGTGCTCGAGGGCGTGCGGGGTGCCGTCGGTGATGTAGAACGGCGCCGCGACGCAGAACTTGACGCTCATCGGATCGCGCCCCGCGTTCTCGGCGGCGTCGCGCACCGTCTGGATCATCCACGCCGCGATGTCGAGGTCGGCCAGCTGCAGGATGAACCCGTCGCCGACCTCGCCCGTGAGCTTGAGGGCCATCGGGCCGTAGGCGGCGACCCAGACCTCGAGCTCGGAGCCCTCGCTCCACGGGAAGCGCAGCTGTGATCCCTTGTACTCGACGCTGCGCGAGTTGGCGAGCTCGCGGATCACGTGGATCGACTCGCGCAGCTCGCTCATCGTGACGGGCTTGCCGTTCGTGACCCGCACCGCGGAGTCGCCGCGCCCGATGCCGCAGACCGTGCGGTTGCCGTACATCTCGTTGAGCGTCGCGAAGACGCTCGCGGTCACGGTCCAGTCGCGGGTCGCGGGGTTGGTGACGAAGGGTCCGACCTTGACCTTGCGGGTCTCGGCGAGGATCGCGGAGTAGATGACGTAGGGCTCCTGCCACAGCAGGTGCGAGTCGAAGGTCCAGACGTGGCTGAAGCCGTACTGCTCGGCGAGCTTCGCGAGGTGCACCGTCCGCGAGGCGGGCGGGTTGGTCTGGAGGACGGCTCCGAAGTCCATGCGCGCGCCCCTCAGACCAGGTACTGGGTCAGGTCGCGCTTGAGGTACTTGCCGTCGCCCTTCGCCCCGAGGTACTCGCCCCCGTCGACGATCACCTTGCCGCGGCTGAGGACCGTGTCGACGTGGCCGTCGATCTCGAAGCCCTCCCAGGCCGAGTGATCCATGTTCATGTGGTGGGTCGCCGCGGAGATCGTGGTGTGGCCCTTCGGGTCGTAGACCACGATGTCGGCGTCGGCGCCGGGGGCGATGACGCCCTTGCGGCCGTAGAGGCCGAACATGCGCGCCGGGGTGGTCGAGGTGATCTCGACCCAGCGCTCGAGGGTGATCTCGCCGGTCACGACGCCCTGGTACAGGAGGTCCATGCGGTGCTCGACCGAGCCGATGCCGTTGGGGATCTTGCGGAAGTCGTCCTTGCCGAGCTCCTTCTGCCCCTTCATGCAGAACGGGCAGTGGTCGGTCGACACCATCTGCAGGTCGTTGGTGCGCAGCGCCTGCCACATGTGGTCCTGGTGGCCCTCGGCGCGCGAGCGCAGCGGGGTCGAGCACACCCACTTCGCGCCCTCGAACGCCCCCCATTCGTCGCTCGAGGCCCCGAGCTGCTCCTCGAGCGAGAGGTAGAGGTACTGCGGGCAGGTCTCGCCGAAGACGTTCATGCCGTCGTCGCGCGCGGCGGCGAGCTGCGCGACCGCCTGCTTGGCGCTCACGTGCACGACGTAGAGCGGAGCGCCGGTGAGGTTCGAGAGCATGATCGCGCGGTGCGTCGCCTCCTCCTCCATCTGCCAGGCGCGCGCGATGCCGTGGTAGTACGGCGTCGTCTTGCCGGCCTCGGCGAGCTGGGCGGCGAGCACGTCGATCGCGGGGCCGTTCTCGGCGTGCATCATCGTGAGCATGCCGAGCTCCGCGGCCTTCTGCATGGCCCGCAGGATCTGCCCATCGTCGGAGTAGAAGACGCCCGGGTAGGCCATGAACATCTTGTAGCTCGTGATGCCCTCGTCGACGAGCTTCGGCATGTAGGCGAGCGACTCCTCGTCGACGCCGCCGAGGATCTGGTGGAAGCCGTAGTCGATCGCGCAGTTGCCGGCGGCCTTCTCGTGCCAGGTCGCGAGCCCGTCGGGCACCTTGGTGCCGGTGGTCTGCACCGCGAAGTCGATGACGGAGGTGGTTCCGCCCCACGCCGCGGCGCGGGTTCCGCTCTCGAACGAGTCGCTCGCCTCGGTGCCGCCGAAGGGCAGCTCGAAGTGCGTGTGGGCGTCGATGCCGCCGGGGATCACGTACTTGCCGGTCGCATCCACGACGGTGTCGACCGCGGTCGTCAGGTCGGTGCCGAGCGCCGTCGTGCCGGGCGCGATCAGCGCGACGACCTTCTCGCCGTCGACGAGCACGTCGGCCGTCGTGCGACCGGTGGACGACACGACGGTGCCGCCGGTGATGAGCGTGGTGGTCATGGGTCGCTCCTTACGGCTTCGCGATCTTGGCGTAGGAGTCGGGGCGGCGATCCCGGTAGAACTGCCAGTCGTCGCGCATCTGGCGCACCATGTCGAGGTCGAGGTCGCGCACCAGCACCTCCTCGTCGGTGCCCGAGCCGCGCTCGCCCACGAAGTTGCCGCGCGGGTCGATCACCTGGCTCGTGCCGTAGAAGTCGACCGCGAGGTCGCCGTACTCGTTGTCCTCCCGGCCGACCCGGTTGGGCTGAAGCACGAAGTAGCCGTTCGCGACGGCCGCCGCCGGGCCCTCGACCTCCCACAGCCGGTTGCTGAGACCGGGCTTGGTCGCGTTGGGGTTGAAGACCATGTGCGCGTCGTTCAGGCCCAGCTCGCGCCAGCCCTCGGGGAAGTGCCGGTCGTAGCAGATGTACATGCCGATGCGGCCGACCGCGGTGTCGAACACCGGGTAGCCGAGGTTGCCGGGGCGGAAGTAGAACTTCTCCCAGAAGCGGTCGAGGTGCGGCAGGTGGTGCTTGCGGTACTTGCCGAGCACCGTGCCGTCGGCGTCGACCAGCACCGCGGTGTTGTAGTACACCCCGGTCATGTCCTCCTCGTAGATGGGGAGCACCATCACGGTGCCGAGCTCCTTCGCGAGCGCCGCGAAGCGCTGCACGATCGGGCCGTCGGCCGGCTCGGCGTAGGCGTAGTACTTCTTGTCCTCGGTGATGCCGAAGTAGGGGCCGTAGAACAGCTCCTGGAAGCAGACGACCTGCGCGCCGTCGGCGGCGGCGCTGCGCGCGAAGCCCTCGTGCTTGTCGAGCATCGACTCCTTGTCACCGGTCCAGGTGGTCTGGGTGATGGCCGCGCGGACGATCGTCATGGGGCTCCTTCGGACGTTCCCGTCTCATTGTGCGCACCCGACGTTTCGGCGGCGTTTCCGCCGATTGCGGAGCGGTTACGTCCGAACGCTACGACGCTCGCGGCGCGGATGTAAGTCCCATCAACAGCGCGGAGGGCGGTCGTGGACGCTCTCGAGAGGCGTGCGGGGGCCCGGCGAGCGGACCCCGAGGCGCCGGCGTCGGCGGCGCCCGGTTCCTGCTCGGCGTGCGCGAATGGGCCCGGGCGGCGGCCGCGCCGACGACGGTCACGGCGGTCGTCAACGTCGGCGACGACCTCTGGCTCTCGGGCCTGCGGGTGTGCCCCGACCTCGACTCGGTGATGTACGCACTCGCGGGGGTGAACGACGCCGAGCGCGGGTGGGGCCGCGCGGGCGAGCGCGAGCGCGTCGCCGGCGAGCTCGCCGCCTACGGCACCGGCTGGCCCTGGTTCACCCTCGGCGACCTCGACCTCGGCACCCACATCGCGCGCACCGGCTGGCTGCACGAGGGCCTGCCGCTGTCGGAGGCGACCCGGCGCCTCGCCGCGCGCTGGGATCTCGGCGTCGAGCTGCTGCCGGCCTCCGACGATCCCGTCGAGACCCACGTCGTCACCGATGCGGGCGAGCTGCACTTCGAGGAGTGGTGGACGCGCCACCGCGGCACCGTGCCCGCGCGGCGCTTCGTGCAGCACGGCGTCGAACTCGCCCGGCCCGGCCCCGGCGTGCTCGCCGCGATCGCGGAGACCGACCTCGTGCTGCTGGCGCCCTCGAACCCGGTGGTCTCGATCGGCACGATCCTCGGCATCGACGGGATCCGCGAGGCGGTGCGCGCCACCGCCGCGCCCGTCGTCGGCGTCTCCCCGATCATCGGCGGCGCCGTCGTGCGCGGCATGGCCGACGCCTGTCTCGAGGCGATCGGCGTCGAGACCTCGGCCCGCGCGGTCGGCGCCTGGTACGGCGCGCGATCGTCGGCCGGGCTGCTCGACGGCTGGCTCGTCGGCGAGGAGGACGCCGAGGCGGTTCCGGCGCTCGAGGCGGCCGGTCTGCGGGCGGCCTCCGTTCCGCTATGGATGCGCGACCCCTCGACGACGGCGCGGATGGTCGAGGCGGCGGTCGCGCTCGCGCGGCGGGACTAGCCGACCGCGTCGCGGTCGAGTGACTCCTCGTCCGCAGCCTGCGCGAGCACCGCGCGCGTGCGCGGACCCAGGGCCCGGCCGAGGGCGACGAGGTGATCCGGCAGGTCCACGTCGCGCCGCAGGCCGCTGCGTACGCTCACGGGGATTTCGACGAGTCCCTCCGTGCGGTGCGCGGCCGCCGAGTCGGGGCCGAAGCGCGGGCGCAGCTCGGAGCCCGCGGCCGCGGTGACGAGCGTCGTGCCGGTGCCGTCTGCATCCGGCACGAAGGCGCCCGGCAGTTCGAGGGCGATCGCGAGAGCGGCCGCGATCTCGCTGCCGCGCAGCGCGGGGAGGTCGCCGAGGAGGGCGGCGACCGGAGTCTCGGGGCGACGACCCCGCAGGCCGCGCTCGAGGGCGGCCGCGATGCCGGAGGGGGCGGGTTCGCGGGCGATGCGCGCGCGGACGGGCAGCTCGCGCCCCAGGGTGCGGTCGGCCGTGACGACGACGATCTCCGCGACGGACCGCGCCTGGGCGAGGGCGTGCAGGGTGTCGAGGGCGATCGCGCGCGCGAGCTCCGGGTCGGCGTGCAGCCGGCTCTTCGCGCCGTGCGTCGGCTTGACCGGCACGACGACGCGCCAGCGCGCGCGGGGGGTGAGGCGCATGCTCCTCCAGACGGCGACACCCGCGCCCGGCGGGCCGGAGCCTCGGGGCTCCGAGCGATAGGCTACGGGTCTCGACCTCCGCGGCGCACGTGCCGCGGGTGCGCCCTCCCCCTCCTGGGACGGCCGGCGCGGGCCGCGCGCCCGCACGCCTCGATCCGCACGTCGCTGCGTGATCGCACCCGCATCCCCCGTCGCCCCTCCCGGAGAGTCATGACCCGTCGCGCCCCCGCCCTCATCGCCGCCGGCCTCGTCGCCCTCGTGGCGATCCCCCTCGCCGGCTGCGCCGCCACCCCGACTCCGAGCCCCGTCGCGACCGACGAACCGGTGCTCGAGAACTGCGGGTTCCCGGTGACCGTCGCCGCCCCGCCGCAGCGCATCGTCGCGATCAAGTCGACCTCGATCGAGATGCTGCTCGCGCTCGGGGTGGGCGACCGGATCGTCGGCACCGCCTTCTCCGACGGACCGGTGCCCGAGCAGTGGGCCGACCAGGCGGCGGGGATCCCCGAGCTCGCCCCGCAGTTCCCGAGCGAGGAGGCGGTGCTCGCCCTCGATCCCGATCTCGTGTACTCGGGGTGGGAGTCGGCCTTCGCTCCCGAGGCCGCCGGGGACCGCGCGGAGCTCGCCTCCCTCGGCGTCGCGAGCTACGTCTCCCCCGCCGCGTGCCGCAGCGCCGACCAGCCGACGAAGCTCGGCTTCGACGAGGTGTTCCGCGAGATCGCGGAGCTCGGCGCGATCCTCGGCGTCGACGCCTCGGGCCTCATCGACGAGCAGAAGGCGCAGCTCGCGGCGATCCAGCCCGACGGGCGCGGCCTCACCGCGCTCTGGTACTCCTCGGGCGACGACACCCCCTACGTCGGCGGCGACATCGGCGCGCCGCAGATGGTGATGGACGCGGTCGGTCTCACGAACATCGTCTCCGGCGTCGGGCAGACCTGGACCTCGCTCGACTGGGAGGCGATCGTCGACGCGGACCCCGACGTCATCGTGCTCGTCGACGCCTCGTGGAACACCGCCGCCTCGAAGATCGCGCGCCTCGAGTCCGACCCGGCGACCGCGCAACTGAGCGCCGTGAAGGCCGGGCGCTACCTCGTCGTGCCCTTCGCGGCGAGCGAGGCCGGGGTGCGCAGCGTCGAGGCCGCCACCTCGCTGGCCGAGCAGCTCGCGCGGCTCGACCGGGCCTGAGCGTGACGGCCGCCGCGCGCCTCGCCGCCCGTCTCGCCCCGCGCGCCGGGGCGAGCGCGGGAGCGCGCGCGGCGGTCGCGGCGGTCGTCCTGGTCGCCGCCCTGCTCGCCTCGCTCGTGCTCGCGATCGGCGTCGGCGCGGCCGATCTCGCGCCGGGCGACGTGCTCGCGAGCGTGCTCGCCCACCTCGGCATGGGCACGAGTCCGCTCGATCCGCTGCGCGACGGCATCGTGTGGCAGCTGCGGGTGCCGCGCGTGCTGACCGCCGCCGCCGTCGGGGCGGGCCTCGCCCTCGTCGGCGCGGTCATGCAGGGCCTGACCCGCAACCCGCTCGCCGATCCGTACCTGCTGGGGCTGTCGTCGGGAGCCTCGCTCGGCGCGGTGTCGGTGCTGCTGCTCGGTGTCGCGGTACTGCTGCCGGTGGCCGCCTTCGCGGGATCGATCGCCGCCCTCGCACTCACCCTCGGCCTGGCCGGCGCACTCGGTCGCGTGACGCCGAGCCGGATGGTGCTCGCCGGCATCGCGGTCTCCTCCCTCGCGGGAGCGGCGACGAGCTTCGTCATCTTCTGGAGCGCCACCGGCGACTCCTACCGCTCCGTGCTCGGCTGGCTGCTCGGATCCCTCGCCGGTGCGCGCTGGCCGGCCGTCGCGATCGCGGGCGGCGCGCTGCTCGTCGTCGGGGTTCCGCTCGCGCTCTCCGGCCGGATCCTCGACGCCTTCGCCCTGGGCGACGCGACCGCCGCGAGCCTCGGCCTGCCGGTGCAGGGAGTGCGCTGGGTGCTGCTCGTCGCGAGCGCCCTGCTGACTGGTGCGCTCGTCTCGGTGAGCGGCGCGATCGGCTTCGTGGGGCTCGTGCTGCCGCACGCGGTGCGGCTGCTGATCGGACCGCGGCACCGGCCGCTGCTGCCGCTCGCCGCGCTCACCGGGGCGGTGTTCCTCATCTGGGCCGACACCCTCGCGCGCGCCGCCTTCGACCCGCGCGAGCTGCCGGTCGGCGTCGTGACGGCGCTCGTCGGCGCGCCCGTGTTCGCCCTGCTGCTGGCCCGGCGCCGGAGCGCGGCGTGAGCGGCGCGCGGGAGCACGGCGTGAGCGGCGACGCCGCCGCGACCTCCCGGAGCAGCGCGGGCCTCGTCGTACGCGACATGACGGTGCGCTCGGGGCCCGCCCGGAGCGGTCGGCTGCTGCTCGACGGCGCCTCCTTCGCGGCGCCCGCCGGCGCGCTCACGGCGATCGTCGGGCCCAACGGCGCCGGCAAGTCGACCCTGCTGCGCGCGGTCGGCGCCCTCCCGGCGATCGACGCCGGGGTCGCGCGGCTCGCGGGCTCGGTGACGTTCGAGGGCGAGGACCTGCTGGCCCTGCCGCGGCGCGAGCGCGCCCGGCGGCTCGCGGTCGTCGAGCAGGATGCGACCACCGAGCTCGCCCTGACCGCGCGCGACATCGTGCGGCTGGGCCGCACCCCGCACGAGCGGATGCTCGGCGGCGGCGACCCGCGCGGCGATGAGGTCGTCGATGCCGCCCTCGCCCGCGCCGGAGCGACGGAGTTCGCCGGCCGCACCCTCCTCACCCTCTCCGGCGGCGAGCGCCAGCGGGTGCTGCTCGCGCGCGCGCTCGCGCAGCAGCCGCGGCTGCTGCTGCTCGACGAGCCCACCACCCACCTCGACGTGGCCGCCCAGTTCGAGCTGCTCGCCCTGCTGCGCTCGCTCGCCGCCGACGGGCTCACGATCGTCGCGGTACTGCACGAGCTGCCGCTCGCCGCACGCGCCGACCACCTGGTCGCCCTGCGCGCCGGGCGGGTGACCGCGAGCGGCGCGACCCGCGCGACGCTCGACGCGGAGCTCGTCGCGAGCCTCTACGGCCCCTCGGTCGCGGGCGCGTGGGTCGCGACCGACCACGGCTCGGCGTTCGTCGTCGGCGAGGCCCCGACGCCCGTCGCCCCGGATCCCGGCGCCCCGAATTCAGGCGCCCCGAATCCGATCGACCCGAGCAGCGAGGCGGGCAGCACCGCCGCGCGCACCCGCGCGAGCGGGGGCAGCCGCGCCTCGAGCGCGGCGAGGGCGGCCCGCACGAGCGCGGGGTCGAGGCCGAGCGAGCCGGGCGGGCGGTAGGCGAGGGACTCGACGGCGACGACGAGCGCATCCACCCGGGGATCGCGTTCCCCGCGCTCCTCGGCGAGGCGGTCCGCGAAGGCGCGCGGCGTCTCGGTGTCGGGGGCGTCCTCGCCGGCGTCGACGACCGTGGCGCGCAGCTCCGTCCACGCGGCGGCGGCCGCGCCGGGGCCGCGCGCCGCGCGGCGCAGCCGGCGCGCGCGCAGCACCCGGCGCGCCGCGAACGGCGTGACGGCGGCGAGCACGAGCACCGTGCCGAGCACGAGCGCGAGGGTGCGCAGCGTTCCGGAGCGGGCGGCGTCGAGTCCGTCGTCGGCGGCGGCATCCGCCGCGGAGGGCGTGCCCGGATCCACGTCGGAGGGGTCGCGCACGGGCGCCGGGTCGACGGGGGCGGGCGGCTGCGCCGCGTCGGGCCCGAGGTCGTCGGCCGGCACCTGCGGCGCCGTCACGTCGGTCGAGAGCGGCGGATCCGGCGGCAGCTCCCCGCGCCCCGGCGTCGGCTCGAAGCGCGTCCAGCCCACGCCCTCGAGGTAGAGCTCGGGCCAGGCGTGCAGATCGTCGGTGGTGGCCAGGAACGCGCCCTCCCCGAGATCGGGGCGGGGCGTGCCGGGCTGGAACCCGACGACGACGCGGGAGGGGATCCCGAGCTCGCGCGCCATGACCGCCATCGTCGAGGCGAAGTGCACGCAGTAGCCCGACCGCACCTCGAGGAATCGGGCGATCACCTCGAGGCCGGTGCCGTCGTAGCCCTGCTCGACGGGCGCGTCGATCGAGTAGGTGAAGTCGGGGCCGCGCAGCCAGTTCTGCAGCGCGAGCGCCTGCTCGTACGGGGTGGATTCGCCGCCGGCCACCCGCTGCGCCGTCTCGGCGATGACCGCGGGCACGTCGTCGGGCAGCGCGAGCTGGGCGCTGAGCCCCGCCGCCTCGGCCTCGTCGCCCGAGGGCACGGTCGCGGCCCGCAGCTGCTCGGCGGTGGGCGCGAGCTCGAGATAGTCGGCGGTGTACTCGCGGTCGCGGATGTCGTTGTCGCGCGAGACGATCGACAGGTCGCCGGGGCCCCAGCGCCATCCGTCGCCCGCGCCCGCGATCGCCGTGGTCGGGTAGGGGACCGGCAGCCAGCGCCCGCTGATCTGTCCGACGTGCACCCGGATGCGCTGCGCCGTCGTGTCGACCGCGCCCGAGAGTCCCACCGGGGCGCTCAATCGCGACAGCGGGCCGTCCTGGTAGCCGGCCAGCGCGGGGGTCCAGCTGGATCCCGTGAAGGTGTCGAGGGAGGCGAGCCGCAGGTACACGGGTTCGCCCGAGGTGGTCGTGTAGGCGACCGCGGGCAGCGGGTCGCCGCGGCGCAGGTCGGCGCCGAGCGCGATGATCGGGTTCGCCGAGGAGGCGGTGCCGATCCGACCGGCCTCGTCGCTCTGCGGGATGAGCGCACCGCCGACGACCGCGCCGACGAGGGTCAGCATCGCCAGGCCGAGCGCGAGGGCGCGGGAGGTCGGCGGGTGCGGCACGCGGATGAGCCCCAGCAGCGCGGCGGCCGTGAGCAGCGCGAGGAGGCCGTCGCTTGATCCGGGCTGGATCACCACGGGGATCACGAGCAGCGCGAGCACGGGGAGGGCGCCGAGGGCGGGCAGACGCATCCCGACCGCGAGCGACTCGGCGAGGATCGTGGTCGCGCACGCCCCGATTGCGACGAGGAAGACGAGCCCGAACTCGGGCGCCGCGGGGCTCGTCTGGGTCGCGATCGAGCGCAGCCCGGAGTCGACGATCTCGCGCATCCGGTCCCAGGTCTCGCCGGTCGGCACGAGGCCGCCGACGGCGGTGTCGGCCGCGAAGCCGACCGTGAGGCCGCCGAGGCCCGCGGCGGCCGCGAGCACCGGGGCGAGCAGGGGCACCGGCACGAGCAGCCGCGTGAGGGTCGCGACGACGAGCACGAGCAGCGCGTAGCCGGCGACCACGAACCACCACGCCGACTCGCGCAGCAGCACGTGCAGACCGCCGAGCGCGCACAGCTGCGCGGCGAGCAGCCACAGCGCGGGGCTCCAGCGCCACGCGCCGCGCCGCGCGCGCCACGAGCCTCGGGCGGGTCGCGCGCCGGCGCGCCGGGCGCCGCCCCGGCCGGCGCGACCCGAGGTGACACCGCCGAGCACCCCGCTCTGCGTGGCGCGAGCTCGGGCGGGAGCCTCACGGACGCTCATGCATCCTCCGCACCGCCGCCTCGGCCTCGCGCCACGCCTGCGCCGGGTTCTGGTCGGCCCAGCCCACGCGCACGACGGCCCAGCCCGCCGCCTGCAACCGCCGGGCCGCCACCTCGGAGGCGCCGGCGAGGAACGCCACCCCGGTGTCGCGGCGATCACGGCGGGAGATCAGCCACTCGACCGTCTCGGAGCGCGGCTCGCCCAGCAGCGCGAACAGCGGGCCGCGGGGCGGATCGCCGACGGCGGCGCGCTCCAACCCGCCGGGCAGCAGGCGCAGCCCCGCGAGAGCACGCAGGAACGCGCCCGAGACCAGGCCGCGCTCGCGGGCGCCGCGGCCGGCGGGCAGCTGGGGGGATCCGGTCTCCTCGATCGCGACCCGGAAGCCCTGGTCGTCGAGGTGCGCCGCGAGCGAGGCGGCCATGCGCACGACCCACTCGAAGCTCTCGCTGTGGGCGGTGGGCTCCCAGGTCTCGAAGCGGTCGGGTTCGAGGTCGCGGTAGCCGGCCTCGCGGGTGTCGAGCAGCAGGCGCGCGTCGGGGTCGCTGCGCGCCTCCTCCTGCCGCACCATGAGCTCGCCCTGCCGCGCGGTCACCCGCCAGTGCACCCGGCGCAGGGCGTCGCCCGGGCGGTACTCGCGCGTGGTCAGGTCGTCTTCGTTGTCGGTCGCGCGGTGCAGGGTCAGCTGCGCGAGACCGTCGCCCTGGTCGAGACTCGGGCCGCCCTCGCCGACCGCCGCGACGGCGGGCACGACGACGACGCGCTCGGCCTCGCCGATCGCGGTCACCGCGCGCACCATGCCGAAGGGGTCGCCGTACTCGACGACGAGCGGGCCGAGCGGGAAGTGGCCGCGGCGCGGCGGCGTGACGACGTACTCGACGGCGGTCTCGGCGACCCGCCCCGGCCCGCCCGGCAGCGGGGCGAGCTCGCGCGGCTCCGCGGCGATCCTCCACGGCAGCGCGTCGTTCCAGCGTATGCCCGGCGAGGGGCGCCGCGCGCGGTTGCGGATCACGAGCTGCACCCGCAGCGGACGCCCCGCGACCGCGGGCGAGGGCTGCGTCGCGCGGCGCACGTCGAGCCGAGGCGGGCGCAGCGCGACCAGGGCGGCACCGAGGGCGACGAGCAGGATCGCCCCGACCCCGAAGGGAACGAACTCGGGCAGGTGCGCCTGCAGACCCACCACGATCGCGGCGACCCCCGCGAGCGCGACGACGAGGCCGCGCAGGGTCGGCCGGATCCGTCGGCGACGGACCAGCGAGCGCGGCAGCTCGGCCATCAGGCCCGCTCGGCCACCCCGAGCGGCACCGCGGTGCGCGCGACGATGCGGCGCACGATCTCGGCCGACGGGTCCTCCCCGTCGGCGCCGGTGGCGCCGCGCGCGGCGAGCAGGCGGTGCGCGATCACCGCGACGGCGAGATCGTCGAGGTCGTCGGGCACGACGAAATCGCGGCCGTCGAGGGCCGCCCGTGCCTTCGCGGCGCGCACCAGCTGCAGCGTCGCGCGCGGGCTCGCCCCCAACCGCAGCTCGGGGTCGACGCGGCTCGCCGCGGCGATCGCGACGGCGTACGACTCGATCGCGGGGCTGACGTACACCTGGCGCACGCTCGCGATCATCGCGCGCAGCCGCGGCAGGTCGACGACCGCGTCGAGCGCGTCGAGCGGGCTGCCGGTCGCGCGCTGGCGCAGCATCGCGATCTCGGCCGCGGCATCCGGGTAGCCCATCGAGATGCGGGCCATGAACCGGTCGCGCTGCGCCTCGGGCAGCGCGAAGGTGCCCTGCATCTCGATCGGGTTCTGCGTGGCGATCACGACGAAGGGATCCGGCAGCGGGTGGCTGTGCCCGTCGACCGTGACCTGCCGCTCCTCCATGCTCTCGAGCAGCGCCGACTGGGTCTTCGGGCTCGCGCGGTTGATCTCGTCGCCGATCACGAGGTTCGCGAAGATCGGGCCGGGCTTGAACTCGAAGTCGCGCAGCCCCTGGTTGAAGACGCTGACGCCCGTGATGTCGGCCGGCAGCAGGTCGGGCGTGAACTGGATGCGGTGCACCGAGCCGCCGGTCGCGCGGGCCAGGGCGCGCGCGAGCATCGTCTTGCCGACGCCGGGCACGTCCTCCAGCAGCAGGTGGCCCTCGGCGAGCAGCACCGTCAGGGCCAGCTCGATCTGCGCGCGCTTGCCGTCGATGACGGTCTCGATCGCCTCGATGACGGCGTGGGCATCGCGTCGCACGTCCTCCAGGGCGAGGCGCGGCTCGGCCGCCGGCGGGGCCGAGGGCGCGGATCCGGCTCCGAATGCGGCGTCGCTCACCCGGGAAGTCTGTCACGCGTGCCCCGACAACCCCAGGGTGTCTCCGCATCGTCACCGGGCGCGGGCCGTCGAGCAGGAGGCCGCATCGTGCGCGAGGGGGCGCGGTCGGTTCACGGCGAGGCGACCGGTCGCCGTGGCGCGACCGAGCGGGGCGCGGCGTGACCGGGCCGGAGCCCCTGGCGGGGCGTGACCGGGCCGGAGCCCCCGCGGAAGGGGGCGGTGATGGGGCCCCGGCCCGGAGTCGTCGACGCGCCGCAGCAGGGTCCCGATCCCGCCCGGCGCGAGGGTGAGTCGCTCCGGCGCCGGGCTGTCCCGCGTCCCGGCGCCCTCAGGCTAGGCCGCGCTCCCGAGGCATCGGAAGGGCGCGCGTGGCCCCTGTTCGGGTGCGCGCAGCTCCCCGGTGGGCGCCGCGAGAGCCGGGGCGAGCTCTCCTAGAGCGCGCGCAGCCGCGGGGCCAGGTCGCGCTCGAACAGCTCGAGGAAGCGGCGCTGGTCGTGCCCCGGCGCATGGAAGACGAGGTGGTTCATGCCCCAGTCCACGTAGGGCCGGATCTGCTCGACGACGGCGTCGGGGTCACTGCCGACGATCCAGCGCTTCGCGATGGTCTCGATCGGCAGGGCGTCGGCCGCCTTCTCCATCTCCACCGGATCCGTGATGTCGTGCTTCTGCTCCTTGCTGAGCGCGAGCGGCGACCAGAAGCGGGTGTTCTCGAGCGCCTCCTGCTCGGTCTCGGCGTAGGAGAGCTTGATCTCGATCATCCGGTCGATGCTCGCGAACTCGCGCCCGGCCGCCTCGGCGCCCTCCTTGACGGCGGGCACGAGCTCGTCCTCGTAGAGCTCGCGGCCCTTGCCCGAGGTGCAGATGAAGCCGTCACCCGCGCGGCCGGCGTACTTGGCGACCGTCGGGCCGCCCGCGGCGATGTACACCGGCACCCCGCCCTCGGGCACGTCGTAGATCGAGGCGCCGTGGGTGGAGTAGTAGTCGCCGGCGAAGTCGACGCGCTCGCCCGTCCACAGTTCGCGCATGAGCCGCACCGCCTCCCGCAGCCGCGCGAAGCGCTCGCGGAACTCGGGCCAGTCCTGCTCCCCGGCGCCACGGAAGCCGGTCGCGATCTCGTTGAGCGCCTCCCCCGTCCCGACGCCGAGGAAGATCCGCTCCGGGTAGAGGCACGCCATCGTGGCGAAGGCCTGCGCGACGACCGCCGGGTTGTAGCGGAACGTCGGCGTCATCACCGAGGTGCCGATGCGGATGCGCTCGGTGCGCTCGCCGACCGCCGCCATCCAGGCGAGCGAGAACGGCGCGTGCCCGCCCTCGTGCCGCCACGGCTGGAAGTGGTCGCTGACGGCGACGGACTCCATGCCGTGCGCCTCCGCCGCGACCGCGATCTCGACGAGCTCGCGCGGGGCGAACTGCTCGGCGCTGGCCTTGAACCCGAGGGTGAGCGTCATGCCTCCATCCTGGCGCGACGACGGGAGGCGCGCTGGCGAGGGTCACGAGCTCGGCTCGGCGAGGGCGTCGCGGTCCGGGTCGGCCGACGGAGAGCGGCCTGGGCGCCGGCTCCACGCCCGGTGCGCGGACGCCGCGAGCGGCCGGCCGACCGGCGCCCGCCGCCTAGCGTCGTCAACCCACCCCCGTATCCACGAGATCACCGGAGGAACACATGACCACCGTCGAGAAGAGCATCCAGATCGAGGCACCGCTGAGCGTCGTCTACGACCAGTGGACGCAGTTCGAGGACTTCCCCGCCTTCATGCACGGCGTCGACCGCATCCAGCAGGTCGACGACACCCACCTGCGCTGGGACGTCTCCATCGGAGGCGTCGACCGCGCCTTCGACGCCGAGGTCACCGAGCAGGTGCCCGACGACCGGATCGCATGGAAGTCGACCGGCGGCCCGCACCACGCCGGGGTCGTCACCTTCCACCGCGTCTCCGACGAGGAGACCCGCGTGATGCTGCAGCTCGACTGGGAGCCGGAGGGCTTCGTCGAGAAGGCCGGCTCGGCCCTGCAGTTCGACGACCGTCAGGTCGCGAGCGACCTCGAGCGCTTCAAGGAGCTGATCGAGAACAACGGCTTCGCGTCGGGCTCCTGGCGCGGCGAGGTGCCGCGCGACACGGACGCTACCGGCGGCTGAGCCCAGCCCGGGACGCTCGGCGGCGCTACGGCGCGTCCGGGCGTCCCGTCGCGCCGTCGGCATAGCCGCGCGCGTAGCCCTCGGCCTCCGCCTCGGCCGAGCCGAGCCGGAACATGTCGCGCTCCGCGTCGCGCACGAGCGCCGCGGCGCCCGGCTCGTCGAGCCCGGCGACGAGAGCTCCGAGCCCGCGCGCGACCGCGAGCGGGCGGCTCGTCGCCTTGCCCTTCACGAGGTCGGCCGCCGCGGCGAGCTCGTCGGCGACGGCCGGCGCGGTCACCGACAGCGGCTTGCCGGCGGCGTCGGTCGTGCCGCGCAGGTCGTCAAGAACCCGCAGCCCGGCGGCGCCGATCGCGACGTCGGTCTGCCCCTCCCGCCAGGGCCGCCCGAAGGTGTCGGTCACGACGACGCCCAGCCGCAGCCCGAAGCGTTCGCGCAGGGCGGTGCACAGGGCGCGCGCCGAGGCGTCGGGATCCACCGGCAGCAGGGCGATCACGCCCTCGGGCAGGTTGCTCGCGTCCACCCCGGCGGCGGCCATGACGAGGCCGTTGCGGTTCTGCACGATGCGCGTCACCCCGCCGGGGTGCTCGCGGCGCGCGACCAGGCGGACGGTCTCGGCGGTGATCGCGTCCTCGCGGTCCACGGCGTTCACGAGCCGCCCCTCCGCCTTGCTGACGACCTTGCTCGTGACGAGCACGATGTCGCCGTCCTCGAGCAGGCCCTCGAGCGCGTCGCCGAGCAGCGCGGCGAGGTCGTCGCCGGGGTGCACCTCGGGCAGTCCGTCGGGGGCGAAGACGAGCAGACCGGGCATCGGCGCCCCCGTGCGCGGGTCGATGGGCGCCCCGGCGCGGCCGCCTCCGACGTGCCCCGGATCGCCGGTCATGCCCGCAGCCCCGGCAGCACCTCGCGCCCGAAGATCTCGAGGAAGCGCCGCTGATCGGGGCCGGCGTTGTGCAGGAACACCCGGTCGAAGCCGAGGTCGAGGTAGCGCTGGATGTTCGCCCGGTGCGCGTCGAGATCGCTCGACACGAGCATCCGGCCCTCCAGATCCTCCGGGCGCACGGCCCGGGCGAGCTGCTCGAAGTCGCCCGGCGCGCGCACGTCGGCGCGCGGGAAGCGCACCCCGGGGATCGGCCACTCGGCGAGCGCCTCGGCCATCGCGGTGCCGTCGTCGGGCGCCCACGCGAGGTCGATGCGGATCGCGCGGATCCCCCGCGCTCCCCCGGCGCCGCCGTCGCGCGCCGCCGCGCTCGCGCGCGTCGCCCCGCCGCGCCCGCCCTCGCCCCGGCTGCGCTCGCGGCGCCCCTCGTCGAATCGGGCGAGGAGGTGCTCGGCGCGCTCGGGGGTGCTCGCGATCGTCAGCAGCCCGTCGGCGACGCGCCCCGCCCGGCGCGCGGTGAGCGGCCCCGCGGTCGCGACGAGCAGCGCCGGCCACTCGCCGGGGTCGACCCAGAGTCGGCTCGACTCGAGCCGGAAGTCGTCGCCGCGGTGCACCGCGGGGCGCTCGCTCTGCCCGGAGAGGAAGAGCTTGCGCACCACCTCGAGCGCCTCGAACATGCGGCCGATGCGCTCCGGCGCCTCGGGCCAGTAGCCGCCGGTCACGTGCTCGCTGATCGCCTCGCCGGCGCCGAGGGCGATCCAGTGCCGGCCAGGGTGCAGGGCCGCGGTCGTCGCGGCGGCCTGCGCGAGGGCGGCCGGGTGCATGCGCGTGCCCGCGGTGACCGGGCCCGCGGCGAGCTCGCCCGTCGTGCGGGAGCCGGCCGCGGCGAGCACGCTCCACGGGAACCCGCCCTGCCCGTGCCGCGGCAACCACGGCTGGAGGTGGTCGTTGGCGAGCACGCCGCGGAATCCGTGCTGCTCGGCGACGGCGGCCAGCTCGACCGCCTCGGCCGGCGCGAAGCGGTCGAGCATCGCGGCGAATCCGACGGGCGCGGTCATGGCTCTATCCTGCCGCGGCGCCGTTTTTTCGCACTGGCGGCGCGAATTCGCGACGGGGGTGCAAAAAAGCGCAGCCGAAAGGTCAGCGGTCGGACTGCAGGAAGTCGGCGACGACCTTCGGCACGTAGGGGGCGACGTCGCCGCCGAGCGAGGCGACCTGCCTCACGAGCGAGCTCGACACGTGCGCGTGCGCCGGATCCGGCAGCAGGAACACCGTCTCGACCCCGGCGAGGTCGCGGTTCACGATCGCCATCGGCGTCTCGTAGGCGACGTCGATCTGCGAGCGGATGCCCTTGATGAGCACGCTCGCCCCGACGTCGGTGCAGTAGTCGACGAGCAGCCCGACGCTCCAGCTGGTGACGAGGATCTCGCCCTCGATGCCGGCCTGCTTCACCGCGTCCTGGATGAGCGAGACCCGCTGCGCGATCGGCAGCAGCGCCGTCTTGTCGGGGTTGTGGACGACGACGACGTGCAGCTCGTCGAACAGGTTCGCGGCCCGCTCGATCACGTCGATGTGACCGAGGGTCACCGGGTCGAAGGAGCCCGGGACGACGGCGATGCGGCGCATGCGCCCAGCCTAACGGGCGGGCGTGATCGGTTCGTGATGTTTCCCCCGGGGTGGCCGCGCGGCCTCGCGCGAGCTAGCCGCTCCCGAGGAAACCCCGCGCGTCGTCGTCGAGGCGGCGCAGGATCGCGCGCCGCAGCGCGGGATGCCCGGCGAGCCCCGCATCCGTCGCCAGCAGCTCCCCGGCCGCCTGCCGCGCGTCGGCGATGAGCTCGCCGTCGCGCACCACCCGCAGCAGCTTGAGGGAGCTGCGACCCCCCGACTGCGCCCGCCCCAGCACGTCGCCCTCGCGGCGCAGCTCGAGGTCGGCCTCGGCGAGTGCGAAGCCGTCGAGGGTCGCGGCGACCGCGGCGACCCGCTCGTGGGCGAGCTCGCCCGGCTCGGCGCGTGTGACGAACAGACACAGCCCCGGCACTCCGCCGCGACCCACCCGGCCGCGCAGCTGGTGCAGCTGCGCCACGCCGAAGCGGTCGGCGTCGAGCACGACCATCGTGGAGGCGTTGGGCACGTCGACGCCGACCTCGATCACGGTGGTCGCGACGAGCACGTCGATCTCGCCGGCGGCGAAGGCGCGCATCGTCGCGTCCTTCTGCTCGGAGGTCATCCGCCCGTGCAGGGCGGCGATGCGGCGCCCGGCGAGCGCGGGATGCGCGCGCAGCCGCTCGAGGGTGTCGGTGACGTTCTCGACGCCACGCTCGCCGTCGGCATGCTCTCCGTCGGGACCGCCGGCGAGCGCGTCGGGGTCGTCCTCGGACGCCTTCGCGCTCGCGTCGATCGCGGGGCACACCACGAAGGCCTGCCGCCCCTGCGCGAGCTCCTCCGCCATCCGCTCCCAGATCCGCCCCTCCCACCCGGGGTGGGCGGCGAGGTCGACGAGCACCGACTGGATCGGCGTGCGCCCCGCCGGCAGCTCGGCGATCGTCGACACGTCGAGATCGCCGAACACCGTCATCGCGACCGTGCGCGGGATGGGCGTCGCGGTCAGCACGAGCAGGTGCGGCGCCGCGCCCTTGAGCCGCAGGGCTTCGCGCTGCTGCACCCCGAAGCGGTGCTGCTCGTCGACGACGACGAGCGCGAGCTCGGCGAACTGCACTTTGTCGCCCAGCAGCGCGTGCGTCCCCACGACGATCGAGGCGGATCCCGAGGCCGCCGCGAGCAGGGCGCGCTTGCGATCGGCGGCCGGCATCGATCCCGTGATGAGGGTCGGGCGCAGGCGTGCCGCGAGATCCGGCCCGAGCGCAGACGCGATCGCGCGCAGGTGCTGGCCCGCGAGCACCTCGGTCGGCGCGAGGAACGCGGTCTGCCCGCCCGACTGCGCCACGGTGAGCATCGCGCGCACGGCGACCAGGGTCTTGCCCGAGCCGACCTCGCCCTGCACGAGCCGGTTCATCGGCTCCGGTTCCGCGAGGTCGTCGGCGATCTCGGCACCGACCCGGGTCTGGTCGCCGGTGAGCGGGAACGGCAGCGCGGCGTCGAACCCGTCGAGGATCGCCCCGGGTTCGCGCGGGGTCGCCCCGGCCGCGGCGCGCTCGGCCCGCTGGGCGAGCAGCGCGGTCTGCAGCAGGAACGCTTCCTGGAAGCGCAGCGCGTCGTGCGCGGCGCGCCAGTCGCGATCCGACTCGGGGCGGTGCACCTTCCGCAGCGCCTCGCCGAAGGGGATCAGCCCGCGGGCGGTGCGCACCTCGGCCGGCACGGGATCCTCGAGCGGTCCGAGGCCGTCGAGCAGCACGCCGAGCGCCTGCTGCAGCTTCCAGCTGGGCATCGTGCCGCTCGCCGGGTAGATCGGGATCGGCGTCTCGGCCCAGGCCTTCGCCTCGGCCGAGCCGGGCTCGGCGCGCGCGTCGTCGTCGCCGAACAGCTCGTAGTCGGGATGGGCGAGCTGGCGCGCCCCGCGGTAGTCGCCGACCTTGCCGGCGAAGACCCCGCGCACGCCGGGGCGGAGGTCGTTCTTGCGCCAGGCCTGGTTGAAGAAGGTCAGGGTGAGGATGCCGCGCCCGTCGCTGATCTGCACCTCGAGGATGCTCCCGCGGCGCTGCCGCATCGGCCGGTCGGTGACGCTGCGCACCTCCGCGACGATCGTGACGTCGTCGCCGATCGCGAGCTCGCTGAGGGCGGTGAGCTCGCCGCGGCGCGCGTAGCGGCGCGGGTAGTGCTGCAGCAGATCGCCGACCGTGCGGTGCCCGAAGGCGCGTTCGATGGCCTTCGCGGTGCGCTCCCCCAGCGCTCCCGTGAGCCGCCGGTCGAGCGGATCGGCGACGGGTTCGGCCATGCCCCGAGGCTACCCGCGGGGCGCGACGCACCCGAGTTCGGGCACAGGTTCGGGTCGGGGTTCGGGCGGCTGGCTAGCCTGGCGGCATGACGCGGATCGTGTCGGGCTTCGCGGGGAGCCTGCAGCTGAAGGTGCCGCGCTTCGGCACCCGGCCCACGACCGACCGTGTGCGCGAGGCGATCTTCTCGGCGCTCGAAGCCCGCGATGTGCTCGACGGGGCGCGCGTGCTCGACCTCTACGCGGGCTCCGGCGCGCTCGGACTCGAGGCGGCGAGCCGCGGCGCCGCGCATGTCACGCTCGTCGACCGGGTCTACGGAGCCTCATCCATCGCGCGCGAGAACGCCGCGCGCGTGCGCCGCGCGGCGCCGCGCGGCGCCGAACCCGAGATCGTGGTGTCGAGCCAACCGGTGCAGTCGTTCCTGCAGGGGGCGGGCGACCGGGGCGGGGATCCCTGGGACGTCGTCTTCCTCGACCCGCCCTACGAGCTCGCCGGCCTCGAACTCGGCCACAACCTCGAGGCGCTGCGGGCGGTGCTCGCGCCCGGTGCCGTGGTGGTCGTGGAGCGCTCGTCGCGCGACCGCGCCCCCGAGTGGCCCGAGGGTCTCGAGCTCGAGCGCCGCAAGGACTACGGCGAGACGGCGGTGTACTGGCTCGGGCCGGTCTGAGCCGCCGGCGGTCGCGGCGGTGGGTCCGAAGGACCGACGGCTCCCCGGTGGTGTGCCGAATCGACGATGTCGAACGATCTCGACACGAGGGAGCAGGCCGACGGCCGTGCGGTGTCGAGATCGTTCGACATCGTCCGGAGAGCTGGGTCCCACCCTCGCGGTTCCGAGCCGCCGCGAGCCGACGCCTCCGGCACCTGCGGCCAGCACACCCACTCGCCAGCGCCGCGCGCCGACCCTGCTAGCGGTACTCGGGGTTGAAGCCGAAGCGCTCCCCCGCGTTCCAGGCCTTGCGCAGGTTGCCGTAGGCAGGGATCCCGCCGGCGTCCTTGAGCATCCGCGCGAGGTGCAGCAGGTTCCAGGCCATGAAGGTCGAGTTGCGCTGCGTGAAGTCGTTCTCGGGGCCGCCGCTGCCCTCGTCGAGGTAGGAGGGGCCGGGGCCGACCTCGCCGATCCAGCCGGCGTCGGCGGCGGGCGGGATCGTGTAGCCGATGTGCTGCAGGGCGTAGAGCACCTCGCGGGCGGCGTGCTTGATGCCATCCTCGTTGCCGGTGATCATCGTGCCGCCGACCTTGCCGTAGTAGACGTACTGGCCCTTGTCGTTGAACTCGCCGCTCATCGCGTAGAGCCGCTCGATGAGCGTGCGGGTCTGCGAGGAGTTGTCGCCGAGCCAGATCGGGCCGCCGATCACGAGGATGTCGGCGTCGCGGACCTTCGGCCAGATCGCCTCCGGCCACGCGTCGGCCGGCCAGCCGTGCTCGCGCATGTCGGGGTACACCCCGGTCGCGACCTCGTGATCGATCAGGCGGATGTTCTCGACGGCCACGCCCTGCTCGCTCATCAGACCGATCACGCGGTCCATGAGCCCCTGGGTGTTGCTGATCTCGGGGCTGCGCTTGAGCGTGCAGTTCACGAACACGGCGCGCAGGTCGTCGTAGGTCGCGGGCGGGGAATCGGGCGTCGGAGCGTCGTCGGTCATGCCGCCAGGGTGGCACCGGGCGGGGAGACCTCACCGGGCGCGGAGGCGACCGTCACCGCTCTGTCAGGAACGGGTCAGCCCGCCCCGCCGTCCCAGTCGGCCGAGGCGTCCCACCCGCCGCGCCCCTCGATGCGCGAGCCGTCGACGCGCACCTCGGGGCCCTCGGGCCCCGCCTCGACGACGACGCCGACCGCGCGGAAGCCGCCCGGCAGCTCGGTGCCGGGCGGGAAGGCGGCCAGGAGGGCGTGATCCTCGCCTCCCGCGAGCGCCGCGCCGAGCGGCGCCGCGGGCAGGCCGTCGACCGCCGCGGCCACGGCCGAACCGGAGAGGTCGAGCCCGACGCCGCTCGCGCGCGCGAGGCGCCCGGCGTCGAGCGCGAGCCCGTCGGAGACGTCCATCATCGCCCGCGCTCCGGCCTCGGCCGCGCGCGGGCCGTCGGCGATCGGCGGGCGCGGGGTCAGCTGCGCGGCGAGCTCGGCGGGGTGGGACGCGCGCAGGGCGGCGGCGCGGTCGGTCGAGGGCGCACCGGTCGCATCCACCCCCTCGGCGAAGAGCAGCCGCAGCCCCTCGCCGGCGAGTCCGAGCGGGCCGGAGACCGCCACGACGTCGCCCGGTCGCGCGCCGGAACGCAGCACCGGATCCCGCCCCTCCAGGTCACCGAACGCCGTCACCGCGATCGTCAGCACCGAACTCGTCGACAGGTCGCCGCCGACCACCGTGCAGCCGGGGGCGAGCGCGTCGCAGCAGGCCTTCAGCCCGTCGGCGAGGCCCTCGAGCAGCGAGACCGGCGTCTCGGCGGGCGCGAGCAGCGCGACGACGAGCCCGGTCGGGCGCGCACCCATCGCGGCGATGTCGGCGAGGTTGGTCGCGGCGGCCTTCCAGCCCAGCTCGAACGGGGTCGACCAGGCGAGGCGGAAGTCGGGGCCGTGCGCCATCGTGTCGGTCGTGACGACGACCCGCGCGTCGGGCGCCGCGAGCACCGCGGCGTCGTCGCCCGGCCCCACGATCGCCGCATCGGCGACGCCCAGCCGCGGGATGATCCGTGCGAGCGCCGCCCCCTCGCCGAGCTCCGCGAGGGTCGGCCCGGCTCCCGCGGGCGCGCCCGCGCCCCGGTGCGGCTGCGGGTCCGGCGCGGCGGGCTCTCCCATGCGGCCACGCTAGCCTTCTCGGGATGTCCCGCCCGCGCCGCGCCCGCCTCGCCCTCGCCGTGAGCGCGGCGCTGCTGGCCGGTCTCGCCCTCGCGGGATGCTCCCCGAGCGTCGTCATGCACCCCGCCGACGACGCCAACAACCCCGACTGCGCCGCCGTCACGGTGCGCCTGCCCGACACCCTGGGCGACGATCTCGGCAAGCGCAGCACCGACGCGCAGGCGACCGCGGCCTGGGGCGACCCGCCCTCGGTGCTGCTCAGCTGCGGCGTGCCGGTTCCGGCGGCCTCCGAGCTGCCGTGCATCGAGGTGAACGGCATCCAGTGGCTGCGCGACGACTCGGCCGCGCCGAACTACGCCTTCACGACCTTCGGGCGCGACCCGGCGGTGCTCGTCGCGATCGACTCCCAGGTGCTCAGCCCGGGGATCCCCCTCGACCAGCTCGCGAACGCCGTCTCCTTCACCCCGACCAACGGCCTCGAATGCCGCAGCCTGGAGGACACGGTGACCGGGCAGGACCTGTTCCCGAGCGACGCGCCCACCGACGCCCCGGCGCCGGGTGAGGCGACGCCGAGCGCGACGCCCGCGCCGTAGCGGCGCGCCGTAGGGCGCCCCGAGCGGCGCGCCGACCCGCTAGCGGTGGGTCGCGATCCCGAGCTCGATGAGCTCGGTGATGAGCTCGGGGTAGCTCACGCCGCTCGCGATCCAGCAGCTCGGGAACATCGAGATCGGCGTGAAACCCGGCATGGTGTTGATCTCGTTGACGACGAACTCGCCGCCCGAGAAGAACACGTCGACGCGCGCGAGGCCCGCCCCGTCGATCGCCTCGAAGGCCCGCGCGGCGATGCGCTGCAGCTCGGCGAGCTCGTGCTCGCGCAGGTCGGCGGGGCAGATGAGCTCCGCCGCATCCGCGTCGACGTACTTCGCGTCGAAGTCGTAGAACTCCCGGCCGCGCACCACGATCTCGCCCGCGACGCTGACGCGCGGCGGAGCGCCGTCGCGCCCCTGCAGCACGGCGACCTCGATCTCGCGCCCCGTCATCGCCGCCTCGACGAGCGCGGTGCGGTCCTCGGCCCAGGCGGTCGCGAGCGCCGCGGGCAGCGCGTCGGGATCGGCGACCTTCGTCACCCCGACCGACGAGCCGGCCCGCGAGGGCTTGACGAACACCGGCAGACCGAGCCCGCGGATGCGGCGCAGCCACAGCTCGCGGTCGGCCGCCCAGCGCGCCTCGGTGAGCGCCACCCACGGCGCCACCTCGAGACCGGCGCCGCGCAGCACGGTCTTGGTCGCGTGCTTGTCCATGCCGAGCGCGGAGGCGAGCACGCCGTTGCCGACGTAGGGCACGCCGACGAGCTCGAGGGCGCCCTGGATCGTGCCGTCCTCCCCCCACGGGCCGTGCAGGATCGGGAACGCGACGTCGATGTCGCCGAGACTGCGCCAGGTGCCGTCGGCGTCGGTGACCGTCCACTCGCGGGTCGCCGCCGACTCCGGCAGGTGCACCCGGGAGCCGTCGTCGATCACCTCGGGCAACTCGGCGCCGAGGGTGAGCCCGCTCGCGTCGTCGGCGTAGAGGGTCCAGGCGCCGTCGCGGGTGATCCCGATCGGGATCACCTCGAAGCGCGAGCGGTCGATCGCGCCGAGCACGCCGCCCGCGGTCGCACACGAGATGGAGTGCTCGCTGGAGCGGCCGCCGAACAGCAGCGCGACGCGGATCACGGGGCCTCCGGGGGACGAGGGGCGGACGGTTCCGAGCGTACCCGCGCGCCGAGGCCGGTCACGCGCGCGGGAGCACGCGGACGCCGCGGACCCCGCGGCTACTCCCCCTGCGGCTCGTCCGACTCGGTCGTCAGGTGCGGGGCGAGGTGCCGCGGGTCGAGCGTGCCGGCGAGCACCTCGGCCACCTGGCTCACGATCGGCATCTCGACGCCGCGCGCGGCGGCGAGCTCGAGGATCGGCGCGACCGAGCCGATGCCCTCCGCGGTCTGGTTCATCTGCTCGATGACCTCGCGGTAGGCGTAGCCCTGGCCGAGCAGACGGCCGGCCGTGTTGTTGCGACTGAGCGGGCTCTCGCAGGTGGCGATCAGATCCCCCAGGCCCGCGAGGCCGGCGAGCGTCTCCGGCTGAGCGCCGTAGGCGACGGCGAAGTCGGTCATCTCGACGAGGCCGCGCGTGATGATCGAGGCCTTCGTGTTCTCGCCGTAGCCGACGCCGTCGACGATGCCGACCGCGACCGCGATGAGGTTCTTGAGCACGCCGCCGAACTCGGTGCCGATGACGTCGGTGTTGACGAAGGTGCGGAAGTAGGGCGCCCGCGCGACGAGCGCGACCTCGCTCGCCGTGTCGAGGCTCGAGCTCGACACGACCGCCGCGGTCGGCTGCTCCTTCGCGATCTCGAGGGCGAGGTTGGGGCCCGAGACCACGGCGATGCGCGCGGGATCCACCTCGAGCTCCGCCGCGATCACCTCGCTCATGCGCAGGCCGCTGCCCTTCTCGACGCCCTTCATGAGCGAGACGATCGGGATGCCCGCCGGCACGAACTCGCGCACGAGGCGCAGGTTCTCGCGCAGGGACTGGCTCGGCACCGAGAGGTAGAGCTGCTCGCAGCCCTCCAGCACCTCGGGGATGCGCGCGCTCGCCCACAGGGTGCGGGGCAGGTTGACGCCCGGCAGGTAGTCGGAGTTGCGCCGCGACTGGCTGATCTCCCGCGCCACCTCGGAGCGCCGCGCCCACATGACGACGTTCGAGCCGCCGTCGGCGAGCACCTTCGCGAAGGTCGTGCCCCATGAGCCGGCGCCGAGCACCGCGACCCGGCGGCCGTCGGCGGGGAGCGTGAGGGGCTGGGTGAGCGACATCGGGGCCATTCTGCCCGACGTCGCCGGGCGTCCGGCGGTGCGGGCGCGGCGCGACCCGGCGGGCCCTGACTAGCCTGGCCGCATGCCGGAGCCCCCGCGGATCCCCGCCGCCCCCGCGCGCGCGGCGCTCGGCCTGGTCGGCGGCGCCGGCTACCTGATCCGCGGCATCGGGTTCTGGGGGCGCCGACCCGGAGCGATGGCCCTCGGCCTGCTCCCGGCGGTGCTGGTCGCAGCGGTCGCGACGGCGGGGCTCGTCGCGCTCGCGGTCGCCCTCGACCCGCTCGTGGGGTGGGCGACGCCCTTCGCCGACGGCTGGGACCCGACCTGGCGGTTCCTGCTGCGGCTGACGATCCAGGTGGTGGTGTTCCTCGGCGCGACGGTGCTCGCGGTCGTGACGTTCACCGCCGTGACACTCGTCGTCGGCGACCCCCTCTACGAGCGGGTGCGGCGCGCCGTCGATGCCGAGGCCGGCGGGGCGGTCCCCGAGGGTTCGCCTTCCTTCGGCGACCTCGTGCTCGATGCGCTGCGCGCCGTCGGCCTCGGCGTCGTCAGCGCCCTCCTCGTCGCGCTCGCCGGCTTCGTGCCGGCCATCGGCGGGGTGCTCGCGGCGGTGCTCGGCGCGATCCTCGGCGGCGCGATCCTCGGCCGCGAACTCACCGGTCGCGCCCTCGCCGCGCGCGGCCTCGGGCCGGTCGAGCGCGGGCGGCTCGCGCGCGGGCGTCGCGCCCCGCTGCTCGGCTTCGGCATCGCCGTGCAGCTGTGCTTCCTCGTGCCGCTCGGCGCGGTGCTCGTCATGCCCGCCGCGGTCGCGGGCGGCACCCTGCTCGCGCGGCGGATGCTCGGCGAGCCGGAGCTGCCGCGGCGGGGTCAGGCGGCGGAGCCGGGCGCGCCGTCAGCGCCGTCGGCGCCCTCGCCGTCGCCCCCGGCCTGAGCCCGCGCGATCACCTCGAGGTCGTGCGGGGTCGGACGCCCCCAGGAGCTCTGCCCGTGGTCGGCCGGATCCCACAGCGACTCGGGCGGCGCCTCGCCGCGCAGCTCGCCCAGCAGCTCGGCGATGCGGCGCATGAGGGCGTCGGTCGCCTCCTGCAGCGTCGCGCGGTCGAGGGGACGATCCCGCCACGGCGAGAGGTCGAACGGCTCGCCCACCGCGATCGCGACGGTGTGCCGCGGCAGCAGCCGCAGCTTCTTCGACCAGCGCCCCATGATGCGCTGGGTGCCCCAGTGCGCGATCGGCACGATCGGCACGCCGGCCTCGAGCGCGGCGCGCACGGCGCCGGTCTTGCCGCGCATCGGCCACAGCTCGGGCTCGCGGGTGTGGGTGCCCTCCGGGTAGATGACCACGGCGAGGCCGCGCCGGATGAGGTCGTGCGCGGCCGCGAGCGGGTTGCCGCCCCCGCCGCGCTCCACGGGGATCTGCCCGAGCATCCGCAGGAAGCCGCCGAGCACCGGCACCCGGAACAGCGAGGCCTTCGCGAGGTAGCGCGGCACGCGGCCGAGCCGCCACATCGCGAACCCGATCGCCACGGGGTCGACGTCGGAGAAGTGGTTCGGGCTGACGATCACCGCGCCGGTGCGCGGCATCCGCTCGGGGTGGCGGATGTCGAGCTTGATGAGCGCCGTGAGGATCGGCACGAGGATCACGGCGAGGATCCGCCAGCGCAGGATCCACTCGCGCCCCGCGCCTCGATCGGTCATGCCGGACCGATCAGTCCTCGATCGAGAAGTCGGCGCCCAGGTCGCGCAGCTTCTCGGCGAAGTGCTCGTAGCCGCGGTTGATGAGGCTGAGGTTGGTCAGTCGCGACTCGCCCTCGGCGGTGAGCGCCGCGATGATGTGGCTGAAGCCGCCGCGCAGGTCGGGGATCTCCATGTTCGCGCCGTGCAGCTTCGTCGGGCCCGTGACGACCGCGGCCTGCTCGAGCTTGCGGCGCGGAACCCGGCGGGTCACCGACTCGAGGCCGTCCTCGTGCACGACGATGTCGGCGCCCATCTCGACGAGCGCGTCGATGAAGCCGAAGCGGTTCTCGTAGACCGTCTCGTGCACGATCGAGGTGCCGACCGCCTGGGTGAGCGCGACGATGAGCGGCTGCTGCCAGTCGGTCATGAAGCCGGGGTGCACGTCGGTCTCCACCTGCGCGGCGCGCAGCGTGCCGCCCGGGTGCCAGAAGCGGATGCCGTCCTCCTGCACGTCGAAGGCGCCGCCGACCTTGCGGAAGACGTTGAGGAAGGTGAGCAGCTCGAGCTGCTTCGCGCCCTTCACGAAGATGTCGCCACCGGTGGCGAGCGCCGCGCTCGCCCAGCTCGCCGCCTCGTTGCGGTCGAAGATCGAGCGGTGGGTGTAGCCGGAGAGGCGCTCGACGCCCTCGATGAAGATCGTGCGGTTGGGCTCGGTCCAGATGATCGCGCCCATCTTCTGCAGGATCGCGATGAGATCCATGATCTCGGGCTCGATCGCCGCGTTCTTGAGCTCGGTCACGCCGCGCGCCTTCACGGCGCTCAGCAGCACCTGCTCGGTCGCGCCGACGCTCGGGTAGGGCAGCTCGATGTTCGCGCCGGTCAGACCGTGCGGGGCCGTGATCCGGATGCCCTCGTAGCTCTTGTCGACCACGGCGCCGAAGGCGCGCAGCGCGTCGAGGTGGAAGTCGATCGGCCGGTCGCCGATGCGGCAGCCGCCGAGATCGGGGATGAGCGCCTCGCCGAGACGGTGCAGCAGCGGGCCGCAGAACAGGATCGGGATGCGGCTGGAGCCCGCGAGCGCGTCGATCTGCGCGAAGTGCGCCCGCTCCACGTTCTTCGGGTCGAGGACGAGCACGCCCTCCTCGGGACTCGTGACCGCCACGCCGTAGGCGTCGAGCATGCGGCGCACGACGCCGACGTCGGAGATCTGCGGCACGTCCTGCAGGATCGAGGGGCCGTCACCCAGGAGCGCGGCGACCATCGCCTTCGTCGCGAGGTTCTTCGCCCCGCGCACGTCGACCCGGCCGCGCAGCGGCTTGCCGCCGCGGATCACCAGGGTGTCGCCCGAGGGGGTCTCCGGGGTGGGGGCCGCATCCTGCGCCGCGGTGCGGCTCGCGTCGTGCGCCGACTCCACGCTCGTCTGTGCCATCAGGCCTCCCTCACCGCTCGCCCGCGCCCCGACCGGGCCGCGCGGCGACCTCCCGAGTGTAATCGGGGCGGTCGGGGTTCACCGGCTGGTCCGGCGGCGGGGTCGGGGCGGGATGCGATGGGGTGGCGGCGCGGGGCGCGGAGGGCTCGGGGCGTGACGGGCTGGTGACGGCGCGGCTCAGCCCGCGGTCTTCGCCGGGAGGGTGCGCGGCATCCAGGCGGGTCGGGTCGCCTCGAAGGCGGTGATCTCGTCCTCGTGCTGCAGGGTGAGGCCGATGTCGTCGAGGCCCTCCCTGAGCCGCCAGCGCGTGTAGTCGTCGATCTCGAAGGGGATCACGAGCTCGCCCACGCGCACGACGCGCGCCTCGAGGTCGACCGCCGCGGTCATCCCCGGGTCCTGCTCGAGCACCTCCCAGATGCGCTCGACCTCGGGTTCGGGCACGACCGCCGTGAGCAGCCCCTGCTTGCCGGAGTTGCCGCGGAAGATGTCGGCGAAGCGCGGCGCGATGACGGCGCGGAAGCCGTAGTCGCGCAGCGCCCACACGGCGTGCTCGCGGCTCGAGCCGGTGCCGAAGTCGGGGCCGGCGACGAGGATGCGCGGGTTCGCGTAGGCGGGCTGGTTGAGGATGAACTCCGGATCCTGCCGCCACGCGTGGAAGAGCGCGTCGTCGTAGCCGGTCTTCGTGACCCGCTTGAGGAAGACGGCGGGGATGATCTGGTCGGTGTCGACGTTGCTGCGCCGGAACGGCACGGCGACGCCCTCGACGGTCGTGATCTTCTCCATGCTCAGGCCTCCGTTCCGGTCGTCGTGGTCGCAGGTTCGCTGGAGCGAACCGAGGTTCGACCCGGTTCGTGCTGGGTCGAACCGACGTTCGCTGGAGCGAACTGCGAGTCGTTCTCGAGATCCCACGGCGAGCTGAGGGTGCCGCGGATCGCCGTCGCCGCGGCGACGAGCGGCGACACCAGGTGGGTGCGGCCTCCCTTGCCCTGCCGGCCCTCGAAGTTGCGGTTGCTGGTCGACGCGCAGCGCTCGCCGGGGGCGAGCTGGTCGGGGTTCATGCCCAGGCACATCGAGCAGCCCGCGAAGCGCCACTCGGCGCCGAACTCCTCGAAGACCTTGTCGAGCCCCTCGGCCTCGGCCTCGAGCCGCACCCGCGCCGAACCGGGCACGACCATGACGCGCACCCCCTCGGCCTTCTTCCGCCCCCGCACGATCGACGCGAAGGCCCGCAGGTCCTCGATGCGCGAGTTGGTGCACGAGCCCATGAAGACCGCGTCGACCGGGATCTGCTTCATCGGGGTGCCGGCCGCGAGATCCATGTACTCGAGCGCGCGCTCGGCCGCCGCGCGGTCGTTCGGGTCGGCGTAGCTCGACGGGTCGGGCACCGAGTCGCTCAGCGAGACCCCCTGGCCGGGGTTGGTGCCCCAGGTGACGAAGGGCTCGAGCTCGTTCGCGTCGAGGTAGACCTCGGCGTCGAAGACGGCGTCGTCGTCGGTCGCGAGGGTGTCCCAGTAGGCGACCGCGGCGTCCCAGTCGGCGCCCTGCGGCGCGTGGGGGCGGCCCTCGAGGTAGTCGTACGTCGTCTGGTCGGGCGCGACCATGCCGGCGCGGGCGCCCGCCTCGATCGACATGTTGCAGATCGTCATCCGGCCCTCCATCGAGAGCGAGCGGATCGCGCTGCCGCGGTACTCGAGCACGTAGCCCTGCCCGCCGCCGGTGCCGATCTTCGCGATGACGGCGAGGATGATGTCCTTCGCGGTCACGCCCGGCCGCAGCTCGCCCTCGACCGTGATCGCCATCGTCTTGAAGGGCTTGAGCGGCAGGGTCTGCGTCGCGAGCACGTGCTCGACCTCGCTCGTGCCGATGCCGAAGGCCATCGCGCCGAAGGCGCCGTGGGTGCTCGTATGCGAGTCACCGCAGACGACCGTGATGCCCGGCATGGTGAGCCCGAGCTGGGGGCCCACGACGTGCACGATGCCCTGCTCGGCATCCCCGAGCGGATGCAACCGCACCCCGAACTCGGCGCAGTTCGCCCGCAGCGTCTCGATCTGCACGCGGCTCGTCGGCTCGGCGATCGGCTTCAGGATGTCGACCGTCGGGGTGTTGTGGTCCTCGGTCGCGATCGTCAGGTCGAGCCGGCGCGGCATGCGACCGGCCTGGCGCAGGCCGTCGAAGGCCTGCGGGCTCGTCACCTCGTGGACGAGGTGGAGGTCGATGTAGACGAGGTCGGGCTGGCCCTCCTCGCCCTTGTGGACGACGTGCGCGTCCCAGACCTTCTCGGCGAGCGTCTTACCCATTGCGGTTCCTTCTCCCGCGCGTCGGAGCGCGGATGTCACGGGGATCCGGCCCGAGGGGCGGTCGCGGCGCGCGACGGACTCCGCGGCGAGGAGAGGCCGGGTTACGAGGCCTCGCCGCGGCGACCAAGAAGGAGAAGGCGCGACGGGAGCATGGATCGAGGGTAGCACCGGGGCGGCGCGACCCCTACGGTGGTGCGCATGAGCGACGCCCGCACCGACGAGATGCGCGATCAGGTCCGCAAGCAGCTGAAGGCGCGACGGGACTTCTGGACGATGGCGATCGTGTTCGTCATCGTCTGGATCATCCTCGCCGGCATCTGGTACTTCACCACCGGGCCGGGCACCTACTTCTGGCCCGCGTGGGCCTACCTCGGCATGGGGATCGCGCTCGTCTTCTCGGCGCTGTCGGCCTTCACCCGGTGGGGTCAGGGCGTCACCGAGAGCGACGTCGACGCCGAGATCGAGCGCCGCTCGCGCCGCGGCGCCTGACCGCTCGGGTCGCCCCCGAGACCGCCGCGTCAGGAACCCGCGACCTCTGACCGAGCCCGGCGCCGCTCCACCGCGATCGCGACGAGGCTCGCCCCCACCGCGACGACCATCGACCCGATGATCACGGCGAGCGACACGAGGTTGTCGATGTCGGGCGCCCAGGTCACCGGCTGGCCGCCGTTGATGAAGGGCACCTCGTTGTCGTGCAGGGCGTGGAAGACCAGCTTGACGCCGATGAACAGCAGGATGAAGGCGATCCCGTAACCGAGGAACCGCAGCTTCTCGACGAGGTCGCCCAGCAGGAAGTACAGCTGCCGCAGCCCCATGAGCGCGAAGACGTTCGCGGTGAAGACGATGAACGGGCTCTGCGTGACGCCGAAGATCGCGGGGATCGAGTCCAGCGCGAAGACCAGATCGGTCGTGCCGAGGGCGATGAACACGATCAGCACCGGGGTGAAGACCCGCGAGCCGCCGACGGTGGTGCGCAGCTTGCCGCCGTCGAAGGTGTCGGTGATCGCGATCCGCTTGCGCAGGAAGGCGATGAGCCGGCTCTCCGTGGCCTCCTCGTCCTTGTGGCCCGTCACGGCCTGGTGGATCGCGGTGACGATGAGGAACGCGCCGAAGAGGTAGAAGATCCAGCTGAAGCTCGCGATGAGCTGCGCGCCGATGAGGATGAACACCCCGCGCAGCACGAGCGCGATGATGATGCCCACCATCAGGATCTCCTGCTGGTATTTCCGGGGCACCGAGAACTGCTTCATGATCAGCAGGAACACGAAGAGGTTGTCGATCGAGAGGCTGTACTCGAGCAGCCACCCGGTGAGGAACTCGTGGCCGTGCTGCGCGTCGCCGAGGGCGTACATGAGCCCCGCGAAGACGAGCGCGAGCGCGACGTAGAAGCTGATCCACAGCGCCGACTCCCGCGTCGAGGGGATGTGCGGGCGCCGGTAGGCGAGGATCACGTCGAACGCGAGGATCAGCAGCAGCACGATGAACGCGCCGATCTCGAACCAGAGGGGCAGGGCGGTCGCGATCGCGGCCGGAGTCCCGGGATCGGCGAGCGGGTGAAGCGGCATCGGAGCCTTTCGAGGTCGGTGAACCGTCGAACGTCTCTCCCGCGCGGGCCGGGCGACCGGCTCCGCGGCCGCGGCCGGGAACCCGACGACGGGCTCCGTGATGACGACCGCGACTGGGTGGGATACTCCCCTTCGCTGCGGTCAGTGTATCGGGAGGGCGCCCGTCGCGGCGCTCAGAAAGCGGGGAGCGCGCCGAGCGCGCGCCCCGCGAGCACCGCGAACCACGCGCCCGCCAGCATCGCCGGCCCGAACGCCACCCGGCTGCGCAGGCTCGCCCGGCGGGCGATCACCGCGGCGAGCGCCGCGAGCGCGCCGACCACGAACCCCGCGGCGAGACCGAGCACCCAGACCGAGCCGCCGGACCCGCCGAGCATGACGCCGAGCGGCGCCGCGAGCTTGACGTCGCCCGCGCCGATGCCGCCGCGGGTGAGGAGCGCGAGCGCCAGGTAGACGCCGCCCATCGCGGCCCCGCCGAGAAGTCCGCCGAGCAGCGGCTGCGGGTCGCCGAGCACGATCGCCGCCACCGCGACCGCGGCGAGCGCCCCCGCCAGCCCGATCAGCACGAGCGGATTCGGCAGCCGGTGCGCCACGATGTCGACGATCGACAGGGGCCCGGTCGCGAGCGCGAGCACGAGCAATCCCGGCAGTGCGGGCGACGCGCCCACGGCGACCACGGCCACTGCGGCGGCAGCGAGCGAGGAGAGCGCGGCCGCGACGAGGCGGGCGGGGCTCCACGTGATCCACGGGAACCCGGCGCGCGACGAGCGCACCGGCGGATCGCCCGCGCGCTCCGCCGGCGCCGGCTCCGTCACCGCGCCAGAATCTCGAGGCGCGAGGCCGGCCCGTCGCTCGCCGCGACCACCTCGTCGAGCAGCCCCGGGTCGGCGGTGCGGGTGGGGTCGAGCCACTCGTCGTAGAGCTCGGGGGCCACGATGAGCGGCATGCGGTCGTGGATGCCCGCGACGTGGGCGTGCGCGGGGCGGGTGACGATCGCGTACGAGACCATCCAGCGCTCGGTGCCGTCGGGATCCGTCGTGCGGTTGACGTTCCAGATGCCGGCGAGCGCCGCGAGGCCGTGCGGGCCGGACACCGCGGGGTCGCCCTCCGGCAGGCGGAACGCGTGCCCCTTCTCGAAGTACTCCGTCACCGGCACGAGCGCGCGTCGGCTGCGGGCGGGGCCGCCCCACGCCCCGCCGAGCAGCTTCTCGACGCGCGCGTTGATAGCGGGGAACTCGGCCGGCTTGCCGCCGACCCAGAGCTTCCACCAGGCAAGGTCGAGGGTGCGGCGGCGCTCCCCCTCCCGTTCGCGCTCGCGCACGATCGGGTTGAGATTGCGCATCTTCGCCCCCGTCGGCTTGACCGGGTCGGCGGAGAAAGTCGCCATCCACTCGGTGAGCGCCGCGGTCGACTCCTTCTCGTCGAGGGTGTCGAAGGCGTCGCGCAGGTCGTCGGGCAGCACCTGCAACCCGTAGCTCGCGCACATGCCGCCAGTCTGCCGCGCGGCACCGACGCGGAGGCCTTCTCGACCGGATTCGTGGGTTTGGGCGGCAACTCGCAGCGTGGTTATACCAGACTGAGCACGTACCCCCCGTTCGGGTGGGGGGTCGAGCTGGGATCAGGAGTGTCTTTCGTGAGTCAGACCACCCTTACGTTCGACGCGCTCACGCGCGTCACCACGCAGCAACAGCGCACCCACCGCCACCTGCGGCTGGCCATCGGCGGCACGGTGGTGATCATCCTCGCCACCGTCGTCGTCACGAGCCTGCAGGACGGCCTGCTGCTCTCCTCGATCAGCGCCTACTTCTACACGCCGGCGCGCGGCTTCTTCGTCGGGGCGCTGCTGGCGGCCGCGCTGGGCATCCTCGCGCTCTCCGGGCACGGACTGCAGCGCATCCTGCTGGATGCCGCGGGCGTGCTCGCCCCTCTCGTCGCGCTCGTGCCCACCCCGATCGCGCACGGCTCGGTGCCCGGCTTCGCCGACTCGTGCCCCGACGACGGCGGGGTCTGCGTGCCCGCCGAGTTCGTCGGCACGATCGACCTCGGCGTCAACATCTACCTCGCGGTCGGCGTGCTCGGGCTCGGCCTCGCGATCGCGGTCGCGGTGGCGCCGAGCGGCGGCATGGTCTCGCGCGCGCGCACGGTGCTGCCGTCGCTCGCGGTCTCGATGGGGATCCTCGGCCTCACCGCCGCGACCTTCTACGGCGCGCACGACTGGTTCCTCGCCAACGCCCACTTCGCCGCCGCCTCGCTGTTCTTCTGCCTCATCGCGCTCGTCGCGCTCGTCAACGCGATCGCGGCGCACGTCGGCGGCGCGCGCGCCGCACGGATGACCGACCCCAGCCTGGCCCGCCGCGGGCGCTGGCTGGTGCCCGCCTACTGGGCCGTCGCGGCCGCGCTCATCCTCGACATCTTCTACATCGCCTCGGTGGTGCAGCTGCTGTCGGTCGACGAGCGCGCCTCGCCGCCGCTCGTGCTGTTCGGCGAGGTGGCGGCGCTGCTGCTGTTCCTGGTGTTCTGGTCGCTGCAGTCGTACCAGACCTGGATCGACGAGGACCGCCCGTGGCGCGGCCGCTGGCGGCACTCGGCGGAGGCCTTCGCGAAGGCGGCCTGAGCCGACCCGCGGGTCCGAGGCGACACGGGCCGACCGCGGCGCACGACCGTCCGCGGCACGACGAGAGGGGCCGGCGTGCAGCAGCCGGGGATGACCGCGCACGAGCGCGCACGGGCGGCGGCCGAGCAGCAGCGCACCCACCGCTATCTGCGCCTGGGGATCGGCGCGACGGTCGTGGTGATCCTCGCGGCCGTCGTCGCGGCGAGCCTGCAGGGCGGATTCGTGCTCGGCTCGATCAGCGCCTACTTCTACACGCCCGCGCGCAGCCTCTTCGTGGGGGCGCTCATCGCCGCGTCGATCGGGATCCTCGCGCTCTCGGGTACTGGGTGGCAGCGCGGGCTGCTGGATGCGGCCGCCGTCGTCGCGCCGCTCGTCGCCTTCGTGCCGACCCCCATCCAGCACGGCGCCGTGCCGGGATTCCCCGACGACTGCCCCACCCAGCCGGCCGGCGTCTCGTGCGTGCCCGCCGACCAGGTGCCCGCGATCGCGATCGGGGTGGAGGTGTACCTCGCGCTCAGCCTGCCGGGCATCGTGCTCGCGATCGTCGCCGCGATCCTCCCCGCCGCCGATCGGAAGGCGACCGCGCGCATGCTCGCGCCCTCGTTCGCGGCGACCGGGGTGATCCTCGGGGCGACGACGCTCGGCTGGTTCGGTGCGCGCGAGCTGTTCCTCGCGCACGCGCACTTCGTCGCGGCGGCGCTCTTCTTCCTGCTCATCGCGCTCGTCGCGCTCGTCAACGCGATCGCGCCGCGTCTCGACGAGCCCCGGCAGGCGCGCGTCTGCGACGCGACCCTCACCCGCCGCGCCCCCTGGCTCGGCCCGGTCTACTGGGTGATCGCGGTCGCGCTGCTGCTCGACGTCGCGGTCATCACGGTCGCCGTGATCGCCCTGCCGAGCGGCATCACGCCGCCGCCCGTGCTGATCGGCGAGCTCATCGCGCTCGCCCTGTTCCTCGTCTTCTGGGCCCTGCAGTCGTACCAGACCTGGGTCGACGACGAACGGGGGCGGCGGAGCCGGCGTTCGGGGGCGTGAGGCGCGGCGACACGAGGCGGGGCCGCGCCGACGCGCGGCCCGCCGGAGCAAGGTTCTGGTTGGTGACCCCAGCGGGATTCGAACCGCGTTGCCGTCGTGAAAACGGGTCATGATGCCAACCATTTCGAGACTCGCGTCTAGATGCCTAACGGATGTGTGGAGTTCGAAGGGCGACCGCACGCATCTGGCTCGATGCCTCCAATGCCGTCCAGCGAATACCAGGCACCCATAGAAACTCAGGGGTTATGAGAGTTTCGGCGGCTCGTGTTTGACGAGATGAGTGGTACCTTCCCGGTGTGACGCAGACGCACGCGGGTGACCAAGCCGATATAGATGCACGGTTGGAACTGCTTCGCGGGTCTTACGCCGAAGTGCTCGACGCAACTAAGCATCAGGACGACAAGATCGGACGACTCTTCACTGGAGTGTCCTTCCTAACCGCAGCCGCACTGGCCACCGCGAATCTCGGGTCCTCGAAGTACCTATCGCAGAGGTACACCGAATTTGATGCCCCCGTCGGATTGCCGCCCCTCGGGATAGTCACGCTAGCCGTGTACTTAGTGCTGGTCATCATCTGCGTCATGCTGCTCATCAATAGCCTCGCTACGCCGCTCCGGATACCGGGTCGAGAACCAGACCGCTCGCAGGTAAGGGTGAGATACGCCGGTGATCCTTCCATCCGAACGTCGCAGATCTATTTTGGCCAGATTGCCAAGTACTCGGTCGAGGAGTGGAGCCGAAAATGGAGGGCAACGCCTCTCGAACTAAAGCGCGAACTTACAGACTCGCTGATAAAGGAAAATCACAATCTCGCTGTGCGTACCCAGTTCAAGTACGGTCGAACCTCCGAAGCGATCGGCGTGTTCAATCTCGCCCTTCTATTTCTCAGTCTTACCGTAGTCCTCTGCGCGACCGCGGCGGCGGGCAACGGCGACGCCGTCATCGACTTTCCGCCAGCCGCGCACGCTATCACGTCGTCGATGTTCGGGCTTTATCTGTTCTTCCAATTGCAAGCGATCCCAAGATATTCACGACAGACGGTAGATGAGCTATCAGGCTCCGAAAACGCCATCAACGCCTGGTTACGATATGGACTGGCTTTCGCGGCGGCTATCTGGATAACCGCACTGGCGCTTGGGGTACGTTGGCTAGGACTTGCATGGACGATTCTCGTAGTGGCATTCTTGGCGGCGGCCGGCCTATTGCTGATAGGAGCCTATCGAGCAAGTCGATCAGCGAAGGCAAAAAACGTCAGTTCCAGACGTTCAGCTGCCATACCTGGCAGCTGGGCCGCAGTCGCGATAGGCGCTGCGCTAACCGTCTTCGTCATTATTGCAGCCAACCACGAGGCATCCTTTGCTGCCGCATCAGCCGCGAGCCTCGGATGGGCAGTATTTTCCTTTATTTCGCCCAATTGGATCCTGAGGCAAAACCGTCTGGAATATGCCGCGGATGGCCGGAAGGGATTGGTTTCGCCATCCGGCCCGGCACTCCCGCCGAGCGGATCACATCGCCAACGTGCGAAGTGATCCCGACTGCACGCACGACGTAGACACCGGCCCCCTCATCTCGTGCCTGGCCGGCGATCGCGCGAAGCGTGGGCAAACCGTCTTCGGGGTCATATTCGATCCAGCGCTCCGCGCGGCCAGGGCTCAACGTGATGCCGCCGACTCCCTCGAGGCTCCGGACATGCACCTGCAGCAACCAGACTTGGCGCCGATCCATCGCCCATTCGATCTGCACATTGCCCAGAACGGCCCGCACCTCGTCGAGTAGATGATGCACTCGCAATAGCACTTCTGGGGGAAGCGGCGAGGGGGGCCCGCCGAGCATAAATTCGTCGCCATAGCCGGCACGGCCCTCGACCACAAAGTTCCCGCCGGCCGTGATTGCAGCCGACCCAGAGAACTCGGCCATCACGCCATCTTGAGCGAGGACCGACCCGATTTCTCCGTCAGTATCCTCCTTTTCAAGAAGCGCAAAGGGATCCTGCCAGCCGCGCGTCGTGCTGAAGTGTCCGGCTTTAGGTTCTTTTGGGCTCGTTCTGAGCCACGTCTCTTGAGAGTCGGTGGACGCGCCGAAGCCGAATGGCGCGACTCGACGAGCAATCACCAAGGTGCGAGGCACCGGGAGACCGAGCGCATCGGCGACAACAAGGCCATAGGCCTTGTCACCGATCAATCGGCTGAAGTCATTCGGCCACGAAATACTTGCGCCAAGTGGCGGTCCGGACGCCTTTGACGACTCCCAAACAACCGTACGCTCACTACGGCTGCCAACGCGAAGCGGATGGACACTGAACTCTATCCTATCCGATAGCGGAAATGACAATTCGATCCCGTACACGGTGCTCAGAACAGATGCTGCGACATTCGCGGGCAGCTGTGCGACGGCTCGACTGGGATCCTCGACGACCCTCGGCGTCGCATCTGGAGCGAATTCAACCAATCCCTGCTGGGCAACACCCGAAACACCGCCGTCATGGATGTCGACCTGCTCATTGAGGATCAGGTAGTAGCCCTCCGCGACTAGCGCTCGCGCCGCGCTGACGATCGCGGACACGGTTTCGATCCCATACAAGAAAGGCGTGCTTTGTCTGCCGTCGACCGTGAACGTTCTCAGATTGACCGGGTGCCCCCGCGAAAGCAAGTGTTCCGCGGCTAGCCCGATTTGGGCGAACGCGCCCCCAGATCCGATTCGAAACGACGAGTGCCGCAGCTTTCCGTCTGGACTGAAACTCGCGAAGTCAGCGACGTTATAGTCCCTTGCCAGCCTCGCGAGGTTTTCGTCCTTTAGCACAGGTACTTATCTATCTCGAGACAACCTGTGCCCATACGGCGGATAGGGCCAATCTATGGGTCTCGGCCGAGCGGCCCAGTTGCTCGAGCCTTGACATGGCCTCATCGAGCAATCGCGCTCCGTCCGAAATTGGCATCTCATTCAAATCGTGATCAAGAATGCGGGCGCCTGATATTGCCGCTGTAGCAAACTCAGTGGCGCAACCAGTCGAATACTGCCATCCTTCGTTGAGGACGACAAAGTCTGCATAGCGTTCAATAAGGGCGCACCATAGTCGGTGGTAATCGACCTGTTCATACCCGACGATACCAAGCAATGAGGTCGGCTCAATAACGAGATCTTCCGGAAATGCGGACCGCGTGCGCTCAGTTACTTCTTTGGCAGCCGCGATGTTGGCGCCGATCACTTCCGCCGGCGACCTGTACCGCGACGTATTCGAACCGAGTCCGAGCGATAGCGCGCCGGTGGTTATCGGTGTACTCACGTACACCACCGTGCGGTCACTTGCTCCAGCACATACGAAGGCGGACAAGATCAACTCGCCTGTGGGATCGGTGTCTATGCCTTGGAACCGCTCGAGGCGCTGAGCCGCCAGCGGCCTGATCAAGTCGTCACACTCCCAAGCATGGTGTGATCGTACTCGCACCCACCCCCAGCGACCCGAACAAGCCGGTGATTCGGTCAACGGGCGGATCGCGGGTCACCGACCCTTCGCAATCCCATCGGTCGCCTGGGAATTGCTACATCGACATCGACACTTGATGGCGACGCACGGGTGACTTCTGACGGGACTGAATAGGATAGAGCGACCGCCGAACTATCTGACGATGCTCACGAGAGCCCTGCTGACCAGGGCTTTCTGTTGGTGACCCCAGCGGGATTCGAACCCGCGTTACCGCCGTGAGAGGGCGGCGTACTAGGCCACTATACGATGGGGCCGTCACGACAACTTGACGAGTATGCCATACCTCGGCGGCCCGTCGAAATCGGGTCGTGAGCTCGCGGCCGACCGGCCCGACCCGGCGAATCCCCCCGCGGCGCCGAGCGATCCCGGCCGCGTCAGGCCAGCACGCGCAGCGCCCCCGGAACGAGTTCGACGTCGATCGGCAGGGGGGCGATCCGCTCGCCGTCGCCGTATGCGACGATCCCGTCGGCTTCGAGGCGCACCCGCCGTGCGCGCGCGATGTCGACGGCGGGGTGATCGACGTGCGTGCCCTGGAAGACGCGGGGGAAGATCCGCAGGAAGTTGACCTTCGACAGCGGCGACACGACGAAGACGTCGAGCAGGCCGTCGTCGAGCAGGGCGTCGGGGGTGATCTTCATGCCGCCGCCGAGCGAGACGCCGTTGCCGAGCGAGACGAGGTTGGCGCGCACCTCCCGCACCTCGCCGTCGGCGACGATGCGGTAGGCGATCGGCTTCAGGCGCACGAGCTCGGCGAGCAGCGCGAGGATGTAGCGGCTCGGCCCCTTGGGGTGGCGCATCGCGTTCGCGCGCTCGTTGACGATCGCGTCGAAGCCGGCGCTGAGCGCGCACGCGAACCAGCGCTCCCCCGCCCCGTCCGAGCCCTCGGCCTGGCCGTCCCAGCTGACGCGCGCCGCGTCGATCACGCGGGGGCGGCGTTCGAGAGCCGCCTCGAGGTGGCGGATCGACTCCTCGGTGTTCTCGTAGGGGATCCCGAGGCCGCGGGCCATGTCGTTGCCGGTGCCGGAGGGCACGATGCCCAGCGGCACCTTCGACCCGGCCAGCAGGTTCACGCCGAGGTTGACCATGCCGTCGCCGCCGACGACGACGAGCGCGTCGGGGCGCGTGGCGAGCGCGCGCCGGGCCGCGTCCTGCAGCGACTCGAAGTCGGGCTCGGTCAGTGCGGTGACGTCATGGCCGGATGCCCGCAGCGTCTGCACGACCGCCGGACCGACCGCGCTCGTCGCGCCGAACGAGGCGCTCGGGTTGATCGCGACCACGAGTCGCGCTGGCGCCGTCGGCATGCTCGCGAGGATAGCGCTCCGCCGAGGCTGTGCCCGCCGCCTCGGTGCGGCGCTGGCCCCGCACCCGGGATCGCGACACACTCCCCCGCACCGCTGCCCCCCGGACGGGGGCCGCTAGCATCGCCTGACATGAGCCCCCTCGACGGCCCCGACGACGCCGCCGTCCCCGAACCGGAGGACGCGCAGGCGCTCGAACGACGTCGACGGAAGGCGAAGCGCGACTTCCAGCTCTTCCTCGCGGTCTGGATCGCCGTTTCCGTCGCGCTCGTCGTCATCTGGGCCCTCACCCAGCCGCACTACTTCTGGCCGATCTGGCCGATCCTCGGCATGGGCGTGGCGACCGCGTTCCTCGCGCTCGACGCCTACGGCTCGGGCGAGGGCGAGGGCGAAGGCGAGGGCGGGAACGCCGACGCCGAGCCCGCGAAGGCCGAACTCAGCGCGTGAAGCGGGTCAGCCGCAGCAGCTGAGCGTTGAGCGCGACGACGACGGTCGACACCGACATGACGAGCGCACCGACCGCGGGCGGCAGCACGAAGCCGACCCCCGCGAGCACGCCCGCCGCGAGCGGCAGGCCGATCGCGTTGTAGCCGGTCGCCCACGCGAGGTTCTGCAGCATCTTGCGATAGGCCGCGCGGCTGAGGATCAGCGTGTCCACGACACCCCGCGGATCGCTCGAGGCGAGCACGACGCCGGCCGACTCGATGGCGACGTCGGTGCCGGCGCCGATCGCGATCCCCAGGTCGGCGGTCGCGAGCGCGGGGGCGTCGTTGACGCCGTCGCCCACCATCGCGACCCGCGCCGCCGAGGAGCCGGTGCCGCCGCGCTGCAGCTCGCGCACCACGTCGGCCTTCCGGTCGGGCAGAACCTCGGCGTACACCTCGTCGATGCCGACCTCGCGCGCGACTCGCTCGGCGACGGCGTGCGCGTCGCCGGTGAGCATCGCGACGCGGATGCCGCGGCGGCGCAGCAGGCGCACCGCCTCCGCCGACTCGGAGCGCACCGTGTCGCGCACCGCGAGCAGCCCGAGCACCCGCTCGCCCTCGAGCAGGGTGACGACCGCCGCGCCCCCGGTGCCGAGTTCGCGCGAGGCCGCGACGAGCTCCTCGGGCAGCCGGATCGACCCTTCGGTCAGCACGCGCGGCCCGCCGACGGTGAGCTCGCGCCCAGCGACGGTCGCGGCGGCTCCCCGCCCGGCGAGCGAGCGGAACCCGCTCGCCCGGCCCGCCGAGGCGAGCTTCCGCTCGCGCGCGGCCTCCACGATGGCGCGGGCGATCGGATGCTCGGCGCGCGCCTCCACGGCCGCGGCGAGGGCGAGCACCTCGTCCTCGCTCTCCCCGTCCGCCGGCACCACCGACTCGAGCGCGAGCCGCCCCTCGGTGAGGGTGCCGGTCTTATCGAACAGCACGACGTCGGTGCGGCGTGCCTCCTCGAGGGCGGCCCGGCTGCGGATCAGCACGCCGCGCCGCGCGCCGATGGAGGTGGTCAGCAGCGCCACGAGCGGGATCGCGAGACCCAGGGCGTGCGGGCACGCGATCACGAGCACCGTCACCACCCGCTCGAGCACGAAGGCGAGGTCGTCGGATCGCAGCAGCAGCCACACGACGGCCGTCACGATCGCGACGCCGAGGGCCACGAAGAACAGCCACTTCGCCGCGCGGTCGGCCAGCAGCTGGGTGCCGGACTTGCCCGACTGCGCGTCGGCGACGAGGCGCATGATGCCCCCGAGCGCCGAGTCGTCGCCGAGCTTCGTCACCTCGATCGTGAGGGCGCCGCCCGAGACGACGCTGCCGCCGACGACGGTGTCGCCCTCGGCCTTCGGGACGGCCGCCGACTCGCCGGTCAGCAGCGACTCGTCGACCTCGGAGGAGCCGTGCACGACCCGGCCGTCGGCAGGCACGGTCGAGCCCGGCCGCACGAGCAGCAGATCGCCGACGGCGACCTCGCCGAGGGGCACAGTCTCGCCCGAGTCGGCGTCGGCGTCGGCGACGCGCTCCGCCTCGTCGGGGAGGAGCTTCGCGAGCTCGCCGAGCGCGTTCTGCGCCCCGCGGATGGCGATCGCCTCGATCCAGTGCCCGAGCAGCATGACGTCGATGAGGGTCGCGAGCTCCCACCAGAAGTCCATGCCGCGCAGTCCGAGCGTGACGGCGAGCGAGTAGCCGAGGGCGACCAGCACGGCCAGCGCGATGAGCGTCATCATGCCGGGCTGGCGCATCCGCAGCTCCATCCAGGCGTGCTGGAGGAACATGACGCCGCCCACGACGAAGATCGCCAGACCGAAGACGGCGGGGATCCACTGCGAGCCGGGGAAGCGCGGGCCGGACAGCCCGAGGATGTCCTGCAGGCCGGTCGAGAAGACCAGCACGGGCGCGGTCAGCGCGAGGGAGATCCAGAAGCGGCGCCGGTAGCCGGCGATGGCGGCGTCGCCGTGCATGTCGTGGTGGTCGTGACCCGAGTGGTCGTGCTCAGCGTGGTCGTGGCCGGCGTGACCCGAGTGGGCGTGGTCGTGGCCGGCGTGGTCGTGACCCTCGTGCTCGTGCATGTCGTGCTCGTGGTCGTGCTCGTGCATGTCGTGCTCGTGGTCGTGCTCGTGCATGTCGTGCTCGTGCGTGCTCATTCGGCCCCTCCCCGGTTGCGGCCGAGCTCGAAGACGCTGAGCAGTTCGCCCACCGCGCGCTCGGCCTCGTCGCCGCCCGCCGCGAACATGTCGGTCACGTGCGTGCGGAGGTGGTTCTCCACCAGAAGCTTGTCGAGGCTGCGCAGCGACTGCTGGATCGCCCGCGACTGGGTGAGCAGGTCGACGCAGTACTCCTCGGCGTCGATCATCTTCTCCAGGCCGCGCAGCTGACCCTCCAGGATGCGCGTGCGGTGCAGCGCCCGCTTCTTCAGATCCTCGATCACGGCCGCCATGATACCCCCCTGGGGTATCTCGCGCCGGCCCGCCATCCCCCGGCGGCACGAAACCGGCGCGACTACGATCGCGCTCGTGAAGGTCACCAAGTACGAGCACGCGACGGTCCTGGTCGAGAAGGCGGGCACCCGCATCCTCATCGACCCGGGCACGTTCCTCAGCGCCGTCGACTTCCCCCAGCTCGACGCGATCGTGGTGACCCACGAGCACCCCGACCACTGGACCCCCGACCAGCTCGAGCGGCTGCACGCGGCACACCCCGACGCGGTCGTCTACACCCCGGAGGGCGCGGCGCAGGCGATGACGGCGGCCGGCGTGACAGCGACGGTGACGGTCGTGCACGCGGGCGACGAGGTCGAGGTCGGCGGGGTGACGCTCACGTTCTTCGGCGGGCGGCACAACGAGATCCACTCCTCGATCCCGATCATCGACAACCTGGGGGTGCTCGTCGACGGCGAGCTGTTCCACCCGGGCGACTCCTACACGGTGCCGGAGGTGCCCGTCGGCACGCTCGCGGCGCCCGTCGGCGGGCCCTGGCTGAAGATCGGCGAGGCGATGGACTACGTGCTCGCGGTCAAGCCCGCGCGCGCGTTCCCGATCCACGAGATGACGCTCTCGGTCGCGGGGCGCGGCATGCACGAGTCGCGCCTCGAATGGGCGGCCGAGCAGGGCGGCGGCGAGCTGATCCGCCTCGCGCCGGGCGAGTCGACCGACCTCTAGTCGCGCGACCCGCGCGCCGCGCGCTGCGCCCGCACCGCGCGGACGGTCAGCTGGGCCGCGGCCACCAGCACCAGGATCGCGAACAGCACCGCCGAGAGCCTCGGCGGCAGCAGGAACGCGATCGCGACCCCGCCGAACGACGCGGCGGTCGCGGCGAGCCCGGTGATGATCCCGTCGAGGGGATGCACGAGGCCGTTGCGCACGTTGAAGAAGCTGCCGCTCAGGGCGGTCGGCACCATCGCCAGCAGCGAGGTGCCCTTCGCGAGCAGGTCGCTGATGCCGAAGATCGCGACGAGCGCGGGCACCACGACGACGCCCCCGCCGATACCGAACAGGCCCGAGGCCACGCCCATGACGAGGCCGACCGCGAGCAGCGCGAACACCGTGCCGACCGAGAGCACCAGCTCGCCGTCGCGCCCCGGCACCTCGAAGAACAGGCGCACCGCGACGAGCACCATGAGCGCGATGAAGAGCCAGCGCAGCCAGCCCAGCGGCAGCGACTTGAGCAGCCGGGTGCCGATGAACGATCCCCCGATGCCGCCCGCCGCGATGATGAGCGCGGCCAGCACGTCGACCTCGCCGTTGACGAGATAGCTGATGCTGCCGGCGATCGCGGTCGGCACGATCGCGACGAGCGAGGTCGCGGAGGCGCGCCGCTGATCCAGGCCCGTCAGCCACATGAACAGCGGCACCATGACGATGCCGCCGCCGACGCCGAACGCGCCCGAGAGCACCCCGCCGATGACGCCGACGAGGATCAGGGAGAGGATGTGGCGCGGACGCCGCCGGTCGAGGGGGGCTGTCGTGTCGCTCATCGCCTCGATGCTAGCGAGGGGCGCGGCTACCCGGTCGCCGCCGGCGACCCGATCGAGAAGCGGCGGGATGATCACGCCGCGGATGGCTGGGGTACCTGGACTCGAACCAAGAACAACTGAACCAGAATCAGCCGTGTTGCCAATTACACCATACCCCACCGGTCCGCTCGGAGAGCGGGCGCGGGGGCCCGAGCAGCGCCGGGCCGACCCCCTACCTTAGCGCATCGCCGCGCCGGCTCCCGCGGCCACGGGCGCCTCGCGCCGGGGGCGGGCACCGGCGTCGCCGGAGGTCGCGATCCGGTCGGCCCCGTGCTCGCCGGCGTCGGCCGCGCGGGTCGCGACCCCGAGATCGAGCCGCGGGTCGTCGGGCCGCGGGTCGTCGTCGCGGTGGGTGACCAGCACGACGATGCGGTCGGCGGTCGCCGCGCGCAGGTCGTCGAGCAGAGCGCGCGCGGACGGCGCGTCGAGGTGCGCGGTCGGCTCGTCGAGCAGCAGGATCTGCGCGTCGGCGAGCAGCGCGCGAGCGACGGCGAGGCGCTGGCGCTCTCCGCCCGAGAGGGCGCTGCCGCGCGGGCCGACGCGGGTGTCGAGCCCGGCGGCCGAACGCTCGAGCACCCGGCCGAGCCCGACGCGCCGCAACACGTCCTCGAGGTCGCCGTCGCTGACCGGCGCGTCACCGGCACGGGCGCGACGCCGGCCGATCAGCAGGTTGCCGCGCAGGGTGGAGTCGAACACGTGCGCCTCCTGCGGGCACCAGGCCACCCGGCGGCGCCAGGAGTCGAGGTGGATCTCGCGCGCATCCCGCCCGTTGACGCGGGTCCGCCCCGACTCGGCCTCGAGCCCGCCCAGCAGGTGGGTGAGCAGGGTCGACTTGCCCGATCCCGAGGGGCCGGTGACGACCAGCCACTCCCCCGCGCGGACGCGCGCCGAGACCGGCGGCACCGCGAGGTCGGCGGCGCCCGGCCAGCGCAGCGCGAGGCGGTCGAGCTCGAGTTCGACCATCCGGGTCGGAGCGGAGAGACCGCCCCGCTCGGAGGGCGCCTCGGGCCGCACGAGCGGTGCGAGGGCGCGCGCCGCCGACCGCAGGGCGGGCAGCCGCAGGGCGGCGGTCACGATCGCCACGAGCGGGTCTGCGGAGGCGAGCAGCAGCAGCGCGGCGGCCGCCGCCGCGGCGGCGCCCACTCCGGCGGCGCTCCCGGAGGCCGCGATCGCGGCCGGCACCGCGACGGCCCCGGCCCCCGTGGCGAGGGCGACGAGAGCGCCGCCCAGGCCGGCGGCCCAGGCCGCGCGCCGGTCGGCGCGGACGAGGCGCGCATCCACCTCGCCGAGCTCGCCGAGGGCGCCGGCGGTGAGGCCCGACCCCCGCAGTTCCGCCGCGGCGGCCTCGAGACCCGCGATCCGGCGGGCGAGCTCGGCCTGCGCGTCGCCGCGCACGTGGTGCGCGGCCGACGCCGCGAGCCGGGCGGCGATCGGCGCGCCGATGGCCCCGAGCGCGAGGGCGACGAGGGTCACCCCGGCCGCGGGCGGGGCGATGAGGGCGATCGCGATCGCGATGCCGAGCACCGAGAGCGCGCCGCTCGCGAGCGGCGTCAGCACGCGCGGCGCGAGGTCGCGCAGCTGGTCGAGGCGCGTGACGAGCAGCTCGACCGCGGCACCCGGCGCGAGCAGGCGCCGTTCCGCCGCGCCGCGGGCGGCGAGCCGCCCCCAGAGCCGCAGCCGCAGCGCGTCGAGCGCGGCGAACACGGCGTCGTGGGCGACGAGACGCTCGGCGTAGCGGGCGACCGAACGGCCGAGCCCGAAGAACCGCACACCGACGATCGCGACGAGCAGGTACATGATCGCGGGCTGCTCGCTCGCGCGCACGATGAGCCAGCCCGACACGGCCGAGAGCGCGAGGCCGAGACCGGTCGCGAGGGTGCCCAGCATCACCGCGAGGAGCCAGCGCCCGCGTGCGGGGGCGACCAGGGCGGCGAGCACGCGGCGGACGGCCGGTTCGCCTTCGGCCACCGCGTAGGGGTCGGAGGCCGCGCGGGCGGGGCGCTCGGGCGTCGGCACCGGCGTCGGGTGCGTGCGGCCGCCGGGCCCGGCGAGCGCGAGCGCTCCGAGCGGCTTGGGCTCCCCGAGCAGCACGAGCCGGTCGGCGAGCGCGAGCGTCGCCGACTCGTGGGAGACGAGCAGGATCGCGGCCCGCGGCGCCCGCGCGCGGATCGCCGCCCGCACCCGCTCGGCGTTCGCCGGGTCGAGGTGCGCGGTCGGCTCGTCGAGCAGTAGGAGGTCGGCGCCCGCGTCGACCCGCAGCAGGGCGCGGCCGACGGCGGCACGCCGCAGTTCGCCGGGGCTCAGCTCGGAGGGGTGCGCGTGGGCGACCGCGTCGAGGCCGAGCTCGGCGATCATCGCCTCGGCCGCGATCTCGGCGTCGCCCAGGCCGGCGTCGGCGGGGCCGGCGTCGGCGCGACCCCCGGGTTCCGCGCGACCCGCGCCGAACCCGGCCCGCGCCGCCGCGACCAGCTCCGCCCGCACCGAGTCGTGGAACAGCGCGGGCGCCTGCAGCACCGTCGCACGGCGGGCGGGGTCGAGCCCCTCGACGCTGCCCTGCAGCTCGACGCCGGCCGGCAGCGCGTCGGCGAGCGCCGCGACCACGGTCGACTTGCCGCCGCCGCTCGGGGCGACGAGCGCGACCGTCTCGCCGCGCGCGAGGTCGAGCACGAGGTCCTCGATCGTCGGGCGCTCCGCGTCGGGGTAGCGCAGGGTGAGGCCGCGCACGCGCAGGCTCGCCCCCTCCGCGTGCGCACCCAGCGGGTCGGCGGCCGGGGCCTCGCCGAGCTCGCGAGCACGACGCAGAGCGGCGAGGCCGTCCTGCGCGGAGTGGTACGCGGTGCCGAGCTCACGCAGCGCCGTGAAGCACTCCGGGGCGAGCACGAGCACCGCGAGCGCGATCTGCAGCGTCACCGAGCCGTCGAGCAGCCGGATCCCGAGGAAGACCGCGACGACCGCGACCGAGAGGGTCGCCACCAGCTCGAGCGCGAGCGCGGAGAGGAAGGCCGTGCGCAGGGTGCCGCGGGTGCGCGCGCGCAGGCGGGACTGGATCCCCGCGAGCGCGTCGCGCTGCTCGGCGAGCCGGCCGAGGCCCACGAGCACGGGAAGGCCGCGGGCGAGCTCGACGAGCTGGTCGGAGAGGCGCGCGAGGGCGCCCTGCGCCTCGTCGGCGCGCTGCTGGGTGTGGCGGCCGATGAGGGCGAGGAACAGCGGCACGAGCGGGATCGTGATCGCGAGGATCGCGGCGCTCACCCAGTCCGCGAACAGGATCCGGGCCCCGAGCACGGCCGGCACGACCGCGGCGGAGACCGCGGCGGGGATCACGGCCCCGAAGTACTCGTCGAGCGCGTCGAGGCCGGAGCTCGCCAGCACCGCGGCCTCGCCGGTGCCGGCGTCGCGCGGGCCGGCGGCGATGCGCGCGAGCAGACGGGTGCGCTCGGCCGAGCGGGCGGCGGCCGCCCCGCGGGCGGCGACGACGCCGACCGCCCAGGAGCCGAGGCCGCGCACGAGCGCCGCCCCCGCGCCCCAGGCGAGCGCCGCGCGCCACGCCTCGGATCCCGTGGCGAGCGCGACGACGGAGGTCGCGAGGGCCTCGGCGAGCACCACGAGCGCGAGGGCCCGCAGGGCCGCGAGCAGCCCGACGGCCGCGAGGGTGCGCAGCCCGTTCGGCCCGAGCTCGGCGGGCAGCGGCCCGCGGCCCCGGCCGGCGCCGGCTCCCCCGGCCCCGCGGGTGCGGAGTCGGGGCGAGCGCGGCGCGGCCTGGGCCGCGGGGTCGACCGTGGCGGATCCGGTCATGGGGTCATCGCTCCCGTCAGCCCCGCACCGCGGGCACGATGTCGTGGACGGCCGGGAGGTTCTCCGCGCCGAGGCGCTTGCGGAACACCCAGTAGCTCCACACCTGGTAGACGAGCACGACCGGCAGGGCGACCGCGGTCACGACCGTCATGACGCCGAGGGTGTAGTCGCTGTTGCCGGCGTAGACGGCGGCTCCGGTCGCGGCCATCTCGCGGCTCACCGTGAGGCTGAACGCCGGGTCGAGGCTCGAGGGGAGCACGACCGGGTAGACCGCCGTGAAGATCGCCGCCGCGCCGAGCGCGACGAAGACCGCGATCCCCAGGAAGGCCCGCCCCTCGCGGCGCCGCAGCGCCGCCACGTAGCCGAGCACGATCGCGACGACCGCGCCGACCACGAGCAGCCACGACGCGACGTTGCCGGTCGTGAACTGGATCAGCAGCACCCAGGCGACGATCGGCAGCAGCGCCACCGGCGCCGCCTTCGTGACGAAGGCGCCCATCCGCTCGCGCACCGGGCCGGTGGTCTTGAGCGCGAGGAACGCCGCCGAGTGCACGAGCGCGAAGCCGACGACCGCGAGGCCGCCGAGCACGGCCTGCCAGGTGAGCCAGGCGAAGGGGCCGCCGACCCGGTCGCCGTTCGCGTCGATCGGCAGGCCGGTCGTCGTGAGCGCGAGGCCCGCCCCGATGCCGAAGGCGACGACGAACGAGCCCAGGCCGATCGCCCAGTCCCAGAAGCGGCCCCAGCGCGCACCGGGGTGCTTGCCGCGGTACTCGATCGCGACGGCCCGGAAGATCAGGCCGACGAGCACGAGCGTGAGCGGGATGTAGAGCGCCGAGAACAGTGAGGCGTACCACAGCGGGAAGGCGGCGAAGATGCCGGCGCCCGCGACGAGCAGCCACACCTCGTTCCCGTCCCAGACCGGGCCGATGGTGTTGAGCATGACCCGGCGCTGACCCTCGCGCTCCGCGGCGGAGCCGCGCGCGCTCACCAGCATGTGCATGCCGACCCCGAGGTCGAAGCCCTCGAGGATGAGGTAGCCGATCCAGAGCGCCGCGACGGCGATGAACCAGACGGTGGGCAGGACGTCCATGGGAGTGTCTTCTTCCTTCTCAGCGCTGGGGGATCAGTAGGCGAAGGCGAGCACGTCGCGGTCGTCGTCGGAGCGGTCGTCGTCCTTCGCCGCGAGCTCGGGCATCGCCGAGACCACGCCGCCGCGCACGAAGCGCACCAGGAGGTAGACCTCGACGACGAGCAGCGCCAGATAGACGAGCGTCAGGGTGATCGCCGAGAACAGCAGTTCCCCCGCCGTCACGCCCGGCGACACCGCCGCCGCCGTGAACATGTACACCCCGTCGATCCCGCCCGGAGTCGGGTTGGGGGCGACGACGAAGGGCTGGCGGCCCATCTCGGTGAAGATCCAGCCGGCGGCGGCCGCGCCGAAGGGCGCGAGGATCCCGAAGATCGCGAGGCGCATGATCCACACGTTCGCCGGCACGGTGCCCTTGCGGGTCAGCCACAGCGCGACCGCGGCGGCGAACGCGGCGAGGGCGCCGAATCCGATCATGATGCGGAAGCCCCAGTACGTGACGTACATGAGCGGCACGTAGTCGATGGTCTGACCCGAGCGGTCGCCGTAGATCGCGCCCTCGGGCAGCGTCGTGCCGTACTTCTCCTCGTACTGCGGCACGAGGTCGTCGACGCCCTGCACGGTCTGGTTGACGTCGCCGTTGGCGAGGTAGCCGAGCACGCCCGGCACCTGCAGCACGGTCACGACGCTCGAGCAGTCGCTCGCCGTGAGGTCGCCGAAGGCGAGGATCGAGAAGCTCGACCCGGTCTCGCACGCGGCCTCCGCGGCGGCCATCTTCATGGGCTGCTGCTGGAACATCAGCTTGGCCTGCAGGTCGCCCGTGACGGCGGTGCCGGCGAATCCGAGGATCGCGATGATCGCGCCGATGCGCAGGCTCTTCAGCCACACCGAGTGGTCGAGCTTGTCGCGCCCGGGGATCTCCGGCGCCTCGCCCACGACCACGCGGCCCGACGCGTCGACGGTGTCGATGCCGTCCCTGCGCCGCCGCCACAGCTGGTACCACGCGATGCCGAGCAGGAATCCGCCGGCCACCGCCACCGCGGTGACGAGCACGTGGGTGTAGGCGGCGATCGCGGTGTTGTTCGTGACGACGGCCCAGATGTCGACGAGCTGCGGGCGCCCGTCGACCAGCTCCACGCCGACCGGGTGCTGCATCCACGAGTTGGCGGCGATGATGAAGAACGCGGAAATCCAGCTGCCGATGACGGCGAGCCAGAGGGTCGCGGTGTGGATCGCCTTGGGCAACCGGCCCCAGCCGAAGATCCACAGGCCCAGGAACGTCGACTCGACGAAGAAGGCGAGCAGACCCTCCATCGCGAGCGGCGCCCCGAAGACGTCGCCGACGAAGCGGGAGTACTCGCTCCAGGCCATGCCGAACTGGAACTCCTGGACGATGCCCGTGGCCACGCCCATGATGAAGTTGATCAGGTAGAGCTTGCCCCAGAACTTGGTCATGCGGAGGTACCGCTCGTCGCCGGTGCGGTTCCACCGGGTCTGCAGGTACACGACCACGGCACCGAGGCCGAGGGTCAGCGGAACCATCAGGAAGTGGTAGACGGTCGTGATGCCGAACTGCCACCGGGCGATCTCGAGCGGATCCATCGTGGGGTCTCCTTCTGTGCGGCGCGCGGTCTCGGGCGCCGATCGGTTCCGAGGATCCCGGACCGCGTCCGCCGGTCTCAGGGTCGAAGGTCCCCCGCCCTGCGACGGAGGCCTCGTCGGCCTCGCGAGGCGCCGATTCGGGCTCCCGTGCCGAGCCTACGCCGATTTCTACGATCTGTAGAACTAGTTCGACAGACGGTCGAATTAGTTCGATCCGCCGTAGAATGCCTCCATGGCCCGCACCCCGTCGACCCTCGGCGACCTCGAGTCGGCCGTCATGCAGATCGTCTGGGACTCGGCGGATCCGCTGTCGGCCTACCAGATCCTCGACCTCATGCCCGAGCGCGAACTCGCCCCGACCACCGTGCTGACCGTGCTCGGGCGGCTCGAGCGCAAGGGCCTCGTGCGCACCGACCGGGCCGCGCGGCCGCACCGCTACCGCGCCGTCGCGAGCCGCGCCGAGCATCGCGCCGAGCTCATGCACCAGGTGCTCGGCGACGGCGCCGACCGGCAGGCGGTTCTCGAGAGGTTCGTGGGCGGGGTCACCGCCGACGACCGCGCCGCGCTGCGCCGCCTGCTCGGGAACGGCTGAGCCCGTGCTGCTCGCGGCCGGCGCCCTCGCGGCGCTCGCGCTCGCGCTCGCCGGGCCCGTGCCGGTGCTGCTCGCCCGCGCCCGGTGGACGACGCGCGCGCCGGCCACCGCCCTCGTGCTGTGGCAGGCGGTCGCCCTCGCCGGGGTGCTCGCGATCCTCGGCGCGCCGCTGCTGGCCGGGCTCGCGCCGCTCGGCGCCTCGGCCCCCGCGGCCCTCGGCGCGCTCGCGCAGGGTCTGCGCGCGGGTCGGCTCGAACTGCCGCCGAGCTCGGTGCTCGCGCTGACCGCGACCGCCGCGCTCGCGGGCTACCTCGCGGCCCACGTCGCGAGCACCGGGATCCGCATCGCCGCCCAGCGTCGACGTCACCACGCGCTGCTGACGGTGCTCTCCACTCCCGACCCCGCCCGCCGCGACACCCGGCTCCTCGACGAGCGGGCGCCGCTGGCCTACTGCCTGCCGCGCGGCCTCGGCAGCGTGACGGTGCTCTCGCGGGGCCTCGTCGACGCCCTCGCCCCCGACGAGCTCGACGCGGTCGTCGCCCACGAAGGCGCGCACGTGGCGCAGCGCCACGACCTCGTGCTCACCGCGTTCCGCGCGTGGCGCGCCGCACTGTTGGGCTTCCCGATCGCCGCGCTCGCGGAGGCACGGGTCGCGGCGCTCGTGGAGATGGTCGCCGACGACCAGGCCGCGCGCCGCGCGGGCGCGGACGCCCTCGCCCGCGCCGTCGACCGGGTGGGTGTGCGCGTGGCCGAGACCGGGGTCACGAGCGCGCTCGTCGCCGAGCGTTCCGGCCGGCTGCGCGCCCCCCGGCCGCTGCCGCGCCTCGCGCGGACCGGGCTCGTGCTCGCGGCCGCCGGGCTGCTCGCCGGCCCCGCGGTCGCGCTCGCGCTGCCCGCGTTCGCCTGAGGCTCGCGTCCGCCTGCGGCCCGCGTCGACCCGAGGCCCGCGCTCCCCGAGGGCGCGCCTGCGCCGAGGCCCGCGCCTAGAGAGCGCCGCGCTCGACGAAGCGCCGCCCGGTCACCCGGCGCGCGTCGATCCGCACGAAGTTGTCGCGCTCGCCGGCGACGGTCGTGCGCAGTTCGGCCACGCCCGAGGCCGCGATCTCGTCGTCGGCGTCGAGGCGGCGCGCGAGGCCGCTGACGAGCACGGTCCAGCGGCGGTGCCCGGCGTGGCCCTCCGCCTCGAGCGCGACCTCCGGGCGCACCGCGAGAGCCGCGAGCTTGTCGCCCGGGGCGCTGCGGAAGTAGAGCGCCCCCTCGTGCACGAGGTAGTCGATCGGGGTGATGAGGATGCCGTCGTCGGCGACGACCGCGAGCCGGCCGACGCCGCGCTCGCCGAGCCGCGCCCAGCACTCCTCGACCGTGAGGTCGCCCGTCAGCTCGCCCGCCACGACGCGGCCCCCTCCCCGGCGGGCGCCGCCACGAGCGCGCCCGAGGGGCGCACGACGAGCACGGGCGCCGTCACGTTCAGCAGCACATCGTGCAGCACCGAGCCGATCGGCGATCGCGTCGCGTCGAGCGAGCCCGGTCCGAGCACGAGCAGGGCCTTGTCGCGGGCCGCGTCGAGCAGCGCCTCCGCGGGGGGTCGGGTCGAGACCCGCGACCGGATCACGAGCCCGGGCGCCGCGCGCGCGGCCTCCTGCGCCGCGCGCGCGATCGGCAGTTCGTCGCGGCGCACCGCGGAGTTCGGCACCGCCTCGAGCAGGGTGAGCTCCTCGCCGCGCGCCTGGGCCTCCTCCGCCGCGGCGCGGCCGATCTCGCCCGCGGTCTCCAACCGGTCGACGCCCGCGACGATGCCGCGGCGGAAGCGGAGGTCGACCTCGGGCACGGCGACGACGCTCGCGCGCACGGCGAGCGCGATCTGCACGCTGCGCGAGCCGAGCACGCGGCCGTGGAGGTACCCGGTCTTGTGGGTGCCCACGACGACGACGTCGTCGGGTTCGGCCAGGTCGCCGAGGGCCCAGGCGAGCGAGCCCTCGGGCTGCGTCGCGCTCACCTCGACACCGAGGGCGCGCACCCGCTCGAGTTCGCCGTCGAGCAGCGCGCGGCCGGCTTCGGCCGAGCGCGCCGGCCCCTCGTGCGGGGCGTCGGCGCCCTCGGTCACGTGCACGAGCACGAGCGGCGCGGAACTCTGCCGGGCGCGGCGCAGCGCCCAGTCGAGCGCCGCGAGGCTCGGGGCGGAGCCGTCGACGCCCACGAGATAGCGACGAGCCATGGACGATCCCTCCCTCGGGTGCTCCGATCCTCGGCGGCGGGGCGGGGCGGGATCAGGGGCGAAGGTCCCGCCGCGGCACGAGGGGCGCCCGTACAATCGCCGGGGAGGGAGAGCCACCGTGCCCGAGGACGACCGCCTCGCGTTCCCGGATGCTCCGCGCTCCGAACTCGAGGACACGCTCCACGACCTCGTCGCGCACGCCGAGAAGGTGCTGCGCACGCAGGGTCGGCTGCGCCACCTGCTGCGGGCGAACCGGGTCATCGTCGAACAGCTCGACCTCGATCAGGTGCTGCACCGCATCGCCGAGGCGGCGGTCGAGCTCGTCGACGCCGAATACGGCGCCCTCGGGGTCATCTCCCCCGACGGCGGGCTCGAGCGGTTCCTCCACGTCGGCATCCCCGACGCCGAGGTCGCGCGGATCGGGCCCCCGCCGCGCGGGCTGGGCCTGCTGGGCGCGGTGATCGACACCGCTGCGCCGATCCGGCTCGCGCACCTGGGCGAGGATCCCCGTTCGGCCGGGTTCCCCGCCGCCCACCCGGCGATGGACGCCTTCCTCGGCGTGCCGATCCGGGTGCGCGACGAGGTCTTCGGCAACCTCTACCTCGCCAACCCCCGCGCGGGTGCGTTCACCGCGGAGGACGAGGAGCTCGTCTCCTCGCTCGCCGCGAGCGCCGGCATCGCGATCGAGAACGCCCGCCTCTACGACGCGACCCTGCGCCGCGAGCGCTGGAGCGTCGCGCTCGCCGAGGTGACCCAGGCGCTGCTCTCCGGCGCCGACGACAACGCCCTCGCGGTGATCGCCGAGCGGCTCGCGGCCGTCGTCGGCGCCGACCTCATCGCGGTGGTCGTGCCCGACGACCCCGCCGCCGCCCTCGCCGAGCAGGATCCGACGCTGCGGGTCGAGATCGCGCGCGGCGAGGGAGGCGCCGATCTCGTCGGGCGCAGCTTCGCCCGCGCAGGGACCCTCGCCGAGCGGGCGCTGTCGACCGGCATGCTGGCCGCCTCCGACGGATCGCAGCCCGGCATCCCCGTGGAGGGCGCCGCCCCGCTCGGGCCGACGATCGCGCTGCCCTTACGCGCCGCCGAGGAGCAGCTCGGCGTGCTGCTCGTCTCGCGCGCCGTCGGCGCGGCGCGGTTCGACGCCGCCGAGCTCGAGATGGCCTCCGACTTCGCGAGCCAGGCCGGCGTCGCGATCGAGCTGAGCCGGGCGCGCGCCGACCGCGAGCGGCTGCGGATCATCGACGATCGCAGCCGGATCGCGCGCGACCTGCACGACCACGTGATCCAGCGGCTGTTCGGCTCGGGGCTCGCGTTGCAGGCCGTCGCCTCCCGCCACCCCGAGGTGCGCGAGTCGGTGCACGCCCAGGTGGAGGCCATCGACGCGGCGATCGCCGAGATCCGCACCGCGATCTTCGCCCTCGCGCACGACGACCGGGGCGAGGGAGCGTCGCTGCGCCGACGGGTGCTCGACGTGGTCGCCGAGTCGACCCCGGCGCTGGGGCTGCGCCCGCGGGTGAGCTTCGCCGGCCCGATCGACCTGCACGCCACGGGCGCCCTCGCCGACGACGTCGTCGCCGTCGTGCGCGAGACCCTCGCCAACGTGGCGCGGCACGCGGCCGCCTCCGAGGTCGAGCTCGCGCTCGCGATCGAGGGCGACCGGCTCGCGGTGACCGTCGACGACGACGGGGTGGGCGTGGATCCGGGGGTCGCCCGCGCGAGCGGCCTCGCGAACCTGCGCGAGCGCGCCCTCGCCCACGGCGGGGATTTCACGCTCGAGGCCCGCGACGACGGGGGCACCCGCGCACGGTGGACGGCGGAGATCGCCGAGGAGGAGGGCACGACATGACCCGGGTGTTCCTGGTGGACGATCACGAGATCGTGCGACGCGGCATTGCGGAGCTGATCGACGCGGAGCGCGATCTCGAGGTGGTGGGCGAGGCCGACTCGGTCGGGCGCGCCCCCGCGCGCATCGCCGCGACCTCGCCCGAGGTCGTCGTGCTCGACGTGCGCCTGCCCGACGGCAGCGGCATCGACCTGTGCCGCACCCTCAAGTCGAGCAACCCCGAGCTGCGCTGCATCATGCTGACCGCCTACGACGACGACGAGGCCGCCACCTCGGCCGTGCTCGCCGGCGCCGACGGCTACGTGCTGAAGGACATCCGCGGGCAGAACCTGCTCGAGGGCATCCGCCGCGTCGCGCGCGGCGAGTCGCTGCTGCCGCGCGGGCTCGCCGCGAAGGTGGTCGCCTCGGTCGGCGCCTCCGTCGGTGCGCCGGCGTCGCGGTCCGACGAACCCGACCTGACCCTCCGGGAGCGCCAGGTGCTCGAGCTGATCGCCGACGGTCTCACTAACCGCCAGATCGGCGAGCGGCTCGAGCTGGCCGAGAAGACCGTGAAGAACTATGTCTCCGGCCTGCTCGCCAAGCTCGGCATGGAGCGGCGCACCCAGGCGGCCGTCTACGGCGCCGAGCACCGCCAGCGCGAGCGCTGAGCCGTGACGACCCGCATCTACGTCACCTCCGCCGAGGGCGGCACCGGCAAGTCGACCGTCGCGCTCGGCCTGCTCGAGGAGCTCACCCGCACCGTCGACCGGGTCGGCGTGTTCCGGCCGATCGCGCGCGACGAGAGCCACGACTACATCCTCGAGCTGCTGCTGTCGCGCGCGAGCGCCGAGCTCGAGTACGCCGAGTGCGTGGGCGTCGGCTACGCCGAGGTGCACGACGACCTCGAGGGCGCCCTCGCCCGCATCGTCGAGCGCTTCGCCGCGATCGAGAGCCGCTGCGACGCGGTCGTGATCATGGGCAGCGACTACACCGACGTGGGATCCCCCACCGAGCTGGGCGTCAACGGCCGCATCGCCGCCGACCTCGCCGCGACCGCGGTGGCCGTGGTGCGCGGGCAGCGCCCGGACGACGACGCCCCCCGCTCGCCGGAGGCCGTCGCCGAGGCCGCCGCGCTCGCTGTCGCCGAGCTGCACGCCGTGCATGCGGAGGTGGCGGCGGTCATCGCCAACCGGGTCGAGCCCGACGCGGTCGACGCGGTGCGCGAGGCTCTCACGCGGACGCTGCCGGAGGGCGTGGGCGGCTGGGCGATCCCCGAGGATCCGGTGCTCGTGGCGCCGCTGCTGCGCGACGTCTTCGCCGCGACCGACGCCGAGCTGCTGCGCGGTGACGCCGAGCTGCTCGAGCGGCCGGTGACAGGCACGGTCGTGGCCGCGATGAGCCTGGAGAACGTGCTGCCGCGCCTGCTCGAGGGCGCGGTCGTCGTCGTGCCGGGCGACCGTTCCGACGTGCTCGTGGGCACGGTCGTCGCGCACCTCTCGCAGACCTACCCCTCGCTCGCCGGGATCCTGCTCAACGGCGGGTTCCCGGTCGCGCCCGCGATCGCGGGCGTGCTCGACGGGCTCGACACCCACCTGCCGGTCGCGCGCACCGAGCTCGGCACCTTCGACACGAGCGTGCGGCTCTCGCGCGTGCACAGCCGCCTCGCGGCCGACTCACCGCAGAAGCTCGCGCTCGCCCTCGGCCTGTTCGAGCGGCACGTCGACGGGCCCGAGCTGGTGCGCCGCCTCAAGCTCGCGCCGAGCGACGTCATGACCCCGGCGCGCTTCGAGCACTCGCTCGTGCAGCGGGCGCGCGCCGACCGCCGGCACATCGTGCTGCCGGAGGGCGACGACGACCGGATCCTGCGCGCCGCCGGCATCGTCGTGCAGCGCGGCATCGCCCGGCTCACGATCCTCGGCGACGAGGCCGCCGTGCGCTCACGCGCCGCCGAGCTCGGCGTCGATCTCGGCGACACCGCGGTGCTGTCGACCGACGACCCCGAGCTGCACCCGCGCTTCGCCGAGGAGTACCAGCGCCTGCGCGCCCACAAGGGCATGACCCCCGAGCGCGCCGCCGAGACGGTGCTCGACGTCTCGTACTTCGGCACGATGATGGTCTACGACGGGCTCGCCGACGGCATGGTCTCGGGGGCCGCGCACACCACGGCCCACACCATCCGCCCCTCCTTCGAGACCATCAAGACCTCCCCCGGCGTCTCGGTCGTCTCGAGCGTGTTCCTCATGGCGCTCGCCGACCGGGTGCTCGTCTACGGCGACTGCGCGGTGATCCCCGAGCCGACCGCCGAGCAGCTCGCCGACATCGCGATCAGCTCCGCGGCGACCGCGCGCCGCTTCGGCGTCGAGCCGCGCGTCGCGATGCTCAGCTACTCGACCGGGGAGTCGGGCTCGGGCGCGGAGGTCGAGAAGGTGCGCGCCGCGACCGCGCTCGTGCGCGAGCGCGCGCCCGAGCTGCCGGTCGCCGGGCCGATCCAGTACGACGCGGCCGCCGACCCCGACGTGGGCCGCAGCAAGATGCCGGGCTCCGACGTCGCGGGGCGCGCGACCGTGTTCGTCTTCCCCGACCTCAACACGGGCAACAACACCTACAAGGCGGTGCAGCGCTCGGCGGGTGCGGTGGCGATCGGGCCGGTGCTGCAGGGCCTCGCGAAGCCGGTCAACGACCTGAGCCGCGGGGCGCTCGTGCGCGACATCGTCAACACGATCGCGATCACGGCGATCCAGGCGCAGGGCGAGACCGCCCCGAGCGCGACGGGCTCGGCGGATGCGGGCGGCGCCGCTGCCGCGACGGCGGCACCCGACGGGGCCGCCTCGTGAACGTCGGCGTCGTCAACGCGGGCTCCTCCTCGCTCAAGTACCGCGTGCTCGCGCTGCCCGAGGGCGGCGCCGAGGGCGCGCCGGGGGAGATCCTCGCGGAGGGTCTCATCGACCGGATCGGCGTGGCCGGGTCCGGCGACAGCGCCCCCGAGGTGCCCGACCACGACGCGGCCCTCGCGCGCATGCTCGCGGACGTCGCGGGGATCGCGATCGACGCCGTCGGACACCGCGTCGTGCACGGCGGCGAGCGCTTCGACGCGCCGACCCTCGTCGACGACGGCGTGGAGGCCGCGATCGAGGAGCTCGCCGAGCTGGCGCCGCTGCACAATCCGCCCGCGCTCGCCGGGATCCGCGCCGCGCGCCGCGCCCTGCCGGGCGTTCCCCAGGTGGCGGTCTTCGACACCGCCTTCCACCGCACCCTCCCGCCCGAGGCCGCGACCTACGCCCTCGATCTGGATCTCGCCCGCGCGCACGGGGTGCGCCGCTACGGGTTCCACGGCACCTCCTACCGCTACGTCGCCGGCGCGACGGCGCGGTTCCTCGGCCGCCCGCTCGCCGACCTGCGGCTCGTCGTGCTGCACCTCGGCAACGGCGCCTCGGCCTGCGCCATCGCGGGCGGCCGCTCGATCGACACCTCGATGGGACTCACCCCGCTCGCGGGTCTCGTGATGGGAACGCGCTCGGGCGACGTCGACCCCGGCGCCCTGCTGCACCTCGCGCGCGTCGCGGGCCTCGGCGCCGACGAGCTCGACGCCCTGCTCAACCGGCGCAGCGGGCTGCTGGGCCTCAGCGGCCACGCCGACATGCGCGAGGTGGTCGCGGCGGCCGAGGCGGGCGACGAGCGCGCCGAACTCGCGCTGGGCGTCATGGCGCACCGCGCGCGGCACTACGTCGGCGGCTACGCCGCCGCGCTCGGCGGTCTCGACGCGCTCGTGTTCACCGCGGGGATCGGCGAGAACTCCCCCGAGGTGCGGACCCGGATCGTCGGCGGCCTCGCCGCGCTCGGGCTCGAGCTCGACCCCGGCCGCAACCGGGGCCCGGAGCGCGGACCGCGCGACCTCTCGGCGGAGGGGGCGCGGGCACGCACGCTCGTGATCCCGACCGACGAGGAGCTCGAGATCGCCCGGCAGACCCTCGAGGTCGTCGGCGGCTGAGCGCGAGGGCGCCTGGGCGCGCGCGTCGGCTGCGGCAGCGCCGGTACGGTGGTGTCGTGATGCGGCGAGGTCTCCGGGCGCCCGTCGTCGCCCTCCTCGTGGCGCTCGCCGCGGGGCTCGCCGTGCTGGCCGTGCTCGGCGCGCGGGCGCTGCTCGCCGACCCGGCCGCGAGCGCCTTCTTCGCGGCGCATCCCGCGGTGATGGCCCCGCCGCCGGGCGCTCCCGAGGGCTTCTCGCTCGGTCTCGTCGTCACGCACGCGCTCAACGCGGTGCTGCTGGCCCCGATCGCCGTCTCGGGGCTGCGGGTGTGGCGCGGGCGCCGGCCCCCGGCCTTCGTCACCCGCACGCTCGGCCCGCGCTCCGCCGACCGTCCGCCGCGCCGGCTGAGCGTGCACGTCTGGTGGCACCTCGTGCTCGACAGCCTCTGGGTGCTCAACGGGCTCGCCTATCTCGTGCTGCTGTTCGCGTCCGGGCAGTGGCTGCGCCTCGTGCCCACGAGCCTCGAGATCGTGCCGTCCGCACTCACCGCGCTCGTCGAGTACGTCGCGTTCGCCTGGCCCGAGCACGACGGCTGGGTCGCCTACAACGGCCTGCAGCAGCTCTCCTACGCGGCGACCGTGTTCCTCGCGGCGCCGCTCGCGATCCTCACCGGTCTGCGGCTCTCGCCGCTCGTGCGTCCGGGTGGCCGCATCGCGCGGCTCGTGAGCGAGACCCTCGCGCGGCGCGTGCACCTGCTGACGCTCGGCTACCTCGCGCTCTTCACGCTCGTGCACGTCGGCCTCGTGCTGACGACCGGCGCGCTGCGCAACCTCGACGGGATGTTCGCCGCCCGCCACGACGAGAGCCCGCTCGGCCTGGTGATCGCCGCGCTCGTCACGGCCGTCGCCGTCGGCCTCGCGCTGCTCGCGCCACGTGCCCAGGCGCGGATCGCCGAGGCGCTGGGCCAGGACGTGCGGCGCATGCCGCCGGCCGCCTGAGGGCCGCCCGCTCTCAGGAGTATTCAGCCCTGCAGCACCGCGCGGTAGCGCTCGATGCGGGCGAGCGTCGAGGCCTTGCCGAGGATCTCCATCGACTCGAACAGCGGCGGGCTCACCCGCCGCCCGGAGACCGCCGTGCGCAGCGCCCCGAAGGCCGTGCGCGGCTTGAGCCCGCGCCCGCCCTCCTCCGTGGGAGCGGTGAGGGCCGCGCGCAGGGCCTGCTCGATCTCGGCGTGGCCGAAGTCAGGAGCGCCCGGCTCGCCGAGCTGCTCGAGCGCCGCGGCGCCCGCCTCGAGGACGAGCAGCGCCTCCTCCCGCTCCGCGGGCTTGGGCAGCGCGTCGTCGTCGAAGCGCAGCGCCTCGTCGGCGACGAAGAGGAAGCCGAGCATCCCGCGCGCCTCGCCGAGCAGGTTGACGCGCTCCTGCACGAGCGGCGCCGCCTCGCGCAGGATCGCCCGCTGCGTGGGCGTCGGCGGGTCGGCCACGAGCGCCGGCTCGGCCGCTCGGCCCTCGCGCTCGGGGAGTGCGCCGAGGTAGGGCACGATCCGCGCGGCGAAGTCCTCCGGTGCGAGCGCGCGGATGTGGTCGCCGTTGATCGCGACCGCCTTCGCGAGGTCGAAGCGCGCCGGGTTGGGGTTGACGTCGCGGATGTCGAAGGCCGCCGTCATCTCCTCGCGGCTGAACACGTCGCGATCCGGCGCGATCGACCAGCCCAGCAGGGCCAGGTAGTTGAGCAGGCCCTCGGGCGTGAAGCCCGCCTCGCGATGCAGGAACAGGTCGGACTCGGGATCGCGCTTGGAGAGCTTCTTCGAGCCCTCGCCGTAGACGAGCGGCATGTGCGCGAACCGCGGGATCGCGGTCGCGAGCCCGACCTCGATGAGCGCCCCCCAGAGCGCGATCTGCCGCGGCGTGGAGGAGAGCAGATCCTCGCCGCGCAGCACGTGGTTGACCCGCATGAGCGCGTCGTCGACCGGGTTGACGAGCGTGTAGAGCGGGGCGCCGTTCGGGCGCACCACGACGAAGTCGCTCGTGCTGCCGGCCGGGAAGCTCACCTCTCCGCGGATGAGGTCGTCGAAGGCCATGTCGCCCTCGGGCACCCGCAGGCGCAGGGAGGGCTCGCGCCCCTCGGCGCGGTAGGCGGCGATCTGGGCGGCGGTGAGCTCGCGATCCGAGTTGTCGTAGCCCTGCCGGGGATCGCGGCCGGCCGCGCGGTTGCGGGCCTCCATCTCCTCGGGCGTCACGAAGCTCTCGTAGAGATGCCCCGCCTCGCGCAGCTTCTGGATCACCTCGCGGTAGATCTCGCCACGCTCCGACTGCCGGTAGGGGCCGTCCGGACCGCCGACCTCGACGCCCTCGTCCCAGTCGAGCCCGAGCCAGCGCAGCGCCTCGACGAGCTGGAGGTAGCTCTGCTCGCTGTCGCGGGCGGCGTCGGTGTCCTCGACGCGGAACACCATGCGGCCGCCGGTGTGCCGCGCGTAGGCCCAGTTGAACAGGGCGGTGCGCACCATCCCGACGTGCGGGGTGCCGGTCGGCGAGGGGCAGAAGCGCACGCGCACCTCGGCACCCTCGGCGGGCGAGAACGGGGCGGAGACGGCCTGGGTCGACATCGCCAGCGAGTCTAGTTCCGGCGGGATCCCGGCCCGCGCGGAGCGAGCGGGGCTCATCTCGGTCTGGTAAATCTTCGGTCTCGATGACGGCTGCGATTGGACGCGCCCCCCGCAGCGGGGTGAGACTGACCCTCTCGGGGAGATGCGGGGCGCGGGAGCGTGCCGCGACGATCTCGGGGAATCCCTTCACCGCCGCGCACGCGCGCGGCACGACACGAGGAGACGGAATGACATCCGCTTCGACCACCCGGCGCGCTCTCGCGATCGCCGCCGGGGCCGCCGCCGCGGCGCTCGCGCTCGCGGGCTGCACCACCGGCGGTTCCACCGGCGGGGGCGACTGGGACGGCACGATCCTGGTCGGCACGACCGACAAGGTGACGACGCTCGACCCGGCCGGCTCGTACGACAACGGCTCGCTCACGGTGCAGACGCAGGTGTTCCCCTATCTGGTGAACACCGACTACAACTCGACCGAGGTCGTCCCCGACCTCGCCGAGACGGCCGAGTTCACGAGCCCGACCGAGTACACCGTCACGCTGCCCGCGGGCCTCAAGTGGGCCAACGGCCACGACCTCACCTCGAGCGACGTGAAGTTCAGCTTCGACCGCAACATCGCGATCGCCGACCCCAACGGCGCGTCGAGCCTGCTCTACAACCTCGACAGCGTCGAGACGCCGGATGACACGACGGTCGTCTTCCACCTGAAGACCGAGAACGACCAGATCTTCCCGCTCATCCTCACGAGCTTCCCGGGCGCGATCGTCGACGAGGAGGTCTTCTCGGCCGACGCGGTGACCCCCGACGAGGACATCGTCGCGGCGAACGCCTTCGGCGGCCCGTACATGATCACCTCGTACGACTTCAACAACACCATCCAGTACGAGCCCAACCCCAACTACGCGGGCCTGCTGCCGGCCGCCGAGAACAAGACCGTCATCCAGACCGTCTTCGCCGACTCGTCGAACCTCAAGCTCGCCGTGCAGGAGGGCGACATCGACGTGGCGTACCGCAGCCTGTCGCCGACCGACCTCGACGACCTCGCCGGCAACTCCGACGTGCAGGTCATCGACGGCCCCGGCGGCGAGATCCGCTACATGGTGTTCAACTTCGACACCATGCCCTTCGGCGCGAAGACCGCCGAGGCCGACCCCGCCAAGGCACAGGCCGTGCGCCAGGCGATGGCCGCGCTGCTCGACCGCCAGGCGATCGCCGACCAGGTCTACAAGGGCACCTACACGCCGCTGTTCTCCGTCGTGCCCGACGGGTTCTTCGGCGCGACCCAGCCGTTCCTCGACAAGTACGGCGACGGCTCGGGTGGCCCCGACGCCGACCAGGCGGCGAAGATCCTCGCCGACGCCGGCATCCAGACCCCGGTCTCCCTCTCCATCCAGTACAACTCCGACGACCACTACGGGCCGTCCTCGGGTGACGAGTACGCGATGGTGAAGGACCAGCTGGAGGCCGACGGCCTGTTCACCGTCGACCTGCAGTCGACCGAGTGGGTGCAGTACTCGAAGGACCGCACCACCGACGTCTACCCGATCTACCAGCTGGGTTGGTTCCCGGACTACTCGGACGCCGACAACTACCTGTCGCCGTTCTTCCAGGAGGACAACTTCCTCGGGAACCACTTCAGCGACGCCGAGGTGCAGGACCTCATCCGCCAGCAGGCGGTCGAGACCGACGAATCGGCGCGCCAGGCGGAGATCGAGCAGATCCAGGACCGGATGTCCGACCTGATCTCGACCCTGCCGCTGCTGCAGGGCGCGCAGGTCGCGGTCGCCGGGGCGGACGTGAACGGTGTCGTGCTCGACGCCTCGTTCAAGTTCCGCTACGCGCCCGTCGTCAAGGGCTGAGACAACGGTCGGGGCGGTCCGCAGCGCGGGCCGCCCCGCCCCGTCTCGCCGCTGGGTCCGCCGCCGCGGCGACCCGCCCCTCCCGACCGCGTGACGCCCGCGGCGCCCGCCGCTGCGTCAGACTGGACCCGATGACCGCCGCCACCGTCCCCGCCGCACCCGCCGCCCCGTCGGCGCCGCGGCGGCGCCCCCGACCCGCCGGAGGGTCGCTGGGCCGCTACATCCTCGTGCGGTTCCTGCTGATCTTCCCGACGGTCTTCATCCTCGTCACCCTCGTGTTCCTCTTCATGCGCACGACGGGCGACCCGATCACGGCGGCCCTCGGCGGCCGGCTGCCGGCCGACCAGCTCGCCGAGCGCATCCACGAGGCCGGCTACGACCGGCCGCTCATCGTGCAGTACGTCGAGTACCTCGGCCACGTCTTCACCGGCGACTTCGGTCGCACCCTCACCGACAACCAGCTCGTCACCGACGTGCTGTTCCGCTACGGCGGCGCGACCCTCGAGCTCGCTCTCTACGCGCTGCTCGTCGCGTTCGCGGTCGGCATCCCGCTCGGGATGCTCGCCGCCTACTTCCGCGACCGCTGGCCCGACGCGGTGTTCCGCGTCTTCGCGATCCTCTGCTACGCGACCCCGGTGTTCTTCGCCGGCCTCGTGCTCAAGCTCGTGTTCGCCGTATGGCTGGGCGTGCTGCCCTCCTCGGGCCGCGCCGGTCCGCGCAACGAGATCGCGCTCGGCCGGCTCGAGAACCCGACCGGCGTCTACCTCATCGACGCGATCCGGCTGGGCGACCCGGCGATCCTCGGCGACGTGCTCCAGCACGCGGTGCTGCCGGCGATCGCGCTCGGCCTGCTCACCGCGGGCATCTTCCTGCGCCTCGTGCGCACCAACGTCATCGGCACCTTCGCGATGCCCTACGTCGACGCCGCGCGCTCGCGCGGGGTGAGCGAGTACCGCCTCGTGCGCCGGCACGCCTGGAAGCCCGCGCTCATCCCGATCATCACCGTCATCGGCCTGCAGGTCGCGCTGCTGCTGGGCGGCGCGGTGCTCACCGAGACGACCTTCGAGTGGAAGGGCCTCGGCTTCGAGCTGGCCCAGTACCTCCAGGCCCGCGACTTCGTCGCCGTGCAGGGCATCGTCGCGCTGCTCGCGGTCATCGTCGCGGTCGTCAACTTCCTCGTCGACATCGCGGCGGCGCTCATCGACCCGCGGGTGAGGTACTGATGGGCGTGCGCGCGCGGCTCGGCCGCCTCCCCGTGATCCGCCAGGTGCGCCAGAGCGTCGGCCTGCAGCGCGGCATGCTCGTGGCCGGCCTCGTCATCACCGGCGTCTTCGCGATCCTCGCGATCTTCGCGCCGCTGCTGGCTCCCTACGGCTTCAACCAGCTCAAGGGCGACGACGGGGTGAGCTTCGGCGCGCAGGACCCCCCGAGCCTCGCGCATCCCTTCGGCACCACGGTCGGCGGCTACGACGTGCTCTCCCGCGTGATCTGGGGATCGCAGACCGCCTTCTTCGTGATCGCCGTCGCGATCGTGCTCTCGATCTTCGCGGGCGTGCTCCTGGGCCTCGTCTCGGGATACCTCGGCGGATGGCTCGACCGCGTGCTCGTCGTCATCGCCGACGCGGTCTACGCCTTCCCGACCCTGCTGCTCGCGATCGTCGCGGCCATCGTCATCAGCCACGGGCAGTCGAACCTCGTGGGCGGGGTGTTCGCGGCCGCCATCTCGATCACGGTCGTGTTCATCCCGCAGTACTTCCGGGTGATCCGCGCCGAGGCGGTGCGGGTGAAGGCCGAGGCCTTCGTCGAGAGCGCGAAGGTCATCGGCGCGAGCACCTGGCGCGTGATGTTCCGGCACGTGCTGCGCAACTCGACCCGCACGCTGCCGCTCATCCTCACGCTCAACGCCTCGGAGGCGATCCTCACCCTCGCGGCGCTCGGCTTCCTCGGCTTCGGCATCGAGCCCACCTCGGCCGCCGAGTGGGGCTACGACCTCAACCGCTCGATCAGCGACGTCACGAGCGGCATCTGGTGGACCTCGATCTTCCCCGGCGCCGCGATCGTGCTCATCGTGCTCGGGCTCACCCTCATCGGCGAGAGCCTCAACGACCTCGCCGACCCGCGGCTGCGCACGCGGCGCCGCTCGTCCGACGCGGCGGGCGACGACGGGGCGGCCGACGACGACATCGAGGTGGTGCCGGGCGGCGCGATCGACGCCGACGCCCCGGCGGATCGGGAGCGCGCATGAGCGACGTCGTCGAGATCCGCGACCTGCACGTCGACTTCGCGACCGACGCCGGAACCGTGCCGGCCGTCGACGGCGTCTCGCTCTCGGTCGCGCCGGGCGAGGTGCTCGCCGTCGTCGGCGAGAGCGGCAGCGGCAAGACCGTCACCTCGCGCGCGATCATCGGGCTGCTGCCCGAGACCGCCTCGACGCGCGGCGCGATCCTGCTGCGCGGCACCGACGTCGTGCCGCTGTCGGGCGCGGCGCTGCGGCGGGTCCGCGGCACCGACGCGGCGATGGTGTTCCAGGAGCCCTCCGCGGCCCTCAACCCGGTGTACCCGGTCGGCTGGCAGATCGCCGAGGGGCTGCGCGCCCACCGCCGGCTCTCGCGGGCCGAGGCGCGCCGGATCGCCATCGACTACCTGGACCGGGTGGGCATCCCCGAGCCGGAGAGCCGCATCGACCACTACCCGCACCAGTTCTCGGGCGGGCAGAAGCAGCGCGTCGTCATCGCGATGGCGCTCGCCCTCGAGCCCGAGCTGATCATCGCCGACGAGCCGACGACCGCGCTCGACGTCACGGTGCAGGCCGAGATCCTCGACCTGCTGCGGCGCATCCGCGACGAGTTCGGCACCGCGGTGCTGCTCATCACCCACAACATGGGCGTCGTCGCCGACCTCGCCGACCGGGTCGCCGTCATGCTCGACGGGCACCTCATCGAGCAGGGGCCGGTGGGCGAGATCTTCGCCGCACCGCGCGAGGCGTACACCCGCGAGCTGCTCGGCGCCGTGCCGCGGGTCGGGGCGCGCACCTCGGCGCAGCGGCGGCCGGATCCCTCCCCCGAGACCGCCGACGTGGTGCGGGCCCAGAACCTCGTGATCGAGTACCCGGGGCGCTTCACCCGCCCGGCGTTCCGCGCCGTCGACGGCGTGGACCTGCGCATCCGGGCGGGCGAGGTCGTCGGCCTCGTGGGCGAGTCGGGCTCGGGCAAGACGACGATCGGTCGCGCGATCGCGGGGCTCACCCCGGTCACCTCGGGCTCGCTTACCGTCTTCGACCACGAGATGATCGGCACGAGCGAGCGGGCGTTCCGGCCGCTGCGCTCGCGCATCGGCTTCGTGTTCCAGGATCCCTCGACGAGCTTCAACCCCCTCCTGACGATCGCGCAGTGCGTGGCCGAGCCGCTCGTCGTGCACGGGCGCGCGCGGGACCCGCGCTCGGCCCGCGAGCGCGTCGACGAGCTGCTCGAGGCGGTGCAGCTGCCGGCCGCCTTCGGCGACCGGTACCCGCACGAGCTCTCGGGCGGCCAGCGGCAGCGCGCGAGCCTCGCGCGCGCCCTCGCGCTCGACCCCGAGCTGCTCATCGCCGACGAGCCGACGAGCGCGCTCGACGTGTCGGTGCAGGCGCGCGTGCTGGAGCTGTTCTCCGAACTGCAGGAGCGCTTCGGCTTCGCGTGCCTGTTCATCAGCCACGACCTCGCCGTCGTCGACCTGCTCGCCGACCGCATCGCCGTGCTCTACCGCGGCGAGCTCGTCGAGGAGGGTCGCAGCGAGCAGGTGCTGCAGAGCCCGCAGCACCCCTACACGCAGCGCCTGCTGGCCTCGCTGCCGGTTCCCGATCCGGTCGAGCAGGCGCAGCGGCGCTCCGCGCTCGCGGCGCTCGGCGACGGCGCGGCCTGAGGTCGGGCGCCGCGCTCATCGCAGCAGCGACGCGCACACCCCGCCGGCGCACCGCCGCGCCGCACACCCGCGCCGCGCTCAGCGCAGCACGAGCACCGTCGCCGCGGCGAGCCCGAGCACGATGCCGAGCACCTGCACGCGCGAGAGCCGCTCGCCCAGCAGCGCGAGGGCGAGCAGCACCGTGCCGAGCGGGTAGAGGGCGTTGAGCACCCCGACGATCGCGAGGTCGCCCAGGTGCAGGCCGGTCGCGAGCAGCGCGTTCGCGGCGCCCATCTGTAGGCCGGCGATCGCGGCGTAGCCGGCACCGCGACGCTCGAGCTGCACGAGGCCGAAGGCGGCCGGGTCGAGCCCGGCCCGGCGCGCGGAGCGGCGCCGACGCAGCATCGTGACGACGAGCAGCGCGAGGTAGACGACGAGCGAGACCCCGTAGTCGACGAGCACCGGCGCGACGCCGGAGTCGTCGGGGGCCGCGTCGATCGCGATGACCCAGCCGGCGAAACCGAGCCCCGCGACGAGCCCGAGCAGCAGGGCGCGCGGGCCGATGCGGGTCGCGCCGGCTCCGCGCGGCACGGCCAGCAGCACGGCGGCGACGACCACCGCGACGAGGGCCGCGTAGCCGATCGGCGCGAAGCGCTCGCCGCCCGCGATACCCACGACGGCCGGCACGATCGCGTAGATCATCGCGACTGCCGGCGAGAGCACGCTCATCGGGCCGATCGCGAGGCACGCGTAGAAGGCCCACTGACCGATCGCCCCCGAGAGCCCGGCGATCGCCCCGCAGATCACCGCGGCGCTCGACCACTCGGGCGGCACCACGACCGCGATGCCGAGCACGACCACCGCGGCGCCCGCGAAGGCGACGAGCGAGGTCTCGAGCGCGGGGATTCGTCGCGCGGCGAGACCGCCGAAGAAGTCGCTCGAGCCGTAGAGCACCGCGCTCAGGAGTCCGAACAGTGCCGCCACGGGATCAGTGAATCAGGTCGGGGGCCGGCTCAGAGCCACAGCGCCATCGGCAGCGCGAGGGCGAGGATCGCGATCCACGACAGGGCGCCGACCGCGAGCGCGCGCGGGCCCGACCTCACGAGCCGCTCGAGCCGCAGCGAGGCGCCGATCGCCGCGAGGGCGGTCGCGAGCAGGGCGGACTGCACGAATCCCGCGGCCTCGAGCACCGCCGCGGGCACCGGGAGCAGGGTGCGCACGAGCACGAGCGCCGCGAAGCCGAGGATGAACAGCGGAACGATCGGCACCCGCGGTCCGGCCGGCGCCGCGTCGCCCTCCGCCGCGCGGGCGCGCCGGTCGGCCCGGCGGGTGCCGATCGAAGCGATCGCGACCATCGGCGCGAGCAGCAGCACGCGCGTGAGCTTCACGACGACCGCGACGGCGAGCGCCGCGGCGCCGGCGGTCTGCGCCGTCGCGACCACCTGGCCGACATCGTGCACGCTCGCGCCGACCCAGTGCCCGAACTGCGCGGCGTCGAGCCCGAGCAGCGCGGCGAGCGCGGGCAGCACGACGATCGCCGCGGTGCCGTAGAGGGTCACGAGCGTCGTCGGGGCGGCGGAATCCTGCTCGGGCGAGCGGCGCGCGGCGCTCATCGCCCCGATCGCCGAGACCCCGCAGATCGAGAAGCCGGCCGCGAGCAGCACCGGCTCGTCGCCCGGCAGGCGCAGCAACCGGGCCAGGCCCCAGGTGATCGCGAAGCTCGCCGCCACGAGGGCGACGATCGCGAGGATCGCGACCCACCCCAGCCGCGCGATGTCACTCAGGCTGAGCCCGAGCCCCAGTACGACGATCCCGAGCCGCAGCAGGCGGCGCGCCGCGACGCCGAGCCCCGGCCGCAGCACGCCCTCGAGCGCGGGGCGCAGCGGCGGGATCGAGCCGGCGATCACGCCGAGCACGAGCGCCGCGGTGAGCCACGGGACCGCCGGCACGAGCTGGTGCACGACCCAGGCGACCGCGGCCCCGGCCCCGGCCGCCGCGAGGCCCGGCAGAGCGCCCACGATCGCGCCCGCGCGGCGGGGAGCGTGGTCGCCCGCGGGCGAGGGGTCGCCCGGCGGCGTCTCGGGGGTCACCGGGTCGGCGTCAGGACTCGGCGGCCGCGGGATCGTCGCGCAGCTCGGCGGGGTTGCTGAGAGTGCCGATGCCCTCGATCGTGATGTCGACGGTCTGGCCGGGGAGGAATCCGCCCAGGCCGGAGGGGGTGCCGGTCATGATGATGTCGCCCGGCAGCAGCGTCCACACGTCGGAGATGTAGGCGATCAGCTCGGGCAGCTTGTGCACGAGGTCGGCGGAGTTGCCGCGCCGACGCGGCTCGCCGTCGACGGTGCTCGAGATCTCGAGGTTCGTCGGATCGAGCTCGGTCTCGATCCACGGCCCGATCGGGGCGAAGGTGTCGTAGCCCTTCGCGCGCGCCCACTGGCCGTCGGCGAACATCTGGTCGCGCGCCGAGACGTCGTTGCCGCAGGTGTAGCCGAAGACGTAGTCGGCCCAGTCGTCGGCGCACACCTGCTTCGCGATCCGCCCGATCACGACGACGAGCTCGCTCTCGTGGGTGATGCGCCCCTCGACGGGCGGGATGCGGATCGGATCGCCCGGCCCGATCACCGCGGTGTTCGGCTTGAGGAAGATGAGCGGGTTCTCGGGCGCGTCGACGTTGGCGGCCATGTCGGCGCGGTGCTCCGCGTAGTTGAGGCCGACGCACACCACCTTGGAGCGCGGGATCACGGGGGCGAGCAGCCGCACGTCGGCGAGCGGCACCCGCTCGCCGGTCGGCTGGAAGCCCGCGAACATCGGGTCGCCGGCGAGCACGACGACCTCCTCGTCGTCGACGATCCCGAACGAGGGATCACCCCCGGCGCGGGAGAAGCGGGCGACACGCACCCGTCGAGTTTAGTGCCGCTGCACGTCGGCCCGGACTACCGCGCGAGGCACGGGCTCCCGCGCACGCCCCGTGTCGCGCATGATGGGCGCATGCCCGACGCACCCGACCTGCTCTGGGACGATCCCGAGCATCCCCTGCCCTCCGGTGCGGTGCTGGTGCTCGCCCACGGTGCGGGAGCGCCGATGGACGCCGCCGACATGACGCGCACCGCCCGCGCGCTCGCCGACGCCGGCCTGCGCGTCGCGCGCTTCGAGTTCGGCTACATGGCGGCCCGCCGCGGCGGCACGCGGAAGCCGCCGCCGCGCGCGGAGACCCTCGTCGGCGAGTACCGCGCCGCCGTCGCGGCGGTCGGCGCCTCGACCGGCGCGGGCACCCCGCTGCTGATCGGCGGCCGCTCGATGGGCGGGCGCGTCGCGACCCTCGTGCTCGACGAACTGTGGCGCGAGGGCGTCGCCGCCGGCGGCGCGGTCATCTCCTACCCGTGGCACCCGCCCGGGAAGCCCGAGCAGCCGCGCATCGCCCACCTCGAGCACCTCTCGGCGCCGCTGCTGGTGTGCCAGGGCACGCGGGATCCCTTCGGTTCCCCCGAGGACGTCGCGGGCTACCCGCTCAGCGCGAGCGTGCGCGTCGAGTGGTTCGACGACGGCGACCACTCCCTCGTGCCGCGGAAGACGGTCTCCGGCCACACCGCGGCCGAGCACCTCGCCCGCGCGGCGGCGCTCATCGCCGCGTTCGCGACGAGCCTCGGGGCCGAACCCGGCGGCGGCTGATCCGCGAGCCGAAGGCGGGGCGAACGGCGGCGGCGCTGACCGCGTCCGGCGCCGCGTCAGTCGCCGCCCTCAGCCGTCGAGCCGCGTCATCCAGCCGTGGCGGTCCTCGACGCGGCCGTACTGGATGCCGGTGAGCTCCTCGCGCAGCGACATCGCGACGCTGTCCTCGGGCGTCGGGATCGGCAGCGATCCGCCCTCCCACAGCAGCTCTCCGATCGGCGTGATGACCGCCGCGGTGCCGCAGGCGAAGGCCTCGACGATGTCGCCGGAGGCGACGCCGTCCTTCCACTCCGCGAGGCTCACCCGACGCTGCTCGACCGTGAGGCCGCGGTCGCGCGCGAGGGTCAGCACGGAGTCGAGCGTGATCCCCTCGAGGATCGAGTCGGAGTCGGGCGTGAGCAGCCGGCCGTCCTTGGTGACGAGCACGACGTTCATGCCGCCGAGCTCCTCGAGGTAGACGCCCTCCTGCGCGTCGAGGAAGAGCACCTGCGCGCAGCCGTGGTCGTAGGCCTCCTGCTGGGCGACGAGCGAGGAGGCGTAGTTGCCGCCGGTCTTGGCCGCGCCCATCCCGCCGTGGCCGGCGCGCGTGAAGGTCGTCGACACCCAGATCTTCACGGGGGCGACGCCGCCGGTGAAGTAGGCGCCCGCCGGGCTCGCGATGAGCACGTACTCGACCTTCTTCGCGGGGCGCACCCCGAGGAAGGCCTCCTTGGCGAACATGAACGGTCGCAGGTACAGGCTCGTCTCGGGCGCCGAGGGCACCCAGCGCCCGTCGACGGCGATGAGCTGCTTCAACGAGTCGAGGAAGTACGCCTCCGGCAGCTCGGGCAGCGCGAGCCGCGCGGCGGAGCGCTGCATGCGGCGCGCGTTCATCTCCGGGCGGAAGGTCCAGATCGAGCCGTCGGCGTGGCGGTACGCCTTGAGCCCCTCGAAGATCTCCTGCGCGTAGTGCAGCACCGCGGCGGCCGGGTCGAGGCTGAGCGCCGCGTAGGGCCGCACCCGCGGGCGGTGCCAGCCGCCGGCGGCTGACCAGCACAGGTCGACGAGGTGGTCGGTGAAGACCTCGCCGAAGCCCGGCTTCTCGAGGATCGTCGACAGCTCGTCCTCGGGGCGGGGCGACTCGTGCGGGGTGACGGCCCAGGTGAGGTCCTGAGCGGCCATCGGGAGGAGGTTGGTGGGCATGGGGTCCTCGGATCGTGCGGAGGGAGTCGGTCGACTCAGTCGGTGGAGACCGGGGCGGCGGCCGCGACGCGCTCGGCGATCGCGGTGCCCGTCTCGGGCGTGCTGCGGGCGGCGGACCCGCGAGCCGCGAGGTCCTCGGCGACCGCCGTCTCGATCCGCGCGGCGGCCTCGGGGTAGCCGAGGTGCTCGAGCAGCAGGACGGTGGAGAGGATCGCGGCCGTCGGATCGGCCTTCCGCTGCCCCGCGATGTCGGGAGCCGATCCGTGCACGGGCTCGAACATCGAGGGGTAGGCGCCGTCGGGGTTGATGTTGCCCGAGGCCGCCAGTCCGATGCCGCCGCTGATGGCGCCGGCCAGATCGGTGAGGATGTCGCCGAACAGGTTGTCGGTGACGATGACGTCGAATCTACTCGGATCGGTCACGAGGAAGATCGTCGCGGCGTCGACGTGGAGGTAGTCCCAGGCCACTTCGGGGTGATCGGCCGCCTGCGCCTCGACCGTGCGCTGCCAGAGCGAGCCGGCGTGGGTCAGCACGTTGGTCTTGTGCACGAGGGTCAGCTTGCGGCGACGCCGCTCGGCGAGTTCGAAGGCGTAGCGCACGACGCGCTCGACGCCGTGCGCGGTGTTGACGCTCACCTCGTTGGCGATCTCGTGCGGGGTACCGACCCGGATGCTCCCGCCGTTGCCGACGTAGGGGCCCTCGGTGCCCTCGCGCACCACCACGAAGTCGACCTCGCCCGGCGCGGCGAGCGGACTCGTGACGTTCGGGTGCAGCTTCGTGGGGCGCAGGTTGACGTAGTGGTCGAAGGCGAAGCGCAGCTTGAGCAGCAGCCCTCGCTCGATGAGCCCGCCGGCCAGACGGGGATCGCGCGGATCGCCCCCGACGGCCCCGAACAGGATCGCGTCGTGCTTCGCGAGCGTCGCCAGATCGCCGTCGTCGAGCACGTGGCCGGTGGCGAGGAAGTGCTCGGCACCGAAGGGGTACTCGGTCGCGGTCACCTCGGCCTCGTCGGCGACCGCCGCGCGCAGCACGCGCAGCGCCTCGGTGGTGACTTCGGGGCCGATCCCGTCGCCCCCGATCACGGCGAGATCGATCGTGCGCACGCGGGCTCTCCTCGGGGTCGTCGTCGGCCCGGTCAGCCTACCGCGCCGACCCGGGCGGCTCCGCGGCCGAGCGGCGCTCGACTCGGCGGCACGGCTCGCCCCCGAACGCCGCTCAGCCCAGCGGGATCCCCGCGAGCAGCGGCCCCGCGAGCAGCCCGACCAGTTCGCTGAGCACGATCGTGCCGGAGATCCCGACCGCGATGCCCGCGGCACCGTGCGGCGAGGCCGGGCGCGCCAGGGCGATCACGCCGAGCACGAGCGGCACGAGGGCCAGCACGACCCGCGCCACCGCCACGCCCGCCAGCGCGAGGCCCACGCCCTCCAGGCTGCTGCCCGAGCGGTAGAGGATCAGCGGGAGCACCGTCGTGACCGCCAGGGTCACGAGGCCCAGCGCGAGCATCACGAGCGCGAGGATGAGGGCGATCCGCCCGAGGGCGCCGCGCGCGGCCGTCGCGGAACCCTCGGCGGGCGAGGTGGGCTCGGTGTCGGTCACGCGCTCAGCCTGGCATGGCACGGGCGGGCGCGCACCGTTCCGCCCACGGGCGGAACCTGTGTGCTTCCTGGCCGTGCGGTGGGCGTCGCCGGAAAACGGTGCCGACGCGACGTGCGGTCGGGGAAGGGTGGATCCCCGGACCGCGATCCGCCGGTCCGCCTCGAAAGGAGACACCGCCATGAGCATCGGTCTCGGCATCTTCCTGTTCGTCGTGGGCGCGATCCTGACGTTCGCGCTCAACCTCCAGGTCGACTGGATCGACCTCGACCTCGTCGGCTACCTGCTGATGGGTGCCGGCGTGGTGGTCACCATCATCGGCATCGTGCTCCTCGTGCGCCGCCGGCAGACCACGGTCACCGAGCGCCGCGTGGACGGCAACGGCCGCGAGCAGGTCAACGAGCGTTCCACGTCGTCGACCCCCGACCCCGGCGCGGTCGAGTAACCGCCCGAGCCGGAAGGGAGCCCCGATCGCCCCGGCGGTCGGGGCTTCGCCCTGTCCGCGGGACGCCGCCGCCGGGTGACGCCCGCGTCAGCGGAGCGTCACTCCTCGACGACCTCGATCGGACGCAGGGCGACGGCGTCGATCTCCACGCGGACCCGCTCGAGCAGGTCCTCCGGCGCGGGCGAGTCGATCGTGAGCACGCTGAGCGCGAGCCCGCCCTCGGTCTGACGGGCGATCTGCATCCCCGCGATGTTGATGTTCGCGTCGCCGAAGGCCTTCCCGTAGACGGCCACGATGCCCGGCCGGTCGGTGTAGATCATGACCAGCAGGTGGCGCGGCATCGGCAGCTCGAGGTCGAAGCCGTTGATCTCGACGATCTTCTGCACCTGCTTGGGGCCGGTGAGCGTGCCGCTGACCGAGATGCTCGCGCCCGAGCTCGTCGTGCCGCGCAGGGTCAGGAGGTTGCGGTACTCCTCGCTGGCCGGGTCGGTGATCAACCGCACCTGGATGCCGCGCTGCTCCGCCAGCAACGGCGCGTTGACGTAGGAGACCTGCTCCGCGACGCGGGTGAACACACCCTTGAGCGCGGCGAGCTTGAGGACCCCGACCTCGAGCTCGGCGATCTCGCCGCGCACCTCGACGTCGATCGTCGCGATCGGGTCGTCGGCGAGGCCCGCGAAGATCTGGCCGAGCTTCTCCATGAGCGGGATCCCCGGGCGCACCGTCGGATCGATGGCACCGCCGGCGACGTTGACCGCGTCGGGCACGAGCTCGCCCTCGAGCGCGAGCTTGACGCTGCGGGCGACCGAGATGCCCGCCTTCTCCTGCGCCTCGTCGGTCGAGGCGCCGAGGTGCGGGGTGACGACGATGTTGGGCGCCGAGGTGAGGGCGTCGTCGGTCGGCGGCTCGGAGGTGAAGACGTCGATGCCGGCGCCCGCGATCGTGCCCGCGTGCAGCGCGGCGGCGAGGGCCGCCTCGTCGATGAGCCCGCCGCGCGCGACGTTGACGACGTACGCGGTCGGCTTCATCGCGGCGAGCTGCGCCGCGCCGATCATCCCCGTCGTCTCGGGCGTCTTCGGCATGTGGATCGTGACGAAGTCGCTCTGCGCGAGCAGCTCGTCGAGACTCAGCAGCCGCACCCCGAGCTGCTGTGCGCGCGCCGCCGTCACGTAGGGGTCGTAGGCGACCACGTCGACCCCGAAGGCCTGCAGGCGCGCCGCGATGAGCGCGCCGATGCGGCCGAGTCCGATGATGCCGACGGTCTTCTCGTAGAGCTCGACGCCGGTGTAGGCCGAGCGCTTCCACTGGCCGGCGGTGAGGCTCGCGTGCGCGGCCGGGATGCGCCGCGCGAGGCTCAGGATGTGCCCGATCGTCAGCTCGGCGGCGCTGATGATGTTCGAGGTCGGCGCGTTGACGACCATGACCCCGGCCTCGGTCGCGGCCGGGATGTCGACGTTGTCGAGCCCGACGCCGGCGCGCGCGATGACCTTGAGATGGACGCCCGCGCCGATCGCCTCGGCGTCCATCCGGGTCGCCGAGCGGATGAGGATGGCGTCGGCCTCCCCGAGCGCCGCCAGCAGCGCGGGGCGGTCGGTGCCGTCCACCGAGCGGATGTCGAAGTCGGGCCCGAGGGCCTCGACGGTCGCGGGCGAGAGTTCTTCGGCGATCAGCACGACCGGCTTGGCCACGGGGAGTTCCTCGGGATTCGTTCGCGGGCCGCACGGGTGGCGTCACGCACGGCGGAAGGCGGATCGAGTCTAGCGACAGCCCGGCGGGCTCCCGACGCGCCCGCCCAGCGCAGCAGCTCAGTGCAGCGGCTCAGCGCAGCAGCACCGCCGCGATCGCGACGCCCGAGATCGCGGTCGCGCTCGCCGCGGCCAGGCCCACCGCGAGCAGGATCACGCGGTCGACGGTCGCGCGCCGGCGGCCGAGCAGCAGCGCGCCCGCGTAGAGCACGGGTGGCAGCGCGACCCCGGCGACGAGCAGCGCCCACGGCGTCGTCTCGGGGATGCCGAGCGCGCGGTAGAGCTCGGGCAGGGCGACGAGGTTCGAGATCGCGCCGAAGAGGATCCACCCGTAGCCGACGGCGAACAGCAGCGCCGCGACGAGGGCGCCGACGCGCGCGCGGGTCACGGCAGCACCACCGGCAGCAGCGGCCACGGCAGCAGGAGCCCGGCGCCCAGCAGCAGCCAGGCGACGCGGACCCCCAGCCGACCGGGGGGGACGAGCACCCGCACGGCGACGAACCACAGCGGCGGCGCAGCGATCGCGAGGAACTCGCCGAACTGCCACAGCAGCGCCGAGAGCACGTCGGTGCCGCCCGAGGTGAGCTGCACCGCGAGGATCCAGCCGACGGTGAGCGCGAGGTAGACGAGGGCGGACGCGATCGTCAGGGCGCGGGATGCGGCGCCCGCGGGAGCCGCGGCGGCCGCGAGCGCGCCGGGGTCGTGCTGCGCGTCGCGCGGTCCTCCCGTGCGGTCGGGCGCGGCCGCGTCGGCGTCGGCGTCGGCGGGCTCGGGCTCGTCGTCGTCGTCGAGGTCGTCGTCGTCGGGCCGGTCGGATTCCTCGGCCGCGAACCGGCCGGCGCGCTCCTCGCGCGCGGTGCGCACCCCGCGCCGGGCGCGATCCTCGTCGCCGGCCCAGGTGAGCGCGTCGAGGTCGTCGTCGGGCTCGGCGGGGCCCGAGTCGCGCGCAGCGGCCATCCCGCGAGTCTACGGACGCGGCGCCGCGGCGTTACACGGCGGACACGCGCGTGATGTTGACTCTCTCGACATGGATCTGATCGAGGTCGGCAGCGTGCGGGTCGCCCGCACGCGCGACGACCTCGCGCTCGGTCCGGGCGAGCATCTCCTCGCCGGCGGCACCTGGCTCTACTCCGAGCCGCAGCGGGGCGTCACCGGGCTCGTCGACCTCACCGGGCTCGGTTGGGATCCCGTCGAGAGCCTCCCCGGCGGCGGCCTGCGTCTCGCCGCAACCTGCCCGATCGCGCGGCTGCACGAGCTGCCCGCCCCGCCCTCGGCCGCGGCGCTCGCGCGGGAGTGCGCCGACGCGCTGCTCATGTCGTGGAAGATCCAGGCGGTCGCCACGGTCGGCGGCAACGTCTGCATGGCGCTGCCCGCGGGCGCGATGACGGCCTTCGCGACCGCGCTCGACGGCGAGGCGGTCATCTGGCGGCCCGACGGCGGCGAGCGCCGCGAACCGGTCGCCGACCTCGTGCGCGGCCCGCGCACCACGACCCTGCGCCGCGGCGAGGTGCTGCGCGCGATCGACCTGACGGGCGCGGCCCTCGGCGCCCGGTTCGCGGTGCGGCAGCTGAGCCTCGCACCGCGCGGGCGCAGCGCCGCCCTGCTCGTGGGCCGCCGGGATGCGGACGGCGCCGTCGCGCTGACGATCACGGGATCCACGCCGCGGCCGCGCGTGCTGCGCTTCGCCTCGCCGCCCGAGCCGGACGCCCTCGCCGAGGCCGTCGCCGACGCCGGGCCCTGGTACGACGACGTGCACGGCGCGCCCGACTGGCGCGCCGCGATGACCGCGCGCCTCGCGGAGCAGCTGCGCGCCGAGCTCGCCGGCGAGAGCGGGACGACGGCCGGCCCGAGCGGAGCGGGCGACGTGCCCGACGCGCCCGGCTCGAGCGGGGCCGACTCATGAGACTCACGGTCGACGGGCAGGAGCGCGAGGTCACGCCGCGCGCGGGGCAGGTGCTGCGCACCTTGCTGCGCGAAGCGGGGGTCACGAGCGTCAAGAAGGGCTGTGACGCGGGCGACTGCGGTGCGTGCACGGTGCTGCTCGACGGCGACCCGGTGCACTCCTGCCTCGTGCCCGCGCATCGCGCCGAGGGCCGCGAGGTCGTGACCGCCGCGGGCCTCGGCTCGCCCGACGATCCGCACCCGGTGCAGGAGGCCTTCCTCGCCGCCGGCGGCTACCAGTGCGGCTTCTGCACGGCGGGCTACGTCGTCACGGCGAGCGCGCTCGACGACGCCCAGCGCGAGGACCTGCCGCGCGCGCTCAAGGGCAACCTGTGCCGCTGCACGGGGTACCGCGCGATCCGCGACGCGATCGAGGGCGTCGCGAGCACCGAGGCGGGAGCCCTGCCCGGCCGCTCGGCGCGGCCGCCGGCCGGTGCGCGCGTGGTGACCGGGCGCGAGGAGTACACGCTCGACGGGCCGCCGCCGGGTGCCGGCGCGGGACCCGAGCCCGGCGAACCCCGCAGCACGGGAGGGCTGCTGCATCTCGCCGTCGTGACGAGCCCGCACGCGCACGCGCGCATCCGCGCGATCGACGCCCGTGCCGCACTCGGCATGCCGGGGGTCGTCGCCGTGCTCACCCACGCCGACGCGCCCGACACGCTGTATTCGACCGGCCGGCACGAGCACCGCACCGACGACCCCGCCGACACCCGCATGCTCGACGACGTCGTGCGCTTCCGCGGCCAGCGGGTCGCCGCGGTCGTGGCCGAGTCGGTCGCCGCCGCCGAGCGCGCCCGCGACGCGGTGGTCGTCGACTACGAGCCGCTTCCGGCCGTCTTCGACGTGGATGCGGCGCGCGAGCCCGGCGCCCCGCTGCTGCACGCCGACAAGCCGGTCGCGAACGGCATCGACGGCCCGGAGCGCAACGTCGTCGCCGAGTGGCACGCCGAGCGCGGCGACGTCGCCGCGGCGGAGGCCGCAGCGGATGCCGTGGTCGCGGGGACCTGGACGACCGCCCGCGTCAGCCACGCCGCCCTCGAGACCCACGCGACCCGGGGCTGGCTCGACGCCGAGGGCCGGCTGGTGCTGCGCACCTCGAGCCAGGTGCCCTACCTCGTGCGCGACGAGCTCGCGCTGCTGTTCGATCGCGACCCCGCGACGGTGCGGGTCTTCACCGCGCGGGTCGGCGGCGGCTTCGGCGGCAAGCAGGAGCTGCTCACCGAGGATCTCGTCGCGCTCGCGGTGCTGCGCACCGGCCGACCGGTGCAGTGGGAGTTCACGCGCGAGGAAGAGTTCCGCCGGGCTCCGCTGCGGCACCCGATGCGGGTGCGCGTGCGCGCCTCGGGCACCCGCGCGGGCGTGCTCACGAGCCTGGCCGTCGAGCAGGTCATGGACACCGGCGCCTACGGCAACCACGGCCGCGGGGTCATGTACCACTCGGTGCACGAGTCGGTCGCGGCCTACCGCTGCGACAACGTGCGCGTCGACGCCTGCTCGGTGTACACCAACAACCCGCCCTCGGGGGCGTTCCGCGGCTACGGACTCGGCCAGGTGATCTTCGCGATCGAGTCGGCGATCGACGAACTGGCGCGCGAGCTCGGCGTCGACCCCGTCGCATTCCGCCGGCGGAATGTGATCGTGCCGGGCGATCCGGTGCGGGTGGCCGAGCTCGAGCCGCCGAGCGACATCGCCTACGAGGGCGCGCACGGCGCGGGCCAGTGCCTCGACCTCGTGGAGGCACGGCTCGAGGCGACCGCCGGCGAGGACGCGGTCGCGGCCGAGCGGCTGCCCGAGGGCTGGCGGGTCGGCGAGGGCGTCGCGCTCGCGATGATCGCGACGATCCCACCGCGCGGGCACCGCGCGACGGCGCGCGTGCGGGCGCTCGATCCCTCCGACCCCGACGACGCCGGCGCGCCGCTCTACGAGGTCGAGGTCGGAACCGCCGAGTTCGGCAACGGCTCGACGACCGTGCACGCCCAGCTCGCGGCGGCGGCGCTCGGCACGACGCCCGAGCGCATCCGCATCCGGCAGAGCGACACCGGCCTCGGCGGCTACGACACCGGCGCCTACGGTTCGACCGGCACGGTCGTCGCCGGCACCGCGGTGCACCGGGCGGCGACGCGGCTCGCCGAGCAGCTCGCCGCTGGCGGCGCCCGCGAGGCCGAGGCGGATCACGACGGGCTGCGCCGCACCGTCGCCTTCAACGTGCACGGCGTGCGGGTCGCGGTCGACCCGGCCAGCGGCGAGGTGCGCGTGCTGCGCAGCGTGCAGGCCGCCGACGCGGGGACCGTGCTCAACCCCGAGCAGCTGCGCGGGCAGGTCGAGGGCGGCGCCGCGCAGGCCTTCGGCTCGGCGCTCACCGAGGAGGTCGTCGTGCGCGACGGCGCGGTCGTGAACGCCGCGTTCCGCGACTACCGGCTGCCGAAGTTCGGCGACCTGCCCGACACCGAGGTGCTCTTCGCCGACACCTCTTCCGGCCTCGGACCGCTCGGGGCGAAGTCGATGAGCGAGGCGCCCTACAACCCGGTCGCGCCCGCGCTCGCGAACGCGATCCGCGACGCGATCGGCCTGCGACCCACGGCGCTGCCGATGAGGCGCGACCGCATCTGGCGGCTCGCGAACGGGATCCCCGAGCCGCCCGGCGTGCACTGACGCGTACGCGGGCGCGCGACATCGCCCCCGGCGCGGGCCGAACTCAGGCGGAGAGCTCCGTCCGAGCCCGGTCGAGGTCGGAGAGCGTCGAATCTCCCGAGTTCGGCGCGACGTCGGCTGTTCGGCTCGCGTGCACCGGCCCGCTCCGCTCGCGAAGCGGCTCCCCCGAGCCGCCGCGGCGCGCGCGCACGACCTCGGCGAGGATCGCCACCGCCGTCTCCTCGGGCGTCGAGGCGCCCAGGTCGAGCCCGATCGGCGAGCACAGGCGGCCCAGCTCCTCCTCGGTGGCACCGAGTTCGCGCAACCGCGCGCGCCGGACGCCGTCGGTGCGGCGCGAGCCCATCGCGCCCACGTAGCCGGCCCCCGAGCGCAGCGCGACGAGCAGGGTCTCGGCGTCGAAGCGCTCGTCGTGGCTCAGCAGGCACACCGCGTCGGCCGGGCCGAGGTCGAGGCCGGCGAGCACCTCGGGCGGCCACTCGACGGTCCGCTCGGCACCGGGGAACCGCTCCGGCGTGAGGAACAGCTCGCGCGGGTCGACGACGAGCACGCGATCTCCGAGGGCGCGCGCGGCGGCGACGAGCGCGATCGAGAACTCCATCGCGCCGATCACGACGGTGCGCGCCGGAGCGGCCACGCGATCCACGAACGCGTCCGGGTCGTCGCAGACCCCCGCGTCGCCGCCGGTGCGGGCGTCGAACCCGGTCGCGGTGAGCGCGAGCGCGGCGGGTTCAGCCGCGGCCGCCCGACGCAGCGCGGCGAGGGCCGCGGCACCGGACGCGACAGAAGCTTCGGCCGACTCGAGCCCGGCGGCGTCGGCCGAGAGCACCGCGAGGTGGATGCGCAGCCGCCCCCCGCAGGCGAGCCCGACGCTCCAGGCGGCCTCGTCGCTCACCCCGAAATCGAGCAGCCGCACGACCCCGTCGTCGAGCACGCCCTGCGCGGCCTCGACGACGGCGCCCTCGACGCAGCCGCCGGCGATCGAGCCGATGACCTGCTCGCCGTCCCAGGTCATCGAGGTGCCGACGGTGCGCGGGGAGCTGCCCTCGACGGCGACCGCGGTCGCGACGACGAGGCGCGCGGGGCCCCCGGCGGCGGCGAGCGCGTCGAGGCGGGCGAGGATCCGCGCCGCGAGCTCGAGCATGCGCCCAGCGTGCCACCCCGGCGCCCCCGGTGCGCACTCGGGGCTCGGACGGCGGGGACGGCACAGGCGCCGCGCACGGCGCGCGGCCCGGCCCCGCTCGGGCGTGCCAGGATCGCCGCATGCTGCGACTGACCGGCGCCCGCGCGATCCTGATCGACGAGTCGACCGAGCTGCCGGAGGGCTCCGAGCTCCTGCTCGACGGCGCCGCGGTCGCTCCCGACGGCGCCGACACCACCGGCGCGACCGAGCTCGACGTGCGCGGCGGCATCGTCACCCCCGGCCTGATCAACGCGCACCACCACCTGCTGCAGTCGGCCTTCCGCACGCTGCCCGGCACGCGCGGCGTTCCGATGGCGCAATGGCTGCCGACCATGGCGGCGGCCTACGCCGAGGCCGGCATCGACGCCTCGCTCGCCGCCGTCGCGGCACGCGTGGGGCTGGCCGAGAGCCTGCTGAGCGGGGTCACGACGGTCGCCGACCACCACCTCAACTGGCCGCACGGGGCCCCGCTGGCCGACCAGGTGGCGATCGCCGAGGCGGTGCGCGACGCGGCGGCGGAGCTCGGGGCGCGGCTCGTGTTCGTCCGCGGCGCGGCGCGCGACGACCCGGAGGAGGCCGCCGCGAGCGCCGAGGCGATCGTCGCAGCGCTCGCCCCGCATCCCCCGAGCCTCGAGGCCACCGGGCCGCGGCCGGGCGGAGTGAGCCCCGACGGGATGCTGCAGGTCGCCGTGGGCCCGGCGGGCGTGCACTCCGACCCCGAGGCCACCTTCCGGCTGCTCGGCGAGGTCGCCGCCCGGCACGGGTTGCGCCGGCGCACCCAGGCCAACGAGCAGGTCGACACCGCGATCGCCCTCGAGCGCTACGGGCGCCGACCGCTCGACCTGCTCGAGGAGTGGGGTTGGCTCGCCCCCGACGTCACGATCGCGCACCTGTGCGACGTGACCGAGGCCGAGATCGCCCGGCTCGCCGCGGCGGGCGTCACGGCGACCCACGCGCCCGGCTGCGACGTGCCGATGGGCTGGGGCGTCGCCCCGGTCGCCCGGCTGCGGGAGGCGGGGATCCCGGTGGGCCTGGGCACGAGCGGCGGCGGCAGCAACGACGCGGGCCACCTGCTCGCCGACGCGCGCCTGGCGATGCAGGTGTCGGCGCTCGTGGGGACGCCGCTGCCGGCGCGCGCCGTGCTCGGGATGGCGACCGCCGGATCCGCCGCGGGTCTCGGCCGCCCCGAGCTCGGCCACCTGCGCCCCGGCGCCGCCGCCGACCTGTGCGTGTGGGACGCGTCGGGCGTCGCCGACGCCGGCGTCGCCGACCCGATCGCGGGCCTGCTCTGGGCCGCGCCCGGCCGTCGCCCGCGGCACGTCGTCGTCGCGGGGCGGGTCGTCGTGCGCGACTACGCCCTCGTCGACGCCGAGGAGACCGAGCTCGTCGCACGGATGCGCGAGCGGGTGGGCCGCTGAGCCGCGGCGCGGCACCGACCCGGTGTCGACCCGGCATGACGCACGGCGAGCCCGTCAGGCCCGGCGCGGACGCTCCTTGACGACGAGCAGGCGGTAGGGCGCCCCGTCGAGCGAGCGCCAGCGGTGACCGGCGCCGCCGGGGATGTAGAGCCCGTCGCCGACGGCGAGCGCCTCGGGCGCGCGGCCCTCGATCTCGGCCTCCACCCGGCCGGCGAGGAGGTAGACGAACTCCTCCTCGTCGTGCGTGAAGAACTCGGTGAGCTCGCTGCCGGCGCCCTCGAACTCCATCGGGCGCATCCGCGCCTCGCTCGAGACCAGCAGCCGCGCCTCGCCGCCCGCGTAGGGGCCGCGGGCGCCCTCCCCCGCGCGCGACAGCTGCGGCTCGACGAGGGGGCGGGGCTCGGGCTCCGCGTCGGCGAGCAGCTCGAGCTGGCTCGAGCCGAGGGCGCGGGCGATCTTCTCGAGCGAGGCGAAGCTCGGGCGGGCGAGCCCGCGCTCGAGCTGGCTGAGGAAGGGATGCGAGAGCTCGGAGCGTTCGGCGAGCTGCACGAGGGTGAGCCCGCGAGCGTGCCGCAGCCGCCGCACGCGAGCCCCGAGCCGGCGGGCCCCATCCGGATCCTCGGCGTCGCGCACCGCGCGAGCGGCCGTGTCGGGAGCGCTCATCCCGCTCCTCCGCTCGGGGCCGGTGCGGAGGCCCGGCGACCCCCGTCGCACCAGGAGTACCACAGCGCGCCGGGCCGGGGCGCGTGATCCCCTACCCCGGTGGTCCGCGGCGGCGGCGAATTAACACGCGGACACAGCCGCGTCACACGGCGGAAACGCGCCGTGCGTACGGTCGGCAATGTCGATGTGATCGACATTCGGCTGCCCCGACGGCGTCGCAGCTCCCCCACCCCCGAGGAGATCCGCGCCGTGACCGACCCGCACCCGCTCGACGCCCCGATCGTGGGCGTGCTGCGCGGTGCGACGCTGCCCGACGGGCGCGTGGTCGACGTGCAGCTCGACGGCCCCGTCGTGCGCGAGGTGCTCCCCGCCGGCACCGCGCCCGCTCCGATCCCCGGCACGATCGAACTCGACCTCGCGGGCCACCTGCTGCTCACGGCCCCGGCCGACCCCCACGCCCACCTCGACAAGGCCCGCAGCTGGGACGCGATCCGCCCCCCGATGGGCGACCTCGAGCGCGCGATCGACTCCTGGCGCGCCTACGCCGCGACCATGCCGGTCGCCGACGTGTCGCGCCGCGCGCGCGAGCAGGCCCTCGCGATGCTCGCGAACGGCACCACCGCCGTCCGCAGCCACGTCGACCTGCTGCCGGGCCCCGAGCCGCTGCGCTGCGTCGAGGCCCTCGTCGCCGTGCGCGAGGAGCTCGCCGACCTCGTCGACCTCGAGCTCGTCGCCCTCGCCGGGCCGGAGTGCCCCGACACGGTGATCGAGGCGGCGCTCGACGCCGGCCTCGACGCCGTCGGCGGCGCGCCCCACCTCGCCGACGACCCTCTCGCCGACCTCCGCCGGTTGCTCGCGATCGCCGAGCGCCGCGGCGTTGCCGTCGACCTGCACACCGACGAGGCTCTCGCGGGCGAGCCGACCCTGGCCGAGTACGCGCGGATCACGACCGGCTGGAGCCAGAACCGCTCGGCCGGCCACTGCGTGCGCCTCGGCACCCTCCCGGCCCTCGAGCGCGACGCCCAGATCGCGGCGGCGGTCGACGCCGGCATCGGGATCATCGCGAACCCGATCACGAACCTCTACCTGCAGGGCTGGGAGCACCCGGAGTCCACGCCCCGCGGTCTGACCGCGGCGCGCGCGGTGCTCGAGGCGGGCGGCCGCTTCGCGGCCGGGGCCGACAACGTGCGCGATCCCTTCAACCCGCTGGGGCGCTCCGACGCCCTCGAGACGGCGGCGCTGCTCGTCGCCGCCGCGCACCTTACCGTCGACGAGGCGTACCACGCGGTGAGCGAGGGCGCCCGCGAGGTGCTCGCGCTGCCCGCGGCGGGCGCGCGGCCCGGTGCCCGCGCGGAGTTCCTCGCGGTCCGCGCCGCGAGCCTGGCCGAAGCGGTCGCCGAGGCCCCCGCCGAGCGGCTCGTCGTCCACGGCGGACGACTCGTCGCCCGCACCACCGTGCGACGCGAGGTCGCGTCGCCGGCCCGCCGCCCGCGGGCCGCCGAAGAGATCGGATCGAGGTAGCCCATGACCCTCACCGCCCCCGCGCCGACCGCCGTCGACGCGACCCTGCTCGACTTCCACGACGTCGCCATGACCTTCCCGAACGGCACGGTCGCGCTGCACGGCGTCGACCTCACCGTGAAGCGCGGCGAGTTCGTCACCGTCGTCGGCCCCTCCGGATGCGGCAAGAGCACCCTGCTGCGCATCGCCTCCGGCCTCGAGCACGCCTCGCACGGCACGGCCGAGCTGTCGACGAGCCGGATCGGCTACGTCTTCCAGGACGCGACGCTCCTGCCCTGGCGCAGCGTGCGGCGCAACGTCGAACTGCTCGCCGAGCTGCACGGAACCCCGCGGGCCGAGCGGGAGGCGAAGGCGCAGGCGGCGATCGACCTGGTCGGCCTCGGCGGCTTCGAGAAGAGCCTGCCGCGCCAGCTCTCGGGCGGCATGCGGATGCGCACCTCACTCGCCCGCTCGCTCACCCTCGACCCGGAGCTGTTCCTCTTCGACGAGCCCTTCGGCGCGCTCGACGAGATCACCCGCGAACGGCTCAACGACGAACTGCTGCGGCTGTTCTCCGAGCAGCAGTTCGCGGGGCTGTTCATCACCCACTCGGTGAGCGAGGCGGTCTACCTCTCCACCCGCGTGATCGTGATGTCGGGCCGGCCGGGCTCGATCGTCGGCCAGTTCGAGGTTCCCTTCGACATGCCGCGGGATCCCGACGTGCGCTACACCGCCGAGTTCGCCGAACTCCTCGGCGAGGTCTCGCACGCGCTGCGCGAGGGGCACGGAGCATGAGCGCCGAGCTGACCGAGGACACCACGGGCGACACCCGCGTCGTGAAGTCGGTGCGCCGCAGCCGCGCCGGCCGGCGCGGGCAGGGGCCCGCGCGGATCGGGCTGTGGGGTCCGCCGATCGCGCTGCTGGCGCTGCTCGTCGGCGGCGTCTACCTGCTGCATGCGCTGCTCGGCGAGCGGGCGTTCCTGCTGCCGGAGCCGCACGTCGTGTTCGGCAAGCTGTGGGATCCCAAGACCGCCCCCGACATCTGGGAGGCGCTGCTGCACACCACGACGGTCGCGCTCGTGGGTCTCGTCATCGCGATCGCGATCGGCGTGCTGTGGGCGATCGCGATGAGCCAGGCGAAGTGGGTCGAGCGCACCACGTTCCCCTACGCGGTCATGCTGCAGGCGATCCCGATCCTCGCGATCACGCCGCTCATCGGCTTCTGGTTCGGCTACGACTTCCCCTCCCGGGTCGTGGTGTGCGTCATGATCGCGCTGTTCCCGATGGTGTCGAACACCCTCTTCGGCCTGCAGTCGGTCGACCGCGGCCACCGCGAGCTCTTCCAGCTGCAGGGCGCCTCCCGCTGGACGATCCTGACCAAGCTCGAGCTGCCCGCCGCGACCCCGGCGATCTTCGCCGGCATGCGGATCTCCGCGGGGCTCAGCGTCGTCGGCGCGATCGTGGGCGACTTCTTCTTCCAGCGCGGCACCCCCGGCATCGGGGCGCTCATCGCGAAGTACAGCGCGCGGCTCAACTCGGCCGAGCTGTTCGCCTCGGTCATCGTCGCGTCGCTGCTGGGCGTCGTGATCTTCCTGATCTTCGGCTGGCTCGGTCGCCGAGCCGTCGGCCAGTGGTACGACTTCGGCTGAGCCGGCGTCGACCTCCCATCCCGCACCACCGAGTCCCTCAAGGAGAACGATGCGCATCACCCGCACCCGCGGCGTCGTCGCGGCCGGTCTCGTCGTCAGCGTCGGCGCGCTCACCCTCGCCGGCTGCTCGACGACCGAGACCCCGTCGGACGACAGCACCGACATGGCGATCGGCTCGATCGACCTGGCCGCCGCCGGCTGCCCGGCCGACATCAAGATCCAGACCGACTGGAACCCGGAGGCCGAGCACGGCCACCTCTACGCCCTCCTCGGCGACCAGTACACGATCGACGCCACCAACAAGTCGGTCACCGGCCCGCTCATGGCCTCCGGCGAGTACACCGGCGTCGACGTGACGATCCTCTCGGGCGGCCCGGCCGTCGGGCTCGGGCAGCCGAACTCGCAGCTGTACGCCGACGACTCGATCTTCATGGCCTACGTCGGCACCGACGAGGCGATCGCGCACAGCGTCGACCTCCCGACCGTCGGCGTCTTCCAGCCGCTCGAGAAGGACCCGCAGATGATCATGTGGGATCCCGAGACCTACCCCGACGTCAAGACGATCGCCGACCTCGGGTCGAAGGACGTCACCATCCGCGTGTTCCCCGGCGGCGTCTACATCGACTACTTCGTCGGGGCGGGCGTGCTGAGCGCCGACGAGATCGACTCCACCTACGACGGCACCCCAGCCGTGTTCGTCTCGGAGGGCGGCAAGATCGCGCAGCAGGGCTTCGCCTCGGCCGAGCCCTACATCTACGAGAACGAGGTGCCGGAGTGGGGCAAGCCGGTCGCGTACCAGCTGATCAACGACGCGGGCTTCCCGAAGTACGCGGCGATGGTCTCGGTGCGTCCGGATGACGTCACGAAGTACGCCGACTGCCTGAAGCTCCTCGTGCCGGTCATGCAGCAGGCCGAGGTCGACTACTACGACGGCACCCTCAAGGACGCGACCAACGCGCTCATCCTCGAGCTCGTCGACCAGTACGACACCGGCTGGGTCTACAGCCAGGGCGTCGCCGACTACTCCTTCGACACCCAGCTGAAGGACGGCATCGTCGCGAACGGCCCGGACGACACCCTCGGCAACTTCGACGCCGACCGCGTGAAGAGCCTGTTCGACATCGTCGAGCCGATCTACACCGCGCAGGGCATCGCGATCGCCGACGGCCTCACGCCGGAGGACCTCTACACCAACGAGTTCGTCGACCCGTCGATCGGACTCTGAGCCGGCTCCCGGCTCCGAGGTTCCGCGAGAACACCACAGCACCCCGATGAACGCTCCCCCGGTGACGAGCTCCCCGCGCCTTCCCGGCGTGCGGGTCCTCGTCACCGGGGGAGCTCGGGGCATCGGCGGCTCGATCGCCGCGCGCTTCGCCGCCGAGGGGGCGCGGGTCGCGATCCTCGACCGGCTGGTCGAGGCGGGCACAGCGCACGCCGCGGCGATCGGCGGCACCTTCCACGAGGTCGACCTGCTCGATCCGGCGTCCGCCCGCGCGGTCACCGAGGCGGCGATCGCCGAGCTCGGCGGGGTCGACGTGCTCGTCAACTCGGCGGGGATCTTCGAGCTCAAGCCGCTCCTCGAGATCACCGTGGAGGACTGGAATCGGATGTTCTCGATCAACGCCCGCGCGATGCTCACCACCATGCAGACGGTCGCCCCGCACATGTTCGACGCGGGCGGCGGCCGGATCGTCAACCTCGCGAGCATGGCGGCCAAGAAGGGCGGCGCGAACGAGGCGCACTACGCCGCCTCGAAGGCCGCCGTCGTCGCCCTCACCCGCGCCGCCGCGATGGAGTGGGGCTGCCACGGCGTCACCGCGAACGCCCTCTGCCCCGGCTACGTGCTGACCGAGATGGGCGCCGCGACCCGCACACCCGAACTCGTCGCACAGTGGTCGGCCCTCTCGCCTCTCGGCCGGCTCGGGCAGCCGGAGGACGTCGCGGCCCTCGCCGTCTTCCTCGCGACCCCCGAGGCCGGCTACCTCACCGGCCAGGCCCTCAACGTCACCGGCGGCATGGTCACGCACTGACCCCTGGCCACCTCCCCCCGCACCGCCGCTCCACGCCGAAGGACCCCATGGACGACCTCCCCGCCGTTCCCGCCGACCGCATCGCCGCCCTCGCCGCCGAGCTGCGCGAGCTGCTGGGCGAGGCCGCCGTGCTCGACACCGACTCGGCGCTCGCCCGCGCGACCCGGGACGGGAGCTACCTCTCCCCGGTCATCAAGGAGCTCCTGCCGCTCGGCCGCGCCCAGCTGGTCGCGTTCCCGGCGAGCGCCGAGCAGATCGCCGAGACGGTCGCCGCCGCGGTGCGGCACGACGTGCCGGTGACCCCGCGCGGCAAGGGCACGAGCAACTACGGGCAGGCGATCCCGATGGGCGGCGGGCTCGTGCTCGACACCTCGAAGGCCCGCGCCATCCACGAGGTCGGCGAGGGCTACCTCGTGGCGGATCCCGGCGTCACCATGATGGCGCTCGAGAACGCCGCCAACGAGGCCGGGCAGCAGCTGCCGATGTACCCCTCGACGGCGAACTCGAGCCTCGGCGGCTTCGTCTCCGGCGGATCCGGGGGCACCGGCTCGATCAAGAACGGCATGCTGCACACCGGCTTCGTGCGCGCGATGGACGTCGTGCTGGCCGAGCCCGAGCCACGCCTCGTGCACCTGGAGGGGCCCGCGACCGAGCCCTACATCCACAAGTACGGCGTCGTCGCCGTCATCGCGAAGCTCTGGATCGAGCTCGAGCCCCTGCAGGACTGGCGGGCCTTCTACGCGAGCTTCGACGACTTCCACGACGCGTTCGCGCTCATCCGCCCGTTCTCCGCGCTCGAGCCCACGCCGCGCCTCGTCTCGGGCGACCTGCCGACGCTCGCCGATGCGCTGCCCGACGACCCCGCGCTGCCGAAGGGCAGGGCGAGCCTGCGCGCGATCCTCGACGTGGCGAGCCTGGAGGAGGCCACACGCCTCGTCGAGGCGCACGGGGGTACCGTCGAGGACGTGCGCGAGGGAGCCCAGGCGACGGTGCGGCTGAGCATGCAGAGCTACAACCACCCCATCCAGTACCTCCAGGTCGCGTACCCCGACACCTACTTCCACGTCGAGGTGTCGGGCGACGCGATCATCGACCGGGTCGACGAGCTGCACGCCGTCTACGAGGACGGCATGCTCCACGTCGAGGGGCAGCGCGGGCGCCCGATCGGCATGCTCGCCGGCCGCTACCGCGGCGCCGAGGAGGTCTACTCCGGCTTCGCGAAGCTCGCCGAACTCGGCGTCGGCTTCCACAACCCGCACCAGTGGTACGTCGACTACGAGCCGGAGGCGACCGCCGCCCTCGCCGCCGAGACCGACCCGCGCGGGCTACTCAACCCCGGCAAGCTCGTCTCGCCCGAGGAGGTCGCCGCCGCCGCGAGCGGCAGCCAGGTCGCCGACCTGCCCGGCGGCGCGCCGGCGCGCGCGGGCGGCGCGGGATGACCGGCGCGCACGCGGCGCCCCGTTCCGCCGGCCGGCCGGGCGGTCGCGAGCTCGCCGAGCTCTCCGGTCCGGCGGCCGCCGAGCTCGGGCCCGAGGCGATCGTCGTGCTCCCCGTCGGGTCGATCGAGCACCACGGCCCGCACCTGCCGCTCGCGACCGACCTGCTGATGGCCGACCTGATGTCGGCGCGGGTCGTGGCCGCGGCGGTCGGGGCCGGCCTCGATGTCTGGCGGCTGCCCGCACTGGCGTACACCAAGAGCGACGAGCACGACTGGGCGCCCGGAACGGTGTGGATCGACGCCGACACCCTGCTCGCCACCCTCCGCCGCATCGGGCTCTCGGTCGCGGCGACCGGGGCGCGCCGCCTCGTGTTCTACAACGGGCACGGCGGCAACGTCGCACTGCTGCAGGTCGCGCTGCGTGAGCTGCGCCGGCTCGCGGGTCTGCAGACCTTCCTGCTCAACGTCGGCGTGCCGGCCGGGCCGACGGAACTCGGCTTCGGCATCCACGGCGGGCAGGGCGAGACGAGCCTGCTGTTGCATCTGCGCCCCGAGCTCGTCGACCTGAGCCTCGCCGCGCCCGCGGTGCCCGAGCACCTCGCCGACTTCGAGCGCATCGGCTTCGGCGGCGCCCCCGTGCAGTTCGGCTGGCTGAGCGACGACTTCGGCTCGGGCGGCGTGATCGGCGACCCGACCGGCGCGAGCGCCGAGGAGGGCGCGCGGATCGCGGCCGATCTGGTCGACGAGGGCGTCGCCTCGCTCGCCGAGATCGCGCGCTTCGACCCGCGACCGCCGGCCGCCGGCGAGGGCGGTGCGGCGTGAACCCCGTGGAGCACGGGTTCCCGGAGGATCCGTGGGAGCTGCTGCGCGACTGGCTGCCGAGCAATGACGACCCGGTGCGCCCGACGATGACGCTCGCGACCCTCGACCACGGCATCCCCGACGCGCGCACGCTGCTGCTGAGCGAGTTCGACGCGCACGGTTTCTACTTCCACACCGACTCCCGCTCGCGCAAGATCGAGCAGCTCGCCGCCGACCCCTCGGTCGCGCTCATGCTGCACCTGCCCGAGCAGCGCCGGCAGCTCACCGTGCAGGGGATCGCCGAGGTCGCCCCCGACGAGGAGTCGGCCCGCGTCTACCGGGCCCGCTCGCCCTACCTGCAGCAGCTCGCCTGGCAGAACACGGTCGAGTTCGCCGGTCTCGACGACGCCGACCGCGAAGCCTCCTGGGCCTCCTTCGCCGCCGCGCACGCCGACGGCTTCGGCCGGCCGCCCACCTGGATCGGGTATCTCGTGCGCCCGAGCCGGCTCACCTTCTGGTTCGGCTCGGAGAGCACCGCGAGCCGCCGCGTCGAGTACCAGACGAGTCCCGGCGGCTGGGCGGTGAGCTTCCGTGCCGGCTGAGGCCGCCGCCCCCGAGCTCGTCGCCGCCTGCCCGAAGCACATGGAGTACGGGCCCTGCGGCGGGGTCGGGTTCGACGGCGGCTGCGAGGTCGCCGCGTTCCCATGCGTCTACCTCGAGGTCGCACCGGTGCGCTGGCACGGGGTCGGCTCGGGCCCGGGGATCACGCCGCCGACCGCGGGCGACGGCAGCGGCGCCGCGACCCGGGCCGCGAGCGACGGCGCCCGAAGCGCGACACGGGCCGCGATCGCCGCGGCGCGCACCCGGCCGCGGATGGCGGCGGACCCGGCGCCGGATCCCGCCCCCTCGCCGGACGCCGCCGAGTTGCGCGCGCGACTGGCCGCCGGGCCGATCGTCGTCGCCGACTTCCCGGCCCGCGCGCTCGACGCCGAGTCGCTCACGAGTTGCGCGGCGGCCTTGCGCGGCCACGTCGACGTCGTGCTCGCGGGCGACGCCGGCCCGGCGCGCGTGCAGTTCCCGCCCGCGTACCGCGCGCGCCTGCTGCGCGAGGCCGGCCTGCGCGCCTGGATGGGCGTCAACACGCGCGACCGCAACCGCGTCGCGCTCGAGGCCGAGCTCGCGGCGCTCGCGCACGCCGGAGCGGCGGCCGTGCACTGCGTCACGGGCGACCACCCCGTCGTCGGCTCGCGCCCCGACGCGACCGCCGTCTTCGACCTCGACTCGACCGAGCTGGCGTCGCTCGCCGCCGCCCGCGGCCACCTCGTCTCGGTCGCGGAGGCGCCGCTCTCGCCGCCGGTCGCCGCGCGCCCGGCTCGGCTGCTCGAGAAGCAGCGCGCCGGCGCCGAGCTCGTCTTCGTCAACCACGCCGGCGGGGTCGAGTCGGTGCGCGCCTTCCTCTCCGCCGCGCACGAGCTCGGGGTGACCCTCGGCGCGATCGCGTGCGTGCCGCTCATCGTCGATCGCGGCAGCGCTGAGCTGATCCGCGGCTTCACCTCGCTCGCCCTCCCCGCGGGCTACCTCGACAGCATCCTCGCCGCCGCCGACCCGCGCGCGGCCGGCATCGCCGCGGCCGCGGAGCTCTCGCTGCGGCTGCTCGAGATCGAGGGCGTCGTCGGCGTCGACCTCTCCGGCGGCGCCGCTCCCGGCGCCGAGCTCGCGGTCGCCGAGGCGATGGCCGAGATCGGCGACCGGATCGGGGTCACGCAGTGACCGGCGACGGCGGGACGGCGCCCGACCCGGCCGGCGCGCCCGGCTCGTCTCCCTCCTCCTCGATCCCCGACCGCCCCCTCGACCTGGTGATCCGGGGGCGGGCGCTCGTCGACGGGGTGTTCAGAACTGCGGAGATCGGCGTCGCGGGCGGTGTGATCGTCGCGATCGGACCCGCCGAGACCGCGGTTCCGAACGCCGAAGCCGCCGAGACCGTCACCCTCGCCGACGACGAGGTGCTGCTGCCGGGCCTCGTCGACACGCATGTGCACGTCGACGAGCCGGGCCGCACCGAGTGGGAGGGATTCGCGAGCGCGACCGCGGCCGCCGCCGCGGGCGGCGTGACGACGCTGCTCGACATGCCGCTCAACTCGATCCCCGCGACCGTGTCGGTCGAGGCGCTCGAGACCAAGCGCGCGGCCGCCCGCGACCGCTGCGTCGTCGACGTGGGCTTCTGGGGCGGGGCGGTGCCCGAGAACCTCGGCCGCCTGAACGAGCTGTGGGACGCCGGGGTCTTCGGATTCAAGTGCTTCCTCACCCCGAGCGGCGTCGACGAGTTCGGTCATCTCGACACCGCCCAGCTCTTCTCCGCGCTCGAGGAGATCGCCGGGTTCGACGGGCTGCTCATCGCCCACGCCGAGGACCCGGCGGTGCTCGACGCGCATCCCTACGCCGGCGGTCGCGACTTCGCGGGATTCGCCGCGAGCCGTCCGCCCGAGGCCGAGGTCGCCGCGATCGAGCACGTCATCGAGGGGGTGCGCCGCACCGGGGCCCGCGCCCACATCGTGCACCTCGCCTCCGCCGCCGCGCTGCCCGCGCTGCGCGCCGCGCGCGCCGAGGGCCTGCCGATCACGGCCGAGACCTGCCCGCACTACCTCGCCTTCACGGGGGGCGACGTGCCCGAGGGCGGCACCCACTTCAAGTGCGCCCCGCCGATCCGCGACGCCGCCAACCGGGATGCGCTCTGGCAGGCCCTGCTCGACGGCGACCTGGGCATGATCGTCTCCGACCACTCCCCCTCCACCCGCGAGCTGAAGTTCGCCGGCGGGGGCGACTTCGGCCTCGCCTGGGGCGGGATCGCGGGCCTCCAGCTCGGCCTGCGCGCGGTGTGGACCGAGGCGGCCGAGCGCGGCATCGGCCTCGAACGGCTCGTCGAGTGGATGTCCGCCGGCCCCGCCCGCTTCGCCGGCCTCGGCGATCGCGGCGCGCTCGCCCTCGGGCGCCGGGCCGACCTGACGGTGTTCGCCCCCGACGCGCGCGCCACGGTGCACGCCGAGGAGCTCGCCCACCGCAACAAGGTGAGCGCCTACGACGGAGTCGAGCTGCGCGGCGCGGTGCGGCGCACCTGGGTCGCGGGCCGGGCGCCCTCGGCCGAGGCGGCGAACCTGCTCGTGCGGCCCGGCACCTGAGCGCGCCGACGCGACAGCCCCGCAACCTGACAGCTCCGACCCGACACGAGAGGATCGACGCATGGCGATCACCCTGAGCGGCGACCAGTACGGCAAGGCCGAGACGCACCTGGTGCGCATCGTGCGCGATACGGCGCGCCACGAGATCCGCGACCTCACGGTCACGACGGCGCTGCGCGGCGACTTCGCCGACGCCTACCTCGTCGGCGACCAGAGCAAGGTGCTGCCCACCGACACCCAGAAGAACACGGTCTACGCCTTCGCGAAGAGCCGCGGCGTCGCCTCCCCGGAGTCCTTCGGCCTCGAGCTCGCGCGGCACTTGGTCGCCGAGACCGCCCCGGTGTCGGGCGCGCGCATCGAGATCCAGGAGGACGCCTGGGAGCGCATCCTCGTCGACGGCGCCGAGCACGACCACAGCTTCGTGCGCCGCGGCACCGAGACCCGCACGGTCGCCGTCACGGTCGACGCGAGCGGCGAGCACGTCATCGGCGGGTTGCGCGACCTCACGATCCTCAAGTCGACGGGCTCGGAGTTCCACGACTTCCTCGTCGACGAGTACACGACGCTCGAGCCGACGAGCGACCGCGTGATGGCGACGGCGCTCGAGGCGCGCTGGCGATTCGATCCGGCGGCCGTCGCGGGGCGGTCCGGGGCGGACTGGGACGCGAGCTACGCGAGGATCCGCGCGATCCTGCTGCGCGAGTTCGCGACGCTGCAATCGCTCGCGCTGCAGCAGACGCTCTGGCACATGGGGCGCGCGGTTCTGATCGAGCTGCCGGAGGTCGTGGAGATCCGCATGGCGGCGCCGAACAAGCACCACTTCGTCGTCGACCTCTCGCGCTTCGGGCTCGAGAACCCCAACGAGGTCTTCCACGCCGACGACCGGCCCTACGGGCTCATCGAGGCGCAGGTCGCCCGCGACGACGCGCCCCCCGCGGGCGAGGCCTGGCGGACCACCGCGGGGGGCTTCGCGTGAGCGCTCCGACCGGTGCGGACGCACCGGGCGGTGCCGACGCCGAGCGCTGGCTGGCGCGCGCCGTGCAGCTCGCGACCGAGAACGTCGCGGCCGGCGGCGGCCCGTTCGGCGCCGTCGTCGTCGCGGCCGACGGCACGCTGCTGGGCGAGGGGCAGAACCGGGTGACGCGCGATCTCGACCCGACGGCGCACGCCGAGGTCGTCGCGATCCGCGCCGCCTGTCGCACCGCGGGCGACTTCTCGCTCGCCGGCGCGAGCCTCTACACGAGCTGCGAGCCGTGCCCGCTGTGCCTCTCGGCGGTGCTCTGGGCGCGCCTCGACCGCGTCGTCTACGCCGCCGATCGGCACGACGCCGAGGCCGCCGGCTTCGACGACCGCGAGTTCTACGCGCTCTGGGCGACGGAGCGCGACGACTGGGCGCATCCGCGGATCACCGAGCACCGTCTCGATGGATCCGTCGCCCCCTTCGACGCCTGGCGTGCGAGCGCCGGGCGCACCGCCTACTGATCGGGCCTCCGGGGGCCGTCACGGCCGCCGCCTTCGCGATCCCGCTGTTCCTCGCGCTGCGCGAGCGGCGCCTCGCGGGCGCGGCCGCGGCGGGCACGCGGGCGACCGAGCCGTCGGCCGGCGGGGCCGAGCCTCAGCTGCCGCGGTAGGTCGAGTAGCCCCAGGGGCTCAGCAGCACGGGCACGTGGTAGTGCCGCTCGCCCGCCGCGACGCGGAAGTCGATCGTCACCGAGGGGTAGAACCCGCCGCCGTCGACGTCGTCGAGATAGCCGTCGGTCGCGAAGACGAGCCGGTAGACCCCCGGCTCGAGCACCTCGGGCCCGAGATCGCCGACCCGCCCGTCGGCGTCGGTGACGCCCGCCGCGAGGGTGACGCCGTCGGCATCCTGCAGCTGCACCGGGATGCCCGCGGCGGGCCGGCCGCGGGCGGTGTCGAGCACGTGGGTGGTGATGAGGCTGGTCATGACGATCCTCCGAACATCGTCTCGAGGCGCAGCACCGCGATCTCGCGCAGCTGCTCGACGACCTCCGCGCGCTCGGCCGCGTCGTCGTTGCCGAGCCGGCGCTCCAGCTCGCGCAGGATCTGGGCGCGGCTGCGCCCCGCGGCCCGGATCAGGAACACCCGGTCGAAGCGCTGCTCGTAGGCGGCGTTGCCCTCGGCGATCCGGCGGGCGAGCTCGGCGTCGTCGGCGTCGATGCTCGACTGCTCCGCGCGCGAGAAGCCCGCGGCGCGGCCCTCGCCGGCGGGACGCTCGCCGATGCGCGGGTGGTGGGCGAGCGCCTCGGCGAGCTCGGCCTCGGAGAGCCGCGCGCTCGCGGCGCGGAAGGTCGTCAGCAGCGTCTCGAGCCCGCCGAAGGGGGCGAGCGCGGCGACCTCGTCGACGACGCGGCGCACGCCGAGCGCCGCCTCGAGCCGGGCGCGCAGCTCGGCCTCGGGCACCGCGGCGATCGCGCCCACCATGTGCTCAACTGTAGCCATGGCACCCCTCGCGGCCGGGGTCACCGGGCTCGTCCTCGCGGCGGGCGCGGGGGTGCGCGCGGGCGGCCCGAAGGCCCTGCGGCACGGCGCCGACGGCACCCCCTGGCTCGCCACGGTCGTCGGGGCGCTGCGGGCGGGGGGATGCGCCCAGGTCGTGGTCGCGCTCGGCGCCGAGTCCGAGCGCGCGCGCCCCCTCGTGCCGGGGCCCGCGCGGGTGGTCGAGGTGCCCGACGCCGCCACCGGGCTGTCGGCCTCGCTGCGCGCCGGGCTCGCGGCGGTGGACGCCGGCACGATCGCGGTGCTCGTCGCCCTCGTCGACGAGCCCGGTCTGCCGGCCGCCGCCGTGCGCCGGATCGCCGCCTCCGCCGCCCCCGATGCACTGGTGCGAGCCGGCTACACCGGCCGGCCCGGCCACCCGGTGCTGCTGGGTCGGGAGCACCTCGCCGCCGTCGCCGCCGCCGCGGTCGGCGATCGCGGAGCCGGACCGTACCTGGCCGCGCACGGCGCGCGGCTCGTCGAGTGCGGCGACCTGTGGGACGGGCGCGACGTCGACGGGCCACCCGGCTGAGGCCTCAGGCCGAGGCGCCCGCCGTGAGCGCCTCCTCGAGAGCGCGCGCCGCGAGGGTCGCGCAACCGGCGCGCAGCGGGAACCGGCCGATGCCGGCGAGCAGCGCGAGCTCCCCGAGCGCGGGATCCGCGACCCCCTCCGGCGCGACCGCCGCGACGTGGCGGGCGAGCAGCTCGCGCGTAGCGCCCACGCCGCGCCCGAGTGCGAGCGCCGCGACGCCGGCGGAGCCCGCGCGCGAGACGGTGCAGCCGCGGTGATCCCAGACGAGGCCCTCCACGCGGTCGTCGACGACCCGCACGGCGAGGGTCACGCGGTCGCCGCACGCCGGGGTGCGCCGCTCGACGCGGCGCCAATCCGGGCCCTCGGGCAGCGGCCCCGCGCCGGTCGCCGCGCGCGCGAGCGCCTCGATCGCCTCCGCGCGCTCGGCGTCGGAGAGCGGCGCGGCCCCGCCGCTCATGCCCCGATCGCGGAGGAGGGGCGCGTGTCGCCCGCGCCGTCGGCGCGCCGCGCCGCGAGCTCGAGCACCGCCGCCTCCATCGCGTCGATCGCGAGCGCGACGTCGTCGGCGCGCACCGCCTCGTCGCGGTGGTGGCTGATGCCGCCCGCGCAGCGCACGAAGAGCATGCCGACCTCGGTGATCGCGGCGACCGCCATCGCGTCGTGCCCGGCGATGCTGAACAACGCGGGCGGTTCGGCGTCCCCGGTCGCCGCGATGCCCGCCGCTATCGCGTCGCGCAGTTCGGGGGCGCACACCACCTCGGGCGCCTCGTGGGTCGAGACCACATCGAGGTCGAGGCCGCGCTGGAGGCCGATCGCCTGCAGCTCGTGCTGGATCCGGCCCCACGCGGCGTCGCGGCCGGCGGCGGTCTCGTCGCGCAGGTCGAGGCTGAACTCGGCCAGCCCCGGCACGACGTTGACGGCGTCGGGCTCGACGCGCACGTGCCCGATCGTCGCGACGGAGCCCGACTCGCGCGCGAGGCGCTCCATGGCGAGCACCGCCTCCGCGGCGCCCTGCAGCGCGTCGCGGCGCAGGTGCCAGGGCGTCGCGCCGTGGCGCGCCTGCCCGCGGAAGGTGAGCAGGCGCCGCTCGGCCGCCGCGATGGAGGTCACGACGCCGAGGGCGCGATCCGCCTCCTCGAGGCGCGGGCCCTGCTCGATGTGCGCCTCGAGATAGCCGACCAGGCTGCCGGGTTCGCGGGCGGCGGAGGCGATCCGGTCGGGGTCGAGATCGAAGTCGAGGGCCGCGCGGCGCAGGGTCGTGCCGTGCGCGTCGGTGAGCTCCTGCCACTCCTCGCGCCACGAGCCGGCGAGCGCGCGCGAGCCGAGCAGCGTGGTGCCGAAGCGGGTACCCTCCTCGTCGGCGACGGCGACCACCTCGAGCGCGAAGGGCAGCTCGGTCTCGCGCAGCCGGTCGGCGACCTCGATCGCGACGAGCACCCCGAGGATCCCGTCGTAGCGCCCGGCGCCGGGCACCGTGTCGAGGTGGGAGCCCAGCAGCAGCGCGGGCCGACCCGCGGGATCGCTCGAGCGCCGCCCGCACTGGTTGCCGGCGGGATCGCTCCAGGAGTGCAGCCCCGCCTCGCGCATCCAGGCCGCGGCGATGTCGTTGACGCGCGCGTGCTCGGGGCTCAGGTACACCCGCTCGATGCCGTCGGGCATCGAGGAATGGCGGGCGAGCTCGTCGCAGCGCTCGAGCACGCGCCGCGCGGCCTCGGCGCCCCGCGGCGCGGGGGCGGCGGCCGTCACCCGCGGGCTCCGGCGGAGGCCGTCACGCGGCGGTTCCCGCGTCGGCGTAGGCGCCGAGCGCCGCGTCGACGCCGCCGCCGGGGGCCACCCGAACGCCCGCCCGCCGCAGCAGCTGCTCGAGTGCGGCGAGCGTGGTGAGCACGGCGTCGCGGCGCGCGTTGTAGCCCATGACGCCGATGCGCCAGACCTTGCCGTGCAGCGGCCCGAAGCTCGTGCCGATCTCGACGCCGTAGTCACGCAGCAGCGCCGCCCGGCCGGCGTCGCCGTCGACGCCCTCGGGGATCCGCACGCCGATCACGTTGTTCATGCGCACGCTCTGGTCGCCGAACAGCTCGAAGCCGAGCCCGAGCAGGCCGGCCGTCATCGCCGCGCCGTGGAGCGCGTGCCGCGCGACCGCCGCATCCACGCCGCGCAGCCCGCCGTCGTGGCCGTCGCCCTCCTCGAGCAGGATCCGCGCGCACTCCCGCGCGCCGTAGAGCATCGTCGTCGCCTCGGTGTGGTGGTTGAGCCGCTCGGGCCCCCAGTACTTGAGGATCTGCCCGAGGTCGAAGTAGTTCGACGCGATCGGCGCGGCGTCCGCCTCACCCGCGCCGTCGTCGGCCGCTCCCGCCGGGCGGATGCCCTCCTCGACCCGCGAGCGCGCCGCGATGACGTCGACCGCGGCCTCCGAGAGGGTGAGGGGCGCGGATCCCGAGGGGCCGGCGAGGCACTTCTGCAGCCCGGTGCTCGCCGCGTCGAGCCCCCAGGCGTCGGCGTGGAAGGCGTTGCCGCCGAGGCTCGCCGTGGCGTCGGTGTAGAACAGCGCCCCGTGCGCGGCGGCGAGCGCGCCGAGCTCGTCGAGCGGCTGCGCGAGCGTCGTCGAGGTGTCGCCGTGCACGACCGCGAGCACCTTCGGGCGCACCTCGCGCAGTGCCGCCTCGATCTCGCTCGCGGGGAACACCGTGCCCCACTCGCGCTCGAGCCGGTGCACCTCGGCGCCGCAGCGCTCGGAGATCTCGGCCAGCAGGTGCCCGAACCGGCCGAAGATCGGCACGAGCACGCGGTCGCCGGGGGCCAGCAGCGACACGAGCACCGCCTCGATGCCGGCGCGGCTCGTGCCGTCGACGAGGAGGGTCGCCGCGTTGCGGGTGCGGAACACGTCGCGGTAGAGCTCCTGCACCTCGCCCATCGTCGAGGTCATGTACGGGTCGTACTGGCCGGTGAGCTGCGCGCTCATCGCCCGGAGCACGCGCGGATCCACCGTGATCGGCCCGGGGCCCATGAGCAGGCGCGCGGGAGGGTCGATCGGGCCGGGGATCGGAGCGGGCGGGGTCACTCCAGAAGTCTACGGAGGCCGGAGGCTCGCCGGCCCGACGGCTACGGGCGTCGCTCCCCCAGGCTGCGCACCGCGAGGTCGATGAGCGCGACGTCGGACCCGGCCGGGCCCACGAGGCACAGGCCGACCGGCGCCGGAGCCCCCCAGGGTCCGGGCACCGCGAGCACCGGGGCGCTCAGCGCGGGCCGTCCGGCGACGCCGGCCAGGCTCGTGACGCGCAGGGTCGCGGCGCGCACCGTGCCGAGGGCCTCGGGCGCGATGTCGGCGCGCGGCGCGGGCCCCGAGGCGCTCGGCACGAGCAGCACGCCGTCGCCGAGGGCGGCGTCGATCCGCGCTCGGGCGGCGTCCATCGCCGCCCGCCCCGCCTGCTCGCGACTCGCCGGCATCGCCTCGGCGAGCTCGAAGCGCTCGGCGATGTCGGGGGCGACCGCGCCGGGGTGGGCGGTGATCCACGCGCCGTCGCTGCGCCAGGCCTCGGCGGGCTGCACGGTGCGGAAGATCGTCACCAGGTCGTCGGGCGAGGGGATCTCGACCTCCTGGGCGCCGAGGGCCTCGGCGACGCGCTCGACCTCCTCGCGCACGCCCGGCTCGAGTCCCTCGAGCAGCGCGGCGGCCACGAGCCACCGCGGTGCCGCGCCGAACGGGGACGCGGAAGCCCCGGACGGCTCGCCGAGCGTCGCGACCGCGGCGGCGCGCAGGGTCGCGGCGTCGCGCGCGATCCAGCCGACGGTGTCGAAGGAGGGCGCGAGCGGCCAGACGCCCGACAGCGGCACGGCGCCGTGCGTCGTCCTCAGGCCCCACAGGCCCTGGTACGACGCGGGGACCCGGATCGACCCGGCGGTGTCGGAGCCGAGCCCGAGGTCGGCCTGGCCGAGCGCGACCGCGGAGGCCGGGCCGCTCGTCGACCCGCCGGGGAGGGCGCCGGGCACCGCTCCGTTGGGCGGCGTGCCGTAGTGCGCGTTCGCGCCGGCGAGCGAGTAGGCGAACTCGTCGGTCTGGGCGATGCCGCGGACCGAGGCGCCCGCCTCGAGCAGCGCGCGCACGGCGGGCGCGGTCGAGGTGGCGGGCTCCGCCTCGGCGAGGAAGACCGGATTGCCGACGCCGAGGCGGTGCCCGGCGATCTCGAAGAGATCCTTGACGGCGACCGCGACACCCGCGAGCGGGCCGTCGCCCGCACCGAGGGCCGCGGGCACGAGCGGGGTGCCGACGACGCGCCAGATCCGCGGGTCGGCGGCCGGGGCGGGGGCGGCGACGTGCGCGACCGCGATGCGCCAGCCGGCCTCCGCGTCGCGCCGCCAGAGCTGGGTCTGCGCGCCGATGCCGCCCGCCGCGACGGCGACGAGCACGACGACGAGCGCGTCGTCGGCGCCGAGCGGGCGCAGCTCGATGCCGGTGACCCGTCGCGTCGGGGCGCCGCCGCGCGCGCGACGGAAGGCCGCGATCGCGTCGTGGCCGCGCAGCGGGCCGGCCGCGTCGACGCGGAGGGTGTCGGGGCCCGGCGCGAAGAACACGTCGAGCGCGCCCACGTCGTCGGACTGGAGGGCGACCTCGTAGGCGAGCACCGCCTCGACGAGTCCCGCGGGCTCCTCCGCGCCGTGCGGCAGGTGCACGGGCGGGCGGGCCGCGAGGTCGCCCGTCTCGCGCGGCTCGGTCGGCTCGGGCGTCCGCGGCGACTCGGCGGCGTGGCCGGCTGCGGTCGATCGCCGACTCATGCCGGCCCCCCGGTCAGATCCGCGACGCGGATGCGCGCGTGCACGCCCGTGACCTGGTCGACGACCTGCGAGATGTCGAAGTCGGTGGCGGCCGAGAGGTAGGCGTAGGCGTGCTCGTGATCCATGCCGAAGAGCTCGACGAGCACCGCGATCGCGGCCCGCACCGCCTTGCGCATGGCCTCGCCGAGATCCGGGTCGAGGCCGGTGGGCACGAGGTACTCCGGGGTCTGCACGATCGGGCCGTGCACCGCGGCGACGCGCGCGATCGGCTCGCTCGCCGGGATGCGCCGGAACCGCACCGTGACCCGCAGCGAGGCCTCGAGCGCGGTCAGTGCGACCTCCCCGTCGCCCTGCGCGAAGTGCGGGTCGCCGAGGTACGCCAGCGCTCCCGGCACCTGGACGGGCAGGTAGAGCGTGCTCCCCGCGGTCAGCAGCTTGATGTCGAGGTTGCCGCCGTGCGGGCCCGGCGGTACCGAGTCGAGCCGCTCGCGCGAGGTGGAGGCGACGCCCATGAGCCCGAGGAACGGCGCGAGCGGGAAGGTCACGTCGCGCGGACCCTCGGCCGACCGCGCGATGCGGCCGATCGGGCCGTGGGGGCCGGCCTCGGTGCCGGCGAACACGCTGACCGCGCCCTCGGTGCGCGGCAACTCGCCCGGCAGCGCGCCACGACCGTGGCGGTTCGAGATGACGCCGTAGGGCACGCGCGGCAGGGTCTCCAGCACGTCGATCGCGAGCAGATCGCCGGGCTGCGTGCCGCGGATCTCGATCGGGCCGGTCACGATGTGCGGCCCGGCGCCCTCGTCGCGGTGACGGATCTCGGCGACCCGCACCGCGTCGGCGAGCACGGCCTCGGGCGGAACCCCGTGCGCGCCGAAGAAGGCGACCGGGTCGGAGCCCTGATCCTCGAGCACGCCCTCGTGGCTCAGGGTGTCGACGGTGACGACCGCGCCGTCGTCGACGGCGAGCACGGGCGGGTCGTCGCCGCGCGGCAGCCGCCCCCAGAAGATCGCGTCGGGGTCGGAGGGGAGGTAGATCTCGGCGTGGATCGGCCCGGTTCCGGGGTGAAGCACACCGGTGACCGCTGTCTCGTCGTTCATCGCCACCTCCGCGGGGCGCCGTCAGCCTCTGCGCCGCGGGTTCCCACCGCGATCCTCTCAGCCTAGAGGCGGCGGGCGAACGTCGTCGACGGATGCTCACGGATCGCCGCGAGCGAGGCGCCCCGCTGGGTGATCACCCCGCCCTCGAGCAGGGCGAGCGCGGCTCCGAGCGCCGAGGCCTCCTCGGGGTCGTGGGTCACGACGACCGTCGGCAGCCCCGACTCCGCGATGCGCGCGCGGAGTTCGGCGCGTAGCTCGGCGCGGTACTCCACGTCGAGGCTCGCGGTCGGCTCGTCGAGCAGCAGCGCGCGCGGTCCGGCGGCGAGGGCCCGCGCGAGGGCGACGCGCTGCGCCTGTCCGCCCGAGAGCTGCGCGGGGCGGCGCTCGGCGAGGGGGCCGAGATCGAAGCGCTCGAGCAGGGGGGCGACGGCGGCGCGCGCGACCGCGGGGCGCATCCCGCGCACGCGCAGCGGGAAGGCGAGGTTCTCGACCACCGTGCGGTGCGGGAACAGCAGCAGACCCTGGAACACGACCCCGAGCCGGCGCTCCTCGGGCGGTCGGTGCACGCCCGCGGCGACGTCGTCGAGCACCGCGTCGTCGAGCGCGATGCGCCCCGCCACCGGCGGCAGCAGGCCCGCGAGCGCGGCGAGCAGCGTCGACTTGCCCGCGCCGTTGGGGCCGAGGATCGCGAGGGTGCGGCCCGGCGCGACGCTCAGCTCGACCTCGAGCGCGAAGCCCCCGCGCTCGACCCGGATCGCGGCCTCGAGCCCGGCGCCCGCCGTGGCGCCGCCGGCGCCCGAGCCGCCCGCCCCGGCGCCCCCGGCACCTCCGCCGCCCCGCCCGGCACCCCCGACGCCGCTCACCCCGGCCGTGCCGCTCACCCCGCGACCCCCGGCAGCCACCGGTCCCGCAGCGCGACGAGCACGGCGACGGCGGCGACCAGCAGCACGAGCGCGAGGGCGATCGCCGCCTCCGGGTCGGACTGCAGCGCGAGGTAGCTCGCGATCGGCAGGGTGCGGGTCACGCCGGGCAGGCTGCCGGCGAAGGTGATGGTGGCACCGAACTCGCCCAGTGCGCGCGTGAAGCACAGCGCCGCACCCGCCGCGACGCCGGGGGCGACGAGCGGCAGGGTCACGAGGCGGAAGGTCTGGGCGCGGCTGGCCCCGAGGGTTGCGGCGGCGAGCTCGCCGCGGCGGTCGGTGCTGCGCAGCGCCCCCTCGACCGCGAAGACGAGGAAGGGCAGCGCGACGAAGGTCTGCGCGATCACGACGGCGCCGGTTGTGTACGGCAGCGGCAGGCCGATCGCGGCGAGGCCCTGACCGATCAGGCCGCGGCGGCCGAGCAGCAGGAGCAGGGCGATGCCGCCGACGACCGGCGGCAGCACGAGCGGCAGGGTGAGGAGCGCACGCAGCAGCCGGCGCGGCACGAGCGGCCAGGCGGCGCTGCGCTCGAGCAGCAGCGCGAGCGGCACGCCGAGCACGAGGCACGCGAGGGTCGCGAGCGCGGCGGTGCCGAGCGAGAGCAACAGCGGCGGCAGCACGGCGTCGCCGGTCAGCAGCTCCCCGAGCCGCCCCCACGGCGCGCGCACCGCGAGGGCGAGCAGCGGCAGCACGAGCAGCGCCAGGCCGAGCAGCGCCGGGATCAGCAGCACGAGCGGCAGCCGCCGACCCTCCCCCGAGACCCGGAGCGGGCGAGCTCGGGACGGTCGCGTCGCCGGGCTCACGGCGCCCCGAAGCCCGCCGCACCGAGCACCGCGCGCCCCGACGGTCCGAGCACGAAGGCGACCCACGCCGCGGCGGCCGCCGGGTTCGGCGCGGCGCCGAGCGGGGCGATCGGATACCGGTTGACGGCGGACGGGACCTCCGGCACCGCGATCGCCTCGACCCGGTCGCCCGCGGCGGCCGCGTCGGTGCGGTAGACGAGCCCCGCATCCGCCTCGCCCAGCTCGACCTTGGTGAGCACCGCCTTGACGTCCTGCTCGAGGGTGTCGGGCGCGGCCGTCACGCCCTCCGCGTCGAGCAGCGCGACGCTCGCCGAGCCGCACGGCACCACGGGATCGCACAGCGCGACCGCGAGTTCGGGGCGGGCGAGGTCGGCCAGGCCCTCCACCCGGCCGGGGTTGCCGGTCGGCACGACGATCTCGAGGGAGTTCGTCGCGAACAGCCGCGGGTCGGACGCGAGACCCGCGTCGACGACGGCCTGCATCGTCGCCTCGTTCGCGGCGGCGAAGACGTCGGCGGGCGCTCCCTGCACGATCTGCTCCGCGAGCGAGGAGCTGCCCCCGTAGGACAGCACGACGTCGACACCCGGGTGCGCGGCCTCGAACTCGGCGGCGAGCTCGTCGAAGGTCTCGGTGAGGCTCGCGGCGGCGAAGACGGTGAGCGTCCCCGTGAGGGGCGCCTCGGTCGCGGCCCCGGTCGCGCAGGCCTCGGGTGCAGGGCCGGCCGTGCAGCCGACGAGGGTCGCCGCGAGCACGGCCGCCGCCGGCACGCCGCGCAGCGTCGCGCGCCGCCAGGTCGCGCGCCGCCCCGGCTCCCGCCCCCGCGTCATCGAGCCCCCTCCGGCAGCTCGACCGTCACGACCGTCGCCTTCGCGCTCGCGGTGGCGAGCACACCGGGCGCGAGCCCCAGCTCGTCGGCCGCCTCGCGGGTCATGAGCGACACGACGCGGAACGGGCCGCACTGCAGCTCGACCTGAGCCATCACTCCGTCGCGCTCGACGGCGGTCACGAGACCGGTGAGCCGGTTGCGGGCGGAGGCGCGCACGGCCGGGAAGCTTGCCGCGAGCTGCGAGGCGGCGGACTGCTCGCGCAGCAGCGGGACGAGCTCGACCCCCGCGATCGCCTGCCGGCCGTTGGCGGCGGTGTGCGCGGCGATCCGCCCCTCCTGCGCCCAGCGGCGCACGGTGTCGTCGCTCACGCCGAGCAGCGCGGCCGCCTCACCGATCGTGAACTCCGACCGCGGATGCGTCTCCATGGTCATGATTCAACCGCATCTGCGTTCTCGAGGGGAACGCGATCCCGATGACAGAGCGGGAACACCCCGGGTTCATCGCCGGCCCGCCGAGCGCCGACGCGGCCCGACGCGGGAGAATGGCGGCATGCCCGTCGACGCCGCCGACCCGCGCTTCGCGCGCCAGCGCGCCCTCGCCGGATTCGGTCCCGAGGCCCAGCAGCGCCTCGCCGAGGCGCGCGTCGTCGTGATCGGCGCGGGGGGCCTGGGCAGCGCGGTGCTGCCGCTGCTCGCCGCCGCCGGTGTCGGCGCGATCGAGGTGTGGGACGACGACACCGTCGAGGCGAGCAACCTGCACCGCCAGACGCTGCACTCCCCGGCGGACGTCGGGCGACCGAAGGCCGAGTCGGCCCTCGACGCGCTCACCCGCCTCGCCCCCGACACCGAGCTCGTCGCGCACGTCGCGCGCTTCGCGCCGAAGGTCGCCCTCGACGCGGTGCTCGACGCCGACCTGCTCGTCGACGCGAGCGACGACCCGACCACCCGCTATCTCGCCAACGACATCGCGGCGGTGCGCGGCATCCCGCTCGTCTGGGGCAACGCGATCGGCTGGGCCGGCCAGGTCGGCGTCGCGTGGGATGCGCGGGGCGTCGACTACCGCGACCTGTTCCCCGAGCCCGACCCGGCCGCCGACAGCTGCGAGACCCAGGGCGTGCTGCCGAGCGTGTGCGGGGTGATCGGCGCCGCGATGGCGAGCGAGGCGCTCAAGGTGCTCACGGGATCCGGCGAGCCGCTCGTCGGCCGGGCGCTGCTCTACGACGCACGCACCGGCGGCACGCGCGAGGTCGCCTACCGCCGCGACCCCGACGCGCCCCGCGTCGGATCGGTCGACGACCTCACCGCCGAGAAGGAGCCCGACCGCTCGCGCATCGTCGAGCCCGCCGAGCTGCGCGCGCTGCTCGACGGCGACGCGCCACCGATGCTCCTCGACGTGCGCCACCCGCACGAGTTCTCGTTCGCGCACCTCGAGGGCGCCACCCTGATCCCGCTCGACGATCTGCCGAGCCGGATCGACGAGCTCGACCGCGAGGCGCCGATCGTCGTCTACTGCCATCACGGCATGCGCTCCGGCCGCGCGCTCGACCTCATGACGCGCGCCGGGTTCACGCGGGCGAAGCATCTGAACGGCGGCATCGACCGCTGGGCGCGCGAGGTCGACCCCGCGCTGCCGCGGTACTGAGACCGTGCCGGGCTCCCCCGCCTTCCGGGTGTCGGTCGACGAGCACGCCGCCGCGGTGCGGGAGCTGCTCGCGCCGCTGGTCGAGCGTCCGGTCGAGACCGTCGCCCTCGACGCCGCCCTCGGCCGGGTCGCGGCCGAGGCGCTCCGGGCCCGGTTCGACCTGCCGCGGTTCCGCAACTCGCAGATGGACGGCTTCGCGGTGCGCGCCGCCGACGTCGCCTCCGCGAGCGCCGACCATCCGGTCGCGCTGCCGGTCGTGGCCGAGATCCCCGCGGCACCGGGAACCGCGGCGCGGCTCGAGCCCGGCACCGCGGCGCGCATCATGACGGGCGCGCCGGTTCCGCAGGGGGCGGATGCGGTGATCCCGGTCGAGGACACCGCCGGCATCTCCGCGGCGTCGACCGCGGTCGGTCCGGTCGGTGCCGTCGCCGTGCTGGCCCCGCGCGCGGTCGGCGAGTTCGTGCGCGAACCGGGATCCGAGCTGCGCGCCGGCGCCGGACTCGCCCCCGCCGGCCGCCGGCTCACGAGCCGCGATCTCGGCGCCCTCGCCGCCGCGGGCGTCGCCGAGGTCCCGGTGCGCATCCGGGTGCGGGCCGCGGTGGTCTCCACCGGGAGCGAGCTCGCCGCGGTCGGGGACGACCCGGCCCCCGGCGCCGTCGTCGACGCGAACGGCCCCGCCCTCGCCGCGGCGCTCGCGGAGCTCGACGTCGAGGTCGTGCACCGCGCGCGGGTCGCCGACGAGCCCGACCGCCTCGCCGCCGAGCTCGACGCGGCCCGCGCCGCCGGCGCGGAGCTCGTCGTCACGAGCGGCGGCATCTCGATGGGCGAGTACGAGGTCGTGCGCGAGCTGCTGGAGCCGCGCGGCGCACGCGTCGGCTCGGTCGCGATGCAGCCGGGCGGCCCGCAGGCGCTCGGGGCCTGGGAGGGCGTGCCGGTGCTCGCCTTCCCCGGCAACCCGGTGTCGAGCCAGCTGTCGCTGCGGCTGTTCCTCGCCCCGCTGCTGCGCGAGATCGCGGGGCTGCCGACCGCGGCCGCGGCGCGGGCGCCGCTGGCCGCCCCCGTCGAGCGCTCCCCGCGCGGGCGCCGGCAGTACCTGCGCGGGGTGCGCGAACCCGACGGCGCAGTGCGCGTGCTCGGCGGGCCCGGCTCGCACCTCGTGGCGACCTACGCCGCGGCCGAGCTGCTCGTGGTCGTGCCGGAGGAGGTCGTGGCGCTCCCGACGGGCGCCGACGTGGAAGTGTGGGAGCTGTGACCGACGACGATGCGCGCGCCGCGCGCCTCAGCCACCTCGACGAGCACGGCGCCGCCCGCATGGTCGACGTCGGCGGCAAGCCGGTGACCGTGCGCGAGGCGACCGCCGAGGGCCGGCTCGCCACCACCGCCGAGGTGATCGCGCTCGTGCGCGGCGAGCGCATGCCCAAGGGCGACGTGCTCGCGACCGCGCGGCTCGCGGGCATCCAGGCCGCCAAGCGGGTCGACGCGCTCATCCCGCTCGCGCACTCGCTGCCGCTCGACGGGGTCGACGTCGACTTCGCCCTCGACGAGGCCGCGATCGCGATCCGCGCGACGGCGCGCGTCACCGGCCGCACCGGGGTCGAGATGGAGGCGCTCACGGCCGTCGCCGTCGCCGGCCTCACGCTGCACGACATGGTCAAGGCGGTGGATCCCGCGGCCGAGCTGGGCGGCATCCGCCTGCTCGAGAAGAGCGGTGGCCGCCACGGCCACTGGCGCCGCGAGCAGTTCCTGGCCGCGCGCGGGCACGCGCACGGTTCGGGCGGCAGCGGCGACGCGAACACCCCCGCCGACTCCTCCGCCGGCGACCCCACCCCCGCCGACGTGCCCGCCGGCACGGCGCGGCCACGACTCGTCGAGATCGTGGTCGCCTCGACCCGTGCGGCGCACGGGCAGCGCGACGACGACACCGGCCCGGCGATCGCCGCCTGGGCCGAGGGGCGCGGGCTCGAGCTCGGCGAGGTGCGCGTGGTCGCCGACGCCGAGGTGGCGCACGGCATCCACGACGCGCTCGCGGCGCGGCCCGCGCTGCTCGTGACCACCGGGGGCACGGGGGTCTCGCCGAGCGATCGCACACCCGAGGCCACCCGCCCCGTGCTCGACCGCGAGCTGCCCGGTCTCGCCGACGCGATCCGCGCCGCGGGTCTCGCCGCCACCCCGACTGCGGCGCTCAGCCGCGGCCTCGCGGGCGTCGCCGGCGGCACCGTCGTCGTCAACCTGCCCGGCTCGCCCGGGGGCGTGCGCGACGGCCTCGCCGTGCTCGACGGCGTGCTCGACCATCTGCTCGACCAGCTCGCCGGCGGCGACCACCCGCGCACGTCGGCGCCGCACGCCGGCGACGACCGCCACGACCCGCGCCCGCACGCCCCCCACCCGCATGCCTGAGCACGCCCGCGTCACCCCCGACCCGCTCGACCGCGCCGCGCTCGAGAAGCTCGTGCGCACCCCGGCCGACGGGGCGGTCGTCGTCTTCGAGGGCGTGATCCGCGATCACGATCACGGGGCGGGCGTCGCCTCGCTCGACTACCGCGCCCACCCCGACGCGGAGGCGTTCCTGACGCGGATCGTCGACGAGACGGCCGCGGCGACCGGCGTGCGCCTGGCGGCCGCGCACCGCATCGGCCACCTCGCGATCGGCGACACCGCGCTCGTCGCGGTCGCCGCCTCCGCCCACCGCGCCGAGGCCTTCGCGGCGTGCGCGCGGCTCGTCGAGGCGATCAAGGCGGGCGTGCCGATCTGGAAGCGCCAGCACCTCGACGGCGGCGCCACCGAGTGGGTGGGGCTCACCGAGTGAGCGAACCGCCTCCGACCGGGCCGATCCCGGCGCCGCCCGCGCACGCGCCCGGCCCCTCGGGCGCCGGGCCGCGCCGGCGCCTCGTCGACCTCGCTCCGCTGCGGGAATCGCCCGCCTTCGCGCGGCTCTACTTCGGGACCACCGTCTCGAACCTCGGGGCGCAGCTGACCGCCGTCGCGGTCGGCCTGCAGATCTACGACATCACCCGCTCGACCTTCGCGGTCTCGCTCGTCGGCGGCATCGCGCTGCTGCCGATGATCGTCGCCGGCCTGTGGGGCGGCATGCTCGCCGACGCCTTCGACCGGCGCACCGTGCTCGCGATCAGCGCGACCACCGGGTGGCTCTCGACCCTCGGACTCATCGCGCTGGCCCTCCTCGACCTCGCGCAGCCGGAACGCGTCGCCGTCTGGCCGCTCTACCTGCTCACCACGGTGAACGCCGTCGCCACCACGATCGCCTTCTCGGCGCGCGGCTCGATCGCGCCGCGCATCCTGCCGGCCCGGCTGCTGCCGGCGGCGAGCGCGCTCAACGGCATCGGGTTCGGACTGGCCGTCGCGATCGGACCGGCACTCGCGGGGGTGCTCGTCGCGAGCGTGGGCTTCGCGTGGACCTACGCCGTCGACGCGGTGCTGTTCACGGCGGCGTTCGCCGGGATCCTCGCGCTGCCGCGCCTGCCTCCGCTCGCCGAGGCGACCCGGCCGGGGCTGCGCTCGCTGCGCGAGGGGCTCGCGTTCCTGCGGCGAGCGCCGAACATCCGCGCGGGCTTCCTCATCGACATCCTGGCGATGGGTCTCGGCCGCCCGGTCGTGCTGTTCCCGGCCGCGGGCGCGCTCGTGATCGGCGGCGGCGCGGTCACGGTGGGGATCCTCACCGCCTCCGCCGCGGTCGGCACCTTCCTGACCGGGCTGTTCTCCGGCCCGGTCGGCCATGTGCGCCACCAGGGCCGCGCGATCGCGCTCGCCGTCATGACCTACGGCGCCTTCACCGTCGCGTTCGGCGCGGTGCTGCTCGTGACGGGCCTCGAGCGCGGCACCTGGACCGGATCCGCCGATGCGCCCGTCGACGCCCTCGCCCTCGCGCTCGCCTGCCTCGCCCTCGCCGGAACCGGAGCGGCCGACGAGGTGAGCGCCATCTTCCGCTCCACGATGCTCGCCACCGCGGTGCCCGACGGCATGCGCGGGCGGCTGCAGGGCGTCTTCACCGTCGTCGTCACGGGCGGCCCGCGCCTGGGCGACCTCTTCGCGGGCGCCCTCGCCACCGCGGTCGCGCTGTGGTTCCCCCCGCTGCTCGGCGGCGTGCTCATCGTCGGGCTCGTCGCGCTCATCCTGCGGGTGCAGCCGACGCTGCGGCACTACGACGCGGACGCGCCGACGCCGTAGGACACGGTTCCCGGAGCGGGACGCGAGTCAGGTGGTGGTACGCCCCCCGGGACTTGAACCCGGAACCCAGTGATTAAGAGTCACTTGCTCTGCCAATTGAGCTAGAGGCGCGCGGCCCGCGAGGGCCGGGTCCGCGAGCGGACCGAAGGTCGAGGATAGCATGCCCTCGATGAGCGACTCGACCCCGCCGACGACCCCCGCACCCGCCTCGAGCACCGGCCCCGCCGAGGGGGAGGAGGCTCCCGACTTCACGCTGCTGGACCAGCACGGCGAACCGCTGACGCTCTCGAGCCTGCGGGGCTCGAAGGTGATCCTCTACTTCTACGGCGAGGCCGGAACCCCCGCCTGCACCGGCCAGGCGTGCGACTTCCGCGACCGGCTCGACGCTTTCGCGAGCGAGGGCTACCGCGTGGTGGGCGTCTCCCGCGACGAGGTGCCGAAGATCGCGCGCATGGCCGAGAAGGAGCGCCTGGGCTTCCCGCTCCTGTCCGACCCGGATCACGCGGTGCACGACCGGTACGGCGCGTTCGGCGAGAAGCAGCTCTACGGGCGCACGGTGACGGGAGTGATCCGCTGCACCTACGTGCTTGACGAGCACGGCGTCGTGACCCTCGCGCTGCGCAACATCAAGGCGACCGGGCACGTCGCGATGCTGCGCAAGAAGCTGAAGCTCGCGCCCTGACGCTCCCGGCGGCGCCGGTCGGTCAGCGGCGGCGGTCCTCCGAGCCGAGGGCGGTGCCGACCGACTTCGTCATGAGCAGCAGGATGCCGACGACGGCGGCCCCGAGGAGCGGCCATCCCCAGGCCGGCGCCGCGAACGCGCCCTGCAGCGCGCCGAAACCGACGCCCGCCTGCAGCACCTGCCAGACGATGCCGGCGGCGCGCGTCCACGCCCGACCCCGCCAGAGGCCGAGGGCGATCGCGACGACCCACGCCGCGGCGATGACGGCGAGCACCGCGAGGGCGATGCCCGCACCGATCGAGGCGCTCGGGGCGACGACCACCTCGACGAGCAGCACGACGGCCAGGACGACGGCGAGCGCCGCCTCGAGGGCGAGGATCACGGTGGCCGCCACGAGCGCCGGGGGACGTGTCTGAGAACTCACCGCGCCATCCGTTCGCACCTATTGATTCCGGTTAACAAGTATGTAACCCTGGACCACGGTTGACGCGACGCCGACGGTCGAGTCGGCGAGTCCCGAACCTCTCAGACTTCCACGGTCTTCGAGACCGACCGCACGCCCTCTGGTGTTTTCTGGCGTGCGCCCCACAGAAGGAGCACCACCCCATGGATTGGCGCGACAAGGCTGCCTGCCTTCAGGTCGACCCCGAACTGTTCTTCCCCGTCGGCAACACCGGCCCGGCGGTCGACCAGATCGAGAAGGCCAAGACGGTGTGCGCGCGCTGCTCCGTGACCGAGATGTGCCTGCAGTACGCCCTCGAGTCCAACCAGGATTCGGGCGTCTGGGGCGGCCTCAGCGAAGACGAGCGCCGCGCGCTCAAGCGCCGCGCGGCTCGCGCGCGGCGCGCCAGCTGACGCGACGCGCCCGCTGACCGCTACTTCGTCAGCCAGATCAGCGGCACCGAGATCGTGACCTCGGTGCCCTCGCCCTCGAGGGTGTGCCAGTCGATCGTGCCGCCCAGCTCGCCCTGGATGAGCGTGCGCACGATCTGAGTGCCGAGCCCCGCGCCGACCTTGCCCTCGGCGAGCCCGACGCCGTTGTCGCGCACCCGTACGCTCAGCGTGCCGTCCTTGCGCCGCGCCGTGATCTCCACCTCGCCGTCGCTGCGTCCGGCGAGGCCGTGCTCGACGGCGTTCGTGACCAGCTCGGTGAGCGCGAGCGCGAGCGGCGTCGCGTACTCGCTGGGCAGGACGCCGAACTCGCCCTTCTTGATCGGGCGGATCGTGTGCGACCCGGTCGAGGCGACCTCGGTGATGAGCATGAGCACGCGGTCGAACACGTCGTCGAAGTCGACGTTCTGGCTGAGGCCCTCGGAGAGGGTGTCGTGCACGACCGCGATCGCCGCGACCCGGCGCATCGCCTGGGTGAGCGCGTCGCGCGAGTCGTCGCTGCGCGCGCGGCGGGCCTGGATGCGCAGCAGGCTCGCGACGGTCTGCAGGTTGTTCTTCACCCGGTGGTGGATCTCGCGGATCGTCGCGTCCTTGGTGATGAGCTCCTGCTCCTGGTGGCGGAACTCGGTGACGTCACGCACCAGGACGATCGCGCCGGTGCGGGTGCCGTGATCCCGGATGGGGATCGCGCGCAGGGTGACCGTCACGCCGTTCGCGTCGATGTCGGCGCGCCACGGGGCGCGCCCGGTCACGAGCAGCGGCAGCGACTCGTCGACCGTGAGCCGGCCGGAGAGCAGCTCGGTGGTGACCTCGGCGAGCGACTCGCCCTCGAGCTCGTCGTCGAAGCCCATGCGGTTGAAGGCGGAGAGCGCGTTCGGGCTCGCGAAGGTGACCACGCCATCGACGTCGAGCCGCACGAGGCCGTCCGCGGCGCGCGGGGCGCCGCGGCGCGGGCCGGAGGGTGCCGCGAGATCGGGGAAGTCGGCGTTCGCGATCATGCCGAACAGGTCGGCCGCGCACTGGTTGAAGGTGAGCTCCTGACGGCTCGGCGTGCGCGCCTCGGAGAGGTTCGAGTGCCGGGTGAGCACCGCGATCGGGCCGGTCGGCCCCTCGGGCGTGCGCCGCAGAACCGGGATCGCCCGCACCCGGGTCGGCGTCTCCTCGTACCAGTCGGGGGTCGCGGTGTCGACGATGCGGGCCGTCTCGAAGGCCTCGCCGACCTGCGCGCTCCACTGCGGCTTGATCGGCTGCCCGATGATGTCGCGGTAGAAGATCGTCGCCGCCGAGGAGGGGCGCGAGTGCGCCACCGCGATGAACCCGCCGGTCTCGGCGGGCACCCACAGCACGATGTCGGCGAAGGCGAGGTCGGCCAGCAGCTGCCCGTCGGCGACCAGGAACTGCAGCCACTCGGCGTCGGCCTCCGAGCGGTTCTGGGCGAGGACCAGCTCGGAGAGGGTCGACATGAGCCCAGGCTACGCGGTCGCCGAGGCCCGCTCCCGCCGCCCCCATGCCGACCACCCGCGGGTCGGGCGCAGCGACTGCCCGAGCAGCCGCTCCACCGCGAGCTCCCGCAGCGCGAGCCGCGCGGGCGAGCGCGGCGCCGCCTCGGCGAGCGGGCGCCCCGCGAGCAGGGCGGCGTCGAAGGCCGCCGGATCCCACGGGACGAGCACCGGATCGCGCACCCCGCCGAACCGCGCGAGCGTCTGCGTCACCTGGCCCGCGGGATCGAGGCCGACCGCCGAGGACCGCACCTTCGTGACCGCGACGGTCACCCGATCCGGCGCCACCGTCTCGACCAGTTCGGCGTGGGCGCGCAGCAGCCGCGCGAGCCCGACCGGATCCGCCGCCCCGACCAGCACGACCCGGTCGGCGGTGCGCAGGGCCGCGAGGGTGGCCCCGTTGCGCCGCGGGGCGACGAGGTCGCTCGAGATCTCCTCGTCCTGCTCGAGCGGAGCGGCGAGGTCGACGACGGTCATGCGCACCCAGTCGCGCGCGGCCTCGAGCGCGGCCTCGACCTTCGCGGGGCCGAGCTCGGGCCAGCGGGCGGGGCGACCGATGCCGGTCAGCACCGACATGCCGCCGCGATCGAGGCTCACCCAGTCGGCGACCCGCTCGAACTCCGCCACCGTCAGCGCGCCGGCCGCCGCGAGCCGGCACGCGGCCGCGAAGCCGGGGGCCTCGTCGAGCAGTCCCAGCGCGGGCGCGACGGAGGCGGCGTGCACGTCGGCGTCGGCGAGCGCGACCGGCACGCCGCGCCGGCCGAGCTCCGCGGCGATCGCGATCGCGACCGAGGTGCGGCCCGGGGCGCCGTGCGGGCCCCAGACGGCGACGACCTCTCCGCGTTCGGCGGGGGTGCGCGGTGCCTCGGGCGCGCTCGGGACGGGGCGCGTCGGGCGCCCGGCGGGCAGCAGCGCGTCCCAGTCCCCCGGCGGGAAGGTCTCGAGGATGCCGAGCCGACGCGCGTGCAGCGCGCTCTCGGTGTCGTCGGCGATCGCGACGAGCCGTACGCCGCGCGCGTCGCACTCGGCCAGCAGCCGTTCGCCGAGGTAGCGCGCGTCGCAGCGTGCGACGACGTACTCGGGGCGCAGCGCCGCCAGCCGGGAGGCGAGCTCGTCGCCGCCCGAGCAGCGCGCGAGCACGGCGTGACCGTGCGCGACGGCGGTGGCGACGAGCCGCTCCTCGAGCTCGAGCGGGAGACTCAGTGCGACCGAGCTCACGGCGCCGGGGGTCCGCTCGGGGCGGGCGTCGACGACTCCTCGCCCGTGGCGTCGATGTCCGCGGACTCGCCGCCCTCACCCTCGGCGTCCTCCGCGCCCTCGACGCCCTCGTTCGCGCCTGGAGCCCCGGCCGGCACGGCGGCGAGCGAACTGCCGTCGGCGAGCGCCTGCACGACGCGGGCCACCCGGTCGCGCGGCACGAGCACCTCGACCCCGAGCCGCTCCTTCGATCCGACGAGACCGTCGTCGGCGACGACCCGCACGACGACGGCGTCGGCGACGAGCACCGCGGGCGGCGCGGGCGGGCCGGCGTCGGCGGCGGTGATGCCGCTCTCGGCCGGCGTCGCGATCCAGATGTCGACCCGGTCGCCCGGCTCGACGGAGGCGCTCAACGGCGAGGCGAGCGCGAGCACCACCGAGGCCGCGTCGAGCTCGCCCGCGGCGCCGACCGCGGAGAGCGCCACGAGCTCGCCCTCGCGGATCGGGGCCAGCGCGACCGCGTCGTCGAGGCCGGCGCCGGGGGTCAGATACAGCCCGCCGGCCCCGTCGAGGGCCACCTGACGCAGCACGAGCGCGCCCTCGTCGAGGCGCTCGCCCGGCGCGATCGCATGCGCCGCAGCGAACACCGGCACCCGGCGATCCACCGCGGCCACGAGCGCCACCACCCCCGCGACCGAGGCCAGCACGAGCACGAGGCCGATCACCAGGCGGGCGTCGATGCGGCGCCGGCGGCGCGGACTGCTCGGAGTGTCGGGCACGGATCCTCCCGGGGAGTGGGTCGTCAGCATGGTGACGAATGCTCCGCCGGGGCGGGCGGGAGTTATCCACACGACGGGGGCCGGGGCGGGGCGCGGACGATAATCGGAGCCATGACCGAGCCCGCGCCTGCTCCGCTGGGTCGCTTCCTGACCCTCGCCGACGTGGCCGACGTGCTCGCCATCTCCGCGCGGCAGGCCTACGGGCTCGTGCGCTCGGGCGAGTTGCCGGCGATCCAAGTCGGGGCGCGGGGCGCGTGGCGCGTCGAGCAGAGCGTGCTCGAGGGCTACATCCAAGACAAGTACGACGAGGCCAGCAGCCGCGCGCGCTGGCGCCAGGCGCAGCACGCCGACCTGCCCGAGATCCTCTCCGGGCGGCGCGGCTAGCGCGGGCGGTCCGCGCGGTGCCGGCGCCGGCGCCCGGTCAGTACTCGATGAGGTCGAGCGCCCCGAAGGGCACGAGCCGCACGGCCGAGACCGCGCTCGCGCGGCGCGGTTCGCCGGGCGGGTGCTCGGCGAGGTCGAGGTGGTCGCGCGCGACGCGGTCGATGGTGCCGTGCACGCCCGCGGACCCGAGCAGCAGCGTCACGGGCGCACGCCGCCGCGCGAGGTCGCGCAGCACGAAGGCGAGCCCGAGGCGGGCCGAGAGCGCGAGCGCCGACTCCCCCGCCGGCTCCGCGCCGAGGCCCGTGCTCAGCTGCACCGGAGTGGGCAGCGCCGCCGCGATCGCGGCCAGGGGGATCACCGCCGAGCGCCCCGCCCCCTCGCCGCCCAGCGGCCCGGCCAGCCAGTCCCGGCCCACCGTGAGCGCCGCGAGGGCGACCCGGCGGCCGCCGCGGAGTTCGAGCCGCAGCGGAGCGTCGGGTCGCACCTCGCCGGTCGCGACCGCCGCGAGCCGGTCGCGCAGCGCGAGCCGGCCGAGCCGCAGGCGCTCCTCCTCGGCGACGAGATCGGTCTCCTCCGCCCGGAGCTCCTCGTCGAGCTGACCCTCGAGGTCGTCGAAGAGGCGGTCCCAGCGCATGCGAGGACGGTAGCCCCGCGACGGTCCCCCGATCCCGGTTGTCCACATTTGACGAAAACTCTCGACACATCCTCCGCTCTGTGTTGCAATGGAGCACCTCCACCGGCTGACCCCCGGTCGGGGGCCGTCGATGCGGATCGGGGATCCGTCGAGAGATCAGGGGGTGCCATGGCAGCAGCGATCGCGGCCGCGGTGCAGGAGCAGGCCCAGCAGCACGGTCGGGCGCCGGAACCGGCACGGGGAGCGGCGGCCGACGCCGAACAGGCGGTCGGCGGGGCCACGCTGCGGGCCATCCGCGGGCGGTTCGACGAAGAGGACTTCTTCGGCCACCAGCCCACCCCGACGAGCGAGCTGCCCGATCCGGGTCCGCTGCTCGAGAACCTCACCCGGTGCGTCGTCGAGATCCTCGCCGGGGCACGGGAGCTCGACCAGATCGCCCGCTGGGTCAGCGACGACGTCTACCGCCACCTGCTCACCCGGGTCGCGCTGTCGGCCCGCGCCCGCGAGGCGCGCGGCCAGAAGGCCACCCGGCCGAGCATCAGCATCGGCTCGCGGCTGCAGTGCGAACCGCGCGACGGGGTCGTCGAAGCGACCGTCGTCGTGCGCGGGCGCTCACGCGCCCGCGCGGTCGCCATCCGCCTGGAAGGCCTCGACCGCCGCTGGCGCGCGACCGCCATCCACGTGCTGTGAGCTAGCCCCGCGCGACCGACGAGCTCAGCGGCGCTTCTCCTGGGCGCGGCGCTGCGCGCGGTTGAGCGGCGCGGCCCCGCCGTTGCCGTCGGTGCGCTGCCCGAACGCGCCCCGCGCCGCGGGCTGCGCCGCGCCGGGCCGCTGCTGCGGCTGCGCGGGCGCCTGCTGCGCCGCCGGGGCCTGCGCGGCCGCCGCCTGCTGGGCGCGGGCGGTCGCCGCCTGCTGCAGCTGACCGCGCTGGTTGCGCACTTCGACGTCGCCGTCGGCGCTCGGCGCCGAGTAGCTGAGGCCCTGCGGGCCGCTCGTCGGGGCCTGCAGGCCCTTCGCCGCGACGCGCGCGGTGCCCTCGCCGCCGGAGACCTCGACCTCCAGGTTGAACAGGAAGCCGACCGCCTCCTCGCGGATCTGCCCCATCATCGCCTGGTACAGCGCGAAGCCCTCGCGCTGGTACTCGATGAGCGGATCGCGCTGCGCCATCGCGCGCAGGCCGATGCCGTCCTTCAGGTAGTCCATCTCGTAGAGGTGGTCGCGCCAGCGGCGGTCGAGCACCGAGAGCACGACGCGGCGCTCGAGTTCGCGCATCGCGGGCGATCCCAGCTCCTCCTCGCGGCGGCGGTAGGCGATGCGCGCGTCGGAGAGCAGCTCCTCGCGCAGCGTCTTCTCGCTGAGCCGCCCGCGGCTGCCCGCGGCGGAGAGCACCTCGTCGATCGTGATCGACACCGGGAAGAGCGTCTTCAGCTCGGTCCAGAGCGCATCCAGATCCCAGTCGTCGCTCGAGCCGCCGACGACGTACTCGTCGATGACCGCGCCGACCGCGTCGTCGAGGAAGCGCTGCACGCGCTCGTGCAGGTCGTCGCCCTCGAGGATGTGGCGGCGGTCGCCGTAGATCGCCTCGCGCTGGCGGTTCAGCACGTCGTCGTACTTGAGCACGTTCTTGCGGATCTCCGCGTTGCGGCTCTCCACCTGCGACTGCGCCGAGCGGATCGCGCGGCTCACCGTCTTCGACTCGATCGCGGTGCCGACGGGGGCGCGCGCCATGAGCGACTCGGCAGCAGCGGCGTTGAACAGCCGCATCAGGTCGTCCTTGAGCGAGAGGTAGAACCGGCTCTCCCCGGGGTCGCCCTGACGCCCGGAGCGCCCGCGCAGCTGGTTGTCGATGCGGCGCGACTCGTGCCGCTCGGTGCCCAGCACGTAGAGGCCGCCGGCCGCGACGACCTTGTCCGCCTCCTCCTGCACCTCGCGGGTCACCTGGGCGAAGACCGCGTCCCACTCGGCCTCGTACTCGTCGGGCGTCTCGACCGGGCTCAGGCCCTTGTCGTGCATGCGCGCCACCGCGATGTGCTCGGCGTTGCCGCCGAGCATGATGTCGGTGCCGCGGCCCGCCATGTTGGTGGCGACGGTGACCGCGCCCAGCCGACCCGCCTGCGCGATGATGCCGGCCTCGCGGGCGTGGTTCTTCGCGTTGAGCACCTCGTGCTTGACGCCGCGCTTGGCGAGCAGCCGCGAGAGGTACTCGCTCTTCTCGACGCTCGTGGTGCCCACGAGCACCGGCTGGCCGGCGCGGTGGCGCTCGACGATGTCTTCCACGACCTGGTCGAACTTGGTGGTCTCGTCGGCGAACACCAGGTCGGGCTGGTCCTTGCGGATCATCGGCCGGTTGGTCGGGATGGGCACGACGCCGAGCTTGTAGGTCGACATGAACTCGGCGGCCTCGGTCTCGGCCGTTCCGGTCATCCCCGCGAGCTTGTCGTACATGCGGAAGTAGTTCTGCAGCGTGACGGTCGCCAGCGTCTGGTTCTCGGCCTTGACCGGCACGCCCTCCTTCGCCTCGATGGCCTGGTGGATGCCCTCGTTGTAGCGGCGGCCGACGAGGATGCGCCCGGTGTGCTCGTCGACGATGAGCACCTCGCCGTTCATGACGACGTAGTCCTTGTCGCGCTTGAACAGTGCCTTCGCCTTGATCGAGTTGTTGAGGAAGGAGATGAGCGGGGTGTTGGCCGACTCGTAGAGGTTGTCGATGCCGAGGTAGTCCTCGACCTTCTCGATGCCGGGCTCGAGCACGCCGACGGTGCGCTTCTTCTCATCGACCTCGTAGTCCTCGCCCTCGCTGAGGCGCCGGGCGATGTTGGCGAACTCGCCGAACCAGCGGTTCGCCTCGCCCGAGGCCTGACCCGAGATGATGAGCGGGGTGCGCGCCTCGTCGATGAGGATCGAGTCGACCTCGTCGACGATCGCGAAGTGGTGGGCGCGCTGCACGCGGTCGCTCGCCTGCCACGCCATGTTGTCGCGCAGGTAGTCGAAGCCGAACTCGTTGTTGGTGCCGTAGGTGATGTCGGCGGCGTACTGCTCGCGGCGCACCTCGGGGCTCTGCCCGGAGAGGATGACGCCCGTCGTCATGCCGAGCGCGCGGTAGACGCGCCCCATGAGCTCCGACTGGTAGCTGGCGAGGTAGTCGTTGACGGTGACGAGGTGGACCCCCTCGCCGGAGAGCGCGTTGAGGTAGAGCGCGAAGGTCGCCGTCAGCGTCTTGCCCTCACCGGTCTTCATCTCGGCGATGTTGCCGAGGTGCAGCGCGGCGCCGCCCATGACCTGCACGTCGTAGGGCCGCATGCCGAGGGTTCGCTTGGCGGCCTCGCGCACGGCGGCGAAGGCCTCCGGCAGCAGGTCGTCGAGCGACTCCCCCGCGGCGAGCCGCGCGCGCAGCTCGTCGGTCTCACCGCGGAGCTCGTCGTCGGTGAGGCCCTCGAAGCCGTCCTCCAGCTGGTTCACGGCGTCGGCGTAGTGCTTGAGACGGCGAAGGGTGCGCCCCTCCCCCATCCGGAGGACTCTCTCGATGACGTTGGCCACGTGCTCTCCTCGCTGACGGCCGGCTGAATGCCCGCCGTGACCGGCGCGTTACTTTAGCAAGCCTATCGACGGGCTGGCTGGGCGGCCGACGGGAGCCTCCGTCGCGGCCGATTCGTCGCGCAGGAGAGCGGGAGCGGCGACGGGCCGACGCGTACTGCGGCGGCCCGTCGCCGCCGACGATCGGACGCCGCGGCTCAGCGCACGGCGACCCGCCGGCTCCGGCCTCCGGTGGCGAGGCGGCGCTCGGACGCGGCCTCCTCGTCCTCCAGGCCGATCACGCCGTAGTCCCAGCCCTGGCGACGGTAGACGACGCTCGGCCGATCGCTCTCGGCGTCGATGAAGAGGAAGAAGTCGTGGCCGACGAGCTCCATCCGGTCGACCGCGCTCTCGGGCGTCATGCGCTCCATCGGGAACACCTTGCGGCGGATCACGACCGGGCTCTCGCCACGCTCGGACTCGTCGGCGTCGATCACCGGGATCGACCCGGTCGCGACCCGCTCGATGACCTCGGCGCTCGCCGGGGTGACGTCGAGATCGGGGAATCCGGCGGCGCTCGCATCGGACAGCGAGGCGGGCGTGCGCTTGCCGCGGTGCACCTTGCGGCGATCCTTCGCCTGGCGGATGCGCTCGACGAGCTTGTCGAAGGCCAGGTCGAACGCGGCGTACTTGTCGCCCGCGCCCGCCTCCGCCCGCACCACCGGGCCGGGCCCGACGAGCGTGAGCTCGACCCGGTCGTCGCCGGCCTGGCCGCGCTTCTCGTGATGGCGGCTCACGCGGATGTCGAGCGCGAGCGAGCGCTCGGCGAGGTGCGCGATCTTCTCGGACTTCTCGGTGACGTAGTCCTCGAAGCGATCGGGGATCTCCACCCCGCGGCCGATGACGGTGACGTCCATGCTGTCCTCCTGTCCGCTCTTCGGCGAGTGCGCCGCCCGCGGATCAGGCGGATCGTCCTCGCCTTTGGCACGAACCTAGACCCGTGCGCGCCCGGTGTCACGCTCCGAAAGTCCCGGGTCGGGGGGATGCGCGGCGGGTTCTGGGACGTCTCCGAGGATCGCCGCCTCACCCCGGCCGTCGCGGCGGGGCGTCGCAGCCACGACCGCCGCGATCGCGACCCGTGCCCCCGCCGCCTCGAGCGCGGTCGCCGCCGCGGCGAGCGTCGAACCGCTCGTGACGACGTCGTCGACGAGCAGGATGACGCGGCCGGCGAGCGACCCGCGGGCCCGGAACGCGTCGCGTCGAGCCCGTCGGCGCGCGGCGAGGTCGAGCGACTTCTGCGGCGCTCCGGCCGCCGCGACGGCAAGCAAGCGTCGAGGCCGCACGCCGGCCCGCGCGAGCATCGCGCCGAGCGGCCACGAGCCGCGCCGACGGCGAGCGCGCCACGTGGTCGGCACCGCGCAGACCTCGAGGCGCGCTGCGGCGTCGGCCCCCTCCCGCGCGGCGACTTCGGCGACGGCGGCGGTGACCGCGGCGGCGAGAGCGCGGGCGAGGGCCGGGATCGCGTCGCTGCGCCCGCCGTCCTTCGCGGCGGCGACGACCGAACGAGCCACGCCCGCGTAGTCGAGCGCCGCGATCACCGGGATCGTCGCCCCGCCCCCGCCGACTTCCCCGCCTCCGCCCCTCGCGGGCCGGCGCAGCTCGGTGCGGACCGCCGGGCGCGGCGCGAGTCTCGCGCGGCAGGCCGCGCACAGGGCACGGTCGTCGGCACCGCACCCCGCGCAGGTCACCGGCAGCAGCACGGCGAGCGCATCGAGCGCCGCCTCGACGAGCAGGTGCCGCGGGCCGGTCGCCCCGCGGGGCAGCTCGGGATCGCCCACCCCCGCAGCCTTGCGCGCCGACCCGGAGGCGCCGCGCCCGGTGAGCGCCTCTGGGGAGGGCCTCAGTCGAGCACGGCGAGGAAGGAGGCGTCGAAGCCGGTGTCGGCCCAGTCGTCGCCGGTGGAACGCAGCACGTCCCCGGTCGAGGTGCGCACCCGGAGCGCGTCGACGCCGTTCCCCGCCGAGAGCTGCACCGCGTCGTCGAGCACGCCGAGCCGCTGCGCGGCGCCGCCGAGGGTGATCGAGGTGACGAGCGCGTCCTCGCCGTCGCGCGTGAGCACGGCGATCGTGAGACCGTCGACCCAGACCGCGTCGATGAGCTGCCCGGACGGCACCGGGATGGCGACCGGGGCGACCAGACCGGTCGGGGCGCGGTCGGCGTCGCGCTCGATGCCCGCGATCACGAGGCGCGGCCCGTCGGGCGCGCTCAGCGCGGCGAGCAGCCGCGTGCCGTCGCGCGAGACGCGCAGGGCGACGACGTCTCCCGCGAGCTCGTTGCGCACCGCGTGCGCGACGCCGTCCGACCCGAGCGCGACGAGTCCGCTCGCGTCGTCGCTCGGCGCGGTCCAGGTGTAGCCGAGCGGATCGAGGGACGGGGCGGCGAGCCCCCCGCGCGCGTCGAGCACGTCGAGACGCCCGTCCGCGATCCGCACCACACCGGCGGGGGTCAGCGCGGCCGCGCTCGCCCCGTCGCGGCCGATCGCCGCGGCGACCGCACCCGTGCCGTCGAGCGCGGTGCCGATCCCGTCGACCGGGGTGACGCCGTCGAGGCCGATCACGCCGAAGTCACCCCCCGACAGGCCGATCGCCGACGGCGGCACCCCGAGGAAGCGATCCGCCGGATCGCCGAGGTCGGGGATCGCGAGGGGCAGCCCGCCGACGGTGACCGCGACCTCGCTGACATCGCCGAGCGAGACGAGGCTCGCGGTCAGCTGCTGCAGCATCCGCCACTGGTCGGTGCCGGACTGGGCGGCGACCGTCGCGTCGAGCGGCACCACCGCGCGACCCTCCGAGACGGACGGCGAGCCGCCGAGCGCCGCCCCGCTCGGGAAGGCCGAGACGAGCGCTCCGGAGGAGAGCAGCTCGGAGCCGCCCGCGATGAGCTCGGAGACGATGCGGTTGGCGACGTTGCGGCTGAGCAGGAACCAGCGCAGATCGGGCACGAGATAGCGGTAGTCGGGATCGAAGAAGTAGAGCGGGTAGGGGTCGAAGATGAGGTCGAACGCCGCCGGCGTGACGACGGTGCCGTCGGGAGCGTTCGAGATGCGCCACTCGCCGCGCGAATCCTGCTCGAGGGTGAACTCGAGCCGGTGGCTCGTGCCCGAGGCCTCGGCCGTGTAGTGCCCGCTCGCATCGAGCTCGGCGGTCACCGCGACGTCGACCGAGACCTGACCGGTGGCCTCCTCGACCGGGCTGAGGGCACCGGCGCTCACCAGGGTGCCCGCGCCGGGCGACCACTCCGAGCGGAAGGAGTCGGTCAGGAACTCGCGCGCCACCTGGTACGAGGCCTGCGGGCCCTTGCCCGCGAGCAGGAAGCCGCGCACGATGTCGGTCGGGCTGTCGCCGGGCGACGGTCCGTTGGGGACCGGGAGCAGCACCTCCTCGTCGCCCTCGGCGGGGATCGGCTGGGTCTGCACCGAGCCGGACTCGGGGATCGCGATGCAGCCCGCCAGCAGCGCCGCGACCGCGAGCAGCCCCGCCGTGGCGCCGGTGCGCACCCGGCCCGCGTGGCTCGCACGACCGGCCCGTCCCACGCGGCGGATCACGAGGCCGGCTCCCGCTCGACGGGCGGATCCTCGGGCGGCAGGTCCAGCGGCGAGCCGAGCACCTCGATGCCCGCCTCGCGCGGGATCGTGAGCCGGAAGCAGCTGCCCTCCCCCGGCTTCGACCACAGGTCGAGCTCGCCGCCGTGCAGCACCGCGTCCTCCATCGAGATCGCCAGGCCGAGCCCGGTGCCGCCGCTGCGGCGCTGGCGCGAGGGGTCGGCGCGCCAGAATCGGTCGAAGACCCGCTCGACCTGCTCGGCGCTCATCCCCATGCCGTGGTCGCGCACCGCCATCGCGACGGCCGTCGCGTCGGAGTCGACGTAGACCGCGATGGGGCGGCCCTCGCCGTGGTCGATCGCGTTGCCCAGGAGGTTCTGCAGGATCCGGCGGATGCGCCGCGGGTCGACCTCGGCCTCGCAGTAGCCGCCCGGCGCGACGAGCCGCAGCTCGCTGCCGTGCTCGTCGGCGAGCGGGCGCACCGCGTCGATCGCGTCCTCCGCGAGGCGCACGAGGTTGGTCGGCTCCCGCTCGAGCTCGACCGCCCCGGCGTCGAAGCGGCTCATCTCGAGCAGGTCCGCCAGCAGCACCTCGAACCGGTCGATCTGGGTGCGCAGCAGCTCGGCGGTGCGGGCGGTCGCCGGCGCGAAGTCTTCGCGCTGGTCGTAGAGCACCTCGCCCGCGAGGCGGATCGTGGTGAGCGGGGTGCGCAGCTCGTGCGAGACGTCGGAGACGAAGCGCTGCTGCAGACGGCTCAGGGTCGCGAGCTGGCCGATCTGGGTCTGCATGGAGTCGGCCATCCGGTTGAAGGATCGCGCGAGCGTCGCCAGCTCGTCGTCGCCCCGCTCGCGCAGCCGCTCCTCGAGGCGCCCCGCGGCGAGCTTCTCGCTGGTCTCCGCCGCGCGGCGCACCGGACCGACGACGATCTGCGCGACCACGAAGGCCACCACCCCGATCGCGAGCACGAGCGCGAGCCCGCCGAGCACGAGGGTGCGCTGCACGAATCCGAGGGCCTGCTGCACCTCGGAGAGGTCGTAGACGAAGTAGAGCTGGTAGAGCCCGCCCGCCTCGGGCACGTCGAGGAGGCTCCCGATCGCGAGTCCGGGGGCGGTGCCGCCGTCGGCGGCCGGCACCGCGATCGACTGCCACGAGATCGCGCCCGGATCGCCCTCCTGCACGGCGGTCTGCAGCTCGTCGGAGAGGCGCACGTCGCTGAAGCCGAAGCTCTCCTGCGGCTCGAGCAGACCCGGCCCGTCCTGCCCCGGCACCCGCGCGATCTTGATGAGCGGGCCGGTCGAGACGGTGCTCTGGATGGCATTGGTGGCCGCCTGCTGCACGACCGAGATGTCCTGCGACTGACCCACCTCGAAGGCCTGGGTGAAGCGCTCCTGGGCACGCTCCGTCGCCAGGCCCGCCTCCTTCACCACCTGATCCCGCCGCGTCTCGAAGAGGTTGGTGCGCACGCTCGCGCTGATGAAGACCCCGGTCACGGTGACCGCGACGCCCGAGAGCACCAGGGTGATGGCGACCACGCGCAGCTGGAGCGATCCGCGCCAGGACCGCGCCAGGCGCTCGAGCCACACCCGCCAGTCGATGCGCATGGCGCCGGGTCAGCCGCCCGACCCGGCGCGGTACCCCACGCCGCGCACCGTCTGCACGATGCGCGGGTTGTCGGGGTCGTGCTCGATCTTGGCCCGCAGGCGCTGCACGTGGACGTTCACCAGCCGGGTGTCGGCCTTGTAGTGGTAGCCCCAGACCTGCTCGAGCAGCATTTCGCGCGTGAACACCTGCTGCGGCTTCGCGGCGAGGGCGACGAGCAGCTGGAACTCGAGCGGGGTCAGGGCGAGCCGCTCGGAGCCGCGACGCACCTCGTGGCCGGGCACGTCGATCTCGAGGTCGCCGATCTGGAGGCTGTCGGCCGTGGCCGGCAGGCTCGGGCGCAGCCGGGTGCGGATGCGCGCGACGAGCTCCTTCGGGTTGAAGGGCTTCACGATGTAGTCGTCGGCGCCGCTCTCGAGACCGTGCACGACGTCGGTGGGCTCGCCCTTCGCGGTGAGCATGATGATCGGCACGCCGCTCTCGGCGCGGATGCGGCGGCAGACCTCGATGCCGTCGACGCCCGGCAGCATGAGGTCGAGCAGCACGAGGTCGGGCCGGTCGGCGCGGAAGCGCTCGAGGGCGTCCGCGCCGTCGGCGGCGTAGCTCGGCTCGAAGTCCTCCCCGGCGAGCACGATGCCGATCATCTCGGCGATCGCCGGGTCGTCGTCGACCACCAGGATCCGTGCGCTCATGCTCCCTCACCCCGGCCCGCCCAGGTCGGCGGGTCCGCGAAGTCCCCTCAGCGTAGTCGAGGAACCCGCGGGAGACGCGGGACGGGCCCCGTGCGCGGGCGACGAGCCACTACCCTGTCAGCGTCCCGTCGGCTCCACAGAAACGGATCCCCCCCATGGCTCAGGCGACCGCCCCGGCTCCCTTCCCCCTCGTCTCGCGCCTCGTCGCCGAGGCCTTCGGCACCTTCGTGCTCGTGCTCGGCGTTCTCGGCGCCGCCCTGTTCATCTCGCCGACCGCGGGCCCGCTGCCGGTCGCGCTCGGCGTCGGCCTCGCGGTGCTCGTCTCGGCCTACGCCGTGGGTCACATCTCCGGCGGGCACTTCAACCCCGCGGTGAGCCTCGGCGTCGCGGCGGCCGGCCGCATGCCGTGGATCGACGTGCTCTGGTACGCGCTCGCCCAGATCGTCGGCGGCATCCTCGCGGCGGGCATCCTGTTCGCGATCCGCGCCGGCAACACCTCGGGCAACCTGCTCGACTTCGCGGCCGTGTCGAACGGCTTCGGCGAGCACTCGCCCAACGGGTTCAGCCTGCTCGCGGTGATCATCACCGAGATCGTCGTGACCGCGGTGTTCCTGTGGATCATCCTCGGCGTCACCGCGCCGGGCTCGACGACGGCCGGCTTCGCGCCGCTCGCGATCGGCCTCGCCCTCGCGATGCTGCACCTCGTCGCGATCCCGGTCGACAACTCCTCGATCAACCCGGCCCGCTCGATCGCCTCCGCGGTGTTCGGCGGCCCCGACGCGCTGCTGCAGCTGTGGGTGTTCCTGGTGGCCCCGGCCGCCGGTGCGCTCATCGCGGGCATCACCTACAAGCCGCTCTTCAACCGCGCGCTCAAGACCGCGGCCTGATATCCGCCGATCGACGGGGGCGCGGCCGACGGTCGCGCCCCCGTCGTCGTCTCACCGCCGGGAGGGCGCGGGCCGGCAATCGGAGCGCGGCGCTCAGTAGCGGTAGTGGTCGACCTTGTAGGGGCCCTCGACGTCGACGCCGAGGTACGCGGCCTGCTCCTGGGTCAGCTCGGTGAGCTCGACCCCGAGGGCGGGCAGGTGCAGCCGCGCGACCTTCTCGTCGAGCGCCTTGGGCAGCACGTGCACCCCGACCGGGTAGAGCTCGCGCCGCGTCCACAGTTCGATCTGGGCGAGCACCTGGTTGGCGAACGAGGTGCTCATGACGAAGCTCGGGTGACCCGTCGCGTTGCCGAGGTTCATGAGCCGCCCCTCGCTCAGCACGAGGATGCTGCGGCCGGTCGGCAGGCGCCACTCGTGCACCTGGGGCTTGATCTCGATCCGCTCGGCGCCCGGTAGCGCCTCGAGCGCCGCCATGTCGATCTCGTCGTCGAAGTGCCCGACGTTGGCGACGATCGCCTGGTGTTTGAGGCCCAGCAGATGCTCGACCCTGACGACGCGGGTGTCGCCGGTCGCGGTGATGAGCAGGTCCACCTGCTCGAGCACGCTCTCGAGCCGAGCGACCTGGTAGCCGTCCATCGCGGCCTGGAGGGCGTTGATGGGGTCGATCTCGCTCACGATGACGCGCGCACCCTGGCCGCGCAGCGCCTCCGCGGCGCCCTTGCCGACGTCGCCGTAGCCGCAGACGAAGGCGACCTTGCCCCCGATCAGCACGTCGGTCGCGCGGTTCAGGCCGTCGGGCAGCGAGTGGCGGATGCCGTAGCGGTTGTCGAACTTCGACTTCGTCACCGAGTCGTTGACGTTGATCGCCGGCACGAGCAGCGCCCCCGAGCGGTGCAGCTCGTAGAGCCGGTGCACGCCGGTCGTGGTCTCCTCCGAGATGCCGACGAGCTCCGCCGCGATCCGGGTGAAGCGCTGCGGATCCCGGGCGAGCGAGGCGCGCAGGGTCTCGAGCACGATCCGGTACTCGGCGCTCGTGCCCGGGCCCGGGGCGGGCACGACGCCGTCGCGCTCGAACTCGACGCCGCGGTGCACGAGCAGGCTCGCGTCGCCCCCGTCGTCGAGGATCAGGTTCGGGCCGCGCCAGTCCGCGCCCGCCGCGGCGGCCTCCGCGCTCCAGTCGAAGATCCGGTCGGCGGCCCACCAGTACTCCTCGAGGCTCTCGCCCTTCCAGGCGAAGACGGGGATGCCCGCGGGGCTCTCGACGCTGCCGCCCGGCCCGATCGCGACCGCGGCGGCCGCCTCGTCCTGCGTGGAGAAGATGTTGCAGCTCGCCCAGCGCACCTGCGCGCCGAGCGCGACGAGGGTCTCGATGAGCACCGCGGTCTGCACGGTCATGTGCAGCGATCCCGCGATCCGCGCCCCCGCGAGCGGCCGGCTCGGGCCGTACTCCTCGCGCAGCGCCAGGAGGCCCGGCATCTCGTGCTCGGCGAGGCGGATCTGGTGCCGGCCGGCGGCGGCGAGCGCGGGGTCGGCGACGCGGAACGGCAGCGCCGTGGAGATGTCGGTCATGCCGCCATCCTCCCCCATCGACCCGGTGGGAGACCCGACGTGCGTGCGCCGTCGCGCCGCGAGACGCCGCAGATGGGCGTTGTCGCGCGGGAGCCGGTCAGCTCGCGAGCGAGTGCCGCAGCAGCTGCCAGCCGAGCGGGATCGACAACCGCTCCGCGTGCCGCGGGCACAGGTCGTAGCTGTGCGGCTCGTGGCGGATCGCGAGCGGCCCCAGCACGACGAGCGAATCCGCGTAGTCGTAGGTGAGCGTCGCGACCGCCTCAGCGCGGCAGGCGACCTTGCTGCAGGGACGTGCGGTCACGACCGGGAGGCTACGACGGCGGACCGGTCGGCACGCGTTCCCGCGCCGTACACTGGCGACATGCGCCGCGCCACCCGCGCCCGACCGGGCCGCAGCCGGGCGCGCGAGCGTCACGGGCGGGCCCTGCGCTCCCCCGTCACGGGGCCCGAGCTGCCGCCGCTGCGCACCCGCGAGGAGACCTTCGACGCGACGATCGCCTCGGCGATCGACTACCTGCGCGAGCTCTGGCCGCAGGAGCTGGCGACGCTGCAGGTGCAGGTCGGCGAGATCCCGCCCGGCCCGCCGAGCCCCGACGAGGGGGTGGATCGCTGGCGGGTCGACCGGCGCGCGCGTCGCGTCGTGCTCTACCGCATCCCCATCGAGCGCCTCGCGCACCTGCACGTCGACGACGAGTGGCACCGGCGCTCGTATCTGGAGAGCTGCGTGTTCCGTGCGGTCGCCGAGCTGCTCGGCAAGGACCCGTGGGAGATCGCGCCGGAGCGCTACCGGCACTTCTGACGGCCCGGACGTGGCGACGGGCGTGCGAGACCGTCCTCAGGGGTGCACGACGACCGGGGCCGACAGCGGCCGCGGCGGCGCGAGCGCGAGCGCCGCGAGCCGGGCCGTCCCGTCGCCGAGCGAGCCGGCCGACAGCCCGACCGCGAGCCCCTCGGCGCCCACGACGTGCACGACGGCGCCCGCGGGCACGACGACGGCGACGCCTCCGCGCGCGGGAACGTCGACCCGGGTCTCGCCCGTCGCGGCGACGACGACCGCGTCAGCGGAGGCGGCGCCGGAGTTCGTCCCTGCCGCCCCCGGACTCGTCGTGCCGGCGCCCGGCTGCGACGTCGTCGCGGTCGAGCCGGCACCCGTCGACGCCGTCGACGATGCGCTCGTCGCGACCGACCCCGCGCCGTCGGTCGACCCGGGATCGACGCGCACCGTGACCGTGACCGGCTGCTCCCCCGGATTCGCGAGCGCGAGCAGCGTGCCGCTCGCCGTGCCGGTCGGGGTCTCGACATCGCCCCCGAGCGGCACCGCGGCCGGGAACCAGGCGAGGTCGCTCGCCGGTGCGGCCGGGCCCCCGAACTCGTCCTCCGCCCCGGCCGGCGGTTCGAGCGCGGCCGTCGCGCGCACGCCGCCGACGACGGGCTGATCCGACTCGATGAGCACCGTGTACGACCCGTCGGGGATCGCGGCACCCGACTCGGTCTCGACCCCGCTGTCGAGCGGCGCCTCGGCGGTCGCCCCGGCGTCGACGTCGAGCTCGAAGAAGCTGGACCCGACGGAGGGGTCGTCGGGCACGAGGGTCACCCGCACCTTCGCGGGGTCGGCGCCGGGCACGGCGAGGCGCACGATGGCGGCCGCGTCGTCCCAGCCCTCCCGCGCGAGGGCGTTCGCGACCGCGCCCGACCCGAGGATGCGCACCCCCGGCACCACGAGGTCGAGGCCGGGGGCCGCCGACGGGCCGACGACGTCGACACCGCCGTCGGTGATCCCGCGCACGACGGAGGTCTGCAGGGCGGCCGCGACGCTGCCGCCGCGGGAGGTGACCCGCACGACCGGGGCGGTGAGGTCGGGGGCGAAGCCGGCGAGGGAGAGCACCCGCTGGGTGCCGGCCGCGACGACGATGCCGCGCGCGCCCGCCGCGGCCACCGCCCCCGACTCGCCCCAGATGTCGAGCGAGACCTGGGCGTCGACGTCGCCGGGGTTGGCCAGCAGCAGCAGGGTCGTGCGCCCCGTCGTGGTCGATCCGCCGACGAGCCAGTTCGTGCTGCTCGGCTCGCTGCAGGCCGTCATCGCGAGACCGGTGAGGCCGGGGTCGAGGACGATCTGGGTCTGCACGCCCGCCGGCGGCACGCTCGACCCGGCCGGGAGCGTGAGCACGGTGGGGGCGCCCTCCCCGCCGCCGGCATCCCCCGCCTCGAGGCGGGTGAGGGCGACCGAGCCGTCGACGGGCGTGACCGCGAGATCGGGGGATCCGACCCGCCGCGGGGTGTCGGCGTCGCCCCCGCTCGCGTCGCCGAAGCGCACGAGCGACCCCGAGCAGACCCGCACCTGATCGGCGGGTTGGGGCGTGACGGTGACCGCGAGCGGCGTCACCCCGATGCTCGGCAGCGGGGCGAGTCCGACCACGAGCACCGTCACCACGGCCGCACCGGAGGCGACGGCACCGGCGACGACGCGCAGGCCGAGCAGGGCGGCGCGGCGGGCGCGGCCGGGCGCCCGCGGGGCGCGGGGCGCACGGGCCGCGGAGGCCCCGACCGGCGGCGCGTCGGACTCCGAGACGTCGGGCTCGGGGTTCCCGGCATCGCGGCTCTCGGGCTCGAGAGCCTCGGACTCGACGGCCTCGGGCTCGGGCGTCTCGGGGGTGGTCGGCGAGTCGCTCACGGCTCCTCGTCCTCCTCGAAGGTGTCGGCCGGGTCCTCGCCCGGAAGCGCCGCCTGCTCGCGCACCACGCGACGCCGGGGCCCGGTCGGGATGGCGAGCAGCAGCGCGAAAACGGCGAGCACCGCGCCGGGGACGATCAGCAGGAGGTCGCGCGTCGGGTCCGTCGGAGCGGCCGGCGACGGACCCGGCTCCCGAACGCGCCACAGGTCGCCCGAGCCCGAGGTCCCGACCCGCTCGAGCTGCGCGCTCGCGTCGAGCCCCTCGGCCGCGAGCTGGCGCGCGTCGAGCGCCCCGGGCGCGAGGAGCACGTAGTCGATGCCGAAGCGGTCGAGCGCCGCGGTCGGGTCGTAGCCGCCGACCGAGGCGATGTTGCCGGCGAGCTCGGCGAGCGCGGCGCGGTCGTCGGTGAGGCCGACCCGGGTGGTCGCGAGGGTGGAGGCCCCGTCGAGCGTCGTGCCGGCGCCGCGCTCCACGCGCACCGCGAGGGCGCCGTCGGGGGTCGCGCTCAGCACGAGCGTGCCGAGCTGAGGATCGGAGGCCGCCTCGGCCACCACGAGCGCCGGCAGCTCCGAGCCGCCCGGTCGCACGGTCGGCGCGTCGGCGGCGAGCAGTCCGACCCCCAGCGGGAGCGCCGCGAGCACGGTCGTCGCGATCGCGACGGCCCCGAGCGGCACCGCCGCGCGCGGCAGCGCGTCGAGCCCGACCACGACGGCCGCGAGCAACCCCGCCCAGTAGAGGCTGAGGCCCGCGCCGGGCCATACGGCGACCGCGACGCCGCCGTCGACCGAGAGCTGCAGGTGCGCCGCCGCGACCGCGGTGCCGAGGCCGAGCAGCGCGACGAGCAGCGCGGGGATCGCGCGGCCGCCCCGCGGCAGGAAGACCGCGAGCAGCGCCAGCAGCGCGACCGGCGCGCACAGCACGGCGACCGCGAGAGCCCCCGCGGCCGGCGGGAGCCCGAGCGAGGCGGCGAGCGCGACCCAGCCGTCGCCGCCGGCCGCCGGTCGCGCGAGCAGCAGCTCCCACCCGGCCCCCGGCGCGAAGGCCGCGGCGGGTCCGGGGTCGGCGAACAGCCCCAGCGGATCGCCCCTCCGCCACTGCGCGACGACGAGCCCGGCGGCGAGCACCGCCCCGAGCACGGGCACCCCGAGCAGCCGCACGAGGCCGCGCGGACGCGCGACCGCCGCCGCGACGACGAGCACGAGCAGCGCGGGCGACAGCGACGGCGCGCACGCCGCGACCGCGGCGAACAGCAGCGCCGCGGCCCCGGACGCGCTCCACGACCGCGTCGCCTCGATGACCGCGAGCGCGAGCCACGGCAGCAGCACGTGGGCGATCACGGCTCCCGGTCGCCCGTCGGCGAGCGCCACGAGCAGCGGGGCGGCGAGCGCCCAGAGGGCCGCCGCGACGACCGGCCCGGTGCCGCGCACCGAGAGCCGCGTGGCGGCCCACCAGGCGCCGAGGGCGGCGAGGCCGGGGGCGGCGATCCAGAGCACGACGATCGCGAGGGAGGGCGCCCAGGCGGTGAGCGAGCCGAGGATCGCCACCACCGTCGCGAAGGGATCGGAGGGCCCGGCGGCGAGGCTCAGCGGGTCGCGCGCCCCCCAGCCGATGCCCGACCAGAGCTGCCCGAGCGGGGTCGTGAGCGGGCGCAGTTGCCCGCCGACGAGCGCGTCGGCGCCGAGCAGGCGCCAGCCGAGCACGACGCCCGCGAGGGCCGCCGCGACGACGACCGCGATGCCGCCGTCGGCGAGGAAGCTCGCGCGCACGAGGTCCTGGCCGCCGGGCCGGCCGGCGGCGAGACGCTCCCGTTCCGCGGCCCGGCGCTCGCGCAGCTCGTCGGGCGGGATCCGCAGCGGGGCGAGAGCTCCCCAGCCGACGGCGCGGGCCCGCGCGAGCCGGGCACGGGCCGCGGGCACCCGGCCGTCGAAGGCGGCGGCGAGCGTCGCGGCGATCTCCGGGCCGATCGCGAGCGGCCGCTTCGCGAGCAGGTGCCCGATCGAGCGCAGCAGCGCGAGAGGGCCGAGCCCGAGCCAGAGGAACGGCACCGCGATCGCGGGGGCGTAGACCAGCCGCCGGTGCAGCTCGGCGGTGCGGGCGATGCGGCGGCGCGCACCTCGACGCAGGGGGGTGCGGCGGCCGAAGTCCTCCGGCGGCGAGGCGCGTCCGACGCGGGCCCGCGGCACCCGTGCGACCCGGTGGCCGGCGAGTCGGGCGCGCACCGAGAGGTCGAGTCCGGCGTCGACGGTGGGCAGGCCGGGATCCGCGCCGCCCAGCCGCTGCCAGACCACCCGGCGCACGAGCGAGCCCTCGAGCGCGACGCCGAGCACATCGGGGTCCCGGTCGTGCTGGCCCTGGTCGAGTTCGTCCTCGACGAGCCGCACGGTCGTTCCGCGGCGCGACAGGCTCTCGCCGAAGGAGCGCAGCATCGCGGGGTCGTCGGGATCGACGAGCTTGGGCCCCGCGATCGCGACCGAGGGGGCGATCTCGACCGCGCCGAGCAGCCGTTGCAGCGCATCCGGCTCGGGGGGCGTGTCGGCCTTGAGCAGCCAGATCCACTCGTCCGGCGACTCCGTCGGGCGCAGTTGGTGCAGCGCGTGCTCGATCGCGGCCGGGTAGCTCAGCGCGCGCGCGGTGAGTACCCGGTCGGGCGCGAGGGCGCTCAGTCGCTCGGCCGTGCCGTCGCTCGACCCGGCGTCGAGCAGCAGGAGCGCATCGGGCGCGCGAGTCTGAGCGCGCAGGGCCTCGACGGTGCGGTCGATCCATCCGGCGCCGTTGCGCGCGACGACGACCGCCGTGACCCGAGCCTGCACCCTGCGAGGTTAGGCGGGCCGCTCACGCCCGGTCCCGACGACACGCTCCCGGCCCCGAACCCTCAGCTTCGAGGGCACCGCGGCGCGCGGCGCGGGGGCCGCCGAGATCGGCTCAGGCGCTGCGGGCGCGGCGCAGGCGACGGCGCTCGCGCTCGGAGAGGCCGCCCCAGATGCCGAAGCGCTCGTCGTTCTGCAGCGCGTACTCGAGGCACTGGGCCGCCACGTCGCACGACGCGCAGATGCGCTTCGCGTCGCGGGTCGAGCCGCCCTTCTCGGGGAAGAACGCCTCCGGGTCGGTCTGCGCGCAGAGCGCGTCGCTCTGCCACGAGAGGGCCTCGTCGTCGTCCTCGCGGGCGGAGCCGATGCCGGGCATGCCCAGGCGCACCGGGTCGACGAACCAGTCCCCGGGGACGCTCGGTCGATAGGTACTGCTCACCCGTGCCTCCCTCAGGATGCGGCCGGGAGCCCCCCGGCCGACGTTGCCTGTAATTACAGCCGTGTCATTACCCCCGCGTCAAGTGGCGAAGGATAATTCCCCGCACCGCGACCCGCGGGAGCGCGACGCGCGGCGTGTCGCCGAGGGAGGCTCAGCACCCGGGCCGGTCAGGCCTCGGCCCGCTCGGCCGCGAGCCGCGCTCGCCAGGCGCTGTCGACCATCTCGTCGAGGCTGTGACGCATCCGCCAGTCGAGGTCGCGGGCGGCGAGCTCGCCGCTCGCGACGATCCGCGCCGGATCCCCCGCGCGGCGCGGCGCGATCTCCGGCTCGAACCCGCGACCGGTCACGCGCGCGATGGCGGACATGATCTCGCGCACCGAGACGCCCTCGCCGCTGCCCAGGTTGTAGGCGCTCTCGACGGCCTCGCCGGCGTCCAGCCGCTGCGCGGCGGCGACATGCGCGAGCGCGAGGTCGGCGACGTGCAGGTAGTCGCGCACGCAGGTGCCGTCGGGGGTCGGGTAGTCGTCGCCGTTGATCCGGGGGGTGCGGCCCTCGACGAGTGCGTCGAAGACGACGGGGAACAGGTTGTGCGGGCTGGTGTCGAAGATGCGCGGGTCGCCCGAGCCGACGACGTTGAAGTAGCGCAGCGAGGCGTGCCGCAGGCCGTGCGCGACCTCGAGGTCGTGCAGCAGCCACTCGCCGATGAGCTTGGACTCGCCGTAGGGCGACTCGGGCGCCTTGGGGGTCTGCTCGGTCACGAGCGGCACGTCGGGGGTGCCGTAGACGGCGGCGCTCGAGGAGAACACCACCTTGTCGACTCCCCGGTCGACGGCGGCGCCGAGCAGGGTCGCCATGCCGGTGACGTTCTGGCTGTAGGTGTGCAGCGGGCGCTGCACCGAGACGCCCGCGTACTTGAAGCCCGCGAGGTGCACGATGCCGGTGACGCGGTGCTCGTCGATCGTGGCCTCGACGAGCCCGCCGTCGAGGATGCTGCCGCGCGCGAAGGGCACGCCCTCGGGCACGAACTCCTCGCGCCCGCTCGAGAGGTCGTCGAGGACGACCACGGGCACCCCCGCCTCGACGAAGGCCTTCGCGACGTGCGCGCCGATGTAGCCGGCGCCGCCGGTCACGAGCCAGGTCATGGCTCCAGGCTATCGGCGGGGGATGCGGCGGTAGCCGTCGGAGCGGGCCGCGCGCAGCGACGCGACGACGGCCGCGAGCGCGAGCGCGGCGAGCGGGGCGAGGATCACGGTCTCGGTGAGAAGGAACGGGGTCATGGCAGAAACGCTATGAGTTGCGTGAATCCGCCACGAGTGGCAGCATCGCCATACACCGAAGGATTTCTGCCAGCGCCGCGACGCGCGAGTGCGCCCGCCCCGCGCCCACTCGACCGCCGTTCCACTCCGAGAGGATCCCCGCCATGCTCCAGAAGGTCGTCGTGCTCGCGATGCCCGGCCTCGCCCCCTTCGAGTTCGGGGTGCTCTGCGAGGTCTTCGGCCTCGACCGCAGCGCCATGGGCGGCCCGCGCTTCGACTTCCACATCGCCACCGAGACGCCGGGGACGGTGACCACCAACATGGGCTTCGACCTCGTCATCTCCGAGGACCTGTCGGTGGCCGCCGACGCCGACCTCGTCGCCGTCGCGGCCCGGTCGATCGGCCCTGTCGAAGAGGCCTACCTCGAGGTCGTGCGCGCGGCGGCGGCGCGCGGGGCGTGGGTGCTGAGCGTCTGCTCCGGGGCGTTCGTGCTCGCGGAGGCGGGCATCCTCGACGGGCGCCGCGCGACCACCCACTGGATGTACGCCGACCGCCTCGCCGCCGAGTATCCCCGGATCGAGGTCGACCCCGAGGTGCTCTACATCGACGACGACCGCGTCGTCACCGGCGCCGGCACCGCGGCCGGCATCGACGCCGCCCTCCACATCGTGCGCGAGGAGCACGGCGTCACCGCCACGAACGTCATCGCACGCCGCATGGTGGTGCCCGCGCACCGCGAGGGCGGCCAGGCGCAGTTCATCCCCACCCCGATCGTGGCGTGCCGCGACGACTCGCTCGCGCGGGTGGCGGACTGGATGGTCGAGCACCTCGAGCAGGAGCTCCCGATCGAGCGCCTGGCCCGCGAGGCGCTCATGTCGACCCGCACGTTCGCGCGGCGCTTCCGCGCCGAGTTCGGCACCACTCCCGCCGCCTGGCTCAACGCGCAGCGGCTGCTGCGCGCGCGGCAGCTGCTGGAGGAGAGCGATGAGAGCCTCGAGCGGATCGCCCAGCTGGCCGGCTTCGGCACGGCGGCGGTCATGCGTCACCACTTCCTCAAGACGCTGCAGACCACCCCGACCGGCTACCGCACCGCCTTCGGGGCGCGGGAGAGCGCGTAGCCGCCCGCGCCCGGAACGACGAGGGCCCGCCCGCCGTGAGGCGGACGGGCCCGATCGCGCGATCCGGGCTCAGAGCACCGCGAAGTAGCTCTCGAGGATCTTCTGGAGCGCCTGGTTCTTGTCGAAGTCGCTCACCATCTGGACGGTGAGGGTGATGACCGCCGACCCGTCGTCGAGGTTCGCGCCGATCACCGCGTAGTCGGTGGTGCCCCCACCGCAGCCGGTGTAGTACGAGTAGACGCCGGTCGAGTAGCCGTCGGCCCAGGGCTGGCTCTGCGCCTGCGGCGTGCAGACCGAGGCCGCCTGCGAGTCGATGCCGGCGACATACCCCGCCGGGTCGATCGTTCCCGGAGGAGCCGCGTAGAAGCTCACACCCGGCACCGTCAGGCTGTTGTCGAACCCGTTGATGTCGGGGCTCGCCGTGAGCGAGGCCCACGTCACACCCGAGTCGGTGAAAGGCTGACCGTCGACCTGCGACCAGGTGTCGGGCACCTGCAGGGTGAGCGAGTTGGTGTCGTCCGTGATGTCGACGAATCCGCCGACGGGCTGGTCGCCGCCGTTGCCGTTCCCGCCGGTCGTGCCCGTGACGGCGAGCGGGGTGCCGTTGATCTGGCCCTCGAGCACCTCACCGGTGGCCGGGCGATAGACCTGCGCCGTCATCGTCGCGTCGATGCCGTTGGTGCGCAGCACGTCGCAGTAGCCGCGGAGCACACCGCTCTCGCCCATCGAGACGCCGTTGAGCTTCTCGAGCACGTCGCCCGGCTTGACGCCGGCCTTGTCCGCCGGACCGCCGGGAAGCACCGACTGGATCCAGATGCCCTGCGGAGCGCCGTTGTCGGCGGGCGGGAGCGCCTGGGTGTTGAGCCCGAGCGAGAGCAGCACCTCGCCCGACATGAGCTTCTCGACCGCGGTCCGCGCGGTCTCGCGCCCGATCGCGATGTTCGAGTCCGACTCGTCGCTGCCCGCGTAGTTCACGCCGATCACGTGCCCGGACTCGTCGACGAGCGGCCCGCCCGAGTTGCCGCCGCGGATGCGCGCGTCGTGCTGGATCGCGTGCTCGACGTCGGCCCACTGGGTGGGCTCCGCGCCGTCGGCCTGCGAGACGATGCCCTTGGTGAGGGTGTACTCGGCACCGAGCACGCCGGGGTAGCCGGCGGAGTACACCTCGACGCCCTCGGTGATGTCGCCCTCGAACCACGCCAGTCGCGGCGCCGCCGCGCCCTCGGTGTCGACCTTGATGACCGCGAGGTCGTAGCACTCCGAGGCGCTGATGACCTGCGCGTTGCGCGCCTCGTTCTGGTCGCCGCCGAGGTAGACCTTGAGCGAGCCGGCGCCGCTGACGACGTGGTTGTTGGTCACGGCGTAGCCGTCGGACGTGATGAACCAGCCGGTCCCGATCCACGCGTTCTCGGCCGGGTCGAGGGTCAGGGGCTCGACGTAGGTGCCCTGGCCGACGATGAGCATCGTGGCGTCCTTGACGCCCTGGATGTCGGAGACGGCGGGGCTGCCGCCGCCACCGCCCAGCAGGGTGCAGCCGGCGAGCGCCGGAAGCGTGAGAGCCGCGACGATCACGACCGGGATTCGGCGCGCGCGGGCGCGTTCGGATGATGACAAGAAAGGCCTCCTGGATGAGGTCGGCGCAGAACCGACCGGAATGCTCGAAAAATAGCGCTCCGCGCGTATCAGGCACAACACCCCGGCTCGTCTCCCGACACCGCTCGCACGATCTCGCGGGAGCGCGGGGAATCGCGCACGAATCCTGAAAACGAGCTGAGATCGACAACGGCGGCGGGCGCCCGCCGCGTCGCACGGGCGCCGTCCGCGCCGACGACCCTCAGGCCGAAGCGAGGAAGAGGGTGCCGCGCCCCCGCACGGCGAGCGGACTCTCACCGGAGAGATAGGCCGCCGAGCCCGCCGGCACCTCGTCGGCGCCGATCTCCACCGCACCCCCCACGGCGAGCGCGAGCGATCGGCCCGGCGCCGGCAGCTCGACGCCGCGCGCGAGGGCCGCCGCGTCGACGACGGTGAGCGCGAAGCCGACGCCCTCGGGCCGGAAGACCCGCACGCCCGGCTCGCGCTCCTCGGGCACGAGGTACGGCACGGGCAGCGGACGGACGTCGAGCACCCGCAGCAGCTCTGGCAGGTCGACGTGCTTGGGGGTGAGCCCGCCGCGCAGCACGTTGTCGCTCGCGGCCATGAGCTCGATCCCGAGCCCCTCGAGATAGGCGTGGATGTTGCCCGCGGGGAGGTAGAGCGCCTCGCCCGGCCGGAGCGCGACGGTGTGCAGCAGCAGCGAGATCGCGATGCCCGGATCGCCCGGATACCGCCCGGCGAGCAGGCGCACCGTCTCCCAGCTCGGCCCCTCGACGACCGCGGCGGCCTCCACCACGGCGGCGACGAGCTCCTCGACGCCCTCCCCGCGCTCGAGGAGCCACCGGACGACGGCGCGCAGAGCCCCGTCGCCGCCCAGCCGCCCGACGAGCGGCGCGATCCGCGGGTCGTCGCGCACGGGGTCGAGCACCGCGAGGGTGTCGGCGACGGGTCGGAACCCGCTCAGCGCGCGGAACGGGTCGGAAAGCGCGTAGATGAGCTCGGGCTTGGCGCCGCGATCCTTGTAGTTGCGCTGCGGCGCGTCGAGCGGCACGCCGGCGGCCTCCTCACGCGCGAATCCCTCCGCGGCCTGCTCGGGAGTCGGGTGCGCCTGCAGCGAGAGCGGCTCCGCCGCGGCGAGCACCTTGAGCAGGTAGGGCAGCGGGGCGTCGAGGGTCTCGAGCAGGGTCGCGCCGCCGTCGACCAGGCGGGCGGGCGATCCCGGATGTGTGCCCAACCACAGCTCGGCCTCGGGCCCGCCGGAGGCGGGGCGCCCGAGCAGCTCGGCGATCGCCGCACGCGAACCCCACGCGTAGTCGCGCGGTGTGTTGGTGAGCAGTGCGAACACCCTCGACAGACCCCCGGTCCGGGTCGACTCGCGCGACCCGCCCTCACGATAGCGAGCGCGCCGTGGGGGCCGCGGTCGCGCTTCGGAGAGCGGGGCCCGCGCTCCGGAGCACCGGACCCGAGCGCCGGTAGCCTGGCAGCCATGACCGCCGCCTCGGCGTACCGCCGCGCCCTCGCCGCGCTCGGCCTGTTCACGCTCATGGCGGGCGACTTCTGGCGCTACCTGCTCAGCTGGTGGGGCTGGGGCGCCATCGTCGGGGTGCTGCTGATCCTCACGATCGTCGAGCTGGTGCGCGCGCGGGTGAGCCTGCGGCGCACCCCGATCGCCCTCGTCGTGCTCCTGGCCTGGATGACGGCCTCGATCGTCTGGTCGGCCTACCCCGGCTCCTCGGCGATCGGGGTCGCGCTCACCCTCGCCGCGACCGCCTTCGCGCTGCTGCTGGCGCGCGCGATGACCCCGGCCGACGTCGTGCAGGCGCTGTCCTGGGCGGTGCGCACCGTGCTGCTGCTCTCGCTCGCCTTCGAGGCGATCGTCGCCCTCGTGATCGGGCACCGCATTCTGCCGCTCTGGGTCGACTACTCCGACCTCGACAAGATCCCGGCCGCCTTCTACTGGTCGCGCGACCTGCTGCTGCAGGGCGGGCAGATCCAGGGCATCGTCGGCAACTCGAACCTGCTCGCCTTCGCCGCCCTCCTCGGCGTCGTCGTCTTCGGCGTCGAGTGGGCGCGCGAACCGCTGCGCCGGGTCTCGACGGGCATCTGGATCGGCCTCGCCATCGTCACCCTCGCCCTCACCCGCTCGTCGACGGTGTTCGCGGCGGCGGCGGGGGTCGCGGTGCTGCTGCTCGGCGCGCTGCTCGTGCGCCGAGCGCCGGCGGGTCGGCGCGTGCTGCCCACCCTCGGGTTCGTCGCCGTCGTGATCGCCGCAGCCGTCGCGGTGTTCCTCGCGCGCGGCCCGATCCTCGCGTTCCTGCAGAAGAGCCCCGACCTCACCAACCGCTTCGACATCTGGCGCGCGGTGCTCGGGCTCATCGAGCAGCGGCCCGTCCTCGGCTGGGGATGGGTCACCTACTGGCCGCCGTGGGAGGAGCCCTTCCGCGACCTCGTCGAGATCCGCGGCGTGCACTACTACATGGCCCACAACGCCTGGCTCGACGCGGTGCTGCAGATCGGCCTGATCGGCGCGCTGCTGCTGGCCGCGTTCGTCGCGGTCGCGCTCGTGCGCGCGTGGATCACCGCCCTCGACGCCCCGCGCGGCCGCGACCTCGCACTCGCCGTGCTCCCCCTGCTGCTACTCGGCATGCTGCTCGTGCACTCGCTCGCCGAGAGCCGGATGCTGTTCGAGATCGGGTGGGTGCTGCTCGTCTGGTCGGCGTGGGAGGTCACTGCGCGCCCGTGGGTGCGCGCCCGCGACCGCGAGGTGCCCGAGGAGCTCGCGGCGACCGGGCGTCCCCCGGAAGCCGACGCGTGAGCGGCCCGCGCGCCATCCCGCGCGTCGCGCTCGAGATCGCGGCGGCGCCGCGGGTGCGTCGGGCGCTCACGGTCGCGGTCTTCGGCAGCTCCTTCGCCGCCGGCTTCCTGCGGGCCTTCTGGGGCTGGCCCGGCACCATCGCGGTGCTCGCGGCGCTCGTCGCGATGTGCGCCCTCTCGCTCGCGGGCGCGCGCGGCACGATCGACTGGCGCGGGATCCTGCCGATCTCCCTGCTCGCGCTCGGCGGCTGGGTGGCCCTCAGCACCCTGTTGAGTCAGTACACGACGGTCACCGTGCTCGCGATCCTCGCGACCGCCGGCTACGCCTTCCTCGGCGTCTACGTCGCGCTCGCGCGCGACCTCATCCAGACGGTGCGCTCGCTCGGCGACGCGCTGCGGGCCGTGCTCGTCGTCTCGCTCGTGCTCGAGGTGCTCGCGGGGATCCTGCTCGACATGCCCTTCCCGTTCCTCGGCATCGAGGGCGACCTCGCGGTCGGGGGCCCGATCCAGGGCATCTTCGGCGACCGCAATCAGCTCGGGTTCGTCGCCGGGCTCGCCTTCCTCACCTTCTGGGTCGAGACCCGCACCCGCTCCGTCAGCCGGGTCGTCGGCATCGGCTCGCTCGTCCTCGCGGGGCTCATGGTGATCCTCTCCGGCTCCCCCGTGACGGTCGGCGTGCTGCTCGTCGTCGGAGGCGTGGGGCTCGTGCTGCTCGCTCTGCGGCGGATCCCGCTCGGCTCGCGCCCGGTCGTGCAGACGGTCTTCTTCGCCCTCCTCGTCGTCGCGGTGATTGTCGTCGCCCTGCTGCGCTCGCGCGTGTTCGCTCTGCTCGACGCGACGAGCGACTTCGACGCCCGGGTCGCGCTCTGGATGCGGATCCGCGACTGGGCCTCCCTGCACGCGGTCGAGGGCTGGGGGTGGGTCGGCGCCTGGCCCGACGGCCAGCTGCCCTACAGCGCCCTCTCCGGGCCGGGCAGCGCCCCGGTCGACTCGGCTCTCAACGCCTACGTCGACGCCTGGCTGCAGATCGGCCTCGTCGGCGCCGCCCTGCTCATCGGTGCCCTCGCGCTCGGCTTCGTGCGCGCCTGGCTCGTCGCCTCCTCCTCGCGGATCACCGTCGACGTCTGGCCGGCCCTCACCCTCACCCTGCTGGCCGTCACGAGCCTCGCCGAGAGCTACCTGCTCGTCGAGGGCGGACTCGTGGTGTTCGTCGCGGCCTGCATCGCCGCGGCGCGCCGACGCTCCTGGCGGGGTCTGCTGCGGGATCCGGGGGTCGACGAGGGGTTGCCGCGGCGAGGGGCCTGAGCGTCGGGTGGGCTCCCCGCCGCGGGCTCTAGGATCGTGGTGCCTCCCCACAGAAAGCTCCGCATGACCGCGCCCTCCCACATCCACGCCACGGCCGACGTCGCCGAGTCCGCGCGCATCCCGGAGTCGAGCCGCGTCTGGCACTACGCCCAGGTGCGCGAGGACGCGCGGCTCGGCGAGAACTGCGTCATCGGGCGCGGCGCCTACATCGGCACCGGCGTCGAGCTCGGCGACAACTGCAAGGTGCAGAACTACGCGCTCGTCTACGAGCCGGCGCGGCTCGCGAACGGGGTGTTCATCGGACCCGCCGCGGTGCTCACCAACGACCAGTTCCCCCGCGCGGTGAACCCCGACGGGTCGCTCAAGTCGGCCCACGACTGGGAGCCCGTGGGCGTGACGATCGGCGAGGGAGCCGCGATCGGTGCGAGCGCCACCTGCGTCGCCCCCGTGACGATCGGGCGGTGGGCGCTCGTGGGATCCGGTTCAACCGTCGTCAAGGACGTGCCCGACTTCGCGCTCGTCGTCGGCACCCCCGCGCGCAGGATCGGCTGGGTCGGCAAGGCCGGCGTCCCCCTCGCCGCCGACGGGGACGGCTTCTGGCGCTGCCCGCAGACCGGCGAGCGCTTTCGAGAGTCCGACGGAGTCCTGACGGAGGAGACCGCATGACCGAGTTCATCCCGCCCGCCAAGCCGATCATCGGCGACGAGGAGCGTGAGGCGGTCGACCGGGTGCTCCGCAGCGGCATGGTCGCGCAGGGCCCGGAGGTCGCCGCCTTCGAGGCCGAGTTCGGCGCGCATTTCGCCGACGGTCGCGCCACCGTGGCCGTCAACTCGGGCACCGCGGGGCTGCACCTCGGCCTGCTCGCGGCCGGCGTCGGAGCGGGCGACGAGGTGATCGTGCCGTCGTTCACCTTCGCCGCGACGGGCAATTCGGTCGCGCTGACCGGCGGTACTCCGGTCTTCGCCGACATCGAGCCCGAGACCTTCACGCTCGACCCGGCCGCCGTGGAGGCGGCGATCACCCCGCGCACGAAGGGCATCATGCCCGTGCACCTGTACGGGCACCCCGCGCGCATGCACGAACTCGCCGAGATCGCCGAGAAGCACGGCGTGGCGCTCTACGAAGACGCCGCGCAGGCGCACGGCGCCGCGCTCGACGGCCGGCAGGTCGGCACCTTCGGCGCGTTCGCGATGTTCAGCCTCTACCCGACGAAGAACATGACGAGCGGCGAGGGCGGCATGGTCACGTGCGTCGACGAGGCCCTGGCCCGACGCGTGCGACTGCTGCGCAACCAGGGCATGGAGAAGCAGTACGAGAACGAGGTCGTCGGCTTCAACGCCCGCATGACCGACATCCACGCCGCGATCGGTCGCGTGCAGCTCACCAAGGTGGATGCCTGGACCGAGACGCGGCGGCGGAACGCCGCCTTCCTGGACGCGAACCTCTCCGGGGTCGTGGTGCCGCCGGTCGCCGACGGCGCCGTGCACGTCTACCACCAGTACACGATCCGCGTGACCGACGACCGCGACGGTTTCGTGCGGGCCCTGCGCGAGGAGCACCAGGTGGGATCGGGGGTCTACTACCCGATCCCGAACCACCGACTCCCCTCGCTCGCGCCCTACGCGCCGGGCCTCGACCTGCCCGAGACCGAGCGAGCCGCACGCGAGGTCGTCTCGCTGCCGGTGCATCCGTCGCTCTCGGAGGGCGATCTGGAGCGCATCGTCGCGGCCGTGAACACGGTGGCGGGAGCGGGGGCGTGACGGTGCTGCGCGCCGGTCTCGTCGGCGTCGGGGTGATGGGGCGCAATCACGCCCGCGTGCTGAGCCACCTCGACGGGGTCGAGTTCGTCGGCATCTCCGACCCGTCGCCGACTCTGCCCTCGGAGCTGGAGGGCGCGCCGGTCGTCCGGGACCTCGGCGAGCTCATCGACGTCGGGGTCGACTATGCCGTCGTCGCCGCTCCGACCGTCTTCCACATGGAGATCGGCCGGCAGCTCGCCGAGGCCGGGATCCACGCCCTGATCGAGAAGCCCGTGGCGTCGACCGCGGAAGAATCGCGCGCCCTCCGCGATCTCTTCGCCCAGAAGGGGCTCGTGGGCGGCGTCGGCCACATCGAGCGCTACAACCCGGCCCTCCAGGCTGCGCGTCAGCGCATTGAGGACGGCTTGCTCGGAGAGATCTATCAGATCGCCACCCGCCGCCAAGGACCCTTCCCGGGCCGTATTGCGGATGTCGGCGTCATCAAGGACCTCGCGTCGCACGACATCGACCTGACCGCATGGGTCGCACGACAGGAGTTCGTGTCGGTCAACGCGCGCACCGCGTTCCAGAGCGGCAGACCGCACGAAGACATGGTGCTCGCAGTCGGCACCTTGAGCGGCGGCACGATCACCTCGCACATTGTGAACTGGCTCACACCCTTCAAGGAGCGCGTCACCGTCATCACGGGCGAGAACGGCGTGCTCGTGGCCGACACGCTGAGCGCGGACCTCACCTACTTCGAGAATGGACGCATCCAGGTCGCCTGGGATCCGGGGGAGTTTCGGGGAGTGTCGGAGGGCGACTCGACCCGGTTCGCCCTCGACCGCAAGGAGCCTCTGCTCGCGGAGCACGAGGCGTTCCGCGACTCAGTCCTCGTGGGCGAACCGCGCGGTGTGGTTACCCTCGACGAGGGCGCCCGTGTCGTCGAGATCGCCGAGCGACTCGCGGCGGACGGGTTGCGCTCCCGCGCCCTCTGACGGGACGCGGCGATCCTCGACCTCAGGGATCAATACCGAGCGCCGAGCGTTCCTGCGAATCGAGAGGCGAATACTCGGTCACCAAGAGCAGTCCTCCTCGGCAGTTCACAATAAGGTCGTCACCGAATCGAGCGACGACAGCGCCGTAGGCGCTGCCCGGATAGGTAAGTCGCGTGTCGAATGGTTGAGCACTCCAGATTCGCACCCAGGAGTCGTCGAGAAGAGCGAACGCGCCGGGGTAGGGGCGCGTCTGAGCGCGGATGGCGCGGTGGATCTCCGAGACGTCCGACAACTCCCAGTCGATGCGCCCGTCGCGCGGTTCCCGCTTGAAGTAGTAGGTCGGATCGCCAGCCTGCGGGACCGCGGACGCGCGACCGTCCAGCAGCGGCTCCAAATTGCGCAGGATCATCCTCTCCGTAGCGAGGACGGACTTGTAGTAGAGCGTCTTTATCGTGTCGTGCTCGGAGATGTCGTACATCTCGTAGTCGAAGACCGGGCCATCGTCGATCCCGGCTCCGATGAGAAACAGGCTCAAGATGAAGCGCTCCCGGCCCTCAATGATTGACCAGTTCATGGGGGATCGTCCGCGACCCTTGGGGAGGAAGTCGGAGCTTCCGTGGACCCCGAGCGCGCCGATTCGCAGGGTCTCGAGAACAGGTTCGGGGAACAACCGCTGCCATCCGCCTTGCACGATCAGATCGAACCGGTGCCGTTGGAAAAACGCGACGTCCTCTTCGTGGCGCATCCCGTAGTCGCGCACGTAGTGCAACGGGATGTCGTGACGACGAGCGAAGTCTGAGAAATCGGCGTACCCCGAGATCTTGTGCACGGCCGGATGGCCGGGAGCAACGGTAACGATCTGAGCGAATCGGATCCCCGAGGCGAGGAGTCTTTCCGCGAGGTCAATTCCTGATTGGAGGCAACCGACCAGGACAAGTTCACCGGGCATTGTGGCGCCCGATCCGCGCAAGGAGTTCGTCGTATCCCGCCGCGGTCGCGGCGGCGCGGCCGTCGATCGCGCGCTGAACGCGATCTCTCGGCATCATGGCCGATGGCGTCCACCATTCGGGATGCGTGAGAACTTGGGCGAACACGTGCCCCGACTCGAGGAACTCTGAAAGACGGTGGAATCGCCAATATCCGTTGGAGTCTGAGCAGTATGCGTAGCGTTCTTTAGTCCCACGCCCGTAGGCGTTGACCATCCCGGCGATCTCGTCGGCATCAAATTGCAGTGCGTCCCCTACGTCGGGGTTGTGGAATGAGAAGGCTCGTACGTCCCTACCGAAGATGCGCTCGAGAAGCGACCGCTCGAAATCCAGCGCCTCGGCCAGTGCGGCCTGTTCGGCATAGGGCGCGTAGAACGACGCGTCGAAATGCAGACCGAGGTCATGCCCGAGATCGGCGATCTGCCGAAAGCGGCCAGTCACGTCCGCCTCAAGCCAGTTGTAGAACTCGCTATGCAGTAGGACGAAATAGGTTGCCCGTACGCCTTCATCTGCCTCGATCTCCGCAAGCCTTGCGGCGCGGTGAGGCGAGAAGTCGACGTCGTGCCGCCAGAGTACGTGCGGCTCGTCCGACTCGGTGCCGTACGACTCAAAACGGTAGTTCGACCGAGCAGAACGGATGATCTCCCGGTACCCCGATTCCGTAAAATCGTCGAGGTGGTATTCGAAATGCTGCTGGCTCATGGCGTGGCCAGTTTAGGCGTCCCGCGCCGGCTCGATCAGCGCTGTGAGCTTCTGGACGAGCACAGGGCCGGTCACACTGGCTGCGGCATGCGCGCGAACCCACTCCACCCCTCTGCGCGCTTGCGCCTCCCAGGACGTCGGATCCTCCAGCAGTCGGCGCAGATGACGAGCGACCTGATGATGGCGAGTGACGACCCACGCCTCGTTAGAGCCGGCCGGAAGACTGGGCTCGTCGTGCTCGTCGGCACGCTGCACGACGACGCACCCCGCGGCGAGCCCCTCGACCCCGAAAACGCCGGGCACTTCGGAGAAGAACTGGTTGAGGACGATATGGGCCCGCCGAAGCTGGGCTGTGACCTCCGCGTGTGATTGCCGAACCAGCTCAACGTACTCGAACTCGTAGCCGTCGTCGCGAAGCTCGCGAATCGCGGCCCTTACGAGTTGTGTCCCCTTGAGCACCGGCGAGGACGGCGCATGAACAATCACCGGGCGTGACCTGCGCGCAAACTTGTCGAAATTCGCCGTGATCTCGGAATCCGGATGGAAGTAGAGAAACGGCTCACTCGGTCGAGTGAGGTACCCGAGTTGAGCGCGGTCCGCATTGAAGATTAGGTCGGCGAACGATTCAGCGCTCGAGGCGATGTCACGCCGCCGCTGCTCGTAGCGCTCGGTCGCGAACTCGGGGCCGGTCTCGGCGAGGTAGGTAGCAAAGTTTGGCTCACCCGTTTGCGCCTCGAGCTCGGCTGACAGTCGGGGCGATCGGATGTCGTTGCCAGTGAAGTAGCACACGACCCGCTTTCCGTGCGCCTTAAGGTAGCCCAGTTCGAACGCCCCGCCGTCGTCCAGCTTGTCCAGGTAACCGACGCCACCGAGGTAGATGAAGCCTTTGCTCCGCGCGATGAGTGCGCCGAGTCGCCAAGGTCCACGAACCACCCGACCCAGATGCGTCCGCCGATTCGGAGCAATCCAGTCGTAAGTGTGGGCATAGAACGGGTGCGCGTACATCAGGTCGGACTCGGTCGACGGGATCAGCGATCGCATGGCGTGCGCCAACCCAGCGACCTCCACCGGCCCCACCACCCAATCGACCGACGGCAGGCGCCGTCGGCGATGCCAGGCGGTGCTGACCCGTAGCGCCAGGCGCTGCACGAGCGGATCTACACCGGCGAAAACGGACATCCCTAGACCAGCCGGTTACGCAGCGAGCTTAGGATTGCGCGCTTGGCAATCTCGTCGTCGACGCACTCGAGCAACTCGACCATGCCACTACCTGCAGCGATCACGGGATTGCCGTCCACCGAGAAGCACACCTGACCGGGAACGGCGAGCGCATCGTGGTCCGGATAGTGCAGCCTCGCGCGAGTGACAACGATCTCCTCCCCGCTTTCGGTTCGCGTTAGCGCCCCGGAGAACGGAGGCGACGAGGCTCGAACGAGGCGAACGATCCGTTCTGCATCCTCTCGCCAGTCGATACGAGAGTCCTCCGGCTTTCGGGGATACGCGCGAAGGGGACGGATCGTCGAGTCCTGTTCGCGAAATTCCAGCCTGCCCGCGGCGAGAGCGTCGAGTGCCTCAACAAGCGCTTGCGGGATGACCTCGTCGAGCCATGCGCTCAGAACGGTCATGTCGTCGTCGGGACCGATAGGCCTCCTCTTCTGAACGGCGATAGGTCCCGCATCGAGAGCTTCGACCATTCGGTGCACCGTCAGACACGCCTCGCTCTCGCCATTGAGGATTGCCCAATTGAGCGTGGCGTTGCCGCGGTATCTCGGAAGGTCACCGGCGTGTGCGTTGAGTACTCCATGCTCGAATCGATCGAGAAACGACTGCCGAAGCACCGTCGTCCAGTTGACAGACAGGCACACATCTGCGTGAAGCGGGAGCCTTGAGATGCGGACGTCGTCGGTAAACGAGATCCCGCGATCTTCGGCGAAAGCGCGCAACTCGCTGGGACCGACCCGGGCGTCCGAAGCCGCAGGCGCCGTGGCGAGAAACGCGATTTCGTGCCCGTGCTCCGCAGCGAGCAATCCCGTGTCGCGCAACCAATGCGTGCGGCCGATCAGCCCGACCCTCACAGCAACTCCTCGAAGCTCCGAGCCGTCGCCTCCGACGCGAGGACCGCGCGAAGAAAATCGCGCACTCCGCTGTCCGCACAGCGCATTGATTCTGCGAGTTCCTCAGGCAGAGCCGAAAGCGGGGCTCCGCCGCCTGCAGACTTCGCAAGGTCGTAGCTCGACATATCGCGAGAGTTAAGCGAGATGTGAAGCGGGTGGAAGTCCAGCACGTCGAGGGAGGAGAACGGGCGATACACCGTCCAGTCCTGATCCGGGTCCTCGAATGCGAAGTCGTCTTCCCAGACGTAGTTGAGCCGGCGCATCCGGGTGCCGCCGAGTCTCCAGTCGAACCACTCGCTGTGCCGGAAACCGTAGGTGAGCAGGCTCAGGTCGTACTCGATCTGCGGAAAGGCCCGGAGAACGTCGCGCAAGAGGAGCGACCCCTGGATGAGCCCGTGAGTCCGCATGACGCGGGCTCGCGGGACAAGCTCGAGCAGGCTGCCGACGATCGCGACGGGATCCGCGCCCTGCGTCGACCCGGCCTGGAAGTTGGGGTGGATGCCCACCTCGTGACCAGCGCTCGCGATCTCCGCGATCGTCGGGCTCGCATGCGTCACGAAGAAGGTCGCCCGTGCGCCGGCCTCGGCGAGGAAAGCGAGGGTCTCGCGGACGCTCCAGTCCGGCGCCCAGTCGACGTCGAAGGTCAGGTGGTAGCCGCTGCTCATCGCGCGCCGCGCCTCAGCCGCGTTGATCGCGGATCGTCGCCGCCAGCGCGTCGGCGATACGGGCGAGGTCGTCGGCACTCAGTCCCTCGTAGAGCGGCAGGGTGAGTGCGCTGCGGTGCGCGCGTGTCGCGCCCGGCAGTTCCGAGTCGTCGATGCGGAAACGCTCGCGGAAGTACGGCTGCAAGTGCATCCCGTAGGTCCCGAGCGTCGTCTCGATACCGCGTTCGCGCATCCCGTCGATGACCCGATCCCGGTCGAGTTCCTCGTCGAGGAGGACCACGTAGGACTGGAACGTGTGGGTGCGGCCCTCGGGTGTGACCGGCGGCGTGACGCCTGAGATCTGCCGGAGCAGTGCCGAGAGCTCCGATGCGAGCGACCGCCTCCCGTCGAGGATGCGCTCGAGCCGGCCCATCTGAACCACGCCGATCGCCGCGTGGACGTCGGACAGGCGGTAGTTGAAGCCGGCGTCGACGAACGACATGTACCGCTCGCCGCGCACCGCACCGTGGGATCGCAGCACGGTGAGCCGCTCCGCGAGGGAGTCGTCCGCGGTCATGACCATGCCGCCCTCGCCCGTCGTGATCACCTTCCGCGGGTGAAAGGAGAAGACGCCGGCGGTTCCGAGCCCGCCAGCCTGGCGTCCGTAGTACTCGGCGCCGAGCGCGCACGCCGCATCCTCCACCACGGGAATGCCGTGCCGCTCCGCGATCGTCATGATCGGGTCCATGTCGGCGACGAGTCCGAAGGCGTGCACCGGCATGATGGCCTTGGTGCGCGGCGTGAGCGCCGCCTCCAGACGCTCTGGATCCATACCGAAATCGTCGAGCCCGATGTCGACGAAGACCGGCACCGCCCTTTGCTGGACGACCACATTCGCCGTCGCCGGGAAGCTGAAGTCCGGAATGACGACCTCGTCGCCCGGGCCCACGCCGAGCGCCGCTAGTGCGAGGTGCAGGCCCGTGGTCGCCGAACTGGTCGCGAAGCCGTGCGGCACCCCCACCAGATCGGCGATGAGCCGCTCGAGCTCGGCCGCCTGCGTGCCCTGGGTGAGGTATCCGGTTCCGAGTACCCGCGCGACCGCCGAGGCCTCCTCCTCGCCGAGGAGGGGCACGTTGAGTCGCATCATCCGAGGAAGCTCCGATACCACTCGACGGTCTCGAAGAGGGCCTCGTCGCTCAGCACCGACGGCTGGCGGCCGACGAGCGATACGAGGCGGCTCGCGTCCGCGACATGGCGGCGGACATCCCCCGGCCGCTCGGGCGTGTGCAGCACCGGGTGGTCCGGGATCCCCATGATCTCGAGGATGCGCGACACCAGCGTGTTGATCGAGGTGCCGACCCCGGTCGCGACGTTGATCTCGAGGCCTCGCGCCTCGGGCGTCTCGTGGATCGCGACGGTGAGGTCGGCCGTGTCGCGGACGAAGGTGAAATCGCGCGTCTGCTCCCCGTCGCCGTGGATCTCGATCGGAAGGCCCCTCGTGGCGCGCTGGATCACGATCGGGATGATCCCCGCGTAGGTCCCCGGGTTCTGGCGGGGACCGTAGTTGTTGAATGGGCGGACGACGGTCGCATCGATCCCGAAGGTCTGGATGTACGACCGGATGATGTGGTCCTCGGCGGCCTTAGCCGCCGCGTAGGGCGTGATCGCGTCATCCGGGTGCCCCTCGTCCATCGGCACGTAACGCCCCGAACCGTAGGCCTCCGAGCTCGACATGTGCACGAGCCGCTCGATCAGGCCACGGCGCGCGATCTCGCAGAAGGTCGCCGTGATGCCGATGTTCGTCATCACCGTCCAGTTCGGATAGGTGAGCGACGTCGGGAGAGGGACGACGGCGAGGTCGAACACCGTCTCGATTCCATGCGCGGTCACGACGTCCTGCATGGCCGCGAGATTCGACGCGTCGAGGCGGAGCACCTCGACGTTCGGATACGCCGCGCGCGCCGCGACGAGGTTGGCGTCGCTGCCGAGGAAGTAGTTGTCGACCACGACCAGCCTGCTCGGCTGCTCCAGGATCAGCCGATCGATCAGGTGGCTGCCGATAAAACCGGCTCCCCCGGTGACAAGGACGGCACGATCGCGCAATGACAACGGACTCGGTCTCCTCACGCCCGCCGGCGCCAGAAAATCGGGCCGAGGACCGCCTCAGTATAGCCTCGCAACATGGCTCAAGCGCCCGGCGACCGCTCCAACCGGCTCGTGATCCTCGGGACCAAGGCACTCGCCGAGAAGCTCATCGCCCGCCTCGTCGACGCCGGCCTGCCACCCGTCGCGGTGATCACCTGGGACGACGCGGCGGACACGCGCTCGCGACTCCCGGAACTGGCCGAGCTGAGCTCGGCGATCGGCGCCGACTTCACCGTGGCCCGGCGCGGCGCCGAGGCGCATACCGCACTGGAGGCGGCGGAACCGACGGTCGTCTTCGTCGCGGGGTGGTATCGGCTGATTCCCGACGACGTCCTCGCGGTGGCGCCGAGGGGCTTCGTCGGAGCCCACTACTCCCCTCTGCCGCACTACCGCGGCTCCGCGCCGGTCGTGTGGCAGTTGCTGCGCGGCGAGGAGCGCATCGGATTCTCGATCTTCCGCCTCGGGTCGGAGATGGACGAGGGCGCCCTCGCTGGGACCGGGTGGGTGCCGGCCGGTGACGGCTACGTCGGCGATGTCCTCGAACGACTCGACGACGCCGCGATCGACTCGTGGGTGAGCGTCGCTCCCGGTCTGCTGGCCGGCACGCATCGCTTCGAGGCGCAGCCCGACGAGCGCCCGTCGTACACCTCGATCCGCATCCCGGCGGACGGGCGGATCGACTGGAGCGCACCCGCGGAGAGCATCGTTCGAGCCGTCCGCGCCCAATCGCGCCCTTACCCGGGCGCATGGAGCGAACTCGGCCCGAAACCGGTCACGGTCTGGCGCGCCGCCGTCGAGAACAGCGCCGACTACTTCGGCGTGCCGGGCCAGGTCATCCGCGTGCTCGGGCCGCATGCGGTCGTGGCGTGCGGCGACGGCGGGGTCCTCCTCGAGGAGCACACGGGGCCCGTGCTGACCCTCGGGAGCCGGCTCAGCTGATCGGCGTCAGGACGCCGGGGCGCTCACCGTCCCGCCCTGGAACTCCTGGGTGCAGGTTCCCGAGTCGCAGGCCATGGCGGCGGTCGGCCAGCCGTAGGAGCCCGTGGCGCCGCCCGCCGCGAAATAGACGGCGCGCACCGGCGGGAGGACCGCGAAGGTGCCGGAGGCCGAGGTGAAGATCGTTCCTCCCGCGAAGATCCGCGCTGTCCCGCCGCCGTTCTCGGCGTAGCCGTCGACCTGCACCGGAGCGCCGAGCGGACCCGTCGCCCCGCCCGTCGCCGCCCAGACCTCGGCTTCCGCGGGAGTGAGGTAGTGAGCCACGCCCGCGGCCACCGCGATCGTCCCGTGCTCGAAGCCCTGGGTCGTGACGCCGCCGTCGACGACAGCGGCCGTCGTCGGCCATCCGAGCTCGCCCCACGCTCCCTGCTTGGCGAAGTACGCCGCGCGGATCGGCTCGACCACGGCGAACGACCCCGCGCTCGAGGCGAAGATCGATCCACCGGTGTAGACGCGGGCGGTGCCGCCGCCATTCTGGGTGTAGGTCAGCAGCCCGCTGGTCGGAACGCCGAGGGTGCCGTCCGGACCGCCCGCGTCCTGCCAGATCTGGACCTCGGCGGCGTCGAGGTAGGAGACTCCCGCCCGGTTGACGACCACCGCGCCGTTCTGGAAGAACTGCACGTTCGCCCCGTCGCGCGCCACCGGCGCCGAGGTCGGCCAGCCAAGCGACCCCCACGCCCCCTGCCGCGCGAAGTAGGCGGCGCGGACCGGTTCGGTGACGGCGAAGCTGCCGGCCGCCGAAGTGAAGATCGACCCGCGCGTGAAGACCCGAGCGGTCCCACCGCCGTTCTGCGAGTAGGTGAGCAGGTCCGAGACGGGGAAGCCGAGGGGACCGCTGGGCCCCCCCAGGTCGGTAAAGGCGTCGAGCTCCGCACCCGAGAGGATCACCGCGCTGGAGTCGCCGGCGAAGATCGTCCCGTTCTGGAACGCCTGGTAACAGCCTCCCTGCATGCAGCGCTGCCCGGCCGTCGGCCATCCGAGCGCCCCCCACGCCCCCCGCTGGGCGAAGTAGGCGGAGCGCACCCCCCCGGAGACGGCGAACGCGCCCGCGTCGGAGGAGAAGACGGTCGTGCCGCCGTACACGCGCGCATACCCGCCCCCGTTCTCGGTGTAGGCGAGCAGACCCGACGTGGGGCCGCCCAGGTTCTGCTGCATGGCGATCGACGCGATGCGCTGGGAGTGGATCTGGGCCTGCTCGTCGTCCGGCGACTCCGTGGGGGGCGCCACCGTTCCCGGTGCCGCCGCGCTGAGCGTGCCGCCCTGGAATCGCTGCGTGCAGGTGCCGTCCTGGCACGACATCGCGGCCACCGGCCACCCGAGGGGACCCCACGCACCCCGCTGGGCGAAGTAGAGCGATCGGATCGGCTCGGTCACCGCGAACGAACCCGCCGCGGAGCGGAAGAGGGTTCCCTGGGCGTAGATGCGGGCGGTTCCGCCGCCGTTCTCGGTGTACGTGAAGGAGCTGCTGGTCGGGAGGCCGAGAACACCGCCGGGCCCGCCGGCGATCAGGTAGGCGTCGAACTCGCTCTTGGTGAACTGATAGGAGCTCGGGCCGTTGGTGACGATGGCGCCGTTCTGGAAACGCTGCCAGCATCCTCCCGGAACACAGGTCCGCACAGAACTCGGCCACCCGAGGCCTCCCCAGGCACCACGCTGATCGAAGTACGGCGTCTTGATCGGCTCGGTCACGGCGAATGTGCCGTCGGGCGATGTGAAGATCGATCCACCGCTGAAGATGCGGGTCGTCCCACCGCCGTTCTCGGTGTAGGCGATCTCGTCGGATACGACCGCGCCCAGAGTGCCGGTGATGCCGCCCGCGGCGACCCACACGTCGCGCTCCTGCTGGTCGATGTACGTCACCGACGAGCCGATCACGGCGATGGCGCCGTGCTCGAAGATCTGCGAGCAGTTCGCGCCGACGCAACGCACGCCCGACGTCGGCCAGCCGAGATAGCCCCATGCACCCTGCTGCGCGAAGTAGGCCGTTCGCACCGCGCCGTAGGTCGGGAAGATCCCGGATGCGGACTCGAACAACGAGCCCTTCTGGAAGACCTGAGCCGAGCCGCCGCCGTTCTCGACGTACTCGTACTCGCCGGTGATCGGGTACCCGAGCGGGCTGTCAGGACCCCCGATCGCACGGTAGGCGGCGTCCTTCGAGCCGAGCACGATGTCCGCGCCCGTGCCCGGGCTCCAGTAGATGGAACCCCGTTCGTAGAGCGGCCAGCAGCGATTCGCGCGGATCGGGCAGTCGAGGTAGGCGACCCCCGCACCGAGCACCGCGGCGCCACCCGCGGCGTCGTAGGCCGCGTCGATCGCCACCCGGCCGCCCCCGGTGGTCGAGCCGAACCAGTCGGTGAAGTAGATCCAGAAGTTGCGCGTGCCGTAGGACGAGCAGCTGTCCCCCAACCCGTACGGGTTCGCAAGTGCGGCCGCGTTGGGCTGGTAGGGCGTGTAGTTGTAGAGGGCCGCGGTCGCGTAGTTCTCGATGTCGACGTAGGTGCCACCACACGCCGAATTCGGGTTGTAGCCGATCCAGTGCCGGCCCGGCTGCCGCGCGAACGAAGCGGCCTTGTAGACCTTCAACTGGCGCGTGCCCGAGACGATCTGGGTGCCGAGGCCGGCGAAGGCCGTGTCGCACGGCGCCGTGTCCGGGCAGGCCATGCCCATCGCCCAGCGGAGCGCGACATCGCTCGGCGCGCGCGAGGTGACGAGTCCCTGCTCCTTCTGGAGCGTGACCAGGATGACCTTCGCCGAGATGCCGCAGGCGACCTGGGCACGGTAGATCAGCTCCGAGACCCGGACGGTTCCCGCGGGGATCGCCTCGCAGATCAGCTGTCCCGTCGACGAGGAGACGTCGCGCGCGCGACCCGGGTAGTCGATGGAGACGATGTTGAGGCAGTTCCTGTTGCCGCAGGTTCCGATCTGACCATCGAGGAAGTCTTGGATCTCACCGGCCGACATCGCGTTGGAGTCGTAGAACAGCGAGTCGGAGATGACGAGCCCTGGCTGGAAGTCGGTGGCCGGCTCGGCCGCGAGCGCCTGCGTTCCCGAGGAGACCGGCGACGCCGCGTGCGCGCTGTCCGCCATCGCCCCGGGCACGGCGACGGCGAGCACGAGCACGAGCGCACCCACGACGGCCCGAGCGCGCGCGAGAACGCCGCGGTGTTCCGTCACCCCCGGGGCACGATGACTCATTCGCGCTCCTCCCCCAACCCGCACAGGATAACCCGGAAGCCGCGCGAAACCGGCCCCCCACCACGCGGGCCACGCCGACGGGGGGCGGATCAGGCGAGGCCCGCGAGCTCCGCCTGCCGGGCGAAATCGGGGAAGCGCTCGACGAGTTCGCCGAAGGTGCCCTGGCCGGCGATCCGGCCGTCGCGCATGAAGAAGACACGGTCGGAGTGCTGGATCGTCGCGAGTCGATGCGCGACGACGACCTTCGTGACGCCCTCTCCGATGGACGCGATGGCCTCGGTCACCAGAGCCTCGGTCTGCGTGTCGAGCGCACTGGTCGCCTCGTCCATGACCAGGACGAGCGGCTCCGGGTAGAGCGCGCGGGCGATGCCCAGACGCTGACGCTGACCGCCCGAGAGGGCGAGGCCCCGCTCCCCCACGCGGGAATCGATCCCGCCGGGTCGGTCGGCCACGATGTCCCACAGCTGCGCACGCTCCAGAGCGCGGCGGACACGCGCAGGATCGAAATCGTCGCCCCAGGTCAGCGCCACGTTCTGCGCAATGGTTGCGTCGAACAACGCGACCTCCTGAGGGACGTAGCCGACCCGCCGACGCCACGCGGATCGGATCGAGTCGAGCGGCACATCGTCGACGCGGATCTCACCCGACGAGGGCTCGAGGAGGCTGAGGAGGAGATCGATCGAGGTCGACTTGCCCGAGCCCGAAGCCCCCACGAACGCGACGGTTGAGCCGAAGGGGATCGAGAAGCTGGCTTCCTTGACGGCAGGCGCCGCGTCCGGCGTGTAACGGAATGTCACGCGGTCGAATACCAGCTGGCTCGGCGACGAAGGGATCTCACGCTCGTCAGCCGGCATCCGCGGGGGCCGCGACTCCACCTCGTCGAGCTCGACGAGCAGCTGGCGCGGGTACTCGGACGCGGCGATCATCTGAGACAGCACCGACTGGAACCGGATGACCGACGGCGCCACCCGGAAGCCGGCAAGGGCGAAGAGCCCGACGGCCGCGATCGCCTGTTCGGCACCGCCGAGCAGGAACCCCACCCCACCTACGACGATGAAGCCGCCCACCAGACCCGCTTCCAACGCGTAGCGCGGCACCTGCCCGAGGAACTGGATGTTCCCGCGAGCCCGCGCGCTCCCCGTGCGGGAAGCCACGACGACGTCGGCGACCTCGGACTCCTTGTTCCGCAGCGTGACCTCCTTCATCGACGAGATGATCTCGAGGATCAGGCGGGCGCTTCGAGCGGTGTTGTTGACGTTGACCTCACCCGCTTTGCGGGCGTGGCGCGCGATCCAGAAGAAGAGCACCGCACCCAGGAGAAGGAGATAGACGAGGGTGGTGAATGCGAGCACCGGCTGCACGATCCCCAGCGTGGCGATGACGACGACGAGGCTGACGACCTCGGCGAGGAGGGTCGCGCCCGGTAGCAGGAACGAGTTCACCGTGGCATCGACCCCGCTGTCGGAGTAACGCATGATGTCGACCGAGTTCTTGCGCAGTCGCTCCTTCCACGGCGCCGCGAGATAGCCGCGGAGCACCCGGTCGCCGAGTGCGATCTCGTACCGTGGAGTGCGCCGCGTCGCCCACCACGTGACGGCGACCGAGAGTGCGCTCTTCGCGATCAGCGCCGCGCAGATGACCCCGATCGCGCCGACCACGCCGGCCGTGTCGAGGTCGCCGATGAGGGGCACGGTGACCGTCGCGCCGGTCGAGATCGGCCCGAGCACGAGAGCGAGGAGTCCGAGCGCGAGCGCGTCGAAGATCGCCAGCGACGCCAGAAGCCACGAATAGGTCGACAGAAAGCGACGGCCTCCGGCGGGGAACGCCCGCAGCACCCTGCGATACAGCGCGAACACGTCCCTCATCGGTCGCCTCCCTCCGGAGCGGGGCGGCCTCGCCTCTGGCTCGTCTCCATCATCGTGGCGAGCACGTCGCCCCAGATCCGCCCCTGTTCCTCGCCCGAGAGATTCCGCACGTGCCGGCTCGAGGCGGCCTTCCACCCTGCGACGCGATCAGCGGTCAGATCGTCGAGCGCCGCGGCGAGGGACCCGGCGTCGAAGTCCGGCAGCACCAGGCCGATGCCGTACTGCTTCACGAATCGCTCCATCTCGGGCGAGGGGCCCACGACCACCCCGAGCCGCGCCTGAATGAAGTCGAAGAACTTGTTGGGCAGGCACCACGCGAGGTTGAACGTCGTCGGGGGGAAGATGCTCAGCCCCAGGTCGTAGCCGTTGAGCGTGGGCACGAGACGGTCGTAGGGCACCGGATCGAGGAAGCGGATGCGCGGCTCGTCCCCAGCGAGGTGCCGGAGCTCCGCCATGAGGGGCGTCTCCTCGCTCACGAGGTAGAGGTCGAGAGTGACGTCGGCCGTCGAGCGCCGCACGCCGTCGATCATGATGTCGAGGCGACGCTGCGGGGAGACGCCCCCGGAGTGGACGAGCCGGATCGGACTTCCGACCGGGCCGGGTGCGAGCTCGTGATACGGGGTCGCGTTCACGACCAGGGTCGCCTCGATGCCGAACTCCCGGCGGTACTCGTCGACGATGCCCGAGCTGACGGTCGTGACGGCCGCGGCACGCGCGGCGTACCGACGGCACAGCCAGCGGAAGTACGGCTGGTCCAGGATCGTCCAGCGCGGCGACGGGAGGCTCTGACGAGGGGCGTACTCGTGCATGTCGGCCAGGACACCGAAACGCGGCGCGAGCTGCTCGGCGAGCCAGAGGGTCTGCGCATCGTGGGCGACGACCACGTCCCAGTCCGCGCCCGAGAGGCGGTCCAGCGCCGCGACGTTGCGCGGCTCGAGCCGGCTGTACAGCCCGTGCAGTCGCGCCAGCAGCAGCGCCGAGAAGATCCCCGGGATCCGCCCGAACCCCCGCGCTCGTGGCAGCGGTTCGAGTTCGACGTGAGCGCTCACCCCCGGAGGGGGCGGTCCGTAGCCCGCGGTCGTCACGTCGTAGCCGCGACGGACGAACTCCGCGACCTGCTTGAGCACCCGAGGCTCCTGCTGGCTGCGCGTGAACGAGACCACGAGCACCCGGAGTGCCGGTGCGCCCGTCCGGATCACGAGAGCGCCGCGAGCGACCGCACCTGGGCGGGCGTCGGGTAGCTGATGAGCACGGCTCGGTGCTTGCCGTTGAGGACGAACAGCGTGCCCGCGGCGACCGCCGAGGCCCCCGCCGCGAGCGCGGGGGCGAAGTCCTCGAAGGAACCCGCGCCCCCCAGTGCGATGACGGGCACCGAGACCGCGTCCGCGACCGACTGGATGAGCGGGAGGTCATATCCGGTGCGGGTGCTCTCCCGGTCGATCGACGACAGGATCACCTCTCCCGCACCCAGACTCTGCGCCTTCAGCGCGAGTTCCGCCGGAGTGCTCCCCACCTTGCCGGTGCCGCGGCGGGCGAAGGTCTCCCAGCCCGATCCGAGTGTCTTCCTGCGCGCGTCGACGCTCACAACCGTGCTGGATGCCCCGAGCGCGTCCGAGATCTCGGTCACCACCTCCGGCCTCTCGACCGCCGCCGTGTTGAGGACGACCTTCTCGATTCCGATGCCGGTGATGCGCCGCGCGTCGTCGGCCGAGGCGACGCCTCCCCCGTACCCCACCGGCATGAACGCCTCGCTCGCGACCTCCTCGATGAGCGAGTAGTTCACCCCGCTGCGCTTCACCGAGGCGTCGATATCGCAGATGACCAGCTCGTCGACCTGCTTCTCGTTGAAGATGCGCACGGCGTTGATCGGGTCGCCGATGTACTGGTCGCCCTTGAACTTGATCGGCTTGACGAGGTAGCCGTCGCTCACGAGGAGCACGGGGATCACTCGAGGGAAGGCGCTCATAGTGTGGAGAAGTTCCTCAGGATCTGCATGCCGAAGGCGTGGGACTTCTCGGGGTGGTACTGCGCCCCCATGACGTTCCCCGATCGGATCATCGACGCGAATGGGACGCCGTATCTCGTGGTCGCGAGGATGTCGGCATCACTGTCGGGCACCACACGGTAGCTGTGCACGAAGTAGAAGCGGCTGTCGTCGGGCAGGTGCGCCGTCAGCGAATCGTCGCGCACCGGCTCCACGAGATTCCACCCCATGTGGGGCACCCGAAGCCCGGGCGCCTCCTGGAACCGCACGCTGCGCCCGGGGATCAGTCCCAGACCGGAGGCGACACCCTCTTCGCTGCTCCCGAGCAGCAGCTGCATCCCGAGACAGATGCCGAGCAGGGGTCGCCCCGTGGCGGCGAACTCGAGAAGGGCCGGTTCGAGCCCCTGGGCTCGGAGGAGCGACATCCCGGTGTCGAACGCGCCGATGCCGGGCAGGAGGACTCGATCGCTGGCCCGGATGTCCTCGGGTGTCGACACCCGGCGCACCTCGGAGCCGATGCGCTTGAGCATGTTGGCGACCGAGCCGAGATTGCCCAGCCCGTAGTCGACGATCGAGACGGTCATCGCAGGATCCGCAGCTTCCGCAGCAGACGACCCACGGATGCCGTGAACCGGAACAGTCGACGCGCACGGGCCTGCGCATTCGGGTACTCGGAGTAATCCACCGGGGGGCGCCGGTAGATCTCCTCGAGCTCCTCCACGGTCACGCCGAGCTTCTTCGCGATGAACTCGTGGTCCTGCTTGCGCAGCTCCTCGGGATAGTTGGTGGCCTCCATCAGGGCCAGCGCGTCGTCGCGTGAAAGCTGCTCCGAGAGGATCAGCGAGGAATAGTGCGCGAGGCGCTTGTCGAAGCCGAATTTGCGGGGCAGGTAGTAGCCCTGGAAGTAGCGGGTGAAGACGGACTCGTAATGCTTGCCGCCGTAGTCGCGCCAGCCGAGCTCCTCGGCGATCTCGCGCTTGGCATCCTGATAGATGTAGGGCAGGTAGTTGAGGAGCGGCACGGTACGGATGCGGCGTACCTCGGGGTACCAGAGGTTCCGCTTCACGAGCCCCATGAGCGGGTAGGTCTTGAGCGGCACCGACCCGAAGCGCTTCTGGATGCCCTTCACGTGCCGGGCGTCACCCGCGTCGTAACCCCACGCCGTCGGCAGCACGGACTCGGTGGCCGTGTTGGCTCCCGAGAGGATGTACTTGATGCCGTATTTCTCGGCCTGCTTGTAGGCGACCCAGCCGAACGCGTGATCCGTCGGGATGTCGGCGTTCGCGACCGAGGCTTTGAAGAACGACAGCTGCAGGTCCTTCATCTCCCGCCAGTCCACCACGTGGGTGTAGAGATCGAGTCCCAACCGGGTGACCAGGTTGTGGATGTTGTCGACCGCGAGCTCGCTGTTCCAGCCGCTGTCGAAGTGCACGGCGAGCGGGCGCAGCCCCAGCTTCACCGCCTGGAGCGCGACGTAGGAGCTGTCCACCCCGCCAGAGATGCCGATGATGCAGTCGTAGGGCTTGCCTTCGCCGGCCTTCTTGATCCGGGCGACGATCTCGTCGAGCTCCCCGCGCCGCTCACCGGCCTGAGCGCGCCGCACTTCGTCGGCGAACTGCCCGCGATAGCGCAGGGCGTGCGAGGAGACGCCGTTCTCGTCGAACCAGATGTCGGGATCGGTGGTGTCCATGATGGTCACGACGCACTGCTGATACGGCCGCGCCTGCGTCGCCTTCGGGCTCGACTCCTGCACGCTCACACCGCCAGCCTAAGCGCGAGCGGGCCGCCGCTCACCCGTGTCGTCGCCGAGGAGCCGACGCACGAGATCCTCCCAGATCGCGGCCTGCGACTCGCTGGAGAGGTCCGAGGCGTGCGCATCGGACGAGCGCTTCCAGCCCTCCACGGTCTCACGCGACAGAGCGTCGAGTGCATGCGCCAGCGAGACGGGCTCGAAATCGGGGAGCACCAGGCCGATTCCGTACTGCTCGACGAACCGCTCCATCTCCGGCGATGGACCGACGATCACCCCCAGTCGGGCCTGGATGAAGTCGAAGAACTTGTTGGGCAGGCACCAAGCGAGGTTGAACGTCGTCGGCGGGAAGATGCTCAGCCCCAGGTCGTACTCGTTGAGGGTGCGGATCAGCTCGTGGTAGGGCACCGGATCGCGGAACCGGATGCGCGGGTCGTCGTCGGCGATCTCGCGCAGCTGGGTCATCGTGTCGCCGTCGTCCCCGACGAGGTACAGATCGAGTGTGACATCGGCACGCGACTCGCGCACACCCCTCACCATGATGTCGAGCCGCCGTTGCGCGGCGACCCCGCCGCTGTGCACGAGGCGGATCGGCCCCTCGACCGGGCCAGGAGCGAGCTGCTCGTAGGGGGTCGCGTTGACGACGAGCGTCGACGAGAATCCGAACCGACGCTCGTATTCGTCGGCGATTCCCTGGCTGACGGTCACGACCGCGGCGGCCTCCGGCACGCGCGTGCGGCACATCCAGCGGAAATAGGGCGCGATCAGCAGGCGCCAGAGCAAGGAGTGCTCCTGCTGTCGCGGCGCGTACTCGTGGAGGTCGAGCACGACTCCGCGGCGCGGGGCGAGCGCGAACGAGATGTCGATCGTCTTCACATCGTGACCGATGACGAGATCCCACTCGCGGCCGCGGAGCAGGCGCGCGGTCGCGCGGTCGAGAGCGTTCATCGGGGGCAGCAGACGGTACAGGTGGAGCAGCAGGAATCCTGCAGCGAGGAGCTTGCCCAGCAGACCCCAGCGGTATGGGGGCAGCTCCGGGATCTCGACGTGCGGCACGTCGGGGAACGGCGCCGGTCCGAAGCCGGCCGTCGTCACCTCATGGTCGCGCTTGAGGTAGCGCACCTGCTTGAGCGCACGGGGCTCGCGCGCGAACGGGGTGTAGGTGAGAACGAGAATCCGCGCGCGGACCCCGGTCATCGCAGCACCCCGAGCCGACGCGCGAGCCCGAAGAAGGGGGCGCCGAGGCGACGGATGCGCTTCCAGAGCTTGTCGTGGTTCGGGTAGGCGGTGTAGCTGACCGGCGGTCGCGACTCGATCTCCTCGAGATCTTCGACCGTGATGCCGAGCTTCTTGGCGATGAAATCGTGGTCTTGCCGGCGCAGGTCTTCCGGGTAATTGGTGCTCGCCATCAGCTCCAGAGCCTCGTCGCGCGTGAGCTGGCCCGAGAGGATGAGCGAGCTGTAGTGGGCCAGCCGCTTGTCGAATCCGAACTTGTGCGGCAGATAGTAGCCCTGGAAGTAGCGGGTGAAGACCGATTCGTAGTGCTTGCCGCCGTAATCGCGCCACCCGACGTTCTCGACGATGTCCTTCTTCGCATCGGTGTAGACGTACGGCATGAAGTCGAGGGGCCGTACGGTCTTGATCCCCCGCACCAGGGGGTACCAGATGTAGCGCATGAAGATGCCCATGACCGGGTAGGTCTTCAGCTTCACCGTACCGAACCGCGCCTGGATGGCCCGGAGGTGGCGCGCATCGCTCGCGTTGTACCCCCACGCCTCCGGCAGCACCGACTCCGTCGCCGCGTTGCCGCCGGAGAGGATGTACTTGATGCCGTACTTCCGCGCCTGCTGGTAGGCGACCCAGCCGAACGCATGGTCCGTGGGGATGTCGGCATTGGCGACCGAGGCCTTGAAGAACGACAGCTGGAGATCCTTCATCTCGCGCCAGTCGACCACATGGGTGTACAGGTCGAGATCCAGCGCCGTGACCAGGTTGTGGATGTTGCCGACCGCGAGCTCGCTGTTCCATCCGCTGTCGAAATGCACGATGAGCGGCCGCAGTCCGAGACGCACGGCCTGCAGCGTCAGGTAGGTGCTGTCGACGCCTCCGGATACGCCGATGACGCAGTCGTAGGGCTTGCCTTCGCCTGCATTCTTGATCTGGGCGACCAGCGCGTCCAGCTCGCCGAGCCGCTCACCGCGTTGCGCCGGGAGCAACTCGGGAGCGAAGACCCGCTCGAAGTTGTGGACGTGCGACGAGACGCCCTCGTCGTCGAACCAGATGTCCGGGTCGGTCGTATCCATGATGGTGCGGGTGCACCGTTGGTACGGTCGCGCCTCGGCTGTCATCTGCACCCCCGTGTCTCGAACACCTCACTCTAGGCGAAAGCCCGCCGCCCGCTGGCTCTCGAGGGGGTTCGGCGATACGCTCCGCTGGTGCCGAGGATCCTTTGTGTTTCTTTCTCTCCGCTCCGGGCGGACTCGCGCGTCCTCCGACAGATTCAGATCCTCGAGCGCCACGGCGCCGTCACGACGGTCGGGTACGGCGAAGCCCCGCCGGGTGTCGAGCGCCACATCGAGATCCCGCGGGGCGCGCCCTCACTGCCGCAGACGCCGATGGGGGTTCTGCGGCTCGCACTGCGCGCGCATCGCGCCAGCGAGCTCCGCTCTCCCGGGGAACGAGCCGTGCTGGCCGAAACCCTCGGCTCGGGCGCCTACGACCTGGTGGTGGCGAACGATGCTCGAGCGCTCCCGCTCGCCTTCGCCGCAGCCGGCGACTCCCCGGTGCTGGCCGACATGCACGAGTGGGCACCGGAGGAGCGCTCGACCGTCCTATCGTGGCGACTGCTCGTCGCGCCGTACATGGAGCATCTGTGTCGGGCCTATCTCCCCCGTGCCGCGGCGGTGACGAGCGTGAGCGCCGGGCTCGCCAATCTCTACCGCGAGCGTTACGGCGTGGAGACCGAGCTCGTCCGCAACGCCGCGGATCTCCGCACCGACCTCGCCCCCCGCCCGGTCGACCCGGACCGGATCCGCCTCGTGCACAGCGGGACCGCGGACCCGGAACGCAACATCCTCGAGCTCATCGAAGCCACCGACGCCCTCGGCGACGGCTTCACTCTCGACCTCTACCTGCTCGAGGTACCGGGGGGCCACCTCGAGGTGATCCGGCGTCGCGCGGCGCGATCACCGCGCATCACCGTGCACGAGCCAGTGCCGCCGGAAGACCTGCCGACCGTGCTCAACCGCTACGACCTCGGAGTCTTCCTCTACCCCCTGCGCACGCTGAGTCACCGCTATCACCTTCCGAACAAGTTCTTCGACTTCGTCCAGGCCCGGCTCGGCCTGGTGTTCTCTCCGGCGCCCGAGATCGACGCTTATTTCGAGCAGTACGGGGTGGGCGTCTCGACCCCCGATACGACGGCAGAGGGACTCGTGGCGACCTTGCGCGGGATCGACGTCGCACGAGTGGAGGAGTTCAAGGCCGCCTCCGATCGATCGGCCCGTGCCCTGTCGAGCGAGCCGGACCGCGAGAGACAGTCGGCGTTGGTGGCGCGGCTGCTCGTCTCTCCGTCCGAGCCGGTGGTCGGACCGCCCGTCCCCGCCTGACACGAGCCGGGCACGGGCGGTCGGCGTCGGGACGAAGACGGCTCCCATCGACGGGGTCGTAGACTCGTTGCCCGTGCCTCGTCGGATCCTGTGCGTCTCGTTCTCGCCGATCCGCGACGATTCGCGGGTCCTGCGACAGCTGAGCGTGCTGCGCGAGTTCGGCGATGTCACGACCGTGGGTTACGGCGCGAAGCCGGAAGGGGTCGCGCGGCACATCGCGGTGCCCGACGATGCTCCGTCGTTGCCGCAGACCGTGGGAGGCGTCGCCCGGCTCGCACTCCATCTCCACCGCGCGGTCGAGCTCCGATCGCCGGGGGAGCGAGCCGTGCTCGAACAGACCGTCAAGTCGGGCCCGTATGACCTGATCGTCGCCAACGACGCGCGCGCTCTTCCGCTTGCCTTCGCGGCCGCCGGTGAGGCCCTCGTGCTCGCTGACATGCATGAGTGGGCGCCCCAGGAGCGAGCCACGATCCCCGTGTGGCGCGTGCTCGTCGGGCCCTACATGACCCATCTGTGCCGGCGGTATCTCCCTCGTGCCGCAGCGGTCACGACCGTCAGCTCGGGTCTCGTGCGCCTCTACCACGACCAGTTCGGCGTGCACCCGGAGCTGGTTCGCAATGCCGCCGACCTCCAGCAGCTCTCGCCGTCGGCCGTAGACCCGGATCGGATCCGGCTCGTGCACAGCGGAACCGCCGACCCCGACCGCAACATCATGGAGCTCATCGAGGCCGTGGAGCGGCTGGGCGACCGATTCACCCTCGATCTCTATCTCATCGAGGTGCCAGGAGGACATCTCGACGAGATCCGCGCACGCGTCGCGGACTCGCCCCGAGTGACGCTGCACGACCCGGTACGGCCGACCGAACTCCCGCGCGTGTTGAACCAGTACGACCTCGGAGTCTTCTTGTTCCCGCTCGTCACCCTCAGCAAGCGCTACCACCTCCCGAACAAGTTCTTCGACTTCGTACAGGCGCGGCTGGGGTTGGTGTTCTCCTCGGCGCCCGAGATCGACGCGCGCGTCCAGAAGCACGGCCTCGGCCTCATCACCGAGGACACGACCTCGGATGCACTCGTGTCGACGCTGCGCGATATCACTGAGGCCGACGTCGCGCGCTTCAAGCAGGCGGCGGATGAGGCCGCGGAGGCGCTCTCGAGCGCGGCCGACCGGGCGACGCAGCGCGCCCTCATCTCCCGGCTGCTGGAGACGGCCTGATGCGCGTCGTCTTCGCGACCCGGATCTTCGGGCCCGAGGTCTCGGCGGCGTCCGGGATCCTGCGGACCTGGGCGGAGGAATTCCGGGATCGCGGAGCGGCTGTCGTGGTGCTGACGACTCGGCCACCGCGGAACGCCGCCATCGACGACCCGCCGGGCATCGACATCCGACGAGCGCGCGTACGAAGGGATCGGCAAGATTACGTGCGCGGGTATCTCAGCTATCTGAGCTTCGATCTGCCCCTCGCATTCCGGCTCCTGTTCGGCCGGCGAGCCGACCTCTACGTGGTCGAACCCCCGCCGACGACCGTCGCGGTGGTGCGCGTCATCGCAGCCCTCCGCCGCACGCCGTACGTCGTCCGCGCCGCCGACTACTGGTCGGAGGCCGCCGAGATGGTCACCCGCAACCGTGTCGTCCTCGGCGCACTCCGCCGCGTGGAGGTGTGGGGGCTCAACGGCGCGCGGATGCTGTTCGCGGCGCACCAGCCCCTCGTCGACCGACTTCGCGAGGTAGGCGTGCGCGCTCCCGCCGTACCGATCGGGTTCGGCGCCGACACTCATGACTTCCGCTACGAAGGGCAGCCTCCGCCAAGCCCGCCGCTGTTCGTATACGCGGGAACGCACTCGGAGTGGCACGCGGCAGGGATCTTCGTCGAGGCCATGCCTCGCGTCCTCGAGCGCCATCCCGGCGCGCGCCTCGAGTTCTATGGGAACGGCGAGGAGAGGGCCGCCATGCAGGCGCGAGCGCGTGAGCTCGGCGTCGGGGAGGCTGTCGAGTTCTTCGCGCCGATCCCCCCCGCGGCCCTGTCGTCGATCCTCTCGGGCGCGACCGTGTCGGTCGCGAGCCTTGCGCCTGTCGCAGCGAACGAGTACGCCGTCGCGACGAAGATCTATTCATCGTTGGCCGCAGGATGCCCGGTGCTCTTCACCGGTGTCGGCCCGACCCACCAGCTCCTCGCGGATGCCGACCCCCGCGCCGGCGTCGCACTCGCCTACGATCTCGAGGCCACGGCGGCCGCCATGATCGCAGCGGCCGACGACCCGCTCGGACCGGAGGGGCGCGGGGAGCTGGCCCAGTGGTCCGCCGACCGGTTCTCCCTCGGCGCCATCGCCGCTCACGTCGTCGACGCGAGCCTGGCGATCGCCTCCTCGCCTGACCGGCTCGCGACCCGTCGCGCCGGATAGAATCGTCCGGTTCGCCTCGACCTGGAGACTTCGTGAAGATCGCCGTCATCGCCCTCGGCAAGATCGGGCTTCCGCTCGCCGTCCAGTTCGCCAGCAAGGGCCACGACGTGGTCGGGGTCGACGTCTCGCAACCGACCGTCGACCTCATCAATCAGGGGGTCGAGCCCTTCCCGGGCGAGGCGCACCTGCAGGAGAAGCTGAGCGAGCTGGTCCCCGCGGGGCGCCTCCGCGCGACGACCGACTATGCCGACGCCGTTCCCGGCGCCGACGCCGTCGTTCTGGTCGTTCCCCTGTTCGTCGACGAGCAGACCGCGGAGCCCGACTTCGGGTGGATGGACGCGGCGACCCGCTCCCTCGGGGCGGTGCTGACCCCCGGGACCCTGATCTCCTACGAGACCACCCTCCCGGTCGGCACGACGCGCACCCGGTGGAAGCCTCTGCTCGAGGAGGTCTCGGGGCTGCGCGAGGGTGTCGACTTCGACCTCGTCTTCTCGCCGGAGCGCGTGCTCACCGGGCGCGTGTTCGCCGACCTGCGCAAGTACCCAAAGCTCGTCGGCGGGCTCAGCGAGCGCGGCGCCGCCCGTGCCGTGGAGTTCTATCGGGCCGTTCTCGACTTCGACGAGCGCGACGACCTTCCGCGCCCCAACGGCGTCTGGGACCTGGGAAGCGCCGAAGCCGCGGAACTCGCGAAGCTCGCCGAGACCACCTATCGCGACGTGAACATCGGCCTCGCGAACCAGTTCGCGCGTTACGCGGCGACCGCGGGGATCGACGTCTACCAGGTGATCGAGGCGTCGAATTCCCAGCCCTACTCGCACATCCACCAGCCGGGCATCGCCGTCGGCGGGCACTGCATCCCGGTCTATCCGCGGCTCTACCTCTGGACCGATCCGGAGGCGACCGTCGTCGCCGCGGCCCGCGCCGCCAACGCCGGCATGCCCGACTACACGATCGGGCTCCTGGAGGGCGCCTACGGCGACCTGACGGGAGCGCGCGTCGTGGTTCTCGGTGCGGCCTACCGCGGCGGGGTGAAGGAGACGGCCTTCTCGGGCGTCTTCGGAGCCGTCGAGGCATTGGCCGCTCGCGGCGCCACGCCGCTCGTCCACGACCCGCTGTACACCGACGAGGAACTGACCCGGCTCGGGTTCACGCCGTACCACCTGGGCGAACCCGCGGACGCGGCGGTCGTGCAGGCCGACCACGCGGAGTACCGCGAGCTCGGACCCGATGACCTCCCCGGGATCCGCGCCTTCATCGACGGCCGTCGCGTGTCCGACGCGAGCCGGTGGCCGGACGTCGCCTACCGCGTCATCGGGATGGCGATTCCCGCCTGAGCGATGGCAACATCCGAGGCACATTCATGACAGCATGAGTGCCGCGGGCCCCCCATCCGCCGGTCGCCATCCGCCCCCCGACACTCGGAGAAAAGAACGTGTGCGGAATCTTCGGCTACGTCGGTCCCGAAGCCCTCGATCGGCGATCGGCAACGACGCTCGTCCAGCACGCGCAGCAGCGCGGTCGTGACTCCAGCGGCATGGTCCTCCACGGGACGGCCGGATACGCGGCCTACCGCGCCGACTACCCGATCGGGTGGCTCCTGCGTCGCATCCCCTCGTTCGGCAACCTGTTCTTCGGCCACAGCCGTCTGGTGACCAACGGCACGGCCGACAACCAGCCGGTGCTCCGCGAGCAGGTGATCGTGCTCCACAACGGCATCATCGTCAACGAGGAGAAGATCTGGGCCGAGCTGGGCAAGAAGCCCGAGCTCCGCATCGACACCGAGGCGATCCCGGCCATCATCGCGTCGCATCTGGACGCCGGGGGAACCCCCGAATCGGCGGCGGCCCGCGTGCTGGAGCTCGCCGAGGGCGTCGTCGCCTGCGCGGCGCTGATCCCGCATCTCGGCAAGCTCCTGCTCTTCTCGAACAACGGCAGTCTCTACGTCGGCGAGAAGTCGGGCGGAACGGTGTTCTCGTCCGAGCGCTACCCGCTCGAGCAGATCGGCGCCGAGAACATCCGCCAGAGCAAGGGCGGCGATCAGGCGGTCGTGCTCGACGTGCCCGAGCAGGACGCGGAGATCCCCCTCAAGGAGTGGAAGAGCCGGATCGTGGACCTCGTGCCCGCGCTCGGCATCCTCGCGGAGGAGGAAGCCCTCCTCCAGTATCCGAAGCCCGAATTCCGCCGGTGCACGCGGTGCATCCTCCCCGAGACGATGCCGTTCATCAGCTTCGACGAGAACGGCGTGTGCAACTACTGCCTGCACTACAAGAGCCGCAACCACCCGCGGCCCAAGGAGGAGCTCTTCGAGCTCGTCAAGCCGTTCCGGCGCCAGCACGGCGACGAGGTGCTCGTGCCGTTCTCGGGCGGGCGCGACAGCTCCTACGGGCTGCACCTGATCATCCACGAGCTCGGCCTGCGCCCCGTCACCTACACCTACGACTGGGGCATGGTCACCGACCTCGGCCGCCGCAACGTGAGCCGAATGTCCTCGAAGCTGGGCGTCGAGAACATCATCGTCGCGGCCGACATCACGAAGAAGCGCGACTACATCCGTCGCAACCTCGAGGCGTGGATCAAGTCGCCTCACCTCGGGATGCTGAGCGTGCTGACCGCCGGCGACAAGCACTTCTTCCGGCACATCGAAACCCTCAAGCGTCAGACCGGCGTCACGCTCAATCTGTGGGGGATCAACCCGCTCGAGGTGACTCACTTCAAGGCGGGGTTCCTCGGCGTTCCGCCGGACTTCGCCGAGGAGCGCGTCTACACGCATGGCGCCATGAAGCAGCTGCGGTACCAGCGTCTGCGGCTCAAGGCCATGCTGCAGAGCCCCGGATACTTCAACCGCTCCATCCCCGACACGCTGGCGGGCGAGTACTTCCGCAGCTTCACCACCAAGACGGACTACTTCCACATCTTCGACTACTGGCGCTGGGACGAAAAGCTCATCGAAGAGACCCTCGACCGCGAGTACGACTGGGAGCGCGCACCCGACACCCAGACCACCTGGCGGATCGGCGACGGTACCGCCGCGTTCTACAACTACGCGTACTACACGATCGCGGGCTTCACCGAGCACGACACTTTCCGCAGCAACCAGATCCGCGAAGGCGACCTGACCCGAGATGAGGCGCTGCGCCTCGTCGAGGGGGAGAACACGCCGCGGTACCCCAACCTCAAGTGGTATCTCGATGTCGTCGGCGTCGACTTCACCCGCGCGATCGAAGCCGTGAACCGCGCGCCGCGGCTCTACCGCGAGCGGGAGGGAAGCCCGATCAGCGCACGGACGGAGTGAGCTCCGTCGGCCGCAGGCGCGGCCAGAGCAGAACGAGCATCCCCACATAGGCGAGCGTGCCGACCACCCACACCGCAGTAGGGCCGACGGGGAAGCCGGTCCACCACCACTCGGCGCCGGCATCGAGGTTCAGACCCTGACGGTCGGCTCCGGTGACGTAGCGGCGGATGTCCGCCTGCAGCGCGACGAGGTTGGCGATCGCGAGCGCCCCGAGAACGACAGCCGTCTGCAGCCGGGAGAGCCGCAACTCACGCCCCGGAGGCATCGTGGCGAGCAGGAGCGCCAGCAGAAGGATCAGCGGCAGTAGATATCTCGGCTGTAGAGCCTCTCCGACCCGGGTATGCCCGACCGTGAGCACGTAGACCGGCAGAACCGTCAGCACGAGAACCACCCCGGCGACGCTCACCGCCTTGCGCCAGTCCATGCGACCGAGGCCGGTGAACCCGATCGCGACGAACGCGGCGACCGCCGCCCAGGGGACGATCGCCGGGAGACCGGTGTCGAACCACCCCAGCGCCCAAGTGCCCCACACCCCGGTCCAGAGGTAGGGCAGCATGAGCAGGTTGTAGGCGGCGAGCGCGAATCCGCTGAGCGGAACCGCGGAGCCGCCGCCCGCCCCGACGCCGGCCTCCGCCCCCGTGAAACCGACTGCGCCGACTCCCGACTGCCCCGCGTTCACGAAGAAGATGACGGCGATCACGACCCCGGCGAGCGCGAGAAGCGAGCGCAGGAGGAAATCGCGCGTCCGACGCGAGGCGATGATCGACGCGGTGACCGATGCCCCGATCGCGTAGACGCCCGCGTCACCGCGGGACCCAGCCGCCATGACGACCCCCACGAGATAAAGGGCGGCGAGAACCCAGCGCCGTCGGCCCGTCGTCTCGAACCATCCCAGCAGCGCGAGAAACGCCGTGCCGACCCCGGTCACGGCCCACCCGCTCGGATTGTTCGACGGGATCAGGAAGATGCCGAGTGGGATCGTGGCGATCAGCCATCCCCACAGCAGGGTGCGGACGCGAGTCGCCGGAAGCAGAACGGAGAGCGCCGTCGCAAGCGCGACGAAGAGCGCCGCGTTGATGAGTCGCATCGCGAGCGCCGCGCTCTGGATGTCGGCGCCCGCGAAGAGGTGCATCGTCGCGTAGTACACGGGTGGATACTCGCCGCCGAAGTTGCCGCGATCGGTCTCGACGACGCCCTCCTCGCCCCACCCCGACTCCTGGCAGGCCGCGCTCACGTCCTTGTGCCCCGCAAAGCAGACGACCTGCGAGAACTCGGCGTCGACGTCGCGCGAAAGGGGATCCGACCCCGGCTGGCACTGCTCTCCCCCGCCCACCGCGCACCAGGTGCTCACGAGGTGATAGTCGTCGTCGGGAGCTGCGCCGATGGGCGAGGCGAAGGCCCAGGCGGCGAGCGCGACGAACGCCAGGACGGGTGCGAACCAGATCGGGCGGATGCGGCCGAGTCGGCGGCGGATCCGGCCGGGGGCGAGATCAGTCATCCTTCGAGGACCGTTCCTCCTGCTCGAGCGCGACCCGCTGCACGACGCGGCGGAGTTCGTCCCGTGTGCGGGCGAGTTCGAGCGTCACCTGCATGAGCAGCAGGAGCACGACGAAGAAGCCGCCGACGAACAGCAGATTGATGGGCTGCGAGATGCCGAAGAAGGCGCTCAGCGCGTCGAGCAGCCCGGGCCACGCCGACAGCACGATCGCCGCGATGGAGAACAGGATCCACAGCACCGCGTACTTCTCGGGGAGCACGTACGAGCGAAGCAGCAGGATGACCGCGACCAGAAGCGCGACGGCCATCAGAGCGGCGAGGAGTTGCGGGGTCATGGGGCACTCTCCTGGGCGGCCTGAGCGCGTCGGAGTCGCCGCAGCTGCGGCGGGACGCTGCGGATGGTCGCGAGTCCGAGGATGAAGAGGATCCGCGCGGTGTACATCGTGGCACGCAGGATCGACTGCGAGGGTGCGCCGCCGGCGCGCTCGTTCATCGCGACGGGGATCTCGCGCACGGTTAGACCCTGGCGGGTCGCCAGCACGATCGACTCGACGGTGTCGCCGAGCCACTCGACGGGATAGTGCTCCGCGAAGACGGCCAGCGCGCGCGGACCCGCGATGCGGAAGCCGCTCGTCGCGTCGGTCAGCTTGGTGCGGGCGTAGAGGGAGGTCACTCCCGCGATGAGCCGCTGGACGCCGCGGCGCGCCGCCGAGGAGCGGTAGCCCGAGCGCTGGGCGAACCGGCTGCCGATCACGATGTCGGCGTCCGCGAGGGCTGCCACGAGCTCCGCGATGTGCTCGGCGCGGTGCTGCCCGTCGCCGTCGAACTGCACGACGGCGTCGTACCCGGCCCGCGCCGCGTACTGGAAGGCGGTCCCCATCGCGGCACCGACGCCGAGGTTGACCGCGTGCGAGATCACGTGAGCGCCGGCAGCGCGAGCGACCCGCGCCGTCGCATCCCGCGAGCCGTCGTCGATGACGACCACATCGCCGAGCGGTTGCACGACGGAGAGGGCCCCGAGCACCCGTCCGAGCACCGCGGCCTCGTTGAGCGCGGGAACGGCGACGAGCAGTCTCACGGGATGTCAGCCTACTGGCCGCCTCGCTGGGGAACGCCCCGATCGCGCCGACGACCGGTGCTGCCGGTCAGGCCGGATCGTCGAACGACATCAGTCGCACGTACTCGGCCACCATGGGGACCTCGCGCCGCACCGTCGGGAAGTCGCCCGACGCGACCACCCGGCCGCCGTCGACGACGAACACCTGGTCGGCGTGCTGAACCGTCGACAGCCGGTGGGCGATCACCACGACCGTCGTGCGGCCGTGGAGCCGGCGCAACCCCTCGGCGACGACGGCCTCGGTCGCCGCGTCGAGCCCGCTGGTCGCCTCGTCGAGCACGAGGAGCCCCGGGTGGGTGTAGAGGGCGCGGGCGAGGCCGATGCGCTGGATCTGACCCCCGCTGAACGCGTCGGCCTGTGCCCCGACGGGCGTGTCGATGCCGCGCGGCAGCCCGTTGACCAGGTCGTCGAGGTGGGCGAAACGGAGGACCTCGAGAACCCGCTCCCGGTCGATCTCGGCCGGGTCGATGCCGAGAGCGACGTTCTCGGCGATCGTGCCCGTCACGAGACCCGGCTTCTGCGGCACGTAGGAGACCGCGCCCGGACGCCGCTCACGCAGAGCCGCCGGGGCGAGACCGTCGATCCGCACCGATCCGCCGCTCGGCTCGGCGAGACCGGTCACGACGTCGACGAGGGTGCTCTTGCCCGCGCCGGAAGGTCCGATCACGGCGACGAACTGACCGGGTTCGATCGTCAGCGAGACGCCCGCGAGCGCCTCCGTCGCATCGGGATAGCGGTACTCGAGCTCGCGCACCTCGACCGCCAGCGGACTGGGCGCGGCCGGCGCCGTGGTCGGCGGGGTCGCCCCGCCGCCGGCGGGCGCCGCGGCCGGGTCGGTCTCCCGCTCCCGCGCCGGAAGCGCCGTGAGCAGGCCCCGTGCGAGAGCGGACCGCTCGGCGTTGACCTTGAGCGCCGCCACGGCGGTCTGCAGCGGGAGGATCGCGCCCATGATGCGCACCGCGCCCCCGAGGAAGACGCCGAGCGTCGCGAGCCCGTCGACCAGCTGACCGGCGAGCAGCTGCTGCCCGACGAAGACCACGACGCCGAGGATGAGGGCGGTCTCGATCACGTACCGCGGCATGCCGGCGAGGAAGGAGAGCGTGGCGCCGCTGCGGGCGAGTCGCGTGCGCGAGGCCCGCAGGCGCTCCAGGTACAGCCGCTGGCGACCGAGCACCGCGATCTCGCGGAAGGTGTCGAGGGTGTCGGCCACGGCGCGGGTCGTCTCGACCGTCGCAGCCGCCGCGTCCTCCCCCGAGCGCTTGAGGATGCGGCCGATGCCCGCCTGCATGCCCACCACGATGAGCGCGAAGTACCCGAGCGCGAAGAGCGCGACGACGGGGTCGACGACGAGGAACGCGGCCGCGACCAGTACCAGCAGGAAGCCCTCGACGAAGATGCTCGACACGTTCGCGAGGATCCCCGTGAAGGTCCACGCGGTCGACTCGGTGATCGCGAACTGGAACTCGGCCTTCGACATGCGTCGAGCGTTCTCGAGCGTCCCCCCGAGGAGGTGGCGGCTGAGGGCCGCCGCGTTCCGGGCCTCGATCCGCGCGATGTACCACATCAGGGCACGGGAGAGGCCGATCGCCAGTGCCGCCTTGACCACGAAGATGGAGAGCACCACGACGACCAGGCCCAGCAGCTCGCTCCCCCGGAGGTCGGGCAGCTCGATGCCGAGGAAGCTGCTGCCGCTTCCCGAGAGGCGGGTCGCGCCGAGCGCCGCGACCACGCCGACCATGAGGATGCCGAGCACGTCGAGGATCCCGACGAGCGCTCGAGCCGCCACGAGCAGCGCGTAGACGGCGCGCTCGCGCCGCGTCAGGAGGGCGAACGCGGACCGGGCGGCGGCGAGCATCCGTCCAGCGTATCGGCGCGGAGACGGTTCTCAGGCGCCCCGAGACGACGGCGGCTCAGCTTCGGATCGCACGGCGACCGAGCGAGCGCGAAGCCGATCTCCGACCTTCGTGCCGACGGCCCGGAGGCCGCCTTCGCGCAGATAGTGCTGGAACCGTCGCCAGTCGTGGCGCAGGCCCCAGTGCTTGACGCGACGCGCGCGCACCACGCTCTCGCGCGGCACGAGGGCGTGGTCGGGCGCCTCCCACGGCGCAGCGACGTAGTCGACCAGGGGCTGCAGCACGACCTCCCACCGGAACCGCTCGCGCACGCGTGCGACCGCGGCTCGCGCGTCCGCGGCGACGGCGTCGTCGAACAGCACCCGTTCGAGCGCGTCCGCGAGCGCGTCGGGGTCGGCGTGCGGCACGGCCTCGCCGAGACCCTCGCGGGCGACCAGTTCACCGAAGCTGTCGCCCTGCGTGACCACCATCGGCAGCCCCGCCCAGAGATAGTCGAGGATGCGGGTGCGGAAGGCGAGCGTCGTCTCGAGATGCGAGCCGTGCGTGCTGACGCCCAGATCCGCTTCGAGCAGGTAGTTCTGACGTTCGTCGTAGGGCACCCAGGAGTCGTTGAAGAAGACCACCGAGTCGAGCACCCCGAGCTCGCGGGCGAGGACGATCGACGACGCGACGACGGGCATCACCGGAACGCCCGGATGCTTCGTCCCCTGGAAGAACAGGCGCACGTTCGGGCGGCGCTCGGCGAGCGTCGCCATCGCGCGGATCAGGGTGTGCGGGTCGAACCAGTCGTACAGCCCCCCGGCCCAGAGCACGATCTTGTCGTCGGGCGCGATGCCGGGCACGACGTCGCGCATCGCGGGGCCGGTGGCGACGGGATCCTCCGAGGTCATTCCGAAGGGCACCACCGCGAGCAGGCGCGCCAGGTCGGGGTCGTCGCCGTAGGTGAGCGGGTTCACCCGGCCGAGCCCGGCGAGCTGACCGAGGTAGAAGAGCCGCTGGCGGTCGGAGGCGGCGAGCAGCAGGTCGGCGCGCAGCAGCTGCTCGTTGAGCAGCTCGGTGCGGTCGGAGACCACCTTGATGTACTCGCGCATCGGGCGGGTCTTGGCCTGCTCGAGCTGCTCGATGTTCATCGGGTCGTAGATGTCGGCGACCAGCCGCTTGCGACTGCGGCGGAGAGTGCGGAACATCGACATCGCGTGCCCCTGGAAGACGATCACCTCCGCCCACCGCTCCAGCCGCCCGAAGGCGCGGTGACGCCCCGGCGGCACGAGGTGCAGCTCGAACGCCGCCGGAATCGGCTCGAGCGTCGAGGTGGTGACGAGGCGCACCTCGTGACCCTCCTGCTGCAGCCGACGGCAGATGTTCCAGGTGCGGATGGCGGGCCCGGCCATCCGGCGCCCGATCGGGTCGCTCGTCACGACCAGCACGCGCGTCATCGGGTCGGCTCCGGGCCGGGATGGGGCATCACGCGCTCAGCCTAGGATCCCTCGGCTGAGTCTCCCCCGCGGGCTGCACCAGGTCGCGGAGCACGTCGATCGGCCCCCGCGAGTAGCGGGAGTAGTCGCCGCGGAGCACCGCCGCGGCGATCCGCGGGATCCGCGCGACCGGCACGCGCGGCAGCGCACGTCGGCGCTCCTCGTGCGCGAGCCGGGCCCGGGCCCGCGCGAGCGCGTCCGGGCGGACGGCGTCCCCGAGCCGCTCCAGGCGCGCCACGAGCGCGGCGCTGCGCACCACCCGCGTCGACGCCCGGGGTTCCCGCGGCTCCCGCAGCCGCGCCCAGCGGTCGGCCATGGTCGGGCGTCGCGCCCCGATCTGGTTGCCGCCGTGCTGGCGGTAGTCGATGAGCGGCTCCGGCACCAGCCGCACGCCGCCGGTCGCGGCGGCGAGCGCCGCGAGCCACTCGTCGTGCACCCACTCGGCGGGGAACGGCGTCGCGTCGTCGACGAGATCCCGGCGCAGTACCGCGGTCGCCCCGGTCACGAGGTTGCGCCGGAGCAGGGCGGCCAACCCGTCCCCGCGCTCGAGCGAGGCCCTCTCGCCCGCGGTCGCCTCGAGCGAGCGCAGCAGGGTCTCGCCGGTGGGCGTCCCCGACGCATCGACGAGCCGCGCGTCGCTGTGCACGAGCCGCACCGCCGGTTCGGCGGCGAAGACCGCGAGGAGGGCCGCGAGCCGACCGGGATGCCACACGTCGTCCTGGTCGCTCAGCGCGACGAGCTCGCCGCGCGCCGCGGCGAGGGCGTCGGCGAAGTTGCCCGTCACCCCGAGCGCGGGTCGGTGCCGCCGCACGACGAGTCCGGTGGCGCCGCCGCCCGCGCGGTGCTCGGCGACCAGCCGCTCGACGATCGCGACCGTGTCGTCGCTCGACGCGTCGTCGCCGAGCACGATCTCGAACGGTGCCGGCTCCTGAGCGAGGATGCTCGCCACCTGCTCCCCGACGAATGCCGCTCCCTGGTGGGTGCACAGGGCGACCGAGACGCGGGGAGAGGTCGGGGCGGGCGGCCCGGAGGCGGCCGGGCCGGGGGTCATCGCCCGGACTCGAGGAGCCGTCGCAGGTACGCCCCGTACCCGCTCTTCGCGAGCGGTTCGGCGAGGCGCTCGAGCTGGGCGTCGTCGATCCAGCCCGCCCGCCAGGCGAGCTCCTCGATGCAACCCAGCTTGATGCCCTGCCGGGCTTCGATCACGCGCACGTACTCGGAGGCCTGCATCATCGATTCGAAGGTGCCGGTGTCGAGCCACGCCGTGCCCCGATCGAGCACGTGGACCTGCAGGCGGCCGGCCTTCAGGTAGTGCTCGTTGACGCTCGAGATCTCGAGCTCGCCGCGCGCGCTCGGGCGCACGCCCTGGGCCACCTCGATCACGGAGTTGTCGTAGAAGTACAGCCCCGGCACCGCGAAGCGGCTCTTCGGCTCGGCCGGCTTCTCCTCGATCGAGATGGCCCGCCCGGCGGCGTCGAACTCGACGACGCCGTACGCCTGCGGGTTGGCGACCTCGTAGGCGAAGATCAGGCCGCCGTCGACGTCGGTGTACCGGGCGAGCTGGCCGCCCAGCTCGCCGCCGTGGAAGATGTTGTCGCCGAGCACGAGCGCGACCGCGTCGTCGCCCAGGAACCGCTCGCCGATCAGGAAGGCCTGGGCGAGCCCGTCGGGGCTGGGCTGCTGCGCGTACGAGATCGTCATCCCGAGATCGGACCCGTCGCCCAGCAGCGCCTGGAACTGCGAGGCGTACTCCGGGGTCGTGATGACGAGCACCTCGCGGATGCCGGCCGCCATCAGCGTCGACAGCGGGTAGTAGATCATCGGCTTGTCGAACACCGGCACGAGCTGCTTCGAGATGCCCTTCGTGATGGGCCACAGTCGCGTGCCGGAGCCGCCGGCCAGAATGATGCCCTTCACGCGAGCGACCCTTCGAAGGCGCGGCACTGCGCGTAGTCGGGCAGAGCGCCCGCGGCGAGCGCCTCGGCGAGCGTGGGCGCCGCCTCGTCCTTGGGAGACAGCAGCAGTTCGCCCGCCTCCTCGGGGAACCGGAGGTCGAGGTCGGGGTCGCGCGGATGCAGCCCGAGCTCCCGGTCGGGGTTGTAGACCTCCGAGACCAGATAGCTGACCACCGCGTCCTCGCTGAGCGCGACGAAGCAGTGCCCGAGCCCCTCGGCGAGATAGACGGAGCGACGGTCGACGTCGTCGAGCCGCACCGACTCCCAGGTGCCGAACGCGGGCGAGCCCACCCGCAGGTCGATCACGTAGTCGAGCACGGCGCCGCGCACGGCCGTCACGTACTTCGCCTGCCCGGGCGGCACGAGCGCGTAGTGGACCCCGCGCACCGTGCCCCGCCGCGAGACGGAGGTGTTGCCCTGCCGCACCGTGAAGGGGTGACCGAGCAGCTCCTCGAGGGGCTCGAACCGGTAGTGCTCGAGGAAGACGCCGCGGTCGTCGCGGTGCTGGCGCGGAGTGAACTCCACGGCGCCGGGGATCGCGAGCGGACGGGCCTGCACCCGGGGAGTCTACCGAAGCGGTCGACTAGGCTTTCGGCGTCCTCGACCCCTGCGGAGCCGTGCCATGCGCATCCTCGTCACCGGCGGAGCCGGCTTCATCGGCTCCAACTTCGTGCACCATCTCGTCGCGCACACGGACCACACCGTCACCGTGCTCGACAAGCTCAGCTACGCCGGCGATCGCCGCTCGATCGACGTCCTGCCGGCCGAGCGGGTGTCGCTCGTCGTCGGCGACATCCTCGACGCACCCCTCGTGGAGCGCCTGTTCGCCGAGCACGACGCGGTCGTGCACTTCGCGGCGGAGAGCCACAACGACAACTCGCTCGCCGATCCGCGGCCCTTCGTCGACACGAACCTGGTGGGCACCTACACGCTGCTCGAGGCGGCGCGCCGGTCCGGCATCCGCTTCCACCACATCTCGACCGACGAGGTCTACGGCGACCTCGAGCTCGACGACCCCGCGCGCTTCACCGAGAGCACGCCGTACAACCCCTCGAGCCCGTACTCCTCGACGAAGGCGGGCAGCGACCTGCTCGTGCGCGCCTGGGTGCGCTCCTTCGGGGTTCGGGCGACGATCTCGAACTGCTCGAACAACTACGGGCCGTACCAGCACGTGGAGAAGTTCATCCCGCGCCAGATCACCAACGTGCTGCGCGGCGGCCGCCCGAAGCTCTACGGCACGGGCGAGAACGTGCGCGACTGGATCCACGCCGACGACCACTCGGCGGCCGTGCTGACCATCCTCGAGCGCGGGCGCGTCGGCGAGACCTACCTGATCGGCGCCGACGGCGAGAAGAGCAACCGCGAGGTCGTGGAGCTCATCCTGACCGAGCTCGGGCAGCCGGCCGACGCCTACGACCTCGTGACCGACCGACCCGGCCACGACCTGCGCTACGCGATCGACTCCTCGAAGCTGCGGGCGGAGCTCGGCTGGGCCCCGCGATTCGTCGACTTCGCCGCCGGCCTCGCCGACACGATCGCCTGGTACCGCGAGCACGAGGACTGGTGGGCGCCCCAGAAGGGCGCGACCGAGGCCAAGTACGCCGCGGCCGGCCAGGGCTGACCGGGCGGCCATGACTCGGCGCTGGCTCGTCGTCGGCGGCACCGGCATGCTCGGCGCCGACCTCGCCCGCGCGCTCGACGGGCGCGACGCGACGCTCGTCGGCAGCCGCGAGCTCGACATCCGCGACGCGGAGGCGGTCCGCGGGGCGGTCGCCGGCTACGACGTGGTCGTCAACGCCGCCGCGCACACCCGCGTCGACGACGCGGAGACCGAGGAGGAGCGCGCGCTCGCGATCAACGGCACGGGGGCGGGCAACCTGGCCCGCGCGGTCGCCGAGGGTGCGGGTCGGATACTGCAGGTGAGCACCGACTACGTCTTCCCCGGCGACGCGAGCGAGCCCTACGCCGAGGACGCCCCGCTCGCCCCGCTCGGCGCCTACGGGCGCACGAAGGCCGCCGGGGAGCGCGCCGTGCGCGCGGCGCTGCCCGATCGCTCCTGGATCGTCCGCACCGCGTGGATCTACGGCGCGGGCGGCCCCAACTTCGCGAGCACGATGCTGCGCCTGGCCGCCGAACGCGACACCGTGAGCGTCGTGACCGACCAGGTCGGCCAGCCGACCTGGACCGCCGATCTCGCCGAGCGCATCGTCGCGATGGTCGAGGCCGACGCTCCGCCCGGTGCCTACCACGGCACCAACTCGGGTCGGGCGAGCTGGTTCGAGTTCGCCCGCGCCGTGTTCGAGGAGGCGGGGCTGGATCCCGCGCGCGTCCTCCCGACCGACAGCGCCTCGTTCCCGCGGCCGGCCCCTCGCCCCGCGTTCTCGGTTCTCGGTCACGCGGGATGGGCGCGCGCCGGACTCGCGCCGATGCGGCCCTGGCGCGACGCGCTCCGCGCCGCGTTCGCCGCGGGGGCGGTGCGACACCCGTGACGACGCTGCGGGTCGTCGTCGACGACGTGCTCGCGCCGGCGACCGCGACCGCCGGGCGCATCGCACGGGCCGCGGTGCGGGCCCTCTCCGCCACCGCGCCCGCCGGCGCCGAGGTGATCGGGATGGTCGCGGCCTCACCGGAGTCCGACTACGCCCGGCTCGGCGAGCTGGTCCCCGGTCTGGCCGGGCTCGAGAAGCACGCCCTCGCGCGGCGCGAGCTCGCCGCAGCGTGGTCGCGTGGCCTCGCCCTTCCCCGCCGCGGGGCGGTGCACGCCCCGGGGCTCCTCGCCCCGCTGCGCCGTCACGACCGGCTGCACGACGGCGACCAGCTCGTCGTCACGATCGCCGACGCGGGCGCCTGGACGCATCCGGATCTCGTGGCCGACGCCTCCTGGACCCGCCGGATGGCGACGCGGGCCGAGCGCTTCGCCGATGCGGTGATCGCCCCCACACACGCCGTCGCCGACGCCCTGCGCGAGCACCTGGCGCTCGGCGACCGGGTGCGGGTCGTGCCCCCGGTGGATCCCGATCCGCTCCCCCGCCCGGCGGATCCCGATCGGGTGGCCGAGCGGCTGGGCCTTCCCGAGCGCTACCTGCTCCTGGTCGACCCGGACCCGGTCGCGCGCGAGCGCGTCGCGCAGGCGATCCCCCGGCTCGGCGAGAGCCTGGCGCTCGTGGTCGCGGACGCGTCCGTCGCGACCGAGGCGGACCTCGCCGTGATGATCGACCGGGCGGGTGCGCTCGTGCACGCCGACGCCGTCGACCGCTTCGCACCCGCGGTGCGCGACGCGCTGGCCGCCGGCACGCTCGTGGTCGCGGTGTCCTCGCCGTCGGTGACGGAACTGCTCGGGGACGCCGTCGAGACCGTTCCGGCGGAGGACGAGGGCGAGGTCCCGGTGCTGTTGGCCGCCGAGCTCGATCGCCTGCTCGGCGACCCCGACGCGGCCGCCCGAGCGGCGGTGCTCGGCGAGGACCGCTCCCGCGCCTTCGACGGCCGCGACGCGGGACGGCGCCTGTGGGAGCTCCACGCGGCGCTCTGAGCGTGCCGCGTGCCGCCGCGTGCGCCGTGGACCGAGCTCAGCCCTGCGGTGCCGGGCTCTCGGTCGGCGGCGGCCCGACGAGGCTCTGCACCTGGGCCTGGATCGCCGCGAAGTCGGGGTACTCGGGGGACCAGTCCGGCGGGACGAAGTCGACCGTCGTGACCGGCTCCGCCAGCTGCTTGGCGCGCAGGCCGAGCTCCACGAGATGGCCGAGCAGGCTCGAGGGAATGTCGGTGCGGACGACGTCCGCGCCCGCCGCGGCGACCTCGTTGAAGTGCAGCAGCACGTTCGCCGGGTCCATCTGCACGAGCATCGCCTCCTCGATCTGCTTCTGGCGGGCCATCCGGTCGTAGTCGCTCGTGCCGTGTCGTGCGCGGGCATACCAGAGCGCGTAGTAGCCGTTGAAGTGGTGTCGCCCCGGCTCGATCCACTCGCCGTCGCCCGTGAGGTTCCCGTCGTCGTCGAGGTCGAAGATGATCGGCACGCGCTCCGTCACGGTCACATCCACCCCCCCGAGCGCGTCGATCAGCTGCGAGAAGCCCTCCATGTCGATCAGCACGTAGTACGGGATGGTGAGCCCCGTGACCCCCTCGGCCGCGTCGCGGGTCGCCTCGATGCCGGGCGAGGAACCCTGCGCCGCCGCGTCGGGGTAGAGCTCGGGCGAGTTGACCTCGACCTCGGTGTAGATCGAGTTGAACTGGCAGACGTCGACGTTGCACACGTCGTCGTAGCCGTAGCCGTTCGGGTAGAGCGCCGCCATCGGGCTGTCGGCGGGGAACGGCGCGTCGAGCAGGTCGCGCGGGATCCCGAAGATGACGCTCTCGCCCGTCTCGGCGTCGATGCTCACGACGGAGGTCGAGTCGGGTCGCAGCCCGTCGCGGTCGGGCCCGGCGTCGCCGCCGAGCAGCAGGATGTTGTAGCGCCCGTCGATCGGGTCGGCGAAGGTCGCGCCGCCGCCGAAGACGGTCTGGAGCACGCCGATCGCCGAGACGGCGCGCGTGCCCGCGAAGGCGGAGCCGCCCACGAGCGCGCCGAGCACGACGAGCGACAGCAGCGCGAGCGGGGCGCGCGCGCCCGGCGCGACCTTGACGAAGCGCACGAGACGCAGGGTGTCGAGGGTCAGGATCACCCACAGCACGGCGTAGAAGGCGAGCACCAGCACCCCCGCCCCGAGCGCCCAGGAGTTGGTCGCGAGGGTGAGGATCCACTCGCGCCGGACGATCGCCACGAGCCCGAGCAGCACGGCGAGGGTCCACAGCACGAGCGTCGCGCCGAGACCGAAGCGCCCGAGCCGGCGATCGCCGGCGAGCACCTGCGCCGAGCCGGGGATGAGCACGTTGAGCCCGACGAGCGTCCAGGCCCGGCGGGTCATGACGGATCGATTGCGCGCATCCGGGTAGCGCACCGGCTGGGTGGCCGACATGGCTGCGCTCAGTGCTCGCCCGCGCCGGCGCCACCGGCCCCGGGGTCCGCCCCGCGCGCGTCGCGCAGGGCCGCGTTCTTCTCAGCCACCATCGTCTCGAGGCTCCCGGCGAAGTCCGCGAGACGGCGCGCGAGCTCGGGGTCGGAGACGGCCAGGATGCGTGCCGCGAGCAGGCCGGCGTTCCGGGCCCCGCCGATCGAGACGGTTGCCACCGGGATCCCGGCCGGCATCTGCACGATCGAGAGCAGCGAGTCCAGCCCGTCGAGGTGCTTCAGCGGCACCGGCACGCCGATGACCGGCAGGGTCGTGACGGAGGCGAGCATGCCGGGCAGGTGGGCGGCGCCGCCCGCGCCCGCGATGATCACCCGGAGGCCGCGACCGGCCGCCGCCGAGCCGAAGTCGATCATGCCGCGCGGGGTGCGGTGGGCCGAGACGACCTCGACCTCGCAGTCGACGCCGAGCTCGGCGAGCGCGTCGACCGCCGCCGACATGGTGCTCCAGTCGGAGTCGGATCCCATCACGACGGCGACGGGGGCGGCGGCGGGCACGCCCCGATGCTAGGGCTCAGCCCTGGAAGAACGCCGCCGCGGCACGCGCCTGCGCGCGCACCGACTCGAGGTCGTCGCCCGTGACGGTGACGTGGCCGACCTTGCGGCCGGGCCGCGAGGACTTGTCGTAGGAGTGCAGCTTCGCGGCGGGCTGGGCCGCCATCGCGGCGGGATAGCGGTCGAGCATGGTCTGCCCGCTCGGGCCGCCGAGCACGTTGACCATGACGCTCCACGCCGCGGTCGGCGCGGGATCGCCCAGCGGCAGGTCGGCGACGGCGCGCAGGTGCTGCTCGAACTGGCTCGTGACGGCGCCGTCGATCGACCAGTGGCCGGAGTTGTGCGGGCGCATCGCGAGCTCGTTGACGAGCAGCTCGCCCTCGGCGGTCTCGAAGAGCTCGACCGCGAGGGCGCCGGTGACGCCCAGGCCCTCCGCGATGCGGGTCGCGAGCGCCTCGGCCCGCGCGGCGAGATCGCCGGTCGATCCGGGGGCGGACGCCTCGGCCCCCGGCGCCGGCGCCGTCACCTCCGCGCACACCCCGTCGCGCTGCACCGTCTCGACGAGCGGCCAGGCGACGACCTGCCCCGACGGTCGCCGGGCGACCTGCTGGGCCAGCTCGCGGCGGAAGGGCACGAATGCCTCGGCGAGCAGTCCCGCCGGGGAGCCGTCCGCGCCCTCGGCGGATGCGCCGGCCTCCGCGAACCAGTCGGCGACCTCCTCGGGACGCGTCACCACCCGCACGCCCTTGCCGTCGTAGCCGCCGCGCGGCGTCTTGACGACCGCGCGGCCGCCCTGCTCGGCGAGGAACGCCGCGAGCTCGCCGGCATCGGTGACGACCGCCCACGCCGGGATCGGCGCGCCGAGTTCGCTGAGCCGGCGCCGCATGAGGATCTTGTCCCGCGCGACGGCGAGGGCCTCCGGTCCGGGGTGCACCGCGACGCCCGCCGCGACGAGCTCGGCGAGCACCTCCTGCGGCACGTGCTCGTGATCGAAGGTGACCACGTCGACGCCGCGCGCGAAGGCGAGCACGGTCGCCGCATCCCGGTAGTCGCCGACGGCGGTCGCGGCGAGCCCGGCCGAGGAGCCCTCGGTCTCCGCGAGAACGCGCAGCTCGAGGCCGAGCGCGACGGCGGGCGGGATCATCATGCGCGCGAGCTGGCCCCCGCCGATCACCCCGATCCTCAACGGCCCTCCCGGCGGACGCTCCGACTGCCGCGGCTAGACTGCCGCGACGTCGACCCTAGCGCGACCCGCCGGCCACCCGGCCGGGCTCCCGGGTCACGGACCACCCACCCACTCCGCGGAGAGCGATGCGCCAGCTGCTCGGGCAGTTCGCCCGCTTCCTCGGCGTCGGCGCGGTCGGCTTCGTCGTCGACTTCGCCGTCTTCAACGCGCTGCGGCTCACCGTGCTGGCGCCCGAGGCGCTGCACGAGGGGCCGGTGATCGCGAAGGTCATCTCGACGAGTCTCGCGATCGTGACCAACTGGATCGGCAACCGGCTCTGGACCTTCCGCGCGCACCGCGGGCGGCAGCTCGCGCGCGAGGGGGTCGAGTTCGCGGCCGTCAGCGTCGGCGGCATGCTCATCGGCCTCGGCTGCCTCTGGGTCTCGCACTACCTGCTCGGTTTCACGAGCGCGCTCGCCGACAACCTCTCGGCGAACGTCGTCGGCCTGGGACTCGGCACCCTGTTCCGCTTCGCGCTCTACCGGCTGTGGGTCTTCGCGCCCCACCGCGGCGACACCGCGCCCGCGGTGTTCCCGGAGACCGACGGGGCTCCGGCGCCCACCGACGAGGCCACCGGCTCCGCGGCCCCGGGTCCGGGCGTGCGGCAGACCCCGTCAGCCGGCGCGCGCGACGAGCGGCAGCCGGGCGGGGCGACCGGGCGAGCGGACCTCCCAGCCGGCCGCGGCCCAGGCCTCCCGGTCGAGGCAGTTCCGGGCGTCGACGAGCCGGCGGCCCGCGACCACTGAGCCGGCCTCGGTGGGGTCGAGCTCGCGGTAGCTTCCCCATTCGGTCAGCACGACGACCGCCTCCGCCCCCACGAGCGCCTGCCCGAGGTCGCGGGTGTAGTCCAGGTCGGGGCGGCGCAGGCGCGCAGTGTCGACGGCCGCGGGATCGTGGGCGACGACTCGGGCGCCGGCGTCGGCGAGCATCCCCGCCACCGCGAGCGCGGGCGAGTCGCGCACGTCGTCGGAGTCGGGCTTGAAGGCGAGGCCGAGCGCCGCGATCCGCCGCCCCGCGAGGGAGCCGCCGAGCGACTCCCGCGCCAGCTCGACGACGCGCTCCCGGCGGCGCAGGTTGATCGCGTCGATCTCCCGGAGGAAGGCGACGGAGCGCCCGGTGCCGAGCTCCTCGGCGCGCGCGACGAAGCCGCGGATGTCCTTGGGCAGGCAGCCGCCGCCGAAGCCGACCCCCGCGCCCAGGAAGCGCCGGCCGATGCGCGCATCCACCCCGATCGCGTCGGCCAGTTGCGTCACGTCGGCCCCGGTCGCCTCGGCGATCTCCGCCATCGCGTTGATGAACGAGATCTTGGTCGCGAGGAACGCGTTGGCCGAGACCTTGACGAGCTCGGCCGTCGCGAGGTCGGTGACGACCTTCGGCATCCCCTCGCGCAGCACCTCGGCGTAGACCGCGTCGAGCACCTCCTCCGAGGAGGCGTCGCCCTCGGCGAGGCCGTAGACGAGACGGTCGGGGTGCAGCGAATCCTGCACCGCGAGACCCTCGCGCAGGAACTCCGGGTTCCACGCCAACCGCCCGCCGGCGGCGACGATCACGTCGGCGAGTCGCGCCGCGGTGCCCACCGGCACCGTCGACTTGCCCACGACGAGCGCGCCCGTGCGGATCACCCCCGCGAGCCCGGCGACGACCGCCTCGACGGCCGAGAGGTCGGCCGAGCCGTCGGGCCGCTGGGGGGTGCCGACGGTGACGAAGTGCACCTCGGCGGCGGCGGCCTCCTCGAGCCGGCGGCGGAAGCGCAGCCGGCCGGAGGCGAGGCCTTGCACGAGCAGCGGCTCGAGACCGGGCTCGAAGAACGGGGCGGCGCCGGTCTCGAGCAGCGCGATCTTGTCGCCGTCGCTGTCGACGCCGATGACGTCGTGCCCGAGGGACGCGAGTGCCGCCGCGTGGACGGCGCCGAGGTAGCCGCAGCCGATCACCGAGATCCTCATGGCCGCGACGGTAACCGCGCCGGGTCACGCGCCCGCCGGACGGGGGTGAATGTCACCGGTCGGGTTCGTGAACGTCCTCCCACCCGCCGGTGTCGTCCTCGTCCCCGTCACCCCACTCGTCCTCGTCGTCCGAGGCGCCCGCGCCCACACGCGCCTCGACGAGCTCGAGGATCGCGGCCTGCACCAGACGCGGCCGCGCGACGTCGCCCAGCACGAGCGGATCCCCCGCGCTGTGCACGAGCACGTCGCCGCAGCCCCACAGCGCCGCGAACCCGCGCCGGCGTACCGCGACCTCGCCGACCCGCGCGAGCAGCAGCTCGCGGCGGCTGCGCCCGAGCACCCCGCTGGCGACGATCAGCCGCCGGGTGGTGAGCAGATAGCGCGTCCCCGCCCAGCGCAGCACGGGCGGCAACGCCCCGACGACGAGCACGAGCACGCCGATACCGGCCGCGACGTCCGCCATCCAGCGCTCGGGCAGCACCCCCCAGAGGTACGCCGCCGCGGCGACGACGAGCAGCAGGGCGACGATCGGCCCCAGCAGCGCCCGCGGATGCGGCCCGAGGCGCGCGACGATCTCCTCGCCCTCGGTGAGGCGGCGACCGCTCATCGCACGTGCACGACGTCGCCGGCCGCGACGGTCGTCTCCGCGCCGCCGTCCCCGCGCACGCGCAGCCGCCCCGCGTCGTCGAGCCCGACCGCGATGCCGAGGCTCGCGCCGCCCCCCGGCAGCTCGACCCGCACGCGTGACCCGAGGGTGGCGCAGCGCGCGGCGACGCGCGCGGCGAGCCCGGTCGCGGCGGCGTCGCCGTCGGCGAGCGCTGCGGCGTCGTCGAGGAGGGCGCGCAGGTAGCGCGCGAGGATCCCGTCGACGGTGTCGTCGTCGGCCGGCGCGCCCTCGATCGCGAGCGAGGTCGCCGTCGGCACCGGGCGCTGCGCGGGGGTCATCCTCGTGTTGAGGCCCGCCCCGACGACGAGCGCCCCGCTCGAGGCGAGCTCCGCGAGCACGCCACACAGCTTCGCGCCGCCGACGAGCACGTCGTTGGGCCACTTGAGCGCGACCGGGGCGGGGAGCACCGGATCGAGCGCGTCGACCATCGCGAGCCCGGCCGCGAGCGGGATCCAGCCCAGGCGCTCGGTCGACAGCGGGCGACCGCGACCGTCGATCGGCCGCAGCGCGACCGACACCGCCACCGACGCTCCCGCGGGCGCCGACCAGGCCCGGTCGAGCCGCCCGCGCCCCGCCGTCTGGTGGTCGGTGACGAGCACGGCCGCGTGCGCGACCTCGGCGCGCTCGCGCAGCACGGCGTTCGTCGAGGGGCTCGAGTCGACGACCTCGAGCGACCCGGCGACCGCGTCGACGACCGCCTGGGTGCGGGGCAGGCGCAGCATGGCGGTCAGCCTAGGCACCGCGGCCGCGACGGCGCGGCAGGCGGCGCCGAGGGAGCGCCCGCCCGCGTAGGGTTCTTCCGATGGGCGCGCGCACCGACCGGACCGGGCCGGCCGCACGCCGCGGCCCGGCGGTCGTCGTGATGCCCACCTTCGACGAGGCGCTCAACCTCGAGCGGGTGGCGCGCGCCGTGCTCGCGGTCGACCCGGAGATCCGGCTGCTCGTCGTCGACGACGCGAGCCCCGACGGCACGGGCGAGCTCGCGGATCGCCTCGCGGCCGAGGAGCCGCGGATCTCCGTGCTGCACCGGGCCGGGCGCGAGGGCCTCGGCCACGCGTACCTCGCGGGCTTCGCACGAGCCCTCGACGACGGGGCGGCGGTCGTGCTCGAGATGGACGCCGACGGATCGCACCCGGCCGCCGCGATCCCCGCGCTGCTCGCGCGCCTCGACGACGCGAGCGACCCGGTCGAGCTCGTCATCGGCTCGCGCCGCGTTCCCGGCGGGCGGATCGTCGACTGGCCCTGGTACCGCCGAGCGCTCAGCGACGCGGGCAACGGCTACGCGCGCCGGGCGCTCGCACTGCCGGCGCGCGACGTCACCGCGGGGTTCCGCGCGTTCCGCGCGGAGGCGCTCCGCGGCGCGATCGCGCGCCCCGTCGACTCGCGCGGCTACTGCTTCCAGATCGACCTGACCCGCCGCGTGCACGAGGCGGGCGGCCGGATCGCGGAGGTGCCGATCGAGTTCCGCGAACGCGAGCACGGCCGCTCGAAGATGAGCCCCGCGATCGTGGCGGAGGCGATGCTGCGGGTCACCGCCTGGGGCCTCGCGCGACGGTTCCGCCGAGTGACGCGCTGAACGCCGCGGGCGCGAGGAGATCGCGCGGACGGGAGAGCGCCCGACGAATCCGCACAAGGACGGCGCGCGACCTTGGAGGTTCCGTGCAGCCGCCCCCCTCCGGGGCCCGTCGCTAGGCTGAGGCCGTGACTCCCAGCAGCGACAGCGCCGACGCCGCCCGGAACGACGAGGCCTCGGCCGCTCCCGACCTGCTGACGACGGCCGGCAAGCTCGCCGACCTCAAGCGGCGCTACCACGAGGCCGTCACGGCGAGCGGCGAGGCGGCGATCGAGAAGCAGCACGCCAAGGGCAAGAAGACCGCCCGCGAGCGCATCGAGGAGCTGCTCGACCAGGGCAGCTTCGTCGAGCTCGACGAGTTCGTGCGACACCGCACCCACGCCTTCGGCATGGAGGCCAAGCGCCCCTACGGCGACGCGGTCGTGACCGGCACCGGCACCATCCACGGTCGTCAGGTCGCGGTCTACGCGCAGGACTTCACGATCTTCGGCGGCAGCCTCGGCGAGGTCGCGGGCGAGAAGATCATCAAGGTCATGGAGCTCGCGCTGAAGACCGGCGTGCCGATCATCGGCATGCTCGACTCCGGCGGCGCGCGCATCCAGGAGGGCGTCGTCGCGCTCGGCAAGTACGGCGAGATCTTCCGGCTCAACACGGCCAGCTCGGGCGTGATCCCCCAGATCTCGATCATCATGGGCCCCGCCGCAGGCGGCGCCGTCTACGGCCCGGCCCTCACCGACTTCGTGATCATGGTCGACAAGACGAGCCAGATGTTCGTCACCGGCCCCGACGTCATCAAGACCGTCACGGGCGAAGACGTCGGCATGGACGAGCTCGGCGGCGCGTACACCCACAGCACCCGCACGGGCGTCTCGCACTACCTCGCCGACGACGAGCAGGACGCGCTCGACTACGCGCGCACCCTCATCTCGTTCCTGCCCGACAACAACCTCGCCGACGCCCCGGTCTACGAGAGCGAGATCGGGCTCGAGATCACCGACCGCGACCGGCGGCTGGACACGATCATCCCCGACTCCCCCAACCAGCCCTATGACGTGCACGAGGTCATCGAGCACATCGTCGACAACGAGGACTTCCTCGAGGTGCAGCCGCTGTTCGCACCGAACATCGTCGTGGGCTTCGCGCGGGTCGAGGGGCGCAGCATCGGGATCATCGCCAACCAGCCCTCGCAGATGGCGGGGACCCTCAACATCGACGCCGGCGAGAAGGCGGCCCGCTTCGTGCGCTTCTGCGATGCGTTCTCGATCCCGATCCTCACCCTGGTCGACGTGCCCGGCTATCTGCCCGGCACCGACCAGGAGTGGACGGGCGTGATCCGCCGGGGAGCGAAGCTGCTCTACGCCTACGCCGAGGCGACGGTGCCGCTCGTCACGGTCATCACCCGCAAGGCCTACGGCGGCGCCTACATCGTCATGGGCTCCAAGCAGCTCGGCGCCGACCTCAACTTCGCCTGGCCGACGGCCGAGATCGCGGTCATGGGCGGCCAGGGCGCGGTGAACATCCTCTACCGCGGCGACCTCAAGAGAGCCGAGGAGGCCGGGGAGGACGTCGCGGCGGTGCGCACGCGCCTCGCGAACGAATACACCTACAACGTCGCCTCGCCCTTCCTGGCCGCCGAGCGCGGTGAGCTCGACGGCGTCATCGAGCCGGCGGCGACCCGCATCGCGGTCGTCAAGGCGCTGCGGGCGCTGCGCACCAAGCGCGCCAGCCAGCCGCCGAAGAAGCACGGGAACATCCCGCTGTGAGCGCGGCGAGCGGCGGACGGGGAGGCGCGGAGGCCGGCGTCGACATCCGCTTCACCGGCGGCAACCCCTCCCCCGAGGAGGTCGCGGCGGCGACGGCCGTCATCACGGCGGCGCTCGAGCAGGCCGTCGCCGAGCAGCGCACCCGTGAGGACGGGTCGCCGAGTGCGTGGTCGCGCTCCCAACGCGGACTGCGCCATCCGCTCGAGCCCGGGTGGCGGTCGTTCTCGGGCTGATCCGAGCCCTCGAGCACCCCGGTGTGGCCCGGAATTCCGGGCCAGACGGGCGGATCGGGAGCGGCCGACGAGGACCCGTCGGCCAGGGGGGACAGGGTGTCCCCCCAAATGCCGACTATCGGGAGTGGGTGCCCTCATCAATGATGGCTTTCAACGGACGTGTATCACACGTCCACGCGTCGGAGCCTCCAGGGTAAGCGGCTCCCGACGCGGGGGCGGGTCGAGCGATATTCGGGTTATCGCTCACCCGATTGGGCGAGGGCCGGACGGGGTGTCCGGCCCTCGGCTCGTTAACGGCAAGTTCGTCACCGGCCATGCCGTCGGCCCCCGGCGCTCGCACTCGGCGACATCACCGGGATCGCGTTGACGCGGGCGGTCAGCCGTCGAGTCTCCGCGGGATCTCCCGCCACAGCTCGACCTCGTCGTCCTCACCGTCCCAGTCGCCGCCGCTCGCCTCCACGCGGCGCAGCCCGACGACCGTGACCGCCGTCTCCGAGTCGCTCGCGACGGTGCGCACCACGATCCGATCGACATCGGTGACATGGAGAGCCCCGGAGATCTCCGAGCGCACGCGTGCGAGGTCGATGCGGTCGAGGTCGTCGATGCCGCCCTCGTCGAGGAGGGTCACGTGCACCCCACGGGCCCGCGCGGCGCGCACCGCCTCGCGCACGCCGTCGTCGAGCAGGCGGCGACCGCGGATCTCGTCCCGCAGCGCCGCCTCGAGCCGCAGGCACTCCTCGCGCTGGGCCTCCTCGAGCCGGCCCCCGGAGGCGGCGATGATCTCGAGCATGGGCGCGGCGACGAGCGTGGTCTGCGCGATGCGCACGCGGCGCTCGAGCAGCACGGCCTCCTGCGCCGCCACCCAGCCGCTCGCGGCGCGCTCCGCCTCCTCGATGCGGCGCGAATCGCGCACCGCGCCGTCGAGCGTACGCATGAGGATCTGCGCCGCGCCGATCCAGACCCCGACCGCCACGATGCCGCTCGTCGCGATCGGCGTGGGGGCCAGGGTGACCAGTGTGTGTGCGAGCAGGCCGAGGTAGCCGATCCAGGCGGCGATCGGCCGCCCGCGTGCGGCGATCGCCACCAGCAGGCCGCCCACCGCCGAGACGTACCAGACCGTCGAGCGGTCGGCCGCGTCGGGGGGGAGTCCGAGCGCGCTCAGCACCGCGACCGCGGTCGACCCGACCGCGAGGGCCGCGGCGATCGGAGGCGCGAGCGGTTCGCGCAGGCCCGGCACGAGCACCCAGGCCTGCAATGCGACGTAGAGCACGAGGGCGGCCGCGGCGGACGGCCCCCCGGCGCGGGCGACGACCGCGATGATGCCGACGGTCGTGAAGGTGACGGCGAAGACGGCGGCGATCAGCCAGGCGACCTGGCGCGGCATGAGGGAGCGGCTCATGGCAGATCTCCCGGGCCGTCCGGCCAGACCAGGTGCACCCGGGTGCCGGCCCCGAGCCGGCTCTCGACCGTCGCCGATCCGCCGGCGTGCCGCATCCGCTCCAGGATCGAGAACCTCACCCCCATGCGCACGCCGCGCCCGGCCCCGAGATCGAAGCCGACCCCGTCGTCGTCGACCTCGACGACGACCGTGCCCTCGCGCCAGCCGACGTGCAGTCGGCGCCGCGCCGGGCCGGCGTGCTGCGCGCTGTTGACCATGGCCTGCAGCGTCGCGGCGTGCAGGGCGTCGGCGGCCGAACCGGGGATGCGCCCGGAGGCCGGCACGTCGACCGTCACCTGGAACTCGGCCGAGAGCTCCTGCGCACTGCGTTCCAGCCGGTCGGAGAGCCGGGTGAGGGCCACGGTGCCGTCCGGCGTGCCGTCCTCCTCGGCCGCGCGTCCGAGCCGCTCGAGCGCGTCGCGCGCCATCGTGGCGACGAGCGCCTGAGACTCGGGGTCGCGGGCACGGGCCGCCGTCAGCAGCGTGGTCAGCACCGAGTCGTGCACGAGCGCGTCCACCTGCAGCCGCTCGGCCTCGATCGCCTCACGTCGACTCACCGATCGGAAGCGCGCGGCGGCCGCGTCGCGGTCGCGATCCAGCCGCGCCGCGTGCGCCAGCAGCACGCCGACGACCGCGACGATGATGCCGCCGGTCACGAGCGCGGCGGCCGTGTCGAGCGCCACCGCGAGGCGCCCCTCCCCCGCGCTCCAGGGGCCGATCCGCGTCACGAGCTGCAGTCCGGTGCACAGCACCGCGATCGCGGCACCCGCCGGCCACGAGCCGGCGACGCTCGCCGCCGCGATCGCGGCCGGGACGAGGCGCGCAACCCAGGGCGAGGAGCCCGTCACCGCGCCGAGGCCCGCCGCGATCAACCAGACGAACAGGCCCAGCACGACGGCGAAGGAGAACAGCGCGAGGCCGAGCCGCACGGGCCGTCCCACCGCCACGGCCAGGAGGGCGGTCAGCAGCACGCCGACGATGCCGCCGACGCCGAAGGCGTTGAAGACCGGATCGACGCTCCCCGCCGGCGCGGTGATGATCGGGCCCGCCTCGATGAAGGTCGCGATCGCGAAGGCCACGGTGGCCCGCCCGACGGCGACGCGGACGCGCGCGAGGGCTCGCGATCCCGGGCGCGGCGCGGGTGCCCGCGGCGCGCGAACCGGCGCGGCGCTCATCCGGTCACCGTTCGTCGGAGGGCTCTCACCGCTCGTCGGGGGGCTCGGCGTCGAGGCCGGGGAGGATGCCGTCCTCCACCGCGCGACGCAGCAGGTCCACCTTGGTGGGGGCGGGCCGACCGACCTCGACGTACTTCGTGCGGATGCGGTCGAGGTACTCGCGCGCGGTCGAGTAGCCGATCCCGAGACGCTGCGCAGCGACCTTGAGCGGGAGACCGGAGGCGTAGAGGTGCAGGATCTCCCGCTCCCGTCGTCCCAGTTGCGCGCGGGCGAAGTCGGGGTCGGCGTCGATCGCGGAGGCCCACTCCAGATTGGTGAGGATCTCGCCGTGCGAGGCGGCGACCGCCGCATCCACGACCTTCCGGGCGCTCGAGGCCTTCGGAACGACCCCGGCCGCGCCTGCCGCGAGCGCCTCGCGCACGAGCCCGACGCGGTCGGCGATCGAGTGCACGAGCACCGCGGCCCCCGCGTCGTGCAGGCGCTTGACGTTCTCGGTGACGGTGGAGCCGTCGCCGAGCGACAGGTCGAGCACGACGACCTCGACCCGCTCCCCGGCGAGCGCCTCCTGCAGCTGCGCGACGCTCGCCGCCTCGGCGACGAGATGGTGACCCGCCTCCTGGAAGGCGGCCCGCAGACCGAGCCGCACCGACTCGTGGTCGTCGACCACCGCGACGCGCACCGCCGCGCCCGGACCCGCGCTGGGGCGCTCAGCAGTGTCCACCGAGACTCCCAACCGGGCGGACCCGAACCCGCCTCGGGGCCATGCTAGCGGCGCTCCCGGCCGCCGCGGCCGTCACGACTCCCGTGCGGGGGCGAGGCGGGCGACCGCCTCCACGTGGTGCGTCGCGGGGAACAGGTCGAAGGCGCGCAGGGTCTCCAGCCGGTAGCCGAGCTCCTCGAGGGTGCCGATGTCGCGCGCGAGGGCGACCGGATCGCAGGCGACGTAGACGATCTGCCGCGGCGCAACCGCGGCGAGCGCCACGAGCACCTCCCGGCCGGCGCCCGAGCGCGGCGGATCGAGCACGACGCTGCCCGCCGCGAGGCGGTCGCGTTCGGGCCCCGGGAGCGCACCCAGACCGCGCACCCACTGCTCGACCTTGGCCGTCACGGTGCGCGCGCCGACCCAGTCGGCGAGGTTCTCGGCGGCGTGCTCGGTCGCCCGCTCGTCGGCCTCGACGCTGGTCACGCGGGTCGCGCGACCGAAGCGGTCGCCGAGCGCCGCCGCGAAGAGCCCGACGCCGCCGTAGAGGTCGAGGTTGCCGGCGCCGGGGTCGAAGCGCTCGGGGTCGATCGCGTCGACGACGGCGGCCGAGAGCGTCGCGGCGGCGTGCCGGTGCACCTGCCAGAAGCCGGTGTCGTCGACCCGGAACTCCCGCTCGCCCACCTTCTCGACGATCGCGGTCGGGTCCTGCCGGCCCAGGACGAGCCGCGCCGAGCCGCCCGAGGGGGCGATCACGTCGACCGCTCGCGCCCGATCGGCGGCCTCGCCGCGCCGGCGCCGGGCGGATCCGGATCCCGCCAGCTCGGGGAAGGCCTGTCCCAGCGGCGCGAGCTCGCGCACCTCCTCGACGGCGAGCGGCAGGCTCGCCACCGGCACGACACGGTGCGAGCGCGCGGCGTAGGGGCCGACCGATCCGTCGTCGGCGACGTGCAGCCGCACCCGGATGCGCCAGCCGGTGCCGTCGGCGGGGCCGGGGAGGGCCTCCACCTCGACCTCGCGATGCAGCGAGGCCATCCGCTCGAGCGCCTCGGTCAGCACGGCGGCCTTGAGCTCGCGCTGGTGGGCGGGGTCGATGTGGCCGAACTCGGCGCCGCCGGGGCGCTCGGCCGGATCCCGCTCAAGCCCCGCCTCGGGCCAGACGTGCGGTCGCCGATGGGGGCTCGGATCCAGCACGCGCAGGGTGTCGGCGCGCCAGAACCGATCCCGGGAGTCGTCGGCCACGCGCGCGACGACCCGCTCGCCGGGGATCGCGTCCGCGACGAAGACGACCCGCCCCGCGTGCCGGGCCACCCCGACGCCGCCGTGAGCGATCTTGCTAACCTCGACCTCGATCTCGCGCCCCGCCATCTCGCCCATCCTCCGAGGATAGGAGCCGCCCTGCGCCTCGTCCTGGCCAGCACCTCGCCGGCCCGCCTCGCGACCCTGCGCGCCGTCGGCATCGAGCCCGTGCCGGTCGCCCCCGGCGTCGACGAGGAGGCGGCGGTGTCGGCGGAGGAGCGGCGCCGCGGGCGCCCGCTCGAGGCGGCCGAGCTCGTGATGCACCTCGCGCGCCTCAAGAGCGAGGCGGTCGCCGGGGTGGACGGCGCGCCGGGGCGGATCGCCGGGATCCCCGACGCCCCCCGCGACGCGCTCGTCCTGGGCGGCGACTCGGCCTTCGCCTTCGACGGCACGGTCTACGGCAAGCCCCACCTGCCCGACGTGGCCGCCCGGCGCTGGCGGGCGCAGCGCGGGCGCTCGGGGGTGCTGCACTCGGGCCACTGGCTCGTCGAGCTGCGCGACGGGATCCCGGTGGCCGCCGCGGGCGAGCACGTCGCCGCCGAGGTGCGCTTCGCCGCCGACCTCGACGACGACGAGATCGACGCCTACGTCGCGACGGGCGAGCCGCTCGAGGTCGCCGGGGCGTTCACGATCGACTCGAAGGGTGCCGGGTTCATCGAGTCGATCGTCGGCGACCCGCACACCGTCGTGGGGGTGAGCATCCCGAGCCTGCGGCGGCTCGTGCGGCGCCTCGGGCACGCCTGGCCCGCGCTCTGGAACCGCTGAGCCCGTACGAGGTCGACAAGGCTGCCCCGGGCTTTCTGTCCCTCGCCGACAAACGAGCCCCCGTTCGGGGCCAATAGGCTCGTATGTCATGGCCCGCATCACGAAGGTCCTCATCGCGAACCGGGGGGAGATCGCGGTGCGCGTCATCCGCGCCGCCCGCGACTCCGGGATCGCCACCGTCGCCGTCTACGCCGACCAGGATCGCGACGCGCGGCACGTGAAGCTCGCGGACGAGGCCTACGCGCTCGGTGGCGCGACGAGCGCCGAGACCTACCTCGTCATCGACAAGATCCTCTCCGTGGCGCGGCGCTCCGGTGCCGACGCCGTGCATCCGGGCTACGGCTTCCTCGCGGAGAACGCCGACTTCGCCCGTGCCGTCATCGACGCCGGGCTGATCTGGATCGGCCCCGGCCCCGACGCGATCGAGCGCCTCGGCGACAAGGTCTCGGCGCGCCACGTCGCCGAGAAGGTCGGCGCCCCGCTCGCCCCCGGCACGCTCAACCCCGTCGAGGGCGTCGACGAGGTGCTCGCCTTCGCCGACGAGGTCGGGCTCCCGGTCGCCATCAAGGCCGCGTTCGGAGGCGGCGGGCGCGGACTCAAGGTCGCGCGCACCCGCGAGGAGATCCCGGAGCTGTTCGACTCGGCCACCCGCGAGGCGGTCGCCGCCTTCGGCCGCGGCGAGTGCTTCGTCGAGAAGTACCTCGACGAGCCCCGCCACGTCGAGACCCAGTGCCTCGCCGACGCCGACGGCAACGTCGTCGTCGTCTCGACCCGCGACTGCTCGCTGCAGCGCCGCCACCAGAAGCTCGTCGAGGAGGCCCCGGCGCCGTTCCTGACCCAGGAGCAGCGCGAGCTGCTCTACCGCTCGAGCAAGGCGATCCTGCAGGAGGTCGGCTACCTCGGCGCCGGCACCTGCGAGTTCCTGATCGGCAAGGACGGCACGGTCAGCTTCCTCGAGGTCAACACCCGGCTCCAGGTCGAGCACCCGGTCTCCGAGGAGGTCACCGGCCTCGACCTCGTGCGCGAGCAGTTCCGCATCGCCGAGGGCGGCATCCTCGACTACCCCGACCCCGAGCCGCACGGCCACTCGATCGAGTTCCGCATCAACGGCGAGGATCCGGGGCGGGGCTTCCTGCCGATGCCCGGCCCGATCTCGGTGCTGCGCTTCCCGGGCGGGCCCGGCATCCGCGTCGACTCGGGCGTCACGACCGGCGACGAGATCTCCGGCGCGTTCGACTCGCTGCTGGCCAAGCTCATCGTCACCGGGCACACCCGCGAGGACGCCCTCGAACGCGCACGGCGCGCACTCGACGAGTTCGAGATCGCGGGTCTGCCGACGGTGCTGCCGTTCCACCGGAAGGTCGTGCGCGATCCCGCGTTCACCGCCGTCGACGGCCGCTTCGGCGTCTACACCCGGTGGATCGAGACGGAGTTCGTCAACGACCTCGAGCCCTGGGGCGGCATGCTCGCCGAGCCGGGCGCCCCGGAGAAGCGGCACAGCGTGCTCGTCGAGGTCGACGGCAAGCGGCTGTCGGTCTCGTTGCCGACGACGCTGCTGCCCACCAACGGGTCCTCGAGCAACGCGCCCGCGCCCAAGCGCCGCTCGGTCGGCGGCGGCGCGCGCGGCGCGAGCGGCGACTCGGTGACCGCGCCCATGCAGGCCACGATCGTGAAGCTCGCCGTCGCGGAGGGCGACAAGGTGGTCGCGGGGGATCTCGTGGTCGTGCTCGAGGCGATGAAGATGGAGCAGCCGCTCACCGCCCACAAGGACGGCGTGGTCGGCGGCATCGACGCGACCGTCGGCACCACGGTCGGCGCGGGGCACGTGCTGCTCAGCATTAGCTAGCGCTCGCCTTCGGGCGACGAATCTCCTAGTCCTCGCCCGTCGGGCGACGAATCAGCTAGCGCTCGCCTTCGGGCGACGAATCTCCTGGTCCTCGCCCTGCGGGCAACGCGTCAGCCGAGCGTCGCCCCCGTACGCGTATCGGTCGCTTCCGGGTAACGGTTGCTCGTGAGTAACGGTTGCTCTAGGGTGACGGTATGACCGCCGCCTCCGCCCGCGCCGACGCCGTGCTCGACGCCCTCGGCGATCCGATGCGCCGCCGCATCGCGGAGGCGCTGCGCGACGGGCCCCGACCGGTCGGGCTCCTGGCCGAGCGCCTGCCGATCGGGCGGCCCGCGGTCAGCAAGCATCTCGCGGTGCTCGAGGGCGCCGGCGTCGTGACCCACACTGCCGTCGGCACCCGGAACCTCTACGCGCTCGCCCCCGAGGGGCTCGCACCGCTGCAGGTGTGGCTCACCGAGACCTGGGATGCGGCGCTCGCCGCGTTCGCCGCGCACCTCGAGGAGGAGTCATGAGCGCGCTGCCCGCCCTCCGCCGTCAGATCGTCGTCGCGGCGACCCCCGAACGCGCCTACCGCGCGTGGACCGAGCGGATCGGCGCCTGGTGGCCGCTCGAGCGCTTCGCCGTGTTCGACGCCGGCACGACCGTCGCATTCGAGGGCGACGAGATCGTCGAGACCTCCGCCTCGGGCGAGCGCAGCGTCTGGGGCACCGTGCGCGAGGCGCATCCGCCGCACCGGCTGCGCTTCTCCTGGCATCCCGGATCCGACGACGACCGCGGCGAGGTCGAGGTCGCCTTCGTCGGGATCGACGCGACCCGCACGCTCGTCACGCTCGAGCACCGCGGGTGGGAGCACTACGCGGCGCCCGCCGAGGCGCGCGACGAGTACCGGAGCGGATGGCCGCTCGTGCTGGAGAGGTTCGCGCGAGCCCGCTCCGCGGGCGAGAGCGGCATCGAGGGCGCGGAGGGTGAGAGCGGCGCCGAGCGCGAGGGCGGTGCACCCGGTCCGGATCCGGTCTGGCTCGTGCTCGACCACACAGTCGGAGCCGCGGCCGGCGACGGGTCGGTCTTCGCGCATCCGCTGTTCGGCGAGCACCTCGCGTTCCTGCGGTCGGCGGGCGAGGCGGGAGTGCTCGTCGCCGCCGGTCCCCTGCCCGACGATCCGGGGCACGGTCAGACGGTGATCCGGGTGGACCCCGCCGACGCGGCGTACTGGGTCGCCGCGGCCGAGGCCGACGGCTCGGTCGCGGGCGACCTCTTCGTGCTGCGGGTGCGCCCGTGGGCGGTGCAGGTGAGCGGCGTCTGAGCGCGCCCACCCGGTCGCGGGCTACTCGACGATGTGCATCGCGCGGGCGGCGTCGGTGATCGCCCCGGAGAGCGAGGGGTAGACGCTGAAGGCCGTCGCGAGCTGGTCGACGGTGAGCCGGTGCTCGACCGCGAGGGCGATCGGCAGGATCAGATCACTCGCGCGCGGGGCGACGACGACACCCCCGATGACGGTTCCGGATCCGGTGCGGGCGAAGAGCTTGACGAAGCCCTCCTTGAGCCCGAGCATCTTGGCCCGCGGATTCGTCGGCAGCGGGAGCTTGTAGACCACGCCCTGGGCGACGCCGTCCTCGATCTGCTTCTGACTCCATCCGACCGTCGCGACCTCGGGCTGGGTGAAGATGTTGCTCGTCACGTTGCGCAACTCGGTCGGGTTGACGGCGTCGCCGAGCGCGTGGAAGACGGCCGTTCGCCCCTGCATCGAGGCGACCGAGGCGAGCGGCAGGAAGTCGCTGCAGTCCCCCGCCGCGTAGACCGAGGGCATCGAGGTGCGCGCCACCCGGTTGACGCGGATGTGCCCGGAGTCGGCCAGCTGCACGCCCGCCTCCTCGAGCCCGATCCCCGCCGTGTTCGGGATCGACCCGACCGCCATGAGGCAGTGCGAGCCCTCGACGACCCGGCCGTCGGTGAGGGTCACGCGCACGCCGTCGTCGGTGCGTTCGACCTTCTCGGCCCGGCTCTTGCTGAGCACGTGCATGCCGCCGCGCGTGAAGACCTTCTCGATCACGGCCGCCGCGTCGGCGTCCTCGCCGGGCAGCACCTGGTCGCGGCTCGAGATCAGGGTGACCTCGGCGCCGAGCGCGCGGTAGGCCGAGGCGAACTCGGCCCCGGTGACGCCCGAGCCGACGACGATGAGGTGCTCGGGCACGCTGTCGAGGGCGTAGAGCTGCTTCCAGGTGAGGATCCGCTCGCCGTCCGGCGGGGCGCTCGCCAGCTCGCGCGGGCTCGCGCCGACCGCGACGACGACGGTGTCGGCTTCGACCTCGTCGAAGTCGGTGCGCTTCTTGCCGTGCCCGGTCGAGACGACCACGCGGCCCGGGCCGTCGAGTCGGCCGTCGCCGGCGAGGATGCGCACGCCGGCGCGCACGAGCTGCGCCTTCATGTCCTCCGACTGCTGGCGCGCGAGCGAGAGCAGGCGCTGGTTGACGGCCTCGAGGTTCACCGTGACCTGGGGGCGGACCGCGCGACCGCTCTCGCCGCGCACGAAGAACTGCACGCCCAGATCCGCCGCCTCGCCCACGCTGAGCGCCGCCTCCGCGGTGGCGATGAGCGACTTGGAGGGCACGACGTCGGTCAGCACGGCCGCGCCGCCGACCCCGGCGCGTTCGACCAGCGTCACCTCGGCGCCGAGCTGCGCCCCGGTCAGAGCCGCCTCGTAGCCGCCGGGACCGCCGCCGAGGACGGCCAGCTTGTGCGTGCGCTCGAACGAGATCGGCATGCCCTCATTCAACCGCATGGGCCGCGCGGGTCGCGGCCCGCCTAGAGTGAGGGCATGGCGATGGACGCGGCCTCGAACCCCCTCGACGACCCGGCCGCCGATCCCTTCGAGGTGGCGCGCGACGCCGCCGCGCGGATCGCGGAACTCACCGGCGTCGACCGTCACGACGTGGCGCTGACCCTCGGCAGCGGATGGGGCGCGGCCGCCGATCTCATCGGCGAGACGACCGCGACGGTCCCCGCCGGCGAGGTGCCGGGCTTCAGCGCCTCGGGGGTCGCGGGGCACTCGGGAACGCTGCGCAGCATCCTGCTGCCGAGCGGCGCACGCGCCCTCGTCATCGGCGCCCGCACCCACTTCTACGAGGGGCACGGGGTGCGTCGCGTCGTGCACTCGGTGCGCACGGCCGCCGCGACCGGCGCGCGGGTCATGGTGCTCACCAACGGCGCGGGCGGCATCAAGGAGCACTGGACCCCCGGCACCCCGGTGCTCATCAGCGACCACATCAACCTCACCGCCGCGAGTCCGCTCGAGGGCGCCACCTTCATCGACCTCACCGACCTGTACAGCCGCCGCCTGCGCGAGCTCGCCCGCGGCATCGACCCGGCGCTCGACGAGGGCGTCTACGTGCAGTTCCGCGGCCCGCACTACGAGACCCCGGCCGAGGTGCAGATGGCCAAGGCGATCGGCGGGCACATCGTGGGGATGTCGACCGCGCTCGAGGCGATCGCCGCGCGCCAGGCGGGCATGGAGATCCTCGGGTTCTCGCTCATCACGAACCTCGCGGCCGGCATCTCGCCCGACCCGCTCAGCCACGCCGAGGTGCTCGCGGCCGGGAAGGCGGCGGAACCCGTGATCGGCGCCCTGCTGGCGAAGGTGGTCGCCGCGCTGTGACCGAGCGTGACCCGATCGTGGCGGCCGCCGAGGCGTGGCTCGCCCAGGACCCCGACCCCGCGACCCGCGCCGAACTGCACGACCTGCTGCAGGCGGCCACCGCCGGCGTGACGGGGGCGGTCGCCGACCTCACCGAGCGCTTCTCCGGCCGGCTCGACTTCGGCACGGCGGGGTTGCGGGGCGAGCTCGGCGCCGGTCCCACCCGCATGAACCGGGTGCTCGTCGCGCAGGCCGCCGCGGGGCTCGCCGCGTTCCTGCGCGATCGAGCCGGGTCCGGCTCCGCGCCCCGCGTGGTCGTGGGCTACGACGCCCGCCACAACTCCGAGCGCTTCGCGCGCGACTCGGTCGAGCTGTTCGCCGGCGCGGGGCTCGAGGCGGTCCTGCTGCCGCGCGCCCTGCCCACCCCGGTGCTCGCCTTCGCGGTGCGCCACCTCGACGCGGCGGCCGGGGTCATGGTGACCGCGAGCCACAACCCCGCCCGCGACAACGGGTACAAGGTCTACCTGGGCGGCGCCGACGGCGGCTCGCAGATCGTGCCGCCGTCCGACGGCGAGATCCAGACGCGGATCCTCGAGGTCGCCCGGCGGCCGATCACCGAGCTGCCCCGCTCCGAGGCCTACGCGACGGCCGACGAGGGCGTCCTCGACGCCTACGTGGCGGCGACCGCCGCCCTCGCCGGGCCCGCGGCGGGGCTGCGGGTCGTCTACACCCCGATGCACGGCGTTGGGCTAGAGACCGCGCAGCGCGTGCTCGACGCCGCGGGGCTGCCGACCCCGATCGTGGTGCCCGAGCAGGCCCAGCCCGATCCCGACTTCCCGACCGTCGCGTTCCCCAACCCCGAGGAGGCCGGCGCGCTCGACCTCGCCCTCACCCTCGCGCGGGAGCACGCGGCGGACCTCGTCATCGCCAACGATCCCGACGCCGACCGGCTCGCGGTCGCGATCCCCGACCCGGCCGCGGCGGAGGGATGGCGGCAGCTCTCCGGCAACGAGGTCGGCTGGCTGCTGGGCTGGCGCGCCGCCCGCACCGCCCCCGTCGCCGCGCACGAGCCCGGCCGCCTGGCCCGCTCGCTCGTCTCCTCCCCCGCGCTCGGCGCGGTCGCGGAGCGCTTCGGGCTCGTCGGCGTGGAGACCCTCACCGGGTTCAAGTGGATCTCGCGCACCCCCGACCTGATCTTCGGGTACGAGGAGGCGCTCGGCTACCTCGTGAACCCCGCGACGGTGCACGACAAGGACGGCATCTCGGCGATGGTCGCAGTGCTCGCCCTCGCCGGGGAGCTGGCCGAGCGCGGCGCGACACTGGGCGACCACCTGCGCGAGTTCGCCGCGGAGATCGGCGGGTACGCCTCCGCGCAGATCTCCCTGCGGGTCGCGGAGCTCGCCGACATCTCCCGGATGACCGCCGCACTGCGCGCGGACCCGCCGACCGCAATCGGCGGCCGCCCGGTCGAGGCCGTGGACGACTTCGCCGCCGGCGTCGGCGACTACCCGCGCAGCGACATCCTCCGCTTCCGCCTGGAGGGGGCGCGGGTCATCGTGCGACCTTCGGGCACCGAGCCGAAGCTCAAGTGCTACCTCGACGCGTGGTCGCTCGAGGGCGACGCCGAGGCACGGCTCGCGACCGCGCGGGCGGCGGTCGCCGAGCTCGAGGCGGCGATGCGGGCGCTGCTGGTCTGAGCCGGTTCGGACCGACGGCGGGGCCGGGTCGCGAGCGGGGTCAGCTCGACGCGGCGGGCTCGCTCGCGGCGACGCCGAGCACCGACCGCACCTCCTCGGCGGAGTCGGCGGCCGCGATCCGCGCCACCGCGTCGGAGTCGTTGAAGACGTTCGCGAGCGCCGAGAGGGCGCCGATCTGGCGCGCGACCGAGCCGAGAGCGAGCCCCAGCACGACGCGCACCGGGTCGTTGTGGGGGTGCCCGAAGGCGACCGGCTCGGCGAGCGTGACGACCGCGAGACCGTCGGCGTGCACGTCGCCGTCGGAGCGGGCGTGCGCGAGCGCGAGTCCCGGCGCGATGACGATGTAGGGGCCGTGCCGCTCGACGAGCGCGACCATCGAGTCGGCGTAGCTCGGCGCCGCCGCACCCGAGCGCGTCAGGGCGGCCCCGGCGAGCCGCACCGCCTCCCGCCAGTCGGCGGCGGGGGCGCGCAGCTCGACGGCGGCGTCGGGCAGCGGGGGGATGGGCATCAGGCGGTCCCGAACCCCTCGTGCAGCAGGTCGGCGAGCTCGTCGCGGTCCTCGAGCGGCAGGAACGCGCCCTCGGCGGCGTTGAGCTGCAGCTGCAGCAGCTCGGCGAGACCGTAGTCGAAGGTGTCGACGAGCAGGCCCAGCTCGCGCGTCAGCGAGGTCGCGCTCATCAGCCGGTTGTCGGTGTTGACCGTCACCCGGAACCCGAGCTGGAACAGCATGTCGAGCGGGTGGTCGGCGAGCGTGTCGCCCCACGCGGCGAACGCCCCGGTCTGCAGGTTGGAGCTCGGGCTCACCTCGAGCGGGATGCGCCGGTCGCGCACCCACGAGGCGAGTCGGCCGAGCGAGACGCTCACGCCCTCGTCATCCTCGGAGTCGATCGTCACGTCCTCGGCGATCCGCACCCCGTGGCCCAGGCGCAGCGCGTGCCCGTCGATGAGCGCGCCGCGGATGCTCTCCAGCCCGTCCGCCTCGCCCGCGTGCACGGTGACCGGCAGCATCTCGCGCTGGAGCAGTTCGAAGGCCTCGCGCATCCGGGAGGCCGGGAAGCCCGCCTCGGGCCCGGCGATGTCGAAGCCGACCACGCCGCGGTCGCGGTGCCGCAGCGCGAGCTCGGCGATCTCGACGCCGCGGTCGGCCTGACGCATCGCGCTGACGAGCTGACCGACGCGGATCACGCGGTCGGAGGCCTCGATCGCCTGGTCGATGCCCTCCTGCACCGCCTCGACCGCGTCGTCGAGGGACAGCCCGCGGCGCAGATGCTGCTCGGGCGCCCAGCGGATCTCGCCGTAGATGACGCCGTCGGCGACGAGATCCTCGACGAACTCGCGGGCGACCCGGGTGAGGCCGGCGCGGGTCTGCATGACCGCGAGCGTGACGTCGAAGGTCGTCAGGTACTCCACGAGCGAGCCGGAGGTGCAGCGCTGTCGGAACCATTCGGCGAGCGCCTGCGCGGAGGCCTCCGAGGGCTCCGCCTGCGGCGCGCCGCCCGGCAGTTCGAGGCTCTCCTCGGCGGCGAGCTCGAGAACCGTCGCGGGGCGCAGTCCACCGTCGAGGTGGTCGTGCAGCGAGATCTTCGGCAGGTCCCGCAGGGGCAGCTCGGTCACCCGCCCAGCGTATCCGGGCGCCCGCTGTGCGCGGGCCGGGAGTCGGGCCGCGCGCCGGGCCCGACTCACTCCGGCTCGGGGCCCGGCGGCGGGCCGGCCGGGCGCGGCCCACGGACTCCCGTCGAGCACGGACGCGACCCGGCCCGCGCTAGCCTCGGCGGGTGAGTGACGCACCCCGCCGCATCCTGCTCGACTGCGACCCGGGCCACGACGACGCGATCGCGATGCTGCTGGCGTGGGGCAGCCCCGCAGTGGACCTCGTCGCGGTCACAACCGTCGCCGGCAACGCGGGGATCGAGAACGTCACCCGCAACGCGCTCGGCGTCGCGCGGGTCGCCGGCATCGCGGGCATCCCCTTCGCGCGGGGCGCGTCGCGGCCGCTCGTGCGCCACGTCGAGCTGGCCCCCGACATCCACGGCGACTCGGGACTCGACGGGCCGGCCCTGCCCGAGCCGGCGCTCGAGCTCGACCCCCGCCACGGCGCCCAGCTGATCGTCGACACCGTGATGGCGGCCGATCCCGGCGAGATCACGCTCGTGCCCACCGGCGCGCTCACCAACATCGCGCTCGCGGCCCGCCTCGAACCGCGCATCGTGCCGCGCGTGCGCGAGGTGGTCTTCATGGGCGGCGGAGTCGGCGGCGGCAACTGGAGCGCGACGAGCGAGTTCAACATCCTCATCGACCCCGAGGCCGCGCACATCGTCGTGAACGAGGACTGGCCGGTGACGATGGTCGGGCTCGACGTGACGCACCGTGCGCTCGCGACCCCCGAGGTGCGGGCCCGGATCGACGGCGTCGGTACGGCGCCGGCGCGGTTCGTGGGCGAGCTTCTCGACTTCTTCGGCGTGACCTACCTCGCCTCGCAGGGTTTCGTGCACCCGCCGGTGCACGATCCCGTCGCGGTCGCCGCCGTGATCGACCCCGCCGTGCTCGAGCTGCGCGCCGCGCCGCTCGACGTCGAGCTGTCGGGCACGCTCACCCTCGGCATGACCGTCGCCGACCTGCGCGCCCCCGCCCCGGAGGGTCACCGCCAGCGGGTCGCGCTCGGCATCGACGCGGACCTGTTCTGGGATCACGTCGTCGACGCGCTCGAGCGCATCGGCGACCCGGCCTGAGTGGGCGGCGGGCCGAGGCGTCGACTGCTGCCGCTCTCCCTCTGTGAGGCGTCGATTCCCGCCGCTCGTGCCGCGCCATCACCGCTGAGGCGTCGCCTTCGACCGTTCCCAGTACCTCAAACCGGCAAGAATCGACGCCTCGCCGGGTGGATCCCGTCCTCCACGCCGCCCGCGACCTCGCCGACACCCCGGGTCCCCGCGTGCGCGGCCGGACCGGGGCGGCGGCGGCCATCGTCGACGCATGCGCCCACCCGCACGGCTTCCGGCCGGTCTCGAGTCGACCTTCGGCGTGCGCGCCGCGGCCCGTGCCGGGGTGAACCCCGGCCGACTGCGCCGGGCCGACCTCGAGAGTCCGCTCCGCGGAGTGCGATCCCGCGGCGGTGAACGCCCCACTCTTCTCGGGCTGTGCCGCGCGCTCGCGGGTCAACTCCCGCCGGACACGCGGTTCACCCATACGACGGCGGCGATCCTTCACGGAATGCCCGTCTCACCCTCCGCGAGCCGCGGCGGCGTGCACGTCTCGGTGCCGCGAGGTCGCCGCGCGTCCCGATTGCAGGGGACGGTCGGCCACCATCTGCTCTTCCGATCCACCGATCTGATGGACGCCTCCGGGGTCCGCACGACCACCCCCGAGCGGACGTGGTGCGATCTCGCCACGATCGTGGGCCTCGAGGATCTCGTCGCAGCGGGTGATCATCTGCTCGCGTCGGGCACTCCTCGGGGTCTGCTCTCGGAGGTGGTCGAGGGATATCCGGGTCGCCGCGGCTCCCGGCTCCGCCGCGAGGCGCTGGGGTTGCTCGATGCGGGAGCGGAATCCCCGCCGGAATCGATCATCCGAGTGCGCGTGATCCTCGCGGGGCTCCCGAGGCCGGTGAGCAACTTCGTCGTCCGCGATCGCGCTGGACGCTTCGTCGCGCGCGTCGACCTCGCCTATCCGCGGTTCCGCATGGCGATCGAGTACGAAGGCGACCACCACCGCTCCGATCCTCAGCAGTGGGCGCGAGACCTGGCGCGAGTTCCGCATCTCGAGGATCTCGAGATGGCACACGACGCGGTGCGGTCGCGCCGATCTGGCCGACTCGCGGAGGCTCGTGGGGGTGATCCGCCGCCGTCTGCTCGAGCGCGGCTGGTCGGGTGACCCGGACGCGACCCACCTCTGACGTGACGCGTCTGCCGCGACGCGTCACTCGCGGCCGGATCGACGTGCCGCGTGCCGCGTGCCGCCTGCCGCCTGCCGCCTGCCGCCTGCCGCCTGCCGCGAAGCGTCACTCCGGGTCGGATCTCGCCCGGCAGAACGGCCAGAACCGACGCCTCACGTGTGGCGAGCGAGCGGGGACGGGCGGCGGCGCGTCGCGCCACTCAGCCGACGCGGCCCGCGATGAGCGGACCCCCGTCGTCGACGGGGTCGCCCTCGGCGCCGATCTCCCAGGCGCCCTCGAGCGCCTCGAGCGCGCGCGCGAAGCGGCCGGTGTCGCTCGTGCCGAGGGTGAAGAGGGGATCCCCCGCCCGCACCGGGTCACCCGGCTTGACGTGCAGGTCGATGCCCGCGGCATGGTCGACCGGGTCCTCCTTGCGGGCGCGCCCGGCACCGAGCCGCCACGCCGCGATGCCGAAGGGCAGCGCGAGCTGCCGGGTGAGCACCCCGTCGCGGTCGGCGGTCACCGTGTGCGTCTCCTTCGGCGTCGGCAGCGGCGCATCGGGATCCCCGCCCTGCGCCGCGATCATCGCGCGCCAGGAGTCCATCGCCGTCCCATCGGCCAGGTGCTCGGCCGGGTCGACGCCGTCGACCCCGGCGAGCGCCAGCATCTCGCGCGCGAGCTCGACGGTGAGTTCCACGACATCCGCGGGGCCGCCGCCGGCGAGCACCTCGACCGACTCGCGCACCTCGTTGGCGTTGCCGATGGCGCGGCCGAGCGGCACGTGCATGTTGGTCAGCAGGGCGCGGGTCGCGACGCCGGCGTCCTGACCGAGCGCCACCATCGTCTCGGCCAGCTCCTTCGAGCGTGCCGGATCCTGCAGGAACGCGCCCGAGCCGTGCTTGACGTCGAGCACGAGCGCCGCCGTGCCCTCCGCAATCTTCTTGCTCATGATCGAACTCGCGATGAGCGGGATCGCTTCCACCGTGCCGGTGATGTCGCGCAGCGCGTAGAGCTTGCCGTCGGCGGGGGCGAGTCCCGATCCGGCGGCGCACACCACCGCACCCACCTCCTCGAGCTGGGTCATGAACTCGGCGTTGGAGAGCTTCGCGCGCCAGCCGGGGATCGACTCGAGCTTGTCGAGCGTGCCGCCGGTGTGGCCGAGCCCGCGGCCCGACAGCTGGGGGACCGCGACCCCGTACGAGGCGACGAGCGGAGCGAGCGGCAGGGTGATCTTGTCGCCGACGCCGCCCGTGGAGTGCTTGTCGGTCGTGCGCTTGCTCAGGCTCGAGAAGTCGAGGCGATCGCCGGTCGCGATCATCGCGAGGGTGAGGTCGCGGATCTCCTCGCGCTCCATGCCGCGCAGGAAGATCGCCATCGTCATCGCCGACATCTGCTCGTCGGCGACGTAGCCGCGGGTGTAGGCGTCGACGAGCCAGTCGATCTGCGCGGTGGTGAGGGTTCCGCCATCGCGCTTGGTCTTGATCAGGTCGACGACGTCGAAGGGTTCGATGCTCATGATTCCTCGGCTCGGTAGGCGGCGAGGGTCCGCGGCCCGAAGGCGTCGGGGATCACCTCGTCGATCGTGCGGATGCCGGAGACGGTGGCGAGCAGCATCCCCTCCGCCGAGTGCTCGAAGAGCAATTGCCGGCACCGCCCGCAGGGCATGAGCGCCTCGCCGTGACCGTCGACGCACGCGAACGCGACGAGCGCGCCTCCCCCGGTCATGTGCAGGCTCGAGACCAGTGCGCACTCGGCGCACAGCGTCAGCCCGTACGACGCGTTCTCGACGTTGGCGCCCGTGAGCACGCGCCCGTCGTCGACGAGCGCGGCCACCCCGACCGGGAAGCGCGAGTAGGGCACGTAGGCGTGGCTCGAGGCCTCGACGGCGGCGGCGCGCAGGCCGTCCCAGTCGATCGCGGCGACATCGACCGGCGAGGCGGCGGCCGCCTCCGACACGGCCGCGGGCGGCACGACGGATTCGGGCATGGTGGGGCCTCCGACCCGGTCAGCTCTTGATGTACGGCACGCCGTCCGCGGCGGGGGCTCGCGACCGGCCGACGAGTCCGGCGACCGCGGCGATCGTCACGACGTAGGGCAGCATGAGCATGAACTCGCTCGGCACCGGCGAGCCGATCACGCTGAGCGCGTTCTGCAGGTTCGAGGCGAACCCGAACAGCAGCGCCGCCAGGGTCGCCCGTACCGGGTCCCAGCCGCCGAAGATGACCGCCGCGAGGGCGATGAAGCCCGCGCCGTTCGTCATGTCCTTGTTGAAGGCGCCGTTGGATCCGAGCGTGAAGAACGCCCCGCCGAAGCCGGCGATGACGCCGGCGAGCGCCACGTTCCAGAAGCGCGTGCGGGCGACGTTGATGCCGACCGTGTCCGCCGCCTTCGGGTGCTCGCCCACGGCGCGCAGCCGCAGACCCCACTTCGTGCGGTAGAGCGCGAAGGCGACGACCGCGACGATCACGTACATCAGGTAGACGAGGATCGTCTGCCGGAAGAGGGTCGGCCCGATCACCGGGATCTGACTCAGCAACGGGATGTCGATGCGGTCGAAGCGCACCGGGGAGTTGAGCAGCTGGCGGTTCTCGGTCAACACCTGCGAGTACAGGAACCCGGTGAGGCCGGAGACGAGCACGTTGATGACGACGCCGACGATCACCTGCTCGACGAAGTACTTGATCGCGAAGGCGGCCAGCAGGAACGCGACGAGCATGCCCGCGAGACCCGCCGCGGCGAGCCCGACGAAGGGCTGCTGCGTGAGGCTGGCCACCACCGCGGAGGTGAAGGCGCCACCGAGCAGCTGGGCCTCGATCGCGATGTTGACGACGCCGCCGCGCTCGCCGATGACGCCGGCCAGGGCGCCGTAGACGAGCGGGGTCGCCAGGAACAGGGTGCCGGTCAGCAGACCCGGCACCTGGAGCGTGGCGCCGGCCCCCGCCCAGGCGAGGAAGCCGACGATCGCGACGACCGTGCCGATCACGATGACCCACAGGGGCACCGGCCGGCGCTCCCAGACCCGGAACACCGCGAACGCCGTCACGACCGCGAGCACGACGGTGACGACGATCCCGCCGGCGAGCGCCGGGAACGCGAGAAGGGGAAGCTGGATGAGATCGGTGCCGGTCGACAGGTTGAACGACACGATGCGGTCGCGACCCAGGATCACGAACAGCACGAGCGCGGCGAGCGTCACCAGGCCGAACGCGATCGGCACCTTCCAGGAGCGCCGGTCGAGCCGGCCCACCCCGGAGCGCTCCGGCGCCGTCACCGTCGCAGCGGTCATGACGCCACCGCCTTCGGCTCGGACTTGGCTCGTCGCCGCGGGCGCCCCGGCTGCGGCAGCCGGAAGATCGAGCGCACGAGGGGCGGCGCCGCGATGAAGAGCACGATCATCGACTGCACGACGAGCACGATGTCGATCGGGATGCCCTGCGAGGCCTGCATCGCGAACCCGCCGGACTTGAACGCACCGAACAGCAGGCCGGCGGCGAACGTGCCCCACGGGGTCGAGCGGCCCAGGAGCGCGACGGTGATCGCGTCGAAGCCGATGCCCGCATCCACCCCGGAGGTGAAGCCGGTCGTCGTCGTGCCCAGCACCTCGTTGGCCGCCGCGAGGCCCGCGAAGCCGCCGGCGAAGAGCATGACGTAGAGGTACATCCGGTCGACGTTGATGCCCGCGGTGCGCGCGGCGTGCGGGTTGAGCCCGACGGCGCGGAACTTGAATCCCAGGCTCGAGCGCTCGATGAGCCACCACGCGAACACCGTGGCGGCGATCACGAGGATGAACCCGACGTGCAGCTTGAAGGGCTCGGGGAGGATCGCCGGCAGCTGCGCGGACGGGAGCGCGGGCGGGGTCTTGGGGTTGTTCGAGCCGGGGTTCTGCAGCAGCGGGGTGCGCAGCAGGAAGCTCAGCAGGTAGTACGCGACGTAGTTGAGCATGATCGTGACGATCACCTCGTGCGCGCCGGTGCGGGCCTTGAGGAAGCCCGCGATGCCGCCCCAGAGCGCGCCGCCCGCGATGCCGAGCGCGAGCGCGACGATCACGTGGATCACCGGCGGCAGATCCCACGCGAAGCTCGCGTACCCGGCGAAGCCGGCCCCGACCAGGATCTGCCCGCGGCCGCCGATGTTGAACAGGCCCACGCGGAAGGCGATCGCCACGCCGAGTCCGGCGGCGATGAGCGGGCTCGCGAACAGCAGCGTCTGGGTGATCGGCTTCAGCGCGCGCAGCGGATCGGACTGGCGGAAGTCGATGATCGAGCCCTGGAACAGGGCGACGTAGGCGCCCGAGACGGCCTTCCAGATGGCGGCGAAGGTGTCGCCGGGGCGGGCGAAGAAGTAGCCCGCCGCGGTCTGCACGCCCTCGTCGGTGACCGCGATGAGCACGCCGCCGACGACGATCGCGAGCAGCACGGCGAGCACCGAGACGAGGGCGTTGCCGGTCGCGATGCGGCGCAGCAGGTCGTTCCAACGGTTCGCGCGCTCGCCGTCGTCCTCGCCCGGCAGGGGCGCGTCGGGGTTCAGGGTGGGGGTCGGGCTGCTCATGCCGCCTCCTCGATCCGCTCGCCGGCCATCATGAGCCCGAGCTGCTCGCGCGGGGTGTCGGGCGGCACGATGCCGACGATGCGGCCCTTGTACATCACGGCGATGCGGTCGGCGAGGCCGACCACCTCGTCGAGCTCGGTCGACACGACCACCACCGGGATGCCGGAGTCGCGCACCGCGACCATCTGCTCGTGCACGAACTCGATCGACCCGACGTCGAGGCCGCGAGTCGGCTGCGACGCGATCAGCAGCGACAGCTCGCGGCTCAGCTCGCGGGCGAGCACGACCTTCTGCTGGTTGCCGCCGGAGAGCGTGCCGACCTTGGTGCGGATGCCCTGCGCACGGATGTCGAAGCTCTCCAGCTTCTCCTGGGCGAACTCGTCGAGCAGACCGCGCTGCAGCGCGCCCCGGCGCACGAAGGGCGCGCCGTCGGAGCGGTCGAGCATGAGGTTCTCGGCGATCGTGAACCCGCCGACGAGGCCGTCGAGGGTGCGGTCCTCCGGCACGAATCCGACGCCCTCGTCGATGACCTCGCGCGTGGGGCGGCCGAGCAGCTGGCGCCCGTTGAGCTCGGCCGAACCCGAGACGCGATCCTGCAGGCCGACGAGGGCCTCGACGAGTTCGGTCTGCCCGTTGCCCTGCACCCCCGCGATGCAGAGGATCTCGCCGCCACGCACCTCGAGGTCGATCCCGTCGACGACGTGATTGCCGAGCGCGTCGGCGACCGCGAGGTCGCGCACGACGAGGGCCGGATCCCCGAGCTGGGGCGGATCCTTGTGCACCGACAGGTCGACGGCGCGGCCCACCATCATCGAGGCCAGGTCGGTGCTCGAGGCGCTGGGCGAGGCCTCGCCGACGACCTTGCCGAGGCGTACGACCGTGATCCGGTCGGCCACCTCCTTCACCTCGCGCAGCTTGTGGGTGATGAAGACGATCGAGGTGCCCTCGTCGCGCAGCTGGCGCATGATCGCCATGAACTCGTCGGTCTCCTGGGGCGTCAGCACGGCCGTCGGCTCGTCGAAGACGAGCACCTGGGCGTCGCGGCTGAGGGCCTTGACGATCTCGACGCGCTGCTGAACGCCGACCGGGAGATCCTCGACGAGGGCGTCGGGGTCGAGGTCGAAGCCGAAGCGCGCGGAGATCTCGCGCACGAGCGTGCGCGAGGCCTCGAGATCGAGCACTCCCGCCCGGGTCGCCTCGTGCCCGAGGGCGACGTTCTCGGCGACCGTGAAGACCGGGATGAGCATGAAGTGCTGGTGCACCATGCCGATGCCGGCGCGCATCGCGTCGCCCGGCCCGGCGAAGTGCACGACCCGGTCGTCGAGCAGGATGTCGCCGCCGTCGGGCTGGTAGAGCCCGTAGAGCACGTTCATGAGCGTCGACTTGCCCGCGCCGTTCTCCCCCAGGAGGCAGTGGATCTCGCCCGGCTCGACCGTGAGGTCGATGTGGTCGTTGGCGACCAGGCTGCCGAACCGCTTGGTGATCCCGCGGAGCTCGAGTTTCACGGATGTCCTCCACGTCAGGGTCGGCACGGGGCGACGTCGGGATCGCGTCGTCGCGACCCTCTCAGGCTAGTCGGGGCGACGCGCGGGTGGGAGCGCCGCCGAGGGAATGAGCGGGGGCCGACCCGCGAACGGATCGGCCCCCGTGGTGACGCGGTGCGTCAGCCGGCGAGGTAGGACTTCACCGGGATGGTGCCGCCGATGATGCCCTCCGCGATGGCGTCGACCTCGCCCGAGAGCTCCGGCTTGACCTTCGACTCGAAGTCGTGGAACGGCGCGATGCCGACCCCGCTGTTGCCGAGGGTGCCGATGTACGGCGAGTAGTCGAGCGACCCGCTGGAGGCCTCCTTGGTGACCTCGGCGACCGCGACCTTGATCTGCTTGAGGATCGAGGTCAGGAACAGCGACGCCGAGTCGGGGTCCGTCTCGGTGAGGTCGGCATCGACACCGACCATCGCGACGTCCTTGCCGGAGTCGGCGATGGCCTCGATGGCCGACTGGTAGATCGGGCCGCCGACCGGCAGCAGCACGTCGGCGCCCTGGTCGATCAGGTTCTTCGCGGCGTTGTACGAGTCGGTGCCCGCCTCGAACGAGCCGATGAAGGTGCCGTCCTGCGCGGCCTCGTCCCAGCCGAGGAGGCTCACGGAGGTGCCCATCTCGCTGTTGTAGTAGTCGATGCCCTGAGCGGCGCCGTCCATGAAGATCGACACGGTCGGGAAGTTCATGCCGCCGTAGGTGCCCACGATGCCCGAGGTCGAGTACGAGGCCATCACGTAGCCGGCGAGGAACGCGGCCTGCGAGGTGTCGAACAGGATCGGCTTGATGTTCGGGGCGTCGGTCTCGCCGTTGAAGTCGTTGTCCGCCGCGTCGTCGACGATCGCGAACATGACGTCGGGGTTGGCGAGCGCCTCCTCGACGGTCGCCGCCGAGAGGGCGAAGCCGACCGTGACGATCAGGTCGCAGCCCTCGGAGACGAGGTTCTCGATGTTCGGCACGTAGTCCGACTCGGCGTTCGACTCGACCGTGGTGGCCTCGACGCCGAGCTCCTTGGCGGCCTCGGTGATGCCCTCGTAGCCGAGCTGGTTGAACGACTTGTCGTCGAACCCGCCCAGGTCGGAGACCATGCAGGGCTTGAAGTCGAGGGCGGGGCCGGTGGTCTCGCCGCTGTCGGGAGCGGCGGCGCAGCCGGCCAGCACGAGCGAGCTCGCGCCGAGCAGGGCGAGGCCGGCGAGAGCGGCCTTGCGCGTGGTGTGGGTCACTGTGTTCCTCCAAGTGTGCGCCCGCGCAGTCGGCGAGCAGGTGTCGCCGAGACTACCCGCTGGATCGGACCCCGTTGGAAGGCCCGACGGCTCCGCGACGCAACCGTTACGAACCCGCGATCCCGGTGTAACCGCGACGAAATGTTGACGCCCTGAACATGGCGGATCGCGCTCCGCGCACGCACGATCGATGCGTCCGACGCACCATCGCTGCGCGGGCCGCGCGACGAACTCACAACACCTCGGTGCGCCCACTGAGCTTGAGGGCGTCAACGACGCTCTTGACGCGCTGGGCGTCGGCGCTCGTGGTGACGAGCAGCGCGTCGGGCGTGTCGACGACGACGATGTCCTTCACGCCGACGAGGGAGATGATCCGGCCGCTCTGACTGACGACGATGCCGGTGGAGGCGTCGGCGAGCACGCGGGCGTTCTCGCCGAGGATCGCGAGGTCGGTGCGCCCCTGCGAGATCAGCTTGGCGATCGAGGCGAAGTCGCCGACGTCATCCCAGGCGAAGGACCCCGGGATCACGGCGAGCCGCCCCGCGGCGGCGGCGGGCTCGGCGACCGAGTAGTCGATCGCGACCTTCTCGAGCCGGGGCCAGACGCGGTCGACGGCGGGTCCCCGGAGCGCGGGATCGTCCCACGCCTCCGCGAGCTCCTCGAGGTCGGCGCGCAGCTGCGGCCGGTCCGCCGCGAGCTGGTCGAGAAGCACGTCGGCGCGGGCGATGAACATGCCGGCGTTCCAGAGGTAACCGCCTTCGGCGAGGTAGCGCTCGGCGGTCTCCCGGTCGGGCTTCTCGACGAACCGTTCGACGAGCGCCGCGTCGGGCGCGCCCTCGACCGCGAGGGCGTCGCCGACGCGGATGTACCCGAAGCCGACGGCCGGCTCGGTCGGCCGGATCCCGATCGTGGCGATGTAGCCGGCGTCGGCCGCCGCGACGGCCTGCACGACGGTCGACCGGAACGCGTCGGCGTCACCGATGACGTGGTCGGCGGCGAAGGAGCCGATGATCGCCTCGGGGTCGCGGCGGCGCAGGATCGCCGCGGCGAGCCCGATCGCGACCGACGAGTCACGGGGTTCGGCCTCGAGCACGATGTTCGGGTCGGTGAGCTCCGGCAGCTGCCGTTCGACGGCGTCGCGATGCGCGCGCCCGGTCACGACCATGATGCGGTCGGCACCGCAGAGCGGCTCCAGCCGTTCCCACGTGCCGCGCAGCAGCGTCTCCCCCGAACCGGTGAGGTCGTGGAGGAACTTCGGGGCGTCCGCCCGCGACAGCGGCCAGAGCCGGGATCCGATTCCGCCGGCCGGGATAACCGCCCGGAATCGGTCGAGGCCGCGCGCACCGTTCGCCATACCGCCCAGCCTAGGCGGGCGACGGACGCCGCCCCCAGCCCCGGGTGCGGGGCCGACGTGCCCTCAGCGGGCCCGGCGGGACCGACCGTGCAGCCGCCCGACCCCCGTTCGTCGGCGACACGACACGCGGAGTTCACCGGCCCGCCCGACCCGCTTCCTACCGTGGAGCGCACCGGGGAGGTGAATGCCGATGCGCGTCGCGATCGTCAGCGAGAGCTTTCTCCCGACCCTCAACGGGGTGACCACGAGCGTCGTGAAGGTCATGGAGCACCTCGCCGACGCCGGGCACGAGGCGATGCTCATCGTGCCGGCCGCCGGATCCCCCCGCCGGTACGCGGGCTTCGACGTGCACGAGGTGCCGGCGCTCGCCTACCGCCAGTTCCCGGTGGGGCTGCCCAACTCGCAGGTCTCGAGCCTGATCTCGGCCTTCCAGCCCGACGTGCTGCACGTCGCGGCGCCCTTCCTGCTCGGCGCGCAGGCGATCGCCTCCGCGAACCGGCTCGGGGTGCCGAGCGTCGCGATCTACCAGACCGACGTCTCCGGCTACGCGCGCCGCAACCGGCTGGCGGTCGCCTCGAGCTTCGCCTGGCGGGTGGTGCGGTGGATCCACGAGGGCGCCGACCTGACGCTCGTCCCGTCCACGACGGCGATGACCGCCCTGCGCACCGCCGGCGTCAGCCGTCTGGAGCGGTGGGGCCGCGGCGTGGATGTCGTCACCTACCACCCGGAGCGCCGCGCCTCGGCCGCGGTCGCGGCCCTGCGCGCGCGGCTCGCGCCGGACGGCGAGGTCGTCGTCGGCTACGTGGGCCGCGTGGCGCCGGAGAAGAGCGTCGAGCGACTGGCCGAACTGCGCGGCCTGCCGGGCGTGCGGCTCGCGGTCGTCGGCGACGGCCCGTCGATGCCGCTCGTGACGCGAGCGCTACAGGGCATGCCGGTCGACTTCCTGGGCACCCTGCGCGGGGAGGAGCTCGCCGACGCCTACGCCGCCTTCGACGTCTTCGCCCACACCGGGCTGGAGGAGACCTTCGGCCAGACCCTGCAAGAGGCCCACGCGTCGGGCCTGCCGATCGCGGCCCCGCGGGCGGGCGGACCGATCGACCTCATCGATCACGGGGTCGACGGCCTGCTGTTCGACCCGGTCCGCGAGGGCGCACTGCGCGAGGCGGTCGAGGCGCTCGTGGCGAGCCCGGAGCGGCGTTCGCGCATGGGCCAGGCGGGGCGGCGCAAGGTGGCCGACCGCTCGTGGTCGGCGGTCTGCGACGACCTGCTCGGGCACTACGCGAGCGTCATCGCCGCGCGCGCCGGGGCCCTCGACGGCACCGCCCCGCTCGGCACCCGCGCCGGCGCCTGAGCGGTGGACCCGGCCTCCCGGATCGGGGCGCGGCGGCCGGATCTGTCTCGACGTCGAGACATTCCGGGTCCGCCGCGGTCGGCGTCCGCGGTGCGCGCCCTCTAGACTGAGGGGGTCCGTTCCGACGCGACCGGCGAGCCACCCGTCGACCGCACCGGGTACCGAGTCGTACCCGGGTGAGTGCTCCGAGGGAGTCCGATTTCCATGCACGAGGAGAGCGGCCCCGCATCCGGTGCCGCGACCGCGACGATCGATCCGCCGAAGCCGCGCCGTATCGCCGGCACCCTGTACCGGGGCCGTGAGGGCATGTGGTCGTGGGTGCTGCACCGCATCACCGGCGTGGCGATCTTCTTCTTCCTGCTGGTGCACATCCTCGACACGGCGCTCGTGCGGCTCGACGCCGACGCGTACGACGCGGTGATCGGCACCTACAAGACGCCCATCATGGGCCTGGGCGAGGCGGGCCTCGTGGCCGCGATCGGCCTGCACGCGCTCAACGGACTGCGCATCATCGCGATCGACTTCATCCCCGGCGCGACCCGCGTGCAGCGCCCGCTGTTCTGGATCGCGATCGTGCTCTGGGTGGCGCTGCTGGCCGGCTTCCTCCCGCGCCACCTCATGCACGTGTTCGGAGGTGCCTGAGATGTCCGACACCGCGACGACGACCGTCGAGCCGCCGCGCTACTCGCGCGCGCCGCGCAAGGCCCGGGGCCTCGAGAAGCGGGCGTGGCTGTACATGCGCGCCTCGGGGATCCTGCTCGTGGTCCTGATCTTCGGCCACCTGCTCATCAACATGTTCCTCGGCACCGGCGTGCGGGCGATCGACTTCGCCTTCGTGGCCGGCAAACTCGCGAACCCGTTCTGGATCGTGTGGGATTCGCTCATCCTCTGGCTCGCCCTCATCCACGGCGCGAACGGGATGCGCACGATCGTCAACGACTACGCGCGCGGCGCCCTGCGCGCGGTGCTCCTCGGTGCGCTCCTGGTAGCCACCGTCGTCCTCCTCGTGTTGGGATCCCTCGTGCTCTGGACCTTCGACCCCTGCATCGGCGACACCAGCTCGGGCGTGCTCGCCGAGCTGTGCGGAGCGCAGTGAGCATGGCGGGCGACAACACGGCCCCCCCGGCCGAGACCGACGAGTACGCCTCGACCGTCGTCGACGGCGTGCACTACCACCGCTTCGACGTCGTCATCGTCGGTGCCGGCGGGGCGGGGATGCGCGCCGCGATCGAGGCGGGGCCGAAGGCCCGCACCGCGGTCATCACCAAGCTCTACCCCACCCGGTCGCACACCGGGGCCGCGCAGGGCGGCATGGCCGCCGCGCTCGCGAACGTCGAGGAGGACTCGGCGGAGTGGCACACCTTCGACACCGTCAAGGGCGGCGACTACCTCGTCGACCAGGACGCGGCGGCGATCCTCGCCAAGGAGGCCATCGACGCGGTCCTCGACCTCGAGAACATGGGCCTGCCCTTCAACCGCACCCCGGAGGGCCGCATCGACCAGCGCCGCTTCGGCGGGCACACCCGCGACCACGGTAAGGCGCCGGTGCGTCGGGCCTGCTACGCGGCCGACCGCACCGGCCACATGATCCTGCAGACGCTGTTCCAGAACTGCGTCAAGCTCGGCGTGAACTTCTTCAACGAGTACTACGCGCTCGACATCGCGATGAACGGCGACCGACCCGCCGCGGTCGTGGCCTACGAGTTGGCGACCGGTGAGATCCACGTCTTCCAGGCGAAGTCGATCGTGTTCGCGACCGGCGGCTTCGGCAAGATCTACAAGACCACCTCGAACGCCCACACCCTCACCGGCGACGGCGTCGGGATCGTCTGGCGCAAGGGCTTGCCGCTCGAGGACATGGAGTTCTTCCAGTTCCACCCGACCGGGCTCGCGGGCCTGGGCATCCTGCTGACCGAGGGCGCTCGCGGCGAGGGCGCGATCCTGCGCAACGCCTCCGGTGAGCGCTTCATGGAGCGGTACGCCCCCACGATCAAGGACCTCGCACCGCGCGACATCGTCAGCCGCTGCATGGTGCAGGAGGTCGCGGAGGGTCGCGGTGCCGGGCCGCACAAGGACTACGTGCTGCTGGACTGCACCCACCTGGGCGCCGAGGTGCTCGAGACCAAGCTGCCCGACATCACCGAGTTCGCCCGCACGTACCTGGGCGTCGACCCGGTCGTCGAGCCGGTGCCGGTCATGCCGACGGCGCACTACGCGATGGGCGGCATCCCCACCAACGTCAAGGCCGAGGTGCTGCGCGACAACGACACGGTCGTGCCGGGCCTCTACGCGGCGGGCGAGTGCGCGTGCGTCTCGGTGCACGGCTCCAACCGGCTGGGCACCAACTCGCTGCTCGACATCAACGTCTTCGGCAAGCGCGCCGGCAACAACGCCGTCGAGTACGCGAAGACGGCGGCGTGGGTGGATCTGCCCGCCGACCCGGCCAAGGCCGTGCGCGAGATGGTCGAATCGCTGCGCGACTCCTCCGGCACCGAGCGGATCGCCGCGATCCGCAAGGAGCTCCAGGAGGAGATGGACCGCAACGCGCAGGTCTTCCGCACCGACGAGTCGCTCGAGAAGGTGACCCGCATCATCGCGGGGCTGCGCGAGCGCTACCGCAACGTGGGGATCCACGACAAGGGTCACCGCTACAACACCGACCTGCTCGAGGCGATCGAGCTCGGGTTCCTGCTCGACCTCGCCGAGGTCGTCGTCTACTCCGCCCGCAACCGCAAGGAGAGCCGCGGCGGCCACATGCGCGACGACTACCCGAAGCGCGACGACGAGAACTACATGAAGCACACGATGGCCTACCTCACCGGCGACCCGCACAGCTCGATCGCCGACGACCACATCCGGCTCGACTGGAAGCCCGTCGTGATCACCGACTATCAGCCCATGGAGCGGAAGTACTGATCACGATGGATCACCGACGACCAGGCAGCGCCGACACAATGGAGCGGAAGTACTGACGCCATGACCACCATGACCGAGGAGCCCGGCAACCCGTCGATCGAGGCCGGCATCGCGGCGTTCACCGTGACGCTCATCATCCGCCGGTTCGACCCGGAGACGATGAGCGAGCCGATCTGGCAGGACTTCGACGTCGAGATGTACCCCACCGACCGGGTGCTCGACGCGCTGCACAAGATCAAGTGGGAGCAGGACGGCTCGCTGAGCTTCCGCCGCTCGTGCGCGCACGGCATCTGCGGCTCCGACGCGATGCGCATCAACGGCCGCAACCGGCTGGCGTGCAAGACCCTCATCAAGGATCTCGACATCAGCCAGCCGATCTACGTCGAGGCGATCAAGGGGCTTCCGCTCGAGAAGGACCTCATCGTCGACATGGAGCCGTTCTTCGCCTCCTACCGCGAGATCCAGCCGTTCCTCATCGCCTCGAAGGAGCCGAAGGACGGCAAGGAGCGGATCCAGTCGGTCGCCCAGCGCGCGGTCTTCGACGACACGACCAAGTGCATCCTGTGCGCCGCGTGCACGAGCTCGTGCCCGGTGTTCTGGACCGACGGGCAGTACTTCGGCCCGGCCGCGATCGTCAACGCGCACCGGTTCATCTTCGACAGCCGCGACGAGGGCGCCGCGGTGCGCCTCGACATCCTCAACGACAAGGAGGGCGTGTGGCGCTGCCGCACGACCTTCAACTGCTCGGAGGCCTGCCCGCGCGGCATCGAGGTGACGAAGGCGATCGCCGAGGTCAAGAACGCGGTGCTGTCGGGCCGCCCCTCGATCCCGACCGCGTAAGCGACCCACCGCGGCGGAACCGGCCACGGCGTCGCGCGGCGACGAGCTCACGCCGCGAGACAGCCGGCCCCCGCGGTGGCTGGGAACACCGCGAGGGCCGACATGGTCTCGCCGCAAGCCGGGTAGCCGGCGGCCGGGTTCCAAGGAACCGTCACCCAAGAGACGGCGGGGCGGTCGGACTATGACGCGGATCGCCGAAGATCTTCCCGCTGACCCGTGCGGTCGGCGAGCTGGCCGCCTACCGCCGGCCCCCCGGTCGCGCGATCAGCCGACCGGCACGACCGAGATGCCGGAGCCGTCGGTGCTCAGCGCGCCGATCGTCAGGGGCTTGAGGGCGTTCACGACGCCGCCCAGCAGGCCGCCGAGCAGGCTCTCGTCGACGTCCTGCACGAGGGTCAGGCTCGACAGCCCGCCCGGCAGGCCGGTGACGGCGAGCGAGTAGCGCCCGTCGGGGCCGACCGTCGTCGTCGCGTACACCACGCCGGCGGCCTGCAGCGAGACGTGGGCGCCCGGCGTTCCGGTGCCGCTCAGGTTGAGCGAGGCGGTCGCGCCGACCACGCCGCCGGGCGCGTCGTGGCCGGCAGGGGGCTCGTCCCCGGTGATCGTGGAGACCACGTCGTCGACGAGGCCGTCGACCGTGCCGGTCAAGCCCCCGCCCGACCCGCTCAGACCGTCGGGGATCGCGGTCGGGTCGACCGGGGCGTCGAGGTCGGCGGCGCTCGCGTCGTCGTCGGGCAGCACGTCGCCGACGCGGTCCTCGCCCTGCGCGACCGTCGTGCCGCCGCCGGAGTCCGTGCCGGCACCGGGGTCGGTGAAGGTGCCCGCCGTGAGCGCGCCACCCGTGAGGGCCGCGGCGACCGCGAGCCCGCCGATCGCGGCGCCCGTGCCGGCCATCGAGGATCCGAACGCGAGCCCGCCGGCCGCCGTCGCCCCCGCGGCACCCGCCGCGGTCGCGCCCTCGACGAGGCTCTGCAGCGAGTCGGGCATCGCGGGGATCGCGGAAGCGACCTCGACGCCGGAGCCGGGGCCGGATCCCGCCGCGAGCGCCGCGAGCAGTCCGCCGCCCGCGGCGCCGCCGAGCACGAGCGGCAGCAGCACCATCGCGAGGTGCGAACCGACCTCGTCGACCTCGGCGCTGACGACCTGGCAGCTCGTGCAGGTCTCGAGGTGGGCCTGCATGCGGGTGCGGTCGCGGGCCGACAGCCCGTCGCGGGCGTGCTCGCCCAGCCGCGCCTGCGCCCAGGCGCACTCGCCCGAGGCGCCCTTGCGGGTGATGTGCGCCTGCAGCCAGGCCTTGCGCAGGCCCTCGCGCGCACGGTACGAGAGGGCGGCGACGCCGTTGGCCGAGAGCCCCATGATCGGGGCGACCTCGTGCGGGTCCATCCCCTCCACCTCGGTGTACCAGAGCACGGTCTGCCAGCGCTCCGGCAACGAACGGAACGCGTTCGTCGTGAGGGTACGGTCGAGCGCCTCGGTCGCCGGGTCCTCGGCGATCCGCTCGTCCTGGAAGTCCTCGATCATCTCCACCTGGATGGTGCGCGATTCCGCCGTGCCCCAGCTCGCGGCCAGGTGGCGGATCGTCGTGTACAGATAGGGGCGGAAGGCGCCGGTGGGCCCGCCGCCCGCCAGCACACGCTGATAGATGCGGGTGTACGCCTCGGAGACGAGGTCATCCGCATCGATCGACGTGAACTGGCGTGCGGCGCGGACGGCGGGGAGGTAGTGGCGTCGCCACAGTTCCCCGAACGCGCGCGAATCCCCCGATCGCGCGCGCTCGATCAGCTCCGTATCCGAAGCGTCGAGCGCCGTCTGAGCGTCGGCCATCCCCCTGATCCATTCCCGGGCCTCTCTCCCTGTCGGTTCAGAGGGACCCCGCGGCGGACCGCGGGCCTCTCAGGAAGGAAGACACCCGATCCCTTCGAGTATGACGCCGTTCCGGCGGAATTCCCGAGGCGGCCGGAATCGGGCTGACCCCTGTTCGGGGGCCCCACCGGCGCTCGGCGGCGCGTCGCGACGGCGCTCGCGTCCCGGAGAAGCGCGAGGCGCCTCGTTAGGGTGGTCGCCATGACCGGCTCCAGCTCGACGACGACCACGACCCGGTCCGTCGAGCAGGCGAACGGACTGAAGGGGCGGATCACGCGGCTGATCGCGCGCATCCAGCGCCTGAAGCCGGTGCGGGTGCTCACCCGCTTCGGCGAGCGCCGCGGGCCGCTGCTCGCGGCCGGGCTGTCGTTCCGCGCCCTGTTCGCCATCTTCGCCGCGCTCTGGGTCGGGTTCTCGATCGCGGGCATCGTGGTCTCCTCGAACCGCGAGCTCGTCGACCCGCTGATCCGGATCATCGCGCGCGCCGTGCCGGGTCTCATCGACACCGGCGACGGCTCCGGCGCGATCGACCCCGCCGACCTCTTCTCGACCGAGCTGTTCAGCTGGACGGGCGCGGTCGCCCTGGTCAGCACCCTCGTCACCGTGGTCGGCTCCCTGGGCGCCGCGCGCGACGCGGTGCGGGAGATCGCGCAGCTGCCCAAGCTGCCCACCAACCCGGTGCTGCTCTTCCTGCGCGACCTGGTCCTGGGGCTCGCCTTCGGGGTCGGCCTGATCCTCGCCGCCGTGCTCGCCGCCGCCGGCACGAGCCTCTCCGCGTGGCTGCTCACCGTGCTCGGCCAGGATCCCGACTCCGGCGCCGGCACCGTCGCCGCGCGCATCGTGACCATCGCCCTGATGTTCGCGCTCGACGCCGGCGTTCTCGCCGCGCTCTACCGCGTGCTCGCGGGGGTTCCGATCCCCCGGGTCCCACTGCTGCAGGGCGCACTGTTCGGCGCGCTCGCGCTCGCCGTGCTGCAGGTGCTCGGGAACTCCCTGCTCGGCGGCGCGACCCGCAACCCGCTGCTCGCCGGATTCGCGGTCATCATCGGTCTGCTCATCTGGTTCAACCTCGCGTCCACCGTGATCCTCCTCGGCGCGGCGTGGGTCGTCGTCTCCGCCGAGGATCGCGGGGTTCCGCTCGACCCCCGGGGCGATCGGGAGCGCCGGGAGCAGGAGGCGAAGCTGCGTGCGCAGCTCGAGAGCGAGATCCGCGAGGAGCTCGAGAACGATCTGCCGCCCGCGGTGCGCTGGCTCGCGCGCCGCACCCGCCGCAAGCGCGAACGGGTCTGAGCGAGCGTTCCCCGTCGACCGTGCCCGCGCGGCCCGGCGTCGCCGGCCCTGGCTAGGCTCGCCCCCATGGCCTCCCGCCCGCTCCGCATCGCCAGCGTCAACGTCAACGGCATCCGCGCCGCGTATCGCAAGGGCATGGGCGACTGGCTCGCCGGGCGCGACGTCGACATCCTCGCCATGCAGGAGGTGCGCGCCGAGACCGAGCACATCACCGAGCTGCTCGGGCCGGAGTGGGCCGTGCTGCACGACCCCGCGACGGCGAAGGGGCGTGCCGGCGTGGCCCTCGCGAGCCGACTCCCAGCGCAGATCCACCGCGTGACCTTCGGGCCCGACGACTTCGACTCCGCCGGCCGCTGGCTCGAGGCCGACTACGACGTCGACGGCACCCTCGTCACCGTCGTCTCCTGCTACGTGCACTCGGGCGCGGTCGACACCCCGAAGCAGGTCGAGAAGTACCGATTCCTGGATGCCTTCGAGAAGCACCTGCCGATGCTCGCCGCGCACAACCCGCTCGCCGTCGTCATGGGCGACTTCAACGTCGGACACCGCACGCTCGACATCCGGAACTGGAAGGGCAACCAGAAGAACGCGGGCTTCCTGCCCGAGGAGCGCGCCTACCTCGACCGCTTCGTCGGCGCGGAGGACGATCCCGCCTACAACGCCGGAGCGGGGCTCGGCTGGGTCGACCTGGGGCGGCGCTTCTCGGGCGAGGTCGACGGCCCGTACACGTGGTGGTCGCAGCGCGGGAAGGCCTTCGACACCGACACCGGATGGCGCATCGACTACCAGCTCGCCCATGCCCCGCTCGCCGAGAAGGCCGTCGCCTACACGGTCGACCGCTACCCGGCCTACGACCAGCGCTGGTCGGACCACGCGCCGATCGTCGTCGACTACGCGCTGTAGGAGGATGGGGAGCATGGCACTCCCCCGTCTGTTCAGCGGCATGCAGCCGTCGGCCGACTCGCTCCACGCGGGCAACTACATCGGCGCGCTCATGCAGTGGCGGGCGCTGCAGGAGAGCCACGACGCGATCTACTGCGTCGTCGACCTCCACGCGATCACCGTTCCGCAGGATCCGGCGAAGCTCCGCGAGGCGACCCGGCGCACCGCGGCGCAGTACATGGCCGCGGGCATCGACCCGAGCCGGTCGATCCTGTTCGTGCAGTCGCACGTCGCCGCGCATCCGCAGCTCGCCTGGGTTCTCGACACGATCACCGGCATGGGCGAGGCGAGCCGGATGACCCAGTTCAAGGACAAGTCGCAGCGGGAGGGCGCCGACGCGGCGAGCGTCGGGCTGTTCGCCTACCCGATCCTGCAGGCGGCCGACATCCTGCTCTACGACGCCGAGATCGTTCCGGTCGGCGAGGACCAGCGCCAGCACGTGGAGCTGACCCGCGACCTCGCGGGCCGCTTCAACTCGCGCTTCGGGGAGACCTTTTTGCTGCCGAAGGCGCAGATCCCGAAGGAGACCGCGAAGATCTACGACCTGCAGAACCCGGGATCGAAGATGTCGAAGTCCGGGCCGAGCCCGCAGGGCATCCTGTGGCTGCTCGACGAGCCGACGGTGACCGCGAAGAAGATCCGCTCGGCGGTGACCGACAACGAGGCGAGCGTGCGGTTCGACCCCGAGGGTCAGCCGGGGGTCGCGAACCTGCTGACGATGCTGTCGGTGCTCGGCGGGTCGCCGATCGACTCCCTCGAGTCGGAGTTCGCGGGTCGTGGCTACGGGGACCTCAAGGGCGCCGTCGCGGATGCGGTCGTCGCCGAGTTCGAACCCGTGCGGGCGCGTGCGCTCGAGCTGCTCGACGACCCGGCCGAGCTGGATCGCCTCCTCACCGCGAACGCCGACCGCGCCGCCGCCATCGCCGACGCCACCCTCGCGCGGGTCTACGACCGCGTCGGATTCCTGCCGCGCGCCGGGGGCTGAGCGGGGTCGACGGTCCGCCGCCCGCGTCACGCAGCACCGTGGTCACGCGGCACCGCGGTCACGCGGCACGGTGGTCACGCGGCGCCGTGGTCACGCGGCACCGTGAAGGAATGCGGAGATCCATCGCGGATCCACGCGCCGCCACCCCCGCGCGACCCGTCGTCCGCGATCCTTCACCGCCACGAGCCGCGCGAGCATGCCCAGCGTGGAGCTTTCCAGCGTGGGGTCGGAAGACAGCACCTGCTCGGCTCCGAACCTCAGCGTCGGCAGCCCGAGAGCGGCGAGGGCGGCGTCGCGGGCCCGGTCGCGACGCCGAGCGACGGCCGACGAGTGGAACTCGTCGCCGTCGGTCTCGACGACCAGCCGCCCCTCGACGAGGAGGTCGACCCGGCCCACTCCGGCGAACCGCGCCTGGGGTCGCGCGCTCAACCCGATCCGGGCCAGCCGCACGCGCGCGATCGACTCGAGTCCGGACTCGGCGCGGCCGTCGACCAGATCCAGAACCCCGCTCGGAATCCCCGTCAGACGGTGAGGTGTTGTGAATCCCAGGTGCAGGGCGCTGTCGATCGCGGCGACGACCGCGCCCGGCGTGAGACAGCCGGCAGCATCGCGAAGCGCGCGCTCCAGCGTGACGCCTCCGGACAGGCCGGTGCGCTCGCGGGTCCAGTGCACCCGTATCGACTGAGATCGCGCGACCGCCGGGTGACCGTGGGGGTCGAGGGCGGCGTGAACACGTCGGTCGCGTTCCAGGGTCCACACTCCGCGAGCACGCAGTTCGCTCGCGCAGGTCGCCGGACCGCCGGCGGACATCGCCGCCTGACGTTCGGGATGGACCCCGGCGCGGGCATACCAGCCGGGGCGGATCCGGATGAGGGCTCCCTGCTCCACAGCGACCGCGAGCTGGCGGTCGGTGGCACCGAGAGCGCGCAGATGCTCACGGCGGGCGAAACCGTCGGGCAGGAGCTGCGCGAGGTCGGCACGCATCGGGGGATCGTCGACCCGGGTGGCAGTCGGCGGCCGGCTCCAGCCGGTCGCGGTGGAACGGCATCGTCGTGAAGGAATGCGGAGGAGGGGCCCGCACGTGCGCGTCGCGGGCGCATACGCCGGCGCATTCAGCAGTGCTTGGCGCACAACCCAGGCCCGCAGCCCGCGGAGTCCGCCCCCGCCGCGGGAATGCCGCTCGCGGCTCCGCGTTGTACCCTGTCGACAGAGCACGTGCTCCGGGGGCGGTGGAATTCCGCACCGGCGGTGAGAGTCCGCGAACCCGGTCACCACGATCCGACGCGAGTCGGGCGCGGGGGCCGGGCCGATCCGGTGGAATTCCGGAACCGACGGTCAGAGTCCGGATGAGAGGAAGCACGCGGCCACGGCACGCGCCGTGACCGGGCGCGTCTCGCGCATCCCCGGAGTCGACGACGACGGACACGGGATGATCAGCGACACGAGCGGCACGACCGCCACCGAAGGCGAACTCCTCGAGACGGCGATGCGCCGCGCGCTCGACCTCGCCGCGCGGGGCCCGGTCACCGGGGGCAACCCGCAGGTCGGCTGCGTTCTGCTCGACCCCGACGGCCGCGTTGTCGCGGAGGGCTGGCACCACGGCGCCGGCACCCCGCATGCCGAGGTCGAGGCGCTCACCGCCGCCCGCGCGGCCGGCGTCGACCCGCGCGGGCTCACCGCCGTCGTCACCCTCGAGCCCTGCAACCACACCGGTCGCACCGGCCCATGCTCGGTCGCGCTGCTCGAGGCCGGGGTCGCACGGGTGGCGTACGCGGTCGAGGACCCGGGCGCGGTCTCCGGTCACGGCGCCGACCGGCTGCGCGCGGGAGGGGTCGAGGTCGTCCCGCACGTGCTCGCTGCCGAGGCCGAGGAGTTCCTGCACCTCTGGCTGACCGCGGTGCGCCGCGGCCGCCCGTGGGTCACCGTGAAGTGGGCGCAGAGCCTCGACGGGCGCGCCGCCGCCGCCGACGGCACGAGCCAGTGGATCACCGGCGCCGCCGCCCGGCAGCGCGTGCACGAGGAACGCGCGGCCTCCGACGCGATCCTCACCGGCACGGGCACCGTGCTCGCCGACGACCCGAGCCTGACCGCGCGCGGCGAGGGCGGGGAGCTCGCCCCGCACCAGCCGATCCCGGTCGTCGTGGGTGAGCGGGCGATCCCCGTCGACGCCGCGCTGCGCCGCCACCCCGCCGGGCTGATCGAGACCGGCACCCGCGACCTCGACGCCGTGCTCGGGGATCTGAACGACCGGGGCCTGCGCCGCGTCTACGTCGAGGCGGGACCCGCGCTCGTCTCCGCGCTGATCGCGGGAGGGCACGCCGACGCGTTCAGCGTCTACGTCGCGCCGATGCTGCTGGGCGGGCTCGACCCGAGCCGGCTGTCGATCGGCGAGCTCGGCGTGGGCACCATCGCCGAGGCCCGCCGGCTCGAACTCGACGCCGTCGAGCGGCTCGGCGACGACCTCCACCTGCTGCTGCACCCTCGGGCCGAGTGCCCGCGACCCTCCGGAAGCGAGGACTGATGTTCACCGGAATCATCGAAGAGCTCGGCGAGGTCACCTCCTGGGACCGCGCCAGCGAGCCTGCGCGCCTCACCGTGCGCGCCCCGCTCGCCGCGAGCGACGCCGGCCACGGCGACTCGATCTCGGTCGACGGCGTGTGCCTCACGGTCGTCGACCAGAGCCCCGACAGCTTCACGGTCGAGGTCATGGGCGTCTCGATCGACATCTCGACGCTCGGCGAGCTCGCCGTCGGCGACCGGGTCGACCTCGAGCGCGCCGCCGCCCTCGGCCACCGCCTCGGCGGCCACCTCGTGCAGGGTCACGTCGACGGCACCGCCGAGGTCATCGGCCGCGAGGAGCAGCCCGGCTGGCGGGTGCTGCGCTTCGCGCTCGACCGCGAGCTCGCCCCGCTCGTCACCCGCAAGGGCTCGATCGCGCTCGACGGCGTCTCGCTCACGGTGAGCGCCGTCTCGCCCGCGGGCGAGGCCGCGCAGTGGTTCGAGGTCTCGCTCATCCCCGAGACCCTGCAGGCGACGGTGCTCGGCGCGAAGCGGGTGGGTGACCGCGTCAACGTCGAGACCGACATCGTCGCGCGGCAGATCGCGCGGATGGCCGAGTTCGGCATCGGCGGTGGCGAGGTCGAGCACGACCTCCGCTCCGAGACGTCCAGCCCGGTCGGAACGGAGGCCGTGCGATGAGCCTCGCCGACATCCCCACCGCCCTCGCCGCACTGCGCGAGGGCCGCCCCGTCATCGTCGCCGACGACGAGGGGCGCGAGAACGAGGGCGACGTGATCCTGGCGGCCGAGACCGCGAGCCAGGAGTGGGTCGCCTGGATGGTGCGGGTCAGCTCCGGCTACATCTGCGCCCCGATGACCAACGAGGTGGCCGACCGGCTCGGCCTGCCGCTCATGTGGGCCGACAGCCAGGACCCGCGCGGCACCGCCTACACGGTGAGCGTCGACGCCGCCGACCGGCTCTCGACCGGCATCTCCGCCTCCGATCGCGCGCACACCCTGCGCGTGCTCGCCGACCCCGCATCGACCCCGGAGAGTCTGATCCGGCCGGGCCACATCCTGCCGCTGCGCGCCGTGGACGGCGGCGTCGCCGCGCGCGACGGGCACACCGAGGCCGGCGTCGCGCTCATGCAGCTCGCCGGCCTGCAGCCGGTCGCGGCGATCGCGGAGATCGTCGACGAGGACGGCGAGATGATGCGTCTGCCCGGTCTGCTGCGGCTGGGGGAGGCGGTGGGCCTGCCGGTCATCACGATCGAGGATCTGCTGCGGTTCATGGAGCAGCGGCGCTGCGAGAACGACCCGCAGGCGCAGCCCGACGTGCCGGAGTTCCGCCGCGTCGACTTCGAGGTCGAGACTCGCGTGCCGACCGAGCACGGCACCTTCCGGGTGCGGGCCTACCGCGACCGCTCGACGGGTGCCGACCACGTCGCGTGGATCTCCGACGGCCCCGACGGGATCCCGCCGGCCGACGGCGCGCTCGTGCGGGTGCACTCCGAATGCCTCACCGGCGAGGCCTTCGGCTCGCTCAAGTGCGAGTGCGGGCCGCAGCTGCAGGCGGCGCTGGAGCGGATCCGCGACACCGGCGGCGCCGTCATCTACCTGCGCGGGCACGAGGGCCGCGGTATCGGCCTCATCAACAAGCTCAAGGCCTATCGGCTGCAGGAGGACGGGCTCGACACGCTCGACGCGAACCTGCGGCTCGGGCTCCCCGCCGACGCGCGCGACTACGGCGCCGCCGTGGCGATCCTCGAAGACCTGGGCCTGCAGCGCATCCGGCTGCTGTCCAACAACCCCGAGAAGGCCCGCCAGCTGACCGAGCGCGGCGTCGAGGTCGAGGGCATGGAGCCCCTCGTGGTCGGCGTCGGCGAGTTCAACGAGGCCTACCTCGAGGCCAAGCGCGACCGCATGGGCCACGCGCTCCCGGCGCACGACGAGCTCGACGCCGCGCTCGCGGCGCGCCGCGAGCAGACCCGCATCGACCAGGCGGCCGGCGCCTGAGCCGGCCCGCGCCCCGACCCGACCAGAACCGACCAGCCCCGACTAGCCGCGACTAGCCCCGACCAGCCCGGACCAGCCCCGAGAGGAACCCCATGAGCGGAGAAGGACTCCCCCAGCTCGACGTCGACGGCACCGGCCTGACCGTCGCGATCGTCAGCGGACTGTGGCACCACGAGATCGCCGGCGGCCTGCTCGGCGGCGCGCGCCGGGTGCTGCACGCCTCCGGCGCGACCGTCACCGAGGTGCAGGTCGCGGGCAGCTTCGAGCTGCCCCTCGCCTGCAAGGCGGCCCTCGAGGCGGGCGCGGATGCCGTGGTCGCTCTCGGGGTCATCGTGCGCGGCGAGACCCCGCACTTCGACTACGTGGCGGCCGCCGCGACCGACGGCCTCACCCGCGTCGCCCTCGACACCGGCAAGCCGGTCGGGTTCGGCGTGCTCACCGTCGACGACGAGCGGCAGGGGCTCGACCGCGCCGGCCTGCCCGACTCGAAGGAGGACGTCGGCGGACGCGCCGCGGAGGCCGCGATCGCGACCGCCAGCACCCTGCGCCGCATCGCGGCCGGGCTGCCGGTCGTCGGGCCCGACGAGGCCGGCATCGACTGAGCGGTGCGCCGAGCCGGCCGCTGCCGGCGCGGTCAGCTGAGGAACAGCGCCTTCAGCCGGCGGGTCGCGAAGGTGAGCCCGAGCGCCGCCATCACGAGGTAGTACGCGACGTGGCCGAGCATCCCCGCGTCGAGGTGGCCGGTCGTGAGCCCGCGCACGAGTTCGACCCCGTGCCAGAGTGGCAGCGCCATGACGACCCACTGCACCGGCTCGGGGTAGACGGTGATGGGGAAGAACGTCGCCGACAGCAGGAACATCGGCAGCACGACGAAGAAGATCCAGTCCATCTGCTGGAAGCTCTTCAGGTAGCTCGTCAGCCCCATGCCGAAGCTCGCGAAGCCGAAGGCGACCAGCAGGATCGCGGGCAGCGCGAGCAGCGCCGTCCAGGCCAGATTGAGCCCGAGCACCTGCATGACGCCGAGGAACGCCAGCCCGTAGACGCCGCCGCGCAGCAGCGACCAGGAGATCTGCCCCACCGCGACGTCGAGCGGGCCGAGCGGCGTCGCGAGCATCGCCTCGTAGTGGCGCTGCACGTGCAACTTGAAGAACACGTTCCAGGTGGAGTCGTAGAGCGCGCCGTTCATCGCCGCGACCGCCAGCAGGGCGGGGGCGATGTAGGCGGCGTAGGGGATGGGCGATCCGTCGGCCGCGACGATGTCGCCGACGTATCCGCCGATCCCGATGCCGAGAGCGAGCAGGTAGAAGATCGGCTCGGCGATGCCGGAGGCGAGCACCGCCCAGTTGGTGCTGCGCGCCGCGATGAGCTCGCGGTTGATGATCGAGCCGGGGTTGCCCGACCAGAGCGCGCGCACGCCGGCGCCGGGACGCGCCGGGTCGGGCCGGGTCGGGCGGGAGGTCGTCGTCGCGCTCATCGCTCGAGCCTCCGGGTGAGCACGACGCGCAGGCCGATCCAGCCGCCGGCGGCGACCGCGACGAGCACGGCGACGTGCACGAGCGCCGCCACCCACTGACCGGAGGGCCCGAACGCGAGGAACCGGCCGAGCTCGGCGGCGTGCCACAGCGGCGAGATCCACCCGATCGGCTGCAGGAAGATCGGTAGCTGGGTGAGCGGGAACAGCGTGCCCGAGAACAGGGTCAGCGGCAGGATGATCACCCGCTGCACGATCGCGAACTGCCCGCTCTCGCCCTGGATGCGCGCGGCGTAGACGGCGAGCGGCGACACCGCGAGACCGCCCAGCACGCCGGTCAGCACGAGGGCCGGGATCGCCCCGAGCGGCACGACGCCGAACGCCGCGATCACCGCGCCGTAGACGCCCGCGGTGATGACCATGCGGATCGCGACGAAGGCGACGAAGCCGTCGGCGATCTGGCCGGAGGCGATCGGGGTCGCACGGGTGCCCTCGAAGACCTTCCGCCAGGTGAGGTGCAGGGCGATGCCGAAGCTGAACTCCTCGGAGGCGAGCGCAAAGGCCGACATGCACAGCAGGGCCGGGGCGACGAACTGCAGGTAGGTCGTGGCGGCCGAACCCGCGGGCGCGACGTTCTCGGTGATGAGCGCCCCGAGGCCGATGCCGAACACGGCGAGGTAGACGACCGGGGTGCCGATCGCGGTCGCGACGACCGTCGGGAGGTAGCCCCGCATTCCGCGGAGGAGATGCTCGGTGACGTACCACCACGCGAACCGGGGCGCGCGACGGGGGCCGGATCCCCCCGCGGTGGGCGTCGACACCGCGGGCAGGGCCGGGGCGCTCATTCGATCAGCGAGCGGCCGGTGAGCCGCAGGAAGACGTCTTCGAGGCTCGAGCGCCGCACGAGGCTCGTGATCGGCGCGAGGCCGCGCGCGTGCGCCTCGACGAGGGCCGCCTCGCCGTCGGCCGCGTAGACGAGCACGCGGTCCGGGAGCACCTCGAGGCGGTCCCCGACGCCCGCGAGCGTCTCGGCGGCGGCCTCGTTGCGGTCGGAGCCGAAGCGCAGCTCGAGCACCTCGCGACTGGAGTGCTCGCGGATCAGCTGGGCGGGCGATCCCTCGGCCATGATGCGGCCCTTGTCGACCACCACGAGCCGGTCGCACAGCTGCTCCGCCTCGTCCATGTGGTGCGTGGTGAGCACGAGCGTGGTGCCGCGCTCCTTGAGGCGGAACAGGCGATCCCACAGGATGTGCCGCGCCTGCGGATCGAGGCCGGTCGTCGGCTCGTCGAGCAGCAGGATGCGCGGATCGCTGATGAGCGCCCGCGCGATCGTGAGCCGGCGCTTCATGCCGCCCGAGAGCGCGTCGACGCGCGCCTTCGCCCGGTCGGCGAGCTGCGCGAACTCGAGCAGCTCGTCGGCGCGGCGCGCGACCTGCGCACGGGGCAGGCCGAAGTAGCGGCCGTAGACGAGGAGGTTCTCGCGCACCCGCAGCTCGTCGTCGAGATTGTCCTGCTGGGGCACGACGCCCAGCTGCGCGCGGATGTCGGGGCCCGAGCGGTCGGGGTCGAGACCGAGGATCTCGAGCTCGCCGCCGGTGCGGGTCGTGACCGCGCCGATCATGCGCATCGTGGTCGACTTGCCGGCGCCGTTGGGCCCGAGCAGGCCGAAGGCCTCCCCCGACGTCACCTCGAAGCTGAGCCCGTCGACGGCGTGGGTATCGCCGTAGCTCTTGCGCAGGTCGACGGCGCGGATCACCGGGCCCGCGGCACCGGCCCCGGTCGTTCCGGCGGAGGGGGCGGCGAGAGTCACGGGCTCGATCCTATGTCGGGGCGACGACATCGTGGACAGCGTCCACATCCGCCAGCGACGGATCCTGGCGCGGCCGCGCGTCAACCTGCATTGACCCCGAGTCGAAGGTCAACTATGGTTGACGACATGAATGGATCGGGTCTCACGACGCTCGCGGCCGAAGCGGGGTCCGACGATCCGATCGAGGCCCTGCGCGCCGTTCATCGGATGCGTGCCGAACTCGATCGGATCGAGGCGACGGCCGTGCGACGCGCCCGGAACGCCGGCGCGTCGTGGCAGCTCATCGCTCTGTGCCTCGAAGTCAGCAAACAAGCCGTGCACAAGCGCTACGGGCGCGCCTGAGTGTCGGCGCACCCCACCGTCTCTCTGTCTCTCTCCGAATCGAGCATCCATGTCCACGTCCACTCCGACGCGCCGCTCCCCGTTCTCCCGCCGCCCGCCGGAGGACGGCCCCCGCGTCGGCTTCCGACAGCTCCTGCCCTACCTCGCCGAGCACCGCGGCGTGCTGGCGGTCGTCGTCGTCATCAGCCTCGTCGCCTCGGCGACGACCCTCGTGCAGCCGCTGCTGGTGAGCCAGGTCATCACCCTGGTGGGCGAGTCGAAGCCGCTCGGCATGCTCGTCGTCGGCCTCGTCGCACTCGTGATCGTCACCGCGCTGCTGCAAGGCGTGCAGCACTACCTGCTGCAGCGCACCGGCACCTCCGTCGTGCTCTCGGCACGTCGGGCGCTCGTGCGGCGAGTGCTGCGCCTGCCGATCGCCGAGTTCGACCGCCGCAGGACGGGCGACCTGGTCTCCCGGGTCGGATCCGATACGACCCTGCTGTACGCCGTCATCACGCAGGGACTCATCGACGCGATCGGCGGCGCGGTCACCTTCGTCGGCGCGCTCGTCGCCATGGTGATCATCGATCCGGTGCTGTTCGGGCTCACGGCGCTCGTGATCGCTGTCGCGATCGTCGGCGTCGGCGCCCTGTCGCGGCGGATCCGCACCGCGAGCCGGGAGCAGCAGGAGAAGGTCGGCGATCTCGCAGCGGCGGTCGAGCGGGCCGTGAGCGCGATCCGGACGGTGCGCGCCGCCAACGCCACCGAGCGCGAGACGACCGCCGTCGAGGCGGAGGCCGACGGCGCCTACCGCGCGGGCGTGAAGGTCGCGAAGATCTCGGCGCTCATCGTGCCGGTCGCGGGCATCGCGCTGCAGGTGTCGTTCCTGGTCGTACTCGGCGTCGGCGGCTTCCGCGTCGCCTCCGGCGCGATCACGATCGCGAGCCTCGTCGCGTTCATCATGTTCCTGTTCCTCATGGTGATGCCGCTCGGGCAGGCCTTCGGGGCCCTCAGCTCGGTGAACCAGGCGCTCGGGGCGCTCGGGCGCATCCAGGAGGTGCTCGTCATCCCGAGCGAAGACGAGGGCGACGCCGCCCCGACCGGCGCGACCCCGCCCGCGCCGATCGCCGCAGCCCCTGCCATCGCGTTCGAGGAGGTGCGCTTCCGCTACCCCGAGGACGCGCACGCGACCGAGGCCGAGAAGGCCCTCGCCGCCGAGGGGCTCGCCCTTCCCGAGGGCACGGATCGGGAGCCGGGCGACACCCCCGACGGGGGTTCCGCGCACGAGCGCGAGGTGCTGCGCGGCGTGTCGTTCGAGGTGCCCCGCGGCGCACGCGTCGCCCTCGTCGGTCCCTCCGGCGCGGGCAAGAGCACCATCCTCGCGCTCATCGAGCGTTTCTACGACACCACCGCGGGCCGCGTGCTCCTGGGCGGCGTCGACGTGCGTGAGCTGCCGCGCGTCGCGCTGCGCGCGCAGATCGGCTACGTCGAGCAGGATGCTCCGGTGCTGGCCGGCACGATCCGCCAGAACCTGCTGCTCGCGGCGCCCGCGGCCACCGACGAGGAGTGCGTCGAGGTGCTGCGCTCCGTCAATCTCGGCGAGGTGCTCGACCGCGACCCGGCGGGTCTCGACGCGGCCGTCGGCGAAGACGGGGTGATGCTCTCCGGCGGCGAGCGCCAGCGGCTCGCGATCGCGCGGGCGCTGCTGACGCGCGCGCCGATCCTGCTGCTCGACGAGGCGACCGCCTCGCTCGACGGCACCAACGAGCGCCTGCTGCGGGATGCGATCGAGGCCGCCTCCGAGGACCGCACCCTGCTCGTCATCGCCCACCGGCTCTCGACAGTCGTGGACTCCGACCGCATCGTCGTGCTGGATCACGGCCGCGTCGTCGGCATCGGCACGCACGCCGAGCTCGTCGACTCCACGCCGCTGTACCGCGAGCTCGCGCAGCACCAGCTGCTCGTCTGACCTCCCGTCCACCTCCCGTGCGTCGCGCGTCTCCCGGACGGAGATGCACCCCGGCGGACGGCCGCGCGCGCCCTTCCGCCACGTCACGGAGGGAGCCGTGACGGGTCAGGGGGTGGCGAGCGCGTACATCGCGACGGCGGCGGCCGCGGCGACGTTGAGGGAGTCGATGCCGTGCCGCATCGGGATCACGACGCGGGTGTCGGCGACCGCGAGCGCCTCCGACGAGAGTCCCGGACCCTCGGCGCCCAGCACGAGGGCGACGCGCTCCGGCGGATGCGCGGCGTACTCCCGCAGTGCCACGGCGTCGTCGGCGAGGGCGAGGGCGGCGATCGCGAAGCCCGCGCCGCGCAGCAGCGGGGCGAGGTCGGGCCAGGCGGGCGCCCGCGTCCACGGCACCTGGAGCACCGTCCCCATCGAGACCCGGATCGCGCGGCGGTAGAACGGGTCGCTGCAGCGCGGCGTCACGAGCACCGCGTCGGCGCCGATGCCCGCGACCGACCGGAAGATCGCCCCGACGTTGGAGGGGTCGGCGACGTCCTCGAGCACGACGACGCGCCGGGCCGCCCTCAGCAGCTCCGCCGGCTCGGGCAGCGCCGGCCGCTCGAAGGAGGCGACGACGCCGCGGTGCAGCGCGTACCCGGTGACCGCCGCGAGCAGTGCGTCGCCGCCGACGTACACCGGCACCCCGGGCCCGGCGGCCTCCGCCGCCCGGCGCGCGCGGCCGGTGGCCGGCGGCGCGCGCCCGTTCGAGCAGCAGCAGCGACTCGACGAGGTAGAGCCCGTGCTCGGCGCCGCGGTCGCCGCGCAGCGCGACGTCGGTGCGGCGCGCGAAGTCGTCGAGGCGCGGGTCGTCGGCCTCGGTCACCGCGAGGCGGGTCACCGCGGGCTCCGAGGATCGGTGCGGGACGGGGCGAGAGGCGTCGGGATCAGCCGAAGACGGTCACGCCGAACCAGATGGCCAGCACGACCGCGCCGGCGGAGGAGAGCAGGAGCAGCGCGCGCGCGAACATGACTCCATTGTGCCCGATCCGGCTGCGCCCGGTCTCGCGGCGCGGTGCGGCCCCGTCGGTCGCCGGGCGCTCAGGCGGGCCGGTGCTGGATGCGGATGACGTTGCCCGCGGGGTCGCGCACCGCCGCGTCGCGCACGCCCCAGAACTGGTCCTGCGGCTCCTGCAGCACCTCGACGCCCGCCGCCTCGAGCGTGGCGTACAGCCCGTCGAGGTCGTCGGTCGCCAGGATCACGCGCCCGAGCACGCCTTTCGCGAGCAGGTCCCCGAGCGTCTCCACGTCGCCCGGCGCGCCCGCGCCGACCGTCTCGAGCACCAGCTGCACGCCGGGCTGAGCCTCGGAGGCGAGAGTGATCCACCGCATCCCCTCGTGGTCGACATCGGCGGCGACCTCGAAGCCCAGCAGGTCGCGGTAGAAGCCGAGCGCCGCGTCGGCGTCGTCGAAGGGGAGGAAGGTCTGCGCGACGAGGATGCTCATGCCCGCGAGGCTACGCGTGGGGCCGGCCGGCCGCTTCTCGATTCCTGACCGATCGCGGCACGCGCCGCGGGCGGGTGCGCTGCGCGACGAAGTAGCCGGGTACCCCGGCGACGGCCTCGGAGGAGCCGGCCCGGTACGCGCTCGGCGTCTGGCCGACCAGGCGGGTGAAGGAGGCGCTGAACGAGCCCAGCGACGTGCAGCCCACGGCGAGGCAGACCTCGGTGACGCTCAGATCGGTGTGCCGCAGCAGCTCCTTGGCTCGCTGGATGCGCCGGCTCATGAGGTAGGCGTGGGGCGTCTCGCCGTACGCCTCCCGGAACGCGCGCGCGAAGTGCCCGGTCGACATGTGCGCCGCCGCCGCGAGCGAGGGCACGTCGAGGGGCTCGTGCGCGTGACGATCCATCCGGTCGCGTGCGCGGCGCAGGCGCACCAGGTCGGAGCGGTCCACGGCTCAGGCGGTGGTCGCGAGCTCCGCACCCGCGGAGGCGAGCTCGGCGAGCGCGGCGGCGCTCGACTCGGCGGCGACGCCGGCCACGAGGTCGGTGAGCACGCGCACCCGCCGCCCCGCCGCGAGCGCGTCGAGCGCCGAGGCCCGCACGCAGTAGTCGGTCGCGATGCCGACGACGTCGAGGTCGGTGATGCCGCGGTCGTCGAGCAGCGCGACGAGCGACCCGCCCTCGTCGGTCTCGCCCTCGAAGGCGGAGTAGGCGGGCACGCCCTGACCCTTGCGCACGTGCGCGGCGACGAGCGAGGTGTCGAGTGCGGGGTGGTACTCGGCGCCCGTGCTGCCCTGCACGCAGTGCGGCGGCCAGGAGTTCTCGAAGTCGGGCTCCCCGTCGAGGGCGAAGTGACCCCGATTGTCGGTGTGGCCCTCGTGCCAATCGCGCGAGGCGACCACGAGCCCGTAGCGGTCGGGCTTCTCGCGCAGGTAGCGGGTGATCCGCTCGGCGACCGCCGCGCCGCCCTCCACGCCGAGCGCGCCGCCCTCGGTGAAGTCGTTCTGCACGTCCACGATGAGCAGACCGCGGGTGGAGGCGCTCACACCTGGGCCAGATTCGATCCGCAGGTGGCAACGCCGGCCACGAGCGCGTCGAGGCTGCCGGCGGTGGAGTCGTCGACGGCGTCGTGCGCGGCGAAGGCCACGACGAGCTCGGTGCCGTCGGCGGCGGTCAGATACCCCGCGATCGACGATCCGTTGTTGAGACTCGAGGCGGCCCCGTGCAGGTTGCCGCTGAGCACCGTGCCCGCCCCGCGATCCGCCAGGCTGCCGCTCTGCCCGGCGACGCCGAGCGCGTCGCGCACCTGATCGCGCGGGGCCTCACCGGTGCGGATCACGGCGAGCAGGCCGGCGATCGCGTCGGTGGGCATCACGTCGTCGCTGCTGAGACCCGAGGCGTCGACGAGCGTCATCCCCGTCGTCGGCACGCCCGCGACCGCGAGCGCGCTGACGAGCGCCTTGCCGACGCTGGCCGACGAGCCGTCGAAGCCCGACTGGATCGCCACCAGCCGCCCGAGCATCTCGGCGAGGGTGTTGTCACCCAGGTCCAGCATCTGGTCGACGAGCGTCGAGACCGGGCGCGACTGCACCGTGCCGAGCACGGGCGCCGAGCCGAGGGCCGAACCGGAGGTGATGGCGACGTCGGCGCCGACGACGCCGCCGGGATCCGCCGCCCGGAGCGCCGCGACGAAGTCGCTCGCGGCGTCGCCGATGGGGTCGTCGCCGCGCGGGCTCGACAGCCGGGTCGGGTCGCCGCGGTCGCCGTCGACCTGCAGCGGCGTGATGAGCGAGGCCTGACCCGAGTCGAGGGTGTTGGAGGGCCAGCCCTGCGGGCGCGGGTCGGCGCTCCAGTACGAGGTGTCGAGCACGAGGGTCTCGATCGGCACGCCGGGATGCGCGGCGTTGTAGGCGGCGATCGTCTGCTGGGCGAGGTCGGCGAGCTTCGGGGCGCCGCTGTAGACGCTGTCGGTGCCCGGCGGCATCGCGGAGAGCGTCGCGTCACCACGCGCGGTGAGCACGATCGAGCCGGGGAGGCTGCCGTCGTTGACCGTCGTCGAGATCCGGGCGTCGCCGCCGAGAACGCTGAGCGCCGCGATGCCGGTCGCGAGGCGCACCAGATGGTTCGGACGTGATCCCGTGGCGCCCTCGCGCGACCAGATCGTCGCGCCGGTGGTGGCGTCGATCACCGTGCCGCGCAGGGTGCCGAGGCCCGCGCCCGCTGTGAGCGGCGTGATCGAGCAGGTCGGCAGGGCGGCGGGATCGAGCAGCTCGCCCGGCGCCGTGCGCGGGTCGACCGTGAGAGCGTCGGAGACGACCGTGGGCTCGGCCGCGGTCGCGGCGCCGTAAGCCGCTCCCCCGAGGAGGGATCCGGTGCCCAGCAGCGCGAACGCCGCCGCGATGCCGCCCGCGAGCCACGCCCGCGGGTGCCGCCGGAAGAGCGCGCCGATGCCGGCGACGATCCCGGAGCGCGGGGGCGCCGCGCCCTCCTCGGGCTCAGCGGTCGGCGGCAGGAGCTCGGTCGGCGCCGCAGCGGGCGCGGGGGTCGGGGGGAACGGGGTCAGCGCGTTGGGCGCGGGCGACGGTGCCGCGGGAGGAGCGGGCGGGAGGAGTTCGGTCGGCACCGGCGACGGAGGCGCGGCGGCGGGAGGCGCGGTCGCCGGGCTCGGACTCGGAGGGCCCGAGGGCGAGAGCAGTTCGGTCCACGTGGGCGCCGACGCGGGCACGGCCGGTGGCGCGGGCGGTGGTGCAGCAGGCGCCGACGGAACACCCCCCGGCGGCGCGGCGACGGGCCGCACCCCGTGGGCGCGCTCGGCCTCGCGCGCCTGGCGGCGGGTCAGCGGCGGCTCGTCGGTCACGCCCGCCATGATAGGCGGTCGTCTCGACCCCACCCTGGGCGCCACCCGCGCGGGACGAGGCCCCGATGCGAGTCGGCCGCGGCCCGTCGCGTCACTCCTCGGGGAAGCGCAGCCCGATCCGCTCGCGCACCGCGTCGAGGAACTCCATGATCGCGACGGTCTGCCCGATCGGCTGGATCGTGCCGGTGCGCTCGCCCGAGGCGACGATCCGCTCGAGCTCGAGCGCCTGGAACTGCATGCCCCGGCCCTCGCGCTCGGGTTCGTAGCGCTCCACGAGCTCCCCCGCGGCGTCGAACACGGTGAAGCCCACCCAGCCGTAGAACGGACCGTCGAACTCGATCCGCCCCGCCGTTCCGTGCACGAAGGCGCGCGTCGCGCCCGGCGAGGCGAGCGTCGCGGTGAGCACGGCCTGAGCGCCCGAGGCGTACTCGAGGATCATCGAGGTGGTCTCGTCGACCCCCGTAGCGGTCATGGTGGCGGCGGCGAGGAATCGCTCGGGAGCACCCAGCACGTCCCACGCGAAGGCGACGGGGTAGATGCCCAGGTCGAGCAGGGCGCCGCCCGCGGTCGCCGGGTTCATGAGGCGGTCCACGTGGGTGAGCAGCTGGCTGTGGTCGGCGACGACGGCGCGCACCTCGCCGATCGTGCCCGCCGCGAGGATGTCGCGCAGCCGCACCATGCTGGGCAGGTAGCGCGTCCACATCGCCTCGAGCACAACCCGGTCGGCCGCTTCCGCGGCCTCGGCGATCGCGCGCGCCTGTGCGCCGGTCACCGTGAACGGCTTCTCGACGAGCACGTGCTTGCCGGCGCGTAGCGCGAGCAGGGCGGCGTCGGCGTGGGCGTTGTGCGTGGTCGCGACGTAGACGACGTCGACCTCGTCGTCGGCGAGGAGTTCGTCGTACGAGCCGTACGCGCGCGGGATGTCGAAGTCGGCGGCGAAGGACCGCGCGCGCTCGAGATCGCGGCTGCCGGCCGCGACGACGGGGATGCCGACGCGCTGGAGGTCGGCGACCTGCGAGCGGGCGATGCCGCCGGGCGCGAGCACGCCCCAGCGGAGGTGGGGGGAGGTCATGCGCTCCACGCTAGCGCGACGCGCGAAATAGAAACCGAGCCGCCTGTGGGAATCGAACCCACGACCTATTCATTACGAGTGAATCGCTCTGCCGACTGAGCTAAGGCGGCGTGCGCGGCGGGCCGCGGCACGATTGGAGAGCATAGCCGATGCGCGCCACGCGGCGGCCCGTCGGCGCCTCGGCGCGGGCCACCGCGGCCGGCGGGCGGCGAAGGCGCGCTCAGGCCCGCGCGCCCTCCGCGGCGACCCGCGGCAGTTCGTCGAACGCGTCGCGCAGCTGCTCGTCGAGCGAGGTGCGGGCGCCGGGGAGCTCGGCCCAGTTCATCCACGCCTGGCGCATCGCGGCGACGGCGAGGAAGGCGAAGTACCGCGCCCGCCGCCGGGTCGCGGCATCGGCGTCGGCGGCGGGGCCGCCGGAGAGGCGGCGCGCGATGAGGTCGACGAGGTCGAACTCGAAGTGGTGGAGTGCCGCGATGCGGCGGGCGTTGAGCTCGGGGTGGCGCTTGATGAGCGCGCGGCGGCGCACGACGATCTCCTGGTCGACGAGGGCGGGGCGGGCACTCGCGATGAGGAAGTCGCGCAGCGCCTCCCAGAGCGGGCCGCGGTCGGCGAGGAAGCGCGCGACCGCCTCGGGGTCGGTCGCCGAGGGCCCGTCGCCGACGAAGGCCTCCTCCTTGGAGGCGAAGTAGTTGAAGAAGGTGCGCGGCGACACGTCGGCGGCGCGCGCGATGTCGTCGATCGTGACGGCGTCGAGCCCCTTGCGCTCGATGAGGTCGAGGGTCGCGAGCAGGATCGCGCGGCGCGTCGCCCGACGCTTGCGCTCGCGCAGGCCGGGGCTCGCGGTGCGGGCGTCGGTCATGCCGCCATTATTGCATCCACTGCAAGTTTTCGCGGGTCGAAGGTCCCGCGGACCCGCTCAGCAGTTCGGATCGGCCTCGGGCACGACCCCGTCGATCAGGAAGTCTTCCACGGTCGAGTCGACGCAGGCGTTCCCGCCGTTGTAGGCGGTGTGCCCCTCGCCGTGATAGGTCACGAGATGACCCTTCGCGAGCGTGCTCGCGAGGGTGACCGCCTCCTGGTACGGGGTGGCCGGGTCGTTCGTGGTGCCGATCACGAGGATGTCGGGCGAGCCCGGCGCGGTGATCGGATCGAGCGATCCGACCCCCGGGAACGGCCACTTCCAGCACTGCACCCCCCACCCCATGTTGGGCCCGAACAGCGGGGCCGCCGCGATCGTCGCCGCGGCGTCGTCACGCTGCGTCTGCGCGACCTCCTCCGGCGTCGTGGGGCCCTCGCCCGGCACCCGGTCGGCGCATCCGATCGCGAGGAAGGCCTCGGTCGAGTTCGTGCTGTAGGTGCCGTCGGCCTCGCGGTCGTAGTACGCGTCGGCGAGCAGGAACGCCCACTGCGTGCCGCCCGTCTTCAGCTCGGTGAAGAGGTCGTCGAGGTAGGGCCAGTTCGACTCGCTGTAGAGCGGCAGCACGATCGCGCTGAACAGCGTGTCGCCGCCGAGCAGCCGGCCGTCGTCGCCGGGGATCGGGTTCTCGGCGACCCGGTCGAGCAGGTCGCGTGTGGACGCGACCGCCTCGTCGACCGACATGCCCGCGAAGGGGCAGGCGTCGTGGGTGAGGCAGTCGGCGACGTAGGCGCGGAAGGCGTTCTCGAAGCCGACCGCCTGGAAGATGGTCGCCTGCAGCGGGTCGGCCGAGGGATCCACCGCGCCGTCGAGCACGAGGCGCCCGGCCCGGTCGGGGAAGTCCTGCGCGTACTGGGCCCCGAGCAGGGTTCCGTAGGAGTAGCCGAGGTAGTCGAGCTTCTCGTCGCCGAGCGCGGCGCGCAGCATGTCCATGTCGTGTGCAGCGCTCGCGGTGTCGATGTGCGCCAGCAGCGGTCCGGTGCCGTCCAGGCACTGCTGCGACCAGTCGGCGCCGCGCTGGAGGGCGTCGTCGACCCAGGCGTCGCTGCCGGGCGGGTAGGGCCGCACGTCGAAGTAGTACGAGTCGAGCTGGGCGGGCGTGCCGCAGCTCACCGCGCTCGAGCGCCCCACGCCGCGCGGGTCGAAGCCGATGATGTCGAAGCGCTCGATGAGCGGCTGGCCGACCGCGAAGTCGAGCGAGTCGGCGATGAAGCTCCAGCCGGATCCCCCCGGACCCCCCGGATTGACCAGCAGCGAACCCACCCGCTTCCCGGTCGCGCGGTGCCGGATGAGCGCGAGCGAGATGTCGCCCGCCGAGGGATCGGACCAGTCGAGCGGCGCGGTCGCCTCGGTGCATTGGAAGCCGTCCTGGCAGTCGCGCCAGACGAGCTGCTGGTGGTAGTACGGCGCGAGCTCGGGGGCGACCTGTTCGAGCGTCGGCGTCGAGGTGCGCGAGGGCGTCGGGCCGAAGGGGAAGGGGAGGCAGCCCGCGAGCAGCAGCCCGCCGGCGGCGACGAGAGCGGTCAGGCTCAGCACGCGACGCGCGATCATGCCGCACTCCTCCCGCCGCGGCGCACCGCGGTCACCAGCAGCGCCTCGAGCGCGAGCGCGGGCGCGACGTTCTGCTCGATGCGCTCGCGCGCCTCGGCGATCGCGTCGAGGGTCGCGAGGGTCTGGGCCGGCGTCGACTCGGCCGCCGCGGCCCCGACCGCCGGATCGATCGCGAGATTGATCGGCTCGAGCCCCGCCCCCAGCTGACGCAGCAGCACGTCGCGGTAGAGCGACTGCAGGTCGACGAGGATCCGGTCGACCCCGTCGCGCAGGCTGCGGGTCGCGCGGCGCTTCTGGTCCTCCTCGAGCGCCTTGATCTGGCTGCGCAGCGCGGGCGGCACGCTCGCCCCCGGCTCGAGCCCGAGGGAGCGGAACGCGGCGGCCCGCTCCTCCTCGTCGCGCTGCGCCGTGAAGGCCTCGGCGTCGGCCTTGGCGACGTCGAGCAGCTCCCCCGCGGCCAGCACGGCGGCCGTGGTGGAGCGGATGCCGAGCGCCAGCTCGAGCGTGCGCGCGCGGCGCCGGCGCGCCCCCTCGTCGCTCGCGAGCCGCAGCGCCATGCCGATGTGCGACTGCGCCTCGCGCGCCGCGGCGACGGCGAGCGCCGGGTCCACCCCGTCGCGCCGCACGAGCAGGTCGGCGACATCGGCGGGCGAGGGAACCCGCAGCCGCAGGGTGCGCACGCGGGAGCGGATGGTGGGCAGCAGATCCGCCTCGCTCGGAGCGCACAGGATCCACACGGTGCGCGGCGGCGGCTCCTCGAGCGCCTTGAGCAGCACGTTGGAGGTGCGCTCGGTCATGCGATCGGCGTCTTCGATGACCATGACGCGGTAGCGGCCCGCGCTCGGCGAGAACTGGCTCGCGGCGACGAGTCGCCGCACCTCGTCGATGGTGATGACGACGCGATCGGTGCTGAGCACGCCGAGGTCGGGATGCGTGCGCGCGGCCACCTGGGACTCGACCGCCGCCTCCTCACCGGGGCGCGCGATGAGGCCCGCGGCGAAGGCGAAGGCGAGCGTCGAGCGCCCGGAGCCGGGCGGGCCCGCGATGAGCCAGGAATGGGCGAGCCCCTCCCCCGACTCGGCGGCGGCGCGCGCGGTCGCGACGGCCTCCGCCTGGCCGGTCACGTCGCTCCACCCCACGACGCCGAGCCTAGGGGAGGGCGGTGTCAGCGCCGCGCGACAGGGTCAGAGCAGGGCGACGACCCGGTCGCGGATCGCGGCGGCGATCGCCTCGACCGGCCGGCTCGCGTCGACGACGAGCCATCGCGCCGGCTCGGCCGCGGCGAGCTCGAGGTACTTCTCCCGCACCCGCGCGTGGAACTCGGCCGCCTCCGCCTCGAGCCGGTCGTACCGGGTGCGCGCCGCGTCGAGCCGCGCGCGCCCCACCGCGGGGTCGAGGTCGAGCAGCACGGTGAGATCCGGCAGCAACCCCTCGGTCGCCCAGAGCGAGAGGTCGCGCACCTGCTCGGGCGCGAGCACCCGGCCGGCGCCCTGGTAGGCGACCGAGGAGTCGAGGTAGCGGTCCTGCACGACGACCGCCCCGCGCTCGAGGGCGGGCCGCACGAGGGTCGCCACGTGGTGGGCGCGATCCGCGGCGTAGAGCAGCGCCTCGGCGCGGGGGGCGACGTGGCCGCGGCGGTGCAGCACGATCTCACGCACCTCGACGCCGAGCTCGGTGCCGCCCGGCTCGCGGGTCGCGACCACCTCGCGGTCATGCGCGACGAGCCAGTCGCACAGCAGGGTCTGCTGGGTCGACTTGCCGGATCCGTCGCCACCCTCGAGGGTGACGAACAACCCGGCCGCACCCGAGGCCGACGCGGCGGCGCCGGGCGGCGCGGGCTCGTCGCGCGCCACCTCAGCGCTTCTTCGCGGGGGCCCGACGGGTGCCGCTCGACGCCGTGCGGCGCGCGGGCTTCTTCGCGGGGCCCTTCGCACGCTTCTCGGCGAGCAGCTGCACGGCGCGCTCGAAGTCGACCGACTCGACGTCGACCCCGCGCGGGATCGTCGCGTTCGTCTCGCCGTCGGTGACGTAGGGGCCGAAGCGGCCGTCGCGCACCCGGATCGGCTTGCCGCTCACCGGGTCGGCGTCGAACTCCTTGAGCGCGCTCGAGGGGCGTCGCGCGCCGTACTTGGGCTGCGCGAAGATCTCGAGGGCGCCGGGCAGGTCGATGTCGAAGATCTGCGACTCCGACTCGAGAGAGCGGGAGTCGGTGCCCTTCTTGATGTACGGGCCGTAGCGGCCGTTCTGGGCGGTGATGTCCTCGCCCGACTCCGGGTCCTGCCCGACGACGCGCGGGAGGGCGAGCAGCCGCAGCGCGGTGTCGAGGTCGACCTCCGCGGGATCCATGTCCTTGAACAGCGACGCCGTCTTCGGCTTCGGCGCGTCCTTCTTCGCCTTCTTCTTCGGCGCGGGCTTCACCTCGCCGGTGGCCGGGTCGACCTCGGGCTCCGGCTCGGGCTCCTCGGGGAAGACCTGCGTGACGTAGGGGCCGTAGCGGCCGTCCTTCACCGCGATGTCGAGACCGCTGTCCGGGTCCTGGCCGAGGATGCGGTCGCCCACCTCGGGCGCATCCACCAGCTCGCGCGCCTTCTCGGCAGTCAACTCGTCGGGCGCGAGGTCCTCGGGCACGTTGACCCGGCGCGGCGTGCCGGGCTGGCCGTCGGCGCCGGGCTCGGCGGGCACCTCGAGGTAGGGGCCGTACTTGCCGATGCGCAGCGTGATGTCGTCGGCGAGGCGGATCGAGTTGATCTCGCGCGCGTCGATCTCGCCGAGGTTGTCGATCACCTTGCGCAGCCCGCGGTGGTCGTCGGAGCCGAAGTAGAAGCCGTTCAGCCAGTCGACCCGGTCCTGCTCGCCGGAGGCGATGCGGTCGAGGTCCTCCTCCATCTCGGCAGTGAAGTCGTACTCGACGAGGTCGCCGAAGTGCTCCTCCAGCAGGCGCACGACGCTGAACGCGATCCAGTTCGGCACGAGCGCCTGCCCGCGCGGGGTCACGTAGCCGCGGTCGACGATCGTCGAGATGATGCTCGCGTAGGTCGAGGGGCGGCCGATGCCGAGCTCCTCGAGCGTCTTCACGAGGCTCGCCTCGGTGTAGCGCGGCGGCGGGCTCGTCTCGTGGCCCTTCGCCTCCGCGCGGTCGAGCTCGAGGTGCTGGCCGGACTCGAGCGGCGGCAGCTTCGCGTCCTTCTCGCCGCCCGCCTTCGCCTCGGCGTCGTCGCGCGACTCGTCGGTGCCCTCCTCGTAGGCGGCGAGGAAGCCGCGGAAGGTGATGACGGTGCCGGATGCCGTGAACTCCGCGCGCTGCACCGCACGGCCGCCGACGCTCGCCGCGCCCGCGGGCAGATCCGCCGCGAGGGTGACGGTCGCGGTCTGGCCGCGCGCATCCGCCATCTGGCTCGCGACGGTGCGCTTCCAGATCAGGTCGTAGAGCTTGAGCTCGTCGCCGCGCAGCATGCTCGACAGCTCGCTCGGGGTGCGGAAGGTCTCGCCCGAGGGGCGGATCGCCTCGTGCGCCTCCTGCGCGTTCTTGCTCTTGCCGCTGTACAGGCGCGGCTTGTCGGGCACCGTCTCCGAGCCGTAGAGCTTCGCGGCCTGGGTGCGCGCCGCCGTGATCGCCTGCTGCGAGAGCGTCGGCGAGTCGGTGCGCATGTAGGTGATGTAGCCGTTCTCGTAGAGCCCCTGCGCGACGCTCATCGTCTGGCGCGCGCTGAAGCGCAGCTTGCGCGCCGCCTCCTGCTGCAGGGTGCTCGTCGTGAAGGGCGCCGCCGGGCGACGGGTGTAGGGCTTGGACTCGACGCCGAGCACCGACAGGGCCGCGTCGGGCCCGCGCAGCGCGGCCGCGATCGCCTCGGCCGCCGTCTCGTCGAGGGCGACGGCCTCGGCCTTGAGCGCGCCGCGGTCGTCGAAGTCGCGGCCGCTCGCGACGCGGGTGCCGTCGAGCCGGGCGAGGCGCGCCTCGAAGCGGGTTGCGGCATGCTCGGTGCCGGCCTCGGGGCCGACCTCGATCGTGAGATCCCAGTAGCTCGCGGCGATGAAGGCGAGACGCTCGCGCTCGCGGTCGACGACGAGGCGCGTCGCGGCCGACTGCACGCGGCCGGCGCTGAGGCCGGGGCCGACCTTGCGCCACAGCACGGGGCTGACCTCGTAGCCGTAGAGCCGGTCGAGGATGCGCCGGGTCTCCTGCGCGTCGACGAGCGCGGTGTCGAGCTCGCGCGGCGCGTTCTTGGCGGCCTCGATCGCGTCCTTGGTGATCTCGTGGAACACCATGCGCTTCACGGGCACCTTCGGCTTCAGCACCTCGAGCAGGTGCCACGCGATGGCCTCGCCCTCGCGATCCTCATCCGTTGCGAGGTAGAGCTCGTCGGCGTCCTTGAGGGCCTTCTTGAGGTCGGTGACGGTGCGCTTCTTCGCGTCGCTCACCACGTAGTACGGGGCGAATCCGTTCTCGACGTCGATCGAGAACTTGCCCATCGGGCCCTTCTTGAGCTCGGGCGGGAGGTTCTTCGGCTCGACCAGGTCGCGGATGTGCCCGACCGAGGCCTGCACCTCGTAGCCGTCGCCGAGGTACTGCGCGATGGTCTTCGCCTTCGCGGGCGACTCCACGATGACGAGCTTGCGTCCCTCGGCCACCGGTCTCCTTCCGTCCGAAGGGTCACCATATAAGAGAGAACGCGCGGAATCCTGCGGACGGAGGTCCCGGGGCGTGGCGGTGGGTTCGCCGCGTGACATATCTCGAGTGGACCGCACGGTCGCGCCGGTGCGCGGAATTCGGCAGGATCGCGGGCATGACTGAGGCCCGCGTCGTCGCCGACACCGACTCCGCCCGTGCGAACGCGGAGGCGGTGCTCGCCTTCTTCGCCGCCGCGCTGCGACCGCCCTACGACCTCGACGCGGTCGAGCGGCTCGTCGCCGAGGACTACCTCGACCACGACCCTTACGGCGAGGACACCCGCCGCGACGGGGTGCGCGCGAAGCTCGAGGGCATGTGGGGGGGGTTGCCCGGCGGCGCGTTCGTGCCCACCCTCGCGGTCGCGGCGGGCGACCTCGTGACGGTGCGCTCCGACCTCGTGCCGGCGGGCGGATCGCCCACGGTCGCCTTCCACGACACCTACCGCGTCGCCGACGGCCGCATCGCCGAGCACTGGCACGTGCTCGACACCGCCGCGCTCGCGGCGCTGTTCGGCGGCTAGGGGTCGCCGGCGGTGGCCTCCTCCACGGCGGCCGCCGCCCCGGGTGAGGGCAGCACGGCCGGCTCCGCCTCGCCGCGCCGGCGGGTGACGAGGAACGACCCGCCGATCACGAGCACGAAGCCGACGATCGTCCAGACCGTGATCGCCTCCCCGAGTACGAGCGCGCCGGCCGCGATCGCGACCGCGGGGTTGAGGTAGGTGATGGCGGTCGCCCGCACCGGTCCGATCTCGCCAATCAGCGCCACCATGAGCACGAACGCGAGGGCGCTGCACACCACCGCCAGCACGACGACGGCGATGATCGTCGAGCTCGACGGCCACGCCGACGGGAAGGCTCCGGTGAGCGCGACGACCGGCAGGTAGACGATCGCGGTGATCGCGAGCGAGACCGCGGTCAGGCCGACTCCGGGCACGTCGGGCATCCAGCGGCTGAGGATCGCCGGCCCCAGCGCGTAACCCACGACCGTCACCGACAGCTCGGCCACGGCGATCAGGTCGGATCCCGCGATGTCGAGTCCGACGAGCGCGGCCACCCCGAGCATGCCGGCCGCGATGCCCAGCCAGTTGAACCACGCGAACCGGGCCGGCCGGCCGAGGATCACGGCGATGCCCACCCCGGCGAGCGGTACCGCGGCGAGCAGCAGCCCGGCGGTCGAGCTGGGCAGCCGCTGCTCCGCGGAGCTCAGGAAGTACCACGGCAGCACGATCTCGACGAGCGTGTAGACCAGCAGCGGCTTCCAGTGGCGCAGCAGCGGCCCCACCTCGCGCCGGAACAGGGCGATCGGCAGCAGCAGGAGGGCCGCGAGCCCCGACCTCGCGAGGACGACCATCGCGGGCTCCAGTTCGGCGACCGCGATCTTGATGAAGAGGTAGGGGATGCCCCATGCGACCCCGAGCGCCAGGAACAGGAGGAGGCCGCGTCGCGTCACCGGGCCATTCTCGCGCCGGCCGCCGACGACATAGTGCCGATCCTCGGGCGATGACGGCCGGACCGCACTCTGGTCGCCGGCTGAGTGCGGCGGCCGGTTCCGCCGACCGAGGACTGCCGGCTCACGGCGGCGGCCCGGCGGTCGAGGTCGCGGTCAGCGGGATGCCTGCGAACGACCCCGTGACCGTGACCGTCACGACCCAGCCGTCCACCCGGCATGCGGCGAGCGCCGCCCGGTTCGCGGTGGCGAGCTCGCGCGCCCGGTCGCACGGGGATCCGCCGACGATCCCCCGCGACGCGTCCGCCGCCGCGAGGGCGACCTGGTCGGCGGCCCCGACGATGCGCTGGCGCGCGGCGAGACCCGCGGCGAGACCGACCGCCGCGAGGGCGACGATCAGCACGGCCGCCGTGACGGCGAGCGCGAGGACCGCGCCGGATCCGCAATCGTCGAGACGCGGGCGTGACCGAACGTGGTCAGCCCCCGTCGGCGAGCGCACAGCTCTCCCCCGCCACGCGGATGCGCGCGAGACCGACGACGCCGGGCGGCGCCGCCGAGACCCGTGCGCACACGAGCCCACCGCTGCGCCAGGAGTCGAGCCGCAGGTCGGGCAGCGGACCCGCGTGCGCCGCCGCGGTTCCGTGGCTCTCGCCGCGAGCGAGGTCGCGCGCGGCGTCGGCCGCCGCGTCCTGCGCGCGCACCTGGAGCGCCCCGAGCTGCACCGCGGCGAGCGCCGCGAGCAGCACGAGAAGCACGCCGGGGAGCGCGATCGCGAATTCGGCGGTCGTGCTGCCGTCGTCGCCCGGTCGGCGCTGCGGGCGCGACCGGTGCGGTGGGCGCCGCCGGCGGCGCCGTCGCGACGATCTGCCGGCCGACACCACGCCGTCCGTGACGTCAGCCGGCGGACTGCAGGGCATCCCGCACGATCCCGGTGAGGAGCGACTGCACCTCGCCCGATTTGAGGATCACGACGAGCAGCCCGGCGAAGCCGACCGCGGCCATGATGACGACCGCGTACTCGGCGGTCGCGGCTCCGGTGTCGTCGCGCAGACCCCGTGCCAGCGGGGATCGCGCGAGCACGGTGCCGAGACGCGCGGCGAGGGCGGCGCCCGGCGCGGGGAGCGCCGCACGGATCGCGGCGAGGCGCGCGGCGGAGCGGGGCGTGGTCGGTCGGAACGGGCGGGTCAGTCGGGACATCGGATCCTCCGGATCGGGGTCGGACGGCACGAACGCGTCGAGTCTCGTGAGCGCCGACCGCCCGGCGGCCCCCACGGCCGCCGACGGCGGCGCGCCGCGCCCGGCGCTGCCTGGGGAGGAGCGGCGCTCGCGTCCGCGGCACCCCCTGACGACGCGCGGGTCAGAACCCCGACAGCGCGTCGTCGAGGATGCCCAGCAGGAGCGGCACGACCCCGAGCAGCACGAACGCGGGCAGCAGGCAGGCCCCGAGCGGCAGCAGCAGCTGGGTGCCGAGCCGCGCCGCTCGAATGCGGGCCGCCGCGCGCGCCCGACGACGCTCCGCGCGCGACTCGGCCCGCAGCAGAGCCGCGACCGGCACGCCCGCCCGGCGCGCGAAGTCGAGATGCCGGGTGGCGGTGGCGCCGAGAGCCGCCCGCCCGTGCTCGAGCAGCGCTTCGTCGACCACGGCGGTCGCCCGTTCGGGCGCGGAGCCGCCGGCGAGGGCGATCGCGAGCAGGTCGAGCTCGAGGCCAGCTGCCGGGTCGACCTCGCGGGCGCGGCGCAGGAGCGCGGAGTTCCAGCGCCACCCGGCGACGACGAGCGCCGCGCCCAGCAGCAGGCAGATGGCCCCCGGCAGGGTCGCGAACAGGGTGCCGACGACGTCGACGCCGAGCAGCAGGCCGAACCCGAGCCCGACCGCGGGGAGCGCGAGCACGATCCGGGCGGTCGCCCGCGGCCCGGCGAGGGCGATGGCGACCTCGCGCGAGGACTCGCCGAGGTCGCGCAGCACGTCGGCGAGCTCGGCGAGGGTCGGGGCGAGCGGAGCTCCCGCGACGGCCGCGACCCGCCAGGCGAGCGCGACCGCGCCCCAGGCCTCCCCGAGCGGACCGGCGCGGGCGCGGGCCGCCCCGGTGATCCGCTCGACGAGATCGTCGGGCCGCGGCGCCGCGGTGGCGACCTCGAAGGACGGGCCGGACGCCGCCTCCTCGCCGACGTGCCGCCACGCCGAGACGGGGGCGACGCCCGCCTCGAGCAGCACGGCGAGGCGCTGCACCTGCTCGGCCGCCTCGTCGAAGGCGTCGGCGGGATCGGGGGCGCTCACGCGGCGCGCTCCTCTCCGGCCCCGGCGCGCACGGCCAGTCGCCCCGCCGCGTCGAGCACGACCTCGCCGATGGCGACCACCCGGCGGAGGCCGCCGCGACGCTCGAGGTGCACCACCGCATCCAGCGCGCTGATCGCCTGGCGCGCGAGGGCGTCGGGTGCGAGCCCCGCGAGTGCGCCGAGGGCCTCGAGCCGCGCCGGCACGTCGGCGAGCGAGTTCGCGTGCAGCGTGCCCGCCCCGCCGTCGTGGCCGGTGTTGAGCGCGGCGAGCAGCTCGCGCAGCTCCGCGCCGCGGCACTCCCCGACGACGAGTCGGTCGGGCCGCATGCGCAGCGCCTCGCGCACGAGGCGCTCGAGCGGCACCGCCCCGGCCCCTTCGAGGTTCGCCTGCCGCGCCTCGAGCGCGACCACGTGCGGGTGGTCGATGCGCAGCTCGGCGACGTCTTCGAGCACGAGGATGCGCTCGTCCGGCGGAACCTCGGCGAGCAGCGCGGCGAGCAGCGTCGTCTTGCCTGAGCCCCCGGCGCCGGTGACGAGCAGGTTGGCGCGCCGGGCGACGAGCGCGCGCAGGTGCTCGGCATCGCGATTCGTCACCGTCCCCGCGTCGACGAGGTCGTCGAGCGACAGCTGCTCGCGGCGCGCGAGGCGGATCGACACCGCCGGCCCGCCGGGCGACACCGGCGGCAGCACCGCGTGCACGCGCCGACCGGTGCCGAGGCGCACGTCGACGGCGGGGGTCGCCTCGTCGAGGTGCCGACCGCCGAGCGAGACGAGGCGCACCGCGAGTTCGGCGGCCTCGTCCCGCGGGATGCGCAGCCCCGCCTCGGCGACGAGCCCCGCGCCGCGGTCGACCCAGACGCTCCCGTCGGGGTTGAGGAAGACGTCGGTGACCGTCGGATCGGCCAGCAGCGGGGCGAGCGGGCCGGCCTCGAGCGCCGGATCCGCGTGCTCCTCGCGCCCGAGCGGCGGGATCGGGGGAGCACCCGACCGAGCATCGGAGGGCGACCGGGACGTCGGCGGGACGGGCGGCGGTCCGGCCGGCTCGCGGTGCTCGCGCGCGACCGGTCGGGCGACGAAGGGAGGCGGCTCGGCCACCGGTCGAGCATGCTGCGCGGCCGCTTCCGCGGGCACGGCACGTCGGCGCGGCCGGGATCGCGCACGCTCGCGGGGCATGGGGAGGAGGGGCGCGGCGAGGACGGGGTGCGGCGCCCGAACCGGAAGCGCCAGCGCCTTTAACGAAGAGGGGCGGCGCCCATTGGGGGGAACGGGCGCCGCCACAACGGTGACCGCCATCAATTGGGGGGAATCGCGGGCGCCGTCGGCCGAGAATGCACTCGACGTGGCCCCGAGTGTACCCGAAACGGGGGGCACCGCAACGACCGCCACGGCCCGTCGCGATCCGGTCCCGAGAAGACCGTCACGACGACCCTGCAGCAGCCGGGGGCGCGACCGCGCGGCGGCGGCACGGCGCTCGCGCGGCCCCCGTCGAGGGCTAGGATCGGTCCGTTCGAAACCGCCCCGCGACCGTCCAGGCCCGGCCGCGGAATCGACCCTGAGGATGACGACGTCCATGACCGACTCGACGACCCCCGCTGCCGACTCGACCTCGATCGAGAGCCTCCTGCACGAGAACCGCCACTTCCCGCCGAGCCCGGAGTTCGCCGCGAACGCGATCGCGAAGCCCGGCATCTACGACACCGCGGCCGCCGATCGCCTCGGTTTCTGGGCGAACCGCTCGCGCGAGCTGCTGACCTGGCGCACCCCCTTCGCCGAGACCCTCGATTGGTCGGGGGCCCCCGTCGCGCGCTGGTTCGCCGACGGCACGCTCAACGTGGCCGAGAACTGCCTCGACCGCCACGTCGCGGCCGGCAACGGCGACCGGGTCGCGATCCATTGGGAGGGCGAGCCCGGCGACACTCGCACCCTCAGCTACGCCGAGCTCACCACCGAGGTGAAGAAGGCCGCGAACGCGCTCGCCGCGCTCGGCGTCGGGAAGGGCGACCGGGTCGCGATCTACCTGCCGATGATCCCCGAGGCGGCGATCGCGATGCTCGCGTGCGCGCGGCTGGGCGCGATCCACTCGGTCGTCTTCGGCGGATTCAGCGCCGAGAGCCTGCGCGCGCGCATCGACGACGCCCAGGCCAAGCTCGTCATCACCGCCGACGGCGGGTGGCGCAAGGGCAAGGTGTTCCCGCTCAAGCCGACCGTCGACTCGGCGCTCGCCGGCTTCGAGAACGCCGCCGAGTACGACGGCCCGGCCGAGACCGTCGAGCACGTGCTCGTCGTCCAGCGCGGCGAGAACGAGGTCGCCTGGCACGAGGGCCGCGACCTCTGGTGGCACGAGGCCGTCGGCGGCGCGAGCGAGGAGCACGAGCCGGAGGCGTTCGAGGCCGAGACGCCGCTGTTCATCCTCTACACCTCGGGCACCACCGGGAAGCCGAAGGGGATCCTGCACACCTCCGGCGGCTACCTCACCCAGGCGGCCTTCACCCACCGCAACGTCTTCGACCTGCACCCCGAGACCGACGTCTACTGGTGCACGGCCGACATCGGCTGGATCACCGGCCACAGCTACGTCGTGTACGGCCCGCTCGCGAACGGCGCGACGCAGGTGATGTACGAGGGCACCCCCGACACGCCGCACCCGGGCCGATGGTGGGAGCTCATCCAGAAGTACGGGGTGAGCATCTTCTACACGGCGCCGACCGCGATCCGCTCGTTCATGAAGGCCGGCCGCGAGATCCCGCAGGGCTTCGACCTCTCGAGCATCCGCGTGCTCGGCACGGTGGGCGAGCCCATCAACCCCGAGGCGTGGATCTGGTACCACGACGTCATCGGCGGCGGCACCGCGCCGATCGTCGACACCTGGTGGCAGACCGAGACCGGCGCGATCATGGTGAGCCCGCTGCCGGGCATCACCGACCTCAAGCCGGGGAGCGCCCAGAAGGCGCTGCCCGGCATCTCGCTCGCGGTGCTCGCCGAGGACGGCGAGCCGCTCGCGCGCGGCGCCGGCGGACTGCTGTCGATCACCGAGCCGTGGCCGAGCATGCTGCGCGGCATCTGGGGCGACATGGATCGCTACGTCGAGACCTACTGGTCGAAGTTCCCGAACGGCGTGCCCGGCTCGCAGGCCGGCGGGCCCGCGTACTTCGCCGGTGACGGCGCCCGCACCGACGAGGACGGCGACCTCTGGCTGCTGGGCCGCGTCGACGACGTCATGAACGTCTCCGGCCACCGGCTGTCGACCGCCGAGATCGAGTCGGCGCTCGTCGCGCACCCCTCGGTGGCGGAGGCCGCGGTGGTGGGCGCGTCGGACGAGACGACCGGTCAGGCGGTCGTGGCCTTCGTGATCCTGAAGAGCCGCTTCGCCGACGAGATGGCGGTGGATGCGCCCGACCTGCTGCGCGCGCACGTCGGCCAGCAGATCGGGGCCATCGCCCGCCCGCGCGACGTCTTCATCGTCGCCGAGCTGCCCAAGACCCGCTCGGGCAAGATCATGCGCCGGCTGCTGCGCGACGTGGCGGAGGGCCGCGACATCGGCGACACCACGACGCTCGCCGACACGACCGTGATGGACATCATCGCCGACAAGATGAAGGCCGCGCCCGCCGAGGACTGACGTCGGCACCCCCGAGGTCGGCGTCGAGAAGTCGCACCGACGCGCGGATTTCCGGGCGTCGGTGCGACTTCTCGCGCCTCAGGCCCCGGCCTGCAGCCGGATGCCCGCGAGCAGCAGGTCGAGGCCGGCGCGGAACTGGCCGCGGTCGGTGTGGCGCGCGAACTCGTCGACGACGTGGTGGATGAAGGGGAACTCGCCCTCGTCGAGGGCGCGCCACTCGGCGGTCGCCTGCGCGAGGTACTCCTCGCGATCCATCTGGCCGGAGGCGACGACCTCCGGAAGTTCCTGCCCCATGTCGGCGGCGGTGCCGATGACGAAGCCGACGACGGCGGAGGTGGCGTGGAAGCGCTGCGTCGGCGTCAGTGCGAGCCGCAGCGTCTGCTCGCCGATCTTCTCGTAGAGCCGCAGCGAGTGCGGCTGGGTGCCGGTGTCGCGCAGGGCGTAGGCGCCGAGCCAGGGGCGATCCACGATCGCGTCGAACAGCGTCTCGCCGATCGTGCGCAGGTCGTCGATCGGATCGCCCTCGCCCACGGCGCGCACGGCGTCGAGCACTCCCGCCAGCACCGAGTCCGCCGCGAGGTCGAGCAGCTCGTCGCGGCCGGAGACGTACCAGTAGATGCTGGCCGGGCCCCCGCCGAGCCGCGCCGCGAGGGCGCGGATCGTGAGACCGGCCGCGCCCGCCTCGTCGAGGAGACGCACCGCCTCGGCGAGAACCGACTCCCGCGAGTGGGAGGCGCGGGTTCGTGCGCGACCGCCCCCGGCTCCGGGCGAGGCGGCGCGTCCCTCGCGCATCGGCATGGCCCCATCCCACCACAGCGTCGGACGGCCTTGCGATTTATCGAACACCGTTCGATATTACCGAACGTTGTTCGATCATCGAACGCTGTTCGAGAAAGGAGTGACCCCATGAGCGCCGTCACCGCCCCCGAGACCGACCGCGTCTACCCCTCGCTCCGTGCGGCCTGGTTGCCGCTCGCCGCGCTCTGCCTCGCCTTCTTCGTCGAGATGGTCGACAACACCCTGATGTCGATCGCGCTGCCGAGCATCGGGCGCGACCTCGGCGGCGACACGACCTCGCTGCAGTGGGTGAGCGGCGCGTACTCACTGACGTTCGGAGGCCTGCTGCTCACGGCGGGATCCGTCGCCGACCGCTTCGGGCGCCGCCGCGTGCTGCAGATCGGGCTCGCGCTCTTCGGTCTCGTGAGCCTGGGCGTGCTCCTGGTCAGCACCACCGCGGAGCTCATCGCCCTGCGGGCCGCTCTCGGCGTCGCGGCCGCCGCGATGGCGCCCATCACCAACTCGCTCGTGTTCCGGCTCTTCGACGACGCGACGCTGCGCATGCGGGCGATGACCGTCATGATCGTCGTCGGCATGTCGGGCTTCGTGCTCGGGCCCCTGCTCGGCGGCACCGCGCTCGCACACTTCTCCTGGCACTGGCTGCTGCTCGTCAACGCGCCGATCGCGCTCGTCGCCGCCCTCGGGGTGCGGTTCGGCGTCGCCCCCGATCGCGCCGAGGGGCTCACCCGCGACCGGCTCGATCTCGCCGGGGCGGCGCTCAGCATCCTCTCGATCGCCGCGGCGTGCTTCACCTTCACGAGCGCCGTCGAGAACGGATGGCTCTCCCCCCTGACGATCGGATCCGCCGCCGGCGCGATCCTGGGGGCGATCGCGTTCGTCGCGCGCGAGCGCACCGCCGCCGCGCCCATGCTGGATCTGTCGCTGTTCCGCGACGGGACGGTGCGCGGAGCGACGATCGCCCAGATCGGCACCTCGATCGCGATGACGGGCGTCATGTTCACCCTGATCCTGCATTTCCAATACGCGTGGGGATGGAGCCCCCTGCACGCCGGACTCGCCAACCTGCCGATCATCGGCACGATGCTCGCCGCGACACCGATCTCCGAAGCCCTCGCGAGGCGGTTCGGTCACCGCGCCGCGGCCGTCGTCGGGGCGGTCTTCCTCGTGGCGGGCCTGGCCGCGATGGCCTGGGGCGTGGAGCACGGCTACCTCGCGATCGCGATCGCGATGATCGTCATGACGATCGGCCTGCGCACCGTGATGACGATCTGCGCGGTCGCCCTCGTCGGCGCCATGCCCGCGAACCGCACCTCCATGGGGGCGGCCCTCAACGACACCGCCCAGGAGGTCGGCACGAGCGTCGGCACCGCGGCGGTCGGCACCCTCATCGCCGCACTCGTGACGACCGTGCTGCCCGACGGCGCCTGGAGCCCCGACCTGGTGGCCTCGTACTTCGCCGGCGAGCGGGTGATCTTCGCGGCGCTCGCGGTCGTGGTCGGCGTGCTCGCCGTGTGGGGCGCGCTCACCCTGACGAACTCGCGCGCGACCGACGAGCACCCGGCAGCCGAGGAGCAGCCGACGGCCGAGCAGCACCCGGCGGCCGGCCCGCACCCGGTGGCGGAGCAGCCCGCGCCCTGACCACCGCCGAGCCGGCGAGAGCGCCGGCGGCTGGCCGGGCCTGCCGTGCTGCCGCTCGGGGCCGCCTTCTCGTTCGCGATCGAGGTGCTGCAGCTGCCGCTGCCGGATCGCGCCTCCGACCCGCGCGACCTCGTCGCCAACACCCTCGGAGTCGCGATCGGGGTGGTCGTCGGCGCGGTGGCCAACGCCGTCAGTCGAGGGCGTCGTCGCGGGCCAGACGCGCGCACTGGGCGAGCTCCTGCCCGATCGTCGTGAGCCGCAGCGCGCGCGTCGTGAACTCCCGCGCGCGCTCGGGTGCGGGGCCCTCCTGATCGGCGGCGACGTCGGCGGCGCCCGCCGCGGCGAGGCGGCAGAAGCTCGCGGCGCGGTCGAGGGCGAGGGCGAGATCGCCGTCGAAGACGCCCCGCAGGATCCGGTCGATGAGCTCGGTGACCTCCTGCGGCCCGGCGGGCGTCGGGGCGCCCGCGACGACCTGGTCGATCGTCGGGAGCACCTCGGTGCCGCGCTGGAACAGCTGCGCGACCCCCTCTGGATCGGTGCGGATCATGAGCCGCACGAGGTAGAGGCGCCAGAGCGCCCCGGGGAGCGAGTGCTCGGAGGCCTGCGCCCAGAGCTCGGCGATGGCGTCGATGCCGTGCTCGTCGGTGAAGCGAACCAGCCGGTCGACGACCGCAGGGTCGGCGCTCGACCGGGCACGGGCGAGCAGCGCCGCGGCGGACTCGTGCGCCATGCGCGTGACGGCGGCGGGATCCTCGCTGCCGGCGAAGGCCTCGAACTCGCGGCCGCCGAAGAGCGCGGGTTTGTGGTGGTCGGCCATGGCTCCAGGGTAGGCGCGAGCCGCGGCCGCCGCTCAGGCGGCCGAGCGGACCGGCTCGAAGGTGCGGCGCGCCCGACGGGGCGAACGGCGGCGGGGCAGGCCCGCGATCCAGCTCTGCAGGGTGGCGACGGTGGAGGCGCTGCCGGTCTCGGCCGAGCGGGCGGCCGCGACCGGGCGGGCGTCGACCGGCGTGAGATGACGCGCGGCGCCGGCGGAGCGGCCGGCTCGGTGCTGGGACATGTCGCCTTCCTTCCCCCTGCCGGTGCGCGGCGGTCGCGACCCGGTCTCGGCTGACGTCATCGAGCAGAACACGGAGCCGACGGCGGTCGCGGGGGCTTGTCGGATCGCGGACCCCGTGCTACCGCGCACGCGAGCGGCGTGTCGTTACCCGAACGTGGCCGAAGGCGCGCGCGGATCCCCCGAATCTGGCAATGCGCTGAACGCCCCCGACCGCACCCATCCCCCCGCCGCCGCGTTCCGAAGGCCCTTGCGACGCGACGGGTTCATCCCGACGCCGAACGGGATCCGGCCGGACCCGCACGACACACCCATCCACACCGGAGGAGAAGTCCCATGCGAGTTCAGAAGAAGCACGGCGCCGCAGCGATCGCCCTCTCGGCGCTCGTGGTGCTCGGCCTGTCGGCCTGCACCGCCCCCGCCGCCGAGGAGTCGTCGGAGCCGACGACGCCGATGACCGAGGAGCCGATGGACATGTCGGGTCCGCAGTACGCCGACCTCGTCGGCCCCGGCTGCATGGCGTACGCCGAGCAGGTGCCCGACGGCTCCGGCTCGATCGACGGCATGGCGGAGGCCCCGGTCGCGAACGCGGCGAGCTCCAACCCGCTGCTGACCACCCTGGTCGCCGCGGTCTCGGGGCAGCTCAACCCCGACGTGAACCTCGTCGACACGCTCAACGGCGGCGAGTTCACCGTGTTCGCGCCGGTCGATGACGCGTTCGCGAAGCTCGACCCGGCGACCGTCGAGTCCCTCAAGGACCCGGCGAACGCGGGTCTGCTGACCACGATCCTCACGTACCACGTGGTGCCCGGGCAGATCCTGCCCTCGGACCTCGTGGGTACGACCCAGACCACGGTCGAGGGTGAGGACGTGACCATCGGCGGCACCGTCGACATGATGACCGTGAACGACGCCAACGTGATCTGCGGCGGCGTGCACACCGCGAACGCGACGGTCTACCTGATCGACTCGGTGCTCCTCCCGCCGTCGGCGGGCTGACCCACCGATCCGCCGGATCCGGGCGCCTCTCCCAGCCCGCCCGGATCCGGCTCCCTCGAACGGCCCTCGCGCGACGCGGGGGCCGTTCGGCGTGGGCAGGCACCCGTCGGTCGGGGCCCGCGCGCTCCGGCGCCGCGGCCGCGCCGGGCGCGGACTCGCGGCCGACCGCGCGCCTATCCTGGTCCGACGGGCCTGTAGCTCAGTCGGTAGAGCGTCGGACTTTTAATCCGCTGGTCGTGGGTTCGAGCCCCACCGGGCCCACCGTCGTGCCCGTCTGGCACGCCACCGCGACGCCCCGCCTAGCCTGAGAGCCGTGACCCCCACCGACGGACTCCGCCGCGCGGTTCTCCTCGTCGCCGTCCTCAACGGCGCCTACTTCCTCGTCGAGGTCGTCGTCGCCACCGCGATCGGATCGGTGTCGCTGCTGGCCGACTCGGTCGACTTCCTCGAGGACACCTCGGTCAATCTGCTGATCTTCTTCTCGCTCGCGTGGTCGGTGCGCGCCCGTGCGCGGGTCGGATCGGCACTCGCGTTCGTGATTCTCGTGCCGGCGGTCGCGACGATCGTGCTCGCGGTGGTGAAGATCCTTGACCCGGCACCGCCGGAGGTCGCCCCGCTCGGGATCGCGGCGTTCGGAGCGCTCGTCGTCAACGTCGTGTGCGCGGTGATCCTCGTGCGCCACCGCGCGCACGGCGGCAGCCTCGCGCGCGCCGCGTGGCTCTCGGCGCGCAACGACGCCCTCGCGAACCTCGCGATCATCGGTGCAGCGATCGTGACGCTGTGGTGGCCGAGCGGGTGGCCCGACATCGTCGTGGGCATCGCGATCGGGCTCATGAACGTCGATGCGGCCCGCGAGGTGTGGCGCGCGGCGCGCGAGGAGGCCGCCGAGCCTCGCGCCTAGCGGAGTCACCGGAGTCGGTCACCGACCCTCTCATCCTGATCTCATCGGCGCCTTCCTAGCGTCGGGGCCATGACCGATTTCGCGATCCGCACCTTCGAGCTGTCGAAGTCCTACGGAGGCCGCCGGGCGCTCGACCGCCTCGATCTCGACGTCCGTCGCGGCGAGGTCTTCGGCCTGCTCGGCCATAACGGCGCGGGCAAGACGACCACTGTGTCGCTGCTCACGACCCTCCTCGCGCCGACCGGCGGCGATGCCGAGATCGTCGGCCGCTCGGTCGCCCGACGGGCGGATGTCGTGCGGCGCTCGATCGGCTACCTGCCCGAGAACGTCCGGTTCTACGACGACCTGACGGTGCTCGAGAACCTGCGCTTCTTCGCCCGGCTCTCCGGCCTTCGACGCCCGGATCCGCGGATCGCCGAGGTGCTCGAACTCGTCGACTTCACCGGCCACGACCGCGAGAAGGTCGGCACCTTCAGCAAGGGGATGCGCCAGCGAGTCGGGATCGCCCAGGCGATCCTGCACCAACCCGAGGTGCTCTTCCTCGACGAGCCGACCTCGGGGCTCGACCCGGTCGGCGTCCGCTCGCTGCGCGACCTGATCGTGCGGCTCAACGCGGAGCTCGGCATGACGGTGTTCATGAACACCCACCTGCTGTCCGAGGTGACGAAGACCTGCACGAGCATCGGGATCCTGCGCCAGGGCCGGCTCGTGCACCACGACACCCTCGACGCGACCCTCCGCCGCTTCCCGGGCGAGGAGTCGCTCGAGGAGATCTACTTCCGACTCGACGCCGCGGTGGCGTCGTGAACGGGTTCCTCGTCAGCGCGCGGCACGAGCTGCTCGCGACCCGTCGCTCGCGCACGGCGTCGATCCTGGTGATCGTCTTCGTCGCGTTGGTGCTCGCCTCGGCGGTGATCGGGTGGATCACCACGCGCACCGTCACCGACGTCTACGAGCAGATCCGCGCGGCGGGCATGACCTCCGCGCCGAATCCGTTCTCGGGGGCGTCACCGCTCTACTTCGCGCGCAATTCGGCGATCTACGTCGTGCTGATCGGCTGCCTCATGGCGATCGTGCTGGGCACGGAGGCCGGCCTCCGCGACCGCCGGATGCGCACCAGCGACCTCGTGCTCACCCGGCCGGTCTCGGCCGTCTCCCGACTGCTGGGGCAGTTCGCCGGGCTGGGGATCGTCGTCCTCGTCGCGCTCGCGGTGAGCCTCGCCGCGTCGTGGGTCGTCATCGCCGCGATCACCGGGGGTCCCCTGAGCGCGGACGAGACGCTGCGCATCGTCGGCTTCGGCGGGATCTCGTGGGTGCTGCTCATGGCCTTCGTCGGCGCCGGCATCCTCGGCGGCGTACACAGCCGCCACGAGACGGCGGCCCTGCTCGCGCCGATCCTGGTGTGGAGCGCGATCACCTTCGTGCTCCCGCAGGTCGGCACCGCCGCCCGCCCGATCGCCCTGCTCAACCCGGTGCCCTCGGTCGCGGCGACGGGCGGTGGATTCGACCTCGCCTCCGCGATCACGGGACCGCTGGCGATCACCGAGCAGTACAAGCGCGTCGGCGCGTACCTGCTGCAGGATCCGTCCGCCTCAGGCTCCGCGGCACTCGCCGTGATGATCCTGCTCACCGTCCTGATCGGGATGTTCGCGGTCGTCGGCGTGACCTCGCGCCGCAGCCTGAGGAGGGCTCTCGATGACTGACCTGCTGGTGATCGCGGGCCGCGAGATCCGTGAGCGCCGCCGCGATCCGCTCCTCCTCGTGCTCATCGCCTTCCTCGCGCTCGCGAGCATCGTCTCGGTCGTCGTCGCCGCGGCGGCGTTCCGCACCGAGTTGGACGCCTACACCGCCTATGTCTCGCAGTTGCTCGCCTCGGGCAGCTCGACTCCTCCCGCCGCCCCACGCCTGTTCCCGATGCAACTGCTGCGCGGCGCGGTCGAGTACGTCGAGGTGCTCGGCGCCCTCTTCGCGATCGTGGTCGGCTACGGCTCCGTCGCGGCGGAGCGGCGGCGCGGCACCCTCGACCTCGTGCTCAGCCGACCGATCGGGCGCTTCTCGCTGGGTCTCGGCAAACTGCTCGGGCTGTCGGCCGTGTGGGGGATCGTCGTCATCAGCCTCGCGGTGGTGGAGACGATCGCGCTCGCAACCGTCGGTGGCGCGTCGATCGGACTCTACGAGCTGCGCGGCATCGCGCTGGCGACCGTCGTGCTCTGGCTCTATCTCGTGTTCTGGTCGGCCGTCGCGATCGGCATCACCGCGCTCGCGCGACGCCCCAGCACAGGGCTCATCGTGGCCGTGGCCGTGTGGCTGGTCGTCGTGCTGATCCTCCCGCAGATCGGCGACACGATGGACCCCGACAACCAGGTGCCCGGCGGTCTCTTCGCGGCCCTGCAGATCCAGCGGACCGACGAGCTGTCGGTCATGGCGCATTTCGCCGGCTTCGACGGCGTCCGCAACGCCATCGAGGTGTCGTCGATCGAGAAGCACACCGAGCGACTCGCGTTCGCGTTCCTCGGCATCAAGGACCAGTACAACCAGCAGCCGCTGAGCGCGGTGTGGGCCGACATGTGGCCCTACGCGCTCACCCTCGTCGCCGCGACGGCCCTCGTGACCGTCGGCGCGGCGCTCACCACCACCCGTCGGACACTCCAGAGGAGAGACTCATGAGAATCCACCGCCTCGCCACCGTGGCGATCGTCACCACCCTCGCGCTCGGCGGCATCGCCGGATGCGCGGCGACCCCGTCCGGTCCGTCGGCGCCCGCGGCGTCGAGCTCGGCCGGCACCGCTACCGATGGAACCGTGCTGCCGGTCGACGCGAACCCCATCACGAACGCGAGCACGGCGCCGGGCCTGTCCGTGACCTACGCCGCGGTCGAAGACAACGTCGACCCGGCGACCGGTGGAGCCCTGAACGACCAGCTCGAACTCACGATCCGCAACGATTCGGCGAGTGCCGCGACCGGGCTCGAGGTCTTCTACACGATGACCGACGCGACCACCGGACAGTCGGAGTCGTACTACCAGGACCTCGGCGGGCTCACGATCGACGCCGGCACCGAGACGACGATCTACTTCGACAACGGCACGGGCACCGGGCACTACCCCGAGAACCGCTTCAGTCTGTACCGCAGCTCGACCAACCAGGTGGACTTCACCATCGAGGTGAGCGCGACCGATCTCGCCCCGGCGGTGGCGACGGCGACCAAGGGGGTCGGCACCGGCGAGGTGGCAGACTGATCCGGACTCTCTCGGGGAGGCGGCGATGAAGATCCTGGTCGTCGAGGACGACGCACGGCTCGCCGACATGGTGCGCCGCACGCTCGCCGAGGCCGGGTACGCCGTCGACGTCTCCCACGACGCGGGCTCGGGTCTCGAGGCCTACGAGATCGATCCGAGCTACGACCTGGTCGTGCTCGACCTCATGCTCCCCGGGCTCGAGGGCGGCGGCATGACCGTCTGCCGCCGGATCCGCGCCCTCGACACCGGCGTCCCCGTGCTCATGCTGACCGCCCTCGACGGGATGCGCACGAAGGTCGAGGGCCTCGACGCGGGTGCCGACGACTATGTCGTCAAGCCCTTTCACGTCGCCGAGTTGCTCGCTCGGGTGAGAGCCCTGCTGCGGCGCGCGCCGCACGCGCACGCACCCGTTCTGACTGCGCAGGGGGTGAGCCTCGACCCGGCGACCCGCACGGCGACGCGCGGCGGGCGCGAGATCCCCCTGACCGCGAAGGAGTACGCCGTGCTCGAGTACCTGATGCGCAACGCCGGCCGGATCGTCAGCAGCAGCGAGCTCATCGACCACGCGTGGGACAGCAACTACGACGGCTTCAGCAACGTCGTGCAGACCTCCGTGCGCTACGTGCGACGCAAGCTGACCGCCGCAGGTGAGCCCGACGTGATCGAGACCCGGCGCGGCGCCGGCTACCTGATCGCGGCCGACGCGTGATCTTCCGCCGGGCGGTTCGCCGTCTCACGCTCGCCTACGCGGGCGTGCAGCTCGGGGTCTACGCCGTCGTCGCGCTGGCCGTGTATCTCTTCGTCACGGCGACCTTCGACTTCGACCCCGAGAACGGCGGCATCAGCGCCGAGCAGGGATTCGCCCTGCTCGGCGGAGCACTGCTCGCGGGGGGCGTCGCGCTGGTCATCGTCGCGCCGCTCGCGGGGTGGTTCATGGCGCGGGCGGCACTCGCGCCGATCCGTCGCACCTACGAGCTGCAGCAGCGTTTCGTCGACGGCGCCGCGCACGAGCTGCGCACGCCGCTCGCCCTCATCCAGGGGGAACTCGAGCTCGCACTCTCGCGCTCGCGCACCCCGGCGCAGTACCGCGCCGCGATCGAGGTGGCCGCGTCGGCGACGGCCACCGTCGTGCGGTTGAGCGACGACCTCCTGCTGCTGGCACGCGGCGACTCCGACGACCTTGCGGCGAGCTTCGAACCTCTCGACCTGGATGCACTGGCCGCCTCGGCGCTCGACGGCACGACCGGAACCCCCACCCTCCGGCTGGCTGCGACCTCCGCCGCGACGGTGATCGGGAGCCGCGAGCTGCTGGTGCGCGCGCTCGGCAACCTTGTCGACAACGCCCGCAAGTTCACCCCGCCGGACGGCCGGGTGACCGTCTCCACGTCGCTCGTCGGGCCCTATGCCGTGATCGAGGTCCGCGATACCGGTCGGGGCATGAGCCCGGACGACCTGCGGCGAGCCCGCGACCGGTTCTGGCGCGCCGACACCGCGCGCAGCAGCGAGGGAACGGGACTCGGGCTCGCGCTCGTCGAGTCGATCGCACGCGCGCACCACGGCGAGCTGCTTCTCGACTCGCGACCAGGCGACGGCGTCACCGCCACCCTGCGACTGCCCGCGGCGGCCGGATCCAGAGCCTGATCTCTCACGCTCATCTCACGGCCCGGTTCGTAATTTCGAAGCGTGGGGCGGATCACCGCCCCCGCAACGAAAGGAACCAGCGTGAAGAAGAAGACCAAGGTCATCGGCGGCTCCGCGCTCGCGCTCGCGCTCGCCCTCCTGGGCGGCACCGCGCTCACCGCGGGCGCTCTCGCCGACCCCACGAGCCCGGCCGGCCAGGTCGCGCCGGCGAGCGCGACGGACGGCACGGACGGCGCCGACGGCGAGACCAACGACCCCGCCGAGCAGTCCGGCCCGGACACGGACAACGTGCAGGAGGGCCCCGGCAACACCTCCGACGGGCCGGAGTCGGCCGCCGAGGACACCAGCGACGACGTGAACGGCGTCGCGGTCGAGGACGGCGCGGCCGACGGCGAGACCGCCGACGACTGATCCGACGACGAGGGGGCCGCGCCGAGGCGCGGCCCCCTTTCGCGCCGGTCGTCGCTCAGGCAAAGGGCCGCCACAGCGTCAGCGGCCGCGGTGACCGCGTGACCCTCCGCCGCGAGCCCTTCGGAAAGGAGCGCGGCCATCTCGGACTCGTCATCGACCACGAGAATGCGCTCTGAGGGTTCCCACAGACTCCGTGCAGTGCCCCGCGCAGTCAGCGGAGCCGGGTCATTCGAGGGCCGCGACGCACGCGGCGAGCGCGCGCGCAAGAGCGGAGCGGTCGGCGCCCGGGAGCTCCGCGAGCATCCGCGCCTCGACCCCGTCGACCACCGCCTCAGCCGCCTCGACGAGCGCGTGGCCGTCGGCGGTGAGCGCGGTGGGCAGGGCGCGACCGCTCTCGGCGCGATCGGGCCGCGTCACGAGGTCGCGCTCGCGCAGCTGTTGCAGCATCGTGCCCATCGACTGCCGGGTCATGAAGACGCTGCGCGCGAGGGCCGCCGCCGAGATGCCCGGGTCGTGCTTGAGCCGGAACAGGCACGAGTACTGCGAGACCGTGAGCTCGAGCGGCGCGAGCACCTCCTCCATGCGGAGGTTGAGACGGGCCTGGGCGGCCTTCACCAGATAGCCGATCGAGGGCTCGTCCGTGCGCATGTCAGTATTCTGACATAGGCTTGATGTCAGAAACCTGACACGAAAGGACCCGCCATGAGCATCACCGGACCCGACTTCCTCGCCCTCCAGGTGCGCGACCTGGAGCGCGCGGCCGAGTTCTACGAGAAGACCGTCGGACTCACCCGCGCCGCCGTCTCGCCGCCGCACGCCGTCGTCTTCGACACCCGGCCCGCGTTCGCGGTGCGCGACCCCGCCGCCGGCGTCGACCTCGAGGCGGGCCCGCTCGGCCTCGGCGTCGCCCTCTGGATGCACGACCCGGAGGCGCCGGCCCTCCACGCCGCCCTCGTCGCGGCCGGTGTCACGATCCTGCAGGAGCCCTTCGAGGGCCCGTTCGGCACGACCTTCGTCTTCCGCGACCCGGACGGCTACGCCGTGACCGTCCACGACCGCACGACGCCCGCCTGAGCCCGCTCGCGATGCGCGCCTCCCCGGGGAGCCTCAGTCCACGACCAGCCGGTACCCCATCCCCGGCTCGGTGAGCAGATGACGGGGCTCGGCCGGATCAACCTCGAGCTTCTTCCGGAGTTGGGAGACGTAGAGGCGCAGATAGCCGGTGTCCGTCGTGTACTGGGGGCCCCAGACCTCGGTCAGCAGCATCTCGCGCGTGACGAGGCGGTCGTGGTGGCGCGCGAGCACCTCGAGCATCCGCCACTCGGTCGGGGTCAGCCGTACCGCGCGGTCGGCGCGGGTCACCACCTTGGCGGCGAGGTCGACGACCACGTCTCCGAAGCCGACGACGGGCTCCTCCGGCTCGGCGGGAGTGCGTCGCGAGAGGGCGCGGATCCGCGCGAGCAGCTCGTCGGCGGCGAAGGGCTTGGTCACGTAGTCGTCGGCCCCGGCGTCGAGCGCATCGACCTTGTCGCGGGAATCGGTGCGACCGCTCACGACCAGGACCGGAACACGGCTCCACCCACGGAGGCCCTCGATGACCTCGACGCCCGACAGGCCCGGCATGCCCAGATCGAGGACGATCAGGTCGGGATGCGTGTCGACGGCCGCCGCGAGGGCACCGGCACCGTCGCGGGCGGTCACCACCTCGTAGCCCCGAGCGGTGAGCAGGATCCGCAACGCCCGCAGGATCTGGGGATCGTCATCGGCCACCAGGATCCTCATGCCGAGGACTCCCCTTCCTCGATCACGGGCAGTTCGATCACCATCGTGAGACCGCCGCCGGGGGTGTCCTCCGCCGTGAGCTCACCGCCCATGCCTTCGATGAAGCCCTTCGAGAGGGCCAGTCCGAGTCCCAGCCCGCTCGAGTTGTCGGTGTCGCCGATGCGCTGGAACGGCACGAACACATCATCTCGGCGCTCCGGTGCGATGCCCGGCCCGGCGTCGATGATCCGCAGCTGCACGCGCCGGGCGAGTTCGCTCGTGGTGATCACCGGCGGCCTGTCGCTCGGCGAGAAGCGCAGCGCGTTGGCCAGCAGGTTGACCACGGCACGCTGCAGCAGCGGGCCGTCAGCCAGAACCGGGGGCACGGTCGCCAGCCGCAGATCCACACGCCCCGGCCCGAGCCCGAGCTCGTCGAGCGCGCCGACCACGACGGCGTCGAGATTGACCGGCCGCAGGGCGATCCCGAGCGCACCCGCCTCGATGCGCGTCACGTCGAGCAGGTCGGTGAACAGCGAGCCGAGGGAGGCGAGGCTCTCGTCGGCGGTGGCGAGCAGCTCGTTGCGGTCCACCGCATCGAGCGGCACGTCGGTGGCGCGGAGTGCCGAGACCGCGGCTCGCGCCGCGGCGAGTGGGCGGCGCACGTCGTGGCCGACCGCCGCCAGGAGGGCGCTGCGCAGCCGATCCGCGGCGGCGACCGGCCTCATCGTCTCGGCCTCCGCGGCGAGCCGGCGACGCTCGAGCGCGCCCGCGAGTTGCGCTGTGAACACCCCGAGGATCCGGCGGTCGGACGGATCGAGCGCTCGGCCCCGCATCACCAGGGTCGCCCCCTCGCCCACCGGGACCACCGACTCGACCTGCCCCGAGCTGCCCTCCCCGTCGGAGGACTGGAGCACCGCGTCCCCCTCTCGCAACTGGACGGAGCTCAGACCGAAAGCCTCCCGGAGCCGCCCCACGAGCGTTCCGAGCGCGTCCTCGCCGCGCAGCACGCCCCCCGCGATCGCGGCGACGATCTCCGCCTCGGCCCCCGATCTCGCCGCCGCGACCGCCCGGCGCGCGGCCTGGTCGACGACGATGCTCACGAGCAGGGCCACGACGACGAAGATCAGGATCGCGACGAGGTGAAGAGGCTCCGCGATGACGACCTCGCCGAGCGGGTTCGTGAAGAAGAAGTCGAGAAGCAGGCCAGCGCCGACGGCGGAGATGACGGCCGGGAGGATTCCGCCGACGAGCGCGACCACGACTACCAGCAACTGGTAGGCGAGCACGTCGGCGGCGAGCGACTCGTCGCTGCGGAAGGTCGCGAGCGGCCAGGTGAGCAGCGGGAGCCCCACCGCGGTGAGCGCCAGCCCGAGCACACGGCGTCGCAGCGACAGCGCACCGCCCAGCTTCGGCAGCCGGCTGCGACCCGCCTCGGCGTGCGAGACGATGTGCACGTCGATGTCGCCGGAGAGCCGGATGACGCTCTGCCCGATCCCGGTCCCCCCGAGCAGAGCCTCGATGCGCCCGCGACGGCTGACCCCGATCACGAGCTGGGTCGCCTCGACACCGCGCGCGAACTCGATCAGGGCGGTGGGGATGCGGTCGGACACGACCTGGTGGAAGCTGCCCCCGAGCGACTCGACGAGCGCGCGCTGGGCCGCCAACACGCCGGGATCGCCCTGAGACAGCCCGTCGGGACTGGTCACATGCACCGCGAACAGCTCGCCCCCGCCGGCCCGCGCCGCGATCCGCGCGGCCCGTCGCAGCAGGGTGTCGCCCTCCGGACCCCCGGTCAGCGCGACCACGACGCGCTCACGCGCCTCCCAGGTCGCGCGGATCCCGTGCTCGTGCCGGTAGGCGCGCAGCGCGCTGTCGACCTCGTCCGCGAGCCAGGAGAGCGCCAGTTCGCGCAGCGCCGTGAGGTTGCCGAGCCGGAAGTAGTTGCTGAGCGCCGCATCCACGCGTTCCGGGGGATAGACCAGCCCCTCGCCGAGTCGGTCGCGCAGCGCCTCCGGCGCGAGGTCGACGAGCTCGATCCGATCGGCGCGGCGCAGAACGTGGTCGGGGATCGTCTCCCGCTGCGGAACCCCGGTGATGCGCGTGACGACGTCGTTGAGCGAGGCGATGTGCTGCACGTTGACCGTCGTGATGACGTCGATCCCCGCCGCCAGCAGCTCGTCGACGTCCTCCCAGCGCTTCTCGTGACGCGATCCCGGGGCGTTGGTGTGCGCGAGCTCGTCCACCAGCGCGAGGTCGGGCGCGCGGGCGAGCAGCGCATCCACGTCCATCTCCTCGAGCCGCACCCCGCGGTGGACCTCCGCGCGCCGAGGAACCACCTCGAGGCCGTCGAGCAGCGCCGCGGTCGCGGCCCGTCCGTGCGTCTCCACGACCCCGACGACGACGTCGCGCCCCAGCTCCCGCAGCCGCCGGCCCTCCTCGAGCATGGCGAAGGTCTTGCCGACGCCCGGCGCGGCGCCGAGCATCACCCGGAGCCGACCGCTGCTCATGGGGGCATTCTGCCGTCTCGCCGCTCAGCCCAGGGCGGCGAGCGCGGCGTTGAGCTCGAGCACGTTGACCGTCGGCTCGCCGAGGTAGCCCAGGTCGCGACCGCGCACGTGCTCCTGCACGAGCTCGAGAACCTGCGACCGGGGCAAGCCGCGGGCGTCGGCGACGCGAGCGGCCTGAAGTCGCGCGTACTCGGGACTGATCTGCGGATCGAGGCCCGACGCCGACGCGGTGAGCGCGTCGGGAGGCACCTGCGCGGGGTCCACGCCCTCGAAGGCCGCGATCGCGGCGCGGCGCTGGGCGATGGCCGCCACCAGGTCGGGGTTCTCCGGCCCGAGGTTGGATCCGGACGACGCGCCGCCGTCGTACCCGGCGGCGGAGGGTCGCGGCTGGAACCACGGGCGCAGCGGGTCGCCGGCGGCGTCGGTCCAGCTCTGGCCGATCAGGGCGGAGCCGACCACCTCCCCGTCCACCCGCACGAGCGAGCCGTGGGCCTGCGCGGGCAGCAGCAGCTGCCCGACGCCGAGGAGCAGCAGCGGATAGAGCAGGCCGGTGACGAGCGTCGCCAGCACGAGGACGCGCAGCGCGGTACCGAACACGCGGGGGGCTCCGCGATGAGGGGCGGCCATGGGAATGCCTTCCGTCGGAGTCACAGGCCCGGGACGAGCCCGAGCAGGAGGTCGATCGCCTTGATGCCCAGGAACGGTGCGACGAGACCGCCGAGTCCGTACACGAGCAGGTTGCGCGACAGGATGCGCGAGGCCGACGCCGGTCGGTAGCGCACGCCCCGCAAGGCGAGCGGGATGAGCGCGACGATCACCAGTGCGTTGAAGATCAGAGCCGAGAGGATCGCCGATCCGCTCGAATGCAGCCGCATGAGATCGAGCGCCTCGAGCCCCGGGAACGCACCGGCGAACATCGCGGGGATGATCGCGAAGTACTTGGCGACGTCGTTGGCGATCGAGAACGTGGTCAGCGATCCCCGGGTGATCAGCAGCTGCTTGCCGATCGCCACGATGTCGACGAGCTTCGTCGGATCGGAGTCCAGGTCGACCATGTTGCCGGCTTCCTTCGCCGCCGAGGTGCCGGAGTTCATGGCGACGCCGACGTCGGCCTGCGCCAGGGCCGGGGCGTCGTTCGTGCCGTCGCCGGTCATCGCGACCAGGTTGCCCGCGGCCTGCTCCCGGCGGATGAGGGCGAGCTTGTCCTCCGGGGTCGCCTCGGCGAGGAAGTCGTCGACACCGGCCTCGTCGGCGATCGCCTTCGCGGTCAGGGCGTTGTCGCCGGTGATCATCACCGTGCGGATGCCCATCGCGCAGCTCGGCGAACCGGTCCCGCAGGCCGGACTTGACGATGTCCTTGAGCTGGATCACGCCGAGCACCCCGCCGTTCCCGTCGCGGCCGCGGCGGGCCACCACGAGTGGCGTCCCCCCGGCCTCGGCGATGCGAGTGACCCGCTCCTCGAGCGCCGCGTCGGTGCGGGTCGGCAGCTGCCCGAGCCACGCGCGCACCGCGGACGCGGCACCCTTGCGCAGCTCGGTGCCGTCGGCGAGGTCGACGCCGCTCATGCGCGTCTGCGCGGTGAAGGGGACCGGTGTCGAGCCCGCGGGCAGCTCGCCGAGCACCCCGTCGGCGGCGGCGAGTTCGACGATGGACTGTCCCTCGGGGGTCGGGTCGGCCAGCGAGGCGAGGCGCGCCGCGTGCACGAGGGTCTCCAGGGGCGCCTCCTCCACGGTGAAGAAGGCCGAGGCCTGGCGGTTGCCGTAGGTGATGGTGCCGGTCTTGTCGAGCAGGAGCGTCGTCACATCGCCGGCCGCCTCCACCGCCCGACCCGACTTCGCGAGGACGTTGCGTTGCACGAGCCGGTCCATCCCCGCGATGCCGATCGCCGACAGAAGCGCCCCGATCGTGGTGGGGATGAGGCACACGAGCAGCGCGATGAGCACCGGGAGCCCGACGTCGGCTCCGACCACCGCGGCGATCGGGCGGATCGTGAGCACGACCACGAGGAACACGATGGTGAGGCTGGCCAGCAGGATGTCGAGGGCGATCTCGTTCGGCGTCTTCTGGCGCGCGGCGCCCTCGACGAGACGGATCATGCGGTCGACGAAGGTCTGCCCCGGCAGCGACGTGACGCGCACCACGATGCGGTCGGAGAGCACCCGGGTGCCGCCGGTCACCGCCGAGCGGTCGCCGCCGTGCTCCCGCACGACGGGTGCCGACTCGCCCGTGATGGCCGACTCGTCGACGGAGGCGATCCCCCAGACGATCTCGCCGTCTCCGGGGATCACCTCTCCGGCGGTGACGACAACGACGTCGCTCGGACGCAGATCCGCGGAGGCCACCTCGTCCACCGGAGCGCCGAGGCCGTCGGAGCCGTCGCGGTAGTCGCGCACCCGGTGCGCCGGGGTACTCGTCCGGGTGGCCCGCAGGCTCGCCGCCTGCGCCTTGCCGCGCCCCTCGGCGACGGACTCGGCGAGGTTGGCGGCCACGACGGTGATCCACAGCCAGACGGCGATCGCGGCGGAGAACCCCGGCGCGACCACGGCCGCGCCGACGAAGGGCTCGACCACGGCCGCGACGGTGGTGAGCGCGGCGCCGATCTCGACGAGCATCATCACCGGATTGCGCCACATCCGGCGCGGATCGAGCTTGCGCAGCGCACCCGGCAGAGCGTCCAGGAGCTGGCGCGGCGAGAACGCCCCGCCGCGTGAGCGGCGGGAGGTCACGAGGGTGGTCACGAGGAGAGCCCTTCGGCGATCGGCCCGAGCGCGAGCGCGGGCAGGTAGGTGAGTGCGGTCACGATGACGGTGGTGCCCAGCAGCAGCCCCACGAACTGCGGCCGATGCGTGGGGAGCGTGCCGGACGTGACCGGCACCTTCTCCTGCGCGGCGAGCGACCCGGCGAGAGCGAGCACCAGCACGATCGGAACGAAGCGCCCGAACAGCATCGCGACACCCAGGGCCGCGTCGAGCCACGGCGTGTCGGCGCTCAGCCCGGCGAACGCCGACCCGTTGTTGTTCGCGGCCGAGGTGAAGGCGTAGAGCACCTCGCTGAAGCCGTGGGCCCCCGGGTTGGAGGTGGAGTGGGCGAGGATGTCGTCGCGCAGCGCGGGGATCGCGAAGCTCAGCCCGACCCCGGCGAGCACGAGCGTCGGGGTCGTCAGGATGTAGAGGCTCGCGAGCTTCATCTCTCGCGGCCCGATCCTCTTGCCGAGCAGTTCGGGCGAGCGGCCGACCATGAGGCCGGCGACGAACACCGCGATCACGGCGAGCACGAGCATCCCGTACAGGCCCGATCCGACACCGCCGGGCGCGACCTCGCCGAGCATCATGTCGAGGATGGCGACCCCGCCGCCGAGGGCGGTGAAACTGTCGTGCATCGAGTTGACCGATCCGGTCGAGGTGAGGGTGGTGGACGCGGCGTACAGCGTCGAGGCGCCGATCCCGAACCGGGCCTCCTTGCCTTCCATCGCGGCCCCCGCCGCCTGCGGGGCACCGCCGGATCCGGCGAGTTCGAACGCCGTCATCGCGACGAGGGCGACCAGGTAGAGCACGGCCATCGTCGCCGCGATGGCGAATCCCTGACGTGTGTCGCCCACGAGGCGCCCGAACGCGCGAGGGAGGCTGAAGGGGATCGCGAGGAACAGCACGACCTCGAACAGGCTGGTCCAGGCGCTCGGATTCTCGAACGGGTGGGCCGAGTTCGCATTGAAGAACCCGCCCCCGTTGGTCCCCAGCAGCTTGATCGCCTCCTGGCTGGCGACCGGCCCGCCGGGAACGGTGGCGGTGTCGCCGGTCAGGGTCGTGACCGTGGTGAACCCGTCGAGGTTCTGCACCACGCCCCCGGCGAGCAGCACGAGCGCCGCGATGATCGAAAGCGGCAGCAGCACCCGGCCGACGATGCGCACGAGGTCGACCCAGAAGTTGCCGATCGTCCCCGAGCCGCGACGCGCGAATCCCCGCACCAGAGCGACGGCGACCGCGATCCCCACCGCCGCGGACAGGAAGTTCTGCACGGCCAGGCCGAGCGCTTGGACCGTGTACCCGAGGGTCGTCTCGGGCGAGTAGGCCTGCCAGTTCGTGTTGGTCACGAACGAGATCGCCGTGTTGAAGGCGAGCGGCTCGCTGACCGCCGGGAGGCCCAGCGACAGAGGCAGCAGGGCCTGCATCCGCTGCAATGCGTACACCGCCAGGATGCCCAGCAGCGAGAACACCAGGATCGCCCGCAGGTAGGCCGGCCAGCTCTGCTCGCGGGAGGGGTCGACGCCGACCAGCCGATAGATCCCGCGCTCCACGAAGAGGTCGCGCGGCGACCCGAGCGCCCACGCGAGGTAGTTGCCCACGGGCAGGTGGATCGCGACGAGCACCGCGGCCAGCGTCAGCAGCTGGGCCGCGAACAGACCCCACGCCGCGAGCATCAGAATCGCTCCGGCGCGACCAGGGCGACCACGAGATAACCGATGGCGCCGAGCGCGAGAGCTGCGGCGATCACCTCGAGAACGATCACAGTCGCTCGACCCCCCGACCGATCGCCGCGAGCACGGCGACGAGAGCGACGATCGCCGCGACGACGATGACGTCCAGCACGTTTCCTCCTCCGCGACCCGTCGATTCCGGCGGGCCGCCAGGAGTCAACGCCGGCTCGGCGGGCCGAGTGCGGATCCTGACGGAATCCTCACGGCCCCCCGCGATCTCCTGACGCGATCCGAGCGTCGGGACCACCCCGGGTTGCTCCGCGAGTGCCGCCACTCCACGGCGTGCGCGCTCCCGCCGCGGTCGGAGGTGCGCGACGTACACTGCGCCGATGGCCCGCCGCCGAGAAGCGACCACCGCGATCAACGTCATCACGCGCCGCAGCCGACTGAGCCGCGGGCGCATCGTCGGCACCGCGATCGAGCTCGCCGACCGCGACGGTCTCGACGCGATCAGCATGCGCCGGCTGGCGACCCAGTTGAAGGTCGACCCGATGGCGCTCTACCACCACGTCGACGGCAAGGACGAGCTGGTCGACGCGATGCTCGACCGCGTCGTCAGCGACATCGTTCCGGTGACGGCGGAGCCGTGGCGCGACGCCCTCCGCGGCACGGTCCACGCCGCGCGCGGGGTGATGCTGGCCCACCCGTGGGCGATGCGCGCGCTCGAGGCCCGGCCGGCGACCCCGGCGGTGCTGCGGCACGTGGATGCGGTGCTCGGCATCCTGCGCGGCGGCGGCTTCTCGCGCGCGCTCAGCCACCACGCGGTGCACCTCTTCGGCAGTCGCCTGCTCGGATTCAGCCACAACCTCGTCGAGCACGACGCGGAGCGGTCCGCCGCGCTCCTCGCGCAATGGGGCGAGACCCTCCCGCACCTGGCGGAGTTCGCGGGTGCCGGGCAGACCCCCGACGAGCTCGTGGCCTGCGATCCCGACCTGGAGTTCGAGTTCACCCTCGTGCTGCTGCTGCAGGCGCTCGAGGAGCGGCGGGCCGCGGAGGCGGTGGCGCATACCGGAGCACCTCGATGAGGGCGCGTCGGAGCCAGATGGTCGGCGCGATTGCGGCCTGCTGGCTGTTGGTCGCGCTTCCGATCACAGGGTTCGCGATGATCGGAGTTGCCCCCCGCGCCACTTATCCGCCGGGAACCTGCATCGAGCTCTGCAGCGACTGGTTGGCCCCACTTGCCGCGGGTAGCTTCGCGTTCATCTTCCTGATCTCGGTCCTGGCCACCGCGACCGTCGCGTCCGCGCTGACAGGGTCGATCGCGGAGGCGGGACGACCCGAGTGGATCCTGATGTCAGCCGGGGCCGTGACGCTCACCGGTGCAGGCTGGATCGTCGCCGTCGCGTTCGGCGCGCCGGCGGAGGGGCTCGAGATCGTGGCCGGTCTCCTGGTCGCGCTCGCCTGCATCGTCCATCTCGCCATGGTCATCGCGAGCCGGCCTCGCGGCCGTGGACGATCGCCAGCCGAGGCAGCGCCGCTCGACTGACGATTTTCGGCGCAGACCGCAGCCCCCGGTCAGTTGGGGGGATGACCGGGGGCCGGATCCGCCGGGGGCGGTGCCGGGGATCAGACGAGACTGATCGGCGCGAGCACCTCGTGCACGGCGTGCTCGACCAGGGCGGGGATGTGATCCCTGATCGGCGCTCCGGAGAACTTGTCGACCTCGTGACGCACGATCGCGGCGATCTCGGCGCGGGGGATCGGGGCGTACTGCTGGGCGAGGCGGTCGATGACCGACTCCAACGCCCGGGTCTCGTCGACGTGGTCCATCGCCCGGGTCTCGTCGACGTGGTCCATGGTGCGAGCATGCTCCCGCCGGCCGCGCCGGAGCGCGTTTCCCGACCCTCTCGGGGCGGGCGCTCGGCGATCTCACGGCGACGGGGATCGCGACGCGGCCCTCGCCTCGGAGGGTCGCGGCCCGACGCGCCTCACTCCACGAACGGAACGGCCTCGCCGTCGAAGGGCGCCGGCAGCGCGATGACGCCGTCGACCACCGAGGCGGTCGCGAGCCACCAGCCGTCCGGGTGCGGGTACACCCAGCCCGGCACGAGCCACGCGTCGCCGTTCGCGTCCCACATGAGCAGCAGCGTCGCGTGGGCCTCGTCGAGCGCGAGCGTCACGACCTCGGGGGTGGCGACGGGATCCGGGCTCGGCTCGCCGCTCGGATCGGGCAGCGGGGTCGCGCTCGGCTCGGCCGTCGGCTCGGCGGTCGGCGGCTCGCTCGGCTCCCCCGTCGGCTCGGCGCTCGGCGTCGCGTCCGGATCGGCGGGCTCGGCCGGATCGGCGGAATCCCCGGCCGGCGGCTCGCTCTCCCCGGCATCCGGGCCCGCGACGTCCGTCGCCGCGTCGCGCGCGAACGCGATCATGCCCCCGCCGGCATATTCCGCGCCCGGCGCCCCCCACCAGCGCCCGTCGGAGAGACGGTCGACCGCCGCGGACGCGGAGATCGTGTCGAACTCGCCGCGGTCGACGGCGTGCACCGTGTTGCCGGCGGCCCAGGCGAGCTCGCCCGTCGGCCCCCACCCGACCGACCACTCGACCGCCGTCTCGACGCCGTCGACGACGAGACCGGCGGTGGCCGAGGAGCCCCAGTCGTCGACCGTCACGCGGACGGTGGCGGGGTCGGTCGGCAGCCCGACGCGCCCGAACAGCTCGGACGCCTGCACGCGCACCACGTCCTCGGTGAGCGGGTTCGGGCCGACGTCGGGAACCGTGCAGACCTGGTCGGTGACCGCGTCGCCGCCGACCACGACCGGCTCGGGCGCGGGCTCGCACACCGGTTCGGGATAGGCCGCCGGGTCGTTGAACCACCAGCTGCCGGTGCCCGCGTCGGTCAGAGTCACGTTGGGTGCGCTGCCGTCCTGCGGCCCGACGGTCCACGTGGGATAGCTCGGGTCGGAGTAGTCGGGCTGCTCGGGCTCGCCCGCGACGCCGAAGACCTCGGCGAGGTGGCGCAGGGTGCCGACCGGGTCGTCATCGCGCACGAGCTGCTGCACATGTCCGCGACCGGAGCCCGTCGGCAGGCCGGCGCCCGCGGTGTAGTGATAGTCGATCCACGGGCCGGCGATCATCTTCGAGTCGGCCGCGAGGCCGCTCGCCTCGGTGCGCGCACCAGACGACCCGGCCGCCGCCGTGAACAGCGGCGCGGTCGGCGCAAGCGCCGCGCTCACGGCGAGCGCGCCGACGGTCACCAGTCCGAGCGCGCCGGCACCGCCGAGCGCGGTGCGCGCGACGCGGGCGCCGTCGACGGTGCGCGGCGCGCGTCGGCCCGGCGCTCCGCTCACGACGGTGTCGGGCAGGAGGGGGTCGGCCGGTCGCGCGGCGCGGCGCAGGCGGTCGGAGAGGTCGCTGTCGTCCATACCCGGTCTATGTCGCGGGGGTCGCGGATCTTTCCGGCTCGCGCCCGGCCTGCTCGAGCCGCTCTCGCTCGAGCCGCTCCCGCTCGAGCCCGGCGGCGAGCGCCTTCTTCGCGCGGTGCAGGCGGATGCTCGCGGCGTTGGCCGTGATCCCGAACGCGACCGCGGCGTCGCCCACCGGCAGGTCGTCGAGCACGACGAGGCCGAGGATCTCCCGCTCGCGCGCCCCGAGCCGGCCCCAGGCGGCGGCGAGGTCGGGGTCGTCGTCGAGGAGCGCATCCGCACCGGGCGCGGGGTCCGCGGGGCGCAGCCGCGCGAGCACGGAGGCACGGGAGGCGAGCCGGCGCCGGTGGTTTGCGACCAGGTGGCCGGCGATCTTGTACAGCCAGGGGAGTTCGGCCTCCGCGGGGATGCGTTCGCGGCGCCGCCAGGCGACGGCGAAGACGTCGGCCGCGAGATCCTCGACGTCGGCGCGGTCGACGCGGCGCGCGAGGTACGCGCCGATCGCGGGCAGGTACCGCCCGTAGAGCGCGGTGAAGTCCGCGACGGCATCGCCCATACCGTGATTGTGTCGCGAGCGCGCCGGATCTTTCACCGCGGGGGCCGACGCGTCGCGCCTGCCGTCGCGGCGGGGTCGCCCGCCGACCCGATCAGCCGAGCACGGTGCCGAAGGCAAGGCCCAGCAGGTAGGTCACGAGCGCCGCGCCGAGTCCGATCGCGAGCTGGCGCAGGGCACGCCTGAGGGGCGAGGCCCCCGAGAGCACCCCGACGATCGCGCCGGTCGCCAGCAGCGCGATGCCGACGGTTCCCGCGGCGATCGCGACGGCGATCCACCCGCCGGCGCCGAACGCGTAGGGCAGCACCGGGATCACGGCCCCGGTCGCGAAGAACAGGAAGCTCGAGATCGCGGCGCGCCACGGGCCGCCGACCGCCTCGTGCTCCTCGACGGTCGACAGCAGCGCGCTGTCGAGCCGCCCGGCCCCGAGCACGCGGCGCGCGTGGCGCTCGGCGTCGTCGGCGTTCTCGCCGCGGGCGCGGTAGACGAGGGCGAGCTCGTTGGCGTCGACGTCGAGGTGCCCGAGAACCTCCTCCGAGCCGGGGTCGGGGCGGCTGGCGTCGAGCAACTCGCGCTGCGAGCGCACCGAGACGTACTCCCCCGCCCCCATCGACAGCGCGCCGGCGAGCACGCCGGCGATGCCCGCGAACAGCACCGTCGCGGAGGTGACACCCGCCCCGGCGAAGCCGAGCACGAGCGCCAGGTTGCTGACGAGGCCGTCGTTGGCGCCGAAGACGGCCGCGCGGAACGAGCCGGCGACGCGCGTGCGGCCGCGCACCGCGAGCCCGCGCAGCACCTCGCCGTGGATGCGCTCGTCGGCCGCCATCTGCTCGGTCGCGTCGACGTCGGCGCCGTAGGGGCTGCGGCCCTCGGCGCGCTGCGCGAGCGCGAGCACGAAGAGCGAGCCGAAGTGCCGCGCGAGGAAGATCAGGAACCGCGTGCGCAGCGCGATCGGGCGGGCGGGGCCGGCGTCGTCGCCCAGCAGCGCGAGCCAGTGCGCCTCGTGGCGCGACTCGGCGTCGGAGAGCCCCTGCAGGATCTCGCGGTCGGCGCCGGTGCGACGCTGGGCGAGCTCGCGGTAGAGCGCCGCCTCGGCGCGCTCGTCGGCGAGGTAGCGCCGCCAGCGGCGCACCCGTGCGGCGGAACGGGCGGACACGCGCTCAGCCCGCCGGGACGTAGCGCAGGCCCCAGCCCCCGCTCCAGCTCGAGCCGGGCTCGAGCCAGACGAGCCCCTCGCCGGAGTTGAGGGCGTCGGGCGGTGCCGTCATCGGCTCCACGGCGACCGCGCGACGGCGGTGGCCGTCGGTCTGATCGGGGTAGAGGTCGGTCGTGAACACCTGCAGGTAGCTCCAGTCCGGATCCTGCAGCAGCTCGGTGCGCGCCCCGTCGGGCGCCGTCAGCCACGCGCTCGCCCCGTCGCGGTGCTCGACCCCGGCGTAGGCGGTGTCGAGGTCGAGGTCGCCGACGCGCGAGCCCCCGGTGAGGTCGCGCGCGGTGCCCGCGACGGGCGCGACGCCCACCGGGTTGAGGCGCTCGTCGACCTCGACGAAGCGCGGCGCGGGGGCGGTCAGGGTCAGCTCCTCCACGGGGGTGTCGCCGACCCGCAGGAAGGGATGCGTGCCGATCGCGTACGGCGCGGAGCGGTCGGCGAGGTTCGTCACCCCGTGCCGCACCCGCAGCCCGTCATCGACGAGCTCGTAGCTCACCCAGGTGTCGAGCAGGAACGGCCAGCCGTGCTGCGGGGCGATGAGCGCCCCCAGGGTCACCGAGCTCGCGGTGCGCTCGCGCACGACGTAGTCGGCGTGCCGCAGCAGCCCGTGCAGCGCGTTGCCCCGCTCGCGCTCGGTGAGATCGAGCACCTGCTCCTGCCCGTCGAGCTCCCAGCGCCCGTCGCGCACCCGATTCGGCCACGGGCTCAGCACGGTGCCGGTGCCGAAGGGCGGGGTGGATCCGCGCGGGATCGGCTCGACGAGCGCGGCGCCGCCCACGGTCAGGGCGCACAGGGCGGCCGCGACGGTGGCGACCTCCGCCTCGACGGAGCCGAGCGGGCCCTCGTGGTGCAGGGGGATCCGCGTGCCGGTCGGGGTGATCTCGGGGTTCGGGGTGGCGTCCGTCACCCGGACAGCCTAGGGGCGTCGTCTCCGCCGTCGGGGGTCACCCCGTCGGCGACGATGGCCGCGACGCCGTGGGCGCGGGCGAGCGCGGCGAGACGGTCGCCGCCGCGCCCGGCGGTCACGAGGGTCGCGAACTCCCGCAGGGCGCCGATGCGCGCGGGAGCGGTGCGCCCGGCCTTCGAGCCGTCGGCGATGAGCACCGCGCGGTCGGCGCGGTCGAGGAGCATCCGCTTGACCTCGGCCTCGGGGAGGTTGAGGTTCGTGACGTCGCCATCCTCGGCGACGCCGTTGCCGCCCAGGATCGCGAGGTCGAGGTGCACGCCCGCGAGGGTCGCGTCGGCGAGCGGCGCGACGAGCGAGTGCTGCAGGGGGCGCAGCGTGCCGCCGGTGACGAGCACGGTGAACCGCGGCACCGCCTCCTCGAGGGCGAGCGCGATGCCGAGGCCGTTGGTGAGGATCGTCACGTCGCGCAGCTCGGGTCGGGCGACAAGCGCGCGCGCCACGGCGAGCGCCGTCGAACCGACGTCGAGCGCGAGGCACGCCCCGCTCGGCACGAGGGCGGCGGCGGCGCGGCCGATGGCGCGCTTCGCCTCGCGCTCGCGCGCGTCGGTCGCCTCGACCGGATCCTCGCGGCCCCGCGCGACCGGCATGGCACCCCCGTGGATGCGGGTGAGGGCCCCGGCGCGCTCGAGCGCCGCCAGGTCGGCCCGCAGGGTCACCTCGCTGACCCCGAGCTCGGCGGCGGCGGTCGCGACGCGCACGAAGCCGTCCTGTGCGAGCATCGCGCGCAGCCGGGCGCGGCGCACCTCGGCGGGGGTCGCCTCCGTCGCCATTGCCCTTTCCTTCGGAATCGAAACCGATGATTGCCTTATCGTAATGCGGTGCCCATCACGCAGCGGGTCGCCACCCTCGCCGACGGCCGCGAGCTGATCTACTTCGACGACGCCGACACGAGCCTCGGCGCCGAGCGCGCGGTCGACGCGCGCACCCTCGACGCGCGGCCCGCGACGGCCGTCATGCGGCAGGACGTGCTGACCGGCGACTGGGTCTCCGTCGCGGCCGCCCGCCAGAACCGGGCGTTCCTGCCGCCGGCGGAGCTCGACCCGCTGGCACCGCAGTCGCCGACCAACCCCTCGGAGATCCCCGCGATGTACGACGTCGCGGTGTTCGAGAACCGCAGCCCGAGCTTCGGGCCCGAGCTCGCCGACACCGCACGCAACGCCCCGCGGGGCCTCGAGGATCTCGCCGAGCTCGGCCTCGAACGCACCCGCACCGCGGTCGGCCGCTGCGAGGTGGTGTGCTTCAGCCCCGAGCGCGAGGGGTCGTTCGGCGCGCTCACGGTCAGCCGTGCCCGCACCGTGATCGAGGCCTGGGCCGCCCGCACCGAGGCCCTGTCGGCACTGCCGGGGGTCGAGCAGGTGTTCCCCTTCGAGAACCGGGGCGAGGCGATCGGGGTGACGCTGCAGCACCCGCACGGGCAGATCTACGCCTACCCCTACGTCACCCCGCGCATGCAGCGCACCCTGGAGGCGGTCGAGCGCACCACGCCGGATCTGTTCCAGCGCGTGCTCGACACCGAGCGGGAGGGCCCGCGCGTGCTGCTGAGCGGCGAGCACTGGACGGCCTACGTGCCCTTCGCCGCGCGCTGGCCGATCGAGGTGCACCTCCTGCCGCACCGGCACGTGCCCGACTTCGCCGCGACCAGCGACGCCGAGCGCGACGAGCTCGCGCCGCTCTACCTGCGCCTGCTGCGCGCGGTCGACGCGCTCTACGACTCGCCGACCCCGTACATCGCCGGCTGGCACCAGGCGCCCGTGCACGTCGGGCGCGACACGGTGCGCCTGCACCTCGAGCTGACCTCGCCGCGCCGCGCCGCGGACAAGCTCAAGTACCTCGCCGGCTCGGAGGCGGCGATGGGAGCCTGGGTGGGCGACATCCCGCCGGAGACGATCGCCGAGCGGCTGCGCGCGGCGCTCGAGACGGTGCCGGCGCCCCAGATCGCTGCCACCCAGAGCGGAGACCCGACGTGACCGACCTGCGCGACGACACCCGCGACCTGTTCCGCGCGCTGACCGGCGCCGAGCCCGTCGGCCTCTGGTCGGCACCGGGCCGAGTCAACCTCATCGGCGAGCACACCGACTACAACGACGGCTTCGTGCTGCCGTTCGCGATCGACCGGCGCACGCTGGTGGCCGCCGGAGCGCGCGACGACGGCGTGATCCGGGTCGCGTCGGCGCTCGGCGACGAGGTCGTGGAGGCGCCGGTCGCCGAGCTCGGGGCGCTCGTCGCCGAGGGGGGCCTGCAGCACCACTGGGCGGGCTATGCCCTCGGCGTCGCGTGGGCGCTCGGCGAGCCGGTCGAGCGCGGCGGCGCGGGACTCGACCTGGTGGCCGTGCCGGGCCTGGACCTCGTGATCGACTCCAACGTGCCGATCGGCGCGGGGCTGTCGTCGAGCGCCGCGCTCGAATGCGCGGTCGCCGTGGCCCTCACCGACCTGTGGCGGCTCGACGTCGACCGGCCGCGCCTCGCGCGGGTCGGCCGGCTCGCCGAGAACGAGGCGGTCGGCGCCCCGACCGGCATCATGGATCAGTCGGCGTCCCTGCTGGGCCGCCGCGACGCCGCCGTGTTCCTCGATTGCCGCAGCCTCGACGCCGAGGTGGTCGACCTCGGGTTCGCCGCGGCGGGGCTCACGGTGCTCGTGATCGACACCCACGTGAAGCACTCGCACGCGACCGGCGGCTACCGCGAGCGCCGCGCCTCCTGCGAGGCAGGAGCGGCGGCGATGGGGGTGCCGAGCCTGCGCGACCTCGAGGTCGACGACCTGCCCCGCGCGCGCGAGCTGCTCGACGACGTGACCTTCCGGCGGGTGCGGCACGTCGTCACCGAGAACCGGCGGGTGCTCGACACCGTGCGCACCCTGCGCCTGGAGGGGGCCGCCGCGATCGGGCCCCTCCTCGACGCCTCGCACGTCTCGATGCGCGACGACTTCGAGATCTCGGTGCCCGAGCTCGACCTCGCGGTCGAGACGGCGCAATCGAACGGAGCGATCGGGGCGCGGATGACCGGCGGCGGCTTCGGCGGCGCCGCGATCGCGCTCGTGCCCGAGGGCGAGCTCTCGCGCGTGAAGGTCGCCGTCGACGGCGCGTTCGCGGAGCACGGATTCACCGCGCCCACGCTCTTCACGGTGACCCCGAGCGAGGGCGCGACGCGCGAGACCTGAGGCGGCTCAGCCCGCGAGCACCTGCCGCCCGAGCGCGCCCCGCTCCGCCATCTGCACGACGTTCGCGACGAGCATCGCGCGCGTCATCGGCCCGACCCCGCCGGGGTTGGGGGTCAGCCAGCCGGCGACCTCGGCGACCTCGGGGTGCACGTCGCCCGCGAGCTTCGCCCTGCCCGACTCGGTCGTGCCGACGCGCGTGACGCCCACGTCGAGCACCGCGGCGCCGGGCTTCACCCAGTCGGGCTGCACGAAGTGCGGGCTGCCGATCGCGGCGACGACGATGTCGGCGCGCGAGATCTCGGTGGCGACGTCGGGGGTGCGGGAGTGGGTGAGCGTCACCGTCGCATCCACGCCCTTGCGCGTGAACACGAGCCCGAGCGGGCGACCCACCGTGAGCCCGCGACCGACGACGGTCACGTGCCGACCCGAGATCGGCACGTCGTGCCGGCGCAGCAGCTCGACGATGCCCATCGGCGTGCACGGCAGCGGGGTGTCGATCTCGCCGTCGACCCCGAGCACGAGCCGGCCGAGGTTGGTCGGGTGCAGGCCGTCGGCGTCCTTCGCGGGGTCGATGAGCTCCAGGGCCGCGTGCTCGTCGACGCCGGCGGGCAGCGGCAGCTGCACGATGTAGCCGGTGACCGCCGGGTTCTCGTTGAGCTCGGCGATCGCACGCGCGATCTCGGTGCCGCTCGCGGTCTCGGGCAGGTCGACGCGGATCGACTCGACGCCGACCTCGGCGCAGTCGCGGTGCTTGCCGGCCACGTACGACACGGAGCCCGGATCCGCCCCGACGAGGAGCGTCCCCAGGCCGGGCACGACGCCGCGCTCGCGCAGCGCCGCCACCCGCTGCCGCAGCTCGTCCTTGATGGCGGAGGCGGTCGCGATCCCGTCGAGTCTCGTCGCCGTCATCTCAGCTCCAGCTGCCGGGGCTCGTGAGGCCGGGGTAGAGCGGGAACGCGTCGGCGAGGGCGCGGGTGCGCGCGCGCAGCCCGGCGAGGTCGGCGCCCGGCTTCAGGGTCTCGGCGATGACGTCGGCGACCTCGGCGAACTGCGCGTCGTCGAAGCCGCGGGTCGCGAGCGCGGGGGTGCCGATGCGCACGCCCGAGGTCACCATCGGCGGGCGGGGGTCGTCGGGCACCGAGTTCTTGTTGACCGTGATGCCCGCCTCCTCGAGACGGTGCTCGGCCTCCTGACCGGTGAGTTCCGAGGCGCGCAGGTCGACGAGCACGAGGTGCACGTCGGTGCCGCCGGTGACCATGCCGACCCCGGCGCCCACGGCGTCGGCCGCGGCGAGCCGGTCGGCCAGCAGCGCGGCGCCGCGCACCGTGCGCGCCTGGCGGTCGACGAACTCGGGCTCGGCGGCGAGCTTGAACGCGACCGCCTTGCCGGCGATGACGTGCATGAGCGGGCCGCCCTGCTGACCGGGGAAGACGTTCTGGTTCATCTTCTTCGCGACATCGTCGTCGTTCGTGAGGATGAAGCCCGAGCGCGGGCCGCCGATCGTCTTGTGCACGGTCGAGGAGACGATGTGCGCGTGCGGCATGGGCGAGGGGTGGTGCCCGCTCGCGACGAGGCCCGCGAAGTGCGCCATGTCGACCCAGAGCGTCGCGCCCACCTCGTCGGCGATCGCGCGGAACGCCGCGAAGTCGAGCTGGCGCGGGTACGCCGACCAGCCCGCGATGAGCACCCGGGGCTTCACCTCGAGCGCCTGGTCGCGCACGCGGTCCATGTCGATGCGGCCCGAGGCGGGGTCGACGCCGTACGCGTGGGCCTCGTAGAGCTTGCCCGAGAAGTTGAGGCGCATGCCGTGGGTCAGGTGACCGCCGTTGGCCAGGTCGAGGCCGAGGATCCGGTCGCCCGGCTGCGCGATCGCGCTCAGCACCGCGGCATTGGCACTCGCGCCCGAGTGCGGCTGCACGTTGGCGTGGGCCGCGCCGAAGAGGCTCTTCGCCCGCTCGATCGCGAGCGCCTCGACCTCGTCGACGACCTCGCAGCCGCCGTAGTAGCGCTTGCCGGGGTAGCCCTCGGCGTACTTGTTGGTGAGCACGGTGCCGACGGCCTCGAGCACGGCGCGCGGCACGAAGTTCTCGCTCGCGATCATCTCGAGCGTGCCGCGCTGGCGGTCGAGCTCGCGCGCGACGAGACCGGCGATCTCGGGATCGACCTCGCTCAGCGGAGCGGCGAAGGCCGACGGGGTGGAGGGGGTGGTCATGACGGGCTCCTCAGGCGGGGATGTGCGCCGCGGCCCAGGCGAACGGCCGCGTTCCGAGAATCCACGCCGCTCCCCGATGGTGACCCCATCCGAACGCCAGTCGCGACGGGGCCAGTCTAGCGATCCGGCTGCCCGCCGCCAGCCCCCGCGGGCGCCGGCGGGGATCCCGCCGCGCGCGCCCGGATCGGCTCGGTCGCGAGGGCGACGCCGAGGCCCAGGGTGACGATCGCGACGAGCGTCCACGGGATCCACGCGATCCCCGCGTGGTCGAGCACGAGCCCGCCCAGCAGCGCCCCGAGCGAGATGGCGGCGTTGAACGCGATCGTGATGATCGCCGAGCCGAGGTCGCGCACCCGCAGCGAGGCGGTGTGGAGCATCCGCGCGTGCACGAGCGCGGGGATGCCCCCGAAGCCCGCGCTCCACAGCACGAGCAGCAGCGTGGTCGCGATCGGCGAGCCCGGCCCGAGCAGGGCGAGCAGCACGACGGCGAGGATCACGACGCCGATCGCGACCGGGAGCGCCGCGCGCGGGAACCGGTCGCCGAACACGCCCGCCGCGACGAGGCCGACCGCGCCGGCGAGCCCGAAGGCGAACAGCTCGCCGCTCACGCCGTCGAGCGGTACCCCGCCGACCTGCGAGACCCACGGCGCGATGTAGGTGTAGAGCGCGTTGTGCCCGGTGGCGACGACGAAGATCGTGACCGCGATGACGAGGATCCCGGGGATCGTGCGGTCCTTCCGGGTCGGCAGCGACAGCTCCGCCGTCGCGAGCGTCACCCGATGCTCGACCGCGGGCAGCAGCAGCACGACGAGCACGAGGAACACCAGCACGACGCCGCTCATGACCCCGAAGGCCCAGCGCCAGCCGAGGGCCGCGCCGAGCGCGGCCCCGATCGGCACGCCGAGGATGAAGGCGAGGGTGCCGCCGCCGTTCGCGATCGACACGGCGCGCGCGAGGTGGCGCCGGGTCACGAGCCGGGCCGCGTACGGGCCGGTGACGGCCCAGAACAGTCCGTGGCACAGCCCGCCGAACACCCGCGCGACGGCGAGCAGCTCGTAGCTCGGGGCGAGCGCAGCGGCCACGTTCGACAGCGCGAAGCCGCCGAGCAGCACCACCATGAGCGTCTTACGCGGGATCGGCGAGGTGAGCGCCGTGAGCGGTACCGCCGTGACGACGACCGTCGCGGCGAAGATCGTGACGAGCAGCCCCACCCGCGATTCGGAGACCCCGAGCTCGGCCGCGATCTGCGGCAGCACGCCGGTCGGGAGGAACTCGCTCGTGACCGAGGCGAACACCGCGCCGGCGAGCACCAGCAGGGGCACCATCGGCAGCCGGTCGGAGGCGGGAGCGGACGACATCGAGGATCCGAGAGGGGAGAGGGTGGCTCGGGACGCCGGCCGCGGGAGCGGGCGAGAGCCCGCTCGTCGTCCATGCTACGACCGGCCCGCGCCCTAGGCTCGAGCCGTGTCGACCCTGTTCGAGAACGCCACCCTGCTCGACGCCGACGGCGAGACCCCCGCGACCTGGCTGCGCATCGACGACGACGCGATCGTCGCCCGCGGTACGGGCGACCCCGGGGATGCCGCGACCGGCGCGGAGCGCGTCGACCTCGCCGGCGCGCGACTGACTCCCGGCTTCCTCGATCTGCACGGGCACGGCGGCGGCGGGTTCGGCTTCGACGACGGGCCGGAGGCGATCCGCTCGGCGCTGGCCACCCACCGCGCGCACGGCACGACCCGCTCGGTCATCTCGCTCGTCGCCAACCCGATCGAGAAGCTCACCGCCGGGCTGCGCGGGGTGCGCGAGCTCGCGGCCGCCGACCCGCTCGTGCTCGGCTCGCACCTCGAGGGGCCGTTCCTCGCGGTGCGCCGGCGCGGGGCGCACGCCGAGGAGTTCCTCCAGGCGCCCGACCCCGAGACCGTCGAGACGCTGCTCGAGGCCGGTGACGGCACGATCCGGCAGATCACCCTCGCGCCCGAGCTGCCCGGCGCGCTCGGCACCATCGACCGCTTCGTCGAGGCCGGCGTCGTCGTCGCGGTCGGGCACACCGAGGTCGACTACGACCGGGCGCGCTCCGCGTTCGACCACGGCGCGCGGCTGCTGACCCACGCCTTCAACGCGATGCCCGGCATCCAGCACCGCGATCCCGGCCCGCTCGTCGCGGCCTTCGACGACGACCGCGTGACGATCGAGATCGTCGCGGACGGCATCCACGTGCACCCCGGGGTGCTGCAGCTCACCTTCCGCGCCGCGCCCCGCCGCGTCGCGCTCGTCACCGACGGCATGGCGGCGGCGGGCGGCGGCGACGGCTTCTTCAAGATCGGATCCCTCAACGTCACCGTGACCGGCGGCCGCGCCGTGCTCAACGGTACCGACACCCTCGCCGGCTCGACCCTCACGCAGGACGTCGCCCTGCGCACCGCCGTGCAGGCGGGCGTGCCGGCCGTGGAGGCGGTCACCGCCCTCACCCGCACCCCCGCCGCCGTGCTCGGCCTCGAGGATCGCCTGGGACGCCTGCAGCCGGGCTACGCGGCCGACCTCGTGGTGATCGACGAGGACTGGCGCGTGCGCGGGGTCTGGGCCGCCGGGGAGCGCGTGCCGGCGGCCTGAGCCTCAGCCGAGCTCCCCGTCGGGTTCGGCCCGACAGGGGACGAGCCTCAGCCGAGCTCGTGCCGGTGCCGCCAGGCGTGGCGGTAGTAGTCGGCGTAGCGCAGCCCGGCCGCCGCCTGCTCGTCGACGACGACCGTGACCTCGGGGTGCAGCTGGATCGCGGAGCCCGGGCACGAGGCCGTCACCGCCCCCTCGACCGCGCCCGCGATCGCCTCGGCCTTGCCCGCGCCCCAGGCGAGCAGCACGAGCCGGCGCGCGTCGCGGATCGTGCCGAGCCCCTGGGTGAGGCAGTGCCTCGGGACCTCATCGGCGCTGCCGAAGAAGCGCGCGTTGTCGCGCCGGGTCTGCTCGGTGAGCGTCTTCACGCGGGTGCGGGAGGCGAGCGAGGAGCCCGGCTCGTTGAAGCCGATGTGGCCGGTCGTGCCGATACCGAGCACCTGCAGGTCGACGCCGCCCGCGGAGCGGATCGCCGCCTCGTAGCGCTCGCCGGCGCCCTCGAGCGGCCCGTCGTCGCCCGGCACCCGCACCCGTTCGGGATCGAGGCCGAGCGGTTCGACGATGTCGCGCTGCACGGTCGCCCGGTAGCTCTGCGGGCTGCCGGGCGGCAACCCGACGTACTCGTCGAGCGCGAACCCGCGCACGCGCGAGAGGTCGAGTCCCCGCGCGGCGAGCGCCGCCCAGGTCGTGAGCGGCGTGGAACCCGTCGCGAGGCCGAGCACGGCCTCGGGGTCGGCGGCGACGACGCGCGCGAGCAGCCCGGCGGCGACCTCGCCGCCCTCCTCGGCGTCGCGCACGATCACGACCTCGGCCACGGCGCCTCCTCTCGCGCCGCGGCGGTGGGATCGCCCACGAGCGCCGCCCCGATCGCCGCGACCGGCACGTCGCGCGGCACGATCCGCAGCCGGTCGGGCAGGCGGGCCGCCGCGAGGAACGGGCTGCGCTCGCCGTCGGCGAGCAGCGCGCCGCGCACCGCCGCGAGCAGGCGGTCGCCGAGGGCGCTGATGCCACCGCCGATGACGACGAGCTCGGGGTCCGCGGTGAGCACGAGCAGCCGCACCGCCGCCGCGACGCTCGCCGCGAAGTCGGACCGCACGGCGAGCGCGACCGGATCGCCCGCATCCGCCGCGTCGAACAGCGCGCGAGCAGGGGGCGCGCTGCCGTCACCGGGCCAGAGCCGCGCGAGCGCCGAGCCGGAGGCGAGCAGCTCGAGGCAGCCGCGCTGCCCGCACGGGCACAGCTCGCCGTCGGACACCATCGGCAGGTGCCCGATCTCCCCCGCGAGCCCGGTCGCGCCGCGGTGCACGCGGCCGTCGATGACGAGGCCCGCGGCGAGGCCGGTGCCGAGGTTGAGGTAGGCCATCGACGCGACCGGCGCGCCGCCCCCGGCGCGCATCACGTGCGCGGCGCCGAGCGCGGCGGCGTTGACGTCGTTCTCCACGCGCACCGGCACGCCGAGCGCGGCCTCGGCGAGGCGCGCGAGCGGCAGCGACTCGACCCCGAGGTTGACGGCGTGGGTGACGTCGCCGGTGGCCGGGTCGACCGTGCCGGGCACGCCGATCCCGATCGCCTCGAAGCCGTGGATCGGGGTCCCCGCCCGCTCGGCGAGTCGCCCCGCCGCCTCGGCGACGGTCGCGACGACGGCCTCCGGTCCGAGCTCGGTGGGCAGTTCGACGGCGTGCCGAGCGGAGCCCTCGGCGTCGAGTGCGACCGCGGCCGTCTTCGTGCCGCCGATGTCGATGCCGAGCCTCACGACGTGCCCCCCTCGGGCAGGCCGAGGCGCTCGAGCAGCGCGGCGGCGACGGCGCGCGAGGCGCCGAAGGTCGCGAGGTCCGCCGGGCCCGACTCGAGGTCGGGCCAGCCCATGTCGACGACGAGCGTCGGGCGCGAGTCCCGCGCGCGGGCCACGACGTCGACGATCCACGGATGCCGGTGCAGGTCGCGCCCGACGAGCACGAGCGGCCCGGCGGGCAGCGGCTCGCCCTCCCGCAGCCGGAGCACGTCGGGCAGCACGGTCGCCACGCCCCACGGCACGGTGCCGACGGCCGCGTTCGCGGTGGTCTCGAGCTGCACGAGACGCGCGCCCGGGGCGACCGCGAGGGGACCTCGCTCGGCGAAGGCCTCAGCGATGCGCGCGGGCGGCAGGGCGGTGGCCTCAGCGGCCGCGGGCGCGCGGCCCTCCCCCCGCGCCCGCTCCCCCGCGAGCTCGGCGCGCAGCCGCGCCACGCGCTCGTGCGCCTGCGCGAGCCGCGCCGCGGGCAGGCGGCCGTTCTCGACGGCCGCGACGATCGCCTCCGCGATCGCGTCCACCTGCTCGCCGGTGTTCCGCGTGCCCACGCACAGCAGGTCGCAGCCGCCCTGCAGCGCGCGCACGGCGGCCTCGGGGATGCCGATCGCGCCGCTCGCGCCGGCCATGTCGAGCGCGTCGGAGACGATGACACCCGTGAAGCCCAGCTCGCCGCGCAGCAGACCCTCGAGCACGGGGGCCGAGAACGTCGCCGGGCGGTCCGAGTCGACCGCGCGCACCACGAGGTGGGAGGTCATCACGGTGCGCGCGCCGGCCGCGATCGCGGCCGCGAACGGGGCGAGCTCGCGCTCGCGGAGCACCTCGAGCGGGGCCTCGAGCACCGGCAGCGCGAGGTGGGAGTCCACCGCGACGTCGCCGTGGCCGGGGAAGTGCTTCGCGCTCGTCGCGACGCCGCCGCCGTCGGCGCCGGCGATCCAGGCCGTGGCGTGCCGGGCGACGAGGGCGGCGTCGTCCCCGAAGCTCCGCGCCCCGATGACCGGGTTGCGCGGGTTCGAGTTCACGTCGACCACGGGGGCGAGATCGAGGTCGAGGCCGGCGGCGCGCAGGGCGGCCGCGATGCGGGCCGCGCTCGCGCGCGTGCTCTCCGGGTCGTCGAGCCGGCCGAGCACCGCGTTGCCCGGCTCGTCCGACCCGGAGACCCAGGCCAGGCGGGTGACGTCGCCGCCCTCCTCGTCGATCGCGAGCAGCGCGTCGGGCGCGGTGGTGCGCACCGCCGCGACGAGGGCGGGCAGCGCCGGCGTGACGTTCTCGCCGAACAGGCACGCGCCCGCGAGGCCGGCGCGCAGCCGGTCGAGCAGCCAGGAGGGCGGCACCGCGCCCGCGAAGCCGGGCAGCAGCACGCCGAGGGCGAGCGTGCGCAGCCGGGTGCGATCAGGCGCGGGCGTCGAGGGCGGGGCGGCGTCGGTCATCCCTTCACCGCCCCGGCGGCCACGCCCGAGGCCATGCGGCCCTGCACGATGAGGAAGAACACGATGACGGGGATCGCCATGAGCGTCGAGCCCGCCATGATGGCGGCCCAGTCGGTCTCCTTGGTGGCCTGCACGAAGGCGCGCAGCCACACCGGGAGGGTGCGGGTCTCGGGGCGGGTCATGATGACGAGCGCGTAGAGGAACTCGTTCCAGGCCTGGATGAAGGCGAACACGCCGGTCGCGGCGAGCCCCGGCCCGAGCAGCGGGAAGGTCACCCGCCAGAACGCCCCGAAGCGCGAGCAGCCGTCGACCATCGCCGCCTCCTCGAGCTCGGCCGGCAGGCCCGCGACGAAGCCGCGCAGCACCCAGATCGTGAACGGCAGCACGGTCGCGGTGTAGACCAGGATCAGCCCGAGCGCGGTGTTGAGCAGCTGCCAGCCGTCGAGCACGCGGTACACGCTGACGACGAGCGCCTCGACCGGCACCATCTGCACGACGAGCACCGCGATGACGATGCCGCGCTTGCCGACGAAGCGGAACCGGGCGAGCGCGACCGCCGCGAGGAACGCGAACAGCAGCGCCGCCACGACCGTCGAGAGCGTCACGAGCAGAGACATGCCCAACGCCGGGAGGAACTCGATCGAGCCCGAGGGCTCGGTGATCACCCCGATGAAGTTGCCCAGCGTGAAGGTGTCGGGCCAGAAGTGCGGCGTCGAGTCGCGCACCGAGCCCGGTGAGAGCAGGGCGGAGTTGACCATCCAGTAGACCGGGAAGACCGAGGCCACGAACACGATCACGGCGAGGACGTTGAGCACGATCCGCCCGCCCAGACCGCGGCGGCGCGGGCGACGGCGCGACGGGGCACCCGGGGATGCGGCCGGCACCCCGCCGGCTCCGGTGCGACTCGACACGGCGGCGCTCACGACTCCTCCTGCCTCAGCGTCGAGCGGATGTAGAGCACGGCCGGAACGATCATCAGCAGCACGAGGATCACGGCGATCGCGCCGCCCGCCCCGAGGTTCCCGCCCGCGGTGGAGACGGTGTAGATGTAGACGCCGATCGTGGTGGTCTGCTCCTGCACGCCGCCGATCGTCTGCAGCGCCTTGATCTGGGTGAAGACCCGGATGTCCCAGATGATCTGCAGCATGAGCAGCACGAGCAGCACCGGGCGCACGAAGGGCACCGTGACGAGCCGGAAGCGCTGCCAGCCGTTGGTTCCGTCGAGCTGCGCGGCCTCGAGCACCTCGCCGGGCACCTGGGTGAGGCCCGCGTAGACGGTGATCGCGACGAAGGGCACCGACTGCCAGGTGATGATGACGGTCGCCACGAAGAAGAAGCTGAGCGGTTCGAAGAGCCAGCTGTGGCCGATGAGGTCGACGCCGGGCAGCTGGGAGAGCAGGTAGTTGACGACGCCCGCGCGGGTGTCGAACATCCACCCCCACACGACGGTCGCCGACAGCGGGGGCATCGCCCAGGCCAGCAGCAGGCCGATCGAGACGACGGTGCGCATGACGCGCGCGAGCCGCGTGAGCAGCACCGCGATCGCGATGCCGAGACCCATGGTGGCCAGCACGTTGGCGCCGGCGAAGAGGACGCTGCGGCCGAGGACGGCCCAGAAGGCGGGATCGCCGAGCACGTCGAGGTAGTTGCCGAGCCCGACGAACTCGGGCGGGGCGCCGAAGATCTGCGCGCGGCCGAACTCCTGCGTCGACATGATGACGAGCTGGATGAGCGGCCAGCCGGTGAGGGCCAGCACGACCACGGCGGCCGGGATCAGCAGGAGCCAGGGGCCGCGCAGCAGCCGGCGCAGCGGCCCGGCGGCGCGACGCGGCGGGAGGCCGCGCGCGGGCGCGAGAGTGCTCATGGCGGGGCTCCTCCGTAGGATGCGGTTCGTGCCCCGGAGTCTTTCCTAGGGCGATGGGCACCGGGTGGGTGCTCGGCGCGCCGACACGCGCCGAGCACCCCGTGGCCGGTGGGCCACCGGGCGGTCGACCGACCCGCGGGCCGGCCGACCGGATCCGGTCAGCCGTTGAGGATGGCCTCGATCTTCTGGTCGGCGTCGGCGGCGAGGCTCGCCACGTCACCGCCGTTGGCGATCTGCACGAACAGGTCCTGCAGGATCTGCGCGGCCTCGACGTCGGCCCACTTCGGGGAGGCCGGGGTGAGCTTCGCGTTGGCGGCGGCCTCGGCGATCACGGCGGCGAGCTCGGGCGTCGCGCCCGCGGTCTTGTCACCGAGGCTCACCTTGGCCGGCACGAGGCCGTTCGCGGCGAGGATCGACTGGTAGTCGTCGCTCAGCATGATCGCGAGCGCCTTCTTGGCCAGCTCCGGGTGCGCCGACTTCGCGGAGACCGCGATGTTGGAGCCGCCGGCGAACACCTGCGCGGCGCCGCCGTCCTTGCCGGGCAGCGCGAAGTAGCCGAGGTTGTCGGTCAGCGCGGTCGGCTTCTGGTCCTCGTCGGCGACGATCGACCAGTACGCCCAGCTCGGGGCCGAGAGGGTCGCGGCCTGCTCCTCGCGGAAGGGCACCCACGCGTTCGACTCGTCGCCGTCCTTCGCCGCGGTCGAGGTGTTCATGACCGCCTGCACCTGCTCGAGGCCGGCCACCGAGGCGTCGCTCGAGAGCTGCGCGTCCCAGCTGCCGTCGGAGTTCTGCACCGCGACCTCGCCGCCGTTCTCCCAGATGAAGGGCAGGGCGTTGTACCAGTCCTTGCCGGGCCAGTAGACGCCGGAGACCCCGGTCGCCGCCTTGAGCTTCTCGGCGTTGCTCACGTACTCGTCGAGCGTGGTGGGCACCGACACGCCCGCCGCCTCGTACATCGCCTGGTTGTAGAACACCACGCGCGAGCCCGAGTAGTACGGCGCCGCGTAGAACTTGCCGTCGTACGAGCCCGCCGCGACGAAGCCGGGCAGCAGGTCGTCGCCGCCGAGCGCGTCGTACTCGTCGCTGAGGTCGAGGAACGCGCCAGCGCTCGTGAAGGCGGGGGCCTGGGTGTTGCCGACCTCGACGACGTCGGGGCTGTCGGAGCCGGACAGGCTCGTCGTGAGCAGGTCGACGAGACCCGTCCACTGCTGCTCCTCGATCGTGAGGGTCGACCCGGGGTTCTCCTCCTCGAAGGTCGTCTTCAGGTAGTCGCGAGCGTCCTGCGGCGTGTCGGCACCGACCAGCCACACGCGGATGTCGCCGGTCGAGTCCTCGGCCGGAGCCCCGGAGGCGCATCCGGCGAGGGCGACCGCGGACGCGACGCCGAGCGCCGCGAGAGCGAGCTTCCTCTTCACTGTGTTTCCTTTCCTAGGGCGATGGTGACCGCGGACGCGGGCACCCCGTGGTGCAGGGATCAGCTGACCCCCAGCCGCCCGGAGAGGACCATCGCGGCCGCGCCGCGCATGATCACGTCCTCGCCGAGGGACGACATCCGCACCCGCACATCGCCGTGGAATCCGGCCATGGTGCGTTCGCGGAGAGTGGCGGCGGCCGCCTCGAGCAGCCGGCCGTCGAGCAGGGCGGGGCCGCTGAGCACGACCTCCGCGAGATCCAGGGCGCCGATGACGGGCGCGAGGGCGATGCCGAGCCGACGGCCGGCCTCGTCGAGCACCGCGTCGCGCGCGGTGGGCCCGGCGGCCCCGGCGAGCGCCGCGTCGAGGCGGGGCGCGGCGAGCCAGGTCTCGAGGCAGCCCTCCTTGCCGCACACGCACGGCAGGCCGCCGTCGGTGCCGACCACGACGTGCCCGATCTCGCCCGCCGCGAAGCGCGCGCCGCGCACCGGCGCGCCGTCGATCAGCAGGCCCGCGCCGACACCGTGCCCGACGCGCACGACCATGAGGTCGCCCGCGGCGCCGCCGAAGCCGTACTCGGCGCGCGCCGCGACGTTCGCGTCGTTCGCGACGAGCACCGGGTGGCCGGTCGCCTGCGCGAGCAGCAGCTGGAGCGGCTCGTGCTGCCAGCCGAGGTTGGGGGCGGTGAGCACGACCCCGGCGTCGTCGACGACACCGGGCGAGCCGACGCCGATGCCGAGCACCGGGAGCGCGGAGCCCGCGAGCAGGCGCTCGGCGAGCTCGATCACCTTGGCGGTCGCGGCGTCGCCGGTCGCACCGGCGAGGGTCACCTCGGCGCGCTCGAGGATCTCGCCGTCGAGGTCGAGCACGGCGCCGCGGAAGGCGGCGGCGTCGCTGAGGTCGAGGCCGACGATGCGGTGGCCGGAGCGGTGGATGTCGAGCACCGTCGCGGGCTTGCCGGGCCGTGCCTCGTCGCGCGGGCCGAGCTCGATGACGTAGCCCTCGGCGATGAGCTCGGCGACGAGGTCGCTGACCGTCACCCGGGTGAGGCCGGTGGCGCGCGCGACGTCGGCGCGGCTGAGGCCGGCCTCGCGGTAGAGGGTCTGCAGCACGAGGGAGCGGTTGTGCTCGCGCGCGTGCTCGGGCAGCTGCTTGAGCAGGGCGCGCCGCTCGGCGCTCGCGGCGACGGGGCCCGCAGCGCCGGCGGCGCTCGAGCCCGCGGTCTCCGTCGTCCCGGTCGGCATGTTTGTTAGTAAAGCGTACGAACAAACTGAATGCAAGGGCACGCGGGAGCGGAGCCGGCGGCGGATCGCGGCATCGATCCGGCGCACTCACAGCACGTTCCCAGCGGCGCGGGCCGATCCCGACACCCGGGTCGGGCATCCTGACAGTCCCGAGCAGCCCGCACGGGATCCCGCCGAGCCGCTCGGAGCCGCCGCCATGACCTCCCCTCGCGCCCGCCTCGCGACCCCCCGCACCGCCACCGCGACCGCGCTGCTCGGCACCGCCGCCCTCGGCGGCCTGCTCGCCGGCTGCGCGCCGGCCACCGCCTCCGGCGGCACGACCGGCGGGCCCTACACCGACGGCACCTACACCGCGAGCGGCGACTACGTCTCGCCGCACGGCCCCGAGCAGGTCGACGTGACCCTCACCCTCGCGAACGACATCGTCGAGTCGGTCACCGTCGTCGGCCACGGCGACAACCCCGACTCGCAGCGCTACCAGGGCTTCTTCGTCGACGGGATCGCGGCCGAGGTCGTCGGCAAGGACATCGACACCCTCGACGTGCACAAGGTCGGCGGCTCCTCGCTCACGAGCGGCGGGTTCAACCAGGCCCTCGAGAAGATCAAGGCCGAGGCGGCCAGCTGAGCCCGCTCCTCCCGCCGGCGGATCACGCCCACGGCTTCGAGGCGATCGGCACCGTCTGGCGGATCGACAGCCCCGAGCCGCTGACGCCGGAGGTCGCCGCGGCGGTGGCCGCCCTCGTGGAGCGCTACGACCGCACCTGGTCGCGCTTCCGCGACGACTCTCTCGTCTCCCGCATCGCGCGCGAGCCGGGTTCCTGGGCCCTGCCGGCCGAGGCCGGGCCGCTGCTCGCGCTCTACCGCCGCCTCTACGAGCTGAGCGACGGGCGGGTCAGCCCGCTCGTCGGCCGCGCGCTCGAGACCCTCGGCTACGACCCTGCCTACTCGCTGCACCCCGCCGGGCCGGCGGGGCCGGCGCCGCGCTGGGAGGACGCGCTCGCCTGGGACGGCGCCCGGCTCGATACCCCCGCGCCCGTGCTGCTCGACGTCGGCGCCGCCGGCAAGGGTCAGCTCGTCGACCTCGTCGCCGAGCTCCTGGCCGACCGCGGGGTGCGCGGGGCGACGGTCGACGGAGGCGGCGACGTGCGCCACCACGGCGAGCGCGACCTGCGCATCGCGCTCGAGCACCCGGCGGATCCCGGCCGCGCGATCGGCGTGCTCGAACTCCCGGCCGGCGCGGGCTTCGCCGCGAGCGCGACGAACCGCCGCGCGTGGGGCGCGGGCCTGCACCACGTGCTCGACGCGACCACGGGTCGCCCGGTCACCCGCTACGTCGCCAGCTGGGTCGTGGCCGAGGACGCGATGACCGCCGACGGATTCGCCACCGCGCTGCTGCTGCTGCCGCGCGCGGTCGCCGACGCGCTGCGCGAGGCGCGCTGGGCGCGCATGCGCGCGGACGGCCGGGTGGAGGTGGGGCCCGGTTTCCCGGCAGAGTTGTTCCTGCGCCCCGGCCCCGACAAGGAGTGACGATGACGGCACTGGATACCGCCCGCGGCCGGATCACCGGCGTGCTGGGCGCGGTCACGATGTACCGGATGGTGCTCGTCTGGCTGGGCGTCATCCACGTCGCCGCGTGGGCCTTCACCCTCGCGGGCGTCATCACCCCCGCCGGCGCCGCGGGCGTCTCGGGCGTCCCCCCGGTGCTCGCGCTCGTGCTCAGCACCGCGGTCGTCGTGGTGTGCACGGTCGGCACGAGCGTGCTGTTCGGGCTCGCCGTCCGCCGCCCGACGCACCTCGAGTCCTCGATCATCACCGGGCTGATCCTCGCGATCGTGCTGCCCGCCGCGACCGAACCGGTGGGCTGGGCGGTGCTCGCCCTCGCCGGCGCGATCGCGGGCGGCTCGAAGTACCTGCTCGCGATCCGCGGCCGCCACCTCGCCAACCCGGCCGCCGTCGCCGCGACGATCGTCACCGCGACCGGGCTCACCTTCAACGGCTGGTGGGCGGGCACGCCCGTGCTCGCGCCCTTCGTCGTCGTCGGCGGCCTGCTCATCGCGCTGCGCACCCAGCGGCTCGGCATGGTGGCGCTGTTCGTGCTGCTCGCGGGCGGAGTGTCGTGGGCGCGCTACCTCTCCTTCGGCGCCGCGCCGCTCGACGCGCTCGGCACCGCGCTCATCGCCTCGCCGGTGCTGTTCGTCGCGGGCTTCATGCTCACCGAACCGCTGACCCTGCCGCCGCGGGACTGGCAGCGCCTGCTCTACGCGGGGGTCGTCGGAGCGCTCTCGGGCGCGCTGCTCTCGATCGGCCCCGTCTTCGTCTCGTTCCAGCTGGCGCTCGTGATCGGCAACGTGCTCGCGTTCCTGGTCGGTCAGCGACGGGGCGTGCGCCTCGAACTGCTGCGCACCGAGCGGATGACCCCGACCTCCTGGCGCCTCGACTTCCGTCCGCGGCGCCCGGTCTCCTTCGCCCCCGGCCAGTACCTCGAGCTGACCCTGCCGCACCGCGGCACCGACGCGAAGGGCCAGCGCCGCGTGTTCAGCATCGCCTCCGCGCGCGGGGCCGACGAACCGATCTCGATCGGCGTGCGCGCCTCCGATCCGCCCTCGTCGTTCAAGAGAGCGCTGCTCGCGCTGGAGCCGGGCACGACGGTGCACGCGACCCTCGTCGGCGGCGACTTCACCCTTCCCGACCCGCGCGAGAAGGTGCTGCTCGCGGCCGGCGGGATCGGCATCACCCCCTTCGCGAGCGGCATCGCCGACGACCTCGCCCACGGCGTCGCGCGCGACGCCGTGCTCGTCTACGCCGTCTCCGACCCGGAGGAGATCGCCTTCCGCGACCTGCTCGAGCGGGCCGGCACGCGCGTGGTGCTCGTCGCCCCGAGCGCGCCGACCGCCCTGCCCGACAACTGGACCTTCGTCGCCGGCCGGCTCGACGCGGAGCTCGTGCGCGCCGTGGTGCCCGACGCGGCCGAGCGGCACGCCTTCGTCTCCGGCCCGCCGCGGCTGGTGGCGAGCCTCACCCGCGACCTGCGCGCGCTCGGCGTGCGCCGCGTCGTGAAGGACGACTTCACGGGCTACTGAGCTCACGGGGACCGATCCCCGCGCCCCCGTCTCACCGACCGGTGGCGGCGGGGGCGCCCACCTCCCGCGGCACGCGCGGCGGAGCCTCCGGCAGCAGCCGGCGCTCCTCGCGTCCGGGGCGCAGCGCGCGCAGCGCGGCGAGGATCGCCACGAGATCGACGAGCTCCTGCAGACCGGCGCCCGCGATCGCGGGCAGCGCGCCGGTGAGGGCGACGAGCATGAGCGCGACGCTGATCGCGATCCCGCCGCCGATGCTCTGCAGCGCGACCCGCACCGTGCGCCGCCCGATCGCGATCGCACGCGCGACCGCGGCGAGATCGTCGACCAGCAGCACGACGGTCGCCGACTCGCTCGCCGCCGTCGCCCCGCGCGCCCCCATCGCGATGCCGATCTCCGCCGCGGCGAGCACCGGGGCGTCGTTGATGCCGTCGCCCACCATGAGCACCGGCCGCGGGGCGAGGCCCGCGACGAGGCGCACCTTGTCCTCCGGGCTGCACTCGGGGTAGACCTCGTCGACGCCGGCCTGCGCGGCGAGCTCGCGGGCCGTCCCGTCGACGTCGCCGCTGATCACCACGGTGCGCTCGACGCCGAGGTGCTCGAGCGCGGCGAGGGTCGCGGCGGTCTCGGGGCGGATCCGGTCGCGCAGCCGCAGGACGCCCGCGAAGCGCCCGTCGACGGCGGCGTAGACGACCGCGTCGCCGGCCCGCGGGTCGATGCGGCGCATCCCGGCGACCCGCGCGGACTCGAGGAAGCCGGGCTTGCCGACGAGCACCTCGTGCCCGCCGACGCGCGCCCGCACGCCGTGGGTCGCCTCCTCGCGGGCGCTCTCGGGTGTCTCGACACGCACCCCGCGCTCGCGCGCGGCGTCGACGACCGCGCTCGCGAGCACGTGGCCGGAGGAGAGTTCGGCCGAGGCCACGAGCCCGAGCAGCTCCGACTCGGAGAACCCCGGCTCCGGCTCGACCGCGGTCAGCACCGGTCGCCCCTCGGTGAGGGTGCCGGTCTTGTCGAAGGCGGCGGTGCGCACCCGCGCGAGCACCTCGACGAGCGCCGCCGACTTGACGACGATGCCGGCGGCCGCGGCGCGGCCCGTGCCCGCGAGGAACGCGACCGGCGCAGCGATGAGCAGCGGGCAGGGGGTGGCGACCACGAGCACCTCGGCCGCGCGATGCGGATCGCCGCTCAGCACCCAGCCGAGCGCGGCGAGCACGAGCGCGAGGCCCGTGAACGGCAGCGCGAAGCGGTCGGCGAGGCGCACGAGCGGAGCGCGGCTCTCGGCGGCCTCGCGCACGAGGGCGACGACGCGCTGGTAGCGGCTCTCGGCCGCGACCGCGACGACCTCGATGCCGACGGCCCGCGATCCGTTGACGGCGCCGCTGGGCACCACCTCCCCGGCGTCGCGCTCGACCGGGAGGCTCTCGCCGGTGAGCGCGGACTCGTCGAACGCGGCCGCCGACTCGAGCCGACCGTCGACCGGCACGACCTCGCCGGGACGCACGAGCAGGCGGTCGCCGAGCCGCACGGCGTCGAGCGGCACGTCGAGGATCTCCGAGCCCTCCCGCCGATGCGCCGCCGGCGGCACCCTCTCGAGCAGCGCCCGCAGCTCTCGGCGCGCGCGGGTCGCGGCGGCCGCCTCGAGGGCCTCGCCGCTCGTGAGCATGAGCACGACGACGAGCGCGGCGAGGTACTCGCCCACCAGCACGGTGCTCACGATCGCCAGGAGCGCCAGCAGGTCCAGGCCGAGCCGACCGTGCCGCAGCGCGCGGATCATGCCCACCAGTTCGCGCACGGCGATGACGAGCGCGTAGGCGGACGCCACCACGGCGGCGGGGGTCGCGAGGCCGAGGGCGAGCAGCGTCAGGGTGACGGCGCCGACGGCGAGGGTGGCGGCCACGAGCGGGGCGCGGCGCACGAGGCGGACGAGGCGGCGCATCCCCGGAGTGTCGCGGCTGCGCGCCGCGCGCACCAGGGTCGGAGGTCCGTTCGCTCGGAGCGTGATGGTCGACCCGGACGGCGCTTGGCACTCGCCGATGCCGAGTGCTAATCTCCAACTTGAGTCGAGTTGACTCACGTTACTTGATTCAAGGAGACGAACTGATGACCATGACCTTCGACCCGTTCCGCGACATGGAGCGCCTCGCCGGGCAGCTGCTCGACAGCCGCCAGGGCCCGCGCCGCATGCCGATCGACCTCTACCGCGACGGCGACCACTACGTGTTGACCGCCGACCTGCCGGGCGTCGACCCGGGCAGCGTCGACGTCGACGTCGACGGCCAGCTGCTGACGATCCGCGCCGAGCGCAGCGTCCGCAGCCAGGAGGGGGTGAAGTGGATCGCCCGCGAGCGCTCCGGCGGCAGCTACCTGCGCCAGCTCAACCTCGGCCAGGGCATCGACACCGCCGCCATCTCGGCGAGCTACGACAACGGCGTGCTGAGCGTCGTGATCCCGGTGAGCGAGGCCGCCAAGCCGCGCAAGGTCGAGATCCAGACCTCGGCCGCCGCCGCGCCCGCGGTCGAGACCGCCGCGGAGTGAGCCCCCGGTCGCGGCGCTCCCCCCGACCGCGCCGCGACCCTCCCGGGAGCCCCCGGACGTCCCCCGACGTCCGGGGGCTCCGTCTGTCGGTACAGAGAGTCCGCGCGTTCCGCCCCGAGCGGTGCGCTGCCCGCCCAGGGCCCGCACGCCGTGCGTAAGGTGGCGCGGGGGCGACGATGAGCAGAGTTCAGGCAGTCGTGGCGGCCGTCAGCGCCGTCGGCGCCGCCGGACTCGCGCTCCTGCTCGCCGCGCTCGTCATCCTCTTCTCCCGGCCGGACGCCGACCGGTCGTGCACGGGCCGGCCCGTGCCACCGGGCCTGCCGGCGGGAACGGTTCCCGAGACGGTCGAGATCCACGGCGGTCTGAGCTGGCTGCCGTTCGGACTCGAGTGCCGCTACTCGGGGAGCGGCGTCACGGTCGTGGCGCCCGTCGACCCGACGGGCACCGCGCTGGTCGCACTCGCGGTCGCTCTCGTGCTCGCCGCCGTGCTGATCTCCGCCGCGCCGGTCGGGAGCGGTCGTCGCCGCGCGGCCGGACAGGCCGGCCGATCGCGCAGCGACCTCGACGACGGTCGCCCCGGCTAGCCTCGGCGCATGGTCGCCTACGCCGACAAGCCGCTCGTCGGCCCGTTCACGGTCGAGGAGTGGGAGCACTACCTCGAGACCGAGGCGACCGAGCACGGCGTCCGGCTGCTGCTGCGCAAGAAGAACTCCCCGAGGCCCGGAATCGCCTACGCCGAGGCGCTCGACGTCGCGCTCTGCTTCGGCTGGATCGACGGGCAGGTCGGCCGGCACGACGAGCACTACACCGCCCAGGCCTTCACCCCGCGCCGCCGCCGGAGCCCCTGGTCGCAGATCAACCGCGAGCACGTCGAGCGGCTGACCCGCGAGGGGCGGATGCGCCCCGCCGGCCTCGCCGAGGTCGAACGCGCGAAGGCCGACGGCCGCTGGGAGGCGGCCTACCGCCAGAAGGATCACGAGCTGCCCGACGACCTGCTCGCCGCGATCGCCGCGAGCCCGGCGGCCGCCGCCGAGCTGCCGAAGCTCGACAAGCAGAACAGCTTCGCGATGGCCTTCCGCCTCGCGCAGCTGAAGCGACCCGAGACCCGCGCCCGACGCATCGGCGAGTACGTCGCGATGCTCGAGCGGGGCGAGCGGCTCTACCTCCCGGGCGGGGTGCGGGTTCCCGCCTCGACGCCGCCGCCCGACCCCGCGCCGCGCCGCCGCAGCGACCCGGCGCGGGGCGGCGGCGGCGGGGCAGACTGAGGCGATGCCCGATCTCCTGCTGGCCGGACTCGGCGGCCTCGCCGCCGCGAGCACCCTGCTGATCGGCGCGCTCGCGGCCTGGTTCCTGCCGGTGCCGCGCGCGGTCGTCGCCGGCATCATGGCCTTCGGCGCGGGCGTGCTCATCGCGACGCTCGCCTACTCGCTCGTGCAGGACGCGAACGAGGCCGGCGGCATCCTGCCGACCGTGGGCGGTTTCCTCGCCGGCGCCGTGCTGTTCGTCGTGCTCGACCACCTCGTCAGCTCGCGCGGTGCCTCCCGCCCCGCCCGCTCCGGCGACGACAAGGACTCCTCCGGCGTGCTGCTCGCGCTCGGCGCCCTGATCGACGGCGTGCCCGAGTCGATCGCGCTGGGACTGACGGTCGCCTCGGGGGGCGCGCTCAGCATCCCGGTGCTCGCCGCGATCGCGATCTCGAACGTGCCCGAGGGGCTCTCCTCGAGCGCCGCGATGAAGGCCGACGGCCGCACGGCCGGCTTCGTCTTCGGCATGTGGGGCGGGATCGCCGGCGCCTCCGCGATCGCCGCGCTCGTCGGCTTCGCGGCCCTGCGCGATGCGCCGCCCGAGGTCATCGCGGTGGTGGAGACGATCGCCGCGGGCGGGATCCTCGCGATGGTGTCGAACTCGATGATCCCCGACGCCTTCCGCCGGGATCGCGCGCTCACCGGCCTGATCGCCGCGGCCGGCTTCGTGCTCGCCTTCGTGCTGCACGAATTCGGCGGCTGAAGCGCCGGACACCCCCGCTCGCTCCGGTAGGGAAGGATGGAGGGGTGACGGACTCGAGCATCATCTACACCCACACCGACGAGGCGCCCGCCCTGGCCACGGCGTCGTTCCTCCCGATCGTGCGGGCGTTCGCGCGACAGGCCGGGGTGGAGATCGAGCTGCGCGACATCTCGCTCGCGGGGCGCATCCTCGCGGTCTTCCCCGAGCGGCTCACCGACGCGCAGCGGGTGCCCGACGCGCTCGCCGAGCTCGGCGCGCTCGCGATGCGCCCCGAGGCGAACATCATCAAGCTGCCCAACATCTCCGCCTCGATCCCCCAGCTCAAGGCCGCGATCGCGGAGCTGCAGGCCCAGGGCTACGACGTGCCCGACTACCCCGACGAGCCCGCGACCGACGAGCAGCGCGAGGCCCGCGCTCGCTACGACCGGGTGAAGGGCTCCGCGGTCAACCCCGTGCTGCGCGAGGGCAACTCCGACCGGCGCGCGCCGGGCAGCGTGAAGAACTACGCCAAGGCGCACCCGCACCGCAACAAGCCCTTCCCCGCCGACTCGAAGACGCGCGTCGCGACGATGGGCCACGACGACTTCCGCAGCAACGAGAAGTCGGTCGTGATCCCCGCGGATGACGAGCTCACCATCCGCCACACCGCCGCCGACGGCACGGTCACGGTCCTCAAGAGCGGCCTGAAGGTCGTCGCCGACGAGATCATCGACGCGACGTTCCTCTCGGCTGCGGCGCTCGACGCCTTCCTCGCCGAGACCCTCCGCGAGGCGAAGGCCGACGACGTGCTCTACTCGGTGCACCTCAAGGCGACCATGATGAAGGTCAGCGACCCGATCATCTTCGGCCACGTCGTGCGGGCGTACTTCGCCGAGGTCTTCGCCGAGCACGCCGCCGAGTTCGCCGCGGCGGGGCTGTCGGCCAACGACGGGCTCGGCTCGATCCTGAACGGGCTCGGCGAGGTCGCCGGGGGCGAGGCGCTGCGGGGCGAGTTCGAGGCGGCGATGGCGGCCGGTCCGCGCCTGTCGTACGTGAACTCCGACCGCGGCATCACGAACCTCCACGTGCCCTCCGACGTCATCGTCGACGCGTCGATGCCCGCGCTCGTGCGCAACGGCGGCAAGCTGTGGGGCGCGGACGGCGGCGAGGGCGACACCCTCGCGGTGATCCCCGACTCCTCCTACGCCGGCGTCTACCAGACGGTCATCGACGACGTGAAGGCGCACGGCCCGCTCGACCCGGCGACCATCGGCTCGGTCTCGAACGTCGGACTCATGGCGCAGGCGGCCGAGGAGTACGGCTCGCACGACAAGACCTTCGAGATCGCGGCCGCGGGCGTCGTCGAGGTCGTCGACGCCGCCGGCACGGTGCTGCTGACCCACGAGGTCGGCGCCGGGGACATCTGGCGCGCGATGCAGACCAAGGACATCGCGGTGCGCGACTGGGTGAAGCTCGCGGTCACCCGCGCCCGCGCGACCGGCACGCCCGCCGTCTTCTGGCTCGACGAGGCCCGCGCGCACGACGCGACCGTCATCGGCAAGGTGCGCGAGTACCTCGCCGAGCTCGACACCGACGGCCTCACGATCGAGATCCTCGCCCCCGAGGCCGCGACGCAGTACTCGCTCGACCGGATGCGCCAGGGGCTCGACACGATCTCGGTGACCGGCAACGTGCTGCGCGACTACAACACCGACCTGTTCCCGATCCTCGAGGTCGGCACGAGCGCCAAGATGCTCTCGATCGTGCCGCTGCTCGCGGGCGGCGGCCTGTTCGAGACCGGCGCCGGCGGCTCGGCCCCGAAGCACGTGCAGCAGCTGATCGAGGAGAACTACCTGCGCTGGGACTCGCTGGGCGAGTTCTTCGCGCTCGCCGCGTCGTTCGAGCACTTCGCGGGCTTCGCGGGCAACCCCCGCGCCCGGGTTCTCGCCGACACCCTCGACCGCGCCACCGGCACGTTCCTCGAGCAGGACAAGTCGCCGGGTCGCTCGCTCGGCTCGATCGACAACCGCGGGTCGCACTTCGCCCTCGCGCGGTTCTGGGCGGACGAGCTGGCGCGGCAGTCCGACGACGCCGAGCTCGCGAGCGCCTTCGCCCCGATCGCCAAGGCCCTCGGCGGCCAGGCGGAGACGATCGACGCCGAGCTCATCGCGGTGCAGGGTTCGCCGGTCGATCTGGGCGGGTACTACCACCCGGATGCCGCGAAGGTCGCCGCCGTGATGCGGCCCTCGAACACCCTCAACGCGATCATCGACGGGATGTGAGGCCCGCCTCTCCCCAGCCGTCCCGGCGCCCGGCGCGAGCGGTTACCCTGAAGCCATGTCCGATCTGCGCCTCGAGGAGCTGACCGCGTCGACCATCTCGGCGGCGAACAGTCTGACGCTCAAGCCGGGGCAGGAGGCGTTCATCCAGCCCGAGACCTACAGCCACGTCGAGAGCGAGCTCGACCCCTCCGGATCGTGGCCGCGGGTCGTGATGGACGGCGACGAGGTCGTGGGCTACATCATGGGCGCCTTCGACGACGACGCCCACGAGGACTTCCTGCGTGCCGCACTGTGGCGCATCAACGTCGCCGCCGAGGCGCAGGGGCGCGGCGTCGGCCGCTTCGCCGTGCAGGCCTTCGCCGACGAGGCACGCCGGCGCGGCTTCGACCACGTCACGGTCGTGTGGGCCAGCGGCGAGGCCGGCCCCGAGGAGTTCTTCAAGGCCGTCGGCTTCGACATCGTCGGCGAGACCCCGTACGGCGAGAACCTCGGCGCGCTCACCCTCTGAGCTCGAGCCCCGGCCCCGGAACGCGACGCCCATGCCTCCCCGGCGCGGCGGGCACGGCCCCGGCGCCGCGTTCACCGAGGCGGTGCTCGAGGTGGTCGCGGCGATCCCCGAGGGACGCGTCATGAGCTACGGCGACGTCGCCGCCGCGCTCGGCTCGCGCGCGGCGCGCGGCGTCGGCCAGGTGATGGCCTACTCCGGCGGCGAGGTGCCGTGGTGGCGCGTGGTGCGCGCCTCCGGGCATCCCGTCGCCGACCACGAGGCGCGCGCGCTCGAGCACTACCGCGCCGAGGGCACGCCGCTGCGGTGGTCGCGCGACGGGCAGGTGTTCCGGGTGGATCTCGCCGTCGCGCGCTGGATGCCGGCGCTCGACTGACCGCCCGCGACGGATCGCTGCGTGGCTCGATCCGCGCCCCGCGCCCCCGCAGGGGCCGGTGCGACAATGGCGCATCCCGTCCGCGGCGCAGCAGGGAGGCGCGATGGCCGTCGGCGTCTCCGACCTGTTCTCGATCGGCATCGGCCCCTCGAGCTCGCACACCGTGGGGCCGATGCGGGCCGCGCTGCGCTTCGCGCGGGACCTGCCGGCGGGCGTCGCCCGCCTCGACCTGCACGTCTACGGCTCGCTCGCGGCGACCGGCGTCGGCCACGGCACCTTCGACGCGATCCTCGCCGGACTGCTCGGATTCGAGCCGGAGACGGTGGATCCCGTCGCGATGCGACGCGCGGTCGCCGAGGCGCAGACCGGGGGTCTCGTGCCGCTGCGCGCCGCGCGGCCCGGCACCGGATCGGAGCGGGAGGGCGGCGAGCGCGCGGTCGCCTGGGAGTTCCACCGTCATCCCCTGACGCGCCTCGAAACCCACCCCAACGGCCTGCGCTTCGTCGCCTCCGACGCGACGGGCGAGGTGCGGCTCGACGAGACCTGGTTCTCGGTGGGCGGCGGCTTCGTGGTGCGCGAGGGTGAGAGCGCGCCCCCGGCGGCGCCCGTGCCGCTGCCGTTCGAGACCGCGGCCGAGTTGCTCGCGCACTCCGAGAGAACCGGCCTGACCATCGCGCAGGTGCAGCGCGCCAACGAGCCGCCGAAGGTCGACGCCGCGATCGCGGCGATCGACGCGGCGATGACCGCGTGCATCGACGCGGGCCTGCGCGCGGAGGGCACGCTGCCCGGCGGGCTCGACGTGCCGCGGCGCGCCCGCGCCTGGCACGAGTTCCTGCTCTCGCAGGACGAGCCCTTCCACGCCCGGTTCGCGACCGAGTGGCTCAACGTCGTCGCGCTCGCGGTCAACGAGGAGAACGCCGCCGGGGGGCGGGTGGTCACCGCGCCAACGAACGGTGCCGCGGGGATCGTTCCGGCGGTGCTCTGGTACGCGAAGCACTACCTGCCGCCGACACCCGACCTCGTCACACGCTATCTGCTGACGGCCACCGCGATCGGGGCGCTCTACAAGGCGCGCGCCTCGATCTCGGGCGCAGAGGTGGGATGCCAGGGCGAGGTGGGGTCCGCCTCGTCGATGGCCGCGGCGGGACTCGCGGAGCTGCTCGGCGGCACCCCTCGGCAGGTCGAGAACGCCGCGGAGATCGCGATGGAGCACAACCTCGGGCTCAGCTGCGACCCCGTCGGGGGTCTCGTGCAGATCCCGTGCATCGAGCGCAACGCGATCGCCGCGGCGAAAGCGGTCAACGCGGCGACGATGGCCCTGCGCGGCGACGGACGCCACCGGGTGTCGCTCGATCAGGTGATCGAGACGATGCGGCAGACCGGTCTCGACATGAGCGACAAGTACAAGGAGACCTCGCTCGGCGGGCTCGCCGTCAACGTCGTCGAGTGCTGAGACCGGGCAGGCCCCGGATCACTCGCCGCGGAACGCCGCCTCGAGCTCGGCGATGACGATCTTGCCCATGCCGAGCATGGCCTGGCGCACCCGCTCGGCGGCGGCGCGATCGGGATCCGCCTGCAGGCGCATGAGCGCCTCCGGCACGATCTGCCAGGAGACGCCCCACGGGTCCTTCAGCCAGCCGCACATCGACTCGGCGCCGCCGTCGGCGACGAGCCCCTCCCAGTAGCGGTCGACGACGTCCTGGTCGTCGGGGCAGAGCACGAAGAACGAGAAGGCCTCGGTCTGCGGGTACTGCGGGCCGGCGTTCATGCCCATGACCCGCTGGCCGAACACCTCGAAGGTCGCGAAGAACAGGGTGCGGGGCGTGCCGGGGCCGGCGTCGTCGTGGTGGGTCGCCTCCACCAGCCGCACGTTCTCGCGACCGAAGACGGCGCCGTAGCGCTCGATCGCCCGCTCGAGCTCGGAGTCGTACCAGAGGAACGGCGTCACGGTCGTCATGACGCGAGGCTATCCCCGGAAGTGAACGGTGTCCACATCATGCGCTCACGGGGCGAGGGCGGGGGCGACCTCGCACGCGACCCAGCGCAGGAAGCCGCCCGGATCCGGCTCGTCGGCGGGGGGCTGCAGGGCGACCCGCGTGATGCCCCGCTCGATCCACCCGCGCACCTGCTCGGCGGCCTCACGCGCATCCCGCGAGACGGGCGGCAGGAAGAGCGTGAACTCCGGCGCCGGGCGCCCGCTCGCGGCCGCCCCCTCGAGCACCGCATCGCGGATGCGCGGCCAGTCGGCCACGGTCGTGTCCTCGGTGAGGATCACCCCGTCGCCGATCTCCCCCGCGAGCCGCAGCGACCGCGGCCCGGTCGCCGCGAGGTGCAGCGCCGGCGGCTCGGAGGGCGGCCACGACAGCCGCACCCCGTCGAGGTGCACGTACTCCCCGCTCGCCGTGACCTCCTCGCCCGCGAGCAGCGCGCGCAGCGCCGCGACGTACTCGCGCTCGAGCGTCAGCACGGATCGCGCCCGCGCGCCCGCCTGCCCCATCCACTCCTGCACGCCGTGGCCGAACCCGGGCAGCACGCGACCGGGGAAGGCGCGGCTGAGCGCCGCGACCTCCATCGCGGCGAGGGCGGGATTGCGCAACGGGAAGGGCATCACGCCGATCCCCACCCGCATCCGCTCGGTCGCGCCGAGGATCGCGCCCGCGATCGCCGCGGCGCCGTGCGAGAACGCGTCCTCCCAGATCCACACCTCCTCGAGGCCCGCCTCGGCGCCCGCGCGCGCGGCGGCGAGCACGGTCTCGGGCGGCTGTTCGGGCCGGAGGATGCCGGCGAGCACGGGAGCGGTCATGCTCCGATCCTCGCCCACACGCCCGACGGGCGGCCGCGCCGCGGTCGCGGAGGCGGCGCGGGGCGGCTCAGACGAGCGAGTCGCGCCACGCGGCGTGCAGCTTCGCGAAGCGGCCGGTGCCGCCGATCAGCTCGGCGGGCGGCCCGTCCTCGACGATGCGCCCGTGCTCCATGACGAGCACCCGGTGCGCGATCGCGACGGTGGAGAGCCGGTGGGCGATGATGATCGCCGTCCGGTCGGCGAGCAGCGTCTCCAGTCCGCGCTGCACGAGCCGCTCGCTCGGGATGTCGAGCGAGGCGGTCGCCTCGTCGAGGATCAGCACCGCGGGATCTGCCAGGAACGCGCGCGCGAAGGAGATGAGCTGTCGCTGACCCGCCGACACCCGGCCGCCGCGCTTGTTGACGTCGGTGGCGTACCCGTCGGGCAGCTCGAGGATGAACTCATGGGCCCCGACCGCCCGCGCGGCCGCCTCGATCTCCTCCTGCGTCGCGCCGGGCTTGCCGAGGGCGATGTTCTCGCCGACCGTGCCGCTGAAGAGGTAGGCCTCCTGGGTGACCATGACGATCGCGCGCCGCAGATCCTTGGGGTGGAGCTTGCGCAGGTCGACGCCGTCGAGCTCGATGCGGCCGGTACTCGGGTCGTAGAAGCGCGCCAGGAGCTTGGCGAGGGTCGACTTGCCGGCGCCGGTCGAGCCCACGAGCGCGATGGTCTGGCCCGCGGGGATGCGCAGGTCGAACTCGGGCAGCACGACCCGGTCGTCGCGGTAGGCGAAGCGCACCGCGCGGAAGTCGACGGCGCCGCGCGGCACGGCGAGCCCGACGGGGCTCGTGGGGTCGGGAACGCTGAGGTCCTGGGCGAGCACGCCCGAGATCTTCTCGAGCGCCGCCGAGGCCGACTGGTACGCGTTGTAGAACCCGGCCATCTGCGCGGTCGGGTCGAAGAAGCGCCGGGTGTAGAGCACGACGGCCAGCAGCGCGCCGACCTCGAGCCCGCCGTCGACGACGCGCAGCGCGCCGATCAGCAGCACCGCGACCACCGAGAGATTGCCGATGAGCTTGAGGCCGGGATCGAGCACCCCGAAGAGCATGATCGAGCGCGAGGTCGCGGCCCGGTAGCCCTCGACGTGCTCGGCGAAGCGCTGCGCCCCCCGCGCCTCGGTGCGGAAGGCCTGCACCGCCCGGATGCCGGTCATCGTCTCGACGAAGTGCACGATGAGCCGCGCCGAGAACACCCGGGTGTCGCGGAAGGCGACCTCGGAGCGCACCTGGAACCAGCGCACGAGCACGACGAGCGGCACCATCGCCCCGAGCAGCACGAGCCCGCTCGGCGGATCGAGGGCGACGAGGGCGACGCCCGTGAAGCTCATGAACAGCACCCCGCGCACGAGACCGTTGAGCCCGCCGTCCAGCAGCTCGCGGATCGCCTCGAGGTCGCTCGTCTGCCGGGCGATGATGCGGCCCGAGGTGTAGCTCTCGTGGAACTCGAGACTCAGCCGCTGGGCGTGCAGGTACATCCGCCGGCGGAGGTCGTAGAGCATCCGCTGGTTCGCCTGCGCGGCGAGCATCGTGAACCAGGCCGCACCGAGCGCCCCGACGACCGCGGTGCCGAGGTACGCGGCCGCGATGAGCAGCACCGGGCCGGGACGGCCGGCGAGGAACTCGGGCAGCCCGTCGTCGATGCCGAAGGCGAGGATCGCCGGCCCCGCGACCTGCGCGATCGTCGACATCACGATGACCGCGAGGGCGCCGAGCAGCCGCCACCGCACGGGGGCGACGAGCGAGCCGAGCAGTCGCCGGGAGCGGCGGCGGATCTCGCGGGACTCCGCGCGCGAGAGCCGCGAGCGCTCCTCCTCGACGTCGAGCCGGCTCATGCGCTCACCTCCCGCTCGTCGTCGAGGGACGAGATGACGTGCCGGTAGTGGGCGCTCGTGGCGAGCAGCTCGGAGTGCGGGCCGAGCGCGGTGATCCGGCCGCGCTCGAGCAGCGCGACGCGGTCGGCGAGCGCCACGGTCGACGGCCGGTGCGCCACGACGAGCGCCGTGGTCGTGCTCAGCACCCGCCGCAGGCCCTCCTCGACGCGCGCCTCGGTGTCGACGTCGAGCGCCGAGAGCGGGTCGTCGAGCACGAGCACGCTCGGGCGCGCCGCGATCGCCCGCGCGAGCGCGAGCCGCTGCCGCTGCCCGCCGGAGAGGCTGAGCCCCTCCTCGCCGATCAGGGTGTCGACCCCGAGCGGAAGGTCGTCGACGAAGGCCGCCTGCGCGATGTCGAGCGACTCGCGCAGCACCCGCTCGGCCTCGGCCGGGTCGTCGTCGAGGTCGGGTCGGCCGAGCAGCACGTTGGCGCGCACGGTGTCGCTGAACAACGTCGCCTCTTCGAAGGCCATGCCGACGTGGCGGCGCAGATCCGAGCGCGGCAGGTCGCGCAGATCCACCCCGTCGAGCAGCACCTCGCCGCCGGTCACGTCGTACAGGCGCGGCACGAGGGCGGTGAGGGTGGTCTTCCCGCTGCCGGTGAGGCCCACGAGCGCGAGCGTCTCGCCCGGCTCGAGGACGAGGTCGATGCCGTCGAGCAGGTCGCGGGTGCCGGCCGGCGCATCCTGGTAGCGGAACCGCGCGCCGCGGAACTCAAGGCGGCCGCGCGGGTCGTCGATGCGCTTGGGCTCCGCGGGGTCGGCGACCGGGTTCTCGGCGTCGAAGATCTCGAAGAGCCGCTCGGTCGCGCTGCGGGTGTCGAGCGTCATCGACAGCAGGAACCCGATCGACTCGACCGGGCCGCGCAGCACGGTCGCGGTCGCGAAGAACGCGACGAGCTCCCCCACGGTGAGCAGACCGCCGGCCGCGAGCGCGACGCCCGTGACGAGGCAGACCGCGAAGGCCACGTCGGGGATGAACAGCAGCATGAACCAGATCGTGCCGTCGGCGCGGGCCTTGGCCAGCTCGGTGCCGAAGAGCTCCTTCGCCTGGCGCGAGAAGTTGTCGAGCGAGTGCGCGCCGCGGCCGAAGGCCTTGAGCACGCGGATGCCGTGCACGCTCTCCTCGACGGCGGTCGCGAGGTCGCCCTGCTGGTCCTGCGCGCGGCGGGCGATGACGTGGTAGGTCTTCTCGAACCGGAATCCGTAGATCCACATCGGGATCGAGCACAGCAGAAACGCGAGCCCGAGGATCCAGTTCCACGCCAGCAGCACGGCGAAGCCACCGAGGATGGTCAGCACGTTGACGATCAGGTAGAGCACGCCGAAGGCGAGCCAGCGGCGGATCAGACCGATGTCGCCGACGACGCGCGAGAGCAGCTGCCCGCTCTGCCAGCGGTCGTGGAAGGCGACCGGGAGATCCTGCAGCTTGCGGTAGAAGGCGGTGCGGATCGCTGACTCGGTGCGGGTCGAGGGCCCGATCGTCAGCAGCCGCCGCGCGGCGATGAGACCCGCCTCGACGACCCCGAGGCCCAGTACGACGAGCACCGCCGGCAGGATCTGCCCCGAGTCCCCGGTCGAGAGCGCCCCGTCGACGAGCGCCTGCAGCACGAGCGGGATGCCGAGCGCCGCCGCCGACGCGCCGAGGGTGGCGATCATGCCGAGCACCAGCCAGGGCAGCGCGGGACGGAGGAACGGCAGCAGGCGCGCGAGCGTGCGCAGGGTGCCGCCCGCGCGCGGAGCCGGTTCGGCGGGAGTGGTGGTGGCGGTCATGCGGAGAACAAGAGAGGGGAGAAGGCGGATGACCGTCGCGACGGCGGCCCGGCGTCGCAGACGACGCAGCCCTCCAGACTAGACCCGCACCGCCCGCGCGCGCCCGCCGCGGGTCGCCGGGGTCGGCGGCTCAGTGGAAGAAGTGCCGCTCGCCCGTGAGGTACATCGTCACGCCCGCCTCCTGCGCGGCGGCGATCACCTCGGCGTCGCGGATCGACCCGCCCGGCTGCACGATCGCCCGCACGCCCGCCTCGATGAGGATCGCCGGCCCGTCGGCGAAGGGGAAGAACGCGTCGGAGGCGGCGACGCTGCCCGCCACGCGATCCCCCGCGCGCTCGACCGCGAGCCGGCACGAGTCGACCCGGTTGACCTGGCCCATGCCGACGCCGACCGAGGCCCCGCCCGAGGCGAGCAGGATCGCGTTCGACTTCACCGAGCGGCACGCGCGCCAGGCGAAGGCGAGGTCGGCGAGCGTCGCGGCGTCGGCGGGTTCGCCGGCGACGAGCTCCCAGCCGCCGGGATCCGCGAAGTGCGCGTCGCGCTCCTGCACGAGCACTCCGCCCGAGATCGGGCGCAGCTCGGTCGGCGCGGCGGCGAAGTCGGCGGGCAGCCGCAGCAGCCGCAGGTTCTTCTTCTCCGTCAGGATCTCGAGCGCGGCCGGCTCGAAGTCGGGCGCGACGATCACCTCGGTGAAGATCGGCGCGATCGACGCAGCGGCCTCGGCCGTGATCGGGCGGTTCGCCGCGATCACCCCGCCGTAGGCGGAGACCGGATCGCACGCGTGCGCGAGCGCGTGCGCCTCGGCGATCGTGGCGGCGGTCGCGATCCCGCACGGGTTGGCGTGCTTGATGACGGCCACCGCGGGGGCCTCGTGGTCGTAGGCGGCCCGGAGGGCGGCATCCGCGTCGACGTAGTTGTTGTACGACATCTCCTTGCCGCCGAGCTGCTCGGCCTGCGCGATGCCGCGGCCGGCCGTATCGCGGTAGAGCGCCGCCGCCTGGTGGGAGTTCTCGCCGTAGCGCAGCGTCGCGGCGCGGCGCCAGCTCGCCGCGACCCAGCCGGGGAACGCGGAGCCCTGCTCGGCGTCGGGGGCGACGACGTTGCCGATCCAGGAGGCGACCGCGATGTCGTAGTCCGCGGTGTGCCGGAACGCCTCGCGCGCGAGGTCACGGCGCTGCGCGAGGGTCGTGCCCCCCGCCGCGAGCGCGGCGAGCACGTCGGGGTAGCGCGCCGGGTCGGTCACGACGGCGACGTTGGCGTGGTTCTTGGCGCTCGCGCGCACCATCGCCGGGCCGCCGATGTCGATCTGCTCGACGACCGCGTCGGGCGCGGCTCCCGACGCGGCGGTCTCGCGGAAGGGGTAGAGGTTGACGATGACGAGCTCGAAGGGCGCGATGCCGAACTCGCCGAGCTCGGCCTCGTGCCGCTCGAGCCGCAGGTCGGCGAGCAGCCCGGAGTGCACGCCGGGGTGCAGGGTGCGCACCCGCCCGTCGAGGTGCTCGGGGTAGCCGGTGACCTCCTGCACGGGTGTCACCGGGTGCCCCGCGGCCTCGATCGCGGCGGCCGTGCCGCCGGTCGACACGATCTCGACCCCCGCGGCGACGAGGGCCGCGGCGAGCTCGACGAGCCCGCTCTTGTCGCTCACCGCGACGAGCGCGCGGCGGATCGGCACGAGGTCGCGCTCGCGATAGTCGGCGGGGTCGATGGCCGGTCCGCTCATGCGGGGTCCTCTCCGGGGGTGGGGGCGGGCGTCTCGGGTCGCGGCGCGCGGGCGACCGCGGCGAGATCGAGCTCGCCGTTCGCGATCGCGAGCACGACGTCGACGAGCAGCCGGCGCTCCACGAGCTTGATGCGGTCGTGCACCGCGCCCTCGGAGTCGCCGGGGTGGATCGGCACGCGCTCCTGCGCGAGCACGGGGCCGGTGTCGACGCCGTCGTCGACGAGGATCACGCTCGCGCCGGTCTGCTCGGCGCCGGCTCGGAGTGCGTCGCGCACCGCGTGCGCCCCGGGGAACTCGGGCAGATAGGCCGGATGCGTGTTGAGCACCGTCGGACCGAGCGCCCGCACCGTCGCGGGCGGCAGCAGCCGCATGAAGCCGGAGAGGATCACGAGGTCGGCGTCCCACTGATCGAGCTGCGCGAGCAGCTCCTCCCCCCACGCGGCGCGATCGGGGAACGCGCCGAAGGGCACCACGAACGAGGGGATGCCGAACTCCTCCGCGTGCGCGAGACCGTCGGCGTCGCGGTCGGCGCCGATCGCGACCACCCGTGCGGGGAACTCGGCGTCGCGCGAGGCCTCGAGCAGGGCCCGGAGGTTGGAGCCGCCGCCGGAGATCAGCACGACGAGGCGGAGCACGCCGCCAGCCTAGTCGCCGGGCGACGAGCGGATTCCGGCCCCGCGGGCCCCCTCGCGCGTCGGCAGCAGCCCCGCGGTGAGGGATCCGACCGCGAGCCCGAGGGCCGCGAGCGCCGCCGCCACCAGCCCGACCGCGAGCGGGTCCGGCCCCACCTGCTGCAGCCTCCCCGGTCCCGCCGCGCCGGACGCGGCCGCGGCGAGCAGGCCGAGCGCGAGACCCGTCGCGACCCCGCCCGCCAGCGCGAGCAGCACCGTCTCGCCGGCGCGCGCCCGCTCGAGCCCCGCGGCGCGGCGCCGCCCGTCGTGCGCGCGTCGCACCCCGACGCCGATGAGGAAGGCCGCACCGACCGGCACCAGCAGGCCCGCATAGGCGAAGGCGAGATCGGCCGAGGGCAGCGCCCCCAGAACCGGGATCGGGGGCACCGGGCCGAGCGCGGTGCCCAGCGGCGAGACGTGGGAGCCGGTACCGAGCGCGAAGCCCGGCCCGATCAGCCACGACGCGGTCCAGATCACGAGGTCGGGCAGCAGCGCGAGCTCGCCCGCCGTGACGAGCAGGCCGCCGAGCCACTCGGTGTGCAGCGCCTCATAGAGCCGGATCACATCCGCGTAGGCCGCGGCGAGCGCGAGGGCGAGCACGAGCGCCGAGACCGCGATGGTCAGCGCGGCGGTCGCCGCACCCGCGCGCAGCGCATCGACGGCGACCAGCCGGGGCAGGGCGGGCAGATCGGCCCAGCGCTCCCGCGCCCACGCGGCGAGCCGGCTCGGGCCGCGACCATCGCCCGTGCCGGATGCGCCGGCCCGGGCCGATCCCCGCACCGCCCCGACGACGGCCCCCGCCGCGAAGACGAGCGCGGGCAGCACGACGGCCTGCGAGAACGACGGGCGTGCGGCGGGGAGGGCGACGAGCATCGCGAGCCCGCCGGAGACGAGCGCGACGACGGCGACGGCGACCGGGATCCCCAGCACCGCGCGTCCGCTCTCGGCGAGCCGCTCCCCCGCGCGCACGGCGAGCAGCAGCGTGACGAGCGCGCCGCCGAGCAGCGCGAGCGTGACCGGCACCGGATCGGCGGCGCCCGGCAGCCCGAGGGTCGCGGCGAGCGCGGGGTCGAGCGTGAAGCGCACGTCGACGCCGTGCCCGAGCAGCCAGACGTCGACGCCTGCGCGGCCGATGTCGGCCCACGGCGGGCCGAAGCCGAACTGCACCGCCCACAGCAGCGTCAGCGGGGCCAGCGGCAGGGCGAGCCCGATCGCGATCGCGAGCAGCGCCTCGAACGCCGAGAACACGACGGTGAGGCGACGGGTCACGCCCCGACCCTAGGCGCGCGCCGGAGCGCGGCCCGGTCGGCGCGCGGCGGTCTGACCCGCCCGAGCGCCGACGGCCGACGACCGGTCAGCACATCGGGTCGGCCTTCGGCACCGTGCCCTTCACGAGATAGTCGTCGACCAGGTCGTCGATGCACGCGACGCCCTGGGTGTAGATGGTGTGGCCCTCGCCCTCGTAGCTGATGAGCACGCCGCTCGAGAGCTGCTTCGCGAGCGACACCGCCTGCGCGTACGGCGTCGCCGGGTCGTTGGTGGTGCCGATCACGAGGATCGGGGGCGCGCCCTTCGCCGAGAAGTCGGTCGGCAGCGTCGCGGGCGGCTCGGGCCAGTCGGAGCAGACCGTGTCGAGCACGGCGTAGTCGTCCCAGGCGATCGCGGTGCCGATGGTGGGCGCCGCCGCCTGGATCTGCTGCAGGCCCTCGAGCGTTCCGACGCCGTCGGTGCGCAGGGTGCCCTCGAGGCAGGTGACCGCGGTGTAGACGTCGATCAGGCTGCCGTTGTAGCTGCCGTCGGCGTTGCGGCCGTTGTAGTCGTCGGCCGCCGCGAAGACGCCCGAGGGGTCGTTGCGGCGCAGGCCGGAGAACATGTCCGACATGTCGGCCCAGTAGCTCTCGCTGTAGAGGTTCTCGGCGATCGCGGTGCCGAGCGTCGCGCGGTCGAGGGTGCGGCCGTCGTCGCTGCGGAGCTTCTTCGCGTCGACGCCGTCGATGATCGTGCGCACGTCGGCGAGGGCCTGGTCGAGCGTTCCGCCGAAGGGGCACCCGGAGGAGGCGAGGCAGTCGGTCATGTAGGCGCGGAAGGCGCTCTCGAAGCCGGCCATCTGGGTGGTGAGGGCCTCGAGGTCGCCGACCTGGGGATCCACCGCCCCGTCGAGCACCATGCGCCCGACGTTCTGCGGGAACAGCGCCGCGTAGACGGCCCCGAGGTAGGTGCCGTAGGAGAAGCCGACGTAGTGCAGGCTGTCGTCGCCCAGCACCGCGCGGATCACGTCCATGTCGCGCGCGACGCTCGCGGCGTCGATGTGGCCCAGCAGCGGGCCGGTGTTGTCGACGCAGGCCTGGGCCCAGGCGTCTTCGCGCTTCTTCAGCTCGCCGAGCCACGCCTCGGTGCCGTACGCGTTTGCGTAGGTGCCGTAGAGCAGCTCGTCCATGTCGGCCGGGTCGGTGTAGCAGACCACCGGCGTCGAGGAGCCGACCCCGCGGGGGTCGAAGCCGATCACGTCGTAGGCGTCGAGGATCTCGGGCGAGAAGATCTGGTCGGCGTACTGCCCGTACACGAGGCCTGAGCCGCCGGGGCCGCCCGGGTCGACCAGCAGCGAGCCGACCTTCTTCCCGGTGGCCTCGTGCCGCGAGATCGCGACCTGCACGGTGTCGCCGGCGAGGTCGTTCCAGTCGAGCGGCACGGTCACGAGGGCGCACTGCACGGGCCCGCAGTCGACCCAGCGCAGATCCTGCTGGTAGAACCGCTCCTCGCCCGACACGATGCCCGTGTTGCTGGGCTCGGGCGTCGGGCTGGCCTTCGGATCGAACAGCGTGAAGGGCACGCAGCCCGCGAGCGCCACGGCCGCGGCCACCCCCACCGCGATCGCGCTCAGACGACGCTTCGACATTCCGGCCCCTCCTGCCCGGCGCGCCCCGCGCGCACCGGCTTCAGCCTAAGCGGAGCCGCTCGCGCGCGGAACGCGGCCGGGGAGAACCCGGCGGCGCCGATCTCGATCAGCTGCCGGAGAGGATCGCCCGCATGAGCTCGGCGGTCTCGCTCGGCGTCTTGCCGACCTTCACCCCGGCGGCCTCGAGGGCCTCCTTCTTGGCCTGCGCCGTGCCCGCGGAGCCCGAGACGATCGCGCCCGCGTGGCCCATCGTCTTGCCCTCGGGGGCGGTGAAGCCGGCGACATAGCCGACGACGGGCTTCGTCATGTGGGCCTTGATGTAGTCGGCCGCGCGCTCCTCGGCGTCGCCGCCGATCTCGCCGATCATGACGACGGCCTTCGTGTCGGGGTCGGCCTCGAACGCGGCGAGCGCGTCGATGTGGGTCGTGCCGACGATCGGGTCGCCGCCGATCCCGATCGCGGTCGAGAAGCCGAAGTCGCGCAGCTCGTACATCATCTGGTAGGTCAGGGTGCCCGACTTGGAGACCAGCCCGATCGGGCCGGAGCCGGTGATGTTCGCCGGCGTGATCCCGGCGAGCGCCTCGCCCGGCGTGATGATTCCGGGGCAGTTCGGGCCGATGACGCGCGTCGTGCCCTTCGCCTTCGCGTGCGCCCAGGCCTCGGCGGTGTCCTGCACGGGCACGCCCTCGGTGATGACGACGAGCAGCGGGATCTCGGCGTCGATGGCCTCGAACATCGCGTCCTTGCTGAATGCGGGCGGCACGAAGGCGACCGAGACGTTCGCGCCGGTCGTCGACATCGCCTCCGCGACGGAGCCGAAGACGGGCAGCTCGACGGCGTTGCCGTCCTTGTCGGTGTGCGACACGGTCGTGCCGGCCTTGCGCGCGTTGACGCCGCCGACGACGTTCGTGCCCGCCTTGAGCATGAGCGCGGTGTGCTTGGTGCCCTCGCCGCCCGTGATGCCCTGGACGATGACCTTCGAGTCCTTGTTCAGGAAGATCGACATTCTCTGTTCCTCAGTCTCTGGCTTCTGTTGCTCGTAGCCGGGGCCGAGACGGCCCCGGCGGACGCCTATCGGCGCCGCGAAAGCGGCCCCGATCAGCCCGCCGCGAGGCGGGCTGCGGCGTCCGCACCCTGGTCCATGTTCTCGGCGATCGTGACGAGCGGGTGGTTCGCGCCCGCGAGGATCGCGCGGCCCTCCTCCACCTGGTTGCCGTCGAGTCGCACGACGAGCGGCTTGGTCGCCGCGTCGCCGAGGATCTCGAGCGCCTTGACGATGCCCTCGGCGACGGCCACGCACGAGGTGATGCCGCCGAAGACGTTGACGAACACGCTCTTCACCTGCGCGTCGCCGAGGATCACGTCGAGCCCCGCGGCCATGACGGTCGCCGAGGCGCCGCCGCCGATGTCGAGGAAGTTCGCCGGCTTCACGCCGCCGTGCTTCTCCCCCGCGTAGGCGACGACGTCGAGGGTCGACATGACGAGCCCCGCGCCGTTGCCGATGATGCCGACCTCGCCGTCGAGCTTGACGTAGTTGAGGTCGTTCTCCTTGGCCTTGGCCTCGAGCGGGTCGGCGGCCGCCTTGTCCTCCAGCGCCTCGTGCTCGGGGTGACGGAACCCGGCGTTCTCGTCGAGGCTCACCTTGCCGTCGATCGCGAGGATCTCGCCCGAGCCGGTCAGGATCAGCGGGTTGACCTCGACGAGCGTCGCATCCTCGCCGGTGTAGACCTCGTAGAGCTTGACGAAGACGGGGGCGACCTTGTCGACGAGCTCCGCGGGGAAGTTCGCGGCGACCGCGATGGCCGTCGCCTTCTCGAGGTCGATGCCCTCACCGGGCACGACCTCGACGCGCGCGAGGGCCTCGGGGCGCTCGACGGCGAGCTCCTCGATCTCCATTCCGCCCTCGTAGGAGCACAGGCTCAGGTACGAGCGGTTCGCGCGGTCGAGCAGCACCGAGACGTAGTACTCCTGCGCGATGTCGGCCCCCGCCGTGACCATGACGCGCTTCACGACGTGGCCCTTGATGTCGAGCCCGAGGATCGCCTCGGCGGCCGCCTCGGCGTCGTCGGGGGTCTTGGCGACCTTCACGCCGCCGGCCTTGCCGCGCCCCCCGATCTTGACCTGCGCCTTGACGACGGTCACGCCGCCGAGCTTCTCGGCCGCGGCGCGCGCCTCGGCGGGGGTGTCGGCGATGATCCCGGGGAGTACGGGGACCCCGTACTTCTCGAAGAGGTCACGGGCCTGGTACTCGAAGAGATCCACGTCGCTTCTTCCGTCGAATCGGAGTGGTGAGCAGCCCGAGACGATCCCGAGATAGTTCGACGTCGAGACATCCGGGCCGTCGGACAGCCTACCCGCTCCGGCACCGTCGCCTCCGCGGTGCGGCTTCCGGGCCGCGCGAACTTCCCGCCGAATTCGGCGGATCCGGTGCGAGCATGGCCGGGTGGATGCGCTCGAGCCCCCGGAGCGCTCCCCCGCGTTCCGGCGCTACGCGGCCGACGCCTCCCTCGTGCTGGGCGGGCCGGCGGCGATCCTGCTGCAGATCGCCGACCCGGTGGTCGGCGAGGCGGTCGCCGCGCACAGCGCCTTCGCGACCGACCCGATGCGGCGGCTGCGCACCACGCTGACCTTCGTGTGGGCGGTGGGGCTGGGCACCGCGACCCAGCGAGCGCGCGCGGCGGCCTTCGTGAACCGGGCGCACCGCGGGATCCCTGGCGCCGACGACCCGGACCGCCAGCTCTGGGTGGCGGCGACGCTCGCCCGTCTCGGGGTCGCGACCCACGAGCTGCTGCACGGCCCGCTCGACGCCGCCACCGCCGCCGAGGTGCACGCCGCGAGCGCCGAGCTCGGGGAGGTGCTGCGGGTTCCCCGTGGGGCGTGGCCGGCGGATCGCGAGGCCTTCGATCGCTACTGGGAGGCCGCCGTCGCGCGGCTCGAGGTCGGCGAGGCGGCGCGACGGGTGGCGTCCGACCTCTTCGCCGCGCGGGCGGCGCCGTGGTGGGTGCGGGCCGGCATGCCGCTCGGGCGGGCGATCACGGCGGGGCTGCTGCCGGCGTCCGTGCGCGAGGCCTATGGCCTGCCGCACCGCCCGCGCGCCGTCGCGGCCGCGATCGGCCTGGTGCGCGTGCTCGCCCGGATCACGCCCCGCCGCCTGCGCGAACTCCCGTCGCGCCGCCTGCTCGCGGCCCTCGATCGCGCCCCGGATGCGACGACGGCCCGACCGGCGGATGCCGATCGGGCCGGGTGAGCGCGGATCGCGCGAGCCCGCGCGCTACTCGGCGAGCAGGGCGTACAGGGCCCGGCGCAGCTCGTCCATCTTCTCGACGGCCGCGGCGCGCTGCTCGGGGTTCGCGTCGGCGGGGAACTGCCCGATCACGCGCATGAGCTTGCCGACGCTCTCGCGGTAGGCGCGGTACTCCTCGCGCTGGGCACGGCCGCCCGCGAAGGGGCCCTCCCAGGCGCGGGCGAGCTCCTCGGCGTGGGACTCGACCCACGCGCGCCCCTCGTCGGTCAGGGTGTACTCGCTGCGCTTGCCCTCCGCCCCGGAGGAGTCGATGAGCCCCTCGTCGACGAGCTGCGCGAGCGTCGGGTAGACCGAGCCGGGGCTCGGACGCCAGACGCCCTCGCTCTTGGCCTCGATGCCCTGGATGAGGGCGTACCCGGTGTGCGGCCCCTCGGCGAGCAGTCCGAGGATCGCGGCGCGCACGTCGCCGCGGCGGGCGCGCCCGCCGCCGGGGCGCGGCCCGAACCCGCCGGGGCCGAAGTCGCCCGGCCCGAACGGCGCGCCGGGGTGGCCGCCGAAGCCGGGGCCCCAGCCGCCGCGGCGGCCGCGCCCGCGCCACTCGGCGCCGTGGCCGAACTCGCCGTCGGGGTGCGGCCGGCGCCGGCGCCGCTCGTGCGGGCCCGCGCCGTGGGGGTCGTGAGGGGGGATGTCGTGATGCTGTCGCATGGGGTGTCTCCTGTCGAAGTCTGAAGGTCACGTTCTGTTGTGACGCGTCAACGATATATCGCTACAGAGATCCGCGCAACCCCAGCCGATCGACCCGCGAGCGCGCGACGGTCGGGCGCCGTCCGCCGGATGCCTAGGCTGAGCCGGTGCGCTTCGCCGTCTTCCGTGCCCGCTGGTACCCGGGCTACTGGGGCGGCAGCGCGCTGCAGATGGCGGGCGACAACGCCGAGCACGCCATCACTTACTGGGTGATGTGGCAGTACTTCCACTCGCCGCTGCTGGCCGGATTCGCCGTCGTCAGCCACTGGGTGCCGCACCTGCTGTTCTCGATCCCCTTCGGCGCGCTCGCCGACCGCTACGACGCCCGGCGGATCGTGCAGGTGGCCGCCGGCCTGTTCATGGTCGCCTCGGTGTGCTGGGGCGTGCTGATCCTCACCGGCACGCTGCAGGCCTGGCACGCGGTCGTGCTGCTGCTCGTGCACGGCTTCGCGAGCGCGCTCTGGCACCCGGCCGACAAGGTGCTGCTCTACGACATGGTCGGCCGCGACCTGCTGCCCAGCGGCATCCGCCTGGTCGCGACGGCGATCAGCCTCGGGCAGGTCGTCGGTCCCGCGTTCGGCGCGCTGCTGCTGTTCACGGTGGGGCCGGGGCTCGGGATGCTGCTCAACGTGCTCGTGTACATCCCGTTCTTCGTCTACCTCTTCGCCCTGCCCTACACCGGCCACCGCCGCGGCGGCCAGGCCGTCACCCGGATGCGCCTGCGCGACGTCTTCTCGGTGCTGCGCGATCTGCCGCGCTACCCCGCGGTGCTCGTCGTGATGACGCTGCAGGCCGCGATCGGGCTGCTGATCGGCGTCGCGCTCATGCCGCTGCTGCCCGAGTTCTCGGAGCTCCTCGGCATCGACGACTCCGGGGTCGCCTACGCGCTGCTGCTCATCGCGATGGCGAGCGGCGCGGTGCTCGGCGGGGTCGCGCTCGAGGCGATCGGCCGCCTGCGCCCCGACCCGCGCCTCGCGGTGATCGGCGGCGCGCTCTTCGCGGCGGCGGTTCTCACCTTCGCGCTCTCCCGCGAGGTCGCGGTGTCGCTGGCGGCGCTCTTCGTCGCGGGGATCGCGACGATCGTCGCCGACTCGGCCTCGCAGACCGTCGTGCAGCTCGAGGCCCCCGACGACCGCCGCGGCCGTTTCGTGGGCGCCGCGCAGGTGACCTCGATGGGCTCGCGCGCCGGCAGCGGGGCGCTCATCGGCATCCTCGCCACCGGTGTCGGCGTCTCGGCGGCGGTCGCGATCGACGCGGCGCTGCTGCTGCTCATCGCCCTCGCCCTGCTCGCGGTGCTGCTGACGCGCGCGGCGCGAGGACGCGCGGGCTCGGCCGAGGAGACCGTGACGGCTACAGCTTCTCGATCGGCGCGATCTTGATGAGCAGACGCTTGCGCGAGTTCGCGAACTGAACCTCGGCGATCCGCTTCGGCCCGATGCCGGTGACGTCGACGACGCGCCCCTCGCCGAAGTCGCTGTGGCGGATCCGGTCGCCCGGCTCGAGGCTCAGGTCGCCGTTGTCGCGCACCGCGTTCGTGACCGGCGAGGTCCACTCGCGCTTCTCGCGGGCCGCACCGCCGCCGGCACCGGAGCCCGAGCCCGCGCCGCCGCCCGCGCCCAGCGACCCCGCGTAGCTGAAGCCCTCGCGACCGCCGCCGCGCGGGGCGCGCGCGTTGAGCGCACGGGACCGCATCCCCCCGCGCGAGTTCGCGTCGCCGGGGCTCTGCTTCCAGTCGATCAGGGCCGCCGGCACCTCCTGCAGGTAGCGGCTCGGCATCGCGACCTGGGTGTCGCCGAAGGTCGCGCGGCTCATCGCGAGCGAGAGGAACAGGCGCTTCTTGGCGCGCGTGATGCCGACGTAGAACAGGCGCCGCTCCTCCTGCAGGCCGCCCGGCTCGCCGGCCGACATCTGGTGCGGCAGCAGCCCCTCCTCGACGCCGGTGAGGAAGACCGCGTCGTACTCGAGGCCCTTCGCGGTGTGCAGGGTCATGAGCGAGACCGAGCCGTTCTCGTCGTCGATCTCGTCGGCGGCGGCGAACAGCGCGACGTTGGTGAGGAAGTCGAGCAGCGCCCCCTCGGGCTGCTGGCGACGGAACTCCTTGGTCTGCGCGACGAGCTCCTCGAGGTTCTCGGCGCGCGCCTCGTCCTGCGGGTCGCCCGAGTTCCGCAGCCCCGCGAGGTAGCCGGTGCGCTCGAGCACCCCGACGAGCAGGTCGGCGGGAGCGGCTCCCGCGGCGGCCTTCCCGGCGTACTCCTCGAGCAGGGCCGACAGCTCGAGCATCGCGCCCGTCACCTTCGGTCCGAGGCCGAGCTCGCCGGCATCCCGCAGCGCCTCCCGCAGCGGCACCCCGACCCGGTCGGCGTGCGCCTGCAACGCCGCCTCGGTCGCGGGGCCGATGCCGCGCTTGGGGGTGTTCATGACCCGGCGCAGGGCGAGGTCGTCGTCGGGGTTGGCGAGCTGCACGAGGTACGCCATCGCGTCCTTGATCTCGGCGCGCTCGTAGAAGCGGGTGCCGCCGGGGATGCGGTACGGGATCCCCGAGCGGATGAAGATCTCCTCGAGCGGACGGGTCTGCGCGTTCGTGCGCACGAAGACCGCGACCTCGTCGTAGCGCGCCCCGCCCTGCCGCAGCTGCTCGATCTGGTCGGCGACGAACTGCGCCTCGTCGTGCGCCGTGTACCCGGTGTAGCCGACGATGAGCTCGCCCGAGCCGACGGTCGTGAAGAGGTTCTTCGCGACTCGGTCGAAGTTGTTCGCGATGACGGCGTTGGCCGCGTCGAGGATGTTCTGGGTCGAGCGGTAGTTCTGCTCGAGCAGGATCGTGCGGCTCTGCGGGAAGTCGCGCTCGAACTCCGTGATGTTGCGGATGTCCGCACCGCGGAAGGCGTAGATCGACTGGTCGGAGTCGCCGACGACCGTGAGCGAGGCGGGCGGGATGGATCCGTCGGCCGCCGTGCGCATCCGCGTGTCCGCCGGCACGTGCTCGGCCTTCACCCCGCGCACCAGCTCGCGGATGAGCGCGTACTGCGCCGGGTTCGTGTCCTGGTACTCGTCGACCAGCACGTGCCGGAACCGCCGCTGGTACAGCGCCGCCGTCTCGGGGAAGGCGCGGAACAGGTGCACCGTCTCGCCGATGAGGTCGTCGAAGTCCATCGCGTTCGCGCGGCGCAGCCCCGCCTGGTACTGCCGGAAGATCTCGAGGAACCCGGCCTCTTTCGGGTCCTCGAGGTTCGCGCTGCGCCCGAAGGTCTCGACGTCGCCGAGCTCGTTCTTGATGCCCGAGATGCGGTTGGCGGCGCCCGCCGCGGTGAACCCGAGGGTGTCGGCGTCGAGCGCCTTGATGATGCGCTTGAGCAGGGCGCGCGAGTCGGCGGTGTCGTAGATCGTGAAGCCGCTCTTCATGCCCATGACCTCGGCCTGCCGGCGCAGGATGCGCACGCACGCCGAGTGGAAGGTCGAGATCCACATGCCCTCGGCCGCCTCCGCGCCGACGAGGGCCTGGATGCGCTCGCGCATCTCGGCGGCGGCCTTGTTGGTGAAGGTGATGGCGAGGATCTGACTGGGCCACGCCTCGCGCGTCTGCAGCAGACCGGCGATGCGGCGGGTCAGCACGCTCGTCTTGCCGGATCCCGCCCCCGCGACGATGAGCAGCGCCGGGCCGCGGTGCAGCACCGCCTCGCGCTGGCGCTCGTTGAGCCCGGCGAGGATCGCGTCGTCGACCGCGGGGCCCCCGCCGCGCCCGCCCGGGCCGAACGCCCCCGAGGTGTCACCGAACGGGTCTCCGGGGTCGCGATCGAAGCCGGCGTCGCCGGTGGAGACGAGGAAGGTCATGGCCCGACGAGTCTAGGCGGGGGGTGCGACCGGGCCCGCGGCCGGGACCGTCCCGTGATCGCGGCCGTCCCGCGCCGCGACGGCCAGGTCGGGGTGATCCGCGAAGACGCCGTCGACCCCGGTGGCGAGGATCGCCGCGAACTCGGCGCGCCAGTCGCCCCAGGCGGTCTTGCCGCCCTCGCCGCGGTGCGCGGGGGCGAGGAAGCGATTCTCGGGCCGCAGCGTCCAGGTGTAGGCGAGCAGGCCGGCGGCGTGGACGCGGGCCACAAGGTCGGTCGTGGTCGCCCCGTCGCCGGCGAACAGCAGCGCCTTGTCGACGCTCACCCCGTCGACCTCGCCGGCGAGCGCCGCGAGCCCGGCGTCGTTCAACTGCTCGGCGTAGCTCGGTGCGCTCGATCCGAGCCGGGCCCGCAGGTCGGCGGCGGAGCCCGACCTCTCGCAGAGGTAGACCCGGGTCGCCGCGAGCCCCCGGTCTCGCAGCCGCCCGAGCACCGTCTGCTCGAAGCACTCGACGACGAGTCCGGGCCGCCCCGACCAGCCGGCGAGCGCCTCGGCGACGAGACCGTCGAGCGGCAGGCCGATCCCCTCGAAGTAGGTGGGGTGCTTGATCTCCGCGACGAGGCCGACCGGCCGCGGCGCCGCATCGAGCAGGCTCAGCAGCTCGTCGAAGCGCAGGATCGGCTGGGCGCCGTCGTAGCGCGCCGAGCGCGGGCGCTCGCGCGGCAGCCGCTCGATCGCGCGCAGCGTCGCGAGCTCGGGCCAGGTGAAGTCCTCGGTGAACCACCCGGTGAGCCGCTGCCCGTCGACCTCCTTGGTGGTGCGACGGCCCGCGAACTCCGGATGCGCCGCGACGTCGGTCGTGCCCGAGATCTCGTTCTCGTGGCGCACCACGAGCACTCCGTCCCGGGTGACGACGAGATCGGGTTCGACCGCGTCCGCCCCGAGTTCGATCGCGAGCTGGTACGCCGCCCGGCTGTGTTCCGGCCGGTACCCGCTCGCGCCGCGGTGGCCGATGACGACGGCCCGCTGGGCGGGCGGGCGCGGCGCGCGCGGCGGGGGCACCGGATCGCTCACGCCGCCACGATACGGCCCTCGCTCCGGCTAGCCTGAGCCCGCCATGGCCGCGACCGTCCCGCCCGCCGAGAGCTGGCGCGAACCGACCCGCCGCCTCCCGCTGGCGTGGGGCGGCTGGGCCGCGCGCTCGGTGCTCGGCCTGTCGGTGCTGGGCGCCGGTGCGGCGCTCGTCACGGTCGTGCTCGAGGCGGTGAGCCCGACCTCCTCCGCCGCCGCCGTGCTGCGCCTCTCGGGCGCCGGGCTCGGGGTCGCGCTCGGGGTGGTCGGCTGGGCGGTCCTGCCGGCGCGCCCCTTCCGCCGGGCCCTCGTGGCGGGCCCCGCCGCCCTGGCGCCGCTCGCGGTCGCGGCCGGCCCGTGGGGCCTGATCGCGGCCGCGGTGCCCCTGCTGGCGTGGCTGATCGTGCGCGAGCGGCCCCTGCAGACCCTCGCGACCGCGACGATCCCGATCGCGACGACCCTCGTCGTGGCCCGCATCGAAAGCCGCCCCAACCCGCTGCTGCCCGGCTGGGCCGACGCACTGCTCGTGCTCGCGGCGGTCGTGGCCGCCGCGGCGGTCGCGCGCACCGTGCACGTCGCGCGCGACCGGCGACGCACGCACCTCGCCCGCTGGCGCGCCGGGCGCGCCCGCTGACCGCCCGGCCCGGACGCGCGCCGATCGACGCGGAACGCACGGCCTCCGAGCGCCGGAACCCCAGGGGTTTCCGAGCAAGCGCTCCCTACACTGGGGCGACGGCGTCGTCCCTGCCCGCGCCGCCCCACCCAGGAGTGACCATGGCCAACCCCGCCTTCCGCAACTCGCCCGCGTTCAACCCGAGCTCCGTGAGCGCCGGCACCGTGCTCAACGGCGCCCCGGTCGCCGCGCAGACGGCGGTGACGGCCGAGCAGCTGCAGACGCAGTACGGCATGCCGCCCGCCACGCCGGACCAGATGGACCGGATGAGCTACGAAGACACCATCGCGAAGGCCTTCGGCGCGTTCGCGATCCTCGCTGTTGGCGCCGTCATCGGCTGGTTCGTGCCGGTGCTGTGGATCCCGGCCGCCCTCGTCGGCTTCGTGCTGGCGATGGTCAACATCTTCAAGAAGCAGCCCTCCGCCGCGCTCGTGCTCGCCTACGCGGCGGTCGAGGGCGTGTTCGTCGGCGGCATCTCGGCCTTCTACGCCTCGATGTGGGACGGCATCGTCCCGATGGCGCTGCTGGGCACGCTCGGCGTCGTGGGCGTCGTGCTGGCGCTGTTCACGAGCGGCAAGGTGCGCGCCTCGAAGAAGGCCACCAAGGTCTTCCTCGTGCTGCTCGTCGGCTACGCGGCGTTCTCGCTCGTCAACCTCGTGCTCATGCTGACAGGCGTGACCACTTCCATGTACGGATGGCGCGGTGACCTGGTCATCCCGATCTTCGGCGGGATCCCGCTCGGCATCCCGCTCGGGATCCTCGCCGTCCTGCTCGGCGCCTACTCGCTCGTGATGGACTTCGAGCAGATCAAGGCCGGCGTCGAGAAGGGCCTGCCGCGCAAGTACGGCTGGACGGGCGCCTTCGGCCTCGTGCTGACCGTCGTGTGGCTCTACCTCGAGATCCTGCGCCTGCTGAGCTTCTTCCTGCCGCGCAACTAGCCGGCGCGCGCGAGCGCGAGGGCCGCGTCGAAGGCGGCCGCGCGGTCGAGTTCGTCCGCGATCGGCTCCACGGCGGTCACGCGCACGACGGAGCCGACCTGGTCGAGCAGACGTCGGCGCGCCGTCCGCCGGCGGACCGCCGCGGTCGCGGCCGCGAGCGCGGCTCCGAGCAGTCCGAGGAGCACGCCGAGCGCGATTCCGCCGGAGATGAGCAGGGTGGGCACGGCCCAGCCCTCGACCTTCGGCACCTCGACGGCCGGCAGTCCGAACGTCGGAAGGAGGCCCGCCGCGAGCAGCCAGCCGATGCCGGCGACCGCCGCGAGGGCCGCGACCCACTGCAGCGCCGTGAAGAGCAGCCACCACCAGGAGCGGCCGGCGGGCAGGCGGGTGCGCGCGATCGCGCGATCGAGTTCGTCGGGCAGGGCCGCGATGGCCCGTTCGGCCGTGGCGCGGACGCCCGCGCGCCAGACGTCCGTCAGCCCGGCCGCGGCGGCGTCCGCGTAGCCGCGCACTCCGAGGGAGACCTTCGCCCGCGCACCCGCATCGAGGGCGGGCATGCTCGTGCGATGCACCTCGGGGTCCTCCCCCGCCCGGCTCGGTCCGAGCCCCAGACGGGCGAGGGGATCGGGCCGGAACCGCAGCAGCCACGAGACGAGGGGCCATCCGGTCGCCTGGCCCGCGCGCTTGCGGTACGAGCGCGACACCGCGAGCGCGACGGCCTCCGCCCCCGCCGCGTCGCCGAGCGCGGCGACGAGCGCCTCGGTCGCACGGGTGCTCGGGCGCGTCGGGGTGCCCGCGGTCGGAACCGCGGCCGCGACGGTGCCGACGTCCGCGGCGAGGCGCGCCTCGCGCGCCTCGCGGGCCGCCGCGAGGTCGCCCAGCGCGGTCCGGAGGGCGGGGATCCCCTCGCCGGTCCGCGCGCTCACCGCGAGGATGCGCGCCCGCGGGATGCCGTCGCGCTCGACGATCCCGCGCAGCGACTCGACGACGCGCGGAACCTCGGCGGCCGGCAGCAGATCGATCTGGTTGAGCACGACGAGGGTGACGGCCGCGTGCCGCGCGTGCGGCGCGATGAACTGCGCGTGCAGCACCTCGTCCGCGTACTTCTGCGGGTCGACGACCCAGACGAGCGCGTCGACCTGGGCCGCGAGCCGCTCCGCGATCGCGCGGTGGGCGGCCTCCACCGAGTCGACGTCGGGCAGGTCGAGCAGCAGCAGGCTGCGCGCGCGGGGATCGATCGGGGTCGCGAGCTGGGTGCGCTCGCGCACCCCCAGCCAGTCGAGCAGGTCGGCGCCGCCGTCGGCATCCCACGCGACGGCGTGCGCCTCGCTTGTGGTGGGGCGGCGCACGTGGGTCACCGCGACCTCGGTGCCGACGAGGGCGTTGACGAGACTCGACTTGCCCGACCCGGTCGCGCCGAACACCCCGACCACGGTGTGCTCGGGCGAGAGCCGGCGTCGCTCGCCCGCCTGCGCGAGCACGGCGTCGAGCTCACGCGCGCGGGCGTCGGTGAGCCGGCCCTCGCCGGTCTCACGCACGACGCGCAGGGCCTCCAGCCGGGCGTCGAGGTTCGCGGGCTTCGGGCTCATGCCGGGCCTCCCGGTCCCTCCGCGTCGGACTCGGCACCCTCGCCCGCGACCCCGATCCGCCGGAGGTCCGCGAGCAGGGCGGCCGACTCCCGGCGCAGCGACTCGGGCGAGGCGCCGAACCGCGCCCGCTCGAGTGCGTCGACCGCGCGCATCGACTCGGCGTCGAAGAGCGCCGCGACGCGCGTGCCGAGATCCTTCCGGGCCTGAGCGGCCAGCCGGCGCACCGCATCCTCGCCGAAGATCGTCTCGAGGAGCTTCTGGCCGATGACGGCCGAGCCGCCGGCGATCGCGATCTCGCCCCCCGTGAGCCCGCCGGTCGAGGCGAAGACAACGATCATGAGCGCGACCGTCACGACGTTGAGGCCCGCCGACAGCACGCGCGCCCGGATGCGCTTCGACCCGGCGTTCTCCTGGATCAGCCGCAGAAGAGCACCCTGCCACTCGCGGATCGTCGCCGCCGCCCGGTCGGCGAAGCCGGGGCTCTCGGTGCCGAGCGCGGGATGCTCCTGCGCGATCGCGCGCCCCGCGTCGCTGCGCTGCAGGCCCGCCCACACCGCGGCGGCGGCCCGACCTCCCTGGTCGACGATGACCGCGTGCAGGCCGTGCTCGATGCGCGTCTCGACGTCGACGACCGGCTGCGGTCGCTCCATGATCCACGCGGTGGCCGAGTCCCGCGCGCGGGAGAACCAGCGCTCGATCCCGCGGAACAGGTCGGTCGTGCCCACGAAGTCCTGCCAGCGCGCGAGCACCTCGCCGCGCAGCAGGGCGCCGTCGCGGGTCGCCTCGTCGACCGCCTCCGCGGCGCTCGCGTACTCGTGCGCGACGAGCTCGCGGGTCGCGTCGACCCAGTCGAGCTGGGCGCGGCGGGCGGCCGCGATCACGGCCACACGCGCGTCGAGATCGGCGACCGCGCCGCGCAGGGTGTTCGCCGCGATCCGGAGGCGCTCGGCCCGGTCGGCGGCGATCGCCGTGAGCCAGGCGCGGGGCCCGTCGACCGCCGACGCCGGCAGCATGCCGAGCTCGTCGAGCGGCTGCTCCTCGATGACGAAGACCGGGGCGCCGCCGAGGCCGTGGTCCTCGAGCATCGCCGTGACATCCGGCAGCACCTCGGCCGCCGCCCCCGGCGGCACCCGGTTGAGCACCACGGCGACCGTGACGTCGCGCGCGGCGGCGCCGTCGAGCAGCGCCCACGGCACGGCGTCGGCGTACCGGTTCGCGGTCGTGACGAAGAGCCACAGGTCGGCGGCCGCGAGCAGCTGCGCCGCGAGCGCGCGATTGTCGTCGGCCACCGAGTCGATGTCGGGCGCGTCGACGAGCGCGAGCGACTCGGGCACCCGCTCGTGGCCGAGCAGCATGAGCTCGGTCATGCGCGCGGCGGTCGGCGCGTCCCCCGCCGCCGAGGCCGGGGTGCCGGGGGCGGTGACGCGCCCGCGCACGCGCGCGAGCCCGGGCAGGATCCGATCGCTCGCGAACCAGCCCGCGTCGACCGGCGCGTGCACGAGGATCGGCTGCCGGGTCGTCGGCCGGATCACGCCCGCCCGGGTCGTGGGGGTGCCGATGAGGGCGTTGACGATCGTGGACTTGCCCGAGCCGGTCGAGCCGCCGACGACCGCCAGCAGCGGCGCGTCGAGATCGGTCAGACGCGGGCGGATGTAGTCGTCGATCTGCCGTACGGCCGCCGCGGCGGCCTCGCGCTGGGCCGCGGCCCCGTCGAGCGGGAGGGTCAGCCCGACGTCGGTGAGGGACGCCCGCAGACGCTCGAGCGAGTCGAGCGCCGCCGGTCGGCCCCCACTCATTCCCACTCGATGGTTCCCGGCGGCTTGCTGGTCACGTCAAGCACGACGCGGTTGACGCCGTCGACCTCGTTCGTGATCCGGCTCGAGATGCGCGCGAGCACGTCGTAGGGCAGCCGCGTCCAGTCGGCGGTCATGGCGTCTTCCGACGAGACCGGCCGCAGCACGATGGGGTGCCCGTAGGTGCGGCCGTCACCCATGACCCCGACGCTGCGCACGTCGGCGAGCAGCACGACGGGGCACTGCCAGATCTCCGCGTCGAGACCGGCCGCGGTGAGCTCCTGCCGCACGATCGCGTCGGCCGCCCGCAGCAGCTCGAGCCGCTCGAAGGTGACCTCGCCGACGATGCGGATGCCGAGCCCCGGCCCCGGGAAGGGGTGCCGGCCGACGATCGCCTCCGGCAGCCCGAGCTCGCGCCCGATCGCACGCACCTCGTCCTTGAAGAGGGTGCGCAGCGGCTCGACGAGCTCGAACTGAAGATCCTCCGGCAGCCCGCCCACGTTGTGATGGCTCTTGATGTTGGCGGTGCCGCTGCCGCCGCCCGACTCGACGACGTCGGGGTAGAGCGTGCCCTGCACGAGGAAGCGGATGGGGTCGCCCTCGGCCGCGAACTCCGCGACGAGCTCCGCCTGGGCCGCCTCGAAGGTGCGGATGAACTCGCGCCCGATGATCTTGCGCTTCTCCTCGGGGTCGGTCACGCCGACGAGGGCCGAGAGGAACCGCTCGGAGGCGTCGACCGTCACGAGCCGCACCCCCGTGGAGGCCACGTAGTCCTGCTCGACCTGCTCGCGCTCGCCCAGGCGCAGCAGCCCGTGGTCGACGAAGACGCACACCAGCTGGTCGCCGACCGCCTCGTGCACGAGCGCGGCCGCGACCGCCGAGTCCACGCCGCCGGAGAGGGCGGCGAGCACGCGCCCGCCGCCGACCTGGGCCCGGATGCGCGCGACCTGGTCGGCGATGACATTGTCGGCGTTCCAGTCGGCGGGGATCCCGGCCGCCCGGTGCAGGAAGTTCTCGAGCACGGCCTGCCCGTGCGCCGAATGCTTGACCTCGGGGTGCCACTGCACGCCGTACACCCGGCGCGCGTCGGAGGCGAAGGCGGCGACCGGGGTCGAGGCGCTCGAGGCGAGCACCTCGAATCCCTCGGGGGCGCGCACGACCGAGTCGCCGTGGCTCATCCAGGCGATCTGGCTGGCCGGCTGATCGCGCAGGAACGCGCTCGCCGCGGCGCCGTCGGCGAGGTCGATCTCGGTGGATCCGTACTCCCGCCCGCCGGTGCGCGCCACCTCCCCGCCGAGCTGGCGCGCGATCACCTGGAAGCCGTAGCAGATGCCGAGGGTCGGAACGTCGAGCTCGAGGATGCCGGGGTCGAGTCCCGGAGCGCCCTCCTCGTACACCGACGAGGGCCCGCCCGAGAGGATGATGCCCGCCGGGTCGCGCTCGGCGACCTCGGCGGCGGTGATCGAATGCGGCACGATCTCGCTGTACACGCCCGCCTCGCGCACGCGTCGCGCGATGAGCTGCGCGTACTGAGCGCCGAAGTCGACGACGAGCACCGGGCGGTGGAGGGCGGCCTCCGCCTGCTTCACCGACCCGTCGGCCTCGGCGCTCACGCCGCGACCTCCTCGGCCGCGGGCTCGACGGCGGCGATCGTCTCCCGCACCCAGCGCGGCACCGCGAGCTCGAAGAAGAACGACAGGAAGGGCACGATGCCCCCGAGCGCGATGAACAGGAACCGCCCGAAGCTCCAGCCGCACAGCCGCCAGAGCAGGAAGTCGAGGCCGAGGTAGAGCACGTAGAGCCAGCCGTGCACCGACAGCAGCAGCACCGAGACGTTGAGCCCCTGCAGGTGGCCCACCTGGGTCAGCGCGAGCGGCCCCTCGACGCCGCCGGCCTCGATGTCGACGTGGAAGCCGTAGCGCAGCACCATCATGACGACGAGGCCCAGGAGGAAGACGCCGGTCAGGATCGCGGAGACGCGGTAGACGCCCAGGACCGTTCGGATCCGCGGGACGTCGGAGGGGCGGGGTCCGCGGGGCATGCGCCCAGTCTACGGGCGCGGTTCGGGCGGTTCCGGCGCCGGGGCGGCCACCCGGGCGTCATTCCCGGCCCCCGCCGCCGCCCCCGCCCGCTCGGCCTCCGCCTCGACGACGTCGCGCACCACGCGGTACCAGAGGTAGAGCGCGAAGCCCGCGAACAGCGCCCACTCGACCGCGTAGAACAGATTGAGCCAGTTGACGCCCGTCACCGGGCTGGGCGGCGGCGCGTCGATGGTCGACAGGCCCGCCGGAGCCTCGGAGACGACGAGGTAACCGGCGTAGGCGGTGTCGACCTCGGGCCAGATGTTGATGAGCTCGGGCACGGCGAGGGCGCGCGTGCCGCGGATCGGGTCCGACTCGGTGGGCGACTCGCTCGGCAGGTAGCGGCCGGTGAGCTCGACCTCGGCGGATCCCTCGGGCGCCGCCGCCCGCGCCGCGTCGGCATCCGGCGCCCAGCCGAGCGCGACCGCGAGCGTGACCCCGTCGTCGGTGACGAGATGCCCGACCAGCCAGGCCCCGCTGCGCCCCTCGTGGACGCGGCCGGGCAGCACCTCGGCGTCCTCGGCCACGTAGCGACCGGCGACCGACACGAGCCGCGCGGCCTGCTCGCCCGTCACCGGGGTCTGCGGCTCGGCGAGCTCGTCGAGCGGCACAACCGTCTCGGTGTCGACCTCGGTCACGAGGCCGGCCGCGACGCTGCGCTCGAGCTGCCATTGGCCGAGCGCGGCGAAGACTCCGGCCAGGGCGAGGGCGAGCACGAGGGCCCCGATCCATCGGGGGCGACGGGCGACCCGCCAGAATCGCGCCGCATCCACGATGTCAGTATTCCGGATCCCGCTCGCGCGGGGCCGGGGCGGGCGCCGGCGGCTCCTGCTCGAGCGTGTCGCCGCCGGGCTCGGCGATCACGACCGACTCGCCCGCCGCGGAGTCCGCCATCGCCGCCTCGGCCGCCGCGAGATCCGCCGACTCCGCGACGGTGCGGGTGCGGGCTGCCGCCGGGGCGCGGCGCACCAGGCGACCGAGGCGCTCCGAGTTGACGGCGAGCACCGGGCCGACGATCGCCATGACGAGCACGTACAACCCGCCGAAGGGCACGAGCCGCTCGTCGAGCCCCGCCGCGATCGCGAGGGTCGCGAGGATCACCGCGAACTCCCCGCGCGTGGTCAGCATCGCGCCCACGTTGACGCCCTCGGCGGGGCTCAGCCGCGACAGGCGCGCGATCAGCTGCCCGCCGCCCATGTTGAGCAGGATCGTCATGACGACCGCGATCGCGACCGGCACGGCGACGGTGCCGAAGGCGCGCGGATCGAGCACGAGCCCGAAGCTCACGAAGAAGAACGCGCCGAACACGTCGCGCAGCGGCAGGGCGAGCTGGGCGATCCGCTCGCGGTGCCGGGTCGCGCCGAGCACGAGACCGATGAGGAACGCGCCGATCGCGTCGGAGACGCCGAGCAGTTCGCCGATGCCCCCGAACGCGACGGCGAGCCCGAAGAACAGGATCGTGAACAGCTCGTCGTCGCGCGCGCCCACGAGCCGCGACACCACCCGACCGCCCCAGCGCGCGAGTGCGAACATCGCCACGAGGAACAGGAACGACACCGCGAGCTCGAGCAGGATCGGGCCGAGGTCGGTCGCTCCGCCGAGTACGACCGACACGATCGCGAGGTAGAGCGCGATGAAGACGTCCTCCACGACGGCGATCCCCAGGATGACCGGGGTCTCCCGGTTGGCGAGGCGGCGCAGCTCGATCAGCAGCTTCGTGACGATCGCGCTCGAGCTGACGCCGGTCATCCCTGCGATGATGAGCGCCTCGCGCGCGCCCCAGCCGACGAGCATGCCGAAGGCGAAGCCCGCGCCGAAGTTGATCAGCAGCCGCGTGCCGCCCGCGAGCAGCAGGGCCCGGGCGTTGCCGAAGAACTCGTCGGTGTCGAACTCGAGGCCGAGCGTGAACAGCAGCAGGATGAGCCCGAAGGTCGCGACCAGTTCGACATCGTGGGGGTCGAAGCTCAGCGGGAACCACTCGGTGTACGGGCTCGCGAGCAGCCCGACGACCATGTAGACCGGGATCGCGGGGACCCCGACGAGCTTGCCGAGCCGGCCGAGGCCGTACGCCAGCAGCAGCAGCAGACCCAGGACGAGCAGCTCGCCTCCGGCCTCCACCTCAGCGCCCCGGCGGCGCGTCCTGCACCGGGATCGCCGCGGTCGTCGGCTTCGACGACAGCTCGCCCGTGCGGTAGAACGAGAAGGCCTTGGCGACCTTCTCGGGTGCGCCGGCCACCACGAGGGTGTCGCCGGGGAAGACGCGGAAGTCCTCGTCGGGAGCCGGGTTGGCCGAGTCGCCGCGCACGACCGCGACGACCGTGACGCCCGGCAGGCCGCGCGCCGTCATCGAGCCGAGCGGCTGGCCGGCGATCTGGTCCTCGTAGTCGACGTGGTACCAGTCGATGCTGAGGCCCGGCAGCTGCTCGAGGCCGCTGAGCGACTCGGTGATGCGGGTGCCGCCCAGCAGCTCGGCGAGGGTGTGCGCCTCGTCTTCGTCGAGCCGCAGCGAGACCTTGCCGGCGTCCTGATCGTCGGCGTCGGTGAAGCTGACCAGGTCGCTCGCGCCCGAGCGGTGGGTGATGACCCCCACCTTGCCGCCATCGCCGGTCACGAAGGTGTGCAGGATCCCGACGCCCGGGAGCTTGACGCGACGTACGTCGACCATGGGGGCTCCTTCCGGACGGGTCCAGTCTACGAAGTCGCGGAGCCGACCTCCGGCGCGCGCAGCCGCACGGCGTCGGCGCTCGCGTCGTCGGGCTGCTCCTGGCTGGCCCGCTCGGCGGCGACCCGCTCGTTCCAGGTCTCGACCTCGACGCGAATGCGCTCCTCGTCCCAGCCGAGGACCTCGCCCATGAGGCGCGCGGCGACCGGGGCGGCGGCGAGGCCGCGATCCCAGCTCTCGATCGAGATCCGGGTGCGACGCGCGAGCACGTCGTCGAGGTGCAGGGCGCCCTCGTGCGAGGCGGCGTGCACGACCTCGGCCCGGAGGTACTCCTCGGCCCCCGGCAGCGGCTCGAGCAGCTCGGGGCGCTCCTCGACGAGCGCGAGGATCTCGTCGGTCAGCAGTCCGAACCGGTTCAGCAGGTGCTCGATGCGCTCCACGGGCACGCCGAGAGCGCGGGCGACGCGGTGCCGGCGGTTCCAGGCCGCGTGATACCCCGCCGCACCCAGGAGCGGCACGTTCTCGGTCGTCGAGGGCGGGATCGGCCCGCGCGCGTCGACCGAGCCCGGCGCGAGTCCCTCGAGCCCGGCGACCGCCTCGTCGATCGCGTCCTTGGCCATGACGCGATAGGTCGTCCACTTGCCGCCGGCGATGACGACGAGACCCGGCACGGGGCGCGCGACGACATGCTCGCGGCTCAGCTTGCTCGTGTCGTCGCTCTCGCCCGCCAGGAGCGGCCGCAGGCCCGCGTAGACGCCCTCGACGTCGTCGCGGGTGAGCGGCCGGGCGAGCACCCGGTTGACGTGCTCGAGCAGGTAGTCGATGTCGGCCGCGGTCGCCGCCGGGTGCGCCTTGTCGAGCTCCCAGTCCGTGTCGGTCGTGCCGATCAGCCAGTGCCGGCCCCACGGGATCACGAACAGCACGCTCTTCTCGGTGCGCAGCAGCAGCCCCGCCTTCGCGCGGAACCGGTCGCGGGGCACCAGGAGGTGCACGCCCTTCGAGGCGCGCACGCGCAGGCCGTGCTTGTTGCCCACCATCTCCTGGGTCTCGTCGGTCCAGACCCCGGTCGCGTTGACGACCTGCTTCGCGCGCACCTCGAACTCGCGCCCGGTGAGCTTGTCGACGACGCGCGCCCCGACGACCTTCTCGCCGTCGCGGAGGAAGTCGACCACGGCGGTGCGACTGGCGACGTGGGCGCCGGCCGCGGCGGCGGTGCGGGCGAGCATCGCGACGTAGCGGGCGTCGTCGACCTGGCCGTCGGAGTAGACGAGCCCCCCGACGAAGGCGTGGGGTCGGAGGTCGGGCATGGCCCGCAGCAGGTCGGAGCGGGTGAGGTGCACGTGATGCGGCACCCCCGGCGGGCGGCCGCCGGTGTAGCTGAAGAGGTCGTAGAGCAGCATGCCCGCGCCGACGTAGAACCGTTCGATGAGCGGCGTGTGCAGCGGGTAGACGAAGCGGATCGGCTTCACGAGGTGCGGCGCGATCTCCTGCAGCAGCAGCCCGCGCTCGATGAGCGCCTCGCGCACGAGGTGGAAGTCGAGCTGCTCGAGGTAGCGGATGCCGCCGTGCACGAGCTTCGAGCTGCGGCTGCTGGTGCCCGACGCCCAGTCGCGCGCCTCGACGAGACCGGTCTCGAGTCCGCGGGTGGCCGCGTCGAGCGCCGAACCGGTGCCGACGATGCCGCCGCCGACGACGAGGACGTCGAGCTCGGTCGACTCGAGCGCGGCGAGCGCCGCCGCACGCTCCTCGGGCCCGAGGCGCCCGTCGTTCTGGAAGCGCGGACCGGGGGCGGATGCGGCGGACATGCTCACCTCTGCTCGTAGGGCGCGACGACGACCTCGACGCGCTGGAACTCCTTGAGATCGGAGTATCCGGTCGTCGCCATCGACCTCCGCAGCGCCCCGATCACGTTGGTGCGGCCGTCGGCCGCCGAGCTCGGGCCGAACAGCAGCTGCTCGAGCGGCGCGACGGTGCCGACCTCGACGCGGTGCCCGCGCGGCAGCTCGCCGTGGTGGGCCTCGGCGCCCCAGTGCCAGCCGCCGCCGGGCGCCTCCTGCGCACGCGCGAGGATCGAGCCGAGCATGACGGCGTCGGCGCCCGAGGCGATGGCCTTGACGAGGTCGCCCGAGGTGCCCAGACCGCCGTCGGCGATGACGTGCACGTAGCGCCCGCCCGACTCGTCGAGGTAGTCGCGCCGGGCTCCCGCGACGTCGGCGACGGCGGTGGCCATCGGCGCGTGGATGCCGAGCGCGGTGCGCGTGGTGGAGGCGGCGCCGCCGCCGAATCCGACGAGAACGCCGGCCGCCCCTGTGCGCATGAGGTGCAGCGCCGCGGTGTAGGTGGCGGCGCCGCCGACGATGACGGGCACGTCGAGCTCGTAGATGAACTTCTTGAGGTTGAGCGGCTCGACGCTCTTGCTGACGTGCTCGGCGCTCACGGTCGTGCCGCGGATGACGAAGAGGTCGACCCCCGCGTCGAGCACCGTCTGGTGGTGCTCCTGCGTGCGCTGCGGGCTGAGGGCGCCCGCGACGGGCACCCCGGCGGCGCGGATCTCGGCCAGCCGCGACTTGATGAGCTCGGGCTTGATGGGCTCGGCGTAGATCTCCTGCATCGCGGCGGTGGCTTCGGCGGCCGGCAGGGCGCGGATGCGCTGCAGCACCGGCTCGGGGTCGTCGTAGCGGGTCCAGACCCCCTCGAGGTCGAGCACGCCGAGACCGCCCAGACGCCCGATCGCGATCGCGGTCGACGGGCTGACGACGGAGTCCATGGGGGCCGCGAGCACGGGGATCTCGAAGGTGAACGCGTCGATCGTCCAGCTCACGCTGACGTCTTGCGGGTCGCGCGTGCGGCGACTGGGCACGATCGCCACGTCGTCGAAGGCGAAGGCCCGACGGGCGCGCTTGGCGCGGCCGATCTCGATGTCGCTCACCCGTCCACCCTAGAGGGCCGGTCCCTCTTGCCGATTGGCTGAACGATCGTTTAGTCTGCTGAACGTGCGTTCAGTTGGGAGTGCCGCGACCGGTCCCGCGCCCTCCGACGCGACCGCGCGCGCCCGCATCCGCGACGCCGCCATCGAGCTGTTCGGTCGCGACGGCTACGCCGCCGCGAGCGTGCGGGCGATCGCCGAGGCGGGCGGCGCGAGCCCCGCGCTCGTGCTGCACCACTTCGGCTCGAAGGAGGGCCTGCGCCGGGCCTGCGACGAACACGTCGTCGCCGAGCTGTTCGGCATGAACTCCCGCGTGCTCGCCGACGGCGCCTCCGACGACACGGCCACCCTCCGGCGCACGATCGGCGAGCTCCTCGCGCACGCCGCGCAGCTGAGGCCGATGATCGACTACCTCGGCCGCATGCTCGTCGACCCCGGCCCGACCGCCGACGCGCTCTTCGACGCGCTCGTCGAGCAGTCCGCCGACATGATCCGCGCCGGCGTCGCCGACGGCCAGATGCACGAGCCGGGCGACCTCGACGTCACCGCGCTGCTGGTCACCCTGCACGGGCTGTCGAACCTCGTGCTGCAGCGCCAGGTGGCCCGGCGGCTCGGTGGCGAGCTCCTCAGCCCCGCGGTGATCGCGCGGCTCACCCTCCCCACGCTCGAGCTCTACACGCGCGGCCTCTACGCCGACGAACGCGTGCTCGACGCGGCGCGCGCCGCGCTCGCCGACCCGACCCGCGCCGACCGCCACCCCACCGACCCCCAGTCCACCGACGAGAGGACCCCGGGCCCATGAGCCCCACCGACAGCGCCGTCACGACGGTCGCGCTCCGCAAGCACTACGGTCGACGCCCCGCCCTGCGCGGCATCGACCTCGACATCCCCCGCGGCAGCGTCTTCGGGGTGATCGGCCCGAACGGCGCGGGAAAGACCACGACCATGCGCATCCTGCTCGACCTGCTGCGCCCGAGTGGGGGCGAGGTGCGGGTGCTGGGCGAGACGCCGCGCACCGGCGGCCCCGCCCTGCGCCGGCGCATCGGGTATCTGCCCGGCGAACTGACCCTCCAGGGCCGGGTCACCGGGCGCAGCCTGCTCGCGCACTACGCCGAGATCTCGGGCGGCGTGCGCGCCGGGCGCATCCCCGAGCTCGCCGAGCGCCTCGGGCTCGACCTCGATGTGCACGTGCGCAAGCTCAGCAAGGGCAACAAGCAGAAGCTCGGCATCGTGCAGGCCTTCCAGCACGAGCCCGAGCTGCTCGTGCTCGACGAGCCGACGAGCGGGCTCGACCCGCTCGTGCAGGCCGAGTTCCTGCGGATGGTGGGCGAGGCGCGCGAGAACGGCCAGACGGTGTTCCTCAGCTCGCACGTGCTCAGCGAGATCCAGCAGGCGGCCGACCGGGTCGCGGTGCTCCGCGACGGCGAGATCGTCAGCGTGAGCGACGTCGAGACGCTGCGACGTCGCGCCGCCCGGCGGGTGAGCGTCGCGCTGCGCGGCGCCGACCCGGCGCGTGTCACCGCCGCGCTCGGCGCCGTCGGGGGACTGCAGGATCTGCACGTCGACGACGGCGACCCGGTGCGGGCCACCGCGACGCTCGCCGGCGAGATGCAGCCCCTGCTCTCGGCGCTGACGGGGTTCCACGTCGCCGACCTCATCGCCGGCGAGCCGGATCTCGAGGAGTCGGTGCTCGGGCTCTACCGGGCCGAGGCCGTGCAGGGGGGTGCCCGGTGATCCTGCCGCTGACCCGCCGCGCCCTGGCCGACTCCTGGCGCTCGCTGCTCGTCTGGGCGCTCGGCGTCGCGGGCGCCGTCTCGCTCTACGTGCCGCTCTACCCCTCGATCGGCGGCAACGCCGACATGCAGGCCCTGCTCGACAGCCTGCCGCCCGAGCTCATCAAGACGCTCAACTACGAGGACATCGCCACCGGCGCCGGCTACGTGCAGTCGACCTTCTACGGGCTGCTGGGCTTCGTGCTGCTGGTGATCATGGCCGCGGCGTGGGGCACCGGGGCGGTCGCGGGCGACGAGGAGGCCGGATCGCTCGAACTGACCCTCGCGCACGGCGTCGGCCGGGTGCAGCTCGTGCTCGAGCGGGCGCTCGCGATCCTCGTGAAGCTGCTCGTCATCACGCTCGTCGCCGGCGGCCTCGTGCTCGCCTACGACGCGCCCGCGGGCCTGGGCCTCGAGGTCGGCGACGTCGCGGCGATGAGCGCCTCGTGGCTCGGACTCGGGGTGCTCTGCGCCACCGCGGCCCTCGCGCTCGGCGCCCTGACCGGCCGCCGGGTCTGGGCGCTCACCGCGGGCGCCGGGGTGGCGGTCGTCGGCTACGTGCTCAACGCGCTCGCCAACCAGAACGCGGATCTCGACGACCTCCACGCCGTGTCGCCCTACTACTGGATGGTGGGCGCCAGTCCGCTCGCCGAGGGCTGGGACGGGCGGGGCCTCGCACTGCTGTGGGGGATCTCGGCGGCGCTCGTCGCGGTCGCGGCGCTCGCGCTCGCGCGCCGCGACCTGAAGAGCTGACCCGGGCCGACCGGTTGGAACCGACCGGTTCGCTGGAGCAGACCGCGGTTCGACCCGATTGCGTCGGGGTCGAACCGCGGTCATCTCCGTCGAACCGGGACAGCGGTGGTGATCCCTCGCGCGGACCGCGGCACCCCCGCCGCGGACAGCAGCCGTGCCAGACGATCGGGCGACCGCACGTCGCGCCAGGTGAGTCTCACGATGCTATCGACCTGGCGCCGAAGGCGGTCTTCACGCAGCTTCTCCCGCCAGAGCACATCGGCTCCGCCGGTGTCGGACCCGCCGGTGTACTTGAGGCGACCGTCGAACTCGCCCACGGTCCTCGTCGCGCGCCAGAAGAAGTCCACCCGCATGAGCCCGTCGTCGTCGCGGAAGGCGACCTGAAGGTCCGGGACCTCGAAGCCCAAGAGAAGGAACGCGGCACGCGCCACCGACTCGCCCGGCGACTCTGCGCGCGCATCGGCGAACGCGATCGCCGTGCGGGCTGCCGCCGATCCGTATCGAGACGTGCGCGTCATCAGCGCCCCTTCGAACTCCGAGCGCGGAACTCCGCGAGCGAGCAGATGGTCCATGGCGACGACACCTGCGGTGAACCCGCGCACGCAGGCGAGGTCGACCGCGGTGCGCGCCGGTGGGGTCACCACGAGCCCGCGCTCGCGGGAGCGCGGTGCTCGCCGCCACCCGGTCGCCGAACGGCGAACCCCAGGCTCCGACTTGCCGCCGGCCGAGGCGGCGGCAAGCACCATGACGTCCTCGGGCGGATCGCCCAGCAGGGGGATGCCCCAGACGACCGCGGCCGTCTCGGCGAACAGCAGGGGCTCGTCACCGTCGTCGCTCACCGCCGCGGCGCGCAGCAGGTGCCGGCCGAGCGCGTCGCTCTCGCGCCAGAGCGCGCCGTCGCAGTACCACCCGCGCCGCACGCGGACGAGCGTGCCCCGGCGCACGGCGGATTGGAGGGTGCCGGTCGTCGCGCCGCCGGCGCGCAGGTCTCGAGCTCGCAGAAGCACGTCACGCGGGTCACCGATCGTCACGCCGGAACGATGCCGCGATCCCGCCCGGCGCCGCGGCCCGCAGACGCAGACGGGGCACGACCGGTCGCCGCGCACCGTGTGAACGACCGGAGCCGTGCTCGGTTCGACCCAGGCCACCCAGGTTCGACCCGACACGAATCGGGGCGAAACGCGCTTCGCTCCAGCGAACCGGGCGACAGCGGGGGTCAGCGCGTGTAGTTGGGCGCCTCGACGGTCATCTGGATGTCGTGGGGGTGCGACTCCTTGAGACCGGCGGGGGTGATCCGCACGAAGCGACCGCGCTGCTTGAGGTCGGCGATCGATCGCGCGCCCACGTAGAACATCGACTGTCGCAAGCCGCCCACGAGCTGGTAGACGGTCGCCGCGAGGGCGCCGCGATAGGGCACGCGGCCCTCGATGCCCTCCGGGATGAGCTGCGCGTCGCTGGGCACGTCGGCCTGGAAGTAGCGGTCGCGCGAGTAGGAGGTCTTCTTGCCGCGGTCGGAGAGCGCCCCGAGCGATCCCATCCCGCGGTAGTTCTTGAACTGCTTGCCGTTGACGTAGACGAGGTCGCCGGGGCTCTCGTCGGTGCCGGCGAGCAGCGAGCCGAGCATGACGGTGTCGGCGCCGGCCACGAGCGCCTTGGCGATGTCGCCCGAGTACTGCAGCCCGCCGTCGGCGATGACCGGCACCCCTGCCGGCCCCGCCGCGCGCGAGGCCTCGTAGACCGCGGTCACCTGCGGCACGCCGACGCCCGCGACGACGCGCGTGGTGCAGATCGAGCCCGGACCCACGCCCACCTTGACGGCGTCCGCGCCCGCGTCGACGAGCGCCTGGGCCCCCTCGCGCGTCGCGACGTTGCCGCCGACGACGTCGATCGCGGCGAAGGCGGGATCGGCCTTGAGCCGGCGGATGATGTCGATCACCCCCGCCGAGTCGCCGTTCGCGGTGTCGACGACGATGACGTCGACCCCGGCGTCGCGCAGTGCGCCCGCGCGCTCCCAGGCGTCGCCGAAGAAGCCGATCGCGGCTCCCACGCGCAGCCGGCCCTCGTCGTCCTTCGTGGCGTGCGGGTACTTCTCGCTCTTGTCGAAGTCCTTGACCGTGATGAGGCCGCGCAGCTTCCCCGCCTCGTCGACGAGCGGCAGCTTCTCGATCTTGTGCTGCGCGAGGATCGCCATCGCCGCGTCGGAGTCGATGCCCACCGGGGCGGTGATGAGCGGTGTCGCCGTCATGACGTCGCGCACGCGCGTCGACGGCGCCTCGAAGGACGAGACGAAGCGCATGTCGCGGTTGGTGATGATGCCCACCAGGGTGCCGTCGCCCTCGATGACCGGCAGGCCCGAGACCCGGAACCGCCCGCACAGCTCGTCGACCTCGGCCACCGTGGCGTCGGGGGTGGTCGTGACGGGGTTCGTGATCATGCCCGACTCGGAGCGCTTCACCTTGTCGACGTGCGCCGCCTGGTCCTCGATCGAGAGGTTGCGGTGCAGCACGCCGAGCCCGCCCTGCCGCGCCATCGCGATCGCCATGCGCGATTCGGTGACGGTGTCCATCGCGCTCGAGACGAGCGGCGCGTGCACGCGGATGCGGCGCGTGAGCTGCGAGGCGGTATCGGCCTCGGAGGGGATCACGTCAGTGTGCGCCGGCAGCAGCATCACGTCGTCGTAGGTGAGTCCGACGAAGGCGAAGGGGTCGTGCTGGTCCATGGATTCCTCGGGATCGGAGCGGGGGAAGAGGACCGTCTGCGGCGCTGCAGGCCGGTGCTCCATCGTAGCCGCCGAGCCGGCTCGCGGGCCGGGGCGGGTTGGCGTGCCGCCCCCGGATGGGCATACTGAACGGATCGATCGCCTCGCCGCCGAAACACGGAGGCAATAATCGGTCGGTAGCGTCACCGGCGACGGATCCCGTACACCCCCGTCGACCAATGCCACGAGGAGGTCCGGTGGAAACCAGCCGCTCCGCGCTGCGCGCGCGACTGTCGCGGGCCTCGGGGGCGCTGATGCTGGCCGTCGCCGCGGCGCTCGCGCTGTTCTCGTTCGTCATCGCCCCGGCGGGCGCGGCCACGACCGACGACGGCGACCCCTACCGCGTCTCCGGCAACGTGCAGCTCGACGGCAATCCCCTCGAGGGGGTGGAGCTCACGGTCGACGGGCCGGGCGGCAGCCAGGAGGTCGCGACCGACGCGAACGGCCAGTGGGTCGTCATGGTGCCGGAGAAGAACACGACCTACACCGTCACCCTCAACGAGGACACGCTGCCCGAGGGCATCGCGGTCGTCGACGAGACCGACGACACGCCCAACGTGAAGGAGGCGGAGATGGGGCCGGGCGGCCGCGTCACCGTGAACTTCTTCATCGGCGAGGGCGAACGCCACGTCACGAGCTTCGTCGACCAGCTCGTGCAGCGCCTCGTCAACGGCGTCAACTTCGGCCTCATGCTCGCACTGGCCGCCGTCGGCCTCTCGCTCGTCTACGGCACCACCGGCATCTCGAACTTCGCGCACTCCGAGCTCGTGACCTTCGGCGCGGTGGTCACCTCGGCGCTCGCCTCCGGCCTGCTGCCAGTGCCGATCTGGCTCGCGATCCCGGCAGCGATCATCATCAGCGCCGCCTTCGGCCTCGCCCTCGACGTGATCCTCTGGCGACCCCTGCGTCGAAAAGGCGTCGGAGTGGTCCAGCTCATGATCGTGAGCATCGGACTCTCACTCGCGCTGCGCTACATCTACCAGTTCTTCATCGGCGGCGGTACGACCCAGCTGCCCTTCGCCGACGCCCCGAAGATCCCGCTGTTCGGCGCGGTGTCGCTGAGCGTCATCGACATGGTCTCGATCGGCATCTCGATCGTCGTCATCGTCGGCTTCGCGCTCTGGCTCACCTACTCGCGCCTGGGCAAGGCGACGCGCGCGATCAGCGACAACCCCTCCCTCGCCGCCGCCTCCGGCATCGACGTCGACTTCGTCGTGCGGATCGTCTGGGTCGTCGGTGCCGGGCTCGCGGGTCTCGCCGGCATCCTCTACGCCTACTACCGCCCCGGCATCAAGTGGGACATGGGCGCGCAGATCCTGCTGCTCATCTTCGCCGCCGTCACCCTCGGCGGACTCGGCACCGCGTTCGGCGCGCTCGTGGGCGCGCTTATCATCGGCGTGATCGTCGAGGTCTCGAGCCTCTGGATCCCCGCCGACCTCCGCTTCGCCGGTGCTCTCGTGGTGCTGATCCTCATCCTGCTGTTCCGCCCTCAGGGCATCCTCGGTCGACGCGAGCGAATCGGTTAGGGGCGCGGTCATGGACTTCCTTCAGATCCTCAGCAACGCCGGGGCGTCGCTGCTGGCCCCGGCGACCCTCGCCTACGCGCTCGCGGCGCTCGGGCTCGCGGTGCAGTTCGGCTTCACCGGCCTGCTCAACATGGGCGTCGCCGGATTCATGGCGATCGGGGCCTACGGCTACGCGATCTCGATCCTGCAGTTCGACTTCCCGTGGTGGCTGGCCGCGCTCACGGGGCTCGCCGCCTCCGCGGTGTTCGCGCTCATCCTCGGAATCCCGGCGCTCCGGCTGCGGGGGGACTACCTCGCGATCGTGACCATCGCGGCCGCCGAGGTGGTGCGTCTGCTCTTCCTCACCTCGGCCTTCGACGACGTGACCGGCTCGGCCGACGGGCTCTCCGGCTACCACGAGAGCTTCCGCGGCGCGAACCCCATCCCGCCGGGCACCTACGGCTTCGGGCCCTGGACCTACAACCAGACCGACTGGTGGGTGCGCATCATGGGCCTCATCGTGCTGGCCCTCGGCGTGGTCGCGGTCTGGCGGCTCATGTCGAGCCCCTGGGGCCGGGTCATCAAGGGCATCCGCGAGGACGAGGATGCCGTGCGCTCGCTCGGCAAGAACGTCTTCTCCTACAAGCTCCAGGCCCTCGTCATCGGCGGCCTGCTCATGGCGGCCGGCGGCATCGTCTACGCGATGGAGCGCAACGTCAACTCGGGCGTCTACGTCACCTCGACGACGTTCTTCATCTACACCGCGCTGCTGCTCGGTGGGGCGGCGACGGTCTTCGGCCCGCTCGTCGGCTCGCTGATCTTCTGGGTGCTGCAGACGCTCCTGTCGAACCTGCTGCCGGCCCTGTCGCAGCTGCTGCCGTTCATGACGCAGATCCAGGCCTCGACGCTGCGGTTCATCCTCACCGGGGTCGCCCTCATGCTGCTCGTGATCTTCCGACCACAGGGCATCTTCGGGAACAAGAAGGAGCTGACCTTTGTCAAGTGACTCCGCTCCCGCCACCGGCGCCACGCCGGTGAAGACGACCGGCCTGCACGTCGGCGAGGCCGCTCCCGGCGTCGCGAAGGTCGACCCGATCATCGTGGCCGACCACGTGCGGCGCACCTTCGGCGGCCTGACCGCGGTCGACGTCGACCACCTCGAGATCCCGCGGGGCGCCATCACGGCGCTCATCGGCCCGAACGGTGCCGGCAAGACGACCCTGTTCAACCTGCTCACCGGCTTTGACAAGCCCGACGAGGGCACCTGGACCTTCGACGGGCACGCGCTGTCCGGCGTGCCCGCCTACCGGGTGGCGCGCATGGGTCAGGTGCGCACGTTCCAGCTCACGAAGGCGCTGGGCCTGCTCACCGTGCTCGACAACATGAAGCTCGGGGCCACCGAGCAACGCGGCGAGCGCTTCTGGTCGAGTCTCATCGCTCCGCTCTGGCGCCGGCAGGACGCCGAGATCGAAGAGCGCGCGATGGAACTGCTGGCCAAGTTCAAGCTCGACGCCAAGGCCCAGGACTTCGCGGCGAGCCTGTCGGGCGGCCAGCGCAAGCTGCTCGAGATGGCCCGCGCGCTCATGAGCTCGCCGCAGCTCGTCATGCTCGACGAGCCGATGGCCGGCGTGAATCCGGCCCTGACCGAGTCGCTGCTGCACCACATCCTCGACCTCAAGAAGGAGGGGATGACGGTGCTCTTCGTCGAGCACGACATGCACATGGTGCGCCACATCGCCGACTGGGTGGTCGTGATGGCGGAGGGTCGCGTGGTCGCCGAAGGCGACCCGCACGAGGTCATGAAGAACCCCGCCGTCGTCGACGCCTACCTCGGCGCGCACCAGGATGTCGACCTCGGCGTCGTGACGGGGCGTGTCAGCGCCGCCGAGGCGGGCGTCTCCACCTCCGGCACCGTCGACGAGGCGACCATCGAGGCGGAGGCCGACGCGGAACTCGCCGCGGAGGAGAAGCGGAAGGGGAAGCGCTGATGGCCGAGAAGTCCGCCGGATCCGCGGCTGCGACGGCCGAGCCGTCGAGCGCACGCGTGGTCGTCCACGTCGACGACGTCACCGCCGGGTACCTGCCCGGGGTGAACATCCTCAACGGCTGCAGCCTCACCGCTCACGAGGGCGAGCTCATCGGCATCATCGGCCCGAACGGGGCCGGCAAGTCGACCCTGCTGAAGGCGATCTTCGGGCAGGTGAACATCCGCTCCGGCAGCGTGACCCTCGACGGCGAGGACATCACCGGGCTGCGCGCCAACAAGCTCGTCGGCAAGGGCGTCGGCTTCATCCCGCAGACCAACAACGTCTTCCCGAGCCTCACCATCGCCGAGAACCTCCAGATGGGGCTCTACCAGCAGCCGGGGCTCTACGAGGAGCGGCTCGAGTTCGTGACCGGCATCTTCGCCGAGCTGGGCAGCCGCCTCGGCCAGCGCGCCGGGTCGCTCTCCGGCGGTGAGCGCCAGATGGTCGCGATGGGCCGCGCGCTCATGATGGACCCGAAGGTGCTGCTGCTCGACGAGCCCAGCGCCGGCCTGTCGCCGGTGCGGCAGGACGAGGCCTTCATCCGCGTCTCCGAGATCAACAAGGCCGGCGTGACCTGCATCATGGTCGAGCAGAACGCTCGCCGCTGCCTGCAGATCTGCGACCGCGGCTACGTGCTCGACCAGGGCAAGGACGCGTACCACGGCTCCGGTCGCGAGCTGCTGAACGACCCCAAGGTCACCGAGCTCTACCTCGGCACGCTCGGGGCGTAGCTCCGCCGGCTCCCCGCGTTCCGTCGGCTCCCCGCGTTCCGCCGGGGAGCGCGGCCTCGGGACCTCGCGGGGTTTCGGGCGCGCCCCTGCTCCGCTCCGCGACGGGGCTCGCGAGGCCGTCGACGACGGAGCCCTCCGCACACGCGAGCGGGCCCCCGGTCCGAAGACCGGGGGCCCGCTCTCTGCGACTACCGATCAGCCGTTGTAGGCCGAGTAGTTGTTGTCGTCGCCGTACTGGTAGATGCCGACCGAGGCCTCGGTCGGGTCGCCCACCTCGTCGAAGGTGATCGGACCCGAGATGCCGTCGTAGTCGGCCACGCCGCCACCGAGGATGATGGCCGCGCAGTCGGCGTAGCTGGTGCACTTCTCACCGTCGCCCGAGCCGCCCGACACCTCGACGAGCTTGGCCGCGATGTCGGCACCCGTCGTCGACTGCGCCGCGAGCGACGCGAGGGCGATGAGGATGACCGCGTCGTACGACTCCGCCGCGTAGGAGAAGTCCTCGAGCGGGTCGTTGCCCTCGCCGGTCCAGAACGTCTGGAGCTCGTCGGTGAACGACTTGATCGAGTCGATCGACAGTCCGGGCAGCGTGCCCTTGGCGCCGGTGAGCGAACCCGCGGCGAACTCGTCGCCGAAGTTCTTCAGGTTGCCGTCGACGAAGTACAGCTTGTCGGACGGGAACACCCCGAAGAGGCTCGGGAGGATCGTCGACACCTCGTCGAAGGTGATGAGCGCGATCGCGTCGGGGTCCGCCGCGAGCACCTCGCTCACCTGCGAGTCGAAGTTGGTGTCACCGGTGTTGTAGGTGGGCTCCGCGACGACGGTGCCGCCCGCGGCCTCGAACGCCTTCTTCACGTAGCTCGCGAGGCCGGTGCCGTACGAGTCGTTGAGCACGATCATGCCGAGGGTCTGGTTGCCGTCCTCCGCGATCAGGTTGCCGAGGATCTCGCCCTGCAGCACGTCCGACGGAGCGGTGCGGAAGTACAGCCCGTTGTCGTCGTAGGTGCTGAAGGCGGCCGAGGTGTTGGCCGGCGAGAACTGGATGACGCCGGCGCCGGTCACCTGGTCGATGAACTGGAGCGAGGTGCCCGAGGAGGCCGCACCGATGATGGCGGAGACGTCCTCGTTCAGCAGGCGCGGGATCTCGGTCTCGTACGCCTTGTTGTCGGTGTCGCCCGAGTCGCCGTAGACGACGTCGAGGCTGAGGCCGGTGTCGGCGCTCGCCGCGTTGACCTGCGAGGCCGCGTAGGCGACGCCCGCGTCCTCGGGCGGGCCGAGGAAGGCGAGGTTGCCGGTCTCCGGCAGCGCGGTGCCGATCTTCAGCGCGAGGTCTTCGCCCGGGCCGCCGGACTCGCCGCCTCCCGAGGTGGCGCAGCCGCTGAGGGCCACGGCGACGGCCGTCACGAGGACGCCCGCACCGATGGTGGCCTTCAGAGCGCGCGAACGAGAGGCGAACGCCTTCGTCGTGATGCTCATGTCACTCCTTGGTGGTTCTTGACAGGACAACGGCACGCGGCGGAGCCCCGCGCCTGCGACCGAATGTAGTGGGCGAAGCGGCACACGACGATTCCCCGTTGTTACGAGCATGTAACGCAGCGCAATCGTTACATTCGGCGCACGCCGACGACGGAACCGCTCGTGCGCGCGTTCGGGACGGCTCGCCGCCTCAGGGGCGCGGCTCGGTGCCGAGATCGGCCTCGGCCCAGGCCGCCTCGGCGACCGCGGGATCCGTCGCGACCGCCGCCCGTGCCGAGCGCGAGGTGCGACTCGATCGCACCATGTCGACGACGAGCACGGCGAGCGCGAGCCACACCAGCCCGAAACCGATCCAGCGCTCGAGCGGCATCGGTTCGCGCAGCACGATCACCCCGATGAGGAACTGGATCACCGGCGCGAAGAACTGCACGAGCCCGATCGTCACGAGCCGCAGTCGCCGCGCGCCCGCCGCGAACAGCAGCAGCGGGATCGCCGTCACGACGCCGGCCCCGATCATCGCCGCGACGTGCCCCGCCCCCGCGCTGCCGACCACGAGGCCGGAGACGAGTCCCACGACGACGAGCTGGACGGCGGCGACCGGCGCGAGCCACAGCGTCTCGAGCGTCAGACCGCTGACCGCGTCGATGCGATCGCCGACACGCTTCTTGATGAAGCCGTAGAGCCCGAAGGAGAAGGCCAACGCGAGGGAGATCCACGGGAACTCCCCGTAGCCCAGCGCGATGACGAGGATCGCGACGGTCGCGATCCCGATCGCCGCCCACTGCGCGACCCGCAGCCGCTCCCGCAGCACGAGGACGCCGAGCAGCACCGTGACGAGCGGGTTGATGAAGTAGCCGAGCGCCCCCTCGATGACCCGCCCCGAGGTGATGGCGATCACGTAGGTCTGCCAGTTGACGTAGATGAGCACGCCGGCGAGGGCCATGGTGCCCAGCACGCGGCCGTCGCGCAGCAGCGCGAGGAAGGGGCGCCAGGCGCGCGTCGCGGTCAGCAGCAGCGCGCAGAACGCGAGCGACATGAGGATGCGGAACGCGACGATCTCGAACGGCCCCGAGGGCGCCAGCAGCAGGAAGTACAGCGGAAGCGCGCCCCACAGCAGGTAGGCGCCGATCGAGAAGGCGAAGCCGGACGGGGAGTCCCCGCGACGATCCGGGGCGGTGGGCACGCTCGACCTTATCGCCGCGCGAGACGGCGAACCCCCCGGCGGGCGATCCGCCGGGGGGTTCGTGACACGGTCCCGCGCGGAGGCGGGAACGCGAGGGCGATCAGAGCCCGAGCGTCACTTCTCGATGATGGCGAGCACGTCGCGCGCCGACAGCACGAGGTAGTCCTCGCCGCCGTACTTGAGCTCGGTGCCGCCGTACTTCGAGTACACGACCTTGTCGCCCACGGCGACGTCGAGCGGAACGCGGTTGCCGTGGTCGTCGATGCGGCCCGGCCCGACGGCGACGACCTCGCCCTCCTGGGGCTTCTCCTTCGCGGTGTCGGGGATCACGAGACCCGACGCGGTGACCTGCTCGGCTTCGAGCTGCTTGACGACGATGCGATCCTCGAGCGGCTTGATGGAGACCGACACGTGTGACCTCTTCCTGAGACGTGGGGTTGGCACCCGAACTGCCCGAGTGCCAGAACGATGCTAGCCCATCGCTGGCAGTCGGACAACGCGAGTGCCAGACGGTGGCGCGGCACCCGTTGGCGCGGCGCGCGGGCGAGGATGGGGAGGTGGATCGCGACGAACTGGGCACGCTGCTGACGCCCGAGGGCCTGCGACTGCTCGACGAGGTCGGCCCGATCGAGGAGAGCGCCGACGTCGTGCGGCTCGTCTCCCGGCTGCGGGCGGCGGGGCACTCCCCCGAGCTCGTCGCGGCCGTGCTGACCCAGGCGCGCCTGCGGGCGCGCGCCCGCGCCAAGTTCGGCGACTTCGCCGCGCGCATGCTCTTCACGCGCGACGGGCTCGAGCAGGCGACCCGGCTGCGGGTCGCCGCGACGCACGCCGGTCGGTTCCCCGCCGCGGGCATCGACGTGGTCGCGGATCTCGGGTGCGGCATCGGCGGCGACGCGATCGCGCTCGCGGCCCTCGATCTCGGCGTCATCGCCGTCGACCGCGACGAGGTGACCGCGGCGATCGCGTCCTACAACCTCGCCCCCTTCCCCGACGCGCGGGTGGAGTGCGCCGCGGCCGAGGAGGTGGACCTCGCGGGGATCGGCGGCGTCTGGCTGGACCCCGCCCGACGCGGGTCGGGGCGGCGGCTCGACGACCCCGCCGACTGGTCGCCCTCCCTCGAGTGGGCTTTCGAGCTGGCGCGCGGGGTGCCGACCGGCATCAAGCTCGCGCCCGGGATGGACCGCGCGCTCATCCCTCCCGAGTTCGAGGCCCAGTGGGTGAGCGTCGAGCGCGAGACCGTCGAGCTGGTGCTGTGGTCGGGCGCGCTCGCGCGCGACGGGGTCCGGCGCGCGGCGCTCGTGCTCGGCTCGGCCGGCGAGGCGCCCGCCGAGCTCGCCGCCGCCGAGGATGCGCCCGATGCGCCGGCCGGGGAGCTGGGTCGGTACCTCGTCGAGCCGGCGGGGGCGGTGATCCGCGCGCGCCTCATCGGCGACCTGGCGCGACGGCTCGAGGGGCGCATGCTCGACCCGGAGATCGCGTGGATCACGACGGACGACGCGCCCGTCACCCCCTTCGGCGCCGGCTTCCGGGTGCTCGAGCGCCTGCCGCTCGACGAGCGGGTGCTGCGCCGCGCCCTCACTGACCGCGGCGTCGGGATCGTGGAGATCAAGACCCGCGGCGTCGATGTCGACCCCGCGGCGCTGCGACGGCGGCTCAAGCCCGAGGGCAAGGGCTCGGCGACGCTCGTGCTCACCCGGATCGCGGGAGAGCGGACGGCGATCCTTGCCGAGCGGCTCTGAGCGTTCCACGTCCCTTCGGCGCGACCCATGGCGCAGTGCCCCTCCCGCGCCGCAACCCTGCTCGTTAGGCTGGCACGGAGGGGAGGTGCCGGATGCCGATCTCCCGCCGCCGCGCCCTCGGGGTCGGCGTGACCGCCGCCGCGATCGTCGGCGCGCACGTCGGCGGCGCGCTGTTCTTCGCCGGGCACGACCCGTACCAGGAGACGGTGTTCCCGCCGTGCCCGTGGCTGACCCTCACGGGATGGCAGTGCCCGGCGTGCGGGGGCACGCGGGCGGCGTTCTCGCTCTTCCACGGCGATCTCGCGCAGTCGTGGCAGCTCAACCCGGCGGTCCTCATGATCTACGTCGCCGGGGTCCTGGTGGCCCTCGCCGTCGCGGCCATCTGGACCGGGCGGGACCGCGCGGCGCGGATCCTCACCTGGACCGTCCCGGTCGTGCTGGGGGCGACGCTCGCCTATACCGGGATCATCAGGAACCTGCTCGGCGGCTGAGTCCTGCTCGGCGGCCGAGTCGTGCTGAGCAACCGAGTCGTGCCAAGCGGCCGGGCCGTCGAACCGGGCCCCGGAGCCCACGGGACGACGAAGGGGGCCGGCCCCTCGGACCGACCCCCTTCTTCCGGCGCACCGGGGACGCGACTCAGTAGTAGTTGTAGCTGCTCGCGAACGGGATCCAGCTGAAGCCGATCACGAGGCCGACGATGATCGCGATGATGCTGATCAGGACGGCGGCGAAACCGCAGATGATGCCGGCGATCGCCAGGCCCTTGCCGTTGGGCTCGCGACGGCGCCCGAGGAAGCCGAGCACGATGCCCGCGATGGCGAACAGGATGCCCGAGCCCCAGCAGCAGGCGAGCAGGACGCCGAGCCCGCCGCCGACGAGCGACAGGATGCTCAGGATGGGCGTGGGGGCCTTCGGCGCGGCCGGTGCACCGGGCGCGGGAACGGCGGGGTCGCCCGGAGGCGGGGTGGTCTCCGACATGAATGGTCTCCTCGTTGGATCGGACGTGCCGTCAGCCTAACGAGGCCGCCGTGAGGCGTCCACCGTCAGCACAGCACCGTCCCGACCGGCAACGTCGAGTCGGCCGGCACGTCGAACGGCGACGGCGGACGGCCCCGGGCGACCAGAGCGGCGCCGAGCGCCGCGATCATCGCGCCGTTGTCGGTGCACAGCGCGAGCGGGGGGATGCGCAGCTCGATCCCGGCGGCGGCGGCACGCTCGGCCGCGAGCTCGCGCACGCGCGCGTTGGCCACGACGCCCCCGCCCAGCAGCAGCCGGGGGATTTCGAGCTCGTGGCAGGCCCGCACCGCCTTGGCGGTGAGCACGTCGGCGACCGCCTCGCGGAAGGAGGCCGCGACGTCGGCGAGCGCGACCTCCTCTCCCCGATCGCGCGCGGCCTCGACGTGCCGGGCGACCGCGGTCTTGAGGCCCGAGAACGAGAAGTCGTAGCGGTGCCGTTCGAGGTCCTTGGGGTGGGTGAGGCCGCGCGGGAATCGGATCGCCGCCGGATCCCCGCCGACCGCCGCCCGATCGATCTGCGGCCCGCCCGGGTAGGGCAACCCCAGCAGCCGCGCGACCTTGTCGAAGGCCTCGCCCGCGGCGTCGTCGATCGTCTCTCCGAGCAGTTCGACGTCGTCGGTGAGCGACCGCACCCGCAGGAGGCTGGTGTGGCCGCCGGAGACGAGCAGGGCGATCGCCGGCAGCTCGAGCGGCTCGGGGTCGAGCAGGTCGACCCCGACGTGCCCGACGAGGTGGTTGACGGCGTAGAGCGGGCGATCGAGGGCCATCGCGAGCGCCTTCGCCGCCCCCAGCCCGACCATGAGCGCGCCGGCCAGCCCGGGGCCGCTCGTGACCGCGATCGCGTCGACCTCACCGAGTGCGACCCCGGCCTGCTCGAGAGCGGCCTCCAGGGTCGGGCGCAGCGCTTCGAGGTGGGCTCGTGCGGCCACCTCGGGCACGACTCCCCCGTAGCGGGCGTGCTCGTCCATCGAGCTCGCGATCACGTTCGCGAGCAGGGTCGAGCCGCGGACGATCCCGACGCCGGTCTCGTCGCAGCTCGTCTCGATGCCGAGCACGAGGGGCGCGGTCATGCGCCCACTCCCCCGGCGGGCGTGGACGCGGGCGCGCTCCGGGCCATGACGATCGCGTCGACGCCGCCGCGGTAGTAGCGCGGGCGTCGCCCGATCGCGGTGAAGCCCTCGGCCGTGTACAGGCTCTGCGCCACGTCGTTGTCGGCGCGCACCTCGAGGAACACCTGGTCCGCACCCCGCTCGGCCGCCTCGGCGAGCAGCGCCCGCAGCAGCGCGCGCCCGAGCCCCCGACCGCGAGCCTCCGGGACGACCGCGAGCGTCTGCACGTCGCCCTGCCCGGAGCCGCGGGGGGCGAGCAGGCCGGCGTAGCCGAGCACCGCGGCGATCCCGTCGCCCGCCGGACGCTCCTCCGCGACGAGGTAATAGCCGTGCGGGCCCTCGAGCTCCGCCGCGATCGTCTCCCGCGCCCAGGCGTCCTCGGGGAACAACCGGCGCTCGAGGGCGTCGATCGCGTCGAGATCCTCGACCCCGGCTGGGCGCAGCGCGACATTCACGCGGTCACCCGCTTGGGGCCGGCCGAGAGCGTCACGTCGGGGGCGCGGAGATAGAGCGGCTCTCCGGGCCCGAGCCGCCGACCGAGTTCGAGCAGCCGCGCCCCGAGCGCGCCGAGCGCGCCCGCGGGGATCTCGCTCACCTCGAGCAGCGTCGCCCCGATCGGCACCTCGATCGGTCCGGCGGGAACGAGCTCGGGGCCGGCGAGCCGCGCCGGCAGCCCGCCGGCGTCGGGCGGCCCGTAGTGCGAGACCGCGAGTTCGCGTCGGCGCGCGTCGGTCGCCACGACGACCGGCTCGGCCCGGCCGAGCGCGACGGCGTCATGCGACACGACCGGCACGACCGGGCAGCCGACTCCGAATGCGAAGGCTCGGGCCGCCGCAATGCCGACCCGCAGCCCGGTGAACGGACCGGGGCCCATCCCGGCGACGACGCCGGTGATCTCCGACGCCCCGATGCCCGCCTCGGCGAGCGCCGCGCGCAGCAGATCCCCGACCACCTCGACGTGGCGCCGCGTCGCGGCATCGGCGCGCTCGGCCAGGATGGCGCCCGCGCGATCCACGACCGCGACGGCCGTGCCGGCGGAGGTGTCGATCGCGAGCAGCACGTCCCCATTCTCCCGTGCGCTGCTTGCGCGTGCAGCGCTCAGGCCCGCAGCGCCGCCTCGAGCTCGCGCCCCCGCGCGCCGTGGCCGCGGATGACGACGCGACGCGGCTCGTCCGGCTCCTCCCCGTCCGTGTCGGCGGCGACCCCCGTCGGGCGATCGAGGGCCACCCGCAGCCAGGCGTCGACGAGCGACTCGACCTTGCCGGATCCCCACTCCACGACCGTGATCGCTCCCGCCCAGTCGAGATCGAGGTCGTCGAGCTCGACCGCTCCCGGCAGGCGGTACGCGTCGACATGCACGAGCGGTACCCCGCCGGCGGTCGGATGCTCGCGCGCCAGCACGAAGGTCGGGCTCGTGATCGCGCCGCGCGCCCCGAGCGCGGCGCCGAGGCCGCGCGTGAGCGTCGTCTTGCCCGCGCCGAGTTCGCCGTCGAGCAGCAGCACGTCGCCGGCGCGCAGCAGCGGCGCGATCCGGGCCCCGAGCGCCTCCATCGACGCGGCGTCGGGCACGGTGAGCTCGATCATCCGACCGGCACCCTCGGCACCCTCGGGCCGACGCGCGTCACAATCTCGTAGCCGATCGTGCCGGCGTCGAGCGCCCACTGCTCGGCGCTCGGCGCCCCCGTCGCGGGGTCGCCCCACAGCACCACGGAATCGCCGACCGCGACGGGCGCGTCGCCGATCTCGACGACGCACTGATCCATGGCGATCCGGCCGACGATCGGGAACCGCTCTCCGCCGATCGCGACCTCGGCGCGGCCGGAGGCCGCCCTCGGCAGGCCGTCGGCGTAGCCGAGGGGCACCAGAGCGAGGTGCGTCGCGCGGGCGGTGCGGTGCGTGAACCCGTAGGAGACACCGGCCCCGACCGGCACCCGCCGGATCGCCGCGATCGCACCGCGCAGCTCCATCGCGGGGCGCAGCCCGAGTCTCGCGACGTCGATCGCGGGACTCGGGGGGAGCCCGTAGACCGCGATCCCGAGCCGCACCATGTCGAGGCGCAGGTCGGGCCGGGTGATCGCCGCCTCGCTCGCGGCGAGGTGGCGCACCTCGGGGCACAGGCCCGCGGCCCCGGCGGCGGCGATCTGCTCGAGCAGCACCGCGAGCTGCGCGTCGTCGTCGTCGTGCGAGGTGTTCGAGAGGTGGGAGAAGATGCCGCGCACCCGCACGAGCCCGGCGCTCTCGAGTTCCCGTGCGCGGGCGACGACGCTCGGCGCCTGCGCCGGCGACAGGCCGTTGCGGCTCAACCCGGTGTCGATCTTGAGGTGCACGACCGCGGGGCCGCCGGCACCGGCCTCTGCGGCCCGCGCCACCGCCTCGAGCTGCGCGAGCGAGCTCACGCCGAGCTCGACGCCCGCCGCCACGGCGGAGGCGAAGGCGGCGTCGAGCCCTCCCGCATGCAGCCACGCGAGCACGGGGGCGGTGATCCCCGCCGAGCGCAGCTCGAGCGCCTCGGCGATGTCGGCGACGCCCAGCTCGTCGGCGCCGCCCTCGAGCGCGGCGCGGGCGACCGGCACCGCACCGTGACCGTAGGCGCCCGCCTTGACGACGACCATGACGCGGGCGGGCGCCACGAGTTCCCGCAGCGCGGCGGTGTTGGCGCGGATCGCCCCGAGGTCGATGCGCGCCTCGCGTGCCCGTGGATCGGGCCTCGCCGTCGCGGCGGGCGAGTCCGTCTCGCTCGCCTCGCTCACGTGGCCTCCGCGATGACCTGCGCGACCGCGACGCCCGCGTCGTGCGACATCGACACGTGCACGGCGGTGATGCCGCGGCGCGCGGCGATCGCGGCCGCGGCTCCGGCGAGCTCGAACGCGGGGTCGCCCTCCGCGTCGCTCACGATCCGCATGTCGTGCCAGCGGATGCCCTCGGTGTCGCCCAGCGCTTTCATGAGCGCCTCCTTCGCGGCGAAGCGCCCCGCGAGCGAGCGCAGCGGCAGCTCCCGCCCGCGCGCGACCAGTTCGCTCTCGGCGAACAGGCGCTCGCGCAGGCCGGGCGTCCGCGCCAAGGCTCGCTCGAAGCGGGCGAGGTCGACCACGTCGACGCCGATGCCCGCGATGCTCATGCCGACATCCTCGCAGCCCGGCCGCGACGAGGCGGCCGCGGGCTCACTCCACCGTGACGGACTTCGCCAGGTTGCGCGGCTGGTCGACGTCGAGCCCCTTGGCCGAGGCCATCTCCATGGCGAAGATGTGCAGCGGCACCACGCCGAGGATCGGCTCGAAGAACGGACCGGCGAACGGGATGCGGATCACCTCGTCGGCGAAGGGCACGACCGCGACGTCCCCGACCTCCGCGATCGCGATGACCCGCGCGCCGCGCGCCCGGATCTCCTGGATGTTGGAGACCACCTTGGGGTGCAGCGAGTCGTCGTTGCGCGGGCTGGGCACGAGCACGATGACGAGCTGTCCCGGCTCGATGAGCGCGATCGGCCCGTGCTTGAGCTCGCCGGCCGCGAAGCCCTCCGCGTGGATGTAGGCGATCTCCTTGAGCTTGAGCGCCCCCTCGAGCGCGACGGGATAGCCGACGTGGCGCCCAAGGAAGATGACCGACTGGGTCTCGGCGAGCCAGCGGGTGAACTCCGCAATACGACTCGAGGCCGCGTCGAGCACGTCGTCGAGCTTGTCGGGCACGTTCTGCAGCTCGACGATGAGTTCCGCGATGCGCTCCGGGCTCAGTGTGCCCCGACGTGCCGCGAGGTCGAGGCCGAGCAGGTAGAGCGCCGTCACCTGCGCGACGAAGGCCTTGGTGGAGGCGACCGCCACCTCCGGGCCGGCGTGGATGTAGAGCACGGCGTCCGACTCGCGCGGGATCGTCGCGCCCTGGGTGTTGCAGATCGCGAGCGTGCGGGCGCCCTTCTCGCGCGCGTACTGCACGGCGCGAAGGGTGTCCATGGTCTCGCCCGACTGGCTCACCGAGACGACGAGCGTGTGCTCGTCGAGCACCGGGTCGCGGTAGCGGAACTCGTGCGAGAGCTCGACGTCGATCGGGATGCGCGACCACGCCTCGATCGCGTAGCGCCCCAGCATCCCCGCGTACGCCGCGGTGCCGCAGGCGATCACGATGATGCGCGTGACGCCGTCGAGGATCTCCGCGATCGCGTCGAGCTCGGGCAGGGTGACGCGGCCGTCGTGGATGCGCCCGCGGAGCGTGTTGGCGACCGCGGCGGGCTCCTCGCTGACCTCCTTCTTCATGAAGGACGGCCAGCCCCCCTTCTCGGCCGCGCTCGCGTCCCAGGCGATCTCGAACTGCGTCGGGGTGACGGGATTGCCGGCGAAGTCGGTCACCTCCACCGAATCCGGCCGGATCGTCACGATCTGGTCCTGCCCGATCTCCATCGCGCGCTTGGTGTAGGCGACGAAGGCGGCGACGTCGGAGCCGAGGAAGTTCTCGCCCTCCCCCAGCCCGATCACGAGCGGCGAGTTGCGCCGGGCGCCGACGACGACCCCGGGATCGTCGCGGTGCATCGCGAGGATCGTGAAGGCGCCCTCGAGGCGGGCGACGGCGCGCCGCAGCGCCTCCGTCAGGTCGCCGGTCTCGCGGTAGAGCCGGCCGACCAGGAGCGCCGCGATCTCGGTGTCGGTCTCGCTCGTGAAGGTCTCGTCGGCGAGCTCGGCCTTGAGCTCCGCGAAGTTCTCGATGATGCCGTTGTGGATGAGCGCGAGCCGCCCGTCGTCGCCGAGGTGCGGGTGCGCGTTGCCGTCGGTCGGGCCGCCGTGCGTCGCCCAGCGGGTGTGGCCGATCCCGGTGTGCCCGTCGCGGATGCCGTCGCTCTCGAGCTCCCCGGCGAGCACCGCGAGCTTGCCGGCGCGCTTGCGCACCCCGAGCTCGCCGTCGTCGTCGAGCACGGCCACGCCGGCGGAGTCGTAGCCCCGGTACTCCAGCCGCCGCAGCCCGCCCATGAGCACCTCGAGGCTGCTGCCGGGACCGACGTATCCCACGATTCCGCACATGGGGTCGAGTCTAAGCGGCTCGCACCGGCGCACCGGGCGGGCCGCAGACGGGTGCGCTCCGCCAGCCCGCTAGCCTGGACCGGTGTCCGACCCGGGGACGGGGAGCGGTGAGACCCCGTTCCTCGAGATCGACCGCCGCGCGTGGTCGGCGCTCGCCCCGAGCGTCCCCGACCCGCTCGGCGAGGCGGAGCTCGCGCGCATCCGCGGTCTCGGCGACGCCCTCGACGTGCGCGAGGTCTCGGAGGTCTACCTCCCGCTCAGCAAGCTGCTGACGCTGTACGTCGAGGGGGCGCGTCAGACCCGCGAGATGACGGCGACCTTCCTGCGGCGTGCCCCCGAGCCGACCCCTTACGTCATCGGCATCGCCGGCTCGGTCGCCGTCGGCAAGTCGACGACCGCGCGCGTGCTCGCCGAGCTGCTGCGCCGCTGGGAGGACACGCCGCGTGTGGAGCTCGTCACGACCGACGGGTTCCTCTATCCGAACGCCGAGCTCGAGCGGCGGGGCCTCATGCAGCGCAAGGGGTTCCCGGAGAGCTACGACCGTCGCGCGCTGCTGCGCTTCGTGAGCCGCGTGAAGAGCGGCGCCGCCGAGGTGCGCGCGCCGCAGTACTCGCACCTCGTCTACGACATCGTGCCCGGTGCCGAGATCGTCGTGCGCCGCCCCGACGTGCTCATCGTCGAGGGCCTCAATGTCCTGCAACCCCCGAGCGCCGGTCGACCGATCGCGGTGAGCAACCTCTTCGACTTCTCGATCTACGTGGATGCGCGCACCGCCGACATCGAGCGCTGGTACGTCGAGCGCTTCCTGCGCCTCCAGCGCGGAGCCTTCGCCGACCCGGACTCCTACTTCCACCGCTACGCGCAGCTCGACGAGGAAGCCGCGATCGCGCGGGCGCGCGAGATCTGGGGGAGTATCAACGGCCCCAACCTCGAGCAGAACATCCTGCCGACGCGCGCGCGGGCCTCCGCCGTGCTGCGCAAGGACTCCGATCACACGGTGTCGAGCGTCCTGCTGCGGAAGATCTGACCGCTCAGCCCACGGGGATCGCGTCGCGGAGAGCCTGGGCGATCCGTTCGGCGACCTCGTGCGCCGAGGCCTCCGTCGGAGCCTCCACCATCACGCGGACCACCGGCTCGGTGCCCGAGGGCCGCAGGAGCACGCGCCCCTCGTCGCCCAGTTGCCCCTCCGCCTGCTCCACCGCGGCCACGACCGCCGGCGCGTCGAGCCGGGACCGGTCGACTCCGGCGACGTTCACGAGCACCTGCGGCAGCACGTCCATGACGTCGGCGAGCGCCGCGAGCGGCTGACCGCTGCGCGCGACCTCGGCGGCCAGCTGCAGCGCGGTGAGGATGCCGTCGCCGGTCGTCGCCCAGTCGCGCAGGATCACGTGCCCCGACTGCTCCCCGCCCAGCACGAGGTCGTGGGCCTCGATCGCCTCGAGCACGTAGCGGTCGCCGACCCCGGTCTCCTCGACGCGGATGCCCGCGTGCTCCATCGCCAGGCGGAAGCCGAGGTTCGACATCACGGTCGCGGCGAGCGCGTCGTGACGCAGCATGCCGCGGCGCTGCAGCGACAGCGCGAGCACCGCCATGATGCGGTCGCCGTCGACCACCCGCCCGAGATGGTCGACGGCCAGGCACCGGTCGGCGTCGCCGTCGTGGGCGATGCCGAGATCGGCGCCCTCGGCCACGACGGCGTGCTGCAGCACCTCCAGGTGGGTCGAGCCGACCCCGTCGTTGATGTTGAGACCGTCGGGGTCGGAGCCGATCACCGTCACGCGCGCGCCGGCGTCGGCGAAGACGCGGGGCGAGATGCCCGCCGCCGCGCCGTGCGCGCAGTCGATGACGACGTGGAGCCCCTCGAGGGAGACGTCGATCGTGCCCAGGAGGTGCACGACGTAACGGTCCTCGGCGTCGGCGAAGCGGTGGATGCGGCCCACGTCGCCGCCGGTCGGCGTCAGCTTCGGCTGCGTCATCGCCGCCTCGATGCGGTCCTCGACCTCGTCGGGCAGCTTGGTTCCGCCGAGGGCGAAGAACTTGATCCCGTTGTCGGGCGCCGGGTTGTGCGACGCGGAGACCATGACGCCGAAGTCGGCCTCGATCGACCCGACCAGGAACGCGCAGGCCGGGGTGGGGATCACCCCGGCATCGAGCACGTCGATGCCGGAGCTCGCGAGGCCGGCCGCGACGGCGGCGCCGATGAACTCGCCCGAGATCCGCGGATCCCGCGCGAGCACCGCGCGCGGCCGCCGACCGGCAGCGCGGTTCTCCTCCGCGTGCCGCCCCTGGGTGAGCACGACGGCCGCCGACTGGGCGAGGTCGAGCGCCAGCGAGGCCGTGATGACCTCGCCGTTCGCCAGGCCCCGCACCCCGTCGGTGCCGAACAGACGCGCCACGACTCGAGGCCCGACGGTCAGCGCTTCGAGAACTGCGACGCCTTGCGGGCCTTCTTGAGACCGGCCTTCTTGCGCTCGATGACGCGCGCGTCGCGGGTCAGGAAGCCCGCCTTCTTGAGCGCCGGGCGGTTGTTGTCGCGGTCGATCTCGTTGAGCGCGCGGGCGATCGCGAGGCGCAGCGCACCGGCCTGGCCCGAGGGGCCGCCGCCGGTGATCTTCGCCGTCACGTCGTAGGCGCCGCCGAGCTCGAGCACCGTGAAGGGCGCGGTGATGAGCTGCTGGTGCAGCTTGTTGGGGAAGTAGTCCTCGAGCGCGCGGCCGTTGACGGTGAAGCCGCCGCCGCCGGGCACGAGGCGCACCCGCGCGATGGCCTCCTTGCGGCGGCCGACCGCGGCACCGGGGACGGTGAGCGGGGCGCGCACCGGCGCCTCGGCGGCCGCGGCGGGCGCGGACTCGGTGGTGTAGCTCTGGGGCACGGACTCGGTGGTCTCGTCGATCTTCGCCATGGGGGATCCTTGTGCGGTTCGGGCGCTTACTGCGCGACCTGGTCGAGGGTGTAGACGGTCGGCTGCTGAGCCGCGTGCGGGTGCTCGGAGCCCGCGTACACCTTGAGCTTGCGGAACTGGTCGCGGCCGAGCGAGTTTTTCGGCAGCATGCCGCGGATGGCCTTCTCGACCGCGCGGGTGGGGTGCTTCTCGAGCATCTCGACGTAGCTCTGAGCGCTCAGGCCACCCGGGTAGCCGGAGTGGCGGTAGGCCATCTTCTTCTCGAGCTTCTGGCCGGTCAGCGCGACCTTCTCGGCGTTGATGACGATGACGTAGTCGCCCATGTCCATGTGGGGGGCGAAGGTCGGCTTGTGCTTGCCGCGCAGCAGGGCGGCGGCGTGGCTGGCGAGACGGCCGAGCACGACGTCGGTGGCGTCGATGACGAGCCACTCGCGCTGGATGTCCGCCGGCTTGGGGCTGAACGTACGCGTCATGGAGGAACGCTTTCTGTCGAGGTGATCGTGAATCCCGCTCCGGTGCGTGTTCCGATCGGATCGACCGGAACCCCGCGGTGGAGGGCTTCGACGCGGTCCGCGGTGCGGACAACTTGCCTAGATTAGTCGGTCGCCGCCGGGTCGGTCAAACCGGGGGGGGGGAGCCGGGTCGGCCGGACCCGCGGGGGTCGGGCGCTCGCGCCGGGCGCGCGTGCGCTCCGCCCGCGCGGCGAGCTCGTCGTCGGGCGGATAGCCCACCTCGACGAGGGTGAGACCGCGTGCCGGCAGCACCGGGATGGCCGAGGTGCGCACGCCGGCATCCCGCAGTCGCGCCGCCTCCCCGGCTGCGATCCGCTCCTCCCCCGCAGCCAGGCACGCGCCCACGAGCGCGCGCACCATGCTGTGGCAGAAGGCGTCGGCCCGCACCGTGGCGACGAGCACGCCGTCAGCGTCACGGCGCCAGTCGAACTCCTGCAGGGTGCGGATCGTCGTCGCGCCCTCGCGCGGCTTGCAGTAGGCCGCGAAGTCGTGCAGGCCGAGGAGGGAGGCCGCCGCCGAGCGCATCGCGTCGAGCCGCAGAGGCGTGGGGTGCCACGTCGTGAACCCCCGTGTGCGCGGATCCTTCGCGGACTCCGCGTCGGCGATGCGGTACTCGTAGCGCCGCCAGAGCGCCGAGAAGCGGGCGTCGAAGCCGCCCGGAGCGAGGCTCGCACGGTGCACGCGCACGTCGTCCTGCGGCTGCAGAACCCCCGCGAGCCGGCGCGGGAGCGACTCCACGCCCGCGCTCCCGGCCTGCCGACCACCGCGCGCGAGGAGGCGCAGCTGCGGCGCGCGGAGGTCGAGGTGGGCGACCTGGCCGGTGGCGTGCACGCCGACGTCGGTGCGCCCGGCGACGGTCAGGGTGGGCGGTTCCGCCACGCTCGCGAAGAGCCGGGCGAGGGCCTGCTCGAGAGCGCCCTGCACCGTGCGCAGGTCCCGCTGCCGGGCCCAGCCGTGGAATCCGCCGCCGTCGTAGCCGAGGTCGAGGCGGACGCGGGTGGGTGCGTCGTCGTGCGAGGCCGCGTCCATCGCCCCGATCCTAGGCGGGTCATTCAGCAGCGCCGGACCGGACCGACACCGCGCCGGAACGACGCCGTGCCGGAACGACGAGAGGCCCCGCCTCGCGGCGGGGCCTCTCGTGGGGTGCGACTACTTCGCGGCGTCCTCGTCGGACTCCGCGGGCGCCTCGGCGCCCGACTCCGCGTCCTCGGCGGGCGCCGACTCCTCGGCCTCGACCGGCACCTCGACCTCGGTGGTCTCGGGCTGCTCGTCGGCGGCGGGAGCCTCGGCGGCCGGCGCCTCCTCGGCGGCGGGTGCGTCGGCCGTGGCGGGCTTCACGTCCGCGCGGGCGGCGCTCTTCTTGCTCGACGCCGGCTTCTTCGACACCGGCTCGAGGACGAGCTCGATGACCGCCATCGGGGCGTTGTCGCCCTTGCGGAAGCCGGTCTTCGTGATCCGGGTGTAGCCGCCCTCGCGCTCGGCGACCAGCGGCGCGATCTCCGAGAAGAGCTCGTACACCACGTCCTTGTCGGGGATCACCGCGAGCACGCGGCGACGCGAGTGCAGGTCACCGCGCTTGGCGAAGGTGATGAGCCGCTCGGCGAAGGGACGCAGGCGCTTGGCCTTCGTCTCCGTCGTCTGGATCGACTTGTGGGTGAACAGGGCCGCGGCGAGGTTCGCCAGCAGCAGGCGCTCGTGCGCCGGACCGCCGCCGAGGCGGGGACCCTTGGTGGGCTTGGGCATGATCGTGGTTCCTCGATTACCTGGTCAGACGGGCCGGGGCTCAGGCGTTGTCGTCGTCGTAGCCGCCGTAGAAGTGCGCGCCGTCGAAGCCGGGCACGCTGTCCTTGAGCGACAGTCCCATCTCGACCAGCTTGTCCTTGACCTCGTCGACGGACTTCTGGCCGAAGTTGCGGATGTTCATCAGCTGGGTCTCCGAGAGCGCGACGAGCTCGCTCACGGTGTTGATGCCCTCGCGCTTCAGGCAGTTGTACGAGCGCACCGAGAGATCGAGATCCTCGATCGGCATCGACAGCTCGCTCGAGAGCACGGCCTCGGCGGGCGCCGGGCCGATCTCGATGCCCTCGGCGGAGGAGTTCAGCTCGCGCGCGAGGCCGAACAGCTCGACGAGGGTGCGACCGGCCGACGCGATCGCGTCGCGCGGGCTGATCGCCGGCTTGGTCTCGACGTCGACCACGAGACGGTCGAAGTCGGTGCGCTCGCCGGCGCGGGTGGCCTCGACGCGGTAGGTGACCTTGAGCACGGGCGAGTAGATCGAGTCGATCGGGATCTGGCCCGCCTCGCTGAACTCGCTGCGGTTCTGGGTCGCCGAGACGTAGCCGCGACCGCGCTCGATGGTGAGTTCGAGATCGAACTTCGCCTTGTCGTTGAGCGTCGCGATGACGAGCTCCGGGTTGTGCACCTCGACGCCCGCGGGCGCGGAGATGTCGGCCGCGGTCACCTGGCCGGCGCCCTGCTTGCGCAGGTAGGCCGTGATCGGCTCGTCGTGCTCGCTCGAGACGACGAGGCCCTTGATGTTGAGGACGATCTCGACGACGTCCTCCTTGACCCCGGGGATCGTGTCGAACTCGTGCTGGATGCCGTCGAGGCGGATGCTCGTGACGGCCGCGCCCGGGATGGACGACAGCAGCGTGCGACGCAGCGAGTTGCCCAGCGTGTAACCGAAGCCCGGCTCGAGGGGCTCGATCACGAAGCGGGAGCGGAATTCGGAGATGGACTCCTCGGAGAGGGTGGGGCGCTGTGCGATGAGCACGTGGGTTCCTTTCGGCGAGAGCGTCCGCCATATGACGCTCACGGGAGGATCCGGCGGGTGGCTGGTCCGTCGGGGAAGTTGTGGAGTTGTGGTCTTTCCAGCCGCGCGCACGGGGCACGCGGCTGCCGGATCTCGAGTGGTCGCCCTCCGGCGCCGCGGCCGAGACGGGCGCGGTCTGGGGCGGCGCGAGGCCCGAAAGGGCCTCGCGCTCAGACCTCAGACGCGACGACGCTTGGGCGGCCGGACGCCGTTGTGCGCCTGGGGCGTGACGTCCTGGATCGACCCGACCTCGAGGCCGGCCGACTGCAGCGAGCGGATCGCGGTCTCGCGCCCCGAGCCGGGGCCCTTGACGAAGACGTCGACCTTCTTCATGCCGTTCTCCTGGGCCTTGCGCGCGGCCGCCTCCGCCGCCATGCCGGCGGCGTAGGGGGTGGACTTGCGCGAGCCCTTGAAGCCGACGTCGCCGCCGGAGGCCCAGGCGATGACCGCACCCGAGGGGTCGGTGATCGTGACGATGGTGTTGTTGAACGTCGACTTGATGTGGGCCTGGCCCACCGCGATGTTCTTCTTCTCCTTGCGACGCGGCTTGCGCGCCGAGGAGGCCTTGGGAGCGGCCATTACTTCTTCCCCGCCTTCTTCTTGCCGGCGACGGTGCGCTTCGGGCCCTTGCGGGTGCGCGCGTTGGTCTTGGTGCGCTGACCGCGCACGGGCAGACCGCGGCGGTGGCGCAGACCCTCGTAGGAGCCGATCTCGACCTTGCGGCGGATGTCGGCCTGCACCTCGCGGCGCAGGTCGCCCTCGACCTTGTAGTTGCCCTCGATGTAGTCGCGGAGGGCGACGAGCTGGTCGTCGGTGAGGTCCTTCACGCGGATGTCCGGGCTGATCCCGGTCTCCTTCAGCGTGGTGGTGGCGCGGGTGCGACCCACGCCGTAGATGTACGTCAGGGCGACTTCCACGCGCTTCTCACGCGGGATGTCGACACCGGCGAGACGTGCCATGCGGCAGCTCCTTCGGGAGTCGTTCGGAGGTGTGGAGCGCGAGCGGTGCCGAGGCCTCCGGCCTCAGGTGTCCCCCGGCGCGCACGCCGGGATCCTGCTCGCGCAGTGGGGGGTTGTCTCAGCCCTGGCGCTGCTTGTGCCGGGGGTTGGACTTGCAGATCACCATGACGCGCCCGTTGCGACGGATCACCTTGCAGTGGTCGCAGATGGGCTTGACGCTGGGGTTGACCTTCATGTTTCTGCTTCTCTCGCTGTCATCGTGCGCGCCGCGCGAGGCGGCGGCCGTTACTTCTCGGCTCGGTCGCGGGGCCTACCGGTAGCGGTAGACGATCCGGCCGCGGGTCAGGTCATAGGGGGACAGCTCGACGACCACACGGTCTTCGGGGAGGATGCGGATGTAGTGCTGCCGCATCTTGCCGGAGATGTGGGCGAGGACCTTGTGCCCGTTGGTCAGCTCGACGCGGAACATCGCGTTCGGCAGAGCCTCGAGCACCGAGCCCTCGATCTCGATGACGCCGTCCTTCTTGGCCATGACTCGCTTTCGTGCAGACCGAGCCGGTCTGCGGGATGGATGGGATGGGGTGCCGCCGCGCACGCGCGAAAGCGGCGCAGAGCACCAAGGGTCTACCTTAGACCCTTTCGCGCCGCGGCGCCAGCCCGCGCGGAGCGCCCGCGGCGCGTCTCAGGCGGCGGAGACCGCGATGCCGCGACCGTCGAGCGCCGCGAAGATGCGCCCCGTCACGTCGTCGACCGCACCGAGCCCGTCGACCTCCAGCAGCAGGCCGCGCTCGCCGAACATCTCCAGCAGCGGAGCGGTCTCGCGCTGGTAGACCTCCTGGCGGTGGCGGATCGCCTCCTCGCTGTCGTCGACGCGTCCCTGCTCGAGGGCGCGCTGCCGCAGGCGGCGCACGACCTCGTCCTCGTCGGCGAGCAGGCGCACGACGGCGTCGAGCGCGTGGCCGTGACCGGAGAGCAGCTCGTCGAGGTAGCGCACCTGATCCGGCGTGCGCGGGTAGCCGTCGAGCAGGAAGCCGCCGGCGGCATCGGCCTCGGAGAGTCGATCGGTGACGAGCGCGTTGGTGAGCGAGTCAGGCACGTAGTCGCCGCCGTCCACGATGGCCTTGACCTGCTTGCCGAGCTCCGTGCCGTTCGCGATGTTGCTGCGGAAGATGTCGCCGGTCGAGATCGTCGGGATGCCGTAGCGGTCGGCGATCCGCGCGGCCTGGGTGCCCTTCCCGGCCCCGGGCGGGCCGACGATGAGCAGCCGGGGGCCGGTCCGCCCGGTGCTCACCGGATGAGCCCCTCGTAGTGGCGCTGCTGCAGCTGCGCGTCGATCTGCTTCACCGTCTCGAGGCCGACGCCGACCATGATCAGGATGCTCGTGCCGCCGAACGGGAAGTTCTGGTTGGCGTTGATGAGCACGAGGGCGATCAGCGGGATCAGCGCGACGAGGCCGAGGTACAGCGAGCCGGGGAGCGTGACGCGGGTCAGCACGTAGTCGAGGTACTCGGCCGTCGGGCGCCCCGCACGGATGCCGGGGATGAAGCCGCCGTACTTCTTCATGTTGTCGGCGACCTCGTCCGGGTTGAACGTGATGGCGACGTAGAAGTAGGTGAACCCGACGATGAGCAGGAAGTACAGCAGCATGTACAGCGGGTGGTCGCCGCGCGTCAGCGTGTTGTTGATCCAGTCGACCCAGGCGGGGTTGTTGCCGTCGGAGGACTGGCTGAACTGCGCGATCAGAGCCGGCAGGTACAGCAGCGACGAGGCGAAGATCACCGGCACGACGCCGGCCATGTTGACCTTGATCGGGATGTAGGTGTTGGTGCCGCCGAAGGTGCGCCGGCCCACCATCCGTTTGGCGTACTGCACCGGGATGCGTCGTTGCGACTGCTCGACGAAGATGACCGCCACCACGACGGCCATGCCGATGATGAGCACCCCGGCGAGCGTCTCGAGACCGCCGCGGCCCTCCGCGTCCTGGTGCTCGGTGTAGATCTGGCCCAGCGACTGCGGGAAGCGCGCGATGATCGAGGTGAAGATCAGCAGCGACATGCCGTTGCCGACGCCGCGCTCGGTGATGAGCTCGCCGAACCACATGATGAGGCCGGTGCCGGCCGTCATCGTGATGACCATCAGCAGCGTCGCGAACGGCGACGAGTCGGTGAGGATCAGGTCGCCGCTGCAGGCGTCGGAGTTGCCGAACAGGCTGCCGCTGCGGGCGACCGTGATGAGGGTCGTGGACTGCAGGATGCCGAGCGCGATGGTCAGGTAACGCGTGTACTGCGTGAGCTTGGCCTGGCCCGACTGGCCCTCCTTGTAGAGGGTGTCGAAGCGCGGGATGACCACGCGCAGCAGCTGCACGATGATCGACGCGGTGATGTAGGGCATGATGCCCAGCGCGAAGATCGACAGCTGCAGCAGCGCGCCGCCGCTGAACAGGTTGACGAGCTCGTACAGCCCCTCGGTGTTCGAGTTCTGCGCGAGACAGGCCTCGAGGTTCGAGAAGTTGACGAACGGCGCCGGGATGTGGGAACCGAGTCGGAAGATCGCGACGATCGCGAGCGTGAACCCGATCTTCCGGCGCAGGTCGGGCGTGCGGAAGATCCGCGCGACGGCACTGAACACGTACGCCTCCTCGGGTGGCGTGGGGGAAGCTGGGACCCGAAGCCGGGTCGGCGGCCCCCGGAGGGGCCACCGCACCGACTACTTGACGGTGCCGCCGGCGGCGACGATCTTCTGCTCGGCGGAGCTGGAGACCTTGTCGACCGCGACGTTCAGCTTAACCGAGATGTCGCCGTTCCCGAGAACCTTGACCTTCTCGTTCTTGCGCACCGCGCCCTTGGCCACGAGGTCGCCGACGGTCACGTCGCCGCCCTTCGGGTAGAGCTCGGCCAGCTTGTCGAGGTTCACGACCTGGTACTCCACGCGGAACGGGTTCGTGAACCCGCGCAGCTTCGGGGCGCGCATGATCGAGTTCAGGTTGCCGCCCTCGAGGCCCGCGCGCACCTGGTAGCGCGCCTTGGTGCCCTTGGTGCCGCGACCGGCGGTCTTGCCCTTGGAGCCCTCACCGCGACCCACGCGGGTCTTGGCGGTCTTCGCACCGGGAGCCGGGCGGAGGTGGTGGGCCTTGAGCACCTGCGGACGCGATGCGGCGACGTCCTTCTTCGCCGCGGGCTTCTTGGCGGGGGCCTTCGCCGCGGTGTCGTCCTTCGCGGCGGCCGACGAGGCCGACGTCGAGGACGTGCTTCCGGACGCCTTGGCGGCCGGCGCCTTCGCGGCCGGCGCCTTCGCGCTCGACCCGCCGGCCGACTTCGCGGCCGCGGGCTTCGACGCGGAGGACTTCGCGGCCGCGCCCGACGCGGCCGCGCCGGACTTCGCCGTCGTCGACTTCGTCGCGCTCGAGCCGGAGCTCTTCGCCGCGGGGGACTTCGCGCCCGACGCCGCACCGCTCTTCGCGGTCGACGAGGCCGGCTTCTTGGCGGCCGGCGCCTTCGCGGCGGTCGCCTTCTCGTCCTTGTTCTCTTCAGCCATCAGTCGATCTCCTCAACCTTCACGAGGTGGGCGACCGCGCGCACGTAGCCGCGGTTCGCCGGGCTGTCCTCGCGCACGACGACGTCGCCGATCCGCTTGAGGCCGAGGCTGCGCAGGGTGTCGCGCTGCGGCTGCTTCTCGCTGATCACCGACTTGATCTGGGTCACCTTCAGACGCGCGGCCATCACGCACCCGCCTTCGAGGTGGCGGCGGCACGGTCTTCGGCCTCCGCACGGATGAGACGCTCGGGGGCCACGTCGTCGAACTCGAGGCCGCGACGCGCGGCGACCGCGCGGGGCTCCTCGAGCTGCTTCAGGGCCGCGACCGTCGCGTGCACGATGTTGATCGTGTTCGACGAGCCGAGCGACTTGCTGAGCACGTCGTGGATGCCGGCGCACTCGAGCACGGCACGCACCGGACCGCCCGCGATGACGCCGGTACCGGCGGCCGCGGGACGCAGCAGCACGACGCCGGCCGCGGCCTCGCCCTGCACCGGGTGCGGGATCGTCTTCTGCGAGCGCGGGACGCGGAAGAAGTTCTTCTTCGCCTCCTCGACGCCCTTGCTGATCGCGAGCGGCACCTCGCGGGCCTTGCCGTAGCCCACGCCCACCATGCCGTTGCCGTCGCCGACGACCACGAGCGCGGTGAAGCTGAACCGACGACCGCCCTTGACGACCTTGGAGACGCGGTTGATGGTCACGACGCGCTCGAGGAACTGGCTGTCCTCGCGGCCGCCGCGGCCGCCGCGGTCGGTGCGCGGGGCGCGCTCGCGCCGTCCGCCCCGACCGCCGCGCTGCTCGGCCTCGACCGACTGCGTGCCGGCCGCGGTCTCGACGATCTGGCCCTCGGTCACGGTGTCGTCCGTGCCCGCCGGCGTCGCCGTCGTCGGCGTCTGGTTCTCGTCCTGGGTCGCGTTCTCGTCGCTCACAGGCTCAGCCCTCCCTCGCGAGCTCCTTCGGCGATCGCCGCGACGCGTCCGGCGAAGCGGTTGCCGCCCCGGTCGAACACGACGCTCGCGACGCCGGCCTTCTTCGCGCGCTCGGCGAGCAGCTCGCCGACCTTGCGCGCCTTGGCGGTCTTGTCCCCGTCGAACGTACGCAGGTCGGCCTCGAGGGTCGACGCGGACGCGACGGTGTGGCCCTTGGTGTCGTCGACGATCTGCACGAAGACGTGACGGGCCGAACGGGTGACGACGAGGCGCGGACGCTCGCTCGACCCGACGATGCGCTTGCGCAGGCGCGCGTGGCGACGCGCGCGCTGCGCCGACTTGCTGATGACAGCCATTACTTCCCAGCCTTTCCGGCCTTGCGCCGCACCTGCTCGCCCTCGTAGCGCACGCCCTTGCCCTTGTAGGGCTCGGGCTTGCGCAGCTTGCGGATGTTGGCGGCGACCTCGCCCACGGCCTGCTTGTCGATGCCGCGGACGTGGAGCTTGTTGTTGCCCTCGACCTCGAACGTGATGCCGGCGGGCGGCTCGACGGTGATCGGGTGCGAGTAGCCGAGCGCGAACTCGATCGAGCTGCCCTTCGACTGCACGCGGTACCCGGTGCCGACGACCTCGAGGCTCTTGGAGTAGCCCTCGGTCACGCCGATGATCTGGTTGTTGATGAGGGTGCGGGTCAGCCCGTGGAGCGAGCGCGACTCGCGCTCGTCGTCGGGGCGGGTGACGAGCACCTGCCCGTCCTCGATGCTGGCCTGGATGGGCGCGGCCACCTTGTGGCTGAGCTCGCCCTTGGGGCCCTTGACCGTCACGAGGTTGCCGTCGATGGTGACGGTCACGCCCGCGGGCACGGTGATGGGGAGACGTCCGATACGCGACATGTCAGATCACCACACGTAGGCGAGGACTTCCCCGCCGACGCCCTTCTGCGTGGCCTCGCGGTCCGTGAGGAGCCCCGAGGAGGTGGACAGGATGGCGACGCCGAGCCCGCCGAGCACGTGCGGGATCTCGGTCGACTTGGCGTACACGCGCAGACCCGGCTTCGAGACGCGCTTGATGCCGGCGATCGACCGCTCGCGGTTCGGGCCGTACTTGAGGTCGATCGTGAGCGTCTGGCCGACGCGCGCGTCCTCGACCTTCCAGCCGGTGATGTAGCCCTCCTTCTGGAGGATCTCGGCGATGTGGGTCTTGAGCTTGCTGCTCGGGAGCGACACCGACTCGTGGTAGGCGCGGTTGGCGTTGCGCAGCCGCGTCAGCATGTCGGCGACGGGATCCGTCATGGTCATGTCAGTACTTCTTTCTCACTGGTTTCGACGCCGGGTGCACCCGGGCCGACCTGGGTGGGATCAGGCCTCGGCGGCCTGCTGGTTGGAGGTGAACGGGAAGCCGAGCGCGCGCAGCAGGGCGCGACCCTCGTCATCCGTCGTGGCCGTGGTCACGACCGTGATGTCGAAGCCGCGCACGCGGTCGATCTGGTCCTGGTTGATCTCGTGGAAGATCGACTGCTCGGTGACCCCGAAGGTGTAGTTGCCGTGGCCGTCGAACTGCTTGTCGGACAGGCCCCGGAAGTCGCGGATGCGCGGCAGCGCGAGCGACAGCAGACGGTCGAGGAACTCCCACGCCCGGTCGCCGCGCAGCGTCACGTGGGCGCCGATCGGCATGCCCTCGCGCAGCTTGAACTGCGCGATGGACTTGCGGGCGGCCGTGACCTGCGGCTTCTGGCCGGTGATGAGGGTGAGGTCCTTGATGGCCCCCTCGATGACCTTCGAGTCGCGGGCGGCCTCGCCGACACCGGTGTTCACGACGATCTTGACCAGACCCGGCACCTGGTGCGGGTTGGCGTAGCCGAACTGCTCGGTGAGAGCGGCGCGGATCTCCTCGCGGTACTTCTGCTTGAGGCGCGGCTGGACCTTGGCAGGCGAACCAGCCGGCGCGGCAGTCGTGGGGGACATCAGATCTTCTCTCCGGACTTCTTCGCGTAGCGCACGCGAACCGTCTTCTTGACGCCGCCCTTGTCGACGATCTCCTCGCGGAAACCGACGCGCGTGGGCGTCTTGGTCTTGGGGTCGACGAGCGCCACGTTCGACACGTGGATCGGGGCCTCGTGGGTCTCGATGCCGCCGGTCTTGGTGCCGCGCTGGGTCTGGCCGACGCGCACGTGCTTGGTGACGTAGTTCACGCCCTCCACGACGACGCGGTCCTCACCGCTCAGCACCTCGATGACACGCCCCTGCTTGCCGCGGTCGCCGCCGCGCTCCTGCGAGGGGCCGCTGATCACCTGGACGAGGTCGCCCTTCTTGATGTTGGCCATGCTCAGATCACCTCCGGCGCGAGCGAGATGATCTTCATGAACTTCTTGTCGCGCAGCTCGCGGCCGACCGGGCCGAAGATGCGGGTCCCGCGGGGGTCCCCGTCGTTCTTCAGGATCACGGCGGCGTTCTCGTCGAACTTGATGTAGGAGCCGTCGGGACGACGGGTCTCCTTCACGGTGCGGACGACGACCGCCTTGACGACGTCGCCCTTCTTCACGTTGCCGCCCGGGATCGCGTCCTTCACGGTCGCGACGATGGTGTCACCGAGACCCGCGTAGCGACGGCCGGAGCCGCCGAGCACGCGGATGGTGAGCAGCTCCTTGGCGCCCGTGTTGTCCGCCACCTTGAGGCGGGATTCCTGCTGGATCATGGCTTACTTCGCCTTCTCGGCGATCTCGACGAGACGCCAGCGCTTCGAGGCCGACAGCGGTCGGGTCTCGGTGATCACGACGAGGTCGCCGATGCCGGCGGTGTTGTTCTCGTCGTGCGCCTTGACCTTCGACGTGCGGCGGATGACCTTGCCGTACAGCGGATGCTTCACGCGGTCCTCGACCTCGACCGTGATGGTCTTGTCCATCTTGTCGCTGGTCACGTAGCCGCGACGCACCTTGCGGTAGCCGCGCGCGCTCGCGTCGCGCACGTCGTGCGCGGCCGACTCGTGGCCGGCGCGCTCGGCGGGCTGCGCCTTCGGCGCCGCCTTGGCGGGCGCCTTCTTCTCGGCGGTCGCCGCGGCGCTCGCCTTCGGGGCGGACGCCTTCTTCTCCGGGGTGGACTTCTCCGATGCCTCGGCCATTACTCGCTCGCCTCCTCGGGCTGCTCGGCGGCCTTCTCGGCCTTGGTGGTGGTGGACTTCTTGGCGGCGGCCTTGGGGGCCGCGGGCGCCGGAGCGGCGCGGATGCCGAGCTCGCGCTCGCGGATCACGGTGTAGATCCGCGCGATGTCGCGCTTCACGGCGCGGAGGCGTCCGTGGCTCTCGAGCTGGCCGGTGGCCGACTGGAAGCGCAGGTTGAACAGCTCCTCCTTGGCCTTCTTCAGCTCGTCGACCAGGCGGTCGTCCTCGAGCGTGTCGAGCTCGGCGGGGGCGAGCTCCTTGGATCCGACGGCCATTACGCGTCGCCCTCCTCGCGCTTGATGATGCGTGCCTTGAGCGGCAGCTTGTGGATGGCCCGGGTGAGGGCGCCGCGCGCGAGCTCCTCGCTCACGCCCGCGACCTCGAACAGCACCCGGCCCGGCTTGACGTTCGCGACCCACCACTCCGGCGAGCCCTTGCCGGAACCCATGCGGGTCTCGGCGGGCTTCTTGGTGAGCGGGCGGTCGGGGTAGATGTTGATCCACACCTTGCCGCCACGCTTGATGTGACGGGTCATCGCGATACGCGCCGACTCGATCTGGCGGTTGGTCACGTAGGCCGGCGTGAGCGCCTGGATGCCGTACTCGCCGAACGACACCGTGGTGCCGCCCGTCGCCTGGCCGTCGCGACCCGGGTGGTGCTGCTTGCGGTGCTTGACCTTACGGGGGATGAGCATGATTACGCCTCCGCTCCGACCGGCTGCTCGGCGCGGGGGCCGCGGCGACGGTCGCCGTCGCGGCGCTCGGGGCGCTGCGACTTCTGCGACGCCTGCTCGCGCGCGAGCTCCTTGTTGGTGATGTCGCCCTTGTAGATCCAGACCTTCACGCCGATGCGGCCGAAGGTGGTCCGGGCCTCGTAGAAGCCGTAGTCGATGTTCGCGCGCAGGGTGTGCAGCGGCACGCGCCCCTCGCGGTAGAACTCCGAGCGGCTCATCTCCGCGCCGCCGAGGCGACCGGAGACCTGCACGCGCACGCCCTTGGCGCCGGCGCGCTGGGCGCCCTGGAGGCCCTTGCGCATCGCGCGGCGGAACGCCACGCGGGCGGAGAGCTGCTCGGCGATGCCCTGCGCGACCAGCTGCGCCTCGGCCTCGGGGTTGCGCACCTCGAGGATGTTGAGCTGGATCTGCTTGCCGGTCAGCTTCTCGAGGTCGGCGCGGATGCGCTCGGCCTCGGCGCCGCGGCGGCCGATCACGATGCCCGGGCGGGCGGTGTGGATGTCGACGCGCACGCGGTCACGGGTGCGCTCGATCTCGATCTTGGCGATGCCGGCGCGGTCGAGGGTCTTCGTCAGCATCTTGCGGATCTTGACGTCCTCGGCCACGTAGTCGGCGTAGCGCTGACCGGGCTTCGTCGAGTCGGAGAACCAGCGCGACACGTGGTCGGTGGTGATCCCGAGTCGGAAGCCGTACGGGTTGACCTTCTGGCCCATGGCTTACTTCCCTGCCTTCGCGGTCTTCGGGGCGGCCTCGGGGGCCTTGGCGCCGGCGACCGGCTCGTCGGGCGTCGCGAGGACGACCGTGATGTGGCTCGTGCGCTTCTTGATGCGGAACGCGCGCCCCTGAGCGCGGGGGCGGAACCGCTTGAGGGTCGTGCCCTCGTCGACGAACGCGCGCGCGACGACGAGGTCGGACTCGTCGAGGTACGCGTTCTCGTTGTCGGCCTTCACGCGGGCGTTGGCGATCCCCGAGGCGACGAGCTTGTACACCGGCTCGCTCGCCGACTGCGGCGAGAACTTCAGGATCGCGAGGGCCTCCTGGGCCTGCTTGCCGCGGATGAGGTCCACGACGCGACGGGCCTTCTGAGGCGTGACGCGGATGTGCCGCACGCGGGCGATGGACTGCACCATCTCCTTCTCCTCCTCTCGGTCGCCGGGGTTACCGGCGACGGCCCTTCTTGTCGTCCTTCTCGTGGCCGCGGAAGGTGCGGGTCGGCGCGAACTCGCCGAGCTTGTGGCCCACCATCGTCTCGGTGACGAAGACGGGGATGTGCTTGCGACCGTCGTGCACCGCGATCGTGTGGCCGAGCATGGCCGGGACGATCATCGAGCGGCGCGACCAGGTCTTGATCACGTTCTTGGAATTGGCCTCGTTCTGCGCCTGGACCTTGCGGAACAGGTGCTCGTCGACGAAGGGGCCCTTCTTGAGACTGCGCGGCATCGGCGTGGCTCCTACTTGCGCTTCTTGCCGGCGTTGCGGCGACGGACGATGAGCTTGTCGCTCTCCTTGTTCGGGCGGCGGGTGCGGCCCTCCTGCTGACCCCAGGGGCTGACCGGGTGGCGACCACCCGAGGTCTTGCCCTCGCCACCGCCGTGGGGGTGGTCGATCGGGTTCATCGCGACACCGCGGACGGTCGGGCGCACGCCCTTCCAGCGCATGCGGCCGGCCTTGCCCCAGTTGATGTTCGACTGCTCGGCGTTGCCGACCTCGCCGATCGTCGCGCGGCAGCGCACGTCGACGTTGCGCACCTCGCCCGAGGGCAGGCGCAGCTGGGCGTAGGGGCCGTCCTTCGCGACCAGGCGCACCGAGGCGCCGGCCGAACGGGCCATCTTGGCACCGCCGCCGGGACGGAGCTCGATCGCGTGGATCACCGTTCCGACCGGGATGTTCTTCAGCGGCAGGTTGTTGCCAGGCTTGATGTCGGCCGAGGGGCCCGACTCCACGACGTCGCCCTGCTTGAGCTTCTCGGGGGCCAGGATGTAGCGCTTGGTGCCGTCCACGAAGTGCAGCAGCGCGATCCGCGCCGTGCGGTTCGGGTCGTACTCGATGTGCGCGACCTTGGCGTCGACGCCGTCCTTGTCGTTGCGACGGAAGTCGATGACGCGGTACTGACGCTTGTGCCCGCCGCCGATGTGGCGGGTGGTGATGCGCCCCGTGTTGTTGCGGCCGCCCGACTTCGGCAGCGGCTTCAGCAGGGACTTCTCCGGCGTCGACCGGGTGATCTCGACGAAGTCCGCGACGCTCGAGCCGCGACGGCCCGGGGTCGTGGGCTTGTGGTTGCGAATACCCATTGTTCTGTCCTCCCGTGCCTCAGCCGACAGCCGTGAAGATGTCGATGGAGCCGGACTTGAGCGTGACGATGGCGCGCTTGGTGTTCTTGCGCTTGCCGGTGCCGAAGCGGGTGCGGCGGGTCTTGCCCTCGCGGTTGAGGGTGTTCACCGAGGCGACCTGGACGCCGAAGATCTTCTCGATCGCGAGCTTGATCTCGGTCTTGTTCGAGCGGGGGTCGACGAGGAAGGTGTACTTGCCCTCGTCGATGAGCCCGTAGCTCTTCTCGCTGACCACCGGCGCGAGGATGACGTCGCGCGGGTCCTTGCCGTAGCCGCTCATTCCGCGGACTCCTTCTTGGTCTTCGCGTTCACGAACGACTCGAACGCGGACTTGGTGAAGACCACGTCGTCGCTCGTGACCACGTCGTAGGCGTTGAGCTGGTCGGCGAACAGCACGTGCACGTTCGGCAGGTTGCGCACGCTCTTGACGCCGACGAGGTCGTCGCGGTCGAGCACGACGAGCACGTTGCGGCTGGTGGCGACGGCCTCGAGCACGGCGGCGGCGGCCTTGGTGCTCGGGGCGCCGTCGATGCCGAAGCCGGAGATGACGTGCAGGCGCTCGCCGCGGGCGCGGTCGCTCAGCACGCCCAGCAGGGCGGCGGCGACCATCTTCTTCGGGGTGCGCTGCGCGTAGTCGCGCGGCACCGGCCCGTGCACGACGCCGCCGCCGGTGTGCTCGGGCGCGCGGATCGAGCCCTGACGGCTGCGACCGGTGCCCTTCTGCTTGAACGGCTTGCGACCCGATCCCGACACCTCGCCGCGACCCTTGGTCTTGTGGGTGCCCTGGCGCGCGGCCGCGAGCTGCGCGGTCACGACCTGGTGGATGAGCGGGACGTTGGTCTGCACGTCGAACAGCGACGCGGGCAGGTCGACCGAGCCGGCCTTCTTGCCCTTGGCGTCGACGACGTCGACCGAGGAGACGGTGGTGTTCTCAGCCATGCCGATCACGCACCCTTCACGGCGTTGCGGACGAAGACGAGACGGCCCTTGGCCCCGGGCACGGCGCCCTTGACCAGGATCAGGCCGTTCTCGAGGTCGACCGAGTGGACGGTGAGGCCCTGGACGGTGACGCGCTCGGCGCCCATGCGACCGGCCATCCGCATGCCCTTGAAGACGCGGCTCGGGGTCGAGCTGGCGCCGATCGAGCCGGGCTTGCGGTGGTTGCGGTGGGCACCGTGGCTCGCGCTCACGCCCTGGAAGTTGTGGCGCTTCATGACGCCCGCGAAGCCCTTGCCCTTGCTGGTGCCGACGACGTCGACCTTCTGGCCGGCCTCGAAGATGTCGACCGCGAGCTCCTGGCCGAGGCTGTACTCGGCGGCGTCGGCGGTGCGCACCTCGACGAGGTGGCGGCGCGGGGTGACCCCGGCCTTCTCGAAGTGGCCGGCACTGGGCTTGTTGACCTTGCGCGGGTCGATCTCGCCGTAGGCGATCTGGATCGCGGTGTACCCGTCGACCTCCGCCGAACGGATCTGCGTGACGACGTTCGGGGTGATGCGGACCACGGTCACGGGGATGAGCTTGTTGTTCTCGTCCCAGACCTGGGTCATGCCGAGCTTGGTGCCCAGCAGTCCCTTGGTCGTAGCGGTGGCAGTCATGGTGTTCCTCGTACGGTCAGCTCGAGCGCGCGGCTCAGAGCTTGATCTCGATGTTGACGTCGGCGGGCAGGTCGAGCCGCATGAGCGAGTCGACCGCCTTGGGGGTCGGGTCGACGATGTCGATCAGGCGCTTGTGGGTGCGCTTCTCGAAGTGCTCGCGGCTGTCCTTGTACTTGTGCGGAGAGCGGATCACGACGACCACGTTCTTCTCCGTCGGGAGCGGCACGGGACCGACCACGGTCGCACCCGCACGGGTGACCGTGTCGACGATCTTGCGCGCCGAGGCGTCGAGGCCGGCGTGGTCGTACGACTTCAGCCGGATGCGGATCTTCTGTCCCGCCATGGTGATTCCTTCTCTGTCTCCGGGCACCCGCTCACGAGCACCCCCGCGCGGACCGTCGGTCTGCGCACCGCTGTTCTTCTGTCAACCCCGTCGCACGCGGACGCGCGATGGTTCGGCCCGATTCCGCGCACGCGCGGAATCCGATCGATTTCGGGGATTCGAATGAAGCCTGTCCTGCCGACCGCGGCCCAACCTGCGACGGGATCTCGCCCGGCGGTTGTGCACTGCCTGTCGGTGAGCCGCGCGCACGGCGCAGCATGTCGAACCCGGAAAGTCTGCCACACGATCCCAGGGTCTGCAACCCGGGCGTGTCGCCGATGAGTCGAGGCCATTTCTGGCCTCGACCGGCGACACGCCGACGCCCGTCTCGGGCGTCGGAAGATCCGTGCGACGGGCCCATTTCTGGGCCCCGCGGCGACAGGGCCCCGCGCCGGCCCCCGTTTTCAGCGCCCCCGAGAACCCCCCACCAGCACCCCCACCGCCGTCGCCACGAGCACCGCCGCCGCACCCAGGGCGGCGGCGCCTCCGGCGAGCGCCACGATCGCGGCACCGAGCACGGCCCCGCCGAGCATGGCGAGCACGGCAAGCAGTCGCGGGATCCACTTCTCCCCCGCGCCGCCGGCGAGGCGGCTGTCGCGGGCGAGGTTCACGAGCGTGCTGGTGACGACGATCGTGGTGACGTCGGTGTTGCCGACGGGCTTGACCGCCACCGCCTGCATGCCCATGACGGCGGCGAGGACCCCGGTGACGATCAGCAGCGCGGGCCCGCGCAGCGCGCCGGCGAGCGACCATCCGACCGCGATCGCGGCGAGCGTTCCGAGCAGCACCGCGAGCAGCGCGACGCTGCGCCGCGGGAGGCTGCGCTCGGGGTGCCCCCGGCCGACGACGCGGCCGGCGATGACGGCGCCCGTGACGAAGGCGGCGAGCGCGAGGAGGTTGTTGAGCAGCGGGATCTCGGCGAGGCCGACGAGTCCGAAGCCGACGAACAGCAGATTGCCGGTCATGTTGCCCGTGAAGACGCGGTCGAGCGCGAGGTAGCTCACCGCATCCACGGTCCCGGTGGAGGCGGTCAGCAGCAGCAGCGCCACGAGGGCGAGCCGGGGGTGGACCGGGCGGGCGACGGCGTGCGCCGGCCGCTCCGGAGCCCCACGCCGGGCGGCGCTCAGACTCCGCCGTTCGGGCTCGCCTCGGCGGCCTCGTCGTCGTCGAAGCGCTCGCGCACCGCGTCGCGGGCCTCGGCGGCGGCGCTCGTCACGGTGCCGGCGATGCCCTTGGCCCCGTCGGCGACGTCACCCGCGAGGTCCTTCGCGCCGTCGGCGACGTCGCCGGCGACGTCCTTGGCCAGCTCGGCCGCGCCCCCGGCGACCTCCTTGGCGTGCTCGGCGACGCCGCCCGCGACGTCCTTCGCCTTCTCCACGATGTCGTCGAATGCCATGGTCTCTCCTCGAGCGCGGCCGCCACGGGGCGGGGTGCGGGGCCGGGCGGGATCCGCCGGTCGCTCCGATTCTGGCGTGACCGGCGCGCGGGCGCGAGTCCCTCCCCGAGCCCGCCGGCGCGCGGGCGCGAGTCCCTCCCCGAGCCGCCGGATCGCTCAGCCCGCCGCCTCGAACCGCTCGATCTCCTCGCGCGTTCCGAGGCGGGTGCCCGCGCTCGCGACCGTCGCCGCCGCGGCGGCGAGCCCGGCGCGCAGCGCCTCGTCGGCGCCCCGCCCCTGCGCGAGCCGCAGCACGACGCCGGCGAGGAGGCTGTCGCCCGCGCCGACCGGCGAGTCGGCGGTGACCGGGATCGCGGGAGCGCGCCGCACCCCGGTGCGGTCGACGAGCATCGCCCCGCGCGCGCCGAGGCTCACGACGAGCACCCCGACGGGCCGCCGCCGGATCAGCTCCTGCGCCGCGTCGGCGAGCCGGTCGTCGTCGCTCGAGTCGGGGAGGCCGACCAGTTCGCACAGCTCGCGGCGACTGGGCTTGGCGAGGTCGACCCCGCGCGCGACCGCCGCGGCGAGCACGGGGCCCGCGGCGTCGACGGCGCACCGGGCGCCGAGGTCCCGCGCGGCGGCGAGGAGCTCGGCATAGCCGGTGTCGGGCACCCCCGGCGGGAGGCTGCCGCTGGCCACGAGCCAGTCGCCGGGCCGCAGCTCGGCGAGCGTCGCCGCGACGAAGGCCTCCCACTCGTCGGCCGAGAGCGCGGGGCCTTCGAGCACGAAGCGGTAGTGCTCGCCCGTCGCGGTCTCGCGCACGGTGACGTTCTGCCGGGTGTCGCCGCGGATCGGCACCGCGCGGGCCGGCACGGCCTCCTGGGCGAGGGCTCGCGCGTACGCCTCCCCGGTGACTCCCCCGAGGGTGTGCACCGCGAGGGTCGACGCGCCCCAGCGGTGCAGGACGCGCGACACGTTCACCCCGCCGCCGCCGGGGTCGACCCGTCCGCCGCGGCACCGCATCTTGTGGTCGGGCATGATCCGCTCCGTCGCGGTCGCGAGGTCGAGGGCGGGGTTCGGCGTGGCGGTGACGATCCGGGGCGAGCTGGCCATGCGCCCAGTGTCCGGTGCCGCGCGGCGCGGGCCAGGTGCTTTCGTCCCGCGGCGTCACTCGAACAGCAGCGCCCGCAGCTCGCTCTCCGCCGAGGCGATCCGGGCCGGGTCGATCGTCTCGCCGTGGGCGTAGCGATCGACGACGCGCGGGTCGACGTAACTCGAGCGCGCGATCGCGGGGGTGTTGCCGAGATCCTCGGCCGCGTCGCGCATGGCCTGCGCGACGGCGCGGCGCCGAGCACGGTCCGTCGCCTGGGGGCCGGTGCGGGCGAGGCTCACCGCCGCCGCGATGGTGCCGTGGAGGGTTCGGAAGTCCTTCGCGGTGAACTCGCCCCCCGTGCGCTCCCGCACTTCGGCGTTGATCTCCTCCGCGCGGATCGCGTGCCATCGCCCCGCCTCGTCGCGCCAGGAGAGGAGCCGGGCCCGCCCGCCCCGGCGACGGACGAGCGCGACCCAGGCCGCGAGATCCGCGTCGACGACGTCGACCTCCCAGGCGTGACCGCTCTTGCCCGGGAACCGCAGCTCGACCCGCCGCCCCTCCCGCACGCGCGCGTGCGCGCACAGCAGCGTCGAGAGGCCGTAGCTGCCGTGCTCCTGCGCGTAGCGCTCGGAGCCGACGCGCAGCCCGGCGGTGTCGAGCATGCGGAACGCGGCCGCGAGTGCGCGCTCCCGTGTCGCCCCCTGGGTGCGCAGGCTGCGGGTGACGGCGCGCCGGGCGGCGGGCAGCGTCTCGGCGAGCGCGAGCATGCGGTCGAACTTCGCCCGGTCCTTCTGCGCCCGCCAGGTCGGGTGGTAGAGGTACTGGCGACGGCCGGCGGCGTCGATGCCGACGGCCTGGATGTGGCCGTGGGGCTGGGGGGCGATCCAGACCTCGGCCCACGCGGGCGGGATGCCGAGACGGCGGATGCGCTCGAGGAGCTCGGCGTCGCGCACCGTGGCTCCACTCGCGTCGAGGTAGCGGAATCCGCGCCCCGCGCGCACCCGCCGGATACCCGGCCCCCGCAGGTCGGATCGCCGCAGTCGCACCCGGCCACGCTAGGCACGGCCTCGAGACGCACGGGAGACCTTGACGGGCGGACCCCGACGTGGCACCGCGGCTCGGTCGAGCGGGCGGCACCGCCGCGACCGCGCCCGGAGACGACGACGGGGCCGGGCCTGTCGGCCCGACCCCGTCGCGAGGATCCGAAGGGTTACTTCAGGATCTTGGTCACCGTTCCGGCGCCCACGGTGCGGCCACCCTCGCGGATGGCGAAGCCGAGGCCCTCCTCCATGGCGATCGGCTGGATCAGCTCGACCGTCATGCCGACGGTGTCGCCGGGCATGACCATCTCGGTGCCCTCGGGCAGCGTGATGACGCCGGTGACGTCGGTGGTGCGGAAGTAGAACTGCGGACGGTAGTTGCCGTAGAACGGGTTGTGGCGGCCGCCCTCGTCCTTGCTCAGGATGTAGGCGGTGCCCTCGAACTGGGTGTGCGGCGTGACCGAACCCGGCTTCACGACGACCTGGCCGCGCTCCACGTCCTCGCGCTTGGTGCCGCGCAGGAGCAGACCGCAGTTCTCGCCGGCCCAGGCCTCGTCGAGCTGCTTGTGGAACATCTCGATGCCCGTGACGGTGGTCTTCTGCGTCGGGCGCAGACCCACGATCTCGACCTCGGAGTTGATCGCGAGGGTGCCGCGCTCGGCGCGACCCGTCACGACCGTGCCACGGCCGGTGATGGTGAAGACGTCCTCGATGGGCATGAGGAACGGCTTGTCCTTGTCGCGCACCGGGTCGGGGATGGACTCGTCGACCGCGTCCATGAGGTCGAGGATCGACTGGGTCCACTTCTCGTCGCCCTCGAGCGCCTTGAGGCCCGAGACGCGCACGACCGGGGCGTTGTCGCCGTCGAAGTCCTGGCTGGAGAGCAGCTCGCGGACCTCGAGCTCGACGAGCTCCAGGATCTCCTCGTCGTCGACCATGTCGGCCTTGTTGAGCGCGACGAGCAGGTAGGGCACGCCGACCTGCTTGGCGAGCAGCACGTGCTCGCGGGTCTGCGCCATCGGGCCGTCGGTCGCCGCGACCACGAGGATCGCGCCGTCCATCTGGGCCGCGCCGGTGATCATGTTCTTGATGTAGTCGGCGTGACCGGGGGCGTCGACGTGCGCGTAGTGGCGCTTCGGGGTCTCGTACTCGACGTGCGAGATGTTGATCGTGATGCCGCGCTGACGCTCCTCGGGCGCCGAGTCGATCGACGCGAAGTCCCGGGGAACGTTGACGTTCGACGGGAACTTGTCGGCGAGCACCTTCGAGATCGCCGCGGTGAGGGTGGTCTTGCCGTGGTCGACGTGACCGATCGTTCCGATGTTGACGTGCGGCTTGGTCCGCTCGAACTTGGCCTTGGCCACTGTGTGTCCTCCTCAGGACGTCGGTGCGGTCCGGATGGTGTCCGGCTCCGCGAGAGGGTACTGGATTTTGTTGGAGTTGTTCGGCTCAGGCGTCCCGAGCCGGCGCCGGAGGCATCCGGCTCGCGGGTGGGGCGACTAGTCGCCCTTACCCTTCTGGACGATCTCGTCCGCCACGGCCTTGGGGACCTCGGCGTACGAGTCGAACGTCATCGAGTACACGGCGCGGCCCGAGGTCTTCGACCGCAGGTCGCCGACGTACCCGAACATCTCAGAGAGCGGCACCTTGGCGGTGACGACCTTGATGCCGGTGGCGTCCTCCATGGACTGGATCTGGCCACGACGGGAGTTCAGGTCGCCGATGACGTCGCCCATGTACTCCTCGGGCGTGCGCACCTCGACCGCCATGAGCGGCTCGAGCAGCACCGGGTTGGCCTTGCGCGCGGCCTCCTTGTACGCCATCGAACCGGCGATCTTGAACGCCATCTCCGAGGAGTCGACGTCGTGCGAAGCGCCGTCGACGAGGGTCGCCTTGACGCCCACCGTCGGGTAGCCGGCGAGCACGCCGACCTGCATCGCGTCCTGGATGCCCGCGTCGACCGAGGGGATGTACTCGCGCGGCACGCGACCGCCGGTGACGGCGTTCACGAACTCGTACGAGGTCTCCGGGGTCACCTCGAGCGGCTCGAGGGTGATCTGCACCTTCGCGAACTGACCGGATCCACCGGTCTGCTTCTTGTGGGTGTAGTCGTACTTCTCGATCGTCTTGCGGATCGTCTCGCGGTAGGCGACCTGCGGCTTGCCGACGTTCGCCTCGACGTTGAACTCCCGCTTCATGCGGTCGACCAGGATGTCGAGGTGCAGCTCGCCCATCCCCTTGATGATGGTCTGACCGGTCTCGGGGTTCTGCTCGGTGCGGAAGGTGGGGTCCTCCTCGGCGAGCTTCTGGATCGCGACGCCGAGCTTCTCCTGGTCGCCCTTGGTCTTGGGCTCGATCGCCACCTCGATGACGGGCTCCGGGAAGGTCATCGACTCGAGGATCACCTGGTCGTTCGGGTCGCTCAGGGTGTCACCGGTGGTGGTGTCCTTGAGGCCGATGACCGCGTAGATGTGCCCCGCGGTGACGAAGTCGACCGGGTTCTCCTTGTTGGCGTGCATCTGGAAGATCTTGCCGACGCGCTCCTTCTTGCCCTTGGTCGAGTTGACGACCTGGGCGCCGGAGTCGAGACGGCCCGAGTAGACGCGGATGTAGGTGAGCCGCCCGAAGAACGGGTGGGTCATGATCTTGAACGCGAGCGCCGAGAAGGGCTCCTTCGAGTCCGCGTGGCGCTCGACGACCTTCTCCTCGTCACGGATGTCGTGGCCCTCGATCGCCGGCATGTCGAGCGGGCTGGGGAGGTAGTCCACGACCGCGTCGAGCATCGGCTGCACGCCGCGGTTCTTGAACGCCGACCCGCAGAAGACGGGGTAGATCTCGCCCTTGACGACCATCTTGCGGATGGCGCCCTTGATCTCCTCGGGGGTGAGCTCCTCGCCGCCGAGGTACTTCTCGAGCAGCTCCTCGTCGGTCTCGGCGACGGTCTCGAGCAGCACGTTGCGGTACTCCTCGGCCTTCGCCTGCAGGTCGGCCGGGATCTCCTCGATGGCGTACTCGGCGCCCATCTTCACGTCACCCTTGGCGTCGCCGCGCCAGGTGAGCGCGCGCATGTAGACCAGGTCGACGACGCCCTCGAAGGTCGACTCCGCCCCGATCGGCAGCTGCATCACGAGCGGCTTGGCGCCGAGGCGCTTGATGATGGTGTCGACCGTGAAGTAGAAGTCGGCGCCGAGCTTGTCCATCTTGTTGACGAAGCAGATGCGCGGCACGTTGTACTTGTCGGCCTGGCGCCAGACGGTCTCCGACTGGGGCTCCACGCCCTCCTTGCCGTCGAACACCGCGACCGCGCCGTCGAGCACGCGCAGGTTGCGCTCCACCTCGACGGTGAAGTCGACGTGGCCGGGCGTGTCGATGATGTTGAGCTGGTAGCCCTCCCAGAAGCAGGTCGTCGCGGCCGACGTGATGGTGATGCCGCGCTCCTGCTCCTGCGCCATCCAGTCCATCGTCGCGGCGCCGTCGTGCACCTCGCCGATCTTGTGGTTGACCCCGGTGTAGAAGAGGATGCGCTCGGTCGTCGTCGTCTTGCCGGCGTCGATGTGCGCCATGATGCCGAAGTTGCGGACCTTCGTGAGGTCGGTGAGCACGTCCTGTGCCACGGGGGTTCCTTACGTTCTGGGGTGGTGAGGGGCAGTACTGACGGGGGCCGGTTCGCGGCCCCCGTCAGTGGAGAGCTGCTACCAGCGGTAGTGGGCGAAGGCCTTGTTGCTCTCCGCCATCTTGTGGGTGTCCTCGCGGCGCTTCACGGCGGCCCCGAGGCCGTTGCTGGCGTCGAGGATCTCGTTGGTGAGGCGCTCGGTCATGGTCTTCTCGCGACGCGACTTGGCGTAGGAGACGAGCCAGCGCAGCGCGAGGGTGTTCGCACGGTGCGGCTTGACCTCGACCGGCACCTGGTAGGTGGATCCACCGACGCGGCGGCTCTTGACCTCGAGGGTCGGGCGCACGTTGTCGAGCGCCTTCTTGAGCACCTGCACGGCGTCCTGGCCGGACTTGGTGGCCACGCCGTCGAGCGCGCCGTAGACGATGCGCTGGGCGAGGTCCTTCTTGCCGTCGAGGAGGATCTTGTTGACGAGCTGGCTGACGACCTGGGCGGAGTACACCGGGTCGGCGACGACGGGGCGCTTAGGCGCCGGTCCCTTGCGCGGCATTACTTCTTGTCCTTCTTCGCGCCGTAGCGGCTGCGCGCCTGCTGACGGTTCTTGACGGCCTGGGTGTCGAGCGCGCCGCGCACGATCTTGTAGCGCACGCCGGGGAGGTCCTTCACACGGCCGCCGCGCACGAGCACCATCGAGTGCTCCTGCAGGTTGTGGCCCTCGCCGGGGATGTAGGCGGTGACCTCGGTGCCGTTGGAGAGCTTCACACGGGCGACCTTGCGCAGCGCCGAGTTCGGCTTCTTCGGGGTCGTCGTGTAGACGCGCGTGCAGACGCCGCGCTGCTGGGGGTTGGCCTTGAGCGCCGGGGCCTTGGTCTTGACGACCTTCGGCTTCCGGCCCTTGCGGACCAGCTGCTGGATGGTGGGCAAACGTGCTCCTCGTTCGTGCTGCACGGTGACAGCTCTGATGGGATTCGGTTCCATCGGGATCCGCCCCCGGCACCGGATCCGGTGTCGGGTCGTGCGGCGGATATGCCGTGGGTCCGGACGCCCGCTTCGCGGGCACGGACATCGGTGTGCGCAGGGCACACACGGCGTCGATGATACACGACCGAGCGCCGGGATGGGGCCTCCGCCCGCCACACCCGATGCAGCGGGCGGAGACCTCATCCCGGCGTTCGCGCCGGCGCGTCGTCAGCGCGCGCCGGTGATCACCGGCTTGCGCAGGGGGTTCGCGGTCGGCGTGCCGCTCGGGTCCGGCGTCGCGGAGTCGCCCGGGGCCGGAGTCGCCGAGTCGGTCGGCGCCGGGGTCGCGTCGGCGCCCGAGCCGCCGGCCGCGTCGGCGTCGTCGAACGCCGGCAGGGCCGAGCCGGGCAGCGCGTAGACGAGCGCCTCGATCGCGGTCTCGACCGTCGCGCCCCCGTCGTCGCCCGAGCGGGTGACGGCGAGCTTCGTCACGAGGATGAGCCGCTCGCCCGTCCGCAGGCCCTCGACGAAGTCGAGCGACGGCGCATAGCCGCCCCGGATGGCGATGCTCACCGGGATCACCACGAAGTCGGAGGCGTCGATGAGCGGGTTCGTCGTCGGCAGCGGCGCTCCGGTGACGGGTGCGCCCGGGTCCGCACTCGGACTCGGGGCCGGTGCCGCGGGCGACGCGGTGGCCGCGGCGTCCGGCGAGTCGCCGGTGGCCGCGGCGTCGGCGGGCGCCGCATCCGCCACCGGCGGCGCGTACGCCTGGGCCGGGCTGATCGAGATCGAGGTCACGGTGACCCCGGTCGACGCCGCGAGCGCGTTGAGCGAGCTGATGAACTCGGGGCTGTTCATCTCGTCGGGCACGGCGAGCTGCAGTTCGTTCGCGCGGGCGCGCAGCTCGTCGAGATTCGCCGAGGCGGTCTGCAGGGCGGCGATCTCCGCCGTGATCGCCGCGTTCTGGGCGTCGACCTCGGCCTGCTGCGACTGCGCCTCGGCGAGCGCGGTGAGCTGGGGCTGCACTCCCAGGAAGAACCCGCCGGCGACGAGGGCGGCCGAGACGATGACCGTCACGAGCACCCAGATCCTGTTGTCGAGCTTCACTGTCCCGCCTCCGTCGAATCGCCGGCCGCGGGGTCGTTCGCGGCGCCGTCGGCCACACCGTCGAGGTTCGCGTCCGTGCCCGTGCCGGCGCCGTCGGCGTCCGGAGCGTAGGTCGGGTCGAACCGACCCGAGTAGGCGGCCGCGTCGATGTGCATCGTGATGCTCACGCTGTAGCCGGAGCCCTCGAGCGACACGCTCGTCGGGGTCGCGTCGACGAAGCCGGGCAGCGTGCTCAGCCGGTCGAGCCAGTCCGGGATGGCCGGCAGCGCGTCGCTCGAGGCGACGAAGCTGAGGGTCGCGATGCGCGGCCCCTCGAGCGGCGTCTCCGACTGCGGGTAGGCGCTGACCGGGGTCGCGGACTCGACCGAGAGGTTCTCGATGCGCACCCCCGCCGGCAGTTGCGCCTCGAGGGTGGCGAAGTACGCCTTCCAGTCGATGTCGGTCGAGCCTCCGACGACGACCGCCGCCTCACCCAGTGCGATCGCCTGCTGCGTCAGTTGCACCTCGGCGAACTGGCTCTTCTGCAGGGCGAGCGCCTGGGTCTGCTGGCGGGCGGCGTCGAGCGAGGTCTGCGCCGAGAAGGCGAGGAACCACGCCCCGCCGACGGCCGCCGCGACCAGGATCGCGACGAGGAACACGACACCGCGCAGACCGCGGCGCACGCCCCGCGCCTTCTCGCGCTGGCCGAGTTCGGGCGGGAGCAGATCGGCACGCGGCACGGAGGTGAAGCTCACCCCGCCCGCGCGCGGTCCGGCCGGCGCGAGCGTCAACCCGCGCTTGGGGCCCGGCTCCTTGGCGGTGTCGTGGCGGACGGCGGCGCTCATGCTCGGCTCCCCAGGGCCAGGCCCGCGGCGACCGGGAGGCCCGCGGGGTCGTCGTTCAGCTGCTCGGTGTCGACGGTGCGCGCGATCGCGAGCCCCTCGATGCTCTTGGGCACCCCGACCGGGAGGCGCAACGCGTCGGCGAGGGCGTTCGGCAGGCCGCCGAGCTGGGCGCCGCCTCCCGAGACCAGCACCCGCTCGATGCGCAGGCCCGGCCGCGAGTTGAGGAAGTAGCTCAGCGTGTTGCGCACCGCGCCCAGCAGATCGCCGGTGGAGGCGTGGATCGCCTCGACGGCGACCGCCCACTCGGCGGGAACCTGCTCGCGCGCGAGACCGATGCCGCGCTTGATGCGGTCGGCCTGCTCGGCGTCGATCGACAGGCGCGACTGGAGCGCGAGATCCACGTCGCCGCCGCCGTTCTGCATGATGCGCACGAACTGCGGCACCCCGTCGTTCGCGACCACGACGCTCGTGGTGACCGCGCCGATGTGCACGAGCGCGACGACGCCGCGGGCGTCGGCGCTGGCGAGGAACGCGCGGGACAGGGCGAAGGGGATGAGGTCGACCTCGACGGGCGAGAGCCCGGCCGCCGAGACGGCGTCGACGTTGGCCAGCACCGCCTCCTTCATCGCGGCGACGAGCAGGCCGTTGACCATCTCGCCGCCGTCGGCCTTGACGACCGAGACGGGGTAGTAGTCGAGGATCGCGTCGGCCACCGGCACCGGCAGCAGGTCCTGCACCTGGAAGGGCAGCGACTCGCGGATGCGGTTCAGCGGCTGGTTGGGCACCGTGAGATCGCGCACGAGCACCCGCTGGTTGCCCATGCCGAGCACGACGCGCTTGGTCTTGAACCGGCCCCGGCTCCACAGCTGCTTGAGCGCGGCGGAGACGGTGCCCGGCTCGATCACCTCGCCGCGCTGCACGGCGGTCGCCGGCACGCGCAGCGACGCGTAGCGCACGAGCGTCGGGCGTGCCTTGCCGGCGTCCTGGATCTCGGCGGCGCGGATGACCCCGTGCCCGAAGTCGAGGCCCACGATGGTCCCTGACATCTCTCTTCCCCCCTGTTGTCCTCGACTCGGCGGAGTCGCGGTCTTCCTGCCCGGCTCAGGCGAGCCCGGCGAGCTCCAGATAGCCGGCGGCGACGGCCGCCCCGGCGACGATTCCGATCCACGCGCCCGCGAACATCCACGGCCCGAACGGGATCGCCCGCTCGCGCGCGCGCCGCACGGCGAGCACGACGAGTCCGACGAGACCGCCGAGCACGAACGCCGACGCGACGCCCACGATGAGCGCGGACCATCCCGCGTAGCCGAGCGCGAGGCCCAGCACGCCGGCGAGCTTGACGTCGCCCATGCCCATGCCGCCCGGATAGATCAGCGCGAGCACGAGGTAGAACGCGACGCTCGCGAGCGCCCCGACACCCATCGGCAGCAGACGCTCGGTCTCCCCGCCCAGCAGCGCCGCGGCGGTGAAGAGCACCCCGGCGACGAGATACGACGGCAGCACGATCGCATCGGGCAGGCGCCGGGTGTCGAGGTCGATCGCGGCGAGCGCGACGCTGATCGCCGCGAGGTAGAGCCAGCCGAGCAGCGCGACCGCGCCCGACGCGACCGCGAGCGGCGAGCCGGCGGCGAGGATCCCGGGCACGGCCCAGAGCCCGACGAGCACGAAGGCGAGCCCGGTGAGCGCCTCGACCGCGGGATACCGCGCCGAGATCGCGGTGCGGCAGTCGCGGCAGCGCCCGCGCAGCAGCAGCCACGACAGCACCGGCACGTTGTCGCGCGAGCGGATCGCGGCGCCGCACTGCGGGCAGGCCGAGGCGGGGCGCACGACCGAGAGTCCGGCCGGCACCCGGTAGACGACGACGTTGAGGAACGAGCCGATCGCGAGGCCGAGCGCGCCCACCAGGCCCACCGCGACGGCGGTCACGACGGGCTCCCGTCGGCGGCGAAGGCGGCGGGCACGTTCGCGAACTGCGTGATGCCGTAGCTCGTCGACACCGGGGTCAGGAACTTGGGCGGCGCGGTGTACTTGAACCGCGGGTCGTAGTTGTAGTCCTTCGAGAACCCGGTCGCGACGCCGCCGCCGCTCGAGGTGGCGACCGTTCCACGGTAGTTCTGGGCGAGCGCGCCGACGATCTTGAGGGTGCCCCGCGCGGACCCGACGTTGTAGTTCTGCACCATCACGGTGTGCGCGACCGACATGATCGCGGCGTCGATCTCGCGTCCGCCGCCGTCCTCGCTGAGCAGGTTCACGGTCGAGCAGCTGTACCAGCTGCAGGACTGGCCGACCGGGTTCCAGATCCACACCGCGTTGTTGCCGACCAGGCCGAGCACGGCCGAGTCGTCGGCGTAGACGATGTCGTCCACGGCGTAGATGTAGTTCTCGGTGGCCACGGTGATCTGACCCTTGAGCGATCCGCTCACGTAAGCGTCGCCGTTGCGACAGCCGTACGCCGGGGTGGACGAGCTCGAGGTGTTGGGCGTGCTCTCTCCGGACATCGGGTAACGGGCCGAACCGAAGGACCATCCTTCGCTCGACGAGCCCTTGTTGCTGCAGCTGAAGCCCGACGGCCACTGCTTGGACGACGAACCGCTCGTCGGCCAGTAGTTCGGGTCGGAGCTCGAGGTCGGCACGTTCTGCACGTAGACGAGGTTCTGCGGGATCGTGTCGATCGTCGCGCCGGAGCTGCTCTTGAGGTCGCTGATCGAGCCGCACATCGCCGGCGTGAGACCCCCACCGCTGCCGTTGGGCTGGGTCACCTTCGTGAACGGCGAGATCACGTTCATCTTGCCGTTGGAGAGGAAGGTGATCTGCGTCGGCCCGGTGTACATGCACCCGGGCCGGGGCACGTCGGCCGGCAGGTCGGAGCGGGTCTCCTTCTTCATCTCGCTGTTGGTGGGCGGCGGGTCGATCGGCTTCGAATAGCTCACCCCGGTGCCGACCTCGTAGGTCGCGGCGGAGCAGCCGGAGGGCACGTAGGCGATCGGCGTCTTCGGGTTGGCGCTGGTCACCTTGCCGCGGAACGTCGCGCCGCAGACCACGAGCCGGTCGTTCGAGTGGACCGCGCCGTTGAGCACGTCGAAGGTGCCGAACTGGATGTCGCAGCTCGACGGCCGGGTCGATCCCGGGTCGTACCAGTGCTTGTTGCACGAGCTGTTGCCGCTGATCGACGGGTCGATCACCTCGTACTGCGTGTAGTAGAGGAAGTCGAGGAAGCCGCTCTGGCGCAGGTCCGCCACGATCGTGCGCGTGGCGTCGCCGACCCGCCCCGTCGAGCGGATGCGCAGCGTGCCGGTGGTCGCATAGCGGGAGTTGTCGATCTCGTAGCGGAAGCTCGCGCCCGTGGTCGAGCCGGGAACCGAGGCCCAGGTGCCGCCAGCGGTGATGCCGAACGCCGGGTTGACGTTCGCCCCGGTCGGCAGCGTCAGGGAGCTGCTCGACACGCTGAACGCGGCCGAGGGGTTGCCGTAGCGCACGTAGGTGCTGTCGTCGGAGAGGCGGCTCTGATACTCCTCGATGCCCGCGTACGCGGCGGCGAGGGCGCCGTTCCAGTCCTCGTCGGTCACCGACTTCTTGAGACCGCTCGTGGTGACGGCGAGCGATGTCGCCACGACGAGCAGCAGCACGGCGGCGATCCCCACCACGGTGGGCAGCGCGAAACCCTCGTCGCGGGTGCGCGCGAGGCGGCGGAGGAGCGAGGGCGTTCTCATGTGGTCCCCTGCGAGATCCCGAGGTTGGGCATGACGATGCGGGTCTGGATCGTGACCGGGTCGACCGTGGTGACGCCCTGTTCGCGCAGCCGCACCGAGACCTGGATGCCGCGCACCTTGGCCGCGTCGGAGGCCGACAGCGTGCCGGATCCGCCGAGCTGCACCCCGTTGGCGTCGAAGTAGGTGAACAGATACGCTTCGCCCGCGCCGAGGTTCGGGGACGGCGCGAGATAGCCCTCGTACCGCTGGGTGGTCGACGCCGAGGTCGCGGAGGTCGTGGCCCAGCTGCGGATGTTGAGGTTGCGACTCGAATCGATCCAGATGCGCACCCGGATCGGCGCCGGCGACAGGCCGTTGCTCGAGGTGAAGGAGTAGAACTCCAGGTACTCCGGCTGCGCCGAGACGATCGCCTCGACCGGGGTGGTGTCGGGATTGAGCCGGGTCGCGGCGCGCACGTACGCGCCGATCGCGTTCATCGCGTTCGCGGCCTGGGCCGTGTTGTCCCGGCGATCCTGGGCCGTCGTGGTCGTGCGCGTCACCTGCGTGAAGAACGTCGTGGTCATGGTGAGCACGAGCAGCGACAGGCCCATCACGACGAGCACCTCGACCATGGTGACGCCGGCGTCGCGGCGTCGCGGGTCGCGCAGGAGCGCGAGACGGCGGCGGAGGGTGTTCATGAGCTCGGCTTCCGCGGGTCGAGGGTCACGATGAGATCGGAGCCTCCCGACGTGCCCAGGAGCTGGCCGAGACTGGAGAGGGTGCCGCTGACGAGGCCGCCGCTCGGCTTGCCCCAGCTGCTCCAGCTGCCGCCGCCCCACCAGTAGGGCGAGAACTTGCGGGCCTCGATCTTCCAGCTGCCGTAGGGCAGGGCGAGGGTCGCGGTGCCGTCGTCGGTGAGCATGTCGAAGGTGTAGGTCTTGGTGGTCGCGCAGCCCGGGTCTCCGGTCCCGCTCGGCGGCGCGACGACGGTCGCACGGAACTGGTAGCCGTTCGCGCTGCCGACCACGAGGCCGCCCATCGGCACCGTCACGCTCGCGGAACCGCCCGGAGCCGCGGCCTGCGCGGGCTGGCGCTCACCGGCGGCATACGCGGTGCCCCCGACGGTGCCGGCAGGCCACGAGCCGGGGTCGGGCGCGACGCAGCCGGCGCTGGAATCCGTCGGCGCGGCGTAGGCGCCCGCCACGACCGAGTAACCGGAGGGGTACGGGTGCAGGCTCACCGACGAGGGGGAGCCGCCGGAACGCACGTACACGCCGTAGGAGTTGAGGAACGAGAGATCGAGGTCGCTCGGCAGGCGCAGGCTGCCCGTGGATCCGGCGACCTGATAGCTGAGGGCGAAGGTGCCCGCCTGGTCGTACTGGAAGCTCTGGCTCGTCGACGTGCCCGCGGTGACGACCGAGCTGACGGTGGGGGCCGACTGCTGCTTGTCGCTGATGTAGCCGCCGCGGCTGACGCCGACGGTGTAGGTGCCGGGGACGACCTGGAAGGCGAAGCTGCAGCCCTGCGCGTCGGTGGCCGGGAGACTCACCGCGGCGCCGCCCGAGGTGGGCGAGGCCGAGACGGCCACGCCGCTGCGCGGGAGACCGTCGGCGCCGACGACGCGCACCAGCAGGGTGCCGGCGTCGGGGTCGTTGAGACGGCTCTCGGGGGCGAGGATGGTGTCGGAGCTGATCGAGAGGTTGCCGGCGAGCTGACCGGACCAGCTGACGGTGACGTTGACCGCCTTGTACTTGAGGGGGGCCCCGCCGACCCCGCAGCTCGAGGCGTTGCCGGCCGAATCGACCCACTTCGCGGTGCGCGCGACGGTGTAGCTGATGCCGTCGACGCTCGCCGTACTCGACGCGTCGACGACCGCCAGCGGGTCGCCGATCTGACGGACGACGTCGATCTCGGTCGCGGCGAGGTTGGTGGCGACCTCGCGCGACTGGGCGTCGCGGCTGAGTCGCAGAGAGGCGATGGTGCCGTAGGCGATGCCGACCGACACGATCATGAACACCATGACGGCCACCAGCACCTCGACGATGCTGAGCCCGGCCTCGGGCTGAGCCAAGCGCATCAGGCGGTCGCGGAGCGTGCGCACGAACTCACCCCCAAGTTCATCGTGCGAGCCGCCGGTCGCGGGTCGAGCGGCGGGTGCTGCGCCCCGACGGTCGTCGGGGGCCGTGTGTCACGGGCCCTTCGGGTGGGTCCGCGGAGAATGCGGGAGGGCCGACCCCGGGGTCGGCCGTGCCCCCGTCGGGGCGGTGGGCGGGGATCCCGATCGCGAGACCGGGACCCCCGCTGCGGCGAGCGCTCACGCGCTCACCGACGTGAGACTTACGGGATGGTGACGCCGGTGCAGGCACCGTCGCCGACCGCGCCGTTCGCGGTGACGTTGAAGTAGTTGCCGGTCTCGCCCTTGCCCGTGATGCAGAACGAGGTCGACGTCACCGACGAGCCGAAGTTGAACTGGTTGCCGGAGGTGGCGGTGAAGCCGTAGTCGGAGAGGGCCGACGTGCCGGTCTTGGTCGTGCCGTCGGCGGCGACCGTACCGGTCGGGTTCGCGGTGAAGTACGCCACGACGGCGGTCTTCGCGTTGCCGAGGTCGGACTTGACCGAGGCGTCCTTCGCGTTGTTCTGGACCCCGATGAAGACCGGGATCGCGATCGCGGCCAGGATGCCGATGATGATGACGACGACGAGGAGCTCGATCAGGGTGAAGCCCTGCTCGTTCTTCTTCACGTCCTCGAGACGGGCGCGGAGCGCCGAAGCGATGCGAGTCATGAGTTGCATTCCTTTTGCTTGTTTGCGGATTGGATTGCGAGCCGTCCCCCCAACCGGTTTGGACTCACGGGTTCACGCTAGAGACGCCGCCCGGCCCCGGTAATACCGCGTCCGGGGGGGTTAGGCCCCGCGCCGCGTCCCCAAACCGGGGGGAGGAATCCCTCGCGTGAGATCACTGCTGCACCAGGTTGATGATGTTGAAGATCGGCAGGTACAGAGCGACGATCATCCCGCCGACGATGACGCCCAGGAAGGCGATCATGAGCGGCTCGATGAGGCTGGTGAGCGACTCCGTGGTGGCCTGCACCTCGTCGTCGTAGAACTCGGCGATCTTCTTCAGCATGATCTCGAGGGCGCCGGAGTCCTCGCCGACCGCGATCATCTGCGTGACCATCGGCGGGAACACCGTCTCCTCGGCGAGCGGGGCCGCGATCGAGCGCCCGGTGCGCACCGAGTCGGCGACGCGCCGGGTCGCGTTCTCGATCACCCAGTTGCCGCTCGTCTCGCCGACGATCGCGAGCGCCTGCAGGATCGGCACGCCCGAGTGGATCATGTCGGAGAGATTGCGGCTGAAGCGCGCGATCGCGATCTTCTTGCCCAGCAGGCCGAAGATCGGCAGCCGGAGCTTGAGCGGGTCCACCACCTTGCGCACCCGCTCGGTGTGCTTGTTGACGCGCCACCAGAGGAAGAACGCGACGCCGGCGACCGCGAGCACGGGCAGCACGACGACCATCGAGTTCGAGATCCCCACGAGCATCTGGGTGGGCAGCGGCAGCTCGCCGCCCATCCCCTCGTACATGTTCTTGAAGATCGGCACGATGAACAGCAGCATCGCGACGACCGCGACCATCGCGAGGATGAAGACCATCACCGGGTAGGTCATCGCCGACTTGATGGTCGAGCGGAGCTTGTGCTCCTTCTCGAAGTTGACCGCGATCGAATCCATCGCCCCCTCGAGGAACCCGCCCGTCTCGCCGGCGCGGATCATGTTGATCATGAGCGGCGGGAACTCGGTGGGATGCTGCGCGAGCGCGTCGGAGAGCGAGTGCCCGACCTCGACCTGGTGCGTGACCTCGCCGAGGATCTTCGCGAGCTTCTTGTTCTGGGTCTGGTCGGCGAGGATGCCCAGCGTCTTCAGCAACGACAGGCCCGAGCTGATCATGGTCGCCATCTGGCGCGACATGACGGCGAGGTCCTTGAGGCCGACGCCGCCGCCGAAGGCGCCGAGGTCGATCTCGCGATTGAGGCCGGTGCCCGCCGCGGACTCGCGGATGTCGACGGGAGAGAGCCCCATCCCCTTGAGCCGCTCGGCGACGGCGCCCTCGCTCGGCGCCTCCATCTTGCCCTTGACGAACTTGCCCGCCGCGTCGCGGCTCTTGTAGGCGAACGAACGGCTCGCGGTCATGGTGGCCATCAGCGTGCTCCTCGGCGCATCGGGGCGGCACCGTCGGTGCGGCCCTCCATGTCGACCCGGGTGATGAGGCGCGAGAGCGTCTCCGGATCCTGGGACTTCTCGAACGCGGCGGCCCGCGTGATGCGTCCCTCGTTGACGAGCGCGGCGAGCGACTGGTCCATCGTGTGCATGCCCTGCGCCGCACCGGCCTGGAGCATCGAGGCGACCTGATAGGTCTTGCCCTCGCGGATCAGGTTCGCGATCGCGGGGGTCGTGAACATCACCTCGGTCGCGACCGTGCGGCCGGTGCCGCTCGCGCGCTTGACGAGGGTCTGGCACACGACCCCCTGCAGCGTTCCCGCGAGCTGGGTGCGCACCTGCTCCTGCTGGTGCGGCGGATACACGTCGATGACGCGGTCGATCGTCGTCGCGGCGCTCTGCGTGTGCAGCGTCGCGAACACGAGGTGACCGGTCTCGGCGGCCGTGAGCGCGGTCGAGATGGTCTCGAGGTCGCGCAGCTCGCCGATGAGGATCACGTCGGGGTCCTGCCGCAGCACGTGCTTGAGCGCGTTCGCGAAGCTCTGGGTGTCGGCGCCGACCTCGCGCTGGTTGACGAGCGAGCGCTTGTTGCTGTGCAGGAACTCGATCGGGTCCTCGACCGTCACGATGTGGTCGCTGCGGGTGCGGTTGACGAGGTCGATGAGCGCGGCGAGGGTCGTCGACTTGCCGGAACCGGTCGGACCGGTCACGAGCACGAGCCCGCGCGGCAGCTTCGAGAACTCCCCGACCACGTCGGGCACCCCGAGCTGCGCGAGCTGCTTGATGTCGGTCGGGATCAGACGGAACGCCGCCCCGAGCGCGCCGCGCTGCTGGTAGAAGTTGACGCGGAACCGGGCGTTGCCCGAGAGGGTGAAGGCGAAGTCGAGCTCGTGCTCCTCGTCGAAGCGCTCGGACTGGGCCTCGTTGAGGATGCTGCGCAGCGCCGACTCGGCCTTCTCGCGGTTCCACACCGGGGCGCCGTCGACGGGACGCAGGCCGCCGTCGATGCGGATCAGCGGCGCGGCCCCGCTCGAGACGTGCAGGTCGGAGGCGCCGGCCAGCAGCACCTGGTGCAGGGCCTGGATGAGGTCGGGGTCGGCGTTCTCGCGTGCGGCACGGGAATCCTCGTCGTCTTCGAAGTAGGACGGCGGGGTGACCTCGGGCGCCTCCACGACTGCTCCCGGTGCGGGCGGCAGGTTGGAGCCGAGCGAACCCGGACTCGGCATCGTCGCGTGGCTCGGGGGCGCCGGGAGGGCGGCGAAGTCGGGCGTCGGCGCGGGCAGACCCGCGCCCGGGAAGGCGGGCGCCTCGAAGGGGGGTGCGGGCTGGGCGCCGGTGGGAGCCGGGATCCCGGTCGCCGGCAGGCCGGTCGGCGGCAGTCCCAGCATCGGCGGCGCGCTCGCGGCCGCGGGAGCCGAGGGCGCCGGCAGGGCCGGGGTCGGCGCGGTGCGCGGAACCGATCCCGCCGAGGGGCCGACGGGCGCGTCGGGGACGATCCGCGGGATGAAGGCGAGCGGCGCCGGGGCCCGCTCGGGCGTCGGCGCGGCCGCGGCCGGCGGCTCGGGCGCGGCCTGGAACTCCGGCGCGGGCGTGAACCCGGCCGGGCCCGAGCCGCGCGAGAACATCGCGAGCGGGTCGATCTTCGGAGGCGGGGTGTAGCCCGGGATCCGCGGCTCGTCGGAGTCGGCGAGGTCGGGCCGCGCGCCGGAGGCCGCACCGGCGGGCGACGGGGCGGCGGACGGCGGCGGCGTGGTCGGCGCGGACATGCCCGGCGCCGGCATCCCCGGCGCCGGTGCGCTCGGCGGCACCGGGTTCAGCGGCGTGACACCGGCCGCCGGCGGGGCGGCGCTCGACGCGGGAGCGGGGGCCTGAGCGGGGGCCGGCATGCTCGGCGGCGCGAACCGCGAGCGCCCGGCGTGGTCGGCGGCCGGCAGCGGCGACGGGGTCGCCGGGGCCGGCGCCGCGCCGCCGCCACCCGCGACCGCGGGGGGCGGCAGTTGCGAGTAGTCGACGGGGGCCGGCCCCGACATCGGGGGCGGGGCCTCGCCGCGGTGCGGCGGGAGGGCCCCGGCGGCACCGGGGATGCCGAAGGGCGGCGCGTCCATGTCGGTGACGGGGATCTCGTAGATCGGCTTCTTCACGGCGTCGCCTCCCGGCTGATTCGCGTGCTCGTTGCGGTCGTAGGCCGGGATGCTCATGCGACGACCCTCAGGATCTCCTCGACCGAGGTCATGCCCAGTTGCGCCTTCATCCAGCCGTCCTGCCGCAGGGTGAGCATCCCCTGGGCCTGTGCGACCCGCCCGATCTCGGCGGCGGAGGCCCGCTCGACCGCGAGCCGCTCGATCTCCTCGGTGACGGGCATGACCTCGTGCAGCGCGATCCGGCCGCGGTAGCCGGTGTTCGAGCAGGAGGAGCAGCCGACCGGGCGGTGGAGCACCGGGATGCCGTGCAGCGGGTCGAAGGCGAACCGCAGGTGCGCGAGCTCCTCGGGCGAATGCTGGTAGGGCTCCTTGCAGCGGTCGCAGAGCTTGCGCGCGAGGCGCTGCGCGACGACGCAGTCGAGCGCCGAGCCGACGAGGAAGGGCTCGATGTCCATCTCGATGAGGCGCGTGACGGCGCTCGGGGCGTCGTTGGTATGCAGGGTCGAGAGCACGAGGTGGCCGGTGAGGGCCGCCTCGATCGCGATCTGCGCCGTCTCGTGGTCGCGGATCTCACCGATCAGCACGACGTCGGGGTCGGATCGCAGGATGCTGCGCAGCGCGCTCGCGAAGGTCAGCCCCGCCTTCGGGTTGACCTGCACCTGGTTGATGCCGGCGAGGCGGTACTCCACCGGGTCCTCGACGGTGATGACGTTGATCTCCGGCTTGCTGACCTCGTTGAGCGTCGTGTAGAGCGTCGTCGACTTGCCGGAGCCGGTCGGGCCGGTGACGAGGATCATCCCGTACGGCTTCGTGTACGACTCGCGGTAGACGGCGGCGTTGCGCTCGAGCAGGCGCAGCTGCTCCATGCCCATGCCGGTCGACGAGTTGTCGAGGATCCGCATGACGACCTTCTCGCCGTACACGGTCGGCAGGGTCGCGACGCGGAGATCGATCTTGCGACCGGCGTGCATGACCGACATGCGGCCGTCCTGGGGCTTGCGCCGCTCGGCGATGTCGATGTCGCTCATGATCTTGAGCCGGCTGATGACGCCGTTCTGGATGTTCTTGGGCGCCCGGTTCATCTCGTGCAGCACGCCGTCGATGCGGTAGCGCACCATGACCTCGCGCTCGGCGGGCTCGATGTGGATGTCGGAGGCGTGATCCTGGATCGCCTGACTGATGAGCAGGTTGACGAAGCGCACGATGGGCGCGTCGTCCTCGACGCTGTCGGCCAGGGCGACGTCGGTGGAGCTCGCGTCGGAGTCCTCGACGATCGCGGTGGTCAGTTCGGAGAGCTCGCCGTCGCTGCGCACGAAGCGATTGATCGCGGCGAGCAGATCGCTGCGCTCGGCGAGCACGGGGCGCACCGGCATCGGCACGCTCGCACGCACGTCGTCGAGGGCGAGCACGTCGTGGGGATCGGACATCGCCAGCAGCAGCGACGCGCCGTCGCGCCCGATCGGCAGCACGTCGTGACGGCGCACGAGCCCCGCGGGCACGAGGGCGATGGCGGAGCGGTCGACCGGGAACTCGGTGAGGTCGACGAAGGCGAGACCGAGCTCGGCGGCGCGTGCGGAGGCGACCTGGCTCTCGGTCAGGATGCCGCGCTCGACGAGCTCGCGCACCTGCGCCTCGTCGGCGCCGGGCTCGCCGCTGACCTGGTCGATCGTCTCGATCGGCATGAGGCCGCGGATGATGAGGATCTCGGAGAGGGAGGCCATGGCACCACCCCCCGGCGTGCACTCGGCGCACGCAGCGTCCCCCCGGTCGTTGCGTGTGCGGGGAACGCGTCGGGTTCCGGCGGGTCCGGGACTGCTCCCCTGTGTGTCCTCACGCTAGGCGGGGGCCGGGGGCGTCACCATTCCCGCGTTCGGGGGTCGGCCTCACCGCGGATCGCGGCGCGACGGAGCACCACCCACAGCGTGAGCGCCGTCGCGGCGGCGAGCAGGGCCTCGGCGAGCACGAAGGGGCTGAGCGCCTGCTCCGCCACGAACCCGAGTCCGCCGGGCAGCGCGGCGACGGCGGGCCCCAGGTAGGCCGCCACCGCGGCGAGCACCACGCCCCACCACGGGGCGGGGCGCGCGGCGGTGAGGGTCAGAACCAGCCAGACCGCGATCCCGGTGACGACGAGGGCGCCGATCCCGGCGAACGAGCCCACCGGGGACCGGATCGGGTCGCGGTCGAGCACCAGCGCGAGCAGCCCCTCGACGGCGAAGGCGACCGCCGCCCAGGAGACCGTCGCGAAGAGCGCGGCGAGCGGCTCAGCTCGCCGCGGCCGCCGCGCGCTCATGCTCGGCGCGCTTCTCGGCGAGCTCCCGGTCGAAGGCCGCACGGGCCTCGAGGTTGCGCGCCTTCACCCGCCGCCCGCGGGCGGCGATCGCGAGCCCGACCCAGATCGACACCTCGCGCGCGACGATCGCGGAGGCGATCACGAGCGGATTGGTGACGAGGGCGCGGAACTTCTCGCCGAGCGCGTCGGGCGAGGCGAACTGGAGCAGGTCGACGACGAGGATGAGCCCGATCGCGCCGAAGTACACGAAGACCGCGACGACGAGGCTGCCGAGCACGTGCGACCACCAGCCGCTGCGGTTGACGAGCAGCACGAGCAGCACGAAGCCGATGAGGAACACGAAGGTCGGCACCCAGAAGAACGCCGAGCCGAGGAACTGCCCGAACGCGGTGCCGAAGGCCGAGCCCGTGACCTGGAACGAGATGAGCAGGGCGGCGACGGCGGCGTAGAGCAGCGCGAAGACGACTGCACCGACGACCGCGAGCAGGACGCCGACCAGGCGGTTGCCGCGCTTGCGCGGCGGCGCCGGGGTCTGCACGTAGACCACGTTGGGAGCGACCGGCGCCGATGCCGCGGCGGCCTCGGCGGGCGTCGCGGCCGCCTCGGTCGTCGAGGCGTCGCTCGCGCTGTCGTCGGACGCCGCCGGCGTGCCCTCCTCGACCGCGCCGGTCTCGGCCGGCGTCGCCTCGACGGGAGCGGGAGTCGTCGCCTCGGCGGCGCTCGTCTCGGCAGCGCTCGTCTCGGCAGCGCTGGTCTCGTCTGCGGGCTCGTCGCGGGTGACCTTGGCCATGGGGAGCTCCTTCCGCCCAGAATCGCCGCCACTCTAGCAAGGCGGCCGACCGCGCCCAGCGGCTGCTCAGCGTGCGTTCAGGCGGATGTCGCCCCGCCGTCACCTGCGCCCGCCGGCGAGTCCGGGGCGCGTCAGCCGGCCGAGCGCGCGAGCGCTTCGGCGACCGTGCGGCGCGCCTGGGCGCGCAGCCGGGCGCGGAACTGGTCGACCGACGCGAGCCGGGACTCCCGATCCAGTGCCGAGGATTCGGGCTCGCCGCCGCGCAGGTAGCTCTCGATCGCGCCGTCGAGGACCTCCTCGACCGCACGCACCAGCCCGTGCATCCGGGGGTCGTGCGGCGTGACCGCCTCGGCCAGGAGGTCGGACGAGGGGCAGGCGCCGCATCCGTCGCAGGACACCGGGGCGTCGTCGAGACGCCAGTCCCGCGTGATCGCGGTGATCAGCGCGCTCGAACCCATGGCAGAACCTCCGAGGCTCATTGTCGCCAGCGCTCTCGGAGCACAGCAGTCGACACTTTCCTGACACCCGTTTGGGGGGCATGCGTGCCGTGCGGGGTGACACGCGAACCGGGGTCTTCCGCGGAGGTCGCGCCGCCCGCACGCCCCGCTAGGCTCGTTGCGCCCAGAGGATGAGGCGCCGATGACCGCTCAGCCGAGCACGATCCGACTCGCGCACGTGGACGACCACGAGGCCATGCGCGTGGGCTTCGGTGCGATCGTGGCCCGCGAGCCCGACCTCGAGCTCGTGGCCTCCGGATCCGCGGTGGACGAGGTGCTCCCGGTGGCCCCGGAGGTCGACCTCGTGGTGCTCGACCTGCGTCTCGGCGACGGCTCGACCCCCGAGGCCAATGTGCGGCGCCTCATCGAGGCCGGCGCGCGGGTGCTCGGCTTCTCGGCCGCCGAGGATCCGGTCTCGGTGCGGCAGGCCTCGATCGCGGGGGCGCTGGGCATCGTGCGCAAGACGGAGCCGGTCGACGTGCTCCTGGAGTCCCTGCGCGCGGCGGCCCGCGGGGAGCCGATCGCGACCGTCGACTGGGCGGCCGCGCTCGACGGCGACCCACGCCTGGCCGATGTCGGTCTCAGCCCGAAGGAGACCCGCATCCTCGAGCTCTACGCCTCGGGCGAGAAGTCGGTGACGGTCGCGGCACGCACCGGGCTCTCGGAGAAGACGGTGGCCGAGTACGTGCGGCGGATCCGCATCAAGTACGCGCGCGTCGGGCGCCCCGCCCCCAGCCGGATCGACCTGTACAAGCGAGCCGTGGAGGACGGCGTCGTCGACGGGTTGCCGGGAGGCGGGGGCGAGGAGGGCGAGAGCGGATGACGCACGCCGCCCAGCTGCGCACCGCCCGGATCCTCGCGGCGGTCATCGGGGCCGCCGGACTGCTCTACGCGGTGCTGTCGTGGGGTGCGCTGCAGGAGCAGGCCGGCGCCGCTCCGCCCGCGTGGACGGTCGTGGCCGCCCTCGGCGCGTTCGGTGTGCCGGTGCTCGTCGGCGCCCTCGGCTGGGTGCTGCCGCTGCCGGCGCTGCGGGTCGGGCTGGCGGGCTCCGGGATCCTCTCGCTCGCGCTCATCGCCTCCGCGGCCGTGCTCGTCCGCGGCCTGCCGCCCGAGAGCCCGCCGTGGATCGTGACCTTCCTCGCGATCGGGCCGGCGGCGCTCGCCGCGGCGGTGCCCCGCGGCTGGATCGGGGTCTCGGTGCCGATCGCCGTCGCCGAGCTCGTGGTCGTGCGCCTCGCCGCCGGCGGCCGGGCCGCCCTCTCGCCCGCGATCGAGGACGCCATCTTCTCGATCGCGATCTGCTCGATCTTCGTGGCGCTCGCCGTCGTCGTCGGGCGGCAGGCCGAGCAGCTCGACGCGCAGGCCGCGGCCGCGGAACGGCGCAGCGGAGACCGCGCGGCCGCCGAGGCGCGGCTGACCGAGCGGGATCGGGTCGACGCCCTCCTGCACGACACCGTCCTGTCGGCGCTGCTGCTCGCCGCACGCGGCACGCCCGCGGTCGAGCAGGAGGTGCGCCGGCAGGCCGGCGAGGCGCTCGGCGCGCTCGATGCCGCGGTCGACCCCGCCCAGGAGCCCGGGGCCGTCGCGACGACGGAGCTCGCCGAGGTGCTGCGCGCGCGGCTCGTCCGCGTGGCCGGCCGGGTGCCGGTGCGCGAGGTCGAGGGCGCGGCGTCGGTGTCGGGCGCGTCCCACCCGGCGGACGGCGCGGGTGTCGGCGCGCGCCCCGCCCCCGGCGAGACGCGCATCCCCGCCGCGATCGCCGAGGCACTCATCGCCGCGGTGCTCGAGGCGGTGCGCAACGCGGGGCGGCACGCCGGCCCGCGCGCGCACCAGTCGGTCGAGGTCGCGGCGCACGGCGACGGCGTGCGCATCGAGATCCGGGACGACGGCCGCGGGTTCGATCCCGAGACGGTGGATCCCGCGCGGCTGGGCGTGCGCCGCAGCATCCTCGGGCGGGTGCGCGCACTGCCGGGGGGCCGCGCCGAGATCGTGACGGCGCCCGGAGCGGGCACGCGCGTGATCCTGGACTGGAGCGCCTCGTGAGCCCCGTTCCCCGCCCCCGCGGCCTCGTGCTGCCGGTGCGGCCGGTGCGGCTGCTCGGCGCGCTGACCGCTCTGGCGTTCACGACGCTCGCGCTGCTCTCGGCCCGCACCTCGACCGCGCCGGTGCCGGGGTTGATCGCGGCCGCCGTCTTCGTGACGGTCGCCACGCTGCTGCTGCGCGTGCGCGAGGACCGCATGCCGCTGCCCTGGACGATCGTCGGCGCGCTGACCCCGGTGACCCTGGTCGCGATCGCGGCGCCGTCCGCCGGCACGAACCCCTTCGACGCGTGGTACCTCGGGGCCGGCATCGTCGTGCTGATGCTCCTCGCGCTGCGGGGGCGGATCGTCGCGGCGTGGCTCGCGGCGGCAGGGCAATCGGCGGCCGTGCTCGTGGTGCGCCCCGTGGCCGACGCGCCGATCGCCGACACCGTCGCGCTGCTGATCCGCCAGCTCGCGCTGCTCGTGATCGTGACGCTGTTCGCGGTGGGGATCCGCGCGGGGGTGCGCCGGCTCGACCGGATCCGTCGCGCCGAGGTGCGCGACGCGCGGCTCACCGCGGCGATCGGCGCGGCCGAGGCGGAGCGCGCGGAGCGACTGGGCTGGGCCTACCTGGTGGCCACGCGGCTGCTGCGCCGGATCGCCTCGGGCGAGCCGCTGACCCCGGCGCTGCGGCTCGAGGCCGCCCTCGCCGAGGCCGAGCTGCGCGACGGCCTGCGCGCCTACGCGCTCGCGCGCCACCCGGTTCCCGCGGCGGCGCGCGAGGCGCGCGCCCGCGGCGTGGAGGTGGTGCTGCTCGACGATCGCGCCGACCCGTTGCCCGAGGAGACCCTCGCTCCGCTGCGGCTCGAGGTGGCGGAGCGGCTCGAGGCGGTGCAGCGCGGGCGCATCGTCGTGCGCCTGCTGCCGGCTGGGCGCGGCGAGCTGCTGACGATCGTCGAGGACCCGGACCACGAGGTCGACACCGCGGCCTTCCTCGGGCCCTGACCTCCCGCGCGACTCCGTTCGCCCGTCAGCCGGAGAGGACGACGACCGCGAGAGCGACGAGGCCGACGGCCGCGACGACGACCGCGACGACGAGGGCCGCGAGCCCCAGCGCACCGAACCGCCGGGAGCGCCGCTCGACGCTCGGCATCGACGGCGCCGGGCCGCGGGTGGCCGTGTTCCACGACGCGACCTCCGCCGGCGGCGCGGCATCCGGCGGCTCGCGTCGGGGATAGCCGCTCACGGCGTCCGGACCGCTGCCGGCCCGGGTCGCGCTCGGATCGGCGACGGTCGCGGGCGGGCGCACGATGCGGCGACGGCGGCGCACGGCGGGCGGGCGGGCGGACCCGTCGGCGTCGGCGGGCGCGGCGAGCCCCGGATCCCGGTCGACGGGCACCGTGTCGTGCTCGCCCGCGGGGCCTCCGCGCTCGATCACGACCGTGCGATCCTCCGCGCGCGGCGCGCGGTCGACGACCACCGTGCCCTCCTCCGCGGGAACGCGGTCGACGACCACGGTGCCATCGTCGCGCACCACCGCGCGGTCGACGGGGACCGTGCCCTCGCCCTCGTCGTCGTCCCCGCGGGAGCCGGTCATGGCATGCCGGGCGCGCCGAGACGGAGGGCGACGCGGCCGAGCACGAACCCCTCGGCGACCGGGGAGCTCCCGCCGGGCGGCAGCAGGCGCTGGGCGCCGTCCGCCTCGATGATGACGACGCCGTTGGTCGAGTCGAGGTCGGTGACGATCCAGCGCCCGCCCTCGAACTCGAGCAGGGCGTGCAGCTTCGAGAGCGTGCGCGACGGGTCGGCGAGCGCGAGTTCGAGCGCGGTCGGGTCGGAGCCGGAGGGATCGCGGCCCAGCAGCACGCGGGTGGCGGTCAGCGGCAGGCTCGGCCCGCCCTCGACGTGCAGGATCCAGTCGGCGGTCGACGACCCCGGAGCCGGGGCGGGTTCGGCGGCGCTCACCGGCCCAGGCTATCCGGCGGTCGTCAGCGCAGGCGCACGAGTCGCGGCGCCGCGCGGAGCACGGCGTGCCGCACGGGAGCGAGATCGCGCAGGAAGGATCGCAGGCTGAGGGCGGCGCGCATCCGCGGCGGCAGGCCCGCGACGGCCCGGAGCTCGTCGAGCTCCTCGTCGACGAGTCGCCAGGCGGCGGCGGCCTGCGCGGCGTCGGGAGGATGCTCGCCGAACACCGCCGCGTCGACCCGCTCGGCGAGGTCGGCGGCGCGCGGACGGCCGAGGGCGCGCGCGATCTCGGTGCGGGTCGCCCGATCGGGCGGGGCGAGCCCGGCATCCGCATAGCGGCTCATCAGCTCGCTCCAGGCGCCGACGAGCGCGACCTCGGGCACGGCCTGGCGCCGCCGGTCGCGGCGACGCAGTCGCTTGACGATCAGCACCGCGAGCGCCGGCAGCGCCACGAGCAGCGCGGCGAGCCCGACGACCCCGACCGTGCGCAGCGCCGGGAGCAGCGGCTCCCACCAGGGCGGGGCGGGCGACTCGAGCGGGGCCGCGTCGTCGTCGCTCTGCTGCGCCGAGGGCGGCTCGAGGAGGTCGCTGCGCGGGACCTCCGGGATCGTGGGGTTCTCCGGCAGCTTCTCGCCCTCGTCGAGCGCGATCGGGGCGAGCTCGAACTGCGGGGTCGCATCGAGCACGGCCCACCCCCCGGTCGGCGAGCGCACCTCGACCCACGCCGTGAGCTCCCCGCCCGTGCAGGTTCCCGTGCAGGCCGGCACCCCGAGATCGCCGGGGGTCGCGCCGAGGCGCACCCCCAGCACGACGCGGGAGTCGAATCCGAGGGCGCGCGCGAGGAGCGCGGCCGCGACGGCGAACTGCTCGTCGTCGCCGGGGGCGGCCACGAGGAGGGCGGGGTCGGCGTCGGATCCGGCGCGCCGCTCCTGCTCGTTGAGCGCCCGGAAGAGCGCCTCGATCCGCGCCGTCGAGTGGCCGGAGTAGCTCGCCGCGAAGGAGTAGGCGCCGCGCTCCTGAAGGTCGGCGATCCATCCGGCGGAGTCGGGTCCCTCGGCGAGCGCATGGCTCAGATACCCGCGGGCCCGCAGCCGCTCGACGAGGTCGGCGAGTCCGGCGCCGGTGCGGGGCACCGCCTGCCGGGCGACCCAGGCCGCGAGCTCGGGGTGCTCCTCGGGGTCGAGGAGCGGGTCGCCTCCCGCGGCGGCGGCGAAGCCGCCCGCGTCGGGCGTCGGGCCGGGCGCGACCGCGTACCGGTCGCCCGGCGCCAAGCCGCGGGTCCCGTCGTCGCGCGGAGCGACGTCGATCGCGGCGCCGCCCGCCGCGTCGAGGTAGAAGCCGTCCGCGAGCGCACCGGCCCGGTCGCCCTCGAAGCGGGGCGCGGCGGCGAGTCCCGCGGGGATGGGCACCCAGATGCCGTCGGAGGCCGCGCCCAGCGTGATCGTGAGCTCGCCGCCCGCCGCGCCGCCGGGCAGTCGGGTGAAGCGGGCCGCATCCTCGCCGCCGGCGACGCGGAACTCCTCGCCGTCGTAGGAGCCCAGCGTCGCGATGCGCAGTCGATCGACGCCCCCGGAGGCGCCGGTCGAGGCGCCGGGCGCCGGCGCGACCGTGAAGAGCGTCTCGCCGTACGCCGCGCCCTGGAACGCGGCGCGGTAGGCGGAGAGCGGGCTGGGCTGCCGCTGGAGCACGAGGTAGGGGTCGACCCGGTCGCGCAACGCCTGCCGCGCCGTGGCGGCCTCGGCGAGCGGCGCGAGGGCGAGACCCGTCGCCACCGCGACGAGCACGAGCACGGCGGCGACGAGGCGTCGCCGGGCGCGCAGCACCCGGGTCGCCGAGCCCGGCCGCACACCCGCGCTCGCCTGCACGGCCCGCATCGCGCGGCGCCGCCGCAGACGCGCGCGGCCGACGAGCCAGCCGACCGAGAGCACGACGACCGCGCCGACCAGCGCGATCTCCCGCACCGCCGGCAGGCGCCACCCGGCGAGCGTCCACGACGCCGAGGTCTCGCTCGAGCCGAACACGAGCCCGAACGCGACGAGCACGAGCACGACCCCCGCGGCGAGCGGCGTCGCGCGGCGCTCGCGCACGATGAGCCACGCGGCCAGCAGGGATCCCCCCGTCACGAGCCCGAAGAACGGCACCAGCACCGCCTGGTACTCCCCGAGCGGCAGCGCGAGGGTCAGCAGCTGCTTCCAGCCCACGACGAGCCCGAGCACGCCGTCGCGCAGCCCGCCGAGCACCGCGGGCGGCGCGCCGAGCGCCGAGGGCACCGCGACCGGGACGACCGCGGCGAGGTAGCCGACCGCCGCGAGCAGCGGGGTGAGCCATCCGGGGCGGCCGGTCAGGGCGGGCAGGAGGGCGGAGCCGATGCCGATCGCGGTGCCGACGGCCGCGACCAGCACGAGGCGCGGGCCGGCGTAGATCGGCCACGCGACGGCGGTCGCGATCCCGACCCCGAGCACGAGCACGAGATAGCCGAGACCCCACAGGGTCAGGGCGGGTCCGGCGGTGCGCTCGTCGGTCATCCGAGGACCCCCCGCGCCATCATCGGGGTGAGGTCGTGCAGCGCGCCGAGGGTGAGCACCTGCGCCTCGCGCGCGGAACGCAGGCTGGGCGGCGCGCCCGGTTCGCAGCGGACGGCGATCACCGCGACGCCCGAGCCGAAGGCCAGCGCGGCCGCGCGCAGACGCACGAGAGGCGTTCGCGAGCCGACCACGAGGAAGGCGATCGAGAGCTCGGGGAACCCCTGCCGGGTCAGCCGGGTGAGCGCGTCGAGCGGCATCGCGAGCGGGTGGCGCTCGACCGTGGCGAGATCGTCGAGCAGCGACCGGACGTCGCGGTCGGCGTGCCGGCGCAGCTCGCGCACCCGACCCTCCCCCTCGCGCGCGGCGGCGCTCGAGGCGACCAGCACCTCGCGCCCGTCGCGGATGCCCTGCAGCGCGAGCGACGCGGCCGCGCTGACCGCCATCTCGAACTCGTCGTCTCCCGCGAACTCCTCCGCGACGAGGTCGAGCAGCACGGCGACGCGGGAGTGGCGCGTCTCCTCGAACTGGCGCACCATGAGCCGCCCGGTCTTCGCGGTCGATCCCCAGTGCACGTGGCGGTAGGCGTCGCCGGGCACGTACTCGCGGATGGCGTGGAACGACAGGTCGGCGTCGACGAGATCGCTCGTCGGGGCGCCCTCGAGGTCGCGCACGAGCCCTGCGCTGGCGCTCGGGATCGGCACCGTCACCGGATGCACGTAGATCTCGCGCACCTCGGGCCACGCCAGCTCGCGCCGCAGCACCCCGAGGGGGTCGCCGCGCGCGATCGTCATCGGCCCGACCCGGATCACCCCACGCCGCCGCGCCTCGATCGTCACGGCCGCCCGGTGCTCGGCCCGCCCGCGCAGCAGCGGCACCTGCACGTCGAGCAGTCCCTCACCGACCGGGATGTCGACGACCCCCGGCAGCGCGGGCCGCACCGAGCGGTTGACGACCTGCACCTCGCCCTCGACCTCGGTGCCCGCGACGACCCGGTCGCGCGCGAGCGCGAGGCTCACGCCGTAGTCGTGCGCGCCGAGCAGGAACGGCACGCACAGCAGCAGCAGCGTGCCGGCGCCCGCCGCGGCCACCCAGGCCTCCACCCATCCGAACCCGAGCCCGCCGGCGACGCCGAGCGCCACGACGGCGAGCAGCAGCCAGCCGGCGGCCGTGACCGTGCCGCCGAACCAGCGCGCGGCCTCCCGCGTCGCGTGCCCGGCGCGCCGCACCGCGCGCCGCAGCCGGGTCGCGCCCGCACGCCGGTCGCCCGCGCCGGCGCGCACGCTCAGCGTGGCGGTGCGCGTACGGGTCGCGGCTCCCGTGCGGCTGGGGGTCGTCATGCTCAGGCCGTGCCGTTCTCCACCGGCGGCGGCACGTCGAGGAGCACCTGGCCGACGACGTCGACCGCCGTGACCCCGTCGAACTCGGCCTCGGGCTCGAGGATGAGCCGGTGCGCGAGGGTCGGCACGGCGAGGGCGCGTACGTCGTCCGGCGTGGCGTAGGTGCGGCCCCGGGAGGCGGCCCAGGTCATGACGATGCGGGCGAACGAGATCGCGCCGCGCACGCTCACGCCCAGCCGCACCTCGCTCGCGCGCCGGGTGGCATCCACGAGTCGCATCACGTAGTCGGAGATGAGGGGGCTCAGCTGCACCGTGCGGGCGAGCTCGATGAGCTGCATCATGCGCTCCAGTTCGACGATGCCCTCGACGGTCTTCCGGGGGTGGGCGACGCCCTGCAGGATGCGCAGGGTCGACGCGTCGTCGGGGTAGCCGATCGCGATCCGCACCATGAAGCGGTCGAGCTGCGCCTCGGGCAGACGGTAGGTGCCCGCGGCTTCGACGGGGTTCTGGGTGGCGATCACGACGAAGGGCGCCCCCACCTCGCGCGTGACGCCGTCGACGGTCACGTTGCCCTCCTCCATCACCTCGAGCAGGGCGGACTGGGTCTTGGGGCTCGCGCGGTTGATCTCGTCGGCCAGCACGACGTTGGCGAAGATCGGCCCGGCGTGGAACTCCCACTCGCCGCGCTTCTGGTCGAAGACCCGGATTCCGGTGATGTCGCTGGGCAGCAGGTCGGGCGTGAACTGCACGCGCGTGGAGGTGCCGCGGATGGTCTGGGCGAGCGACCGCGCGAGCGCGGTCTTGCCGGTGCCCGGCACATCCTCGAGCAGCACGTGGCCCTCGCTGAGGGCGGCGGCGAGCACGAGCTCGATGACGTGCCGCTTGCCCAGCAGGGCCTGCTCCATGTTGTCGGCGATGAGACCGAAGGTGTCGGCGAACCAGCTCGCCTGCTCGGGCGCGATCGTCATGGGGTCCTCTCGGGGCTCGGCGGAGGCGTCAGCATTCGACGCCGGTGAGGGGCTGCAGGGCGGCGAAGGGGCCGCTCCAGGTGAGGTCGTAGATCCACTCCGGGCCGCCGAAGCCGCCGGGGCCGGGCGTCACGGTCACGGTCGCCGACCCGGCCGCCGCGCCCGAGATCTGCACGTCGCTCGGGTCGCCGGTGCCCGTGCAGCCGAAGACGTTCGACGGGAAGGTCGCCTGCGCGATCGTCGGGGCGGTCGCCGCGGCGAGCGCGGCCGCCGGACCGCAGCGCCAGCCTCCGCGCAGCCAGGTGCAGTAGCGCACGTCGACGGTGCTCGGCGCGGAGGCGGCCGAGAGGGTGAGGCTCGTGTCGAGGGGGCCGCCGTCGACCGAGTACAGCGGCGTGAAGCCCGCCGGCCGGTTGTCGAGGCTCGGCTCGGCGACGTCGGCGTAGCGGTAGGTCGTGCCGCTGCGGCTGGGCGACGTGCCGACGCTGTAGCTGAGCGTTCCGGTCGGCGCGGGCGGGGCCTGGAAGGTGAAGGTGTCCTGCGCGGTCGAGGACGCCGCGCCGAAGCCGGCGGAGGCGCACGCCGCCATCCGGAACTCGCGGTTGGTCGGCAGCCCGCTCACGGTCGGGGTGGTCGAGGTCGCGAAGGCGCCGGTGACGACGTGGTCGCCGGAGGCCGTGGCCGTGCAGGTCGGGCTCCCCGAGTCCCACACGTAGTACGTGACGCTCAGCGGCGCGGGGCTCGCGTTCGCGTCGAACACCACCCCGTCGAGGGTGAGCGAGTCGGCGGTCGCGGTGACCGTGCCGGCGGCGCGGGGCACCGGGGATCCCACCGCGAGCGCCGAGGTCGAGGTCGCATCGCCCTCGGAGCTGCCCGCGATCGGGGGCGAGAACCGGCTGATCGGCACGACCTCGAGCACGTGCGGGCCGGGACTCAGGCTCACGTTCGTCGTCGTGGTGGCCCCCGTGCGCGACACCGTCGTGACGACCGAGCCGCCGTCGAGGATCCGATACGACTGCGCGTCGTCGGCCGCGGTGATGGCGAGCCGCACGACGCCCGTCGTGGCGCTCGTGGTGCCCGGCTGGAAGATCGAGGTGGCGACCAGGCCCGTCACCACCGGCTTCGCGTAGGCCGAGGTGCGGTGCGCGCTCGTGTCGAGCGACTCGCCGATCGCGTTGACCGCGCGGGCCGTGTACCGGTGCTGCTCGCCGTTGACGAGACCGGAGACGACGCAGCGGTACTCGCTCGCGCCGCCGGGCGCGCAGCTCGCGGCGACCGGCGCACCGTTCTCGTAGATCGCCACCCCCGTGGTCGCCGGGTGGGCGAGCGCGGCGGGACCGAGCGGAACCGAGAGCGTCACGCTCGTGCCGGTGTAGGCGACCGTCGTCACGGTCGCGGGCGGCTGCGGGTAGCCGAGCACGTCGAGGGTGAGCTGGCCGGGGCCGGTGCGCTGCTGCGCGTCGGCGACCGTGTACGGCACCACGCAGGTGCCGCCCTCGGGCCGGGGGCCCGGCGGCCAGGTGGCGACGATCTCGCGGTCGTTCGCGGCCGTCACGGTCGCGACCGAGCAGGTGACACCCGCCGTCCCGGCGGCCCCGGCGGCGCCCGCGGCGCCCACTCCGGCGAGGGTCAGGCCGGATCCCGGCGCGCCCTCGAAGGGGTCGTACTGCCCGGCGCGCCCGATCACCGCGACCGTGCAGGTGGGACCGGCGCTCACGTCGCACTGCTGGGTGAAGACCGCGCCGCGCGGGGCGTCGGGCGCGGCGACGCCGACGACGAGCGAGATGCCCGCCGCGAGCCCGCCGTAGCCGGGCGTCGTCACCTGCACGATCTCGCGCGTGCCCGGCCGGGCGTCGGCGCGCGCCTGCACGGTCACGGTGCCGCCGTTCTGGGTGACGAGGAAGGCGGAGCCGCTGTGGCTCGTGCGGAACACGAGCGGCGCGAGGTCGCCGACCCGGCCGCCCTCCCAGGAGACGAGCTCGTCGAGGAGGTCGACGGTCTCGGTGGCGCCCGGCGCGACGGTGCGGCTGAGCGGGTTCAGCACCGCCTGCGGATCCTTCGGCGCGATCGCGATCGGCACGCCCAGCAGCGTCCAGGTGCTCTGGCCGACGAGGCGCACCGGCACCGTGCAGGTGTCGGACCACGGCGCCTCGCGCCCCGCCGTGTACTCGACCCGCGTCGCGGACACCGCGGAGCATGACGCGGCGTCGCGCTGCACGGCGAAGGCGGCGTCGTCGCGGATCTCGATCTCGTCCTCGGGGACGAGGTCGAGCAGCGCGCGCACCGCGAAGCGCGTCGACTGCTCCTCCGGCACCTCGATCGGGGCCGCGTCGCCGGCCAGCTGGAGGCGCAGGTCGTCGAGGGCGGGGATCCGCAGGAACCCGTAGCTCGTCACCGGGCCGTCGGGGCCCGCGCCGGTGAGGGCGAAGGGCACGATGGCGCCGCCCGCCGGGAACGGACCCGCGATCCGGCGGCCGTCGACCCGGTAGCTCTCGGCCTGCGGGCCCCAGACCGACAGGCGCAGATCGTCGACGTTCCCGGTCGCCCACTGCACGCGGTCGGTGACGACGTCGATGCCCTCCGCGAGCTGCCCGCGGGTGCGGGCGGTGACCACGGTGTCGCTGACGACCGGGGCGTCGGGAGCCGGATCCTCGGCGACCGCGACCACCACGAGGCCCTGGGCGGTGCTGAAGCTTGCCGTCGAGTACACCGTGTAGACGTAGGACTGGGTGCCGAGCACGTCCCCCGGCCGCACCCGGACGACGCCGGCGTCGAGGTCGGTGTCCGCGTCGAGCAGCGCCGCGAGCCGCGCGTACTCGGGACTGCCGGCCGGCGCGTTCGGCTCGATCGAGACGAGCTGCAGCGCCCCCTGCAGCGGGTCGCGGTCGTTGAGCGTCGGCATGACGGTGACCGGCGAGGCCGAGCCGACCTGGGCGCGGATGTAGTCGGAGTAGGTGACCGGCGCGACATCGGAGGCGCGCGCGTCGAGCACGCCCACCCGCACCCGCCCGGTCGCGGTGGCGCCCTCGGAGTCGCGCACCGTGTACCCGAACGAGATCTGGCCGCCGCTGACCCCGTCGCCCGGCGCGGTGTAGACGATCGCGTCGCCCTCCGCCGAGATGGCGGCCACGCCGCCGCCGGCCGGCGGCTGGTCGACATCGGCGAGCACCACGCGGTCGCCATCCGGGTCGATCCCGGAGCTCGGGACGGCGATCGAGACGCTCTGACCGGAGAGCACCCGCCCCGACAGCAGCGGCGGCTGCGGGGGGCGGTTGCCGCCGGAGGGCAGCACGGTCACCGTGACGGTCGCCGCATCCAGCCGCTCCGGGGCGTTCTCGAGGTAGGCGCTGTAGCGCAGCGTGTAGACGCCCGGATCCGGCGGCGCCAGGTAGCGGATCCGATCGCCCGCGACGAAGGCCAGCTCGCCCGGCGCCCCCGAGCCGGTGAGGGTGGGGTGCAGCACGAGCCGCTCGCCGCGCGGGCTCACGTCGTTGGCCAGGACGGGCAGGTCGGCCTGCTCGCCCGCGCGCACGAGGGCCGTGTCGGGGATCGTGATCGGGTCGACGCCCGTCGTCGCGGCGACCAGGAACACCGTCAGCTCGCCGACCACCTGGGCGCCCGCGCCGTCGACCACGGTGAAGCTCGCCGTGCCGACCCGCCCCGGCGCCCCGTCGGCGGTCGTGCCGCTCACCCGCACGCGCGACTGGCCGACGACGTCGACGCTGAGCGCCGGATCGTCGCTCGCGGCCTGCGCGACCAGGAGCACCCGACCGCTCGTGTTCTGCACCGCGGCGAGCACGTCGACCGTCGTGTCCTCGCCCGCGCGCACGAAGGCGGTGAGCGGCGCGATCGCGAGCGGAGCGCCCGGGCCCACCGCCGTCACCCGCAGCAGCGCCGACTGGCGCGCCTGGGTGAGGCCGTCTTCGACGGTGTAGCTGATGGCGTAGTCGCCGGGCCGGTCGGCGGTGAGGTCGACGCGGCCCGAGGAGGCGTTGGGCGCCACCGTGATGCCGGCGCCGGCGCTGCTCAGCACCGCGTCGACCACGCGGAACGAGCCGGACCCCCCGCGCACGTGGGCGAGCACGTCGACCGCGGCCGTCTGCCCGACGCCGACGATCGCCGCGACCGGCTCGGCCACGAGCGCGGGCGTGGACTGCACGCGCAGGTCGAGGGTCTTGGTGGCGCTCGCGCCGCGGGCGTCGGTCATCGTCACGGCGATCGGGATGAGCTCGTCGGCCGCGTTCGGATCCTGGTGGCGCACGACGATGCGGCCGTCGCCGGTCGCGACCACGGTGACGGGAGCATCGGGGTCGACGGGGCTCGCGTCGCTCAGCACGAAGGGGTCGCCGTCGGGGTCGACCCAGCCCGGCAGCACCGGGACGGTGACCGCGCCGCCCGGGGCGATCGCGGGCGCGGGCCACTCCTGACGGCAGGCTTCGACCCCGCACCACTCGGGCGGCGCGTTCTGCTCGTCGGGCACGACGGTCAGGGTCACGGTCACCGGGGGCGAGTCGGCGATCCCGTCGGTCGCGGCGTAGACGAAGGAGGCCGAGCCGGCGCCCGCCCGCACCCGCACGACCGCCTGCTGGTCGTCGGCCGCGAGGCTCAGCTCGCCGAAGGACGGGTCGAGTCCGGCGACCGAGCCGCCGTCGATCGTCAGCACGTCCTTCTTGTTCGGGTCGTGGTCGTTGAGCAGCAGCGGCAGCATGACGAGCGCGCCGGCGCGCACCCCGAAGGCGTCGGCGACGGCGACCGGCGGCTCCTGCTCGGCGACATCGTCGACCTCGACCGTGCCGGTCTCGCGCGGCGCGGTGTCGTCGATCGCCCACTCGTCGACGGGGATCAGCTCGCCGGTCGGGATGCTCCAGAGCAGACCGGAGGCCGTCTCGTTGAGCACGGCCCGGTCGCCGTTGCTGCGGATCTCGGGCCGGATCGCGTCGACCTCGTCGAGGGTCCCGGCGGGGACCTCGAGCGGCACCGCACCGCCCTCCGCGGTCCACAGCACCCCGCGGTCGGGCCCGACCCAGGCGGCGGTCGGCACGCCGGCGACGACGACGGGGCGCGCCGGAACCCCGGCCCCGTCGGCCAGCCGCTCGCTCCGGCCGCTGCCCAGGTCGACCGCGAGCAGGGCTCCGGAGTCGGCCAGCAGCACCCGGTCGCCGCTCGCCGCGCCGGACTGCAGCACCGCATCCGGCCCGAGCCCGGTCGCGATCGGGTCGGAGCGGCCCTCGACGACGAGCCGCCCGGCGACCGGGTCGGAGAGCACCCATCGGCCGCCCACGAGCGTCAGCTCGACGCGCGCCTCGGCTTCCGGCGCCGAGGTCACCTCGTCGACGCCCGTGAACGCGTCGCGCGCGGCGTCGTAGCGGCGCACCGCACCCTCGGCCGCCGAGTAGAGCGCGAGCCGGCCCGCGTCGTCGACCGCGACGGCGCTCGCGCGGTAGCTGGGCGGCTCGCGGCCCTCGACCACCTCGACGTCGCGGAACGGATCGACGAGCCGCGGGCCGGTGGCCGCGCCCTCGCGCAGGTCGGCGACGTAGACCGTGCCGAGGTCGGTCAGGTAGACGACCCACGACCCCGCCGAGACCACGGCCCGGGTGCCGGTCGGGGTCGGGGCGCCCACCGCGACCCCCGGCGCGCCCGACTCCGCGGCGCTGCCGAGCACGTCGAGCGGCCGCGCCGGGTCGATCGGCCAGGCCTGCCCGTAGCCATGCGTGAACAGCACGCTCTGCGCGCCGAACTGCACGACGCCGCTCGGATCGTCGACGCTGCGCACGGTGTCGATCTCGCCGACCTCGGTGTTGACGCGCGCGTACTGGCCCGCGTCGCGCGTGACCCAGACGGCGGGCTCGAGCGGCGGCACCTCCTGGGCGTCGTAGCCGCCGGCGACCACCGCCAGGGTCACGAGGGTCGCGGCCGCGGCGGTCGCCGCCGTCGCCGCGAGCACCCGGCGGCGCAGCAGCGGATTCCGCCTGGCGCGCGCGGAGGTTCCCCGCCGTCGGGCGGCCGCCCCGGCCGCTCGCCCCGCCCGCGCCATCAGAGCACCCCGGTCGCCCACAGCACGAGGGCGCCGACGACGCCGAGCACGGCGGCACCCACGAGAGCGCCCAGAAGCGCGGGTCGCCACGGCGAGGGCCGCGGTGCCGGCCGCGGCAGGGAGTCGTCGGGGCGGCGCACGCGGGCGGCCGAGGCGGCGCGCGCGGCGCGGCGGGAGTCGCGCTGCACGGTCGAGATCACGGGGCCGCGCGCCTCCTCGGCGCGGAAGTCGATCGGTGCCTCGGCCATCACCCACTCCGGTGCGGCGACCTCGAGCGCCGTCGGGGGCAGCCCCGCCTCGTACTGTGCCCAGCGCAGCTCCTCGCCGAGCGCCTGCATCGACTCGTGGCGGCGGCTCGGATCCTTCGCCATCGTGCGCTGCAGGATCGCCTCCACCCGGGGCGGCAGGCCGTCGCGGCCGAGCGGCGTGTAGCGCGCCTTCACGACGCGCGGCGTCATCTGCTCGGGCCGGTTGCGCTCCCGCTCGGGGGCCTCGAAGGGGGCCCGGCCGGCGAGCAGCGTGTAGAGCGTCGCGCCGAGGCTCCAGACCTCGGTCGCGACCGATCCGGTGTCGACCTCCTCGAGCACCTCGGGCGCGCTCCACGGTACCGACATCGCGAAGACCTGCTCCTCGTCGTGCTCGCCGGCGAGCGCGGTGGCGACGCCGAAGTCCGCGAGCACGGGCGCGCCGAGCCCGGTGAGGAGGATGTTCGAGGGCTTGATGTCGCGGTGCAGCACCCCCGCCCGGTGCGCCGTCTCGAGCGCGCCCGCCATCCGCACGCCGACGTCGAGCACCTCGGCCACCGGGAGCGGTCCGCGCTTGTAGCGCGCGCTCATCGAATCGGGGCAGTACTCCATGACGAAGTAGGGCCGGCCGTCGCTCGAGATGCTCGCCTCGTGGATGTTCACGATCGAGGGATGCGCGGAGAGCCGGGCCATGACGTCGGCCTCCGCGTTGAAGACCCGGATCACCTCGGGGTCGATCGCGTCGTCGACGAGCACCTTGACCGCGACCACCCGGCGCGGCATGTCCTGCTGGTACTGGTAGACGTCGGCGAAGCCGCCCGAGCCGAGCGGGCGCACGTAGCTGTACCCGGCGAGCACCGGCGGGCGGGCGGGGCGACGGGAGGGCATGCTCACCCGCCCCGGCCGACGTGCACCCGGAATCCCTCGCCGAGGTCGAGCACGTCACCCTCGGCCAGCATCGTGGAGCGGCCGTCGCGCAACAGGCGGGGCGCCCGGCCGGGGCTCTCGACGAGGGTGCCGTTGGTGGATCCGAGGTCGCGCGCGTGCAGCTCGGCGCCGTTCGGCGCGACCTCGAGGTGCACCGACGAGATCTCCCGGCGCGGCGAGGGGGCGAGCACGTAGCCGGTCGCGGTCTCCTCCGGATCCGTGCGCCACGGCCGCCGCCCGAAGACGAGCCGGGAGCGCGGCTCGAGCTCCCCGCCGTCGGGCAGCCGCAGCAGCCACGAGGGCGAGGGCGCCCCCGCGCCGGACGCGGCCGGGTCCGGCGCCGCGGTGCCCACGGCATCCGCCTCGGCCGCGCGCGGCAGCTCGATCGACTGCGTGCTCAGGCGGACGCCGTCCTCGGCGCGCAGCGTCGACGGGGCGTCGTGCTCCTCGTCGAAGCGCACCTCCGCGGCCGCGACGACGCCGCGGCGGATCGGCAGCGCGACGCTCGAGCGCGGGTCGGGCACCCCCACCCGCAGCAGCAGGCTCTCCACTCCGCGGACCTCGCCGTCGAACCAGATCGCTCCCGGCTCGGCGGCGGACGGCGTGTCGACGCCGGGCAGCTCCACCGCGACATCGCCGCAGACCGCGACGTGCAGCACGCGCCGTGCCGGATCGCGCACCTCGACGAGCGCGAAGGCCCGCATCGCCCCGACCGAGGCGAACACGTCGAGCACGTCGGACAGGCGCGTCGTCGGCTCCTCGAGGAGCCGGTAGAGCTCGACCGCGACGCCCGCGTCGCTGTCGGAGCCGAGCAGGCCCACGAACCGGTCGGTCACGACCGCGAACCCGGCGAGGGTGCCCGGGGCGGCCGGGCGGGAGGCGAACACCGCGTCTACCCCGCGGCGGCGGCGATCGCGGGCATGCGCCCGAGTCTATCCGAGGGGCGTTCCGGTCGATCCGGGCTCTCCCCCGCGGGGGATGGCACCCGACGACGACCGCACGGGGAAACGCCGGAGGCCCCCGCCGCGATCGCGACGGGGGCCTCCGGGTTCGGCACTCAGTTGTAGGTGCCGGGGGTGTAGTCGTCCGAGCTGAAGCTGTCGAAGTCGACGAAGCTCAGGTCGGCCTCGTTGAACGCCCCGTCGTCCGCGAAGATGCGGTTCGGGTAGCGCTCGGCCTTCGCCTCCTCGGTCGCCTCCACCTTGACGTTGCGGTAGGTGTGCAGGCCCGTCCCCGCGGGGATGAGCTGACCGATGATGACGTTCTCCTTGAGACCGACGAGCGGGTCCGACTTGCCCTCCATGGCGGCCTGCGTGAGCACGCGGGTCGTCTCCTGGAAGGACGCGGCGCTCAGCCACGACTCGGTCGCGAGCGAGGCCTTGGTGATGCCCATGACCTCCTGGCGGGCCGAGGCCGGCTTCTTGCCGTCGACCATCGAGGCGCGGTTGATCTCGCGGTAGCGCGCGCCGTCGACCATCTCGCCGGGCAGCAGCTCGGTCTCGCCGTGGTCGACCACGGTGACCTTGCGCAGCATCTGACGCACGATGACCTCGATGTGCTTGTCGTGGATCGGCACACCCTGGCTGCGGTAGACGCCCTGCACGCCGTCGACGAGGTGCTTCTGCACGGCGCGGACGCCCTGCACGCGCAGCACCTCCTTCGGGTCGAGGTTGCCGACCACGAACTGCTGGCCGAGCTCGACGTGCTGCCCGTCCTCGACGAGGAGGGTCGCGCGCTTGAGCACCGGGTAGGTCTGCTCCTCGTCGCCGTTGTCGGGCGTGAGGATGATCCGCCGCTGCTTCTCGGTGTCCTCGATGTGGATGCGTCCGGCCGCCTCGGCGATCGGGCTCGCCCCCTTCGGGGTGCGCGCCTCGAACAGCTCGGTGACGCGCGGCAGACCCTGCGTGATGTCGTCGGCGCCGGCCGATCCACCCTGGTGGAAGGTCCGCATCGTCAGCTGGGTGCCGGGCTCGCCGATCGACTGGGCCGCGATGATGCCGACCGCCTCGCCGATGTCGACGAGCTTGCCCGTCGCGAGCGAGCGGCCGTAGCAGGCGGCGCAGACGCCGACGGCGCTCTCGCAGGTCAGCACCGAGCGCACCTTGACGCTCTCGACGCCGGCCGCGACGAGCTTGTCGAGCACGACGTCGCCGGTGTCGGAGCCGGCCTCCGCGATCACGGTGCCCTTGGCGTCGGTGACGTCCTCGGCGAGCGTGCGCGCGTAGACCGAGTTCTCGACGTTCTCGGCGCGGACGAGCTTGCCGTCCACCATCTCGCCGATCGGCAGGTCGAGACCCTTGCTCGTGCCGCAGTCGTCCTCACGGATGATGACGTCCTGCGAGACGTCGACCAGACGACGGGTGAGGTACCCGGAGTCGGCCGTGCGCAGCGCGGTGTCGGCAAGGCCCTTGCGGGCACCGTGGGTGGCGATGAAGTACTCCGCGACGCTCAGCCCCTCGCGGTACGAGGAGATGATCGGGCGCGGGATCGTCTCGCCCTTCGGGTTCGCGACGAGGCCGCGGATGCCGGCGATGTTGCGCACCTGCAGCCAGTTGCCTCGAGCGCCCGACGACACCATCCGGTGGATGTTGTTGTCCTTCGTGAAGGCCTTCTGCATCGACGCGGCGACCTCGTTGGTCGCCTCGGTCCAGATCTTGATCAGATCGGCGCGGCGGTCCGCGTCGTCGATCTTGCCGAGGTCGTAGTCGGCCTGCACCTTGGCGGCCTGCTTCTCGTGCTCGGCGATGATCTGCGCCTTGTCGGCGGGCGTGACGATGTCGCTCAGCGCGACCGTGACCCCCGAGCGCGTGGCCCAGTAGAAGCCCGCGTCCTTGATCCGGTCGAGCGCCGCGGCGACCTCCACCTTCGGGTACCGCTCGGCGAGGTCGTTGACGATCGAGCTGATCGTGCCCTTGTCGGCGACGGCCTCCACGTAGGGGTAGTCCTCGGGGAGGGTCTCGTTGAACAGCGCGCGCCCCAGCGTGGTCGCCCGCAGCGCGGTCGAGCCCTGCACGAAGCCCTCGGGGGCCTCGTCCTCGGCGAGGTGCAGGTTCTCGAGCCGGATGCGCACGGGCGCGTTGAGGTCGAGCGTGCCCTGGTCCTTCGCGAGGATCGCCTCGGCGACCGAGCTGAAGGCACGACCGGCGCCCACCGCCTCCTCGTTCAGCGTCGTCAGGTGGTGCAGACCGATGATCATGTCCTGGCTGGGCAGGGTCACCGGGCGGCCGTCGGACGGCTTGAGGATGTTGTTGCTGGCGAGCATGAGGATGCGGGCCTCGGCCTGCGCCTCGACGCTCAGCGGCAGGTGCACGGCCATCTGGTCGCCGTCGAAGTCGGCGTTGAAGGCGGTGCAGACCAGCGGGTGCAGCTGGATGGCCTTGCCCTCCACGAGCTGCGGCTCGAAGGCCTGGATGCCCAGGCGGTGCAGCGTGGGAGCGCGGTTGAGCAGCACGGGGCGCTCGCGGATGATCTCCTCGAGCACGTCCCACACCTGCGGGCGCGCGCGCTCCACCATGCGCTTGGCGCTCTTGATGTTCTGCGCGTGCTGCAGGTCGATGAGGCGCTTGATGACGAAGGGCTTGAACAGCTCGAGCGCCATCTGCTTGGGCAGACCGCACTGGTGCAGCTTGAGCTGCGGGCCGACGATGATGACCGAGCGGCCCGAGTAGTCCACGCGCTTGCCGAGCAGGTTCTGGCGGAACCGGCCCTGCTTGCCCTTGAGCATGTCGGAGAGCGACTTGAGCGCACGGTTGCCGGTGCCCGTGACGGGGCGGCCGCGGCGGCCGTTGTCGAACAGCGCGTCGACGGCCTCCTGCAGCATGCGCTTCTCGTTGTTCACGATGATCTCCGGCGCGCCGAGGTCGAGCAGTCGACGCAGGCGGTTGTTGCGGTTGATCACGCGGCGGTACAGGTCGTTGAGGTCGGAGGTCGCGAAGCGGCCGCCGTCGAGCTGCACCATCGGGCGCAGCTCCGGCGGGATCACCGGAACCACGTCGAGCACCATCGCGGCCGGCGAGTTGCCGGTCTGCAGGAACGAGTTGACGACCCGGAGGCGCTTGATCGCGCGGATCTTGCGCTGGCCCTTGCCGCCGGCGATCTCCTCGTGGAGCGCCTCCGACTCGGCCTGGAGGTCGAAGTCCTGCAGGCGGCGCTGGATCGCCTCGGCGCCCATGTGGGCCTCGAAGTACAGGCCGAAGCGGTCCTGCAGCTCGTGGAAGACCGAGTCCTCGGGCTTGAGGTCGCCGACCTTGAGGCTGCGGAACTCCTCCCAGACGCGCTCGAGCTGACCGATCTGCTCGTCGTAGCCCTTGCGGGTCTGCGCCATCTCGCGCTCGGCCGACTCCTTGACCTTGCGCTTCTGGTCGCTCTTGGCGCCCTCGGCCTCGAGGGCCGCGAGCTCCTCCTCGAGCGCCGACAGGCGCACCGCGATGCGGTCGTCGCGCATCTTCTCGAGCTGGGTGATCTCGAGGCGCAGCTCGTTCTCGAGGCCCGGCATGTCCTGGTGACGAGCGTCCTCGTCGACCGAGATGACCATGTAGGCGGCGAAGTAGATGACCTTCTCGAGGTCCTTCGGCGCCATGTCGAGCAGGTACCCGAGGCGCGAGGGAACGCCCTTGAAGTACCAGATGTGGGTCACCGGAGCGGCGAGCTCGATGTGGCCCATCCGCTCACGGCGCACCGAGCTCTTGGTGACCTCGACGCCGCAGCGCTCGCAGACGATGCCCTTGAAGCGCACCCGCTTGTACTTGCCGCAGGAGCACTCCCAGTCGCGGCTGGGTCCGAAGATCTGCTCGCCGAACAGGCCGTCCTTCTCGGGCTTGAGCGTGCGGTAGTTGATGGTCTCCGGCTTCTTGACCTCGCCGTAGGACCAGGCACGGATGTCCGTGCTGGTGGCCAGCCCGATGCGGAGCTGATCGAAGGAGTTGGTGTCGATCACGTGTGCGTTATCTCTCTCGAAGAATCTCGTGAAAATCCGATGCGGGCCCGGGTCAGATCTCGTCGATCGACGAGGTCTCGAAGCGGGTGGAGATGTTGATGCCGAGCTCCTCGGCGGCGCGGAACACCTCGTCGTCGGTGTCCTTGAGGCTGACGACGCTTCCGTCGGCCGCGAGCACCTCGACGTTCAGGCAGAGCGACTGCATCTCCTTCATGAGCACCTTGAAGCTCTCGGGGATGCCGGGCTCCTGGATGTTCTCGCCCTTGACGATCGCCTCGTACACCTTCACGCGGCCGAGGATGTCGTCGGACTTGATCGTCAGCAGCTCCTGCAGGGCGTAGGCGGCGCCGTACGCCTCCATCGCCCAGACCTCCATCTCGCCGAAGCGCTGGCCGCCGAACTGCGCCTTCCCACCGAGCGGCTGCTGGGTGATCATCGAGTACGGGCCGGTGCTGCGGGCGTGGATCTTGTCGTCCACGAGGTGGTGCAGCTTGAGGATGTACATGTAGCCGACGCTCACCGGGTCGGGGAACGGCTCGCCGCTGCGCCCGTCGAAGAGCTGGGTCTTGCCGCTCGAGCCGATGAGGCGCTCACCGTCGCGGTTGGGCAGGGTCGAGTCGAGGATGCCCTCGATCTCGATCTCCGCCGCACCGTCGAACACGGGGGTCGCGACCTTCGTGCCCGGGGCGGCCTCGCGGGCCTCCTTGGGCAGCTTGGCCTGCCACGGCTCCGTGCTCTCGACCTTCCAGCCCTGCTTCGCGGCCCACCCGAGGTGTGTCTCGAGCACCTGGCCGAAGTTCATGCGGCCGGGGATGCCGAGCGGGTTGAGGATCACGTCGACCGGGGTGCCGTCGGCGAGGAACGGCATGTCCTCGACCGGCAGGATCTTCGAGATGACGCCCTTGTTGCCGTGACGGCCCGCGAGCTTGTCGCCCGCGGTGATCTTGCGCTTCTGGGCGATGTAGACGACGACCCGCTGGTTGACGCCCGAGCCGAGCTCGTCGTCGCCCTCCTGCGCGTCGAAGACCTTGACACCGATGACGGTGCCCTCCTCGCCGTTGGGCACCTTGAGGGAGGTGTCGCGCACCTCGCGGCTCTTCTCGTTGAAGATCGCGCGCAGCAGGCGCTCCTCCGCGCTGAGCTCGGTCTCGCCCTTCGGCGTGACCTTGCCGACGAGGATGTCGCCGGGGCTCACCTCGGCGCCGATGCGGATGATGCCGCGCTCGTCGAGGTCGGCGAGCAGCTCGAGGCTCACGTTGGGGAGGTCACGGGTGATCTCCTCCTTGCCGAGCTTCGTGTCGCGCGCGTCGACCTCGTACTCCTCGATGTGGATCGAGCTGAGCACGTCGTCGGAGACGAGGCGCTGGCTGAGGATGATCGCGTCCTCGAAGTTGTGGCCCTCCCACGGCATGAACGCCACGAGGAGGTTCTTGCCGAGCGCGAGCTCGCCGTCCTCGGTGGCGGGGCCGTCGGCGATGACCTGGCCGACCTCGATGCGGTCGCCCGCGTCGACGATCACGCGCTGGTTGTAGCTCGTGCCCTGGTTGCTGCGGTCGAACTTGCGCAGGAAGTAGTCCTGCGTGCCGCCCTCGTCGAGCTGGATGGTCACGACGTCGGCCGAGACCTCCGCGACGACACCGGCCTTCTCGGCGGTGATCACGTCGCGCGCGTCGATGGCCGCGTACCGCTCCATGCCGGTGCCGACGAGCGGCGACTCGGAGCGCAGCAGCGGCACGGCCTGGCGCTGCATGTTCGCGCCCATGAGCGCGCGGTTCGCGTCGTCGTGCTCGAGGAACGGGATGAGCGCGGTGCCGACCGAGACCATCTGGCGCGGCGAGACGTCCATGTAGTCGACGTCGGCCGCGGCCACGAGCTCGACCTCGCCGCCGCGCTTGCGCACGAGCACCTTCTCCTCGGCGAACTTCGAGTCGCTCGTCAGCGGCGCGTTGGCCTGCGCGACGACGAACTCGTCCTCCTCGGAGGCGGTCAGGTAGTCGATCTTGCCGGTGACCTTGCCGTTCTCGACCCGGCGGTACGGGGTCTCGATGAAGCCGAAGGAGTTGATGCGCGCGAAGGTCGCGAGCGCCCCCATGAGGCCGATGTTCGGGCCCTCCGGGGTCTCGATCGGGCACATGCGGCCGTAGTGGCTGGGGTGCACGTCGCGCACCTCGACGCCCGCGCGGTCGCGCGAGAGGCCGCCGGGGCCGAGCGCCGAGAGGCGGCGCTTGTTGGTCAGACCCGCGAGCGGGTTGTTCTGGTCCATGAACTGGCTGAGCGCCGAGGTGCCGAAGAACTCCTTGATCGCGGCGCTCACGGGGCGCACGTTGATCAGGGTCTGCGGGGTGATGGCCTCGATGTCCTGCGTCGTCATCCGCTCGCGCACGACGCGCTCCATGCGGGAGAGGCCGGTGCGCACCTGGTTCTGGATGAGCTCGCCGACCGCGCGGATGCGGCGGTTGCCGAAGTGGTCGATGTCATCCGTGTCGAGACGGATGTCGACCTTCTTGCCGTCGCGGATGCCCGGGACGGTGGTCTGGCCCGCGTGCAGCGCGACGACGTACTTGATCGTGGCGACGATGTCGTCGACCGAGAGCACCGAGTCCTTGAGGGGCGCCTCGAGACCGAGCTTGCGGTTGATCTTGTAGCGGCCGACCTTGGCGAGGTCGTAGCGCTTCGGGTTGAAGTAGTAGTTGTCCAGCAGCGCGCGCGCGGCCTCGGCGGCGACCTGCTCGCCCGGACGCAGCTTGCGGTAGATGTCGCGCAGCGCGTCCTCCTTGGTGAGGACGGTGTCCTTCTCGAGCGTCGAGGCGATCGACTCGTAGCCGGCGAACTTCTCGAGGATCTCCTCGCTCGTGAGGCCCAGGGCCTTGAGGAAGACGGTGACCGACTGCTTGCGCTTGCGGTCGATGCGCACGCCGACCTGGTCGCGCTTGTCGATCTCGAACTCGAGCCAGGCTCCGCGGCTGGGGATGATGCGCGCCGAGTAGATGTTCTTGTCGGAGGTCTTGTCGACCGTCTCCTCGAAGTACACGCCGGGCGAGCGCACGAGCTGCGAGACGACGACGCGCTCGGTGCCGTTGATGATGAAGGTGCCCTTGTCGGTCATGATCGGGAAGTCGCCCATGAAGACCGTCTGGGTCTTGATCTCGCCGGTCATGTGGTTCATGAACTCGGCGTTGACGTAGAGCGGCGCCGCGTAGGTCTTGCCGCGCTCCTTGCACTCCTCGATCGAGTACTTCGGCTCCTCGAGCTCGGGGCTCGAGAACGACAGCTGCATCGTCTCGCCGAGGTCTTCGATCGGGCTGATCTCCTCGAAGATCTCCTCGAGACCGCTGATCTCGGGGACACCGGCGTCACCGGACTTCGCGGCGTCCGCGACGCGCTGCTTCCAGGCCTCCGAGCCGACGAGCCAGTCGAAGCTCTCGGTCTGCAGGGCGAGCAGGTCGGGGACCGCGAGCGTGTCCGCGATCTTGGCGAAGGAGAGCCGCTGAGCGGTGCGGCTGGAGGGGGTGGACGTGGACGCGGAGCGCGCGGCAGCAGCCAAAAGGAACAACCTCCGAAAGGCACGAGGCCTCGGTCATGGGTTCGGCAGTGAGAATCGCCACCCGGATGCCATCCCGGCCCCGCCGCTATCTTCGGGGCGCGCCGGTCGTCCGCCATATGACGACAGGGGAGGGTGGGGGCGCGAACTTCGATCATACGACGGAACGCGGCGACATGTCCAGGAATTCCTTGACTGATTTCGCGATCGGGTCTATAAGCGGCCCTCTGCTCCCTCTCACGCGCCGTCGAGCGACCGTCCCCGTGCCGCGCGCGGCCCGATCCGCGATGATCGTCGGGTGACCGAGCGCCCCGGTGCGACCCTCTCGAGCGGTCTGCACGCCGAGATCCGCCCCGATCGCTTCAGCGACCACGGCCTCGAGCTCGTCGTCGACGGCACCCCGCAGTCGCACGTCGACCCCGACGATCCGACGCACCTGTTCTACGAGTACGTGCAGCGCATGGGCACCGCGATCGACCTGCTCGGCCTGCCGGGGCAGCCGATCACCGCGCTGCACCTCGGCGCCGGCGCGCTGACCCTGCCGCGGTACGTGCACGCGACCCGGCCGGGATCGCGCCAGCAGGTGCTCGAGCTCGAGCGGGCGCTCGTCGACCTCGTGCGCGCGGCGGTGCCGCTGCCGCGCGGCGCCGCCATCCGGGTGCGGTACGGCGACGCGCGCGAGCTGCTCGGGCGGCTGCCGGCGGCACTGCACGGCGCGTGCGACCTGGTGATCGTCGACGTCTTCGGCGGCGCGCGCGTGCCCGCCCACGTGACGAGCCTCGAGTTCTACCGCGAGCTCGCCGCCTTCCTCGCGCCCGGCGGCCTGCTGCTGGTGAACGCGGCCGACGGCGCGGGGGCCGCCTTCGCGCGTGCGCAGGCGGCGACCCTCCGGCACGTGCTGCACGACGTCGCGGTCGTCTCCGAGCAGCAGGTGCTCAAGGGCCGCCGCTTCGGCAACTTCGTGCTGCTGGGCGCGCACGAGACCCTGCCCGAGAGCTGGCTGCGGCGGATGCTCGCCGGGGGCCCCCATCCGGCCGCGCTCGTGCACGGCGCCGAGCTCGCGGCCTGGATCGGGTCCGCGCCGATCGTGACCGACGCGACCGCGGTGCCCTCCCCCTCGCCCAACCGCTCGATCTTCCAGCTGAGCCGGGGCGCCGCGGAGGCGCTCGCGGCCGACCGGGATCGCGCGCGCTCCGACGACGGATCACCGGGTTAGCCTGCGAGGGTGACCTCCGCCCGCCTCGCCTCGGCCGCCCTCGCGGCGCTTCTGGTTGGGGCGCTCGCGGCCTGCACGACGGGCGCCGAGCCGCCGGGTCCCGCGCCGAGCGCGAGCCCGAGTCTCGCCCCGCCGCCCGACGCGCTCGCGCCGCTGGGCGATCCGATCGATGTCGTGACCGGCCTCGCGGCGCCGTGGTCGATGGTGCGGCTCAACGACGGCTCGACGCTCGTGAGCGAGCGCGACTCGGGCCGGGTGCTGCGGGTCGAGGGCGGCGCGACGACGCTGGTGGGCACGGTGCCTGGGGTCGTGCACGAGGGCGAGGGCGGCCTGCTCGGGCTCGCGGTCTGGAACACGCCCGACGGCCGCTGGCTCTACGCCTATCTCACGACCTCCGCCGACAACCGCGTGGTGCGGATGCCGCTCGAGTCGGTCGACGGCGCGCTCGCGCTGGGCGCGCCCGAGGTGCTGCTGTCGGGCCTGGCGAAGGCGCGCAACCACGACGGCGGGCGGATCGCCTTCGGCCCCGACGACATGCTCTACGTGACGGTCGGCGACGCGGGGGTGCCGGAGCGCGCGCAGGATCCCGCCTCCCTGAACGGCAAGATCCTGCGGATGAGCCCGGAGGGCGTCGTGCCCGCCGACAACCCGACGCGCGGCTCGTACGTGTACTCGCTCGGGCACCGCAATCCGCAGGGTCTCGCCTGGAACGACGACGGGCAGCTCTACGCGGCCGAGTTCGGGCAGGACACCTGGGACGAGTTCAACAGCATCGAGCCCGGCGCCAACTACGGCTGGCCGATCGTCGAGGGGCGGGGCGGCGAGGAGCAGGGCTTCGTCGATCCGCTCGTGCAGTGGCCGACCGACGAGGCGAGCCCGAGCGGGCTCGCGCGGGTGGGCGGCACCTTCTTCCTCGCCGGGCTCGGCGGGCAGCGGCTCTGGGCGATCGACGTCGACCCGGAGACCGGCGCGGCCGCCGCGTCGGCGAGCTTCGTCGGCGAGCTCGGCCGGCTGCGCGACGTCGTGCCGGGGCCCGACGGCACCCTCTGGGCGCTCACCAACAACACCGACGGGCGCGGATCCCCCCGGCCGGGCGACGACCGGATCGTCGAGATCCGTCTGGCCCCGGCGGCCGGCGTCGGCACGGCGGACGGCTCGGACTGATGGCGGGGCTCTGATGGCCGACCTCGACCGGGTGCGGGTCTGGGCGGACGCGCTGATCCGGATGCACCTCGACCCGGAGCGCTGGAGCTTCGGTTTCGACCGCGCCCGCACCCGCGCCGGGCAGTGCGACTACGGCCGGCAGCGCATCACCGTCTCCCGCCACCTCGCGGAGCGCTTCGACGACGACGACATCCACCAGGTGCTGCTGCACGAGGTGGCGCACGCGATCGCGGGGCCGCGGGCCGGGCACGGCGCGGCGTGGAAGCGCGCGGCGCGCGAGCTCGGCTACGTCGGCTCGCGCCTGCACGATGGGCCGATCGCCGAGGATCTCGCGCCCTGGGTCGGCATCTGCCCGAACGGCCACGTGCACTATCGGTACCGCCGCCCGCAGCGGGCGCTGTCCTGCGCGCGCTGCTCGCGGCGATTCGACCCCCGCTTCGGGATCACCTGGCAGCGCCGCGCCCAGAGCGCGTGACCTCGAGCGTCGAACCTGAACATCCGCTGAACACGCGCCGCGCCTCGGCGGGGAGGCTCCGGTAACCTCCGAGGCTGGTCACATGAGCACCGGGCAATGGTTGAGCCCGCGCGAGGGTCCGCGCTGGTTCCTCGACGCGGGCGCCGAGAGCCTCGACTTCGCCTACACCGGCCCGCTCGCGGGCGAGGCCGGCGGGGGCGAGCTGCTGGCCACTGCGGCGCAGCTCGGGCACTGGCTCGCGGAGCGCATCCCCGGCCTGGACGCCTCGGATGCGACCGAGCGCGACCTCGTCGACGCGCTCGAACTGCGCGGGGCCCTCGCGCGGCTCTACGCGACCGCCGCCGACGGCGCGCCGTTCGCGCCCGACGACGTCGACACCCTCAACCTCTTCGCGGCCCTGCCCGACGTGCCCCCCGCGCTCGAGGGCGGCGAACGCCGCGCCGGGGCGGCGCGGGTGCGGGTCTCCGCCGCGCTGTCGAGCCTCGCCCGCGAGGCGGTCGGCGCACTCGCGGCCCGCGGCGAGGGGCGGATCCGCCGCTGCGGCGCCGAGGACTGCCGGCTCGTCTACCGCGACGAATCCCGCACCGACTCGCGCCGCTGGTGCTCGATGCAGCGCTGCGGCAACCGGGCGAAGGTGCGCGCGCATCGCGAGCGCATCCACGCCGAGCGGGTGCGCACCGGCGCGGTGTGACGGGCCCGCCCGCTTCCGGACGAACCCGCCCGCAGGTCAGCTGACCTGCACCTCTTTCCAGAAGGCGACGTAGTCGGAGAAGTCCGCGCCGACGCGGTCGAACGCGGTCGGGTACGGGTGCGGGTAGCTCCACGCGCGGTCCTGATACGACTGGCTGGTCGAGGGGTCGAGCACCGTGAAGTACTGGCACTCGCCCTTCCACGGGCAGGTGTACGGCGTGGGGCTCTCGGCGAGGTACTCGCTCTTCACGCTCGAGGGCGGGAAGTAGACGTTGCCCTCGATGTGGAGAACGTCGGATTCGGGGGCCTCGGCGATGACGGTCCCGTTGAGCACGGCCTGGGGCATGACTCCTCCTTCGATCCGCGGGATGCGGAGGCGCGGGCGGCTGCTCGGTCGCCCCGCTTGCCGAGTCCAACACCGGCGGGGCGCGGGCATTCCCGCGCCCCGCCGACGCTCAGCGACCCATCACGTGGCGCCCGCCCGCTCCGCGGCGCCCGCGGCCGGCGGCAGCAGCGCCGACCGTCAGCAGCAGACCCGCGAGCATCGCCACGAGCCCGGCCGAGACGCCCGTCTCGGCGAGCGAGAGGTACATGTTCGCGAGCTGGTAGTCGGTCGCGCCGTCGGCGACGGTCATCTGCCAGGAGGCGGGCAGGATCCCGCTCGTCAGCACCCGCAGGCTCGCGCCGCCGTCCCGCGTCTCGGCGAAGGAGCAGTCCGCGCCCTGGGGCAGGTCCGGGTACTCGATCGTGTCGCCGACGCCGAAGTCGCGCGTCGCACCGCCGGGCACCGCGACGACCTCGGTCGCGCCGTCGACCTGACGCGTGCAGGCGAGGCTCGAGGAGAAGACGTCGGCGCGGTGGGCGTCGGCGAGCGAGCCGCCGATCGACTTCGCGACCGTGACGGCGCCCAGGCCGAACTGGTTGGTGACGGTGCGCAGCGTGACCGTGCTCGGGGTCAGCGAGAAGGTGTCGCTGACCCACGGGGTCGCGGAGCTCAGCGGCGTCGCCCCGCGGCCGACCGGGGTCATCGACCCCTCCCAGCCGACGGCGTTCGCGCCGGCCATGCGCGTCTCCGTCACCCAGCACTCGGCGCCCACCGGCAGGTCGTCGTAGGTCGTCGTCATGCCGGCCCCGCCGCTGAGCTCGCGCTCGGCGCCGCCCGGCACGTCGATCGGCACGTCGACGCCGTCGACGTCGCGCGTGCAGGTGAGCGTGACCTGGAAGGGCCCGTTGCCGTAGAGCGGGGCGCCGGGGCCCTCGACCTCGCCCGTCACGACGAGGCCGGTCGTGACGAACTCGTTCTCGATCGTCACCGGCTCGACGGCGCTCGCGAGCGTGAGGGAGTCGGCCGACAGGGTCGTGCCGTTGGCCCCGCCCGTGCGGGTCTCGTCGACGGTGCACTCGGCGCCGCGCGGCAGCCCGTCGAAGCTCGCACGGAAGCCGCTCGCGCCCTCGAGGGTGCGGGTGGCGCCGCCGGGGATCGCGACCGGCAGGGTCGCGCCGTCGACGTCGCGCGTGCAGTCGAGGGTGACCTCGAAGGGGCCCGCGCCGTAGAGCGCGACGCCGTCGCCCGTGAGGGTCTTCTCGACGGCGACCTGGGTCGTGTCGAACACGTTGTCGACGGTCACGTCGACCGTGTCGGCCGCCGGCACCGCGGCGGTCGCCGAGGTGCCCGCCGTCACGGTGCCGCCGACATCGATCGAGGTCGAGGTCGCTCCGCCGGTCGCGGTCTCGGTGACCGCGCAGGAGGCGCTCGCCGCGAGGTGCTCGAGGGTCACCGGCGCGTCGCCGCGGTGCAGCGTGAACTCCCGCTCGTAGACGGTGCCCAGGCCCGCGAGGGTGTCGGTGCAGACCACGTCGATCGTGAAGGGCTGGTCGCCCCACGCGCTCGCGCCGGATCCGGTGACCGCCTTGGTCAGCTGCAGCGCGCCCTCGTCGTAGCGGTTGGTGAGCGCGACGGTGTCGCCCGAGACCGCGTCGGACAGCACGACGGTGCGGCTCGCCCCGGTCGCCGAGGTGGCGACGCCGCCGACCGTCGCGACGGTCGAGACCTGCGCGCCGCGCGGGGTCGTCTCGGTCACCGCGCACTCGGCACCCGCGGGCAGGCCGCCGAGCGCGAGCGCGTCGCCGTCGCCGAGCGACGCGCCCATCGGGTGCGCGAGGTCGAACCCGGTGGCGAAGACCTCCGCGCCCTCGAAGGTGCACACCACCGAGACCGGGAAGACGCCGTAGTCGAGCGGACGCCCGGCCGCGTCGAGCGCCGAGGACTGCACGGCCTTCGTCACCGTGAGGCCGGCCGGCTCGAATCGGTTCTCGATCGTGTAGCCCGGCTGGGTCTGGTCGTCGCCGCTCGTGGGGTCCACGGTGACCGTGAAGGTCACGCCGGTGCCCGCGTCGTCGACGAGCTCGGCTCCGCCCTCGTCGAGGATGCGGCTCGAGCTCGCGCCCGCACCGTCCACCTCGACCAGGCGGCACGCGGCGCCCGAGGCGATGCCCGTGAAGGTCACGGTAGGGGCGGCGGGTGTGAGCGAGCGCGAGGGGCCGCCGGGCAGCACGATGGTCTGCCCGTCGCGCTCGCACAGCAGGCTCACGAGGAACGGCCCGACGCCGTACTGCGCGGCCGCCGCGCCGACGAGGGTCTTCGTGACCGTGACGGCGCCCGTGAGGTAGCTGTTCTCGAGCGTGACGCGACCGGGCGCGCTCGCCGTGATGGCGATCCCGGTGCCGTCGATCGGGTTCGAGGCCGCGTCGAGGATGCGCCACGCGTCCGCGCCGGTGCCCGCCGGGTCGACCTCGGCCACGTCGCAGGTCGAGCCGTCGGCGAGGTTGTCGACCGTGGTCGAGCCGTTGGCCGGGACGCTGACGTCGCCGTCGTAGGCGGTCACGCCGTCGCCGGTCACGCAGGTGAGGTGCGCGGTGACGGTCGGCGCGCCGAACTGGGCGGCGGCCCCGCCGATCTCGCTCTTGGCGATCGTGAAGCTCGAGACGCCGTAGCGGTTGACGATCGTCGCGCTGTTGCGCGCGGCGGCGCCGGATCCGTCGGCGGCGAGCGCGCCCGTCGTGGCGCTCGTGCCCGCGGTCGAGACGGTCGTTCCGGCGATCGCGACCCGGATGTCGGTCGAGTCGGCGCCCTGGTCCTCGGTCTCCTCGACGGTGCAGATCGCGCCGGCGGGCAGCCCGGCGAGCGCGACGCTGTCGCCGTGACGCAGCGCGAAGGCCATCGGGGTGCCCGGGCCGTAGCCCGTCGCGTAGACGGCGTCGCCCTGGAAGGTGCAGGAGACGGCGGCTGCGAAGTCGCCCGCCGGGTACACCGGGTCGCCGTCGGCGTCGACCGCGTTCGTCGCCACCTGCTTGCTCACGACGAGCGTCGCGAGGTCGAAGCGGTTGGTGACCGTGCGCGCGATATTCCCGGCGGTGGGGATCGTCGCGTTCGTCGGCAGCGTGATCGCCGTCGCGCCGGCCGCGTTCGCGGTCGATTCGGTGATCGCGCAGGAGGCTCCGGCGGCGATGTCGTCGATCGTCGCCGTGAGCGTCGTGCCCGTGCTGAAGACGAGGTCATCCGACCAGACGGTGGTCGGCGTCGCGGTGGAGCGCGTGCAGGTCACGTGCACCGTGAAGACGCCGTCGCCGTAGGCGGCGCCCGCGCCGGTGACCGCCTTGGTGACGGTGAGCGAGCCGACGGCGTAGACGTTGGTGAAGTCGACCCGGTTGCGGATCGCGTCGCCCGCGCCGTTCTCGAGCAGGGTGAAGGTCGAGGCCGACCCGCCCGCGGTCTGCGCGACGCCGCCGAGCGTGGCGACGCTCGTCGTGGTCGGGGCGCCGCGTCGGTTGGTCTCGGTCACGGTGCAGTCCGCGCCGGCCGGGAGCCCGGTGAAGTCGCGGGTCGCGCCGTCCGCGAGCGTGAACGTACCGCTGTCGAGCACCGTCGTCGCGCCGGCTCCGTTGTCGAAGGTGCACACCGCGCGGAACTGCGGGCTCTGGTAGACGATCGGGGTGCCGTCCTGGTCGACCGCACCGCCGTTGTCGACGGTCTTGCCCACCGTGAAGCCGGCGAGACCGTAGCGGTTGCTGATCGTGTCGCGCTCGAGCGCGGGACGCGCGTCGAACGCGGGGTGCGGCGCGTAGACGGTGCTCGGGCTGGAGTCGGGCGCGCGCGCGGTGAGCGTCGACGAGCTCGCCGTCGAGTCGGTCTGCCCGTAGTCGCGGGCCTCGCTCACGGCGCATTGCGCGTACAGCGGGATCCCGGTCACGGTGAGCACGGTGCCGTCGCCGCTCACGGTGAACGGCGAGCGAGCGCTGCCGTCGGCGTGCTTCAGGGCGATCGGTTCTCCGGCCGAGGTGCAGTCGAGCGCGAGCTGGAAGCTCGACCCGGCGAAGCTCGACCCGGCGCCGGTGACGGTCTTCGCGAGCTCGAGGGAGCCGGTCGCGAGCGCGACGCCGACCTTCCGCGGTTCGGCGACGAAGCGGTAGGGCAGGTCCTCGCTGCCGTCGACGCCGACCGCGGCGCCGGCGATCGAGTTGTAGGCCACCGAGTCGCGCGCGAGGTTCGCGTCGGTCTCGGGCAGCTCGGGCACGGCGGCGGTGCGCGAGGTGTAGCGCACCGCGATGCCGGCACCGGGGGCGAGCCCGTCGGGCGACTCGATCACGAACTTGAGCGCGACGGCGCTCGCGAGGGTCGCCGCGTCGGCCGAGGGGTCGAGCAGCGTCCAGGCGGCCGCGCGGCTGGGCAGGTCGTCGGGCGCGGAGGTGTCGGTGAGGCAGTCCTGGTACGAGGCGACCATCGGCGGGTCGGAGGTGGGCGTCATGCCCATCTCGTTCTGGATGTCGGCGCCGTTGCAGCGCGGGGTCGCGATGCCCGCCTGGTCGACGTAGTAGACCCGATAGCTGGAGCCCGCCGGCAGGCCGTCGACGACCGGGTAGCTCGTGAGCGTCGGTGTCCACTTGGAGCCGCGCGACGAGGCGATGATGACGCCCTGGTCGTTGGCGGTCGGCAGCACGTCGATCGCGACCACCTGCGCGACCGGGATGTTGCCGCTGTTGGTGAACTGCGCGATCCACTCCTCCTGCCCACCGGGGCGGGTGATCGGCACGCAGGGGTAGCGGTAGTAGTCCTCGCCGGCCACGGTGAGCCACGGGGTCGAGCAGTCGGTGGGGTTGCTCGTGACGGTCTTCAGGATCCCGAGGTCGTCGTAGACCTCGCCCGTGTCGGGGTCGATGAGCGGCGTGCCGTCGGTGTCGAGCGGGCCCGCCGCGTCGCCGCGCACCCCCTTGACGATCGTCATCGGCGCGCTCGGCAGCGGCCACACGCGGGTCGAGCTCGAGCAGGAGGCGACCTCGGTCTGCGTGGCGTTGTCGGTCGTCACGTCGGTGGTCGAGTCGCAGGTGTCGAAGGGCTGGTCGCTCGTGACGGTGACCGAGTTGAGGGCCGTGGTGCCGGCGACCAGGAGGTCGCGGAACACGAGCGGCGCGTCGATCTCGAGACGCCAGCCCAGCGGCAGCGTGCCCGCGAGCTCGAAGGTGAGCTCCTGGCCGCTCGGACCGGCGGGCGCGAGGGTCGCGGTGACCGTCGGCGTGGCCTGCTCGGTGCCCGAGGCGTTGTAGAGGTGGTAGCTGAAGACGGTCGACGGGTCGGCCGGGGCACCGGTGTCGGGGTCCTTCGGGAGCGTCAGGATCGGGCCCGAGCCGTCGACCGGCAGGGTGTCGGTGACGACGACCTCGGCGAGCGCGCGGTCCTGCCCGCTGCCGGTGTTGGTGACCGTGATCGTGTACGGGATCGGCGCGCCGAGCGTGAGCGCCCCGAACGGGCTCTTCACGACCTTCACGCGCGCCGGGCGGTGCTGGAAGAGAATCTGCGCGCTCGCACCGTCGGTCGCGGTCCACAGCGGCGCCGCATCGGGCTCGCCGCCGCTCGCGGTCACCTGCACGTCGTCGGTGTAGACGCCGCGCTCGGTCTCACCCGGTGCGGGGTCGGGGTAGACGTACAGCGTCGAGGGCACGGGGTCGCCGGCGGGGGCGATGAGCGTGGTGCGCCGGTCGACGTGGAAGGCGATCGACTGCAGCGGGTTGTACGGCCGCTCCCACACCCCGCCGCTCGCGGTGGTGAAGGTGAAGCGCAGGCCGCGCACGTCGGAGATCAGCGTGCCCGGCGGGAGGGTCGGCAGCGCGAAGGAGCTGCTCGGGGTGCCGGCGACCCAGCAGGCGGTGAGGTCGGCGTCGCCTGAGCACTCGGCGCTGATGGCCCCGGTGCCGGAGTCGATCACGTAGTCGATGCCGACGAGCGCGTCGACCTGCACGCGGTCGATCGGCGCGGCGAGGCTCGAGCCGGCGAAGCCGCTGAAGTCGTAGGCGTTCCAGAAGCTGGCACTGTCGTCGACGACGACGAGTCGGTTGGTGCGCACGTTGCCATCGGGCTGCGCGGTGAGCGTCACGGTCGCCTGACGCGAGTCGCCGTCGTACTGCACGGCGGGGTCGGTGTCGGTCGAGCTCGTGGCGGCGACGATCCGCTTGCCGGCGGTCACGCCGTAGTCGAGGGTCTCGACCGTCATCGAGGCCGAGGAGGCGTCGACGATGACGTTGTCGGTCGCTCCCCCGGTGGGCGCCACGGTGCCGCCCGGATCGCGCACGACCGCGTCGGCGGTGTTGAGCACCGGGCTGACCGCTCCGTCGACGCGGGTGGTGGTGCCGCGCAGGTTCTCGCGCAGTCGGGTGTCGAGGTCGACGCGAGCGGTCGCGCCGCTCGCGATCCGGCCGGTGTGGGTGACGGTGATGCCGACCGCGTCGGCGAGATCGGTCGCGGTGAGGGCGAGCGCCTGCGCGCGGGTGTAGTCGGTCGAGCCGCCGGCTGCCCAGTCGATCGTGACCGTCGTCGAGGTCGCGCCGGAGGGGACCGTGATCGTGCGGATGGCGGTCAGGTCGACCGCATCGAAGGGCGTCGTACCGTCCACCGGGTCCACGATCGCGAGGCTGTCGACCCGGGTGGCGGAGCTGTTCTGCGCCGTGAGGCGCACGCGCGCGGTCGGGTAGAGATCCTGCGGGGTGCCGGCCGGAGGGGTACCCAGCGGGCCGTCGAGCCACTGCTTGCTGCCGCTCACGTTGAGCGGGGTGTCGATCACGAGGATGTCGGAGGCGGCCTCGTCGCTCACGAGCACCGTGTCGCTCGCGTCGCGCCCCTCGACGCGCGAGCTGTTGCTCACGACGCCGGCCGAGCCCTGGTTGTAGGTCGCGCCGCGCGTCGCCCCGAGCACGGCCGAGCCGTCGGAGCGGCGGGTGTCGCGCACCTGGAAGACGAGGTCGAGGTCGCGGCCGATCGCCGAGATCGCCGCCACGCCGCTGCCGACCGAGGGGGCGTTGGGGTCGCTGCCCAGGCGCGAGGCCCGGGTGGGGCTCTCGACGACGACGAGGCGCACGCCGGTGGCCTGCGCGCTCTCGGAGGCGCTCAGGGTGTACCCGGGGAACGCGCCGTCGCACGCCGAGCCCGCACAGGGGTTGCCGCTCGCGGCGACCCAGCCGCTGCCGGGCAGGTAGAGCTCGACGGCGGAGATCGCGTCGTAGCGCAGCAGCGGGTCGTCGCTCGAGCTGATCGGCGCGATCCGCACCAGGTCGAAGGCCTCGAAGACGGTGTCGGCCGGGTCGGTGATCGCCGGATCCTCGGCGGGGTCGGCGACGACGACTGAGTCGAAGCCGATGCCGCCGGTTCCCCAGGAGAGCGTCGCGGTCGCCTGCTCGCCCGAGCGCGCCTTGACGGCGACCGCGCTGTTGGCCGGCACCTGCTGCCAGGCCTTGTCGGCCATCGGGATCGACCCGCCGCCGCTGCCGCCGCTGCCCCCGCCGCCCAGGGAGATGACGGTGAGCGATCGGGTGAGCTCGTCGCGCGAGCTCGCGGGCGTGGCCGAGGGGTTGTCGACGATCGCGGCGACGGTGTTGTCGAGGCTGAGGTCGCTCGCCCCGATCGCGTCGGTGACGCTGCCGGTGCCGTCCCGCAGCTGCGAGCGCAGGGTGACCTTGACGTTCGGCTGGGCGCTGAAGGCGGGCGGCAGCTCGACCGAGGGGGTGCGCGGGGTGTAGACGAAGCGCAGGCCCTGCACCGCGGCGCTCTGCGCGGGGCTCAGGCTGAGGCTGAAGAAGCGGGGACCGGTCAGACCGGTTGCGCCGGCGAGGCCCTGCCACTGGGTGCCGTCCCAGTACTCGATGTCGACGACGGCGCTCGCGGGGATCTCGGTCGCGCTGATCGCCGACGCGTCGAACATGTTCCAGAACGCGCTCGGCGCGGCTCCCGGCGCGGCGGGGTCGCTCACCTCGAGGCGGGTGGCCCCGACGGTCGATCCGCCGGTGTCGAGCGGCCCGCTGGGCGCGGCGAGCACCCCGGAGGGCAGCGACACGAGCGCGGTCGCGCCGGGCACGCCGTAGACCGAGGTGGGGCTGAAGATCTTGCCGGCGCGGGCGCCGACGCGCGCGGTGCGGCGCACCAGGTCGTCGCTCGCGCTCGTGGTGGCGACGATGCCGTCGTCGGTCTCGACCTCGAGGTCGAGGGTGCCGGTCGTGACGGTGTCGGCGGCGACGGCGGCGGTGTGCGCGGTGAAGGGCAGCACGGCGTACTGGTCGGAGCCGATCGGGGCGCCGGAGGTGTCGGTGAACTCGGCGCGGATGCCCACGACGACCCGCCCCGTCTCGGGGGCGGGCACGGTGTCGCGCGTGGTGGTCGCGACGGCGGCCTCGAAGCCGGTGCCGTCGGCGTAGCGGTAGGCGACCTCGAGGCGCTCCGCGTCGACGGGCCACTCGACGTCGGCGGCGACCCAGTCGACGAACTCGAGGCCCAGCGCGCTCAGGTCGGCGCCGGTCGCGCCGGGGGTCTCGAGGGTCATCCGCGCGAGGTCGAAGTCGCCCGCGTTGCGCGCGGTGAGCGTGACGGTGACGTCGTCGCCGCCGACGAGGTCGCTCGGCGCGATGCGGTACTGGGCCAGCGGCGAGACCGCCGCGGGCGAGACCGTGAGGGTCGCGTCGGAGGTCGCAGTGGAGCTCTGGACTCCACCCTCGCTGACCCACGCCGCGGCGACCTCGTGGTACACGGTCGGGTCGGTGAGGGCGGCGACGGATCCGCGCAGGGCGAGCCCGACGTGCACCTGTGCCTCGGCGCCGCGCGCGACCCCGGCGCCGGAGCCGGTGAAGACGAGCCGCAGCCCCTGGATGAGGCTCGGGTCGACGCCGCTCGGGAGCGCGGCGGTGGCCGCCGCGGTGCCGGTGTGCCAGCTGCCGTCGAACCAGTCGACGCGCACCGCGTCGGCGCCCGCGGGTAGCACCGCGTCGAGCGAGGTGATCGCGGCCGCGTCGAAGACGTCGACGCCGGGATTCTGCGGGACCTGCACGGCGAGCTCGTCGACGCTGCCGTTGGAGAGGTTGCGGGCCGAGACCGCGAGCTGCGCGGTGCGGCCGACGACGGCGCTCAGCGCGTCGGGCGTGACCGCGGCGGTGACGCCGGCCTGCCGTACGAGCGGCACCGAGAAGACGACCTGCGCGTCGTCCTGCTGGTCGCTGTCGAGGTTGTCGACGTGCACGTAGCCGGTGTTGGTGATCGTGACGCCGTCCCAGTCGGCCGAGAGGTCGGCGGGCACGGTCGTGGTCGCGCTGACCGAGACGATGCGGCCGGCCTGCAGGCCGACGCCGCCCGAGTCGAGGTCCTCCTGGAAGGCCAGCTCGAAGTGGTTGCCGGAGGTGGTCAGCGACGTGGGCACCGTCGCGCCGGCGCCGGAGACGCTCTGCAGCACGAGGGGCGCGGGCACGTCGTCGACGATCGTGGCGCCGACGCAGTCGGTGTCGAGCGAGGAGCAGTTGATGGTGAACGTGAAGGTGACCGTCTCGCCGGCCGAGGCGGCGTCGGGGGCGGCGGGCGAGGCGTCCTTGGCGAACTGCACCAGCACGGGCGCGAGCACGTCGTCGGCGGCGGCGGGCGTCACGGCGACGAGCGGCGCGACGAGCGCCGAGATCACGCCGAGAAGGGCGACGAACAGCGCGGGGCGTCGTCGCTCGGCGCGCGCGCGGGCACGGGGGCTGGGCACGTTCAGGTGATCCTCACTCGGTTCCGCGCACGGGGGCGCACGGGACCGTCGGGTTCCGGGCTCCCGAAAGCCCGGGTGACGCTGAGCCGACGCTGCGGGTGTTGACGCGTCGGCCGCCTCCTCGACCTTAGAAGCGGCTGGGAAGACGGCACATGTCCCCCCTCGGGCGCGACCCGAAGGGGGGGCGTGTCGCTGCGCGATGCCGCAGACTGGGCGCATGCGCGTGGGACTCAAGCAGGTGCTCGACTGCGAGCCGGAGGCGGCGTGGGACGCGATCCGCTCGCCGCGCGTGCTGCGCGAGCTGTACGCCCCGGCACTCGCGCTCGAACCGCTCGCCGACGAGGGCTTCCCCGAGTTCTGGCGCGACGGCGACGAGCTGCCGTGCCGGGTGAGCGCGCTGTGGGGCACGATCCCGCTCGGCGAGCAGACCGTCGCCATCTCGATCTACGACCGGGGCGACGCCCGCATCCTCGAGGATCACGGCGGCCCCACGAGCGGCGCGCTCGGCCTGGTGCGCACCTGGCGCCATCGCATGGCGGTCTCCCCCGCACCCGGCGGCGGAACCCTCTACCGCGACCGGCTGGACTTCTCGGCCGGCGTGCTGAGCGCGGCGGCGTGGCCCGTGCTCTGGTCGGCGTGGCAGGGGCGCGGGGCGCGCATCCGGCAGCTGGCGAGCACCTGGAAGCCGACCACGGCGTGAGCCACCTCGAGGTGGTCGACTGGCGGCGGCGGGTGTTCGCGCTCTACGCCGAGGTGCGCGAGCTCGCGGGCGCGCCGGGCCGGCCCAGGGATCCCGCGGCGGCCCACGCTCACTGGCGGGCCGGGCGCGACGCGCTGTTCGCGACGCATCCCGCGTCTCCCCTGCTGCCCGAGCAGCGCGCCGGGTTCGCGGGGCTGCCGGTGGCGGACTACGACCCCGCCTGGCGCTTCGAGCTGCCGCTGCTCGGCCCCGACCGAGCCCTCGACGAGGGGCCGGCCGCGTTCGGCTTCGAGACCGGCACCGACGGCACGGTGCACTACGCCCGCGAGGGCGTCGTCGACGTGCCGGGGGTCGGCCGCCTCGACGTGTGGCGGCACACCGGGTACGGCGGCGGGCTGTTCCTGCCGATCAAGGACGGGCTCGCCGGCCGCCCGGGCGGCACCTACGGGGGCGGGCGCTACCTGCTCGACACGATCAAGGGCGCCGATCTCGGCAGCGACGCGGAGACCGGAGCGATCGTGATCGACCTCAACTTCGCCTACAACCCCTCGTGCGCCTACGACCCCGCGTGGGCCTGCCCGCTCGCCCCCCGGGCGACACGACCGAGGTGCCGATCCCGGTGGGCGAGACCGTCGCGACGGACCCCGCGGCGGCGTGATCCGCCCGGCCTGGTAGTCTGGGTCCACTGGCAGCGCCCGCTCCTCACGGAAAGCAGCGCTTCTCGCGTCGTAGAACGCTTCCCTCGCCGCCCGCGGCGACCCGCTCCCCGAGCGGATCGCGTCGGATGCCGGCTGACATCTTTCGTACGGCGAACCTCCCGGCATCCCGCCCGGAGGCCACCGCAGCCGCCTCCGCGCGGCCACGACCGGCCCGCGCCAGCGGGCCCGGAGAGAAACCACTCATGCCCACCGACTTCCGCACGCTCGGCGTGCCCTACCCGCTGCTCGAGGTGCTCCAGGCCTCCGGCAAGACCGAGGCCTTCCCGATCCAGGAGGACACCCTCCCCGACACCCTCGCGGGCCGCGACGTGCTCGGCCGGGGTCGCACCGGATCCGGCAAGACCCTCGCCTTCAGCCTCCCGATGGTCGCCCGTCTCGGCACCCGCCTCGCCGGCGGACCGCGCCGCGGCGGCCGGCCGCTCGGTCTCGTGCTCGCCCCCACCCGGGAGCTCGCGACCCAGATCGACGCCGTGCTCGCGCCGCTCGCGAAGGCCTACGGCCTCACCACGATGACGATCTTCGGCGGGGTCTCGCAGAACCCGCAGATCGCGACCCTCAAGCGCGGCGTCGACATCGTCGTCGCCTGCCCGGGGCGCCTCGAGGACCTCATGCAGCAGGGTCAGGTGCACCTCGACGCGGTCGAGATCACCGTGCTCGACGAGGCCGACCACATGGCCGACCTCGGCTTCCTGCCCGGCGTCACGCGCATCATGGCCGCCACCCCGGCGGTCGGGCAGCGGATGCTGTTCAGCGCGACGCTCGACAACGGCGTCGACAAGCTCGTGCGCCGCTTCCTGCAGAACCCCGCGACCCACTCGGTCGACGAGGCGAACAGCCCGGTCGCCGCGATGACCCACCACGTGCTCGGCGTCACCGACCCGACCGCGAAGACCGAGCTCGTGCGCACCCTCGCCTCCGGGACCGGCCGGCGCATCCTGTTCGTGCGCACCAAGCACCGCGCGAAGCGGCTCGCCCGCGAGCTGACCGAGTCGGGGATCCCCGCGGTCGACCTGCAGGGCAACCTCAGCCAGCCGCAGCGCGAGCGCAACCTCGCCGCCTTCTCGGCCGGCACGGCGCGGGTGCTGGTGGCGACGGATGTCGCGGCGCGCGGCGTGCACGTCGACGACGTCGCCCTCGTGGTGCACGTCGACCCGCCGACCGAGCACAAGGCCTACCTGCACCGCTCGGGTCGCACCGCGCGCGCGGGCGCCGAAGGCGACGTCGTCACGCTCGTGCTGCCCGCCGAGGAGCGCGACGTCGCGGCGATGCTGCGCGCCGCGAAGATCGGGGCGCCGCTCGAGCGTGTGACCGCCGACTCCGAGGCCGTGCTGGCCCTCGTCGGCGAGGTCGCCGCGTACGTCGCCCCCGCCCCGAAGGCGGCCGCGCCCGCGCGCGGGCAGGGCCAGGGCGGTCGCTCGCAGGGCGCGAACGCGCAGCGCAAGCGCGCGGCGCGCGAGGCGCGCCAGGGCGGCGGGGCCGCCGGCGGGCGCGGATCCGGCACCGCCGGATCGACCCGCTCCGGTGCGACCCGCTCCGGTGCGACGGGTTCGGGCGCGACGGGTTCCGGCGCGAGCGGCTCCGGCTCGACCGGCGGCGGTCGACGTCGCCGCCGCTCGGGCGCCGCCGCGGGTTCCGCCGGGTCGGCGACCCGGTCGAGCTCGACGCGCGGCGGCAGCGTGCCCGTCTACCGCTCGGGCGGATCCGGCTCCGGCTACGCCGGCGGCGCGGGCGCTGGGCAGGGCACCCCCCGTCGCGGCGGACGGCGCGCCGGACGGCCCGCCGGAAGCTGAGCTATCGGCGCGGCGATCAGACGAGCTGCTGGTCGCCGACGACGGCGAGCAGGCGCAGCTTCTCGGCGCTCTCGCTGCCCGGCGCGGCGGTGTAGACGAGCAGCGCGTGCCCGGTGTCGGGGTCGACGAGGCTCTGACAGCCGAGCTCGAGCCGCCCGACCTCGGGGTGCGCGAAGCGCTTGAGCTCGCGCGGCCGGAGGCCGACCTCCTGCCGATCCCACACCTCCCGGAACTCCGGGCTGCGCTCGAGCAGCCTCCGCGCGAGCTCGTCGGCGCGCGAGCCCGGGCCGTGCCGGCCGACCGCCTCGCGCAGGCCGGACGCCCAGAGCCGGGAGAGGAACGCGTGATCCTCGCGGGCGTAGAGCTCGCGGCTCGCCGGATCGGCGAACCAGCGGTAGCCGATGCTGCGCTCGGGCCCGGTGAAGCGGGTCGTGTCGCCGGTGAGCGCCACCCCGAGGCGCGTCTGGCGGAGGGTCTCGCCCAGCTCGGTGATGATCTCCGCCGGGGTGTCGTCGAGCCGGTCGAGGATGCGCAGGAGCCCCGGCGACAGGTGCTCGGGCGTCGAGAGCCGGCTCGGGGTCTCCTGGCCGCCGAGTCGCAGCAGGTGGTCGCGCTCGGCGGCGGTGAGCCGCAGCGCGAGGGCGAGCGCCGCGAGCATCGAGGCCGAGGGCTTCGGTCCGCGCCCCTGCTCCAGCCGCGCGTAGTAGTCGCTCGACATGTGGCTGAGCGCCGCGACCTCCTCGCGGCGCAGGCCCGCGGCGCGGCGGCGCACGCCTGGCGGCAGACCGACGTCCGCGGGACTCAGCGCCTCGCGGCGCGCGCGCAGGAAGGCGGCGAGCGCGGCGCGATCGTGCATGGTCCCTCCCGGTCGCGTCGATTCTCCCCCGGCCCCGGACGCGCAGCCAGGGATCGCCAGGCCCTGGTTGCGCGACGCGGCCCGACACATGCTGAGGGCTCATCCGAACCGAGGAGACCCATGCCCCGCCCGATCGACGTCCCCCTGCCCGACCTCACCGGCCGCCGCGCGCTCGTCACCGGCGCGAGCGACGGCATCGGCCTGCGCATCGCGCGCGGCCTCGCGACCGCGGGCGCCCAGGTGCTGCTGCCGGTACGTAACCCCGCCAAGGGCGAGGCCGCCGTCGTCGCGATCCGCCAGGCGGCGCCCGAGGCGCGGCTCGAGCTGCTCGAGCTGGATCTCGCCGCGCTCGCGTCGGTCGCGACGCTCGCCGAGACGCTGCGCGCGGGCGGGGAGCCGATCCACCTGCTCGTCGCGAATGCGGGGCTCATGACGCCGCCCGCGCGCGGCGAGACGGCGGACGGCTTCGAGCTGCAGTTCGGCACCAACGCGCTCGGGCACGTGGCGCTCGTCGCCGGGCTGCTGCCGCTGCTGCGCGCGGGGGGCGCGCGCGTGACGTCGCAGGTGAGCGTCGCGGCCGCCCGCGGCGGGATCCGCTGGGACGACCCGAACTGGCGCCGCAGCTACGACGGCGACGCCGCCTACCGGCAGTCGAAGATCGCGCTCGGGCTGTTCGGCCTCGAACTGGAGCGTCGCAGCGCGGCGCACGGCTGGGGGATCACGAGCAACCTCGCGCATCCCGGCGTCGCCCCGACGACCCTGCTCGCCGCGCGGCCCGAGCTCGGGCGCGAACGCGACACCACGGCGGTACGGGTGATCCGCGCGATGTCGCGGCGGGGGATCCTCGTAGGCACCCCGGAGTCCGCGGCGCTGCCCGCGCTGCTCGCCGCCACCTCGGGCGAGCCGGGCCGGCTCTACGGTCCGCGCGGCCCGGGGCGGGTCGGCGGGGCGCCGGCCGAGCAGGAGCTCTATCGGCCGCTGCGCAGCGCCCCGGACGCGGCCCGGCTGTGGGAGCTCGCGCTCGAGCTGACCGGGGCGCGGTTCCCCGAGGGCTGAGCTACCGGCGCGGCCGGCGCAGGCCGAGCACGAGCAGCACGACGCCGACCGCCACCAGGATGAGCCCGATCACGAGCCAGGTCGGGTCGCCGGTCATGAAGCTGCCCGGGATGAGACCCGCGCCCTGTCCGGTGAAGACGCCGCCGATCACGATCGCGGCGACGCCGAGGGTGGTCAGGATGCTGCGGACGAGCGAGGAGTTCATGGCGCCACCGTAGCCCGGAGCTGCGCCCCGAGACCCGGCCGGTTCAGCCCAGCACGCCGACCGAGGCGAGGGCCGCGCGCAGCAGCGTGCCGCGCCCGCCCTCCATCTCGGCGTGCACGGCGGGCGAGCTCGCCTCGGCGGGCGACATCCAGGTGAGCTCGAGCGCGTCCTGCCGCGGGTCGCAGGTGCCGGTGACCGGCACGACGTAGGCGAGCGAGACGGCGTGCTGGCGCTCGTCGAGGTAGGCCGAGAGCCCCGGGATCGGGAAGTACTCGGCGACCGAGAACGGCACCGGGCTCGGCGGCAGCTGCGGGAAGGCCATCGGGCCGAGGTCCTTCTCGAGGTGGCGGAAGAGCGCGTCGCGGAGGGTCTCGCCGAACATCACCCGGCCGCTCACGAGAGTGCGGGTGATGGCGCCGCGCTCGTTGGCGCGCAGCAGGATGCCCACCTGGGTGACCACGCCCATCCCGTCGAGGCGCACCGGCACGGCCTCGACGTAGAGGATCGGCAGCCGGCGCCGGACGTCGGCGAGGTCCTCGCTCGACAGCCAGGCGGAGTTGGGGTCGGCGAGCGAGGCGGCGGCGTCGGAGGCGCCGCTCGAGGCCATGAACTCGCGGAACGCAGCCGCCGCGGAGGCGCCGTCGTCGTCGGGGACCTCGGGGCCGTCCTCGCCCGTCCCGGTGCTCGCCATGGCTCCATTGTGACCCGAGCGGCGGCCGGAGCGCGCCTGCGACCCGAGCGGCGGCGGGAGCGCACCGGCGGGGCGGGTGCGCCTGGGGCAGACTGGCGCGGTGACCGATCCGCTCGCCCTCGACGACACGGCCGTGCGCTGGTCGGCCCCCGAGGCCGAGCGCGCCGGGCGCCCGCTGCTCGTGCTGCTGCACGGTCTCGGCGCCGACGAGAACGACCTGATGGGCCTCGCGCCCGCGCTGCCGCCCGAGTTCGTGCTCGCCGCGGTGCGGGCCCCGCTCCGCTGGGTTCCGGGCCGCGCCTGGTTCGAGCCCGACTGGTCGCGGCCGCTCGAGGAGTCGGTCGCCCCCGCCGGCCGCGCCGCCGACGCCCTCGCCAACTGGGTCGCGGCGCACCGCGCGGGCCACCCGGCGGTGGGCCTGCTCGGCTTCTCGCAGGGGGCGATGATCTCGGCGCTCGCCCTGCGCCGCCACCCCGAGCTCGCCGACTTCGCGGTGCTGCTGTCCGGCGGGCTCTTCCCGCGCGACGAGGCCGGCGACGGTCAGCTGGCCGCGCGCCGCACGCCGGTGTTCCTCGGCTACGGGGAGGCGGATCCCGTCGTCCCGGCCGCGATGTTCGTCCTGTCGGCCGCAAAGCTGCCGACCCTCGCGGCGGCCGAGGTGCACGCCTACCCGGGTCTCGCGCACGGGATCTCGGAGCGCGAGCTGCACGACGTCGCCGCGTTCCTCGCCGCGCGCCTGCCGGGCTGAGCGCGCCCGGGCACCGAGCACGCCTGCGGGCTGAGCGCGCCTGCGGGGCTGAGTGCTCGCTCGACGCGAGCGCGACGGCGGTTCGCGCCCCGCGGCGAGCGCCTAGGCTGCCCGCGTGGACGGCCCCTCCTGGTTCCCGCGGCGCATCCGCCGGCGGGCGCGCGAGGCGGCGGACTCGCGGGCGCTGCACGTGCTCGGGCGCGCCGGGATCGCGGCGAGCGGGGTGCTCAACCTCGTCGCCGCCGCCGTCGTGATCGGCGTGCTCGCGGGCACCGACCGGGGCTCGCAGGGCGGCGCGCTGCAGCAGCTGGCGCAGATCCCCGGCGGCGTCGTGCTGCTCGCGGTGCTCGCGATCTGCCTTCTGGGCCTCGCGGTCTGGATGGCGCTGCTCGCGATCGCGGTCGGTCACCGCACGGCGCCGCGCACCCGCGCGCGCTGGCGGCTGCGGGCCCGCCGCGGCGGGCTCGCCCTGGTCTACGCGGCCCTCGGCATCGCGGCGGTCAACGCGGCGTTCGACCCGCGCGCGACGGGCACCCGCAGCGCGACCTCGTGGCTGCTCGAGCGCTGGTGGGGCATCGCGCTGCTGTTCGCCGTCGGCGCGGGGATCGCGATCGCGGGCCTCGTCTTCGCCGCAATCGGGGTGCGGCGCACCTTCCTCAACCGCGACCTCGACCCGCCGGCGGGTCGGCCTCGCCGCGTCGTCGCGATCGTCGGCGTGACCGGCTACATCGGCCGCGGGATCGCGTTCCTCGTGGTCGGCGTGCTCATCGCGGTCGGAGCGCTCACGACCGACCCGACGGCGACCTCGGGCCTCGGCGGCGCGCTCGTGCACCTCGCCGGCTCGCCCTTCGGCATCGCGCTGCTCGTCGTCGTCGCGGCCGGCTGCGTCGCCTACGCCGGGTTCATGATGCTCAAGGCGCGCTACACCGACCTCGCCTGAGGCGCGGCGCGCGGGTCGGGCGCGACGCCCGCCGGGCCGCCGCCGTCGCGCGCTGGCCGTCGGCGGGCTCGCCCGCCCCGTCTCAGTTCTGCGGGAAGCCGAGGTTGATGCCGCCGTGGCTCGGGTCGAGCCAGCGGCTGGTGACCGCCTTCTCCTGCGTGAAGAAGTCGAAGCCGTGCACGCCGTAGGCCTTGCTGTCGCCGAAGAGCGACTGCTTCCATCCACCGAACGAGTGGTAGCCCACCGGCACCGGGATCGGCACGTTGATGCCGATCATGCCGACCTGCACCTCGTTCTGGAACCGCCGCGCAGCCCCGCCGTCGTTGGTGAAGATCGCGGTGCCGTTGCCGAAGGCGCCCGAGTTGATGAGCGCGAGCCCCTCCTCGTAGGAGTGCACGCGCACGACCGAGAGCACGGGCCCGAAGATCTCCTCCGTGTAGACCCGGCTCGTGGTCGGCACCCGGTCGATCAGGGTCGGGCCGAGCCAGAAGCCGTCGGCCTCGCCGTCCGGCTCGACGCCGCGGCCGTCGACGACGACGCTCGCGCCGTCGCCCTCCGCGAGCTCGATGTAGGAGGCGACCTTGTCGCGGTGCTCGCGCGTGATGAGCGGCCCCATGTCGCAGCCGCGACGGCCGTCGCCGGTGCGCAGGCCCGCCATGCGCTCCGACACCTTGGCGATGAGCGCGTCGGCGACCGGCTCGACGGCGACGACGACCGAGATCGCCATGCAGCGCTCGCCGGCCGAGCCGAAGCCCGCGTTGACGGCGGAGTCGGCCACGAGATCCAGGTCGGCGTCGGGCAGCACGAGCATGTGGTTCTTCGCCCCGCCGAGCGCCTGCACGCGCTTGCCGGCCTTCGCCGCGTTCTCGTAGATGTAGCGCGCGATGGGGGTGGAACCCACGAACGAGATCGAGCGCACGTCCGGGTGCTCGAGCAGGCCGTCGACCGCGACCTTGTCGCCGTGCAGCACCGTGTAGACGCCGTCGGGGAGCCCGGCCTCCTTCCACAGCGCGCCGATCCAGTTGGAGGCCGAGGGGTCCTTCTCGCTCGGCTTGAGCACGACCGTGTTGCCCGCCGCGATCGCGAGCGGGTAGAACCACATCGGCACCATCGCGGGGAAGTTGAAGGGGCTGATGATGCCGACGACGCCGAGCGGCTGACGCAGCGAGTACACGTCGACGCCGGTCGACACGTTCTCGCTGTACTCGCCCTTCATGAGCTGCGGGAACCCGCACGCGAGGTCGACGATCTCGATGCCGCGCGCGATCTCGCCGAGCGCGTCGGAGATGACCTTGCCGTGCTCGGAGGTGAGGATCTCGGCGAGCTCCTGCTTGCGCGCGACGAGCAGCTCGCGGAACGCGAACAGGATCGACTGCCGCTTGCTGATCGACGTGTCGCGCCAGCCGGGGAACGCGGCCGCGGCGGAGGCGACGGCGGCGTCGATCTCGGCCTGGTCGGCGAGCGCGACGTTCTTCGTGACGACGCCGAGCGCGGGGTCGTAGACGGGGCTCGTGCGGCCGCTCGTCGAGGGGCGCTCGGCGCCGTCGATCCAGTGCGGGACGACCGGGAGATCGGTGCTCATGGGGACTCCTCGAGGTGCGCGCGGAGGCGGCTCAGCCCGCCTCGGGCGATTCTTCCACGCGCTCCGCGGCGGCGCGCTCCGCCTGCCAGTTGCGGAGGTAGGGCATGCCGCTCCACGGGCGCCACGCGCCGCGGGCGGCGCGCGCGGCCCGGGCGATCGGCGGATGCGGCACCCCCTCGAGCGACCACGCGAGCGGGTAGGGGTGGTGCGGGGCCATCATCGCCAGCCGGAGCAGCACGAGGTCGTCGTCGGAGAGCCCCGCGACGTAGCCCTCGCGGGATCCGCGCTCGTGACGTTCCACGTCCCAGAGGCCGGCCGGGGTCCGCGTGGCGGTGAAGTCGGGGTCCTCGCCCCAACGGATCGGAACGTCGGGATGCTCGGCGCGCTCCCGACGGTGCAGCACCGCGTCGAGACCGTGCGGCGTCCACGCGACGGGGAACGCGGTCGCGATGGCGACGCGCAGCGCGGTCGTGCCGGGCAGACGGGCGTCGTCGCCGAGCTCGCGCGCCTCCGCCTCGAGCAGACCGAACAGCGCCAGGTGCCCGGCATCGAGCCCGTCGCCGGCGAGGTCGGCTACGTAGAGCGCGAGCAGCCGCGTGAACTCGCGTGCGGCGCCGGGCGCGGCGAACGGCGGCACCGGGATCTCGGGCACGGGCACGCGGCCCCACGGCACCGGGTAGTGGTCGCGCGCGTCGCCGAAGCCCATGCGACCGAGGGTAGGGGCCGAACCCGGCGCGGCCCGCCTGCTCGGGCGCCCGTCGGCGGCGCGGACGATGATGGACGGATGCACCCGGCCCTCGAGCGCTTCTCCCCCGCCACGCGGGAGTGGTTCGCGGGCGCGTTCCCCGAGCCGACGCCGGCACAGGCCGGCGCGTGGGAGGCGATCTCGTCGGGGCGCCACGCTCTCGTCGTCGCGCCCACCGGATCCGGCAAGACGCTGTCGGCGTTCCTCTGGTCGCTCGACCGGCTGCTCGCCGATCCTCTCCATGAGGCGTCGGTTTCTGCCGGCCTGGCGGGGGTCGGAGCGGCCGAAGCCGACGCCTCACGGGAGGGGACGGGCCGGACGCGGCGCGGCACCCGGGTGCTGTACATCTCGCCGCTCAAGGCCCTCGGCGTCGACGTGGAGCGCAACCTCCGCTCGCCGCTCGTCGGCATCACGCAGACCGCCAAGCGCCTCGGGGTCGCCCCGCCCGCGGTGACCGTCGGGGTGCGGTCGGGCGACACGCCCAGCGCCGATCGTCGGGCGCTGCAGCGGGATCCCCCCGACATCCTCATCACGACCCCCGAGTCGCTCTACCTCATGCTGACGAGCGCGGCGCGCGAGACCCTCACCGGCGTCGAGACGGTCATCGTCGACGAGATCCACGCCGTCGCGGCGACGAAGCGCGGGGCGCACCTCGCGCTCTCGCTCGAGCGGCTCGACGCCCTGCTCGAGAGGCCCGCGCAGCGCGTCGGGCTGTCGGCGACCGTGCGGCCGATCGAGGAGGTCGCCCGCTTCCTCGGCGGGCAGGCGCCGGTCGAGATCGTGCAGCCGCCGTCGACGAAGACCTGGGACCTGCGCGTCGTCGTGCCGGTGGAGGACATGACCGAGCTCGGCGCGCTGCCTCGTCGCGCCACGGGCGACGGGTTCGCGCCGGCGGGCTCCGAGGATGCCACGGCCGACTGGGACGCCCTACGCGCCGCCCCCGGCGAACCCGAGGAGACGGGGCTGCAGTCGGCGGGATCCATCTGGCCGCACGTCGACCGCGCGATCGTCGAGGAGGTGCTCGCGCACCGGTCGACGATCGTGTTCGCGAACTCGCGGCGGCTCGCCGAGCGGCTGACGGCCTCGATGAACGACATCTACGAGGAGATGATCACCGGCGAAGAGCCGGTGCGGTTCCCCGCGCTCGCCGTGGGGGGTTCGGGCATCACGGGCCGGCGCACGCTCGAGGCGTCCGCCGACCGCGCGAACGGCGAGAAGGCGTTCTCATCCGACGCCGATGAGCGCACGAACTCGCCGCTCGCCGGGGCCCGTGGCGCGAGCGCCGGCGCGGACGAGCGGGCGCTCGTGCTGGCTCGCGCGCATCACGGCAGCGTCAGCAAGGAGCAGCGCGCCCAGATCGAGGACGACCTCAAGTCGGGACGCCTCCGCTGCGTCGTCGCGACGAGCTCGCTCGAGCTCGGCATCGACATGGGCGCGGTCGACCTCGTGATCCAGGTCGAGGCCCCGCCGAGCGTCGCGAGCGCGCTGCAACGGGTCGGGCGCGCCGGCCACCAGGTCGGCGAGACCAGCCAGGGCGTGCTGTTCCCGAAGCACCGCGCCGACCTGCTGCACGTCGCGGTCGCCACCGAGCGGATGCGCGCCGGCCTGATCGAGGAACTGCGGGTTCCGACCAACCCGCTCGACATCCTCGCCCAGCAGACTGTCGCGGCGGTCGCCCTCGACCGGCTCGAGGTCGACGACTGGTTCGAGACGGTGCGGCGCAGCGCCCCGTTCGCGACCCTGCCGCGCTCCGCCTTCGAGGCGACCCTCGACCTGCTCGCGGGGCGCTACCCCTCCGACGAGTTCGCCGAGCTGCGCCCGCGGTTGGTCTGGGATCGCGTCGCCGGCACGATCGAGGGCCGGCCCGGCGCGCAGCGGCTCGCGGTCACGAGCGGTGGGACGATCCCCGACCGCGGGATGTTCGGGGTGTACCTCGTCGGCGCCGCGGACGGCGCGCGCCGGGTGGGCGAGCTCGACGAGGAGATGGTCTACGAGTCGCGCGTGGGCGACGTCTTCGCGCTCGGCGCGACGAGCTGGCGCATCGAGGAGATCACCTCCGACCGGGTGCTCGTGACCCCCGCCTTCGGGCAGCCCGGCCGGGTGCCGTTCTGGAAGGGTGATGGGCTCGGGCGTCCCGCGGAGCTCGGCGAGGCGATCGGGGCCTTCACGGCGGAGATCGCGAGTGCGGCGGCCGACGACCGCGGCATCCGCGCCCGTCTCGAGGCCGCGGGGCTCGACGCCTTCGCCGTCGAGAACCTGGTGCGCTTCGTGCACGAGCAGAAGGCCGCGACGGGCGTCGTGCCGACCGATCAGACGCTGCTCGTCGAGCGGTTCCGCGACGAGCTCGGCGATTGGCGGCTCGTGCTGCACTCGCCCTATGGCCTGCCGGTGCACGCGCCGTGGGCGCTCGCGGTGCAGGCGCGGATCCGCGAGCGCCTCGGCGTCGACGGCTCGGCGATGGCGGGCGACGACGGCATCGTCGTGCGCCTGCCCGAGACCGATGCCGAGCCGCCGGGCGCGGACCTGTTCCTCTTCGAGAGGGACGAGCTGACGCAGCTCGTCACCGAGGAGGCGGGCGGTTCGGCGCTGTTCGCGAGCCGCTTCCGCGAGGCGGCGGCGCGCGCGCTGCTCATGCCGCGCTACAACCCCGGTCGGCGCACACCGCTGTGGCAGCAGCGCCAGCGCAGCGCGCAGCTGCTCGAGGTGGCGCGCAAGTACCCGCAGTTCCCGATCCTGCTCGAGACGCTGCGCGAGGTGCTGCAGGACGTCTACGACCTGCCCGCCCTCGACGCACTCACCGAGCGGATCGCCGCCCGCCGGGTGCGCGTGCTCGAGGTCGAGTCCGCCTCGCCCTCGCCCTTCGCCCGCACGCTCCTGTTCGGCTACGTCGCCGCGTTCCTCTACGAAGGGGACTCCCCGCTCGCGGAGCGCCGCGCCGCCGCCCTCTCCCTCGACCCGACCCTGCTGGCCGAACTGCTCGGCCGCGCCGAACTGCGCGAGCTGCTCGACCCGGAGGTGATCGCCCAGACGGAGCGCGAGCTGCAGCGGCTCGACCCCGAGCGGCACGCGCGCGACGCGGAGGGTCTGGTCGACCTGCTGCGCCTGCTCGGGCCGCAGTCGACCGAGGAGCTCGCCGCGCGGTTCACCCCGCGTGACACCCCCACCCCTCCCCCCACCCATTCCCCCCGTGAGGCGTCATTTTCGTCCGCTCACACGGCCCCCGAAGCGGCCGAAACCGACGCCTCACGGGCCTCCGCGGGTGTCGAAGCTGTCGCGCCGCAGATGGCCGAACTCGCGCGGAGCAACCGGGTGATCCGCGCGTCGATCGCCGGCGCCGAGCGCTGGGCGGTCGTCGAAGACGCCTCCCGGCTGCGCGACGCGCTCGGGGTGCCGCTGCCGATCGGGGTGCCGACGGCGTTCCTCGAGCCGGTGGCGGATCCCGTCGGCGACCTCGTGAGCCGCTACGCCCGCACCCACGGGCCCTTCACGACGGCGGAGGCCGCCGCGCGGCTGGGGCTCGGCGTCGCGGTCGTGCAGGACGCGCTCCGCCGCCTCGCGAGCGACCGCCGCGTGCAGGAGGGCGAGTTCCGCCCCGGCGCGACGGGATCCGAGTGGGTCGACGCCGAGGTGCTGCGGCGGCTGCGGGCCCGCTCGCTCGCGGCGCTGCGCAGCGAGGTCGAGCCGGTGCCGCACGCGGCGCTCGGCCGGTTCCTGCCCGACTGGCAGCACGTCACCGGTCGTGGGCTGCGCGGCGTCGACGGCCTGGTGAGCGCGATCGACCAGCTCGCGGGGGTGCCGCTTCCGGCTTCCGCGTGGGAGACGCTCGTGCTGCCCGCGCGGGTGCGCGACTACCACCCGGGGATGCTCGACGAACTCACCGCGACCGGCGAGGTGCTCTGGTCGGGCCACGGCGAGCTCTCGGGCGGGGACGGCTGGGTCGCGCTGCACCTCGCCGACACCGCCGCGGTGACCCTGCCGGAGGCGAGCCTCGTGGAACACGGCGAGCTGCACGGCCGCATCGTCGACGCCCTCGCCGGCGGCGGCGCGTTCTTCGCCCGCCAGCTGCAGCAGGCCCTCGCGCTCGACCCAACGGCGCCGGCGGCGCCCCTCGACGACGCCGAGCTCGGCCGCGCCCTCTGGGAGCTGGTGTGGGCCGGTCTCGTGAGCAACGACACCCTCGCCCCGTTGCGCGCGCGGCTCGGCGGGGTGACGCGGGCGCGCGCCGCCTCCCCCGGCTCGCGCGGCACCGGGCGGGCGGCGGCGGCCCGGTGGGCGCGTGGCCGCGTTGCGGCGCGCCTCGCCGAGACGGCGCCGCCCACTCTCGCCGGCCGGTGGAGCCTGCTGCCCGCCCCCGAATCCGTCGGCACCCTGCGCGCGACGGCGCTCGCCGAGCAGCTGCTCGAGCGGCACGGCGTCGTCACCCGCGGCGCGGTGCAGGCGGAGGACGTCGCGGGCGGCTTCGCGACCGCGTACCGCGTGCTGAGCTCCCTCGAGGAGACGGGGCGCACCCGGCGCGGCTACTTCGTCGAGGGGCTCGGGGCGGCGCAGTTCGCGACCCCGGCGACGATCGACCGGCTGCGGTCGTTCGCGCCCGAGCGATCCGAGCGCCCCGGCGAGCAGGAGAACCCGCCGCTCGCCGTGACGCTCGCGGCGACCGACCCGGCGAACCCGTTCGGCGCGGCGCTCGGCTGGCCCGCCCCGGAGGGCGAGGCCGACGCGACCGCGCGGCACGGCGGCCACCGACCGGGGCGCAAGGCGGGCGCCCTCGTCACCCTCGTCGAGGGCCGGCTCGCGTTCTACCTCGAGAAGGGCGGCAAGACGCTGCTCGACTTCCTGCACCCCGACGACTCCGAGGGGCGCGCGTCCGCGGCGGCCGCCCTCGCCGCGACCATCCGCGCCGCCGGGATGCGGGTGCGCCTCGACAAGGCCGACGGCGCCTTCCCGCTGGGCACCCCGCTCGGCGAGACCCTCGTCGCCGCCGGCTTCACCCCGACCCCGCAGGGGCTGCGCCTGCGCGGCTGAGCGCGAGGCGAGGGCGCGGCTGAGCGCGGAGCCGGTCTCAGAGGTCGAGGAAGTCGCGCAGCCAGCGGCGCACGCTCGCGAGAGTCGCCGCGTCGGCGCGCCCGGCGGTGCGGGCGATCCGCTCGCGTGCGATGGTGCGCATCTGCTCCGACATGGCCCAGGATGCGCCCCGGAGGCTCGAGCCGGTCACCGCGACGTGGTTGGGCCACCCGCGGTCGACCGAGGTGATCGGCACGACCATCGCGAGCCGCGTCACGACGTCCAGGTAGTCGGCACCCGAGACGACGAGCGCCGGGCGGCGCCCGCTCTGCTCGCGACCGGAGGTCTCTCCGAGCTCCGCCCAGACGACATCGCCCGGGGCGAGCGCGACGACACGGTCATCGACTCTCGACACGATCCCAGAACTCCGATTCCTCCCGGTACGACGACCAGTCGTCGTCGGAGGTGGCGGCCATCGCGGCCCGGAGCGCGTCGAAGCGCAGCTCGCGGTCGGCGAGCTCGGCGAGGTGCCGGAGGTGCTCGCCGAGGGTGCGATCGGCGGCGGCCGCCTGACGCTTGAGGACGTCACGCACGTCGTCGGCGACCTTGATGGTCGTGGTCATGCCGTGAGTATACCGACGGTCATACCGGAGGGTTCGGCGGCAGCGCGGGTACCGTGGACGGATGACGCCGCGCGCCTCCGCCCCCGCCGCCCGCCGCGCGGTGCGTGCGCGACGGGGCACGCGGCTCGCGACCCGGGCCGCGGCGCTCGCACTCGCCGCCCTCGCGCTCGCCGGCTGCGCGACGCTGCCGGAACTCTTCGCCCCGCCCGGGCCCTACCCGACGCGCGAGCCCATCCCGACCGCGACGCTCCCGCCCCTGGCGACGCCCGGACCGATCTCCGGCTCCCCCGTCGACGAGCAGCCGGCCCCGCCGTACGGCGCGTTCGAGATGACGGTCGTGTCGATCCACGACGGCGACACCCTGAAGCTGCGCATCGCGCGCACGAACGACATCGTGACAACGACGAAGCCCATCACCGTGCGGCTGATCGGCGTCGACACCCCGGAGATCTACCCCGTCTACGAGTGCTGGGGCGACGAAGCCACCTCGGCGCTCGAGCGGCTCACCCCGGTCGGCTCGACCGTCACCGTCGCGGTCGATCTCGACACCTGGGACGACTACGACCGCCGCCTGTTCTACCTCTGGAACGAGCGCGGCGAGTTCGTCAACCTCGCCCTGGTGCGCGAGGGCGACGCGGTCGCGATCAAGGTGGCGCCCAACGACGCGTACTGGCCCGAGCTGCGGGCCGCGCAGGACGACGCCTACCACGACCGGCTCGGGCTCTGGGGCGCGTGCGGCCGCCCGAACGGCGCCTGAGCGCGGGGTCCGGATGCCCGAGGGCGACACCGTCCACCGCACCGCGCGCCTGCAGCACGCCGCGCTCGCGGGCCGCACCCTGACCGCGGCCGAGTTGCGCGTCCCGCGATTCGCGACCGCCGAGCTCGCCGGCCTGCGCGTCGACGAGGTCGTGGCACGCGGCAAGCACCTGCTGCACCGCCTCGGCCCGTACACGCTGCACTCGCACCTGAAGATGGAGGGCTCGTGGCGCAGCTTCGCGGCGCTCGATCCCTCGGCGGGGGCCGCCGGCGGCTTCGAGCGGTGGAGCCGGCCCGGGTACCTGGCCCGCGCGATCCTCACGACCGATGCGGTCCAGGCCGTCGGCTTCGAGCTGGGCACCCTCGAGCTACTCGAGCGCGCCGACGAGGAACGGGCCGTCGGGCACCTGGGGCCCGACCTTCTCGACCCGGAGTGGGGCGAGGGGCTGCGGGCGGAGGCGATCCGCCGGCTCGAGGCGGAGCCCGAGGTGCCGGTGTTCGTCGCGGTGCTCGACCAGCGCAAGCTCGCCGGGGTCGGCAACGTCTACGCGAACGAGCTCGCGTTCCTGCGCGGGGTGCTGCCGACGCATCCGATCGGCGAGACCGACGTGCCCGCGCTCGTCGACCTGGCGCGGCGGATGCTGCTCGCGAACGTCGACCGATGGACCCGCAGCACGACCGGCGACCTGCGCCCCGGCGAGCGCAGCTGGGTCTACGGGCGTCGCGGGCGCCGCTGCCGCCGCTGCGGCACGCCGCTGCGCTCGGGCGAGCTCGGCCCCGCCGTGGCGCCCACCGAGCCCGACCGGGATCGCGTGGTCACCTGGTGCCCGCGCTGCCAGAGCTGAGCGACACGACCCGATCCGGCAACCCCCGGCACGCTAGCGCGTCGGACCCGCCCCAGGCTCAGGCCAGCACGACCAGCACGACGTGCACGCCGCCGATGTCGATGACCGTCCCGCCGGTCGCGAGGCGCATCCGGTTGAGGTCCAGCTCGACCGCGTCGTTCGCGCGCACGACGGCGTCGTCGCGCGACGCGGTGCAGTCCGACCCGGTGACGGGACTCGTCGCGAGGTAGACGTCGAGCACGGGGTGCGAGCCGAGCGAGACGACGGTCGAGCCGTGGTCGCCGTAGGTGCCGCTGACGCATCCGGGCTCGCCGAACGGCAGCGCGGTGCCGTCGAGGGTCGCGTGCGCGGCGAGGATCGCCTCCTCGCCGGAGGCGACCGTCGCGCTCACCGACCAGTCGACGCGCACGTCGACGGTGGGGATCCGCACGAACGACGCGAGCCACCGCGAGCGGCCCGACGCGGTCGCCGAGAACGTCGACTCGCGGCCGTCGGCGTCGACGAGGTGGACCGTGGCGAAGTAGTAGGCACCGAAGCAGAGCCCGGTGACCCGCACGTCGGCCGAGCCGGCGTCGGAGTGCCCGCTCGTCGCGAGGGGCGCGTCGCCGACCCGGCAGGTGTCGCCGCGGACGCCCTCGAGCGACACCGTGTAGTCGACCGGCCGGTCGGTCACGAGCAGCAGCGTCGCGGTGCCGCTCAGCGAGCCGGAGTCGACGCCGTCGAACACGATGCGCTGGTCGGTGTCCATCTGCGGCGCCCAGGCAGGCAGGTCGCCGGCCGCGATCTCGACGCTGTCGTCGACGGAGGTCACCACCGGGCGCGAGCGACCGTTGCTCGCGCCCTGCTCCCAGCCGACGACGAGCGTCATGGTGCCGGCCTCGTGGCCGTCGGCCGTGCGCGGCAGCGGCAGGGTGAAGCGCATCGTCGGGTTGGTGCGGCAGCCGCCGGGGCACGAGAAGCGGCCGAGGTCGAGGGTTCCGATCGCGGTCGAGGGCTCGCTCGCCCCGTCGAGCGTGAGCGCGCTCCGGATCACGACGTCGCCGCTGAATCCCACGTCGAGGAATGACCACGCGGCCGCGTCGAAGTCGGTGGAGGCGCCCCCGAGGGTGCAGACGTCGCGGGGCAGCGCGGTCGGGTCGGTGGGGTCGAGGTCGAGACCGCCGCAGCGCATCCCCTCGGCGGTGGCGCCGGTGACCCGCAGCGCCGCGGCGTCGACGCCGGGTGCGAGGTCGACGCGCGCGAGGCTCACCTGCGGCAGCACGTAGTCGGTGGTCTGCAGCAGGCCCCCGTCGGTGTAGGTCGCGTCGGCCCGCTCCCAGCTGGGGTGGCCCTCGCCGTTGAACCAGGCCCCGCAGAAGAGGATGTCCGAACCCTCCGGCACCGCGAACCCGAAGGCGGTGCGGCGGCTGGTCCCGGTGTCGAGGCGGAGGCGCGAGGCCTCCTCCTCCGAGACGTCGCCGAAGGAGCGGTACTGCCAGTCGAGCTCGGGGTAGTCCTCCAGGCGGCTCGAGAAGCAGCTCGGCTCGGCGGCCGCGTCGCCGGGGATGACCCAGGCCCGCACCGCGAGCTGCTCGTCGTCGCGGTGCTCGCCCGACACGACCGCGGCGCCGTCGCCGACCGGGGTGATGGTGAGCGTCGGGTGGTGGGTCGGGCCCGAACCGCGGAACTCGAAGTTGCGGGTCAGCACGTCGCCCTCGCGGTCGCGCGCCGTGACGGTGGCGAAGAGGTCGGCGTCGGGGTCGAGGATCTCGACGTCGAAGCACTGCACGAGGAACGGCACCCGGGTGCCCTCGTCGGCGGCGGCGAGCGCGGCATCCCACGCGGCGGTCTGGTCGGCGGGCGTCTCGACGTGGTAGCGCCCCGGCGCGCCGGTGCCGTCGGAGCGCACCACGCCCGCGTCGACCGTCGCGGGTCGGGTCGTCATCACGCCGACGGTGACCGTGCCGGCGGCGCCCGCCGGGCACCACACCCCGGCGACGAAGGGCACGGCGCGCATCTCGAAGGCGGGCGGGGCGACGAGCGCGTAGATGCGGCCCTCGACCGTGCCCTCGGGGCAGTCGCCGGCGCCGATGCAGGGATCCTCGGCCGGTCCGGCGCCGTCGCCGCCCGCCGCGCCCCCGGCGCCGTCGGCCGGGTCGGCGGAGTCGTCGCCGATGACGCTGAGCCCCGCTCCCGCGTCGGTGCCCGCCGCGGCCTCCTCGGTCGCCGCGCCGAGGGGAGTCACGCCCGGATCACCCGGCAGCTCGGTCGCGACCGTGCCGCTGCCCGTCTCGGGGCTGCCCCCGAGCGACCCGAGCGGGAGCGAGGCGAGCTCGGCGGGATCCGCGTCGTCGCCGACCGCCGAGGGGGCGTACACCGGGGACTCCTCGGTCCCCGTCGCGACCGGCACCTCGTTGGTGCGCGGCGTCGCGAACCCGAAGCCGAGGACGGCCGCGGCGACGCCGACAGCCCCCGCGACCACGAGGCCGAGGACGGGGAGGAGCCACTTGGGGATGGTCATGATCGGGGCCTCAGAAGACGCACTGAATGTTCTTCGACGTGGATGTCGTGGACTTGTTGCCCGCCGCATCGAACGCAGTCATCACAAAGGTGACGTTGCCCGTGCCCAGTGCATACGAGTCGTAGCTGAAGGTCCACGTACCGCCGGACGGCGACATCGAACCCGAGCCAGGATGCGCGTTGCCGCTGTACGAGATGTCCACTCGAGTGACCCCGACGTTGTCGGACGCATTGACAGACACGACGGCGGCCGGGCAGACCACATTCACCGAACCGCCGCCGACGCTCGGCGCCGTCGTGTCGGCCGCCGGCGCCGACCCGCCGCCGCCACCACCCCCCGCGTTCGGCTGCTGCGGCTGCGGCTGATCGGGCACCACGGGCGCCGGCACGACGTAGTCCACCGCGATCGGGCAGCCCGCGACCGGCAGCGCGGCGAGGGCGGGCTGGCCGGCGTCGGGCAGCAGGGCTGCCGCATCCAGCCAGAGGGTGCGCCCCACCTCGCCCGGGTCGCGCACGCCGACCATGCCGGAGTCGTCGCTGCGCGCCACCGCGACGACGTGGTCGCCGCCGCGCAGCTGCCCGACGAACGCGCCGCCGGGGCAGGCGTAGACGTCGGCGGTGGCCACGACGACGCTCGAGGGCGGCAGCAGCGAGACGTCGTGCACGGGCGCCCCGAAGACCCCGTTCGCCCCGAGGATCCCGCCGAGGGCCCCGCCCGCGACGATCAGTCCGATGAGGATGCCCAGCGCACCCCCGGTGCCGAGCCCCGCCCCGCCCCAGCCGGGGGCGGTCGACGACGCGGCGGAGATGCCGGGGTCGCTCGCCGCCACCCGCGAACGGATGACGTCGGCGACCCCGGCGGAGTCACCCGGCTGCGCCTGGCGCGCGAACGAGTCGCGCAGCAGGTCGTCGATGCTCTGCTCAGCCACCGTGATCCTCCCTCCCCAGTCGCGCCGCGAGCGCCTTGCGGGCGCGGTGCAGCTGGGTCTTCACGGTGCCCTCGCTGACCCCCAGACCTTCGGCGATCGTCTCGACCGACTGGTCCAGCAGGTAGTGCAGCACGCACACTTCCTTCTGCTTCTCGGGCAGCTCCGACAGCGCTCGCGCGACGTCGACGTCGAGGCCCGCGAGGGCGTCCTCGGTCCTCTCGTCGGCGAGTCCGACCCGCGCGAGAGCTCGCGACTCGGCCGCGCGGGAGCGTTGCCGGTCGCGCAGCCGGTTCGAGGCGACGACCGTGATCCACGCGGCCAGGTTCTCGATCGGACGCGCCGGCGGCTTCTGCAGGAAGCCCACGAGAGCGTCCTGCACGGCATCGGCCGCGTCCTGCCGGTTGCCGGTGATGAGCCCCACGGCCGCGACGACCTTGGGGTACTCGCGCGCGACGAAGGCGTCGAGGTCCACCCCCGTCGCTTCGCTCACGGCCGCGCTCACATCTCTTCGACGCGCCGACCCCCGAGGCTGGTTGACAGCGGGACGATGTGCTCACCTTGGCGCAACCTGAACGCCAGGGCAATGGAGCCTCCGTGCCGGCTCCGCGCGCGGCGCTACCGCGCCGGAACCGCCTCGTGCCGCCCGTTCCGCGCGCGTGTGACCGCGATGCCCGCGAGCGAGGCGAGCGCGATGAACACGAGGATGCCGACGACGTACGCGAAGATCTCCGGCACGCCACCCCCGGTGTTCGGGTCGAGGAACGGGTAGGGCCAGAATCCGTCGGCGAGCCCGCGGAACGTCGTGAAGAGGATCCACACCCCGGGGAACACGAACGCGACCCCGATCGAGCGCCACGGCAGGCGGGGCCGGCCGACATCGAACAGGCGCAGCACGAACCAGTCGAGCACGATGAGGATCGGCGCGATCACGTGGTTGACGTCGTTGACCCAGTCGACGCCCATCGGGGTGTCGCCGCGCAGCGTGTAGTTGTAGACGACGCCGGTGACCGCGGAGCACGGCACGACCGCCCAGGCGATCGCGGTGAGCAGGTCGGAGTCGCGCGCCCGCACCAGCATCGAGATGCCCGTCACGACGAGCACGATGCCGGTGCCGATCGTCGTCAGGTTCGTGAAGTAGACGAAGTAATGCTCGGGCACGAACTCGCCGTTCGCGATCTGATCGCTGATCTGCCAGCCGATGTCGTAGAGCAGGAACAGCCCGAACACCGCGTGCAGCACGCCGAGCCCTCGTCGGATCGCCATGGCGGCATTCTGGCACCCCGCGGCGCACCGAGGCTCCGGCGGCGCGGGCGCGCCGGCCCGCGGGTCAGACCGCGCCGCCGGTGACGGTCAGCCGCTCGTCGACCACGTCGACGCCGGGCGTGGTCTCCACGATGTGGCGCACCGTGCAGCGCGCGCACCAACTGGGCACGGCGCCGCGCAGGTGGGCGACGCGGTGATCCACCTCGACGCCCGGCAGCGGGTAGCCCGCCTCCGCCAGCCGACGCGCGACCTCGGCGGCCGTGTCGCGATCTTCCGCGCGCGGTCCGATGCGGGTCTCGACGCGGATGCGCTCGTCGACGGGCAGGCCGGTCGCCGCGAGCCGGGCGAGCTGACGGGCCGCGAGCCGGTCGGCGTGGTGACGCACGGTGCCGGCGAGCACCAGGGTGGGCCCGGTCGGCGTGACGACGAGGTCGGTCGCGTCGAGCGCGGGGGACCGATCGAGGGCCTCGCGGACCGCGAGCGCCGCGAGGATCGGCGAGACGACCCCCTCGGGCGTGACGACGGTGCCGGGGTCGATGGTGCTGATCATCGCGACCTCCTGTGCCGGCGGTGCCCGGGGCTGACGGTTCCAGTCTGCGCGGGCGGCGAGCGCGGGTCAGGGGCGAAGGTCCCGCCGGGCGTGCGGGGGCGTCCCGGGTGGGCGGCACGCGCCCGACGAGCCCGGCGGCGACGCACCGCGCCGGGCAGGATGGTCGGGTGATCCACGCGACGAGCCCCGCCCAGCGCGCCGCGTGGGAGGCGGGGCGTGCGGCGGAGCCCGAGTGGGTCGCCGACGACGTCGTCGCCGTCGCGGTGCCGATGGACTCCCCCGGCATGCCCTCCTCGTTCGCCTACCTCCTGCTCGACGGCGACGCGGTCGACGTCGTGGATCCCGGCCTGCCGGGCGAGGCGGCCCGGCGCGCGCTCGACGCGGCTCTCACCCTCGCGGGCCGAGCCGTGCACGACGTGCGGTCGATCGTGGCGACGCACCTGCATCCCGACCATCTGGGCGGCGCGGCCGACCTGCGCGAGCGCAGCGGCGCCCCGATCGTGCTGCACGCCGCCGACGCGGCGGCCGCGGCGGCGCCGCTCGACCGGGCGCCGACGCGGGAGCTGCTCGCCGACTGGGGCGTGCCCGAGTCGCAGCGCGCCGAGCTGCTGGCGGGCCCGCGTCGGCCGCCGACCGTGACCGTCGCCGACCGGACCCTCGCCGAGGGAGACCGCGTCGGCCGCTGGCGGGTGCTCGCGACTCCCGGCCACACCGCCGGCTCGATCTGCCTGCTCGACGAGGAGCGCGGACTGCTGCTGACCGGCGACGAGCTGCTGCCGACGATCGTCGCGGGACTCGCGCTCGGCGGCCCGCACGCGGGTAGCCCGGTCGAGGAGCATCTCGCGAGCCTCGACCGGCTCGCGGGGCTCGGCGACCTCGAGGTGCTGCCCGGCCACGGCTTCCGCTTCCGCGGGCTCGCGGAGCGCGCCGCCGAGACCGCGGCGCACCACCAGCGGCGCAGCGACGAGGTCGCGGCGGTGCTCGCCGGGGATCCCGAGGCGACGATCTGGGAGATCGCGTCGCGCCTCACCTGGACCCAGGGCTTCGCGGCGCTCGCCGGCTTCTACCTCGGTTCGGCCCTGCGGCAGACGGCGTTCCATGCCGAGCGGGTGCGGAGCGAGGAACCGGGCCCCCGCCGGTAGTCCGAGCGCGCTAGTCGGCCCGCGGTTCGGGGCTCAATCGCAGCCCCGCCGGCGAGTTCGCCGAGTCGATGAGCTCGTCGAGCCAGGCGCGGTTGGGCGCGCCGGGCTCGCCGTCGAACTCGAACACGAGTTCGCTCGAGTCGTTGATCCAGACGGTCGTGCGCGCGGCGCCCTCGCCGGGCAGCGACAGCGCGAAGGGCTCGTGCCGTCGCAGCTTGGCGAGGGTCACGATCTCGAGGTGGGCGAGCGTGCGGTCGTCGAGTGCGAACCCGTCGCCGCGGGGCCCGTACCGGAACCGTCCCATGGTGGTTGTCATACTAGGTGAGCGCGCGGGAGACCCCCGCGCGGGAGGGATGCCCGTGGCGCTCATCCACCGCCTCACCGTCGACGGTCGCGACTACTTCCTGCCCGACCCCGTCGTCGAGCTCAAGCAGCAGATCCTGGAGGCGATCCGGGCCGGCGGCGGCTACGTCACCATCCCGCCGCTGCGCGGCGGCCCGGGCCTCGAGGTGCTGTTCTCGCCGGGCATGCCGGTGACCTGGTCGCAGATCGAGGTCGGCGACCAGCAGGGCGAGGCCGACGTCGCCGGCACGCCCGACGTGCTCGACCTCTGACTCGACCTCCGAGGTGCCGACTCAGCCGCCGGGCGGGCCGGGCCGACCAGGCGGATCGGCGGCTCAGCCGACGACCGGCAGCTCGCCGGTCACGGGGTCCAGCCCCGCGATGATCGCGTCGATCTCGTCGCGCGGCATCGGGTAGCCGAACAGGAACCCCTGCCCGCGGTCGCACGCGAGCCGGATCAGCCGGTCGCGGTGCTCGGGAGTCTCCACCCCCTCGCCGACGACGCGGATGCCGCGATCGTGGGCGAAGCCGATGATGCGCGCCATCGTGGCCTCGGCGGCCGCGGTGGGATCCTGCACGATCGAGCGGTCGATCTTGAGCTCGGAGACCGGCAGCTCGTCGATGCGCTCGACCGGCGCGAAGCCGGTGCCGACGTCGTCGATGGAGATCTCGGCGCCGAGCGCGTGCAGCAGCTCGAGCCGCTGAGCGATGCCGGGCAGCTCGAAGATCGAGTGGGTCTCGGTGATCTCGAGGGTCACCGAACCCGGCGGCAGCGCGGCGCTCTCGAGCCGGCGGGCCACCTCGTCGTCGAAGGCGCGGTCGACGAGCTGCACGACCGAGACGTTGACCGACACCTCGATCGGGCGGCGAGCGGTCGACCAGGCGCGCGCGGCGTCGAAGCCCGCGTCGAGCATCGTGCGACCGAGGTCGTGGATGATCTCGCTGCGCTCGGCGACGGGGATGAACTCCAGCGGCGGCACCGGGCCGCGCTGCGGGTCGTCCCACCGGGCGAGCACCTCCGCGCTCACCATCCGACCCTCGGCGAGGTCGATCTGCGGCTGGTAGGCGGCGGTGATCGCACCGCCGCGCACCGCGCGTCGCAGGTCGTCATCCAGGAGGGTCACGTCTCTACTTCACTCCTCCGAGGCGCGCGGGCCGGCCCCCTTGCGCGGATCGGCTCCGTGCGTATACTGCCCGCCCCGGCCGGTTCCGTCGACCCGCCCTGCGCCGGTTAGGCTCCTCCCCGTGGGCACCCTCACCTACGACTCCCGCCTCGTCACGACGCTCGACGACCGCGTGCTCGCCCACCTCCAGGTGGTCATCTGGGGCAAGCTGCGGCGCGGCGAGCAGTTCTCCTTCACCTGGCACGACTCCGACCGCAGCGGATTCGGGCGCACCTCGATCTGGATCGCACCCACCATCCCGCTCACCTTCGACTACTTCGGCAGCAAGCCGCCCGCCATCAACCCGCGCTGGATCGACGCCCTCACGAAGTCGGCGAACTCGCCCGGCGGTCTGCAGATCGTGCCGGAACCGGCCGCGCCGTAACCGGCGTAGCTGGCGTCAGGGCCGAAATCAACCCGTTTCGCCGGATTCCCGGCGACCGTACCCTCCGGATATGACCGACGATTCCGCAGTCGCCGAGCATGCCCGCGGCGAGCTGCTGCGTGCTGCGGAATGCGCCGTCGAACCGATCCACCTGCCGGGGCGCATCCAGTCGCACGGCATCCTGCTCGGCATCGACGTCATCAGCTCGGTCATCAACGTCGCGAGCGCGAACGCCCGCGAATGGCTGGGCCGGCCGCTCACCGAGCTGGGGAGCCCGACCCTCGAGTGGTGCGTCGCCTCCGGCTCGCACGTCGACCCGGTGCGGGTCGAGCTGCTGGGCTCCGCGTGGGACGCGATCGTGCACCACGTCGCCGACCGGGCGATCGTCGAGCTCGAACCGGCGGTGGCCTCGATGGAGTTCGCCCGCACCTCCGTGGTGGGCGCCATCCAGCGTCTGGGGCGGTTGACGGAGGTCGCCGCGGTGCGTGCCGAGACCGTGGAGGAGATCCGGCGGGTCACCGGCTTCGACCACGTGATGCTCTACCACTTCCACGACGACGGGCACGGCGAGGTGGTCGCCGAGGCGCGCGCCGACGACGTGACCCCCTACCTCGGGCTGCACTTCCCCGCCTCCGACATCCCCGCGCAGGCGCGACGGCTCTACCTGACGAAGGTCTCGCGTGCGATCGTCGACACCGAGGACGCGGGCACGCCGCTGCTGACCCTCGACCCGGCCGAGCCGCCCCTCGACCTCAGCCTCGGCGAGCTGCGCGCGGTCTCGCCGCACCACCTGCAGTACATGCGCAACATGGGCCAGGCTTCCACGGTGTCGCTCTCGCTGATCTCCGAGGGCCGCCTCATCGGGATGGTGACGTGCGCGCACCGGGAGCAGCGCCGCATCCCGGTGCTGCTGCGCCGCGCGCTCGAGGTGCTCGCGGGGCAGCTGACCCTCCAGCTCGTCTCGCTGCAGGCGATCGAGCGGCTGAGCCGGGCGATCGCCGTGCGCGAGGCCCGCACCGCGCTGCTCGCGCCGCTGGCCGCCTCGGGCGACGTGCTCGACACGCTGCTCACCGGGCGCACGACGATCCTCGACCTCGTGCCCGCGGATGCCGCGATCGCGCAGCTCGACGGCGTCACCCGCGCGCGTGGCGACCTCGGGGCGACGGATCCCGCGGACGTCGTGGCCGAGATCGCCGGCGCCGCCCTCGCCACCGACTCGCTCGCCGCGACCCACCCCGCGCTCGCCGCGGCGCTGCCCGGTTTCGCGGGACTGCTCGCGGTGCCGCTCGCCGACAACCGCGGCACGCTCGTGCTACTGCGGCGCGAGGCCGGCCGGGTGGTGCGCTGGTTGGGTGACCTGGGCGACGCCAACCGCGACACCGCGCTCTCGCCGCGCCGCTCGTTCGCGGAGTGGAAGCAGAGCGTGAGCGACACGGCGCAGCCCTGGGGCGAGCTGGTCGACGAGGCGGCCGACCTGGGCCGCGAGCTCGACGACGTGCTGTTCCGCCGCGAGGAGGTGCGCCGCGCGGAGCTCGCCGACATCGACCCGCTGACCGGCCTGCGCAACCGCCGCTTCCTCGACGAGCGCCTCGAGACCCCCGCGACCGGCGCGCTGCTGTTCCTCGACCTCGACGACTTCAAGTCGATCAACGACCGGCACGGCCACGAGGTCGGCGACGAGGTGCTGCTCACGGTGGCGCAGCGGATCCGCGACACCTGCCGCGCGGGCGACGAGCCGGTGCGGCTGGGGGGCGACGAGTTCGTCGTGCTCTGCGCCGATGTCGACGAGCACGAGGCGCTCGCGATCGCCGAGCGGCTCATCACGGCGATCGGGCGGCCGATCCGCTCGGCGATCGCCGGGCGGCTCACCGTGACCGCCTCGTGCGGCGTCGTCGAGGTGCGCTCGGCTCTCACCGGCGGGCAGCTGCTCGAGGCCGCCGACGCCGCGATGTACCGCGCCAAGCGCGACGGCCGCAACCGCGCCTCGCGCTGACCTCCGTGCCGAGCGCGCGGGCCGCGCGCTCGCGTCGCCCGCGGCCCGCTCGGTGCGCGCGTGAAGGCGGCGGGCCGACCCTGCCCTGGTCGGCCCGCCGCGACCCGCGCTCAGCGGCGCGGGAGCTCGGTGGGGGGTGCGGCGCTCAGCAGATCGAGCGCCTCGGTGAGGGTCGCGGCCGGCAGGCCCGCGACGAGCGGCCCGCCGGCGGAGCGGACGAGGTACGTCTCGCCGTCCGGCTCGATGCGGCCGAGCAGGCGCCCGCGGGCGCGCACCTCGACGTCACCCGAGGGAAGCGTGTGCAGGGCGAGCAGAGCGGGGCGGCGGGGGAACCGGCCGAGACTCGGGTGATCCGGCGCGACGCTCATTGCGCGACCAGGAAGACGAGCGCCGCGCCGATGGCGAGCGACGACGAGCCCGCGACGATCGCGGTCGCCAGGGCGAGGCGCGAGCTCGCGCGGCTCTCGCGGCGCCGCTTGCGGTAGCCGCGACCGAGCGGCGAGGCGACGAGCGCCTTCGCGTCGAGCAGGGAGTCGGCTCGGCCGATCTCGATGCCGAAGCCGTCGAGGGCGACGTAGCGGTCGCCGATCTCCTCGACCGTGCCGACGAAGCCGTCGGCGTCGCTCGCGACCCAGAAGCCGCGGTCGGCGGGAGCCCAGGCCACGGGGCTCGCGACGGTCGGCTCGACCGCCAGGGGGGCCGGAGCGGGGGGAGTGCCCGGCACGGACCCGAAACCGTGCCGGGCGGGAACCGCGACGCGCCCCGTGCGTCGCGGCGCGACGATCGATCCGCGCATCCCCGTCAGCGTTCCGATCGCGCTCATCGCTCCCCCTGCCCTCGTGACCCCTCATGACCCTCGCGGATGCCCCTCTGCGCATCGACTCGGGACGGGTGCCCCGATGCACCCTCTGGTCGTGGTTCGACGCTAAGCCGGAATCGGATGGGTCCGATGGGTCTTGTGCGTCGGCGGCGACGGGGGTATACGCCGCCCCAGCTCGCGCCCGACGCGCGACCGTTCCCCGACCTATCGTGGAGGCCGTGACCGACTTCACCCCGTTCGGCATCGGCGTCGCGATCGTCGCGGGCGCCCTCGTGCTCGCGGTGCTCGCCAACCTGGTGAGCGAGAAGCTGCGGATCCCCGCCCCCGCGTTCTTCCTCGTCGGCGCGGCCCTCGCGGCGCTCGCCCTACCGCCGGTCTCGGAGGCCGGCCGGGTGCTCGACGAGCACATCGTCTCGATCGCGCTCGTCGTGATCCTGTTCGACGGCGGCATGCACATCGGCTGGCGCAGGTTCCGCTCCTCGGCCGGCGCGATCGTCGCCCTCGGAATCGCCGGCACCGCGCTCACGGCACTGGCCGTTGCGGCGGCCGCGCACTTCGTCTTCGGCTTCGACCCGATCGCCTCGCTGCTGCTCGGCGCGGCCCTCTCGCCGACCGACCCCGCTGTCGTGTTCTCGGTGCTCGGCAACAAGGAGATCGGGGGCCGGGCCGGCACGATGCTCGAGGGCGAGTCGGGCGCCAACGACCCGGTCGGCATCGCGATCATGATCGCCCTGCTCTCGGCGACCGGCACCGGCTGGGCCGCGGTCGGCAGCGGGCTCGGGACCTTCGCGCTGCAGATCGGCGTCGGTGCCGTCGTCGGCGTCGCGGGCGGGCTGGGGATGCGCCTGCTGCTGCGCAGGCTCGTGCTGCCCGACGACAACCTCGCCTCCGTCATCGCCCTCGCCGCGGCGGTGTTCCTCTACGGCATCGCGACCGCCGCGCAGGGGTCGGGATTCCTCGCGGTGTTCATCGCCGGCATCCTGCTGGGCGACCTGCGGGCGCCCTACAAGCGCGACATCGCCCGCTTCGTCGGCTCGGTCGGCAGCCTCGCCGAGATCGTCGCCTTCACCGTGCTCGGCCTCACGATCCAGCTCGACGTCGTCGTGCAGCCGCGGATCCTGCTCACCGGGCTCGCGATCGCGGGGCTGCTCATCTTCGTGATCCGCCCCGTGCTCGTGGGGCTCGTGAGCCTGCCGATCCGGATCGGCTGGGGCGAGCGCGGGTTCCTGCTCTGGTCGGGGCTCAAGGGCGCCGTGCCGATTCTCCTCGGGCTGCTCATCCTCAGCTCCGAACGCGAGGGCGCGCAGGAGCTCTACGCGATCGTCTTCATCGTCGTGCTCGTCTCGGTGGTGCTGCAGGGCAGCCTCGTGCCGCTGCTCGCGCGACTGCTGCGGGTGCCGATGCGCACGATGGAGCAGCGCCCGTGGGCGCTCGACATCCGCTTCGCCGAGCAGCCCGAGGGCCTCCAGCGCCTCGAGGTCGCGGCCGGGTCGCGCGCCGACGGGGCCACCCTGCGCGAGATCACCCAGGGCGAGACCGAGTGGATCTCCCTCGCGAGCCGCAACGGACGCATCCTCGCGCTCCGGGCCGACACCCGCCTCCAGGCCGGAGACATCGTGCTCGCCCAGGTGGACGACGAGCACGACCTCGGGCCGCTGTTCGACGCGCGGGAGGGCTGAGAAGGCAGAGGGTCGACCCGCCCGGCGACTCAGACCGCCAGCCCCACCTCGACCCGGTCGCCGCCCGCCATCTTCGCCGCGTACATCGCGTGGTCGGCGGCGCGCACCAGGCGGTCCATGACGGGGGCGTCGCCGCCGCCGACCGTGACGACGCCGACGCTCGCCGTGACCGAGAGGCCGAGCGGCAGCTCGGGGTAGGGGCGCGACACCTCGCGGCGCACCCGGTCGGCGAGCGCGGCGGCATGGTCGGAGTCGTCCACCGCGGCGACGACGATGAACTCGTCACCGCCGAACCGGCCGAGCACGTCGGCCTCGCGGATCGCGCCCCGCAGCCGCTGCCCCACCTCGCGCAGCAGCGCATCCCCCGCCGCGTGACCGAGCAGGTCGTTGACGTTCTTGAAGCCGTCGAGGTCGATGAAGATGACGCTGAGCGGCGAGCCGCGGCCCAGCAGGGTGCGCGTCACGTCCTCCTCGACGAGCCGGCGGCTCGGCAGGCCGGTGACCTCGTCGTGCATCGCGGCCCGGCGGATCGTCTCCTCCAGGCGCACGCGCGCGACCGCCTGGGCGGCCTGGTTGGTCAGCGCCTCGGCCAGCGGGACGGCCTCCTGGTCGAACTCGCGCGGGTGGTCGAAGTAGCAGATCATCGCGCCGAGCGTCTCGCCGTGCGAGCGCATCGGGGAGGCGAGCGCCGCGTGGACGCCGGCGGCGCGGAAGGTGTCGCTCATCGCGACGCCGTCGACGTGGTCGTCCGCCTCCTCGGGGGTGTGGACCACGAGCACGCGCCCGCCGCTCAGGGTGGTCGCGCCGGTGGGGCGGTAGCCCGCGGGCCAGTGCGCGGCCAGCGGGTTGACCCCCGCGGCGAGCGCGACCCCGTCGTCGTTCTTCAGATGCACGCTCACGGCGCTCGCGGCGAAGGCGCGGCGCGCGACGTCGGCGAGCAGCTCGGCGGCGTCGGCCTCGCTGCGCACGTTGCCGAATCCGACGGCGGCGTTGAGCAGGATCTGCAGGCGCTGCCGACCGCGCTCGCTCTTCGCCTCGGCGCCCTGGAAGCCGAGGGCGAAGACGGAGCGGGGCGAGACGTCGTAGACCGCGATCCGCTGGGCGCCGTCGTCGTCACGGTCGACCGCGCCCACCACGACGGGGCGCACGACCCCGGAGACGGCGTGCAGGGTGGCGTCGGTGGGCCGCAGCGCGTCGGGGCCGTCGAGCGGCATCCGCAGCGTCAGGAAGGTCTCGAGGGGCCGGCCGATCACGGCGTCGGGCTCCGTCGCGATCCACTCGAGGATCGTGGGATTGACCTCGGTGATGACGGTGTCGCGGTCGATCGAGATGAGACCGCAGTCGCTCAGACGGAGCACGGCGCGCCGACCGTTCTGGAGCGCGTCGAAAGGGGCACAGCAGAGGGCATATCGGGATGATCGCCAGTCGCGATCGGTGCTGTCAAACCCTTGACGCGGGGGCGATCACGCCCTAACTCCCGGGGCTCACGTCGTCGCTGAGCGCGACCGTCGCGCCGGAATCGCCGAGCGCCGCGACGAAGGCCGCGTGCACGCTCGCGCCGTCGACACGGGTGCCCGCGAACTCGAGGTCGGGGGCGGCGCACGCGTCGGCGAGCAGGGTCACCTCGAATCCGAGGTCGAGCGCCGCGCGCACCGTCGCGTCGACGCACATGCTCGTCATCATCCCGGCCACGACGAGCTCGCGAGTGCCGCGCGCGGCGAGCTGCGCGCCGAGGTCGGTCTCGAGGAACGCGTTCGGGTGCTCCTTGACGATCACGGTCTCGCCCTCGGCGGGCCGCACGCTCGCGTGGATCTCGGCCCCCGGCGTGCCGGTCCGCAGGTAGGGCGCGTCGGGCTCGTCCCAGCTGTGGCGCACGTGGATCACCTCCGCCCCCGCCGCCCGGAACCGTGCGATCGCGCGCCCCGCAGCCTCCCCCGCGGCGGCCGAGCCGACGAGCGGGTGCGCGCCGCCGTCGAAGTAGTCGTTCTGGATGTCGATCACCAGCAGCAGGGGAGCCATGACACCGCCTTCGGGAGGGAATCGGTGCTCAATCTACGGCGCGCGTCGGTCGCCCGTCCCGCTCGCGCTCGCGCTCGCGCTCGGTACCGCTCGGTTCACTCGTGCTCCGGCTCACTCGTGCTCGGGCAGCACGGGAGCCGACCAGCCGGGATCGCGGCCGAGCTGGGCGGCGCGCGCGACGGCCGCCGCTCCGAACCGGTCGCGCACCGCATCCAGCGCGGCGTCGAGGCGCGCGCCGTCGCCCCAGTCGATCGGCAGCTCGGTGTGCAGCTCGGATCGCCGCCGCAGCTGCCCGAGCGAGAGCCCGAGAAGGGTGAGGCCGCGCTCGGCGATCTCGGGCCGCGCCGCCGCGAGCAGGTCGCGCGCGACGCCGAGCATCACCGCGGTGCGGTCGGTGGGCGAGGCGAGCGTGCGCGACCGGGTCGCCCGCTGGTAGTCGCCGAACCGCAGGCGCAGCACCACCGTGCGGGCGACCCGGTCGCCGTCGCGCAGCCGGCCCGCGAGGCGGTCGACGATCTGGGTGAGCAGGAGGTCGAGCTCCGCCTCGCTGCGCGGGCGGCGGCCGAGCGCGCGCTGCGAGCCGATCGATCCGCGCCGGCGGGTGGTGTCGACGGGGCGTGGATCCCGCAGCCGGGCGAGCGCGTGCAGGTGCGCCCCGGCGGCGCGGCCCAGCATCCGCTCGGCCGTGGCCTCCTCGAGCTCGGCGAGCTGCCCGACCGTGCGGATGCCGAGCCGGTGCAGCCTCTCGGCCGTCGCCGGCCCGACGCCCCAGAGCCGCTCGACCGGGAGCGGATGCAGGAACTCCCGCTCGCCCTCGGGCGGCACCACGAGCAGGCCGTCGGGCTTGCTCACCGCGCTCGCGACCTTCGCGAGGAACTTCGTGCGGGCCACCCCGACCGAGATGGGCAGGCCGACCTCGCGACGCACCTGCTCGCGCAGGCCGGCGGCGATCCGCTCGGGGGGTCCGGCGATCCGCCGCAGCCCGCCGACCTCGAGGAACGCCTCGTCGATGGAGAGCCCCTCGACGAGCGGCGTGGTGTCGCGGAAGATGGCGAACACCGCCCGGCTCGCGGCGACGTAGGCGTCGAACCGCGGCGGCACGACGATCGCCTCGGGGCAGACCTCGCGCCAGGCCCGGCCGCCCATGGCGGTGCGCACCCCGCGCGCCTTCGCCTCGTAGCTCGCGGCGAGAACCACCCCGCCGCCGACGATCACGGGCCGCCCGCGCAGGAACGGCTTGTCGCGCTGCTCGACCGAGGCGTAGAACGCGTCGAGGTCGGCGTGCAGCACGGTCGCCTCGCCGCGCATGGGCCGCTCCGGGGATCACGTTCGTGGGGTCGTGGCCCGGCCGCCTGACGCGATCGTGGCAGGGACGGGCGACAGCGGGGGCGGGGACCCACCAACGGGCTGCCCGGCGCCTCGCTCTTGCGGTCGTCGTACTTTGTACGCTACGTTCTCTCGTATCGTCGTACTTAGTACGCCATTCCGACTTCGACCACACACCGGAGGATCCGATGACCCCCACCCCGAACCGCGCCGCGCCCGGCGCGACCGCGACGCGCGACGCACTCCCCACCCCCGCGGCCCCGACTATGCAGGCGGTCGTGCAGCGCGGATACGGCACCACCGACGTGCTCCACCTCGAGCGGGTCGCGCGCCCCGAGCCCGCCGAGGGCCAGGTGCTCGTGCGCGTGCAGGCCGCCGGGCTCGACCGCGGCGTCTGGCACCTCATGGCCGGGCTGCCCTATGTCGTGCGCCCGATGTTCGGCATGTCGACCCCGAAGCAGCCGATCCCCGGCCTCGACGTCGCCGGAACCGTCGAGGCCGTCGGCGCCGGCGTCGACACCCTCGCGGTCGGCGACCGCGTCTTCGGCACCGCGCCCGGAGCGTTCGCCGAGTACGCCGTGACCGACGCGGCCAGGCTCGCGCGCATCCCCGAGGGCGTCGACACCGAGGCCGCCGCGTCGCTCGCGGTCTCCGGCGTCACGGCCCTCGAGGCGGTGCGGGTGCGCGCCGGCGTGCGGGCGGGGCACCGCGTGCTCGTGCTCGGCGCCTCGGGCGGGGTCGGCGGCTACGCCGTGCAGATCGCCGCGGCGGCCGGCGCCGAGGTCACGGGCGTCGCGAGCGCGGCGAAGGCCGAGCTGGTGCGCTCGTGGGGCGCGACCCGCGTGATCGACTACGCGACCACCGACGTCACCACCCTGCCCGAGCGCTACGACGCGATCATCGACATCAACGGGCGGCTCCCGCTCGGCCGACTCTCACGCCTGCTGACCCCGAGGGGCCGACTCGTGATTGTCGGCGGCGAGGGCGGCAACCGGCTGACCGGCGGGATCGAGCGGCAGTTCGCCGCCCGCCTCCGCTCCGCCTTCACCCGCCGCACCCTCGGCTTCTTCATTTCCTCGGACTCGGGTCAGTGGCTGCCCGAGCTCGCGGAGCTCGTGGCGTCGGGCGCCGTGCGGCCGACCGCGGGCGACGTCTACCCGCTGGCTGATGTGCGTCGCACGATCGACGACCTCGTGGCGGGGCGGGTTCGGGGGAAGGCCGTGTTGCACGTGACGGAGTAGCAGCTCGACGCGAACGAAGTCCTTGTAGCCGTGGCCGTGCAGCGCGCAATGGCCTTGACACCCGCTGGCGTCTCTCCGATGTTCGAACGAATGCAGGCGCCCAATGGCGCTAGGACGCGAACACTGGCCTCGAAGGGAAGCTGGCTCGTGGCGCGGTTGAGCGCCGGCACTAGCACCGCCGCCGAGTTGGCGACCCTGGCGAACCCACCGATTGCCCCATAGGGCATCGGGGGCATCAGCTACTTGCGGAGCATGCCCTGTGCACGCTCGATGCGCTCTCGCAGACCCGCCTGGAAGCTCTCGTCCTGGCTGACGGATTCGATGTGGTTGGCGATAGCGGCTCGAATCACCTCGGAGACCGGCTGATTCTCGACACTAGCGACGGTCTCGAGCTGGTCCGCCTGCTCGGCGGATAGGCGAATAGTCATTGCTTTCTGCCCCGACATGGTAGTCATTGTGCCACCGCGCTGCGTCGCTTGTCAAATACCGTGGTATGGTGGTATCACGGTATCACCGTCTGGTGCTGGAAGGAGCACACCATGGCCGAGGCCAAGAAGAACAAGGTCACCGTCTACATCGATGGTGCCCCGTACGAGATAAAGCCGGGCGTCACACCCGTCGCGAAGCTGCGCGAGCTGCGCAACCCGCCGGTTCCCCGCGGCAAGGAGATCTGGCTCGACATCCTCGACGAGCAGGACGAGCTGCTCGACGACGCCGGCTCGCTCGACATCACCGACGGCATGCGCTTCTTCACCGAGATTGACGCGATCACCATCCGCATTGACCGCGTCGAGTACGAGGTCTACAAGCGCAGGATGACCGGCGCGGAGCTCCGCACCCTGCCGAGCCCTGACGTCCCTGCCGACCGCGACCTCTGGCGCGACGTGCCGGATCACCGTGACGTGAAGGTTCAGGACGAGGACGTCGTGCGCCTGCATGACGGCACCCGCTTCTTCACCGCGCCCGGCCGGATCAACCCCGGTAGCCGTAAGTGAAACTCCCGACTGCCGACGAGGAGTACCTCGAGCGCGCTGGCATCCCGCACCGCGTGTTCGAGGACGGTGGCATGCTCTGCGTCGAGCTGCTCGAGTTCCCGCTGCCCGCAGGGCTGAACGCGCCGACCGCGAACATATTGTTCCGACTGTCCGCCAGCTACCCTGACACCCCGCCCGACATGTGGTGGATCATCCCCCACCTCACCTCGCTGGGCCGCGGTGTAATCGAAGCCACCCAGCAGATCGAGACCCACGACGGGCGCAGCTGGCAGCGCTGGTCACGTCACCTCGACCCCAGCGCCTGGCGCTCCGGGATCGACGGGCTCGAGAGCTACATCCGCCTCCTCAAGACGGAACTGACGGCCGCTGCGTGACCGTCACCCTGCGCCTTCCCCAGGCAATCCACGATGAGTTACTCGAGATGGCCCGCGACCGCGTCGAGACGGGTGCCGTCCTTCTGGCATCGCCGGAGGACGGCACCGGCGCTCTCATCGGTACCGCGTTGATCCCAGTCCCCGACGACGCTTACGTCTCCCGCACCGACCGCGCGCTCGAGATCAGCTCCGACGGATACGTCCACGCGCTCAAGTCGGCCCGCGACCGCCATCACCTCGCCATCTGGGTGCACAGCCACCCCGGCGACTCCGCCGACCCGCGCGCCAGCCACTTCGACGCCAAGGTCAACGTTCAACTGCGCGAGCTGTTCGCCGAACGCACCGAGACGGGCCATTACGGCTACCTGATCGTCGCCCACGACCACGGCGCACTTACCTTCACGGGCTCCATCACCGGAGCCACGGAAGAACCCATCACGACCCTCGCGACCATCGGCGAGCACTGGTCCTTCAGGCCCGCCTCCGACGTCACCACCCCGATCGACTTCGACCTGTTCGACCGCAACATCCGTGCGCTCGGCGAGCAGATCCAGACAACCCTCGCGGGGCTCACCATCGCGGTCGTCGGCGTCGGCGGGACCGGCTCCGCGGTTGCCGAACAGCTCACTCGACTAGGCGTACGCAAGCTCATCCTCATCGACCCGGACACGCTGAGCCTGGCCAACACCACCCGCGTTTACGGCTCCACCCCTCGCGACGTCGGCCGTGCGAAGGTCGACGTGCTCGGCGACCATCTCGAGCGGATCGCGGACGGGGTCACCGCCACCCGGATCCCTGGGGCCATCGTCAACGAGACAGTCGCCCGGCGCCTCCTCGAGGCCGACATCGTGTTCGGCTGCACCGACGACAACGCGGGTAGGGTGCGCCTGTCCCGCCTGCCGTATTACCACCTGATCCCCGTGATCGACTGCGGCGTCCGGCTCGATGCCGACAGTTCCGACACCATCTCCGGCATCTTCGGCCGAGCCACCACCGTCTACCCGGGTGCCGCCTGTCTCATCTGCCGTGACCGCGTCGATCTCGCCCTCGCGGACGCCGAGGTCCGCAGCATCGACGACCAACAACGCCTTGAGACGGAGGGCTATGCACCCGCCCTTCCCGGCGCCGAGCCGGCCGTCGTCGCCTTCACGACTCTGGTTGCGGCCACCGCCGTCAGCGAGCTCATCGAGCGCCTCGTCGGCTACGGAGAAGCCCCCACCCCCACCGAGCTGCTCTTGCTCGTGCACGACCGCGCCGTCCGCACAAACATCGAGACCCCGCGGCTCGGGCACTACTGCGACCCGACTCGCTCACCGGTCGGGACCGACCGCGACATGTTTCTGGGGCTGAATTGGGCATCCTGACCCGCCTGCGCGCCTGGGGCCGATGGAAGATCACCTCCCGCCTCCGTTCCGTCGCCGACGTCCCCGAACGGCTCCCGCAGCGCCATGCGATCCTCGTCGGCGGAATTGACTTCGACAAGTGGCTCGTCTTCGAATGCCCCTGCCGCCGCGGCCACCGTGTGGTCCTCAACCTCGATCTAGGCCGCTGGCCTAGCTGGCGCATCGCCTCCGCGATCCCGCTTACAATTCAGCCCAGCGTCGACGAGGAAAGCTCGGTCGGACGCTGCCACTACTTTGTGCGCAAAGGACGTGTGCGCTGGATCGAACGGACCAACAAGTGATGACCGCCACCCCCGAGGCGACCCCCGACGAGGACTCCGAGTCGGCCGTCCCATCGTCCCCCTCACCTACCACTCCCCCGACGACGACGCCAGCCCAGCCGCGGCAACCCAGGAAGACGCCCCTGTACGAGGCGATGCACGCCGCGAGATACGCAAGGCAAAGTCTGATCAAGGAGATCGAAGACACATCTGGCGCGACGCTGCTCTGCTACGTGTCAGCTCACCGGCAGATTGACCGCACAGACACCGTCGCGATGGTTGACCTTCTCCACAACGTCGCCCCGGCCACGCCGATCGATCTCCTGCTGCACTCGCCTGGAGGTGACATCGATGCGTCCGAGAAGCTCATCACGCTCATCCGCAACCGCGCCGGCACTGCCACCGTCCGGGTAATTGTCCCGGACTACGCGAAGAGCGCCGCGACCCTCATCGCCCTCGGTGCTAATGCCATCGTCATGTCCGACTCGTCGGAGCTCGGCGTCATCGACCCCCAGGTCGAGCTGCCCGACACCAACGGCAACGTCCAGACCCTCTCCGCGCAAAGCTACCTCGACGCGTTCCACCTCCACGCAGACAACCTGCGCAAGGATCCCGGCGATCCGGTCGCCCAGCTCATGCTGGCGAAGATGGAACCGGCCACCGTCCGCAAACTCGAGCGGATCACCAAACGGTCCCGTTCCATCGCGGCTGCGCTGCTGAACCAGGCGATGATCAAGGACCACGACGACGCCAAAGAGGTGGCCGACGAACTCAGCAACACGCAACGGTGGCACTCCCACGGTCAGATGATCTCCTTCCAGGCCGCCACCGGCCTCGGCCTCAACGTCACCTACCTCGAACCCGACGCTCCCCTTTGGGAGAAGTATTGGCGTCTTTACTGCCTCCAGCTGTGGGCGACCGAGGGCAACGCGAAGCTGTTCGAAAGCTCCTGGGCCTCCCTTCCAATCACCTAAGTAGCAGAGTCGACGCGGCGCATGGACCTCGGGCAGCTGATATCAGTCCTCCGACTAAGCTGGGATCTCCCGTGGCGCCTTGGCGCATCCGTTGCCGCACTCGCCACCCTTGGCGGTATCTGGACCGGCAGTTCCGCGCTTCAAGCTCTCGCTGACCTCGGCGACTCGGCCGGAACACCCACGGTCGCCGCCGCTGCGCTGCGGGACTCGCATGTATGGCTGTCCCACCACAGCATCCTCGGCCTCGCCGGCATCGCGCTCGAGCTCATCGGACTCACGTTCTCCGGGCACCAACCTCGATCGGGGCAAGGGACCCGAGCGCCCGCCACGGCGCTACTCGGGATTGCGCTCGCGGTCGAATGCGGGTGGGTGCTCGCCGCAATGATCATCGGCGGAGTCGCGCTCTTGCTCTGGTTCCTCGCACTCACTTACCGCCTCGTCCTCGAAGCCCGCAACGGCTTCGACGACCATGCGCTCCGCATCGAGGCATGGCTCCGACGAACCTGCGCGGCGCCCCTCGTCGCCGCGCTGTATATACCTCTTGCGCCCATCTCTTGGGCGACTCGTGCTTAGCCGACGCCTGCTCTGCGACTAGTCGGTCGCCTGGGGCTGAGCTCGGCCGCGAATGCTGGCGCGCGAAATTCACATGCTCGGCCACGCTCGAAATCAAAGACCCCGCGAAGGATCGACGTCCTCGCAAAGGGCCAAAGAAGGCTGGGCACGTTTGGGCAATAACCAAACACAGCCGTACTGGTCCGAAGACTGCACCTCCTACTGCTGCGCGCTTGCCAACATCCACAACGACTACCGTCAACAAAGGAAAAACCCCTGATCAACAGGGGTTTTTCTTGGCGGTACCGGTGGGATTTGAACCCACGGATGGCGTGAACCATCACATGTTTTCGAGACATGCTCCTTCGGCCGCTCGGACACGGTACCGCCGACGAGTGTAGCCCACGGAGCGACCGCACCCGACCCCGGTCGGCGAGCGCGGCCGGGCACGCACGCCACTGGGAGGCGCCTCCGAAGGCCCCCGTGACCGCGGCACCGGCCGTCACGATGGAGGCATGGCGGATCGCACGCGCAAGACCGGAAGGTGGGGCCTCGGAGGCAACCCGAACGCCTGGGGCACGGGGATCGCCCTCGGGGTGGCGCTCGGCGTGAGCCTCGGCGTCGCGATGGACAACGTCGGCGCCGGGATCGCGATCGGAGTGGGCATCGGCGTCGCCTTCGCGGCTGCGTTCGCCCAGGCTCCCGCTCGCCATCCGAGCGGCGACGCGCCCGAGGGCGAGGGAGCCGGCGCCGACGAGGGCGACGCACCCGACGAGGGCGCCCCCCGCGGCGACGCCGACCCCGCCCGCTAGTCCGCCGCGACCCGGCGCACGAAGTCGCTCACCCGCTGGGCGAGGCTCTCGATGCGCCGGGCGACCTCCGCATCCCGGTCGAAGCCGGGGTAGGCCAGCGGCGGGCGACGGCGCACGTTGACGGCGCACTCGAAGTGGGCGCAGACGAGCGTGCCGAGGGTGTCGCCACGGCGCCCCGCGGCACCGGCTCGGCGCGCGGAGAAGAAGACGACGTCGTTGGGCAGCTGCACGTCTTCGCACCACGAGCACTGGGCTCGGGCGCGCGGGGTGCGCTCCGCCTGGCGCAGCAGCACCCCGACGGGCGCGCCGTCGAGTTCGGTGACGACGTAGCCGAGAAGGGGCTGCTTGGCGTCGCGCCAGGCGAGGTGATCCCGCTCGCTCCAGGGGAACGAGGCGAGGTCGGGCAGGGAGGCGCCGGCGCTCTCACGGCGCGAGGCATTGCAGAAGGACGCGCGGATCGCGCCCTCGTCGAGGGGAAGCATGGGTGACCTGTTCGGTGTCGGTGTCGGTGTCGGAATCCCGCGCGGGGCGGGGCAGGTGGGGGGCGCGGAGGCGCCGAGAGCACTACCTGCAGCCGGCGCACGCAGCGCCGACGACCTCCTCACGCCGCACGGGCGTCGACCGGACCGGGTTCACGCCTTCATCGTACGAGCCGCGGCCGGGGCTGCGCCGGGTGCGGGTCGTGGCGCCGGCCTCCCGCCCACCACGCGCAGCCCGACGGCCCGCTCGATCGCCCGTCCACGGCGCATAGCGAACTCGCAGCATCGCCATAGACCGCACCTGGGCACCCGGCCCACTCTCGGGGCATGGCGAAGAACACCAGCGACTCCCAGCCCGAGGCCGGCACCGGCGCCGCGACCCCGGGCTCCACGACAGCCCCCGCCGCGGCCACCGCCGCCCCGACCCCCGACCCCGCTCCGGTCGTGACGACCGCTCCCGCCCCGGCCGCGCGCCGCGGGTGGGTGCTCCCCACCGCGATCGCCGCCACCGCGGTCGCGGCGCTCGCGATCGGCGGGGTCGGCGGGTGGGCGATCCACGGGGCAGTGGATCACCACCGGCCGTTCGCCGACCGCATCGCGGCGGCGGGTGAGCGCGGCGAGTCGGGCCCCGGTCCGTTCGGCGCCGCACCGGGCGCCCCGAGGATGGGCGGGGCGCCCCTCCAGCCCGGCGGCCAGGCCGGCCCCGGCCAGGGTCCGCGGCTCGACGGCCCGATGATGGGCCCCGGCGACGCCGACCCCGGCACCGGGCCCGACACCGATTCCGACTCCGACAACTGACCCGAGACCGACCCGACCGAAAGACACCCCCTGACCCGGGCGCGGGCCCGCAGAACCCGCTCCCGTCATCCGGCTCCCCGTGCCGGATCCCCGCGAGGGCGGGCGACGTGCGAACCTCCCGCGTCGCCCGCCCTCGATCTCGTTCCCGGCCCGCGCTCGTTCCCGGTCCGCGCGACGCCCTCCCCACCCCGGCGCGGCACCGCATCCCCCCGACGCGGATCGCCGCCCCGCCCCCGTCGGAAGCCCCGGCTACCCTGACGCCATGGCCCGCCCCGCCCCCGCCTTCGCCTGCACCGAGTGCGGGTGGACGGGCGCCAAGTGGTTCGGCCGCTGCCCGGAATGCCAGGCCTGGGGCAGCGTGCTCGAGCGAGATGCGCCCCGCACCGCCGTCGCCCCCGCCGCCGTCTCCGAGGCGCGCACCGCGCGCCCCATCACCCAGCTCGGCGGCACGCACGTCGCGCACGCCCCGAGCGGGGTCGCGGAGTTCGACCGCGTGCTCGGCGGCGGTCTCGTGCCGGGGGCCGCGATCCTGCTGTCGGGCGAGCCCGGCGTCGGCAAGTCGACCCTGCTGCTCGAGGTCGCGGCGCGCGCCGCGCGCTCCGGCACGCGCGTGCTCTACGTCAGCGCCGAGGAGTCGGCCGACCAGGTGCGGCTGCGGGCGCAGCGCACCGGCGCGCTGGCCGACGAGCTCTATCTGGCCGCGGAGACCGACCTCGCGGTGATCCTCGGGCAGGTCGATGCGGTGCGGCCGGGGCTGCTCATCGTCGACTCGGTGCAGACGGTCTCGTCGGCGCTCTCGGAGGGCGCCGCCGGCCAGCCCGCGCAGGTGCGCGAGGTCGCGGGCACGCTCATCCGCGTCGCGAAGGAGCGCGGGCTGCCGCTGCTGCTCGTCGGGCACGTCACGAAAGACGGCACCATCGCCGGCCCCCGGCTGCTCGAGCACCTCGTGGATGTGGTCTGCCAGTTCGAGGGCGACCGCCAGACCGCGCTGCGCTTCGTGCGCGCGCTCAAGAACCGCTTCGGCCCCACCGACGAGGTCGGCTGCTTCGAGATGGCCGGCGACGGCATCGCCGAGGTGCCCGACCCCTCGGGGCTGTTCCTCTCCCGCTCGGGCAATCCGGTGAGCGGCACCTGCGTGACGATCGCGCTCGAGGGTCGCCGCGCGCTACCGGTCGAGGTGCAGGCGCTCGTCGTCTCCACCCAGGCCCCGCAGCCGCGGCGGGTCGTCAACGGGGTCGACTCCTCGCGCGTCGCGATGCTGCTCGCGGTGCTCGAACGGCGCGCGGGGGTCAAGCTCTCGAGCAGCGACGTCTACGTCTCAACGGTCGGCGGCATCCGGCTGACCGAACCGGCGGCGGACCTCGCCATCGCCCTCGCGATCGCCTCCGCCGTGCGCGACACGGCCCTCCCGCACGCCCTCGCCGCCATCGGAGAGATCTCGCTCGCGGGCGAGATCCGCCCGGTCGCCTCGGCGAAGCAGCGCGTCGCGGAGGCGACGCGCCTGGGCTACTCCGAGGTGCTCGGCGCCGAGTCGGGTTCGGTGCGCGACGTCGTCGCGCGGGCCTTCGCGGCGGGCGCGCGCGACGCGGGGGCCGAGGCGCCCGCGTTCTGAGGCCGGTTCGCGGCCGGTGCCGCGTCGGAGCCCGCGGCCGGGGCCGCATCCGCCGCCGGGTCCGCATCGGCGTCCGCGGCCGGTTCCGCGTCGCCGCCGAGCTCGACCCCGCGCCACGCCGCGAGTCCCGCGAGCAGCAGCCCCGCGACGAGCAGCGGATCGACCGGCTGTGGGTCGTCACCGACCGGCTCGCGGGGACGGAGCTCGGGCCGTGAGGCGCGCGCTACGGGTCGCGGGCGGGACGGCCCTGCTCTATCTGACCAAGGTGATCGTGGATCCGGTGCGCACCGGCCGGCTGCGGTCGACCGGCTGGCCGGCCGGCCTGCGCCCGATCGCGGTGGTGGGGATCGCCGCCTGGGCCCTCGCCGCCGGCCTCGTGCTGCTCGCGGCGCCGCTGCGCGCCGTGCTGCCGCTTGGGGCCGAGGAGGGGGAGGGTGACGACGACCACCGCGCCCGCGCCGTCGGCCACCGGGTCGGCGACGGCGACCTCGGGCAGAGCGTGGCGCCACAGCCGGGCCCCGGTCGGCGCGTAGGCGACGAGGGCGCGCTCGGTCGTCGTCACGAGGGCGAGGTCGCCCGCCGCCGCGAGCGCGACGATGCCGCCGCCGGGGCGGGCGACCCAGGCGCGCACCGGGCCGGCCGGGTCGGGCCGATAGCCGAGCAGCTCCGAGCCGGCCGCGACGGCGACCGTGCCGCCCGCGGCCACCGCGAGAGGGTCGGCGATGCCGGGGTAGGCGCCCTCGCCGTAGAGCGGATCGACGATGCGGAAGGCGAGCTCCGAGGCCGTCCAGCCGGGGGCGGTGTTCCACGCGAACGCGGGCGGAGCGAGGTCGAGGCCGGCGGCGAGGGCCGCGAGCGCCGCAGGGGCCTCCGCGTCATCCGGGAGTGGCTGGAGCCGGGCGTCGACGACGAGCGCGCCGTCGGGGCCGGTCGCCCGGCTTGCGACGACCCCGCGCCCCGGGCACCAGGTGTCGGTCTGGGTCACCGCGACCGGGTCGCCGTCGCGGGGGGTGAGCTCGAGATCGAGGGTGACGGCGAGGCACCCCTCGCCCGCGGCGTCGGCGGCCGCGGCGGACCCCTCGACGCGGTAGGTGGCGAACCCCTGGGGCAGCGCCTCGCCCTCGCCCTCCCAGTGGGACCCCGGTGCGACGTCGGCCGGAAGCACGGGCAGGGCGGGGGAGAAGCTCAGACCCCCCGCGGTGCCGGTCGTCGCGAGCAGGCCGACCCCCTCGGGGCCGAGGCGCGCGAGCGAACTGACCTGGCCGTCGGGCGCCGCGGTGTCGTCGGGCTCCGCGCCGGCATCCGGCGGCACCTCGTGATCGAGCGGCGTCACCGTGCGCCGCCAGAGCCGCAACCCGGCGACCTCGTCGTCGTCGAACTGACCCCAGACGTGGTCGGCGGCGAGCGCCGGCAGCTCGAGCAGCAGGGTCGGGCCGACCGCGCGCGTCGACTCCACCACGTCGGCTCCGCCGTCGGCGTCGAGCTGCAGCTGCGCCGACCCGTCGGCCGGGAGGTAGCGCGCCGCCGCGCCGCCGACGGGCGGGGCGGGCGCGAGATCGGCCCACGCGATCCCGCCGGCCCCGAGCACGACCACCGCGGGCACGACGATCGCGGCCGCGAGGCGGCGGCGGGACGCGGCGACGCGATCGAGGTCCGGATCCGCCGTCGCGGCGGTGCTGTCGGCCAAGGGCGCTCCGTGGTCTCGTGTCGCGCCGGGTGCGAGAGCGGCGAGACGGACCGACGATAGCGCCCGCTCAGCCCTTCGCGGCGGCGATCGTCCCCACGAGCGGGTCGAACAGCCGGTGCCCGCCCTCGATGCCGCAGACCTCGGCCGCGAACTGCGCGGCGCTGAGCTCCGACAGCCGCCGGGCCAGCTCGACCGCCTCCGCGTCCTCGGGCGAGGAGAAGTGCAGCGCCGCCCCGACGGCGCGCAGCAGCGCGACCGGCGCGGTGCCCCGCTCCGCGATCTCGGCGGCGGGGCCGATGAAGCGTTCGTGCCGCGACAGCTTGCGCAGCGGCTCGCGGCCGACCCGCACGACCGTGTCGGGCAGGTGCGGGTTGGTGAACCGGGTCGCGATCTTCTCGGCGTAGGCGGCCTGCGCGGCGGGATCCAGCTCGTGCTTGGCGACCAGCAGCGCCGAGGTCTCGGCGAGCACGGCACGCAGCTCGGCGGCCACCTCGGGGATCGCCACCGCCTCCGCGATGGTCGACGCCCCCGCGCGCTGGCCGTGGTACGCCACGGTCGCGTGCCCGGTGTTGACGGTGAAGAGCTTGCGCTCGATGTAGGGCTCGAGGTTCTCGACGAACTCGGCGCCGGGGATCTCGAGCGGCACCCGCGCGCCGTCGGCCGCGACGAGGGTCGAGGTGTCGATGACCCACTCGTGGTACGCCTCGACCGTCACGTCGAGACCCGCCCCCTCCGGCTGGGCCGGCACGATGCGGTCGACGGCGGTGTTGGCGAAGACCGCGCGCTCGGCGGCCCTCGGCAGGTGCTCGAGGATCGCGGCGCGCAGCGTGTCGGTCGCGCCGATCGCGTTCTCGCAGGCCATGACGACGAGCGGCTCGCCGCCCTCCGCGCGGGCGGCGATCCCGGCGGCGATCGCGGGCGCCACGAGGGGCAGCACCTTCGGCCCGACGGCCGTGGTGACCACCGAGGCGCTCGCGATCGCGGCGGTCAGGGCTTCGGGATCCGCCGCGCTGTTGATCGCGTCGACCCCGGTGACCTCGTGCTCGCGCGCGCCCGGCCCGACCTCGACGACGCGGTAGGAGTCGGCCGCCTGCAGCGCCTCGATGAGCGGGGCGGCGACGTCGGCGAAGATCACCCGGTAGCCGGCCTCGTGCAGCAGCAGGCCGACGAATCCGCGGCCGATGTTGCCGGCACCGAAGTGCACGGCGGTACGGGTCACGCGTTGACCTCGCCCAGGATGTCGAGCACCTCCGCGGGGGTGGAGGCCTCGCCCAGCGCGCTCACCTCGTCCTCGTCGGAGAAGACGATCGCGATCCTGCCGAGGATGTCGAGGTGCTCGTTGCCCTTGCCGGCCACGCCCACGACGAAGCGCACCGGGTTGCCGTCCCAGTCGATCGGCTCGGCGTAGCGCACGAACGACAGCGCCGACTCGAGGATCTCGTCCTTCGCCTCGTTGGTGCCGTGCGGGATCGCGAGGAGGTTGCCCATGTAGGTCGAGACCGTCTTCTCGCGTTCGATCATCGCCGGCAGGTACTCGGCGGTGACGGCTCCGGCGGCCATGAGCAGCTCGTGCGCCTCGCGGATCGCCTCGAGCTTCGTGGTCGCGGTGCCGGCGGTTCTGATCTGGTCGAGCGACAGGATCTGGCGTGCCATGGGGCTCCCCCTTCGGATTGGGCCCGGCGCGGTCGCGACGGGCCTCACGGACTCGACGGTGAGACGGAGGGCCGGTGCGGGGGCCGACAGACCGCCCGCACCGACCCTACGTCGATCGGCTACTTCGTGACCGAGTTCGCCGCCTGGACGGTCTGCACGACCTCGTCGTAGGCGGGGCTGTTCATGAAGTTGTCGACCGTGACGTGCACGGCCTCGGGCGCGGCCTTCTTGGCCCGGTTCGTCAGCTCCTTCTGGGTGATGACGAGATCCTCGGTGCCGTCGAGGTTCGCGACCGCCTTGTTGACGACCTCGACCCCGCCGACGCCGGCGTCCTTCAGCTTCTTGCGCAGCACGCTCGCGCCCATCGCGCTCGAACCCATGCCGGCGTCGCAGGCGAACACCACGTTGTGGATGCCGCTCGCGGCCTTGGTGCCGGCGAGCCCCGCCAGGACGGCGCTCTCCTTGCCCTTGTTGGCCTGGGTCTGGGCGATCGCCGCCTGGAAGCTCTCCTCGCCCTCCGCCTCGGCCGCCATGAGATCGCGCTTGCGCGTGGCCCGCAGGATGAGCGCGGCGACGAGAAGGTCACCGCCGCCGAGAGCACGACGGAGAGGATCACCCCGACGTAGCTGTCGGGAGCGGTCGAGATGAGCACCGCGAAGATGGATCCGGGCGATGCGGGAGCGCGAAGTCCCGAGTTGAAGATCACGTTGGTGGTCACGCCCGTCATGCCGCCCGCGATCATCGCGATGATGAGCGCCGGCTTGGCGAGCACGTAGGGGAAGTACACCTCGTGGATGCCGCCCAGGAACTGGATGATGAACGCACCCGGCGCGGTCGCGCGGGCCATGCCGACACCGAACACCGTGATCGCGAGCAGCAGACCCGCACCGGGGCCGGGGTTGGCCTCGACGAGGAACAGCAGGCTCTTGCCCGTCTCGGCGGCCTGCTCGGTGCCGATCGGGGTGAAGACGCCGTGGTTGATCGCGTTGTTGAGGAACAGCACCTTCGCGGGCTCGACGATGATCGAGGCGAGCGGGATGAGGCCGGTCTGGATCAGCCAGCCCACCGCGCCGCCGAGCACCTCGGCGAACCACTTGATCGGCGGGGCGAGCAGGAAGAACGCGCCGAGCGCGAGCAGGAATCCGAGGATGCCCGACGAGAAGTTGTCGACCAGCATCTCGAAGCCCGGCTTGATCTTGCCGGCCCAGATCTTGTCGACCTGCTTGAGGATCCACGCGGAGAGCGGGCCGACGATCATCGCGCCGAGGAACATCGGGGTGTCCCACGCGCCGATCACGATGCCGACCGTGACGACCGCGCCGATGACACCGCCGCGGTGGCCGTAGACCATCTTGCCGCCGGTGAAGCCGATGAGCAGCGGCAGCAGGAAGTGGATCATCGGTCCGACGAGACCCTGGAAGTTCACGTCGCCGATGTCACCGCCGCCGATGATCGCGGAGTCGGCCCAGCGCCACGCCTCGACGGGGCCCGAGTTGCCGACCCATCCGGTGGGGATGAAGAAGGCCGTGATGAGGCCCCAGGCGATGAACGCCGCGATGTTGGGCATGATCATGCCCGACAGGAATGTGCCGAAACGCTGGACGGCGACGCGCGCGCCGCCGGGCGCCTGGGCTTGTGACGTCGTTGTCATGGATGTGTCTCTCTCTGTTTCTCGGTGGCGTGGATGGGGGGGGTGGAACGTTCAGGGCACGTGCGCGGCGGTGACGGCGGCGCGCGCCGCCTCCGCGGTGGGCGCGGCGAGCGCGGCGGCCGCGAGTTCGCGCGCGTGGTCGAGGTCGTGCAGCGCCAGCTCGGCGCGCACGTCGGCGAGCGCGGCGGGGGTCATCGACAGGCTCGTGACGCCGAGCCCGACGAGCACGACCGCGAGCTGCGGGTCGGCGGCGGCCTCGCCGCAGACGCCGACCGGGCGACCGGTCGCCGCACCGGCCTCGCCGAGCATGCGGATGAGGCGCAGCACCGCGGGGTGCCACGGGTCCTGGTAGCTCGCGACGCTGCCCAGCAGCCGGTCGGCCGCCATCGTGTACTGGGTGAGGTCGTTGGTGCCGATGCTCACGAAGGCGCAGCTCGCGAGCACCTGCTCGGACTGCAGCGCGAGCGAGGGCACCTCGGCCATCACGCCGACCGTGGCCAGGCCGAGCTCGCCGGCGAAGTCGACGAACCACTCGGTCTCGGCGACGTCGGCGACCATCGGCGCCATGACCCAGAGGTCCGCGGGCTCGCCGGATCGCGCGACCTCGGCCTCCGCGTCGCGCAGTGCGGTCAGCTGGTCGCGCAGCACCTCCTCGTGGGCGCGCAGGGCCCGCAGGCCGCGCAGCCCGAGCGCGGGGTTCTCCTCCGCGTCGGGGGTGAGGAAGGCGAGCGGCTTGTCGGCGCCCGCGTCGAGGCAGCGCACGACGACCTTCTTGCCCCGGAAGGCCTCGAGCAGCGCGCGGTACTGGGCGGTCTGCTCGGCGACGGTCGGCGCGGTCTCGTGGCCGAGGAAGAGGAACTCGGTGCGGAACAGGCCGACACCCTCGGCCCCGAGCTCGACGGCGGCGGCGGCCTCCGCGGGCGTGCCGAGGTTGGCCAGCAGGGCGACCTTCGTGCCGTCGGCGAGGGCCCCCGGCGTGACCGGGGCGGCGGCGCGCTCGGCGAGCTCCTTGATGCGGATGGCGGCGGTGTCGAGGGTCTGCTGGTCGGGGTCGACGGTGACGGTGCCGGCCGCGGCGTCGAGGACGACGCGCTGCCCGTCGCGCAGCTCGAGCGCGCCGGCGACACCGACGATCGCGGGGATCGCGCGGGCGCGCGCGAGGATCGCGGTGTGCGAGGTCGGCCCGCCCTCGCTCGTGACGAGGCCGAGCACGACGTCGAGGTCGAGCAGGGCCGTGTCGGCGGGCGCCAGGTCGGTCGCGACGAGGATGAAGGGCTCGTCGGAGGTGGGCACACCGGGGGCCGGGACGCCGCGCAGGCGCGCGATGATGCGCTGGGCGACGTCGCCGAGATCCGCGGAACGCTCGGCGAGGTAGCCGCCGAGGCCCTCGAGCATCTGCCGGAACTCCTCGAAGGCGTCGAAGACCGCGCGCTCGGGGTTCGCGCCGTCGCGGATGCGGCCGGCCACGAGATCCTGCAGGCTCGGGTCCTTCGCCATGAGGGCCTGCGCCTCGAGCACGGCCTTCGCCTCGCCGCCGGCGACCTCGCCGCGCAGCTCGAGATCCTCGGCGACGGCGGCGACGGCCGCGGCGACCGACTCGATCGCGGCGTCGGGGGAGCCCTCGAGCGGGGCGTCGGAGGGCGGCGCGAGCGGTTCGGCCATGCGCAGCACCGGACCGACGGCGACGGCCCGACCGACGCCGATGCCGTGCAGTTCCGACATGGGGCTCCTTCGTCGTCGACGGTGCGATTCGGGGAGCGCCGTGCCCGTTCGGGCCGACCGCGGCGCTCCGTTCCCGGACACTACACGCATTCGGGGGTCAAACAAACCCATTCGGAACGAAAAGCACGAATCCGGGTTTCTGTTTGTGTTGGAACGCGGCCCGTGGGAGAGTGTTCGCGATGTATGCGCCGGAGCGTCACCAGGCGATCCTCGAGCTCGCGCAGAGCCGTGGACGGGTCGACGTGCGCGATCTGGCGGAGCAGCTGCAGGTCACCCCCGAGACGATCCGGCGCGATCTCACGACGCTCGAGCGGCGCGGCCTGCTGCGCCGGGCGCACGGCGGCGCGATCCCCATCGAACGCGCGGCGCTCGGCCACTCGGTGCCGGAGCGCGAGACCGTCATGGCCGCCGAGAAGCAGGCGATCGCCGCGGCTGCGCTCGCCGAGGTGCCCGAGAGCGGCTCGATCCTCATCGACGCCGGCACCACCACGATCCGGCTCGCCGAGATCCTGCCGACCGACCGCCGACTCACCGTCGTGACCGCCTCGCTGCCGGTCGCGATGACGCTCGCGAGCCTGCCCCAGATCGAGCTGCACCTGCTGGGCGGCGCCGTGCACGGCGAGTCGCTCAGCGGCGTCGGCACCTGGACCCACCAGATGCTCGGCATGGTCGCGGTCGAGGTCGCCTTCCTCAGCGTGAGCGGGATCACGCCGGAGCGCGGGCTGACCACCGCCGACCTCGCCGAATCGGCCGTCAAGAGCGCCATGATCCGCGCCGCGCGCCGCACCGTCGTGCTCGCGGACCACCGTAAATTCGGCCGCGAGGAGTTCAGCCGCATCGCGCCGCTCGGCGCGGTCGACACGATCATCACCGACGACGCCGTCAATCCCGAACTGGTCGCCGAGGTGGAGGCGGCGGGCACCGAGGTCGTGCTCGCCCCGCTCTCCGTCGAGGCGCGCACCGCCTGAGGAGGCACCATGGCCGAGGCCACCCGCACCGCCGTCTTCGGATCCGAGGTCGGGCTGCACGCCCGCCCCGCCTCCGCCATCGCGAAGGCCGCCGGCGAGAGCGGTCACAGCATCACGCTCGTGACCGCGGAGGGCAAGAAGGGCAATGCGGCGAGCATCCTCACCCTGCTCACCCTCGGCGTGAAGCACGGCGACGAGGTCACGATCGAGGTGTCGGGCGATGACGCCGAGTCGGTCGCCGACCGCTTCGCCGAGCTCGTCGCGAGCGAGCTCGACACCGAGTAGCTCGCGCTCACGCCGAAACGGCCCCGCGGTCGCAGAACCGGGGGCCGCTCGGCGGAGGTCCGGTCGGTTCGACCGGACGCGTTCGGCGGGGCGTCGATCAGGCCGCGGCGAGCGCGGGCTCGGCCTCGCGCGTCGCGGCGCTCGAGCGGCGTCCGGCGAGCAGCAGCCAGACGGTGAAGCTCAGCTCCGCGACGATCGACGGGATCGCGACGACCGCCATCATGACCGGCGCGATGGCCGCGTAGTCGGTCATCAGCACGCGCGCCAGGTTGTCGACCAGGTAGGCCGCACCCGCCGCCATCAGCACCACGGCGATCCACCGGGGGGCGATCCGCGCCCGCAGCAGGAGGGCGCCCAGCAGCACGAGGTGCAGCCCGAAGGCGACGAGGCCGAGCGACCACGCGAGGTCGAAGCCGCCGAGCAGCAGCATCGCGAGCTCGGGCGAGCTCTCCGCGCCGGTCGCCACCTCCAGCGCGAGCAGCTGGAACACGACGCCCGCGCCGAGCAGGGCCGCGTACACCACCCGGAACCAGGCGACCAACAGGGCGCGAGAGCGACCGGCCGGCGCGACCAGCACGAACAGCGCCCAGGCGACCAGGACGTCGAGCAGGGCGATCGCGACCCAGCTCGCGACGCCGAGGCGGAACAGCCCCTCCTGCTCGACCAGGGCGGCCGCGGTCGCCGTCGGGTCGGCCGCGTCGAAGATGCCTTGCTTCACGACGAAGTTCGCGAGGATCGCGAGCACGAACAGGGCGAGGTATCCGGCGCCGGCGATGCGCGCCGCGGCGCGTCGGGTGGTGTCGGGACGAGCGGACATGTGTTCTCCTTCGGTTCGGGGACGAGGGGGCGTCCGGGGACGAGGGGGCGTCCGGGGACGAGGGGGCGTCCGGGAACGAGGTGGGGTCGTCAGGCGGTCGAGGGCCGCGGCACGGGCGCATCCGTGGCGGGCGCGTCGGGCGCGGGCGCGCGCCCGGTGAGCGCGAGCACGAGCCGGAGCACGGCCCACGCGACGCCCAGCACCGCCGACGCGACGAGCGCGACCCCGAGGTCGGGCTGGAACCGCGCGAGCGTCCCGAGCGGTGCGCCGAGCATCGAGGGCACGAGCTCGACGATCACCCAGGCGGCGACGGCGGTGGTGAGCACCGGGAAGAGCAGGCTGAACCAGCCCGCGGCCCCGCCGCGGCGCTTCGCGCGCAGAGCGTCACGGTGGGCGATCGCCCAGGCCGCGACCGCGAGGTAGAACAGCGGCAGCGCGAGCAGCCCGACGAAGAGCGCCTGCTGCCCCAGCCGCGAGGGCTGCGCGGGCGCGGCGAGGCCGAGTCCCTCGGCCGTGACCGCCTCGCGCAGCGCGAGGGTCTCGCCGAAGCCGATGCCGCTGCCGGCGTTCACGAGCACCACGACCGCGCGGTTCTGGGCCGGCAGCATCGTCGCGAGCGACTCGAAGCCGGGCGTGCTGCCGTCGTGGCCGACCGTGCCGTCGGTGTCGTCGAGGAACCAGCCGAGGCCGTAGAAGGGCGAGACGGCCGAGGCCGGGCGTGTCATGAGCGCCTTGTCGGCGGCGCTCAGCACGTCGTCGCGCCCGTTCATGAGCACGCCCAGGTAGCGCGCGAGATCCCGCGCGCTCGCCCAGACCCCGCCCTGCGGCGCGGTCGCGCGATCGGTCGCGCGATCGCGCAGGGCGAGCCGCCCGAAGAACCACGGGCGGTGGCCGGTGGCGGCCTCGTCGTGCACGGCGCCGTCGGCGACGAAGCTGTCGCGCATCCCGATCGGCTCGAGCACGTGCGCCGTGACGTAGCCGGCGTAGTCCTCACCGCTCACGACCTCGATCAGCCGGCCGAGGATCTGGTAGTTGGTGTTCGAGTACTCCCAGCGCTCGCCGGGCGGGTTCGCCGGCGCGGTGCTCGCGAGGGCGTCGACCGCGCGGGCGAGCGCGTCGCTCCCGCTGCCGCCGGCGTGGGAGGTGTTGCCCTGCAGGGTCGAGTAGCCGCTCGTGTGGCCGAGCAGCTGCCGCACCGTGACCGGCTCCGCGGGGCCGCCGGCGAACGCCGGGAGGTAGCGCGCGAACGACGCGTCGAGGTCGACCTCGCCCGCCTCGACGAGCTGCAGGATCGCGACGGCCGTGACGCTCTTGGTGACCGACCCGATCGAGAACGGGGTGTCGTCGGCGAGAGTGCGGCCGGATCCGAGCTCGGCGACGCCGCGGGCACCGACCGCGCTGAGCTCGCCGTCGGTGACGACCGCGTAGGCGACGCCGGGGGCGCCGGACGCGGGCAGCTCGCGGTCGAGCACGGCTTCGATGCCGGCGTCGGGGCCGGGGCCGGGGGAGTCGTCAGCGTTCGCGAGGCGGGCGATCTCGTGACCGGCCGACGTCGACGCGGTCGGGGATGCGGCCGCGGGCGCGGCGAGCGCCCCGGCGGTCGCGAGGGCGAGGGCGAGCGCCGCGACGACGGGAACGCCCCGGCGGGCGAGGGGGGAGGTCATGGGGTCTCCGAGCGGGATGGGGACGGCAATTTCGTACTTTGTACCAACCCGACGTACGGTAGCCATACTTAGTACGATGAGTCAAGACCCGACCCCGGAGGAGACCCCGTGCCCCAGAACGGAGACGGCACCCGCCGTCCCCTCGACCGCGACCGCATCATCGACGGTGCCGTCGCGCTCGCCGACGAGATCGGTCTCGAGCCGCTCACCATCCGCCGCCTCGCGGAGCACCTCGGCGTGCGCCCGATGAGCCTGTACCACTACGTGGCGAGCAAGGACGACATCGTCGACGGCATGGTCGGGCGGGTGTTCGACGAGATCGAGCGGCCCGATCCGGCGGCCCCGTGGAAGGAGGCGATCCGCGGTCGGGCCCGGTCGCTCCGCGCCGCGTTGCGCCGGCATCCCTGGGCGATCCCGATCATGGAGGGTCGCCGCTCCCCGGGCGCCGACATCCTCGACCATCACGAGGCGATGGTGACGGCGTGGCTCGGCACCGGCTTCCCGCTGCCGCTCGTCGCGCACGGACTCGCCGTCGTCGACGCCTTCGTCTACGGCTTCGCGCTGCAGGAGGCGGCGCTGCCGCTCGGCGAGGGCGGCGATCTGACCGACGCGAGCGACCAGATCATCGCGCCACTGCCGGCCGAGAAGTACCCCTCGCTCGTGCGGTTCACCGTCGAGCATGTGCTGCAGCCGGGCTACGACTTCGGCGACTCCTTCGAGCCGGGGCTCGACTACCTGCTCGACGGGATCGAGCACGCCGCGGCGGCCGGCTGAGGGCGACCTACTCCAGCACGAACTGCACGGTGTCGCTCGACACCGCGTCGCCCAGGTGCACCTCGAGGTGGTAGCTCGCGCCGCCCGCCGTGACGGCCGGGCGGTCGCCGCCGCAGGTGTCGGTCGCCGAGCGGGTGCGATCCCACGCGAACGGCGTCGTCGCGAGCGGATCCCCCGGCTGCAGCACCATCGGCGAACTGGTGGGCGAGCTCTGGCAGTCCTTCGAGCTCCAGATGCGGTCGGATCCGCTCGTGATCAGGTACTCCTGCGCGCCGGTTCCGACGTCGTAGGTGCACGGGGTCGCACCGGTGTTCTCGATGAGCATCGAGACCATCGGGTTGACGCCCTCGGCGTAGCTCGTGGCGTCGGTCACCGGGGTCAAGCGGATCGCCGAGGTCGCGCACGGCGTCGTCGCGTCGACCGCGCCGGGGGTCGCGGAGCCGGTCGCGCTCGGTGAGCTCGACGGGGTCGGGGCCGTCGCGGCGCCCTCGCCGCCGGATCCGGGCCGCACCACGATGAGGACGATGACGACCACGACCGCCACCAGCCCGAGCAGCAGCAGCAGGCGACGGCGCCAGTAGACCGCCCGCGGCAGGGGGCCGACGGGGTTGCGGATCGTCGACATGCCGTCAGGGTAGGCGCGCGCGGGGGCGGCGCCCGGTTGCACGCGCGCACGGCGCGGGAACTCGCAGCGTGGCTCGGGCCTAGAGCCGCTTGAGCATCCGCGTGTTGCCGAGGGTGTTGGGCTTGACCCGCGCGAGGTCGAGGAACTCGGCGATGCCCTCGTCGGGCGAGCGCAGCAGCTCGGTGTACACGTCGGGGGCGACGATGCCCTCGCCGATCGGCGCGAAGCCGTGCCGCCCGAAGAAGTCGGTCTCGAAGGTCAGGCAGAACAGCCGGCTGAGCCCGAGCTCGCGCGCCTCCCCCTCGAGCGAGGTCAGCAGCGCGTGCCCCACGCCGCGGTGGCGCCACTCGGCCGCGGTCGCGAGGGTGCGGATCTCGCCGAGGTCCTCCCACATGACGTGCAGGGCGCCGCAGCCGACGATGCGGCCGTCGATCTCGGCGACCTGGAACTCCTGCAGCGACTCGTAGAAGACCACGCGGTCCTTGCCCAGCAGGATGCGCTCCTGCACGAGCGGCTCGACGAGCGCCTCGATCGCGAGCACGTCGGGGGTGCGGGCGCGCCGGACGACGAGGTCGGAACTCGCGGGCGCATCCACCCCACCACGCTAGCGCCGCGTCCGCGCCGCGTCCGACGTGGGGCGCCGCGCGGCCTACAGTGTGCAGTACCGCGCCCTCGACGCCGGCGGGGTCGGACGAGGGGGCGGCAGGTGCGGGAGTTCCTCTTCTTCCTCCTCGGTCTGCGCGCCCGCGAGCCCCGTCAGGCCGCCCGCCTGCGCCGCATCGGCCGGGGCGTCTACCGCACGCTGGCGCCGCTGCGGGCCGAGATCGTGCGCTCGAGCGAGCCGATCCCCTTCGCCCGGCTCGATCGCGGCGCGTTCCGCCCGCTGCGCGACGGCGCCGCATGGGGCGGCGTACTCGACTGCGCGTGGCTGCGGATCACCGGCACCGTCCCCGAGGGGGCCTCCGACGCGCACGTGCTCGTCGGCCTGCGCGGCGAGGCGCTCGTCTACGACGCCGCGGGGCGCGAGCTCGACGGGATCACGACCGTGTTCCAGCAGGGCGACCTGCCGCACAGCGCCGGCCGGGAGCGGCCGGTGCGGCGGGTCGATCTGCGGCCCGGCCCGCTCGAGCTTTACCTCGACGTCAACCACACCGGCTTCATCATCTACCCGGTCGGCACGGGCCGCTTCCGCGGCGCTCGGCTCGCCCGGCGCGACGAGACCGTCTACGGCCTCTACTACGACTATCTGACCCTGTGGGCGCTCGCGGCGGCGACCGACGACGCGGATCTCGAACGCGAGCTGCGCGCGCACCTCGACCGCGCGTGGGCGGCCTTCCGTCGCGGCGACCCGGCCGCCGCCCGAGCCGAGCTCTCTGCGCCGCTCGCCGCGCGATCCGAGTCGGACGTCGAGTACTGGGCCGTCGGCCACGGCCACCTCGACATGGCGTGGCTCTGGCCGCTGCGCGAGACGCGCCGCAAGTCGGCCCGCACCTACGTGCGCCAGCTGAACTCGATCGAGGATCGGCCCGGCTACGTCTACGGCACGAGCCAGCCGCAGCAGATGCTCTGGATGAAGGAGCGCCACCCGGCGCTGTTCGCGCGCATGAAGGAGGCGGTCGCGGCCGGCCGGCTCGAGCTGCAGGGCTCGTTCTGGGTCGAGACCGACACGAATATGCCGTCCGGGGAATCCCTCGTGCGACAGGCCGTCGTCGGGCGGCGGTTCCTGCAGGAGGAGTTCGGCCTCGACGACGAGGCGCTGCGGCTGTGCTGGCTGCCCGACACCTTCGGCTACTCGGGCAACCTCCCGCAGATCCTGCGGGGCACCGGCATGGAGTGGTTCCAGACCATCAAGCTCGCCTGGAACACCGTCAACGACTTCCCGCACCGCAGCTTCCACTGGGCCGGCATCGACGGCTCCACCGTGCTCGTGCACATGCCGCCGGAGGGCGACTACAACTCGCGCGGCGCGGCCGACAACCTGCTCACCGGCATCGCGAAGTACCCCGAGCGCGCCCTCGGCGCCGCGCTGCTCGTCTTCGGTTCGGGCGACGGCGGCGGCGGGCCGGGCGAGATCCACCACGAGCTGCTCGCGCGCGAGCACGACCTGCGCGGCCTGCCGCGGGTGCGCTTCGCGCGCGCGCAGGACTTCTTCCGCCACCTCGCGACCCTCGACGTGCCGCACACCCATCACGGCGAGCTCTACCTCGAGGCCCACCAGGGCACCTACACGACGAACGCGCAGATCAAGCGGCACAACCGGCTCGTCGAGAACGCCCTGCACGACGCCGAGGCCCTCGCCGCGCTCACCGGCGACGACCCGCGCGCGCGGTTCGAGCCGCACTGGCGCGACACTCTGCTGGGGCAGTTCCACGACATCCTGCCGGGCTCCTCGATCGCGCGGGTCAGCCGCGAGCAGGTCGAGACCGCCCAGCGCGTGCTCGCCGACCTCGCGGAGTACACGGCGCAGCGGATCGCGACCCTCGCGCCCGCCGCGACGGGCGACCCCGGCGAGCCCCCCGTCGCAACGGGCGACCCCGGCCCCGCCGTCGCCCTCAACCTCTCCCCGGTGCCGCGCCGCGAGCACCTCGCCGTCGACGGGCGCTGGTACCGCGCCGAGGCGGAGCCCTACGCCTCGGCGGCCCTCACCCCGCTCGAGGCCGACGAGGCCGGCGTCGCCGCCCTGCACGCCGACGGCGACACCCTCGGCAACGGCCTGCTCACCCTGCGGTTCGGCCCGAGCGGCGAGATCGTCTCCTGCCGCGACGCCGACGGCCGCGAGCACGCGCGCGACGGCCTCAACCGGCTCGTGCTGCACCGCGATCCGTACCAGTTCCCGTGGGACGCGTGGGACATCGGTCGCGGCTACCTCCGGCGCCAGCCGCGGGTGCTGCGCCCCGTGGAGGTCGCCACCGCGATCGACGGCCCCACGGTCTCGCGCACCCACCGCTTCCGGTTCGGGCGGTCGACGCTCGAGCAGCGCGTGATCCTCGAGGCGGGCAGCGACCTGGTGCGCTTCGTCACGCGCGTCGACTGGCACGAGAACCATCGGATGCTCCGCGCCGACTTCCGCCCCGCCCACCACGGCGACGAGGCGCTCTGCGAGATCCAGTTCGGCCACCTCGCGCGCACGATGACGGAGCGCGACAGCGTCGAGCAGGCCCAGTTCGAGGTCTGCGCGCACCGGTGGATCGCGACCCGCGACGACGCGGCGATGTTCGCCGTGCTCAACGACAGCAAGTACGGGCACCGCGCCAAGGACGGCCTGCTGAGCCTCAACCTGCTGCGCGCGCCGACCTTCCCCGACCGCACCGCCGACCGCGGCGAGCACGAGTTCGTCTACGCGATGCGCCCCTCGGCGCCCGACGACCTCGTCGGCGTGCTGCGCGCGGCGGCCTCGGTCGCGAGCCCGCTGCGGCTCGCGGCGCCGGGCACCCGGTTCGACGCCGGGCTCCGCGTCGACGATCCGGGGGTGCTCGTGGAGACCATCAAGCCCGCCGAGGACGGCGACGGCATCGTGCTGCGGGTGGTCGAGCGCCTCGGGCGCGCGACGACCGTGCGGCTCACCGTCGACCGGGCCCACGCCGGCGCGCGCCGCACCGACCTGCTCGAGCGCGACCTCGGCGCGGTCGATCTCGACGCGCTCGAGCTCGGGCCCTTCGAGATCGCGACGATCCGGCTGGCGGCCGCAGCATGAGCGCGACGACCGCGGGATCCCCCGCTGCGACCGATCCCCGGCGGCCGGCGCCCTCGGCCCGCGCGCAGGCCGTCGCGGTCGTCGCCGCCGGGTTCGGGCAGAACGCCGTGCTCACGATCGTCACGACGTTCCTGCTGGCCTACCTCATCCAGTACGTCGGCATCTCGAGCGCCGGTATCGCGGTCGTCACCGTGGTGCTGACCCTCGCGAAGGTGATCGACGCGATCACCGACCCGATCATGGGCTCCCTCGTCGACATGACCCGCACGCGGTGGGGCAAGATGCGGCCCTACATCCTCTTCTCGGCCGCGCCGGTCGCCGTGCTCACGGCGCTGCTCTTCGCGGTGCCCGAGGGGCCCGAGGCGGGCCAGCTCGTGTTCTTCGCGGTCGTCTACCTCCTGTGGGGCCTGGCCTACACGGCGTGCGACGTGCCGTTCTGGGGCCTCATCGGCTCGGCGTTCCCCGAGCCGCGCTCGCGCGCCCGGGTGATCGGCAACGTGCGCGCCTTCGGCGCGATCTCGCTCGGCCTCGTGACGCTCGGCCTGCCGTGGCTCGCCCACGCGCTGAGCGGCGGGGAGGAGACCACCGGATCCGGCTGGACCCTCGCGGTCGCCCTCACCGTCGCGCTCGGCATGGCCCTCTACCTGCTCGCCTTCGCGGTGCCGCGGGAGCGCGCCTCCGAGGCGGCCTCCCGGCCGCTGCGGATGCGCGAGCTGTTCGGCGCGCTGCTGCGCAACACCCCGCTGCTGCTGATCCTGCTCGGCTCGATCCTCGGCTTCGGCCGCCAGATCGTGCAGGCGGGCGGCGCGGTGTTCGTCGTCGTCGCCTACGACGACGAGGGCGCCTTCACGCTCGTCGGCGGCGCGATCATCGCCGGGCTCGTCATCGCGGCGTTCCTGACGCCGTTCGTGCTGCGGGCGGTCTCGGCGCGCGCGCTCATGGTCGGCAGCTCGCTCGTGGCGGCGGCCGTCTACACGGCGCTCTGGTACGTCGGGTGGCGCGACCTCGTCGCGGTCGTCGTCGTGATCTTCCTGAGCGGGCTGACGCTGGGGGTCTTCGTCGTCGTGCAGACGACGATGATCGCGGATGCCGTCGACGACGCCGAGGCTCGCACCGGCATCCGCAACGACGGCATCTCCTTCGCCTCGCTCACCTTCGTCTCGAAGATCATGGGAGCGCTCTCGGTTCTCGCCTTCGGGCTCGTGGTCGTCGCGACCGGCTACCAGGACGGGGTGGCCGTCACGCCCGCGATGCAGGACGGCGTGTTCGCGGGCATCAGCCTCGTGCCGGCGGTCAGCTGCCTGCTCTCGGCGATCCCGTTCCTCTTCGTGCGGGTCGGGCGCGACGCCCGGAGCTCGCTCAACCCCGCGAGCCGCCGTCGCCGGGGCCCAGGAGCGAGCGCCACACCCAGCTGACCGCGACGTCGACCGAGGGCCGCGGATCGCGCGCGAGCCAGGCGCGGAGCACCCCGAGCACCGAGCCGGCGACGCTCGCCGCGATGACGTCGGGGGGGATCTCGTACTCGAGCCCGCGATCCGCGCGCGGGAGGGCGTCGAGCACGATGCGCTCGATGCGGGCGCCGAGCCGGGCGCCGCCGGCGCCGGCCCCGCGTTCGGCGATCAGCTGGCGGTAGAGCTCGGCGTTCTCGTCGAGGTGCTCGAGGAAGACCCGCAGCGCGAGCGGCGGCTCGCCGCCGACCGGGATGCGCTCGGGCAGGGCGGCGCCCGCCGTCTCGGCGACGGCGTCGAGCGCGTCGGCGAGCAGCACGTCCTTGTCGGAGTAGTGCTGGTAGAAGGTGCTGCGGTTGACCTCGGCACGGTCGGCGATGTCGGCGACGGTGATCTCCTCGAGCGGGCGCTCGCGCGCGAGGTCGAAGAGGGCGGTCTGCAGCCGCTCGCGGGTGCGGGCGACGCGGGGGTCCATGGCTCGATTCTGGCCCGCTCGGTGAACAGTTGCTGGGCATTTGCCGACATCTGTCGGATTTCCGACATGTGTCGGATAACGTCGCATTCGGCTCGACGGCGCGCCTCCCTCACCGACGCGACGGGCCCGCCCGTCACCTGCCCCGGACGGATCCCATGGCCGAACTGCTCTACCGCCTCGCCCGCCTCACCTCCCTCACCGCACGCCGGGCCCTCCTGACCCTCGGCGCGTGGATCGCGGTGCTCGCGGTCGCGGTCGGCGCCTTCCTGCTCGCGGGCGGTTCGCTCGCCTCGACCCTCAGCATCCCCGGCACCGAGACCGACCGGGTCACGAAGGTGCTCGAGAACGAGATCCCGGGCGTCGGCGGCGCCGTCGGCACCGTCGTCTTCCAGACGAGCGACGGCAGCGCCTTCAGCGACCAGCAGAAGAGCGACATCGGCGACCTGCTCGACAGCGTCGCGGGCATGCCGCACGTCTCCGACATCTCGAACCCGTTCACGACCGAGGCCGACCGCGCCGACCGCACACAGAAGCTCGCCGACCAGCAGACGCAGCTCGACGACGCCCGCGCCCAGCTCGACGACGCGCAGCAGCAGATCGACGACGGCCGCGCGCAGCTGCAGCAGGCGCAGCAGCAGCTCGACGACGCCCGTGCGCAGGCGCAGGCGGCCGGCGCGGGCGACGCGGTGATCGCGCAGCTCGACGCCCAGCAGGCCCAGCTCGACGCGCAGCGTCAGCAGCTCGAGACGAACCAGACGAAGCTCGACGACTCGCGCGCCGAGCTGCTCGCCAACGCGCAGAAGCTCGACGACGCCGAGCGCCTCGTCGACGCGTCCTCCGAGATCCGTCAGGTCTCGAAGGACGGCAGCACGGCGGTCGGCGCCATCGCCTTCGACGCGAGCCTCTTCGACCTGCAGGCCGAGACGCGCACCGCCGTCGGCGACGCCCTCCACGCCGCGAACATCGACGGGGTGACGATCGACTACTCCTCGACGCTCTCGGCCTCGACCGACGGTCTCGTCGGCCCCGGTGAGATCACCGGCGTCGTCATCGCCGCGCTCGTGCTGATCATCATGCTGCGCGCCCTGCGCCCGGCGATGCTGCCCCTCATCTCCTCGCTCATCGGCGTCGGGGTGGGGGTCGCCGGCGCGATGGCCTTCTCGGGCGTCGTCGACATGACCTCGGTGACCCCGGTGCTCGGCCTCATGCTCGGGCTCGCGGTCGGCATCGACTACTCGCTCTTCATCGTCAACCGCCACCGGCGCCAGCTGCGCGACGGTGTCGAGCTGCACGAGTCGATCGCCCTCGCGAACGGCACCTCCGGCACGGCGGTCGTGTTCGCGGGCACCACGGTGGTCGTGGCCCTGATCGCGCTGCTCGTGACCGGCATCCCCTTCCTCGGCGTCATGGGCGTCGTCGGGGCCGCGTGCGTCGCGATCGCGGTGCTCGTCGCCGTCACCCTCACCCCCGCGCTGCTGTCGCTGTTCGGGATGGGCGTGCTGCGCCGTCGCGACCGCGCCCGCATCGGCGCCCCCGAGCACGCTCCGGCCCCCGTGAAGCCGATGGGCACGCTGCGTGCGGTGGTCTCCGTCGTGGTCGCGGTCGTCGCGCTGCTCGTGATCGCGATCCCCGCCCTGTCGCTGCGCCTCGGCCTGCCGGGCGGGGCGACCTCCGACCCCGCCTCGACCGAGTACCGCGCCTACCACACGGTCGCCCAGGAGTTCGGGCCCGGCCAGAACGGCACCCTCGTCGTGGTCGCGCAGTTCGACAAGCCGATCGCCGAAGACGACCTCGTGGGGATCGAGGCCGACCTGGCCGACACCCTCATGGCGGTGCACGGCGTGACGGCGGTGGCGCCGGTCGGCACCTCCGACGACCACTCGACGATCGCCTTCCAGGTGGTGCCCGCCGAGGGCCCCGACAGCGAGCAGACCGAGCAGCTCGTGCACGACCTGCGCGACCTGTCGCCGCTCGCCTCGGTGGGCGACGCGGGCTCGGCGGATCTCGGCGTCGCCGGCCAGACCAGCGGCAACATCGACATCTCCGAGAAGCTGCTCTCGGTGCTGCCGCTCTACCTCGCGGTGGTCGTTGGACTCTCGCTGCTGATCCTCATCGTGGTGTTCCGGTCGATCCTCGTGCCGGTGATCGCGACCGCGGGCTTCGTGCTCTCGTTCCTGGCCGCGCTCGGCGGAACGGTCGCGGTGTACCAGTGGGGCTGGCTCGGCCCGCTCTTCGGCGTGCACGACACCGGCCCGGTGCTCAACTTCGCCCCGATCATCGTGGTCGGCGTGCTGTTCGGCCTCGCGATGGACTACCAGCTGTTCCTCGTCTCGGGTATGCGCGAGGCCTATGTGCACGGCGCCCCGGCGCGCACCGCGGTCGTCGCCGGGTTCCGCAACGGGCGCGCCGTCGTCACTGCGGCGGCGATCATCATGGCCTCGGTGTTCGGCGGCTTCGTGTTCAGCCACGTCGACTACGTGCGCCCGCTCGGCTTCGGCCTCGCGTTCGGCGTGCTGCTCGACGCCTTCGTCGTGCGCATGCTGCTGACGCCCGCCCTGCTGCACCTGCTCGGGAAGGCGGCCTGGTGGATCCCCCGCTGGCTCGACCGGATCCTGCCGCAGGTCGACGTCGAGGGCGCCGCTCTCGAGCGCACCCACCCCGTGCTCGGCGCCCACCCCGCGCCCGAGGGCGAGTCTGGCGACGCGGCGGACCGCCGCGCGGAGCACGCCTCGGTCTGAGCCGCTCCCGCACCCGCCGACGCCGGGGTCCCGTTCGACGGGGCTCCGGCGTCGGCGTTCTCCCCGCGTCCGGCGTTCCAGCGCCCGCGGCGCGACGGTGAGAGCCTGTCGGCGGAGGTGGCGATGAGCGACGGGGGCGAGCGCGGATCCGCGGACCGCGCCGAGAGCGCCGAGAGCGCCGAGAGCGCCGAAGACGCGAGCACCGGCGAGGCGTCGGAGAGCGTGACGACTGTGCTCATCGCGATGGGGGCGAACCTGCTCATCGCGATCGCGAAGTCGGTCGCGGCGGTGCTCACCGCATCCGCCGCGATGGTCGCCGAGGCCGCGCACTCCTGGGCCGACACCGGCAACCAGGTGCTGCTGTTCCTCGCGCAGAAGCGTTCCGCACGCCCGGCCGACGCGACGCATCCGCTCGGCTACGGCAAGGACGCCTACATCTGGTCCATGTTCGCCGCCTTCGGGCTGTTCACCGCCGGCGCCGTGCTGTCGATCCAGCACGGCATCCGCGAGCTCGTCGCGGCCGAGCCCGGCGCCGACTACCTCGTCGCCTACCTGGTGCTGGCCGCGGCCTTCGTGCTCGAGGGCATCTCCTTCGTGCGCGCGCTGCGGCAGGCGCGCGCCGCGGCGCGTGAGCGCTCGGCCGCCACCCTCACCCACGTGCTCGCCAGTTCGAATCCGACGCTGCGCGCGGTGTTCGCGGAGGACTCGGCGGCCCTCCTCGGAATCCTCCTCGCCGGGTCGGGCCTGCTGCTGCATCAGCTGACCGGGGACCCGGTGTGGGACGCTCTCGCCTCGATCCTCATCGGCGTGCTGCTCGGCGTGGTGGCGGTGGTGCTCATCGCCCGCAACCGCGCGTTCCTGCTGGGCCAGGTCGTGAGCGAGCGGGCCCGTGACGAGGCCCTGGACTGGCTGCAGGGGCGAGCCGTGGTCGAGCGCGTCACCTATCTGCACATCGAGTACGTGGGGCCCTCGCGCGTGCTCCTGGTCGCGGCGGTGGATCTCGTCGGCGACGACCGTGAGTCGCGCGTCGCCGAGCGGCTCCGCGACCTGGAACTCGAACTCGAGCGCGAGCCGGAGGTCGCGGAGGCCGTGCTGACCCTGTCGCGCCCCGCGGCCGCGCCGCTCACCGCGTCGAGCGCGCGGCGCACGCGCTGAGGGCGTGCCAAGCTGTGCTCATGGCCCGCACATCCTCCGAGTCCGGCTCCGAGAAGCCGGCGGCCGCCGACGGCTCGGCGCCCGACGACATCAAGGCGAAGTTCCGCGAGGCGCTCGAGCGCAAGAAGGCGGGATCCTCGGGCGCGCGCCCGTCGACCGGCACCGGTCGTCAGGCCCAGGGCAGCACGCATGGCGCCGAGACGCAGCGCATGTTCCGCCGCAAGAGCGGCTGAGCCGCCGCCCGCCCCGGACGCGACAGGGCCCGGCATCCCTCGGGATGCCGGGCCCTGTTCTCGCGTTCGCGATCGGGTCAGTCGGCCTCGGCCGCGCCGACCTTCTCGGCCTTCGCCTCGCGGCCGGGCTGGCGCCCGGTCTCGAAGCTGAACTCGCCGCCGCCGTCGTTCGCGCCCGTGCCGGGCTCGAAGTCGATGCGCACGTGGTCGCCCGCCTCGAGGCGGCCGTGGAGGATCTCCTCCGACAGCTTGTCCTCGAGCTCGTGCTGCACCGCGCGGCGCAGCGGGCGGGCGCCGAGGGTCGGCTCCCAGCCGACCTCGATGAGCCGCTTCTTGGCGGCGTCGCTCACCTCGATCGTCATGTCGCGGTCGAGCAGGCGCTCCGAGAGGCGCTTGAGGAACAGATCCACGATCTGCAGCAGCTCCTCCTGGCTCAGCTGCGGGAAGACGATCGTCTCGTCGACGCGGTTGAGGAACTCGGGCTTGAAGTGCTTCTTGAGCTCCTCGACCACCTTGGCGCGCATCGCCTTGTAGCTGGTCTCGGAGTTGCCCTCGATCGTGAAGCCGACCGGGCCGCCCGTGATGTCCTTCGTGCCGAGGTTCGTCGTCATGATGATGACGGTGTTCTTGAAGTCGACCACCCGACCCTGACCGTCGGTGAGACGGCCCTCCTCCAGGATCTGCAGGAGCGAGTTGAAGATGTCGGGGTGCGCCTTCTCGATCTCGTCGAAGAGCACGACGCTGAAGGGCTTGCGGCGCACCTTCTCGGTGAGCTGGCCGCCCTCCTCGAAGCCGACGAAGCCAGGAGGGGCGCCGAACAGACGCGAGACGGTGTGCTTCTCGCCGTACTCGCTCATGTCGAGCGAGATGAGGGCGTCCTCGTCGTCGAACAGGAACTCCGCGAGCGCCTTGGCGAGCTCGGTCTTGCCGACGCCGGTGGGGCCGGCGAAGATGAACGATCCGCTCGGGCGCTTCGGGTCCTTGAGGCCGGCGCGGGTGCGGCGGATGGTCTTCGCCAGCACCGAGATCGCCTCCTCCTGGCCGATGACGCGCTCGTGCAGCGCCTTCTCCATGAAGATGAGCCGGCTCGACTCCTCCTCGGTGAGCTTGAACACCGGGATGCCGGTCGCGTTCGCGAGCACCTCCGCGATCACGCCCTCATCCACCGTGCCCGAGGCGGCCACGTCGCCGGCGCGCCACTGCTTCTCGAGGCGCAGCCGCTCACCGAGCAGCTTCTTCTCCTCGTCGCGCTTGCTCGCCGCGCGCTCGAAGTCCTGCTCCTCGATCGCGGTCTCCTTCTCGGCCCGCACGGCGGCGATCTTCTCGTCGAACTCGCGCAGCTCCGGCGGGGCCGACAGGATCGACAGGCGCAGGCGCGCGCCGGCCTCGTCGATCAGGTCGATCGCCTTGTCGGGCAGGAACCGGTCGGCCACGTAACGGTCGGCGAGGTTCGCCGCGGCGACGATCGCGCCGTCGGTGATCGAGACCTTGTGGAAGGCCTCGTACTTGTCGCGCAGCCCCTTGAGGATGTTGATGGTGTGCGGCAGCGAGGGCTCGTGCACCTGAACGGGCTGGAAGCGGCGCTCGAGGGCGGCATCCTTCTCGAAGTGCTTGCGGTACTCGTCGAGCGTCGTCGCGCCGATCGTCTGCAGCTCGCCGCGCGCGAGCAGCGGCTTGAGGATCGACGCGGCGTCGATCGCGCCCTCCGCGGCGCCCGCGCCGACGAGGGTGTGGATCTCGTCGATGAAGGTGATGATGTCGCCCCGGGTGCGGATCTCCTTCGTCACCTTCTTGAGGCGCTCCTCGAAGTCGCCGCGGTAGCGCGACCCGGCGATGAGCGACCCGAGGTCGAGCGTGTAGAGCTGCTTGTCCTTGAGGGTCTCCGGCACATCCCCGCGCACGATCGCCTGGGCCAGGCCCTCGACGACGGCGGTCTTGCCGACGCCGGGCTCGCCGATCAGCACGGGGTTGTTCTTGCTGCGACGGGAGAGGATCTGCATGACCCGCTCCATCTCCTTCTCGCGCCCGATCACCGGGTCGAGCTTGCCGTCGCGGGCCGCCTGCGTGAGGTTGCGGCCGAACTGGTCGAGGATCTGGCTGCCCTTGTCGGCCTGCGCCTCGGTGCCGCCGACGGCGACCTGCTCCTTGCCCTGGTAGCCGGAGAGCAGCTGGATGACCTGCTGGCGCACGCGGTTGAGGTCGGCCCCCAGCTTGACGAGCACCTGGGCGGCGACGCCCTCACCCTCGCGGATGAGGCCGAGCAGGATGTGCTCGGTGCCGATGTAGGAGTGGCCGAGCTGCAGCGCCTCGCGCAGGCTCAGCTCGAGCACCTTCTTGGCGCGCGGGGTGAAGGGGATGTGGCCGGTCGGCTGCTGCTGGCCCTGGCCGATGATGTCCTGCACCTGCTCGCGCACGGCGTCGAGGCTGATGCCGAGCTCCTCGAGGGCCTTCGCGGCGACGCCCTCACCCTCGTGGATCAGCCCGAGCAGGATGTGCTCGGTGCCGATGTAGTTGTGGTTGAGCATCTTCGCCTCTTCCTGGGCGAGGACGACCACTCGGCGGGCTCGGTCGGTGAAACGCTCGAACATCTGAAACTCCTGAACCCGACGCGATCCGGGGGGCGCCGGTATGTCGAGAGTAACGACGCGACCCTCCGCACCACGGGCGTGTTCGCTGGGGGCGTGACGCGGACTTGACAGCGACCGGCCCGCGGTGTTTATCGTTGCTCGATAACAACGACAATCGATAAGGAGGGGCCGTGAACGACGCCGCCCTGACCCCCGGCCGGTCCGACCGCTGGGGGATGTACCTGACCGTCCTGCTCGGGGCCGCGGGCGCCGTCGCGACCGTGTGGGCCGCGGTCGCCCGACTCGTCGAGATCGCGTCGCCGGGCGGCATCCCCGTGCTCGTGCCCTTCGTGGGCGAGACCGCGCCGCTGCCGATCGGGCCGGGCGGGGCGCCGGTCGACGTCGCCGTCGATCAGGCGGTCGTGACCGTCACCGACCCGGCCCCCGCGACGCTGTTCGCCCTCATCGCCGAACCGATCGTGAGCGGCGGGGCGATCGTCGCCGGCATCGTGCTGCTGTGCCTGTTCTGCCTCGCCGTCGCCCGCGGGCGCGCGTTCGCGCGCGGAACGGTGCGACTCGTGACCGCGGGCGCCTTCGTACTGCTGGGCGGGTGGGGGCTGTCGTCGCTCTTCCGGACGATGGGCGTCAACGGCGCCCTCGCCGCCGTGAGCGACCACAGCTACGACGGCGTGCTGTTCCAGACCGATCTCAGCCCGTTCTTCGTCGCCCTCGGGATCGCCGCCGTCGGGGTCGCCTTCCAGATCGGGCACAGGCTGCAGCGCGAGACCGAGGGGCTCGTCTGATGGCGCCGGCGGAAGCCGACGACGGCGGGCGCCTCCACTGCCGGCTCGACGAGCTGCTCACCGCGCGCGGCATGACCCTGACCCGCCTCTCGGAACTCGTGGGGGTGAGCCTCGTCAACCTCTCGGTGCTCAAGAACGACCGGGCGCGCGCGATCCGCTTCTCGACCCTCACGGCGATCTGCGAGGCCCTCGAGTGCGAGGTCGGCGAGCTGCTCGTGCTCAGCTCCGCGGCGTAGCGGCGGGGCGCGCGCGACCGCGTGAGCCGGGCCGACGACGGTGGTGCGCCGCGCCGTAGCATCGGGGCGTGAGCAACCTCGAGCGCGATCCGGGCGAGGTGCTGCTCGAGCAGCGCCCGGCCGGAGCCGGCCCCGGACCGGCGATCGAGATCCTCGAGCCGCGCGACGTGCCGCTCGGCGGCCCGCGCGCGATGAGCGTGCGCCGCACCCTGCCGCAGCGGGCGCGCAGCCTCATCGGCGCGTGGTGCTTCCTCGACCACTACGGCCCCGACGACGTCGCCCGCACGGGCGGCATGGACGTGCCGCCCCACCCGCACACCGGCCTGCAGACGGTGAGCTGGCTGTTCCGCGGCGAGATCGAGCACCGCGACAGCGTCGGGACCGTCTCGCTCGTGCGCCCGGGCGAGCTCAACCTCATGACGGCGGGGCGCGGCATCCAGCACTCCGAGCGCTCGACGCCCGGCACCGAGGTGCTGCACGGCGCACAGCTGTGGATCGCCCTCCCCGACGGCGCCCGCGACGTCGCCCCCGCCTTCGAGGCCGTCCCGGCCGCGCCGCTCGAGCTCGGCGACGCGCGCGTGCAGGTCTTCCTCGGCGGGCTGGGAGCGGCCCGCGCCGAGGCGCGGGTGTTCAGCGAGCTCGTCGCCGCACAGATCGACCTGCCCGCGGGCGGCTCGACCGAGCTGCCGCTCGATCCGGCCTTCGAGCACGGCCTGCTCGTCGATGCCGGGGACGCCACCGTCGAGGGTTACCGGGTCGCCCCGGCCCACCTGGCCTATCTCGAGCCGGGGCGCGCCAGTCTGCGTGTGACGTCGGGCGCGAGCCCGACCCGCGCGCTGCTGATCGGCGGGCGACCGCTCGGCGAGTCGATCGTCATGTGGTGGAACTTCGTCGGTCGCGCCCACGACGACGTGGCCGAGGCCCGGGCGCGGTGGCAGGCCGAGGTGATCGGCGGCGGCGATCCCGCCGGGCGGTTCGGCGACATCCCCACCGACCCCGGCCCGCCGCTGCCGGCGCCGGAGCTGCCGAATCTGCGGCTCAAGCCGCGCGGCTGACGCTCGGCTCCCCGAAGCGTCAGGAGACGGCGGAGCCCTCGGGGCTCTCGGTCGCCGTCGCGGCGGCGCCGGGCTCGGCGGGCAGACCGCGGCGGGCGCGCTCCTCGGCCTCGATGCGCGCACGCTCGGCCCGCTCACCGCGGTCGGAGCGGATGATCGCGCGCATCACGAACCAGAAGAGCAGCCCGAGCACGATGGTGGGGATCACGCTGTAGATCGCGTTGCCCCAGAAGTCCGTCGGCATGCCCCCAGGCTAGCGGCGCCCCGCCGTGATCACGCCGTGAGCAGCCGCACGACGGTGACCACGGCGACGAGCGCGACGATGCCGACGAGTCCGATCAGCATGACCAGGCGCGAGCTGCGGCGGTCCATCAGCCGCCCGAGGTCGCGACGCCGACGAGCCCCGTGATCACGAGATAGAGGCCGATGCCGCCGACGATGATCCAGATCGCGATCCGGGCCGGCGTCACCCGGCCGCGGTCGCGCTGGTCGTCGCCCGGCAGCTTGAGGTTGCTCACGCCACGAGGGTACCCGCGCGAGCCGGGATCCCCCGGCGGCGAAGTAGGCTCGTACCCCGTGAACGCCGAGCCCGCGACCCCCGCGACCGACTCCGGCCAGGCTCGCGAGGACTGGGTCTCGCGGCTCGCCGACGAGGTCGCCGCCGAGGCCGAGCGCCGCGGCACCCGCGCCGTGTGCGCCTCCGGGATCTCCCCCTCGGGCATCGTGCACCTCGGCAACTTCCGCGAGGTGATCAGCCCCCACCTCGTCGCCGACGAGCTCGCCCGCCGCGGGGTCGACGTCGAGCACCTGATCTCCTGGGACGACTACGACCGGTTCCGCAAGGTGCCCGCGGGCGTGCCCGGCGTCGACGAGAGCTGGGCCGAGCACATCGGCAAGCCGCTCACCTCGGTGCCGCCGCCGCCCGGATCGCCGCACGACTCCTGGGCCGCGCACTTCCGCGCGCAGGCCGAGGAGGCCTTCGCGGCGGTCGGGATCCGCTACCGCGGCATCAGCCAGACCGTGCAGTACACCTCGGGCGCGTACACGGAGCAGATCCTCGCGGCCATGCGGATGCGCCGGCAGATCGACGCGATCCTCGCGACCTACCGCACCCTGGCGGGCGCCGAGCCCGACGACGAGACCGCCGCCGCGCTCGCCGAGTCCTCGGGGGCGGCCGACGAGTCCGACGGTTCGGGCGGCGCCGAGTACTACCCGTACAAGCCGTACTGCACGTCCTGCGGCACCGACCTGACGACGATCACCGCCTACGACGACGACACCACCTCGATGACCTACACCTGCGCGTGCGGGCACTCCGAGACGGTGCTGCTGCGCGAGTTCCGCACCGGCAAGCTCGTGTGGAAGGTCGACTGGCCGATGCGCTGGGCCTACGAGAAGGTCGTCTTCGAGCCCTCGGGCGTCGACCACCAGTCGCCCGGCTCCTCGTTCCAGGTCGGGCTCGAGCTCGCGCCGCTGTTCGGCTGGGAGCGGCCCTACGGCCCGATGTACGCCTTCGTCGGCTTCGGCGGGGCCGCCAAGATGTCCTCCTCGCGCGGCGGGGCCCCCGGCCCCGGCGACGCGCTGCGGGTCATGGAGGCGCCGGTGCTGCGCTGGCAGTACGCCCGACGTCGCATGAACCAGAGCTTCGACGTCGCCTTCGGCACCGAGCTGCAGCGGCTCTACGACGAGTGGGATGCGCTCGGCCGCAAGGTCGCCGACGGCACCGCCGGCGCGGCCGAGGTCGCCGCCCACGCGCGCGCCGTCGGCACGGCGGAGGGCCCGCTGCCCGCGACCGGGCACCCGGTGCCGTTCCGCACCCTCGCCTCGCTCGTCGATCTCAGCACGGGCGACGCCGAGCAGCTGCTGCGCCTCGTGCGCGCGGTCGACGAGACCGTCGCCGACCTCGACGTGCTCCAGCCCCGGCTCGACCGCGTCGAGACCTGGGTCGCGACGCAGATGCCCGCCGAGGAGCGCACCACCGTTCGGGCGACGGCGGATGCCGCGGCCCTCGCGGCGCTCGACGCGCACGACCGCGAGGCGCTCGCCCTGCTGCTCGACGGGGGCCGGGGGCTGCCGCCGATCGAGGACGCCTGGAGCCTCGACGGCCTGACGACGCAGGTCTACGGCGTGGCGAAGGTGCAGCGCGGCCTCGACCCGGATGCCGTGGTCAAGGGCGACAAGGAGATGGGCGCCGCGCAGCGCGCCTTCTTCACGCTGCTGTACCGCCTGCTCGTCGACCGCGAGACCGGGCCGCGACTGCCGACCCTGCTGCTCGCCCTCGGGCCGGAGCGAGTGCGCGCGCTGCTGACGCCCGCGGGCTGAGCCGGCGCCGGTCCGCGGCGGGGCTGTCCCCGGCTTTCGGCCGCCCCGCGCCTCAGCGCGCCGGGTTGAGGTAGAGGTCGTCGTTGTCGATGAGGCGCGTGTCGCCGACCTTGGCCGCGACGATCGTCTTCGCGACGCCGCGGTGATCGTCGCTCACCGGCAGGAAGGTCGCCGGGTCGACGACGGCGAGGTAGTCGAGGCTCAGCAGCTCCTCGTCCATGAGCACCGACTGCGCCGCGGCGACGACGGCGTCGACCCCGCCGTCCGCGGCCGAGGAGGCCGCCTCGAGCGCGCGCGGGAGCGCACGCGCGGCGAGACGCTGCTCGGGACTCAGGAAGCGATTGCGGCTCGAGAGCGCCAGGCCGTCGGCGTCGCGCGCCGTCGGGGCGCCGTGGATCCGCACCGGCAGATCCAGGTCGCGCACCATCGCGCCGACGAGGAACAGCTGCTGCGCGTCCTTGCGCCCGAAGACCGCGACCTTCGGCTGCACGATGTGCAGCAGCTTGCTCACCACCGTGAGCACGCCGGTGAAGTGGCCGGGCCGCGCCCGGCCCTCGAACATGCCCGCCACGGGCCCGCCGACGACGGTTGTTCCCGCGCCGCCGGGCGGATACATCTCCTCCGCGCTCGGGGCGAAGACCACCTCGACGCCCTCGGCGGCGAGCTTCGCGAGGTCGCCCTCGAGGTCGCGCGGGTAGCGGTCGAGATCCTCGCCGCGGCCGAACTGGGTCGGGTTGACGAAGATCGAGACGACGACCGTGGGCGCGAGCTCGAGCGCTTCGCGCACGAGTGTCAGGTGGCCCTCGTGCAGCGCGCCCATGGTGGGCACGAACGCCACCTCGCGACCCGCGAGGGTCGCGCGCAGCCCCGCGATCGTCTCGATCACGACGGGATCGTTCACCGTGCCTCCTCGCGCGCGGGGGCGCACCGGGCCGGTCGGGAGGCCGGCATCGAGAGACGGATCACCGACGGGTGGATCACCGCGGCCCGTCGCCCTCGGGGCGCGTCTGCTCGATCGTATCGGCCTGCCAGCCGGTCGCCGTCTCCTCGGGGCGGCGCAGCGCCTCCTCGACCGCGGAGCGCAGCAGCGGCCCGAGCAGCTGTTCGGGCCCGGCCACCCCGATGTCGCGCAGGGTCCCCGCCGCGGAGGCGACGACCCCCTCGGCGAGCTCGCGCGTCGCGGCGAGCGCGGCGGCGTAGGCGGGGCGATCGGACTCGGCGACGACGACCGGCTCGGCCCCCATCTCGACGACGAGCGCCTGGGCGATCGGGAGCACCGGCGCGGGCGCCGTCACGGCGCACCAGGCCTCACGCAGGCGGTGCAGGTCGACGCTCGTTCCGGTGAAGGCGAGCGCGGGGTGGATCGCGAGCGGGATCGCCCCGGCGGCGACCGCGGGCGCGAGCACGGCGGTGCCGACGCCGGGCGCGGTGTGCACGACGAGCTGCCCCGCCTGCCACGCGCCGGCCCCCGCGAGCCCGGTGACGAGCGCCTCGAGCTCGGTGTCGGGCACCGCGAGCAGCACGAGTTCGGCCCGCTCGACGACGGTCGGCGGATCGAGGATCGGCACCCCCGGCAGCAGCGCGTCGACGCGGTCGCGGCTGCGCTCGGAGACGGCGGACGCCCCGACGATCGCGTGGCCCGCCCCGCCGAGGGCGGCGCCGAGCACCGCCCCCACGCGGCCCGCGCCGACGATGCCGACGCCGAGGCGGCCGTCGCGCGTCACGCCGGCTCCGGGTCGGCGGGCGGGCGGGCCGAGCCCCCCGGCGGCGCGTTGCCCGTCGGGGGCGCCTCGCCCGCCGGAGGGGCCGCGCCCGCGCGGGGCGCCTCGCCCGCCGATCGGCCGCTGTGTCCCGCCCAGCGGTGCGAGTGGTCGGTGGACGCCGCGGCGATCGCCGCCGCCGCGGTGTCGTCGAAGACGCGCTCCGCGTCGCGCACGTCGAGCGCGCCGACGTGCGCCGAGACCGGACCGGCGACGGTGTGCACGCGCAGCGCGGCGAGCCGCAGCGCGCGAAGCAGGGGGCCCTGGTGCACGGCCGCGCTCTGCATCCGGGCGGTGGGCACGATCACGAGCTCGCGCCAGATCGCGCCGCGGCGCAGCGCGATCGCATCGCGGTGCAGGGCGACCCCGTTGCGCCGCCAGGAGAACCAGCGCAACACGGCGGCGCGGCGCGGCGAGACCGTGTAGCCGTCGTCCTGGGCGGCGCGCTTCAGGCCGGCGGCGACGAGGTCGCGGTTGTGCTCGCCGAGGGTGTCGGGCAGCAGCAGCTCGAGCACCCGCAGCACGTCGTCGCGGGTGCCGATCGGCAGCACGGTCGTGTTCTGCCGCCCGGCCGCCCCGTTCCGCGTCGACCGGCCCGCGCGGTTGATGCGCACCTGCCACCAGTCGAAGGGGCGCCAGAGCAGCTCCTGGCTGATCGAGACGGCGTGGATGCGCCCGGGCGGCAGCGTCTCGTTGCTGGTCGAGAGCAGCCCGAACCCCACGCGCACCCCGTCGGGGGTCGCGGCGATCGTGTAGCGCAGCGAGGTGACGATGCGCCGCACCAGGAACGAGCCGAGACCGAAGACGAGCGGCACGACGCCAAAGAGCGCGACCGGCGCGCCGCCGACACTCACGAGCACTCCCGCGATCACCAGGAACACCACGAACATCAGCGTCGAGGTGCTGAGCACGGTCGAGGCGACCAGGCGCCCCGGATCCATGCGCACGACGGACTCGGGGGCGGCGAGCGCCGGGTCGAGCTCGGGCGCGAGGAACTCGCCGACCCGGCGCCCCACGACGGAGTCGAGCACGAGCGGCGCGGCGGGGTCGGACGGCGCTCCCGGCGCCGCGGGGGAGGCCGGGTCGGCGGTCGCGCGCGCGGCCGCGCCCGCCACCCCGTCGACCGGCCGGCGCTGCGCCCCGGAGGCAAGCTGCAGGATGCGCGCGCGCAGGGCGTCGGCGACCGCCGATCCCAGATAGGCGAGCTGGATGTTCGCGTCGTCCCCCGCGACCGTGATCTCCAGACGCGCCGCGCCCACGAGACGCGGGATGAGCGGGCGCACGATGTTGATGCCCTGGATGCGATCGAGCCGCGCCTGCCGGTGGGTGCGGAAGAGGATCCCCCGCCGCACCTCGACCGACTCGGCACCGATGCGGAAGCTGTGCATCCGCCACGACAGCCAGCCGATGGCGATGACGAGCAGCACGATGCCGAGCACCACGGCGAGCGCGACCGCGACGAGGTTGCGTTCGAGGATCAGCTGGATCGGGTCGTAGTCGCCGTCGGGGGCGTAGTCGCCGGGGATGAGCAGCTCGAGGATGCGCTCGCGCAGGTTGGCGAACACGAAGCCCGCGATCGCGATCATCACGAGCCCGCCGCGCAACAGCGGCGTCAGCGGGTGCAGCCGGTGCCACTCGCCGTCGGCGAGGTCGTCGACATCCGCCATCGTCAGCTCTCCCCCGCCCGCGCGCGGCGGGTCACAGCCCCGCCCGGCGGGTCTCGGCGACCGCGACGAGGTGGTCGCGCAGCGCCTCCGCGTCCTCGATCGGCAGGCCGGGGATGGTCAGGTTGCTCGAGGCGGCGGCCGTCACGAGCTTGAGCTCGGCGAGCCCGACCGCGCGGGCGAGCGGCCCGCGGCTGATGTCGACGAGCTGCATGCGCCCGTAGGGCACCGCGGCGAAGCGCTGGAAGAGGATCCCGCGGCGGAACAGCAGGTCGTCGTCGCGCAGCCGGTACCCGATCGCGCGCACCCGGCGCGGCACGAGCGCGAGGGTGACGACCATCACGACGGCGGAGACGGCGGACGGCAGCAGCATCCACCACTCGCGCACGAACCACCACGGCACGGCGAGCGCCGCCGTCGTCAGCAGGCCGCTGATCAGGGTGCCGACGAGGTCGACGACGATGTAGCGGGGCGAGACCCGTCGCCAGTCGCCGGGTGCCGGGTCGAGCCGGGGGCTCTCGGGAGTGCTCACCGGCTCCACGCTAGCGCGCGCCCCGGTGCTCGGCGGCGTCACGCGGCGACCGGCCCGCTGGGACCGCCGCCGGGCTTCTCGTCGTCGCGATCGTCGGGCGGCACCGTGCACAGGTGCTCGGCGACGAGCCCGCCGGCGAGCAGGGCGACCCCCGCGACGAGGAACACGATCATGCGCGCGAGCAGGTCGCCGCCCGGTGGCACCGCCCGCGCGAGCAGCTCGCCGAGCAGCCCCGCGCCGGCGCCGGTCACGAGGGCGCCGACGATGGCGGAGGACTTCGCGATCATGAGCACGCGGGTCGCGTAGAAGGGGTCGATCGAGCCGGTGCGGTGGCCGCGGGTGGTGCGCCAGACCGGCACGGCGAGCACGACGGCGAAGACGCCGATCAGCAGGAACGAGATCGCCACCGGGTAGTCGGGGCGCAGCTTCGGCAGGCTGAGCGCCGCGAGCGCGCCCTGCGCGATGACGGCGAGCGCGCCGCCGACCACGCCGAAGGCGAGCAGCAGCACCGGGCTCGTGCGGGTCACGGCGCCCCCTCGGGGCCGATCCCGAACTCGGTGCCCCCGGACTCCGTGCCCCCGAAGTCGCTGCCGACGCCGAGCGGATGCGCGGCCGGCAGCTCGTCGATGCGCCCGTAGCCGGGCAGCACGGCATCGGGATCCACCTGCCGCCACGGCACGAGCACGAAGTCGCGCTCGTGGGCCCGCGGGTGCGGCAGCGTCAGGCGCGGCGCGTCGAGGACGCGGCCGTCGTAGTCGATGAGGTCGAGGTCGAGCGTGCGATCGCCCCAGTGCTCGGCGCGGACGCGCCCGTGGCGCTGCTCGACGGCGAGCAGCACGTCGAGCAGCGCGAGCGGGGCGAGGCCGGTGCGCAGCAGCACGACCGCGTTGAGGTAGGGCGGCGCGGAGGCGTCGAGCCCGTCGGGCTTGAGTGCGGGGTTCTCGAGCACGGCCGAGACCGCGAGCAGCTCGACCCTCTCGGCGTCGGCGAGGTCGCGCACCGCCGCCTGGAGCGTGCGGCCGCGATCGCCGAGGTTCGCGCCGAGCGCGACGACGGCGCGCACCGGAGCCGCGGGAGCGACCCCCGGATCGACGCTCACGGCGCTCATCGCCGGCTCCGCACGACGGTCACCGCGACGTCGCCGAAGGGCGGTCCGATCGGGGCGTCCGGCTTGTGCACGGTGGCGACCACCTCGCGCACCGGCGGGAAGCCGAGGGCCACGTCGGCGACGCGCTCGGCGACCGTCTCGATGAGGTCGACCGGATCGCGCTCGACGGACGCCACGATCCGCTCGGCGAGCACGCCGTAGTGCACGGTCGCGCCGAGGTCGTCGCCCGCGGCGGCGGCCGCGAGCGGCAGTCGGAGCACGACGTCGACGACGAACTCCTGCCCGTCGCGGCGTTCGTGGTCGAACACCCCGTGGTGGGCGCGGCAGCGCAGCCCGGTCAGACGGATCTCGTCCGAGGCCGCGGCCCCCGCCCCATCGCCCGCCGACACCCCGGCCCCCATCGCGGCGGCCACCGCGAGCGCCGTGCGGGTGCCCGCGACGTCGTGGACGCGCACCGCCCACGCTCCGCGCTCGGCGACGAGCGCGGAGACGGCGGCGGTGGCGAGGTCGCGCTCCCCCGGTTCGGCCGACCCCGGCAGCTCGCCGAGGAAGCGTTTGCGGGAGGCCCCGACGAGCAGCCGGTGCCCGAGCCCCGCGAGCTCGGCGGTCGCGGCGAGCAGCGCCCAGTTGTGCGTCGGATCCTTCGCGAAGCCGATCCCCGGGTCGAGCACGATCCGCGCCGGGTCGACGCCGGCCGCGACGGCGGCGTCACGCCGCGCGAGCAGTTCCGCGCGCACCTCCGCGACCGCGTCGCCGTACTCGGCGCGAGTCGCGGCCGGGCCGCGCGCGTGCATGAGCACCCAGTCGGCGCCGGTCGCCGCGACGAGCGGGGCCATCGCCGGATCCTCGCCGCCGGAGACGTCGTTGACGATCGTCGCGCCCGCCGCGAGCGCGGGCTCGGCGACCTCGGCGCGGCGGGTGTCGATGCTGAGCGGCACGCCCGCCGAGGCGAGGCCCCCCACGACGGGGAGCACGCGGGCGAGCTCCTCGGCGGAGTCGACGGGCTCGGCGCCGGGCCGGGTCGACTCGCCGCCGATGTCGAGCAGGTCCGCGCCCGCGGCGACGAGCGCGCGGCCGTGCGCGACCGCGGCGTCGGCGTCGAGATATCGCCCGCCGTCGCTGAAGGAGTCGGGCGTCACGTTGACGATGCCCATCACGAGGGTCACGGCGCGACCGCCTCCCCCGCGCCGAGCGCGAGCAGGGCGAGGGCGGCGTCGCGCTCCTCGGGCCGGGCGAGCTCGCCGCGCGCGGCGACGGTCACGGTCGAGGCCGAGGCCTGACGCTCACCGCGGGCGGCGAGGCACTCCTGGCGCACGTCGAGCACCACGAGCACGCCGCGCGCCCCGAGCTCGCGCTCGACCAGCTCCGCGAACTCGGTGCCGAGTCCCTCCTGCAGCTGCGGCCGGGCGGCGAGCACCTCGAGCGCCGCGGCGAGCCGCCCGAAGCCGACGATGCGCCCCGCGGGCCGGTACACGACGTGCGCCCGGCCGTGGAAGGGCAGCAGGTGGTGCTCGCAGATGGAGCGCACCGCGAGGTCGCGCACCGCGACCAGGTCGCCGGCCGCCTCCCCCGCGGGGATGTCGTCGCGCAGCGGCGCTCCCGCGTCGGCGCCGACCCCCGCGAACAGCTCGGCCCAGGCGTCGGCGACCCGCTGCGGGGTGGAGGCGAGCGCCGGGCGCTCCGGATCCTCGCCGACCGCGCGCAGCAGTTCGGCGACCGCGGCGCGGGCCCTCGGGATGTCGACGCTCACGGGGTCAGGTCGGTGCGGTTCGGATCGCGGGCGTGGCTCAGGCGGGCGCGATGCCGGGGCGACTGCGGGGGGTGCGCCGACGCGTCGGCCGCGAGGGCGTGTCGGAGTCGACCCCGCCGTCGACGAGGCCCGCGTCGACGGGCGCCTTCGAGGGAACCGCCACCGGGGGCTTGTCGCTCGGCGTGCGCGAGAGGCTCGAGAGCCACTGCGGCCGCTCCGGCAGCTTCTTGACCTTCGCGAAGATCTCGGCCAGCTGCAGGTGGTCGAGGGTCTCCTTCTCGAGGAGCTCCTTGGCGAGGTTGTCGAGGATGTCGCGGTTCTTGGTGAGAACCTTCCAGGCCTCGTCGTGCGCCTGCTCGATGAGCGCCCGCACCTCGAGGTCGACCTTCTCGGCGATCTCCTCGGAGTAGTCCCGCTGGTGGCCCATGTCGCGCCCGAGGAACACCTCGCCGCTGCCCGAGCCGAGCTTGACGGCCCCGATGTCGGAGCTCATGCCGTACTCCGTAACCATCTTGCGCGCGATCCCGGTGGCCTTCTCGATGTCGTTGGAAGCACCGGTGGTCGGGTCGTGGAAGACGATCTCCTCGGCGACGCGGCCGCCCATCGCGTAGGTCAGCTGGTCGAGCAGCTCGTTGCGGGTGACGGAGTACTTGTCCTCCAGCGGCAGCACCATCGTGTAGCCGAGCGCGCGGCCGCGGGGCAGGATCGTGACCTTCGTGACCGGGTCGGTGTGCCGCATCGCCGCCGCCGCGAGGGCGTGGCCGCCCTCGTGGTAGGCGGTGATGAGCTTCTCCTTGTCCTTCATCACGCGGGTACGACGCTGCGGCCCGGCCATGACGCGGTCGACGGCCTCGTCGAGGGCGCGGTTGTCGATCAGCTGCGCGTTGCTGCGCGCGGTCAGCAGCGCGGCCTCGTTGAGCACGTTCGCGAGGTCGGCCCCGGTGAAGCCGGGGGTCTTGCGGGCGAGCACCGCGAGATCCACGCCCTTCGCCATCGGCTTGCCCTTGGCGTGCACCGTCAGGATCTTCTCGCGGCCCTTGAGGTCGGGCGCGTCGACGCCGATCTGGCGGTCGAAGCGGCCCGGGCGCAGCAGGGCCGGATCGAGGATGTCGGGGCGGTTGGTCGCCGCGATGAGGATCACATTGGTCTTGACGTCGAAGCCGTCCATCTCGACGAGCAGCTGGTTGAGGGTCTGCTCGCGCTCGTCGTGGCCGCCGCCCATGCCGGCGCCACGGTGGCGGCCGACGGCGTCGATCTCGTCAACGAAGATGATGGCCGGCGAGTTCTGCTTCGCCTGCTCGAACAGGTCGCGCACGCGGCTCGCGCCGACGCCGACGAACATCTCGACGAAGTCGGAGCCCGAGATCGAGTAGAACGGCACGCCCGCCTCGCCCGCGACCGCCCGCGCGAGGAGCGTCTTGCCGGTACCGGGGGGACCGTAGAGCAGCACGCCCTTCGGGATGCGCGCGCCGACCGCCTGGAACTTCGCGGGATCCTTCAGGAAGTCCTTGATCTCCTGCAGCTCCTCGACCGCCTCGTCGGCGCCCGCGACGTCGGCGAAGGTGACCTGCGGGTTCTCCTTGCTGACGAGCTTCGCGCGCGACTTGCCGAACTGCATGACGCGGTTGCCGCCGCCCTGCATGCTCGACAGGAGGAACCACGCGAACAGGCCGATCAGCAGGAAGGGGATGAGAATGCCCAGCAGGCTGAGGAACCAGTTGTTCTCCGGCGCCTGGTCGTCGAACTCGATGCCCTTCGCGTCGTTGATCGCCGAGATGACCTCGGCGCCGCGCGGGGCCGCGTACTGGAACTGCACGAGGGTACCGACGTCCTCGTACGGCTTGGAGAGGGTCATGTCGACGCGCTGGTCGCCGTCGATGACCTTCACCGTCTTGACGGTGTCGCCCCCGAGCAGCTCGAGCCCCTGCTGGGTGGTGATCTGCTTGAAGCCCGTGGCCTGCGTGAAGAGCATGAAGGCGACCGCGAAGGCGACGATGCCGGCGAGGATCCAGATCAGGGGTCCCCGGAGGATGCGCTTGAAGTCCATAAGCCGTGTGCGGGCGGGAGCCCGTTCCCCCTTCGAGAGAGTGGCTGCCAGGCTACCGCGAGGGAATCGAGCCCCCGCTGGATGTTCGCCGGAGGCGGAGGCGGAGCCTCCGGCTCAGTAGCCCTCGGGCTTGGTGGCGACCCCGTCGAGCCAGAGGTGATCCTTCGGGTCGGAGTGCGCCGTGCCGGTGCCGACGTGCGTCGACGCGATCCGGTCGCCCTTCGTGATCACGTGCACGAGCGCCATACCGTGCCCGCGGCCGAGACCGTAGTCCTCGGCGAGCCATGCCAGGATCGGGGTCGCCTTCGTGCTCGCGTCGAAGCCCTTCGCCCGGGCGAGGTCGATGAACTGGCGGGGCGTGATCCCGGTCATCTTCTCGACGTTGTCGAGGTACGCCTGGAACGACACGGGGCCTCCTAGCTGTAGACGTGCGGGGCGAGCACGCCGATGGCGCGCAGGTTGCGGTAGCGCTCGGCGTAGTCGAGCCCGTAGCCGACGACGAAGGCGTTGGGGATCTCGAAGCCGACGTACTTCGCGTCGATCTCGACCTTCGCCGCCTCCGGCTTGCGCAGCAGGGCGCAGATCTCGAGCGACGCGGGGCCGCGGCTGGCGAGGTTCTTCCGCAGCCAGTCGAGGGTCAGCCCCGAGTCGACGATGTCCTCGACGATGAGCACGTGCCGGCCCTCGAGCTCGGTGTCGAGGTCCTTGAGGATGCGCACGACGCCGCTCGACTGCGTGCTGGAGCCGTAGGAGCTGACCGCCATCCAGTCCATCTCCACGTCGATGGAGAGCTCGCGCGCGAGGTCGGCCATCACCATGACGGCGCCCTTCAGCACCCCGACCAGCAGCGGCGTCTGCCCCGCGTAGTCGAGCTCGATGCGCCGGCAGAGCTCGGCGATCTTCTCGTGGATCTGCTCCTCGGTGTACAGCACCTCGGTGAGGTCGGACTCGACGTCGCTCACGTCCATGCCGCGAGCCTAACCGGGGTCTCGGGCGGCTCGGATCAGTGCTCGTGCGGGGGCTTCTCGCCGGTGAGCTCGCCCGCGGTCGTCGCGACGAGGTGGATGCGCGCACCCCGCCGCGAGGCGCGCAGCCCCGGCAGGTCGATCGGCCCCTGCCCGTGCCAGTCGGTGACGAGGCGGACCAGCTCGAGCGTCTGGGCGCGGGTCAGCCCGACGCCGAACTCGTGCTCCACCGCGCGGCGCAGCATCCGCTGGCGCAGCGCGGGCGGGTTCGCGGCGAGCGCCGCGACGCCGAGCGAGAGACCCGCCTCCTCGAGTTCGACGAGATCCTCGAGGGTCTCGTCGGCCATCGCGTCGAGGGCCGCCGCGTCCTCCCGCAGCTGCTCGGCGGTGCGCGCGAGCGCCTCCGCGACGCCGGGGCCGAGCTCCCGCTCGAGCGTCGGCAGCACCTCGGTGCGAACCCGCACGCGCGCGTAGGCGGGGTCGGCGTTGTGGGGGTCGTCCCACGGTTCGAGCCCGGCGTCGAGGCACGCCTGCCGCAGCGTCGCGCGGCGAAGGCCCAGCAGCGGGCGGAGGTAGCGGCCCGACACCGCGGCCATGCCGTGCAGGCTCGTCGCGCCCGAGCCCCGCGCGAGGCCCAGCAGCACCGTCTCGGCCTGGTCGTCGAGGCTGTGGGCGAGCAGCACCGCGGCCGCGCCCTCCTCGGCGGCGGCCCGGTCGAGGGCCGCGTAGCGCGCGGCGCGGGCGGCCGCCTCGGGCCCCCCCTCCGCGCCGACCTCGACACGCTCGACGCGCACCGGGTGCAGACCCAGGGCGCGGGCCTGCTCGGCGACCCGCGCGGCGGTCTCGGCGGAGGCGGGCTGGAGGGCGTGATCCACGATGACGGCGCCCGCACGGCGCCCTCCGCGCGGCGCCTCGAACGCGGCCGCCGCGGCGAGCGCGAGGGAGTCGCCGCCGCCGCTCAGCGCGACGAGCACGAGCGCGCCGTCCGGCAGCGGGTCGAGCGCCGCCCGCACCGCGCGGCGCACGTCGGCGATCGCGGGCGTCAGTCGGGGGCGGTCGGCCATCGGCTAACGTTATCGGCGCATCCCACCCCGTCATCAGGAGCAGCAGACATGGGCGAGTACGCCGCGACGATCGAGATCCCCAAGGGCAGCCGCAACAAGTACGAGGTGGATCACGAGACCGGCAAGGTCAAGCTCGACCGGGTGCTCTACACGGGCTTCGTCTACCCGACCGACTACGGCTTCTTCGACGACACCCTCGGCGAGGACGGCGACCCGCTCGACGTGCTCGTGCTGCTCGAGTACCCGCTCTTCCCCGGCGTCGGCGTCGACGTGCGACCCGTGGGGGTGTTCAAGATGACCGACGACGGCGGCGGCGACGCGAAGGTGATCGCCGTGCCGGCGGGCGACCCGCGCTGGGACTGGATCCAGGACGTCGGCGACATCCCGGAGTACACGGTCAAGGAGATCGAGCACTTCTTCGAGCACTACAAGGACCTCGAGCCCGGCAAGTGGGTCAAGACCGAGGGCTGGGGCGACAGGGCCGAGGCCGAGGGTCTCATCCAGAAGGCGATCGAGGCCTTCCCCGGGCACTGAAGCCCGCCCTTCTCAGGCGGGCCAGGCGTGCCACCGCACGCCGTACGGCTCCAGTGCCAGGGTCACGGGGCGACCACCTCCCGACGGATCCATCACCTCGACCTCGAGCGGCTCCGCCGCGTGGTTGGCCAGCACCGTGAGCGCACCGCGGGGCCCGCTCAGGTCGCCGCGTGAGGTCTCCGGGTGGTGCGGGCGGGTGATCCCGGCCAGCTCGGCGATCGCGCGGTAGATCCGATGGCTGCCGTCGGCGGGGCCGTGCGCGTCGGGGACGGCGGCGAGCAGCAGTTCGATCGGGTGGGCGCAGACCACCACCGCGCCGCGTCCGCGCCGCGCCACCGTGAGCACGGGACGCCCGTCGCCGCTGCGGGCCAGCACCTCGGCGCCGCGGAGGTCGAGCTCGACTCCGCGCAGGTGATGCGCGTCATGGCCGTCCCGGATCCGGATCGGCTCGCCCGAGGCGAGACCCCCGAGCTCCGACTCCCCGTGCAGTTCCAGCAGGTCGGCGACGGGAGCGCGATCGACGATCTCGACCCCGGCCAGGTCCGCCAGGTCGGGGATCGCGGTCTCCGCCGACAGCGACAGGTACAGCACCGCGCCCTCGGCGACCCGCTCCGCGGCCGCAGGCCAGAAGTCGGGACGCAGGTGCAGCAGCGACTGGGTCGTACTCGACAGCGGCGCGGGGACGAGGATGACCCCGGCGGCCGGGAACTCGCCACCCTCGCGCGGGAACGCCACCGACAGTCCTGCGCGGGCCGCGAGCACGTGGCCGTTGAGCAGGCCTCGTATGAGCGGCGTCACCGAGCGCTGCGGATCCCAGATCCGCTCCGCCGGAGTGTAGGGGCTCGGCACGCCCAGCTCGTAGCCGGACTCGTCGTAGGGTGCGGCGAACTCCCGTGGCACCGGGAGCACCGCGTCGAGGCGCGGACCGTGCGCGATCAGCCCGTCCAGGTCGAGGCCGCCGAGCTGCTCCCGAAACCGGCGCAGCGCCGCGAGTCGCGGGCGCTCGGCGCCGTCGCGGTCGACGAGGCCGAACTGGGTCTCGTGGGGCATCCGGGAGTAGGGGGCGCGGCGGTACGCGGCGGTCTCGGCGTCGGTCCAGCACCAGGCGTAGTAGCCGATCGCCCCCGCGGCGAACGAGGTCCCGACCAGCAGCCGGTCGTAGTCCCGGACCGCCTCCGGGGCGTACTGCGTCGAGGAGGCGCCGAACTCGTGCACCATGACCTCGCGGCCCGCCCCGCGCGCGAGCGCGGTCTCGAAGGCGGCGGACTGGGTCATCCGACGTGCGCGCAGCCGATCCGGATACAGCTCCGGGGAGTAGATCGGGTACGGGTGCACGCACGCGAAGTCGAGGAGGTCGGCCACGACGTCGGCGCGGAACGGGCCGTGGTCGACCTCCTGCGACGCGGTCCCGATCGTGATGAGGCGCTCCGGGTCCTCGGACCGGATCGCCTCGACGATCGTGCGGGTCCAGACCCGGGCGTCGTCATCGCCGGTCTGGTCGGAGTAGATCCAGAACGGCGGCTCGTCGGTGAGATCCCACGCCAGCAGCGCCTCGTGCCCGCGCCAGCGGCGCGCGAGCATCGCCGCCTGCGCCGCCTGCAGCTCGAGCAGCTCGGCGTCGCGGTGTGGGTTCCGGTTCCGCGCCCAGGGCAGATCCCAGTACGCGTCGCCCACTTCGCCGCCGACGAAGAGCGTCGGATGCACGCTGAGCCCGCTGCGGGCGGCGGCCTCCAGGATGCGGTCCAGCTCGGCCAGATGGGCGGCGTCGTAGCGCCCGGGTTCCGGTTCCACCGCGGCCCAGATGATGTCGAACCGCACCGCGTCCAGGCCCGCGGCCGCGATCGCCCGGAACGCCTCCGCGAACTCGGCGGCGCCGGTGCGCCAGGGCCAGTCCGGACCCGAGCGCGGCACGTAGTGCACCCCGACGGGCAGGTGGACCGCCCCGGTGGGGTCGGTCAGGAGCCGTCCGGCCATTCGGTAGTTCGCCACCGTCACTCCTTCGTGGTCGTCTTGGTGCCGACGCGGAACTGACCAGGAGCATCGCCGCGGCGGGTCGACAGCCTCCAGCACAGCAGCAGCAGGGGTGCGGTCGCGATCGCTGCATCGAGAAGGGGATCGCCGACGAGACCGTCGCGCGACGGCGCGACGGCTGAGTCGGCGGCTCCGACCGTGAGCACCGCGGCGCCGGCGCGACGCAGATCGTCGGCGAGTCCCGCCTCGAGATGCGAGGTCGCGGGCTCGACGTCGATGATCGCGACCGCGAGGTCGGGACCGGCCATCTCCATCGGCCCGTGCCGGAACTCCGCGCTCTCCAGTGCGAAGGCCCCGACGTGCGCCGCTTCTTTGACGACGAGCGCCGCGAGTTCCGCCGCGGCCAGCCCCGCACCGCGTCCGACGAACACGAGCGTGGGACGGCCGCCCCACCAGTCCTCCAGCTCCGCACCGCGCTGCTCCGCTCGGGTGAGCGCCGTCGCCATCCGTTCCGCCGCGCGCCGTGCGCGGTCGACGAGCTCCACCCCGTCTCCGCCCGACCCGAGGCGGCCCGCGATCGCGGCGAGCACCACCAGGGTCGCGACGAACGTCTTCGTCGAGGGGCCGACCTCGGCACCCGCGGACATGTCGATCGCGACGTCGGCGATCGGCGCGAGCCCGTTCTCGAGCCCGTTCGTGACGCTCGCGATCGTCACGTCGCCGCGCGCGTCGAGGGCCTGGGCGAGTCGCACCGCCTCCGCGCTCAGCCCCGACTGGCTGACGACCAGCACGAGCGAGCCGGGCCGGATCGCGGCAAGCCGGAAGTGCAGCAGCTCGGCCGCGGTCGCGCAGACCGCCGGGATCCCGGCGCGCCCGAGAACGCTCGCCAGCCCGAGCACGGCGTCGAAGGAGCTGCCCATCCCGGTCAGCACGAGCGGCGCGCCCTCGACGACCCGCCGGGCGATCCGATCGAGGGCGTCGCCCTGGCGGGCGAGACCGTCCGCGGCGCTGCGGATCGCATCCGGCTGCTCGAGGATCTCGCCCAGGAACAGGTCACGGGCGGCGGGTGGTGTCGACATTCTCATTCCTTCGTGGAACCTTGCGTGAGACCCTCGATGAAGCGGCGCTGCAGGATCACGAAGAGCACGATCATCGGCAGCGCAGTGAGCACGGTGCCGGCCATGGTCTGAGACCAGTCGATGGTGTTCTTCTTCGCGAGCAGCGCCAGGCCGACGGGAAGGGTTCGGGAGCCGTCGGAGGCGGTGACGATCAGCGGCCAGAGGAAGTCGTTCCAGGCCGTGAGACCGGTGAAGATCACGAGGGTCGCGATCGCGGGCCACGAGACCGGAACCACGATCCGCCACAGGATCGAGAATTCGCCGGCGCCGTCGAGCCGGGCCGCCTCGAGCATGCTGTCCGGGATCGAGACGAAGAACTGCCGCATCAGGAAGATGCCGAGCACCGATACGGCCGACGGCGCGACGATGCCGGAGAGGGTGTCGGCGCCGAGAGCGGGAACCGCGTTATGGACGGCGACCATCATCCGGTACAGCGGGATGATGTTGACCTGCATCGGGATCATGAGGGTCGTCAGCAGCACGACCAGCAGAACGCCCTTGCCGGGCAATGGCAGTTTCGCGAGGGCGTAGGCCGCACAGGTGTCGAACAGCACGTTGAGCACCACGACCGACACGGTGACGATGACGCTGTTGCCGAAGTAGCCCGCGAACGGGATGAGCGTGACCACGTCCTGATACGCGTCGAGCGTCGGAGGCGAGGGCAGCAGGCCGGTCGTGAAGACGTCGTTGGGGTGCTTGAACGACGTGCTGAGGGTCCAGACCCACGGCACCAGCATGAGGGCGGCACTGCCCACCAGCGCGACGCCGAGAGCGATCCGCCCGACGAATCGCCGCGCCCTCATCGTTCCCGCCCGATCCGCAGCTGCACGACCGAGATCAGCACCAGCACGAGCACGAGCAGATAGGCCGCGGCGGAGGCGGCCCCGAGGTCGAGGTTCTTGAAACGCTCGACGATGTAGTAGACGATCGTCGTCGTCGAGCCCACCGGCCCGCCCTGGGTCATGACGTACATCTGGTCGAAGGCCTGGAAGGCACCGATCACGCCGACGACGAATACGAACAGGGTCGTCGGGCGCAGCGCCGGCAGCGTCACGGACAGGAACCGCCGCCAGATCCCGGCGCCGTCCATCCGAGCGGCCTCCAGCAGTTCGGCCGGGATGCCCTGAAGCGCCGCCAGGAAGACCACCGTCTCGAAGCCGAAGCCCTGCCAGATGCTCGCCGCCGAGACCGCGAGCAGCGAGGTCGACGGGTCGGCCAGCCAGTCGTGCGCCGGCAGCCCGAGAGTGCTCAGCACCGAGTTGACCGGCCCGCGATCATTGAGCAGCAGCTTCCACAGCGTCGACACGACGACGAGCGACGAGGTCACCGGCACGAAGTACACGGCCCGGAAAAACGCGCGCGCCGGGATGCGCTGGTTGAGCATGAGCGCGGTCAGCAGCCCCAGCAGCGGCCCGACGGTCATCGTGACCACCGCGAAGACGGCGGTGTTGCCCCAGGCCTGAGCGAAGCGGGGATCGCCGAACAGGTCGGCATAGTTGTCGAGGCCGACCCAGCGCAGCGGCCCGATCCCGGAATAGTCGCTGAAGCTATAGACCAGCGAGGTGCCCATCGGCACGAAGAACAGCACCGTGACGACGACCACCGCCGGCGCGAGCAGGACGAGTGCCGGCAGGTAGCGGCGCCGTCGCCGCCACCTGCCGACCCGGGTCTCAGCCACCGAGCGCGGAGCGCGCCGTGTCGGCGGCCTGCGCGAGCGCGTCGGCGGAGTCGGACTGCCCGATCAGCACCGCGGTCGACGCGTCGGACAGCGCCTGGTCGATCTGCGGCCAGGCCGCGACGTACGGGAACGGCGTGGCCGTCGCCATCGCGTCCTGGAAGATCGAGAACGGGGCCTGCCCGCCGAAGTACGGGTCCGCGGCCTGCAACTCGGGGAGCTGCAGGGCGGCGTCGGTCGCGGGGGCGGCCCCCGCCTCGGTGTAGACCCCGAGCTGCTGCTCGGGCTGCAGCAGGAACTGCGCGAGCCTCCAGGCGGCGGACTGGTGGGCGGAGTTCGTCGGGATCACCAGGCCGGTGCCCCCGAGATAGCTGCCGGGGCGCGTCGAGAACGGCGCGGGCGCGACCGCCCATTCGCCCGACTCGTCAGGCGCACCGTCCTTGAGCACGCCCATCATGTACGGGCCGTTGAGGAACATGCCGATCCGCTCGTCCTGGATCCCCGGCAGACCGCTCGAGTCACCCTCCGAAGGGCCCCAGAACAGCGCTCCGCCGGAGTCGAGAAGCCGCTTCTCGAAGTCGAGGGCACCGACTCCGGCGGGCGAGTCGAACGCGACGGCACCGGAGTCGTCCAGCACCTCGCCGCCGTTCTGCAGCAGCAGCTGCACGTAGTGGAAGCTGTCGGGCAACAGCTGGAACGCGTACTTGTCCGGCGTGCCGTCGCCGTTGTCATCCTCGGCCATCGCGCTCGCGACCTCGACGAGCTCGTCCCAGGTGGTCGGAACGCTGAGGTGCTTCTGGTCGAGGATGTCCTTGCGGTAGTAGAGCGCGTAGGCGTCGAAGTCGTAGAGAGCGGCGATCGTCGCGTCGTCGTAGCGCATCGCGCGGTACGCGCCCTCGCTGTACTGCGACTCGATCGAGGCGCCGTTGAGCTGGCCGCCGGAGATCGGGTCGAGGTCGGCGAGCAGCCCCTTCGACGCGAAGGCGGGCAGCCAGGTCATGTCGACCGTGGCGAGGTCGGGGCCGGTGCCCGAGGAGACCGCCACCGAGAACTTCTCCTGCAGAGTGTCGTAGTCGAACGCCTGGTAGTCGACGATCACATCCGGATTCGCCGCTTCGAACGCGGCGATCGCGGCCTTCAACGGAGTCGATTGGCCGTAGTAGTCCCAGACCACGACGGTGTCGTCGCTCGCGCCGCCGGCGCTGCAGCCGGCGAGGGCGACGGCGCCGAGGGCGAGGCCGAGGGTCGACGCGAGGACGCGCCTCGACGAGTGAAGCTTCATCGGTTCTCCTGGGTGCTGGCGGACGGGTCGTGCGGGGACGTGTCGGTGACGAGGGAGAGCGACGGTCGCTGTCGGTTGACCTCGAACCGGTAGCGCGCCCGGTCGCCCCGCAGGACGCTGCGGCAGTACTCCAGGGCCACGCCGGACGCAGTGTGCGAGACGAGTTCGAGGATCAGCACCGGCTGGGCGCGGTCCTGCTCGAGCAGTTCCGCCTCCTTGGCGGTCGGCAGCGCGGGCTGAAGCGCCTCGGTGCCGCCGACGAGCCGCTGTCCGTAGCGCGCGTCGAGCACGTCGTACAGCGAGCGGTCCGCGAGGTCCTCGTCCAGGAGACCGGGCGCGAGTTGCGCGGGGATCTCGACCTGCTCGATCAGGAGCGGCACCCCGTCGACGTGGCGGAGGCGCTCGATCGCGTAGACCGCGGCCCCGGGCGGGAGTCCGAGCATCTCTGCGACCCGGGGTCCGGCCTCGGCGAGTGCGGCACGGCGCAGCTCGGTGCGGGCGGTGAGCCCCCGCTCGCGCATCTCGTCGGTGAAGCTCGTCAGCTCGGTCAGCTCGCGCTCGAGGGGCGGCGCGGCGACGAAGGTGCCTCGGCCGCGGACCCGCTCGATCCGACGCTCGCGGACCAGCTCGTCGAGGGCACGACGAATGGTGATCAGGCTGACACCGAACTCGTCGACGAGTTCGCTCTCGGTGGGCATCCGATCACCCGGGCCCCAGTCGGAGTCGATCCGCGCCCGGAGGTTCGCGTAGACCCGGTGGTAGAGCGGGAGGGCGGTGGCACGCTGATCCGACTCGGCCGCGGGTTCCGGCACGGCGGCGGGCTTCGAGGTGGCCACGGTCGCTCCAAACGTTATAACTAATCTGGAAACACTATAACGAAGTATGATGACCGTCATGGACCACGTCAACCCCTGGGTTCTCGCGATCGACCTCGGCGGCACCTGGACACGGTTCGCCGCGATCGACGCCGGCGGCCGACTCGTCGTGCGTCGGCGTCGCGCCACCGGCTCCGACCTTGAGCCGGAGCGGATTCGGGCGGGCTGGCGCGCCGAGCTCGAGGCCGTCGCGGTCGACGCCGGGCGCGCGGGGCTCGCCGCCGCACCGCGCGCGGTCGGTGTCGGGGCCACCGGACCCGTCGAACGGGGCTCGGGTCGGCTGCTCGACCCGCCGAACACCGGTCCCGGTCTCGCAGGGCTCGCCCTCGTCGCGGAGTTCGGAGCGCTGGTCGACGCGCCGGTCGCCGTCGAACGCGACACCAACGCGGCGCTGATCGCCGAGCACACCCGCGGCGCCGCGCGCGGCGCGGACCACGTGGTCTATCTGACCCTGTCGACCGGCGTCGGCGGCGCCGTGCTGGAGGGCGGGCGTCTACTGCATGGGCGGCACGGCGGAGCCGGGGAGCTCGGCCATCTCGTCTCCGACCCGGCGGGCCCGAGGTGCGGCTGCGGCCGACGCGGCTGCCTGGAGGCCATCGCCTCCGGACCGGCCCTGGCAGCGGAGGCGTCCCGGCGGATCGCGGCCGGCGCGACGAGCGCCCTCGCCTCCGCACCGGAACCACTCACCGGCGCGGCGGTCGGCGTCGCCGCGCAGCGCGGCGACGCGCTCGCCCGCGCCGTGCTCGACGCCGCTCGGGACGCCGTGGCGCGAGCGGTCGTCGACATTGCGAACGCCTTCGACCCGGAGCTGGTCGTCGTCGGCGGCTCGGTCGGTCTCGGTCAACCGGGCTGGATCGACACGGCCGAGAGAGCGGTCCGCGCCCGCGCCCTGCCCCCGACCCGCGACGGTTGCCGGGTCGTGCCCGCCGACCTGGGCGACGACGCCGTGCTGTACGGAGCGGCAGCGCTCGCCTGGGATCTCCGAGCCTGAGCGACCGCGCTCAGAGCGTCGGCCGCCCGACGTAGGGCACGAGGTCGTAGGTGCGCACGCCGACGATCCGCACCGCGAGCGGCGCGTACGGCGCCTCGATCATCTGACCGCCGCCGATGTACATCGCGACGTGGTACTTGGTGCCGCTCGTCGACCCGCCGTCGGAGTAGAACAGCAGGTCGCCCGCCTGCCAGTTCGAGGTGCGTACGAGCCGGCCGGTCGAGGCGAGGTAGTTGTACTGGCTCGTCGAGCCGTGGATGCCGATGTAGACGCCCTGCGAGGAATACGACATCAGCGTCAGACCGGAGCAGTCCCACCCGTTCGGCCCCGCACCGCCGTAGACGTAGGGCTCGCCGAGCTGCGCACGCGCGTAGGCGATCGCGCCGGCGATCTGCGCCTGGTCGGTCGCGGTCGGCCAGGAGTCGCCGCCCGATCCGCCGCCGCTCGAGCCGCCGGAGTCGCCGCCGGTCGACCCCCCGGAGTTGCCCCCGCCCGAGCTGCCGCCCGTGGACCCGCCGCCCGACCCGGAGCCGCCGGATCCGGACCCGGCGCCCTCGGCCGCGAGCCCCTCGGCGCGCTCGCGCTCGAGCTCGGCCGTCGTGTTCTTGAGCTGGGCGAGCTGCGCGTAGAGCACCTCGGCGTGGGCCTGCTGATCGGCGACCTCGGCGGCAGCCGCGTCCGAGGCCGATTGCGCCTCGGTGTAGGCGCGCTGCGCCGCGTCGGCGCGCTGCTGCCGCTCGGCCCGCGCCGCGTCGGCCTGGTCCTCGAGCGCCGAGGCGGTGTTGCGGTCGTAGATGGCCCGCCGCAGGATCCCCTCGCTCGACGCGCTCAGCCGCCCCATCGTGCCCAGCCGCGCCAGCAGCGCGTCGACCTCGCCGTTGGACGCCGACATCAGGCTCAGCGCGACATCGCCCCCGCCGGTGCGGGCGAGCTGGGCGAGGATCTGCGCCGCGCGCGCCGCCGAGGCCTCCGCCTGGTCGTTGGCGGCACGCGCCTGGCCGGCGAGGCGCTGGGCGCTGGCCGCGGCGGCGTCGGCGGCGTTCTGCGCCTGGAGCGCCTGCTCCTGGCGGGTGAGCGCCTCCTTCGCGAGCTGCGCGGCGCGGGCCTGCTGCTGGGCGAGGATCCCCTCGATGCGCGCGATCTCGGCGCGCTGGGCGGCCTCGTTCTGCTGCGCCGCGGCGATGTCGTCCCAGCTGGGGTAGTCGATCGTGACGGCGGCGGGCACGCGGGGCGCGTCGGGAGCGGCGAGCGCGGGGGCCGCGCCCACGCCGACGACGACGAGAGCCGTCAACCCGGCCATCGCCCCCCATGCGCGGCCGGGTGATCGGGTCATCCGGCGCGGACCGCCCCCCGGCGGCTCTCACGTCGCGTCATCTCAGCAGCCGATCCTCACCCCGTGGTCCGCCATGTACGGCACCGGGTCGATCAGGTTGCCGTTGCTGTACATCATGTAATGCAGGTGCGGACCTGTCGACCCCCCGGTCGAGCCGACCTTCGCGATCACCTGACCGGCATCGACCCACTGCCCGGTGCTGACCCGCAGACCGCCCTCCCGAATGTGGCCGTAGCCGCTGACCATGCCGCCGCCGTGGTCGATCTTCACGTAGTAGCCGAGGTCGCTGAACCAGCCGGCGTAGATGACGACGCCGGAGTGGGCGGCGTAGATCGGCTGGTCGTAGCCGGCGCCGATGTCGACGCCCGAGTGCAGCTTCCACACCCCGTAGATCGGGTGGTAGCGCATGCCGAAGTTGTCGGTGATGCAGCCGGCGGCGGGCTTGGCCCAGCCGTCGAGGCTGACGACGCCGGCCTCGTAGGCGGCGCGCTGGCCGGCCTGGAAGTCGGCCTCGGTGGCCTGGCGCTTCTGGGTGAGCACGGCGAGCTGGGCCTGCATCTCGTCCATCGCGGACTGCTGCGCGGCGAGGTCGGCGGCGACCGCGTCGGCGGCGGCCTTCGCCTCCTCGAAGGCGGCCTGCGCCTTCGCCTCCAGGTCTTCGAGGATCGCGGCGGCGGCATCCGCCTGATCGGTCAGCGCCTGCGCGCTCTTCTGCAGCTGCACGGCGCGCGCGAAGACGTCGCTCGAGCGCTCGGTCACCCGCCCGGCCGCGCCGAGGCGGTAGAGCAGGGAGTCGGCAGAGCCGGACTGCGAGAGCAGCGTCGCCGTGAGGTCGGAGTTGCCGGAGCGGCCGAGCTCGGCGAGCGAGCGGGCGGAGTCGCGCTTGGCCTGGTCGGCCTCCGCCTGGGCGGCGTCGGCCTGATCCTGCAGTTGCTGCGCGGTGAAGGCCGCCTGGTCGTAGGCCTCCTGCGCGGCGGCGTACTTCTCGCCCTTCTCCTTGGCGACGCGCTGCGTCTCCTCGAGCTGCACCTGCAGCGCGGCGATCTGGGCGTTGAGCTGGTCGACCATCGCCGACGCGGCCTTCTCGTCGGCCTGCGCCTGCTGCACCTGGGCCCAGGTCGGGTAGTCGGCGGGATCGAAGCCGGCGCGCGTCTCGGCGGCGTTCGCCGGCGCGAGGGCGACGGATCCCACGAGGGCCAGGAGGGCCGCGATCGCGAGCGCGCCCGAGCGTCGGGATGCGCCGCGCCTGATCACGCGGCGACCCGATCCACGGAGGATCCCCCCGTCAGTTCGACGTCCCATCGACTCCCTCTGATCGCTTCTGGGCGCCCTGGCCGATTCACGTGAGTCACGCGAATCACACTGACAACGCCAATCACAATAACAACATCCGCCCCGAATGCCTAGGAGACGGTAGCGCGGCGGTCTCGGCCGATCGGGCCGACCCGCCCGAGCGCGCGGCGTCTCACAGGAAGGCGTTCGCGCGCGACCCGTTGCGTGGTCGCGGCGGCCCGCGGGTCGCGAGGTGGCGCGGATTGGAGTTTTGATGCCGCCGCCCGTATGCTTGGCCCTCGGTTGCTCCGCGGACTACGGCCCTGGCCCCATCGTTTAGCGGCCTAGGACACCGCCCTTTCACGGCGGCAGCACGGGTTCGAATCCCGTTGGGGTCACCACACAACTCAAGAGCAAGGCCCTGTGGCGCAGTTGGTTAGCGTGCCGCCCTGTCACGGCGGAGGTCGCGGGTTCAAGTCCCGTCAGGGTCGCCGAAGCAGGAGCCTCTCGAGGGAACTCGCGGGGCTCTCTTCACATCGGGATGCGCATCCCACCACGGCTCTGTAGCTCAGTTGGTAGAGCGTCCGACTGAAAATCGGAAGGTCACCGGATCGACGCCGGTCGGAGCCACCAGAACGAAGCCCCCGCCTCGTGCGGGGGCTTCGTCGTGTGCGGGGCAGCCGCCGAGCGTCGACGATGCGCTGCGGTTCCTGACGCTGCGGCTCACCGGTCCGGCGACCGGTCCACAATTGCGCGTCGTCCCCGAAGCCGTCAGAACCCCGGGTCTAGCATGAGCGCTTCGCCATCCAGCGACACCGTCAACCCTTCCTTGACGGTCTCGAGTCCGTCAAGGTAAGGTTGACGCACACGAGGATCCACCCCAGCGCCCGCAAGCACGGAGTCTCCGACGATGACATCCGGCACGCGTGGCGGAATGCGGTGAGGTTGGTGGAATTCGACTACCGGGGTGAGGAGCGCCTCTTGGTCATCGGGCCGGACCGGAGCGGTGCGCTCCTGGAGATCGTCGCGGTGCCCGCGGACGAACCGACTCGGATCATCCATGCCGACGGGCTGCGCGCGACCTTCTACGACTTCCTGAGGTGATGGCGATGGGCACCCGAACTCGAGATGACACAGGGCTTGAGGGGCTCGACCCCTCGGTCACGCCCTCGCGCGACGCGAGCCACTTCCGCGCGATCGTCGCCGCAGCCGCGGCCGTCGAGAGCGCCGAGCTCGACCTGCGGGCCGCGGTCCGCGCGGCGCGGGCCGCGGGCGACTCCTGGACGATCGTGGGCGCCGCCCTTGGAGTCAGCAAGCAAGCGGCCCAGCAGCGATTCGGCTGACGCGCGCGTGCACGGGGGCGTGTCGAAGCCTCAGCCTCCGAGCGCCACGGGCAACTGCACCGCGGCCACACCGGGATCGATGAAGTCGCTCCACCGCGCGAAACTCAGCAGCGCCTGGCGCTCGGCCTCGACCACCGTGAGCACCGTCGCGTCATGTGCCTCGTCGGGGCTGTTGAAGAACGCGTCGGAGGACTACTCGTCCGTCGAGTCTCAGTTGCGCGGCGCGACGTGCTCCGGCAGGAACCCGCGCCCGATGACGCGCGCCGTGATCCGTCGGATGAGCGGCTGCGCCGCGCGGATCGCCGCGAGCTCGACCGGCGAGAGGATCCGCCCGCGCCCGGATACCGCCCGCGCCATGCGCGCGTGCACCGCCGCCTGGATGCGCTGCATCCGCAGCACGGGTCGCAGCCGCCGCTGCTGCACCCGCTCGAGCCGTTCGACGGGAGCGTCGCCGCGCGCCAGCGGGGCCGCGATCTCGTTGGCGAGCGCCACCGCATCCTGGATCGCGTAGTTCACCCCGACGCCGCCCGCCGGGCTCATCGCGTGCGCCGCGTCGCCGATCGCGACGAAGCCCTCGCGCCACCAGCGCTCGAGGTGGTCGATCTGCACGCTCAGCAGCTTGACCTGGTTCCAGTCGGTGATCGCGTCGACGACCGAGGCGAGCGGCGGGCAGGTCTGCGCGTAGAGCGCGCGGAACGCCGCGAGGCCCTGCTGCTTCAGCGCGTCGATGCCGCCCTTGGGGATCACGAGACCCGCCTGGTAGTGGTCGTCGCGCGGGATGGTGAGCCCGATGCCGTGCCCGTCGACGTAGCCGAGGGTATGCGGGAAGGGCTCGGCGGGCCGCGGCAGGTCGAACCACAGTACGTCGATCGCCACCCCCGTCTCGACCGGCTCGAGCCCCGCCTCCGGCCGCAGGGTCGAGTGCCGGCCGTCGGCCGCGACGGTCAGGGTCGCGCGCAGCTCGAGCTCGCCCTCCGGCGAGGTGGCGCGCACACCGACGACGCGATCGCCCTCGAGGATGAGCCCGGTCGCCTCGGTGCTCATCCGCAGCTCGTAGCCGGCGTATGCCGCGCTCTCGCGCGCGAGGAAGTCCAGCAGATCCCACTGCGGCGCGAGCACGAGGAAGTCGTCGGGTGCCGGAAGGGTCGAGAAGCGCACGAGGTCGAGCCGATGGCCGTCGATGACGACGTCGAGCCCGTCGATGCGGGTCAGCGGCAGTTCGAGGAACCGGTCGCGCAGCCCGAGCTCGCCGAGCACCGTGAGGGTCGACGGGTGGATCGTGTCGCCGCGGAAGTCGCGGAAGAAGTCGGCGTGCTTCTCGAGCACCGTGACGCGCAGCCCCTGCCGCGCGAGCAGATGCCCGAGCACCATGCCCGCGGGACCACCGCCGGCGATGACGCAGTCGCGCTCGAGCACCGGGGCGCTCATCGCGCCCCGCCCGCGAGCGCCGCGCCCCGGATCACGCTCCGAGCGTCAGGAATCGACCTCGACGACCGGCGAGTCGGCGTTCTTCTTGACCGACTCGATGCCGTTCTTCGCGCTCGCCTTGCTGTTGTAGGCCTCCGAGGTCGCGATGATCTCGCCGTTGCCGGCCTTGAGACGGAAACGGTAGTGGCCGCTCTTGTCCTGGTACAGCTCGAACTTGCCCGCCATGTCAGCTCCTCGGTGGGTCGGGTGATGGATCAGTCGAATCCTAGGGCGGGCGCGTGACGGGGCGATAGAGCCGGCCGGCCGGAGGGTCGATGGGCGGCCTCGCTAGCATGGGGGCGAGGCGGCGCACGTCGTCTCGCCCCCAGCGTCGGAGGACCCGTGGATCCCGTCTCGATCAGCTTCGGCAGCATCATCGCCCTCGTGATCTTCGTGATCACGCTCGTCTCGATCGTGCGCAACCCGAACCACGGGGTGCTCGGCAAGGTCGTCTGGGCGCTGGTCGCGTTCTTCCTCAGCATCCTCGGCTCGATCCTCTGGCTGATCTTCGGCCGCGGCCGGGTCAACCGCTGACCCCGAGCATCCGGATCACCCCCGACCGCGCATGACGCTCGCCGCCCGATGACCTCGGTCGCGGTCGTCGGCAGCGGGGTCGTCGGCCTCAGCTGCGCGCTCGAGCTGGCGCACGAGGGCCACGCGGTCACGGTCGTCGCGGCCGAGCCCTCCGAGCGCAGCACCTCCGCGCTCGCCGCCGCCATCTGGTACCCCTTCGAGGTCGCGCCCGAGCACCGCGTGCTGCCGTGGGCGCGCGTCGCGCGCGAGCGCTTCGAGCACCTCGCGCGCTACGCCGACTCGGGCGTCGAGCTGCGGCGCGGGCGGATCCTGCACCGCCGCGACGACCCCGAGCTCGACTGGGTCGCGCTCGTGCCCGAGCACCGGCTGCGCGATGCCGCGCCGGGCGATCCCGACGGCGTGCGGCTCGTCTCCGAGGTGCGGCTGCCGGTCATCGACATGAGCCGCTACCTGCCATTCCTCGAGGCGCGCGTCGCCGACGCGGGGGTGCCGATCGTGCGCGCGCGCCTCACCGCGCTCGGCCAGGCGCGCGCGTGGGGTGAGGTCGTCGTCAACGCGAGCGGGCTCGGCGCCGCGGGGCTCGTGCCCGACGGCGGGATGCACCCGATCCGCGGTCAGGTCGTGCGGCTCGCGAGTCCGGGGCTCGCGGAATTCACCCTCGACGACGATCATCCCGGCGGGCTGACCTACGTGATCCCGCGCACCGACGACGTCGTCTGCGGCGGCACCGCGGAGCACGGCGCCGAGCTGCGCGAACCCGACCCCGAGGTCGAGGCCGGGTTGCTCGCCCGCGCCCGCGAGCTCGTGCCGGCACTCGCCGAGGCGCCGATCTCGTCGCGTGCGGTCGGGCTGCGGCCGGGCCGCGGCAAGGTGCGGCTCGACCTCGAGCGGACGCCCGACGGGTCGGTGGTGCACTGCTACGGCCACGGGGGTGCGGGCGTCACCCTCTCCTGGGGATGCGCCGAGGAGGTCGCCGAACTCGTCGCGCGGGCGTAGCGTCGGCCCCGTGCGCGGCGGCCGCCGTGCGGCGACGGAGGTGGGCCATGGAGGTCTCGGCGACGGTGGTGAGCCGCGCAGGCGCGCACGAGGCGCGGATCGCGACGGACGGCGCGGCGCGGAGCCTCGAGATCCCGCCGAAGGAGGGCGCGATCGGCTCCTCCGCGAACGGCGGCGAGCTGCTCGCCCTCGCCCTCGCGACCTGCTACGGCAACGACGTGATCCGCGAGGCGGGTCGGGCCGGGATCCCGGTCGACGCCGTCCGCGTCACGGCGCACGCCCGGTTCGGCGCGGCCGGCGAGCCGGGCACCGGGCTGCGCTACGAGGTCGAGGTCGTCTCGCGCGCGGATCCCGCCGAGGTGGAGGCTCTGCTCCGGCATACCGACGAGGTCGCCGAGATCCACACCACCCTGCGGGTGGGCACGCCCGTGCGTCTCGAGGCCGTGCGGGTGGTCGACGCCTGAGGCGGGCTCAGCCCTTCGCGCTCGGCTGCGCCGCCTCCGAAGTCGCGGCCTTGCGCGAGGTCTTCGACCCCGACTTCTCCATGACCGGGGCCTCGTCGGCCGCCTTCTGCGCGACGTAGTAGGCGCGCGACTCCTCCTGGCGGGCCTTCTCGGCGCCGCTGGCGATGTCGGCGCGCAGGTGCTCGGGCCGGAACCCGAACGCGTCGATCAGGTCGACGGCGTAGGGGCGCAGCCGCGGCAGCAGGCGGTCGTCGATGTAGTCGGTGATCGCCTGCGCGCGCGGTCCCGAGAGCCGGCCGTGGATGAGGTACCAGGCGAGGTGCTTCTCGATGAGGGTGAAGCCGAACAGGTCGCGCAGCCAGGTGAGCACGCGCTTCGTGCCCTCGTGGGTCTCGGCCTCGACGCGCTCGGTGAAGGCCTCCCACTCGAGCAGTTCGGCGTGGGCGTAGGCGGCCTGGATGAGCTCGTTCTGGTTGGCGTTGAACAGCTCGGCGGCCGCCTCCGGCGCGAGCTTCGCGACGTCGCGGAATCGCCCCGCCAGCTCGGCGACCATCGTCTCGACCCGGTCGGTCAGCAGCTGCCGCTGGGCGTCGGTGCCGCGCACGAATCCGACCGAGCGGGCGGTGGATCCGAAATCGGCGACCTTCTGGCCGAGCGCCCGCAGGCCCGAGCGGTTGAGGGCGACCTCGCCCACCTGCTGGGCGACGAGTCCGGCGATGGCTCCGGCGTCGGGGTTCTTGAAGCGGCGCGCGTAGTCGGAGAGCAGGCGCTTGCCCACGAGCTGCAGCAGCACGTTGTTGTCGCCCTCGAAGGTCGCGTAGATGTCAAGGTCGGGGCGCAGCTGCACGATGCGGTTGGCGGCGAGGTAGCCGGCGCCGCCGCAGGCCTCGCGGCACTCCTGCAGGATGTCGAGGCCGGCCCAGGTGCTGAACGGCTTGAGCGCCGCGGCGAGGGTCTCGAGCTCCTGCCGGTCGGCGTCGGTGTCGTGCGCGCCCGAGAAGACGCCGTCGTACTGCTCGAGCAGCTTCTCGTGCGCGAAGCTCATCGCGTAGGTGGTCGCGAGCGCCGGCAGCAGGCGGCGCTGGTGGCGCTGGTAGTCGAGCAGCACGGTCTCGCCGTCGCCCGCGCCGTCGGAGAACTGACGACGCTCGCTCGCGTAGCGGATCGCGATCGCGAGGCCCGCCTTGCTCATGACGGTCGCGGCGCCGTCGAGCGAGACACGGCCCTGCACGAGGGTGCCGATCATGGTGAAGAAGCGGCGGCCGGGGCTGTCGATGGGGCTCGAGTAGGCGCCGCCCTTCTCGACCGATCCGTAGCGGTCGAGCAGATCGGTGCGCGGCACCCGCACATGGTCGAAGTGCAGCCGGCCGTTGTCGATGCCGTTGAGCCCACCCTTGAGGCCGTCGTCCTCGCCGCCGACACCGGGCAGGAACGCGCCGTTCTCGTCGCGGATCGGCACGAAGAAGGCGTGCACGCCGTGGTTCACGCCCTGGGTGATGAGCTGCGCGAACACGACCGCGGCACGCCCGTGGAGGGCGGCGTTGCCGAGGTAGTCCTTCCACGCGGCACGGAAGGGCGTGTGGATCACGAACTCGTCGGTCTCGGGATCGTACGTCGCCGTCGTGCCGATGCTCGCGACGTCGGATCCGTGCCCGGTCTCGGTCATCGCGAAGGCGCCGGGCAGCTCGAGGCTCATCGCCGGCGGCAGGTACTTCTCGTGGTGGCTCTCGGTGCCCAGCTGCATGATGGCGGCCGCGAACAGGCCCCACTGCACGCCCGACTTGATCTGCAGCGAGGGGTCGGCGAGCGCGACCTCCTCGAAGGCGGCCAGGTTGCCGCCGGGGCTCTCCTGCCCGCCGAAGCGCTTCGGGAAGGCGCGGTGCACGGCCTTCTCCTCGACCATGCGGTGCAGCTGGTCGAGCACGCGCGCACGGTGCTCCTCCATGCCGAGGCCGGGGATGCGATGGAACTCGTCCCGCGCCATGAGCTCGCGCGAGGCGCGGCGGTCGTCGGCCCAGCGGCCGAGCAGGCGCTCGCCGAGCGCGGCGACGTCGAGATCGAGCTCGACGGGTTCGCCGTCGACGAGCGGCAGCGCGGTGGTCTCGGGGTGCGGGGTGGTGTCGACGACGTCGGTCATGATCGGTCCTTCGGCGGCTCGGCCGGTTCGGAGATCGCGGCGCGCGGAGGCGCCCGCGGTGGCTCAGGCCACGGTACGTCCGCCGCCTCGGAACCGGCCGGATCCTCGTGATCGGCGACGAATCGGGCGGCCCACGTGCGCCCGCCGGACTGTAGGGAGGCCACAAACGGCACCGCGTGGGCTCGGCGAGCTTCCACAGTTTCCGGACCCTCGGATCGCCGCGTCGCGCGCGGGGTGACGCGCGCTCGACGGCCGCGCCGCCGTCGGGGGAGGCCGGGTCTAGCGTGGGGGAGTGACCGACTCCACCTCCCCCCGGAGCCGCCGACGCTGGCTGAGCCTCGTGGTCATCAGCGTCGCCGTGGCCCTCATCATCGTCGACTCCACGATCGTCAACGTCGCGATCCCCTCCGTCGTCGACGAGCTCTCGCTCAGCTCGACCCAGGTGCAGTGGGTGCAGGAGAGCTACACGCTCGTCTTCGCCGCGCTGCTGCTGGTGCTGGGCACCCTCGGCGACCGATTCGGGCGCCGCCGGATCCTGCTCGCCGGGGTGAGCCTGTTCGCTCTCGCGAGCATCGCGGCGGCGCTGGCCCCGACGGGCGAGTTCCTCATCGCGGCGCGCGTCGTGCAGGGCCTGGGCGGGGCGGCGATCCTGCCCTCGACCCTCTCGATCATCAACTCGACCTTCACCGGCCGCGAGCGCGGCATCGCCTTCGCGGTGTGGGGCTCGACGATCGGCGGCATGGCCGCGGTCGGCCCGCTGCTGGGCGGCTGGCTGACCACGGCGTTCTCGTGGCGCTGGGCCTTCGGCATCAACATCCCGCTCGGGGTGCTGCTCGTCATCGGCATCCTCGTCGCCGTCGCCGAGTCGCGCGGGCCGCAGGATGAGGGGATCGACCTGGTGGGCGCGGCGATCTCGGTCGTGCTGTTCACCTCCCTCGTCTTCGGGCTCATCGAGGGGCGCACCTACGGCTGGTTCTTCAGCGACACCCCGCCCGACTTCTGGACCTGGTCGATCTCGCCGATCCCGTTCTCCTTCGCGATCGCGGCGCTGGCGCTGGTCGCCTTCGTGCTCTGGGGCCGCGCGCGGGAGAAGCGGGGAAAGACCGCGATGGTGCCGATCGGACTGCTGCGGATCCCCTCCTTCCGCAACGGCAACATCACCGCCACCATCGTGGCGCTCGGCGAGTTCGGCATCATCCTGTCGCTGCCGCTGTGGCTGCAGGACGTGCTCGGCTACGACGCGCTCGGAACCGGCTTCGTGCTCCTCGCGCTCGCGGGCGGCTCGTTCCTCGCGTCCGGGTTCGCGGGCGCCTCGTCGGGGCGCATCCCCGCGGTGTGGGTGGTCCGCGCGGGGCTGGTCGCCGAGGTCGCCGGCCTGATCGTGATCGGCTCGGTCATCGCCGTCGACACCCCGTGGTGGTGGATCGCGATCGGGCTCGCGATCTACGGCTTCGGGGTCGGGCTCGCGACGGCGCAGCTGACGAGCGTGATCCTCGTCGACGTGCCGGTCGAGGCCTCGGGGCGCGCCTCCGGCACCCAGAGCACGGCGCGCCAGGTGGGCTCGGCGCTCGGCATCGCGATCCTCGGCACCGTGCTGTTCGGGTCGCTCGGATCGCAGCTGAGCAGCCAGCTGCCCGACGCGATCCCCGCCGACTCGCGCACCCAGATCGTCGACGCGGTCGTCGGCAGCGCGGGCGGCGCGATCCCGCAGCTCGAGCAGAGCCTCATCGACAAGGCCCCGAACGTGCCGGGCATCCAGCAGATCGCGGCGGATGCGGCCGACGCCGCGCGTGCGTCCTTCAGCGACGCGACCCGTATCGCCGCGTTCACGGCCGCCGGGTTCCTCGCCCTCGGGCTCGTCTTCTCGGCCTCGCTCGGCTCGGGCCGCGCGCGCGACGAGGACGCCGAGGGCGACGCAACTCAGGACGGGACGCCGGCAGCAACCGGCACCACGCACTGAACGGGCGGATTTCCTGAATTGCGCCGGGCGATCGCCGCGGTGGGCTCGCGATCTCCGGCCCGAGTGGCTGACAGCGCGGCGCGCTCCAGCTCGGGCGCCCCTACAACTCCGACGCCGCGACCGCGAAGGTGTCGCATGCCTGCGGGCCTCCGTTGTAGCCGGCGAGGAACCAGCGCTGGCGCTCCTCGCTCGACCCGTGCGTCCAGCCCTCCGGGTTGACCTGGCCGGTGGTGGCCTTCTGGATGCGGTCGTCGCCGACCGCGGCGGCGGCGCTCAGGGCATCCGCGATCTGCTGCTGCGTGACCGGTTCGAGATAGCCGGTGCCGTCGGACTCGAAGCCCACCCAGGCCCCCGCGAAGCAGTCTGCCTGCAGCTCGAGGCGCACGCCGTCGCTCGCCGGACCGGTGGTGCTGAGGTCGAGGCCGTCCATGTTCCCGATGATGTTCTGGATGTGGTGGCCCCACTCGTGGGCGACGACGTAGAGCTGGGCGAGCGGTCCGCCGCTCGCGCCGAAGCGCGTGCTGAGCTCGTCGTAGAAGTCGGTGTCGAGGTAGATGGTCTGATCGGGAGGGCAGTAGAAGGGGCCGACCGAGCTCGTGGCGCTGCCGCAGCCGGTGTCGACGGCTCCCGTGAAGAGCACGATCTGGGTGCTCGTGTACCCGTCGACGGCCTGCGACCAGTAGGCGTCGAGGGCGGCGGAGGCGCCCTTCATGCGGCAGTCGATGTCGGCGTTCGCGTCGGATCCGGTGTCGCAGCGGTCGAGGGTGTCGCCCTGGGTCGTGCCGGTCGGCGAGCCGCCGGTCGTGCCGAGCAGCGGCGAGAGGTCGAAACCGGTGAAGGCACCGACGAGCAGGACGATGAGCGCGAGCCCGCCGCCGCCCGCGCCGAGCGCGATGCCCGCGTTGCGGCCGCGACGGCTGGTGCGGCCGCCCGAGATGTCGGAGTCGTCCCGGAAGGTCATGCGCTCAGGCTAGTGGCCCGGCGCCCCCACGGCGGCGGGCACGATGACCCCGTCGATCACCGAGAGCAGGAACTCGCGGTCGACCGGCTTGCGCAGCATGAGGGTGCGGTACGAGGCCATCGCCGCGCTGACCGAGGCGAGCGTCTCGATGTCGCAGTCGGGCCGCGCCTCGCCGCGCTCGACGGCGCGGCGCAGGAGGGCGCGGGTGACGGCGGCGCGCGGTTCGACGAGCGCACGGCGGGTCGTCTCGGCGAGCTCGGGCTCGCGGTCGATGAGCGAGACGAGGCCCGTCATGATGCGGAGCTTGCGCTGCGCGTCCTTCACCGACGGGGTGCGGATCATCGCGACGAGGTCGCCGCGCAGCGAGCCGGTGTCGGGCAGGTCGTCGAGGGGAGGCGGTGACTTGAGGCACGCGACGGCGTCGATCACGAGGTCGGCCTTCGACTCCCAGCGCCGGTAGACCGTCGCCTTACCGGCCTGGGCGCGTGCGGCGACCATGTCCATCGTCATGCCGTCGTAGCCGACCTCGGCGAGCACGTCGAGGGTCGCGGCGAGGATGTCGGCGTCGCGGGAGGGATCCCGCCGGCGACCCGGGCGCACGGCCGGCGGCGCGGCGGCAGCCCCCTCCGCTCCCTCGGGGAGCGCGGCGGCCCCGGCCGGGGGGCTCTCCAGCTGCGTCATCGCGGCCACCGTCCCTTCCCCTCCTACGTTACCGCACAGTTCCGGAACTGGCCGGACTCGGAACTGACAAGTTTCGGATAGAGTCGTCGCCATGACGTCTCCCGATGCGGCCGCCGCCCCCGACACGGCCGCCGCGCCCGCCTCGCGGCGCTGGCTCACCCTCTCCGTCGTCGGCCTCGCCCAGCTCATGGTCGTGCTCGACAACACCATCGTGAACATCGCGCTGCCCTCCGCGCAGGCCGACCTCGGCTTCTCCGACGGCGACCGGCAGTGGGTCATCACCGCCTACGCCCTCGCCTTCGGCAGCCTCCTGCTGCTGGGCGGCCGGCTCTCCGACCTCATCGGCCGCAAGGTCGCGTTCGTGATCGGGCTCATCGGCTTCGCCGGCGCGTCCGCCCTCGGCGGCGCCGCGCAGTCGTTCGAGTGGCTCGTCGCGGCGCGCGCGGCCCAGGGCGCGTTCGGGGCGCTGCTGGCGCCCACCGCCCTCGCCGTGCTCACGACGACCTTCACGATCCCCAAGGAGCGCGCCCGCGCCTTCGGGGTCTTCGGCGCGATCGCCGGCGCCGGGGGCGCGATCGGCCTGCTGCTGGGCGGCGTCCTCACCGAGAACCTCGACTGGCGCTGGAACCTCTACGTCAACATCCCGATCGCGGTGCTCGCGATCCTCGGCGCCCTCGTGCTCGTGCCGGCCCTGCACCGCCACGGCCCCCGACCGCGGCTCGACCTCCCCGGCACGGTGCTCGCCTCGGCGGGGCTGTTCCTCATCGTGTTCGGGTTCTCCCGCGCCGAGACCGACGGCTGGGACTCGGTGTGGTGCTGGGGCTCGCTCATCGCGGCGGCCGTCATGCTGGCGGCGTTCGCGTTCTGGCAGACCCGCGCCGCGCACCCCCTGCTGCCGCTGTCGATCCTGCGCGACCGCAACCGGGCCGGCTCGTACCTGACGCTCGCGATCGCGAGCGCCGGCATGTTCGGGGTGTTCCTCTTCGTGACCTACTACGTGCAGGTCTCGCTGGGCTACACGCCGATCCAGACCGGCGTCGGGTTCCTGCCGCTCATCATCATGCTCGTGATCGCCGCGCAGCTCGGCACCAACGTGCTGATCCCGCGCCTGGGGCCGAAGATCATGGTGCCCTTCGGGCTCACCGTGCTGACGATCGGCATGATCTATCTCACGCACCTCGACCTCGACAGCCAGTACGCGCTCGACATCATGCCGCCGCTCATGATCATCGGGTTCGGCATGGGCTCGACGATGCCCGCCGCGTTCCAGGGCGCGGCACTCGGCGTCGACCGGCAGTTCGCGGGAGTCGCCTCCGCGATGGCGAACACGAGCCAGCAGGTCGGCGGGTCGATCGGCACGGCCCTGCTCAACACCCTCGCGGCGAACGCGCTCACCGACTACCTCGCGGATCACCAGCCCCCCACCCCCGCGATCGCCGCCGAGGCCGCGATCCACAGCTACAACGTCGCCTACTGGTGCAGCGCGGCGCTGTTCGGCGCCGGCGCGGTGCTGCTCGCCCTGCTGTTCCGCCGCCGCGGGCAGGGGCTGTCGCTCGCGCACGTGAGCCGGCGCGGCGCGGCGCCGGAGGGCTCGGCCGAGCCGAGCGACGAGCCGGTCATCGCGCACTGACGCGTCGGCGGCGGTCCCCTGGGAGCTGGCTGGCATCCCTGGCGGCCGCCGCCGCGGCCGCGGCACCGTGGTCGGTGTGGAACCGCACTTCCCCGTCGCGCTGACCGTCGTCGCGATCGTCTCGCTCGCCGTCGCGGGGGCCTGCGCGGTCGCGATCGCGATCGACGTGATCCGGCGGCCGTCGCGCATGGCGGTCATGCGGCTGGTCTGGCCGGTGGTGGCGTTGTTCGGGGGCGTCCCCTGGCTGGTGCTCTACGCGCGCTACGGCCGCGCGCCCCGCCGGGGCGACGACGACGCGCGACGCCCGACCCCGCGCTGGGCCTCGATCGCCGTCTCGACGAGCCACTGCGGTGCGGGCTGCTCGCTCGGCGACTTGGTCGCGGAGTCGCTGCTCGCGGCGCTCCCCGCCCTCGCGGTCGTCGGCGGGCTCGGCTGGCTGTTCACCGACCGCCTGTTCGCGGTCTGGGTGATCGACTTCGTGCTCGCCTTCGGGATCGGCATCGCGCTCCAGTACGCGGCGATCGCTCCGCATCGCGACGGATCCCGTGGCAGCACCCTGCTCGCCGCGGTGAAGGCCGACACGGCGTCGATCACGGCCTGGCAGGTCGGCATGTTCGGGCTCATGGCGATCGCCCAGTTCCTCGTGTTCCCGGCCATCGCCGGGGGGCGTGCCGGGGCCGCGGATCCCGAGTTCTGGTTCGCGATGCAGCTCGCGATGCTCGCGGGCTTCGCGGTCGCCTACCCGGTGAACGCGCTGCTCATCTCCCGCGGAGTCAAAGAGGCGATGTGAGACCGGCGCCCGAGGCCGGCCGGGAGCGGTGAACGAGCGCGCGCTCAGTCGGCGTCGGGAGGCGGCTCGAACATCTCGGCCCCGAGCGTCTCGGACGCCGGCGCCTCGGACCCCCGCGTCTCGGGCGAGCCGCCGCCCGTCGCGGCGCCGACCACCTCGAGCACCGCGTCGCCGTAGTCGGCGAGCTTCTTCTCGCCGACGCCCGAGATGCCGGCGAGCTGGCTGAGCGAGCGGGGACGGTCGACGGCGATGCCGCGCAGGGTCGCGTCCCCGAAGACGATGTACGCGGGCACGCCGAGATCGCGCGCGGTCTGGGCACGCCACTCGCGCAGTTGCTCGAAGAGGTCGCGGGCGCCCTCCGGCAGCTCGGCCCCCGGCGCGCGGCGCTTCGCCGCCTTCGCGACCCGCTCGGGCTCGCGCCGGAAGCGCACCGGCCGCGACCCGTCGAGCACGGCGGCGCTCGCCTCGGTGATCCCGAGGGTGCCGTACTCGCCCTGCACCGCGAGCAGGCCCTGCGCGAGCAGCTGGCGCACCACCCCGCGCCACTCCGACTCGCCGAGCTCCTGGCCGATGCCGAAGGTGCGCAGCTCGTCGTGCTGGTGCTGCCGGGTGCGGTCGGTCTCGCGGCCGAGCAGGATGTCGATCGTCGCCCCGGCGCCGAAGCGCTGGCCGCGCTCGCGCTGCAGCCGCACGACGGTCGAGAGCAGCTTCTGGGCGGCGACGGTGCCGTCCCACGATTCGGGCGGCTCGAGACAGGTGTCGCAGTTGCCGCAAGCGCTCGACTCCTGGCCGAAGTAGTTGAGCAGCTGCACCCGGCGGCACTCGATCGTCTCGCAGAGGGCGAGCATCGCATCCAGGTGCTGGCTCTGCCGGCGCTTGTGGGCGACGTCGCCCTCGCCCTCGTCGATCATGCGGCGCTGCTGCACCACGTCCTGCAGGCCGTAGGCGAGCCAGGCGGTGCTCGGCAGCCCGTCGCGGCCCGCGCGGCCCGTCTCCTGGTAGTACCCCTCGACGCTCTTCGGCAGATCGAGGTGGGCGACGAAACGCACGTCGGGCTTGTCGATACCCATGCCGAAGGCGATCGTCGCGACCATGACGAGACCGTCTTCGCGCAGGAACCGCGCCTGGTTGCGGCGGCGCGTGGCCGCGTCGAGACCCGCGTGGTACGGCAGCGCCGCGATGCCCTCCGCCACGAGCGCGTCGGCCGTCTTCTCGACCGAGTTGCGGCTCAGGCAGTAGACGATGCCGGCATCCCCGGGGTGCTCGCTGCGCAGCAGGCGGATGAGCTGCTGCACCGGCTGCTGCTTCGGCACGATGCGGTACTGGATGTTGGGCCGGTCGAAGCTGGCGACGAACTGCCGGGCGCCGGTCAGCTGCAGGCGCTCCACGATCTCGGCGCGGGTGGCGGCCGTCGCGGTCGCGGTGAGCGCGACCCGCGGAACCGACGGCCACCGCTCGTGCAGCACCGTGAGGCGCAGGTAGTCGGGGCGGAAGTCGTGGCCCCACTGGCTCACGCAGTGCGCCTCGTCGATCGCGAACAGGGCGACCGGCGCGCGGTCGAGCAGGTCGAGCGTGCCGCCCACCGCGAGCCGCTCGGGGGCGAGGTAGAGCAGATCGAGCTCGCCGGCGAGCAGCGCCGTCTCGACCTCGCGGCGCTCCTCGGCGCCCTGCGTGGAGTTGAGGAATGCGGCGCGCACGCCGAGCGCCGCGAGGGCGTCGACCTGATCCTGCATGAGCGCGATGAGCGGTGAGATGACGACCCCGACGCCGTCGCGCACGAGCGCGGGCACCTGGTAGCACAGCGACTTGCCGCCGCCGGTCGGCATGAGCACGAGCGCGTCGCCGCCGCCGACGACGTGGGCGACGATCTCGGCCTGGTCGCCGCGGAAGGCGTCGTAGCCGAAGACCCGGTGCAGCACCTCGAGCGCCGCGGGCGGGGCGGCGACGGGGCTCGGCTCTCCGGTCGCGGGGGCGGCGACCGGCGCCTCGGGGGGACCGGGGGACATGGGTCCACGGTAGCCGGGCCGCCCGACGGGCACCGGGCCCGGTCCGCGTCTCGGGACGACGCCGGTGCTCAGTAGCGTGGGGAGGTGATCACCGCGGTCGTCGGCCTCGTCGCCGCGCTCAGCTACGGCGCCGCCGACTTCCTCGGCGGAACCGCCTCCCGCCGCCTCGGCGCCCCCGTCGCCACCGCGATCGCGACCGCCACCGGGCTCGTGATCGTGACCCTCGTGACGCTCGGGTCGATCCTCTGGTTCGGTCAGAGCTGGAGCGCCGAGGCCCTGCTGCTGGGCGGGGTGAGCTCGCTCGCCGGATCGCTCGCGATCCTGCTGCTCTACGCGGCGCTCGCGATCGGGCCGATGTCGATCCTGTCGCCGCTGACCGCGGTGCTCTCGGCGATCGTGCCGATGGCGTGGGGTTTCGCGCACGGCGAGCGCCTCGGGCCCTGGCAGCTCGTCGGGCTCGCCCTCGCGCTCGTCGCGGTCGTGCTCGTCGGCTTCATTCCCGGCGAGGGCGCCGTGCGCCCGCGGCCCGCAGGCCTCGCTCTCGCGACCGCGTCGGGCGTGCTCATCGGGGTGTTCGTGATCCTGCTGGATGCCGCGCCCGACGACTCCTTCGTGCAGCCCGTCGTCGGCAACCGCGTCGTCGGGGTCGTGCTGCTCGGCGCGATCGCCGGCATCTGGATGCTGCGCCGCCGTGCGCGCGGCGAGGTCGCGCCCCGCCCGGATCGCCGCTCGCTCGCGTCCGCGGTCGGTGCCGGGCTGACGGATCCGCTCGCGAACGGGCTCATCCTCTACGGCCTCGCGATCGGGCAGCTCACCGTCATGTCGGTGCTCATCGCGCTCTACCCGGCCGGCACGATCCTGCTCGCGGCGATCGTGCACAAGGAGCGCGTCGCCCCCGTGCAGTGGATCGGGCTCGCCCTCGCGCTGGTCGCGGCGGGGCTGCTCGCGGTGCGCTGACGCGGGGCGAACCCGGTCCGCGCGTCAGATCGCGTAGTCGAACGAGGCCGCGGTCGCGCGCTTCTGCGGGCGGGGCGAGGCGGGCACGCCGACGAGCAGGGAGTGAGGCGGGGCATCCACCCGCACCACCGCGTTCGCCCCGACGACGGAGTCGTCGCCGATCGTGATCGGGCCCAGCAGCGCCGCCCCCGCCCCCACGACGACGCGGTCGCCGAGGGTCGGGTGGCGCTTCACCTTGTCGCCCGAGACCCCGCCGAGCGTCACGCCGTGGTAGAGCATGACGTCGTCGCCGATCTCGGCGGTCTCGCCGATTACCACGCCCATGCCGTGGTCGATGAAGAAGCGCCGGCCGATCGTCGCGCCGGGGTGGATCTCGATGCCGGTGAGGAACCGGGTGTACTGCGAGACGACGCGCGCGAGCAGCTTCAGCCGGGCGCGCCAGAGCCGATGCGCCAGCCGGTAGCCCCAGATGGCGTGCAGGCCGGAGTAGGTGAGCCAGATCTCGAAGCCGCCGCGCGCGGCCGGGTCGCGGCGCCGCGCGGTCGCGAGGTCTTCGCGGAGGGGCACGTCAGCAGGGTCGAGCGAGCCGCGGGCTCAGTCGACGATCCCCTCGTAGAGCACGCTCGAGAGATAGCGCTCGCCGTAGCTGGCGACGATCACGACGATCACCTTGCCGGCGTTCTCGGGGCGCTTCGCGAGCTCGACCGCGGCGTGCACCGTAGCGCCCGAGGAGATGCCCCCGAGGATGCCCTCCTCGGTGCCCAGGCGACGCGCCATCGCGACCGACTGGTCGATGTTGACGTCGAACACCTCGTCGTAGATCTCGCGGTCGAGGATCTCGGGCACGAAGTTCGCCCCGATGCCCTGGATCTTGTGCGGGCCGGGCTGGCCGCCGTTGAGGATCGGCGACTCCTCGGGCTCGACGGCGACGACCTTCAGGTCGGCCTTCTGCTCCTTGAGGTACCTGCCGGTGCCCGAGATGGTGCCGCCGGTGCCGACGCCGGAGACGAAGATGTCGACGGCGCCGTCGGTGTCGGCCCAGATCTCCGGGCCGGTGGTCGCGTAGTGGATGGCCGGGTTGGCCGCATTGGCGAACTGCTTCGCGAGCACGGCGTCCTCGGTCGCGGCGGCGATCTCCTCCGCCTTGCCGACCGCGCCCTTCATCCCCTCGGATCCGGGGGTCAGCACGAGCTCCGCCCCGTAGGCCTTGAGCAGCGCGCGCCGCTCCTTCGACATCGTCTCGGGCATCGTGAGGATCACCTTGTACCCGCGCGCCGCGCCGACCATCGCCAGCGCGATGCCGGTGTTGCCGCTCGTGCCCTCGACGATCGTGCCGCCCGGCTTCAGCTCCCCCGACTTCTCGGCGGCATCGACGATCGCGATGCCGAGGCGGTCCTTCACGCTCGCCGAGGGGTTGTAGAACTCGAGCTTCGCGAGCACCGTGGCGCCCGCGCCGTCGGTCACGCGGTTCAGCTTGACGAGCGGCGTCGTGCCGAAGGCGGAGGTGATGGAGTCGTGGATCGCGGCCATGGTCACAGGCTAGGGCGCGCGGCGCGGCGGGCGCTGAGTGTTACGACGCGCGGCGATCAGTCGTCGTCGTGGTCGTCCTCGTGTTCGTCTCTCTCGTGCTCGTCGTCGTGCGAGTCCGAGCCGCGGTCGTCGCTGCGGGTCGGGGAGGGCGTCGGCGAGGAGGCGGGGCCGTCGTCATCCCCCGACTCGACGGCGTCGTCGGGGCCCGAGGAGGCGGTGGCCGTCGGGGTCGCGCTCGGCTCGGGGGTGCGCGTCGCGTCGGGCGCGGGCGATCCGCTCGGGGTGGGCACGAGCACGTTGGGGGCGTCGCCGATCGGCGGGTTCGGCACCGAGCCGAGGGTCGCGGCGTTGACGGCCATCGCGGCTCCGGCCAGCACGAGGGCGGCGGCCACGGTGCCGGCCACCAGGAGGCGGGGGGCGATCATGGCGTCCACGGTACGCGGGCGAGCTCGAAGGGCCGCCCCGCCGAGGTCGAAGATCCGTCCAAGGTCCCGCCGCCGCCCGGCCGACGCGGCCACAATGACGGCATGCGCATCCTGCTGATCGAAGACGACCCGTCAGTCGCGGCCGGCGTCGTGGATGCGCTCGAGACGCCCAGCACGACCGTGCAGCACGCGCGCGACGCCACCACCGGCCTCGCCGCCGCGGCGAGCTTCGCGCCCGACCTGGTGCTGCTCGACCTGGGCCTGCCCGACCGGGACGGGCTCGAGGTGTGCCGCGAGCTGCGCGGCCGCGGCGCCACCCCGATCATCGTGCTGAGCGCGCGCGGCGAGGAGGCCGACCGCGTGATCGCGCTCGAACTCGGCGCCGACGACTACCTGACGAAGCCGTTCGGCATGCGCGAGCTGCAGGCGCGCATCCGGGCCCTGCTGCGGCGCACCACCGCGAGCCCCGGCGCGACGGAGGGGGTGCGCGCGGTCGGCCCGCTCGAGATCGACCCGCGCGCGCGCCGCGTGACGCTCGCCGGCGAGGAGCTGCACTTCACCCCCACCGAGTTCGACCTGCTGCTCTACCTCGCCGACGACGCGGGCGCGGTGCTGCGCCGGCCCGACATCCTGCGCGACGTCTGGAAGACCGAGTGGTACGGCGCGAGCAAGACGCTCGACGCGCACGTCGCCGCGATCCGCCGCAAGCTCGGCGACCCCGACTGGATCCGCTCGGTGCGCGGCGTCGGCTTCCGCCTCGACGCACCCCGATGACCCGGCGGCTGGTCGCGGCCTTCGTCGCCGTCGTGCTGCTCGTGCTGCTCGCGCACGACCTGCCGCTCGCGAGCTACCTGCGCGACACCGAGAAGGAGCGCATCGTCACGGCGCTCGAACGCGACGCCTTCGTGCTCGCGGGCCGCAGCGAGGAGTCGCTGCACGCGCCGGGCGAGGGGAAGGATCCGACCGCGGCCGCCGCGACCGTCACCGAGCTCGCCCGCGACTACCAGGCGCAGAGCGGAGCCCGGGTCGTGATCGTCGACGCGAGCGGCGTCGCCATCGTGACGAGCGACGACGACCCCGGTGCCGTCGGCAGCTCGTACCTCTCGCGGCCGGAGTTCTCGGCGGCCCTCACCGGCACCGTGTCGAGCGGCTCGCGCTACTCGCAGACCCTCTCGGAGCAGCTGCTCTACGTCGCCGTGCCGGTGCTGAGCGGCGACGAGGTGCTCGGCGCGGTACGCCTCACCTACCCGGAGGCCGTCGTCGACGCCGCGGCGGGCCAGAAGCTCGTCGGGCTCGGCGCGGTCGGCCTCACGAGCGCGCTCGTCGCGGCGCTCATCGCCGTGCTCGTGGCGCGCTCGGTGACGGCGCGCGTGCGCCGGCTGCGCGAGACGACCGAGGCTTTCGCGGCGGGCGACCGCGCGGTGCGCGCCGAGGAGACGGGCGGTGCCCCCGAGCTCCGCGCGCTCGGCCACTCCTTCAACAGCATGGCCGCGCGACTGGATGCGCTCATCGACCAGCAGCGCGCCTTCGCCGCCGACGCCTCCCACCAGCTGCGCACGCCCCTCACCGCGCTGCGACTGCGGCTTGAACGCGCCCGCGACCTCGCCGCGACCGACCCGGCCGCCGCGCAGCAGCGCCTCGACGCGGCGGTCGGCGAGCTCGATCGGCTCGACGAGCTCGTCGAGGGCCTGCTCGTGCTGAGCCGAGCCGAGCCGGATCCCGCCCCCGCCGAGACCGTCGACCTCACCGCGGTCGTGCGCGAACGCGTCGAGCAGTGGGCGGCGCTCGCGCAGGAGTCGGGCCGCGCGGTGCGGGCGGGGGCGCTCGCGCATCCCGCGTTGGTGCGCTCGAGCCCCCGCGCGCTCGAGCAGATCATCGACAACCTCGTCGACAACGCCCTCGCGGTCACGCCGGAGGGCGCCGCGGTGGAGGTCGCCACCCGGCACGAGCGCGGCGCGATCGAGCTGCACGTGCTCGACCGCGGGCCCGGTCTGATGCCCGAGGCGCGCGAGCGCGCGTTCGAGAGGTTCTGGCGCGGGGAGGCGACGCATCCCGGCACCGGTCTCGGGCTCGCGATCGTCGCGCAGCTCGCGCGGGCGGCCGACGCCGAGGCGCGCCTCGACGCCCGCGAGGGCGGCGGGCTCGACGCGGTGGTGCGCTTCCCGGCGCGACGGTCAGTCGACGCGCCGTAGCGCTGACCGCGGGCACCCCGCGATCGCGCGCTCGAGCGCCGCACCACCCGCCCCCGAGCGCGGCGCGCGCGGAAGCAGCGGGAAGCCCCAGCGGTCGAGGGCGATCGCGTCGGGCGCGAGGTAGGCGCACATGCCCACCCCGTCGCACCGGGTCGGGTCCACCTCGACCCGCACCCCCGCGGGCTCCGACTCAGCGCGCACGGCCGTGCCGGGGCAGCGGGAGCACGGAGGCCTGTGTTCGAGCCAGGCAGCGGCCGGCGCGGTGGGCGGTCACGTCGTCGCCGAAGACCCGCAGCGCGCTGCGCACCATGCGGGCGACCCCGTCGGGATGAGCGCACGCCCCGCGGCCGTCGACGAGGTCGGCGAGGGTCCCGATCCGGGCCGGAGCCCGCCCGGCGCGCCCGCGCGCGGCGAGCACATCGAGGGCGTCGGCGAGCTCGGGCAGGCCGAAGCGGCAGGGACCGCAGCTGCGGGCGGACTCGGCGGCCATCCAGTCGGCGATCCGCGCGGTCTCGCACACGCCGCACACGCCCTCCGGCAGCAGGGCCACGACCCCCGCGCCGAGCTCGGGCGCCTGCGCGCCCAGCAGCGGCCGTTCGGCGAGCTCGCGCCAGTCGTGCCAGCGGCCGCCGTATCCCCCGACGAGCGCGGCCGCGGGGGAGCTCGCGCCCCGCAGGTCGCCGTAACGGTCGCCGGCGTCGACCTCGCGCACCCGACGCACGCCGGCATCCACGACCGTGACGAGCGCCGCCTCGCGGTGACCCGCGAGCCCGGTGCGGGCCAGCAGCGCGACGCGCGCGAGGGTCTCGCTGTTGTTGACGAGCACCGGCGCCCCGCCGACCCAGGAGCGCGCTCCGGTGGGGCGGAACCTCGGCACCGCGGCGCCGCCGCGCAGGGCGCGCACGATCGCCGAGTGCTCCCCCGAGACGTAGCGGTCCGGACCGTGCACGACGCGCACCGGAACGAGGCCCGGCCCGCGCTCCCCGACGGCGCGCTCGATCGCGTGCACCGTCTCGCGGTCGCCGCCGTGCACCCAGACGACGCTCTCCGCCGCCCCGATCGCCACCGCCGCCGCCTCGAGCCCGTCGAGCACGAGATGGGGTCGGGTCTGCCAGATCGCCGCATCCTTCGCGGAGGCCGGCTCGCCCTCGGCGGCGTTCGCCACCGCGATGCCCCCGGCGCCATCGCGCGCGGCCGACTCCCACTTGCGGATCGCCGCGACCCCCGCACCGCCGTAGCCGCCGAGCCCGGTGGCGGCGAGGGCCTGCACGAGCGGGCGCAGGTCGAGCGGCATCGGTCCGAACAGGGCGCGGTGCTCCTGGATGCCCATGCGCACCGGCGTCGAGAGCGGGCGCGGGGCGAGCGCCTCGAAGGCGAGCTCCGGGGCGCGCAGCCCGACCTCGGTCGTCGCGATCATCGCTCGCGGCTCTCGGCGCGGAACCCGGCGGCGCGCGGGACGCCGAGCCCCGGGCGTGCGGTGCGGGCGAAGGCGCGGCGCGCATCCCCGGGGGCGATGCTCGCGTAGCGCCAGATCGCGACCCCGACGACGAGTCCGCCGGCGACGAGGTAGAGCCCGAGCAGCGCCCGCACATCGGTGCCGCCGAGCACCGCGTGCCCCCACGCGAGCAGGTAGGCGACGATCGCGGCCTTGTGGATCGGCCACCAGAGGCGCCGCCCGAGCGCCCGCCCGGCGAGGCCCGCGGTGCTCGAGGCGAGCAGCATCGCCCAGAACGCGAGCACCCCGATCCCCGTCGCGACCGGACGGTAGTCGGCGACGAAGGGCAGCAGCGCCCCCGGCCACCCGACGTCGGCGTAGTCGTCGAGCGCGAGCACCACGAGGTGCCCGACGGTGAGCACGAGCGCGGCGACCGCGAGCGCGACGTGCAGGCGGAGGCGGGTCACGAGCGCCGGCCAGCGCCAGCGGGCGCGGTGCGGGTGGCTGAGCAGCAGGCCGAGCACGGTCACCGCGGTCAGCAGCACGAACGACGCGACGCCGCTCGCGCGGGCGAGCACCCACTTCGGCATGTCGGTGCCGCCGATGAGGGTGGCGCCCCAGCCGACGAGTGCACCGGTGACGACCGAGGCGAGCACGAAGACGACCGCGCGCGCGAGCATCCCGACGGCGCCGCGGTACTCGCCGCCGGTCGTCTCCTCGTCGCGCGCGTCGGGCCGCTCCGGGGCGGGCGCGTCAGGCCGCGACGACATCGCGACTCCAGAGCAGGTGGGGGCGGATCTCCTCCGAGGCGCCCAGCGCGCCGTCGGCTCCGACCCAGAGCGCCGCGATCTCCGCCGCCCGAGCCGCGCCGGCGATCCCGTCGGCGCCGGTGAGGAACAGCGCCTTCGACCACGCCTCGGCGAGCGCCGCGTCGGGATGCACGACGGTCACCGCGGCCAGGCCGGCGCCGCCGGGCTCGCCGGTGCGGGGGTCGATCAGGTGGTGCACGCGGCGCCCGGCGCGCCGCCAGGAGCGGTGCCGCACGCTCGAGGTCGTCACGCCGCGATCGCGCACCGCGAGCACGGCGACCGCGTCGCCGTCGAGACCGCGGGCGAGCGGGTCCTCGACGGCGACGTTCCAGAGGCCGTCGTCGGGCCCGTCGCCGACCACCGCGAGGTCGCCGCCCGCCTCGACCAGGCCTCCCGCGGCGCTCGGCGCGAGCAGGCGCGCCGCGGTCTGCACCGCGAGCCCCTTCGCGACGCCGCCGAGATCGATGCGGCAGCCGTCGAGCCGCACCCGACCGGGCGCGTGCTCGGCGCGGAACGGCGGCCGGCGACGGTGCAGCACGCCGCGCGGCGCGACGGGCGCGTCGCCGTCGGGCAGCACGAGGCTCCAGTCGACGTCGTAGCCGAGCCGCTCCAGGTCGTCGAGGATGCGCGGATCGACGAGCCCGCCGGTCAGCTCGTGGGCGATCTCCGCGGTCGCCACGGCGGCCGAGAACTCCGGCGCGACCGGGTGCCACGCGCCCGGATCGCGGTTGACCGCGGACAGGTCGCTGTCATCGCGGAAGCGCGAGCAGGTGGTGTCGACGCGGTGGATCGCCTCCACCGCGGCGGCGAGGGCATCCGGCGCCGCCGGCGCGGGGTCGAGCAGGCGCAGCACGACGGGCGTCGCCATCGCGGTGAAGCGGTGCTCGAGGTGCCGTGCCGGCGCGGGGGTCATCGGGATCCGCTCGTCGTCGCGCTCGCGGGCGGAGGCGGCGGCGGAGCGACCGCGCTCGCGCCGCCGCCGGAGGAGCCGCCGGACCCGCCCGAGCCGCCCCCGCTCCAGCCGCTCGTGCTCGGCGTCGAGGCGCGGACCGCGGCCGCCTGCGCGGCCAGCTGGTCGATCTGCGTGCGCAGCTGCGCGAGCTGGGCCTGCAGCTCGGCGACGCGCTCGGTCGCGGCGACCGTCGCTGGCCGCGGGAAGGCCTGGGCGACCGCGGCGTCCTGCGCCGCCTGGGCGGCGCGCTGCTCGGCGAGCGGGTCGTGGCCGATCGCCCACGCCGCGCTGCCGGCGAAGACGGCGGCCGCCGCGGGCGCCGCGACCGCGAGCGCGATCCACGGCGTCGAGGCACGACTAGTCATCGTCTCCCTCGTGCTCGCTCTCGTGCTCGTCGCCGTGCTCGTCCTCGTTCTCGCCCTCGTGCGAGCCGGACGACGACGGGGAGCTCGACGCGGCCGGCCCGCTCGCCGCACCGGACGAGCCCGACCCGGATCCGGCGGCCTCGGCGGCGGCCTTCGCCGCGGTCGCCGCGTCGAGGTCGGCGCGGGCGGCGTCGAGGTCGCGCTGCGCCTGGGCGATCTGCTCCTCGAGGGTCGCGGTCGCGTCGTCGGCCCACTGCCGCTGCGCGAGATCGTCGGCGAGCGCCTGCTGCTGCCCGCTCAGGTCGGGCGCCGACGCGGCGGTGTCGGCGCGGACGGCGGCCGACGCGACCGCGGCGGCACCCCCCACGATCGCCAGGGCGGCCGCGAACGCGGCTCCGATGCGAACGGCTCGTCTCATGGTGACTCCTCCGGACTCGAGCGCCGCGGGCTCCTGCTCGAGCGTCGCGACACGTCGATCCTGACGACGCCCCGTCGAAGACGGGACGGCCGGAGGTCGAAGGAACATCCAAGACTCGGGGGGCGCCCGAACGGGGGATCAGTCCTCGACGAGCCGCTTCCCGAGCGACACCGCCGCATCGACGGAGTAGCCGAGCGCGGCCCAGAACGCGAGCGCCTCGTCGTTGCCCTGCCGCACCTGGAGGTTGATCTTCGGCGCCGCGACGGCGGCGAGCCGGCGTTCGAGCTCGGCCGCGATCGCGCGCCCGACGCCGCGCCCGCGCGCGTCGGGGTGCACGCCGAGGTAGTTGATCCAGGCGCGGTGCCCCTCGTAACCGCCCATGCCGGTTGCGACGAGGCGCGTGCCCACCTCGGGGTCGCGGGTCTCGCCGACGAGGAACAGCTCGCGCTGCACCACGAGTTTGCGGGCGATGTCGCGGCGCGGATCGTTCCACGGGCGGGTGAGCCCGCACGCCTCCCAGAGGGCGACGACCTCCTCGGTGTCGCCCTCCGCGAAGGGGCGGATCGCGAGGGTCACCGGCCCGCGGACGCTCCGGCCTGCGCGCGACCCTCGGCGAGCTCGCGGATCACGTCGTCACCGGGGCGCACCGAGGTCCACTCGGCCTCGATCTCGGCGCGCTGCAGCAGGTCCTCCGTCTTGCGACGGCGGTTCCTCGGCACGAGGGTGACGACGGTGCCCGCGCGACCGGCTCGGCCGGTGCGGCCCGAGCGGTGCAGGTAGGCCTTGTACTCGTCGGGCGCGTCGGCCTGGATCACGAGGTCGACGTCGTCGACGTGGATCCCGCGGGCGGCCACGTCGGTCGCGACGAGCACCCGGGTGCGGCCCTTCGAGAAGCGCTCGAGGGCCCGCTGCCGCCGGGACTGGGTGAGGTCCCCGTGGATCGCGTCGGCATCCACCCCCGCGTCGTCGAGCGCGTCGGCGAGCTGCTCGGTGAAGCTGCGGGTGCGGGCGAACACGAGCACCTGGCCGCGGCCCGAGCACAGCTCGGCGAGCACCTCGATCTTGTCGCGCTGGTCGAGCAGCAGCACGCGGTGCGTGATGTCGCTGTGCTGGGCGGTCTCGCCCGCGACCTCGTGCACACTCGGCTCGCGCAGGTACTTCTCGACGATCTCGGCGACGCCGCGGTCGAGGGTCGCCGAGAACAGCAGACGCTGGCCGCCCTCGGGGGTGCGGTCGAGGATCTCCTGCACGGGCTCGGCGAACCCGAGCTCGCACATGTGGTCGGCCTCGTCGAGCACCGTGATCTGGATTCTCGAGAGGTCGAGCTTGCCCTGGGCGGCGAGGTCGCCGACCCGGCCGGGCGTGCCGATCACGATGTCGACGCCGCGGTCGAGCGCGCCGAGCTGGCGCGCGTAGGGCACGCCGCCGTAGATCTGGGTCGTGAACAGGCCCACGCTGCGCGCGATCGGCTGCACGGTGCGGTCGATCTGCAGCGCGAGCTCGCGGGTCGGCGCGAGGATCAGCGCGCGCGGCGCGCGGCCGAACTGGCGCCGCTCAGTGCTGCCGGCCTGGGCCCGCAGCAGGTTCTCGACGAGCGGGGCGCCGAAGGCGATCGTCTTGCCCGAGCCGGTGCGGCCGCGGCCGAGCACGTCGCGCCCGGCGAGCACCTGGGGGATCGTCGCGGCCTGGATGGCGAAGGGCTGACTTGCGCCGAGCTCCTCGAGCTCGCGCACGATGTTCTGGCCGAGCCCGAGGTCGGCGAAGCCGGTGCCCTCGACCTCGGTGGCCTCGATCGCCTCGGCCTCGAGCCGCTCGAGCACGACGTCGTCGGTCGGTGCGGGGCGGGGGGAGCGCTCGTCGCGGTCGTTCCACTCGCGGCGGGGAGCACGGTCGTCCCACTCGCGGCGCGGGGCGCGGTCCTCGCGCGGGGTCCAGTCGCGGCGCGGGGCGCGCTCGCGGCCCTCCCGACGGTCGTCGCGCGGGGCACGGCGGTCGCCGGCGAGGCGGTCCTGGCGCGGATGCGGCGCGCCGGCCCCGTCGTTCCAGCGGCGGGCGGGGCGCTCGTCGCGGTCCCGGAACGGGGCACGGCCGTCGCGGTCGTCGCGGCGGGCGGGGCGCTCGTCGCGGTCGTCGCGCCGCGCGGGGCGGCCCTCGGTGTCGCGCTGCGGAGTGCGCGTCGCGGGGCGCTCACGGAGGGCGTCGCGGCGGTCATCGCCCTCGGATCCGAGGCGGGAACCGCGCGACCCCCGGGCCTCGCGGCCGCGGCCGTCGCGCGCGGCGGCGCGCTCGTATCGCGAGGGGCCGGTGCGCGGCTCCCAGTTCGGGCGCGACGACTGCCCGCGCTCGACGCGGTCGCGGCGTTCGGCCGAGTCGGCGGTGCGCTCGCGCTGCGCGCGCGACTCGGTGCCGCGGGGGCGCTGCTCGCTGCGGCCGCGGGCGGCGCGCTCGTCGGCGTTCCAGCGCGGCTTCTTGCCGGCGCCGGCGCCGTCCTCGGCGGGGCGGTAGCCGCGGTGCTTGGGGCTCGGGCCGCCGGCCGTGCGCTTGGCCGAGGCTCCGGCGCGGGTCGGGCGGGCGGACTGGCCGCGCGCGGGCGCGGCGTTCTTCTTGGGGGGCATGCTGTTCTTCCGGTTCACATCAGAACGTCACGCGGCGGCACGCCGACGCGACGGTAACCCGGGCGCTCGTGGGCCGGGGCCGCAGCTTCTCGAAAAAGCTGTCCTGAAAGGATTCCTGGGCGGCGGATTCGCCGCCCATCCGGCCCGCTCGACACACAGTGGAGCATGCGCGACCGAAGTCGCTGTCGAGAGCCGACCGGGCGACTCTACGGCACGGAGGCTCGGAAGTCGATGGGCGTCAGCTCGCCGGCGCGCCGTCGGGCTCGTGGTCGAGGGCCCGCGCCGGCACCGATCCGCCGTGATCGGGCTCGTCGCCGGCGCCGCCGGAGCCCCCCGTGGGGCCGCCCCGACCGTCGGGGTCGGCGGATCCGCCCGCCTCGCCCGACCCGCCCGCCTTGCGCGCTCGGCGGTCCTCGCGCCGCTCCTTCGCCCCTTCGACGAGGTAGTAGAGCGTCGGCAGCACGACGAGCGTGAGGAGCGTCGACGACACCAGACCGCCGATGACGGTGATCGCGAGCGGCTGCGAGATGAACCCGCCGTGCCCGCTCAGCCCGAGGGCGAGCGGCGTCAGGGCGCCGATCGTCGCGAGCGCCGTCATGAGGATCGGGCGCAGACGTCGGGCGGCGCCGTGGCGGATCGCCTCCGCCACCCGGTAGCCGCGCTCGCGGTACTGGTTGACGAGGTCGACGAGCACGATCGCGTTCGTGACGACGATGCCGACCAGCATGATCAGGCCGATGATCGAGGCGGCGCCGAGCGGGATCCCGCTCGCGAGCTGCAGGAAGATCGCGCCGGTCGCCGCGAACGGGATCGACACGAGCAGCAGCAGCGGCTGCCGCAGGCTCCGGAAGGTCGCGACCATGATCGTGTAGACGATGAGGATCGCGGCGAGTCCGGCGAGGCCGAGCTGGCTGAAGGCGCTGTTCTGGTCGGCGACCACGCCGCCGACGCTCGCGCTCGCGCCCGGCGGCAGCTCGACGTCCTCGAGGGCCTGCGTGACCGCGGTGCCCGAGGCGGTGACGTCCTGCGTGCTCGGGGTGACCGTCACCTGCGCGGTCTGCACGCCGCGCTCGGTCGTGATCGAGACCGGGCCGTCGGTGAGGGCGACGTCGGCGATCTCGTCGAGCGCGACCGTCTCGCCCGTGCCGGTGACGATCTCGAACGCCTTCAGCTCGTCGACCGTCGTCGGCGCGTCGGGGTCGATCAGGTAGATCGAGATCTGGTTGCCGTCGAGCTCGAACTGCGCCGAGGCGTTCGGGTTCATCGCGGCGGCGACCTGGCGGCCCACGCCGACCTCGGTGAGGCCCTTGTCGGCGGCCGCGGCGCGGTCGACGTCGATCGAGATGTAGGGCCGCGACGCGGCGAGGTTGCTCGTCGCCTCGGCCGTGACGTCGAGGTCGCGCACGGCGGCGAGCACCGCGTCCGAGGCCTTCGCGAGCGAGGCGTCGTCGCCCGCGCGGATGTCGATCGCGATGTCGCTGTCGGTGAATCCGCCCTGCCCGGAGCTCACCGACACCTCGCCGACGTCGCTGAGCTTCGCGACGGCGGCGCGCACGTCCTCGGTGACGGTGTCCTGGTCGGCGTTCTCGTCGGTCGTGATCGAGAAGGTCGCGTCGGCGCCGCTGCCGAGCGCCGCCTGCAGCGGGTTGGCGGTGCCGATCGTGAGCTGCACGGTCTCGACGCCCGGCACGTCGAGCAGGGCCTTCTCGACCTTGGTCGCCGCCGCGTCCTTGGTGGCCAGGTCGGCGCCCGTGGCCACGTTCTGGGTGACGGTCAGGGTGTTCGAGCCGCTGGATCCGATGAAGTTGGTCTGCAGCAGCGGCACCGCCGCTCCCGAGCCCACGAGCACGAGCACCGCGGCCAGCACCGTGACGATCGGGTGCCGCAGGGTCCAGCCGATGACCGGCAGGTAGCCGCGCTGCAGGCGCGAGGGGTGGTCGAGCTCGTCCTCGCCGCTCTCCACGGCGCGCCGCTCCTCGTCCGCCCGGGCGCGGGCGCGCTTGGTGAGCGGCTTCGACCCGAGGAACCAGTAGGCGAGCACCGGCACGATCGTGAGCGAGACGAACAGCGAGGCGAGCAGCGCGATCGTGACGGTCATCGCGAAGGGGCGGAACAGCTCCCCGGTGATGTCGTTGACGAAGGCGATCGGCAGGAAGACGGCGACGGTGGTCAGGGTCGAGGCGGTGACCGCGGTCGCGACCTCGCGCACGCCCGTCTTGATCGCCTGCAGCTTGTCGTCGCCGAGCGCGAGGTGCCGCTTGATGTTCTCGATGACGACGATCGAGTCGTCGACGACGCGGCCGATCGAGATGGTCAGCGCCCCGAGGGTGAGCACGTTGAGGCTGTAGCCGAACGCCCAGACGCCGATGAAGGTCACGAGCACCGAGGTTGGGATCGAGACCGCCGTGACGAGGGTGGAGCGGATCGAGAACAGGAACACGAGGATCACGAGCAGCGCGACCCCGAGGCCCAGCAGGCCCTCGACGAGCAGCGAGTTGATGGAGCGCGTGACACTCGGTGCCTGGTCGAAGACCGGGGTGAACTGCGTGTTCGAGCCGATCTTCGCGGCGAGGCCGTCGAGGTCGTCGCGCACGACCTGCGAGACCTCGACCGTGTTGCCGGTCGGCTTCTTCGTGATCTGCAGGGCGAGGGCGGGTTCGCCGTCGACGCGCGAGATCGTGTCGGTCGGGTTCTCGACGAGCTGCACGTCGGCGAGGTCGGAGATCGTCAGCGCGACCGGCTCCTGCGTCACGACCGGTTGGAAGTTCTCGACCGAGGTCTCGATCGTGAAGCCGCCCAGGACCGGCAGGCCGGCGATGTCGTCGACCGACTCGAGCCGCTGCCCCGACTGCACGGTGAGCTCGTCGCCGTCCTGCTGGATCTCGCCGACCGCGAGCAGCGTGCCCGCGCTCGAGAGCGCCTGCGTGATCGCCTGACTGCTCAGGTGGTACTCGGCGAGCGCATCCTTGTCGACCGTGATCGTCACCCGCTGGCCGGCGCCGCCGGAGACCGTCGCCTCGCGCACCCCGTCGAGCGCCTGCAGCTCCGGCACGGCGATGGTCTCGAGCCGGTTGGTGAGTTCGTCGGGTCCGAGGTCGCTCGTGACGGCGAGCACGATCACCGGGAAGTCGGAGAAGGAGAACGTCGACACCGTCGGCGTGACGCCCTCGGGCAGGCGGTTCTGCAGCCGGTTGACCGCGAGCTGCACCTTCTGCTCGGCGTAGATGAGGTCGGTGCCGTAGCTGAACTCCGCCGTGACGAAGGAGAAGCCGTTGGTCGAGGTGGAACTCGTGTTGTCGAGGCCCTCGATGCCCTGCAGGGCGCCCTCGATCGGGGTCGAGACGTCGTTCTCGACGACCGCGGCGCTTGCGCCCGGATAGCTGGCGGTGACCGTGACCTGCGGCAGTGTGAGCGAGGGGAACAGCTCGGTCTTGAGCAGCGTCAGCGCGACCCCGCCGAACGCCGCGATGACGAGCGTGACGAGGGCGATGAGCGCGCGGTTGCGCAGACTGAAGACGCTCAGCAGGTGCACGACGTGACTCCTCGGGCCCGGTTCGGTGCCGCACGGGGCGGCGGATCATCATCCAGCGCGCACGCCGCCGTGCACCCAGCAAGTATCCCAGCGGGGTTCCGGCGGCCGTACTCCCGGGGGACGAATCCGCCCGCCCGGCTCACACCACCTGAGCGAACTCCGCCTCCGACTCGGCGAGCGGGCCGTGCAGCACGTCGCCCCAGGCCGCGGCGAGCGCCTCCACCCCCGGCTCGATCAGCTCCGCCGAGGTGTAGGGGATGCGCAGGAACCGCTCGAACTGCCCGCCGTCGACCCCGAAGCGCGGGCCGGGCGGCAGCAGCACCCCGCGATCGCGCGCCGCGAGCGAGAGGGCCGAGCTGAGCGGCTCGCCGAGCCCCACCCACATCGTCATTCCGCCCTCGTTGCGCGGCACCCGCCAGGTCGGCAGCTTCTCACGCAGCCGACGGCCGAGCAGGTCGCGCGTCGTGCGCAGGTACTCGCGACGAGCAGCGAGCAGCGCGTCCATCTGCGGCAGGAGCTCGCGCAGGATGAGCTGCTCGAGCACGGGCGTGCCGAGGTCGGTCACGAAGCGGGCGAGCGCGAGACGCTGGATCACGTCGCGGTCGGCGCGGATCCACCCCAGGCGCAACCCGCCCCACACCGTCTTGCCGGTCGAGCCGAGCAAGATGGCGGGACCGTGCGCGGCCGGCCACGGCAGCGGCTCGGGGCGCCCGTCGAGGTGCAGCTCGGCGATCGTCTCGTCGACGACGAGCACGGTGCCCTCGCGCGCGGCGAGCTCGGCGACCCGCGCCCGCAGCGCCGCCGACATGGTGCGCGCCGTCGGGTTCTGGTTGTCGGGCTGCAGGTAGGCGAGCGCCGGGCTCGTGCGCGGGAAGGCCTGCTCGATCGCCCCGGTGTCCCAGCCGTCGTCGACCGTGATGGGGATGGGCACGAAGCGGGCCCCCGCGAGGCGCAGCGCCTCGAGCGCGTGCGGGTAGCTCGGGTTCTCGACGAGCACCCGGTCGCCGCGCTGCAGCAGGGTGCGGGCGAGCAGCGCGAGGGCGACCTGGGCCCCCGAGGTGATCATGATCTCGTCGGCCTCGGTGGGGAGCCCGCGCGCCGTGTAGCGGTCGGCGACCGCCTGCCGCACGACGGTCAGCCCGAGCGGGTCGAACCCGGTCTCGCCGAGGAATCCGGGCAGCGCCGCGGCGGCGCGCGCGGCCGCATCGGCGACCGCCGGCAGGGCGGGCGGCGCCGCCTTGCCCAGGTCGAGCAGCCCCCCCGCGATCGGGGCGTCGTCGCCGCTGGGCTGATGGGGCAGGCGCACGATGCTGCCGGATCCGCGGCGGCTCTCGAGGTAGCCGGCCTCGCGCAGTTCCGCATAGGCGGCCGAGACGGTCGTGCGGCTGAGGGCGAGCTGCGCGGCGAGGTCGCGCTCCGCGGGCAGGCGCTGGCCGAGACTCAGGCGGCCGTCGAGCGCGAGCAGGCGGATGCGGTCGGCGAGGGCGCGATAGGCGGGGGCGGCGGATCCGGCGCGCCACCCGCCCAGCAGGGCGGCGAGGGCACGCGACGACACGGTCGGCATCGCGCCAGGCTAGTGCGATTGGCCCTGGATCAGCAAGGCCAATCGGTGATTCGGTCGAATCCATCGCCTTCCGGTCCCGCAGTGGACCCCCCAGAGGCGGTCCAGTTGCCCGCCCGATCGGAGACCGCCATGGATCTGAGCCTCCCCCTCCTGCTCGCCCTCGGCGCCGGTGCCCTGGTGGCCGCCGTCGCGTCGCTCGTCGTCGCCGCGCGCGACGGGTACCGCCGCGAGCCGACCCGCCTGGGCGCCGCGGGCGGCCGCCGGGACTGACGCCCGTGGCGGCTGAGGGCCCGCCCCGAAAGACGGCCCGCGCCGGTGCTTGCGCCGATCCGAAACGCGATATATCGTGTCGCTCAGCACAACGCGATATATCTCGAATCGGAGACCCCGCCCATGAACGCCACCGCGACCGGCCACGAGAAGTGGCTCATCGACTCGCCCCGCACCCTCGACCTCGGGCCGATCCGCACCCTCAAGATCGGCCTCGTGCGCGGGCAGATCGACATCGTCGCCCATGACGAGCCCGAGACCCGGCTCGAGGTGCACGAGGTCAGCGGCAAGCCGCTGCGCGTCACCCTCGACGGCGACGCCCTCGAGATCGACCACCCCCAGCTGCGGTGGGACAACTGGATCGAGACGATGCGCACCTTCAGCGGCCGGGCGCGCGCCGACGTGAGCCTGCTCGTGCCGCGCGAGGTCGGCCTCAAGCTCGGGGTGGTCTCCGCGAACGCCCTCGTCTCGGGGCTGCGCGGCGACGCGCAGCTGAGCACCGTCTCGGGCGACATCGTCGCCGACGGGCTCGACGGCGCGCTGCAGCTCAACTCCGTCAGCGGCGAGCTCACCGTGCGCGGCCACCGCGGCCGCGTCGCGGCGCACACCGTGAGCGGCGACGTCACCGTCGCCGGCGCGCTCACGCGCTTCGCGAGCGACGGGGTGAGCGGCCACGCCTTCGTCGACGTCACCGGCACGGCCGACGAGATCAGCGCCAACACCGTCAGCGGCGCCATCACCGTGCGCATGGACGGCGAGGCGGCGGCCGCGTACGCGGTCAGCTCGGTCGGCGGGCGCATCCAGCTCGACGGGCGCACCTTCACCGGCTTCAAGGGGCGGATCACCGACAGCGTCGGCGACCTCGCCGGCGCCTTCACCGACGTGCGCCTCAACAGCGTCGGCGGGGACATCTCGGTCGTGCGCCGCGCCGCCGGGGCCGCGCGGCCCGAGCCGGAGGCGAGCACGGAGGGGGCGGGGGCGTGACGCCGCCGGTCTTCCGGCACGGCGACCTGCGGCTCTACCTGCTCAAGCTGCTCGACGAGCGGCCGATGCACGGCTACGACGTCATCACCGGGCTCGAGGAGCGCTTCGGCGGCACCTACACCCCGAGCGCCGGCACGGTGTACCCGCGCCTGGCGAAGCTCAAGGAGGAGGGGCTCGTCAGCAAGACGCCCGACGGTCGCAAGACCGTGTACGCGATCACCGACGCCGGGCGTGACGAACTCGCACGTCGCTCCGAGGATCTCGACGGCATCGAGTCCGACATCGGCGACTCGGTGCGCCGGCTCGCCGACGAGGTGCGCGCCTCGGTGGAGGACGCGATGCGCTCGCTGCGCGCCGACCTCGCGGCCGCGGCGCGCGACGAGCGCTCCGAGGCGGATCGGCGCGCCGCCGACGCCGACGCGCGACGCGACGAGCGGGACGGGGATCGCGCCCGGCAGCGCGAGCACGTCGCCGAGATCGATTCGGCCCTCGCGAGCTTCCGCGCCGACGTGCGGGCCGACGTGCGGGCCGCCGCCGCGGCGGGGACCCTGCCGCGCGCCGCCGTCGACGCCCTCGTCGACGGCCTCTCCGACCTCCGCCGCGAGGTGGTGCGCACCCTCCGCGGGTGAAGAGGGGCGGGCCGGTCCCGGCCCGCCCCGCGCGCGGCTACAGCGCCTTCGCGGCGTAGGCGCGCAGGGAGTCGCGCACGAAGGTCGCTCCGCTCTCGCCGCCGTAGTTGGCCGCGAAACGCGCATCGGCGACGTACATGTCGGCCAGGCCGAGCACGTAGGCCTTCAGGGTCGCAGGGTTCCGGGCCGGCGTGCCGGGGATCCCGCGCAGCCACTCGACGTGACGCGAGGCCAGCGCGACCGCCTCGTCGCTGTCGGGGTCGACCCCGCGCTCGGCCGCCGCGGACCAGTCGGATGCCAGGCGCGCGACCCGCTCCTTCCAGGCGCCCTGCTCGTCGCGCGACATGCCGCGCCACCAGGCGTCGCTCTCGGCGTAGGGCCGCGCGCCCCAGCGCTCCTCGACCTCCTCGCGGTACTGCGTGTGGTCGAAGCCGTCGAACATCTCCTCTGCCATCGGATTCTCACCTCCTCTCAGGGTCGTGATCGTGGTCTCGACGCTCGCGATCTGCCGCGCCAACCGGCCCTGCTCGGCGCGCAGCGCCTGCAGCTGATGCTCGAGCGCAGCGAGATCGTCGGTGCGCCCGGCGAGCACCTCGCCGATCTGCGGCAGTCCGAGCCCCAGTTCGCGCAGCAGCAGCACCCGCTGCAGCCGCACGAGCGCGCGCGCGTCGTAGTACCGGTAGCCGTTGTGCCCCACGCGACTGGGCGGCACGAGGCCGAGGTCGTCGTAGTGCCGCAGGGTGCGGCTGGTGGTGCCGGCGAGTCGCGCGATCTGCTGGATGCTCCACTCGGGCGGGGTCTTGACCGTCATGCCCGCCACGCTAGAACTTGACGCAGCGTCAAGGTCAAGTCAGTGCGACAGCAGCACCGGCAGCACGAGCGAGACCGCGATCACGACCATGACGACCGCGATGATCGCGTCGAGCACCCGCCACGCGACCGGTCGCGCGAACACCGGGGCGAGCAGGCGCGCACCCGCCCCGAGCGCGGAGAACCACAGCACGCTGCCGAGCCCGGCCCCCGCCGCGAACCACCAGCGCGCCGCGCCGTGCGTCGAGGCGACCGATCCCAGCAGCACGACCGTGTCGAGGTACACGTGCGGGTTGAGCCAGGTGAGGGCGAGCGTCGTGCCGGCCACCGCGAGGGCCGAGGCGGGGGCGCGGGGCGCATCCGCCGCTTCGAGCGTCGCCGGGCGCCAGGCCCGCCGCGCCGCGAGCGCGCCGTAGACGAGCAGGAACACGAAGCCCACCCAGCGCACCACGTCGACGAGCCACGGCACGAGCGAGAACAGCGCGCCCGCGCCGGCGGTGCCGGCGACGATCAGCACCAGATCGCTCAGCGCGCAGATCACGACGACGAGGAGCACGCGTTCCCGGCGCAGCCCCTGCCGCAGCACGAAGGCGTTCTGCGCGCCGATCGCGATGATGAGCGAGAGGCCGAGCCCGAGTCCCGCGAGCGCGGCGAGCACGGGCGACTCGGCGGTCACCGGGTCACCGGGTCGCGCCGCAGCGGATCACGGGCAGGATCGGTCACCCGGCGAAGCCGACCGGCAGGTAGAGATCCTGCACGCGGTCGCCGAGGGCGGTGTGGTCGTCGCGGGTGTAGATCGCGCAGGCGGTCGCGCGGCAGTCGACGTTCGCGTCGGCGGCGGCCGGCACCTCGAGGTAGGCCGTGAAGGCGCCCGTCGCGGGGTCGTCGAAGGGGCGCGCGCCGAAGAGCTTCCACGCCCAGTCGTCGTTGATCCAGTTGGAGGGCGCCCACTGCACCGTGCCCTCCGGTGCGGGCGCCCCGCTCGCCTCGGTCTCGGGCACGCCGCCCAGGCACGGGCCGGGCTTGATCGACGGGTCGGCGGGGATCGCGCACACCGCCACGTAGATGCCCTGCGCCGGGTCGTAGCCGGTTCCGCGCACGACGATCCGCTCGCCCGGCTCGAGGGCGGAGGTGTCGAGAGCCGAGCCGTCCTCCGCCGCGACCGACAGCGTGCGGTCGCGCCCGTCGTCGCCGTGGGCCACCGCGGTCGTCGGCCACTCCTCGGCGAAGGGCTCCTGGTGCGCCGAGCCGCCGTCGCGGTGGGTGAGGATCGGCACGACGAGGATCGCCGCGAACGCGAGCACGATCACCGCGAGCCCGGCGACCACGAGCAGCACGATCCGCCGCCGGCGTCGCCGCGCGGAGGACCGCGGTGCGGCCGGCCCGGCCGCGGCGGGCTCGGCCGGATCGGCGCCGGTCGGGTCGGGAGAGCTCACCGCTCGATCCTACGAGGCGCACGCGGGCGGGTAGCGTGGCCCGACGTGACCGACCCGCGAGCGAGCGCATGACGCCGGCGACCGTCGTCGCCGTGCTGCTGGGCGGCGCCGTCGGCACCGCGCTGCGCGCGGGTCTCGACCTGGTGCTGCCCCACGGCGAGACCGGCTTCCCGCTGTCGACGCTCCTGGCCAACGTGCTCGGCTCGTTCCTGCTGGCGCTCGCCGTCGCGCGGCTGTGGCCGCGCGCGCGCCCGTGGTTGCGGGCCGGACTCGGCACCGGTCTGCTCGGCTCGTTCACGACCTTCTCGGCGCTCGCCGTCTCGCTGACGGCGATGACGCAGGCGGGGCTCGTGCCGCTCGCCGTCGGCTACCTCGTGCTCAGCCTCGCGGCGGGGTTCGCCGCCGCCGCGCTCGGCCTGCGCCTCGGGCGCGGCCCGGAGCCCCTGGAGGCCGACGAGTGACGCCGGCGCTGTTCCTCGTGGTGGTCGCGGCGGGAGCGCTCGGGGCGCTCGGGCGGTACGCGATCACCCAGCTGTTCGCGCATCCGCGCATCGAACTGCCGTGGGCCGTGTTCGTCGTCAACGTGGTGGGCGCGCTGCTCGGCGGCGCGCTGCTGGGTCTCGCGCAGGCCGGCGGCGTCGACCCGGCGGTGCGCAGCGTGCTGTTCGCGGGATTCGCGGGCGGCTTCACGACCTTCTCGACGCTGAGCGTCGAGACGATCCAGCTGGTGCGGCAGGGGCGGATGCGCATCGCTGCCCTCAGCGTCGCCGGCAACCTCGTCGTCGGCCTCGCCGCGACCGCGCTCGGGCTGCTGCTCGGCCTCGCACTCGGCTGAGGCGACCTCGCGGAGCTCGCGCGCGGCGGTGCCCGCCTCGAGCGGCTACCGCCCCATCGCGCTCAGGGTCGCGACCACCTGGCGCGCGATCGTGCGGCCCACCTTGTTCGCGCCGCTCGTCGACGCCGTCGGCCCGTAGCCGGCGAAGAACACCCGCGGGTTGCGCCACGAGGCGCCGCCGCCGACGATCACGCCGCCCGCCTTCTCGCGCAGCTTGAGCGGGGCGAGGTGGCGCAGCTCGGGGCGGAACCCGGTGGCCCAGATGATCGCGTCGGCCGGCAGCACGAAGCCGTTCGACCACCGCACGCCGTGCGGCACGATCGACTGGAACACCGGGCGCGCCACGAGCAGCCCGCGGTCGATCGCCGCCTGGATGCGACGACTGCGGGGCACGCCCGTCGTGCTGACCACGCTCGGCAGCACCCGCCCCTCGCGCGCGGCCTCGTCCTGCAGGGCGACCGCCTGAGCGCTGCCCTCGATGTCGTACTCCTGCCCGTCGAGGAACTCGATCGGCCGGCGCGAGACCCAGGTGAGCTCGGCGGCGACCTCCTCGAGCTCGAGCAGGAACCCGATCGCGCTCGTGCCGCCGCCGACCACGACGACCCGCTGACCCCGGAAGGCCTCCGCGTTCTCGTACTCCACGGTGTGCACGTGGCGGCCCCGGAAGTCGTTCATGCCGGGGTAATAGGGGATGAACGGGGCGCCCCAGGTGCCGGTGGCGTTGACGAGCACGGGCGCGCGCAGCGTGCGGGTCGCGGCGGCGGGATCCGGCTCGGGCTCCGGCTCAGGGTCGCGGCGACGGCCGAACAGACCGCGCGGCGCGGGCCGGTCGTCGGGGCTGCCGGTCTGCTCGTCGGGAAGGTCGATCTCGAAGTCGACCTTCACCCCGTCGAGCTCGGGGGTGACGAGCGTCACGTCGGCCGGCCGCACCACCTGGAACCCGAAGTGCTCCTCGTAGCGGGCGTAGTAGTCGGCGACGACCTGTTTCGCCGGCGCCTGCCGGTCGGCCGTCTCGAAGCTGAGGCCGAGCTCGTCCATGCCGGGCAGGTCGTTGATGCGGTGCGCGTAGCCGATGCGCAGCGCCTCCCAGCGGTACTGCCACGCGCCGCCGGTGCCGGGGCCGCGATCCAGCAGCACGAAGTCGTTGCCCGGGTCGAGCCCGAGGCGTCGCAGGTAGTAGGCGACCGAGAGGCCCGCCTGACCCGCTCCGACGACGACGACCGAGGTGTCGAAGTCGGGCTGATCCACGGCTGCCACAGTACTCGGGCGGGCCCCGCGGCTGAGGACCGCCCCGCGGCCCGGCAAGGCCTGCGTGATAGACTCCCCGCCAGTCTTTTCTGCTGTTTCCACACCCGATCCATGAGGGGGTCACGCATGGGGCGCGGCCGTCAGAAGGCGAAGCACACCAAGGTGGCCCGTGAGCTGAAGTACTTCAGCCCGGACACCAACTACGGTGCGCTCGAGCGTGAACTCGCGGGCAACTCCCGACTCGAGGAGGACCTCGAGAAGTGGTCGGAGTACGCCGACGAGGACTCCGACGACGACGAGGACTTCGGCGCCGGCGAGTCGAAGAGCGCCTGACCGCCTGACCAGCCGGCGGAGTCCTCCGCCGCGACCGAAGGGGATCCCGCCATGCCGCTGACCGGCGAGTACGCACCGTCCACCGCCGACTGGGCCCGCGAGCAGGCCGAACTCATCGAGAGCTCGGGCGGCACGGAGGGCGTCGACTTCCACGGCCGTCGCGTCATCGTGCTGACGAGCGTCGGCGCGAAGACCGGCATGCTGCGCAAGACCGCGCTCATGCGCGTCGAGCACGACGGGGTGTACGCGGTCGTCGCGTCCAAGGGCGGGGCCCCCAAGCCGCCCGTCTGGTACTACAACCTGCGCGCCAATCCGCACGTCGAGCTGCAGGACGGCCCCGTCAAGAGGGACTACCGCGCCCGCGAGGTCAGCGGCGAGGAGCGCGAGCTGTGGTGGCAGCGCGCCGTCGAGGCGTGGCCCGACTACGCGAACTACCAGACCAAGACCGACCGGCTGATCCAGGTGCTCGTGCTGGAGCCGATCGAGGGCTGAGCCCCGGCCGCACGCGCCGCAGCCGCCGCGCGCGTCGCAGCCGCCGCGCGTGTCACGCGGCGAACGCGCCGACCAGGCGCACCGCGCCGCCGTCGACGCCCTTGGCGCCGTGGATCCACCCCTCGCCCTCCGGCGCGACGGCGCCCGGCTCGAACGCGACCCGCCCGGCGACCCACGCGGGCAGCCCCTCGGCGTCGAGCGCCCGCAGCACCGAACTCGCGGCGCCCGCCTCGACGACCGCGAGCATGCCGATGCCGAGGTTCCAGGTGCCCTCGAGCGCGGTCAACTCGAGGGATCCCCACCCGGCCAGCACGCGGAACACCGCGGGCGGCGCCCAGGTCGCGCGATCGAGCTCGACCCGCGCGCCGGGCGGGAGCACCCGCGCGAGGTTCGCGCCGATCCCGCCGCCGGTGACGTGCGCGAGCGCGTGCACCGTGCCGGGGAGCTCGTCGAGCAGCCGCACGAGCGGCCCGGTGTAGAGCCGGGTCGGCTCGAGCAGGGCCTCGCCGAGGCTCGAGCCGAAGTCGGGCACCTCGTCGGCGTAGTCGAGGCCGCGGGCCTCGACGAGGCGGCGCACGAGCGAGAAGCCGTTGCTGTGCAGTCCGCTCGACGCGATCGCGACGACGACGTCGCCGTGCCGCACGCGCTCGGGGCCGAGGAGCGCATCCGCCTCGACCACGCCGACCGCCGCGCCCGCGACGTCGTAGTCGTCGGGCGCCATGAGGCCGGGGTGCTCGGCGGTCTCACCGCCGACGAGCGCCGTGCCGGTCTCGGCGCAGGCGTGCGCGATGCCGCGGACGATCGCGGCGATGCGCTCGGGCACGACCGCGCCGCACGCGATGTAGTCGGTCATGAACAGCGGGCGCGCGCCGACCACGACGATGTCGTCGACGACCATGCCGACGAGGTCCTGCCCGATCGTGTCGTGCAGGTCGAGGGCGCGGGCGATGGCGATCTTGGTGCCGACTCCGTCGGTGCTGCTGGCCAGCAGCGGGCGGCGGTAGCCGGTGAGCGCGCTCGCGTCGAACAGCCCGGCGAAGCCGCCGACCCCGCCGAGCACCTCGGGCCCGTGGGTCGCCGCGACGGCGGCCTTCATGAGCTCGACCGCACGGTCGCCCGCGGCGGTGTCGACCCCGGCGGCGGCGTAGGGATCGCCCGAGGCGGGGGTGGCGTGCGCGGCGGTCGGGGTCACGGCTCCAGGCTAGCCGCGAGGGCGACGGGGCCGGTGCCGGCGTCGGGCCCGTCGCTACTCGTCGGCCGCGCTGCCGGAGTTGCGCCTCAGGGTGTCGAGCTCGAGCTCGTCGGCGTCGAAGGCCTCGCGCAGCTGCTGGATCGTCTCCGAGGAGTAGGCGCCGAGCGAGCGCAGCCGGCGCAGCTCGCGGCGCTGAGCGGCGAGCTCCCGCTCGCGGATGAGCAGGAACTGGTCGACGGGGTTGTCGGGGTCGCTCGGGTCGGACTCGGCCCACACCCGCATCCTCTCGACCCGGTTCGCCGACGACGAGCGCGCCTCCTCGGCCACCCGCGGCGTGACCCGGTCGCCGAGCTCGGCGACGGCTGCCTCGATCTCGGCGTCGCCGACCTCGCGCAACCGCACCCGCAGGTCGAGCATCTCGCCGCGGTCCCGGCTGCGCGCGTCGGCGGTGAGCTTGAGCGCCCGCACGACGCTCGGCAGCAGCAGCCCCTGCACGAGCAGGGTGACGATCGCGACCGCGAAGGCGATGAGCACGAGCCCCTCCCGATGCGGCGCGTCGAGGGGGATCGTCTGCACCGCGACCACCGTGACCACCCCGCGCATGCCGGCGAAGCCGAGCACGACCGAGTCGCGCCAGCCGAGCGCCTGGTCGCGCTCCGCGGTGAGGTCGTTGTCCTGCACCTCGAGCCGGCGCCGGAACAGGTCGATGCGGCGCGCGGTGCTGGCCAGCACCCGCTCCCGGTCGCGCCCCAGCACCCGGCGGTCGCCGCGCTCCTCGGCACGCGCGACGAGATCCTCGGCGGTGATCGACCCGACGCGCTCCGAGGTGCGCGCGAACTGCCGCTCCGAGCGGCGCAGGTTGCGGCGCAGCCAGAGCACGAGCAGCGGGGTCACGGCGAAGCGCACCGCGACGAGCAGCAGGATGACCGCGCCCGAGATCAGGAGCACCGACCCGAGATCGCCCTGAGCGGCCACCGCGCGCACCACCGGCCAGAGCTGGACGCCCATGAGCAGGAAGACGCCGTTCTCGACGAACAGCGTGAAGGTGCCCCAGCTCGCGCCCTCCGCGACCCGATACGCCGCGGGGATGCGGAACACGCCGCTGTTGCCGACGAGGATCCCGGCGGCCACGACGGCGACCACGCCCGAGGCCCCCGCCAGCTCCGCGAGCAGGAACGCCACGAAGGGCACCACGAGCGCGAGGGCCATGTCGAGCACGCCCTCCCGCACGCGCTCGCGGACGCGGACGGTGATCCAGCCGATCACGATGCCGATCACGGTGGCGCCGACGACCGCCCAGAGGAACCGCAGCGCGATGGCGCCGGGCTCGACGGCGGTCGTGCCGGCGGCGGCGATGCCGAGCGCCGTGCTCAGCAGCACGAGCGCCGTCGCGTCGTTGACGAGGCCCTCACCCTCGAGGATCGTGACGATGCGCGGGGGCAGGCCCAGCCGCTTGCCGAGGCTCGTCGCGGCGACCGCGTCGGGCGGGGCGACCACCGCGCCGAGCGCGATCGCGAGCGCGAGCGGCACGACGGCCCAGACGAGGTGCACGAGCAGGCCGACGAGCACCGCCGAGACCGCGACCAGCCCCACGGCGAGGATGCCGATGACCCCGACGTTGCGGCGGAAGTCGACGAAGGGCACCTGGCGTGCGGCCGCGTAGAGCAGCGGCGGCAGCACGAGCGTGAGGATGATCTCCGGCTCGATCTCGATCGGGGGCAGCGCCGGGATCGCGCCGATGCCGATGCCGACGACCGTCAGTGCGAGCGGCGCGGCGACCCCGATCCGGCCGGCGAAGAAGGCGACGAGCCCGATGAGCAGCACGACGCCGACCACGACGAGGGTGACGAGTTCGGTGCCGTGCACGGCGCCAGGCTAGCCCGGCGCCTGCGGAGCGCGAGCGAGGGTCGCCGGGGCGCGGCCGGAGCCGGGACGGGCGGGCCCGCCTGTGCGAGACTGGACCGTACCCGGGCGACCGGGGCGCATCCGGACGTCAGGAGCCTCCCCCGCGCATGTGCGGCATCGTCGGCATCGTCGCATCGACACCCGTCAACCAGCAGGTGTACGACGCCCTCGGTCTCCTCCAGCACCGCGGGCAGGACTCCACCGGCATCGCGACCGCCGACGGCTCCCAGATCCACCTGCACACCGCCCGCGGGCAGGTGCGCGAGGCGTACCGCACGCGCGACATGCGCAGCCTCCTCGGCACCATGGGCCTCGGCCACGTGCGTTACACGACGCGCGGCGACGCCAAGCGCGAGCAGGAGTCGCAGCCGTTCTACGTCAACGCCCCGTACGGCATCGTGCTCGTGCACAACGGCAACCTCACCAACACGCGCGAACTGACCGAGCAGCTCTACCGGGTCGACCGACGCCACCTCAACACCGACTCCGACACCGAGCTGCTCGTCAACGTGCTCGCGCACGAGCTGCAGGCGCAGGTGCGCGGCGACGACCTCGACCCCGACCAGGTGTTCGACGCGATCGAGACCCTGCACCGGCGGGTCGAGGGCTCCTACGCCGCGATCGCCCTCATCGCGGGGCACGGGCTGCTCGCCTTCCGCGACCCCTTCGGCATCCGGCCGCTCATCCTCGGGCGCCGCGCGACCGGGCTCGTCGGCGACGAGTGGGTGGTCGCGAGCGAGAGCCTCGTGCTCGAGAACGGCGGCTACGAGATCGTGCGCGACCTCGCGCCCGGCGAGGCCGTGTACATCGCCCGCTCGGGCGAGATGTTCAGCCGGCAGTGCGCGGAGGATCCGCGGCTCGTGCCGTGCGCCTTCGAGTACGTCTACCTCGCCCGGCCGGACTCGATCATGAACGGCATCTCGGTCTACGAGGCGCGGCTGCGCCTGGGCGACCGGCTCGCCGACACGATCGCGAAGTACACCCCCTCGGGCGCGATCGACGTCGTCATGCCGATCCCCGACAGCTCCCGCCCGAGCGCGATGCAGGTCGCCCAGAAGCTGGGGATCCCCTACCGCGAGGGCTTCTACAAGAACCGCTACGTGGGGCGCACCTTCATCATGCCCGGGCAGGAGCAGCGCAAGGCGGGCGTGCGGCTCAAGCTCAACGCGATGAGCTCCGAGTTCCGCGGAAAGAACGTGCTCGTCGTCGACGACTCGATCGTGCGCGGCACGACCTCGAAGGAGATCGTCGACATGGCCCGCCAGGCGGGCGCCAACTCCGTGACCTTCACCTCCGCGGCGCCGCCGGTGCGCTACCCGCACGTCTACGGCATCAACATGCCCAGCCGCGCCGAGCTCGTCGCCCACGGCCGCAAGATCCCCGAGATCGCGCGGGAGCTCGGCGCCGACGCGATGATCTATCAGGAGGTCGCCGACATGCAGTCGGCGATCCTCGAGGGCAGCCCGATCGCGGGGCTCGAGATGAGCTGCTTCACGGGCGAGTACGTGACGGGCACCGTCACCGAGGAGTACCTCGCCTGGGTCGAGGCGAACCAGCTGAGCTGAGCGGCGCGCGCTCGGCGGCTCGGAACCGAGCACGGCGCGCTCACGACGGGCCTCAGGGCCCGTCGACTCAGGGCCCGTCGACTCAGGGCCCGTCGGGCGCGGCCGGGTCGCTCCCCGGCTCCGTCGCGCCGACCCGCTCCGACTCGACCGTGATGGTGCGCGCCCGGCGGCGCGAGCGCGCGTCGAGCGGCAGCGCGACGAGGGCGCCGAGCAGCAGGCCGGCGGGAACGCCGTAGAGGCAGAAGTAGAGGTAGCTCGCCCAGAAGCCGACCTTCGGGTCGGCGGGGAACAGACTCGTGACGATGAGCGTCGCGACGAGGCCGAGCAGGCCGCCGACGACGAGGAAGACGCCGATGCGCGGGGCGCGGCGCACGCGCGCCTCACCGGGGCGGGGGGTTTCGCCGGGGGTGCTCACGGCATCCATTCTCGCAGCGGTCGCGTGCGGGCCGCAGACGGCCCCCTCCCGGTCGCCGAGTGGGGAGAAGGTGTCGTCTCGCAGCCGGATGGCGACATCTTCCCCCCACTCGGCTTCCTCCCACTCGACGCGCTCAGGCCTCCCAGCGCACGGGCAGCACGCGCGCGATCTCCCCGGCGCGCGATCCCGACGCGGTGACGCGGGCCGCGGCGAGTGCCGCGGGCCAGTCGAGAGCGCCGGTCGCGAGGGCGATCCAGGTGGCGGCGTCGGTCTCGACGACGTTCGGCGGGGTGCCGCGGGTGTGGCGGGGCCCCGGGATCGCCTGCACCGCCCCGAACGGCGGCACCCGCACCTCCACGGTGCGGCCCTCGGCCCGCACCGCGAGCTCCTCGAGGAGGTAGCGCACCGCCGTCGCGAGGCTCGCGCGCGGCGCCCCCGGATCGGCGAGAACCGCCCGCACCGCCGCCGCCCCCTCGGCGGGATCGATGCGCCGGCGGACGGTCATGGCGGCCACGGTAGCGCGGGTAGCCTGGCCGGGTGAGGATCCTCGTGCTGGGCTCGGGCGCGCGGGAGCACGCGATCGTGAGCGCGCTGCTGCGCGACGGCGAGCACGAGATCTTCGCCGCCCCCGGCAATGCCGGCATCGCCGCCGAGGTGGAGACCGTCGCGCTCGACCCGACGAACGCCGAGGTCGTCGCCGCCTACGCGGTCGACGCGGGCATCCACCTCGTCGTCATCGGGCCGGAGGCGCCGCTCGTCGCGGGCGTCGCCGACCGGCTGCGCCGCGCGCACATCCCGGTCTTCGGCCCCGACAAGGCCGCCGCGCAGCTGGAGGGCTCGAAGGCCTTCGCCAAGCGCGTCATGGAGTCGGCGGGCGTGCCGACCGGGCGCGCCGTGCGCGTCTCCACCCCCGAGGACGCGGCGGCCGCGCTCGACGACTTCCCCGCCCCCTTCGTCGTCAAGGCCGACGGACTCGCCGCCGGCAAGGGCGTGCTCGTCACCCCCGACCGCGACGCGGCCCTCGCCCACGCCGAGCACTACCTCCAGCAGGGGCCGGTGCTCGTCGAGGAGTTCCTCTCCGGCCCCGAGGTGAGCCTGTTCTTCCTCGCCGACGGGCACGACGTCGCCGCGCTCGCGCCGGCGCAGGACTTCAAGCGCGCCCACGACGGCGACACCGGGCCCAACACGGGCGGCATGGGCGCCTACTCGCCGCTGCCGTGGCTCACCGACGGCTCCGGCCCCGAAGGGGTCGCGGGGCGCTGGGCGAGCGAGGCCGAGTTCGTCGACGAGGTGCGGCGCACGATCGCCGAGCCGGTGATCCGCGAGCTCGAGAGCGAGAACACGCCCTTCCGCGGCCTGCTCTACTGCGGCCTCGTGCTCACGCCGGCCGGGGTGCGGGTCATCGAGTTCAACGCGCGCTTCGGCGACCCCGAGACCCAGGTCGTGCTGCCGCGGCTCGCGAGCCCGCTCGGCGAGATGCTGCTGGCCGCCGCGACGGGCACGCTCGCCGAGCACGACGCCCCGGCCTTCGACGACGAGGCGGCGGTTGTCGTCGTGCTCGCGAGCGAGGGCTACCCGGAGGCGCCGGTCACCGGCCGCCCGCTCAGCGGGCTCGAGGAGGCGGCGGCCGAGCCGGGCGCCGCGCTCGTGCACGCCGCGACCGCGCGCGACGGGGAGGCGTTCCTCGCGACCGGCGGGCGCGTGCTCGGGGTGGTGGGTCGCGGCCCCGATCTCGCCGCCGCCCGCGACGCGGCCTACCGCGGCATCGGCCACGTGGGACTCGAGGGCGGGTGGTTCCGGCGGGACATCGCGCAGCGCGCCGCCGAGGGGCACGGCACGACGACGACCGAGGGAGCGACGGCATGAGCGACGCGACGACGGGGCCGATCAAGATCGGCGGCGGTCCGGGCGATCCGCGCCTGCTGGCCGCCGGCTGGCGGCACCTCTACACCGGCAAGGTGCGCGCGCTCTACGAGCACGACCGCGCTCCCGGCCGGCTGCTCGTGGTGGCCTCCGACCGCGTGAGCGCGTTCGACCACGTGCTCGAGCCGGCGATCCCCGGCAAGGGCGCGATGCTCACCCAGCTGAGCCTGTGGTGGTTCGGCCGGCTCGGCATGCCCAACCACCTCGCGGCCGCCCACCCGGCGCTCGGCGAGCACCTGCCCGAGGATCTCGCGCCGAAGTCGATGCTCGTGCACCGGCTCGCGATGTTCCCGATCGAGGCGGTCGTGCGCGGCTACCTGACCGGCTCGGGCTGGGCGGAGTACCGCGAGCACGGCACGGTCTGCGGCATCGCGCTGCCCGACGGGCTTTCCGACGGCGACCGGCTGCCCGAGCCGATCTACACCCCCGCCTTCAAGGCCCCCCAGGGCGAGCACGACGAGAACATCAGCTTCGCGCGCACCGTCGAGCTGATCGGCGAGGCGGATGCGACCGAGCTGCGCGAGCGCAGCCTCGCCCTCTACGCGACCGGCGCCGCGATCGCGAAGGAGCACGGCCTGCTGCTGGCCGACACCAAGTTCGAGTTCGGCCGCGACCCCGAGGACGGCGGCGAGATCGTGCTCGCCGACGAGGTGCTCACCTCCGACTCGAGCCGCTACTGGGACGCGGAGGCCTACGCCGCCGGCGGCCCCGACCGGCTCGCGAGCTTCGACAAGCAGATCGTGCGCGACTGGCTCGCCGCCCACTGGGACCGCACCGGCACCCCGCCCGCGCTGCCCGCGGAGATCGTCGAGCGCACCGCCGCGCGCTACCGCGAGCTGCTCGAGCGGCTCGAGGGCTGAGCCGGGGCGCTCGGGCCCCGTGGTGCGGGGTCCCTAGCGAGGACGCGGGGCGCGCGCGGCCCGCCCCTGGCTGAGGGCGAGCCCGACGATGCCGACCGCGCCGATGACGATGAGCAGCACGGCGATCCCGAGGAAGACGGCGCCGAGCGCCTCGCGGGGCAGCACGAGCAGCACGATCCCGGCCACGACGAGGGCGACCCCGGCGAGCGCGAAGGGCCACGAGATCGCGGCGGCGCCGAGACGGAAGGCGGCCAGCAGGTAGCCGACGCCGTCGATGATCCAGCCGATCGCGGTGACGATGACGAGCGCGACCAGGCTGCCGAAGGGGTTGTTGAGCACGATGACGCCGGCGACCACCAGCAGCGCCCCGACGAGCCCGAGCAGGCCTCGCCAGGAGCGGCGCAGCGACGAGGCCGAGACCGCGGTCGAGATGCGCATGATTCCCGTCACGATCAGGTACACGCCGACGAACAGCGCGACGACGGTGAGGGCCGCGCCGGGGAACGCGAGGGCGAGGACGCCGGCGACGAGGGCGACGATCGCCGCGACCCACGCGCCGCGGCGGAAGATCGCCCGCACCTGGGCGTCGGTGGCGGCGGGGGCGGGGGCGGGGGCAGGGGTGACGGGCGAGGTGCTCACACCGGGAGCCTAGCGATGCTCACGACCGCGCCGGGTGGCCGAGGTGATGGCGCGCACCACCCCCGCGACCATGACGAGGTCGATGAGCATCTGCACGGTCACCGCGATGCGCGCGGGCGTGGTCACAGCCGCGATGTCGCCGAAGCCGACCGTCGTGAGCACGGTGACCGAGAAGTAGACCGCGTCGACCTTGTCGAGCACCTCGGTGAAGGCCGTGGGATCCCCCGCGGAGAGGATCGCGTAGACGCCCGCGAACGAGACGACGCTCAGCACGAGCAGCGCCGCGACCGCTTCGGCGGCCTGCAGCACCGGGGTGGGCGAGCGCACGATCGCCCGGAGCTGGTAGGTCAGCACGACCGCGAAGAGCGCCGCGGCGAGCACGAAGAACAGCGCCGGGGCGAAGTCGAGCACGCCGATCGGCAGCAGCACGTACGCCAGCACGAGCGCGAGCGCGGTCGCCGCGCAGCGCGCGATCGTCGCAAGAACCGCGCGGCGCGAGTTCGACGGCATCCTCATGCCGAAGCCCCCGCCCGTTCGGGCGCCGCGGGCTCGGCACCGGCCTCCGGCGCGCGCGGCCGCACCAGGAAGTGCGGGGCCGCGGTCACGACGAGCCAGGCGGGCAGCACGGCGAGTGCGAGGATCGGCAGCAGCGCGACGTCGCCCGCGACGAGTGCCGCGAGCATGAGCGCGAGCCAGCCGTCGCGGCCGACCGCGAGCACCATCCCGAGCACGCCGGAGGCGACCGCCACGCCGAGCGGGATCTGCGGCACGAGGGCCTGCGCGAGCAGCCCGGTCGCGACGCCGAGGAACAGGGCCGGGAAGATTCGACCGCCGCGGAAGCCGGCACTCGCCGAGACGAGCAGCGCCGCGAGCTTGACCGCCAGCACGAGCGCGAGGCCGCCGAGTCCGAACTCTCCGGCTCGCGTCAGCAGCTCGCCGGTCTCGTGGAGGCCCTTGAAGAGGGTGACGGGGCCGCCGAGGGCGCCGAGCGCCCCCAGCACGACGCCGCCCGCGCTCGCGATCAAGAGCGGATACCGCAGCGCGTGGAAGGCGCGATGCACCCACGGGAACGCGAGCGCACCCAGCACGCCGATCGCCGCCGCCGCGACCGCGATGGCGGCCGCCGCGCCGAGCTCGGGCAGGCCGAGGCTCTCCGCCTTCGGCAGTGCCATGCCCACCATCGGGCCGCCGAGCAGCAGCATCGTGACGGCGCCCGCGCCGGCCGCGACGAGCGGGAGGAACAGGCGGTCCCAGAGGGCGCCGCGCGCCGGCAGTGCCGCGAGCACCCCGGTGAGCAGCAGCGCCGCCGCGACCGGTGTGCCGAACATGGCCCCGATCGTCGCGGAGGCCGTGGTGAGCGCCGCGAGCGGCGCGGAGTAGAACGGCAGGAACCGTGTCACGAGCAGCACGACGATCCCCGTGTTGATCGCGATGATCGGGCTCTCCGGCCCGAGGCTCACGCCGCCCGCGAGGGCGAGAACCGTGACGAGGGCGAGGCCCGGTAGGGTGCGCAGGGGCAGCACCGGCGCATCCAGCTCGTGCGTCGCGGAGTCGAAGCCGCCGTGGCCGGGGGCGAACTGCAGCACGAGCCCGACAGCGACCCCGGTGAGCGCGAGCACCGCGAAGATCCACCACCCGCTGGAGGGGTCGACCCCGATCGCGTGCGGCAGCGCCTCCCAGAGTGCGCCCTGCAGGAGCTCGGCGAGTTCGTCGAGCCCCCACAGGGTCGCGCCCGAGAGCACTCCGATCAGGAGCGCCGGGAGGGAGCGTGCGAGAAGCCAGCGCACGCCCGGAGAGGCGGCCTCGTTCAGGCGAGCGCCTTCGCCTTGAGCGTCTCGAACTCGCTCTTCGTGATCGCGCCCGCGTCGAGCAGCGACTTCGCCTCGGCGATCTGCGACGCCGGGCTCGAGCCGGCGACCTCGCGGATGTAGGCCTCCGCCTCGTCCTTCGTCTGGCGGGCCGCGCGGTTGCTGCGGCGGGCCATGCCCTCGCCCCGCGCGATCAGGTAGACGAGCACCGTGAGGAACGGCACGAAGATCAGGAACACGAACCAGAGCGCCTTGTATCCGCCCTTCAGCTCGTGGTCGCGGAACAGGTCGCCGATGACCGAGAACAGCGCCATCAGGTAGGCGATGAAGACGAACGCCCACAGGAACCACCAGATGAGGCCCCAGAAGTTGGCCCAGAAATCCATCACAATCCACTCCCAGCTCGAGTTCGGCGGCGATCCAGGTTCGCCGCGCCCGCCGGATCGTACCGTGGCCCGGTAGCCGGGCGGGGGCGCGACCCGGCGCAATCGAGCATCGCTAGACTCCGGCCCCATGGTCGCTCTGCGGATCGGTTCGAACGACGACGGCGCCGTCACCCTCGCGGCGGAACGCTTCAACCGCCACACCTTCTGGTGCGGGCAGAGCGGGTCGGGCAAGACCTACGCGCTCGGCGTGGTGCTGGAGCAGTTGCTGCTGCACACCCGGCTCCCGCTGCTGGTCCTCGACCCGAACGCCGACTTCGTCGGGCTCGGCCAGCCGCGCGAGGGCGCCGACCCGGCCGACGCGGCGGCGATCGCGGAGGCGGGCGTGCGCGTGCTGCACAGCACGCAGGAGGGCGGCGAGCGCCTCCACGTGCGCTTCGTCGACATGCCGCTGCGCTCGCGCGCCGCCGTGCTGCGCCTCGACCCGGTGGCCGACCCCGAGGAGTTCAACGCGCTGCTGCGCGGCGAGCGCGACGGCACCGCCCAGGACCCGGACCTGATCGCCACCCTGCGCGCCTCGGGCGACCCCGCGCGCGAGCGGGTCGCGACCCGCATCGAGAACCTCGGCAGCCTCGAGTGGGATCTCTGGGCGCGCGGCGCCCTCGCCGCCGAGGACGTGATCGACGAGCGCCCGCGCGCGACCGTCATGGATCTCGGCGGCTTCGCCGACCCCGATGAGCCGAAGGTCGCCGCCCTCGCGGTGCTCGACCACCTCTGGGAGCGCCGCACCGAGCGCCGCCCGGTGCTCATCGTCATCGACGAGGCGCACAACATCTGCCCGCCCGATCCGAGCACCCCGCTCGAGCGGGCCCTCGTCGAGCGCGTCGTGCAGGTCGCCGCCGAGGGGCGCAAGTTCGGGCTCTGGCTGCTGCTGTCAACGCAGCGGCCCTCGAAGATCCACGTCAACGTGCTCTCGCAGTGCGACAACCTCGCGCTCATGAAGCTCAGTTCGCCGCGCGACCTCGCCGAGCTCTCCGACCTGTTCGGCTACGCGCCGGCCGACCTGCTCGCGCGCGCGCCGCGGTTCCGCAAGGGTCAGGGCCTCTTCGCGGGCGGCTTCATCGAGCAGGGCTCGCTCGTGCAGATGGCCGACCGGATCACGCGCGAGGGCGGCGGCGACGTGCCGGTGCCGGTCAGCTGAGCGGAGATCCTGGGGCGCGCTCCGGGCCCGCCGTCGCGGTCGCACTCGCGGGCGCGGACGCCGGTGACCGTCGCGCGCGCAGCTTCTCGCGCACGCCGCGAGCCGACTCGTCGTCGAGCGCGTGGTGCATCGCTTCGCGCAACTCGCCGTAGCCCGGGCCGAACATCGCCAGCAGCGCGACCGCCCCGAGCGTGCCGATCACCCCGCTGATCGGCGACACGATCTCGTCGGAGCTGAGATCCGTCACGACCGCGACCACGACGCCGACGGGGATCGCGAGCCCGACCGCCCCCCAGCCGATCGCGATCGCCCGCGCCGTTCCCGTGCCCTTCACGAAGATCAGGTCGCTGACCCCGAGCCGCGCGAGCCGCGTCGCGTTGAGCGCGGCGATCAGGACCGCGGCGAAGCCGAAGACCATCGCGACCCACGACACGAAGGCCAAGCTGCCGAGCGAGAACGCCACGCTGGCTTCGACGAAGAGGAAGAAGCCGCTAGCGAAGCCCAGCCAGAAGACGACGAGCCACCGCGCCTGGAACCCGCTCACGAGCCGAGTGAACCACAGCGCGGCCCGACAGGCGAGACCGTTCGTCCGGCCCGATTCGTCGACGCATCCGCGGCCCGCGCGGCGCCGAGCGCCTACGCTCGACGGCATGGCCGGTCGGGGGATGCGCAGGCGCTGGGACCGCTTCCGCGAGGAGATGCAGAGCCGGCTGTGGCCGCTGCCGGTCGCCGCCATCGTCGTCGCCGTGGGGCTGGGCGTCGGCGTGCCCGCGCTCGACCGGCTGCTCGACGAGGTGCTCGCCGGCCCGATCGACGGCGCGCTGTTCTCGGGTCAGCCCGACTCGGCGCGCGCGATGCTCAGCGCGATCTCCGGCTCGATCATCACCGTCACCTCGCTCGTCTTCTCGCTCACCGTCGTCGCCCTCCAGCTCGCGAGCAGCCAGGCCTCGCCGCGCCTGCTGCGGATGTTCACGAGCGACCGGCGGGTGCACGTGACGCTCGCGATCTTCCTCGGCACCTTCGCGTATTCGATGACCGTGCTGCCCTCGGTGCGCTCGCCGAACCCGAGCGTCGACGGTGACAGCGGATTCGTGCCGCGCCTCGCGGTGTCGCTCACATTCCTCCTCATGCTCGTCGCGGTCGTCGCGCTCACCCTGTTCCTCGCCCACCTCGCGGCGCGCCTGCGGGTGGAGACGATGCTGCGCGACGTCCACGAGGAGACGAGCCACACGATCCGCGTGCTGTTCTCGCAGGAGAAGCCCGACGACGGCAGCACCGCCGTGCCGGCCCGGACCCAGGTGCGCCTCACTCCCGGGCGCCGGTCGGGCTTCCTCGTGGGGGTCGAGCGCGACGACCTGCTCGCCCTCGCGACCCGCGAGGATCTCGTGATCTCGGTCGACACCCCCGTCGGCGCGACGGTCATGTCGGGCACGCCGCTCGCCTCCTGGTGGCTGCGCGATCCGCTGCAGGGGGCGGGTCTCGACGACGAGCGCATCGAGCGCATCGACGCCGGCATCGAGCGCGCGCATGTCGTGGAGTACGAGCGCACCCCCGTGCAGGACGTCGCCTTCGGCCTGCGCCAACTCGTCGACGTCGCCGTCAAGGCGCTCTCGCCGGGGATCAACGACCCGACGACTGCGGTGCACGCCTTGGGGCACGTCGCCGCCCTTCTCGGCGACCTGGTCGCGCAGCCGATCCCCTCGACGACCGAGCGCGACGGCGACGGCGTCGTGCGAATCGTCGGCCGGCAGCTCGACCTCGTCGCGATGCTCGACCTGGGCCTGACGCAGCCGCGGCACTACGGTGCGGCGGACCTGTTCGTCGCCCTGCGGCTGCTCGCGCTGCTGCAGGAGGTCGGCTGGCGCACGGTGCACGACGAGCTGCGGCCCGTGATCCAGGAGCACGCGGATGCGGTGCTCGCCGCCGCCGAGCGCACCGAGCGCCCCGACGCCGACTCCCGCCGGCTCCGCGCCGCCCACGCCGCCGTCGCCGCGGCCCTGCGCGGCGAGTGGACCTTCGACGACCGCCGCCCGGAACCGAGCCCCGGCCGCGGCCGGCGCGGCTAGGACGCGCGATGAGCCGGCTGCCGGCGCTGCTGCTCGCCCCGGTCGTGCTCGCGCAGGCGACGGTGCTGCGCCGACGCACCCCCGAGCTCGAGCCGGTGATCCCGAACGGCGTGCACCGCCTCGGCGCGCACCCGGAGGGGGTGGTCGCGATCGGCGACTCCACCGTCGTCGGCAATGGTCTCGCGCGCGCCGCCGACACGAGCGGGTCGGGATTCGCCGACGCCCTGGGCGCCTCCGGGGTCACGGTCGCCGGGCGCAGCGGGGCGACGGCGGGCGAGGTGCTCGCCGAGTTCGGCGCCACGGTCCCGGCCGAGGCCCGCGCGGTGCTCGTGCTCGTCGGCTGGAACGACGCGATGCGTCTGCACGGCGGCCGCCGGTTCCGCCGCGAGCTCGGGGCGCTGCTCGACGCCCTCCGAGCCGCGGCCCCGAGGGCGCGGATCGTGCTCGCGGAGCCACCGCGCTTCGGCGCCTTCCCCGTGCTGCCGCAGCCGCTGCGCGCGGCTCTCGGCGCGCACGCGACCGGGCTCACGCGGATCGCGCGGTCGCTCGCGGCGGAGCGCGGGATCCCCACCGTCGCCGGTCTCGACGGCACCTCGACCGTCGCCGACGGCTTCCACCCCGACGCCGAGGCCGCGCGCGATCTCGGCACCCGCGCGGCGGCGGCGCTGCGGTGAGCGCCCCGACCTCGGGCCGCCTCGCCGACGCCGCCGAGACCCTCGCCGCCGGGTTCTCCACCCGTCGCGGGCCGGCGGCGACGCGCCTGCTGCTCGGCGTGGTCGGCCCGCCGGGGGTCGGCAAGTCGACCTTCGCCGAGGCGCTCGTCGCCCGGCTGACCGCGCACGGCAGCCCGGCGACGGTGCTCCCGATGGACGGGTTCCACCTGCCGCAGGCCGAACTCGTGCGCCTCGGCCGCCGGGAGCGCATGGGCGCCCCCGACACCTTCGACGTCGACGGATTCGTCGCGACCCTCGCCGCGGTGCGCGCCGACGACGGCGCGGTGCGGGCACCGCTGTTCGACCGCGCGATCGAGGAGCCCGTCCCCGGCGCGCTGACGATCGGCCCCGAGGTGCGGATCGCCATCGTCGAAGGCAACTACCTGCTGCACGACACAGGTGGGTGGGAGCGGGTCGGGCCGCTGCTCGACGCGGCGATCGCGCTCGAGGTGCCGGAGGAGATCCGCCTCGACCGGCTCGTGGCGCGCCACGTCGCCTCGGGCAAGACCCCGGAGGCCGCCCGCGCCTGGGCCACCGGACCCGACGCCGCCAACGCCCGGCTCATCGCCGCCTCCCTCGCGCGCTGGCCGGGGCCGCTGCAGACCCTCGCCCTAGACTGAGACCGTCGCGGCGGCCATCGCCCGCGACGTTCCGCTCCCGCACCCGGAGGTCGCGTGCCCACGATCGTCGTCGAGGTCATGCCCAAGCCCGAGCTTCTCGACCCGGCCGGCAAGGCCGTCGCGGCGGCCATCGCCCGCAGCGGCGTCGGCGCGGTCGACGGGGTGCGGATCGGCAAGCGCTTCGAGCTGCACGTCGACGGCCCGGTCACCGACGAGGTGCGCGCCGAGGCCGAGCGGCTCGCGGCCGAGCTGCTGAGCAACGACGTAATCGAAGACGTCATCGGCATCTCGGTGCTCGACGAGGCCGACGCGTGACCCGCGCCCGGCCGTTCGGAGCCGACGCGTGACCCGCGCCTGTTCGATCGGAGCCGACGCGTGACCCGCGTCGGGGTCGTCACCTTCCCCGGATCGCTCGACGACCGCGACGCGCAGCGCGCCGTGCGGATCGCCGGCGGCGAGCCGGTCGCGCTCTGGCACGGCGAGCACGACCTGCACGGCGTGGACGCGATCGTGCTGCCCGGCGGCTTCAGCTACGGCGACTACCTGCGCTGCGGTGCGATCGCGGCGCGCAGCCCGATCATGGCGGAGATCATCGATGCCGCGCACGCGGGGATGCCGGTGCTCGGCATCTGCAACGGATTCCAGGTGCTCGTCGAGGCGCACCTGCTGCCCGGCGGCCTGATCCGCAACGACCACGGCGACTTCGTCTGCCGCGACCAGCGTCTGCGCGTCGAGAACGCGGGCACCGCGTGGACGAGCCGTTTCGAGCCGGGCCAGGAGATCACCATCCCGCTCAAGAACGGCGAGGGCGGCTACATCGCCACCGACGACGAGCTCGACCGGCTCGAGGGCGAGGGGCTCGTCGCCTTCCGCTACCTCGACGTCAACCCGAACGGCTCGCTGCGCGACATCGCGGGACTGACGAACGCGCGCGGCAACGTCGTCGGCCTCATGCCGCACCCCGAGCACGCCGTCGAACCGGGCTTCGGGCCCGACACCCCCGCCGCGATGAGCTCGGGGGTCGACGGGCTGGAGTTCTTCCGCTCCGCGCTCGAGTCGGTGCTCGCCCGCGCCTGACGCCGCCGGGCCCCTGACGGGACCGGCCCTTCAGTCGTCGGCGTCGACCGTGCGGGCGCCCGCCCCGGAGTCGGTGCCCGACGACGCGGGCGCGTCCGCGGCGCGCGGCCCCTTCGGGACTTCGAGCTGCGCCGTCGTCGGCCGCACGATCGGCATCGACTTGGTGTAGGTCTCCGCCCGCTTCTCGGCCTCGGCGGATCCGCTGAAGACGCCCTCGTGCTCCTCGTCGGCGGCGCGCCCCCGCCGGCGGCCGGGCCGCTTCTCGGCCTCGACCATCTGCACGCGCTGCCGCGGGATCCCCGAGGGCCCCTCCTCGTGCACCCACTCGACCATCGCCTCGCGCACGTTGCACCGCAGATCCCAGAGCGCGCCCGAGTTGGCCGCCGAGACGAGGATGCGCACCCGCACCCAGCCGTTCGTCGCGTCTGTGATCTGCAGGGCCTTCGTGCGGCCGTCCCAGAGCTTCTGCCCCGCGAGGAACTCGTCGAGCCGCTCGCGCATCGCGGACGGGCTCACCCGCCAGTCGAGGTCCAGCTCGACGGCACCGATGAGCGCGCTGCCGCTGCGGGTCCAGTTCTGGAACGGCGTCGTCGTGAAGTAGGTCGAGGGCAGCACGATCCGGCGGTCGTCCCAGGTGTGGAGCACGACGTAGGTGAGCGTGATCTCCTCGATGCGCCCCCACTCGCCGTTCGCGATCACGACGTCGTCGACGCGGATCGCGTCGCTGAACGCGAGCTGCAACCCCGCGAAGAGGTTGGCGAGCACCGATTGCGCCGCGAGACCGGCGATCACCGAGGCGAGGCCCGCGGAGGCGAGCAGGCTCGCCCCGACCGCCTGCACGCCCTCGAAGGTCAGCAGGATCGCGCCGAGGGTCACCACGCCGATCACGACGTTCGAGAGGCGGCGCAGGATGAGCACCTGCGTCTGCACCCGGCGCGCGACCCGATTGTCCTCGACGTCGACCGGGAAGCGCGCGACCGCGAGGCGGAAGAAGAAGGCCACGACCGCCGCGAGCAGCCACCCGCTCGAGGCGATCAGCACGATTCGATGCAGGTGCTCCAGCCGCGCGCTCGTCAGGTCGTCGACCACGGCGGGCAGGAAGGCGACGTCGGCGACGTAGAACGCGACGACGATGAGCACGATGCGGAACCGGCGCCGCACCTTGCCGAGCGCGTCGCGGTCCCACCCGAAGCGCCGCGCCAGGAATCGGAACGGGATGTGCGCGATCACGGTGATGGCGAAGGCGATCGCGACCCCGACGGCGAGGGCGATCAGGTACGAGGACCACACGGCCCAGAACTCGGCCAGCGCGTCGGACACGGATCTCCCCTCGTCGGTCGGTCTCCGACCCCCACGGTAGCGAAGCGGCCGGGGCGCTCGCCCCGCAGCGACCGGGGGCCGCCTCCGCGGCCCGTCGGGCGGCGCTGCCTAGGATCGAGGGGTGCGCCACCTCGCCTCCCGCGCGTCCGCGATCGCCGCCCTCGCCGTGATCGCCGGCGCGCTCGCGGCCTGCGCGAGCCCGGAGCCCGACATCACGGCGATCGAGTTCCCCGACGCCTCGGCGGCGGTCGCGGTCGCACCCGGCGCGAACCTCGCCTTCGGCGAGCCGGCGTGGCTACCGATCGGGGAGCAGCAGGCCGCCGTCGGCCTCGCGGTGCTCGGCATCGTCGCGGGCGATCCCGAGAGCTGGCTCGACATCGTCGCCAACCCCCAGGCCTTCGCGGGCGAGACCCCCTACTACGTCGAGTACCAATACGCCTGGCCGACCGCGGCGGAGCGGGGCGTCACCGCCTACCTCATCCCGGTCGCGGCCGACGGCGCCGAGGGCTCGCGCGTCGAGGACGCCGACGGCACCCCGATCCCGTGCCCGCTCACCGTCGAGACCCTGGAGGATCGCCCCGACGTCGGCCTCGGCTGCTTCGTCGTGCTCGCCCCGGCCGGCGGCGCGCCCGTGACGGGTGTGCGCTGGTTCGACATCGACGCCTCCACGCCGTACCAGCCGACGCCGGACGAGACGCCGTACTACGCGCAGCCGGTCACCTGGGGCGCGGCGAGCCTGCCCTCGCCGACGCAGAGCTCCACCCCGGCGGCCTGAGGCGATCGGCCCTCGCGAGCCGTCCGCGCGCGGCGCGACCGCCCGGCCCCGCCGGTAGGCTGGCGCCGATGATCGACTCGGTCGCCCACGCCGCCAGCACCCCCGAGCGCGAGCTGCCGTACGCGGCCCTCGGGCTGAAGGACGACGAGTTCGCGCGCATCCGCGAGCTGCTCGGCCGCCGCCCCACCGGCGCCGAACTGGCCATGTACTCGGTCATGTGGAGCGAGCACTGCTCCTACAAGAGCTCGAAGGTGCACCTGCGCCAGTTCGGCCGCAAGGTCGACGACCGCATGCGCGAGCGGCTCATGGTCGGCATGGGCGAGAACGCCGGCGTGCTCGACCTGGGCGACGGCTGGGCGGTCACCTTCAAGATCGAGAGCCACAACCACCCGAGCTACGTCGAGCCCTTCCAGGGCGCCGCGACCGGCGTCGGCGGCATCGTGCGCGACATCATCTCGATGGGCGCGCGCCCGGTCGCCGTCATGGACGCGCTGCGCTTCGGCGCCGTCGACCACCCCGACACCGCCCGCGTGCTGCCCGGCGTCGTCGGCGGCATCAGCTTCTACGCCAACTGCCTGGGCCTGCCCAACATCGGCGGCGAGACCTGGTTCGACCCGGTGTACCAGGCGAACCCGCTCGTCAACGCGCTCGCGGTGGGGGTGCTGCGGCACGAGGATCTCCACCTCGCCTCCGCGACCGGCGCCGGCAACAGGGTGGTGCTCTTCGGCGCGCGCACGGGCGGGGACGGCATCGGCGGCGCGTCGATCCTCGCCTCCGAGAGCTTCGAGGAGAACAGCGGCCGGAAGCGGCCGAGCGTGCAGGTCGGGGATCCCTTCGCCGAGAAGGTGCTCATCGAGTGCTGCCTCGAGCTGTTCCACGCCGGGCTCGTGGAGGGCATCCAGGATCTCGGCGCTGCCGGCATCTCGTGCGCGACCTCCGAGCTCGCGGCGAACGGCGGTTCGGGCATGCGGGTGGAACTCGATGCGGTGCTGCTGCGCGACCCCTCGCTCACGCCGGAGGAGATCCTCATGAGCGAGAGCCAGGAGCGCATGATGGCGGTCGTCGCGCCCGACAAGCTCGACGCCTTCCTCGCGGTGACCGCGAAGTGGGAGGTGGAGACGAGCGTGCTCGGCGAGGTCACCGGCGACGGCCGGCTCGTCATCACCTGGCGCGGCGAGACGATCGTCGACGTCGACCCGAGCACGGTCGCGGTCGACGGCCCGGTCTACGAGCGGCCCTTCCACCGCCCCGCGTGGCTCGACGCGCTGCAGGCGGACACCGCCGGGCGCCTGCCCCGCCCCGCCGCGGGCGCCGAGCTGCGCGCGCAGTCCCTCGCGCTGCTGGGCAGCGCCAACCTCGCCGACGCGAGCCGCATCACGAGCCAGTACGACCGCTACGTGCTCGGCAACACGGCGCTCAGCTCCCCCGACGACGCGGGGATGATCCGGGTCGACGAGAGCAGCGGCCTCGGCGTCGCGGTCGCGACCGACGCGAACGGGCGCTACGGCCAGCTCGACCCCTACGCGGGCGCGCAGCTCGCGCTCGCCGAGGCCTACCGCAACGTCGCCGTGACGGGCGCGACGCCGATCGGCGTCTCCGACTGCCTCAACTTCGGCAGCCCCGAGAACCCCGAGGTGATGTGGCAGTTCGAGCGGGCGGTCACCGGCCTCGCCGACGGCTGCCTCGAGCTCGGCATCCCGGTCACCGGCGGCAACGTGAGCTTCTACAACCAGACCGGCGACGTGCCGATCCACCCCACCCCGGTGGTCGCGGTGCTGGGCATGATCGACGACGTCGCGCGTCGGGTGCCCTCGGGCTGGCAGGACGCGGGCGACAACCTCTACCTGCTGGGCACCACGCGGCTCGAGCTCGACGGCTCCGCCTGGGCCGGGGTCGTGCACGACCACCTCGGCGGCCGGCCGCCCGCGGTCGACCTCGCGGCCGAGAAGGACCTGGGCGAGCTGCTCGCCGCGGGCGCGCACGAGGGACTCTTCAACGCGGCGCACGACCTCTCCGACGGCGGCCTGATCGCGGCGCTCGCCGAGGGCTGCCTGCGCTTCGGGGTCGGCGCCCGCGTGTGGCTCGACGACGTGCTCGAGCGCGACGGCGTGGATGCGGCGACCGCCCTGTTCTCCGAGTCCGGCGCGCGCGCGGTCGTGGCCGTCCCGCGCGAGGAGGACGTCAAGTTCACCCGGCTGTGCGAGGGCCGCGGGGTCCCCGTGCTGCGCATCGGCGTGACCGACGGCGGCGCGGGGTCGGAGGCGGCGCTCGAGGTGCAGGGGCTGTTCGCCCTGCCGCTCGACGAGCTGCGGGCGGTGCACACGGCACCGCTGGCCCGGTTCCACCACGACGCCGCCCACTGAGGCGGTCGCGGCCGACTCCCGCCTCCGCCACCCCGTGGGACCTGGGACCCCCGGGCACACGCTCGCCGGTCGTTAGCCTCCCTCCGTGGCGGCGATCACGGGACTGACCCCGGAGGAGGTCGCCGAGCGCCGGGCGCTGGGCCAGGTGAATCGGCTGCCGCGCGGAACGGGGCGTTCGTTCGCGGGGATCCTGCGCGCCAACGTGCTCACTCTGTTCAACGGCGTGGTCGTCGGCCTCGCGGTGCTGCTGCTCGTGCTCGGCTACTGGCCGGATGCGCTCTTCGGGCTGTTCGCCGTCGCGAACGCGCTCATCGGGGCGGCGCAGGAGTTCCGCGCGAAGATCACGCTCGGCCGCCTCGCGGTGCTGAACGCCCCGCGGGTGCGGGTGCGCCGGGTCGATGCCGAGGGTCGGGACGTCGACCTCGAGCTGCCCGTCGAGTCGGTGGTCCTCGACGACCTGCTCGTGCTCTCCGCCGGCGACCAGGTCGCGGCGGACGCGGTCGTGATCGAGGCGACCGGGCTCGAGCTCGACGAGTCCCTGCTGACGGGGGAGGCCGATCCGGTGGCCTCCGCACCGGGCGGGGAGCTGCTCTCCGGATCGAGCGTGGTGGGGGGTCTGGGCCTGGCGAGAGCGGTGCGGGTCGGCGCCGACTCCTACGCGGCGCGGATCACCGCCCAGACCCGGCGCTTCTCCCTCGTGCGCAGCGAACTGCGCGGCGCGCTCGCACGGATCATCCGGTGGATCACCGCCCTGCTGCTGCCGGTCGGGGCCCTGATCGTGAACGGTCAGATCCAGGCGGCCGGGGGCTGGGGTCCGGCGATCGACTCGGGCGCATGGCGCGACGCGGTCGACCGCGCGGCCGGGAGCCTGATCGCGATGATCCCGCAGGGGCTCGTCTTCATGACCTCGGTCGCACTCACGCTCGGCGCCGTGCGGCTGGTGCGCAGCAAGGTGCTCGTGCAGGAGCTCGCCGCCGTCGAGGGCCTCGCCCGGGTCGACATGCTCTGCCTGGACAAGACCGGCACCCTGACTGAGGGTCGGCTCGTACTCGACACCGTCGAACCGGTCGACGACCCCGCACCCGGCTGGGAGACGGCGCTGGCCCGGATCGCCGCCGACGAGCACGCCAACCCGACACTCGTCGCCCTGCGCGCGGACTTTCCGGCCTCGACGGGACCGGCCGGGGCGCGGGTGCCCTTCTCGTCGGCGCTCAAGTGGAGTGCGGTCGAGCTCGAGGGCGAGTCGGCCGGGACCTGGGTGCTGGGTGCGCCCGACGTCATCCTCGTGGACGAGGCACACCTGGCCTCGAGCCGCGAGCTCGCGGCCCGCGGGCTGCGAACCCTGCTGCTGGCCCGCACCGATGCGGCGCTCGACGAGCCGGGCACCGCGGGGCTGGTGCTGCCGTCCGGCCTCGCACCGGTCGCGGTCCTCGCGCTGCGCGAGAAGGTGCGTCCCGACGCGCCCCGGACGCTGGCGTTCTTCCGCGAGGAGGGCGTCGAGGTGCGGGTGATCTCCGGCGACGACCCGCGCACGGTCGCCGTCGTCGCGCGCGAAGCCGGCGTCGAATTCGACGGCGACGGATTCGACGCGCGACGACTGCCCCGCGACGAGGGCGGGCTCGACGCCGTGATGGACCGCGAGCGGGTGTTCGGCCGGGTGACCCCGGAGCAGAAGAAGGCCATGATCGCCTCGCTGCAGCGCCTCGGCCACACCGTCGCGATGACCGGCGACGGCGTCAACGACGCGCTCGCCCTCAAGCAGGCCGATCTCGGGATCGCGCTGGCGTCCGGCGCTCCGGCGACCCGCGCGGTCGCCCAGCTGGTGCTGCTCGACGACCGCTTCGACCGGATGCCGCACATCCTCGCGGAGGGACGGCGCGTGATCGCGAACGTCGAGCGGCTCGCGAAGCTGTTCCTGTCCAAAACCGCGTACGCGGTGCTGTTCGCCGTCGTGTACGGCCTCGTGCTGTGGCCCTACCCCTTCCTGCCCCGGCAGCTCTCGGTCGTCGACGGGCTCACCATCGGCCTTCCCGCCCTGGTCTTCGCGCTGCTGCCGAACACCCGGCCGTACCGTTCGGGATTCCTCCGGCGCTCGGCGCGCTTCTGCCTCCCCGCGGGCCTCGCGGTCGGGGCGGCGCTCCTCGCCGTGGCGATGGGGGTTCGACTGCTCGGCTCGCCGGAGGATGTCGTGCAGACGGCCGCGGTCATCACGCTCACGATCTCGGCGCTCTGGGTTCTGTCGATCCTGGCCCGCCCCTACCGACCGGTCACCGTGCTCGTGCTGGTCGCGGCGTACGCCGGGCTCGCGCTCGTGCTCGCCGTCCCCGCGGCGACCCAGTTCCTGCGTCTGGGCTCACCGTCGCCCGCGGTGGTGGCGATCGCGGTCGGTGGCGGCATCGCGGGTTCGCTCGCCGTCGAGCTCGCGACCCGCCGCGCGCGTCGGGCGGACGACGGCTGAGCCCGTGCGCGGAGTCAGTCCGCCGCGACGTCGAAGCGCTCGCCCGACCAGGCCTCGGCGAGCGCCCACAGCCGCGCGCCGAAGGCCGGATCCGCGCTCGAGGGCGCGGGCGCCTGCACCGTGGGGGCACCGCGCAGACCCATCAGCCCGCCCGGACCGAGGAACTCGCCCCCGGAGAGCTCGCGATCGATCGCACCGCGCACGACGGGCCAGGCGCCGTGATCCTTGCCCTGCGCGACAGGCGCCGAGAGCGCGCCGGCCACCCGGTGCGAGAAGCCCTTCTCGTCATTGATGCCCGGCACCCGGTCGGCGAGCTCGCTCACCGCGTAGCCGGGATGCGCGACGACGCTCGTGCGCGCCGATCCGGCCGCGCGCAGCCGGCGGTCGAGCTCGAACCCGAAGCCGTGCACGGCGTGCTTGCTGAGGCCGTAGGCCCGGAAGGGGCGGTAGCGACGCGTCGACATGAGGTCGTCGGGGTCGAGGCGCACCATGCGCGTCGCCATGCTGCCGAGGCCCACGACGCGCGCGCCGGGGGCGAGGGCGCCCCAGAGCCGCGCGGTGAGGGCGAAGTGCCCGACGAAGTTGCCGCCCACGAGCAGCTCGAGCCCGTCCTCGGTCTCGCGGCGCCGACCGGGCGGGATCACGAGCCCCGCGTTGTTGACGAGCGCGTCGATCGCGGTGCCGCCCGCGAGCTCGTCGGCGGCCCGACGCACCGAGTCGAGCGAGGCGAGGTCGAGCCGCACGCTCGTGACGCTCGCGCCGACCCGGTCGCGGATCGCGTCGATCGCGCGCCGGGTCTTCTCCTGGGAGCGCGCGGCGAGCACCACGTCGGCGCCGGCGGCGGCGAGCTGCTCCGCCGCGAAGTAGCCGATGCCCGCGGTCGCGCCGGTGATGACGATCCGTCGACCGTCCTGGCGGGGCAGGGCGCGGGGATCCCAGGCGAGATCCGTCACGACGCGGGCCCGTCGGCGCCCGGCACGACGTCGATGCTGCCGCTCTGCGCGATCCGCTCGTGGTGGTGGATGACCTCGGCGACCACGAAGGTGAACCACTTCTCGGCGAACTCGGGGTCGAGTTGGGCCTCGACGGCGATCTCGCGCAACCGCGAGATCTGACGGCGCTCGCGGTCGGGGTCGGAGGGCGGCAGCCCGGTGTCGGCCTTCAGCCGGCCGACCGCCTGGGTCGCCTTGAAGCGCTCGGCGAGCAGGTGCACGAGGGCGGCGTCGATGTTGTCGATGCTCTGCCGGAGCCGGGCGAGCTCGGCCGCGACCGCGGGGTCGGCCGCGGGGTCCGGCGCCGCGGGGGCGGGCGAGGCGGTCATGCCTCCGAGCCTAGGCGGAACCGTCCGCGCCGCGCGCGACGGCCTCCGCCGGAGATCCGGCTCAGTCGCCCGCGAGCCGCGCCTCGAGCCCGGCGCGCACCGCCGGCCACTCCTCGCGCAGGATCGAGTACACCGCGGTGTCGCGCCACGAGCCGTCGGCCCGCGGCCGGTCGTGGCGCAGCACGCCCTCGAACACCGCGCCGAGCTTCGCGATCGCGGCGCGCGAGCGCGCGTTCACCGCATCGGCTTGCAGCTTCACCCGCTCGTAGCCGGCGTCGAACGCGAGCCCGAGCAGCAGCAGCTTGCACTCGGGGTTGACCCGCGTGCCCCAGACCTCGGGCGCGTACGCCGTCCAGCCGATATGCGCCGAGCCCGCCGCCTCGTCGAAGTCGCCGAGGGTGGTCGCTCCCAGCACCTCGCCCGCCGACCCGTCGTCGGCGCGCGCACGCACCACGAAGTCGAAGCGGGTCGTGCTCGTGCCGCGCGGGGGCGCCGAGTAGTAGCGCGCCATCCACGCCGCGAAACCGGCCGGATCGCTCACGAGCCCGGCCGGGCCGCCGCCCCAGCCGCCCGCGAACACCTCGGGGCGGGCGAGCGCGCGGTACAGGCCCTCGTCGTGCTCGGGGCCCATCGGTTCGAGGATCACGCCGCGCCCCGCGAGCGGAGCGAGCGGGGGTCGCACGGCCGTCACGAGCACTACGGTATGGCCATGTCACGCTTCGCCGCGCCCGGGTGGCGCGTCGCGGGGGCCATCGTCTCCTGGGCGGCCTTCGCGTTCTGCTTCGCGCTGCTCTATCAGAGCGCCGCGGTCGTCATGGGCCTCGGCGGCTTCTGCGCCTCCGGCGGCCCCTACGAGATCGCCGTCGAGTGCCCCGACGCGGTCGCCGCCGCCGCGCCGTTGTCGATCTTCGGCGGGTTCATCGCGGTCGGCCTCTCGCTCCTGTTCGCGCGCGGCTTCGGCATGCCGCTCGTCGCGTGGGCCTGGCCGATCCTGTTCCTCGGGCTCGGCATCGCGTTCCTGATCGCGGGCGTGCCGGTGCTCGCCTGGGGGTTCCTCGTGCCGGGCGTGCTCTTCATCGCGATGGGCGGGGTGCCGCTGTGGATCCTGCTGTGCTGGAGCCCCGCGGTCGCCTTCCTCGGCACGATCGACGCCGCCGGGCGTCCCTTCGCCCACCAGTTCGGGCCGAACCGCCCGCGCGGCGTGGCCGTCTCCGGTATGAGGGGGGCGGATCCCGAGGCGGCGCGCGAGGCGACCGTCGCGGACGGCGTGCTCGCGCTCGCGGTCGCGGTGATCCCCGCCGCGCTCGGGGTGTACTTCGCCGTCTGGCTGTTCAGCGGCCAGCCGCCGTTCGCGGCCTGAGACCGCCGCCGCTCAGCGGGGTTCGGGTCGCTTCTTGCGCGCGAACCAGGCGGGCGTGTCCGGGCCGTCCCACACGACGACCGCCGCCCAGGCGGCGGCCACGATCGGCACCGCGAGGAGCGTGCCGGCGAGGCCGCCCAGCACGGTGCCCGCGGTCAGGGCCAGCAGGATCGCGAGCGGGTGCAGCTTGAGCGAGGAGCCCTGCACGAGCGGCTGCAGCACGTTGCCGTCGATCTGGTTCACCGCGATGACCACCGCGACGATGATGAGCGCCGCCACCGGGCCGTTCGCCACGAGGGCGAGGGTCGCGGCCAGCAGGCCCGCGATCAGCGCCCCGACGATCGGGATGAACGCGGTGAAGAAGATGATCGCGATGAGCGGCACCACGAGCGGCACCCCGACGGCGAAGAGCCCGACGCCGATGAGCAGCGAGTCCGCCGCCGCGACGATCGCGGTGCCGCGCAGGTAGGAGCCGAGGCTGTGGGTGACGGCCCGGCCGACCCGGCGGGCCCGCGCGTAACCCTCCCCCTCGAAGGGGCGCAGCAGGAAGGCCCAGATGCGCCGACCGTCGAGCAGGAAGAAGAACAGGGTCACCACCATGACCGCGAGGCCGGTGAGGAGGTCGGCGACGGCGGACACGCCGGCGAGCGCGCCGGTCCCGAACCGGGCGCTGGTGACGAAGTCGACCACGCGCTGACGCACGTCGTCGAACTGGATCTGGTCGATCCCGACGCCGAGGCTCGTCAGCCATCCGACGAACTGGTCGATGCCGTCCTGCGCCGAGGCGATGAGCTCGCCGCCCTGGTCGCGCACGGAGACGTAGATGAACCATCCGACCCCGCCGAGCACGGCGAGCGCGAGCAGCAGCACGAGCACGGTGCCGAGCACCCGCGGGATGTGCGCGCGCTGCAGCAGGTCGACGAGCGGCGACAGCGCGCTCGCGAAGATCAGCGCGATGAGAACGGGGATCACGAGCAGCGGCACCCGGGTGAGCGCGAAGATCACGACCGCGACGATCGCGATCACGATGAGCGCCTGCAGGCTCCGGGTGGCCAGGCGCCCGGTGCGGTCGCTCCACAGGCGGGCGACGGGGCCGGGCGGGGTGTCGCGCGGGCGGGAGAACAGGCTCATGGGGCACCTCCGGGTCCAGGCTGCCAGAGCGCCCCGACCGCTCGGAGAGCGCTCAGGCCATACTCAGGGCGGTCGGCGACGGCCCGCGCCCGCTCAGGGCGGTCGGCGAGCGACCGCGCCCGCTCAGACCAGGTCGTGCCGGGCGATGATCGCGTCGCGCGCCGGGCCGACGCCGATGGCCGACATGCGCGAGCCCGACATCTCCTCGAGCGCGAGCACGTAGTCCTGGGCCGCGCGGGGCAGGTCGGAGAACTCTCGCGCGCCGGAGATGTCGTCGCTCCAGCCGGGCAGCTCCTCGTAGATGGGCGTGGCGTGGTGGAAGTCGCTCTGCGAGTAGGGCACCTCGTCGTGCCGGGTGCCGTCGACGTCGTAGGCGACGCAGACCGGGATCCGCTCGAGGCCGGTGAGAACGTCGAGCTTCGTGAGCACGAAGTCGGTGACGCCGTTGATCCGCGCGGCGTAGCGCGCGATCGGGGCGTCGTACCAGCCGCAGCGGCGCGGGCGTCCGGTCGTGGTGCCGAACTCGAAGCCGGCGCTGCGCAGGAACTCGCCCGCCTTCGCCGTGTACGCCCAGTCGCCCTCCGGGGCGAGCAGCTCGGTCGGGAACGGCCCGGCGCCCACGCGCGTCGTGTAGGCCTTGACGACGGCGATCACGCGGTCGAAGCGGTTGGGCGCCACGCCCGAGCCGGTCGCCGCGCCGCCCGAGGTCGCGTTCGAGGAGGTGACGAAGGGGTACGTGCCGTGGTCGACGTCGAGCATCGTCGCCTGACCGCCCTCGAACAGCACCGTCTCGCCGCGGTCGAGCGCCTGGTTCAGCACGAGCGAGGTGTCGGCGACCATCGGCCGCAGCCGCTCGGTGTACTGCAGCAGGTCGTCGACGACCTCGTCGACCGAGATCGCGCGGCGGTTGTACACCTTGACGAGCAGGTGGTTCTTCTGGTCGAGGGCGCCCTCGACCTTCTGCCGCAGGATCTTCTCGTCGAAGAGGTCCTGGATGCGGATGCCGACCCGGTTGATCTTGTCGGCGTAGCTGGGCCCGATCCCGCGCCCCGTGGTGCCGATCTGGCGCTTGCCGAGGAAGCGCTCGGTCACCTTGTCGAGGGTGCGGTGGTAGCTCGTGATGACGTGCGCGTTGCCGCTCACGAGGAGCTTCGACACGTCGACGTCGCGCGCGCCCAGCGCGGTCAGCTCGTCGAAGAGCACCTCGACGTCGATGACGACGCCGTTCGCGATGACGGGCGTCACGCCGGGGCTCAGGATGCCGGAGGGCAGCAGGTGCAGCGCGAACTTCTTGTCGCCGATGACGACGGTGTGGCCGGCGTTGTTGCCGCCATTGAACTTGACGACGTAGTCGACGCGGTCGCCGAGCAGGTCGGTCGCCTTGCCCTTGCCCTCGTCGCCCCACTGGGCGCCGATCAGAACGATGCCGGGCATGGCCTCTCCCCTCGCCCGAACGGGCGGTGTCGAACGGGATTACACCCCATCGTATCGGGCGGGGCCGTCGGCGCTCGGGTCGCTCACGCCGGCGGCTCCCCGCCGTGCCGCCGCACCCATTCGTGCATCACGATCGCCGCGGCGGCGCCTGCGTTGAGCGAGCGGGTCGAACCGTACTGGCGGATGTGCACGACCGAGTCCGCGGCCGCGAGCGCCTCCGCCGTGAGACCCGGCCCCTCCTGCCCGAAGAGCAGCACGCAGGCGGGCGGGAGGTCCGCGTCGAGCACGTCGACGGATCCCGCGACATTGTCGACCGCGACGATCGGCACCCCCGCGCCCGAGGCCCACGCGCGCAGGTCGGCCAGATCGTCGTGGTGCCGGATGCGCTGGTACCGGTCGGTCACCATGGCGCCGCGCCGGTTCCACCGGCGGCGCCCGACGATGTGCACCTCGGCGACGAGGAACGCGTTCGAGGTGCGCACGATCGACCCGATGTTGAGGTCGTGACCCCAGTTCTCGATCGCGACGTGCACCGGCTGGCGGCGGGTGTCGAGCTCGGCGGTGATCGCCTCGACGCTCCAGTAGCGGTAGCGGTCGGCGACGTTGCGGCGGTCGCCGTGGGCGAGCAGCTCGCGGTCGTAGCGCGGGTCGTCGGGGTAGTCGGTCGGATCGCCGGGCCAGGGCCCGACACCGACGGCGAGCTCGACCTCGGGAGGCTCGCCGGCGTCCCGTTCGCGGTCACCGGGCTCGCGGGATCCCGGCCCGCCTGCGCCCGGTTCGCTCACGCCGCCGAGGCTATCGCCCGCCGTCGCACCGGCCGCTCGTCGGGGCCCGGACACCCGATGTCCGGACCCCGGCGACCGGGTCAGGCGGCGTGCCGCCCGACCGTCTTCTTCCGCCGGGCCACGATCAGCGCGATCGCGCCGACCAGGGTCGCGGCGAAGGCGCCCGCGGCGAGCACCCACGGGGTCGCGCCCGTGCTCGCGAGCGTGACCGCCAGAACCCGCACCTTCACGGCGGTGCTCGCGAGCATCCCGTTCCCGTCGCGGATCGTGTAGTTGAAGGTGTCGAGACCGACGAAGCCGGGGCGCGTCGTGTAGGCGACGAGACCGGAGGCGACCTTGGGTGCGGCGACACCCGTCGTCGGCACGGTCGCGGAGTCGATCTGCAGGCTCCAGCCGTGGTCGTTGTCGAGCACCGCGAGGTCCTCGCTCGAGTTCATCGGCAGCAGGTAGTCGTCGGGCATCGCACCGGGCTCGACCGTCACCTCGATCTCGGCGGTGTCGGTGAGACCGTCGGGGTCGGTCACGGTGTAGCGGATGATCGCCTGGCCGCTGAAGTCGCTCGGCGGCGTGTAGCGCACCGAGTTGCCCTCGAGGGCCACGTCGCCCTGCCCCGACAGCAGCACCGGGTCGCTCACGACGAGCGAGGTGCCGGAGTCGTTCGCGTCGGGCGCGAGCAGCACCGTGTCGGCGCCGTGCGTGTTCGCCGTGTCGTCGACCGCGTCCGGCGCGACGAACACCGTCACGTGGGCGCCCGAGGTGGAGCTCGCGCCGTCCTGCGCGGTGTAGTCGAATCCGTCGATGCCTGAGAAGCCGGGCTCCGGTGTGTAGAGCACCCGACCGGAGGGCGCCACCGCGGCGGTGCCGTGCGCCGGCACGGTCACGGCGGTCACGCCGAGGCCGGTGCCGGAGTCGTTGGCGAGCACGTCGATCTCGACCGGCACTCCGACCGTCGTGGAGCCGGTGTCGTCGGGCGAGCTCGGCGAGACGACGACGTCGACCGTGCCGACGGCCTCCTGGGCCCCCGCGTCGGTCACCGTGTAGGTGAACGCGTCGGTGCCCGAGAAGCCGGCGTCGGGCGTGTAGGTCACGCCGCTCGCGGTGAAGGTCACCGTGCCGTGCGCGCCGGCGGTCGCGGCGGTCACCTGCAGACCCGTTCCGCGGTCGTTCGGGCGCGGGTCGATCGTCTTCGCCGTGTCGACGGGGGTGATGAGCGCGTCGCGGGCGGTCGTCGGGGTCACGAGGATCGTCACCGTCGCGGTGTCGACTCCGCCGGCGCCGACGATCGAGTAGGTGAACACCTCGGTGCCCGAGAAGCCGGCGGCGGGTGTGTAGGTGATCTGACCGGCGGTGAAGGTCGCGACGCCGTTGGCGGGCGCATCCGCCCCGGTGCCGAGCCCCGTGACATCGATGCCGACGCCGCGGTCGTTGCCCCGTGGGTCGAAGCTGATCGGCGTCTCGGCGGGCGTGCTGCGCGCGTCGTCGATCGCGTCGGGGCTCACCGTGACCGTGACGGTCGCGGTGTCGGTGCCGCCGGCGGCGCCGATCGAGTACGTGAAGCTGTCGGTGCCGGAGTAGGTCGTCGCAGCGGTGTAGGTCACCCCGGTCGCGGTGAAGCTCACCGTGCCGTGCGCGGCCGATCCGACCCCGGTGACGACCCGGCTCACGCCGATGTCGTTGGCCAGCACGTCGATCGTGCGGGCGACGCCCGAGCGGGCCGCGGCGCTGTCGTCGACCGCGTCGGGGCTCACCGTGACCGTGACCGTCGCGGTGTCGCTGCCACCGTCGGCGCTCAGGGTGTAGACGAAGGTGTCGACCCCGGTGAAGCCGGTCGCCGGCGTGTAGGTCACCCCGCTGGGCGTGAAGGTGACGGTGCCGTGCGCGGGAGCGGTGACGCCGGTGACGGAGCGCGGCAGGCCGAGGTCGTTGCCGAGCACCGGGATCGCCACGGTCGTCCCCGGGGTCGTCGACGCACTGTCGGCCAGGGCCACCGGCGCGACGGTGACGGTCACGTCGGCGGTGTCGGTGCCGCCGTCGGCGGTCAGGGTGTAGCGGAACACGTCCGTGCCCGAGAAGCCCGGTGCCGGCGTGTAGGTCACCCCGGTCGCCGTGAAGGTCACGGTGCCGTGCGCTCCGTCGGTCGCCGCGGTGACGCTGCGACCGGTGCCCAGGTCGTTGCCCAGCACGGCGATCGTCGCGCTCGAGCCGGCGTCGGTGCTCGCCGTGTCGTCGACCGCGTCCGGGCGCACCGTGATGGTGATCGTCGCGGTCGTCGTCGCCGAGCCGTCGGTCGCGGTGTAGGTGACGGTGTCGGTGCCCGAGAAGCCCGCGGTGGGCGTGTAGGTCACCCCGGTCGCGGTGAAGCTCGCCGTGCCGTGGCCGGGCGTGCCGACGCCGGTGACGCTCAGCGAGGCGCCGCGGTCGTTGGCGAGCACGGGCACGGTCACCGGGGCGCCGGCGACGCTCGTGACGGTGTCGTCGACGGCGAACGGCAGCACCGTCACCGTGACGGTCGCGGTGTCGCTGCCGCCGTCGGCGGCCATCGTGTAGGTGAAGGTGTCGGTGCCCGAGAAGCTCGCCGAGGCGGTGTACACGACACCGGCCGGCGTGAACGTGACCGTACCGTGCGCGCCGTCGGTCGCGCCGGTCACCGCGGTCGTGGTGCCCCGGTCGTTGCCGAGCACGTCGATCGCCGCGGGCGTGCCGGCCACGGCCGACGAGCTGTCGTCGATCGCGCGCGGCGCCACCGTCACGGTGACCGTGGCGGTGTCGGTGCCGCCGTCGGCCGTGAGCGTGTACTCGAAGCTGTCGGTGCCCGAGAAGCCCGCCGCGGGGGTGTAGGTCACGCCGGTCGCGGTGAAGGTCACGGTGCCCTGCGCGCCGTCGCTCGCCGCGGTCACGGTGCGCGCGGCGCCGAGATCGTTGGCGAGCACGTCGATCGACGATGCGACCCCCGACACGGCCGACGCGGTGTCGTCGACCGCCGCCGGGCTCACCGTGACCGTGACAGTCGCGGTGTCGGTGCCGCCGTCGCCGCTCAGCGCGTACGTGAAGGAGTCGGTGCCCGAGAAGCCCGCCGCGGGCGTGTAGGTCACCCCGGTCGCGGTGAAGGTCACGGTGCCGTGGCCCGCCGCGCCGACCCCGGTCACCGCGAGCGCCGTGCCGTGGTCGTTGCCGCGCGGGTCGAGGCTGACGGTGATGCCGGCCCCGGTGGAGGCGGTGTCGGCGATCGCGTCGGGCGCGACCGTCACGGTGACGGTCGCGGTGTCGCTGCCGCCGTCGGCGCTCAGCGTGTAGCTGAAGGTGTCGGTGCCCGAGAAGTTCGGGTCGGGCGTGTAGCTCACGCCGCCCGGGGTCACGGTGACCGTGCCGTGGCCGGCGGGGCCGGCTGCTCCGACCGACTTCGCGGTGCCGAGATCGTTGTCGAGCACGGGGATGAGCGTCACGAGCCCCGAGACCGCCGAGGCGGTGTCGGCGGTCGCCACCGGGCCGACCGTCACGGTGACGGTCGCGGTGTCGGTGCCGCCGTCGCCCGAGATCGTGTAGTCGAAGCTGTCGATGCCCGAGAAGCCCGCCGCCGGGGTGTAGGTCACGCCGCTCGCGGTGTGCGAGACGGTGCCGTGGCTCGCCGCTCCGTGCGCGGTCACGGCGAGGCTGCTGCCGAGGTCGTTGCCGAGCACCGGAACGGTCACGGCCTGGCCGGCGTCGGTCGAGGCGGAGTCGTCGCGCGCATCCGGGCCGACCGTCACGGTGACGGTCGCGGTGTCGCTGCCGCCGTCGGCGACGATCGTGTAGGTGAAGGTGTCGGTGCCCGAGAACGCGCCCGTCGAGGTGTACGTGACGCCGCTCGCGGTGAACGCCACGGTGCCGTTCGACCCCTGCGTCACCGCCGTGACGGTCGCACCGCTCGCCACGTCGTTGGCGAGCACGTCGATCGGCAGCGCGACGCCGGGGGCGGCGCTCGCGGTGTCGTCGACCGCGTCGGGCGCGACGGTGACGGTGACGGTCGCGAGCGAGCTGCCCGAGCCGCCGCCGTCCGCCGCGGTGTAGCCGAAGGTGTCGGTGCCCGAGAAGCCCGCCACCGGCGTGTAGCGCACCTGGCCGGCGACGATCGCGACGGTGCCGTGGCCGGCGGTGCCGACCGCGTCGATGGTGAGCGCGGATCCACGGTCGTTGGCGAGCACCGGGATGTCGATCGCGACGCCCGCTGCGGTGGTCGCGGCGTCGTCCACCGCGACCGGCATGACGGTCACGGTGACGGTCGCGGCGTCGGTGCCGCCGTCGCCCGTGACCGTGTAGCTGAACGTGTCGGTGCCCGAGAAGCTCGCGTCGGCGGTGTAGGTCACGCCGGTCGGGGTGAAGCTCACGGTCCCGTGGCCGGCGGCGCCGACCGCGGTGACGGTGAGGTTCGCGCCGAGGTCGTTGAGACGCACCGCGATCGGCGTGACGACGCCGGAGAGGGCGATCGCGGTGTCGTCGACCGCATCCGGCGCGACGGTCACCGTGACCGTCGCGGTCGTGCTGCCGCCGTCGGCGCCGAGCGTGTAGGTGAAGGTGTCGGTGCCCGAGAAGCTGGACTGCGGGGTGTAGGAGACCCCCGCGGGCGTGAAGGTCACCGCGCCGCGGGCGCCCTGCGTGACCGCGGTGACGGTCTTGCCGGCGCCGAGGTCGTTGGTGAGCACGGGGATCGAGACGGCGGTGCCCGACCGCGTCGAGGCGCTGTCGTCGACCGCGACCGGTGCGACCGTCACGGTGACGGTGGCGGTCGAGGTGCCCGAGCCGTCGGTCGCGCGGTAGACGAAGGTGTCGGTGCCCGAGAATCCGGCGACCGGCGTGTAGGTGACGCTCAGACCGTCGCCGGCGATCGCGACGGTCCCGTGCGCGGCCGCGGTGGTGACGGCGTCGACGCTCAGGCCGGCGCCGCGGTCGTTGGCGAGCACGGGGATCACCACCGCCTGCCCGGCGGGCGTCGATGCGCTGTCGGGCGCCGCGGCCGGCAGCACCGTCACGGTGACCGTCGCGGAGTCCGTGCCGCCGTCGCCGGAGATCGTGTAGCTGAAGGTGTCGGTGCCCGAGAAGCTCGACGAGGGCGTGTAGGTGACACCGCTCGCGGTGAAGGCGACCGTGCCGTGGGCGGCCGGTCCGACCCCGGTCACGGCGAGGTTCGCGCCGAGGTCATTGCCGAGCACGGCGATCGGCGTGGCCACCCCGGAGAGGGCGTTCGCGGAGTCGTCGCGCGCATCCGGGCCGACGGTGACCGAGACGGTCGCGGTGTCGGTGCCGCCGTCGGCGGTCAGCGTGTAGCTGAAGCTGTCGGTGCCGGAGTACCCGGCGGCCGGCGTGTAGCTGACGCCCGAGGCGGTGAAGGTCACGGTGCCGTGCGCGGCCGGTCCGGCCGCGGTGACCGTCGTGGCCGAGCCGAGGTCGTTGGCGAGCACGGCGATCGGCGTGGTCGCGCCCGCGGCGACCGAGGCCGCGTCGTTCACGGCGTCGGGGCGCACGGTCACGGTCACGGTCGCGCTCGAGGAGCCGCCGCCGTTCGTCACGGTGTACGGGAAGGTCGCGGTTCCCGAGAAGCCGGGCGCGGGAGTGTAGGTCCAACCGCCGGAGCCGTTCGAGGCGACCGTGCCGCTCGAGGCCGGGCCGATCGCGCTGACCGTGAGGCCCGAGCCGCTGTCGTTGCCGATGAGGTCGCCCGGCACGATCGTGAGCGCGACCCCCGAGCCGGTGCTCAGGTCGTCGTTCGCGGCGACCGGAGCCGGCGGGGTCGCCGCGACGGTCACGTTGACGGTCGCGGTGGCCGTCAGGCCCGAGGAGTCGGTGACCGTGTAGGTGAAGCTCGCGGGGCCGGTGTAGCCGCCGGCCGGGGTGAAGACCGCGCCCGAGGGGGTCAGGCTGACGGTGCCGTTGACCGGCGACTGCACGCTCGTGACGGTCAGGCCCGAGCCCGCGTCGTTGGCGAGCAGGGTCGGCTGCGCCACCGTGACCGGGGTGTCCTGGAAGGTCGAGGCGGTGTCGGCCGCCGCGGTCGGGGCGACGGTCACGTAGACGGTCGTCGTGCCGGAGGCGGTCGTGTAGCTGTACGAGTCGTAGCCCGAGTAGCCGGCCGGGGGCGTGTAGGTGAAGGTGCTGCCGCTGCGCACGACCGTGCCGCCCTGGGCGCTCGTGGTGTTGCCGCTGGTCGGGCTCGTCGGCGAGGTGTACGCGATCGGGGTGTCGACGCTGGTCGACTGCGCGACCTGGGTGTCGGCGGTGGCCGGCGGGTCGGGATCCGGGTCCTCGTTGCCGACGACGCGCGCGCTGTTGACGATCTGCCCGATCGTCGTGGGCGCCGTCGCGGTGACGGTGATGTGCCCGACCGCCCCGACGGCGAGGGTGCCGCCGTTGCAGGTGATCGAGGTCTGCGCGCCGTTGACCACGCACGCGGAGGTCGAGCTCGTCGCGGTCACGTTGCTGAGGCCCGCCGGCAGCGAGTCGGTGAGCGCGTAGCCCGAGGAGACGCCGGGGCCGTTGTTGGTGATCGCGAGATCCCAGGTGATCGACCCGCCGGCGACGACGGTCGAGGGACCGGTCTTCACGAGCGCGAGCGAGGCGGGCAGCGCGGTGCGGCAGTTGCTCGCGTCGGAGTAGGAGTTGGTCGGCGCCGCGACCGAGCTGACCAGCTCGAAGGTCGGGCTCGCCGAGCTCGGGTTCGTGACCGACACCTGGTGCATCTGCGCCGGCGTCGCCCCCGCGGTGGTGTGGATGAAGGCGAGGTTGCCGTTGGTCATCGTGAACGCCGAGCCGTAACTCGCCGCCGGGATGATGCCCGAGGCCGAGAAGCGCGCGACGAGCCCGACGGTGCCGTTCGCCGGGTCGATGTTGATCCGGTAGAAGTAGTTGCCGCCGGTGCCGTAGTGGGTCGCCCAGAGGTAGCCGGCCTTGTAGGTGAAGTCGGCGTAGCTCATGCCGGAGGTCTGACCGGTGAGCGAGATCGTCGACACGGTCGGGCGCGTGCCGGTGGTGCCGGTGGCGGCGGCGACGCCGCTGAGCTTGTAGATCGTGGTGGCGCCGGTGCCGCCCGCGTTACCCGTCGCGACGTAGTAGTTGCCCGCAGCGTCGAACTCGCCCGAGTCGTAGAGCGAGACCGAGGTCGACAGCGCGGGGTTGGTCTGGCCGAGGTTGGTGGTGTTCCCGGCGCGATCGATGCGCACCAAGCGCCCGACCGCCGAGCCGTACGTGATCCCGTAGAGGTACTCGTCGACCGGGTTGAAGGCGAGGGCGTTGTAGAGGTTGGCTCCGGTGACCTGCGCGCCCAGCGGAGTCCACTGCGAGGTGCCGTCGGAGAGGTACGAGCCCTCGTTGAGCTGCGTCGAGGAGCTGCCGCCCGCCTGCGCGAAGAAGCGCGGCGCGGAGCAGTCGAAGGCGGGCGCGGCCGCGGCGAGCGCGGGCGCGGCCGCGACGGCGGAGATGCCGGCGGCGACGAGCACCGCGCTCAGGAGGGCGGCGAGAGCGCGCGGACGCGATGAACGGGTGCGGGTAAGCCGGAGCACGGGAGGACCTCGGGTTGCAGGCGCGACGGCGACGCGAGCAGGCACGGGGGTACGCGACTGCGGCGGGACGGCGCGAGGGCACGCGCCGGCCGTGCCGACGGACTCGATTCGGGTGCGAGTCGATCTCGACGGTAGGGCTGAGCGGGCGTCGAGTTCTTACCCCAGAACGGAGGCTCCCCGGATGGGGGCTCCCCCTTCGGGGGCCAGGGCCCCCGGCTTGTTAAGGTGCCGCCATGGAGCGCGCGTGGGATGCGGAGGCCTGGCTCGCCGAGCGCCCCGCGGCCGCGATCGTGCGGGGCGACAACATCGCCGTCACCGCCGGGCTGCCGGACGGCGTCGCCGCCCTCGTGTATCTCGACCCGCCGTTCAACACCGGCCGCCGGCAGAGCCACCGCCCGCTGCGCGCCGTGCGCGACGAGGACGGCGACCGGGTCGGGTTCGGCGGGGTGCGCTACCGCAGCGAGCACGCCGCGGCCACCGGCTACGGCGACCGGTTCGAGGACTACGTCGGGTTCCTGCGTCCGCGCCTCGAGCAGGCGCGGCGGCTGCTCGACGAGCGGGGCACGCTCTACCTGCATCTCGACTACCGCGAAGCGCACTACGCCAAGGTCGAGCTCGACGCCCTCTTCGGGCGGGAGTGCTTCCTCAACGAGCTCATCTGGGCCTACGACTACGGCGGCAAGGCCACCCGCCGCTGGCCGGCGAAGCACGACACGATCCTCGTCTACGTCAAGGACCCGGCGAGCTACCGGTTCGACTCCGCCGCGGTCGACCGCGAGCCGTACATGGCGCCCGGGCTCGTCACCCCGGAGAAGGCGGCGCGCGGCAAGCTGCCGACCGACGTGTGGTGGCACACGATCGTGCCCACGAACTCCCGCGAGCGCACCGGGTACCCGACCCAGAAACCGGAGGGGGTGCTGCGCCGCATCGTGCAGGCCTCGAGCGAGCCGGGCGACCTCGTCGTCGATCTGTTCGCGGGATCCGGCACCACCGGGGCGGTCGCGACGGCGCTCGGGCGGCGCGCCCTGCTCGTCGACGAGAGCCCGCAGGCGCTCGAGGTGATGCGGCGGCGGCTGCCGGGCGCGTGGGTCGCCGAGGCCGAGCCTCCCCGCCGCGCGCGGCGTGCGCGCCCCTAGGCTGGCCGCATGGCCGATCGCGCGAGGGTCGAGTGCTGGCTCACCGACATGGACGGCGTGCTCGTGCACGAGAACACCCCGCTGCCGGGGGCGCCGGAGCTGATCCGGCAGTGGACCGAGCGCGGCACGCCCTACCTCGTGCTCACCAACAACTCGATCTTCACGCCGCGCGACCTCGCGGCGCGCCTGCGCGCGTCGGGCCTGCCCGTGCCGGAGGACCGGATCTGGACGAGCGCCCTCGCCACCGCTGACTTCTGCGCCTCGCAGATGCCCGGCGGCTCGGCGTTCGTGATCGGCGAGGCCGGCATGACGACGGCGCTGCACGAGGCCGGCTTCGTCATGACCGAGACCGATCCCGACTACGTCGTCGTCGGCGAGACCCGCAACTACTCCTTCGAGGCGATCACGAAGGCCATCCGGCTCATCAACCGCGGCGCGCGCTTCATCGCGACCAACCCGGACGCGACGGGCCCCTCCGCCGACGGCGTGCTGCCCGCGACGGGCGCCATCTCGGCCCTCATCACCAAGGCGACCGGCAAGGAGCCGTACGTCGTCGGCAAGCCGAACCCGATGATGTTCCGCTCGGCGATGAACAAGATCGGCGCGCACAGCGAGGTGACCGGCATGATCGGCGACCGCATGGACACCGACGTCGTCGCGGGCATCGAGGCCGGCCTGCACACGGTGCTCGTGCTGACCGGCATCAGCGACGAGCGCGAGATCGAGCGCTACCCGTTCCGGCCGAGCGAGGTCATCGACGGCGTCCACGAGCTCGTCGACGCGGGCGACTGACGCGGTCGGCGGGGGCGCCGGCCGACGCGGGGCCGGAGAGCCGACTCAGCCGGCGGGTGCCGCGGAGGCGCTCGGCGCCGGGGTGGGCGCGATCGACGCGGTCAGCGGCTCGCCCGAGCTGCGGCTCACGAAGCAGTAGTAGAAGCGGTTGCCGTCGGTCCACTGCTCGGCCGACACCGGGTACGCGACCTGCAGCTGCACGTCGGTGAGCGACGCGGCCGCGGCGTAGTCGAGCGCTCCCGCGGTGCGGCACAGGCGATCCGCCGCGGCGGCGAGCGCGGTCTCGCCGGGGAACGCCGGATCGCTCGGCCGCGGCGCCGGCGAGGCGCTCGGGTCGGTCGGGGCGGGGCTCGCGGTCGCGGGGTCGAGAGGGTCGGGGAACTCGCCGCGGAAGGCGAGCTGCCCGTGGTGCGGGCGGGAGCAGGCCACGACGACGTAGGTGTCCTGCCAGCCGTCGGCGAAGGGCTCGAGGCACTCCCCGCCGATGAGCTGGTTCCACAGGTAGGTGCCCGGCGGCTGCGGGCCGGTGGCGTCGGCGGCGGGGATCTCCGGCGTCGGCGCCGCGGTGGGCGCGGTCACCGGCGGCACGAAGATCGGCAGCCGGGTGCCGACGAGGAACAGCGTCACGAGCACGAGCAGCCCGAGCACCGAGCCGACGACGATGAGGAGGGTGCGCTGCAGGCGCGACAGCGGCGCGGCGGGTGGGCGCGGCTCCCGCTCCGGGCGCGGCTCGCCCGCCGGAGGGCCCGGAGGTTGGCCCGGCCGGTACTCGCGGAAGGCGTCCTCGCCGAAGAGGTCGTCGATGCCCATCGCGCCCGCACCCGACGCGCCGCCCGGCCCGGCGGCGGGCGGAGCGGTGGGATCGCCGAGCGGGGGCGGACCGCCGACGCCGCCCGGGCGGTAGGGCACCGGCGCGACCGGCGGCGCGAGTTCGAAGCCGAGCCCGTCGGCCCCGCCCCAGCTGCCGGCTTCGATGCCGAATCCGACCGTCTCGGCGGGCGCCGGGGCCCCCGGAAGCTCGCCGGCGACCGGCGGGGTGACGGGCCCGGTCTCGCCGGGCGGGATCCACTGCTGCGTCGCGGGACCCTCGGACCCGCTCGGCTCGGCCGGCGTGCCCGGCGGCCGCCACGCCTGCGTGGCCGGGCCGTCGTCGTCGCGATCGCTCACGCGAGCCCCAGATCCTCCAGGCCGAGCGCCGCGCGGTACGGCACCCCCTCCGCCTCGATGCGCTCGCGCGCGCCGGTCGCGCGGTCGACGACCACGGCGACCCCGGCGATCTCCGCGCCGACGGCGCGCAGCGCCTCGATGGCCTTCAGCGGCGACCCGCCGGTGGTCGAGGTGTCCTCCAGCACGACGACGCGCTTGCCCGCGAGGTCCGGGCCCTCGACCTGCTTGCCGCGGCCGTGATCCTTGGGCTCCTTGCGCACGACGAAGGCGTCGTAGTCGCGCCCCATCGCGACGCCCTGGTGCAGCACCGCGGCCGCGATCGGATCGGCGCCCATCGTGAGCCCGCCGACCGCGTCGACCGGCCCCAGCTCGTCCACGAGGGGCACCATGACCCGGCCGATGAGCGGCGCGACGCGGTGGTCGAGGCTCACCCTGCGCAGGTCGACGTAGTAGCTCGCGCGGGCGCCCGAGGTGAGCGTGAAGTCGCCGTGGAACACCGCCTCGTCGCGGATGAAGCCGATCAGCCGGTCGCGATCCTCGCTCACCCGCCCCACGATACCGGCGGGCCGGTCGGTCACCGCCGGTAGCGTGGCGCCATGCGCATCGCGACCTGGAACGTGAACTCGGTCCGCAGCCGCGTGGCCCGCATCGTCGACTGGGCCGTCCGCGAGGACGTCGACGTGCTGGCCATGCAGGAGATCAAGTGCACGCCCGAGCAGTTCCCGCGCGAGGCGTTCGAGCGGGCCGGCTACGAGGTGGCCGCGCACGGGCTCAACCAGTGGAACGGCGTCGCGCTCGCGAGCCGGATCGGGCTGGGCGAGGTGGAGACCTCGTTCCCCGGCATGCCCGGCTTCCTCAAGGGGCACGAGGGCCTCGACCTGCCGCTCGAGGCGCGCGCGATCGGCGCGACCGTCGACGGGGTGCGCGTGTGGAGCCTCTACGTGCCCAACGGGCGCGGCCTCGACGACCCGCACTACCGCTACAAGCTCGACTGGCTCGAGGCGCTGCGCGAGGCGACCGCGTCGTGGCTCTCGGCCGAGCCCGAGCTGCCGCTCGCGCTCACCGGCGACTTCAACATCGCCCCGACCGACGCCGACATGGGCGACCCGAGCTTCGTGCCCGGCGCCTCGACCCACATCTCGCCACCCGAGCGCGAGGCCTTCGCGCGGCTGCTCCAGGCGGGCGTCGCCGACGTCGTGCGCCCGCTTGTGCCCGAGGGCTACACCTTCTGGGACTACAAGCAGCTGCGCTTCCCCCGCAACGAGGGGATGCGCATCGACTTCGTGCTGGGGAGCCCGGCCTTCGCCGACCGGGTCTCGGGCGCGTCGATCCACCGCGACGAGCGCAAGGGCGACGGCCCGAGCGACCACGTGCCGGTGCTCGTCGAGCTGCTCGACGACGAGGGCGACGACGACCGGCCGATGATCTTCTAGGCGCGCCGGGGCACGGCGCCCGGGCACGGCGGCGCCGGACCCGGTTACCGCGGCGCGAACAGTGCCGCGACGACGAGCAGGACCGGAATCGACCCGAGCGTCGTGACGAGCACGACGTCGCGCGCGAGCACGACGCCGCGACCGTAGCGCTGGGCGTAGGCGAAGACGTTCTGCGCCGTCGGCAGGGCGGCGAGCGCCACGGCGGCGAAGAGGTCGTGGCCGGACAGTCCCAGCAGCGGCCCGGCGACCAGCCACGCGACGACCGGCATCGCGACGAGCTTGAGTACCGCGGCCAGCACGACCCCACGGCGGTCGGGGCCCGCCTGGAGGATCCGCGTGCCGTGCAGCGAGAGCCCGAAATTGATCAGGATCACCGGGACCGCCGCCGCACCGACCAGCTCGACGGGTTGCAGGACCGGGCCGGGCAATCGCACCCCGCCGAGGTTGAGGACGAGCCCGAGCGCCGCGGCGATGATGAGCGGATTGCGCACGGGCTGCAGCAGAACCCTCCGCCACGACAGCCGCCCGCTCGTGGAGAGATCGAGCAGGGTCAGGCCGATCGGGGCGAGCACGATGAGCTGCAGGAGGATGATCGGCGTCGTCGCCGCGGCGGAACCCAGCACGTACGCCGACAGCGGGATGCCGAGGTAGCCGGCGTTCTGATAGCCGGCGGCGAGCGCCCCGACCGTCGTCTCGGCGACGCCGCGCGGCCACGCCGCGCGTGAGACCGCGACGAAGAGCGCGATCGTGGTGAACGCGGCGGCGACGGCGACGGGCAGCTGGGTCGAGAAGAGCGCGTGCACGTCGGCCTCGAGGAGCACCGTGAACAGCAGCGCGGGCGTCAGCACGAAGAAGGCGAGCCGGTTGAGCACGAACTCCGCGTGCTCGCCGAGCAGCCCGCTGCGGCCCACCAGGTAGCCCGTGCCGATCACGACGGCGATGATCGCGAACCCGATCACGACGCCCGCCATCCCGCCAGGCTACGGGCGCACCGCCTCCCGCATCGATCCGGCGTGCGGCGGAGGGAACGCTGCGCCCCGTGACCGGCGACGCACCGAAGCTGCGCCGGACGGCATCCTGCGTCGCGCCCTCCTGCCTAGCGTGGTGAGGGAGAGGAGGCAGCATGTCGATCACCCAGCCCCGCCCCGCGATCGTCGGCCAGCCGGAGGTCGTCGAGGACGCCTCGCGCGCCGAGCACAGCGAGGCCTGGGCCCTGCTGAAGAGCTCGGTGCTCGCCCTGCGCGAGCTGCAGCAGCACGACGGTGCGCTCGCCGCCGACTCCGCGACGCCCGACGCGGATGCCGAGGCCGCCCGCCGCCACGTGGCGGGGATCGTCGCCGGCCTCCGCGCGCTCGCGCCCGCGTTCCCGCACGACGCCGCCTACCTCGCGCAGTCGATCGCGGACTTCGAGCGCTGGGCCGCGGAGGGCTTCGGCGTGCCCGACTTCTACGACTCGCTCGTCGCCTTCGACCCGGCGGCGCACCGCGTCGACGGGCTGCGCCACCTCGTGGTGTTCCCGATGTACACCCAGAACGGCTCCCGCGACCGGCTCGTCGAGGCGCTCCTCGTCGAGACGATCTGGCCCGCGTTCATCGCCGAGCTCGAGACCCGCTACGCGAACAAGCTGTTCCTCTCGCTGCGCCTGATCGACTTCACGCCCGGCTACGACACCGACTCGGCGGTGCTGTTCCCCGAGACGGTCGCCATGCGCGAGATCCCGCCCTTCACCTGGGGCGCGATCTTCCAGGATCGCGAGGCGGCCCGGTTCCGCGCGGTCGTGCGCGAGGCGGCGGCGATCACGAAACTCGACCTGCCCGAGGGCACGGCACGGCTGCTCGCCGATCAGGATCTCGCCGAGCAGGTCTTCGTCATGTGGGACCTCATCCACGACCGCTCCCACATGCGCGGCGACCTGCCCTTCGACCCGTTCATGATCAAGCAGCGCATGCCCTACTTCCTCTACTCGCTCGAGGAGCTGCGCTGCGACCTGACGGCGTTCCGCGAGTGCGTCGCGATCGCCGCCGACGCCTCGGTCGACGAGGGCGTGCGCGACCGCGCCCGCCTCGTGCAGCAGGCGGTGCTGTTCGACCGGATCTTCCGCTTCCCGCTCACCGGCTCGCGCACCCGCAACTACGACGGGCTCGGCGGCCAGCTACTGTTCGCGTGGCTGCACCAGCACGGCGCCCTGCACTGGACCGACACCGAGCTCGCGATCGACTGGGAGGCGCTGCCGGCGCGCGTGCTCGAGCTCTCCGACGCGATCAACGAGCTCTACTGGCGCAGCATCGACCGGCCGAAGACCGTGCACTGGCTCGCGGCCTACGAGCTGGTGCGCGCCACCCTGACCCCGCACCCGGCGAGCGCGTGGGCGCGCGGGCTCCCCGACGAGGTGCTCGCGGGCGCGCCGAAGGGCTACACCGACGCCGTGCTCGACGACGAGTTCCCGCTCTCGATGTTCTACGAGGCTCTCGCCAAGAAGATGGCGCCCACCATCGAAGGCGTCGCGGGGATCACGGGGCGCGGCTAGCCTGAACCCATGGACAAGCGGAAGGTCGTCGCGATCGTGCTGATCGCCGTCGCCGCGATCGTCTACGGCGTGAGCCCGATCGACGTGATCCCCGACTTCCTCGGGCCGCTCGGCATCGCCGACGACGCGGTCGCCGGCATCGCCGCGGTCGCCGGCATCATCGCGACGCTGCTGTCGGGCCGGAAGCGCCCCGGCGGGGCGACCGGACCGGCCGGGGCCAACCCGGGCGTGCCCGGCGAGTGACCGGCCCGCTCCACGACCCGCGGCACCGGGTCTTCGCCTCCGACAACTACGCGGGCGTGCACCCGGAGGTGCTCGCGGCGATCGTGGAGGCGAACGGCGGCCACCAGATCGCCTACGGCGAGGACGCCTACACCGCGCGCCTCGTCGAGACCGTGCGGGAGGTGTTCGGCGCTCCCGAGGCCGAAGTGTGGCCGGTGTTCAACGGCACCGGCGCGAACGTCACCGGGCTGACCGCGACCGTGCCGCGCTGGGGCGCCGTGATCTGCACCGCGACGGCGCACATCCACACCGACGAGGCGGGCGCACCCGAGAAGGTCGCCGGGCTCAAGCTGCTGCCGGTGCCGACCCCCGACGGCAAGCTCACGCCCGAGCTCGTCGCGACCGAGGCCTGGGGCGGCGACGACGAGCATCGCGCGCGCCCGAGCGCCGTGAGCATCACGCAGACCACCGAGCTCGGCACCGTCTACACGCCCACGCAGGTGCGCGCCCTCGCGGACGACTCGCACGCGCGCGGGCTCGCGCTGCACCTGGACGGCGCGCGGGTCTGGAACGCCGCCGCGGCGCTCGAGTGCTCGCTCGCCGAGTTCACCACCGCGGCCGGCGTCGACGTGCTGAGCCTCGGCGGCACGAAGAACGGGCTGCTCGGCGCGGAGGCGGTCGTCGTGCTCAACCCCGGCCGGGCGGAGGGGCTGATCCGGCTGCGCAAGTCGTTCATGCAGCTCTCGAGCAAGATGCGCTTCCTCTCCGCGCAGCTGCTCGCGCTGTTCGACGACGACCTCGGGCTGCGCTCCGCCGCGCACGCGAACGCGATGGCGGCGCGGCTGCGCTCCGCGCTCGAGGAGGCCGGGATCCCCGGACTCTCGTTCTCGCAGCCCACGGAGGCGAACGCGGTCTTCGCGGTGCTGCCGAACGCCGTCGCCGACCGGATCCGCGAGCGCGCCCGCTTCTACGACTGGGATCGCGCCGCCGGCCAGGTGCGCTGGATGACCGCGTGGGACACGACCGAGGCCGACGTCGACGGCTTCGTCGACATCGTGCGGGAGGAATTCGCACGCGCCTAGGCTGATCCGGTGCCGACCGATCCGACCAAGCCCTGGCTCGACTCCTACGCCGAGGGCGTGCCGCACGAGATCCCGCTGCCGACCGGATCGCTCGCCGACCTCATCGAGGAGTCGGTGCGCGAGTTCCCCGAGCAGGTCGCGCTCGAGTTCTTCGGTCGGGAGTGGAGCTACGCCGAGCTCGGCGCGCAGATCGACCGGGCCGCCGAGGGGCTGCGCGTGCTCGGGGTGCAGAAGGGCGACCCCGTCGCGCTCATCCTGCCGAACTGCCCGCAGCACGTGGTCGCGTTCTACGCGATCCTGCGGCTGGGCGCGATCGTCATCGAGCACAACCCGCTCTACACGCCGCGGGAGCTGCGCCACCAGTTCGAGGATCACGGCGCGACCGTCGTGATCGCCTGGGACAAGCTGGTCGACGAGATCCAGGCCTTCCCGGCCGACCTCGCGGTGCAGCACATCGTCTCCGTCGACATGACGCGCGCGATGCCGGGCCGGCTGCGGTTCCTGCTGCGGCTGCCGATCCCCGCGGCGCGCACGCAGCGGGCCGAGCTCACCGCGAAGGTCCGGGGCACGACCCGCTGGGAGACCCTGCTCGAGAGTGCGCCGATCGCCGCGAAGGTGCCGCGACCCGGCGTCGACGACGTCGCGCTCATCCAGTACACCTCGGGCACCACGGGGCACCCGAAGGGCGCCACCCTCAGCCATCTCAACCTCGGCGTCAACGCGGCGCAGGCGCGCGCCTGGGTGCCGACGATCGAGCGCGGCTCGGCGAGCGTGCACGCGGTGCTGCCGCTGTTCCACGCCTACGGCCTCACCCTCTGCCTCACCTTCGCGATGAGCATGGGCGCCCGGCTCGTGCTGTTCCCGCGCTTCGACCCCGACCTCGTGCTGCCGGTCATCAGGAAGCGCCCGCCGACCTTCCTCCCGGCCGTACCGCCGATCTACGAGCGGCTGACGACGGCCGCCAAGGAGAAGGGCGTCTCGCTGCGCGGGATCCAGATCGCCATCTCGGGCGCGATGCCGCTGTCGCAGTCGGTCATCTCGCCCTGGGAGGAGCTCACCGGGGGCTATCTCGTCGAGGGCTACGGCCTGAGCGAGACGAGTCCGGTGCTCATGGCCAACCCGGTGGCCGAGAACCGCAAGCAGGGCACCGTCGGTCTTCCGCTGCCGAACACCGAGGTGCGGGTGGTGGATCCCGAGAAGCCGACCGAGGACGTCGCCCCCGGCGCGCCCGGCGAGCTGCTCGTGCGCGGCCCGCAGGTGATGAGCGGCTACTGGAAGAAGCGGGAGGAGACCGAGGAGGTCTTCGTCGACGGCTGGTTCCGCACCGGCGACATCGTCACGATCGACGAACAGGGGTTCGTCACGATCGTCGACCGCATCAAGGAGCTCGTCATCACGGGCGGCTTCAACGTCGCCCCCTCCGAGGTCGAGGATGCGCTGCGCCACTACGACGGCGTCGCCGATGTCGCGATCGTCGGGCTCCCGAGTGCCCGCAACGGCGAGGAGGTCGTCGCGGTCGTGGTCCGCGAGGCGGGCGCGAGCGTCGACGCCGAGGCGCTGCGGGCGTGGGCGCGCGACAACATGTCGCGCTACAAGGCGCCGCGCCAGGTGTTCTTCGTCGACGAGCTGCCGAAGTCGCTCATCGGCAAGGTGCTGCGCAAGAAGGTGCGCGACAGCTTGATCGAGGACGGCGCGACGGCGACGGAGTAGTCGGCCGGTTCCGCGCCCGGCCTAGGCTGGAACCCATGCGCTTCGGACTCTTCATCCCCCAGGGCTGGCGGCACGACCTCGTCGGCATCGACCCCGCGAAGCACTGGGCGGTCATGCACGACCTCGCGCAGGCCGCCGACAGCGGCCCGTGGGAGTCGCTGTGGGTGTACGACCACTTCCACCCGGTCCCCGCGCCGACCGACGAGGCCGTGCACGAGGCCTGGACGCTCATGGCCGCCTACGCGGCGACGACCAAGCGCATCCGTCTCGGGCAGATGTGCACCTGCGTCGCCTACCGCAACCCCGCCTACCTGGCGAAGGTCGCGGCGACCGTCGACGTCATCTCGGGCGGCCGGGTCGAGATGGGCATCGGCGCGGGCTGGTACGAGCACGAGTGGCGCGCCTACGGCTACGGCTTCCCCGAGGCGCCCGAGCGGCTGCGGATGCTGCGCGAGGGCGTCGAGATCATGACGCAGGCCTGGCGCACCGGCGAGGCCGCCCTCGACGGCGAGTTCTCCCAGGTGGCGGGGGCGAAGGTGCACCCGCAGCCGCTGCAGTCGGTCGGCGGGCACGAGCACGGGATCCCCGTCTGGGTCGCCGGCGGCGGCGAGAAGGTGACGCTGAAGATCGCGGCGCAGTACGCGCAGTACACGAACTTCAACGGCGGCGCCGAGGAGTTCGCCCGCAAGAGCGGGATCCTGCGCGGGCACTGCGAGAGTCTCGGCACCGATTTCGACGCGATCACCCGGTCGAGCAACTTCAACGTCGTGATCGCACCGACCCCGGCGGAGGTGCAGAGCCGCGTCGACGCGATCGAGGCGCGCGTCGCTCCCTATATCGGCGACCAGAAGGCCGCCGAGTACGTCGCCCAGTTCCGCGGCCCGGGCCACAAGGAGGGCATCGGCGGGACTCCCGAGCAGTGGATCGCGCTGCTGCAGGAGCGCGAGAAGCTCGGGCTGGGCTACACGATCCTCTACTTCCCGGAGGCCGCCTACGACCGCTCGGGCATCGAGCTGTTCGAGCGCGAGGTGCTGCCGGCGTTCGCCTGAGTCGCGACCGCCCGAACCGACCGACTCCGAGCGGAGGGCGCGACGCGACCACCGGAGAGCCTAGGGGCGCAGCAGGACCTTGATGGCGCGCCGCTCGTCCATCGCGGCGTAGGCCTCGGCCGCATCGGCGAGCGGCAGCTCGAGGTCGAAGACGCGCCCCGGCCGCAGGCGCCCGTCGAGCACTTCGGGCAGCAGCTCCTCGATGTAGTTGCGCACGGGCGCGACGCCACCGCGCACGCCCACGTTGGTGCCGAACATGACCGGAATCGGCAGCTCCGGACCGCCGTTGGGCACGCCGACGAAGCCGACCTGGCCGCCGGGGCGCGCGGAGCGCAGGGCCTGGTCCATCGACTCCTTCGTGCCGACGCACTCGAGCACGCGGTCGGGCCCGACGCCGTCGAACATCTCCTTCAGGCGCGCGATGCCCTCGTCGCCGCGTTCGGGCACGACCTCGGTCGCGCCGAACTCGCGTGCGACCTCCTGTCGCGACGCGTGCCGGCTCATGGCGACGATCCGGCTCGCCCCGAGTCGGCGCGCCGCGAGGACCGCGCAGAGACCGACCGCACCGTCGCCGACGACGGCGACCGTGGATCCCGCACCCACCCCCGCCGAGACCGCGGCGTGGTGCCCGGTCCCCATCACGTCGGCGAGCGTCAGCAGGTGCGGCACGAGCTCGGGCGCCGGCGGCTCGGGAGTGGCGACGAGCGTTCCGTCGGCGTCCGGCACGCGCACTCTCGTTCCCTGGCCCCCGTCGGCGAAACCCCCGTCCTGCGCGTGCTCGCCCCACCAGCCGCCGTGCAGGCACGAGGTGCTGACCCCGTTGCGGCAGTTCACGCAGGTCATGTCGCAGCGGTAGAACGGCGCGATCACGAAGTCGCCGACCTTGATGCGCGCGACCGACCCGCCGACCTCCTCGACGACCCCGACGAACTCGTGGCCCATGCGGTGAGGCTTCGTCGTGGGGGTGACCCCGCGGTACGGCCAGAGGTCCGAGCCGCACACGCACGCCGCGACGACGCGCACGACGGCGTCCCAACCCGAGCCGGAGAGCACCGGATCGGGCACCTCCTCGACGCGGATGTCACCGGGGGCGTGGATCAGGGTCGCGAGCACGGCATCACGCTAACCCGCGGCGCGAGTCGCGCGCCGACCCGGCGTTGGATCACGGCGCGGTCCCGACATCCCGTTCGGCACGCTCGAGCGCGTCGCGAGCGAGGAGCGCGGCACCGACGGTCGTCGCGCTCGCCCCGAAGGCGGCGCCGACCACGCGGACGGCGCGCTGCTCGGGGAGCGCCGCCGAGCGGAAGCCCCCGATCAGCGGATCGAGCAGCCGAGAACCGACGGCGCTCACTCCTCCGCCGACCACGATCATCTCGGGGTCGACGAGCGCGGCGGCCGACGCGAGAGCCGTTCCCAGCATGGCCGCCGACTCCTGGATCACGTCGGCCGCCTCAGCATCGCCTGTCTCCGCGAGGCGCGCGATCTCCTCGAACCGCAGCGGGAGCTCGCCGCCGACGCGGCGGAGGTATTCACTCTCCATCGCGGGCCCGCTGGCGATGGCTTCGACGTGTCCGACGGCACCGCACGAGCACCGACGTCCCGACCCCGGCACCGTGAGGTGCCCGATCGACCCGGCGAGGCCGCGAACTCCGGTGAGCACGCGCCCATCGAGCACGACAGCGCCCCCGATGCCGGTACCGATGGCGACGACGATCGCCGAGGAGACCCCCACCGCGGCCCCCCGTCGCGCTTCGGCCACGGCCGCCGCGTGAACGTCGTTGACCGCGACCACGGGCGCGTCGACGGTCTCGGCGAGAAGCGTGGCGAGCGGCGTACCGGACCAGCCCGGCAGCAGGTCGGTCGCGCTCGCCACGCGGCCCTGGGGGTCGAACGCGCCGGCCGATCCGACGCCGACGGCCCCGATCTCCGCCTCCTCGGCGACGTCGTGGATGACCGACGCGACCGCGGCCACGATCGCCGCGGGTGAGCCGGGTGTCGGGACGCGCGCCACGCGAGCCGGATCCGCATCGAGCACGGCGGCCGCGATCTTGGTGCCCCCGATATCCACCCCGACGACGACGCTCATGCGGAACGCCCCGGAGCCGCGGCTGCGAACCGCCGGGTCAGCGCGAGCGGGTCGGTGATGGCTCCCCCCACGACGACGAAGTCCGCGCCCGCGGCGAACGCCGACCTCACCTGCTCGGGCGTTCGGTAGCGTCCCTCCGCCACCGTCCGGATCCCGCGCCCGGCGAGCGCCTCGACGAGAGCGAGGTCGGGCTCATCCCCGCCGAGGGAGTGAGGGGTGTAGCCCGAGAGCGTCGTTCCGACGATATCCGCGCCCGCCTCGGCGGCGCGCAGGCCCTCGTCGAGGGTGGAGACATCCGCCATGATCGGCACCCCGAGGCCGCTCGCCTCCCGGAGGAGCGTCAGGTCGGCGCCGTTCAGTTCCTCGGTGACCTCCAACGCGACGATGGACGCTCCCGCCGCGACGATCTCAACCGCGAGCTCGAGCGAGGGGGTGATAAGACTTCGCCCCGTGCCGCGGATCTTGTGGAGGCCGATGATCGGGAGGTCTGTCTCCGCTCGGACGGCGCGCACGTCCGCCGGCCCTTCGATGCGCAATCCGACCGCCCCACCGGCCACCGCCGCCGCGGCGACGCGCGCGATCGTCGAGGTGTCTCGCAGAGGACTGTCCGCGCCCGCCTGGCACGACACGACGAGCCCTCCGTGGAGAGCGTCCAGAACGTTGTTCACTTGAGAGCCCCCGCGCTCACGCCGCCGATGAAGAACCGTTGCCCGACGAGGAAGATCGCCACGGCGGGCAGGGTGAACATGACGCAGGCCGCCATCAGCGGACCCCACGCGACATCGTTCTCGCCGAAGAACGAGTACAGGCCGATCGACAGGGTGTACTGATCCGGATCGCCGAGGTAGATCAACGGATTGAGGAAGTCCGTCCACGACCAGACGAATTGGAACACCGCCGCGGTCACGATGGCCGGGCGCGCGATGGGCAGGACGATCTGGGCATAGGTCCTGAACTCCGACGCACCGTCGATACGCGCGGCTTCGATCAGTTCGTCGGGGACGCTGACCATGAACTGCCGGATCATGAAGATGAGGAAGGGAGTTCCGAGGAACGCCGGCACGATGAGGGGCAGGTAGGTGCCGACCGCCCCGAGCCCGTTCCAGATCAGGAACACCGGAATGAGCGTGACCTGCGGCGGCAGCATCATCGTGAGCAGGACGGCGCCGAGCAGCGGGCGGGCACCGCGCCATCGCACTTTCGCGGTCGCGTAGGCGACGAGCGGGCAGCTGACGATCGTCCCGAGCACGCTCATCCCGGAGACGAAGAGCGTGTTGGCCAGATAGCGCCAGAAGGGGATCTGATCGAAAGCCTCGGCGAAATTGTCGAGCGTCCATTCGCGGGGGAGCAGCGCCGGGGGCGTGGAGAAGACATCACCGGGTGTCTTGAACGCCGTGAAGAGCATCACCGCGAAGGGGAAGACGAACACCGCGGCGAGGATCGCGACCGGCACGATCCTCCGCGTGCGGCGCCGCAGGATCCACGGCCGCCGCCGGCTCTCAGCGAGCGCCGTCATGCACCCACCTCCTCGACCCGATCAGGATCACGAGCGTGACCGCGAGGGTGAGCAGGAACAGGATCCACGCCATGGCCGACGCGTACCCCATCTTGAGAAACGAGAAGGCGTTCTGGAACAGGTACATCGCGTAGGTCAACATCGATTCGCCGGGACCGGAGGACGCGTTGTTGAGGCGCGTCTGAGCGAGCAGATAGGGCTGGGTGAAGATCTGCAGCCACGCGATGACGTTGACGATCACCTGGAACAGGGTCACGGGCGAAATCGTCGGCCAGGTGATGTGCAGGAACCGGGAGAAGGGTCCGGCGCCGTCGATCTCGGCGGCCTCGTAGAGTTCCCCGGGCACGTCCTTGAGCGCCGCGAGGTAGATGATCATCGTCCCGCCGACGGTCCAGAGGGTCATGAGCACGATCGCCGGCTTCGTCCACTCGGGTTGCACCAGCCAGCCGGGTCCCGTGATACCCAGCAGTCCGAGGAAGTAGTTGATGAAGCCGTACTGCGAGTTCAGCATCCACCGCCACAGGTAGCCCCCCACGACGACCGGAACGATCGTCGGGAGGTAGACCAGTGCGCGGAACAACGGCTGCCCGCGCACCGGCAGGTTGAGCAGGTGGGCACCCGCAATGCCGATGCCGATCGACAGGGGCACCCCGGTGGCCGTCAGAACGAATGTGTTCGCGAGGGCCTTCCAGAAGCTCGAGTCCTGCGCAAGGCGTTCGTAGTTCTGCAGCCCCACCCAATCGGGCGACTGGAAGAGGTTGAAGTCGGTGAAGGAGTAGAAGGCCGAGGCCCCGATGGGGTACGCGATGAAGATCGCGAACCCCATCAGGAACGGCGCGGCGAACGCCAGGCCCGTGAGGGCCCGGCGTCGCCGGATCGTCGTCATGCGCATCGCGCCGTGATCACTCCGTCGCGTAGTTGGAAGAGTTGTCGAGCACGGTCTGCATCGCCTCCTGCGGTGTCGTCGATCCGAGAATCACGTCGCCGAAGGCGGTGCCGAGGTCCGCCGAGTACTCCGCACTGTACGGGGCACTGCTCAGCGCGAAGACGTTCGGGCTCTTGAGCGCGTCCATCCAGACATCGAACTGGTCGATGTCGGCGAACGCATCGGTGTCGAGCAGCGAGGTGCGCGACGGCAGGTTGCCGAGCGCCTTCGTGAACGCGGTCATCCCCTCGTCGGAAACCAGGTACGCCAGGAACTTCGCGGCTGCCTCCTTGTGCCGGGCATTGGCCGGGATGAAGAGCGTGCTCGCGGTGAGCTGCGTGACGTCCTCGAGGTCGGTGCTCGCGTAGGGGATCGCCGTCACACCCCAGTCGAGGTCCGGCGCCGTCGCGGGGATGTTCGCCGCACGCCACTCGCCGTCGATGACCATGGCGAATCGACCGACGTAGAACGGATCCTGGGCCGACATGTACTCGCCGTTGCCCGAGTTGAAGGTCGCGAGGTTCTCGGGACCGACCAGGTCGACGATGTTGTCGACGTACCACTGGAGCGCCGCGATGTTGCCCGGCTCGGTCGGGCTGGGCTCTCCGCCGGCATCCCAGTCCCCGCCGAAGTTGTAGCCGAGGGTCGTGAGGGTCGTGGAGGGCGAGGGATCACCGAGCCCGAGTTGAGTGATGGTGCCGTCGGCATCCTGCTTGGTGAGCGTCGCGATCGCTGCCGCGAGCTCGTTCATGGTGGTCGGCACGGCGACGCCGGCCTCCTCGAGAAGCGTCTTGTTGTACAGCAGCTGGAAGCTGTGGACCGCGATCGGCAGCGAGTAGATCTTGCCGTCGTAGGTCATCTGGTCGAGGGCGGCGGGGATGAAGTCGCTCGTGTCGACGCCGTCCGCGGCCAGGTAGTCGTCGAGCGGGGCGAGGATGCCCTTCGCGGCCCAAGATCCCACGCCGTTGCCGAAGTGGTCCGAGATGTCGAAGGAGCCGTTGCTCGACGACATCGAGGTCAGCTGCTTCTGGAAGTCCGGGCTCGAGATGCCCGTCACCACCACATCGCTCTGGCTCGCGTTGTAGTCGGCGATGATCTGCTCGATCGCGTCGGCCTCGGCGCCGGACCAGAGGTAGGAGAAGGTGACCTCCTCGGGGCCCCCCGTCGAGCCGGAGTTCGTGCAGCCGGTCAGCGCGAGGGCGATCGCGGCCGATCCGGCGAGCGCGGCGACCAACGGCCGCCGCATCCTCGTCACCTGGGTCATGGTGTGCTCCAATCAGGTCTTGTTGCGGTTGCAGGTGGCACAGAGTATGCACTCTTCGACGAGTGATGTCTACCAATTTGAACGTTTGCCGTCATTTGAAGCCATCACCTGCCCGACGGACCCTCGAATGGTGCGTTCCAATTCTGATAGAGTCGCGCCGTGAGCCCGACCACTCCCCGTGTGACGAAAGCGGATCTCGTTCGACGCCACCTCGAAGCGGTGATCGACGGAGGACTGGGTCCGCACGAGAAGCTCCCGACCGAGCGCGAACTCGCGGATGAGTTCGAGATCAGCCGCCTGACCGTGCGGCGGGCGCTCGATCAACTCGAGCACGACGGCGTCGTCTATCGGGTGCAGGGTGCGGGGACCTTCGTCAGCGAGAAGTCCATCACCAAGTCGTTCGAGCTCACCTCCTTCTCGGAGGACATGCGGGCGCGTGGGCTCGCTCCGGGCTCGCTCGATCTGCGCGCCGACGTCGCTCCCGCCGGGGCCCGTATCGGGTACGCGCTCGGGCTGAGCCCCGCCGAGCGGGTCGTTCACATCCGACGCGTGAGGACGGCTGACGACGCCCCGATGTGCATCGAGGACTCGTACCTGCCCGAGGCACTCGTTCCCGGCTTGGTCGATGCGCTCGGCGAGGGCTCCCTCTACCGGACTCTCGATCGCGAGTTCGCGCTGCGCCTGGAACGCGCGGACCAGGTCATCAAGGTGACCGTGCTCGAGCCCGACAGCGCGGTCGCCCTGCATGTTCCTCCCTTCAGCCCGGCGTTCCTCGTCCAGCGCACCGGGTACGACACCCGCGGTCGCGCTGTCGAGTACGCCGAGAGCCTGTACCGGGGCGACCGCTACTCCTACGAACTCTCGGTCGTCCGGCCGGGTCGCAGCGATGGAACCTGAGTCGACCCGCGGGCCGGGGATCTCGCTCCTTCCGCTCGACGAGCGTCCCGTCAACACCGTGCTCGTCGCCGATGTCGCGGCGATCGCCGGCGTCGAGCTCACGACGCCGCCCGCCGACGCCCTGCCGCGCTTCCGGGAGCCCGCCGACCCGGCCGCCGTCGCCGACTGGCTGCACGCCCGCGCGGCGAGGGGCGACGACCTCGTCATCGCCCTCGACACGCTCGTGCACGGCGGATTGATCCCGGCTCGGACCGACTCCCTCGAGCCCGCCGCCGCGCTGGCCCGCCTCGCGGTCCTTCGCGACCTGCGCCTCGCGGGCCCCGAACGGACGATCGCGGCGGTCGCGCTCGTGATGCGGGCGACGGACTCGTACTCTCCCGTCGAGGAACCGGTGTACTGGGCTGACCACGGTCGCGAGATCCACCGATTGGGCGCCGCCGTCCACCGGCAGTGGCTCGGAGAGGACGCCCGGGTTCCCGAGCTGCCCGCCACCATCCGGGACGACTACTCGGCGCGACGTCTGCGCAACCACATCGCCCTCCTCGCCTCGCTCGAGCTCGCCTGGAGCGGCGTGGTCGACCCGCTGGTGATCACCGCGGACGATACCGCGCAGTTCTCGGCGGGATCGGCCGAGCAGGAGATGCTCGCCTACTGGCAGCGCCTCCGCGGGACCGATGTCCCCGTCTATCCCGGAGCCGACGAGACGGGCGCCGTCCTTGTTGCCCGGGTGATCGCGCAGAGAGCCGGCCTCCCGATCCGGGTCCGCGTGACCGTCGGAGACGAGTCGGGGCTCGAACTCGTCCCCTCGTACGAGAACGTGCCGCTGCGCGTCTCCGTGCAGCGGCAGCTCGTCGCCGTCGGAGCGACCCCCGTCGACGACTCTCCCGACCTCTCGCTCGTCGTGCACACGCCCGACCCCGCGGGCGGCGACCACTTCGGCGGAACGGCCGTGTCCGACCCGGAGGCGACGATGCGAACGGCCGACGCCGTCGACGAGGCTCTCGCCGCGGGCGCACCGGTGGCGCTCGCCGACGTGCGCTTCGGCAACGGCGGCGACCCGGCCCTCATCGCAGAACTCGCGCGCCGCGGATCGCTGGAGCGACTCGCGGCGTACGCCGGGTGGAACACGGCCGGAAACGCGCTCGGCAGCACGCTCGCACTCGGGGTCGCGGCGGCGGTCGGCGATCGTCGCGGGACGCGTGACCTCACCGCCCGGCGCCGCGCGTTGCAGCGCCGACTGCTCGACGATGTCGCCTACCAGGCGATTGTGCGCGCCGGCGTGACGGAGCGGCTCGGACGGATCGATCCCGTGCCCTCGACGGAGACCGCGCTCGAGGAGGAGAGGATCGCCGAGGAGCTCCCGCGCGCCGCCCGGTCGCTGGGGATTCGGGTTCCCGACCCGCCACCCGTCCCGCGCCTGCCGTGGTCGCGCAGCTTCGAGATCGACCTCCGGTTCGCCGATGAGAGGCGGCCATGACCTCCACCTCGAGCGCGATCGCGGGCTCGGCCATGCGGCGCGAGATCGCCGAGCAGCCGGGACTGGTGTCCGCCCTCCTCGCCCGGTCGAGACCCGTCGACCTCGCCGCCGAGATCCGGGGCCGCCGCCCGGACCATCTCCAGATCGTGGCGCGCGGCACCAGCGGCCATGCGGCGCTGCATGTCAAGTACCTCGCCGAGTCCCGCCTGGGGCTCCCGCTGGCGATCGTCGCACCCTCGGTGGTCACGCAGCTCGACGGCGCCCCGTGGCGACGCGACGACATCGTGCTCGCCGCGAGCCAGAGCGGAGCCTCGCCCGACCTGACGGCCTGCGTCGCGTCGGCGCGCGCGGTGGGCGCGCTGACCATCGCGTTCGTGAACGCGCCGGGTTCGGCGCTCGCCGACGCCGCCGAACGCGTCGAGCCGCTGCACGCCGGCGAAGAGGTCGCGGTCGCCGCGACGAAGAGCTACACCGCGACGCTCGTGGCTCTCGGGCGCCTGGTCGATGCACTCGAGCCGGCACGCGAGACGGACTGGACGGCGTTGCCGGCGGAACTCGGGGCGATCCTCGAGGACGACTCCTGGTTGCCGTCCGCCGTCGATCGGGTGACCTCCGCGGATGCGATCGCCGTCCTCGGGCGCGGATTCGGCTTCGCGACCGCCCGCGAAGCCGCGCTGAAGATCATGGAGACCTGCGGGATCCCGTCCCTGGCCTACAGCTCGGCCGAGTTCCGCCACGGCCCGATCGCGTTCGTCGGCCCGAAGGTCGTCGTGATCGCCGTGGGAGACGTCGACGCCGATCTGCTCGCGGCCTGCCGAGCCCGCGGTGCCGAGATCGTGGCACCGCCGCGAAGCCGCCTGGCGCCCGAACTGCGTCCGATCGCCGAAATCCTGCCCCTGCAGCAGTTGGCGCTGGAGTGCGCGATCGCGCTCGGGCGCGACCCCGATCGACCCGAAGCGCTGTCGAAGGCGACCCTCACGCTCTGAGTGGAGTGATCCACCCGCCGCCTTCTCGCCGCGTGATCGGGAGATCATTCCGGTCTTGCTTGCCCTGCCGATCAATTTGGTATATACCAAACGTGCGCGTGGTTCCCCGGCAGTGCTGCGCACGCTCGGAACGCGCTCGCGTGCCGATCATCGCGATCAGGAGGAACCATGAGGACCCGCATCCTTGCGAGCGCCGGGGCGATCATCGCCGTCAGCGCCTCGCTCGTCGTCATCCCGGCGACAGCCGCGTCGGCGACCGATCCGTGCGACACCGGACCGCGCCTCAGCGGAACGTTCGTGCAGCCCGATCTCATCGACGGCTGGAGCGACACCCAGCTCGACGATGAATTCGAGCACCTCGACGACGCGTGCATCGACACGCATGTCCTGCAATGGACCGCCGACAGCAAGGCCCACACGACGATCTACGACACGGGCCTGAGCGGGTACACCTGGAGCACCTCCACCGACGTGATCGACCGTCTGCTGGCGACGGCCGAGTCGTGGGACAAGTCGGTGATCGTCGGGCTTCAGGTCAACGCCGACTGGTTCCAGAACGGCGTCTCGAACTCGACGTGGCTCGACGGGGAGGCGCAGTTCGCCGAAGACCTCGCCGACGAACTGTACGACTGGTATGGAGACTACGACTCCTTCGACGGGTGGTATCTCCCCTTCGAGGTCGACAACCTCAACTTCCCGACATCGAGCGAATGGGCGGCGCTCGCCGACTTCTACAGCGGCGTGGTCGATCACCTCCACACGCTCTCGCCGGGACTGCCGGTCGTCGTCGCACCCTTCTACAACGATGACCTCGCAGGTACCCTCGACCCCGACGGCTGGGAGACGATGTGGGAGGCCATACTCGGGGACGCCGACATCGATGTCATCGCTCTCCAGGACGGCGTGGGAGCGGGACACGCCACGGTGACCGACCTCGCGAGCTGGTTCGCGGCGACCCGAGACGCCATCGATGCCGCGCGCCCCGCAACGCAGCTGATCGCCGACACCGAGACCTTCGTATTCGGCGCCTCCGGCCTCCAGCCGATGGGCGTCGACTCGATCGTCGACGACATGGACGCGGTCGAGGCGTACGTCGACGGCCTCTGGGCCTTCGCCTACGACCATTACCAGTCACCGCTCAGCGCTCCTGCGGCGTACCACGCGACGTACCTCGACTATCTCGACAACGGCACGGTCGACGCGACGCCCCCTTCGGCGCCGGGCTCATTGACGGCGACGGCCGCGGGCTCGCAGTCCGTCGCACTGAGCTGGACGTCACCGAGCGACGACATCGGCGTCGCCGGCTACGAGATCTACCGCGGCGGGTCGCTCGTCGCGGTCAAGCTGGGCGCGTCGAGCGGCTGGTCCGACGCCCAGCTCGCCGGATCGACGAGCTACAGCTACACCGTGAAGGCCTTCGACGGTGCGGGCAATCTCTCGTCCGCCGCCGGCCCGGTGAGTGCGACGACGGCGAGCGCGCCGAGCTACGCGAACAACTGGTCGCTCGGTCGTTCCTACACCGGCACGGTCGCGGCCGATGCGTCCTATCCCGACACCGGGGGCACCGAACTCACGGACGGCACGCGAGGCGCTGCGCTCTACGGCGCCGCCTGGCAAGGACGGAACGCTCCCGGTAGCTACTCGTTCACGATCGACCTCGGTGCGGTTCGCTCGGTCGGCTCGGTCGAGAGCGGCTGGTTGCAGGTGCGCGGCGACTACGTCTTCCTGCCGCCGGCGGTGACCGTCGCGACGTCCACGAACGGAACGACGTTCACGGATCGGGGCACCATCGCTCTGCCGCCCGTCACGGACGCTCTCCAGGTGAAGTCGTACCTGCTGCAGGGGTTGAGCGCGAGCGCCCGCTACGTGCGCCTCACGATCGACGGTGGAAGCGCGTGGACGATGCTCGACGAGATCGAGGTACGCGGCTGAGACCCGACGGCGGGGCGGTCGGCCTGGAACTGTCGCCCCGCCGTCGACGCGGCCGGTGCCGGACCGCTCGCGATTCTCGGCATCGCGGGGTCTCGTCGACGCTGAGCCCACGAGAACCCCGCATCCCGAGACCTAGACCGCGGCCTCCGCGAACCGCGTCACCCCGAGCTCGTCGCCCGCGACGTCGACCTTCACGGTGTCGCCGTCGCGGATCTCGCCCGCGAGCAGCGCGCGCGCCAGCCGGTCGTCGATCTCGTGCTGCATGAGCCGGCGCAGCGGCCGCGCACCGTACACCGGGTCGAAGCCGCGCTCGGCGAGCCAGGCGCGCGCATCCGGAGTGACCGCGAGCTGCAGCCGCCGCTCGGCGAGCCGCTTCTCGAGCCGGTCGATGTAGAGCGACACGATCTGACCCAGATCCTCGGTCGTGAGCGGGGCGAACACGACGATGTCGTCGAGCCGGTTGACGAACTCGGGCTTGAACGCCTGACGCACCAGATCCTGCACCGCCGACTTCTTCTGATCCCAGTCGAGGGACTGGTCGGTGAGGAACTGACTGCCCAGGTTGCTCGTCAGGATCAGGATCGTGTTGCGGAAGTCGACCGTGCGGCCCTGACCGTCGGTCAGGCGCCCGTCGTCGAGCACCTGCAGCAGCACGTCGAAGACCTCGGGGTGGGCCTTCTCGACCTCGTCGAGCAGGATCACGCTGTACGGCCGGCGGCGCACCGCCTCGGTCAGCTGCCCGCCCTGCTCGTAGCCGACGTAGCCGGGAGGGGCGCCGACGAGCCGCGAGACGCTGAACTTCTCGCCGTACTCCGACATGTCGATGCGCACGAGCGCCTTCTCGTCGTCGAAGAGGTACTCGGCGAGCGCCTTGGCGAGCTCGGTCTTGCCGACGCCGGTCGGGCCGAGGAACAGGAACGATCCGGTCGGGCGGTCGGGGTCGGAGATGCCGGCGCGGGTGCGCCGCACCGCCTCGCTCACCGCGCGCACCGCATCCTTCTGGCCGATGAGGCGCTTGCCGAGCTCGCTCTCGAGGTGCAGCAGCTTCTCGGTCTCGCCCTGGGTGAGCCGGTCGACCGGGATGCCGGTCCACGCGGCGACGACCGCGGCGATGTCCTCGTCGGTCACCTGGTCGTTGACCATCCGCGGGCCGGTCTGCTCGGCGGCCTCGGCGTGCTGCAGGGCGCGCTCGATCTCGGGGATCACCTCGTAGTTGAGCTTCGAGGCCTTCTGGTAGTCCTGCTCGCGCATCGCACGGTCGAGGTCGATGCGGGCGTCGTTGAGGCGCGACTTGAGGTCGCCCACCGAGTGGAGCGTCGACTTCTCGGTCAGCCAGCGGCTCTGCAGCTCGCCGAGCTCGCTCTCCTTCTGGCCGAGGTCGGCGCGCAGCTTCTCGAGGCGCTCCTTGCTCGCGGCGTCCTTCTCCTTCTTGAGCGCGAGCTCCTCGATCTTGAGGCGGTCGACGGCGCGCTTGAGTTCGTCGATCTCGACCGGGCTCGAGTCGATCTCCATCTTGAGCCGGCTCGCGGCCTCGTCGATGAGGTCGATCGCCTTGTCGGGCAGCTGCCGGCTCGTGATGTAGCGGTTGCTCAGCACGGCGGCGGCGACGAGCGCGCTGTCGGCGATCGCGACCTTGTGGTGGGCCTCGTAGCGCTCCTTGAGGCCGCGCAGGATCGCGACGGGGTCTTCGACCGACGGCTCGCCGACGTAGACCTGCTGGAAGCGGCGCTCGAGGGCCGCGTCCTTCTCGATGTACTCGCGGTACTCGTTGAGGGTGGTCGCGCCGATCATGCGGAGCTCGCCGCGCGCGAGCATCGGCTTCAGCATGTTGGCCGCCGCGACGGATCCCTCGCCGCCGCCGGCGCCCATGAGGGTGTGCAGCTCGTCGATGAAGGTGATGATGCGGCCGTCGGAGTCGTTGATCTCCTTGAGCACGGCCTTGAGCCGCTCCTCGAACTCGCCGCGGTACTTGGCGCCGGCGACGAGCGCCGCGAGGTCGAGCGCGACGAGTTCGCGCCCCTTGAGCGAGTCGGCGACGTCGCCCGCGACGATGCGCTGGGCGAGGCCCTCGACGACGGCGGTCTTGCCGACGCCGGGCTCCCCGATGAGCACGGGGTTGTTCTTGGTGCGCCGGGTCAGCACCTGGCTGACGCGGCGGATCTCGGCGTCACGCCCGATGACCGGGTCGAGCTTGCCGCTCTTGGCGATCTCGGTCAGGTTGATGCCGTACTGCTCCAGGGCGGTCTTCTGCTCCTCCTGCGTGGAGGGCGCGCCCTGCATGTTGGCCACGGAGTGGTCCCTTCCTTCTCGGTCGTCGCGCCCGTCGGCCGGGCGGCTTCTAAGTTGAGCCTGTGTGACTCAAGTTTACTGCGGAGACCGCGTGAGCACCAGGGGCGAGGCGGATCACCTTCCCGCGTCCGGCGCCCCCGCGCCCGGAGCGCCCGGCCGCTCCGCTCCGAGCGCCGCGACGTAGATGCGCAGCATCTCGGCCGTGCGGCTCGACTGCCGGAACCGCTCGCGGATCGACGGATCGGGCCGCACGCCGCGCCCCGAGGCCAGCTCCTCGACCGCGCGGCGCAGGGTCGCGGCGAGCTCGCGCTCGCGCGCGGGCTCGCCGTCCGCCGCGGGCACGGCCCAGCACGCGCCGAGCTCGGCGGCGATGTCGGGGTCGCTCATGATCGCGGGGGTGCCGAGCGCGGCGGCCTCGAAGACCGTCATCCCCTGCGTCTCGAAGCCGATCGAGGTCTGCACGACCGCGTCGGCGGCCGCGAGCCGCGCGAGCGACTCGGGGTACGGGCGCCGCCCGAGGAAGCGGATCACCGTGTCGCCCCCGGCGCGCGCCGCCTCCCGGCGCGCCGCCGCCTCGAGATCGCCGCCCCCGAGGATCTCGACCTCGGCGCGCACCCCGGAGTCGACGAGGGCGCGCAGGAACGGCAGCAGCCGCTTCTCGGGGCTGAACCGGCCGAGCCAGATGAGCCGGGGGGGCGCGTCGGCGCTCGGGGCCGCGGAGCCCTCGTCGGCCGCGCGCTCGGGCGCCGCCGACCGCTCCGCCAGCGTCGCGTCGAGCAGCTCGTCGTCGATGCCGTTCCACACCACCTCGACCCGCTCGGCGACGCCGGCGACCTCGAGCCGCCGGGCGAAGTGCGCGGAAGGCGCCGTCACCACGGCAGCGCCCGCGACGAGGCGGCGGAAGTAGGCGGTCGCGTCCGACCCCCGCACCCGCGCGCCGGGCCCGCCGCGCAGCGCGAGGCGCAGCGCCGCGTTGAGCGCGCGCAGGGCGAGCCCGCCGAACGCCGGCGCGAACGCGGCGATCCCGACGTCGAGCCGGTTGTGCAGCGTCACGACGCGCGGCACGCCGAGCCGCTCCGCGAGCCGCTGGCCGATCGCGTTGCCCCAGAAGTCGGCCTGGATGTGCACCAGGTCGACCGGCGGGCGGGCGGCGAGCGCCGCGTCGAGGGCGCGATCCGCCCGGCGTCCCGGCAGCACCGCCGCGTACTCCCGGTCGCGGGTGATCGGCGTCGCCGGCAGCTCGAGGAAGCGCTCGTCGACGGGCGCCGGCGCCCGCCTGGCCCAGCGCGGCATGACGAACGACACCGTGTGCCCCGCGCGCTCGAGGTAGCGCGCCTGCAGTCGCATCGAGACCTGGGCGCCGCCGAAGGACTCGACGTGCTGGTCGCTGACGATGACGACGTGCACGGCTCAGCGCGGCCCGAACGGTCGCCAGACGACGACCTGGTCGCGCCGGCGGGTGCGCTCCCCCGCCCGCAGCGGGGTCACGTCGCCCGCCTCGCCGGCCGCGAAGACGCGCCGACCGGGGCGGTTGAGCATCTCGTCGGCGAGCGCGGCCTCGAGTTCGCGCACGCGCTCGGTGAGCTCGGAGACGCGGTTCTCGAGCTCGAGGATGCGCCGGATCCCCTCGAGGTTGAGCCCCTCGGCCGACAGGCGCGCGACCTCCCGCAGCTGCACGACGTCGCGCATCGAGTACCGGCGGGACTGCCCGGCGGTGCGGCGCGGGCTGACGAGACCCAGGCGGTCGTACTGGCGCAGGGTCTGCGGGTGCATCCCGCTCAACTCGGCGGCGACCGCGATCGCGAACAGCGGACTGTTCTCGTCGATGTCCATCACGGTCGGTCTCCGCTCACGGTGTGTCTGCGCTCACGATGTCTCTGGGCTCACGAGGTCTTTGGGCTCATCCGGTCGCTACTGGCGGGCGCGCGCCAGCAGATCCTCGCGCGGGTTCTCGTCGGGCAGCGCCTTCGCGAACTCCTCGAGGGCCGCCTTCGCCTTGTCGGAGAGGTGGCTGGGCACGACGACCTGGACGGTGGCCAGCAGGTCGCCGGTCGCGGTCTTGGTCTGCACCCCACGGCCCTTGACACGCAGCACGCGCCCGCTCGGCGTGCCCGCCGGCACCTTGAGCCGCACCGGATCGCCGTCGAGGGTGGGCACCTCGACGGTCGCGCCGAGCGCCGCCTCGGCCACCGTCACGGGCAGGTCGACGCGCAGGTGGAGGCCGTCGCGCTCGAAGACCGGGTGCTTGCGCACGTGCACGGTCACCACGATGTCGCCCGCCTCGCCGCCGTCGGGGCTCGGCGCGCCGCGGCCGCGCAGCTTGATCTTCTGCCCGTCTGCCACCCCCGCGGGGATGCGCACCTTCGTCTCGCTGCCCGACTGCATCTTGAGCACGACCATCTCCCCGCGCACGGCGGAGCGGAAGTCGAGCGTCGTCTCGGCGTGGATGTCCTGCCCGCGACTGGGGCCGCCGTACCCCGAGAAGCCGCCGGAGGCGTCGAAGCGCGAGCGTCGCCGCCCGCCGCCCGCGCCGCCGAACATGCCGCTCAGGATGTCCTCGAACTCGGAGTTCGAGTACGAGCCGGCACGGCCCCCGCGCGCGCCCGCGCCACCGCCGAACATCGAGCCGAAGATGTCCTCGAAGCCGCCGGCTCCGGCCCCGCCCGCCGTGAAGCGGGCCCCCGAGCCCATCGCCCGGATCTGGTCGTACTCGGCGCGCATCTCCTTGTCGGAGAGCACCGAGTAAGCCTCGCTGATCTCCTTGAAGCGCGCCTCGGCCGCCGCATCCCCGGGCTTGGAGTCGGGGTGGAACTCGCGGGCGAGCTTGCGGTACACCTTCTTGAGCTCGGCGTCGGTCACGTCCTTCTTGACGCCGAGCACGGCGTAGAAGTCCTTGTCGAACCAGTCCTGGCTGGCCATCGGCGCTCCTAGCCCTCCGGAACGCTCACCGCGACCTTGGCGGCGCGGATGAGGCGCTCACCGAGCGCGTAGCCGGGCTCGATCACGTCGGCGATCGTCTCGGTCGTCACGTCGGCGGAGGGCAGCTGCACGAGGGCCTCGTGGAGCTTCGGGTCGAAAGGTTCGCCCTTCTCGCCGACACGGCGCAGCCCGTAGCGGTCGAAGCCGGCGCGCAGCTTCTGCGCGACGATCGCGAGCGGGCTGCCCTCGGTGAGGTCGCCGTGCGCGTCCGCGCGGTCGAGGTCGTCGATCGCGGGCAGCAGCGAGCGCACCACCTCGGCGATGACCGCGTCGCGGTTCGCCGCCCGGTCGCGCTCGACCCGTGTGCGGAAGTTCACGAGCTCCGCCTCGGCACGGGCGGCCCGCTCGCGGTACTCCGCCACGAGGTCGCGCTCACCCGCGTCGAGCAGCTGGGCGAGGTCGTCGTCGCTCAACTCGACGTCGGCGTCCTCGGCCTGGATGAGCTCCTCCGGCTGCTCGGCGTCGGTGGCGGCGCCGTCCTCCTCGAGGGGCTCCTCGGCCCGCGCCGACGCGTCGTCCGATGCGTCGGGTTGCGGGTCACGCGCCTCGCCCGTGGAGGGGTCGATCTTCCGCTTGTCGCGGATGCGGGGCTCGCGCGCCTCGTCGTCCTTCTCCGTGGCCATCGGCTGCGCCCTACTTCTTCGGCTCGTCGTCGTCCACGACCTCGGCGTCGACGATGTCCTCGTCGTCGGCCTCCTGCGGAGCGCCGTTCTCGGCCTCCGCGGCCTGCGCCTCGGCCTGGCCGGCGGAGTAGATCGCCTCGCCGAGCTTCGTCTGGCTCGTGCTGAGCTTCTCGAAGGCCGCCTTGACCGCCGCCTCGTCCTCGCCCTGCAGCGCGGTCTTCAGCGCGTCGACGTCGGCCTGCACCTCGGTCTTCACGTCGTCCGGCAGCTTGTCGGCGTTCTCGGTCAGCAGCTTCTCGATCGAGTAGGCGAGCTGCTCCGCGTTGTTGCGCACCTCGGCCGACTCGCGCCGCGCCTTGTCCTCCGCGGCGTGCTCCTCGGCCTCGCGCACCATGCGCTCGATGTCCTCCTTGGGGAGGCTCGACCCGCCGGTGATCGTGATCTTCTGCTCCTTGCCGGTGCCCTTGTCCTTCGCGGAGACCTGCACGATGCCGTTGGCGTCGATGTCGAAGGTCACCTCGATCTGCGGGATGCCCCGCGGCGCCGGCGCGATGCCGGTCAGCTCGAAGGTGCCCAGCGGCTTGTTGTCGCGCGTGAACTCGCGCTCGCCCTGGAAGACCTGGATCGCGACCGAGGGCTGGTTGTCGTCGGCGGTCGTGAAGGTCTCGCTGCGCTTGGTCGGGATGGCCGTGTTGCGCTCGATGAGCTTCGTCATGATGCCGCCCTTGGTCTCGATGCCGAGGCTCAGGGGGGTCACGTCGATGAGCAGCACGTCCTTGCGCTCGCCCTTCAGCACGCCGGCCTGGAGGGCGGCGCCGACGGCGACCACCTCGTCCGGGTTGACGCCCTTGTTGGGCTCCTTACCGCCGGTGAGCTTCTTGACGAGCTCGGTCACCGCGGGCATGCGGGTCGAGCCGCCGACGAGCACGACGTGGGAGATGTCGCCGACCTTGATGCCGGCCTCCTTGATGACGTCCTCGAAGGGCTTCTTGGTGCGGTCGAGCAGGTCGGAGGTCATCTTCTCGAACTGCGCGCGGGTGAGGGTCTCGTCGAGGTTCGCCGGCCCGTTCTCGGTGAGCGAGAGGTAGGGCAACTGGATGCTCGCGCTCGTCGAGCTCGACAGCTCCTTCTTGGCCTGCTCCGCGGCCTCCTTGAGGCGCTGGAGGGCGATCTTGTCCTTGCTGACGTCGACGCCCGTGGAGTTCTTGAACTGCGTGATGAGGTGCTCGACGATGCGCTGGTCCCAGTCGTCGCCGCCGAGGCGGTTGTCGCCCGCGGTCGCGCGCACCTGGATGGTGCTGAAGTCGTCGTCCTTGCCCACCTCGAGCAGCGAGACGTCGAAGGTGCCGCCACCGAGGTCGAAAACGAGGATCAGCTCGTCCTCCTTGCCGCGGTCGAGACCGTAGGCGAGCGCGGCCGCGGTGGGCTCGTTGATGATGCGCAGCACGTTGAGGCCCGCGATCTCGCCGGCCTCCTTGGTGGCCTGGCGCTCGGCGTCGTTGAAGTACGCGGGCACGGTGATGACGGCGTCGGTCACGTCCTCGCCGAGGTACTGCTCGGCGTCGCGCTTGAGCTTGCCGAGGATGCGGGCCGACAGCTCCTGCGGGGTGTACTTCTTGCCGTCGATCTCGGTCGTCCAGTCGGTGCCCATGTGGCGCTTGACGCTCGAGATGGTGCGGTCGACGTTGGTGACGGCCTGGCGCTTCGCGGTCTCGCCGACGAGCACCTCGCCGTCCTTCGTGAACGCGACGATCGAGGGGGTCGTGCGCATGCCCTCGGCGTTCGCGATGACGGTCGGCTCGCCTCCCTCGAGGACGGCGACGACCGAGTTGGTGGTTCCGAGGTCGATTCCGACGGCTCGTGCCATGGTGGGTGTTCTCCTTGCTGATCGCGGCGGGTGCCGCGAGGGGTCTGCGGTCGACTCGGGTCGATCTGACTTGAGTCGCGTGGTGTCAAGTTTGCGCCCTGTGGATAACCGTGTCAAGTCGGGGCGCGGCGAAATTGAGTCCGGTCGGCTCAACCGTGGTCTGCGGGCGGCTCGCTGGTGGGCCCGGGCGCCTCACTCGCGGGAGCAGGCCCCGCGCGGGTGCGCCCGCAGGGCCGCTCCCGCGCGCGCCGCGCTACCGCCCGTTCACCCGCCGCCGCTAGCGTGACCGCATGAGCGAGACCAGGGACGAGGGCGTCCCGACGCCGGCACCGACCGCGAACACCCAGTCGATCGGCCCCCTCGGGTCGGCGAGCCTCCCCCGCGACGGGCGCGAGGTGCCCCGCAAGCAGGTCGTGTCGTGGGCCTTCTGGGACTGGGCCACCCAGCCCTTCAACTCGGTGATCCTGACCTTCGTCTTCGCCTCGCTCTACCTCGTCTCCGACAGCTTCCTCGACCCCGCGACCGCGGCGCTGCCCGACGGCGACCCGGCCAAGGAGCAGGCGCTCGCGGGCCTGACGAGCGGCTACGGCCTCGCGACCACGCTCGCCGGCGTCCTGATCTTCCTGCTCGCTCCGGTCATCGGGCAGCGGGCGGATGCGACCGGCGGCAAGAAGCGCGTGCTCCTGCTGTTCACGGGGATCCTCGCGCTCCTGCAGTTCTCGCTGTTCTTCGTGCACGCCTCGCCGGAGTACTTCTGGGCCGGCGCGGTGATCCTCGCCGTGGGCGCGGTCGTCTCCGAGATCGCGGGCGTCAACTACAACGCGATGCTCCACCAGGTCTCGACCCGCCGCACCGTCGGCAAGGTCTCGGGGCTGGGCTGGGGGCTGGGCTACATCGGCGGCATCGTCGCGCTCGTCATCGTCGTGGTGCTGACCTTCGCCGACTGGTTCGGCCTCGACACCTCCGACGGGCTCGCGTACCGGCTCATCGCAGTCGGCTGCGGCGTGTGGACGATCGTCTTCGCGCTGCCGCTCGCGTTCAACGTCCCCGAGGCGCCGCCCGCCCCCGACGCGAGCCGGAAGGTCAACTTCTTCGCCGGCTACGTCGTGCTCGTGAAGGATCTCATCCGCCTCTTCCGCGAGGCGCGGCCGGCGTTCTGGTTCCTCTTCGCGAGCGCGATCTACCGCGACGGTCTCGCGGGGGTCTTCGCCTTCGGCGGAGTGCTCGCCGCCGTCGCCTTCCACTTCAGCAGCACCGAGGTGCTCATCTTCGGCATCGCGGCGAACGTCGTCGCGGGGGTCTCGACGATCCTCGCGGGGCGGGCCGACGACCGCTTCGGCCCGAAGGCGGTCATCGTCTTCGCCCTCGTCGGGCTCGTCGCCATGGCCGCGGTGGTCTTCGCCTTCCAGGGCGTCGGCAAGCCGGTGTTCTGGGTCGCGGGCCTCATCCTCTCGGCCTTCGTCGGCCCCGCGCAGGCGGCGAGCCGCTCGCTGCTGATGCGCGTGACCCCGGCGGGCCAGCAGGCGGAGATCTTCGGCCTCTACGCGACGACCGGCCGCGTCGCGAGCTTCATCTCCCCCGCGATGTGGACCCTCTTCATCGCCCTCGCCGGTTCGACGATCTACGGGGTGCTGGGCATCGGCATCGTGCTGCTCGTCGGCCTCGCGCTGCTGCTGCTCGTGCGGCTGCCCGACCTGCGCGCGAGCGCCGTCGCGGAGTCGGAGGCGGTCGCCGGGCGCTGAGGGTCCGGCGCTGAGGGTCCGGCATTGAGGATCCCGCGCCGAGGGTCGGGGGCTGAGCGCCCGGCGCCGGACACCCGCGCCGGGTTCCGGGCGCGACCCTAGCGGTCGAGCTGGAGGCGGCTCCAGACCCGCGCCGAGACCAGCCCCGCGGCGACCGGCAGCGTGACCGCGGGCAGGAACGCGAGCGGCGGAACGGCCGCGGGATCGATCGCCCACAGCGCTCCCGTCGCGACCGGGAACCACGGGCCCGCGCCCGCGACGACGGCGACCTGCGCGGCGGCGAGCAGCACGACGGCGAGCCCGATGCCGGGAAGCAGCCCGCGCCCGAGACTCGCCGCGAGAGCGACCGGCACCGCGGTGAGCGCGCTCAGCGGGACGAGCGCGACGAGGCGCACGAGCGCCGCGGCGACATCCCCCGGCTGACCTTCGAGGCCCAGGGCGAGCCCTCCGAGCAGCACCGCCAGGCCGACCGCGAGGGCGAGCACGAGCGACCAGGCGAGGAAGACGACGACCTTGGCCGCCAGGATCACCGCGCGCGGCACCGGCAGCGCGAACAGCCCGGCGATCGTGCCGTCGCCGAACTCGCGGCCGACCAGGTACGCGAGCACGACCCCGGTCGCGAGCAGGCCCGCCGCTCCCGCCACCTGGATCGCGACGCCGAGGTAGAGCTCCCACCCGCGCGCGTCGGCGAGCGGGCCCAGCTTGCCCACGAGCTCCGGCCGGCCGGAGGAGGCGGCGAGCGTCATGCCGATCGCGAGCGCCAGCAGCCCGCCGGCGAACAGCACGCTCGTGGCGAGCACCGGCCGTGCGGCGCGCGCCTTGCGCGCCTCGACCCGGATCGCGACGCCGAGGGCGTTCACGCGGCGGCTCCGGTGGCGACGTCGTCCGCGTGCAGCGCCTCGAAGAGCTCGCGCTCGAGGTCACGCCCCGCGGGGTCGAGGGTGCCGATGATGCGGCCGCGGTTGACGACGGTGATGCGGTGCGCGATCCGGGCGACCTCGTCGAGGTGGTGGCTCGAGATGAGCAGGCCGGCCCCGGCATCGGCGCGCCGCAGGAGCGCCTCCCGCACCCGGATCACGCCCGAGGGGTCGAGCGCGTTGGTGGGTTCGTCGAGCACGGCGAGTGCGGGGTCGTGCTGGAGCGCCGAGGCGATCCCGACCCGCTGCCGGTTGCCGAGCGAGAGGCGCCGCACCGGCACGTCGCGATACGCCTCGAGCCCGAACTCGGCGAGAGCCGCGCGCGCGATCGCGGAGCCGCGGCGTCCGGCGCCGTGCAGCCGCGCGCCGATCTCGAGGTTGCCGAGCCCGGTGAGCTCGCCGTAGGCCAGCGGTGTCTCGACGAGGTGCCCCACCCGCGCCCAGAGCGCGGGCGCGCGGCGGCCGAGCGGCTCGTCGTCGATCGCGACCTCGCCCGCGTCGGGCCGCAGCATGCCCAGCGCGAGACGCATGATCGTGGTCTTGCCGGCGCCGTTGAGCCCGACGAGCGCGTGGATCTGTCCCGGCTCGACGACCAGGTCGATCTCGCGCACGCCGGCCCCACCCGCGAACAGTCGCGTGACGTCGCGCATCCGCAGCCGGCTCATGCCGCCCCCTCCAGCACGTCGAGGGCCGCGAGCACGGCCTCGCCGAGGGCGCCGTCGTCGCCCTCGGCCCAGTGCAGCAGACCCGCCATGAGCGCGGCGAGCGTGGCTGCCGCCGCGACCCGCGCCGCGGCAGGGTCGGCACCGTCGGCCTCCAGGCGCGCGGCCACCGCCGCCTCGGTCGCGGCGGTGTTCCGGTCGATCGCGGCGCGCAGGCTCGGCGCGACGGCGAGGCGCAGGCGACGGCGCACCTCCTCGGCGTGCTCGAGGGGTAGCTCGCGCCACGCGGCGCGCACGCCGTCGATCGCGCGGCGCAGCGGCGGATCCTGCCGCGGCCGCGCGGCGATCGCCGCCACGATGAGGGGATCGAAGGGGTCGTCGAGCAGCAGCGCGTCCTTCGAGGGGTAGTGCCGGTAGACGGTCATCTCGCTGACGCCGGCGGCCTCGGCGATGCGCGCGACGGTGACCTCCTCGTAGCCGTGGTGCTCGAAGAGCTCGAGGGCGACGCGGAAGATGTGCGCGCGGGTGCGCTCGGCCTTGCCGGGGGTCGCGGCGGAATCGGTCACGCCAGAATGTTAGTGACTAACGTTTTGGGCGTCAATGTCCCCCGGCTGCGCAGACGCGCCCCCGGTCACCCTCCGGCGCCGAGCACGGCGATCGCGATGAGCAGCATGGTGACGAGGAAGCCGACGGCGTAGTTGATCCACAGGAACCGGCGCCAGCCGCGGTTCGCGCGCGCCGAGTCCGCGTCGGTGACGTTCCAGAACGGCGCCACCATCGCCAGGTACGGGATCGCGAGCACCGCCGCGAGCACCCCCGGCCACGGCAGCACGAGCAGCAGCAGGCCCGCCGCGAGGTAGAGCACGAGCGCGAGTCGCACGGTGGCCCGCGCGCCGATGACGGTCGCGACGGAGCCGATGCCCGCCTCCCGGTCGGGCAGCACGTCCTGCACGGCCCCGAAGGCGTGCGAGGCGAGCCCCCACAGGAAGAAGGCGCCGATCGCCGCCCACGTCGCCGGCGTCCACTCCGCTCCCGCGAGGACGAGGCCGTAGACCGCGGGCGAGACGAAATGGGTCGAGCTCGTGATCGAGTCGAGGAAGGGCCGCTCCTTGAACCGCAGCACCGGCGCCGAGTAGGCCGCGACCGCGAAGAGCGAGACCGCGAGCACGAGCCAGCTGAGCGGCGAGCCGAGCACGACGAGCGCGACGACGAAGGGGACGCAGGCGGCGATCGCGGTCACGATCGTGGCGCGGTGGTGCTCGGGGCGCAGCAGCGCGCCCTCCACCCCGCCCTTGCGCGGGTTGCGCAGGTCGCTCTCGTAGTCGAAGACGTCGTTGATGCCGTACATGGCGAGGTTGTACGGCACGAGGAAGAACACCGTGCCCACGACGAAGGCCGCGTCGACGCGGCCGGTCGCGAGCAGGTAGGCCGCCGCGAAGGGGTAGGCGGTGTTGACCCAGCTGAGCGGGCGGCTCGTGAGCAGCAGCGCCCGGATCACGGCGCCTCCTCCCCCGCTGCCCGCTTGCCGCGAGGCGTCGACTCGGGCCGCTGTGCCGGCCCCGGAACGGCCCGAACCGACGCCTCACCGGGCCCGCCGCCCCCCCGCGCCGGCAGCAGGTCCCACAGCGCCGGTAGCAGCAGCAGCCCGGCGACCGCGTAGGCGAAGTCCTCGATCGGCGCGACACCGATCCGCACCCCGCTGATGAGCGCGGGGTCGTAGCCGACGATGCCGGTGCCCACGAGCACGTTGTCGAACACGGCGGTCAGCACGAGCACCCCGACCGCGGCGAGGGCCCACGCGGCGCGGCTCGCACGTCGGCCGCGGACCCACGCCACGGCCGCGACGACGATCGCGACGGCGAGGAAGGGCAGGTCGATGAGCAGGTAGGTCACGAGACGCCCCCCTCCGGCCCGTCGGGGGAGGCGGGGGGCGCGCCGGATGCGCCGGCCACGCGACGCGCGCCGAGGAGGCGCCGCATCCCGGTCACGAGCACCATCGTCGTCCAGCACAGCAGGGTGAGGAAGAAGAGCTCCTCGAGCGGCACCTCGGGAGCGATCAGCACCCCGGTGAGCAGTTCGGGCGCGCCGCGGAAGAAGATGCCCGCGCCGACCCCGATGAGATCCCAGACGACGAAGAACGCGACCCCGAGCGCGAGCACCGCGATGCCGCGGCGCGGATCACGCCCGACGAACAGCCGGAACCGCAGGTCGAGCGTCGCGACCCCCGCGAGCGACACGAGCAGTGCCGCGAGATAGGCGAACGAGAGCGCGCTCACGCCCCGGCCGCCTCCGCGCCCACCGTCGCCTCACCGGCCGACGGGTCGCCGTCGTCGGTCGGCCGATCGGCCGCGCGACCCGCCTCGAGCGGCTCGGGCAGCGGCCCCGCGGAGGTGTCGCCGCGCAGGCGTTTGACGACGAGCTCGGCGCTGATGAGGCACATCGGCAGGCCGATCCCGGGGATCGTCGACCCGCCCGCGTAGTAGAGCCCGCGCACCTTGCGGCTCGCGTTGCCCGCGCGGAAGAACGCGCTCTGCCGCAGCGTGTGCGCGGGGCCGAGGGCGGTGCCCTTCCAGGCGTTGAGGTCGTTCGCGAAGTCGGCGGGCGCGATGGTGCGGCGCACGACGATCCGGTCGGCGAGGTCGCTCGCGCCCGTCCACTCGGCGATCTGCGCGATGACCCGGTCGGCGAGCGCCTCCATCGCGGCGGAGCCCGCGCCGTCGACGCCGCCACGCCCGAGACCCGGCTCGGCGGGCAGCGGCACGAGCACGAAGAGGTTGGTGTGCCCCTCCGGAGCCACCGAGTCGTCGACGCCGCTGGGCTTGCACACGTAGAGCGAGGGCGTGTCGGGCACCCGCGGCGCGTCGCCGAAGATCGCGTCGAAGTTGGCGTGCCAGTCCTTCGAGAACAGCAGCGTGTGGTGCTCGAGCTCGGGCACGTCGCCCTTCACCCCGAGCAGCAGCAGCAGCGCGCTCGGGCCGGCGACGCGCCGGCTCCACCAGCGCTCGGGGTAGGTGCGCGTGCCCGGGTCGGTCAGCAGCCGCGTCTCGGTGTGGTGCAGGTCGGCCGCCGACACCACGACGTCGGCGTCGACGCGCACGGGGGGGCCCTCGGGCCCCGCGGAGCCGTCGACCTCCACCCCGACCGCGGCCCCGTTCTCCACGACGATCCGTCGCACCCGCGTGCCCGGTCGCAGCACGACACCCTCGGCGCGGGCGAGGCCCTCGATCGCGTCGATGACGCGCCGGAAGCCGCCCCTCGGGTAGCGCACGCCGTCGGCGAGATCCAGCGCGCTCATGAGCGAGTACATGCTCGGCGCGCGCTCGGGCGAGCTGCCGAGGAAGACCGCCGGGTAGCCGAGGATCTGCCGCAGCCTCCGGTCGGCGACGGTGCGGTGGGTGAGGCGTTCGAGGCTCTCGAGCAGCAGCCGCACGAGACGCGGGGACCGGCGCACGACGGCCCCGTCGAAGACCGGCCCGAGCTTGGCGAAGGTGGAGTAGAGGAAGTGCGACTCGGCGAGGTCGGCGACCTCGGCCGCCTCGTCGAGGTAGGCCGCCAGCCGCGCGCCGGCGCCCGGCTCGACGCTCTCGAAGAGCGCGATGTTGGCCTCGCGCTCCTGGGCGACGTCGAGCGGCGCGTCCGCGCCCTCGGCGTAGACGCGGTAGCCGGGGTCGAGGTCGACGAGGTCGAGCTGCTCCTCGGCGCTCGTGCCCAGCAGCCGGAAGAAGTGGTCGAACACGCGCGGCATGAGATACCACGACGGCCCGGTGTCGAAGCGGAAGCCGTCGCGCTCCCACAGCCCGGCCCGCCCGCCGAAACGGTCGGACTGCTCGAGCAGCACGACCTCGTGCCCCTCGCGCGCGAGCAGCGCGGCGGTCGCGAGACCCGCGATGCCGCCGCCGATGACGACCGCGCGGCTCACGCGAGCGCTCCCACCGATCGCCGGCGCGGGCTGCGGCCGACGCTGAGGGCGAGACGCACCTTCACCGGATCCGGCACCCGCACTCGCGTGCGCATGACCTCCGCCGCCGGGGTGCGGCGCAGCCGCCGGGCGAGCTCCGCGAACAGCGCGTGCGCGAGGGCGACCCCTCGCCGGCTCGAGGGCGGCAGCAGCGGCAGGCACTCCTCGGCGGTGCGCAGCTCGGCCTCGATGTCGTCGAGCAGCCGGTTCTTCTGCTTCTCGGTGAGCGCCGTCGGATCGATCCCGGGGAAGTAACTGCGGCCGAGCCCGTCGACGTCGGCGGCGAGGTCGCGCAGGAAGTTGACCTTCTGGAACGCGCTGCCGAGGGCCCGCGCGCCGGCACCGAGGGTCGCGAGCTCGTCGGGGGTGCGATCGCGCGGCTCGTCGGCGAGGAACACCGCCAGGCACATGAGACCCACCACCTCGGCGGAGCCGTAGACGTACTCGGCGAAGGACTTCTTGGTGTGGGTCGTGCGGGTGAGGTCCGCGCGCATCGAGGCGAAGAACGGCCGGGTCAGCTCGGTCCCGATGCCGACCTGGCGGGCGGTGCGGGCGAAGGCGTGCACCACGAGGTTGGGGCTGTAGCCCTCGGCCATCGCGCGCTCGGTGTCGGCCTCCAGCTCGTCGAGCATCCGCCGGGCCGCGGCGGGGGCGGTGCCGCTCTGCTCGGCAGCGCCGTCGACGATCTCGTCGGCGACCCGCACGAGGGCGTAGATGTTCTGCACCGGCTGGCGTACCCCCGCCCCGAGCATGCGCGAGGCCATGCCGAACGAGGTCGAGTACTGCCGGATCACGAGACGCGCGGCCGCCTCGGCGGTGGCGGCATAGCGGTCGGCGCTCTCCACTCTGGCAGACTAGCGCGAGCCCCTCCCCCGGCCCCCGGAGCACCGTGACCGATCCCGTCGAACTCGTCGTCCTGCTCGACGACGCGGGAACCCCGATCGGCACGGCCGACAAGGCGACGGTGCACACGGCCGACACTCCGCTGCATCTGGCGTTCTCGTGCCACGTGATCGGACCCGACGGCCGGGTGCTCGTCACGCGGCGCGCGCTCGGCAAGCGCGCCTTCCCCGGGGTGTGGACCAACGCGTTCTGCGGCCACCCCGCCCCCGGTGAGTCGCCCGCCGAGGCGGTTCGGCGACGCGCGCAGACCGAGCTCGGGCTCGAGGTCGGCGCGCTCGAACTCGTGCTGCCCGACTTCCGCTATCGCGCCCGCGATTCCGCGGGGGTCGTGGAGAACGAGCTGTGCCCGGTGTTCCGCACCCGCGTGGGGGGCGATCCGCGCCCGGCGGCCGGCGAGGTCGACGACTGGGCCTGGGTCGAGCCGGCGCGGCTCCGCGCCGCGGTCGAGGCGACGCCGTTCGCGTTCAGTCCGTGGCTGGCCCTCCAGCTGGCGGAATCGCCGTCCCTGCCGGGTTGAGCCCGCGGCGCCCCGGCGCCGGCAGCTCGAGGATCGCGGTCGTGCCGCGCCGACCGTCGGACTCGAGGTGCACGGTTCCGCCCAGGCGCTGCGCCAGCGTGCGCACGATCGGCAGACCGAGCCCGGTGCCGGGGATCGCGGCGGCGGTCGCGGCGGGGCTGCGGTAGAAGCGCTCGAACACCCGGTCGAGATCTTCGGGGGCGATGCCGTCACCCTCGTCGCGCACCTCGATGCGCACCGTCGCACCCTCGGCGCGCGCACGCACCGTCACGGTGCTGTCGGGCCGCGAGAACTTGACGGCGTTGCCGAGAAGGTTGACGGCCATCCTCGTCAGCGATTCCGGTTCGGCGAGGGTCTCGAGCTCGTCGGGGCCCTCCCACGCGATCTCGATGCCGCGGCTGCGCGCCAACGGACCGATCTCGCGGATGGCCTCGAGCAGCACGGACACCGCATCGAGCGTCTCGGCGCGGGACGCGGGAGCCTCCCCGGTCCGCGAGACCACGAGCAGGTCCTCGACGAGGGCGGCCAGGCGGTGGGCATTGCGCACCATCACCTGCAGCGCCTCGCGCTGCTCCGGGGTCGGCTCCGAGGCCTCCAGTTCTTCCGCGTAGCCGATGAGGCTCGTGATGGGCGTGCGCAGCTCGTGGCTGACGCTCGAGACGAAGTCGTCCTTCTGGCGGTTGAGCTCGCGCAGGCGGATCGCGGAGGCCCGCTCGTTCTCGAAGGCCGAGGTGAGCGCGTTCTCGATGCGGCGCCTCTCGGTGACGTCGACCGCCTGGATCACGAGCACCCGCGGACCCTCGGTCGACCCGACCGGGGCGACCGACACCTCCGCGGCGACCCCGCCGGGGAACTCGACCTCGCCCGCCCACCCGGTGGGGTCGAGACTCGCGACGGCCTCGGCGAGCGGACCCGCGGAGAGGTCGAGCTCGCGTGCGCCGCGCACGTGTCGGATCCACGGCGCGAAGAGCTCGTCGGCGACCGGATTGGACTCGAGCACGACGAAGTGCGTCCGGTCGCGCTGCTCGGCCAGGAGGAAGCCGGCGTGGGCGTTCACGATGCCGCCGCGCAGCAGGCGCTGGCGCGCGGAGAGGCGCGCGATGAGCGCCTGGCGCTCGTTCTGCATCGCGGAGAGCATGAGCATCGAGACGGCGAGGCTCAGGCTGAAGACCTGCAGCAGCTCGATGAACGTGTCGGGGCGCTCGAGCGCGAAGCTCGCGAACGGCCCGCCTCCGGTGAGGCTGAACGCCGTTGCGGCGGTGACCGTGAAGAGAGTCTCGATCGCGACGACCCCGGTCGGGAAGCGGAACGCCCCCCACGCCAGGATCGGGAAGGGCAGGAACGCGAGCGGGAGCGCGTTGCCCGGCAGGAACACGTAGATGACCGCGATGACGACGCCGGCGGCCTGCACGAGGAGCTCGCCCACCGGTCGCGGGCGGTACGACGACCAGGGCACGAGCGCGAAGGAGCCCAGCAGCAGCACCGCGCTCGCGTGCGAGGCGGCGACCGAGGTGAACACCTCGAGCCCGCTCTCCTGACGCACCAGGATCACGCCGACCGCCGCGATGATGCCGGCCGAGGCCGCTCCGGCGCCCACGCCGATCAGGAGCCGGCCGATGGCGAGCGGACCGAGCGCGGCGGAGTCGCCGCGCTCGCCGATGATGCGTGCCACGATCCACGCCTCGGCCGCGTTCGCGAGGGCGAAGATCGCGCTGAGCGCCGGGTCGGTGCCGATCACGAGATTCGCGAGCGCGGAGACGAGCAGGATCAGTCCCGCGATCGCGAGGCGGCGCCCGCGCGCGGCGACCGTGGCCGCGACGCACACCGCAGCGGCGGGCCACCAGGGCGCGACCTCGGAACCCGGCAGGCGGAGCGCCGCGAAGCCGGCGCTCAGCACGAAGATGAGCACGAGCAGGGCTGCGAGCGCGAGGCGGCGGGTCACCGGAGGGGACCGGCGGATCGCGGCCGTCATGCTGCGCTGATACACGTCCCTCCTCCCCGGGGATGACCGTGGGCCCGCTAGGGTGAGGGTACTGGGGGCCCGGAAGGGATTCGGGGATGGCGCGCATCGTGGTCGTGGAAGACGACGCCGATATTCTGCGGCTGCTCGAGCTGCGCCTGACCCGCGCGGGCCACGAGGTGACCTGCGCCGGCGACGGCGTCGAAGGGCTCGAGGCGGCGCAGCGGGAGCATCCCGACGCGATCGTGCTCGACTGGATGATGCCGCGCATGAGCGGGCTCGACCTGTGCCGCGAGCTGCGGGGCGATCCGGCGCTGTCGACGACGCCGGTGCTCATGCTGACCGCGAAGACCCAGCCGCTCGACATGGAGCGCGCGCTCGCGAGCGGCGCCGACGACTACCTCATGAAGCCCTTCGTCTCGGCCGAGTTCCTCGCCCGGGTCGACGCGCTGCTCGCGCGCGGGCGCGACGCGGATCCCTTGCGCAACTGACGCTCGCGGGCTCGCCCGCCCGCGCTCAGCCCTCGAGCGACCCGCCGGGCATCTCGCCGTCGAGGATCTCGGTGCGGTGGAAGTTCTGCCACGACCGGCTCGCGGTCGGCCCGCGCTGGCCCTGGTACCGGTTGCCGTAGGCGCCCGAGCCGTAGGGATTCTCGACCGGCGAGCTGGTGCGGAAGAAGCACAGCTGCCCGATCTTCATGCCCGGCCAGAGCTTGATCGGCAGGGTCGCGACGTTGCTGAGCTCCAGGGTGACGTGCCCCGAGAAGCCGGGGTCGACGAATCCGGCGGTCGAGTGGGTGAGCAGCCCGAGCCGGCCGAGGGAGCTCTTGCCCTCGAGTCGCGCGGCGACGTCGTCGGGCAGCGTGACGAGCTCGTAGGTGGAGCCGAGCACGAACTCGCCGGGGTGGAGCACGAACGGCTCGCCGGGTGCCGTCTCGACCATGCGGGTCAGCTCGGGCTGCTCCTCGGCGGGGTCGATGAAGGGGTACTTGTGGTTGTCGAAGAGCCGGAACCAGCGGTCGAGGCGCACGTCGATGCTCGAGGGCTGGATCATCGCGCGGTCGAGCGGATCGAGACCGATCCGGCCCGCGTCGAGCTCGGCGGCGATGTCGCGGTCGCTGAGGAGCATGAGGCGAGACTAGTGGCGCAGGGCGGTCGGCTATGCTGGCACCCGCTCCGGATCCCGGAGCCCGGGGATGTAGTTCAATGGCAGAACCTCAGCTTCCCAAGCTGATGGCGCGGGTTCGATTCCCGTCATCCCCTCCATGAGCACCGAATTCGCCCCCGAGGTCGTCGCCGCGGTCACCGGCCATATGAACGGCGATCACCCCGAGGACAACCTCCTCATCGTGCGCGCCTTCGGGGCTCCGGGCGCGGAGAGCGCCCGGATGACCGGGCTCGACTCCGGCGGCGGCGTCTGGAGCTGGAGCGGATCGGGCGCGAGCGGCGAGCTGACCGTCGCCTGGCCGGGCGGGCGGATCTCCGAGCGCCCGGAGATCCGCCGCGAGGTCGTCAAGCTCTACGACGCCGCGTGCGCGGCGCTCGGCGTGGAGCCCCGCCCGCACGACTGAGCGCCGGCACGCCCGAGCGCCCGCACGACCGGGCACGACCGGGCGTCCGGGACCCCACGCCCTCGACCGGCACCGGGCCGGCTGCTAACTTAGGGTGTCCTAACCCGTTCGGAGCCCCCGATGACCGTCGTCCCCTTCTCCCAGCTGCTGCGCGAGCGCAGCCGTTCCGGCCACGGCGAGAGCGAGCACTCCGGCTTCATGGCCGACCTCATGAAGGGCGAGGGCACCCGCGAGGACTACGTCGCGCTCGTCGCGCAGCACTGGTTCCTCTACGAGGCCCTCGAGCAGGCGGCGCAGAGCTTCGCGGGGGATCCGGTGGCCGAGCCGTTCCTCAGTCCGCAGCTCACCCGGCTGCCGGCCCTCGAGAGCGATCTCGAGTTCCTCATCGGGCCCGAGTGGCGCGCGACGATCGCGCCGATGCCGACGACGCAGCGCTACGTCGCGCGCATCCGCGAGGTGGAGGCGCAGCGCTGGGCCGGGGGGTTCGTCGCCCACCACTACACGCGCTACCTCGGCGACCTCTCGGGCGGCCAGGCGATCGGGCGGCTCATGAGCCGCTACTTCGGCTTCGAGACGAACGGTGTGCTCTTCTACCTGTTCGAGCAGATCGCGAACCCGAGGGACTTCAAGGAGCTCTACCGCGCCGAGCTCGACGCCGCCCCGTGGGGCGAGGAGGAGAAGGAGCGCGTGATCGACGAGGTGCTGCGCGCCTACCGCTTCAACACCGAGCTCTTCGAGGATCTGGCGCGCGCCAAGCAGGCCGCCTGAGTCGGTCGTCTCCGCGGTGCGCCGCGGGCGAGCGCTCCCGACGGGCGGGGCCGCGGCTGTCGCCGCCGGCCCCGCCGCCGGATCCGCTCATCGCGGCGGGAGCACCCGCGCGCCGCTCGCGGCACGCCAGCGGTCGTACTCGCGCTCGGCCTCGCGTCGCGCGGCGTCGAGCAGCAGCAGCCGCTCGTCGGTGACGCGCGGCGTGGTGCGCCGGCTCCACAGCAGCAGGGCGAGCCCCGCGCGCATCGCGAGGCGCCGCGAGAGGCTCGCGCGCGCCGCGAGCGTCGCGGGCGATGAGGGGGGATGGGTTCCGGGGCGCGGTCGCGCTCCGGTCGTGGTGGTCTCCATGAGAGCCTCCGGGGTCGGCGGGGGTCGCCCGCTCTCGGGGGTGGTGCCGCTGGGCGCGGCGGGCGGCGGCTGGGCGGCCGCCGGACGAAGACGCCTCGTGGGCGTGGTCCGTCGACGGGACGGAACCGGGAGCAGCGCTCCCGTGCGGCGGCTCGCGCCGGCGTCGTCACCGTGACCCGGTGACGCGAGGCCCCGGAGTCAGTCGGAGAGGACGCCGAGCGAGGCGCCCCGGAATGCGCGGTCGCGGAATGCGACGCGCGGTGCGATGTCGGTGATCGTCATCGGGGGCCTCCTTTCAGAATCGGCGTGGATCACGGTAGCGGCCCGCGCCGACACGCGCCAAGCGCGACATGATCACGATCCGGTGACGGGGCATCCGCGCGCCCGCGACGGGGCCGGTCTCGCCGACCGATCACCAGCCCATCGAGCCGGGCACGCCCTTGAACGGGCCCGCCACGTCGTCGGTCACCCACCCGCCGTAGAAGCCGCCGGGCTGCGGGCGCACGAGCTCCTCGTCGAGCAGGCAGCGATCCATCGGTCCCGCGTAGACGGCGACCCGACCGCGCAGCGCCTCGTAGCCGGCCCACGGCTCGGGGTAGGTCCACGCGGCGCGCGGGGCGACCGCACCGGCGCCCGGCGCACCCGACACCCCCGAACCCGCGCGCACGTCGAAGTAGCTCGCGACGCCCTTGAACTCGCACACCGAACTGCCCGCCGCGGGCACGAGGGCGTCGGAGGCGAACTCCGCGATCGGCAGGTAGTAGACCGGGGGGTGGCTCGTCTCCAGCACGCGCACGACGTCGGCGGTGTCGACGATCACGGCGCCGCCGAACTCGATCCGGGCCCGCCGCGGCACGACCTCGACCCGCGGCGGGCGCGGGTAGTCCCAGACGGACTCCTGCCCCGCCAGCACGGGATCGGGAGTGGGGTGGATCACGCGCTCAGGCTACGCGCGCGCCCTCACCCCCGGCTGCGAGCCGGTCGCGCGTGCTTCACTGGGCGGGTGGCGATGCCGATGTTCCCGCTGGGCTCGGTGCTGCTGCCGCGCATGCCGCTGTCGCTGCGCCTGTTCGAACCCCGGTACCTGCTCATGCTGCAGCACGTGCTCGCGCAGGATGTCCCCGAGTTCGGCGTCGTGCTCATCGAACGCGGCCGCGAGGTGGGCGGCGGCGACAGCCGGTTCCGCACCGGCACCGTCGCCCGCATCGCCCAGGTCGCGATGGGCGACGACGCCGTCGCGCTGACCGCGATCGGCACCCGGCGGATCGTGATCGACCGCTGGCTCGACGACGACCCGTGGCCGCGGGCCGAGGTGAGCGAGCTTCCGGAGCTGAGCGTGGTCGGATCGGGCGAGGCGCTCGCGAGCACCGGGCTGCGGGTGCGCCGCAGCCTCGCGCGCGCGGCCGAGTTCGGCGAGGCGGACTGGCCGGCCGACGTCGAGCTCTCGGAGGATCCGGAGATCGCGGCCTGGCAGCTCGCCGGCGTCGCGCCGATCAGCACGATCGACCGCTACGAGCTGCTCGCCGCCGCGACCCTCGCCGACCTGCTCGAGGGCCTCGACCGCGCGCTCGAGCACGCCGACGCCGTGCGGGAGGCGCCCGCGCCGGGCGGCGCGCTCGAGGCGGAGCTCGCCGAGCTCCTCGGCGATGCGGTCGGCGAAGACGAGGGGGACGCCGGGGACGCCGACGGCGAGCCCGACGACGACCCCGACGCAGATCCCGACCCCGGCGGCGCCCCGCGCGCGGGCTAGATCGCCTCGATGCCCGGCACGGCGCGCGCGGTCGACATGAACTCCCGCACGCGGGGATCCACGATGACGTCGCTGGGCCGCAGCGGCCGGGCGAGGTGCAGGCCCTCGAGCGCGGTGATCCGGCTCAGCGCGACATAGGTCTGCCCGGCCGCGAAGGAGCGCGGCCCGAGGTCGACGAGCGCGCGGTCGTAGCTCTTGCCCTGCGACTTGTGGATGGTCACGGCCCATGCGAGCCGGAGCGGGAACTGCGTGAACTCGGCGACGACGTCTTTCGTGAGCGACTTCGTGGCGGCGGAGTAGCTGTAGCGGTAGCGCTCCCAGGTGGAGGGCGCGACCTCGTGCACCTCGCCGTCGACCTCCACCCGCACGCTGCTCGTGATGCGCACGACGGAGCCGATCGATCCGTTCACCCAGCGGCCGTCGCCGCCGGCGTCGTTGCGCAGGAACATCACCTGCGCGCCGACCTTGAGCTCGAGTCGCTCGTCGGCGGGGAAGGCCCGGCCGGCGAAGTCGCCGTTGACCTCGGCGACCGCGGTCTGCGCCCGCCCCGGCAGGGCGGCGAGCCGCGCCGTGTTGATGCGGCCGACGGTCGCGTTGGTGCTCGCGAGCACGATCGCGTCCGCCGGCGCCGGGCGCGCGCCGACCGAGTTGAGCCGTTGCGCCTGGTCGGAGTCGACGGTGCCGTGCCGCACGGCCGTGAGCAGGCGCTTGAACTCGAGCTCGTGCTGGCGGTGGATGGTCTGCAGCTCGTAGATGGTGAGCGCCGCCTGCTCCCAGACCTTCGCGTCGAAGAACCACATCGAGCGGTAGCGATCGGCGAAGTAGGCGCGCTCCTCGGGGTCGCCCGGCACCGGGGCCAGCTGATACGGATCGCCGAACAGCACCACCTGCACGCCCCCGAAGGGCTCCTCGCGGCGGGCGCGCGCCTGCCGCAGCGCGCGATCCATCGCGTCCATCAGGTCGGCGTTGACCATCGAGACCTCGTCGATCACGAGCGTGTCGATCGCGCCGAGCAGCTTGCGCAGCTCCGGCCCCTGCTCCAGATCCTGGTCGGCGATGACGCCGATCGGCAGCCGGAACAGCGAGTGGATCGTCTGGCCGCCCACGTTGAGCGCCGCGACCCCGGTGGGAGCGCAGATCACGATCTGCTTGCTCGAGTGCCACGCCAGATGCTCGAGCAGCGTCGACTTGCCGGTGCCGGCACGACCGGTGACGAAGAGGTGCTCGCGGCTCGACTCGATCGCGTCGAAGACCGCCTGCTGCTCAGGCGAGAGCTCGCGGGGAGCGGGGGCGGAGCTGCTCACCGCTCCAGGGTACGGATCCGGCGGGCGCCCGACGGCCGTGCGAGCGCGCGCCGGGAACTCAGACCGCGACGAGCGTGGACGAGGAGGCGTCGCCGAGCGGGCGGTCGGCCAGGCGCGCGAACTCCTTCTCCGAGCGCTCGCCCAGCTCGGCCAGGCGCGCCCGGTAGGCGCGCAGCGAGCGCTCCGCCGGCCAGTCCGCGCCGAAGTAGGAGCGCGGCAGCCGCGGGTCGGCGCGCAGCAGGGCGAGCCAGTCGGCGACGAGCATCACCCGTGCGCTGAGGGCGCCGACGCCGGCGGCGGCCCCGGGGTGATCCCAGGCCTCGGCGAAGCGCACGTGCTCGGCGCGGATGCCGTCGATGTCCCACGCGGCGCGCACCGCCTCGTCGACGCCGAAGCCCGGCAGGTCGCGCGCGCGGAAGGCCACCATGGCGGCCGGCGGCAGCGCCTCGGCGAGCCCGCCGAGCGCGGTGTCCACGTCGACCTCACCCGGCGCGAGCCAGAGCCCGTCGCGCAGCGGCGCGAAGCCCGCCCAGGTGAGCGCGGCGCGCAGCTGATGCCGCAGCCGGCGCTGGCCCTCGGGCATGCTGAAGGTCACGAGCGTCCACCCCGCCCCGGCGGGCTCGAACGGCGCGTCGAGGTGGACGCGATTCGCGCCCTCCTCGAGCACCCCGGTTCCGGTCTCGGTGAGCTCGAAGAGCACCTCCCGGCCGAGACGGTGGCGACGCAGGAGCCCGTGGTCGGTCGCGCGGTCGAGGGCGGTCCGCACCGCCGCCACGCTCGCGCCGGCGCCGACGAGCGCGTCGATGATCGCGGCCGCGGGCACCGGGGCGTCGCGGCCGACCACGTACTCGCCGAGGAGGGCCAGCAGCAGCTGCCGTGCGGCCCGCGGCCGCGCGATCGCGGCGTCGGCCGGACCCGGGGCCACGACTACCGCACCGCCGGGGGAACCGCTTCGCCGCGCTTGGCGCGCTGGATCTGCTCGTACACGTGCGTGCGCAGCTCGGTGAAGCGCGGCAGCGCGCGGGTGCCGATCTGGTCGCGCTCGGCGGCGAGGTCGATCGCGAGATCCTCCTGCACGAAGGTGGGCGAGCGGGAGAGGACGATGACGCGCTCGCCGAGGTACACCGACTCGTCGATGTCGTGCGTGACGAAGAGGATCGACATGCCGCGCTCGGAATGCAGGCGGCGCACGAGATCCTCGAGATCGGCGCGGGTCTGGGCGTCGACCGCCGCGAATGGCTCGTCCATGATGAGCACGTCGGGCTGGTAGGCCACGGCGCGGGCGATCGCGACGCGCTGCTGCATGCCGCCCGAGAGCTGCCACGGGTAGCTGCGGGCGGCGTTCTCGAGGCCGACCGCGGCGAGCGCGTCGTCGACGAGACGCGTGCGCTCCTCGCGCGCGAGGCGCTTGTGCCGCAGCGGCAGCTCGACATTGCCGCGCACCGTGAGCCAGGGGAAGAGGCTGCGCCCGTACTCCTGGAACACGACCGCCATGCTCGCCGGCGGGCTCGTCACGGCGACGCCCTCGAGCTCGACCGTGCCCGCGGTCGGCGCGAGCAGGCCGGCGATGCACTTGAGCAGCGTGGTCTTGCCGCACCCCGAGGGGCCGACGATGCACACCAGCTCGCCCGCCGACATCGAGAAGCTGATGTCGCGGATCGCCTCCACCGTGCCGGTCGACGACCGGTAGGTCTTGGCCAGGTTCTCGACCCGCAGCAGGGTCTCAGCCACGTTCCACCTCCGTGATCCCGTGATACCACCGCAGCACCCGTCTCTCGACCAGGGTGAAAGCGGCGGCGAGCAGCACGCCGACGAGTCCGAGCAGCAGGATGCCGCTCCACATCTCGGCGATCAGGTAGTTCCGCTGGAAGTACACGATCCGGTACCCCAGGCCCGACGACGACGCGAACATCTCCGAGATCACCATCAGGATGAGCGCGATCGACAGCGACTGCCGCACGCCCGCCATGATGCGCGGGCTCGCCGCCGGGAGGACGAGGAACCGGATGCGCTCGGCGCGCGACAGCCGGAACGAGCGCGCGGTGTCGAGCACGACCGCGTCGGTCGCCCGCACCCCCTCGATCGTGTTGAGCAGGATCGGCCAGATCGCCCCGGCGACGATGACGACGAGCTTCATCTCGTCGGTGATGCCCAACAGCAGCATCGCGACCGGGATGAGCACCGGCGGCGGGATCGCGCGGAAGAACTCGAGCGTCGGCTCGAGCAGCTCGCGCAGCCAGCGGATCGAGCCGATGAGGGCACCCGCGGCGATCCCGATCACGATCGAGACGACGATCGCGATCGCGAGCCGCGCGAGGCTCGGCAGCACGTCGACGACGAAGCTCGGGCCGATCCAGGTGTCGACGAAGGCGCGCAGGATCGTCAGCGGATCGGGGAAGAAGATCTGCGGCGACAGCGACGACCAGATCCCCCAGGCGAGCAGCAGCAGGAAGGGCAGCCCGAGCGCGTAGCCGAGGCTCGATCCCGCACGGCGGGCGAGGCGCGCGGCACGGCCGCCCGGCGAGGAGGCGGCGGGGGCTTCGGCGGACATCACAGCACCTCCTCGCCGCGCACCGACTGGTGCCAGGAGAGCGAGCGCCGCTCGACGGCCCGGAAGACGAGATTGATGATGAGCCCGAGCAGGCCGGTCACGACGACGATCGCGTAGACCGTGACGGTGTCGCCGGCGCCGCGCGCGAGGATGATGAGCTGCCCGAGCCCGGGCACGCCGATCGTCATCTCGGCCGTGACGGCGAGGATGAGGGCGACCGCGGCCGCGAGCCGGATGCCGGTCATCAGGTAGGGGAGCGCGGTCGGCAGGATGAGGTTCACGAGGCGCGAGCCGCGCGACAGCCCGAAGCTGCGCGCGGTGTCGCGCGCGACCGCGTCGACGTCGGCGACGCCGTAGAGCACCTGCACGAACACCTGCCAGAAGCTCGCGAAGACGATGATGACGAGCGCCGCCGGCAGCTGGATCCCGTAGACGAGGATCGCGAGCGGGATGAGCGCGACCGACGGGATCGGCCGCAGGAACTCGACCGTCGAGTGCGTCGCGCGGCGCAGGAAGGGCACGAGGCCGATGATCGTGCCCAGCACCAGCGCGAGGGCGACGGCGATGACGAGGCCGAGGCTCCACGCGGTGAGGGTGCGGCCGACGTTGCGCCAGAACTCGAGGTCGCGGAACTCGAGACCCAGCCGGGCGAGGGTGTCGGTCGCGGTCGGCAGGAACCGCGGGTCGATCAGCCCGAGCGTCGGCACCAGCTGCCAGGTGAGCAGGAAGCCGAGCACGCCGAGCGCACCGAGCGCGACCTTGCGCAGGGCGCGGCGGACGGAGACGGACACGGGGGCCTCTCGGGGGACGGGAGGGGATGCCGTGGCCACGTCGCGCGGCCACGGCACCCTCGCGGGGCGGGGCGGGGCGGGGGCGGGCACCGGGGCCCGCCCCCGCGGGGTCACTTCGTCTGGATCAGCGTCGCGAAGTCCGGCGCCGAGTCGAGCACACCGTAGCCGACGGCGAGATCGGCGAGCTTCTCCAGGTCGCCCTGGTTGATCTCGGCGGTGAACACGGGGAGCGTGATCCCGGCGGCCGCGGCCTCGGGGATCCCCATGTTCTTCACGATCGCGGCGCGCACCTCGGCCTCGTGGCCGGCGGCCCAGTCGAGGGCCTCCGCCATCGCGGCGCGGTAGTCGGAGACGAGCTGCGGGTCGCTGTCGATGAGGTCCTGGGTCGTGATGCTGGTCAGCAGCGACAGACCGGGGATGGTCGCCTGGTAGGGGTAGACGACGATGTTGCCGCCGGCTCCCGCGATCTGCGACATGAACGGGTCGGGAACCCAGGCGGCGTCGATGTTGCCCGCCTCGAGCTGCGCCTGGGCGTCGGGGAAGGCCACCTCGACGAACTCGATCGTGCTCGGGTCGCCGCCGGCGTCCTCGACGGCCTCCATGATCGTCACGTCGCCCGCGGCGCCGAGGCTGTTGACCGAGACCCGCTTGCCGGCGAGGTCGGCGGGGCCGGTGATCCCCGAGTCGCCGAGCGAGACGACGGCGTTGACGTCCTTGCCGGCGCTCGCCGGGAGGGCATTGGCGTAGTTGCCGACGATCACGACGCCGAGACCCTGCTGCGAGGCCCGGAAGGGACCGAAGGGCTGGCCGATCGCGAAGTCGATGTCGCCGCTCAGCAGCGCGGGGATCGCGAGCGCGCCGCCCTGCGCCGGCACGACCTCGACCTCGAGGTTGTGGTCGGCGAAGATGCCGGCGTCCATGGCGCCCCACAGGGCGCCGGTCTCGGCGATGGGGAGCGCGGCCACGCGGATGGTGCGCATCTCGCCACCGCCTCCCGTCGTCTCGTCGGGGGTGGGTGCCGCGGTGTCGACGCAGCCGGCGAGCGCCAGCGCGGCGGCCGCGGCGATCGCGAGTGGAGCGAGTGCCTTCTTCATCGGAGCCTCTCAGTGTCTCGGAGCGGATGGGCGCGGCACGGCGTCGCTCGCATCCCCGAGAGGGTGCCGTCACGTCGTCGTGCTGACGCTCCGATGGTGGGGCCTGCTCAGGTCGGCTGTCAAGCTTTTCGTGACGCGCGTCACCGAATCGCGGAATGAAGAGTGGACGCGCTCCCACGTCGGCGTTCCCGAGGGGCGGGCGACGAGGCGCACGCACCCCGCCCGGTAGCCTCGGCGGGTGAGCTCCGCGACCGAGGCCCTGCGCGACCACGCCTGCCTCATCGTGCACGGCCCCGATCGCCCGGGGATCGTCGCCGCCGTCTCCGCGCTCGTCGCCCGTCACGGCGGCAACATCGTCTCCCTCGACCAGTACAGCGACGACCCCACGGGCGGCGACTTCTTCCAGCGCCTCGTGCTGCACCGCCCCGACCTGGCCGGGGCGCGGGCCGAGCTCGAGGCGGACCTCGAGGCGACGCTCGCCCCGCTCGAGCTGAGCTGGCGGCTGACCGACCGCTCGGTGCCGAAGCGGATGGCGATCCTCGCCTCCACCGCCGACCACTGCCTGCTCGACCTGCTGTGGCGGCACCGCCGGGGCGAGCTGCCCGTCACGGTGCCCATGGTGATCTCGAACCACACGGTCGCGGCCGACGACGTCGCGAGCTTCGGGATCCGCTTCGAGCACGTGCCGACCGCGGACGTTCCCCGGCCCGAGGCGGAGGCGCGCATCCTCGAGCTGCTCGACGGCCAGGTGGACTTCGTCGTGCTCGCGCGTTACATGCAGATCCTCTCTGCTGATTTCCTCGCGCGGGTCGGCGTGCCGGTCATCAACATCCACCACTCGTTCCTGCCGGCCTTCGTCGGGGCCTCGCCCTACCGGCGGGCGAAGGAGCGCGGCGTGAAGCTCATCGGCGCGACGGCGCACTACGTCACCGAGGATCTCGACGAGGGCCCGATCATCGAGCAGGACGTCGTGCGCGTCTCCCACGCCGACAGCGCCGCCGACCTGCAGCGCCGCGGCGCCGACGTGGAGCGCGCGGTGCTCTCGCGCGCCGTGCTGTGGCATGCCGAGGATCGCGTGATCCGCTCCGGCAACCACTGCATCGTCTTCTGACCCGGCGCCGATCGCGGCGCTCTTGCATTTGCCTATGTCGATAGGTATCGTCGCGCGGGACGCACCGTCGCGCACCCGGAAGGACCGCTGTGCCTGCCACCACTCCCGCCGCCCGCCTCCTCGACGGCTTCTCGCTCGAGATGACCGGCAAGGACGTCGAGGGCCTCGCCGAGGCCGCCCCGCTGCTGCCCGCCGGCACCCGCGTCAACGTCACCTTCCTTGGCAACGAGGACCTCGAGATGCGCCTCGCGGCCGCGCGCGCGGTGCTCGCCCACGGGCTCGTGCCGGTGCCCCACATCTCCGCGCGCCGCATCCGCTCCGCCGCCGAGCTCGAGGAGTTCCTCGCCGCGTTGCGCGAGGCGGGCGCGCACGAGCACGTGTTCGCCGTCGGCGGCGACCCGGCCGAGCCCCAGGGGCCGTACGCCTCCTCGCTCGAGCTGATCCGCAGCGGCCTGCTCGCCGAGCACGGCGTGCGCGAGGTGAGCATCGCGGGCTACCCCGAGGGCCATCCGGACATCGCCGACGCCGAGCTGTGGAGCGCGCTCGTCGACAAGTCGGCCGAGCTCGCGCAGCAGGGCCTCGGCTCCGTGGTGCTGACCCAGTTCGCGTTCGACACCGATCCGGTGCTGACCTGGATCCGTGCGGTGCGCGATGCGGGCATCGACGCGACCCTGCGCATCGGCACGCCCGGCCCCGCGGGGATCAAGCGCCTGGTGTCCTTCGCGACCCGCTTCGGGGTCGGGGCCAACGCGATGATCGTGAAGAAGTACGGCTTCTCGCTCACCAACCTGATGGGCACCGCCGGCCCCGAGCGCTTCGTCGCCGACCTCGGCGCCCGGCTCGAGGAGGGCCCCGACGCCGGCCCGGTGGGGCTGCACTTCTACACCTTCGGCGGCCTGCCCGCGACGGCCCGCTGGGTGCAGGAGCACCGCGCCGCGGAGGGCGCGCCGGCATGACCGCGGGCCCGCAGGATCAGGCCTGCCTCGTCGTGCAGGGCCCCGATCGGCCCGGCATCGTCGCGGCGGTCTCCGCCTTCGTCGCCCGCCACCACGGCAACATCGTCTCGCTCGACCAGTACAGCGACGACCCGGAGGGCGGCGAGTTCTTCCAGCGGCTCGTGCTGCACCATCCCGGCCTGCGCGCCGCGCTGCCCGAGCTGCAGGCCGATCTCGCCGAGACCCTCGAGCCATTCGGCCTGCAGGGGCGGATCACCGACCTCTCGGTGCCGCCGCGGATGGCGGTGCTCGCCTCCACCTCGGCGCACTGCCTGCTCGACCTGCTGTGGCGCCACCGGGGCGGGGAGCTGCCGGTGAGCGTGCCGATGGTGATCTCCAACCACCCCGATCTCGCCGACGACGTGCGCACCTTCGGCATCCCCTTCGTGCACGTGCCCTCGCAGGGCGCCGACAAGGCGGCGGCGGAGGCCGAGATCCTGCGGCTGCTCGTCGGCAACGTCGACGTCGTCGTGCTGGCCCGGTACATGCAGATCCTCTCCGGCGACTTCCTGCAGAAGATCGGGGTGCCGGTCATCAACATCCACCACTCCTTCCTGCCGGCCTTCATCGGCGCTGCCCCGTACCGCAAGGCGAAGGAGCGCGGCGTGAAGCTCATCGGCGCGACCGCGCACTACGTCACCGAGGATCTCGACGAGGGCCCGATCATCGAGCAGGACGTCGTGCGCGTGACGCACGCCGACAGCGCCGCCGACCTGCAGCGCCGCGGCGCCGACGTGGAACGCGCGGTGCTCTCCCGTGCCGTGCTCTGGCACGCGCAGCAGCGGGTGTTCCGCTCGGGCAACCACTGCATCGTCTTCTGACCGCCGCCCCGCTCGGGGCATCATCCACCGAAACAGAGAGGTTCCTCGTGGCCGACAATCTCCAGCAGCTCCTCGACGGCACCAACGCCGTCGAGCTCCTGCGCAACTCGCAGATCGGGTCGTACATCTACCCGGTGGTGCCCGCCGACTTCAGCAACTGGATCAAGGAGCAGAAGGCCTGGCGCGACACCGCCGTGCTCTACGACCAGTCGCACCACATGGACAACGTGTTCCTCAAGGGCTCCGACGCGATCAAGCTCATCTCCGACACGGCGATCAACTCGGTCGCCACCTTCCCCGTCGACCGCGCGAAGCAGTACGTGCCGACCACCGCCTCGGGGCACGTGATCGGCGACGGCATCCTCTTCCACGAGGCCGAGGACGAGTACGTCTACGTCGGCCGCGCGCCCGCCTCGAACTGGCTCTGGTACCACGCCGAGACCGGCGACTACCCCAACCTCGACCTGACGATCGATCGCCGCTCGCCGTCGCGGCCCTACGGCGACGCGGTCAGCCGGCGCTACTTCCGCTTCCAGATCCAGGGCCCGCGCGCGTGGGACGTCATCGAGAAGCTCAACGGCGGCCCGCTCGAGCAGATCAAGTTCTTCAGCATGGCGACCATGAAGATCGCCGGCAAGACCGTGCGCACCCTGCGCCACGGCATGGCCGGCGCGCCGGGCCTCGAGGTGTGGGGGCCCTACGCCGACCACCACGCCGTGCGCGACGCGATCGTCGAGGCGGGCGCCGAGTTCGGCCTCGTGCCGGTCGGCTCGCGCGCCTACCCCTCGAACACCCTCGAGTCGGGCTGGATCCCCTCCCCGCTCCCGGCGATCTACACCGGCGAGGCGGAGCGCGGCTATCGCGAGTGGCTCGGCGTCGACAGCTACGAGGCGACCGGCACGCTCGCCGGATCCTTCGTGTCGGAGGACATCGAGGACTACTACCTGACCCCGTGGGAGCTCGGCTACGGCTCGTTCGTGAAGTTCGACCACGACTTCATCGGCCGCGACGCGCTCGAGAAGATCGACCCGGCGACCCAGCGCAAGAAGGTCACCCTGGCCTGGAACGCGGAGGACGTGACGAAGATCTTCGCCTCGCTGCTGGACACCGAGAACCTCAGCTACAAATTCTTCGACCTGCCGCTGGCCAACTACGGCTCAGCCAACTACGACTCGGTCGTCGACGCCGACGGCACCGTCGTGGGCTTCTCGATGTTCACCGGCTACTCGTCCAACGAGAAGCGCGCCCTGTCGCTCGCGACCGTCGACCCCGACGTTCCGGAGGGCACCGAGCTGCGGGTCATCTGGGGCGAGCCGAACGGCGGCACGAGCAAGGCCTCCGTCGAGCCGCACCGCCAGCTCGAGGTGCGCGCCGTCGTCAGCCCGGTGCCGTACTCCACCGTGGCGCGTCAGACCTACCACGGCGGATGGCGCACCGGCTACAAGGACTGACCGTCTCGCCGACAGCGGGGTCCGGGCGCCGCTCGGACCCCGCTGTCGCGTCGTCGCCCGCGGCGCGTCGTCGCCCGTGGCGGGGCGCCGCTAACGTGGGCCCTCGGGCCGGAACGGGAGGAGCCGCGATGAGCCTGCGCTACGCACTTCTCGCGCTGCTGCGCGTCGGGCCGCTCTCGGGCTACGACCTGCAGAAGCAGTTCGCCCAGTCGGTCGGGCACGTCTGGCACGCCCCCGACTCCCAGATCTACCCCGAGCTGCGCAAGATGGTGCAGGAGGGCCTCATCGAGGCGGAGGAGCAGACCCGCGGCGAGCGGGGCATCCGCCGGGTCTACCACGTGACCCCCGCGGGCGAGCGGGACTTCCTCGACTGGATGGAGGCGCCGCTCGACTACCAGCGCGTGCGCGACCCCGCCCACCTGCGCGCCGCCTACCTCGAGGCGACGACCCCGGAGTCGGCGCGGCGCTTCTTCGAACGCCACATCGCCGAGTGGGAGGGCGAACTGCAGCAGTGGGAGGACGAGCTCGTGCGCATCGAGACGGTGTCGAACGCGATGCTGATCCGCCGCCTCGCCGTCACCCCCGAAGCCGAGCGCGAACGCACGATCGCCTTCAAGCACTTCGCCTACGAGGGCCTCGTCGAGCGCGCCCGCGGCGAGATCGCGTGGGGTCGGCGCGGCCTCGAGCTGCTCGACCGGCTCGAGCGCTGAGGCGCCCTACTCCCGCCCGGCGCGCGCGTCGGCCGTCGCGCGGGCGGCGAGCATCGCGTTGTACGCCTCGAGCTCGGCGTCGCCGTCCCGATCGGCGGCGCGGTCGCGGCGCTTCGCCTCGCGGTCGTCGCTGCGGCTCCACATGATGACGACGGCGATCGCGAGCGCGACGGTCGGGATCTCGCCGACGCTCCACGCGATCCCCCCGCCCCAGCGCTGGTCTTCGAGCGGCGGCAGGCCCCAGGTGCGCCCCATGGCGCCGTACCAGTCGGCCGCGAAGAGCGCGTCGCTCGACATGATGGCGATGCCGAAGAAGGCGTGGAAGCCCATCGTCGCCAGCAGCAGGATCAGCCGCAGCGGGTACGACGGCCGGTTGCCGACCGGATCGGTGCCGACGAGCACCTGCGCGAACAGGTAGCCGGTGATGAGGAAGTGGAGGACCATCCACTCGTGCCCGACGTGGTCGGCCATCGCCCAGCGCAGCAGCGGCGAGTAGTAGAACGCCCACAGCGACAGCGCGAACAACGCGGCCGCGACGATCGGGTTGGTGAGCACGCGCGCCAGGCGGGAGTGGGTGAGCACGAGGATCCACTCGCGCGGCCCGCGGCTGCCGTCCTCCCGGCGTCGGATCGCCCGCAGCGCGAGCGTGACGGGCGCGGCCGGCACGAGCAGCACCGGCACCGCCATCGTCAGCAGCATGTGCTCGAGCATGTGCATGCTGAACAGGTACTCCTGGTACGCCGCGAGCACGCCGTTGGTGCTCCACAGCAGCAGCGCCATGCCCGCCACCCACAGGAGCGTGCGGTACACCGGCCAGCGGTCGCCGCGGCGGTGCAGCCGCCACACCCCCAGCAGGTAGAACGCCGTGCCGAAGGCCACGACGAGCAGCCAGAGCAGGTCGACCTCCCACTGCGTGACCCAGGCCGACGGGGTCAGCTCGGGCGGCAGGGGGGCGCCGGTCAGCAGCTCGGCGGGCGTCGGATCCGGCAGCGCGGTCGCCGGCACCTGCGGCTCCGGCGGCGCCGAGACCCCGAGCGCGGCGGCGACGCCCGAGGCGATGCCCATGACCGCGATCTCCCCCGCGACGAGCGCCGCGAACAGCGCGGCCCGCCCGCCGTCGACGAGGCGCCCAATGAGCGCGCGGCGCTGGATCGCGCCGAAGACCCCGAGGCCGAGCAGCGCGAGCACCTTCACCACGACGAGCACGCCGTAGCCGCTGCCGAGCTGCTCGAGGTTCGTCACCCGGATCACCGCGGAGGCGAAGCCCGAGACCGCGACCACGACGAAGCTCACGAGCGCGAGCGAGGAGTAGCGCGGCAGCACCGCGGCGAGACGGCCCGGCGGCAGCGTCGGCCGCAGCACCGCGAGCGCGACGAGGCCGCCGACCCAGATGCCCGCGAACAGCAGGTGCAGCCACATCGCGGTGATCGCGATGTTGTGGTCGGCCGTGCCGCCCGCGTGACCCTGCTCGGCGAGCGGGATGAGCCCGAGCGCGATGCCGACGACCGTGAGCCCCAGCGCGGTCACGTTCCGCACCGCGAAGGCGATGACCGTCACGAGCGCCGCGAGCAGGGTCGTCGTGAGCCACGCGCGCCCCAGGTCGGAGCCGGTGAGGAAGGCCCCCAGCGCGTCGCCGTACTCCGGCTCGAGCGAGGGGGCGAGGGCGGTGACGCTCGAGAAGGCCAGCAGCCCCGAGGTCGCGGCGACCACGGTCCACACCGCCGCCGCGGCGGCGACCAGGTCGAGGGCGCGGCCGAACTCGGGCTCGCGCGGGCTGAGGGCGACGACGGCCAGCAGCAGGGTGCCGAGGGTGACCCCGGCGGCGAGGTCGGCGAGCATCCGCACGATCGGGAGACCCCAGCGCACGACGGGGCCGGGGTCGAGGGCGATCGGCGCGGCGGCCCCCCCGGAGACGGTGAGGCCGATCAGCACCGCGATCAGGCCGACGGCGAGGATGAGGGCGGGGCCCAGCACCACTCGAACGCGCGTCACCCTCCGATGGTAGGCGGACGCGCGGAGGGCGCCGACCGTCACGGTCGACGCCCTCCGGAGGCGTTCGCTACTTCGCGGCGGCCTTGAGCTTGCTGCCCGCCGAGACCTTCACGCCCTTGCTCGCGGCGATCTGGATGGTCTCGCCGGTCGCGGGGTTGCGGCC
>JAFKEN010000006.1:0-168455 GCA_017308515.1 Actinomycetales bacterium | reverse complement strand
TCGAGACCTTGGTGCCCGAACCGACGCTCGACGCGACGACGCCGAAGAACGAGTCGACGACCTTCGAGACGTCCGACTGGCTCAGACCCGAGTCCGCAGCGATCTTGGCGACCAGGTCGCCCTTGTTGAGGGTGTCAGCCATGAGTGTCCTCCTCGGACGCGATGGGGTTGTACCTCGGGGCAGTCCCGCGACGGTGGTCGCCGGATCTGCCGACCGGAGATCCGGAGCGACGCTTCGGACCTCGGGTGAAACTAGCACCGCGAGCCCCGGAATTCCGGGCGAAACGGCCGGATGTGCGACATCCGTCCCGCGTGTTGCCGAGGAAGACTCGAGGGGCGACGAACGGATCCGTCGCCCCTCGGCGTCTCTCACAGGCGCGCGGCGCCCTCGGTATCGCTCACGGGCGCACGCGGCGCCCCGCGATCACCAGCTCGACTTGGTGATGCCGGGCAGCTCGCCGCGGTGCGCCATGTCGCGGAAGCGCACACGGCTGATGCCGTAGCTCGACAGCACACCGCGCGGGCGGCCGTCGATGGCGTCGCGGCTGCGCAGGCGCACCGGGCTCGCGTCGCGCGGCAGCTTCTGCAGGCCCAGGCGGGCCTCCTCGCGCTCGGCGTCGCTGCTGGTGGGCGAGACGAGCTGCTTCTTCAGCTCGGCGCGCTTCGCGGCGTAGCGCGCCACGACGTCGCGGCGCTGCTCGTTCTTGGCGATCTTGCTCTTCTTGGCCATGGGTCAGCGCTCCTCACGGAACTCGACGTGCTTGCGCACGACGGGGTCGTACTTCTTCAGCACGAGACGGTCGGGGTCGTTGCGGCGGTTCTTCTTGGTCACGTAGGTGTACCCGGTGCCGGCGGTGGAGCGGAGCTTGATGATCGGACGGATGTCCTGTGCCTTCTTGGCCATCAGAACTTCTCCCCTCGGGCGATCATGTCCTTCACGACCGCGTCGATCCCGCGCACCTCGATCGTCTTCATGCCCTTGGTGGACACGTTGATCGTGATGGTGCGGCGCAGCGACGGCACGTAGTACTTCTTCTTCTGGATGTTCGGGTCGAACCGGCGCTTGTTGCGACGGTGCGAGAACGAGATGCTGTGCCCGAAGCCGGGCTTGGCTCCAGTCACCTGGCAGACGGCTGCCATGGTTCCTCCATGTCTGAACCTCCCCGCGCAGGCGCGGTTCGGTCGGGCTACCGTGGGGCGATCGCCCCACCCAAGGTCACTTGTCGGCATGCGATCGGGGCTCTCCCGCCTCGCGGCGGGCACTCCCCGTGCACACAGGGTGGAACGCGCCCGGAGGCGCGCAACCCTCCGATGGTACGGGATGCGGCGGCGGGTGTCCATCCGCCGCCGGCTGCGGCCCACTCGGCGGTCGTGTCTCACGCCCCGGAGGGCGCGCACGAGTAGCTGACGATGACAACCACGCCGACCATCTGCAGCGTCGCGGGCGCGCTGTACGACGACACCCACGCGTTCGCTCCCGTGCCGTACACCGACTGGACCCACACCCGGTAGGTGCCGAGCGACAGCAGCCCGGAGGAGATCGTGGTGGAGGTCGACGATCCGGAGACGTCCGGCAGCGCGGTCCCCGAGGTCGGCGGGGTCGTCGACCCGGCGGCATAGGTCACCCGGTATGCGGTGGGCGTGGGAGAGACAGCGTCCCACCGCACCGGGATGTTCGCGACGATCGCACCGCCCGAGTCCAGGCAGCGCATCGTGGTGGGGGTTGCCGGGGTGACCGCGGTCACGGTCCCCTGCACCTCGCGCGCGCTCGTCCACGCCGCCGCGACCGGATGGATCGAGACCGGGATCACGAACGCCGCCGCGGCGGTGACGAGAGCGATCGCCGTGGCCGCCCCGCGACTCCTGCGACGATCAGGCATGCGCCCGGCCCCGAGGATCGGGGCGCCTCCGCCGCGCCTGGGCCGCGATCGCGAGACCCGCCCCCACGGCGAGCGCGGCGAGCGCCATCGGCGCGCCGACCGACGGGAGACGGGATCCGGTGGTCCCCAGGGCGCCGGGGGAGATGCTCCCGGTGTCGGCCCCCCACGCCCGCAGTTGCAGCTGCAGCGAATCGCCGGGAGCCGCGCCGCTCGCCAGAACCGCCGAGATCCGCAGCCAGACCGCGCTGTTCGACGGGATCGATCCGATCTCGTGCGCCACGGGCGCGCTCGACGTCGTCGTCGCCGCGGCGATGTCGGTCGTCGGGAGCCACGTGCTCGCGCCGGGCCCGCACCCGGCGCTCGTCCACCGCACCGGGCACGCGTCGATCGCGAGCGTCATTCGCCCCGCCGCCGCGAGCGCCCCCGACGCCGCCAGGCCCACGTGGACGACGCCGGGTTCCGGGGTCGCCGCCCCGACCCCGACCTGCCACAGCGCCGGAACGGCGGGTCGGAGGTCGCCCAGCAGATCCGGGTCGCCGATCGACGTGAGGGTGAGGTACGTGCTGTGAACGACGGTCTCCACCTCGTTCGCGCGGGCGGGCGGTGCGGGCGCGGCGACCACGAGCGCGAGCGCTCCGGCCACGACCCCGACCGCGACGCCGGACGCCGAGCCGGCACGCGACCGCCGGGAGGCGGGATGCGCGCGGCGGCGACCGTGCGCGTCGTCGCGCGGCCAGAACGCCCAGGTCACCAGCGCGGTGGCGCCGACGGTGAGCGCGCCGAGCACGACGGGATTCGAGAAGGCCGCCACCACCTGGGCGCCACCGGGGATCCACGCCCGCACGACCCGCACCGAGTCGACGACGTACGGCGCGGGATCGTCGACCGGATTCGCATCGCCGCGCAGGGTCAGCACCCGGGTGGGGCCGGATCCCTCGACCGAGACGACCCGGTGGGTCACCGGGAGCGCTCCGGGCCGGTCGACCGTGACGATGTCGCCGACCCTCACCTCGGACGCGGGAACCTGGTGCACGAGTGCCACCGAACCGGTCGGGATCGTCGGCTCCATCGACCCGGTCTTGAAGAGGATGAGCGTCAGATGGAAGCCGAGCGCCGCGATGACCGACGCGATGCAGACGACGCCTCCCGCGGCCGCGACCCAGAGCAGCAGATCGCCGACCACCTCCCGGATGCGTCGGCGGGCACGCCGGTTCGAGGGTGCCAGCGGTGCCGCGGTCACGACGACGTCCCGGTGAGCGTGAGGGTGAGCGTTCCGGAGGTGCCCGCGATGCCGGTCGCGGCGGTGCCGGAGGGGATCGAGAACTCGATGCAATACGACAGCGGGCTCGCCCCCCCTGCGGCGAGCGATCCCGCCGCCGTGGAGGGCAGGCTCGCCGACATCGCCCGAGTCGTGGCGGCGTCGCCCGCCACGTAGCTGCCCGACGAGAAGCCCGCTGCCGTGCACGCCGACGCCCCGCGCACGATTCGATAGCGCAACACCGTCGGCAGCCCGGCCGCCGGATTCGCGGCGGCCGAGAGGCTGAGCGTTCCACCGACCGAGTCGCTCGCGGTGCGCACCGAGAACGGCAGGTAGACGGCGCCGCCGGCGCCGGGGAAGACCCCCGCGACCGAGGCGCTCACCGTCGACGACGAGCTGTAGCCGGCACCATTCGGGTTCGTCTCGAGGGAGAAGCGCGAGGCCGTGAACGCCCCGGCGACGAATGACGCGTCGGTCCAGCTCGCGACCGTGAGACCGGCCCCCAGGCCCAGCACCAGCCCGACCGCGAGCGCCGCGCGCACCCGGATCGATGCGCGCGGTCGCTCGACGGCCTCACGCCCCGACATCGACCGCTCTCCCGCGAGCCTCAGGCGGACGCCGCGGCGAACTCCCAGACCGCGCCGCCGCTCTGGCCCTGCACGAGGCCGGCGCCGCCGGTGACCGTGAAGCAGAGGTTCTGCACGGACCCCGCGTCGGGCGGGGCGGTCAGCGAGAAGCTGCTTGCGGCGCCGGTCGCGAGGCTCGCGGCGCTGACCAGTGTCTCGTCGACGGTGCCGCCGCATCCCCAGCTGTCCATCCGCTGCAACGTGTAGGTGAGGTTCGTCACCGTTCCCGACGTGCTGTCGAGCGTCACCGTGACCGTCGCGCCCGATGTGGTCGTCGAGTCGAGCCGCACGGCGAACGGCGCCGTGATGCTCGCACCGGGCGAGAGATTCGTCGGGCTCACCGAGAAGCTGAGAGAGCCCCCCGGTGAACTGGCGTTCTCACTCCACGTCGAGTCGTCGGTCGTCCCCTGCAGGTTGAACTGCCCGGCCGTGAAGCTCCCCGAGGCGAAGGTCTCGTCGTTCCATGCGGCCAGCGTGACGGCGGCGCCCACGCCGAGCACGAGCCCGCCCGCGAGCACCGCGCGAACCCGGAGCGAGCGGCGTCGACGGCGACGCACCTCGGCGGGTTCGATCGTGATCCGATCCTGGACAGCATCCATCGCTGTACCCCCGAATTTCCTGATCCTCGGGCGTTGGTTCGACGCGTCTCTGCGTCCGCCCTTCCGCGCGAGGGTACTCCCGGATCCCCCGTGACCGGGATCCCGCGACCGGGGGTCGCGGCTCAGCAGTCGCCGGAAACGTAGTACGGCATCGAGAACCGGGTCACGACGCCGTCTTCGCCGTGCGCGAGGGCGCCGATCTGCTCGTAGGCCTCGACGCTCGGGTCGATGACGTCGAAGCCGACGAGCTGACGCCCGCCGTAGTCGCCGTTGAGCACCGAGCCGGGCACCGCGGCGAGGAAGTCGTTGACGAGCACGCCCACCTGCTGGCCGTCGACGGTCTCGAGTCGCACGCCCTCGGCGCTCGTCGCCGACAGCTCGACCGCGAAGGTGCTGCCGGGCTGGCTCGTGACGCCGCCGGGCACCTCGAGCGAGAAGCCGTGGAAGTCGTAGAAGCTCTGGTCGAGGCTGCAGCCGCCGCCCGTGTCGGTGACGTCGGTGCGGATCGCGGTGTAGCCGAGCAGGTCGGTCAGGTCGGCGACCGCCGCGTCGGCGTCGTCGGTGTACTCCAGCAGCAGCAGGGTGCGACCGGAGGCGTCGAGCACCGTGATCTCGGTGGCGGTGGCGACGAGGGTCGCGGGCACCGGCTTCGTGGTCGGCGAGGCGCTCGGGGTCGGCGTCGCGCTCGAGGTCGGCGCCGAGGTCGTCGGCGCGGGCTCGGGCGATCCCGTGCAGCCGGCGAGCAGGCCCGCGGCGGCGAGCACCACCGCGAGCGGGGCGAGCGACGGGCGGGTCGCGGAGCGGGACATGCCTCGATCCTCCGGGCGGGGGCGCCCGAGCGCAAGCGGCGTGGGGGCGCGGCCAGGTGCACCGTCGGGGCGGCGGTCGGTCCCCAACGCGGCCCGAACCGACGGCGACGCTCAGTCCCGCGCGGCGCACTCCGCGCAGACGCCGAACACGTCGACGATGTGCTGCGGATCGCGGAAGCCGTGCCGGGCGGCGACCTCGCGCGCCCAGGCCTCCACGGGATCCGCCTCGATCTCGACCGTGCGCCCGCAGACCCGGCAGATCAGATGGTGATGGTGGCCGGGGCTGCAGGCCCGGTAGAGGCTCTCGCCCTCGCTCTGCAGGGCGTCGGCGTCGCCCGCGTCGGCGAGGTCGGCGAGCGCGCGGTAGACGGTCGCGAGCCCGACGGTCGAGCCCGACTCCTGCAGCGCGGCGTGCAGGGCCTGCGCGCTGACGAAGCCCTCGGTGCCCTCGAGCGCGGCGCGCACCGCCTCGCGCTGCCAGGTGTTGCGTCGCGCGGTCATGCCGTCGCCTCCGCGGTCTCCTCGACCACCGGCGACCGTACGCGCCGTGCGCGGGTGCGCCCGCGGCGCGATCCGACGATGCGGCAGACCACCCAGATGAGGAACGAGATCGTCGTGATGAAGGGGCTCACCGGCAGCGCCGCCGCGATCGCGAGCAGGATGCCGCCGAGCGCCGCGACGAGCCCGAACGTCATCGCGAGCACCGGCACCACGACGGGCGACGCGCTCACCCGCAGGGCCGCCGCCGCGGGCGTCACGAGCAGCGCGAGCACGAGCAGCGCGCCGATGATCTGCACCGAGACCGCGACGATGAGCCCGAGCAGCAGCAGGAACGCGACCGACAGCGCACGCGCCGGCACTCCGCGCGCCGCGGCGACCTCGGGGTCGAGGCTGTCGAAGCTCAGCGGGCGCCAGATGACGAGCAGCCCGAGCAGCACGACCGCGCTGATGACGATGAGCCGCACGACCGAGGGGTCGTCGACCGCGACGATCTGGCCCGTCAGCAGCCCGAACTTGTTCGCCGCCCGGCCGGGGTAGAGCGCGAGGAAGAGGATGCCGAGCCCGAGCCCGGCGGGCATGAGCACGCCGATCACCGAGTTGCGTTCGCGCGCCCGCGCCCCGAGCACGCCGATCAGCAGTGCGGCGGCGAGGGCGCCCGCCCCGGCGCCGAGCACGACGTCGGCTCCGACCAGGAGCGCCCCGGCGGCTCCCGCGAACGACAGCTCGCTGATGCCGTGCACCGCGAAGGCGAGGTCGCGCTGCAGCACCATGACGCCGACGAGCCCGCCGACGACGCCGAGCACCGCCGCCGCGATCACCGAGTTCGCGACGAGCGCGAGGATCGCCCCGTAGTCGCTGAAGTCGAAGAGGGAGCCGAGATCCATCAGCGCTCGCCCCCCTCGCCCGCGCCGACGACGGGCCGCACGCCTCGGCGCCGGCCGAGTCCGGGCAGGTGCTCGTGCTCGTGGTGCGCGGCCGCCGCGCCGTCGGGCCCGCCGACGACGAGCAGCCGACCGCCGGAACGCAGCACCTCGACGGGGGTGCCGTAGAGCTCGCTCAGCACGTCGCCGCGCAGCACCTCCTCGGGGGCGCCGAGGCGGTGGCGCCCGTCGGCGAGGTAGAGCACCCGGTCGACCTGGTCGAGCACGGGGTTCACGTCGTGGGTGACGAAGAGCACGGCGGCGCCGCGCTCGGTGCGCGCGGTCTGCAGCAGCTCGGCGACCCGCGCCTGCTGGGCGAGGTCGAGGCTCAGCAGCGGCTCGTCGCACAGCAGCAGGGCGGGATCCCCGGCGAGCGCCTGCGCGATCCGCAGCCGCTGCTGCTCACCCCCCGAGAGCGAGCCGACCGGCTCGCGGGCGTAACGCTCGGCGCCGACCTCGGCCAGGAGCGCGTCGACCCGCGCGCGGGTGCCGCGCCGCGCCCACGGGAGGCCGAACCGGGTGCCGTCGACGCCGAAGGCGACGAGGTCGCGCGCGCGCAGCGCCGTGCCCGGCGGCAGCGGGCGCTGCTGGGGCACGTAGCCGATGCCGCGGTCGCCGCGGCGTGCGGGGTGGCCGGCGATCTCGATCCGCCCGTCGCTCAGCGGCTGCAGGCCCAGCACGGCGCGCAGCAGGCTGGTCTTGCCGGCGCCGTTGGGCCCGAGGACCGCGACGAACTCGCCGGGCTGCAGGTCGAGGTCGAGCCCGCGCCACAGCGTGCGGGTGCCGAAGCTCAGCTCGGCGCCCGCGATGCGCAGCGGCGGCGCGCCCGCCCCCGAGGTCATCGCGCGCCGAGGGCCGCGTCGAGGTCGTCGATCACCGAGCCCATCCAGGCAAGGTAGCCCATGCCCTCGGGCAGGGTCTCGCCGATGTCGAGCACGGGGACGCCCTCGGCGCGGGCCGCCGTCTCGACGCGGTCGGTCTCGGCGCCGCCGGTCTGCACGTTGACCGCCACCAGGGCGACCTCGGGCTCCGCGAGGGTCGTGAGCACGTCCTGCAGCAGCGCGGGCGCGATGTCGCCGCCCTCCTCGATCGCCTCGCTGAAGCCCGCGGGGGTGAGGTCGGCGAGACCCGCGAGCTCGAGCAGGCGCAGTGGGGCGGGCTCGGTGACGACCACGCCGCGGCCGTCGGCGAGCGGCACGAGGGCGGTGGCGCGCGCGGCGAGGCCGTCGAGCTCGCCCTCGAGAGCGCTCGCGTTGGCGGCGTAGTCGGCGGATCCGGCCGGGTCGATGCGTGCGAGCTCGTCGGCGATCAGGCCGACGAGTCGGCTCATCAGCGAGGGGTCGTACCAGACGTGCTCGTTGAAGCCCTCGACGTGGTCGTGGCCGGCGTCGTCGTGGCCGGCGGACTCCTGCGCGTCGCCGTCGGCCTCGCCGATGCCCGCGGCCTCGTCGTGGTCGCCCTCGGGGCTCAGGCCGAGCGCGTCGACCGCGACGATCGAGGGGCCGGCGGCGTCGGCCGAGTCGAGCACCTGCTGGGCCCAGGGGTCGTAGCCGCCGCCGTTGGAGACGACCAGATCGGCGGTCTCGAGCTCCAGGCGGTCCCGCGCGGTGAGCTCATAGGAGTGCGGATCCTGCGCCGCCGAGTCGATGATGCTCACGACGCGCGCGCGGTCGCCCGCGACCCCGGCGGCGAGGTCGCCGTAGACCGAAGTGGTGGCGACGATGACGAGCTCGGAGTCGCCGCTCGGCGCCGGGGCGGCGCAGCCGGCGAGGGCGAGCGCGGCGACGGGCAGGACGGCGAGGGGCAGCAGGCGGCGGATCACGGGGCGACTCTACCCACTATCGAGAACCGCTGTCAAAACGATTCTCAATAGCGCGGGGGCGCCGCGCGGCGGATCAGTCGAGCAGGAGCGCCGGCTCCTCGATCACGCTCGCGAGATCCGCCGTGAAGCGGCTCGCGACGTCGCCGTCGACCACCCGGTGGTCGAAGCTCGCGCCGACCGTCGTGACCCACGCCGGGCGCACCTCGCCGTCGACGACCCACGGCTTCTGCTTGATCGCGCCGAGCGCGACGATCGCGACCTCGCCGGGGTTGAGGATCGGCGTGCCGGTGTCCATGCCGAAGGAGCCGAGGTTGGTGATCGTGATCGTGCCGTTCGACATGTCGGCGGGCGTCGCCTTGCCGTCGCGGGCGGTGATCGTCAGCTGCTCGAGCGCCTGCGCGAGCTCGAGCAGCGACAGGTTCTGCACGTCCTTGATGTTCGGCACGATGAGCCCGCGCGGGGTCGCCGCGGCGATGCCGAGGTTCACGTAGTGGTGCACCGTGATCTCGCGGTCGCTCCAGGTGGAGTTGACCGTCGGGTTGCGGCGCACCGCCCAGATGACGGCCTTCGCCATCACCAGCAGCGGCGACACCCGCACCCCGGCGAACTGCGGGGAGCTCTTGAGCCGCTGCACGAACTCCATCGTGCGGGTCGCGTTGACGTCGCTGAAGACGCTCACGTGCGGGGCGGTGAAGGCGCTCTGCACCATCGCGGCGGCGATCGCCTTGCGCACGCCCTTGACCGGGATCTTCTCCTCGCGGTCGTCGCCCCAGGCCGGCGTCTCGAGGTTGCGGAACACGCTCGCCTGCTGCGCCTGGCGGATCACGTCGTCGCGCGTGATCTCGCCCGCGAGCCCGGTGGCGGTGACGGTCGCGAGATCGACGCCGAGGTCCTTCGCGAGCTTGCGGATCGGCGGCTTCGCGATCACCGGCTCCGCCGCCGCGGCGGGGATCGAGGCCGGCCTCGCCGCCGCGGCGGCCTCCTGCGGCGACTCGCTGCCGCCCCCGGTCGCGACCGTGACGCCGCGGCCGCGACGGCGCGACTTCGCGTGTCCGGCGGACCCGTAGCCGACGAGCACGGCGCCGCCGACCTCCCCCGGCACCTCGGGGGCGGCGGGACGCGACTCCGCGGCCGCGTGCGCGGGGTCGGCGAGCTGCCCGCGGGCCGCGTCGTCGCCGGGCGCGCCGAGTTCGAGCGCGCCGCCGGCGGAGTCCACCCGGATGATGGGCGAGCCGACCTCGACGGTCGCCCCCTCGTCGGCCAGCAGCGCCGTCACGGTGCCGGCGAACGGGCTCGGCAGCTCGACGAGCGACTTCGCGGTCTCGATCTCGACGAGCACCTGGTTGACGGCGACCTCGTCGCCGGGCTTGACCTTCCAGGCCACGATCTCGGCCTCGGTGAGCCCCTCACCCACGTCGGGCAGGGGGAACTCGGACTGGGCCATCGCGGCGTCCTCCGTCAGGTGTCGGCGGTCCCGCCCGAGCACCTCGGGCGGCTCGGCGGGTCAGTAGGCGAGCGAGCGATCCACGGCTTCGAGCACGCGGTCGACGTCGGGCAGATAGTAGGACTCGATGCGCGCCGGCGGGAACGGGGTGTCGTAGCCGCTCACCCGCAGCACGGGCGCCTCGAGGGAGTAGAAGGTCTTCTCGGCGATCGTCGCCGCGATCTCGGAGCCCACCGACACGTTGCCCGGCGCCTCCTGCGCGACCACCACGCGCCCCGTCTTGCGGGCCGAGGCGAGCAGCGGGCCGTAGTCGATCGGCGAGAGCGAGCGCAGATCCACGACCTCGAGGCTCGTGCCCTCCTCGGCGGCGAGCTCCGCGGCCTGCAGCAGCACGCTCACCATCGCACCGTGCCCGATGAGGGTGACGTCGGTGCCGGTGCGCACCACGCGGGCGCGGTGCGGCGAGTCCTCCCCGGCGTCGCCGCGGTCGACCTCGCCCTTCTGCCAGTACCGGCTCTTCGGCTCGAAGAACAGCACCGGATCGTTCGAGGCGATCGCCTGCTGGATCATCCAGTACGCGTCGTGGCTCGTCGCGGGGCTCATCACGCGCAGGCCGGCGGTGTGGGCGAAGTAGGCCTCGGGGCTCTCCTGGTGGTGCTCGACCGCGCCGATGTGCCCGCCGTAGGGCACCCGGATCACGACGGGGAACGACTGGGTGCCCTCGTGCCGGAAGGTCTGCTTGGCCAGCTGGGAGGTGATCTGGTCGAAGCCGGGGTAGATGAAGCCGTCGAACTGGATCTCGCACACCGGCCGGAATCCGCGCATCGCCAGCCCGATCGCGGTGCCCACGATGCCCGCCTCCGCGAGCGGCGTGTCGAGCACCCGGCCGGTGCCGAACTCGGCCTGGAGGCCCTCGGTGACGCGGAACACGCCGCCGAGCGTGCCGATGTCCTCGCCCATGAGCAGCACCCGGTCGTCGCCGGCGAGCGCCTCGCGCAGCCCCGCGTTGAGGGCCTTGGCCATCGTGAGCGTCTCGGTGCCCGCGGCCCGCTCGGTCGCCGCGGGGCTCGTCGTCGACTCGGCCATCAGCGCGCTCCGTTCGAGGCGGGGGAGGGCGCGGCCTCGGCGGCCTCGTCCGCCGAGTCGGCGGCGGCCGCCGCGGCGGCGCCCTCGTCGCCATCGGCCGGGGTGCCCGGCGGCGGCGCGACCGGCTCCGCGCCGGGTGCGGGCTCGTCGGCGAGGGAGGCCTCGAAGGCCTCGAACCAGGCGGCCTGCTCCGCGACGACCGGGTGCGGGTCGGTGTAGACGTGGCGGAACATCGCGGCGGGCTCGGGGTCGGTGAGCTGGAGCGTGCGGGTGCGCACGTCGGCCGCGAGATCCTCGGCCTCGGCCTGCACGTCGGCGAAGAAGTCGTCGCCCGCACCGCGCGCGCGCAGATAGGTCTCGAAGCGCGCGATCGGGTCGCGCTGCGCCCAGAAGGCCAGCTCCTCGTTCTCGCGGTACTTCGTCGGGTCGTCGCTCGAGGTGTGCGCGCCCATGCGGTAGGTGAGCGCCTCGATGAAGCGCGGGCCCTCGCCGGCGCGAGCGGCGTCGAGGTAGCTGCGGGTCACCGCGTAGCCGGCGAGCACGTCGTTGCCGTCGACCTGCTCGCTGGGGATGCCGAACCCGCGCGAGCGCAGGTAGAGCGGCGTGCGCGACTGGCGCTCGACGGGCACCGAGATCGCCCAGTGGTTGTTCTGCAGCACGAAGACGTTCGGGGTCTGGTAGCTCGCGGCGAAGACGAAGGCCTCGTTGACGTCGCCCTGGCTGCTCGCGCCGTCGCCGAAGTAGGCGAGCACGGCGACGTCCTTCTCCGGGTCGCCGGTGGCGTGCGCGCCGTCGAGCATCACGCCCATGCCGTAGCCCGTCGCGTGCAGCGACTGCGAACCGATGACGAGGGTGAAGAGGTGGAAGTTGCCCGTCTCGGCCGGATCCCAGCCGCCGTGGCTGAGGCCGCGCAGCATCGCGATGATCTTCATCACGTCGAGCCCGCGGATGCGGCCGACGGCGTGCTCGCGGTAGGCGGGGAAGATGTGGTCCTGCGGGCGGGCGGCGTAGGCCGAGCCGACCTGGATCGCCTCCTGGCCGAGGCTCGGGATCCACAGCGCGAGCTGACCCTGGCGCTGCAGATTGCCGGCCTCGATGTCGAAGCGCCGAATCACGACCATCTGCCGGTGGAAGTCCTGCAGGGTCTGGTCGTCGAGCGCCTCGACGAGGGGGAGGTAGGGCTCCGAGAGCTCGGAGCGGACCAGATCGCCCTCGGGCGAGAGCAGCTGAACCGTCGCCTCGGTGTAGGACATGGATCCCACCCTAGGCGACCGGATCGAGCCGTCGTTCAGAGGGTCTCGACAACGATCCCGGCCGCGCGGAGGAGGCCCTCGACAGAGCCCTCCTCGCCGATCGAGACCCGGATGCCCTCCGGCGCGAACACCCGCGCGACGATCCCGTGCGCCTCGAGCACCTCCGCCGCGGCGCTCGTGCGCTCGCCGGTGGCGAGCCAGACGAAGTTGCCCTGCGGGGTCGGGATCGCCCAGCCCTGCTCGCTCAGCGCGCTCGCGACCCGGTCGCGCCGCTCGGCGATCTCGTCCGTCTGGGCGCGGTAGTGCTCCTCCTGCTCGAGGGCCGCGAGCGCGGCGCGCTGCGCCGGCTCGGTCACCGCGAGCGGGATCGCCGTCGAGCGCGCCGCGTCGAGCACGTACATCGGCCCGGCGGCCCAGCCGACCCGCAGCCCGGCGAGGCCGTAGGCCTTGGAGAAGGTGCGCAGCACGACGAGGTTCGGGTACGCCTCGAGCCGCGAGAGCCCCTCGACCGCGTCGTCGTCGCGCACGAACTCGCGGTAGGCCTCGTCGAGGATGACGAGCACGCTGTCGGGCACGCGCGCCATGAACGCGTCGAACTCCGCGCCCGACACCACCGTGCCGGTCGGGTTGTTGGGCGAGCACACCAGGATCACCCGGGTGCGCTCGGTGATCGCGCCCGCCATGGCCTCGAGATCGTGCGAGCCGTCCGCCCGCAGCGGCACGCGGACGCTCGTGGCGCCCGCGACGGTGACCATGCCGGGGTAGGCCTCGAAGGAGCGCCAGGCGTAGAGCACCTCGTCGCCGGGGCCCGCCGCCGCCTGCACGAGCTGGTAGAGGATCGAGGCGGAGCCCGCGCCCACGTGCAGCGCGTCGATCGGCAGCCCGACCCGCGCGGCGAGCGCCTCGCGCAGCGCGGTCGCGGCGCCGTCGGGGTAGCGGTTGAGCTGGGCGGCGGCGATCGCCTCGAGCACGCGCGGGTGCGGCGGGAAGGGGTTCTCGTTGCTCGAGAGCTTGTAGGCATCGGCCGCCGCCGGCTTGCCCTGGCGGTAGGGCTGGAGGGCGGCGATCTCGGGGCGGAGCACGACCGGCATGGCGTCAGCCTAGGGCGACCTCTTCCGACCCGCGGGGGGCCGCTGGCAGGATGGGGGCATGGGACGCCTGCTGCTCCGCCTCGTGATCAACGCCGTCGCGCTGTGGCTCACGGTGCTGATCCTGACCCCGCACGTCGCGGTCGACCCGTACGGCAGCGTCGAGGCCGGCTGGAACCTCGAGACCGTGCTGACCTACCTGCTGCTCGCGGTGGTCTTCGGCCTCGTCAACGGGATCATCGGCGGCATCGTGCGGGTCGTCGCCTTCCCGCTGTACATCCTCACCCTCGGGCTCATCTCGCTCGTCGTGAACGGGCTGCTGTTCCTGCTGGTGGCGTGGCTGTCGACCCTCGTGGGCTTCGGTCTCTCGGTCGAGAGCTTCTGGTGGGGCGTGCTGGGCGCGCTGCTGCTGGGCATCATCTCCTGGCTCATCGGGATCCTGCTGCGCCCCTTCACCGCGAACTCGCGCCGCTGACCGCGCCGGGTTCGCCCGACCCCGCGCCGCTTCCCGCGCCCGACCCGCCCGCGCCGCCGCCGGCCGCGGCCGCGGTGGCGCCCACCCGCTCGGTCTCGTACTCGAACACCGTGACGCTCCCGCCCGCATCGAGGTAGTCGCGGCCGAAGGCGTCGAGACGCGCGACCTGCTCGCGCACCGCTCCGGAGCGCGCCTGGTCGACCGCGCTCGCGGTCGCGAGGTAGGCCTCGCGCTGGTGCGCCGGCGCGGCCTGCGGGGGGATGGGATCGCCCGGCGCGAAGGCCCGCCGCTCGATCTGCAGCAGGTGATCGTCGGTCTGGGGGCCGGCGAGCGCCGGCACCAGGTCGTCGGTGTTGCGGATCGCCATGCCGGCCAGGCCCTCCGGCAGGGCGATGTTGCCGGTCGGGCCGCCGTAGCTCGCGAGCCCGACGGCGTTCCAGTCGCCCGAGGCGGCGAGGCGCGCGGCGACCATGCCGCCCTGCGAGAACCCGGTGAACTGCACCTCGTCGCTCCCCGCGATGCCCGCGTCGTCCATCGCCACCTGCACGGCGCGGATCGACCCCGCGTCGAGCCCCGCGACGCCCGCGACGTTGCTCGTCATGTCGAAGGGCTCGCGGCCGGCGCCGGGGGAGAAGGTGACGGTGGGCGGCACGTACACCTCCCACCGGGGCGGCTGCCCCGGCGCGTCGTAGCGCTCGATGCGGATCACCCCCGCGTCGGGCACCCGCTCCAGGCGCTCTTCCATTCCGACCGCCGGCCGGGTCGGGCCGCTCGGCGCCGGGAGCGGGGTGACGGCGACCGGCGTCTCGCGGAACAGGCCGAACGGCCGCGCGGCCGCCATGAGCGCGACGCCGCCCAGTGACACGCCGGTGAGCCCGAGCGCGTCGTCGCCGAGTCCGAGGGACGCGAGCAGCGGGGCGTGGAGCGCGCCGAGCGTCGCGTCGTCGCTGCTCGTGGCGACCAGGCGCACCGCGTCGACGAAGGCGGGGTTGGTGACGAGCTCCGGGTGCGCCACGAGCAGGTCGCCGAGCTCGGCCGGGATGCCCGCGGGCGGCACGCCCTCGAGCGCGAAGGCCAGGAGCACCCACGGCGCGGCCTGCGCGACGGCCAGCAGCGGCAGCCCGGTGCCGCCGAGCAGCCAGGCCGCGCCGGCGCCGAGCGCGCGCTGCGCGCGCGCGGCCTCCTGCTCGGCCGCCGCATAGGCGGTGAGCGCGGTGCGCAGGTCGTCGCGCAGCCGCTCGGCGCGGTGCGTCGCGCGGCGCAGCTCCTCGGTCGCGGCGAGCAGCTCGCCGTCGAAGCGGCGCGCGGCGGCCGGCGCCCCGGCGACGTGCGCCCACGGCCCCTGCCGCTGCGCGACCTCGAGGTCGCCGCGGGCGGAGGCGAGACCGGAGGCGAGCGCGTCCAGGCGCTCGCGAGCGAGCTGCAGCGCGTCGCTCACGACGACGATCGAGCCCGGCGTGCGCACCGTGATCTCGCCGCCGGTCGCCGGCGGCGTCGGGCCGAGACCCCGGCCCGTCACGACCGGCACGGGATCGGGGCCGGGCGGGGGGTGCATCCCCGGCACCCCGGCCTCGAGCCGCGCCGCACTCCCGGCGCTCATGTCGCCACCGCGGCGAGCGCCACGCGCCCCGTCGTCGCGGCCGCCTCCGCCGCGGCCTGGGCGCGCCGCAGCTCGGCGCGCAGCTCGCCCGCCCGGTCGCGGAAGGCATCGGCGGCGAGCCCGTGCCACTGCCGGGGGTCGGGCAGCAGGGGGGCCGCCGCCGCCTCGGCGAGGCGGTCCGCGGCGACCCGCGCCACGCGGGTCTGGTGCGCGATGAGCGCGGCCCCGGTCACCGGATCCCACCCGTTCATCGCCTCGCCGCCCCTCGCGCTCGCACCCCGGTCCTCACCCGCCGATGCTCGCCTGCCGACGCCCGCGACAGACGGTGCCGGCGGCCGGGCGGGAGCACCGGATCCCCGGGCCTGCTGTGGAGGAGCCGACGACGCGGGATGATGGGGGCATGAGCGATGCGCGGAGCCGGGCCGGGGCCGCGCCCTTCCGCATCTGCTTCGTCTGCACCGGCAACATCTGCCGCTCGCCGATGGCGGAGGCGATCCTGCGCTCGCTCGCCGCCTCCCGCGGGCTCGAGGGCGACCTCGTCGTCAGCTCGGCGGCCACCGGCGACTGGCACGTCGGCGAGCGCGCCGACCCGCGCACGATCGCCGCCCTCGCCGCGCACGGCTACGACGGATCCGCCCACCGCGCCCGGCAGTTCGACCCGGCCTGGTTCCCGGGTCTCGACCTCGTGGTCGCCCTCGACCGCGGGCAGGAGCGGGTGCTGCGCGAGTGGGCGCCGACCGAGCACGACCGGGGCAAGGTGTCGCTGCTGTCGTCGTTCGACCCGGAGCCCGGCGCCCCCGCCGACGTGCCCGACCCCTACTACTCCGACGCCGCGCTGTTCGACAGCGTGCTGACCACGATCGAGCGCTGCACGCGCGCCCTGTTCCGCCAGCTCGAGCCGGCGATCCGACGAGGAGCCTGATGACCCCGCTGCCGCCCCAACCGCTGAGCCCGCTCGACGGGCGCTACCGCCCGCAGGTCGAGGCGCTCGGCGAGTACCTCTCCGAGGCCGGCCTCAACCGCGCCCGCGTGCTCGTCGAGGTCGAGTGGATCCTCGCGCTCACCGATCGCGCGATGTTCGGCACCCAGCCCCTCGACCCCGAGCACACCCGGGCCTTGCGCCGCTTCGCGAGCGAGTTCGGCCAGGAGCAGATCGACGAGCTGGCCGGGCTCGAGGCGACCACCCGCCACGACGTCAAGGCCGTCGAGTACCTCGTGCGCGGCGAGCTGACGCGGCTCGGCCGCGGCGACCTGCTCGAGCTCACCCACATCGCGTGCACGAGCGAGGACGTCAACAACCTCGCCTACGCGATCACCCTGCGCGGTGCCGTGCGCGACGTCTGGATGCCCCGGCTGCTCGACGTGCTGGCGGCGCTGCGCGAGCTCGCGACCACCGAGCGCGCGACGCCGATGCTCGCCCGCACCCACGGCCAGCCGGCGACGCCGACGACCTTCGGCAAGGAGATCGCGGTCTTCGTCGCCCGCCTCGAGCGCGCCGTCGCGCGGGTCGAGCGCGTCGAGTACCTCGGCAAGTTCTCCGGGGCGACCGGAACGTTCGCGGCGCACCTCGCGGCGGATCCCGAGGCCGACTGGCCGGCGATCTCGCGCGAGTTCGTGACCTCCCTCGGCCTCACCTGGAATCCGCTCACGACCCAGATCGAGTCGCACGACGGGCAGGCGGAGCTGTTCGGCGCGGTCGCGCACCTGAACCGGATCCTGCACAACCTCTGCACCGACGTGTGGACCTACATCTCGCTGGGCTACCTCACGCAGATCCCGCAGGCCGGGGCCACCGGCTCCTCGACGATGCCGCACAAGGTGAACCCGATCCGCTTCGAGAACGCGGAGGCGAACCTCGAGCTCTCCTGCGCGCTGCTCGACAGCCTCGCGGCGACGCTCGTCACGAGCCGCCTGCAGCGCGACCTGACCGACTCGACGACGCAGCGCAACGTTGGCGTCGCCCTCGGGCACTCGCTGCTCGCGCTCGACAACCTCGCGCGCGGGCTCGGCGAGATCGCCGTCGCGCGCGCGGCGATGGCCGCCGACCTCGAGGCGAACTGGGAGGTGCTCGCCGAGGCGATCCAGACCGTCGTGCGCGCCGAGGTGACGGCGGGGCGCAGCTCGATCGCCGACCCCTACGCGCTGCTCAAGGAGCTCACGCGCGGGCGGCGGGTCGGCGGCGCCGAGCTGCGCGAGTTCGTCGCGGGGCTCGACATCGGCCCCGCGGCCAAGGAGCGCCTGCTCGCGCTCACCCCGGCGGGCTACACCGGTCTCGCCGACGCGCTCGTCGACGCGCTGCCGCCGCGGGACTGAGCGCCGAGCCGCACGGGTCCCCGCCCTCCGCGGGGCGCGGGGCCGCGGGGCTAGTCGGCGCCGCCGGAGCGGCGCTCGGCCGAGTCGGCGTCGGGCGTCGCGTCCTGCGGGGCGGTCGCGTCGGGCGTCGCGCCGCGCGCCCCGGCGCCCTCGGGCCCCTCGCCCTCGCCTGGCTCGAGACGCGGCGAGATCGCGAGGTCGAACATGGCGAGCCCGACGAGCGCGAGCACGAAGACGCCGACGGCGATCTCCCCCGCGAGCAGCAGCTCGCGCAGCGCGAGCAGCGTCACGGCGCCGGCGAAGAGGCCGCAGCCCGCCGCGATCGCGAGGAGCTCGACGGGGCGGAGGTGGTCGCGGCGCTGCCGCGTGCGGGCGGGCCGGCTCACGAGGCGTCCCCGGCGCGCGGAGCGGGCCCGATCGCGGCGATCGCCTGCAGCACGCCCGCGATGATCGCCCAGCCGCCGAGCAGCCCGACCGCCATGACGCTCGTCGTCACGGCGCCCTCCGCCTGCACGGTGCCGCCGCTGACGACGCGCCACGGCTCGAGGAAGTCGGGCGGGATCACGAGCAGCACGACCGCCAGCAGCACCGTGAGCCCGCCGAGCAGCATCGCGTCGCGCGCGACGGCGCGATCGCGGCGGCGCTCGAGGAGCCCCTCGACGATCCCGATCGCGCCGGTCACGAGCGCCCAGCCGCTGACGAGCGCGACGAGCAGGGCGACCGCCGCCGAGCCGACCACGACGAGGGCCACGACGCCCGCCGCGAGCCCGACGAGCGCGCGCAGCGCCACGAGCAGCGCGGGGCGGCCGGCGCGCCGGCGCAGCGCGGCGAGGACGCCGAGCGGGACCGCCGAGGCCGTGGCGTAGAGGCCGAAGGCGAGCAGCCCGAGATGGGCCGAGTGGTCGGCGACGAAGGTGATGGCCAGCCCGAGCGCGAGGGCGAGGGCGGCGCTCACGCCGGAGGTGATCCGCTCCGCCGTGGCGACTCGAGTGGCGGGCGCTGCGACCGCGGACACGCTTTCTCCCTCCGGCGACCGACCCCCAGTCTAGGTCGGTCGCCCCGGTGTCACGCGGGCGCGCGGGAGCTCTCGCCGTCGGAGCCGGCTCAGACCCGCGCAAGATCGCCGAAGCGCGAGTACATGCCGCTGAAGGTCACGCCGATCGTGTCCTGCCGGCCGTTGCGGTGCTTGGCCACGATGAGGTCCGCCTCACCCGCACGCGGGTGGTCGCGCTCGTAGGCGTCTTCGCGATGCAGCAGGATCACGATGTCGGCGTCCTGCTCGAGCGAGCCCGACTCGCGCAGGTCGCTCAGCGCGGGCTTCTTGTCGGCGCGCTGCTCGGGCCCGCGGTTGAGCTGCGAGAGCGCGACGACGGGAACCTGCAGCTCCTTCGCGAGCAGCTTGAGCGCGCGGGAGAACTCGCTGACCTCCTGCTGGCGGCTCTCGACCTTCTTGCCCGAGGTCATGAGCTGCAGGTAGTCGATGACGATGAGCTTGAGGCCCGACTTCTGCGCGAGGCGGCGGCACTTGGCGCGGATCTCGACGAGCGTGAGGTTGGGACTGTCGTCGATGTAGAGCGGCGCGTCGGCGATGTCGCCGCGGGTGACGGCGAGCTTCTGCCACTCGTTGTCGTGCATGTCGCCCTTGCGCAGGTGGTGCATGGGGATCGTCGCCTCGGCGGCCAGCAGGCGCATCGCGATCTCGCTGCGGCCCATCTCGAGCGAGAAGAAGATCGAGGGCAGGTTGTTCTTCACCGAGGCGGCGCGCGCGAAGTCGAGCGCGAGGGTCGACTTGCCGAGTCCCGGTCGGGCGGCGACGATCACGAGCTGACCGGGATGCAGGCCGTTCGTCAGCTCGTCGAGGTCGGCGAAGCCGGTGGGCACCCCGAGCATCTCGCCGCCACGGCCGCGCGCGTGTTCGATCTCGTCGACGGCGGTGGAGATCGCGTCGACGAGCGGCACGTAGTCCTCGGAGTCGTCGGAACCGGTGACGCCGTACACCTCGGCCTGGGCCTGGTTGACGAGGTCCTCGACCTCGCCCTCGCTCGCGTAGCCCATCTGCACGATGCGCGTGCCCGCCTCGACGAGGCGGCGCAGCACGGCCTTCTCGGCCACGATCTGCGCGTAGTACCCGGCGTTCGCGGCGGTCGGCACGAGACCGGTCAGGGTGTGGAGGTAGTCGGCGCCGCCGGCGCGCTGCAGCGAGCCCGACTTCGTGAGCTCGTCGCTCACGGCGATGACGTCGGTGGGCTCGCCGTGCGAGTAGAGGTCGAGGATCGCCCCGAAGATCACCTCGTGCTTGGGCAGGTAGAAGTCCTCGGCGCGGACCGTCTCGACGACGTCGGCCACCGCGTCCTTGCTGAGCAGCATGCCCCCGAGGGCGCTCTGCTCGGCGAGCAGGTCGTGCGGCGGCGTGCGCTCGCCACGGTCGTCGGGGCGTGCGTCGCCGGCGAGTCCCAGGTGCGCGATCGACATGGCAGAGGTCTCTTCCGCGGTCGGTGGCCGTGCGCGGGGCTGCCCGCGCGCGGCCAGGCTACGGCCGCCTCCCGACAGTAGGAACGACCGCCGCGCCGCGCGAATCCGCCCTGTGGACAGAGCTGGGGAGAGCGGGGGAGAAACGCCGGGGGCGATGTGAACAAGGTGTGGAGAGGGGTGTGGAGAACCGGCGGATTCTCACCCGTAGTGCCATCCTGACCAGGGGTTTTCTCTCGTGACGCCGATGTGGAGAGATTGGTCTCGACCCCCGATTGAGGGTTGGCGGTGCGCGGTGGCCATCTGTGCACAACGCGGTGGATCGATCCCCGGAAACGCCGACGGCGCGACCCCCCGAAGAGGGGTCGCGCCGTCGGGGGAGGGGCGGTTACTTGGCCGCCACCACCTGGATCGTCAGCTGTGCCACGACGTCGCTGCGCAGGCGCACCGAGGCCTCGTGCTCGCCGGTCGCCTTGATCGGCGCGGTGAGCTCGATGCTGTGGCGGTCGATCTCGCCGAGCCCGGCGGCCTTGACCGCCTCTGCCACATCGGCGCTCTTGACCGACCCGAACAGGCGACCCTCGCGGCCCGCGGTGACCGCGAGCGTCACGGGCTTCTCCTCGAGCTTGGCCTTGAGGGCCTGGGCGTCCTCGAGCGAGGCGGCCTCGCGCGCGGCGCGCGCCGCCTGGAGGCGGTCGATCTGCTTCTCGGCGCCGCGGGTCCACGGCACCGCGAAGCCCTGCGGCACGAGGTAGTTGCGGGCGTACCCGTTCTTGACCTCGACGATGTCGCCGGCCGACCCGAGGCCGGTGACTTCGGAGGTGAGGATGAGCTTCGACATCCCAGCCCCCTTAGCGGCCCGCGCCCGCGTACGGGAGGAGGGCCATCTCGCGCGCGTTCTTGATCGCGCGCGCGATGAGCCGCTGCTCCTGCACGGAGACGCCGGTGATCCGGCGGGCGCGGATCTTGCCGCGCTCGGAGATGAACTTGCGGAGCGTCGCGACATCCTTGTAGTCGATGACGCCCACCTGGACGCGCTTGGCCGGAGCGGCGTTCTTGCCGCCCTTCGGCCCGCGCCGGCGGCGATCGCCGGTGCTCTTACCTGCCATGTGTCTTCCTTAGCTGTCTGTTCCGGGCATCCGGGCGCGCACCGCGCTCGCGGTGCGGTCGCGGGATGCGATCAGAACGGGGTCTCGTCGTTGTAGTTGCCGGGGGTGTTCCAGACATCCCCGCCGGAGGATCCGCCGGACGCGCCGCTCGGACCGCCCCACGGCTCGGCCGCGGCACCGCCGCCACCGCCCTGGCCCCCGCGGGAGCCGCCCTGAGTGCGGGTCACCGAGGCCGTCGCGTAGCGCAGGCTCGGCCCGATCTCGTCGACGTCGAGCTCGACCGAGGTGCGGTTGTTGCCGTCGCGGTCCTGGTACGAGCGCTGCTTGAGCTTGCCCTGGGCCACGACGCGCATGCCCTTGGTGAGCGAGCCCGCGACGTTCTCGGCGAAGTCGCGCCAGCACGACGCGCGCAGGAACAGCGCCTCGCCGTCCTTCCACTCGTTCGCCTGGCGGTCGAAGATGCGGGGGGTGGAGGCGATCGTGAAGTTCGCCACGGCCTGGCCGGACTGCGTGTAGCGCAGCTCGGGGTCGGCCGTCAGGTTGCCGACGACGGTGATGATCGTGTCGGTCACGGCCTACTCCTTCTCGGCAGCGGCGTCGGCCTTCTCGGCCGGCTTCGCGGCGGCGCGCGGCGCCTTCGCGGCGGCCGCGGCCTTGCGCGAGGCGCGCTCGTCCTCGGCAGCGCGCACCTTCGCGGTGCGCGCGACGGCCTCCTCGGCCCGCAGCACCTTGGTGCGCATGACGGCCTCCGACAGCTTCAGCTGACGGTCGAGCTCGACGGTCGCCTCGCTCGTGGCCGTGAAGTTGACGACGGCGTAGATGCCCTCGGTCTTCTTCTTGATCTCGTACGCCAGTCGACGGCGACCCCAGATGTCCACGTTCGCGACGGTTCCCCCGTCGTTGCGGATCACATTGAGGAACTTGTCGAGGCTCGGGGCCACGGTGCGCTCATCGATCTCGGGATCGAGGATCACCATGAGCTCGTAGTCGTGCGTCATCCACCCACCTCCTCTGGTCTCAGCGGCTGCAGACGATCTGCAGCAGGAGGGTTGTGACACGTGCCGCACGGCGGGTGGGCCGCGGGCAACCTTCGTAGTGTACGGGACGCGGGAGCGCGGCTCAATCGCGCCGGGCCCACCACTCCCGCAGGCGCCGCTCGGCCTCCTCGGGCCCGAGCGGGCCCTCGTCGAGCCGGGTGTCGAGCAGGAAGCGGTAGGCCTCGCCGACCGCGGGGCCGGGCCGGATGCCGAGGATCGCCATGATCGCCTCCCCGTCGAGGTCGGGGCGCAGCGCGTCGAGCTCCTCCTGCGCGGCCAGCTCGCCGATGCGGCGCTCGAGGTCGTCGTAGGCGTGGTCGAGCCGCTCCGCCTTGCGCCGGTTGCGGGTCGTCACATCGGCGCGGGAGAGGATGTGCAGCCGCTCGAGCTGCGCTCCCGCGTCGCGCACGTAGCGGCGCACCGCCGCATCCGTCCAGGCGGAGTCGGCGTAGCCGAAGAAGCGCAGGTGCAGCCGCACGAGAGCCGCGACGGCCTGCACGGTCTCCTTGTCGAAGCGCAGCGCCCGCAGGCGCGCCGCGGCGAGCTTCGCCCCGAGCACGTCGTGGTGGTGGAAGGTGACGGCTCCGCCGGGCTCGATGCGCCGGGTTGCGGGCTTGCCGATGTCGTGCAGCAGCACCGCGAGGCGCAGCACCAGATCGGGCGCGTGGCCCCGCTGTCGTTCGAGGGCGATCGCCTGCTCGAGCGCGGTGAGGGTGTGCTCGTAGACGTCCTTGTGGTGCGCGTGCTCGTCGATCTCGAGCCGGAGGGCGGGCAGCTCGGGCAGCACCACGTCGGCGAGCCCGGCGTCGACCAGCAGCCGCAGGCCGCGCACCGGGTCGGGCGCCAGCAGCAGCTTGCCGAGCTCGTCGCCGATGCGCTCGGCCGAGACGATCTCGAGCCGGCCCGCCATCTCGCGCGCGGCCTCGAGGGCGAGCGGGTCGACCTCGAAGCCGAGCTGGGCGGCGAAGCGGGCGGCGCGCAGCATCCGCAGCGGATCGTCGCCGAACGACACCTCGGGCGCGCTCGGCGTGCGCAGCCGCCGCGCGACCAGGTCGGCGACGCCGTCGCTCGGGTCGACGAGCCGCGGCTGCTCGCCGGGAGCCCCGAGCCGCAGGGCCATCGCGTTGACCGCGAAGTCGCGCCGCACCAGGTCGCCCTCGAGGCTGTCGCCGAACTGCACGGCCGGCTTGCGGCTGGCGCCGTCGTAGTCGTCGCTGCGGTAGGTGGTGATCTCGACCGTCTCGTCGCCCATGCGCGCGCCGATCGTGCCGAACTCGCGACCGATGTCCCACTGCGCCTCGGAGACCGGCCGCACGAGCTCGAGGATGCGGTCCGGCCGAGCGTCGGTCGTGAGGTCGAGGTCGGAGACCGGGCGACCGAGGAACGCGTCGCGCACCGGACCGCCGACGAGCGCGATCTCGTGCCCGGCCTCGCGGAAGGTCCGCGACAGCCGCGCGATCGCGGGCCGTTCGGCGAGGGCCCGGAGGCGCACGAGGGCCTCCGCGACGCTCTCCATGGCTCCCGAGTGTACGCAGCCGCCCGGGAGCCGCGGTCTACACTCGGGGGCATGCTCGCGGCCGGGATGCGCAGGTTCCGGGCGTGCTCCGACTGACCCGACGACGGGCCGCCGCGAGCGCTCTCGGCGTGGCCCTCGCGATCGCGGGCGCGGCCGTGGCCCCCGCCGCCGCGAGCGCGTTCCCGACGACGGGCGCGGCGTCCGCGCACGCCGCGAGCCCCGCTCCGGCGCGCGCCGAGGTCACGCCCGGCGCCCTCCAGGTCACGATCCTCGCGCCGCTCACGACGCCGCCCAGCGGCGACGGGCTGCTCGACGCAGACACCCTCGCGGAGTACACGGCTCCCGACGGGCTGCTCACCGCGCAGCTCGACGCCTACGCGGGGCGACCGGTCGCGCTCGCGATCGACCCGCGCATCCTCGCCTCGATCCGACTGCTCGGCTCGAGCGCGCCGGCGAGCGCGACGGCGTGGCTCACGCGCCTCGCCGCCGCGCCCAACGACACCTTCCTGCTCGAGTACGCCGACGCCGACCCGGCGGCGCTCGCCGCGGTCGGGGCGCTCGATCTCACCGACCCGTCCGACCTCGAGGCGCTCCTCGACCCCGCGCGGTTCGGACCGCGGGAGACGACGGCGCCGACCCCGGTGCCGACCGAGACCGCGCAGCCCGACGCCGACGGCCCGCCCCCGCTGCCCACCGCCGACGAGCTGGTCGCGTGGGACGGTGCGCTCGGGCAGCTCGCCTGGCCGCTCCCGGACTCGGTGACCGAGGCGGAGCTCGACGCGCTCGACGCCGCCGGTACCGAGCGGATCGTGCTCGACGCCGCGCAGGTCTCGACCGGCGACCGCGCGGTCATCGCGCTGCGGGACAGCGGCATCCAGGCGCTCGTCGCCTCCTCCCGGCTCTCCGACCTCGCGCGCGCGGTCGTCGACCTCCCCGCGGACGGCGGGGGAGCCTCGATCGCCGAGCTCGGGTCGGCCCTCGCGAGCGCCGCCGCGACCGGCGGCTCGACCGTGCTCACGCTCGACCGGGAGTGGCCGCTCGGCGGGCTGCACGTCGACGCGCTGCTCAAGGTGCTGCGCGAGACCCCCGGCGTCACCGTCACCGGGGCCTCCGCGCTGCTGGCGGGCGAGGCCCCCGAGGCCGCGCTCCAGGCCCCGAGCGTCGACACCACCGACCGGGATGCGCTCCTGCAGCAGCTGGTGACCGAGCGGGCCGCGCTCGTGCGCTTCTCGAGCGTCGCCGACGAGCCGGCACTGCTGACCGCCCCCGACCGCCTGCGGCTGCTCGCACTCGCCGGGGTCGGCTGGCAGACCGTCGCCGCCGACTGGCCCGCCGCCGTCAGCGCCGAACTCGACGCCTCGCGCACGCTGCGCGCCGGCGTGCACGTCATCGAGGGCAGCGACCTGCTGGTGCTCAGCAACAGCACGGGCATCCCGATCACCGTCGGCAACGCCCTCGACGTGCCCGTGACGGTCGTCATCACCGCCCGCCCGCTGCGGCCGTTGCTGACGATCGACCCGAGCCCCGTGACCCTCCAGGTGGCGCCCGACTCCTCGAACCGCGTCTACCTGCCGGCGCAGGCCGTCACCAACGGGGTGGTACCGGTGCGCGTGACGATCCGGAGCACGACGGGAGCGACAATCGGCCCGGCGGCGACCGTGCGGGTCGACCTGCAGGCGCAGTGGGAGACCGTCGGCGTCGTGCTGGGCGTCGTGCTCGTGCTGGTGTTCGTCGGCGGGATCGTGCGCAACGTGCTGCGGCGGCGGCGCGCGGCCCGCGCCGAGGAGGCGGGCTCCGATCCCGGCTCCGACCCCGGCCCCGAGGCGCGCGGGTGAGCACCGCCGCGGCCTCCGGCTCGATCGGGCGGGCGAGCGCCGTGCTCGCTTCGGGCACCGTCGTCTCGCGGATCCTCGGGTTCGTCAACCTCGCCGTGCTGACCACGACGATCGGGCTCAACAACCCCGGCGCGAACGCGTTCGCGGTGGCCAACCAACTGCCCAACAGCATCTTCCTGCTCGTCGCGGGCGGGCTGCTCAACGCCGTGCTCGTGCCGCAGATCGTCAAGGCCGGCCTGCACGACGACGGCGGCCAGCGCTTCGTCAACAAGCTCGTCACGCTCGGCGGCAGCGTGTTCCTCGTCGTCACGCTTCTCGCGGTGCTCGCCGCGCCGGTGCTCGTCGGGCTCTACACGATCGGCGCCCGCGGCGAGGATGCGCTGAGCGAGCAGGGCGTCGCCCTCGCGACCGCCTTCGCCTACTGGTGCCTGCCGCAGGTGTTTTTCTGGGCGCTGTTCAGCCTGGTCTCCGAGGTGCTCAACGCGCGCGGCGTCTTCGGCCCCTGGGCCTGGGCGCCCGTCGTCAACAACGTCGTCGCCATCTCGACGACCCTCGCCTTCGGCACCCTGTTCGGCTTCGACCCGGCCCACCAGGATCCCGCGTCCTGGAGCGGCCCCGAGGTCGCCTTCTTCGCCGGCGGCATCACGCTCGGCGTCGTGCTCCAGACCGTGACGCTGCTGCTCTTCTGGCGGCGGACCGGTCTCGGGTTCCGCCCCGACTTCCGCTGGAAGGGCGTCGGACTGGGCGCGACCGGCCGGGCCGCCGGCTGGATGTTCGGCATGATCGTCGTCAACCAGCTCGCCGGGCTCGTCGAGACCAACGTCGCCCTCACCGCCGGCGGCGGCGACGAGGCCTCGACCGCGGCGCTGCGCGTCGCGTGGGCGATCTTCGTGCTGCCCCACTCGCTCATCACGGTCTCGCTCGCGGCGCCCTATTTCACGCGCATGAGCGGGCACGCCCGCGACGGCGACCTCCCGGGGCTCGCGCGCGACCTCTCCAGCGCGCTGCGCACCGTCGTGCTGCTGACGGTGGGGGCGGGAGCGGCGATCGCCGCCGCCGCGCTGCCGTTCTCGGCGGTCTTCGCCAACCGCATCCAGGACGTGCCGAGCACCGCGTGGGTGCTGGGCGGCTACCTGCTGGGGCTCGCCTCCTACAGCGCGATCTTCCTCGTGCACCGCGGCTTCTACGCCCTCGGCGACACCCGCACGCCCTTCCTCATCCAGTGCGTGCAGGCCGTGATCTTCACCGCGGGTGCGCTCGCGGCGCTGCTGCTGCCGACCGCCTGGACCACGGCCGGGGTCTCGACGGCCATCTCGGTCGCGGGCGCGGTCCAGGCGGTGCTCGCCGCGCTCGTGCTGCGCCGGCGCTTCGGCGGCCACGGCGGGCGCCGCGTGCTGACCCGCTTCGGCATCTACGCGCTCGCGACCGTCCCGGCCGCGGCCGCGGGTCTCGGCACGACATGGCTGCTGGGCGGATTCCCGCCGGTCGCGGGGGAGCCGGTCGGCTTCGCGCTGTCGGGCAAGCTGCCCGCCATCCTGTCGACCGGCGTCGTCGGCCTGGTCGCCCTCGCGGTCTACCTCGGGGTTCTCGCGCTGGCGCGGGTGCCCGAGCTGCGCGAGCTGGGCGGGGCGATCGCGCGGCTGCTGCCGGCCCGCCTGCGGCCCGCACGCCGCGGCGACCGCTGAGCCGCGCCGACCGCCCGAGCGGGCGCTGCGAACCCCCCGCGGCACCCCCTCCGCGGAATGTCCGCCGCCTAGGATGTGTTGCACTGTCCGCGGGTTCCGAACCCGCCACGGAGGGATGAGCGCCATGCGCCAGGTCATCATCGTCGGATCCGGGCCGGCGGCCTACACGGCCGCGATCTACGCGGCTCGCGCCGACCTCGCGCCGCTCGTGATCGCGAGCTCGGTCGAGTTCGGCGGCGAGCTGATGAAGACCACCGAGGTCGAGAACTTCCCCGGCTTCCCCGAGGGCATCATGGGCCCCGAGCTCATGACGAAGATGCAGGAGCAGGCCGAGCGCTTCGGCGCGGAGCTCGTCTACGACGACGTCACGAAGCTCGAGCTCGAGGGCGAGATCAAGCGCGTGCACCTCGGCAGCGGCGAGGTGCACGAGGCGCTCGCCGTGATCTACGCGACCGGGTCGGCCTACCGCAAGCTCGGGCTCGCCGACGAGGAGCGCCTCTCCGGCTACGGCGTCTCCTGGTGCGCCACCTGCGACGGCGCGTTCTTCCGGCAGAAGAAGGTCGCCGTCGTCGGCGGCGGCGACTCCGCGCTCGAGGAGGCCACGTTCCTCACCCGCTTCGCCGACACCGTGTACCTCGTGCACCGTCGCGAGGAGCTGCGCGCCTCCAAGGCGATGCAGGAGCGCGCCTTCGCCGACCCGAAGATCGAGTTCCTCTGGAACCAGGAGGTCGCCCACATCTACGGCGACGAGAAGGTCACCGGCATGGGGCTCGTCTCGACCGTCGACGGCACCGAGACCACCAAGGATCTCGATGGCCTGTTCGTCGCGATCGGCGCCGACCCCCGCACCCACCTCGTGCACGGCCAGCTGGAGCTCGCCCCCGAGGGCACCGTCGCGGTGCGCGGGCGCAGCTCGATGACCAACCTGGAGGGCGTGTTCGCGGCGGGCGACGTCGTGGATCCCAGCTACAAGCAGGCGATCACCGCGGCCGGCTCCGGCTGCGTCGCCGCCCTCGACGCCGAGCGCTACCTCTCGGAGCTGCCCGCGGAGCTCCTCGCCCGCGCCGCCGGCACCGCGCCCCAGCCGCAACCGGCCAGCGCCTGACCTCGGCGGCGCCCCGGCGCCGCCCCGACCGAGAACCACCGACCAGGGCGCGCGTCGCCCGGAGAGAAGAGAGCAATGAGCGCCAGGAACGTCACCGACGCCGACTTCGAGGCCGAGGTGCTGAAGAGCGACAAGCCGATCATGGTCGACTTCTGGGCCGAGTGGTGCGGGCCGTGCAAGGCCGTCTCGCCGATCCTCGACAGAATCGCCGAGGAGAACGCCGACAAGATCGACATCGTGAAGCTCAACGTCGACGACAACCCGGAGACCGCGATGAAGTACGGCATCACCTCGATCCCGGCGATGTACGTCTTCTCCGACGGCGAGGTCAAGAAGCGCATCATCGGCGCGAAGCCCAAGCCGGCGCTCGAGAGCGACCTCGCGGAGTTCCTGGCCTGAGGATTCCCGCGCGTTCGGGCCACCCGGATGCCGACGGCCCCGCTCCCCGACGGGGGGCGGGGCTTTCGCATCCCCGCCCGTTACCCTGGATCGCATTCCGAGGAACGGATGAAGATGAGCGAATCTCGAGGAACGACCCTCGATCCCTGGTCGGGCCACTACGCCGCGCGCACCGCCGGCCTCAGCGCCTCCGAGGTGCGAGCTCTCTTCGCCGTCGCCAGCCGCCCCGAGGTGGTCTCGCTCGCGGGCGGCATGCCCTACGTCTCCGCGCTCCCGCGCGAGCTCATGGAGGCCGCCGCGCTGCGCGCGGTCGGGGAACAGGGGGCCGTCGCGCTGCAGTACGGCTCGGGGCAGGGGCTGCCCGCGCTGCGCGAGCAGATCCTCGACGTCATGGCGCTCGTCGGGATCCACGCGAGCCCCGACGATGTCGTCGTCACCACGGGATCGCAGCACGCCCTCGAGCTGGTGACGAAGCTGTTCGTCGACCCGGGCGACGTGATCCTCGCGGAGGGGCCCAGCTACGTCACCGCGCTCACGGTCTTCCGCTCGTTCCAGGCCGACGTCGTCCACTCGCCGATGGACGCGGGCGGGCTCGTGCCCGAGGCGCTGCGGGAGACGATCGCGCGCGTGAAGGCCGAGGGGCGCCGGATCAAGCTGCTGTACACGATCCCCTCGTTCCACAACCCGATGGGCGTCACGCAGGACTGGGCGCGCCGACAGGAGATCCTCGAGATCGCCCGCAGCAACGACATCCTCGTGCTCGAGGACGACCCCTACGGCCTGCTCTACTTCGACCAGTCGCCCGCCCACGCGATGCGCTCGGTCGAGAGCGAGGGCGTGATCTACCTCGGCACCTTCTCCAAGACCATCTCGCCCGGCATGCGGGTGGGCTGGGCGCTCGCGCCGCACGCGATCCGCGAGAAGCTCGTGCTCGCCAACGAGGCCGCCGTGCTCTCGCCGAGCCCGTTCTCGCAGACCGTCATCTCCGAGTACCTGAGCAACGCCGACTGGCGCGGCCAGATCGACGTCTTCCGCGGCGAGTACCGGCGCCGGCGCGACGCCATGCTCGCCGCGCTGCAGGAGCACCTTCCGAGCCTCAGCTGGACCGTCCCGACGGGCGGCTTCTACGTCTGGCTGAGCCTGCCGGCGAACCTCGACTCGAAGGCGATGCTGCCGCGCGCCGTGAAGGAGCTCGTCGCCTACACCCCCGGCACCGCGTTCTACGGCGACGGCGGCGGCCGCAACGCGATGCGGCTGTCGTTCTGCTATCCCACACCGGACTTCATCCGCGAGGGGGTGCGCCGGCTCGCGAACGTGATCGAGGGCGAGCTCGACCTGCTGCAGGAGTTCCAGCACACCGCCCCGCTGCAGGTGCAGCCCGAGGTGCGCGCGGGCGTCCTCCCCCCGCAGGTCGGCTGACATGGCGGCGTCCACGGGCGGCACGGCCCCGCGCATCGTCGTGCTCGCGGGCGGCATCTCGCACGAGCGCGACGTCTCGCTGCGCTCGGGCCGGCGCGTCGTCGACGCGCTGCACGGCCACGGCGACACCGTCGAGCTGCGCGACCCCGACGCGAGCCTGCTGCCGTTCCTGCGCGAGGCCCGCCCCGACGTCGTGTGGCCGGCGCTGCACGGGGCGAGCGGCGAGGACGGCGCCCTGCGCGGCCTGCTCGACTTCCTGGGGATCCCCTACGTCGGCGCCCGCGGCGAGGCGGCCCGGCTCGCGTGGGACAAGCCGACCGCGAAGACGATCGTCGCGCGGGCCGGGGTCGCGACCCCGCGTTCGATCACGCTGCCCCGCGAGGCGTTCCGCGAGCTCGGCGCCGACGCCGTCTTCGCCACGATCGCCGAAGAGCTCACCGGCCATCTCGTCGTGAAGCCCGCGCAGGGCGGTTCGGCGCAGGGGGTCGCGCTCATCGACGACGCCGGCGGCCTGCCGCGCGCGATGGTCGACGCCTACACCTACTCGGAGGTCGCGCTCGTCGAGCAGCGGATCGTCGGCACCGAGATCGCCGTCGGCGTGCTCGACACCGGCGACGGACCGGTCGCGCTGCCGGCGGTCGAGATCGAGCCGCTCTCGGGCGTCTACAGCTTCGAGGCGCGCTACAACGCCGGGGAGACCCGCTTCTACGCCCCGGCGCGGATCTCGGAGTCGGTCGCCGCGCGCGCCGCCCAGGAAGCCCTCACCGCGCATCGCGCTCTCGGGCTGCGCCACCTCTCGCGGGTCGATCTGATCGTCGACGCCGCGGGGACGCCGTGGTTCCTCGAGGCGAACGTGCTGCCCGGCCTCACCGAGACCTCGCTCTACCCGCAGGCGCTCGAGGCGGCCGGGCACGACCTCGGGTGGGTCTACAGCGAGCTCGCGCGCGCGGCGATCGCGGACGGCTGAGGAGCTCTCGGGGGGAGACGACGCCGACGGCCGACGCGACCCCGGCAGGGCAGGCGCGGGGAGCCGCCGCGGGTGGCGAGCGCGCCGAGAGCGGACCGCCGCCGCGTCTAGCGGAAGCCCTCCTGGCCGAGCTCGGCGAGGATCCGGTTGAGGTCGGCGACCGTCGCGAACTCGATCGTGAGCGTGCCCTTGCTCGCGCCGAGCGCGATGCGCACGCGGGTGTCGAGCCGATCGCCGAGCGCCTCGGCGATCTCGTCGAGCTGCCCCTGGCGGCGCCCCGCGGTGGGCTTGGGCGTCTTCGCGCGGGCCTTGCCCCCCGGCGTCGCGGCGGCCGCGGCCTCCGCGGCCCGCACCGAGAGGTCCTCGTTGACGATCTTGTCGGCGAGCCGCTCCATCGCCTCCGGCGTCTCGGCGGCGAGCACCGCGCGCGCGTGGCCCATGCTGAGCACGCCCGAGGCGACGCGGCGCTGCACCGACTCGGGCAGCCGCAGCAGACGGAGGGTGTTGGTGATCTGCGGGCGGGAGCGGCCGATCCGCTCCGCGAGCTGCTCCTGCGTGATGCCGAAGTCGGCCAGCAGCTGCTGGTAGGCGGAGGCCTCCTCGAGTGGGTTGAGCTCGGCGCGGTGCAGGTTCTCGAGCAGCGCGTCGCGCAGCATCGCCTCGTCGGCGGTGTCGCGCACGACGGCGGGGATCGCGGCGAGGCCGGCGGCGAGGCTCGCCCGCAGGCGGCGCTCGCCCATGATCAGCTCGTAGCGGGCCTCGCCGGACGCGGCGCCGGGGCGCGGGCGCACGACGATCGGCTGGAGCACCCCGAACTCCCGCACCGACACGGTGAGCTCGTCGAGCTCCTCCTGCCGGAACTCGATGCGGGGCTGGCGGGGGTTGGGAACGACGTCGCTCGGGGCGATCTCGAGCAGGCGCGCCCCGGGCACCTCGACGAGGGCCGCCTCGCCGTCGCCGAAGAAGACGTCGACGGGCCGCTCGGTCGTCCCCTCGGCCCCGGTCGGGATGAGCGCGCCGATGCCGCGACCGAGCCCGGTGCGCTTGGGCGCGGCCATCAGCGCACCCCCCGCTGCGCGATCTCGGCGGCGGCCTCGCGGTAGGAGAGCGAGCCCGGGGAGTTGAGGTCGTAGCTGATCACACTCTGGCCGTAGCTCGGCGCCTCGGAGATGCGCACCGAGCGCGGGATGATCGTCTGCAGGGTCTCGTTCGGGAAGTGCTCGCGCACCTCGCCGACCACCTGGTTGGCGAGGTTGGTGCGCGAGTCGTACATCGTCAGCAGGATCGTCGAGAGCTTGAGCGCCGGGTTCAGATGCCGCTGGATGAGCTGGATGTTGCCCATCAGCTGGCTCAGCCCCTCGAGCGCGTAGTACTCGCACTGGATCGGGATGAGCACCTCCTGCGCGGCGACGAAGGCGTTGATGGTGAGCAGCCCGAGCGAGGGCGGGCAGTCGATGAAGACGTAGTGGTAGGGCGACTCCGCGGCGTGCAGGTAGGCGTCGAGCGCGGTGCGCAGCCGCTGCTCGCGCGCCACCATCGAGACCAGCTCGATCTCGGCGCCGGCGAGGTGGATCGTGGCCGGCACGCAGTCGAGGCCGGGGAACTCGGGGCTGTGCTGCACGACGTCGCGGATCGCGCGGTCGCCGACGAGGATGTCGTAGACGCTCGGCGTCTCGGAGCGGTGCTCCACGCCGAGCGCGGTGCTCGCGTTGCCCTGCGGGTCGAGGTCGATGACGAGCACGCGGGCCCCCGCCTGCGCGAGCGCCGCCGCGAGGTTGACGGTCGTCGTCGTCTTGCCGACGCCGCCCTTCTGGTTGGCCACGGTGAGGGTGCGGGTGCGGCTCGGCAGCGGGAAGGCCGACTCGGCCAGGGCGTGGCGGCGGCGCGCGAGCTCCGCGATCTCGCGGGCGAGGGGGGTGTCGTGGGGGCTGGAATCGTTCACCGCGCGGGGCAGCCTTCCGAGGTTCTGGAGTCGAGCTCTGGGCTCGAGGGTGGAGTCGAGGGAGCGGTCGGCGCCTCAGGAGGGCGCGACCGATCGGTCCACTGTAGCCCGAAGCACGCGGGTGACCTCGGGGGTGATCCCCTCGCCGAGGACGAGCACCTCGGCGCCGCTCACACGACTGCGGCGCAGCGCCTTCTCGGCCGCCGCGAGCTCCTCCTCGACGCGCGCGCCCTTCATCAGCAGCAGCTCGCCGCCGGCCCGCACGAGCGGCGCGACGAGCGGCACGAGCTTGCCGAGCGCGGCGACCGCGCGGGCGGTCGCCTGGTCGAGCAGGGGCTCGAGCTCGACCTCCTCGGCGCGCGCCCGGATCACCTCGACGTTGCCGAGTCCCAGCCGGACGGCCTCCGCGCGCAGCCACTCGCAGCGCCGCTCCATGGGTTCGATGAGCACGAGCCGCACGTCCGGTCGCGCGATCGCCAGCGGGATCCCGGGCAGTCCCGCGCCGCTGCCGATGTCGCCGACGCGACCGGGCCGCAGCAGGGGAGCGAGCAGCGCCGAGTTCACGATGTGGCGGGTCCAGAGGCGCGGCGGTTCGAGGGGACCGATCAGGCCGAGCTCCTCACCGCGGCGGGCGAGCTCGCGCGTGAAGTCGCGGGCGAGGTCGAGGCGGTCGCCGAAGACGAGCGCCGCGGCAGCGGGCTCTGGCTCGAGGTCGTCGAGCCCGCTCATCGGTCCGCCTCGGACGGCGGCGGGGTGACGCCGGTCGGCGATGTTCCATGTGGAACATCGGCTGCGCGGGGGTGGCGGAGTGCGGATGTTCCACGTGGAACATCGCCCGTCGCGCGCGGGCCGCGGAGCGTCGCCGCCGACGCGATGCGTCCCCGGACGCGCGTCATCACGCTCCCCGCGGCGACATGTTCCACGTGGAACATCCGGCGGCCTCAGCCGCGGGTGACGACCGTGTGGCGGTCGCGGCCCTCGCCCTCCGACTCGGAGTGGAATCCGCGCTCGGCGACGAGGTCGTGCACGAGCTTGCGTTCGTAGCTCGACATCGGGGGGAGGGAGGCGCGGGTCGCGCCCTCTTCGAGGCGGGCGATCGCGTGATCCACGAGGCGGCCGAGCTCCTCGGCGCGCGCGTCGCGCGATCCCTCGATGTCGAGGATGAGGCGTGAGAACCGACCGGTCGACGACTGCACCGCGAGGCGGGTGAGCTCCTGGAGCGCCTGCACGGTCTCGCCGTCCGCGAGTCGCGACAGGCTGTCGTCGGCCCCGGTCGAGGACACCGAGAGGTAGGCCCGCCCGGCGCGGACGTCGATGTCGAGGTCGCCGTCGATATCGGCGAGGTCGAGCAGGCCCTCGATGTAGTCCGCGGCCAGGTCGCCCTCGGCCTCGAGGTCGGCGGGGTCGAGCGTCGCCTCGGTGCGGGACTCTTCGGCGCGGGGCTCCTCGGTTCGCGCCTCGTCGGCCACCACGGTCGTCGTGTCGTCGTCGGTCACTTCTTGCCCCCGCCCTGCTTCTTCGACCGGTTCTTGCCCATCGGCTGCTGGCGCTGCGCGTTCTGCTTGCGCTGCTCCTCGAGCTCGCGCTGCGCCTCCAGCTCCTCGGCCTCGATCTCCTGCTGCGTCATGCGCGCACGACGACGCTTGGCCAGCCGCGCCTCCCGTGCGAGGGCGGCCTCGCTGCCCGGCGTGGGGGAGTTGCGGATCACGAGGTACTGCTGGCCCATCGTCCAGAAGTTCGAGGTGAGCCAGTAGAACATCACGCCGATCGGGAACGCGAAGCCCGAGAAGGCGAACACCAGCGGGAGGATGTACAGCAGGATCCGCTGCTGCCGGTACATCGGGCTCGCCTTCATCTCCGGCGACTGGTTCTTGCTCATCAGCTGCAGCTGGGTGATGAACTGCGAGGCCGTCATGAGCACGACCATCGTCGCGGCGATGACGATGACGACCCACTGCACCGGGTTCTCGGCGAGAGCCGTCTGGATGCTGAGGTTGAGCGGCGCGACGCCGAACAGGCTCGAGTTGTAGAAGAGGTCGGCGAGATCCTTCGTCAGGAAGCCGACACCGGCCTTGTCGCCACGAGCCTCGTTGAGCACCGAGAACAGGCCGAAGAAGATCGGCATCTGGATCAGCAGCGGCAGGCACGACGCGAGCGGGTTGGTGCCCTCGCGGCGGTAGAGCTCCATCGTCTCGCGCTGCATCGCCTCGCGGGAGAACTGGTCGCGCTTGCCCTTGTACTTGTCCTGGATCTTCTTGAGCTGCGGCGCGATCTCCATCATCTTCCGCTGGCTGCGGATCTGCCGCACGAACAGCGGGATGAGCGCGGCGCGCACCACGAGCACCAGACCGACGATCGAGAGCACCCAGGTGATGCCGTCACCGGGGCCCATGCCGAGGAAGGTGAAGAACTGGTGGAAGGCCACCAGGATCGCCTCGATGACCCACTTGATCGGCCAGAGAAGCGTATTGAAGAAGCCGAACAGATCCACTCGTCTAGGCCTTTCCGTGGCTCGTCGGGGTGACGAAGCCGAAGTTCGTGATGTGCAGGTGCCCGGCGTGCCGCTCGGGAACGTCGTCGACGCCGCCCTTCGCCCAGGGGTTGCAGCGCAGGATCCGCCAGGAGCCCAGCGCCACGCCCTTGATCACGCCGTGCTGCTGGATCGCGCCGAGCGCGTACGCCGAGCAGCTCGGGTAGTAGCGGCACACGTCACCGTACAGGGGCGAGATGACCGCCCGGTACGCCCGCAGGATGACGACGCAGGCGTTCCGGGGCAGGTACAGCACGGTGCGTGCGAGCGCACCGACCCGGCCCGGCGCCGGTGCCGCGGGGTGCGGGTCGACCGCCCGCGGACCGGCGGCGGCCGGGTCGGACCGTGCGACCGCCGTCCGGCGCGACGCCAACGCGGTCATGAGCGCGTCACACCCAGGCCGCGATCGAGCGCCTGGTGCGCGTCGTCCCGCAGCTCGCCGAAGGCGACGGCGTCGACACCCGGGAGCGCGCGGATCACGACGTCGTGACCGCGGACGCCGGCCTCGACGAACTCGCGACCGATCGCGCGCATCCGCCGGCGCACCCGGTTGCGCTGCACCGAGCCGCCCACCGTGCGGGAGACGATGAACCCGAAACGAAGGGGCTCGTCGTCGGCCGTCGGGTACCGGTAGTAGACCGCTCGCGGGGTCGCCGATCGGCGGCCGCGCCGGACGGCGCGACGGAAGTCGTCGGCCCGGATCACCCGGTTCGCCCGCGCGAGCACGGCGGGTCGATCAGGCGGAGAGTTCGCTGCGCCCCTTGCGACGACGCGAGGCCAGGATGGCGCGGCCCGCGCGCGTGCGCATGCGCAGACGGAAGCCGTGCACCTTGGCGCGCCGGCGGTTGTTCGGCTGGAAGGTTCGCTTGCTCATGGGTGTTCTCCAGACCCGGCGCGGGCCCGAGAGCACGGGCCGGGAAGATCAGGTTCGACCGCCGACGATTCGGCTGGGCGGTCACACAACTGGTTAACGATACGGCCCGGGCTCCCGACGGTCAAACGACCGGGAGCGCGGCCCTCGACCACCGGCGCCGATGGCCGGCCGTGCCCGCGATCCTCGGGATGGTGGGCGGAGCGCGCGCGGTCTAGGGTGATGCACACATCCGCGCCGGAGCCTTCGGGAAGGCCGGTGCAGCGCCGTCATCCACAGCTGTTCCGACACGTGGATAAGGCTGTGGAAAACTTGCCGGGGGGTGCCGACGCGCCTCCCGCCCGCCGACGGGAGGCGGGCGACCAGGAAGCGGGAGCATGACCGACGAGACCGACCCCATCCGCGCCCAGTGGGGCGCGGTGCTGGAACGACTCGACGACGACGAGCGCGTCACCCCGCAGCTGCACGGCTTCCTCCGACTCGTCGAGGCGAAGGGCGTGCTCGGCGGCAGCCTCTACCTCGAGGTGCCCAACGAGCTCACCCGCGGGATGCTCGAGCAGCGCCTGCGCGGACCGCTGCTCGACGCCATCGCCGCGATCGATCCCGAAGTCGTGAACTTCGCGATCGTCGTGAATCCCGAGATCCGCCCCCCGTCGCTCGAGTTCGTGGACGAGCCGAGCTACGACGAAGCGCCCGAGCCGGCGGGCCGACGGGGCGAGTCCCGGCTCAACCCGAAGTACAACTTCGACAACTTCGTCATCGGCGGCTCCAACCGCTTCGCGCACGCCGCCGCGGTCGCGGTCGCCGAGGCGCCGGCGAAGGCCTACAACCCGCTGTTCATCTACGGCGACTCCGGGCTCGGCAAGACCCACCTCCTGCACGCGATCGGCCACTACGCCGAGAACCTCTACCCCGGCATCCGGGTGCGGTACGTGAGCTCGGAGGAGTTCACCAACGACTTCATCAACTCGATCGCGAACAACCGGGCGAGCGTCTTCCAGACCCGCTACCGCGAGATCGACATCCTGCTGATCGACGACATCCAGTTCCTCCAGGGGAAGGACTCGACGCAGGAGGCCTTCTTCCACACCTTCAATACGCTCCACGACCACAACAAGCAGGTCGTCATCACGAGCGACGTCGCGCCGAAGCACCTCACCGGATTCGAGGGCCGGATGCGCTCGCGCTTCGAGTGGGGCCTCATCACCGACGTGCAGGCCCCCGATCTCGAGACCCGCATCGCGATCCTGCGCAAGAAGGCGCAGAGCGAGAAGCTGCAGGTGCCCGACGACATCCTCGAGTTCATGGCGACGAAGGTCTCGAGCAACATCCGCGAGCTCGAGGGAACCCTCATCCGCGTCACGGCCTTCGCGAACCTCAACCGCACGCCGGTCGACCTGCAGCTCGTGCAGACGGTGCTGAAGGACCTCATCACCCTCGACGAGGACAACGTCATCGCGCCGGTCGACATCATCAATCACACCGCCGAGTACTTCAAGCTCAGCGTCGACGACCTCTACGGCAGCAGCCGCTCGCAGGCGGTGGCGACCGCGCGCCAGATCGCGATGTACCTGTGCCGGGAGATGACGAGCCTGTCGCTGCCCAAGATCGGGCAGCTCTTCGGCAACCGCGATCACACGACGGTGATGTACGCGAACAAGAAGATCAGCGACCTCATGAAGGAGCGCCGCTCGATCTACAACCAGGTCACCGAGCTCACGAGCCGCATCAAGCAGGACCAGCGCTACAACAAGCTCTGAGCTCGGCGGGAGGATTCCGCGCCGCTCGGCCCGCGTCCGATCGCCGCGTCTCAGGCGTGCCGGTGACGCGAGGATTCGTCGATGCTCAGGATTACACAGTTGTGAATACTCCTGTGGACAACCTTGGGACGACGCGCGACCGCGATGTGGACAGCTCCGCCGGATCCTGTGGAGAGCCGAACCCGCCCTCGCGGGGGTTTCGACGCCGAGCCCGGCGGCTGTCCACGGGATGCCCACATCTCACAGCGATGTAGTTCCCCGTCCCGGGCACGCGGCCGGCGACTTCTCCACACCCTCCACAGGCGTTAAGAGTGTTCCCTCTCTCCTTCTCATTCCGACCGGTCCGCAACCGGGTGGGGGTGGATCCCGAGCGGGCCCGACCGCGGCACGCGCGTCGCCCGATCGTCGCGGCTCCCGCTGCATCCCTCGTGCGGCACCGTCGCTTCCCTGTGCCAGGATCGTCGTGACAGGATGGACGACCCGCGCGGCTCGCTCCGCGAGAGATCTCACGCGGGTCCCGTCGCCGAAGAAGGAGTGGTGCGTCCGTGAGATTCCACGTCAACCGCGACGTGTTCGCCGAGGCCGTGTCCTTCGCCGTCAAGCTCCTTCCGCAGCGACCCACGCAGCCGATCCTCTCCGGCGTCCTCCTCGAGGCGCGCGAGGGTGCGCTCGTGCTCTCGTCGTTCGACTACGAGGTCTCGAGCCGCACGGAGATCCCGGCCGAGGTCGATGAGACGGGATCCGCCCTGGTCTCGGGGCGTCTGCTCGCCGAGATCGCCAGCCGGCTTCCGAACGCCCCCGTGCAGTTCGACACCGCCGAGGGCCGCATCAAGGTCAGTTGCGGCTCCGCGAACTTCACGCTCATGTCGATGCCGGTCGAGGAGTACCCCGCACTGCCGCAGATCGATGACCGCACCGGGGTGCTCCCGGCCGAGGATTTCTCGACGGCGGTCGCCCAGGTCGCGGTCGCCGCGAGCCGCGACGACGTCACCCCGGTCATCACCGGCGTGCAGCTCGAGGTCGGCGACAACTCGCTCTCGCTCGTCGCCACCGACCGCTACCGCGTCGCGGTGCGCGACATCGACTGGGATTCCGGCGGTTCCTCGGTCGAGGGCACGACCGCCCTCGTGCCGGCCCGCACGCTCTCCGAGATCGGCAAGACCTTCGCCAACGCCGGCACCGTCGCCGTGTCGATCGTGCACACCGACGACCGCGAGCTCATCGCCTTCAGCGCCGACAAGCGCACCGTCACGTCGCTCCTGATCAAGGGCAACTTCCCTCCCGTGCGGCGGCTGTTCCCCGAGAACGTCGAGAACTACGCGGTGCTGTCGACCTCCGACCTCGTCGAGGCGGTGCGCCGCGTCTCGCTCGTGCTCGAGCGCGAGGCCGCCCTGCGCTTCAGCTTCTCGGTCGACGGGCTGACCCTCGAAGCGGTCGGGGGCGACCAAGCCCAGGCCTCCGAGACGATCGACGCGCACCTTGTCGGCACCGACACCGTGGTCTCGCTCAAGCCGGCCTTCCTGCTCGACGCGCTCGGCGCGGTGCACTCGGAGTTCGTCCGGGTCTCGTTCACGCCGACCGACAACCCGAACAAGCCCGGTCCGGTGCTCATCACCGGGCAGAGCTCGCGTGAGCAGCCCGCCTCGGACTCGTACCGTTACCTGCTGCAGCCGAACCTGCTGCTGCGCTGATCGCGGCGCCCGCATCCGCCGCCCCCGAACGTCTCCCGGGAGGGATCATGCACCTCGGAATCGTCGGCCTCGGCAAGATGGGCGACAACATGCGCGCCCGCATGCGGCGCGCCGGTCTGGAGGTCACCGGCTACGACCCGCGGCCCGAGGTCAGCGACGTTCCCGACCTCGCGGCACTCGCCGCAGCGCTCCCGAGCCCGCGGGTGGTCTGGGTCATGGTGCCCTCCGGAGCGGTCACCGACGGGGTCATCTCCGACCTCGCCGGTGTGCTCGATCCGGGAGACCTCGTCATCGACGGCGGCAACTCGCGCTTCACCGACGACGCCGCTCATGCCGCGCAGCTCGCGGCGAAGGGCATCCGCTTCCTCGACTGCGGCGTCTCCGGCGGAATCTGGGGACTCCAGGAGGGCTACGGGCTCATGGCCGGCGGGGCGGATGCCGACATCGCCGAGGCGATGCCGATCTTCGACGCGCTGCGGCCCGAGGGTCCGCGCGAGGAGGGCTTCGTGCACGCCGGCCCGGTCGGCGCGGGCCATTACGTGAAGATGGTGCACAACGGCATCGAGTACGCGCTCATGCAGGCCTACGCCGAGGGTTACGAACTCATGGAGGCCCGCGACGACCTCGTGAAGAACGTGCCCGGCACCTTCAAGGCGTGGCAGCGCGGCACCGTCGTGCGCAGCTGGCTGCTCGAGCTGCTCGTCAAGGCGCTCGAGGAGGATCCCGAGTTCCACGAGATCGAGGGCTACGTCGACGACTCCGGCGAGGGACGGTGGACCGTGCACGAGGCGCTGGATCACGCGGTCCCGATGCCGACGATCAGCGCCTCGATCTTCGCCCGCTTCGTGTCGCGGCAGGAGGACTCCCCGTCGATGAAGGCGGTCGCGGCGCTGCGCAAGCAGTTCGGCGGGCACGCCGTGCGCAAGGCCGACGGGTGATCGTCGCCGAACTCGAGCTGCACGACTTCCGCAACTACGCCGACGCCCGGATCGAGCTCGGGCCCGGCCCGCGGCTCTTCCTCGGGCCCAACGGGCAGGGCAAGACCAACCTGGTCGAATCGATCGTCTATCTCTCGACCCTCTCCTCGCACCGCGTCTCGAGCGACCAGGCGCTCATCCGCCGCGGTGCCGAGGCGGCGATCGTGCGGGCGCGGCTCGAGCACGCCGGCCGCTCGGTGCTCGTCGAGCTGCAGCTCAATCGGCAAGGTGCGAACCGCGCGCAACTGAATCGCGGCGCGCTCAAGCCCCGCGAGCTGCCGCGTCACGTCGCGGCGGTGCTGTTCGCCCCGGAGGATCTCGCGCTCGTGCGCGGAGAGCCATCCGGCCGACGCCGCTACCTGGACGAACTCGCCGTGCAGCTCTCTCCGCGTCTGGCCGGCGTGCAGTCGGACTACGACCGGGTGCTGCGCCAGCGCAACACCCTGCTGAAGTCGGCGCGCGGGCTGCGAGGCGCGCGCGCCACCGAAGCCGACGGTGACGAGCGACAGCTGTCGACCCTGGATCTCTGGGACGAGCGCCTCGTCGCACTCGGCTCCGAACTCGTCGCGGCACGCCTCGATCTCGTCGAGCGGCTGCGCCCGGGGATCGCGCGCGACTACGCCGCAGTTGCCGGCGCCGAGCACGAAGCGACGCTCGGCCTGCGGCTCAGCATCCTCGGCGCCACGGGGGAGGGCGACGATGACTCGGGCGACTCCGCCGATACGGCTGGAGCCCCGAGCGCCGAGGGGCTCGACCGCGCCGCGATCGAGGAGGCGTTCCGCGCCGCGCTGGCCGCGCGGCGGCGTGAGGAGCGCGACCGCGGGATCACCCTCGTCGGCCCGCACCGCGACGACCTCGTGCTCGTGCTCAACGGCCTGCCCGCGCGCGGCTACGCGAGCCACGGGGAGTCCTGGTCGTTCGCGCTCGCCCTCAAGCTCGCGGCGGCGGGGCTGCTGCGGGCCGAGTCGCCGATCGGGGATCCGGTCGTGATCCTCGACGACGTCTTCGCCGAGCTCGACCAGAGCCGTCGCGGCCGGCTCGCGACCGCGATCGCCGACTACGAGCAGGTGCTCATCACCGCCGCGGTCGAGGCGGACGTGCCTCCGGAGCTCGCCGGTGACGCGGTGCGGATCCGGGCCGGGCGCATCGAGGAGCGGCCGTGAGCGATCCGAGCGGCGGGGCCGGGTCGGGGGCGGGGATCGAGGCCGAGGGCGAGCGCGAGCCGGAGCCGATCGCGGTCTACCGCCGAATCCGCGCGCTGTTCGGCTCGCCCACCCACCCCTCGCGCGACGCCCGCCGCCGCGCGCGGGCGGCCGAGGACGAGTCGACCGTGCCCTACGGCCGCGGCCGCGACCCGCGCGGGCTCGAGCAGGTGCTCGACGCGCTGACCGACGCGATGGGCTGGGACTCGCCGCTCGCCAAGGCGGAGCTGCTCGCGAGCTGGCCGGATCTGATCGGCGCCGACGTCGCCGCGCATGCGCAGCCGATCGGCATCGAGGAGGGGCGGCTCACCGTGCGGTGCGACTCGACGGCCTGGGCGCAGCAGCTACGCGTGATGAAGGCGACGGTGCTGACCCGCATCGCCGAGCGCCACCCCGCGGCGGGCATCGACGAGGTGCGCTTTCTGGGACCGGACGCCCCCTCATGGAAACGCGGCCCCCGCGCCATCCCAGGGCGCGGCCCTCGCGATACCTACGGCTGAGAAGGCAAATCCGTCCGACCTCGCCACGAAAACCCCGCAGAAAGCCGTTCGCGCCGGTTTCGGGCCCGGCCGCGGACTAGAATCGAGGGGTCGTCGCGCCCGTCGCGCGCGCGTCGCCAGCCGCCGTCAGGAGCCACTTCCCTATGACCGATTCCGCCTCGTCCTCGACCACCGCCGGCAGCTACGGCGCCGAGCAGATCCAGGTACTCGAGGGCCTCGAGGCGGTGCGCAAGCGCCCCGGCATGTACATCGGCTCGACCGGCCCGCGCGGTCTGCACCACCTCGTCTACGAGATCGTCGACAACGCCGTCGACGAGGCGCTCGCCGGGCACAACGACTTCGTCGACGTCACGATCCTCGCCGACGGCGGGCTGCGGGTCGAGGATCACGGCCGCGGCATCCCGGTCGCCGAGCACCCGATCGAGAAGCGCTCCACCCTCGAGGTGGTGCTCACCGTGCTGCACGCCGGCGGCAAGTTCGGCTCGGGCGCCTACGCCGTCTCGGGCGGACTGCACGGCGTCGGATCCTCCGTCGTCAACGCGCTCTCGCGCCGACTCGAGGCGGAGGTGCGTCGCGACGGTCACGTCTGGCGGCAGGCGTTCACGCACGGCGTGCCCGACGCGCCGGTCGCCCAGGGCGAGACGACCGACGAGACCGGCACGACGATCACCTTCTGGCCGAGCTCCGACACCTTCGAGACGGTCGAGTTCGACTACGAGACCCTGCGCACCCGGTTCCAGCAGATGGCCTTCCTCAACAAGGGGCTGCGCATCGCGCTGCACGACGAGCGCGAGGGCGCCGCGGCCGGCACCGACGCCGAGGAGGCGGGCGGCGAGCAGGCGGAGTCGGGGCCGCGATCCGACGTCTTCCTCTACGAGCGCGGTCTCGTCGACTACGTCGAGTTCCTCAACTCGGCCAAGAAGATCGAGGTGATCCACCCGGAGGTCATCGACTTCGAGGCGGAGGACGCCGAGCGCAAGATCGCGCTCGAGATCGCGATGCAGTGGACGACGGCCTACTCCGAGAGCGTCCACACCTACGCCAATACGATCAACACCCACGAGGGCGGCACGCACGAGGAGGGCTTCCGCGCGGCGCTGACGACGCTCGTCAACAAGTACGCGCGCGAGAAGAACCTGCTCAAGGAGAAGGACGAGAACCTCTCCGGCGACGACGTGCGCGAGGGCCTCACCGCGGTCATCTCGATCAAGCTCGGCGAGCCGCAGTTCGAGGGCCAGACGAAGACGAAGCTCGGCAACACCGAGGCGAAGTCCTTCGTGCAGAAGGTGGTCGGCGAGCAGCTCGCCGACTGGTTCGACCGCAATCCGAACCTCGCCCGCGACGTGATCCGCAAGGCGATCCAGGCGAGCCAGGCGCGCATCGCGGCGCGCAAGGCGCGCGAGCAGACCCGGCGCAAGGGGCTGCTCGAGGGCGGCGGCATGCCGGGCAAGCTCAAGGACTGCAGCAGCCGCGATCCGGGCCGCAGCGAGATCTTCCTCGTCGAGGGCGACTCGGCCGGCGGCTCCGCCGTGCAGGGGCGCAACCCCGAGACCCAGGCGATCCTGCCGCTGCGCGGCAAGATCCTCAACGTCGAGAAAGCGCGGCTCGACCGCGCGATGGGCAACGCCGAGATCCAGGCGATGATCACGGCCTTCGGTACCGGCATCGGCGAGGACTTCGACGGCAGCAAGGCGCGCTACCACAAGATCGTGCTGATGGCGGATGCCGACGTCGACGGCCAGCACATCACGACCCTGCTGCTCACCCTGCTCTTCCGGTACATGCGCCCGCTCATCGAGATGGGCTACGTCTACCTCGCACAGCCGCCGCTGTACCGCCTGAAGTGGACCAACGCCGAGCACGAGTACGTCTTCTCCGACCTCGAGCGCGACGTGCTGCTCAAGGAGGGCCTCGCCGGCGGCAAGCGCCTGCAGAAGGAGAACGGCGTGCAGCGCTACAAGGGCCTCGGCGAGATGAACCACCAGGAGCTCTGGGACACCACCATGAATCCCGAGACCCGCACGCTCAAGCAGGTCACCGTCGACGACGCGGCGATCGCCGACGGCATCTTCGCCACGCTCATGGGCGACGACGTCGACGCGCGCCGCCAGTTCATCCAGAAGAACGCGAAGGACGTCCGCTTCCTCGACATCTAGCGTTCGGGCGCCCCGCGCCGACCGAGCCCGCTCGACCACCGCCACCCCTGAGGATCCATGACCGACACCACCGGAACCGACGTCCCGCCGGGCGACCGCATCGAGCAGGTCGACCTGCAGCTCGAGATGCAGCGCAGCTACCTCGACTACGCGATGAGCGTGATCGTGGGCCGCGCGCTGCCCGACGTGCGCGACGGCCTCAAGCCCGTGCACCGCCGCATCGTCTACACGATGTACGACGGCGGATACCGCCCCGACCGTGCCTTCAGCAAGTGCACCCGCGTCATCGGCGACGTCATGGGGCAGTTCCACCCGCACGGCGACTCGCCCGTCTACGACGCGCTCGTGCGGCTCGTGCAGCCGTGGGCGCTGCGCTACCCGCTCGCGCTCGGGCAGGGCAACTTCGGCTCCCCCGGTAACGACGGCGCGGCGGCCCACCGCTACACCGAGACGAAGATGGCGCCCATCGCGATGGAGATGGTGCGCGACATCGACGAGGAGACCGTCGACTTCCAGGAGAACTACGACGGGCGCACCCAGGAGCCGGTCGTGCTGCCCGCCCGGTTCCCCAACCTGCTCGTCAACGGCTCGGTCGGCATCGCGGTCGGCATGGCCACCAACGTCCCGCCGCACAACCTCCGCGAGGTCGCGGCCGGTGCGCTGTGGGCGCTCGAGCACCCCGACGCGAGCCGGGAGGAGCTGCTCGAGGCGCTCATCCAGCGCATCTCGGGGCCCGACTTCCCGACCGGGGCGCAGATCCTCGGCATCAAGGGCATCCAGGACGCGTACCGCACCGGCCGCGGCTCGATCACGATGCGCGCCGTCGTCAACGTCGAGGAGATCCAGGGTCGCACCTGCCTCGTCGTCACCGAGCTGCCCTACCAGGTCAACCCCGACAACCTCGCGGTGAAGATCGCCGACCTCGTCAAGGAGGGGCGCCTCGCGGGCGTCGCCGACATCCGCGACGAGACCTCGGGCCGCACCGGCCAGCGCCTGGTCATCGTGCTCAAGCGCGACGCGGTCGCGAAGGTCGTGCTCAACAACCTGTACAAGCACACCCAGCTGCAGGAGAACTTCGGCGCCAACATGCTGGCGATCGTCGACGGCGTGCCGCGCACCCTCGCCCTCGACGGCTTCATCTCGCACTGGATCACCCACCAGATCGACGTGATCGTGCGTCGCACCCGCTTCCGGCTCGCAAAGGCCGAGGCGGATGCGCACATCCAGCGCGGCTATGTGAAGGCCCTCGACGCGCTCGACGAGGTCATCGCGCTGATCCGCCGTTCGCCCGACGTCGAGCAGGCCCGCACCAGCCTGATGGACCTGCTCGGGGTCGACGAGCTGCAGGCCGACGCGATCCTCGCGCTGCAGCTGCGCCGGCTCGCGGCGCTCGAGCGGCAGAAGATCCAGGATCGCCTCGCCGAGCTCGAGCGCGAGATCGCCGAGTACCAGGCGATCCTCGCCGACGAGTCGCGCCAGCGGGCGATCGTGACGGAGGAGCTCACCGGCATCGTCGAGAGATTCGGCGACGAGCGGCGCACCCAGATCCTGCTCGGCTTCGACGGCGACATGAGCGTCGAGGATCTGATCCCCGAGGAGGAGGTCGTCGTCTCGGTCACGCGCGGCGGCTACATCAAGCGCACCCGATCCGACGCCTACCGCAGCCAGCACCGCGGAGGCCGCGGGGTGCGCGGGGCGAGCCTGCGCGCCGACGACGTCGTCGAGCACTTCTTCGTCACGACGACGCACCACTGGCTGCTGTTCTTCACGACGACGGGGCGCGTCTACCGCGCGAAGGCCTACGAGCTGCCCGAGGGCGGGCGCGACGCGAAGGGGCAGCACGTCGCGAACCTGCTCGCGCTGCAGCCGGACGAGGAGATCGCCCAGATCCTCGACATCCGCGACTACTCGGTCGCGCCCTACCTGGCGCTCGCCACCCGCGGGGGCCTGATCAAGAAGACCCGGCTCACCGAGTACGACACGAACCGCACCGGCGGCATCATCGCGATCTCGCTGCGCGAGGGCGACGAGCTGGTGGGCGCGATGCTCGTGGACGACGACAGCGAGATCCTGCTGGTCTCCCGCCAGGGCATGTCGCTGCGCTTCGTCGCCTCGGAGGAGAGCCTGCGCGCGATGGGCCGACCGGCCTCCGGCGTCATCGGCATGAAGTTCCGCGAGGGCGACCAGCTTCTGTCGGCCTCGGTCGTGAGCGACGAGGGCTACGTGTTCGTGGTGACCGAGGGCGGCTACGCCAAGCGCACCGCGGTCGCGCAGTACCGCGCCCAGGGTCGAGGCGGCCTGGGCATCAAGGTGGCCAAGCTCGAGGAGCGTCGGGGCGACCTCGCGGGCGCCCTGATCGTCGGGGAGGACGACGAGACTCTCGTGGTTCTCCAAAGTGGCAAGGTGGTACGCTCTGCCGTGGCCGAGGTGCCGGCCAAGGGCCGCGACACCATGGGCGTGGTCTTCGCCCGTTTCGAGGACGAGGATCGCATCATCGCCGTGGCGAGGAACAGCGAACGCGGGCTCGAGACGACCGCGACGGACGCGACCCCGACCGAGTCGGCGGATGCCGACGCCCCCGATCCCGCCGCCCCCGCGGCGGGCTACGACCCCCGGAAGGACAGCGAGGCATGAGCAGCGTCGCCGAACGACTTCAGCGCCGTCAGCAGCGCGCCGTCCCCGAGCGCCAGGTGCGGCTGCGCCTGGTCTACATCGACTTCTGGTCCACCGTGAAGCTGTCGTTCCTCATCTGGATCTGCCTCGCCGTCGTGCTCGTCGTCGCGGCGATCCTGGTCTGGGTGGTGCTCTACTCGGTCGGGATCTTCACCTCGCTCGACAAGCTGTTCCAGGACATTCTGGGCGACGCGAACTTCACGATCGAGGAGAGCTTCGGCCTCGGCGCGGTCGCGGTCTTCGCGCTCGTCGTCGGCCTGCTCAACGCGATCATCGGCACCGTGCTCGGCGCCGTGGCCGCGGTGCTCTACAACCTCAGCGTGCGGATCACCGGCGGCCTGCTCGTCGGGTTCCGCAACAACTGACCGGTACCCCCGCGCGAGCGGGTCGGGCCGAGCGGGCGGGTTTCACCCGGTCGCATCGGCTGGGGTACAGTGTTCCGGGCCGCCTCGCGGGCGGCTCGATCAAGGGGCTATAGCTCAGGCGGTTAGAGCGCTTCGCTGATAACGAAGAGGTCCCAGGTTCAAGTCCTGGTAGCCCCACGTGCCTTCTGGCACGCCGCCGCTCCTGCGGCGTGCGGCCGCTCCGCGGCACGAGCGCGGTCGCGCCGCTCCGCCGGATACCTCCGGTGAAAGAAACGCACGGGGCCTTAGCTCAATTGGTAGAGCGCCTGCTTTGCAAGCAGGAGGTCAGGGGTTCGATTCCCCTAGGCTCCACCCGCGCGGCTCCGTGAACCCGAAGGGCAGACAGCTCCTCCCGGTCGGAGCGAGGCGCGAACGAGCGAGGAGCCGACGTGCCGCGAAGCGACGTGACGCGGGCCCGCGCGGCGGAGCGCCTCGTCAGCGCCGCGCGCATCGCGCTCGGCTCCGGGCGCGGGGTGAGCGCGGAGCTCGTGGCCGACATCTGCGAGCAGAGTGGGGTCGCGACGAGCGCATTCCGTGGGTTCTTCCCCGACGACGACGCGCTGCTCGACGCGGTCGGGCAGCGGCTCGTCGACGAGTGCGCGACCCGGCTGCGCTCGGCGGTCGACGGGTTCGATCCGGGCGGCGCCGGCGACCCGACGGCGGGAGATCCGCTCGACGCGGCGGGGCTGCTGCTCGCCCGCGCCTGGCCGCTCGATCGCGGCGGCCTGCTGATCCGCGCCGAGCGACGCCTGCGGGCGCTGACCGACGCGCGCAGCGGGGATGCGGCCGCCGCCGTCGAACGGGAGTTCGTCGACCGGCTCGTCCCGATCCTCTCCGACCTGATGACCGCGGTCGGGCGCCGGTTCACGTGGGCGCCGAAGCTCGCGGTGCGGGTGATCATCGACACCTACGAGCGCTCGTTCGAGACGTGGCTGCTGACCGGCAACGACGAGGAGGACTTCGCCGACTCGCCCTACGCGCGCCGCACCCTCCCCGCGCTGCTGCGCGAGACGAGCGCGCCGGTCTGAGCGAGGACGACCTTCCGCAGCGCCGACGGCGTCAGTCGGTGCCGGCGTCGAAGGCCGCGCCCTCGCCGAGTTCGTCGGCGGCGCGCTCCGCCGCGTCGTCGGCGGCGCTGCCCGGGTCGGCGTCGCTGAGGATGCGCTCCGCCTCGCCGCGCTCGAGCGAGCCGACGAGCTCGCCGGTCGCCCCGCCGATGAGGCCCGAGGCCGCGTAGGCCTCGAGCCGCGCGCGGCTGTCGGCGATGTCGAGGTTGCGCATCGTCAGCTGGCCGATGCGGTCGGCGGGGCCGAACGCGGCATCCCCGACGCGCTCCATCGACAGCTTCTCGGGGTGGTAGCTGAGGGCGGGGCCGGTGGTGTCGAGGATCGTGTAGTCGTCGCCGCGCCGCAGTCGCAGGGTCACCTCGCCGGTGACCGCGGATCCCACCCAGCGCTGCAGCGACTCGCGCAGCATGAGCGACTGCGGGTCGAGCCAGCGACCCTCGTACATGAGGCGCCCGAGGCGGCGGCCCTCGGCGTGGTAGTTGGCGAGGGTGTCCTCGTTGTGGATCGCGCTGAGCAGTCGCTCGTAGGCGATGTGCAGCAGCGCCATCCCGGGCGCCTCGTAGATGCCGCGGCTCTTCGCCTCGATGATGCGGTTCTCGATCTGGTCGGAGGCGCCCAGGCCGTGCCGCCCGCCGATCGCGTTCGCCTCGAGCACGAGGGCGACCGGGTCGGCGAACTCGACGCTGTTGATCGCGACCGGGCGGCCCGCCTCGAAGCGCACCGCGACCTCCTCGGTCGCGACCTCGACGTCGTCGCGCCACGCGGCGACCCCCATGATCGGCTCGACGATGTCGAGGCCGGCGTTCAGATCCTCGAGGTCCTTCGCCTCGTGAGTCGCGCCCCAGATGTTCGCGTCGGTCGAGTACGCCTTCTCGCTCGGGTCGCGGTACGGGAACCCGCGCGCCGTGAGCCACTCGCTCATCTGGGTGCGGCCGCCCAGCTCCTCGACGAAGTCGGCGTCGAGCCACGGCTTGTAGATACGCAGCCGCGGGTTGGCCATGAGGCCGTAGCGGTAGAACCGCTCGATGTCGTTGCCCTTGTAGGTGGATCCGTCACCCCAGATGTCGACGCCGTCGTCCTTCATGGCGCGCACCAGCATCGTGCCGGTGACGGCGCGGCCGAGCGGGGTGGTGTTGAAGTAGGTCTTGCCGCCGGTGCGGATGTGGAACGCGCCGCACTGCAGCGCGACGAGCCCCTCCTCGACGAGCGCCGCCTTCGCGTCGACGAGTCGGGCGAGCTCCGCGCCGTACTCGGTCGCGCGGCCCGGCACCTTGTCGATGTCGGGCTCGTCGTACTGGCCGATGTCGGCGGTGTAGGTGCAGGGGATCGCGCCCTTCTCGCGCATCCACGCCACCGCGCACGAGGTGTCGAGACCCCCCGAGAACGCGATGCCGACGCGCTCGCCGACGGGCAGCCTGCTCAGAACCTTCGACACGGCCTCCAGCCTAGGGCGCGACGCGATCCGCTCTGAGCGCGCGGCTCTCGCGCGTCAGAGCTCGAGCGCGACGACCGCCCGATCCTCGTTCGGCCGCGCCACCTCGACGAAGCCGAGCCGCTCGAACACCGAGAGCGGGCCGTGGTAGAGGTTCGCCGAGGGCACGCGGCCGCCGCGGGTGTCGACCGGGTAGCCCTCGAGCACGCGCGCGCCCCGCGAGCGGGCGTGCGAGATCGCCGCCTCGAGCAGGGCGGTCGCGAGACCCTGGCGCCGGTGCTCGCGGGGGATCACGAAGCACGTCACCGCCCACACCGACGCGTCGTCGGCGGCCTCGCGCGACGCCTTCCCCACCGCGGAGGCGAGCAGCCGCGCGTAGGAGGTGCGCGGTTCGACCGCCACCCAGCCGACCGGATCCCCGTCGCGCAGCGCGACGAGCCCCGGACCGGGGACCGACGCGACCCGCGCCCGCTCGGCGTCGGCGCAGAGGTCGGCGCGGAACTCCTCGGGTCGCCCCTGGGTCCACGCGGCGCCGCGGCGCTTGAAGTACTGGCAGTAGCAGGTGACGGGATCGCCCGCGGTGCCGAAGGCGGCGATCAGCGTCGCGTCGTCGACCGACTCCGCCGGCACGATCTCGAGCGCGTCGGCGGCGACGCGGGAGCCGGTCTCGGACATGGCCCGAGCGTAGCGCCGGGGTCGGACGGCCGCCCTGATCCGAAGGCCGTCCGACCCCGGTCGGCTCAGTCGCTCACCGCCAGGTGCGAGGGCGTCATCGTCATCGAGTCGGACTCGATCCCGACGAGGCCGAGGCTCACGGTCAGCAGGTGGGAGGGCAACTCGTCGCCGGGCAGGGGGGTCTGCGCTCCGAGGTTCAGGCCGAGGCCGCCCGGCAGAGTCGCGGAGAGCGAGTCGACGTAGGCCGCGACGTGGCCGGAGAGCACCATGCGATCCGAGGTCGTCACCCCCGCGCCGCCGTCCGCGGTCTTGCGCACGTCGATCACGAAATCGTCGATCTGGATGCGGTCGGCCTCGAGCTTGATGACCGTCACCCGGCTGCCGTCGATGAGCGGCACGGTCACGAGCGACGCCGAGTGCAGCCCCGAGATGATGAGCGACGAGCCCGACAGCTGGGCGGCGGGGCGGGTGAAGACGGTGCCGGAGTCGTTCTCGGGCACGAGGGGCAGCGCGGGGATCCCGCCGTCGGCCTCCGAGCCCGATCCGCCGAGCAGCCCGTCGACGAGCCCGCCCACGCCGTCGACCACGCCGCCGACGAGCCCGCCGCCCTCGTCACCGGTCCCGTCGCCGGAGCCGCCGCCGGTCAGGTCGCACAGGTTCAGCAGATCGCACAGCGCGGCGGGGCGGGCGGGCGCGGCGGTCGCCGGGGCGACGCCGAGCGCCGCGAGCATCCCCGCGGTCGCGAGCGTGACGGCGAGCCGCGCGGCCTGGCGGCTCAGGGTCGTGCCTTCCCGTGGGTACGCGGCCGGGCCCCGGTCGCCGGGCGCGGGGGAGCCGCGCGGCGGGGCGCGGTGCGCACGTGGCTCGTGTCGATCCACTGCGCGGGGGCGTGCCCGCCGGGAGCCGTGGTGACCGCGGCGGCGACCGCGGTCGCGGCGGCGGACTCCCGGGCGGGCGGCGCGGATCCCTCCGCACGGGCGTCGGCGGCGCGCGCCTCCCCGGCCGCCCGCGGCCGCCAGGTCACGATCGCGACGCCGCCGGCCGCGGCCAGCAGCATCCCGACGAAGAAGCCGCCGAGGTTCACGCCCACGAGCGAGTACACCGCGATGACGAGCGTGAGGATCCCGTAGAACAGCCGCTGCCCCGGGGTCGCGATCGCCAGCGCGCCCATCAGCACGAGCATCGCCGGGATCAGGGTGGCCTGGAACCCGGAGATGCCCATCTGCACGTGGATGTTGCCGAGGTCGAGCTGCCCCGAGAAGAACATCTCGAGCCCCGCGAGCGCGGCCAGCACGCCGCCCACGAACGGGCGGTCGCGGCGCCAGGCCCGGAACCGCGCGCGCGGCGCGGCGACGGGGGCGGTCGGCGCGGTCAGAAGCATTCCTGACCCTCCGTCAGCGCGACGTGCATGTTCGGCAGGGTGAACACCCCCGCCTGCGTCGAGTACGAGATCTGCTGCAGGCCGGTGATGTGGATGGTGTCGGAGTCCTGCGCGAACGAGCCGGCGCCGCCCTTCGCGGCCGTCGAGACCGTCGAGGCGTCGACGCCGATGCGCACGTTCGTGAACTCGGTGTCGCCCTTCAGGTCGGTCATGCCGATCTGAAGATCGGTCGCCTCCGCCGGCGCACCACCGGATCCGCCCGCCGTGATCACGAGGCTCATCGGTCCGAGCGGCGTCTCGGCGGCCACCGACTGGCAGAGGTCGACGAGCGTCGCCTGGCCGATGTTGGCGATGGCGACCGCGTGATCCACGCCGTCGGTGTCGGTGGCGACCCCCGCGTACTGCGAGAAGCTGGTGCCGCTCAGTTCGGTCGCCGCGATCTTGAACGGGCTGCCCGAGATCGAGAACGAGACCGGCACGTCGCCGTGCGCGACCCCGCCCATCACGAGCGCCGAGGCCACCGCCACGGGCAGCGACACGAACAGGATGCGGCCACCGTGCGAGCCGGCGAAGGTACGGAACTTCATCGATCCTCCTTGATCAACTTCGATCGAAGGCCCGCTCTGCTTCCCAGCACGCGTGAACGGATCGTCGGCAGCGAGACTACGCCCTATTGACTCGATGTCAATAGGCGACCCGGGGACGACGATCCCGGCCACGTCGATGATTCGGGCGGCGTCTAGCATCGGGGGATGGGGGACCACGGCGGTGTCGAGGGTGCGGCCACCGCGCGCGGCGGCGATCGCCGCCGGCGACTCGACCCCGACCAGCGCCGCGTCCAGCTGCTCGGCGCCGGGGTCGCGGCGCTCGCCGACGTGCCGCTACACGACCTGACGATCGACGAGGTCGCGCGGCGCGCGGAGGTCTCGCGAGGGCTCGTCTTCCACTACTTCGGCTCGCGCGCGGGCATGCACCACGCGCTCGTCGTCGCGGCCCGCGACGGGATGCTCCGCGCCACGGAGCCGACGGCCGATCTGCCCGCCGCCGCCCGGCTGCGCGACACCCTCGAGCGCACCGTCGCGTTCGTCCGCGGCCACCGGGGCACGTTCTACTCGCTCGTGCGCGGCGTCTCGAGCGGGGACTCCGAGGTGCGCGCGGCGATCGACGAGGCGCGCGCGGTGCAGGCGGCGCGCGTGCTCGCGGTCGCCGTCGAGCTCGGCGGGCGCGACACGGCGCTGCTGCGCATGGCCGTGCGCGCGTGGATCGGCCTCGCCGAGGAGGCGCTCGTCGAGGCCGCACGCGACCGCACCGTCGACGACGTCGCACTCGCGGGCTTCCTCACGCGCAGCGCGCTCGCCGTCGCCGAGGCGGCCGAGCCGGACGAGGCGGAGGCTCAGACCTCGATCGCGCCGCCGCGCTCCGCGAGGTAGCGCCGGAAGGTCAGCGTCGGGTCCTCGGCCTGGTGCGCGCGGAAGCCGGCGAAGTCGAGCTGCTCGCGCAGGCTCGCGCCGCCGCGCATCCGCTCCGCCTGCGCCGACTCGGTCGCCGCGATCGCGCGAGCCGTCTCGACGAGCGCGGCCACGTCCTCCGCGCGCGCGATGAGCACGCCGTCGGAATCGGCGAACACGTGGTGCTGCTCCGTCACGATCGCGCCGTCGAGGCTCGCCGTCGGCATCCGCGACCCGGCCGGCGGCACCCGGCGCGGGCCGTACGGGAATCCGCCCAGGCTCGCGACCGGCAGGCCGATCTCGCGCAGCTGGGCGCTGTCGCGGTGCAGACCCCACAGCACGATCCCGCCGAGCCCCGCCGCTCGCGCCTCGAGCGTCAGCAGGTCGCCGATCGCCGCCTCGTCGCGGCGGCCTCCGTTGTCGATGACGAGCACGTCGCCGGGCTCGGCGTCGTCGATCGCGGCGAGGATCACGTCGACGCTGCCCAGGTGGGTCACCGGGCGCGCCGGTCCGTCGAACGGGATCGGCGGCTCGAGCCAGCGCAGGCCCGGCGGTGCCGTCAGCACGGGCACGCCGAGCCGGAGGGCGGCATCCGCGATCGCGGCGGTGGCGACGGAATGCGTCATGCCGGCATCCTCGCCGAGCGCGCGGCGCGCGACCACGGCCGATCACGCGGCGGTGGCCCCGCCGCGACGCCCCCACGGGGCGCGCGGCGCGGCGGGTGCGCTCAGGCGGAGGTCGCGCCCTCGGGCGCGTCGCCCAGGTCTTCGATCCACAGGTCGTCGTCGGCGCGGAAGGTCTGCCAGGCGGCGTAGGCCACACCGGCGGCAGCGACCACGCCGAGTCCGATCAGGATGAAGGCGCCGGGGCCGGGCATCGACGAGCGCTTCGGCGGCTTGACCCACTTCGAGGCCTTCTTGCCGTAGCTCTTGTTCGCCTTGGCGGCGTTCTTCGCGAACTCGCGCACCCGCTGGTCGCGCGCCGACTCCATCGAGGCCAGCACCGAGCCGATCGCGCCCGACACCGCCGGGATCACGTCGCTCGACAGCCGCGACCGTGCCGAGTCGGCGACGTCGCGCCCCGACTCGAGGCCCGACCTCACGGCGGGCACGACGCGCTTGTTGTAGGTCTTGCGCACGAACGGCGCGACGTCCTCACGGGCGTAGCCGGAGGCGGCGCGACCGGCCTGCCGCAGCACGGAGTTCGCGTGCTGCAGGGCGGCGAGCTGCTCGTCCCACAGATCGTCGGCGGCGCTCCGGAGCTTCTTGAGCTCGCGCTGGCGCTTGCGTGACAGTCCCATAGTGTCCTCCCGCGGGTCGGCGCGTGACTCCATCCTCCCAGGTCGCCCGCCCCGGTCAAGGGATCGGGCTGGGCGTCGCCTGGGAGCCGCGGCCCCGCGGGCCGCATGACAGAATCGTGGGATGCCTCACCCCACCGCGCGCGCGACGATCCACACCTCCCTCGGCGACATCCGCGTCGACCTCTACGGCAACCAGGCGCCGAAGACCGTCGACAACTTCGTCGGGCTCGCGACCGGCACGAAGCCGTGGACCCACCCGGCGACCGGCGAGGCGCAGAACGGGCCGCTCTACGACGGCGTCATCTTCCACCGCATCATCAAGCAGTTCATGCTTCAGGGCGGCGACCCGCTCGGGCAGGGCATCGGCGGGCCGGGCTACGAGTTCGACGACGAGATCACCTCCGAGCTGCTCTTCGACCAGCCCTACCTGCTCGCGATGGCCAACGCCGGCCTGCGCGGCGGCCGCGGCACCAACGGGTCGCAGTTCTTCATCACGACCGTGCCGACCACCTGGCTCAACGGCAAGCACACGATCTTCGGCGCCGTGAGCGACGAGGAGTCGAAGCGCGTCGTCGACGCGATCGAGGCGGTGCCCACCGACCCGCGCGACAAGCCGCTCGACGACGTGGTGATCCGCTCGATCTCGGTCGAGCAGGTCTGACCCGAGCCGTGACCGCCGCCTCGAGGGAGCGCCGTCGGTGAGCGCCGACGAAGTGTCGCCCGACGTCTGCTACCGCCACCCCGACCGGGCGAGTTGGACGCTGTGCGAGCGCTGCGGGCGCACCATCTGCCCGGAGTGCCAGATCCTCACCCCGCAGGGGGTGCGCTGCCCCGACTGCGTGCGCGAGACCGGCGGCTCGGTCACCTGGCAGCGCGCCGGAACGGTCGCGAAGACCTCGGGCAAGCCGCGCGGTCGCGCGGGGCGCCCGGCGCGCGCCTCGGCGCGGGCGAACTCGTCCGGTGGCTCGAGCCGGATCGGCGCCGCGATCGGCGAGATGTTGCGGCCCGGGTCGACCACCCCGGTGCTCAGCTGGGGAGCGGTCGCCGTGGCGCTCGTGCTGTGGATCACGGGTTTCGTGCTGAGCAACTTCCCCTTCGCCTTCCTCGCCGCGAGCCCCTCGGTCGGCGTGCAGGTGTGGCGCTACGTGACCTCGTGGGCGGTGTATCCCGCCGGGCTCGACCTCAGCATCCTGTCGATCCTGCTGAACGTGGTGTTCTTCCTGCTCATCGCCCCGGGTGTCGAGCGGTTCCTCGGGCGCGCCAAGTTCGCGGCGGTGTTCCTCGCCTCGGCGAGCCTCTCGGCCTCGGCCATGGTGCTCGCGGGGGGCATCTCCTACGGCCTGTTCGGGGCGCTGTTCGGGCTCTTCGGCGCGTACCTGATCCTGCTGTGGCACGACCCGGTCGCGCGGGTGCGGGCGCTCGTGATCCTGGGCATCAACGTGCTGTTCACGCTCGTGCTCGGCGCCTCGTTCCTGCCCGCGATCGTCGGCGGCGTGATCGGCGGCGCGGGCGCGACCTTCCTGCTGCGACTGCTCGAGGATCGCCCCGGAACCCGGCCGTCGACCCGCTATCTGATCGTCGCCGCGGCCTGCGCGCTCTTCGTGGTGCTCGCGGTCGTGCGCTCGCTCGCGGGATGAGCGCGGTCGCGGCGGGGCGAGGGGGCGGCGCATGAGCGACGCCCCGCCGTACGGCGAGGTGCAGGCCCCCGCGGCCTGCTACCGGCACCCGAACCGGCCGACGCGCGTGCGCTGCCAGCGCTGCGACCGCCCGATCTGCGCCTCCTGCCAGACCCCGGCGGCCGTCGGGGTGCAGTGCCCGGAGTGCGTCCGGCAGGGTCGCGCGGCCCAGACCGGCGGCTCCCGCGTGCCCGGGGTGCTCCGGGCCTTCGCGCCGGGGCGCTCGAACCTCCCGGTCGTCACCTACGTGCTCATGGCGCTGTGCATCCTCGCCTACGGGGCGCAGTTCCTCACCGGGCAGGCGCTCACGAACGCGTGGGTGATGGCCCCGTGGCGCATCGTCGGCGAACCCTGGCGTCTGATGACCGCGGCCTTCCTGCACTCGCCGGCCTCGCTGCTGCACCTGCTGTTCAACATGTACGCGCTGTTCATCTTCGGCCCGGCGCTCGAGAGCTTCCTCGGCCGGTGGCGCTACCTCGCCGTGTATCTGATCACCGCGTTCGGCGGCAACGTCGCGAGCGTCGTGCTCTACGAGGCCGACGTGCTCGCGACCGGCGGGCACCCCGAGCTGGTCGGCGGGTTCTTCGCGATCGCGCCGTCGCTCGGCGCCTCGGGCGCGATCTTCGGGCTGATGGGGGCGATCCTCGTGCTGCGGCGCGCAATGGGCGTGCGCGGCATGCAACTGCTCATCGTGCTCGGGCTCAACCTCGTCATCACCTTCTTCGTGCCCTCGATCTCGTGGACCGCGCACCTCGGCGGGCTCCTGATCGGGGCGGCGCTCGGGGCGATCCTGCTGCGGATGCGCCGACCCGAGCAGACGCGCGCCCGCGTGCTGGCGCTCGCGGGCGTCGCGCTCGCGCTCGCCGCCGTGTGCGTGCTGTGCGTGCTGCTCAGCCCGAACGCCTACGTCTGAGCGGCGCCTCCGCGCACAGCCGCCCGCGCGGCCCGCGGAGTAGTCCACAGGCCCGTCCACAGTGTGGACGAATCACACCGGTGTGATTTCGAAAGCGCCTCAGCGCCAGCGGGTCGTCATGAGGAACCCGATCAGCATGATCCCGAAGCCGATCAGGATGTTCCAGTTCTGCAGGCTCGGGATCGGCCACTGGGTGCCGCTCAGGTAGTAGACGACGATCCACGCGAGCCCGACGAGCATGAAGCCGAGCATGACCGGGAGGAACCAGACCGGGTTGGGGGCGTCGCTGCCGCCGCGGTCCTCGCCCTGCTCCGGGCGGGCGTTGGGGTTGGGTCGGGCCATGCGGCGATCATAGCCGACCGGCCGTCACCAGCCCTGGGGCCGGACGCGCCGGGCCCGCGCGCTTAAGATCGGTGCCATGACGCTCGGGCACGGCGAGGTGATGACGCGGCGCGAGGCGCGCGCCGCGCAGACCTCGGGCGCCCCGACCGGCGACTCGACACCCCCGCGCTCGCCGCGAGAGCGCCCCCGCGTCTCGCCGATCGGCGTGCTCGGCGAGCTGTTCATCACCGCCGGCGTCGTCGTGCTGCTGTTCATCGGCTGGCAGCAGTGGTTCAACGACCTCGTCGTCGGCCAGCAGCTGCACCAGGAGGGCATCGCCCAGTCGCAGCAGTGGAGCGCGGGCACCCCCGACGTCGCGCCCGCGGTCGAGCCCTCTCCCGACCCGCCGCCGGTCGCCGCGCGTGCGGGCCTCACCGAGCGCTTCGCGTGGCTCATCGTGCCGCGCTTCGGCGACGACTACTTCCGCCCCATCGCGGAGGGCACCAGCACGACGACCGTGCTCAACCGGAACAACCTCGGCCACTACCCCGACACGACGATGCCGGGCGAGGAGGGCAACTTCGCGATCGCCGCGCACCGCAAGGCCTACGGGGGCAACCTCGAGCACATCGGAGAGCTGCGCGCGGGCGACCACATCTACGTCGAGACCCCGGCGGGCTGGTACCGCTACAGCTTCCGCAATCTCGAGTACGTGCAGCCCTCCGGCGTCGGGGTGCTCAACGCGGTGCCGCAGACCCAGCTCGCCGCCGACGCGCAGTACATCACCCTCACCAGCTGCAACCCGTTCTTCTCCACCGCGGAGCGCATCATCGCCTACGGGGTGTTCGACGGCTGGTTCCCGCGCGAGGGCGGGGCCCCCGACGAGATCGCCGACACCGTGCGGGTGGGCTGATGTACGGCGCGCTGTGGCGGGTGCTGCCCGGGCCCTGGTGGGTGCGGGTGCTGATCCTCGTCGTTCTCGCGATCCTCGCGGTCACCGCGCTCGTGCTGTGGGTCTTCCCGTGGTTCGATCAGTTCGTGGCTCCCACCGACTCGACCGTGGACGGCGGCTGATGCGCGTTCTCGTCGTCGACAACTACGACAGCTTCGTCTACACCCTCGACGGCTACCTGCAGCAGCTCGGGGCCGAGACCGAGGTGGTGCGCAACGACGCCTTCCCCGAGGAGGAGACGGCCGAGCGGATCGCCGGCTACGACGCCGTGCTGCTCTCGCCCGGCCCCGGAGCGCCCGCCGACGCGGGGGTCTCCGTCGCCGCGGTGCGCGCCGCGCTCGAGGCCCGCTCCCCCCTGCTCGGAGTCTGCCTCGGCCACCAGGCGATCGCGGAGGCGCTCGGCGGCGTCGTGACGCACGCCGAGGAGCTCATGCACGGCAAGACCTCGATGATCCGGCACGAGGAGACGCCGTTCTTCCACGGCGTGCCGCAGCCGTTCCGCGCGACCCGCTACCACTCGCTCGCGATCGTCGACGGCACCATCCCGCCCGAGCTCGAGGTCACCGCTCGCACCGAGGGCGGCGTCATCATGGGTGTGCAGCACCGCGACGCCCCGATCGTCGGCGTGCAGTTCCACCCCGAGTCGGTGCTGACCGAGGGCGGCTACACGATGCTCGGCAACTGGCTCGCGAGCGCCGGCCTGCCCGACGCGGCGGATCGCGCCGTCGGGCTCAGCCCACTGCTGCGCGCCTGACGTGCGCCGGCGGTCGTGGGACCGTCGTGCGCTCGCCGTCATCGCGGCTCAGCAGTACAGCAGCGTGACCGTCGAGCCCTGCGGCTGCACGCCCGAGAGCGACTGGGAGGTGATGTTGCCGACCGAGCACCCGGTGTGGTCGGGCGAGAGCTTCACCGTGAGGTGGTAGGTGCCGCCGAGCAGGTCGCGCGCCTCGGCGGCCGGCTTACCCACGACCGAGGGGATGTCGACCTTCCCGTTCGAGACGACGATCGTGAGCGCGGTGCCGGCCGGCACCTCGACCGAGTCGGTCACCACGGTCGAGCTGTCGGGCAGCTGGATGCCCATGACCGTACCGGCGGAGACGTCGGGCGAGTACGACTCGACGGATCCGGCGACGGTGAGCCCGAGGCCCTCGATCGCCGCGGTCGCATCGCCCGCCGAGCGGAAGGCGAGGTTGGGCACCGTGATGAGCTGCGGTCCGGCCGAGACGGTCACGACGACCGTGGTGCCGGGGCTCACCGTCTCACCCGCGGGCGGGTCGGTGGAGAGAATCGTGCCCTTCGCGGGCACCTGCTCATCGCCCTCGGGGGTGATGACCTGCTCGACCTTGCGCACCTGCAGGCCCGCGTCGAGCAGCGTCTGGCTGCCGCTGGGCCCGGTGCCGCTCGAGTCGTAGCTCATGCCCACCACGTCGGGCACGGCGACCGCGGCGCCGGGGCCGACCAGGTCGGTCGGGCGCAGCGAGAACACCCAGAACATCGCGGCGGCGACCAGCAGGATCACGAGCGCGATGCCGCCCCAGATCCACGCCACCGGCGGGCGGGTCTGCGTGCGCGGGGCGCGGTCCGCGCTCTGCTCGGACAGGCGGCGCAGGGTCGCCGCGGAGGCCGCGGTGGAGGCCGGGTTGACGCCGAACAGCGTGGTCGCGAACTCGTCGCCCCCGCCGACCGGGCCGTCGGGCACCTTGCCGTCGAGCGCCGCCGCGAGCGCTTCCCGGAATTCGCTCGCGCTCTGGAAGCGCTCGAAGCGATCCTTCGCGAGCGCGCGCAGCACGACCGCGTTGAGCGCCGGGGAGACCTTCGGGTTGACGCTCGCGGGCGGCACCGGGTCTTCGCTGAGGTGCTGGTAGGCGACCGCGACCGGCGACTCGGCGCGGAACGGCGGCCGCCCGGTGAGCAGCTCGTAGAGCACGACGCCGGTCGAGTAGAGGTCGGTGCGGGTGTCGACCGACTCGCCGCGGGCCTGCTCGGGCGAGAAGTACTCGGCGGTGCCGAGGATCGCGCTCGTCTGGGCGATCGACGCCGAGGAGTCGGAGATGGCACGCGCGATGCCGAAGTCCATGACCTTGACCTGGCCGGCCGGGGTCACCATGACGTTGCCGGGCTTGATGTCGCGGTGCACGACGCCGGCGCGGTGCGAGTACTCGAGCGCGGTCAGGATGCCGTCGGTGATCCGCACGGCCTCCGCGGGATCCATCGGCCCCTTCGCGATGAGGTCCTTCAGCAGGGTGCCGTCGATGCGCTCCATCACGATGAACGGCAGCTGCACGTCGTGCCCCGCGGGGTCGCGGACGGTCTGCTCGCCGGCGTCGTAGACGCGCACCACGGTCGGGTGCGTCATGCGGGCGGCGGCCTGCGCCTCCTGACGGAAACGGGTGCGGAAGGCGGGGTCGGTCGCGAGCGCGGGCCGCAGCAGCTTGACCGCGACCTGGCGGCCGAGCCGCGTGTCGTAGCCGGCGTGCACCTCGGCCATGCCGCCACGCCCGAGCTGCTCGCCGATCTGATACCGGTCGGCGAGCAGGTGCGTACCGGTGGTGACCCCGTCCGTCACGTCACGTCCTCACGGAATGCTGTCTGGTGCACGGTGCTGTGTGCAGGTGGCCCCAGTGTAGCCAGCGGGGCTGAGCGGTCGTCCGCTCCGCTCGCCGTCAGTTGACCGTGAGGCTCAGCGGGTTCGAGGTCGGCGAGGAGTAGCCCCCGGTGCACAGCGCCGTCACGGTGATGTTCGCCGGCCCGGCCGAGCCGAGTTCGACGTCGGCCGTGAGCCCCGCGGTGGGGTTCTCGGTGCTGACGTCGCCGTTGTCGATCGCGACCTGGTAGCCGTTGACCGGGTAGCCGTCGGGGCAGCCGCCGTAGGCCGACCAGGTGACCGTGACCGTCTGGCCCGAGGTGTACGGGCCGGTCGTCGTCGGCGTCGCCGCCTTCGTCTGCGGACCGGGGTAGTCCTGGTACACCTTCACCGTGATCGTCGTGCCGCGCGGCAGCTGGCCGGAGGGCGCGATGCTCGAGACGACCCCGTTCTTGTCGGGGGTGTCGGCGACCGGCCCGTCGGCGGGCTCGACGATCATCTCGAGCTGCTCGAGGGCCGACCGCACCTCGTCGAAGGGGCGGCCCTCGTAGTCGCTCGCCTTGACGAGCACCGTCGTGGGGGTCGGGGTCGACGACTTCGTGGGTGTCGTGCTCGGCGTCGGCGATCCCGAGGTCGCGGTCGGGGTCGGGTCGGGCCCCGTCGGGTTGATCGCGAGCGCGACGATGATCGCCACGAGCGCGACCGCGAGCACGCCGACGACCGCGACGAGCGGCCACAGCCACGGGTTGCGGCGCGCGGGAGCCTCGAGCTGCGCCGTCGCGGGCAGCGCCTCGCGCGGCAGCACGCGCGTCACCGAGGTCGGATCCGGCGCCGTCAGCGCGCGCGGGTCGCCCGCAGCGAGCATCGGCACCGCCGCGATCGCGCCCGTGACGTCGCCGCGGCGCAGCGCCTGCGCCGCGCGCGCGAGGTGCGCCGCGGAGGCGGGACGGTCGTCGGGCTTCTTCGCGATGCAGCTCGCCACCAGCCGGCGCACCGGCTCCTCGACGGTCGTCGGCAGATCCGGCGGCGCCTCGTTGATCTGCGCCATCGCGATCGCGACCTGGCTCTCGCCCGTGAAGGGGCGGCGGCCGGCGAGCGCCTCGTAGGCCACGATCCCGAGGGAGTAGATGTCGGTCGAGGGGCTCGCGGGGTGTCCGCTCGCCTGCTCGGGCGAGAGGTACTGCACCGTGCCCATCACCTGGCCGGTCGCCGTGAGCGGCACCTGATCGGCGATCCGCGCGATGCCGAAGTCGGTGATCTTGACGCGCCCGTCGGGCGTGATGAGCAGGTTGCCGGGCTTGATGTCGCGGTGCACGAGACCCGCCGCGTGGGCCGCCTGGAGGGCCGAGGCGGTCTGCGCGACGATGTCGAGCACCTTGTCGGCGGGCAGCGTGCGCTCGCGCTCGAGCACGGCGCTCAGCGCCTCGCCCGGCACGAGCTCCATCACGAGGAACGCCGAGCCGTCCTCCTCGCCGTAGTCGAAGACGTTGGCGATGCCCTCGTGGTTGACGAGCGCCGCATGCCGCGCCTCGGCGCGGAATCGCTCGAGGAATCCCGGATCGCCCAGGTACTCGTCCTTGAGGATCTTGATCGCGACGGTGCGTCCGATCACGAGGTCGGTCGCCTGCCAGACCTCGCCCATGCCGCCGATGGCGATGCGCGAGGACAGCTGATAGCGGCTGCCGAACGTCAGCCCGCTCGTCGGCCTCATCGGTCGATCACCGCCTCCATGACCTGCTTGCCGATCGGCGCCGCCAGGAGGTTCCCGTACCCCTCCTGACCGAGCCCGCCGCCGTCCTCGATCACGACGGCGACCGCCACCTGGGGGGAGTCGGCGGGAGCGAATCCGGTGAACCACAGGGTGTAGGGCTCGCCGGGGCCGTTCTCCGCCGTGCCGGTCTTCCCCGCCACGTCGATCCCTCCGATTCTGGCATTGCTCGCCGCACCGTTGGCGACGTTCGCGACCATGAGCTGCGTCATCGTCGCCGCCGTCGCCGCGCTGATCGGGCGCCCGTACTCGGCGGGGCTGAAGGTGCGCAGCGCCGAGAGGTCGGGGGCCGTCACCTTGTCGACGACGCCGGGGCGCATCTGCAGCCCGCCGTTCGCGATCGCGGCCGAGACCATCGCCATCTGCAGCGGGGTCACGCGGTCGTTGCCCTGGCCGAAGGCGGAGAGCATGAGCTCGGCGTCGCTCTGCACCGCGGGGTAGACGCTCGGCGCGACCGGCATCGGGATCTCGAAGGAGTCGTCGCCGAAGCCGTACTTCTTGGCCTGCTCGGAGATGGCCCGGAACCCGAGCTCGAGCCCCAGCTCGGCGAAGGGGATGTTGCACGACAGCCGCAGCGCCGTCGCGATCGTCACGGTGGCGCCCGGCCCGCAGGTACCGCCGCCCGAGTTCTGGATGACGGCCGTGCTCTGCGGCAGCTGCAGCTGCGCGGGGTTCGGGAACGCGCTGTCGGGGGTGTACTTGCCGCTCTCGAGCGCCGCCGAGGCGACCACGAGCTTGAAGGTCGACCCGGGCGGGTTGAGGTCGCCCTGGATGGTGCGGTTGATGAGCGGCTGGCCGGGGTCGGCCAGCAGCTGGTCGTACAGGTCGATGACCGCCGCCGAGTCGTGCACCGCGAGGGCGTTGGGGTCGAAGGTGGGCTTCGACACGAGCGCCAGGATGCGGCCGGTGGCCGGCTCGATCGCGAGGACCGCTCCCTGGTAGTCGCCGAGCGCATCCCACGCCGCCTGCTGCACGACCGGGTCGATCGAGAGCTCCACGGCCGCCCCCTTGGGCTCCTGACCGGTGAGGATCGAGGTCACCCGGTCGAGGAACTGCGAGTCGGAGGTGCCCGACAGCAGCGAGTTGAGCTCCGACTCGACCCCGGTCGCGCCCTGGTCGAGGGTGAAGTACCCGGTCGCGGCGGAGTACAGCGGCCCGTCGGGGTAGACCCGCAGGTACTGGAAGTCGTCGTCGACGGGCGTCGAGTAGGCCACCTGCTGGTCGCCCGCGAGGATCGGCCCGCGTTCGGTCGAGAAGCTCGCGTAGAGGGTGCGCACGTTGCGCGGATCCTCCTTGAGGCTGTTCGACTGGAAGAACTGCACGATCGTCGACGAGCTGAACAGCGCGAGGAACAGCACGAGCACGAAGGCGCTGACGCGGCGGAGCTCCTTGTTCACGAGCGGCCCTCCTCGACGACCCAGCGGGGTTGGGCGCGCACCGAGTCGGAGACCCGCAGCAGGATCGCGACGATCACCCAGTTGGCCACGAGGGAGGACCCGCCCGCGGCGAGGAACGGGGTCGTCAGCCCGGTCAGGGGGATCACCCGGGTCACCCCGCCGACGACGATGAACACCTGCAGAGCGACCACGAACGACAGGCCCACCGCCAGCAGCCGGCCGAAGTCGTCCTGGCCGGTGAAGCCGATGCGGAACCCGCGCGAGACGAACAGCAGGTACAACGCGAGGATCGCGAACAGTCCGACCATGCCGAGCTCCTCGCCGAGGCTCGCGACGATGAAGTCGCTCTCCGCGAGCGGCACGATGCCGGGGTGGCCCCGGCCCAGGCCGGTGCCGATGAGGCCGCCGTCGGCGAGACCGAACAGGCCCTGCACGAGCTGGTAGCTGCCGCCGAAGGCGTCGTAGTACTCGGGGTTGAAGGCGTCGAGCCAGCCGGCGAAGCGGTTCTCGACGTAGGGAAGCACCCGGCTCGCGGCGAAGGCGCCGCCGCCGAACAGCACGACCCCCAGCAGCACCCAGCTGAGCCGCCCGGTCGCGACGTAGAGCATGACGAGGAACAGCCCGAAGTACAGCAGCGAGGTGCCGAGGTCGCGCTGGCCGATGAGCACGAGCATCGAGAGCGCCCAGATCACGAGGATCGGCCCGAGGTCGCGCGGCCGCGGCAGCCGCAGTCCGAGCACCTTGACGCTCACCATCGAGAGCGAGTCGCGCGCGGTCATGAGGTAGCCGGCGAAGAAGATCGCGAGGGCGATCTTCGCGAGCTCGCCCGGCTGGAACGAGAGCGGACCGACCTGGATCCAGATGGTCGCCCCGTTGACCTCCTTGCCGATGAGCGGCGCGAAGGGCAGCAGCAGCAGCACGATCGCCGCGAGCATCGCGAGGTAGCGGTAGCGCAGCAGCACGCGATGGTTGCGGATCACGAGCAGCACCGCGAGCGCGCCGGCGAGGGCGATCGCGCTCCACGCGATCTGGCGCACCCCGGCCGCGTCCCACCCGACGAGGCCCTCGGCGATGTCGATGCGGGTGATCTCGGCGATGCCGAGCCCGTTGAGCAGCACGGCGATCGGCAGCACGAAGGGGTCGGCGTCGGGGGCGACCACCCGCAGCGCGACGTGGATGGCGATCGCGAAGAGGCCCAGCAGGCCCGAGAGCAGCATCATGGTGCCGGCCAGGTGTCCGAGCGCCCCGAGCTGCACGAGGGCGAGGGCGCCGCCGGCGAGGGCGAGCGCGAACAGCAGCAGTCCGAGCTCGGTGTTGCGGCGGCGGGCGGGGGCGCGCAGCCGCACCCGGATCGTCTCGGTCAGCGGGGCGCGCGGGGCGGGGGGCGCCGGCGCGGTCTCGGTCGCGGAGCTCGGGGTCGGGGAGGCCATCAGCGGTCGGCCGCCGTCTCGAGGCGGTCGACGATCGCGCGGGCGTCGTCGAGATCCTTCGCGTTGATCGTGGCCTCGACGCTCTCGCGCTCGAAGGTCGGCAGGTCGGTGACCGAGATCCCCGTGGTCTGGGTCACCTCGGAGAGGGTGATCGGCCCGATCGTGGCCTGCACCCCGCGGTAGATGGCGACGTGGCCGTCGGCGACGCCGACGTAGTACAGGGTCTGGGTCCACTGGTAGGCGAGGGTGACCGCGCCGATGACCGCGGCGATCGCGAGGGTCAGCAGAACGCCCGCGGTGATCCGCCGGCGCCGGCGTCGACGACGGTCCTCCTCGATGAGCTCCTCGAGGTAGGCCTCGCGCTCGGGCTCGAAGTGCGCGTCCTCCGGCGCGGTCGCCTTGAGGGGATGCAGCAGCAGGGTCGGCAGGCGCAGCGGCCGGCGGTCGACCTCCGCCTCGAAGCTCAGGGGCGCGGCGACCGAGCCGACGAAGGTCGCCGGCGTCGCGTCGACCTCGCCGGTGGTGTCGATGTCGAGCAGCACGACCGTCACGTTGTCGGGGGCGCCGTGGTCGAGGCTCTCGCGCACGAGCCGGTCGGCGGCGGCCTGCGGCGTGCGGAAGCTGCCGAGGATCGAGGCGATCTTCTCCTCGGTCACATAGCTCGACAGGCCGTCGGAGCACAGCAGCCAGCGGTCCCCGGGGCGGGTGTCGAGCACCTTGGTGTCGATCTCGGGGCTCGCGTCGACGTCGCCGAGCACGCGCATCAGCACCGAGCGGCGCGGATGCACCGCGGCCTCCTCCGGCGTGATCCGCCCGGTGTCGACGAGGCGCTGCACGAAGGTGTGGTCGGAGGTCTCCTGCTCGAGCACCCCGTCGCGGTAGCGGTACACGCGCGAGTCGCCGATGTGCACGAGCGCGACCTGCTCGCCGACCCGCACGATGCCCGAGACGGTCGTGCCCATGCCGGTGAGCTCGCTGTGCTCGAAGACGGTGTCGGCGAGCAGCCCGTTCGCGGCGATGAGCGACTCGCGCAGCGCCTGCTCCGCGTCCTGCGCGGTGGGGTAGGAGCGGTCGGCCTGCGCGATGCGCTTGGTGGCGATCGCGGAGGCGACGTCGCCGCCGGCGTGGCCGCCCATCCCGTCCGCCACGAGGAAGAGGTGGGTGCCCGCGTAACCGGAGTCCTGGTTCTGCGACCGGATCTTTCCGACGTGCGAGACCGCCGCGCTCGTGGGGGAGGTCACGGGCTACCGCCGCAGCTCGAAGGTCGTCGTGCCGATCGTGACCGGGGTGCGCTCGGGCACCGGGGTCGGCCGGTCGATCTTCTCGCCGCCGACGAGGGTGCCGTTGGTGGAGGAGAGATCCTGCACGACCCACTCGTCGTTCCAGAGCATGAGGCGGGCGTGGTGGGTGGAGGTGTAGTCGTCGCGGATCACGAGCCCCGACTCGCTCGACCGCCCGATGGTCAGCTGCTCGCTCGGCAGGTCGATCTCCATGCCCTCGCGCGGGCCCGAGGTGATCACGAGGCGGCGCGGCGTGGCGTCGGACTGCAGCGGCGGCGCCCGGTGCGCCTCACGCGAGGGCGCGGGGTCGGCGACCGCTGCGGCCGGCGCGGGCGCCGGCGAGGTCGGGAAGGTGCCGGCGGCGCGATCGGGCAGCCGCTTCGCGCGCTGGCCGAACAGGTCGGAGCGCAGCGAGTACACGATCACGAAGACGAAGAACCACAGCAGCATCAGGAAGGCGATCTGCAGCAGCAGGAGAGTCAGCTCGCTCATGGGGCTTTGGGCATCCTGAGATCGGCGGACGGGTCGGCGCTCGCCGCCTGCGCGAGCACGCGGAACACGATACGGGTGCGACCGATCTCGATGACGGAGTCGGGCGGGAGTGGCGCGGCACCGAGCTTCGCCCCGTTGAGCCGCGTGCCGTTGGTCGAGCCGAGGTCGGTGATCTGCCCGCGCTCGCCGTCCCACAGGATCTCGACGTGTCGGCGGCTCGCGCCGGTGTCGTCGATCGTGACGTCGGCCTCGCTGCCGCGCCCGAGGATCGTGCGGCCGCGGGGCAGGGTGCGGCGGGTGCTGCCGATCTCGAGCACGGGCGTCCACTCGACGGCGCTCTGCACGCTGCCCGACTCGATGTCGACGGTGCCCTCCGCGAGTCGCTCGTCGCGCTGGAGGCGGATGTCGAGCCCGCCCGCGAAGGAGTAGTGCTGGGCGACCGCGTGCTGCTGCACGAGCTGCGTGAACTCGTCGAGCAGGGTGGGCCCGAGCGCGGCGAAGCGCTCGTGATCGCTCGGCGCGAGGTGCACGACGAAGCGGTTGGGGGCGAGGATCCGGTCGCGCGCGACGACGGCGCTCTTGGTGTCGAGCTCGCGCCGCAGCGCGCTCGTCACCTCGAGCGGCTGCAGGCCGCTCTTGAAGGTCCGGGCGAACGCGCCGTTGACCGCGCGTTCGAGACCGCGCTCGAAACTGTCGAGAATCCCCACGGGCCTCCCTCGTCCGAGCGCCCCGCGCGGATCGGCGGGGGCCGTGGGGAAATGGTAGTCGGCCCTCCTCGGACCGGGGCGGGAGGGTCGGGCCGGACCGCCGCGGGGCTGCGGGGTCTCGGGCTCCACGCCCGGTTCGCCGCGGGCGCGCGCGTGCTAGTCTCACGGGGTTGATCGGCGGTTCCGCCGGTCGCGCGCGAGTGGCGGAATGGCAGACGCGCTGGCTTCAGGTGCCAGTGCCCGCAAGGGCGTGTGGGTTCAAGTCCCACCTCGCGCACCCCATGTCGATCGCTGCACGCCTGCGCGTGGTCGCACTCCTCGCCGCCGTGGCCGTGTGTCTGGCCGCGTGCGGTCTCGCGCGCCCGGAACCGGTGGCACCGTTCCTGCCGGGTGCGTCGGTGAGGCTGGATCCCGCCCACGGCTCGCTCGACATCGCGATCTGCGTGGCCGCGAGCGTCGAGAACGTGAGGGTGGCGACTCGTCGCGACCGTTCGGAGCCCTGGCACGAGGTCTGGGTGGGGAGCTACGACGCGGTGCCGCTCGACGCCGGCGCGTGGATCTCCGGCGCCGACGCCCGGTGGGACGCCGGCGCGACGGTGCGCGAGCGACTGGAGCCGCAGCCCGGCGATCTGCTGCTCGTGGAGTGGTCGGGGTCGGATCCCGTGCCCTGGTCGAGCGGGTCGGGTGAGATGGTGATCGGCCCCTCGGCGCTCGAGGGATCGCTCTGGATGACGGGGCCGGGCATGCTCTCGCCCGGCTCCTGCGGGTAGGCACCCCCCATGCGGGGGTCGCGCGCGATACGCCGCCTCCGCCGACCTGTCAAGGCCTCCCCGGTTTCTCGCACCCGTCCTACGGTCGAAGTGCGGGCGACACCGCCACCGCCCGCAGAAACGGATCCCCCCATGACCTCTCTCGCCCCCGACACCCGTCCCCGGCGCCACGCGGTCGCCGACGGGGAAGCCGACTTCCAGCGGGCCCTCGGCCGCGTCATCGTCGCCGGAGCCCGCCTCGAGTCCCTCGCGCCCGGCGGTGAGCCGATCGCCGAGGAGAAGGTGCGATCCTCGTGGATGCGCCGCGCCGGCGAGCTGCTCGCCCGCCGCGACGAGGTGCTCGCCGGCATCGCGAACGACGCCGAGGCCAGCAGCATGCTGCGGGTGCGCGCCGCCGACGGATCCATCGTCGCCGTCGACGCCCACGAGCTCGAGTCGCTCGCGACCCGCATGCTGCGCCACCGCTCCGCGGGCGTCGCGTTGGGCTTCGTCGCGACTCCCGAGCACGACGACGCGCCGAGCGCGCTGCGCGCCTCCGCCTGAGCGGACCTACTCGGGCAGTTCGTCGTCCACGGGGATCAGCACGATCGACGCGCCCGCGGTGATGAGCAGGTCGGCGTCGCGCCGCTTGCCCTCCCCGTAGTTGACGCGCAGCCAGCCGCGCCCCGCGTCGAGGGCGGCCTCGACCTCGGCCTTCACCTCGGCGTAGTCGCGACCGCCGAGCGAGTAGTGCTGCCCGCCGTAGAAGACGTCGATGCGCTTCACGAGCCGCTCCCGCCGCGGCCGTCCTCGGCGTTCGCGCCGACGGAGCCCACCGCGGGGCCGCCGCTCGGGAGCTTCACGGAGGGCGCGGGCCGACCGTTGCCGGTGCCCCCGTTGCCATTGCCATTGCCGTTGCCGCCGGCGTGACCGTTGCCGTTGCCGTTGCCGCCGTGACCGTTGCCACCGTTGCCGTCCGATGACTCGGCGGGTTCCGGAACGATCTGCAGACCCGTCGCCGAGTTCGCGGTGAGGGTGAGCGCCTCGAGCCACGCCCGGTTGATCGTCGGCTGGCGCGAGCCGAAGTACTTGTAGACGATCGGGGTCGCCGGGTGGATCCAGACGGTCGTGCGCCCGTCGCCGATCGAGGGGTCGTCCTTCCAGGTGAAGTGGAAGGACTCGCCGCGGCGCACCTTCGCGCCGATGACCAACTGCAGGTGCGCGAGGAGTCGGTCGTCGAACTCGACCACGAGCGTCGAGTCGAGGGTCAGCTTGCCCATAGCGGACACTGTAGGCGACGCGGCCGGGGATCTACGCTCTGTTCATGGTGCCCCTCGGGCTGCTCGCGGCCTTCACCCTCGCCTCCGTGCTGATCATCATCATCCCCGGCCCGACCGTGCTGTTCGTGCTCGGCCGCTCGATCGCCTACGGGCGTCGCGCCGGGATCCTGAGCGTGCTCGGCAACGCCCTCGGGATGCTGCCCGCGCTCGTGCTCGTCGCGGTCGGCGTCGGCACCCTCGTCGCGCAGTCCGCGCTCATCTTCACGATCGTGAAGCTCGTCGGCGCGGCCTACCTCGTCTACCTCGGGGTGCACGCGATCGTGACCCGGCGCCGCGCCTCGGCCGACGTCGAGATCGCGCCGCCGCCGCGATCCGCACTGCGTCTCGTGCTCGAGGGCGTGCTCGTGGGGGCGACCAACCCGAAGACGATCGCGTTCTTCGTCGCGGTGCTCCCGCAGTTCGTGGATCGCCACGCCGGCCCGGTGCCGCTGCAGCTGGCCGAGCTGGGGCTCGTCTTCATCCTGCTCGCGCTGCTGCTCGACAGCACCTGGGCTCTCGCCGCCGGGACCGCGCGGGACTGGTTCGCGCGCAGTCCGAAGCGCATCGAGCGATTGAGCGCCGCGGGCGGGGTCATGATCATCGGCCTGGGTGGGGTGCTCGCGCTCAGCGAGAGCCGCGCGACCTGAGCCGCCGCGCCGCGCGCTCGCCGGTCGACCGGACCGGGTCGGAGCCGCGCCGCCGTCAGGAGACGGTGACGAGGCGCGGCGCCCAGCCGGTCGCGCCGTCGGGGATCACGCCCTGCACGTCGCCGGTCTGCACCTCGCCGGTCGCGCTGATCGCGCGGCAGCGCAGGATGTGGTCACCGGGGCTCGCCTCCCAGACGTAGCGCCACTGCACCCAGGTGTCGTCGGAGATCGCCTCGGCGAGCTCGGCCGGCCGCCAGGCGCCGCCGTCGACCTGCACCTCGACCCCGGCCACGCCGACGTGCTGCTGCCACGCGACGCCCGCGACGACGACCTCGCCGGCCGGCAGCTCGGCGTTGGTCGCGGGCACGTCGATGCGCGACTGCAGTTTCACCGGACCGCGCGGCGACCAGCCGCGGTCGGTCCAGTACGCGGTCTCGTCGGCGAACCGGGTGAGTTTCATCTCCGTGACCCACTTCGTGGCCGAGACGTAGCCGTACAGGCCCGGCACCACCATCCGAACCGGGAAGCCGTGCTCGGCCGGCAGCGGCTGCCCGTTCATGCCGATCGCGAGCAGGCACTCGCGGTCGTCGTCGAGCAGCACCTCGAGCGGGGTCGAGGCGGTCCAGCCGTCGACGCTGCGGCTGAGCACCATGTCGGCGCCCGACTGCGGCCCGGCGCGACGCAGCAGCTCGCGGATCGGGTAGCCGAGCCACACCGCGTTGCCGATCAGGTCGCCGCCGACCGGGTTCGACACGCACATGAGCGTCGTCGCGTGCTCGGTCATCGGCAGCGCGAGCAGCTCGTCCCAGCCGAGGGTGAACGGGGTGTCGACGAGCCCCGTGATCGCGAGTGACCAGTCGGCGGGGTTCACGCGGGGCACCGCGAGGGCGGTGTCGATCCGGTAGAAGACCTCGTTCGGGGTGACGACCGGGGCGAGCCCGTCGATGCCGAGCTCGGCGCCCGCGGGAACCGGTGGCGCGGAGGTCACGGGAGTCGGCAGCTTGATCGTCTCGCGCACAGCCGTCGCGACCCGCGAGCCGGCCTGGATCGCGAACCCGCCCGCCGCGGCCAGCACGCCGACCGCGGCGCTACCCCCCGCCCAGGCCAGGAACCGTCGCCGGTCGAGGTCGCGCCGTGCGGGGGGCGCCGCAGGGGCGGACGCGGACGCTCGGCCGCCTCGCTCGGCCGCCCCGGCCCCCCGTGCCGTCGCCGGCACCGGCAACACCCGCAGCAGCAGGGTGAGCGCGATCGTCGCCGCGACACCCGCGACGACCGAGGGGAGCGCGTCGAGCACGCCGGACCCGGCGCGGGTGACCGCCGCGAGCAGTCCGAGCAGGGCGCCGAGGCCGATGATGCTGCGCCCGAGCGGCGGGCGACGGTGCTCGACGACCCCCGCGAGACCGCCGATCACCGCGACCAGCAGGCCGATCAGTGTGAGCAGCGCGGCCTTGTCGCCGGTGCCGAACACGGCGATCATGAACTCCTTCGCCCACGGCGGGGCGAGGTCGATCGCGGCGCCGCCGACCGAGGTGACGGGGCTGCCGTTGGGCGCGAACAGTGCGGCGGCGAGTTCCCCGGCGCCCACGCCGAGCGCGACGGCGGCGAGTCCGGCCGCGGCGGGGAGCAGCACGGGGCGGGTCATGGCGTCATCCTCGCGCGGCGCGGCCCGGCCGGCTCGCTCCGCGCCGATCCGTCACGGCTTCGTCATGCGAGGGGGCGGGGCGGCTCGCGTGCCGCGGGGGTCAGCTCTTCGTCGGCTCGCGGTGCTCGGCGCCGATCATCCAGGCGAACTGCTCGAGCTTGGCGATGATGCCGTGCAGCAGGTCGGCGCTCGTCGGGTCCTCCTCGTCGACGGCGTCGTGCACACGACGGGCGGTCGCGACGACGGTCTCGAGGCGGGTGGTGACGAGGTCGACGGTGTCGATCGTCGACACCTCGCCACCGGGGAACGGCTCGAGCGCGGTCGTGCCGGCGAGGATCTCGCTGCGGCCGTCGGGCGTGAGGTGCAGGGCGCGCATCCGCTCGGCCACCTCGTCGCCGAACAGACGGGCCGCGTCGATCACCTCGTCGAGGGCGAGATGGAGGTCGCGGAAGTTGCGCCCGACGACGTTCCAGTGCGCCTGCTTGCCCTGCAGCGACAGTTCGATGAGGTCGACGAGCACCGCCTGCAGCGAGTTCGCGAGCGACTCCGAGGCGACGAATCCGCTCTCCGCGTTCTCGCGCGGCGTGGTCGAGACGGCGGGGGTGGGGCTCAGCGTGTCGGTCATGCCCCGAACGCTACGCGCGCGTTCCTCCGGCTCGGGCGACTCGCAGCGGCCGCTCAGCCGGCCTCAGGATCCCGTCGAGCGATCGAGCACGGGGAACAGCGTGCCGAGCCCGTCGGTCACCAGTTCGACGGCGATGGCGAGGATCACGAGCCCGAAGATGCGGGTCAGCACCCCGAGCCCCGTGGCGCCCAGGCGTGCGAGCAGCACCTCGCCGAACCGCAGCACGAGGTAGACGAGCGCCGACATGACGAGCGCGGCGAGGCAGATGGCGCCGATCGCGATCCAGTCGCCCGCCGCCTTGCCGGCCGCGGCGATGACGACGCTGATCGCGCCGGGGCCCGCGATGAGCGGCATCGCCATCGGCACCACGCCGACGCTCGAGCGGGTCGCGCTGTCCTGCTTCTCCTCCGGGTGCAGCTGCGCCGCGCGGCCGGTGACCATGCCGATCGCGGTGAGCCCGACGACGATGCCGCCCGCGATCTGCAGCGCGGGCAGCGAGACGCCGAGGCCCTGCAGGAGGAACCGACCGCCGAGGGTCGACACCACGAGGATCGCGAGCACCGCGAGCGCGGCGGTCAACGCGGTGCGATTGCGCGCGCCCCGCTCCATGTCGGCGGTGAGCTCGCCGAAGACCGGGAGCGCCGCGAAGGGGTTCATGATCGGGAACAGCGACGCGAGCGCGAGCAGGAACGCCGTCACCCCGCCAGCATGGCATGAGGCCGGATCCCGGCGAACCCTGGCCGTCGATCGCGCGTGGCGCGGCGGCCGGGCGCTCTATCGTCGCCGCATGAGCCTGGAGACCCTCCCCGCCGTGCCTGCCGACGGCGCGCCGAGCGCGGCCCCCGCGGCGGCCGCCGCCCCCGCGCCGACCGCGACCGCCGCCGACGCGGCCCGGCAAGCCCGCATCGACCACTTCGCCGCGCGGCTCGCGTACGAGACCGATCCCTCCGACGTGCGCGCCGCGCAGCTCGCCGGGGAGGAGTTCACACTCGTCGACGTCCGCGGCGAGGGGCCCTGGGCGCAGGGCCGGGTCGCCGGGGCCCTCCACCTGCCGCACCGCGAGATCGCCGCGCGCGCCGAGCGGGAGATCCCCCGCGACCGCCCCGTGATCGTCTACTGCTGGGGCCCCGGATGCAACGGCGGCACCCGCGGCGCCCTCGCCTTCGCGCGCCTGGGCTACGAGGTGCGGGAGATGATCGGCGGCTACGAGTACTGGGCTCGTGAGGGGCTGCCGGTCGTCGACGATGCCGGCCCGGTCGCGCGCGCGGCGGATCCGCTGACCACGGTGATCGGGGGCGGAGCGCTCGCCGCGGCGACCGGCACGCGCGCGGTCGACGCGGCCTTCGAGCCCGACTGCGACTGCTGAGGCCTGCTGTATACAGAGAGGCCGATCTTTCCCGCTCTCACCCCCCAGATTCGGTCTTTCTGTATACACTGACGGCGTGAGCATCGAGCGGGCGGGTGAGCGGGCCTACCGCGAGCTCCGGGACGCGATCGTCGACGGCGAGCTCGCGCCCGGCACCCCGCTCGGCGAGGTCGAGCAGGCCGCTCGCCTCGGGGTCAGCCGCACCCCGCTGCGGGAGGCGCTCGCGCGGCTCGAGTCCGAGGGGCTCGTGCATCCGGCGGGCCGCGGGGTCATCGTCAGCGCGGTCTCGCTCGGGCGCATCCGCGAGCTGTTCGAGCTGCGCGAGGCGCTCGAGATCCAGGCCGCGCGGCTCGCGGCCGAGCGCGGCGACCGGGCCGTGTTCGCGACCCTCGCCGCCCGGTTCGGCGACGTCGACGAGCTGCTGGATCACGACGATCCCCACCGGCACGGCTACTACGCGCTCGTCGACGAGCTCGATCGCGCGCTCGACGCCGCCGTCGGCAACGAGTACCTCGTGGCGGCGCTCGCGACCCTGCGCATCCACCTGGTGCGGGTGCGCCGGCTCGCCAAGCACGACCCGGAGCGGCTGCAGGAGGCCGCGCGCGAGCACCGTGTCATCGTCGAGGCGCTCGCCGCCGGCGACGGCGAGCTCGCGGCGGCCGCGACCCGCGTGCACCTCGGCCGTGCGCTCGCGAGCCTGCTCGCGCGCTCCGCCGAGGCCGGGGCCGAGGATCTCGCGGCCGCCCCCCACTCCCTTCCCGCCCCGACCCGGAGGTCCGCGTGATCCACCACCCCGTTCGCACCTACCGCTCCGAGGAGCCGCTTCCGCGCGAGCAGCAGCTCGCGTGGAAGATCGCCGAGGTCGCCGCCGATCCGGTCGCGGTGACCGACGAGGTCGCCGAGATGATCGTCAACCGGGTGATCGACAACGCCGCGGTCGCCGCCGCCTCGCTCTCGCGCCCACCCGTCGTCGCGTCGCGCGGGCAGGCCGAGGCGCACCCCGTGTCGACCGGCGGCACCGGGGCGACCATCTTCGGAGACGACCCGGTCGCGCGCACGAGCCCCGAGTGGGCCGCGTGGGCGAACGGGGTCGCGGTGCGCGAGCTCGACTTCCACGACACCTTCCTCGCCGCCGAGTACTCGCACCCGGGCGACAACATCCCGCCGATCCTCGCCGTCGCCCAGCACACCGGGAAGGACGGCGCGGCGCTCGTGCGGGGCATCGCGACCGGCTACGAGATCCAGGTCGACCTGGTGCGCGCGATCAGCCTGCACAAGCACAAGATCGACCACGTCGCCCACCTCGGCCCCAGCGCCGCCGCCGGCATCGGCACCCTCCTGGGTCTCGACCCGGCCGTCATCTTCCAGGCCATCGGGCAGGCCCTGCACACGACCACCGCGACGCGGCAGTCGCGCAAGGGCGAGATCTCCACCTGGAAGGCGCACGCCCCGGCCTTCGCCGGCAAGATGGCGGTCGAGGCGGTCGACCGCGCCCTGCGCGGGCAGACCTCGCCGTCGCCGATCTACGAGGGCGAAGACGGGGTCATCGCCTGGCTGCTCGACGGGCCCGAGGGCCGCTACGAGGTGCCGCTGCCCGGCCCCGGCGAGGCCAAGCTCGGGATCCTCGACACCTACACGAAGGAGCACTCGGCCGAGTACCAGGCCCAGGCCTGGATCGACCTCGCCCGCAAGCTCGGCGCCGAGCACCCCGAGCTGCGCGACCCCGAGAAGGTCGCCTCGATCGTGCTGCACACCTCCCACCACACCCACTACGTGATCGGTTCCGGCGCGAACGACCCGCAGAAGTACGACCCGACGGCGACGCGCGAGACCCTCGACCACTCGATCCCCTACATCGTCGCGGTCGCCCTGCAGGACGGCGCCTGGCACCACGTCGACTCCTACGCGCCCGAGCGCGCCGCCCGACCCGACACCGTCGCGCTGTGGAGGAAGATCACGACCGCCGAGGATGCGGAGTGGACCCGGCGCTACCTCTCCACCGACCCCGACGAGATGGCCTTCGGCGGGCGCATCGAGGTCGAGATGGTCGACGGGTCGCGCCTCGTGGACGAGATCGCGGTCGCGGATGCGCATCCGCTCGGGGCGCGCCCCTTCGCCCGCGCCGACTACGTGCGCAAGTTCGAGACCCTCGCCGAGGGCGTGCTCGCGCCGGACGAGATCGCCCGGTTCCTCGACCTCGCCCAGCGCCTGCCGCAGCTGAGCGCCGCGGAGCTCGGCGGTCTGACGATCACCGCCGCCGGGCTGCCCACCCCGCCGCGCGGACTGTTCTGAGCGGAGGATCCTCATGCTGCACTCGACCGTCACCCCGAACGCGAAGCGCCGTGCCTTCCGGGCGGGACTGGCGAGCGGAACGATCCAGCGCTTCCCGGGGGCGTTCACGCCGCTGAGCGCGCCGATCATCCAGGAGAAGGGCTTCGAGGGCGTCTACATCTCCGGCGCGGTGATGTCGAACGAACTCGGCCTGCCCGACATCGGGCTGACGACCCTCACCGAGGTCGCGCAGCGCGGCGGCCAGATCGCGCGGAACACCGACCTGCCCGCCCTCATCGACGGCGACACCGGGTTCGGCGAGCCGATGAACGTCGCGCGCACGGTGCAGCTGCTCGAGGACGCGGGCGTCGCCGGCGTGCACCTCGAAGACCAGGTGAACCCCAAGCGCTGCGGGCACCTCGACGGCAAGGAGGTCGTCGACGAGGCGACCGCGGTGAACCGCATCCGGGCCGCCGTTCAGGCCCGGCGCGACCCGGACTTCGTCGTCATGGCGCGCACCGACATCCGCGGCGTCGAGGGACTGGATGCGGCGATCCGCCGGGCGAAGGCGCTCGTCGACGCGGGCGCGGACGCGATCTTCGCCGAGGCGATGGCCGACCTGTCCGAGTTCGCGGCGATGCGCGCGGCGGTCGACGTGCCGCTGCTGGCCAACATGACCGAGTTCGGCAAGAGCGAGCTGTTCACCGTCGCCCAGCTGCAGGACGTCGGGATGAACATGGTGATCTTCCCGGTCTCGCTGCAGCGGCTCGCGATGGGCGCGATCGAGCGCGGCCTCGACGCGCTCGCCGCCGAGGGATCCCTGCACAGTCAGGTTCCCGTCATGCAGACTCGGGCCAGGCTCTACGAGGTCGTCGACTACGCGGGCTACGCCGCCTTCGACGACGGCGTCGCCGCCTTCGACCTCCGCAGCAACCGTTCGTCGTGACCGGAAGGACCCCCACCATGACCGATACCGACATCAAGAAGGGGCTCGCGGGCGTCGTCGTCGACACCACCGCGATCTCGAAGGTCAACCCCGAGACCAACTCGCTGCTGTACCGCGGCTACCCCGTGCAGGATCTGTGCGCCCACCGCACCTTCGAGGAGGTCGCCTACCTGCTGTGGAACGGCGAGCTGCCGACCCCGCAGCAGCTGGCCGAGTTCGAGACGCTCGAGCGGGCGAACCGGCACCTCTCGCACACGGCCAAGGCGGCGATCGACCTGCTGCCGCGGGAGGCGCATCCGATGGATGTGGTCCGCACCGCGGTGAGCGCGATCGGCGCGAGCGACCCGAGCGCCGCCGACGCGAGCCCGGAGGCGAACCTCGACAAGGCGATCCGGCTCTGGGCGCAGCTGCCCGCGGTCGTCGCCTACGACCAGCGCCGTCGCCGCCACCAGGAGCTCGTCGAGCCGCGCGACGACCTCGGCTATTCGGCCAACTTCCTGCACATGACCTTCGGCGAGGTGCCCGACCTGGTCGTCGTGAACGCCTTCGACGTGTCGATGATCCTGTACGCCGAGCACTCCTTCAACGCCTCGACCTTCACCGCGCGCGTCATCACGAGCACCCTGAGCGACCTCTACTCGGCCGTCGTCGGCGCGATCGGCGCGCTCAAGGGCCCGCTGCACGGCGGGGCGAACGAGGCGGTCATGCAGGTCTTCGACGAGATCGGCGAGGGCGACGCGGCGGCCTGGCTCGACACGGCGCTCGCCGAGAAGCGCAAGATCATGGGCTTCGGGCACCGGGTCTACAAGAACGGCGACTCGCGCGTCCCGACCATGAAGGCCGCGCTCGACACGCTCATCGCGGCGTGCGGCACCGACCTCGACCGCTCGCCGGAGTACGGCGCGGCGCTCGCCGCCAAGTACGACGCGCTCGAGGCCGCGATGGAGCAGCGCAAGCAGATCAAGCCCAACCTGGACTACCCCAGCGGCCCCGCCTACCACCTGATCGGCTTCGACACCGAGCAGTTCACCCCGCTGTTCGTGGCGAGCCGCGTGACGGGGTGGACGGCCCACATCCGCGAGCAGCTCGAGGCGAACGCGCTCATCCGGCCGCTGTCGGAGTACGTCGGTCCCGAGCAGCGCGCGGTGCCCCCGAGCGGAGACTGAGGTCGGCGCCGGGCGAGCGCCGCGGCGTGCGCCTCGGCGCCGCCTGAGAGCGCGGTCGACGCCCGACGGCCCGCCGCGTGCGGGTGCTACCGTCCCGGCATGAGCCGGATCATCGCGGTGCAGCCGGCTCTGCCCGAGCACGTCTACCCGCAGACCGAGATCGCGCGCGAACTCGGCGAGCTCATCGCCGGCGCCGACGACACCCGCCGCGCGGTGCTCGAGCGCCTGCACGCGAACAGCGGCATCGGCACCCGGCACACCATCCTGCCGCTCGAGGCCTACCGGGAGCTCGGCGGCTTCGAGGCGGCCAACGGCGTGTGGATCGAGCAGGGCACCCGGCTCGCCGCGACCGCGCTGCGCGAGGCCCTCGAGCGCGTCGGGCTCGCGCCGCGCGACGTGGACCACCTCTTCTTCACCTCGGTCACGGGCATCGCCGCCCCCTCGATCGACGCCCGCCTCGTGCCGGCGCTCGGGCTGCGGCCCGACGTCAAGCGCATCCCCTCCTTCGGGCTGGGGTGCGTGGCCGGCGCCGCCGGGATCGCGCGCGTGCACGACTACCTGCGGGGGCATCCGCGCGACGTGGCGGTGCTCGTCTCGGTCGAGCTGTGCTCGCTCACCCTGCAGCGCGACGACGCCTCGGTCGCGAACTTCGTCGCGAGCGGCCTGTTCGGCGACGGCGCCGCCGCGGTCATGATGGTCGGGGCCGAGCGGGCGGCCGAGCTCGGACTGCCGGGCCCCGAGATCCTCGGCACCCGCAGCGCCCTGCACCCCGACACCGAGAGCGTCATCGGGTGGGACATCGGGGGCACCGGATTCCGCATCGTGCTGACCGCGGGCGTCGCCGACACGATCGACGCCAACGTCGCGATCGAGGTCGAGGCGTTGCTGGCCGAGCACGCGCTGACCCGCGCCGACGTCGACCGTTGGATCGCGCACCCCGGCGGCCCGCGCGTGCTCGAGGCCTTCGAGCGCGGGCTCGAGCTGACCCGCGCCCAGCTCGAGCCGAGCTGGCGTTCGCTCGAGGCGGTGGGCAACCTCTCCTCGGCCTCCGTGCTGCACGTGCTCGCCGGCGGCCTCGATCAGCCCGCGGGCGCGCGGGGCCTGCTGTTCGCGCTCGGGCCGGGTGTCACGAGCGAATACGTGCTGCTGGAATGGGCGGCATGATCAGCGCGATCCTCTTCACCCTCTTCGTGCTGCTCGTCGGGCTCGAGCGCATCAACGAGCTCGCGATCTCGCGGCGGCACGCGGCGCGCGCGTTCCGGCACGGCGGCGTGGAGAGCGGGCAGGGGCACTTCCCGTTCATGGTAGCTCTGCACGTCGGGCTGCTGATCGGCGCCGTCGCGGAGGTGTGGCTGCTCGCGCGGCCCTTCGTCCCCGCGCTCGGCTGGCCGATGCTCGCGATCGCCGTGCTGTGCCAGGTCGGGCGGTACTGGGTGATCCGCTCGCTCGGCTGGCAGTGGAACACCCGCGTCATCGTGGTGCCGGGGGCCGGCCTCTCCCGCCGCGGGCCGTACCGCTGGGCCTGGCTCCGACACCCGAACTACCTCATCGTCGTGATCGAGGGGGTGGCGCTGCCGCTCGTGCACACCGCCTGGATCACGGCGGTCGTCTTCACGGTGCTCAACGCCGTGCTGCTGCTGGGCTTCCGCATCCCGGTGGAGAACCGCGCGCTCGCCGCCGCGACCGAGGGCGTCGGTCGCACCGGCACGGTGACCGCGATGACCCGCACCTCCCGGCCGGTCCGGCCGGTCGACACCCGCTTCGGCTCGACCAAGCCGCGGCGCCGCCCGGCCCCCCCGCGCTCGTGAGCGCGGACGCCGATCTGCTCGTCGTGGGCGGCGGGCCGGTCGGGCTCGCCGCGGCCATCGAGGCGCGGCTCGCGGGCCTCGAGGTGCTGATCGCCGAACCCCGCGAAGGCCCGATCGACAAGGCCTGCGGCGAGGGCCTGCTGCCGGGCGCCCTGCCGGCGCTCGCCCGGCTCGGCGTCGACCCGCGCGGTGCCGAACTGCGCGGCGTCGTCTACCGCGACGCGCACCACGAGGTGCGGCACGACTTCACGGACGGACCCGGCCGCGGGGTGCGCCGCACGACCCTGCACGCCGCGCTCGCCGCGCGGGCTCGCGAACTCGGCGCGCGCACGGTGCCGCTCAAGGTCACCGGCGTCGACCGCCAGCCGGACGGCGTGACCGCCCACGGCCAACGTCACGACGACTGCGCCCCCGCCCCGATCCGGGCGCGCTGGCTCATCGCGGCCGACGGGCTGCACTCCGCGGTGGCGCGCTCCCTCGGCCTCGCGCGGCCCGCGCCGCGCCCGAGGCGACGGTTCGGCATCCGTCGGCACTACGCGATCCCGGCGTGGAACGACGCGATCGAGGTGCACTGGACGCCGCTCGGCGAGCTCTACGTGACCCCGACCGCCGACGGGGTCGTCGGCGTCGCGCTGCTCGGGCGCAAGGGCGTCGCCTTCGGCGACGCCGTCGCCGCGGCGCCCGCGCTCGACGCGCGGCTGCGCGGCGCCGAGGTCGCCGGGCAGGATCGCGGCGCCGGGCCGTTCCGCCAGCTGACCCGGGCGCGCACCGCCGGGCGCGTGCTGCTCGCCGGCGACGCCTCGGGCTACGTCGACGCGATCACGGGGGAGGGGCTGCGCCTGGGGCTGGAGCACGCGCGCCTCGCGGTGCGCGCGGTGCTCGAGGGGGATCCCGCCCGCTACGAGGCCGACTGGCGCCGGGCCGGCCGCGACGTGCGCCGCGCGACCCGCGCCCTCGCCTTCGCCGCGTCGACGCCCCTGCACGGCGCCGTCGTGCCGCTCGCCGCGCGGTTGCCCGGCCTCTACGCGCGTGCGGTGGAACTCATCGCCCGCTGAGGCGTCTCGATGAGGCTCAGGCGGCGCGGCGTCGCAGGGCGAGGGCCTCGAACAGCTCGTCGGTGGTGTCGACGACCGCGCGGGCGCCGGCGTGCTCGGCGGGGGCGCCGTAGCCCCAGGTGACGAAGATCGTCGGCACCCCGTGGGCGGCGGCCCCCTCGACATCGTGGTGGCGGTCGCCGACGAGCACCGGCCGGTCGAGGTCGGCGCCGTCGCGCGCGAGGCGGCGCAGCGCCTCCTCGACGACGGCGTCCTTCGAGCTGCGGGTCTCGTCGTCGCTCGCCCCCGTGAACTCGTCGAAGTACGGCGAGAGCCCGAAGTGGTCGAGGATCATGCGCGCGGGCGTCTCGGGCTTCGAGGTCGCGAGCGACAGCGGGATGCCGGCCTCGTGGATCGCGCGCAGCACCTCGGGCACGCCGGGGTAGACCTGCGCGTCGAACACCCCGGTGTGCAGGTAGTGCTCGCGGTAGATGTCGAGCGCGCGGACGCTCTGCTCGGGGTCGAACCCGGCCAGGTCGCGCATCGAGTCGAGGATCGGCGGCCCCACCCAGCGCAGCAGCTCGGCGGGAGGCGGCACGGGCAGGCCGAGCTGCTCGTACATCCACCCGAGGCTCGAGGTGATGCCCGGCGCCGAGTCGACGATCGTGCCGTCGAGGTCGAACAGCACCGCGCTGAAGCGCGAGGGCGTGACGGCGGGCACCCGATCAGCCTAGGCGGGCGCCCGCGGGCGGCAGCTCAGAACAGCTTCGTGTGCCCGGTCTCGAGCCCGCGCATCGCGTCGTAGTCGAGCAGCAGGCAACGGATCCCGCGATCCTCGGCGAGGGTGCGGGCCTGGGGCGTGATGTCCTGCGCCGCGAAGACCCCGGCGACCGGCGCGAGCAGCGGGTCGCGGTTCATGAGCTCGAGATAGCGGGTGAGCTGCTCGACGCCGTCGATGCCGCCGCGGCGCTTGATCTCGACGGCGACCGAGGCGCCCGCGGCATCCTTCGCGAGGATGTCGACCGGCCCGATCGCCGTCATGTACTCCCGGCGCACGAGCTGCCAGCCCTGGCCGAGCAGCTCGATCTGCTCGGCCAGCAGGCGCTGCAGGTCGGCCTCGACGCCGTCCTTCTGCAGACCGGGGTCGACGCCGAGCTCGTGCTGCGAGTCGTGCAGGATCTCGTGGATCGACACCACGAGCATGTCGGCGGTCTTCGCGTGCGTCACCCGCCACAGCTCGGTGACGCCCGCGGCCGCGCGCTCGGAGTCGACCTCCTCGATCGCGAGGGTGCACGGCGGGCTCATCCAGTTGAGCGGCTTGTAGCTGAGCGCGTCGGAGTGCACGAGCACCGAACCGTCGGCCTTGACCAGCAGCAGCCGGGTGGCCAGCGGGAGGTGCGCCGAGAGCCGGCCGGCGTAATCCACGGAGCAGCGGGCGATGACGAGGCGCACCGGGCGATCCTACGGGCCGCAGGCGTCGCGGCTCAGGCGCCGAAGCGCTCGATGATCCGGTCGAGAGCGGCGTCGAGCTCCGGGTCGACCCTCTGCCGCTCCGGGTCGGCGAGGTGCCACTCGACGATCTCACGCGCCCCCTCGGCGAAGCCGGTGGGGGCCACCCAGCCGGGCACGAGCGAGCGGATGCGGCTGTTGTCGAAGCGCACCGAGTGCGCCTTGTCGCCGAGCAGCCCGCCGGCGGCCTCCGGGCGGACGGCGGCGATCGCCTCGCTCGCGACGTGCACGATCGTCGGCTCGACGCCGAGCGCGCGCCCCAGCAGCTGGGCGATCGCGTCCCAGGTGAGGCTCTCCTCGCTCGTGATGTGCACGGCGGCGCCGAGGGCGTGCGGGTTGCCGAGCAGCCCGACGAAGGCCGGCGCGAGATCGCGCGCGTGGGTGAGGGCCCACCAGCTCGTGCCGTCGCCGTGGATCACGATCGGCCGACCCTCGCGCATGCGCTGCAGCGTGGTCCAGCCGCCGTCGAGCGGGATCATCGCGGCGTCGTAGGTGTGGCTCGGCCGCACGATCGTCACCGGGAAGCCCCGCTCGCGGTAGGCGTCCATGAGCACCGCCTCGCTCGCGGCCTTGTCGCGCGAGTACTGCCAGAAGGGGTTGTGCAGCGGCGTCGACTCGACGATCGGCAGCTGCGCGATCGGCTTCTGGTAGGCGGAGGCGGAGGAGATGTAGACGTACTGTCCCGTGCGGCCGGCGAACAGTTCGACGTCGGCCGCCGCTTGCGCGGGCAGGAAGGAGCGGAAGTTCGCGACGACGTCGAACTCCTCGTCGCCCACGGCGGCGCGGAGGCTCGCCGGGTCGCTCGCGTCGCCGACGAGGCTGCGTGCGCCCTCGACGACCGGCCGGGTGCTCTGGGTTCCGCGGTTGAGGAGGGTGACGTCCCAGCCGCGCTCGACGGCGAGCCGGCTGATCGGGGAGCTGATCGTGCCGGTGCCGCCGATGATCAGGATCCGCCGCGTCGCCATGCGACGAGGGTACGTCTCGGGCGTCGCCGCCCGCGGCCGGCCCGTACCGCGTCGCCGCCCCGATCGCGGATTCACCATTGACAGCACACTTGCTTTTTGCAAGTGTGCGCGCATGAGCCTCTTCATCACCTGCCCGGTCGAGAGCGTCGAGCGCGCCAGCGCGTTCTACGCCGCGCTCGGGTGGACCTACAACCCGGCGATGTCCGACGAGAACGTCGCCTGCTTCGCCATCGCCCCCGAGCAGTACCTCATGCTCGGCACCCGCGAGATGTACGCGCGGGTCGGCGGCACCGAGGCGCTCGTCGGCGACGCCGACACGCCCTCGAAGGTGACGGTGTCGTTCGATCTCCCGAGCCGGGAGGCGGTCGACGCCCTCGTCGAAGCGGCGGGCGCCGCGGGTGGTCGCATCGGCGACATCGACGACTACGACTTCATGTACCAGCGGCAGTTCGACGACCCGGACGGCTACCACTACTCGCCGTTCTGGATGCGCCCCGACGAGGCGCCCACCGCGTGACGGCGGGCGGCGACCCGGCCGCCGGCGGCCCGGAGTGGAGCGACCTCGCGGCCGCCCTCGAGGTCGTCGGCGCGCGCTGGGCGCTGCTCATCGTCGAGCAGCTGCTCGACGGCCCGCAGCGCTACGGCGACCTGCAGCGCCGGCTCGGGGTGCCCACCAACATCCTCGCCACGCGCCTGCGCGAACTGCAGGAGGCGGGGGTGCTGCGGCGGCTGCCGCTGCACCACAACACCCGCGCCTACGCGCTCACCGCCCGCGGCGCCGCGCTGCGCGAGCCGATCGAGGCCCTCAGGCGGTGGGCGACGCCTCGCTCGGGCGGGCCTGGGGAGGGCGCGCCGCCGGCACCGCGAGCGTCGCCACCACGATGAGCGCGAGCACGATCCACAGCGCGTTCAGCAGTCCGATGTGCTCGCCGACGAACCCGATGAGCGGCGGTCCGACCAGGAACGCGGTGTAGCCGACCGTCGTCACCGCCGACACCCGCGCGGCCGCCGTGCGCGGGTCGTCGGCCGCCGCCGAGATGCCCACCGGGAAGCCGAGCGAGGCGCCCAGGCCCCACAGCACGACCCCGGCGAGCCCGATCGGCACCACCGGCACGAGGATCACGACCGCCAGCCCGACCGCCGCCGCGAGCGAGGCGCCCCGCAGCACCGCGACCCGGCCGAAGCGCCGCAGCAGGGGCACGCCCGCGATCCGGCCCACCGTCATGGCGGTGGCGAAGAGGCCGAACGCGAAGGCCCCGCCGCCGTTGTCGAGCCCGCGGCCGTCGATGAAGGCGAGCGCGACCCAGTCGTTCGCCGAGCCCTCGGTGAAGGCCATGCCGAGCATGATGAGCCCGATCAGCAGGGTGCGCGGCTCGAGCCAGATGCGCATCCGCTCGCCGAAGCCGGGCTTCGCGGCACCCTCCTCGAGGGTGCCCGCGGTCGAGTCGCGCGGCAGCCAGCGCACGATCAGCAGCGCGACGACGAGCACGATCGCGCCGACCGCCGGCAGGTGCGCGAGCGGGGAGACGCCCGCGAACGCGAGCCCCGATCCGGCGAAGGCCCCGGTGACCGTGCCGAGGCTCCACGAGGCGTGGAACCAGGGCATGATCGGCGAGTTCGTGGCCCGCTCGACGCCCGAGCCGGAGATGTTCATGGCGAGGTCGGTGATCCCGCTCGAGAAGCCGAAGATCGCGAAGCCGATCGCCGCGACGATGCCGGAGTCGAGCACGAAGCCGCCGCCCGCGACGACGAACAGCGAGACGCCGGTGAGGGCGAGCGCGATCTGCAGCACGATGCGGTCGCCGGCCCAGGCGACGAGGTGGCCGCCGACGATCATGCCGAGGATCGCGCCGACCGACACCGAGAGCACGAGCAGGCCGACGGTGGAGGTGGCGAGCGCGAGATGGTCGCGCAGCGCGGGCATGCGCGCGATCCAGGTCGCCATCGCGAGGCCGTTCGCGGCGAACACGAGGAAGACGGCCGTGCGCCAGGCGACGACCCCCCGAGGCGGCGCGGCCGGCGCCACGACGGGCGCGGGCACGGCAGCGGGCGACGGCGGCATCCCGACAGCCTAAGCGCCCGCCTTAGGCTTCCCCCATGGCTCCGACGGCATCCGACCCGACGCTCCCCTCCGGCATCGAGACCGAGGAACGCGACAGCGCGGTGCGCGCGCAGGACGACCTGTTCCGCCACATGAACGGGCGCTGGATCGAGCGCACCGAGATCCCCGCCGACAAGGCGCGCTGGGGAACTTTCTACCAGCTCGCCGAGGAGGCCGAGAGGGCGGTGCACGCGATCGTCGAGGAGGCGGCCGACGCCCCCGCCGGCACCGACGAGCGCAAGGTCGGCGACCTCTACGCGAGCTTCATGGACGAGGAGCGCGTCGAGGCCCTCGGCTGGGACCCGATCCGCGGCGACCTCGCCGCGGTCGCGGCGATCGCCGACGTGCCCACGCTCGTCGCCGAGCTCGGGCGCCTCGAGCGACTGGGGGTCGGCGGGTTCCTGCACGTCTTCATCGACAACGACCCCGGCGACCCCGAGCGCTACCTCGCGTTCTTCGAACAGGGCGGCCTCGGCCTGCCCGACGAGTCGTACTACCGCGAGGAGCGCTTCGCCGCGATCCGCACCGCCTACCGCGCCCACCTCGAGCGGATGCTCGGCCTCGCCGGTCTCGACGCGCCGGCCGAGCGTGCGGAGCGCATCCTGGCGCTCGAGACCGAGCTCGCGCTCGCGCACTGGGACAACGTGCGCACGCGCGATGCGAACGCCACCTACAACCTCCTGCCGTGGAGCGGTGTCGGCGCGCTCGCCGGCGACCGCGCCGCCCTGCTCGACGCGTGGCGCGACGCGATGGGGGTTGCGGCGCCGGCGTTCGCCGAGGTCGTCGTGCGGGAGCCCTCCTTCGTCGAGGGTCTCGCGGCACTGTGGAGCGACGACCGGCTCGAGGCCTGGCGCGACTGGCTGAGCTGGCAGGTGATCCGCGGGGCCGCCGCGTACCTGCACGGCGAGGCGGTGCTCGCGAACTTCGACTTCTACGGCCGCACCCTCACCGGCGCGCAGGAGCTGCGGCCGCGCTGGAAGCGCGGGGTCGCCGTCGTCGAGGGGGCGCTCGGCGAGGCCGTCGGGCGCGCCTACGTCGAGCGGCACTTCCCGCCGCGCGCGAAGGAGGCCATGGACGAGCTGGTCGCCTGGCTCGTCGAGGCCTACCGCCGCAGCATCGGCGAGCTCGACTGGATGACCGACGCGACCCGGCAGCGGGCGCTCGAGAAGCTGGAGAAGTTCACCCCCAAGATCGGCTACCCGGTGCGCTGGCGCGACTACTCGGCCCTCGACATCCGCCCCGGCGACCTGCTCGACAACGTGCGGGCCGGGGTCGAGTTCGAGTTCCAGCGCGAGCTCGGCAAGATCGGCGCGCCGATCGATCGCGACGAGTGGTTCATGACCCCGCAGACGATCAACGCGTACTACAACCCCGGCTTCAACGAGATCGTGTTCCCCGCCGCGATCCTGCAGTACCCGTTCTTCGACGAGACCCGCGACGCGGCCGCGAACTTCGGCGCGATCGGCGCCGTCATCGGCCACGAGATCGGCCACGGCTTCGACGACCAGGGCAGCAGCTTCGACGGCGACGGCCGGCTCGTCGACTGGTGGACCGCGGAGGACAAGGAGGCGTTCCGCGCGCGCACCGCGTCGCTCGTCGCGCAGTACTCGGCACTCGAGCTCGCGCAGGCGCCCGGCTATCACGTCAACGGCGAGCTCACCCTCGGTGAGAACATCGGCGACCTCGGCGGCCTCGGGATCGCGTGGAAGGCCTACCTGCTCTCGCTCGGCACCGACGACTCGGGCGCCCCGATCGCCCCGCCGGTGATCGACGGCATGACGGGGGCGGAGCGGTTCTTCCTCTCCTGGGCGCAGGCGTGGCGCACGAAGCTGCGCGACGAGGAGGCGATCCGCCTGCTGACGATCGACCCGCACTCGCCCGCCGAGTTCCGGTGCAACCAGATCGTCCGTAATCTGGACGCGTTCGCCGAGGCGTTCGGCGTTCGCGAGGGCGATGCGCTCTGGCTCCCCCCCGAGGAGCGAGTGACCATTTGGTAGACGGGGCGACCACCCGCGACCGGCGCAGCCGCGTCCGGTCCTCCGGTGCGCCCCGGCACCGCAGCCCCGAACCGGCGGAGAGCTTCTCGGCGAGCTTCACGGCGCTCGGCGAGCTCGCCTACGAGGGCGCGCAGGTCTCGGCCTCGGTGCTCGACCTCGACTCCGGTCGCTCCTTGCTGGCGATCGACGAGCGCATCGTGCTGCCCACCGCGAGCATCGGCAAGATCCTGCTGCTCATCGAGGTGGCCGCGCGCATCACCGAGCGCGACGAGTCGGGCTACGGCATCCTCGACCGCACCGCGCGCGACCTGGTGGGCGACTCGGGCCTCTGGCAGCACCTGCAGGCCCCCTCCCTTCCCGTCGCCGACCTCGCCACCCTGGTCGGCGCCACGAGCGACAACCTCGCCACCAACGTGCTGCTGCGCCACGTCGGGCTCGAGGCGGTGCGGCTGCGCACCGAGTCCCTCGGGCTCCAGCGCACGGCGCTGCTCGACCTCGTGCGCGACAGCCGCGGCCCCGACGACGCCCCGCAGCTCTCGATCGGGTCGGTCGCCGAGCTCACCTGGCTGTTCCGGTCGCTCGCGATGGGATCCGTCGTCGACACCCTCACCTCGAGCCGCGTGCTCGGCTGGCTCTCGCTCAACACCGACCTCTCGCTCGTGGCGAGCGCGTTCGGTCTCGACCCGCTCGCCCATCGGGGGGCGGATCACGGCCTCAGCCTGGTGAACAAGACCGGCTCCGACAGCGGGGTGCGCAGCGAGGCCGGCCTGCTGCGGGGGCCGCGCGCCGGCGTCGCCTACGCGGTGTCGCTGCAGTTCCACGACGACGGGATGACCGCCCGGCTGCGCGCGCTCGACGTGCTGCGCACGATCGGCGTCGACCTGCTGGAGTACGTGCACTGAGCGGCGCCGGGCCCGGCCGAACCGGGCGCCGACCGGCGCCGGGGGGCCGCTCGGGTGGGGCCTTGAGCGGATCCTGAGCCCCGAATGGGGGGCGCGGGACTTGCCCCCCGCTCGGGGGGTCGCTACTGTCACTTCTCGAGTCACCGCTCGGAACCCGCCGGGGCCCCCGCCCCGATCCGGCACGACTCCCCTGTGACGCCTACCCGACCGGTCCACGGACCGGGGTGTCTCTCGAGTAGCAGTTCCCTGCCCCCGACACCCCTGGTAGTTACCCGTGTTGAAGAAGTTGCTCGCGGTTCTGGCCGCGATCGCGATCGGAGCCGGTCTGGCGACGGTCGCGGTCGCGGCCCCCGCCACCGCCTCGCACCCCGTCCTCGGCGCCGATGTCGCCTGCGCCGCCGACGGCACCTACACCGTCACCTGGTCGGTGCAGAACTCCGAGCCCGAGGCGGAGTACCAGGCCGTCATCATCGCCTCGTCGCGACCGGGCGTGGTGCCCGTGGGTACCGTGCTCTCGGGCCCGACCCCGGTGACCTTCACCGAGACCGTCGAGAGCGCGCAGGACCTGACCCTCGACGTCACCGGCCGCTGGCCGATCTGGGGCGTCGAGAAGGCGAGCTCGATCACGCTCAGCGCGAGCCAGTTCCCGGCGAACTGCAGCAACCCGCCGGGGATCCACGTCGAGTGCGGGTACGCCAGCACCGACCTCGGCCGCCCCCTCGTCGCCGGCGACACCATGACGCTGCGCATCTTCCGCGAGGACTCGGGCGAGTTCCAGATCGGCGCGCGGGTCGTTCCGGGTTCGGACTACGGGTTCGACGGACTCGGGCTCGTCCCCTACAACAGAGACGTCGTGCAGCTCTCGACGAGCGACGTCCTGCTCGGGCACATCGACTACACCTTCGGCGTCGGCGAGCTCCCCGGCAACATCTACCGCATCGAGGCGGCCAGCAGCGCCGGAGGGACCTGGACGGGCCCCCTCGACTGCGGCAGCGTGCAGACCCTCAAGGTCTCGGCCGTCCCGACCGTCGCGCCGCCGACGTGCGACACCGACGGCTCGCTCGTCATCACCGACCAGCCGCACATCATCTTCACCGTGACCCCGACCTTCGCCGGCCCCGGCACCTACACCGTGACCGCCGCAGTCGACAACGCGATCGACTACGTGCTCGACGGACCCTCCGAGTGGAAGGACCTCGTCGTCGAGCCGAAGCTCGTCGGCTGGGACTGCGAGACGCAGGTCGTCCCGGTGACCCCGACGGTGACCTCCATCACGGCGTGCGACATGGACGGCTCGGTCACCCTGCCGACCACCGAGGGCGTGCTCTACGAGCTCATCGAGGGCGACGGCATCCAGGGCGCCTGGAAGGTGCGCGCGACCCCGCTGCCCGGCTACCACTTCGGCACCGACCCGAGCGACCCGCAGGAGGAGTTCTTCAGCGGCGACCTCGGCGCGAAGACTACTTGCGCCATCTCGAAGCCCCCGAAGGCGACCTCGCAGGTCTGCGACACGGTCAACGGCGGCATCGCGACGGCGTACGTGAGCATCCCCGCGGTCGAGGGCCTCATCTACTCGATCGGCGGCACCGACATCGTCGGCCCGGTCGACTACCCGGTGCAGCCCGGCACGGTCGTCGTGGATGTGCGGGTCGCCTCGGCGGACTACACGCTCGTCGGCGACGACAGCTTCACCTTCACGATCACCGCGCCCGCGACCGCGTGCGACGAGGGACTCACCATCACGGCGCTCGCCTACGGCGAGCCGGAGACCTGCGACACGACGACCGGGCAGCTCGGTGACGGCGACGTCGTGATCCCGCACACCGATCACGTGAGCTACGACATCGACGGCACCGCGGTCGACACCTCGGGACCCGGGGAGCACCGCTTCCCCTACCCGCAGGGCGACTACACCGTCACGGCGACCGCGGATCCGGGCTGGATCATCGTGGGCACCCGGGTGTTCGTCGTGACCGTCGACGAGTTCCCGCTCGAGTGCGAGCAGCACCTGACGCCGGTCACGCCGAGCGCCTCGGTCACCGCCGAGACCTGCTCGGCCGGGAAGGTCGCGCCGGGCGCGATCACCGTCGCCCTGATGGACGGCGTGAGCTACACGCTCCTCAGCGTGAGCGGGGGCAGCGGCGCGGCGAAGACCGTGGGCACCGTGACCAGCGCCCCGATCACGGCCGCCACCACGAGTGTGTCCGCGGGCACCTACCTGGTGCAGGCGACCGCCGATCCCGGTTACGTGATCGACGGTCCCGACTCGTGGACCCTGACGGTCGCCGCGGTCGACGTCGCCAGCTGCGGAACCCACCTGGCCTTCACCGGCGCGGCCCCCCTCGGGCTGACCGCCGCGGCACTGACCCTGCTCGGGGTCGGCGGAGTGCTGCTCCTCGTGCGTCGCCTGCGACGCCGGGACGCCGCCGCCGGAACCCGCGCAGACTGAACCGCCCGCGGCGCCTTCACCCACACCCGACGTGCCCTGGCACGGGGGAGGGTGCCGCGGGCGACCCCTCGGAGGGTATTCCCAAGCTCATTCCGTTGACGGAATGAGCGGAGTGGGGAACAGTGGGAGAGTCGTTCCGGCGGCCGGGTGAACGGCCCGGTCGTCGGCTGGAGAATCGATCGAGGAGCGCATCATGAGGGGCAAGATCCTCTTCGTCGTCGGACTCGGGCTGGGCTACGTGCTCGGCACCCGCGCCGGGCGCGAGAAGTACGAGCAGATGAAGACCGCCGCGCAGCGGGTCTGGAACGACCCCCGCGTGCAGGCCCGCGTCGACGACGTGCAGGACTTCGTGAAGGACAAGGCGCCCGAGGTCGCGGAGTTCGTCACCGACAACGCCAAGAAGGTCGTCGCCTCGGTGCAGGGCAAGTCGAGCACGGCCACGCCGAAGAAGTCGACGACGGCGGCCTCGAAGTCCTCGTCGTCGCGGTCGGGCTCCTCGGGTTCGTCGCGCTCGACCTCGTCCTCCAGCTGAGCCGCGGGGAGGAGAGCCGGATGACCACGGCACCCCCGAGCGGACGCACGCGTCCGCCGTCGCTGCTCCAGCTCGTCACGAGCATCCCCACGCTCGTGCAGGAGCTCGTGCAGCGCGAGATCGACCTCATCAAGACGGAGATCACCGAGAAGCTCAAGGCGCTCGGCATCGGCGCGGGGCTCATCCTCGCCGCCCTCGTCGTGCTCCTGGGCATGCTCGGCGTGCTGCTGACCGCCGCCGTGCTGGCGCTCTCGCTCGTGATGCCCGGCTGGCTCGCCGCCCTGCTCGTCGCGGCCGCCCTGCTGGTGATCGCGGTGATCGTCGGACTCATCGGCTACGCCGTCATGAAGCGCGGGATCCCGCCGGTGCCGACCGAGTCGATCGACAGCCTCCGGAAGGACCTGCTGGCCATCAAGGGAATCGGAAAGCGAGGACAGTCATGAGCACTGCGGATGCGAAGGCCGCCGCCCAGAAGGCGCGCCACGAACTGGCCGCCGCCCTCGACGGGATCGAGGACAAGTTCAGCGTCAAGAAGCGCGCCGAGCAGGTGGGCGCGACCGCGAACCAGCTGAGCGGCAAGGCCGTCGCGGCCTACAAGGAGAACCCCATCCCGTTCATCGTCGGCGCGGCCGCGGTGGGCGTGATCGCGATCGGGCTCGTCGCCTGGGCGATCTTCGGCGGCGACGACGACTGATGCGGTGACCCCCGGGCGCGAACTCGCCGGCTGGCGCGTGCTCGTGCCGCGCGGCGGCGCCTGGGGCGACCGCGCCGCGGCACGGCTGCGCGAGCACGGTGCCGTCGGCGTCGTCGCACCGGTGATCGACTTCGCGCCCTCCGAGCATCCCGAGCGCCTCGCCGACGCGTTCGCGCGGCTGGCGGAGGGCGCCTTCGACTGGCTGGTCGTGTCGAGCGCGACGACGGTCGACGTCATGGTCTCGCTCGGCATCCAGGTGCCCGAGACCACGCGGATCGCGGCGGTCGGCGAGACCACCTCGGGCGCCCTCACGCTCGCCGGCTACCCCGTCGACTTCGTGCCGGAGACCGACAACTCCGCGCGCGGCTTCGTCCGCTCCTGGCCGGCCGAGCCCGTCGGGGCCCGCGTGCTCGTGCCCCAGTCGGAGCTCAACGACCCCACCCTCGAGGCGGGGCTGGCGCGCCTCGGCTTCTCGGCGGAGTTCGTCACGGCCTATCGCACCGTCGGGGTGCCCGTCACCGAGCGCGTCGCGTCGGACGTGGCCTCCGGGCGGATCCGCGCGGTGCTCGTCAGCTCCGGCAGCGTCGCCCGGCAGATCGCGGCCCAGCTCGCGCCGCTGCCCGAGGGCACCGTGGTCGTCTGCATCGGCCCGCGCACCGCCTTCGACACCCGGGCGGCGGGTCTGCCCGTGCACGCGATCGCCGAGGAGCGCACCTCGGGATCGCTCGTGCAGGCCCTCGTCGACTACGCGACCGACCGCTAGCGGCTCACGCCCCGGCGGGCTGCCCCAGCGCCGCGACCAGCAGCACGAGCCCGACGAGCGCCGGCCCGCCCTGGATGAGCGCGGCGCGCCAGAGCGACCGTCGCGTCGCGATGAGCACGAGCGCCGCGAGCACCATGCTCAGCAGCGCGAACGCGGCGATCGCGAGTCCCGCACGCTGCCACCCGACGATGCCCAGCAGCACGAGGCCAGTGCCCGCGCCGAGCGCGAGGAACAGGTTGTAGAAGCCCTGGTTGAACATCGCGACGCGCAGCGTCGCGGCCTCGGTCGCGTCGGCGACCCCGAAGCGGCGGAACACCCCGGGCCGCGACCACAGCACGGACTCCATCAGGAAGATGAGCACGTGCACGAGCGCGGCGACGAGCACGAACACGGATGCGGCGATGACGGTCCCCATGCGCGCCAGTGTGGCACGGGCGCCGCGACGGCGTCCCGTTCCGCGCCGCTTCGTGCGATCAGCGGCGGACGTCGACGACCGTGCGCCCGCGGTGCTCGCCGGAGAGGAGCCGCGCGGCGACCTGCGGGGCCTCGGCGAGCGGGACCTCGTCGACGAGCCCCTCGAGCACCGCGGGGTCGAGCTCGCGCGCGAGCCGCTCCCACGCGGCGATCCGCCGCGCGCGCGGGGTGAGCACCGAGTTGATGCCGACGAGGCGCACCCCGCGCAGGATGAACGGCATGACGGTCGTCGCGAGGCCCGCGTCGGCCGCCATGCCGCAGCTGGCCACCACCCCGTCGTACCGGGTCGCGGCGATCAGGCCCGCCAGCACGGCGCCGCCGAGGTTGTCGACGGCGCCGGCCCAGAGCTCCGAGTCCAGGGCGCGGCCCGAACCACGGGCCTCGTCGAGCCTGATCGCCCGCTCAACGCCGAGGCGACGCAGATCGTCGACCGCCGACGGATCCCGCGTCACGGCGACGACCTCGCGCCCCGCGCGGGCGAGCAACGCGATCGCGATCGAGCCCACGCCGCCGCGGGCCCCGCTCACGGCGATGGGACCCTCCTCGGGAGCGTCGTCGAGCGTGGTGACCGCGAGCTGCGCGGTGTAGCCCGCGGTGCCGATCGCGGCCGCCTGGCGCAGGGTGAAGGCCGCCGGCACCGGCACGACCGCGTCGCCGGGCACGAGCGCGAACTCGGCGAGGCCGCCGTCGCGGGTCTCCCCGAGCCCGCAGCCGTTGACGAGCACCCGGTCGCCGACCGCGACGCCGTCCGTGCCGCTCGCCGCCACCTCGCCGACGAGGTCGATGCCCGCGATGAGGCGCTCGGCGCGCACCACGCCGGGGCGACCGCCGAGCGCGAGCGCGTCCTTGAAGTTGAGGCTCGAGTAGTGCACGGCGACGAGCACCTGCCCGGCGCCCACGACCGGGTCGGGCACCTCCACGAGAGCGGCGGCGGGCTCGGCCCCGCGGGTCACGACGAGTGCGCGCATGCCCTCAGCCGAACAGCACGGCCGCTTCGTCGTAGCGGCTCTGCGGCACGGTCTTGAGGCGGCCCAGAGCGTCCTCGAAGGGCACGTGCACGATCTGCGTGCCGCGCAGCGCGACCATGCGGCCCCAGCGTTCGGCGAGGATCGCATCCACCGCCGCCATGCCGTACCGGGTGGCGAGCACGCGGTCGTAGGCGGTCGGGGTGCCGCCGCGCTGGATGTGCCCGAGGGTCGTCGCGCGCGTCTCCATGCCGGTGCGCGCCTCGATCTCGGGCGCGAGCATGTCGCCGATGCCGCCGAGCCGCGGGCGGCCGAAGGCGTCGAGCCCGCGCTCCGAGTGCGCGTCGTCCATGGTGTCGAGCTTGAAGCCCTCCGCGACGACGACGAGCGGTGCCCGCCGGCGGGCGTGGGCCGACTCGACCCACCCGCAGATCTCGTCCATGCTCGTCTTGCGCTCGGGGATGAGGATCGCGTGGGCGCCGGCCGCCATGCCGGAGTGCAGCGCGATCCACCCCACGTGCCGGCCCATGACCTCGGCGACCATGCAGCGGCCGTGCGAGTCGCCGGTGGTGCGCAGCCGGTCCATGGCCTCGGTCGCGATCTGCACCGCGGTGTCGAAGCCGAAGGTGTAGTCGGTCGCGGAGAGGTCGTTGTCGACGGTCTTCGGCACGCCGATGATGGGGATGCCCTCGTCGGTCAGCCGCTTGGCGGCGGCCAGCGTGCCCTCGCCGCCGATCGCGATGATCGCGTCCATGCCGTGGGACTGCATGACCTCGCGCACCTTCTCGACCCCGCCGTACTCGAAGGGGTTGGTGCGGGAGGTGCCGAGGATCGTGCCGCCCTGCTTGGAGATGCCCATCACCTGGGGGCGACCGAGTTCCATGAGGTCGGCCTCGACGAGGCCGCGCCACCCGTCGCGGATGCCGACGAAGTCGAGCCCGTGCAGCTTGTTGCCGGTCAGCACCGCCGCGCGGATGACGGCGTTGAGTCCGGGGCAGTCGCCGCCGCTGGTGAGGATTCCGATGCTCATCGGGATCCATCATGCCGTCTTCGGAAGGGCGCGGGTCACCGACGGCTCCCGACTTGCTAGCATGCCGCGCAACCGGCGGAGTCGCCGGCCCGTCCTGAGAAGGAGAGACCTCCATGACCACTCCCGCCCCTGCCCCGGCGCCCGCGGACTACCCGGGCAAGACGCTCGGCATCGTCGGGCTCATCCTGGTGTTCTTCACCAACGTCATCGGCCTGATCGTGAGCGCCATCGCGCTCAAGCAGTCGAAGGACGCGGGCTTCCAGAACACCCCCGCCAAGGTCGGCGTGATCCTCGGGATCATCTTCACCGCCCTCGGCGTGCTGTTCCTCATCCTCTGGTTCGTCGCGTTCGGCTCGATCGTCGCCGCCGGCAACTCGTACTGACCGGAATCGCGTCACGGAAGGGCGGCCCCGCGGGGCCGCCCTTCTCGCGTTCCGGCTCCGCACCGGGACGCGGGGTGAGGAGGGGATGGCGTCGGCCGGGTGTCTTCCGCCGCGGCGTCGGGGGCGCTAGCTTTCGTGCAGCGGCGATCGCCGCATTCCCTCCTTCTGAGACCTAGGAGCCCACTTGTCCGAAACCCCCGCCCCCGCCGCGGCGCCCGCCGCCTCGGCTCCGGGCAAGACGCTCGGCGTCGTCGGCCTGATCTTCGCCTTCCTGTTCCCGCTGCTGGGGCTCATCCTCAGCATCGTCGCGAAGGTGCAGTCGAACCGCGCGAGCGTCAAGAACGGTCCGGCGACCGCCGGCATCGTGCTGTCGATCATCTTCATCGTGATCTACCTGATCATCGTGATCGCGGTCGCCGTCGGCGCCGGTGCGGCCCTCGGCCAGTGCGCCGACCTCGGCCCCGGCGTGCACGAGCTCGACAACGGCGTGACGCTGACCTGCGGCTGATCCGAGCACCACATGGGGGGCGGTCCGGTTCGGGCCGCCCCCTTCGTCGTCGTCGGCACCCTCGTCGGGCGGCACGCTCGTCGGGCGGCACGCTCGCGGGGCGGCCTGCTCGCCGGAGGGCACGGGAATGCTCTGCGGCGGGGGTCGCGGCTATCGTGAGCGCGTGACCGGCGGCCGTGCGATGCTCTACCGCCCCGCCCGCCCGGTCGCCCTCGACCCGACCCTCGCGCCGCTCGCCCAGGGCTCGACCGATCCGACCATCCGCCGCGGGCCCGAGGGCTGGTGGCTGGCGATCCGCACCGAGGCGGGGACCGCCTCCCTGCTGCTGCGCGAGACGAGCGGGGGGATCACCGCGCGCGCCTGGGGCGACGGCGCCGACGCCGCGCTCGACTCGGTGCCCGCCCTGCTCGGCGCGCGGGACGACGAGGGCGGCTTCGACGCCTCGCGCCACCCCCTGGTGCGCGAGCTGCACCGCCGGATGCCGGGCCTGCGACTGCCCGCGACGGGGCGCATCCTCGTGGCGCTGCTGCCCTCGATCCTGGGGCAGAAGGTCACCGGCATCGAGGCGAAGCGCTCCTGGCGCGAGCTGGTCACCCTGGCGGGGGAGCACGCGCCCGGCCCCGCTCCGCTCGGCCTGCGCGTGCCGCCGGCGCTCGCGGGCTGGCGCGGCATCCCGAGCTGGAGCTGGCACCGCTGCGGCGTCACGCCCCAGCGCGCCGACACGATCCAGCGGGTGCTCCGGGTCGGCGACGCGCTCGAGCGGGCGGCGACCCGTTCCGCGGCCGAGGCCGCGGGGGCGCTGCGCACCGTCGCCGGCGTCGGGGTGTGGACGGCGCACGAGACGGTGCAGCGCACCCACGGCGACCCCGACCGGGTGAGCGTGGGCGACCTGCACCTGAGCCGCCGGGTGGGGGCCGCGCTCCTGGGCGACCCGGCGCTCGGCCGCGGGGTCGACGACGCGGCGATGCTGGAGCTGCTCGAGCCGTGGCGGGGGCACCGGCAGCGCGTCGTCAGGCTCATCGAGGCGGCGCGCGTCGGCTACGAGCGGCGCGGCCCGCGCTTCGCGATCCCCGCACATCGCACGCGCTGACGACCCCGTCGGCCTCGTGGGATCCGACAACCGGGGGCGGATGCGGCGTGCCGACCGTCTAGCGTCGTCGCGTGCACCTCTGGTTCCGCACCCTCCTCGTGATGTTCCGCGCGCGTCGGCGCTCGAAGCTCGGCGTGCACGATCTCGGGCGCCTCGCCCTGCGCGTGCTGCCGACCGACACCGATCTGCTCGGCCACATCAACAACGGCGTCTACCTCTCGATCATGGATCTGGGCCGGTTCGACCTGCTGATCCGGGCGGGGATGTGGGACACCCTGCGCGCCGCGGGCATCTACCCCGTCGTGGTGTACGAGACCATCTCGTTCCGCCGGTCGCTCGACCTCTGGGTGAGATACGAGCTGCAGACCAAGGTGCTCGGCTACGACGAGCGCGTCGTCTACATCGAGCAGCGCTTCGTGCGCGACGGCGAGGTGTGCGCCGTCGGCATCATGGCCGGGCGGTTCCTGCGCCGCGGGGGCGGGAGCGTCGACACCGCCGAGCTCGCGGCGCTGCTCGGCGTCGACCGCTCGGAACTCGTGCTGCCCGACTGGGTCGTGCGCTGGGCGGCGGACTCGCGCCTGCCCTCGAACCGCGAGCCGTTCCCGAGCGACTGGTCGATCTAGCCGGCCTCGAGCACCGCCATCGCGGCGTTGTGTCCGCCGACGCCGCTCACCCCGCCCCCGCGGCGCGCGCCGGCGGCGGCGAGCAGGATGCGCGGGTGCTCGGTCGCCACGCCCCAGCGCTGCGCGGCTGTCGCCGTCTCGGCGCCCTCGTCGAGGAAGGGCCACTCGAGCGGCGCGTGGAAGATGTTGCCGCCCGGCAGGCGCAGCGTGTCCTCCAGGTCGAGCGTGGTGCGGGTCTCGAGGCACGGCCGCCCCGCGGCGTCGCGCAGCACGACCGACTCGATCGGCTCGGCGAGCACCGCGTCGAGCGAGGCGAGCACCGCGGCCTGCAGCTCCGTCCGGTACGACTCCGCGTCGCGACCCGCCGCCAGCCGATGCGGGGTGTGCAGTCCGAAGACCGTGAGCGTGTGCACGCCGCGCTCGCGCAGCACGGGCCCCAGGATCGTGGGGTCGCTCAGCGAGTGGCAGTAGATCTCGAGCGGGAGGGGGTCGGGGATCCGGCCCGCACTCGCGGCGGCGTGGGCCCGGTCGAGCGCGGCCCAGCCCTCGTTCACGTGGAAGGTCCCCGCGAAGGCCGCCGCGGGATCCACGCTCGCGTCGCGCAACCGCGGCAGCCGCTCGAGGAGCAGGTTGACCTTCACCTGGGCGCCCTCGACCGGCGGGTTCGGCGGCGCCGTGCCGAGCAGGCGGGCGAGTTCGGTGGGGGCCACGGCGGCGAGCACGACGTCGGCGGCCAGCAGGCCCTCGGCAGCGACCGGATCGCCGCTCGAGGAGCGCGCACCGCCCTCCGCCGCGCGCCAGGCGACGACGCCGTCGGGGTCGAGGCCGGTGACCTCGCAGCCGGTGCGCAGCTCGGCGCCCGCCTCGAGCGCCGCGCGGCGCATCGCCCCCGAGACGGCGCCCATGCCGCCGACGGGCACGTCCCAGTCGCCCGTGCCCCCGCCGATCACGTGGTAGAGGAAGCAGCGGTTCGCGGCGAGCTCGGGGTCGACGTTCGGGGCGAAGGTGCCGATGAGCGCGTCGGTGAGCACGACGCCGCGCACCAGGTCGTCGGCGAAGCCGCGCTCGATCGCGGCCCCGATCGGCTCCTCCACAAGCCGCCGCCAGATGGCCTCGTCGCCCACCCGGCGGGCCGCCTCGGCCCGAGTCGGGAGCGGCTCGGTCAGGGTCGGGAACAGGGCGCGCGCCGCGACGCCCGTCGCCTCGCCCCAGGGGCCCCAGGCGGCCGCGTCGGCGTCCGCGCCGAGACGCGCGAACGAGGCCGCGGTCGCGGCGGCGTCGCGGGTGTCGACGAGCAGCCCGCGGTCGGTGCCGGGCAGCGGCGTGTAGCTCGAGTAGCGCCGCCGCACGAGGGTGAGGTCGAGGCGCAGGTCGCGCACGATCCGCTCGGGCAGCAGGCTGACGAGGTACGAGTACCGCGACAGGCGCGCGTCGAGCCCCTCGAACGGAGCCTCCGAGACGGCGGCCCCGCCCACCTCGGCGGAGCGCTCCAGCAGGACCACCCGCCGCCCCGCGGCGGCGAGGTAGGCCGCCGCGACGAGGGCGTTGTGCCCGCCCCCGACGATCGCGACGTCGACGCGCTCGGTGCCGCGCGGGGGCGACGGCGCGGTGACCATGAGCGGAGAATATCGGCCGCGGCGGCGGGCGCCGACCTATCCTCGTGGCATGGCTGAAGGTCTGCCGACCGCCGCGCCCTCCGTCGAGGAGGTCGTCGCTCTGGTGCGGGAATGGCTCGCGAGCGAGACCTCCGAGGAGGGCGCGCCGCGCACGTCCGACGCGGGGGCGCGGCGGCTGGCCCAGCTGCTCGCCGACCGGGACGGGCTCGAGTTCACGCTCGCCTTCGTCGATCGGGTGATCCGGCCGGAGGATCTGCGCGTCGCCGCCCACAACCTCGAAGCGATCTCGCACCGGGCCCCGCGATTCCTGCCCTGGTACCTGCGGGCGGCGATCGTCGCCGGGGGCGGGTTCGGCATCCTGCTGCCCTGGCCGATCATCCCGATCGCGCGCCGGGTGTTCCGCCGGATGGTGGGTCACCTCGTCGTCGACGCCGACCCGGATCGTCTCGGCGCGGTGCTCGCCCGCCTGTCGGTCGACGGCACGCGGCTCAACCTCAACCTGCTCGGCGAGGCGGTGCTCGGCGATCGCGAGGCCCAGCGGCGCCTGGAGGGCATCCGGGCGCTGCTGGCGCGGCGCGACGTCGACTACGTCTCCGTCAAGGTCTCCGCCGTCGCCGCGCATTTGTCGCTGTGGGGCTTCGAGCGCACCGTCGACGAGCTCGTCACGCTGCTCACCCCGCTCTACGAGCAGGCGGCCGGGTCGCGCATCGCCAAGTTCGTCAACCTCGACATGGAGGAGTACCGCGACCTCGACCTGACGATCGCGACCTTCACGCGGCTGCTCGAGCAGCCGCAGCTGCGCGAGCTCGAGGCCGGCATCGTGCTGCAGGCCTACCTTCCCGACGCGCTCGGCGCGCTGCAGGAGCTGACCGGCTGGGCGCGGCGCCGGGTCGCGGAGGGCGGCGCGCCGATCAAGGTGCGCCTGGTCAAGGGCGCCAACCTGCCGATGGAGCGCGTCGACGCGGCGATCCACGGCTGGCAGCTGGCCACCTGGGGCTCGAAGCAGTCGACCGACGCGCACTACAAGCGGATGCTCGACTGGGCCCTCACCCCCCGCAACGCGTCCGCGGTGCGGCTCGGGGTCGCGGGGCACAACCTCTTCGACCTGGCCTACGCGTGGCTGCTCGCGAACCGCCGCGGCGTGGCCGACCGGGTGGAGTTCGAGATGCTGCTGGGCATGGCGCCCGCCCACCAGCAGGCGGTGCGGCGCGCGACCGGCGGGCTGCGGCTCTACACGCCCGTCGTGCCGGTGGCCGAGTTCGATGCCGCGATCTCCTACCTCGTGCGCCGGCTCGACGAGGCGGCGAGCGAGGAGAACTTCCTCTCCGGCGCGTTCCGCCTCGACGAGCCCGAGATCTTCGAGCGGGAGGCGGGCCGCTTCGCCGCGGCGCTCGCCGAGTCGCGCGAGCCGGCTCCCGAATCCGCCCGCACCCAGAACCGCATCGCGGGCGTCGCACCGCTGCCCGAACCGCCCCTCGAGCGGGAGCCGGTGCGGGCCTCGACCGGTCCGATCGCGACCGTCGACGTGCGCGAGGGCGGGTTCGTTGAGCCGGGGCTGGGGTTCGCGAACGAGCCGGACACCGATCCCTCCCGCGCGCCCAACCGCGCGTGGGCGCGTCGCGTGCTCGACCTCGCCGAGCCGTGGGCGGTGCTCCCGCGCCGCGAGGGCGAGGCCGAGACCGGCCCGGCGGTCGACGAGCATGAGCTGCCGGGTTCGAGCGCCCTCGACGCCGCGCGCCTGCGCGACGAGGCCGACCTGCGCGGCCGCCTGCTCGCGGGGCGCGAGGCGGGCCGCGACTGGGGCGCCCGCCCCGCCGAGGAGCGCGCCGCCGTGCTGCGCCGCGCGGCGACCGCGCTCGCGACCGAGCGCGAGACGCTCATCGCGACCATGATCGCCGAGACCGGCAAGACCCTCGCCGAGGCCGACGTCGAGGTCAGCGAGGCGGTCGACTTCGCCCGCCACGCCGCCGCGCGGGCCCTCGAGCTCGAGACGGTCGCCGGCGCCCGGTTCCGGCCCGAGCCGCTCGTGCTCGTCGTGCCGCCGTGGAACTTCCCGGTGTCGATCCCCGCCGGCGGCGTGCTGTCGGCCCTCGGCGCCGGCTCGGCCGTGCTGCTCAAGCCCGCGCCGCAGGCGCGCCGCTGCGGCGCCGTACTCGCCGAGACGCTCGAGGCCGCGGGCCTGCCGCGCGGGGTGCTCCAGCTCGTCGACGTCGCGGAGGGCGAGGGCGCCGACGACCTCGGCCGTCGGCTGATCACCGCGCCCGAGATCGGACGCGTCGTGCTCACCGGCTCGATCGAGACCGCGCGGCTGTTCCGCTCCTGGCGCGCCGACCTGCCGCTGCACGCCGAGACGAGCGGCAAGAACTCGATCATCGTCACGCCCGACGCCGACCTCGACCTCGCCGTGAAGGATCTCGTCGCGAGCGCCTTCGGCAACGCCGGGCAGAAGTGCTCGGCGGCCTCGCTCGGCATCCTCGTCGGATCGGTCGGCCGGTCGGAGCGCTTCCGGCGCCAGCTCGCCGACGCGACCCAGAGCCTCCACGTCGCCTGGCCGACCGACCCCACGGCGGAGGTCGGCCCCATCGTGCAGCCGCCCGAGGGCAAGCTCGAGCACGCCCTCACCCGTCTCGATGACGGGGAGAGCTGGCTCGTCAAGCCGCGTCAGCTCGACGCCACCGACCGGCTGTGGTCGCCCGGCGTGCGCGACGGCGTGCGGCCCGGCAGCCCGTTCCACCTCACCGAGTACTTCGGCCCGGTTCTCGGCCTCATCGCCGTCGCCGACCTCGACGAGGCGATCGCGGTGCAGAACGCCGTCGACTACGGGCTGACCGCGGGCATCCACTCGCTCGACGCCGGCGAGGTCGCGTACTGGCTCGACCGGGTGCAGGCCGGCAACCTCTACGTGAACCGCGGGATCACCGGCGCGATCGTCGGGCGCCAGCCCTTCGGCGGCTGGAAGCTCTCGAGCGTCGGGCCCGGAGCCAAGGCCGGCGGGCCGAACACCCTCGCCGTGCTCGGCCGCTGGGAGAGCGTCGACCCCGAGCCGGTGGAGGAGCTGCATCTCGACGGCCTCTTCGAACCCGTCGCGGACCTGGTGCGCGCCTTCCAGCCCGCGCTCGGCTTCGAGGGGTTCGCCCTCGTGCGCGCGGGGGCCTTCGACGACATGGCCGCGTGGGAGGCGGAGTTCGGCCTCGCCCGCGACGCCGCCGGGCTCGGTGTCGAGCGCAACGTGTTCCGCTACCGCCCCGCCGAGGTGCACGTGCGCCTCGCCGCGGGCGAGCAGCTCGGCACCCTCGCGCGGGTGCTCGCCGCGGGGGTGCTCGCGGGGGCGCGGGTGCACGTGAGCACCGCCGTGCCGCTGCCGTCGACCCTGCTCGCCGTCGTGGATCCCGAGATCGGCACCGTCGACCTCGCCTCGGTCGTCGTCGAGGGCGACGCGGCGTTCGCCGAGCGGATGGCGGCCGAGCGCCCCGAGCGGATCCGCCTCCTCGGCGGCGACGCGCTCGCGCTCGCCGAGTCCCTCGGGGGTGCGCCGGAGACCGCGGTCTGGGCGGGACCGGTCACGACCGCGGGGCGGGTGGAGCTGCTGCCGTTCCTGCGCGAGCAGTCGGTGACGATCACGGCGCACCGCTTCGGCAACCCGCTGCCGGCCTTCGCCGAGCTGGAGCTGTAGCGGACCGGGGTCTCAACCGCGGACGGCCGGGGCATGCGCGTCCGCGGCTCGGCGTGAGGAGGAGCCGTCACCCCCTCGGGGCGTGCGCCTCGAGGAACTCGTAGACCGCCGTGCGGTCGACGCCGGTGAAGGTGCCCGAGGGCATCGCGGCGAGCAGCGAGGAGTTGAGCCGCGCGCTCGGCCACGCCTGGTCGTCCCACTTCGACGCGAGCTCGGCGGGCGGCGTGCGGCAGCAGCTCGGGTCGGGGCAGCGCGAGGTGAGCCGCCGGCCGGTGTCGCGCCCGCGGAACCACTTGACGTTCGCGAACGGGGTGCCCACGCTCACCGAGAAGTCGCCCGCCGCCGTCGACTGGATGCTCGAGGTGCACCAGAAGGTGCCGTTGGGCTTGTCGGTGTACTGGTGGTACGGGCTGAAGCGGTCCTCGACCGAGAACACCTGCCGCGCGCTCCAGTACCGGCACACCACCTGCCCTTCGATGGCGCCGAGCACGTCGGTCGGGAACGCGGCCCCGTCGTTCTCGTAGGCCTTCGAGATGGTGCCCGAGGAGTGCACCTTGAGGAAGTGCACGGGGATGCCGAGGTGCTCCGTGGCGAGATTCGTGAACCGATGCGCCGCGGTCTCGTAGCTGACCGCGAAGGCGTCGCGCAGATCCTCGACGGAGAGCTCGCGCGCCTCCTTCGCCGCGCGCAGGAACGCGACGGCGCTGCCCTCGGGAATCAGCAGCGCTCCGGCCAGGTAATTGGTCTCGACCCGCTGGCGCAGCAGGTCGGCGTAGTCGGTGGGCTCCTGCTTGCCGAGCACGTGCGCGGCGAGCGCCTGCAGCAGCGCCGACCGCGGGTCGGTGCCGCCCTGGCGCACGGGGAGGTAGATGCGACCGTTCGCCTGGTCGGTCACGCTGCGCGTGGAGGCGGGCAGATCGGCGACGTAGTGCAGGGTGAAGCCGAGGTGCGCGGCGAGCTCCGCCGCGACCCGCTGCGAGAGCGGGCCGCCCTCGTGGCCGACCGCCTCGAGCAGTCCGCGCGCGGTCTCCTCGAGGTCGGCGAAGTAGTTGCCGCGCCGGCGCTGCGCGGCGCGCAGCTCGGCGTTGGCGCGCCGCGCCTCCTCGGGCGTCGCCGCCCGCTCGCGGTGCACGCGGGCGAGCTCGTCGTGCAGCCCCAGGATCGTCTCGATCGCCTCGTCGCTCAGGCTCTTGCGCACCGGGAGGGGCGGCAGATCGAGCGCCTGGTAGAGCGGCCCGCGCTGCGCGCGCTCGAGGGCGATCTCGAGGGCGGCGCGCTTGGATGGCGGCTCGGGCGACAGCAGCTCGTCGAGGCTCACCCCGAGCAGGCGCGCGAGACGCTGCAGCTCGCTCACGGTGAGTTCGCGCTTGCCGTTCTCGATGCCCGAGAGCTGCGAGGGCGCCCGGCCGAAGCCCTCGGCGAGCTGCTCGAGGGTGATCCCGCGGTCGGAGCGCAGCTGACGCACGCGCCGGCCGATCGTGAGCGCGTCGAGCATGAGCTCAGCCTCATCGGGAGGAGCGGCGGTGCGGTCCATTCTCCGAGCCTGCATCGCGGACTCCTTCTACGCAACAGAAAGATCGCTGGATTTCTACCGACGAATCCGCGAAATCACCGATCCGCGGGCCGCAGCATCGACTCACACCACCCGGATCAGCACCGACCCGGGCCCGACCCAGGAGTCACCATGACCATCACCCCCACCCCCGGCACCCGCCCGGGCGACACGACGCAGACCGCCGCCGAGCTCGAGACGGCGTGGAAGACCGACGCCCGCTGGAGCGGCGTGCGCCGCGACTACTCCGCCGAGGACGTCGTCGCGCTGCGCGGTCCGGTGCGCGAGGAGCGCACCCTCGCCCGCCGCGGCGCCGAGCGGCTGTGGGAGATGATCCGCGAGAACTCCGAGAACCCCGAGGAGTGGATCGCCGCCCTCGGCGCGCTCACCGGCAACCAGGCGGTCCAGCAGGTGCGCGCCGGCCTCAAGGCGATCTACCTCTCCGGCTGGCAGGTGGCCGCCGACGCCAACCTCGCCGGGCAGACCTACCCCGACCAGAGCCTCTACCCCGCGAACTCCGCGCCGGCCGTCGTGCGGCGCATCAACAACGCGCTGCTGCGCGCCGGCCAGATCGAGGACGGCATGCCGCCCGCGGGGGACTGGATGGCCCCGATCGTCGCCGACGCCGAGGCCGGCTTCGGCGGCCCGCTCAACGCCTACGAGCTCATGCACGGCATGATCGAGGCCGGCGCGGCGGGCGTGCACTGGGAGGACCAGCTCGCGAGCGAGAAGAAGTGCGGCCACATGGGCGGCAAGGTGCTCGTGCCGACCAGCCAGCACATCCGCACCCTCAACGCGGCCCGGCTCGCGGCCGACGTCGCCGACGTGCCGACGATCGTGATCGCCCGCACCGACGCGCTCGCCGCGACGCTGCTGACCTCCGACCACGACGAGCGCGACCGCGAGTTCCTCACCGGGGAGCGCACGGCCGAGGGCTTCTACGAGGTGGAGAACGGCATCCGTCCGGTGCTCGCCCGCGGCCACGCCTACGCCCCGTACGCGGATCTGCTGTGGGTGGAGAGCAGCGAGCCCGACCTGGAGCTCGCGCGCACCTTCGCGGAGAGCATCCACGCCGAGTTCCCCGACCAGAAGCTCGCGTACAACTGCTCGCCGAGCTTCAACTGGAAGAAGCACCTCGACGACGACACCATCGCGCGGTTCCAGCGCGAGCTGAGCGCGATGGGCTACGCCTTCCAGTTCATCACCCTCGCCGGGTTCCACTCCCTCAACCACGGGATGTTCGAGCTCGCGCAGGACTACTCGACGCGGCACATGAGCGCCTACGTCGAGCTGCAGGAGGCGGAGTTCGCCTCCGAGGCGCGCGGCTACACCGCGACCAAGCACCAGCGCGAAGTGGGCACCGGCTACTTCGACCGGATCGCGACGGCCCTCAACCCGTCGAGCTCCACCCTCGCGCTCGTGGGCTCCACCGAGTCCGCGCAGTTCCACTGACCTCCCGGGTGGACTTCGCTGGAGCGAACGGCACTTCGACCCAGATGCAACCGGGTCGAACCGCAGATCGCTCCAGCGAAGTGACCCTCGACACACCAAGGAGAGACGATAATGTCGCACCGCATGCAGGTGATCGGGGAGCTCGAGCCGGGCTTCGACGAGATCCTCACCCCCGAGGCGCTGACCTTCCTCACGCGCCTGCACGACGCCCACGACCGCTGCCGCCGCGAGCGGCTCGCCGGTCGCGAGCTGTTCCACACCGCCCTCGAGAACGGGCGCGAGCTGCGCTTCCTCGAGCACACCCGCTGGATCCGCGAGGACGAGGACTGGCGCGTCGCCGGCGCCGGTCCCGGCCTCGAGGACCGCCGGGTCGAGATCACCGGCCCGACAGATCGCAAGATGACCATCAACGCGCTCAACTCGGGCGCCAAGGTGTGGCTCGCCGACCACGAGGACGCGACGAGCCCGACCTGGCACAACGTGATCGACGGGCAGCGGAACCTGCGCGACGCGATCCACGGCGACATCTCCTTCACCTCCCCGGAGGGCAAGCAGTACCGGGTGACCCCCGAGGAGCGCCCGACGATCGTGTTCCGCCCCCGCGGCTGGCACCTCGAGGAGGCGCACCTGCGCTACATCGACGGATGCGGCGACGAGCAGGCGGCGAGCGCGAGCCTCGTCGACGCGGGCCTCTACGCGTTCCATAACGCGCGAGCGCTGATCGCGGGCGGCACCGGCCCCTACTTCTACCTGCCGAAGATCGAGAACCACGCCGAGGCGAGGCTGTGGGACCAGGTCTTCTCGACGATGGAGGAGGAGCTCGGCCTGCGCCGCGGCACGATCCGCGCCACGGTGCTCATCGAGACCATCACGGCGGCGTTCGAGATGGAGGAGATCCTCTACGAGCTGCGCGACCACGCGGCGGGCCTCAACGCCGGCCGGTGGGACTACATCTTCTCGATCATCAAGAACTTCCGCGGTCGGGGCGAGGAGTACGTGCTGCCCGATCGCGCCGACGTGACGATGACGGTGCCGTTCATGCGGGCGTACACCGAGCTGCTCGTGCAGACCTGCCACAAGCGGGGCGCGCACGCGATCGGCGGCATGAGCGCGTTCATCCCCAACTCGCGCCGGCCAGAGGTCACCGAACGCGCCCTCGAGAAGGTCGCGGCCGACAAGCGCCGCGAGGCGGGCGACGGGTTCGACGGCAGCTGGGTGGCGCATCCGGGTCTCGTGGCGACGGCGCGGGCCGAGTTCGACGCCGCGCTCGGGCAGCGGCCGAACCAGCTCGAGCGGCAGCGCGACGACGTGCGGGTGACCGCCGAGCAGCTGCTCGACCTGCGCACCGACGGGCGGGTGACGGCCGCCGGGGTGCGCGCGAACGTGTCGGTGGGGCTGCGCTACCTCGAAGCCTGGTTGCGCGGTTCCGGCGCCGCGGCGATCGACGACCTCATGGAGGACGTCGCGACCGCCGAGATCAGCCGCAGCCAGCTCTGGCAGTGGATGCGCTACGGCATCCGCACCGCCGAGGGCGAGCGCATCACGCCGGCGTACGTCGAGGGCGTGCTCGACGAGGTGCTCGGCGAGCTCGACCGCACCGACGGCGACCGTTTCGACGACGCCGAGGAGCTGTTCCGCGAGGTGGCGCTGGGCGAGCGGTTCCCGCTGTTCCTCACCCTTCCGGGAACGGAGCGCTACCTCGAGCGCGAGCCGGCGCAACTGGCCCGCGCGAGCTGAGGCCGCCGCTTCTCAGGTCCCGGTGCGGTGGATCAACCTCGAGAACACGATCGCCGAGCGGGTGTGGTCGACGGTCGGGGCGATGCGCAGGCGCTCGAGCGCATCCTCGAGGCTCGCGATGTCGCGGGAGCGCAGGTGCACGATCGCGTCGGCCGCCCCCGTCACGGTCGCCGCGTCGACCACCTCGGGCACCCCCTGCAGGATGCGCGTGAGCTCCTGCGGCGCGACGGTGCCGCGGCAGAAGAGCTCGACGTAGGCCTCCGTCGCGGTGCCCTCGACCTGCGGGTCGACCGTGATCGTGAAGCTGCGGATCACGCCGTCGGCGACGAGCCGGTCGACGCGGCGTTTCACCGCCGAGGCGGAGAGGCCGATTCTGTCGCCGATCTCGCCGTAGGAGGCGCGGGAGTTGCGACGGAGCAGGTCCAGGATGCCGTCGTCGAGCTTGTCCACGCCGTCACCCTACGCCGATCCGTTGCGCGGCGCGCCCGCGATGCGGAGGATTCGTGCGCCGCGGGCCGCACCCGACCGTGAAGCCGCGTGTTTCACTGGGGCATGCCCGTCGCCGCCGCCGATCCCGCCGCCGCCTCCGCCGAGCGCGTCGCGAGCACCCGCCGGGTGCTCATGTGCCGCCCCGAGCACTTCACGGTCGTCTACCGCATCAACCCGTGGATGCATCCGCAGGTGCCCACCGACACCGCCCTCGCGCTGCGGCAGTGGCAGACCCTCTACGACCTCTACCTCGAGCTCGGGTTCACCGTCGAGCTGATCGACCCCGTCGCCGGGCTGCCCGACATGGTCTACGCCGCGAACGGCGGCTTCGTGCTCGACGGCATCGCGTACGGCGCGCGGTTCCAGTACCCCGAGCGCGGCCCCGAGGGCCCCGCCTACATGGAGTGGTTCGGCGCGCACGGCTTCGACGTGCGCGAACCGGTGAGCGTCAACGAGGGTGAGGGCGACTTCCTGCTCGTGGGGGAGCGGATCCTCGCCGGCACCGGATTCCGCTCCGACCGCGCCTCGCACGACGAGCTGGCCGCGCTCTACGGGCGCGAGGTCGTCACGCTGCGGCTCGTGGATCCCGAGTTCTACCACCTCGACACGGCGCTCGCGGTGCTCGACCCGACGCCCGGCCGTGCCGAGATCGCCTACCTGCCGAAGGCCTTCGCGCCCGAGTCGCTCGAGTGGCTGCGCGCCGAGTTCCCCGACGCGATCACCGTGACCGACGAGGACGCGGCGGTGCTCGGGCTCAACTCCTTCAGCGACGGTCGCAACGTCGTGATCGCGCGGCGCGCCGAGGATTTCGCGCGTCAGCTGCGCGAGCGCGGCTACACCCCGCACGGGGTGGACCTCTCCGAGCTGCTGCGCGGCGGCGGCGGCGTCAAGTGCTGCACCCTGGAGCTGCGATGACGGAGGGGATGCCGACCACCCCCGGCGACGAGGTGCCGCCGGCCACCGCCGCCGCCATCGCGCGCGTCGAGCGGTTCGGCGCCCACAACTACCACCCGCTGCCGGTGGTCGTCGCGCACGCCGCCGGAGCGTGGGTCACCGACGTCGAGGGCCGGCGCTACCTCGACTGCCTCGCGGCCTACTCGGCCGTCAACTTCGGGCACGGCAATCCGCGCCTGCTGCGCGCGGCGCGCGAACAGCTCGACCGGGTCACGCTCACGAGCCGCGCTTTCCACAACGACCGGCTCGGGCCGTTCCTCGAGGAGCTCGCGGCTCTCGCCCGCACCGATCTGGTGCTGCCGATGAACACCGGCGCCGAGGCGGTCGAGTCGGCGATCAAGGTGGCGCGCGCCTGGGGCTACCGGGTCAAGGGCGTTCCCGCCGAGCGGGCGACGATCGTCGTGGCCGACGGCAACTTCCACGGCCGCACGACCACGATCGTGGGCTTCTCCTCCGACCCGCAGGCGCGGGAGGGCTTCGGCCCCTTCACGCCCGGCTTCCGCTCCGTGCCCTACGGCGACGCCGAGGCGCTCGCCGCCGCGATCGACGCGACCACCGTCGCGGTGCTGCTCGAGCCGATCCAGGGCGAGGCGGGCGTCGTCGTGCCGCCGGCCGGCTACCTGCCCGAGGTGCGACGGATCACGGCCGAGAACGACGTGCTGCTCGTGCTGGACGAGATCCAGTCGGGCCTCGGCCGTGCCGGGGCGACCTTCGCGGCCGACCTGGTCGGGGTCGAGCCCGACCTGCGCACGCTCGGCAAGGCCCTCGGCGGCGGCGTCGTGCCGGTGAGCGCCGTCGTCGGGCGCGCCGACGTGCTCGGGGTGCTGCACCCCGGCGAGCACGGCTCGACCTTCGGCGGCAACCCGCTCGCGGCCGCGGTCGGCCTCGAGGTGGTGCGGATGCTGCAGACCGGCGAGTGGCAGGAGCGCGCCGCCCGCCTCGGCGCCCACCTGCACGCGCGGCTCGCGGCGCTCGTCGGCAACGGCGTCGTCGCGGTGCGCGGCGTGGGACTCTGGGCGGGGGTCGACGTCGACCCGGCCCTGGGCTCCGGGCGCGAGCTGAGCGAGCGTCTGCTCGCCCGCGGGGTGCTCGCGAAGGACACCCACGGCTCGACCATCCGGCTCGCCCCGCCGCTCGTCGTCGAGGAGTCCGACGTCGATCTCGCGGTCGACGCGCTCATCGGCGCGATCGGCGACCTCGCGAGCGCGCGGCTCGGCTCCGCGTCGCGTCGGCACGCGCCGGCGAACGGCTAGCGTCGGAGCGTGAGCCTCCGCCGCGGATCCCGCCCGAAGCTCCCGCGGGTGGCCCGCGCGGCCGCCGGGCGCCTGCACCTGCGCATGGACGCGCGCGACCCGGCGCAGGAGCACCGCGCCGCGACTCCGCTCGAGCTGCTGTTCGACCTGGTGTTCGTGGTGGCGATCGCGCAGCTGGTCGGCGAGCTCGCGCACGCCGCGGAGAACGGCCATCCCTTCGAGGCGATCGGCCCCTTCGCGATGGTGTTCTTCGCCATCTGGTGGGCGTGGATGGGCTTCACCTGGTTCGCGAGCGCCTACGACACCGACGACGTGCTCTACCGCGTGCTCGCCGCCGTGCAGATGGCCGGCGTGCTCGTGATCGCGGCGGGGGTGCCCGCCGCCTTCTCCGAGCTCGACTTCACCGGCATCACGATCGGGTACCTCGTGATGAGGGTCGGACTCGTCGCCTCCTGGCTGCGCGCCGCGATCGAGCACCGCGACGGCCGGCGCACCGCGCTCGGCTACGCGATCGGCATCTCGATCGTGCAGGCGCTGTGGATCCTGTGGCGACTGCTGGAGCTGCCCGACACGCTGCTCGTGCCGGTGTTCGTCGTGCTCGCGGCCTCCGAGCTCGTCGTGCCGTTCCTCGCGGAACGCTCGGGCATGACGACCTGGCACCCGCACCACATCGCCGAGCGCTACGGCCTGTTCGTCATCATCCTGCTGGGCGAGAGCGTGCTGGCCTCGACCGTCGCGGTGCAGGTCGCCGTCACCGACTTCGGCGTCTCGCTGCCGCTCGTCGTGCTCGGCATCTCCGGGTTCGCGCTGCTCTTCGGCGTGTGGTGGTACTGGTTCCTCCAACCCGCCGGCGACGGGCTCGAGCAGAACCGGCAGCGCAGCTTCGTCTGGGGCTACGGGCACTACGTGCTGTTCGCCGCGCTCGCCGCGCTCGGCGGCGGGCTCGAGATCGCGATCGACGCGAGCCGCGAGAGCGCGGAGCTCTCGCCCGTCGTGGCCGCCGGGTTCGTCGGCGTGCCGCTCGCGGTGATCCTCGCGGGCACCTGGGTGCTGCACCGCGCGCTGCTGGGCCGCGAGGAGTTCCCCTGGTGGATCGCCCTGCCGGGCGCCGCGCTCGCCCTCGCGGCGCCGTTCGCGGCCCCGGCGCTCGGGCTCTGGGCGGTCGTCGCCCTGCTCGCCCTGCTCGTCGCCGTGGTGGTGGCGCTCGCGGTCGCGGCGGGAGCCCGCCGCAAGCTCGACGAGGCGCTCGAGGGCGCCGACGCGGCCTCGGAGGCGAGCTCGGGGTGACCTCGGGCTGAGCTCGGTCGCGCGCTCCCGCCGCCCCGCGCGCCGCCCCGCCCGCGCGTAGCCTGGGGCCGTGTCCGTGCTGACCGACGACCTGCTCGCGCGCATCCACGCCCGCGCCGAGGGCTACGACCGCGACAACGCCTTCTTCGCCGAGGATCTCGCCGAGCTGTCCGCCGCGGGCTACCTCGCCCCGCGCCCGCTGCTCGAGGTGATGCGCGACCAGCGCCGTCTCGCGGCGGCCGCGCCGGCGACCGCGCTCGGGATCGGCATGCACCTCATCGTCACGGGCCTCGCCCGCACCCTCGCCGAGCGCGGCGAAGAGAGCCTGCGCTGGATCCTCGAGGAGGCGGCCGCGGGCGAGGTCTTCGCCTTCGGCAACAGCGAGGCGGGCAACGACCTCGTGATGTGGGACGCGCGCACCCGCATGGAGCGCGTCGAGGGGGGCTACGCCGTCACCGGCACGAAGATCTTCACCTCGCTCTCGCCCGGATGGACCCGGCTGTCGGTGTTCGGCCGGGAGGAGACGGCCGACGGCCCGCGGCTCGTGCACGGCGTGATCGCGCGCGACGGGGCGGGGGCCGCGGTCGAGGGCCTCGAGATCGTCGAGGACTGGGACACGCTCGGCATGCGCGCGACCCAGAGCCACACCACGCGGCTGCACGGCGTCGTGATCCCCGACGCGCGGATCACCCGGTTCCTGCCGGTGGGTCCGAACGCCGACCCCTACATCTTCGCCCTCTTCGCGAACTTCCTCCTCGTCGTGGGTGCCGTCTACGCCGGGATCGCGGATCGCGCGCTCGAGCTCGCCGTCGAGGCCGCGCACCGGCGCACGAGCATGAAGAACGACGGCGCGCCGTACTCGGCCGACCCCGATATCCGCTGGCGGGTCGCGGAGGCGGCGCTGACGCTCGACGGCCTGCGCCCCGAACTCGAGGGTCTGGCCCGCGACGTCGACGAGAAGGCGGATCACGGCGCCGACTGGTTCCGCTACCTCACCGGGGCGAAGCACCGCGCCACCGAGGCGGCCCGCCGGGTCGTCGACGAGGCGATGCGCGTCGCGGGCGGAGGCGCCTACCGCAGCTCGGCGGAGCTCTCGCGGCTGCAGCGCGACGTCCTCGCCGGCGTCTACCACCCCTCCGACACGGAGTCGGTGCATGCGACGGTCGCGACCCGGCTGCTGGGCCCGCTGCCCTGAGCTCGCCGCCTGGTTCGCGCGCAACCGGGACCCGTTCGTCGCGGGGCCGACCCTGCTCGGGTGACGGCGCGAGCGGCGCGGCGTCCCGGCGGCGGGTGGCCCGTGAGCCCCGGTCGCCGCAGTCGCCTGACCCTCGTCTGCGGCGATCCGGGGCCCCGCCCCCGAAGGGACGCTCTGAGCTTTCCGCATCATCCGGCGCGCGACAAGTCCCCCCTTCTGCCCACCGGGGGTGCCGGGGTCGGCGGCGGTGCGGCGCCGGCGGGGGCCTCCCGGCGTCCACCCGGTAAGGGCAGCCTTACCTCCTCGTAGGATGGATCGATGCGCCGCGCCCTGACCCTCGCCGCCGCGCTCGCCCTCGCGAGCGTCCTGGCGGGCTGCGCGGTCGCCGGGGGAGGCTCGTCTCCCACGCCGGTGGTGACGGCGACCGGTTCGCTCGAGGGCGCGGTGCCGCTGCCCGACCCGGCGCACGCGACCGGGCCGGTGACCGCCGCGATCCCCGACGGCGCGCTCGTGCCGATCGACGATCCCGCCGCGCCGAGCCTGCCGGTCGAGGTCGTCTCCCACGACCCCGGCGGCGACCGGCAGGTCGAGGTGACCGACGCCTCGCGCCTGCTCGCGCTCGACATCTCGGGGTCTCTCGCGGCGACGGTCTGGGGACTGGGCCTGGGCGACCTGCTCGTCGGGCGCGACATGTCCACGACCTTCGCGCAGGCCGCCGATCTGCCCGTCGTGACCTCGGGCGCGCACGCGATCGACGCCGAGTCCGTGCTCGCGCTGCGCCCCACGCTGCTGCTGACCGACGGCACCATCGGCCCGCGCGACGTCGTCGAGCAGCTGCGCGCCTCGGGGGTGACGGTGGTGTTCCTGCCCGCCGAGCCGAGCCTCGCCGGGGCGAGCGACCTCGCCCGGGTCGTGGGGGAGGCACTCGGCGTGCCGGAGTCGGGGGCGCGCCTGGCCGAGCGCATCGACCAGCAGGTGGCGGCGATCCGCGCGCAGATCGACGCGCTCGCGCCCCCCGTCGACCGGCCGCGCATCGTGTTCCTCTACCTGCGCGGCGACGCCGGGGTCTACTACCTCTTCGGCGAGGGATCGGGCGCCGACGACCTCATCCGGGCGCTGCACGGCGTCGACGTCGCCGCCGAGCTGGATTGGCAGGGGGAACGGCCGATGACCGACGAGGCCCTCGTCGCGGCGGCGCCCGACGTGATCCTCGTGATGACCGACGGGCTCGCCTCGGTCGGCGGGATCGACGGCCTGCTCGCCGCGAAGCCCGCGGTCGCGCTCACCCCGGCCGGCGAGCGCCGCCGCATCATCGACATGGCCGACGGCGTCGTGCTCGGCTTCGGACCGCGCTCGCCCGAGGTGCTCGAGGCCCTCGCCCGCGCGCTCTACACCGAGCCCGGCAGCTGAGGCCCCGCCGGCCCGCCGATCGCGCGCCGGCCGGTCACGCCTCAGCGCGGCAGGCGCACCCCGAGCCGCTCGAGGTGCGCGTTGGAGAACATGCCCTCCGGGTCGACGCGCTCGAAGACCTCGCGGGCGGCGGCCAGGCCGGGGGTGACCCGGGCGATGCCCGCGGCATCCAGGCCGTGCACCTTGCCCCAGTGCGGGCGCGCGCCCAAGGGGGCGAGAGCGGCCTCGATCTCGGGCACGATCGCGCCGACGCCCTCGAGGTCGCGCTGCCAGGTGAAGTGGATCGCGAGCGTCTCGCGGCCGGAGGATCCGCTGAGCAGCAGGTCGTCGGCGGCGGTCGTGCGCAGCTCGGTCACGAGCAGCCGGCTGCGGATCAGCTCGCCGAGCGGGCGCAGCGCCGCGAGCGCTTCGGCGGCGAGCTCGAAGGGCACGAAGTACTCGGTCTGCAGCTCGGCGCCCGCCGAGGGCGTGGCGTCGGCGCGGAAGTGCGGCAGCCGCAGGTTCCACGGCCCCGGCCGGCCGCCCTGCTCGGTGAGGTTGTCGACCTCGAGCCCCTCCGCGATGCCGACGAGGTCGTCGTCGCGCCGCCGGGCGTCGAGCACCGTCTCGGGGGCCTCCTCGCCGTCGCGGTCGAGCCGCGCCTTGCGCCAGACCTGGCCGTCGAGCTCCGCGCCCCAGCTCATGAAGACGCTCACGCTGTACGCCGCCCCGAGCACCGCGCGCGGGTCGGCCAGCAGCGCGTCCCAGCCGAGGCCCGAGTAGACGTCCTGCCGCATCCGATAGCTCGGCTGGGTCGCGAGCTCGACCCGCGTCACCACCCCGAACGCCCCCAGGCCCACGGCGAGGGCGGGGAAGTCGGGATCGCCCGGTTCCACCCGGTGCGGCTCGGCGTCGGCGCCGAGGTACTCGATCGCGCGCAGCGCGGTCGACTGCACGCCGTTGCCCAGGCCCGAGCCGTGGGTTCCGGTCGCAGTGGCGCCGGCCACCGAGATGTGGGGCAGGGATCCGAGGTTGTGCAGCGCGCGGCCCTGCTGCTCCAGCCACCCGGCCAGCACCCCGTAGCGCACGCCCGCGCTCACCGCGACGGTGCCCGCGGGGGTCAGCTGCGGATCCGGCTCGAGATCGAGCACCGAGACGAGCGTGCCGGTGGTGTCGGGCAGGTCGGTGAACGAGTGCCGGGTGCCGAGCGCGCGCACCCGGCCCCCCTCGCGGTGCGCCCGCCGGATGGCCGCGCGCGCCTCCTCGACGGTGCGCGCCGCGACGAGCCCCGGGGCCGCGTACTCGTACGAACCGGCCCAGTTGCGCCCCGCGATCGTCACGGGTCACCATGATGCCCCAGCGGGCGTAATGTGTGCGGGTGCTCACGCGCGAGGCGTCGACTGCGACGGTGCGCCGACGACCCTTCCGGCGGCGCGCTCGACCGCACCCCGCGCAGGTCGTGCTCGCCGGCTTCGCCCTCGCGACGGCGATCGGCACCGGCCTGCTGCTGCTCCCGGTCGCGACGCACGGGCCCGAGAGCGCCACCCCGATCCAGGCCTTCTTCACGGCGGTCTCGGCGATCTCGGTGACCGGCCACATCATCGTGCCGACGCCCGACTTCTGGAGCCCCTTCGGCCAGGTCGTGATCCTGCTGCTCATCCAGCTCGGCGGTCTCGGCGTCATGACCTTCGCCTCGATCGTCGGCTTCGTCGTCGTGCGCCGCATGTCCCTGCGCAGCCGGCTCACGACCGCGACCGAGTCGAAGGCGCTCGGTCTCGACGACCTGCAGCGGGTGGTGCGCGGCGTCCTGCGCACCGCGCTCGTCATCGAGGGCGCCGTCGCCCTGGTGCTCACCCTGTGGTTCGGCCTCGTCTACGAGTACCCGTGGGGCAAGGCGATCTGGTACGGGGTCTTCCACGGGGTCTCCTCGTTCAACAACGCCGGCTTCGCGCTGTTCGACGACAGCCTCGAGGGCTTCGCGAGCGACCCCGTGGTGTGCCTCACGATCGCGCTGTCGATCATCCTCGGCGGCCTGGGCTTCCCCGTGCTGCTCCAGCTGCGCAAGCACCTGCGCTCGCCGCGGCTGTGGAGCATGAACACGCGCATCGTCGTGTTCGCGACGCCCGTGCTGCTGATCCTCGGCAGCGTCTACATCACCGCGATCGAGTGGAACAACCCCGACACGCTCGGGCGGCTCGACCCGGCGGCGCGCATCCTGGCCGGCTTCTTCCAGTCGGTGCAGACCCGCACGGCCGGCTTCGACTCGGTGCCGATCGGCAGCATGCACGAGACCACCTGGCTCGGCATGGACGTGCTCATGCTCATCGGCGGCGGCCCCGCGGGCACGGCGGGCGGCATCAAGGTCACGACCTTCGCGGTGCTGCTGTTCATCCTGCTGGCCGAGGTGCGGGGCGACGGGGTCGTCAACGTCTTCGGCAAGCGCCTCTCGCGCGCCGTGCACCGGCAGGCGATCGCCGTCGCCCTCGTCTCGCTCGCGGTCATCATCACGGCGACCGGCGCGATCATGCTCATGACCGAGCACCGGCTCGGCGAGACGCTCTTCGAGGTGATCAGCGCCTTCTCGACCGTGGGTCTGTCGACCGGGATCACCGCCGGACTCCCGGTGGGAGCGCAGCTCGTGCTCGCCGCCCTCATGTTCGTCGGCCGGCTCGGACCGATCACCTTCGCGACCGCGCTCGCCCTCCGCGAGCGCAGCGTGCTGTACCAGTACCCCAAGGAGAGGCCGATCATTGGCTAGGTGCATTCATGGCTAGGGCACGCGACGTGCGCATCTCGGCGGCCGACTCGGTCGCCGTCATCGGGCTCGGCCGCTTCGGCAGCGCGCTCGCGCTCGAGCTGATGGCGGCGGGTACAGAAGTGCTCGGCATCGACGGCAACGAGGACATCGTGCAGGGCCTCAACGGGCGGCTCACCCACGTCGTTCAGGCCGACTCCACCAAGGAGGACGTGCTGCGTCAGCTCTCGGTGCCCGAGTTCGACCGGGTGGTCGTGGCGATCGGCTCCGACATCCAGTCCTCGATCCTCACGACCTCGCTGCTGCTGGGCTTCGGAACCAAGCGGCTGTGGGCGAAGGCGGTCAACGAGGCGCACGGGCGCATCCTCGAGCAGCTCGGGGTCGAGCACGTCATCTACCCCGAGAGCGAGATGGGGAAGCGGGTCGCGCACCTCGTGCGCGGCTCGATGCAGGACTACCTCGAGATCGGCGACGGGTTCGCGCTCGTGAAGACGACGCCGCCGGCGAAGTTCCTCGGGCGCAGCCTCGGCGAGCTCGAGATCCGCTCCAAGTACGGGGTCACGATCACCGCCTACAAGCGGCCCGGGCAGGAGTGGGAGTACACCACCGCCGACACCGTGCTCGAGCCCGACGATGTCATCATCGTGACCGGATCGACCCGCCGCGCGGAGGCCTTCAGCCAGCTGCGCTGAGCGCGCCCGGGCGCCGCGCCGGGTCCTTGCCGGCCCCGCGCGCGGACCCCGCGGGTGAAACACCCGCGCAACACGCCCCGCGTAGGCTCGCTCCATGGGTGACCTCTTCGAGGAGTACGGCGCGGTGACCATCGCGCGCTCCGGCACCCCGTGGGACGAGATGTTCGCGGACATCTCCGCGCCCGCCGTGTCGGGAGTGCGCGAGCCGTACCGACAGATCCACGACGCGCTCGCCCGCATGACGCAGGACGAGCTGCGCGGGCGCACCGAAGCCCTCGCCTCCTCCTACCTGGCGCAGGGCGTCACGTTCGACTTCGCGGGCGAGGAGCGGCCGTTCCCGCTCGACGCCGTGCCGCGCGTGATCGAGCAGTCCGACTGGGCGCACGTCGAGTCCGGGGTGCAGCAGCGCGTGCGGGCGCTCGAGGCCTTCCTCGCCGATGTCTACGGCGAGCAGCGCGCCGTCGCCGACGGGGTCATCCCGGCCCGGCTGATCAGCTCGAGCGACCACTTCCACCGCCAGGCGGCGGGCGTCGTCGCCGCCAACGGCGTGCGCATCCAGGTCTCGGGCATCGACCTGATCCGCGACGAGGCGGGCGAGTGGCGCGTCCTCGAGGACAACGTCCGGGTGCCCTCCGGCGTCAGCTACGTCATCTCCAACCGCCGCGTCATGGCGCAGACCCTGCCCGAGCTGTTCGTCTCGATGCGGGTGCGCCCGGTGGGCGACTACCCGCAGAAGCTCCTGCAGGCGCTGCGGGCCGCGGCGCCGGACGGGGTCGTGGATCCCACGGTCGTCGTGCTGACCCCCGGCGTCTACAACTCCGCCTACTTCGAGCACACCCTCCTCGCCCGCCTCATGGGCGTCGAGCTCGTCGAGGGGCGCGACCTCTTCGTCTCCGGCGGGCGGGTGTGGATGCGCACCACCTCCGGCCCGCAGCGCGTCGACGTCATCTACCGCCGGGTCGACGACGAGTTCCTCGACCCGCTGCAGTTCCGCGCCGACTCGATGCTCGGCTCGCCGGGCCTCATGCTGGCCGCGCGGCTGGGCAACGTCACGATCGCGAACGGCGTCGGCAACGGCGTGGCCGACGACAAGCTCGTCTACACCTACCTGCCCGACCTGGTGCGCTACTACCTCGGCGAGGAGCCCATCCTCAAGAACGTCGACACCTGGCGCCTCGAGGAGCCCGGCGCGCTCACCGAGGTGCTCGACCGGCTCGACGAGCTCGTCGTCAAGCCGGTCGCCGGCTCGGGCGGCAAGGGTCTCGTCGTCGGCCCCGACGCCTCGCGCGAGGAGCTCGACGACCTGCGCGCGCGGCTCATCGCCGACCCCCGCGGCTGGATCGCGCAGCCGGTCGTGCAGCTGTCGACCATCCCGACCCTCGTCGACGAGGGCATGCGCCCGCGGCACGCCGACCTGCGGCCCTTCGCCGTCAACGACGGGGAGGACGTCTGGGTGCTGCCCGGCGGGCTCACCCGAGTCGCGCTGCCCGAGGGGCGGCTCGTCGTGAACTCCTCGCAGGGCGGCGGCTCGAAGGACACCTGGGTGGTGGGTCACGAGCCCAGCCGCGCGAGCGACCACGACATCCAGGGCCTCGTGGCCGAGCAGGCCGCCGTCACGACCTCGATCCCGATCATCAACCCCGAGGTGCACCTCCAGGATCACAACCCCGAGGACGCCCCCCGGCACGACCAGCAGCAGCAACAGCAGCAGAGCGCGGGCGCCGCGAGGCCCGCGGGCCCCCCGAGCCGGGAGGCGTGATGCTGTCGCGGATCGCCGAGAGCCTGTTCTGGATCGGCCGCTACGTCGAGCGCAGCGACGGCACGGCGCGCATCCTCGACGTCCACCTGCAGCTGCTGCTCGAGGACCCGTGGATCGAGGAGGACGTCGCCTGCCGCTCGCTGCTGAGCGTGATGGGCAGCGGGGCGCCCGAGGACGCGCCCGTCACGCGCGCGGATGTGCTCGCGATCCTCGCCGTGGATCGCACCCAGCCGGCCTCGATCGCGTACTCGCTCGGCGCCGCGCGGGAGAACGCCCGCCGTGCGCGCGAGGTCGTCAGCACCGAGCTGTGGGAGGTGCTCAACACGACGCACGCGCGCATGCCGCGCCGGATCGCCGCCGACAAGGTGCACGAGTTCTTCGGCTGGGTGCGCGAACGGGCCGCGCTCGCGACCGGCATCATCGACTCCGGCTCGAGCCGCGACGAGGCCTGGAGCTTCTTCACCCTCGGCCGCTCGATCGAGCGGGCCGACATGACGGCGCGCCTGCTGGCGACCCGCTCGCTCACCGAGGCCTCCGGGCCGAGCTGGACGACCATCCTGCGCAGCGTCGGCGCCTACGAGGCGTACCTGCGCACCTACCGCGGCACGCCGATCGCGCGCAACGCGGCCGAGTTCCTGCTGCTCGACCGGCTGTTCCCGCGCAGCATCCTGTTCTCGGTCTCGCGCGCCGAGCAGTGCCTGCGCGAGCTCGAGCCGCGCACCGACCGGGTCGGCGTCTCCGACCAGGCGCAGCGCTTGCTGGGCCAGATCCGCAGCGAGCTCGAGTACCGTCCGATCTCCGACATCCTCGACGACCTCCCGCACCACATGGACGAGGTGCAGGCGGCGACCTCCGCGGCGAGCGAGGCGATCCGGCAGCGCTACTTCCCGACCAACGCCGCGCCGAGCTGGGTGGGGGAGACGACGTGAACCGGCTGCGCATCCGGCACGTCACCGGCTTCCACTACGACGGCGAGGTCACCGCCTCCTACAACGAGGCGCGCATGCTGCCCGCGAGCGGCGACGGCCAGCTCGTGCTGTACAGCAACCTCGAGATCCAGCCGATCTCGAGCCACCACTCCTACGTCGACTACTGGGGCAGCCGCGTCACCTCCTTCGAGCTGCTCACCCCGCACACCGAGCTGTCGATCACCGCGACGAGCCTCGTCGAGGTGCGCCCGCGCGATCACGAGCACCGCACCCTGGAATGGACGGCGCTCGCCGACGAGATCGAGACCCGCACCGAATACGTCGAGCAGCTCGGTCAGACCGCCCGCACCCAGCCGCCGGAGGAGCTCGTGGAGCTCGCCCGCGGCATCGTCGAGCGCGCCGAGACGCCGTGCGACGCGGCCCTCGAGATCTGCCGTGCGGTCGGTGACGCGATCGAGTACGTGCCCGGTTCCACGAGCGTCTACACGACCGCCGCCGAAGCCTGGGAGCATCGCAGCGGCGTCTGCCAGGACATCACGCATCTCGCGATCGGCGCGCTGCGCTCGGTGGGGATCCCGGCGCGCTACGTCTCCGGCTACCTGCACCCGGTGCCCGACCCGCAGATCGGGCAGACCGTCGCCGGCGAGTCGCACGCCTGGGTGGAGTGGTTCTGCGGCTCGTGGCGCGGGTGGGACCCGACCAACCTGGTCGACATCGGCGACCGGCACGTCTTCGTCGGCCACGGCCGCGACTACAACGATGTCGCGCCGCTGCGCGGCGTGTTCGCGGGGCCGTACGGCTCACGGCTGTTCGTCACGGTCGAGATCACCCGCGAGGCCTGAGGCGTCGCCGCGCCTAGGATGGCGGCGAGCGAGGAGGCTCGATGGCGCACCCCCCTGCCCCGGTCGACCGGGAGCCCGCGACCTTCGTCGACGCCGAGGGCGTCACGATCCACTACTACCGTTGGCGCGCCGCCGCGCCCCGCGCGGTCGTGCAGATCCTGCACGGCATCGGCGAGCACGCCCTGCGCTACGAGGAGCTCGCGCAGGCCCTCGTCGCGGCGGGGTACACCGTCTACGCCGACGACCACCGCGGTCACGGCGAGACCTGGCGCGAGCAGTGGCACGGCGACCCGGCGAAGCTCGGCCGGCTCGGCGTCGGCGGGGTGCGCGCGACGGTCGCGGGGCTGCGGCGGTTCGCGCGGATCATCCGCGAGGCCGAGCCGGGGCTGCCGCTCGTGCTGCTCGGCCACAGCATGGGCGCGATCTTCGGCCAGAAGCTCATCGACGCCGACTCCCGCGACTGGGATGCCGTGGTCTTCTCCGGCGCCGCGTACCGCACGCTCACCGACATGAACGCGGGCGACCTCAACAAGCGCCACGCCGCCGAGGGCGAGACCGGGTACGAGTGGCTGAGCCGCGATCGTGCCGTCGTCGCCGCCGCCGCGGCGGATCCGCTCATGACGGTCGCCACCACGATGAAGCTCTTCGGCCTCGCCGACTCGCTGCGGCTGCTGGGCACCCCGAAGCCGCTGGCGACCGACCCGCCGATGCTCATCCAGGTCGGGGAGGACGACACCCTCGGCGGCCCGCGCAGCGTCGAGAAGCTGGCGCGGGCCTATCGGGAGCGGGGCGGGCTGCACGACGTCGAGGTGAAGGTCTACCCCGGCGCTCGCCACGAGGTCTACAACGAGACCAACCGCGCCGAGGTGCGCGCCGACCTGATCGCCTGGCTCGACGCCCACGTCGGCTGAGGCCGCGAACTCTCACCGCCGAACGGGCGGCGCGGGCGCGCGGGCCGATCGGCCCGGTGGGGGTCGCGGCCCGACGCCTAGGCTGGGCGGGTGCACGGCGAGTACAAGGTCCCCGGCGGCAAGCTCGTCGTCGCCGATCTCGACGTCGTCGACGAGCGGCTCGCGAACGTGCGGGTCGCCGGCGACTTCTTCCTCGAGCCCGACGACGCGCTCGCGGCGATCGATGCGGCCCTGACGGGGATGCCCTCGGCGTCCGACGCGAAGGCGCTCGCCGCCGCGGTCCGCGCCGCTCTGCCCGACGACGCGGTGCTGCTGGGCTTCTCGCCGGAGGCGGTCGCGACCGCCGTGCGGCGGGCCCTGCAGCGCGCGACCGGCTGGCGCGACTACACCTGGCGACTGCTGCATCCCGGTCCGCTCTCGCCGTTGATGCACCTCGCCCTCGACGAGGTGCTCGCCGAGGAGGTCGGCGCCGGCACGCGCGAGCCCACCCTGCGCATCTGGGAGTGGGAGCAGCCGGCCGTCGTGATCGGCAGCTTCCAGTCGGTGCGCAACGAGGTCGACGCCGAGCAGGCCGCCGCGGAGGGCTTCGAGGTCGTGCGGCGCATCTCCGGCGGCGGCGCGATGTTCATGGACGCGGGGGCCGTCGTCACCTACTCGCTCTACGCGCCGCTCGACCTCGTCGCGGGCATGACCTTCGCCGACAGCTACGCCTTCCTCGACGAGTGGACGATCGAGGCGCTGAAGAGCCTCGGCATCGACGCGACCTACCAGCCGCTCAACGACATCGCGAGCCCGAGCGGCAAGATCGGCGGAGCGGCCCAGAAGCGCCTCGGCAACGGCGGCGTGCTGCACCACGTGACCATGAGCTACGACATGGACGGCGACCGGATGACGCGCGTGCTCCGCATCGGGCGCGAGAAGATCAGCGACAAGGGCATCGCGAGCGCGAACAAGCGCGTCGACCCGCTGCGCAGCCAGACCGGGCTGCCGCGCGAGGCGATCATCGACCGGATGATCGAGACCTTCCGCGCGCGTCACGGGCTCGTCGACGACGAGCTGCGCCCCGAGGAGCTCGCCGCCGCCGAGCGCCTCGTCGAGCAGAAGTTCGGCACCGAGCCGTGGCTGTACCGGGTGCCGTGAGCGAGCCCGCCCCGCCGCGCTCGCATCTCGCGCGCCGTCGCGCCCTCGTCGGCGCCGGATTCGGGGTGCTGCTGCTCGCGGGCGTGCTGGTCTCGGCGGTCGTGGGCCAGCTCGCCGTCTCGCCCGCCGAGGTGCTCGGATCGCTCCTGCGCGCGATCGGGATCACCACCCCCTGGGCGCCCCAGGACCCGGTCGTCGACGCGGCGCTCTGGGTCGTGCGCTTCCCCCGCATCGTGATGGCGATGGGGGTCGGCGCGGCGCTCGCCGCCGCCGGCGCGGTGATGCAGGCGATCTTCGGCAATCCGCTCGCGGAGCCGGCCGTCGTCGGCGTCTCCTCCGGCGCGGCGCTGGGCGCGGCGATCGCCATCGCGACCGGGGCCGCCGCGCTCGGCGAGGGGGCGGTCGCGATCGCCGCCTTCCTCGGCGGACTGCTCGCCACCTTCCTCGTCTACATGGTCTCGCGCGCCGACGGTCGCAGCGAGATCGTCACCCTGCTGCTGACCGGCATCGCGGTCAACGCCTTCGGCGGGGCCGGCCTCGCCTTCGTGCTGTTCCTGGCGAGCACCGCGAGCCGCGAGCAGATCGTGTTCTGGCAGCTCGGCTCGCTCAGCGGCTCCCTGTGGCGCGAGTCGCTGCTCGTCGTGGCCGTCGCCGTCGTCGGGGTCGTCGTGGCGACCGCGCTCGGTCGCCGTTACGACCTGCTCGCCCTCGGTGAGCGCAACGCCCGCCACCTCGGCGTCGACGTCGAGCGCCTCCGGCTCGGCTCGATCGTGCTCGTCGCCGTGCTGACGGCGGTCGCCGTCGCCTTCGTCGGCATCATCGCGTTCGTCGGGCTCGTCGTGCCCCACCTCGTGCGCATGCTCGTCGGGCCCGCGCACCGCGCGCTCGTGCCGCTGAGCGCGCTCGGCGGCGCCGTGCTGCTCGTGCTCGCCGACCTGCTCGCCCGCACGATCGCGGGCGGTGCCGAGCTGCCGATCGGCATGCTCACCTCCCTCGTGGGCGGGCCGTTCTTCTTCGCCCTGCTGTGGCGGCAGCGCCGCCGTTCGGGAGGCTGGGCGTGAGCCCCGCCGAGCGGCTCGACGCGGATCCCGTCGCCGGCCCGGCCTCCGAACCCGCCGTGCTGCGGGCGCGCGACGCGGGGCTCGAGCTCGGCGGACGCACCGTGCTCGACGGGGTCGATCTGGAGATCCGCGCCGGCGAGGTGCTCGCGATCGTCGGGCCCAACGGCGCCGGCAAGTCCTCGCTGCTCGCGATGCTGAGCGGCGAACGCGCCCCGAGCCGCGGCGCGGTCGAGCTCGACGGTCGCCCGCTCGCGTCGTTCTCGCCCGTCGAGCTCGCGCAGCGGCGCGCGATGCTGACCCAGGACAACGCCCTGAGCTTCCCGTTCCGGGTGCGCGAGGTCATCGAGATGGGGCGCAGCCCCTGGCAGCGCGCGCCGGAGCGGGAGCGCGACGAGGGCGCCATGATCTCCGCGGCGGCGCGTGCCGACGTCACCCACCTGCTGCACCGGCGCTTCACCGAGCTCTCCGGCGGCGAGCGGGCGCGGGTCTCGCTCGCGCGGGTGCTCGCCCAGGACACTCCGGTGGTGATCCTCGACGAGCCGACGGCGGCGCTCGACCTGCGCCACCAGGAGGACGTGCTGCGGGTCGCGCGGGCGCTCGCCGCGATCGGCGGAGCGGTCGTCGTCGTGCTGCACGACCTGTCGTTGGCCGGCTCGGTCGCCGACCGGGTGGCGCTGCTCGCGGCGGGGCGCCTGCTCGCGGTCGGCGCGCCCCGCGAGGTGCTCACGGCCGAGTCGGTCGGCGCGGTCTACCGCATCGAGGTCGACGTCATCGAGCACCGGGGGCGGCTGCTGGTCGTGCCCGCGGATCCGCGCGCTCGACCCGAGTGACGGGCGAGTTCACTCCGAGCCGCGCTCGACGACCGAGGTCGGCAGCATCGTGACCGGCGGCACGCGCTCGTCGTCGATCAGGCGCAGCAGCTCCTCGGCCATGCGCGCCCCGACGGCGGCGGTCGGCTGCTCGATCGTCGTCAGCGGGGGCACCGCGTTCTGCGCGAAGTAGTCGTTGTCGATCGTGACCATGCCGACCTGGTCGGGCACCCCGATGCCGCGCTCGCGCAGCACGTTGAGGGCGCCGGAGGCCATCTGCGCGCTCGCGGCGAAGATGCCGTCGACCTCGGCGCCGCGGTCGAGCAGACGGCTCATCGCCTCCGCGCCGCTCGCCGGGGTGAAGTCGCCGTGCTCGACGAGCGGTTCGGGCAGCCCCGCCGCCTCCACCGCCTGGCGGAACCCGGCGAGCCGGTCGATGCCGGCGGCCATGTCGGCGGGGCCGGCGATGGTCGCCAGCCGGGTGCGCCCGCGCGCGACGAGCCGCTCGGTGATCGTGCGTGCCGCGACGACGTTGTCGACGTCGACGTAGCACGCGCTGCTCGCCTCCTCGCGCAGCGGGCGACCGCCGAACACCACGGGGATCTGACGGGCGAGCTCGACGTAGGAGCGGTCGTCGCTGTGGTGACTGAGCACGAGCGCGCCGTCGACGTTGCCGCCCTGAAGGTAGCGGCGGGTCTTCTGCGGGTCGGTCTCGGAGGCGATCAGGAGCGTCAGTGTGTACGAGGTGTCGGCCAGGAACATCGCCGCGCCCTGCACCACGCTCGCGAAGTAGGGGTCGGCGAAGAACTTCGCGGTGTTCTCGGGGATCACGAGGGCGACCGACTCGGTGCGCCGGCTCGCGAGCGACCGGGCCGCCCGATTGGGCACGTAGCCGAGCCGGCGCACCGCGGCCTCGACGGCCGCGATCGCCTCCGGCGTGACCTTGGGCGAGCCGTTGATCACGCGCGAGACCGTGGAGCGCGAGACTCCGGCCTCCGCGGCGACGCCCTCGAGGGTCGGGGCCGCGGGACGCTCGGTCGGCGCGGTCTCGGTGCTCACCCGGGAATCCTAGAGGCGCGCCGCGGCGGCGATGGCCGCGAAGTGCCGCCCGCTGTCCTTGACGGTGCGCTCCAGGGTCTCCGGATCGACCCGCACGAGACCGAAGCGCTCGGCGTAGCCCCAGGCCCACTCGAAGTTGTCGAGCAGGGTCCAGGCGAAGTAGCCGCGCACGTCCGCGCCGTCGGCGAGGGCGCCCGCGACCGCCTCGAGGTGGCGCTCCAGGTAGGCGATGCGCTCCGCATCGTGCACGACGCCGTGCTCGTCGGGCTCGTCGAGGTAGGCCGACCCGTTCTCGGTGATGTACATCGGCGGCAGCTCGGGGTAGTCGCCCGTCAGCCGCGTGAGCAGGTGCTTCAGCCCCTCCGGGTGCACCTCCCAGTCCATCGCGGTGCGCGGCAGGTCGCGCGGCGGGAAGGTGACGTGCTCGCTGCCGACGAACGGCGAGCGTCCGGGCCGATCGGTGGGGCGGCGTGACGCGGGGGTGCCGGCCGGCAGCGGGCGACCGCTGACCTGATCGTCGTGGTAGTGGTTCACCCCGAGGAAGTCGATCGGCGCCGCGATGGTCGCCAGGTCGCCCTCGTGCAGCACCTCCTCGAGGCCGAGCCCGCGCACGTCGGCGAGGAAGTCCTCCGGGTAGGCGCCGCGGAGCACCGGCTCGAGGAAGCCGCGGTTCCAGAGCGCGTCGATCCGCCGCGCCGCGTCGAGGTCCGCCGGGTCGTCGGGGTCGGCGGGCACGGCGTTCGTGAGGTTGAGCGAGATGCCGATCCGGGCCGCCCCCGCCTCGCGCAGGGCGCGGGTCGCGAGGCCGTGCCCGAGCAGCTGGTGGTGAAGGGCGGCGAGCGCGGCGGCCGGCTCGGTGCGGCCCGGGGCGTGCTCGCCGCCGGCGTAGGCGATGTAGGTGGAGCAGAACGGCTCGTTGAGCGTCGTCCAGTCCTCGACGCGGTCGCCGAGGCGGTCGTGCACGAGCATCGCGTACTCGGCGAAGCGCTCCGCGGTCTCGCGCAGCGTCCAGCCGCCGCGCTCCTCGACCGCCTGCGGCAGATCCCAGTGGTAGAGGGTGAGGAAGGGCCGCACCCCGCGGGCGAGCAGTTCGTCGACCATGCGCGAGTAGAAGTCGAGCCCCGCCGGGTTCGGCGCGGCGTCGTCGGGGCGCACGCGCGACCAGCTGACCGAGAAGCGGTAGGCGTCGAGGCCGAGCTCGGTCAGCAGCGCGAGGTCCTCGGGCATCCGGTGGTAATGGTCGATCGCCACCTCGGGGGTGTCGCCGCCCGCGACGGCGCCGGGCACGCGCGCGAACGCGTCCCAGATGGAGTCGGTCTTGCCGTCCTCGTGGGCGGCGCCCTCGATCTGCGCGGCCGCGGTCGCGGCGCCCCAGAGGAAGCCGGAGGGCCAGCGGAACCCGTCCGGCAGCTGCAGCGCCATCAGCCCTTCACCGCCCCGGCCATGATCCCGGTCACGAGCTGGCGACCCGCGATCACGAAGATGATCAGCAGCGGGATGGTGGCGAGCACCGCGCCGGCGAGCACGACCGTGTAGTTGACGTACTTCGCCGACTGCAGCTGGCTGAGTGCGACCTGCAGCGTCGGATTCGAGCCCGCGACGATGAGCGGCCAGAGGTAATCGGTCCACGCGGTCATGAAGGTGAAGAGCCCCAGCACCGCCATGGCGGGCCGCGCCGCCGGCACGCCGACGTGCCAGAAGGTGCGGATCATGCTCGCCCCGTCGACGCGGGCGGCCTCGATGAGCTCGTCGGGGATCACGTCGACGAGGTACTGCCGCATGAAGAACACGCCGAAGGCGGTCACCAGGGTCGGCACGATGATCGCGCCGAGCGAGCCGGTCCAGCCGAACTGCTTCATGAGGATGAACAGCGGGATGATGCCCAGCTGGGTCGGGATCGCGAGGGTCAGGATGACGAACAGCATGAGCCCGTTGCGACCCCGGAAGCGCAGCTTCGCGAAGGCGTAGCCGGCGAGCGTCGAGAAGAACAGCACCGAGGCGGTGATCGAGGTGGAGACGATGACGCTGTTGCCGAGCGCCTTCCAGAAGTCGATCGTGGCGAAGACCTCGGAGGCGTTGACCCAGAACTGGCCGCCGGGCAGCAGCGGCGGGTAGGGCAGCGTGAGCACGGTGCTCTCGCTCGAGCCGGCCACGAACGACCACCACAGCGGGTAGGCGCTGCCGAGGAACCAGGCGATGAGGATGCCGTAGACCAGGAACCCGGGCCGGGAGCCCCGGATGCTGCGGCGGCGCAGTCGCGGCCGGTGGCTCTCGTCGGAGGCGCCGGTGCGCGGCGCGAGGACGGCGGTCATGAGCGGGGCTCCCCGGAGGTCGGTGCAGAGGTCGGTGCGGAGGTGGAGGCGACCGCGCCGGCGAGCTGCCGGTCGCGGTGGCGCTCGAGGCGGCGGCGGGTGCGGTCCCTGGCGACCTTCACCTCGCTCGAGGCGATGCCCTTCGACAGGACGTAGTTGACGAGGCCGATGGCGACGATGATCAGCAGCAGCAGGAAGGCGATGGCGGCGGCCCGGCCGAAGCGGTCCTGGTTGAAGGCCATGTTCCAGATGTAGAGCGTGGTCGTCTCGTACTGGTGGTAGGCCCCGCCGGGGGTCGCGTTGGTCGCGTCGAAGAGCTTGGGCTCGGTGAAGATCTGCAGCCCGCCGATCGTGGCGGTGATGAGCACGAAGATGAAGGTGGGGCGGATGCTCGGCAGCGTGATCGAGAAGAAGCGCCGGAACGCGCCCGCGCCGTCGAGCGCGGCGGACTCGTAGACGTCGCGGGGCACCGCCTGCATGGCGGCGAGCAGGATGAGGGCGTTGTAGCCGGTCCAGCGCCAGTTGACCATGGTGGCGATCGCGAGGTGGCCCGGCAGGGTGTCGTGCTTCCAGAGCACCGGGTCGAGGCCGAGCGAGCCGAGCAGGTTGTTCACGAGGCCGTAGTCCTCGGAGAAGATGCTGCTGAAGATGAGGGCCACCGCCGCGGGCGTGACGACGTAGGGCAGCAGCACGCTGAGACGCCAGAAGGTCTTGGCGCGCAGGTTCTGGTCGAGCACCGCGGCGATGAAGGTCGCGGCGATGAGCTGGGGCACCGCCGAGAGCACGAAGATGCTGAAGGTGTTGCCGATGGAGTTCCAGAACCACGGGTCCTGGAGCTCGGTCACGTAGTTGTCGAAGCCCACCCAGTCGCCCTGGCCCTTGAGCAGGTCCCAGTCGTTGAGCGAGACGACGAAGGTGTAGAGCAGCGGGAACAGGCCCACGAGCGCGAAGAGCACGAAGAACGGCGCGACGTAGACGTAGGGCGAGTACTTCACGTCGGCGCGGCTGAGGCGCTGGCGCCAGGTGAGGCGGGGGCGCTCGATCTCGCGGGCTGCGCCGTCGCGGCCGGCGTCGGTGAGGGTGGTCATGAGGGTCGGTTCCGTGTCGTGAGGGGGGCGAGGCCCCGGGAGGTGGCGTCCCGGGGCCTCGCGTTGGGCGGGTACGGCTCGGCTCAGCCGACCAGCTGGTGGAGCAGGTCGATCGCCTGGTTCCACGTGGTCTCGCCGTCGGCGGTGCCGGCGTCGAGGGCGGTGCGCGCGGGGCCGAAGACCTGCTCCTGGATCAGCGCGTCATCCGGACCCTTGAACTGCGCCGTCACGCCGGAGGCGCGGGAGCCGAGGATCTCGCCGACCGGCGCGTCGTTGAAGAACGCGGTCAGGTCGCTCTGGCCCGTCACACCGGGGTCGGTCTGGGCGGCCTTCACGCTCGGGAAGGTTCCGGCAGCCTGGAAGGCGGCGACCTCCTGCTGCGTGTCGGTCAGCCAGGCGGCGAGCTCCGCGGCCTCCTTCGGGTGCGCCGAGGTGGAGGGGACCGTCAGGAACGAGCCGCCCCAGTTGGCGTAGCCGCCGGGGAAGACGTCCGCGAAGTCCCAGCCGGTGGAGGCGTCGCCGCCGCCGGCCTCGGTGTTGCCCTTGACGACGCCGAGCATCCAGCCCGGGCACATGAAGGTGGCGAAGGTGCCGTCGACGAACGACTGACCCTTGCCCCAGTCCCACTGCGCCGAGTTGGCCGACAGGCCCTTCGACTGCGCGTCGGCGAGCTGAAGCCAGAAGTTCTTCAGGGTGTCGTTGCCCTCGACGTTGAGCGAGCCGTCCTTCTTGTAGTAGCCCTCGGGCTGCTGGTTGACGAAGGCGTTCCAGACGAAGCCGCTCTGGTCGTAGAAGGCCTTGCCGGTGGCGGCGTGGTACTGCTCGCCGACCTCGAAGAACTTGTCCCAGGTGGCGTCCGTGCCGCCGAACAGCTCGGCGACCGAGTCGCGGTCGCTCGGCAGGCCGGCCGCCTCGAAGAGCTTGCCGTTGTAGCACAGGCCCTCCGGGCCGATGTCCGTGCCGTAGCCGATGATGCGGCCGTTCGGGTCGGTCGCCTGGGCGACCTTCCAGTCCACCCAGCGGTCCTTGATGTCGTCGGCGCCGTAGTCGCGCAGGTCGGTGAAGGTGTCGGAGACCTCCATGACCGACCCGAGCCAGCCCTCCTCGACCGCCTGGATGTCGGGCAGGCCGCCGGAGGCCTGCTTCGTCTTCCAGTCGGTGAGGGCGTTGCCACCGGTGTCGATGTTGGTCGCCTTGATCGTGATGTTCGGGTGGTCGGCCTCGTACTGCGCGTAGAGGTCGTCGAGGCCCATGGTCCCGAACGTCGTGATGGTCAGCGTGATCGGCTCGTCGCTGCTGCCGGTGTCGCCACCGGTCGAGCATCCGGCGAGCACGACGGCGCTCGCGGTCGCGAGGGCCGCCGTCGCGGTGAGGCGTCGTGAAAGTCTCACGGGTCACTCCTTTGTGTGCGGATGAGGGGCGGTGTGGGAGCGCTCCCATTTGGAGCGTGGGAGCGCTCTCACGCCGAGACGGGACTCTACGGAGCACGGGAGGAGTTGTCAATCACTCGGCACGACGAGGGCGCCGATCGCTCCGGGTCGGCGTACCCTCGAGGCCATGGAATGGCTGATCGCGGCGGGAATCGCGGCGACCGTGGCGCTCGTGGTCGCCGCGGCCGTCGTCGCGCAGCGGCGGGGCTGGGTCGACTTCTCGATCCGCGGATTCCGGCAGCGTCAGGGCGGCGGCGGGCCGCCGATGAACGGCTTCGACGAGGTCTTCAGCCCGAACCGCTACGAGATCCAGCTGCAGCAGGACGCGCAGCGCGTGCTGCCCGCGCCGGCGCCGCTGCCGGGCGACGGCGAACGCCCCGACCTCGAGTCCGGGCGCATCCGGTTGAGGCTGGTCGAGCCCGGAGCGGGTGCGGAGCGACCCGGCGTCAGCGCGTCGTGAGGTCCTCGAACTCGGGGTGCTTCTCGAGGTAGGCCCGCACGAACGAGCACTCCGCGACGACGCGCTCGGAGCGCTCGGCGCGGACGTGCTCGAGCGCGCCGCGCACGAGCGTCGATCCGAGCCCGCGCTCGCCGATCTCCGGGTCGACCTCGGTGTGGTCGAAGACGATGGTGTCGCCCTCGAGGCGGAAGGTCGCCTCGCCGAGCTCGCGGCTGGCGCCCCCCTCCTCGCGCAGGAGGACGTAGCGGGAGCGGTCGGGCTGCAGGGCCACGCGATCGGTCATGGCTCGATCCTGACAGGCGCCCCGCGCCGCCGCCGGATCGCCGACGTGATCCGGCGGCGGGGGTTCATCGGGCGGGCTGCTGCGCGACCTCGTCGAGCTCCGCCGGCTCCTCGTCGGTGGCCGCGACGCCCGGCTCGAGCATCACGCCCGCCTCGTCGGCCGCGCGCTGGGCGGCGAGCGCCTCCGCGTTCTCCTGCGCCGCGGACTTCATCCGCAGCGGGGTGGCCTTGAGGAAGAAGCTCAGCACGAAGGCGACGAGCACCACGATGAAGCCGACCCAGAAGATCTGCACCGAGGCGCCCGCGAAGCCGTTGAGCAGCGGGGCGGTCAGCCGCGGGTCGGCGCCGGTCAGGAACGAGCTGTCGCTGTTGAGCGCGGCGCCGAGGTCGGAGTCGTCGCCGCCCGAGGACGGCCCCTGCTGCTCGAAGGCCGTGATCGCCTGGTCGACGACCTGCTCGCGCACGGTCGCGTTCGAGAGGTCGACGCCCGCGGGCAGCGCGGCCGTGATCTGGGAGGTGATCGGGGTGTAGACCGCCGCCATGATCTCGGCGTTCTCGGGCGCCTGCGCGACGCTCGGGTCGAGGGCGGCGTCGAGCGCCGGGCGCAGCAGCGACTCGTCCTGGAACGAGTCCGAGATCGTCGTCGGCAGCGCCGAGAAGAGCACCGAGAACATGATCGCGACGCCGAGGGTGCCGCCCATCTGGCGGAAGAAGGTCGACGAGCTCGTCGCGACCCCGATGTGCCGCGGCTCGACAGCGTTCTGACTCGCGATGGTCAACGTCTGCATGAGCTGACCGAGGCCGAGGCCCGCGAGCAGCATGCCGATCATGGTGAACCAGACCGGCTTGTCGTAGCTCGAGAACGTCAGCAGGAAGAAAGCGCCGGCGAGGAAGGCCGTGCCGAGGATCGGGAAGATCTTGTAGCGCCCGGTGCGGGCGATCAGCTGGCCGCTGCCGATCGAGGCGATCATGAGTCCCACGATCATCGGGATCATGAGCCACCCGGCCTCGGTCGGCGAGGCGCCGTTCACGAGCTGCAGGTACAGCGGGATGGTCATCATCGCGCCGAACATCCCGAAGCCGACGAGCACGCCCAGCACCGTCGCCATCGAGAAGGTCGGCGAGCGGAACAGCGCCAGCGGGATGATCGCGTCGGACCCCATCCGCCGCTCGAAGAGGATGAACGCGAGCAGGCCCACGGCGCCCACGACGTAGCAGACGATCGCCGGGGTGGAGCCCCAGCCCCACTCGCGGCCCTCCTCGGCCACGAGCAGGATCGCGCCGACCGCGAGCACGATCGTCGTGACCCCGCCCCAGTCGATGCGCACCCGCCCGTGCGAGTGGTGCGGCACGTGGAGGAACGCGAGCACGAGGGCGAGTGCCGCGACGCCGACCGGCAGGTTGATCAGGAACACCCAGCGCCAGCCGGTGATGCCGGCGATCTGGTCGGCCCCGGCGAAGAGCCCGCCGATGAGGGGGCCGACGACGCTCGAGATGCCGAAGACGGCGAGGAAGTAGCCCTGGTACTTGGCGCGCTCCCGCGGCGCGAGGATGTCGCCCATGACGGCGAGCGGCAGCGACATGAGGCCGCCCGCGCCGAGCCCCTGGATCGCGCGGTAGATCGCGAGCTCGTACATCGTGTTCGCGAAGCCCGCGAGCACCGATCCCGCCAGGAAGATGAGGATCGCGATGATGAACAGCGGTCGCCGGCCGAACAGGTCGGAGAGCTTGCCGTAGATCGGCGTCGTCACGGTCGAGACGATGAGGAACGCCGTCGTGACCCACACCTGCAGGTCGAGGCCGTTGAGGTCGTCGGCGATGGTGCGCATCGAGGTGCCCACGACGGTCTGGTTGAGGCTCGACAGGAACATCGCCGCCATGAGGCCGACGATGACCAGCAGGATCTGGCGGCGGGTCATGACCCCGCCCGCGTCGGCGATCGCCTGGGCGCGCTCGCGACTGCTGAGCCGGGGGTTCGGGGACGTGCGTGACACGGGACCTTCGTTCTCGAGGAGGGGGCGCGACGGCGCGGGATGACGCAGAAACTTGCGCAGCCTGCAAATTTACGCCCTGCGCAGCGACTTCGCAAGATCGCGGGCGGTGCCGACGCGACCCGCCCGGCCCGGCCCCGTATCGTGGACGGGTGACCGACGGCCCCCTCGTGCGCGACCGCTCCCGCGCCGCGCGCCGCCCCCCGAAGCGCCCGATCGGCGTCGTGATCGGGATCGTCGCGCTCGTCGCCGGGGTGCTGGCCGCGGTGCTCGTCGTCGCGTTCGTGGTGCTCGCACCGCAGCCCGAGCCGAGCGCGCCGCTCGCCGACGGCACGGCGGTGCCCGCGCCGACGCTCTCGCCGTCGCCGCCGCCGCCCTTCGACAAGGCGGCCTACTCGCTCGACGACCCGACGAGTCTCTGGGTCGTCATCAACAAGCTGCGCGGCACCAACCCGGCCGACTACGAACCGCCGGACCTCGTGACGGTGCCCATCACCTACGCGAACTACAACAACCAGCTGCGCGCGGAGGCGGCGGGGGCGCTGGGCACGATGGAGGCGGCGTTCTTCGCCGAGACCGGCGCGCACTTCCAGGCACAGAGCGCCTACCGCTCTTACGGCGAGCAGAGCGGCATCTACGACGGCTGGGTCGCGAGCCTCGGCCAGGAGGCCGCCGACCTGACGAGCGCGCGGCCCGGCCACAGCGAGCACCAGACCGGCTGGGCGGTCGACATCAACTCGATCCCCTCGAGCGGCTGCAACCTCGAGCCCTGCTTCGCCGACACCCCCACGGCGCAGTGGCTCAAGGCCAACTCGTGGAAGTACGGCTTCATCGTGCGCTACCCCGACGGCAAGACGCCGATCACCGGGTACGAGTACGAGCCGTACCACATGCGCTACGTGGGCGTCGATCTCGCGACCGAGATGCACGACACCGGCGTCGAGACGCTCGAGGAGTTCTTCGGCCTGCCGGCCGCCCCGGACTACGCGGACTGACGCTCGAGGTCGGGCGCCGCGATCAGTCGCCCAGCACCCCGTCGACGAGCGCGCGCGCCGCGGCCTGCACCTCGGCGAGGTGCTCCGGGCCGCGGAAGGACTCCGCGTAGATCTTGTAGACGTCCTCGGTGCCCGAGGGGCGCGCCGCGAACCAGGCGCTCTGGGTCGTGACCTTGAGCCCGCCGATCGCGGCCCCATTGCCCGGCGCCTCGGTGAGTACGGCCGTGATCGGCTCGCCGGCGAGGGCGTCGGCCGACACGTCGGAGGCCGCCAGCTTGCCCAGCCGCGCCTTCTGCGCCGGGGTCGCGGCGGCATCCACGCGCGCGTAGGCGGGGTCGCCGAACTCGGCGGTCAGCTCGGCGTAGAGCTCGCTCGGGCTCTTCCCGGTGACCGCGCGGATCTCGGCGGCCAGCAGGCACAGCAGGATGCCGTCCTTGTCGGTCGTCCAGGCCTGCCCGTCGAGCTGCAGGAAGCTCGCCCCGGCGCTCTCCTCGCCGCCGAATCCGACGGACCCGTCGATGAGCCCCGGCACGAACCACTTGAACCCGACCGGCACCTCCCACAGGCGGCGCCCGAGCGAGCTCGCGACCCGGTCGATCATCGAGCTGGAGACGAGGGTCTTGCCGATCGCGGCATCCGCGCGCCAGCCGTCCCGGTGGCCGGAGAGGTACTGGATCGCGACCGCGAGGTAGTGGTTGGGGTTCATCAGCCCGCCCTCGGGCGTGACGATGCCGTGCCGGTCGGCGTCGGCGTCGTTGCCGGTCAGCAGGTCGTAGTCGCCGCGCCGGGCGACGACGCTCGCCATCGCCGAGGGGCTCGAGGGGTCCATGCGGATCTTGCCGTCCCAGTCGAGGGTCATGAACCGCCAGGTCGGGTCGACCTCGGGGTTCACGACCGTCAGGTCGAGCCGGTAGCGCTCGGCGATCGCCTGCCAGTAGTGCACGCTCGCCCCGCCGAGCGGGTCGGCGCCCAGGTGCAGCCCGGCGCCGCGGATCGCGTCGAGGTCGAGGATGCTCGCGAGGTCGTCGACGTAGGCGCCGCGGAAGTCGTAGCGCTCGGGTGCCGGCTCGGCGCGGCGCACGTCGCGCATCCCCTCGGCGATGATCGCGTTCGCGCGACGGGCGATCCAGCCGGTCGCGTCGGAGTCGGCCGGCCCGCCGTGCGGCGGGTTGTACTTGAAGCCGCCGTCGCGCGGCGGGTTGTGGCTCGGGGTGACGACGATTCCGTCGGCCTGCGGGGCGCCGGGCCCGGGCGCGCGGTTGTGGCGGATGATCGCGCGGCTGAGCGCGGGGGTCGGCACGTAGTCGTCGTGCGCGTCCACGAGGGCGGCGACGCCGTTGCCGGCGAGCACCTCGAGCGCGGTGGCCTGCGCGGGGGCGGAGAGCGCGTGGGTGTCGGCCCCCACGTAGATCGGGCCCGTGATCCCCTGGGCGGCGCGGTACTCGACGATCGCCTGCGTCGTCGCGGCGATGTGGGTCTCGGTGAAGGCGCCGTCGAGGCTCGAGCCGCGGTGGCCGCTCGTGCCGAACACGACCCGCTGGGCGGGGTCGTCGAGGTCGGGCACACGCTCGCGGTAGGCCGCGAGGAGGGCGTCGACGTCGACGAGGTCGGACTGCTGGGCGGGCGTCCCGGCGCGCTCGGTCATGCGCCCAGTGTGGCAGGAGGCCCGGTCTAGGGGGTGATCTCGAAGCGGGCGATCAGGCCGTCGGCGACGCGGAACGCGAACTCGCTGGTGCCGTTGAAGCCGCCACCCGAGACCTCGACCGCGACCCGGCAGAGGCCGCCCTCCTGCTCGACGCCGAGCACCTCGAATCGCGCGCCGCGCCCGATGTTGTCGCTGCGATCCCACTCCCGGATCGCCTCCCGGCCGGCGAACTCCTTGCCCCAGTCGGAGAGCACCGCGTCGGCGGCGAAGGCCGCGATGAAGGCCTCGGAGTCCCCGCGGTTGGTCGCGTCGATCGCGGCGGCGACGGGGGCGGGGAGCTCGGCCATGCCTCCAGTCTGGCAGGGCCGGTGCCCTAGGCTCGCTGCCATGCCCGCGAACGCCTCGGGTCCCGCGCCCGCCGGCGGGGCCTACTCCTACCTCGGGCCCGCCGGCACCTTCACCTGGGCCGCGCTGCGGCAGGTGCCCGAGGCCGAGGGCGCCCAGTGGCGCAGCGTGAGCAACGTCGGCGAAGCGCTCGACGACGTCGTCTCCGGCCGCAGCGTCGGCGCGATGATCGCGATCGAGAACAGCGTCGAGGGCGGGGTCACCGCCACCCAGGACGCGCTCGCCAGTGTGGCCGGGCTGCGCATCGCGGGGGAGTACCTCGTGCCGGTCGACTTCGTGCTCGCGGCCCGGCCCGGCACGCGGCTGGCCGACGTGCGCGTCGTCGCGGCGCATCCGGTCGCCTACGCGCAGTGCCACCTCTGGCTCGACCGGGAGCTGCCCGCGCACGAGCACCTGCCGGCGACCTCGAACGTGAGCGCCGCCGCGGGTCTGCTCGAGAACGCGGTGGCCGACGCCGCCATCGCGCCGCCGGGGATCGAGACCGAGTACCCCCTGGAGATCCTGGCGGCGCCGATCGGCGACAACCCGAACGCCGTCACCCGCTTCGTGCTCGTCACGGCTTCGCTCCGGATCCCGCCGCGCACCGGCTCCGACAAGACGAGCGTCATCGTCGAGCTGCCCCACGACCGCTCGGGCGGCCTGGTCGAGATGCTCGAGCAGTTCAGCACGCGCGGGGTCAACCTGTCGCTGCTGCAGTCGCGCCCGATCGGCGACGCGCTCGGCCGCTACCGCTTCGTGGTGGATCTCGAGGGCCACATCGAAGACGAACGCGTCGCCGACGCGCTGCTGGGTCTCAAGCGCTTCAGCCCCCAGGTCATCTACCTGGGCTCGTATCCGCGCGCCGATCGGGCGCCGACCGAGCACGCCTCCCGCTACGGCGACGACGTGTTCATCGACGCGCGCGACTGGCTGCGGGGGCTGCTCTCCGGAGAGCCCGAGGACGCGGAGTCGGCGCAGTCGTGAGCACGGGCGGATCGGCCGACGACGCGGGGGCTCCCGCGGGGTCGGCGCCGCCGCCCGATCCCCGCTACGACCTGCGCTTCCAGCGCGGATCCGCGGCCGCCGGCTCGGCGCCGATCCTGCCGCCGCCGCCGAGGGTCGTCGCGCCGCCGACGGCCGAGCCCCCGGAGCGCGAGGACCGACACGGCGCCGCCGCCGACCCGGCGGGCCGCCCGTCCCCGGAGGCCGCCGCCGACCCGGTCGGCGGACCCGACGCCGCGGCCACCGACCCCGCGACGCCGCAGCCCGACGCGCGCGCGTCGCGGCGGCCCCCCGAGCGGCGTGTGCTGGGGGTGGTCAGCCTCGCGCTCGTCGCCGTGGCGGCGATCGTGGGGGTCGTCGCGGGCGCCCGACGCGATCCCTTCGCGACGCGGTACACCGGCCTCGACTTCTGGCGGGACGAGGTGCTGCTGCCCGCGGTCCCGGCTCTCGCCGCCGCTGGCATCCTCGGGCTCGCCCTGTGGCTCGCCATCGGGATCGTGGCGCCGCGCGATCGAGCGCCCGCGTCCACCGCCGAACCGGCGGAGCACGGCGCGCCGGACGCAGCCCCCGACCAGCGCGGCGACTCGCGGTGAGGGACACCGTGCGGCCGGTCGCCGCGCTCGTGACCCTGTCGGCGGGCGCGGCGGTGGCCTGGGCGGCACTGGGCATCTGGGCCTCGGTGCGGGTCGACGCGGTCTACCGGTACTGGAACCGCCTCGACGAGTTCGGCTCGGCCGGGACCGACGAGGTCGAGTACCAGAGGAGAGTGTCCGACTTCGACGCCGCGAGCCTGCTGGCTCAGTCCACGCCCTGGTTGGCGTTCCTCGCCGGCGCCTGCCTCGTCGTGCTGCTCGCCGCGCTGGCCGTCAGCCGCGCCGACCGCCCGCGTGATCCTGCGGAACCCGCACGATGAGCGCGCCCTCGTCGACCCGTGCCCGGAAGGCGATCGCGACGCCGAAGGCGTCGCCGTCGAGCTCGAACTCCTGCGGGCGGTCGAGCCGCGCCGTGAAGCCGGCGGCCTTGAAGTAGCGCATCGTGCGGATCTCGCGCGTCATCCCCATGAGCTTGCGGCCCACCGAGGAGCGGCGCAGCACGCCGTTCTCCCACACGATCTTGACCCAGATGCTCACCCAGCCGCCGAAGCCCTCGGGGCGCAGGGTCACGATGTCGAAGACGCCGTCGTCGACCGCCGCCTCCGGCAGCAGCAGCATGTTGCCCGGCAGCGAGCCGCAGTTGCCGACGAGCACGGTGTGCGCGCTGAGGGCCTTCTGCTCGCCGTCGTCGAGCGCGTAGCGCACCCGGATCTTGTTGCTGTCGCGCAGGGAGCGGGCGATCGCGTCGACGTAGGCGAGCCATCCGACCCGCTTCTTCAGCTCCGGGTTGGTGTTCGCCACCATCTGCGCGTCGAGGCCGACGCCCGCCATCACCACGAAGGCGTGCTCGTCGCGGCTGCCGTCCTCCCGCTCGACCTCCACCCGGCCGAGGTCGATGGCGCGATCGCGGCCCTCGAACGCCGTCCGCACGGCCTCGTCGAGGTGGCCGAGGGTGAGATCCAGGTTGCGGGCGAGGAGGTTGCCGGTGCCCGCCGGCATCAGCGCCACCGGCACGCCCGAGCCCCCGAGGCCCTCCGCCACCGACCGCACCGTGCCGTCGCCGCCGGCGGCGATCACGACCGCCGCGCCCCGCTCGACCGCCTCACGAGCGCGCCCGGCGCCGGGATCCTCCTCGCTCGTCTCGAGCCAGATGCTCGACGCCCAGCCGGCGCGCTCCTCGGCCTTCTCGACGGCCTTGCGCAGCTTCGCGAGGTCGACCTTCACCGGGTTGTAGATGACGGCGGCGCGCCGCTCGGAGGCGGCGGTGGGCGTCATAGGCACAGCGTAGGCGAGGGCCGGGGCCCCGGAGCCGGTCGGGCCGCCGTGAATAGGATGGGAGCCGTGATCGACCCCGTGCTGCTGCGCGAGAGCCCCGACGCCGTGCGCCGCTCGCAGCGGTCGCGGGGCGCGTCGGATGCTCTCGTCGACGACGCGATCGCGGCCGACACCGCCCGCCGCGCCGCCATCACCGCCTTCGAGGAGGCGCGGGCCGAGCAGAACGCCTTCGGCAAGACGGTCGCCTCCGCGCCGAAGGACGAGAAGGCCGCCCTCGTCGCCCAGGCGCAGGAGCTCGCCGCGCGGGTGAAGGCGCTGCAGCAGGCCGCCGGGGAGGCCGAGGAGGCCTTCGACCGGATCATGGCGGGGATCCCCAACATCGTCCTCGAGGGCGTCCCGGCCGGCGGCGAAGACGATTACGCGGTGCTCCGCGAGGTCGGCATCCGCCCCGAGTACCCCGCGGCCGAGTACCCCGACGGCCCGCGCGACCACCTCGCGCTGGGCGAGCTGCTCGGCGCGATCGACATGGAGCGCGGCGCGAAGGTCGCCGGCGCCCGGTTCTACTTCCTGCGCGGGGTCGGCGCACGGCTCGAGTTCGCGCTCATGCAACTGGCGATGCAGCGCGCGGTCGCGGCCGGCTTCGTGCCGATGATCCCGCCGACCCTGGTGCGGCCCGAGATCATGCAGGGCACCGGCTTCCTCGGCGAGCACTCCGACGAGGTCTACTACCTCGAGCGCGACGAGCTCTACCTCACCGGCACGAGCGAGGTCGCGCTCGCCGGCTACCACCAGGACGAGATCCTCGACCTCGCGGGCGGTCCGCTGCGGTACGCGGGGCTCTCGACCTGCTACCGCCGCGAGGCGGGCTCGGGGGGCAAGGACACCCGCGGCATCATCCGCGTGCACCAGTTCCAGAAGCTCGAGATGTTCAGCTACATCGACCCCGCCGACGCCGAGGCGGAGCACGCGCGGCTGCTCGAGCTGCAGGAGGGCATGCTCACCGATCTCGGGCTCGCCTACCGCGTCATCGACACGGCCGCCGGCGACCTCGGCACGAGCGCGGCGCGCAAGTTCGACGTCGAGGCCTGGGTGCCCACCCAGGGTCGCTACCGCGAGCTGACGAGCACCTCGAACTGCACGACCTTCCAGGCTCGCCGGCTGGGGATCCGCTCGCGCGGCGACGACGGCCGCACGAGCCCGGTCGCGACCCTCAACGGCACGCTCGCGACCACCCGGTGGCTCGTCGCGCTGCTCGAGAGCCACCAGCGTCCCGACGGCTCGGTGCACGTGCCGGAGGTGCTGCGGCCGTTCCTCGGGCTCGACGTGCTGGAACCGACCGCGTGACGCGCCGGCTGCTGGCGCTCGACGTCGACGGCACCGTCCTGCGCGAGGACGGCGACCTGACGCCCGCGGTGCGCGGCGAGATCCGGCGGGTCGCGGCCGCCGGGCACGAGGTGATGCTCGCGACCGGCCGCTCGGTCTCGATGACCCTGCCGGTGCTCGACCGCCTCGGCGTCGTGTCGGAGTACGTGGTGTGCGCCAACGGCGCCATCACCCTCCAGCGCGATCTCGATGCGCCGCTGGGCTACTCGCGCCTGCACGTCGAGACCTTCGACCCGAGCGGCGTGCTGCAGACGATCCGCGAGCACCTCGAGGACGCGAGCTTCGCGGTCGAGGATGCCGACGGCCTGTTCCGCTACCACGGCAGCTTCCCCGACGGCGCGCTCGCCACCACGGCCGTGCAGGTCGACTTCGACGAGCTCGTCGGCGACGAGGCGACCCGCGTCGTCGTGCTCTCGCCCGACCACCGCACCGAGGACTTCCTCGCTGTCGTCGAGGCGATGGGCCTGCACAAGGTCAGCTACAACGTGGGCTGGACCGCGTGGCTCGACATCGCCCCCGACGGCGTCAACAAGGCGACCGGTCTCGAACGGGTGCGCGAACTGCTCGGCGTCGCGCGGGCCGACGTGGTCGCGATCGGCGACGGCCGCAACGACATCGACATGCTCGAGTGGGCCTCGGCCGAGGGTGTCGGGGTGGCGATGGGCCAGGCGCCGCCCGAGGTGCGCGCGGCGGCCAACGACCGCACCGAGACCGATCTCTCCGACGGCGTCGCGCACGCCCTCGCGCGGCTGTTCCCCGCCTGATCGCGAGGATCCGGCCCCGGGTCGGGGATCGTCGGCGGTCGATCGGAACGCCCGGATCCCGACGATCTTCCAGGATGGTCGTGAGACCCTCGGATACACTCAGGCGTCCCGGGAGGGCTGTCCGAGCGGCCGAAGGATCCAGTCTTGAAAACTGGTGGGCAGCAATGCCCCGTGGGTTCGAATCCCACGCCCTCCGCTCGCGCCCCTTCCGTCGGATCGCCGCGGACCCGACGGCCGAGGCGCCGACCACCGAACGCCGACGAGGTGAGATGTGAACGACGAGATGCAGCGCCGCGACCGCGGCGGTCGTGCGAGCACCCCCTCGGCCCGCCACGGGCGGCAGCGGCGATCCGCGGCCTGGGCCTCGGTGCTCGGCCTCCTCGCCGGTGTGCTCGTCGTCGTGCTCGTGTCGGGCGGATCCGTCGCGGCCATCGCGGCGTGGCGGCTCACCAGCAACCTCGCCGCCAACTCGATCGCGATCGGTGCCGACACCCAGGCGCCGCCGCCGACGATCGCCGAGTACGAGGGCGGCTTCAACATCCTCATCGTCGGCAGCGACACCCGCGAGGGCCAGCACGGCATCGGCGGTGACGACGACGGCGTGCTCAACGACGTCAACATGCTGCTGCACGTCGCGCAGGACCAGAAGAGCGCGACGCTCGTCAGCTTCCCGCGCGACCTGTGGGTGTCGATCCCCGAGTGCTCCAACGGGGGCCCCGGCTCCCACGTCAAGATGAACACCGCCCTCTACTACGGCGGGCTCGACTGCGTCGTCCGCACGGTCGAGGGCATGACCGGTCTCGACATCCAGTTCGCCGGCATGATCACCTTCGTCGGCGTGATCGAGATGACGAACGCCGTGGGTGGTGTCGACGTCTGCATCGACGGTGACATCGAGGACCCGTACAGCGGTCTCTTCCTCGGCCCGGGCCACCACACCCTCGCCGGCTTCGACGCGCTCGCCTTCCTCCGCTCGCGGAAGGGCGTGGGCGACGGCTCGGACCTCAGCCGCATCAGCTCGCAGCAGGTCTACCTGTCGTCGCTCGTGCGCACCCTCAAGAGCGACGGGACGCTGACCGACATCGGCAAGCTCTACGCGCTCGCGACGGCGGCGACGCAGAACATCAGCCTGTCGCAGAACTTCGCCCGGCTCGACACCCTCGTCTCGATCGCGCAGGTGCTCAAGAACATCCCCCTCGAGAACATCGTGATGGTGCAGTACCCCGGCACGACGGCCGGCGGCACCGGCGGTGTCACCCCGCTCCAGGGTCAGGCCGACGCCCTGTTCTCGGCGATCAAGAGCGACCAGCCGATCCGCCTCGACGACAGCGCCCTCGACGGGTACGGCTCCGTTCCCGACCCTAACGCCCCGACCGCCGCACCGAGCGACTCCGCGACGGACGCGCCCGCCGAGGACCCAGGTGAGGGCGTCGTCGTCAGCGGCGTGCAGGGGCAGAGCGCGGCGCAGTACACCTGCTCCCAGTCGTACCAGTTCTGACGTGAGCGACTCGGCTTCCGACGTGAGCGATTCGGCGACGGCGCGCGCGCGGCGCACGGCGGCCCGGCGACCCAGGGGCCCGGCCGTCATCGCGCGGCACGGCCGGCTGCGGCGCCCCGCGGCGTGGGCGGCGGTGCTCGGCTGGATCGGGGGCGCGCTCGCCGTCGCGCTCGTCGCCGGCACCTCCGTCGGAGCGATCGCGTTCTGGCGGCTGACGCAGAACATCTCCGACAACGCCGTGGTGATCGGCGCCGACTCCCTCGCCGCCCCGCCTTCGGTCGGCGAGTACGAGGGCGGGTTCAACATCCTCATCATCGGCTCGGACTCCGACGCCGAGGGGATCATGAACGACGGTCGCGACACCAACCTCAACGACGTGAACATGCTGCTGCATGTCGCGCAGGACCAGAAGAGCGCGACCCTCGTGAGCTTCCCGCGCGACCTCTTCGTGCCGATCCCCGAGTGCGCCGACTACGGTCCGGCCAGCCGCGAGAAGCTCAACGTCGCCCTCTACTACGGCGGCGACGCGGGCGGGCTCGACTGCGTCGTGCAGACGGTGCAGAACCTGACGGGGCTCGACATCCAGTTCGCCGGCGAGATCAGCTTCAACGGGGTCATCGAGATGTCGAACGCGGTCGGCGGCGTCGACGTCTGCCTCGACGGCGGCATCGACGACCCGTACACCGGGCTGTTCCTCGGCCCCGGCACGCACACGCTCCAGGGGTTCGAGGCGCTCGCGTTCCTGCGCAGCCGGCACGGGGTGGGCGACGGGTCGGATCTCAGCCGCATCAGTTCCCAGCAGGTCTACCTGTCGTCGCTCGTGCGCAAGCTCAAGAGCGACGGCACCCTCACCGACGTGGGCAAGCTCTACGCGCTCGCGACGGCGGCGACCCAGAACATCAGCCTGTCGCAGAACTTCGCCCGCCTCGACACGCTCGTCTCGATCGCGCTCGTGCTGAAGAACATCCCGCTCGAGAACATCGTGATGGTGCAGTATCCCGGCACGACCGCGGGCGGCACGGGCGGCGTCACCGCGTTGCAGGGTCCGGCCAGCGCGCTGATGGCCGCGATCCAGGCCGACCAGCCGATCCGACTCGATGCCGACTCCCTCGACGGGTACGGGTCGACGCTCGACCCGAACGCCCCCGCGCCGAGCTCGGAGCCTTCCCCGGCCGGATCCGGCAGCCCCGACCCGACGGCCACCGACGATCCCGGCCCGGCCGGCGTCGTCGTGAGCGGTGTCCGCGGGCAGAGCGCCGACCAGTACACCTGCTCGCAGTCGTTCCAGTTCTGAGCCGGCGGGAACCCCGCGAGGGTCCGTTATGCTGGGCGGGTCACTTGGAGACGTCGCATAGTCCGGTCGAGTGCACCACCCTGCTAAGGTGGAGACCCCTCACGGGGTCCGAGGGTTCAAATCCCTCCGTCTCCGCTTTAAATCCCTGATCAGCGGCCCTATCCTCACCGGGCCAGACTTTCCGATCCTGGCGGCTGATCCCGAGTTTCCGAGTGCTTGTGTACTCGTTGTGTACCGAGATCGGGTCAAGTCGCCCTCCGAGAGCGAGAGAAGGGACGCCGAGAGGGCGGGGCCCGCTCCCGTTCGCTCAGATCCGAAGCCGTGGCGGTAGGGCTAGTTGCGTGTGCGGTACGCCTCCAGGAGACGCCGGCCGAGTTCGCGGAGGGCGTCCGCGACTTGGCGGTCGGTCTCGTTGGGACTACCGTCCTCGACGGCCAGCGCCACCAGGTTGCTCGCGGGCTGCGCGAGCTCCGTGAGGAGGAATGCGAGCGACCGTTCGATCACGGGTGCCGCCCCGTCGTGGGCGGCCAGTTCCGCGAGACGGGCGCCGATCACCTCGGCGTCGCAGTAGCGCAGCAGTCGGAGTAGGTCGCCTGCATCCTTGGAGAGGATGCGATCGCGTCGTGGCCCACCGAGTCGCTCTTCCAGCTTGACCAGCTTCGCAACGATCAGCGCCGCCGCTCCGGCGACGCGCAGTTCGATCACTCGAGCGTCCGCTTCTTCGAGTGCTGCGATGCGCATGGTGTCCGCGTCGAGCAGTGCGAGTTCCAGGCCGGCCGTGCGACGCGCGGTGAAGCGACTTTGCCCGGGCAGGGCGACGCTTCGTCGACTCGAGGTGCCCACGGACCCTTCGGGCACCATGAGGTCGATCTCCACCCCGTTGGGTGCCAAGAACGCCCCGGGGTTGTCCAAACGCTGGTAACCGGCGTCCAGCAGGACTTGGCCGATGTCGGGGTCGTCGAAAAGCAAGTCAGGGTCGATGGCGAGATCACCATCGGTCGTGTAGGTGGCGCGTTGTAATCCTTCGGCTGGTGCGCGGAGGTAGACGGCCTGGGCGCCGACCAGGATTAGCCCGGCCCGTTGCGGCTCCAGTAGCTCGAGCACATCGAGCAGCGCGCGCCGCGCCGCGACGTATTCCGGCGCGACCTGCTCCGGGCTCAAGGCGATCGCCGTATCAGGTCGTCGGCGACTTGCTCTCCGACGCTTGCCGGACGGCCGCCGGCGGAGAGCAAGTCGCCGACGATCCGCCATGGGGTGACGTAGGGCAGCCCGTTGGACACCCTCGGACGTTCGCGGTCGAGGAAGTCACATTCGGCGACGACGATCTGCCCGTCGCGAGCATCGACGGCGAGGTCCGCGATGCGTTCCACCTTGGCGCGGTCGGAAACGTACAGCCAGGTCTCAGTGGCCGGCAGCCCCGCGGCCTGCTGTGTGCCTTGGAGCCAGTTCTGGGCCGCGCGGATCCCGGTGATGGCGCATGGGATGTCGGAGTCGACGATCTTCGACAGCGCGAGGTCGGGTCCGTTGAGGGAGTAGTAGCGGCGGGCCTGAAAGGACTTGATGAAGCTGTAGTCGTCCGCCCAGCGCCGTGCGACGTCGAGCCGGTCGGTCAGCACGATGGGTCCGCCGCCGGTCGGTTCCAGGAGGTTCTCCTCCCGGAGCAGCGACACGACGCGGCTGACGGTGCCCAGCGGTAGTCGGTGCTCGCGTGCGAAGTCGCGGATCGTGCTTGCTCGTCCACCGTTCTGCAGCAGACCCACGATCACTTCGGAGGCCGCGCGGCCTTTCAGGGATCGGAGTTTGGTCGGCGGCCTGCGTTCGGGGTCGGGGTCTTTGTCGGCGCCGTCGAGACGGATTGCGACGAACGGCGTCTCGGACCTGATCAGCGTGTTGCCGGTCGCGTCCCAGTACGACCAGCCTTGGTTCTCGAGCTCGCGTCTGACGGCTCGGGGGAGGAACGGGGCGACGAGGACCGGCGTCAGTGGAGGTCTCGCCGCTGGACGTTGTGGCGCGGTCTTCAAGGAGCCGATCTTCACCTCGACCCCGAGCCGCAGCGACGCGCTGCCCACATCCCAATCGAGGACCGCGTCCCACCGCGAGTCCGCTGTTCGGTCGTACTGGATGCGGTTCAGTGTCCCGATCGGCGCCAGAGTGCGGAGCGCACTCATGAATCGCTCGACCAGATCGAGCGTTCCGTATTCACTACTGTTCCGCACAACATGGAACATACCACGTTACGGAACAGATTGCGGTGGAGCGTGGACTGAAGATCGGTCCGTGGTCATACCTTCACAGGGACAGACCCGAGCTGTCCGGTCCGTGGGGGCCGACTGCCGGGTCCAGGTTCGCGTCTGCGGTGGGCGTCGGTCCCGCCTGCCGCTCCATGCTGTTCAGGCGGGCGATCGCGGCGACGTCCTGGGACTCGCCGAGTACGTGCGCGTAGACCCGCAGCGTCGTGTTCGGGTTGGAATGCCCGAGCCACTGTGACACCTGGTGCACGGGGATGCCGGCGCGCAGCCAGCTTGAGGCGGCGTAGTGGCGCAGGTCGTGGATCGTGCGGCCGGCCGGGACGGTGTCGGACCAGTGCACGAACTTCCGGAAGGGTCCGCCGGACAGCTGCAGCCCGGTCTCGCTGGTGAACAGGTAGTCGCTGCGTCGACGCCCGTCGATGCGCCCTTCGACTATCTGCCACGCGCGCTGCGTAAGCGGGACGATCCTTGCCTTGCCGGTCTTGGTGCTCTTCTCGGCGTATCCATCGGAGTGCGCGCGGGAGATCCGTACCGCGTGGAACGGAACCTCGTGCACATCGCCGATGCGCAGTGCGCGAAGCTCCGACCAGCGCAGCCCGGTGAGGCTGAGGAACTCCGTCACGTCCGCCAGGCGCGGCTTGATGGTCCGCTGCTGCTCGAGTGTCCGAGCGAGCTCCGCCGTGGTGAAAGTCTGGATGCCTTGTGAGGTCGGGCTGTTGCCGGGCGGCATGCGCAGGTCCCGCATCGGGCTGCGGTTGATCAGTCGTTCTCGGACCGCGTAGGCAAATACGGTGCCCAGGGTGGTCTTGGCGCGCTGAACCGTCGACCGGGCGCGAGTGCTGAGTTGCTCGGTGAGGAGCTTCAGCACGTCAGACTCCCCGATCGCGGAAATCGGTCGCGCGGCGAACCAGGCCGGAATGCTCTTGAGATGGTCACGGTCAGTGCGCCACGAGTGAGCGCCCACTTGCCCGCGCCGGGACTCCAGGAAGTCCTCGGCGACCTGCGAGAAGGGTCGGCTGCTCTGGCTCGGCGGGATGAACTCGCCGAACTGCAGCGCCCGGTATTGGTCCCGTTCCCACGATTCGGCGTCGCTCTTGCGTCCGAAGGTGCGGGACGCGACGGTGCGACCGCCGTTCTTGATGCGGACCGTGTAGCGCGTCGCGCCGGACTTGTTCCGGCGAGCCTCAATGCTCATGGCTCCAGACCTGCGAGGCGATGAATGTCTGCGCGACGGTAGATCCGCCGATGGGCGGTGATCGCGATCGGTTCCACCGGAGCCCGGCCCGCTAAAGCGAGTGCGCGCAGAGTGGTGCGATGTACGCCGAGCCGGGCGGCAGCCTCGGGCTCGGAGTAGAACAGGCTGCCGTTGGTGCCCTCGACGGAAGGGCGGGCAGCGGGGTTAGTTGCTTCGGCGGGGTCCATCCGGCTGGCGACCGACGGCGTACGTGATTCCGTCGAGCAAGCCGGCGGCACGTGCCTTGGTGATCCAATGCGTCGCGGTGCGCTCGGCGATGCCCATTTCCAGCGCGACGGCCCGCATCGGCGGCAGCGCGGCCAGCGCCGCGATCCCGTAGACGAGCTGCACCAGCTCAAGAGTGTCGGCGGTGGGGCCTGACTTTGCCGCGGCTTCCGCCATCCACGTCGGCAAGATGCGCTCGTTCCTGCCGAGCAGATCGTGCACCGTTGCCTGCTTCTTCTCGAACTCCACCGCAATGCAGTAAGGAACCGCGGCGGACAGGAGCTCACCGAGCCGCACCTGCCGCAGCACGGTCGGGGTGATCTCGCCCGAATCGTTGGTTGCGCGATGGCGGGTCGCCGTGATCCGGTATCGGCCTGCCTCTGGCGAGTAGACGGCCTCGATGGTGGATTCCACCTGGATTTCGTCAGCGGTGGCGGTGGCGGTGAACGCCGGGGCGATCCGCAACGCGGACCCGAGCGGCAGCGTGGCGTGTCTCCACGTCATGCGCTGGCCGTCGGGGGTACGCACGTCGATCTTCACCTCCTCAGTTTGCCCTTCCGCGTCACGGATTCGCTATTGCGATTACTTGACACGGTTCTACACGCCTGTCTATCTTGTGTCAATCCGTGACACGAACTAACAAAGGTGGGCGGCGTGAACAAGGCGGAACGGGAACGGCGTCAGCGCCTCGAGCGTGGCCGGCGCTACCGCGCGGAGCATGCCGAGGAGCGGGCCGCCTACACGAAGAAGTACCGGGGGGAGCACGCCGAGGAGATCGCGGCGTACCGGAAGCGGTGGCGCGAAGCCAACCTGGATCACGCTCGGGAGTCGAACCGGGAGTACATGCGGCGGCGTGCAGCCGAGGAGCGCAAGACGGAGGAGCGTCGGCTGCGGAAGGCCGCCTACTCGCGTGCGCGCTACCACGCGGACGTCGAGGCGAGCCGAGCGAAGGTCCGTGAGTACCTCGCCGGACGGCGGGCTGCCGACCCCGAAGGCTTCCGGGAGGGAAAGAAGCGCCGCAACGACGCCTGGCGGGCGCGCAACCGCGAAGAGGTCAACCGGCGGCAGCGGGAGAAGAAGCGCCTCGACCCGAGCACCAATGCGCGGCGCGCGCAGGCGTACTACGCGGAACATGCCGAGGAGTGCCGCGAATACAGCCGCCGCTACCACGAGGAGCATCGCGAGCAGGACCGGGAACGGTCACGGCAGTGGCGGGCCCGCGAGCGCCGCCGCAAAGAGGCCGGCCTGCCGGTGCGGCGCCTGCACCGGATCGGGGCAGAGGAGCGTGCCGCGAACGCGGCCGCAGCTGGCGCGTTCTTCGGTCGCGCGCTGACGCCGGAGTACCGGGAGCGGGTCCGGGAGGAGCTGCGCACCCCGCCCGAGTTGATCGCCGCGTGGGAGCGGGACTGTGAGCGGTTCCGTGCGGAGCAGTACGCGCTGAAGCATCCAGAGACCAGTTCTGCCGTCGTCAACCGTCGAACCGCTGAGGAGGAGCGCATGGACGCCATTGCCCGCGTCATCAACGACCGGCTACGGATCACGCCGCGGCGGCCCGAGCCGTGCCCGCAGCCCGATCCCTACGAGCCGGTCGCCCCGGCGGCGCCGAGCGGAGGGATCGGACTATGAGCGCCGTGCCCAGCCGGAAGCACCCGCCGCGCGGCCGGGCCGCCGCAACCCATCCGGCCGCCCGACCATCGTTCAGCCGCTGCCGTCCGCTCGCTGCGGCGGCGCACATCGCCAACCGCCCACCGCAACCACCCAGAGAAGAGGAGCATCCCATGCTCGACCGATCGCAGGTCGACGCCGCCGTGTACCGGGTCGCCGTCGCCGCCTTCACCTACTATCCGGACCGGCCCGAGGCCGAACCCGGCTACACCCTCGACGAGGACCTCGGCTGGTGCCTCCGCCCCCTCCAGCGACTGCCGCACGCCGAGCTCGAGGCACTCCGCGAGCGGATCCGCGTGCTCATCACCGACCCCGGCGCCGACCGCCAGGGCTTCATCCGTCACCTGAAGTCCCTCGCCGACCCCGGCGTCGTAAATCCTTGACATGGATTATCAACGGGTGATTCCATTGCTAATACGTGACGCGAATATACACGGGAGAGTGTGATGAGTGAGTCCAGGCAGTCGCGACCGCCGGGAGTGCGGGCGCTCGCACCGGCATCGGCCCGGTGGCGACCGTCGACGCCGCTGTATCAGCGGATGGCGCGGAAGGAAGCGCGGGTGCGGGAGGACCAGTACGTCGCCCTGTCCCGGCTGGTGCAGGTGCTCGGGCGACGTCGCACCGTGCGCAGCGGACCGCGGCTGACCGAGAACACGCTGATCCGGGTCGGGATCGATCTGCTGCTGGAGCGGGCGGACCGGCTGGTCGGCAACAGCGAGGCCGAACTGCGCGCCTCTGTCCTCGACGACCCCCCGCCCATCTCGCAGGGATCGGCCCTGTTCGAACTCGGCGATGGGCAGAGAACCGACACCGCACCGCGGAGATAGCAGCGTGGTGCGGCGCCGCACGGAGCCCTCGCCGACGCAACTCGCCTTCGACCTGTGGGGCGAGGAGGAACCGGACCAGGGGACGGAGCAGATCGATGAGCCGGGTGAAGCCGATGTGGCTGACGGTGCTGGCAGGGACGATGGCGATGCTGCTGAGGATCGGGGAGAGTGGGCGGATGAACCAGTACGGGCGGCAGGCGATGGAGCACTGGCGCCTGCACCGGCCGACCGCCTACCAGGAGCTGACCGACCCGGAGGCGTTCTTCACCCGGGCCGGCGAGGAGATGCTGACCCAGGTGGACGCGCTGAGCGCGCAGCTGGCGGGACCGGATCTGCCGGGGGAGGACTATCTGGACAAGGTGGCCCGGCTGAACAGGGTCCGCTCGGAGGCGGAGGAGATCGCGCGGGCGGAGTCGGGGATGTTCCCCGAGCCGGAGTCGACCTTCGAGGAATGGCTGCAGACCAGCCCGCAGGAGGACGCGCTGATCGACTGGGCCTGGCGGATGCAGGCGCAACAGCAGGGGCTGGCGGAGACGAGTCTGGACTTCGATCAGGCGGCGACGGACTGGATGCTGCCGAGGACGTACCTCGAAGAGATGACGATGGCCTCTTCTCCCTGGCAGTTCTGGACGAAGCACCCCACGGAGTGGCAGGCGTCGGTGCAGGCCCGCTGGCAGCGTCACCTGAACACGGAGCCGACCGACCGGTAGCCGTCTCCTTCCGGCCCGACTCGGCCACCCCGCTGGCACCGTCCGGGGACCGGGCCAGGTTGCAGGCGAACCTCGCCGCGATCCGGATGCTGCGCACCCTGAAAACCGAGGAACGTCCCGCGACCGCCCACGAGCAGGAGGTGCTGGCCGGGTGGTCGAGTTGGGGAGCCATCCCGGCCGTGTTCGACGACCGCGACTCGACCTGGGCGGACGAACGCGCGGTGCTGCAGGAACTGCTGTCCGAGGCCGAGTACAAGCAGGCTCGCCGCACGGTGCTGAACGCGCACTACACCGACCCCGCCTACGTCGCGGCGATCTGGCAGGCGCTCACCGACCTCGGCTTCACGAGCGGGCGGGTGCTGGAACCGGGGTGCGGGTCCGGCACCTTCCTTGGACTGGCGCCGGAAGGCGCCCGCATGGTCGGGGTCGAGTTGGACTCGACGAGTGCGCGGATCGCGCAGGCGCTCTACCCGCAGCATCAGGTGCGGGCGGAGTCGTTCGCCGACACCCGCTTCGCCGGCGGTTGGTTCGACGCCACCGTCGGAAACGTCCCGTTCGCCGACATCGCGCTGCACGATCCGGTGGACAACGCCAACCGGCACTCGATCCACAACCACTTCCTGCTCAAAGCGCTGCGGCTGACCCGGCCAGGCGGGATCGTCGCCGCGCTCACCTCCCACTTCACGCTCGACGCCGCGAACCCGGCGGCGCGGCGCGAGATGTCCCGCTACGCGGACCTGCTGGGTGCGATCCGGCTGCCGAACGGGGCGCACCGTCGCACCGCCGGCACCGAGGCCCTCACCGACCTGCTGATCCTCCGCCGTCGCGAACCCGACTGCACGCCCCACGACCCCACGTGGGAAGCCGTCACAACCCGTGAAGTCGATGGTGCGACGGTGAAGATGAACGCCTACTTCGACCAGCGTCCGGAGAACGTGCTCGGCACGCTCACGATGCGGCACGGCATGTACAACGCCGACACTCTTCACGTTCGCGGCGACCTCACCGACGTCGCACCCCGCCTGCGGGAAGCCCTCGACCGCATCGTCGCGGACGCTCACACCGCCGGACTGGTGCTCACCGAACGGCCCTTCGAGCGAGCCGAGATGGTCGACCTCGACGGCGAAGACGTGGGCGCGGCGTGGGACGGCACGATCACCGCCGAACCCGACGGCGGATTCACGATCGTCACCGGCGGTCGGAAGGAGCCGCTGAAGGTGCCGGCGTCCGCGGGGAAGGAGCTGCGGCATCTGCTGCGTCTGCGGGACCAGGCCGCGCGCCAGCTCGCGTTGGAGCGCGCCACCGTGGACGACACGATCGAGATCGGCACGAGCCGCGCGGGGCTGCTGGCCGAGTGGCGGTCCTACCTGTACCGGTTCGGGCCGATCAACCGGTTCACCCGCACCCCGACCGGCCGCACCGGCGAGGACGGTGAGCCGATCATGGCACGCCGCACCCCGGCGGCGACCCGGCTGCTGCGCGGTGACCCGTTCGGGCCGTTGGTGTTCGCGTTGGAGGTCTTCGACGACGACACCCAGGAAGCAGAACCGGCCGCGCTGCTGACCCACCGGGTGGTCGCTCCGCGTCCGGAGCGGCTCGGGGCGGAGACCCCGGCGGAGGCGGTGCAGATCTGCCTGGACCGGCTGGGCCGCATCGACCTGGCCACGATTGCCGACCTGCTCGGCGAGGCCCCGGACCAGGCGCGCGAACTGCTGGGCGACCTGGTCTACGACGACCCCGAGCAGGACGGCGCCCTGGTGCACGCACCCGCCTATCTGTCCGGGTCGATCTACCCGAAGATCGAGGCTGCCCGGTTCGCTGCCGAGCAGGACGACCGGTTCCTGGTGAACGTCGAGGCCCTCCAGCGGGTGCTGCCCGATCCGTTGGGGCCCGAGGAGATCACCGCGAAGATCGGCGCGGTGTGGATCAGTCCCGAGATTCACCAGCAGTTCCTGCGCGAACTGCTCGGCGACCAGGGCGTCACGGTCACCTGCCCGCTGCCGGCGACGTGGAAGGTGCGCGGCGGGATGCGGTTCACCGTGCGCGCGTCCCAGGAATGGGGCACCGAACGCCGCCCGGCTCCTGACCTGTTCGAACTGATCGCGAATCAGACCCCGATCCGGGTCGACGACACCTACAAGGACGCCGACGGCCGGGAACGGTCCGTGTTCAACCCGACCGAGACCGCCGCCGCGCAGGACAAGGCGGGGCAGCTGATCGAACGGTTCGAGGAGTGGGTGTGGGAGGACCCCGACCGTGCCCGCGAACTTGCGGCCGAGTACAACCGCCGGTTCAACTCGATAGCCTTACGCGACTACAGCAGCGACGGCGAGTACCTGTCCCTGCCGGGCATGACCGACGCGTTCGAGCTGCGCCCGCACCAGCGGGCCGCGGTCGCGCGGATGATCGCCGAACCCGCGGTCGGGCTGTTCCACGAGGTCGGTGCCGGGAAGACCGCCGAGATGGTCGTCGGCGCGATGGAACTGCGACGCCTCGGGATGGTCCGCAAACCGGCGATCGTGGTCCCCAACCACATGCTCGAGCAGTTCTCCCGGGAGTGGCTGCAGCTGTATCCGCAGGCCCGCATCCTTGCCGCGAACAGCGACACCCTCGCCGGGGACAAGCGGCGCATCTTCGTCGCCCGCGCCGCCGCGAACGACTGGGACGGGATCATTCTCACCCGCACTGCGTTCCAACGCCTCGACCTGGAACCGGAGAACCTGACCGCGTTCACGGACCAGCACCTGACAGTCCTCAAGCAGGCGCTGGACTTCACCGCCGAGGACGACGGCCGCACCCTCAAGCAGATCGAGAAGGCCATAGCCCGCGAGGAGGAGAAGGTCAAGAAGATGCTCGACACCCCCAGGGATGCCGGCGTCACCTTCGAATCGACCGGCATCGACTACGCCATTGTCGATGAGGCCCACGACTACAAGAACCTGGTCAGCACCTCCAACATCCCCGACGCCGCCATCGACGGATCCGCGCGCGCGTTCGACCTCGCACTGAAGATTGACTACCTGCGCCGCAGCCACCCGTCCCGGTACGCGACGTTCGCCACCGCGACACCGATCGCGAACTCGATCACCGAAGCCCATGTGATGACCCGGTACCTGCGCCCGGACCTGCTGGCCGAGGCGGGCGTTCTGCCGTTCGATGCGTGGGCGGCCACATTCGGCAAGACCGTCACCGCGGTGGAGATGGCGCCCACCGGCGGCAGCAACTTCCGGGTCAAGACCCGGTTCGCGAAGTTCCAGAACGTCCCCGAGATGCTACGCATCTGGCACGTCTTCGCCGATGTGAAAACCGCCGACGACCTCGACCTGCCCACCCCGCTCATCAAGGAACGACCGGACGGGCGACGCATCCCCGAAACCGTCGTCCTCACCCCCGGCGAGGAAGTCCGCGACTACGTCGCACGCCTCGGCGAACGCGCCGAACGCGTCGCGAACCGGTCGGTGCAACCGTCCGAGGACAACATGCTCAACATCTCCACCGACGGCCGCAAAGCCGCCCTCGACATCCGCATGATCGACCCGGCCGTCAACCCCGCGATCGTCCCACTGGATGAGATCGCCGACCGCATCGCGCACATCCACCACGCCCACGCCGGCAACACCTACCTGGACACGCGCACCGGGCAGCCTTCCCCCCTGCCCGGCGCGCTGCAGATCGTGTTCTGCGACCTCGGCACCCCCAACCCGACCAAGTGGAACGCCTACGACTACCTCAAGGTTGGTCTCACCGCCCGCGGCGTCCCCGAGGGCGGGGTCCGGTTCGTGCACGAGGCCCGCAACGACGCCGAAAAGGCGCGCCTGTTCGCCGCCTGCCGGGACGGCAAGGTCGCGATCCTCATCGCCTCCACCAGCAAGGCCGGGGTCGGCACCAACGTGCAAGCCCGCGCCATCGCGCTGCACGACGTGGACTGCCCATGGCGACCCGCCGACGTCGCCCAACGCCACGGCCGCATCCTCCGGCAGGGAAACCAGAACGCCGAGGTGGAGGTGATCCAGTACGTCACCGAGCACACCTTCGCCGCCTACATGTGGCAGGCCATCGAACGGAAGTCCAAGTTCATCGGGCAAGTCATGCGCGGACGCCTCGACGTCCGGGAGATCGACGACCTCGGCAGTGACAGTCTCTCCGCCGCCGAAGCCAAAGCCCTCGCCTCCGGCAACCCGCTCCTGCTGGAACGCTCCATCGCCCTCAACGAGGCCACCAGGCTGGAGCGGCTGGAGCGCGCCTACCACCGCGCACAGAACACCCTCCGCTTCGCCATCGACTCCTCCAACCGAAACCTCGAGCGCCTTCGAGCCGAGATGTCAGCCCTGGACGAAGCGCTGGGCAAGGTGGAAGACCTCTCCGGCGACCGATTCCGCATCACCATCGGCCGCGGCCAGTACACCTCGCGGACCGATGCCGCCACCGCGATCGCGCAATGGGCGCGCGGCCGGTCCCTGCAGTACGCCCGCCCCCTGCGAGACGACCGCGGCCACGGCCCGCTCGGGCAGATCAGCGGCTTCCCCATCATCGCCCGCACCCGCACCGACCTGGGCAAGATCCTCCTCGAACTCAACCTGGAAGGCGTCCCCGGCTCCGCCGCCGTCAGCCCGATCGAGAAAGTCCTCGACGACGCCCTCGGTCTGATCCGCCAGCTCGAACACCGAGCCGCCAACATCCCCGACCTGATCGCCAGAACCCGAGAACGGATTACCAGCGCCGAGGAATCCCGCGCCGACGCGGAACGCAACCTCGGCTCCCCGTTCAAACACCGCGACGCGCTGGACACCGCCCGCGCCGAGCTCGCACGGGTGGACGCGGCCCTCGCTGACCTCGCGCCCGACAACACCTCCACGACCCAGACGTCTTCGCCCATGGGCGCAGCGCCGGTCACGCAGCCCGCCGCGCCCGACTACTCGACGCCCACGCACAGCTCGCCTGACGCCGGAGCCTCCCTGGCCTGATCGCGCCCGAGCGTCGGCACCGTCCGGCAGGCCCCGATTGTGCGGGTCCGTCGGCCGCTCCGTCAAGGGCACGCGAAAACCTCCCTCCGGTCGTGCCTCCCTCCGAGAACTTTTCGCTCTGAAGGCCCTTGAGCGGGCAACCGCCGGACCCGACCCCGGCAAGGGTGCCGGACGGCATCTGAGAAGAAGAGGAAGGACAGACCCTATGAGAACCGATGCGGCTGGACAGCTCGCCTTCGACATCGACACCCTCATCCACGACGCCGACCTGCAGGCCGCGCCACCGTGGGACGGCCCCGCCCCGCTGCACTTCACGAGCGCCTACTACCCGCCCGACGAACTCGCGGCAGCGTTCGAGCGGTGGGTGTTCGAGCACGGCAGCTTCGGCTGCATCCCCCGCTCCCACATGTGGCACCCGGCCATCACGATGGAGGGCGCCAATACCGACACCGACGGGCACGACCTCAGCGTCCTGACCGCGGATCTGCGCTGCGACCACTACGGCGAGCGCTGCCAGTGCGTGGGCGATCTGATGTACCGAGCCATCTGTCAGCACTGCCGCTGGCATGCCGACGGCATGGAACAGCACGTCGTCGAGGCGTGGCATGACCACGCGTGGTCCGGCTGGCGCACCCTCCCCGCGATCCCTGCCGCGATCACCAGACGCGACGACCAGAACCGGCCAAGCACGAAGCTCGCCGCCTGGATCGAGGAGCACTACCCCGTCGACTGGCAGATGCCGGGCGCCCCCATCCGCACCGAACGCTCCGGCCTCGGCACACGGCACGTGCCGCGCCGCAGCCCCTGGCGAGGCTTCGACCTCTCCGCCACCCACCGAGCTGACGTTCTCAGCCAAGAATGACAAGGAGACAGCAATGACCCAACACACCCGTCCCGGGCCGCCAAGGACGAGCAGCGCGACTTCACTTTCGCCCCGGCAGGCGGCGAGTCCGTCACCGTCACCGCGACCTACCAGCTGACGTGGCGTGGCGACCTCGACCCGTGCATCGGCGTCGACGACGTCTGCGCGATCCTCGACGCCTGGGCGCTCGTCGACCAAGGTCGACGCCGCTCACTGTGGCTCACCACCGAACGCAGCGACGATGACGTCTTCGTCGCCTACTCCCGGAACGGGCAGATCACCCTGGGCAGCTGGAGCGTCGCCACCGACAGGGACACCTACTCCCTCGAAGCCCTACCCGGGCTCCCGCCCCGCGACCACTACATCCTCACCGAAGCCCCGCCGGACCAGCCATGACCGCGACCATCCCGGCCGGCAAGCTCGCCTACGACCACGTCGGCTCGCGGGTCAGTTGGATGATCCCCGACCTGGAGGCGCTGCTCGAGCCGAGCACCCCGTTCGGCACCCTCGAGTGGGTCAGCCACTCCGAGGGCATGACCGTCCTCGGCGTCACCTTCATCGAACCGGCAGACCGAACCACCCCGGGCTACCACACCACCCTGCTCGACGGGCAGCGAGTCGTCATCACCAGCGATGACTAATGGCTCGACCCACGCACCCTGGTCACCGTCCATCCGGACGACCTGCCGAGGGACAGGACGCGAGTATCCGGTCCTTCCCAGCCGGTGACGGCGGGGAGTGTCCACTGACTTCGTCTGGGGAAGCTAGGCGGACGGTACCCTGGGGCTGAGCGGAAGGAGCAGGGACATGGCCGCCGAGCACAGCACCACCGGGCGCCCGACGTGGCTGGTCAACGACGTTGTGGCCTACGACGCCATGCGGGAGCTCTCGGGCAGCGTCCAGGCGCACCTCCTCGACCGGGAACGGAACGGCGACCGCGGAGCTCGTGCCGAACTGCTCGAAATCCGCCGGGCGACGCTCGCCGTCGACGGCTTCGACCGCGCCGCTGTGGATGCGTTCAGCGCGCAGCTGCAGCGCCGCGACACCGAACTGGGCCAGAACGCCGATGGCCGGTGAACCGCCCGCGCTGAGCCCCGAACAGCTCGCGAACCTCTACCGCGAAGTCGTGGCGCCGATCTTGTTCGACGACGTCCCGGACGGGCAAACCGAACCCACGCTGCTGCTGCTGGGCGGGCAGGCCGGGGCCGGAAAGTCGCGGCTGACCGGACGGATCCTGGAACAGTTCGACGACATGGCCGCCCTCACCGGCGACGACCTGCGCGTCTTCCACCCCGACTACCGCACCCTGATCACCTCGCAGCCGCAACAGGCCGGCGCGGTCCTCGCAGAAGCCACCCGCGCATGGGTACGTGCCGCGCTCGACGACGCCGTGACCACCCGCCGTAGCCTGCTGCTAGAAGGAAGCTTCGGCGACCCCGACGTCACGCTGGCCACCGCCGCCCGATTCCGCCAGGCCGGGTTCCGGGTCCGGGTAGTGGCGATCGCATCCCCCCGGGTGCTCAGCCTCGTCTCGGCCGTATCCCGCTACCTCCGCAACCTCAACACCGGGAACCCGGCGCGCTTCACCCGACTCTCCGCCCACGACCGCGGCTACCTCGGCACCGAGCGGTTGATCGACCTCGTGGCGGCCACGGCACCCGTCGACGCGGTGACGGTATACAGCCGCAACGGGCAACCACTGTTCGACCACACCCACCCCGACAGCCAAGGCGACGCCCACGTGTTCGCCGGTGCCAAAGCTGCCCTGCAGCAGGGCCGCCACCCGGAATCGTGGGGGGCAGTGTCCACGATGGGGCTCCTCGGCGAGCTCAAGCAGATCACCGGATACGCGACCGCATCAGGGCAACTCACCCATGAAATCGTCGAACTGCTCGAGGCGGCCCACGGACTGGCACTCAGCGATGTCGTCCCCAAGCTCAGCGTGGCCGCCGACTCACCCCAGGCACGGTTCATCCAGCAAGCGGTGACCGAACAGCTCGTCGCCCTCCGCCGCGCCGCCGGCGAGGACCGCCCCGATCTCGACACCACAATCGGGGCCAGCGCTGCGGGGCCACAGATCCAGCCCGCCTAACGACATCGGCCGCGACACGCATTCGTCCGGACGGGTTCATTCGCCGGGTATCGCGGTGTCGGTTCAGGAGGGATCAGACTTGATCGCCAGGCCTGGCCAATGGCGGAGAGCTCCTTCGGGACGTCGCTCGACAAGATGTCTCGCGGGACCGATACAGTCGCCTCAACGCTCGTCGGGCAGGGAAACGAACGGTACGCGATGACACTCAGGCTTCAGGACGACGCGACGGTCAGGGTCGCGCCGGTCGATGTCACGCCGATACGGCACCCGGTAGGCGAGCGCCCGCTCCATGCCCCGACCCTCCTCGAGTCGGATTTCCCTGTGAGCGCGGTCGGGCAGAAGGCTCGACACGGTCGCCGGCGACCCGACCCCGTGTACGGCGCACACAAGTGGTGGGCCCGCCGACCACCTGAATCCATCCGCGCTCTGCTCATTGCGGCCGCTCTGCCCGCCGACGCCGAGGAGGAGTTCTGGCGACGCTTCGACGATGACGAGGACCTCAGTTACGCGGACGCCCGCGTGGCGGACCCATTCCTCGGCGGCGGTACCTCACTGGTCGAAGCCCAGCGGTTGGGCGCCGCGGTCTACGGAATGGATGTCGACCCACTCGCCGCCATGATCAGCGAGCACGAACTCACTCACCTCGACACCGCCGAGTTCGCCGCGGCCGCGGATCAACTGATCGCACACCTCACACCGCTGGTTGAGCAGCTGTACCCCCCTCACGATGAGACCGAGGAGCCGCTGCACTACTTCTATCTGCGCGAGGTCGAATGCCCCAGCTGCGCAACTGAAGGGCTGCTTTACAAGTCACTCGTCCTGGCCCGCGATGTTGGGAAGAACGGCGGAGTGGTGCGAGGAGGCGACCTCGCTGCGTTCTGCCCGGCCTGCCACGGCGTGCAGCAGATCCCGGCGGCTCGGAAGCAGTTGGACTGCTGCGGACGACGCTTCAAGCTCGCGAGCGGCAGCTACGACCTCGGGAAATACACCTGCTCAGCGTGCGGTCAGAGTTCGACTCATGAGCAGCTGAAGACCGGGATGCGGCGTCGAATCCTGATCGCCGTGGAGGTCACCCGGAACGACCAGCACCGGCTGATCCGCACACCGACCGAGGCCGAGTCCGACCAGTTGTGGGAGGACGACGCGCGACTCGCGGACCAATACACCAAGCTCGTGCTGCCCGATGCGCCGTTCCAGACCGCCCTGCGCAATCACAAACCGGGGGTCTACGGGTTTGAGTCGTTCGCCTCGCTGTTCTCCCCTCGACAACTCCTGGTGTTCGGCTCAGCGTTCCGCTGGCTGTCCGACCAGGCATTCAGCGTGCGCATCCGATCCGCGCTCGCCCTCGCCGTGTCGAACGCCCTGGCGAGCAACAACCTGCTCTGCGCCTATGCCACTGACTATGGGCGGCTCGCACCGCTGTTCAGCGTTCGCGACTACTCGCTCCCCGTTCTGTCGGTCGAGTTGAACCCGCTGCACGCCACGGCGGGCAGGGGTACGCTTCGGGCGACGATCCGACGAGTGGCCGCGTCCAAAGGCGCGACAGGCGATCACGACATGCGCGATTCTTCGGTGCAGGTCGCCGATGCTACGACGACGGCGTGGCCGGACGCGGGCGGCTTCGACGTCGTGATGACTGACCCGCCCTACTTCGACTACATCGCATACAGCGATCTCTCGCAGTTCTTCCGCGCTTGGCTCGACGCCGCCGGGCTCTCGCCCGCCAAAATCAGCGGGGACCCCTTGTATGAAGGCCGAGACAGTCGCGCGACGTTTGCGACGCGACTCGGAGCCACCTTCAAGAAGGCGGCCGATCGCCTGAAGCCGAACGGCGTGCTGGTGTTCACCTACCACGCCACGACGGCGGAGGGTTGGCAAGCAGCGGTAGACGCGATCCGTTGGGCAGGGCTGTCTGTTACTGAGGCATTTCCGCTCTGGGCCGACGCAAAGAGCCCCGGCCATGGCCATGCCGGGAACATCGAGTTCGATGTCGTGTTCTGCTGCCGCCCTGCGACGGTCAGTGGTTGGACGACGGTATCCGCCGACAATTGGGCGAAGCGGTTCGGAGCCGAGAAGATCGCCGACACCGAGGTCGCTGCATGGCGGCAGGCGTGCGAACAAATCAACGCAGTTCACGTGGACGACGGAGCCCGATATGACCCCAGATGAGCGAACCGCGGCGATCGCGCAGAAGAAGACCCCCGTCGGACGCAGCACACGCCAGTGGGCGAAGGGCGAGTTCATCGACATCGAGATCTGGCGGGTCCCTGTCGAACTGCTGGTTCTGAACGCCGGCAACCGTCGGTTCCATGCCGAGAAGCTCGAGTGGGAAGAGCAGATGGGGCGCCCGCTGGATCCCCAGGCTCGTGAGGAGGACGAGCGCAGCATTATCAGCATCCTCCTCGACACCGACCAGCGAATCAGCGGCGACGAGGTCGTCGGCAAGCCCTCGAAGGATGCCCAAGCGCTCATAGGGGACTGGACGCTGCGGGGACAAGAGCAGCCGCTCTGGATCCGGCCGGACGGATTCGTCGTGAACGGCAACCGTCGTCTGGCTGCGCTGAAACGCCTGGCGGAGGAGCACGGGACGGCGACCGGGACGTATAGCTACGTCGAGGTCGTCATCCTCGGCGACGACATCGACGATGACGAGCTGTTCCAGATGGAGGCGCGCGAACAGCTCACCGAGGGGCTGAAGGTCCGCTACGGCGACCTCAACCTTCTTCTCACTCTGCGCGAGGCAGCGGAACGCCACCAGGTCGACTGGACCGATGACGATTCCATCCACGATGTGGCACGTCTGATCCAGGATCTCGTGGGGAACAATCCCTCCTATGCGGAGGTGCAGTTGCAGACGATCAGGTACATGGATCAGTACCTCGACTACACCGGCGAGCCCGGGGTTTACCAGCGGATGATTGGCCAGGTCGAGCGCTTCCGTGACATCGGCAAGAACATGAAGATCGCGCTGCGGGAGGACCCTGACGGCGCGCTCGACCTGCTCGAGATCTCCTTCCGTGCAGTCCAGGCTGGCCTGAAGCACGAACAGATCCGCGACGTTCGACGCCTCGCCCTCGAAGAGCCGGCCGTCTTCGAGGGGCTCGTGGAGGAGATCAACGACATCGTCGAGAACCATTCTGACGACGGGATACCTTCGGCCGAGAACCCTACCGACCCCGACCCCGACGCCGACATCGATGTTGATGAAGAAGACCTGGCGGAGTCCCCGGTCGCGACGGCACCCGACTTCCCGAAGCACGACGTGGCGCGGGCGTTCGAGGTGGCAATCGAGAACCGCAATTCGAAGCACCGCAACGACGCCGAAGCGCTCCTGCGCGAAGCAGCCGGCCGGCTCGCGCAGGTCTCGGCCGAGAACCTTGCCGCTCTACTCAGCAAGGCCGCTGTGCGCGATGCTCTCGAAGCCATCCGCGAGTGGGTGAGGCAGACCGACGATGTCGGCCGCTGAGAACGGACGAATCGCCGTCCAGATCGGTGAAGACCGCACACTGATCGTCCGCACCGATCACCAACTCAGCCCACGGCATCGGCTGTACTTCAGGACCGTGCTGGGTGGCCTCGAATCCGAAGACGGCACTTTCTGGACGGTGCCGCTGCGCCAGTTCACGGCTGGCGAACTGGTGGCGCGGCTGCACAGCCAACTCGTGCGCGACGGCATCACCGTCGTTCTGGAAGGCGAAGCGGAGCGGCAAGCCGCCGCCGAGCTCGAGCGGCGCCGCAGTTTCGAGCGCGTCATGACGGCCGGACGTGACTACCACCAGGTCGGGCCGACGGTCGTGCAAGAGGAGATTCGCGGCAAGCTCGAGCTCATCGGGTGGGACTTCGAAGCGCGCGACCTCATGCAGCACCAGTGGGCAGGGGTCGCACACGCCATGACCGTGATGCACGCCGCCAACTTCTCCGTCCCAGGAGCCGGCAAGACCGCGACGACCCTCGCCGTCATCGCGGCCCATCTCGCCAGCGAGACCATCGACACGATCGTGGTCGTCGGGCCGCTGGCGAGCTTCACTCCGTGGGAAAAGGAAGCGCAGATCGCCCTACCGGGTGTCCTGGACGTCAAGCGTGTCCGCGGTGTCAACTCCCGTGCCCGCCAGACCTTTTATCGAGATGCCGCTCCCCGGGATCTGCTGCTGTTGACGTATCCGACAGTGGTCGCCGACCTGGCGGAGCTGCTGCGTTTGGCCGAGCGCCGAAACATCCTGCTCGTGATCGATGAGTCCCATCGGATCAAGCGCTTTCGAGGAGGTCAATGGGCCACTGCGATGGTCGAACTCGCACGAGCAGCCACAATACGCATCATCCTCAGCGGCACTCCCATGCCGCAAAGCGCCCTTGATCTGTGGACCCAACTGAACGTTCTCTGGCCCCACGAAGAGCTGACCGGGAGCAGAAGCTCGTTCCGTCTGCGCGCCGACACCCAGTTCGATGCGTTGATCGACGATGTGCGACCCGTGTTCTTGCGGACTCCCAAGAGCGCCCTCGGAATCCCCGACTTCCGGATCATCCCCCACGAAGTCGCCGCGCCGCCTCTGCAGGCGGAGATCGTCGACCTCATCCAGGGGCAGTTCCGCCGTCAACTCGAAGACGCGGACACCTGGGCAGACAGGATCGCCATCCTGCGACGCGCCCGTCCACTTCGCCTCCTGCAGGCCGCATCCAACCCCGACCTGCTCAATCTGCAAGACGGGTTCTTCCACCTGCCGCCGCTGCAATCCGACGGCGGGACGCTGATGCAACGCCTCGCCGACTATCGGCAACTTGAGGTGCCTGGCAAGTTCACGGCAGCCCTGGACCTGCTACTGGATCAGATCGATCGCGGCGAGAAGACCGTCGTTTGGACGTCTTTCGTGAAGAACATCGACCAGTTCGCTGATCTCTGTCGGCGCCGGTTCGAGGGCGTCGGGGTGTTCACGGTCGACGGGCGGGTGCCTGCGTCGGATATCGACATTGACACCATCGAGTCGGGCGGTGAGGAAGAGCAGAGCGACGCGACCCGCGAACAACGCATTCGGGCGTTCCTGGACGGCGCAGAACCCAAGATTCTGATCGCGAACCCTGCGGCGTGTGGGGAGTCGGTTTCGCTGCACAGTGCCTGCACAACGGCGATCTACCTGGACCGCACCTACGACTGTGCCCGATTCCTGCAGTCTGTCGACCGGATTCACCGGCTGGGGTTGCCACCGGACGCCGATGTCCGCGTGCACATCCTGCAGACCACGCTGGACGGGTCGCCGACGGTTGACCAACTCGTCGACATCTCACTCTCCGGCAAGCAGGCTGCGATGCAGCAACTGCTCGAAGGCGGCGAACTCCGGCCCGCTCACATCCCATCCGAACTGGTGGCGGCGGGCGGCGACGCACAAGATCTGACGAATTTGATCAACTTCCTTCTCGGCCGATGATCCCGCCGACTCGGGTTCTCGAGGCCGCGGGTCGAGCGCTTCCGAGTCTCACGCCTGGTTCATCAGCCTTGCCGCTGGATCAGGTCTGGCGCGAGCTTCGCCGTCGGGGCACGCCCGCCGCGCTTGCCCACGACGTTGTCCAGCTTCTCGACTCGGTCGGTCTCGTCGTCTGCGATTACCGCCGAGCCAACCTCTCGGTCACCGATGACGGACGGCGAGTGGCAGCCAGACTGCGCATCGGCGACTGGGGGCCGTTTGCCGAAGCGCTCTGCACACTCGAGGACGTTCGCCGACGGCTCGTTTCGAGCAGCCTCGAACTCGAGCAGCGAGGGGATCGTCTCCTCGTCAACATCAGGCAAGCACGCCGGCGCGTGCCAGAGCTCGCCGTGATCCTCGACTGGCTCCCGTCGCCCGAGGGAGAGTTCGAACTCGCGATCCTCCCTGCGGAGTGGCTTGAGTCCATGATCCTGATCGACCAGTCAGAAGCACCCCGCGACTGGGTCGTGCGGAACGAAGCGGTTGGACTGCGTGCTGAACGGTATTCGCTCTATCTCGCCCGATCGCTCAATCCCTCCGCCCGCGTGCTCTGGATCGCCGCAGAAACCGACCGACTCGGGTACGACATTGAGCTGCAAGCAGAAGGGGTGGTCACCGCAATCGAGGTCAAGGCATCGACCTCCAAAGCGGTCCGGTTTTTCCTCTCCGACACGGAGTGGAGTACGGCCGCGCGGCTCGGCGACGCCTACGTCGTACAGTTCTGGGGTGGCGTCGATCTTGGGGCACCCGCTCAGAACGACTACCAGAGGCTCCGCGCCGAGGGCTACCCGATCGAGTTCAAGAATCCCATCGCGTCGATCGACCAAGGGTCGCTGATCTCGAAGCCGGTGAACTGGGAGATCATGTCCAACCCCTTGGATGGGACCAACGAAACCTGAGGGGAGATCCTCGACCTCCGAAGCCGGTCGGGTGCGGGGACGTTAAGGTCGCTCGCGAACCGAACAGGTCGAAGCCGCTATGGCATCGGTTCGGCTCGGTGCACCGTGACGAGGAAAGTGATCAGGGCCCCAACGAGCCTGACAACCATGACTGTCTCGGCGTGCGCGATCTGAGGCTCGGCGTAACGACCGTGGCGACTTCCCGGGACCTGGTTCGCATAGGCGTACAGCTTGTCGATGGCGGCACGAAGCGGTACGTGATACCCCTCACCGCCGGGGAACAACCTGGGAATGACTCGCGACAAGGTGGCCGTCAGATCTCCGGTCGAGATCTTCGCGACAGCCTCCAACGAGTTCACCGCGTCAGCCACGGCACCCTCAAAGTCAGGCGGAACAGCGCGAAGCTTCTCCAGCGCCTTCTCGTATTGGGCGCGAACAGGCTCGAACTCGTCTGTGAGAGATGCCAACGCCTCGTCTTCGTTGAGCCGAACATCAAACTCCGAAGCGGCGGGTTCGAAGAACTCGAATTTCCCGTCGCGCATCTCGTAGGCGAGGCCGCTTCGTGCGAGGGCTGCGTTCACCTCGGCTTGAATCCGCGTGCGGTCCTTGCCTCGAGCGCTCGCATACTCCGCCTCGAGGATCTCGTAGACCTGAGTCCAACCGAGATCGTCCAGCAAGCCACGTGCTGGCTCTTCGGCGAATCGATCGCTCCAGATCCCCGCGTCGGGCAGCAGTCTCGAGTGCTCACTCAGCCGCTGATACGCCCGGAGATAGCTCGAACCAGACTCCGACACGATGTCCCAAAGGACCAGGCGCAGGTCATCGCTGTCGCGCTCAACATCGGTTCGTGGTCGGCTCGGCTGGGAGTAACCTGTCGGCGGCGCTCGAAAACTGGACAGTAGCGGCGCTTGAAAAGTGAACACTCAACGATTGGAGAGTGATCACTTTGGAGGACTGGGCGTTGATTCGGAGGTTGGCTAGCGAGGGCGAGCCGAAGGCGAAGATCGCGGCGAGGTTGGA
>JAFKEN010000005.1 GCA_017308515.1 Actinomycetales bacterium | reverse complement strand
CCAACCTCGCCGCGATCTTCGCCTTCGGCTCGCCCTCGCTAGCCAACCTCCGAATCAACGCCCAGTCCTCCAAAGTGATCACTCTCCAATCGTTGAGTGTTCACTTTTCAAGCGCCGCTACTGTCCAGTTTTCGAGCGCCGCCGACACCGGAGAATCCTGGAACCAGCTGACGCCCGCTTCACCCTTGCGGCGGTAAATGCCATCCCACGAAATCGGCGAAGGTGTTCTCGCCTCGCGGGAGTGACCGGCCATAGCTCCATCCTGTCAGGACGAGTGTCGGCCGCTCGAGTTTGAGTAAGTCAACGGACATTTCCGCCACAAAGAGACCGCCGGGGTTGTCCGACCCTGCAGCTACCATCACGGGCATGGCCGAACCCGATGTCGACTTTCCCCGGTACATCTACGTGCCGTGGGTCGATGGGGAACCACATTCGGCGCGCGCGAGAGAAGCCCGCAAGATCGCGGCGGCCCTGGCGTCGAAGAAGCGGATCCAGCTCGTCGGCGTCGGTGCGACCAAGAGTCAGCTGCCCGACGACTGGGGCTCTCTGCCCTACCGGACCCTCAAGTCCCGGCACGGGGCATCCCACAGTTCAGCGGTCGAGATCCACTACTGGCCAATGCTCGACACCCTCGCGGCAATGCCACCCCACGGTACTCACGCGTTCGTACTCGAGTGGGGATCCGACGACCTGAGCGGCTGGGCACGGCACAACCACGCGGTCCACTTCGACACCAAACAGATCCTCGAGCCGTCTCTGTCGCCGGACGCGCTCGAGTTGTACGGGCGCATCGACTGGAATGGCAACAACGGCTGGCACGACGCACCCGGAAAGCGAGACGCGCTCCGTGACCTGGGCAAGCTGCGTGAGATGGGCGAACTCGACACGGCAGACCTAGGTGGCTTCATGGTCGGCCGTCACAGTAACCGTGCCATTCGGCAGCTGATCGAGCTCGCCAAGCGCGCCTAGCGATCCGCGGCCACCGCGTTTAGGTGTGCGATGGCGGCCATGTCTTGCGCCTCGCCGAGCACATGGGCGTAGACCTTCAGCGTGGTTGACGGGTTGGCATGCCCGAGCCACGTTGCAACCTGGTGGACGGGGACGCCGGAGCGGAGCCAGTGTGACGCTGCATAGTGCCGCAGGTGGTGGAGGGTTCGGCCTGGAGCTGTTTCTCGCCCTTTCACTGTGCGGCGGAAGACATCGCCGCGCAACTGCGCGCCGCTCGAGCTGGTGAACAGGTAGTCGCTGGCCGGCCGGTCGGCGACGCGGGCCGCGGCGAGTTCTAGAGCCCGCGCGGTCAGCGGAACGATTCGACCTCGGTAGGTCTTGGTGCCCTTCTCGGCGTAGCCGTCCGACTGCGCCCTGACGACACGGAGGGAGGGAAACGGTGCGATCCGCAGATCCGCGACTCGCAGCGCTCGCAGCTCGGACCAACGCAGTCCGGTGAGGCTCAGGAACTCGGTGACCTGTGCCATCCCGGGATTGCGCTGGTACTGCCGCGCGAGAACGTCGGCGAGCTCCGCGTCGCTGAAGGTGTCGACTCCTTCGGATTCCTGATGCCGGCCCGGCGGCAGGCGAACTCCGATCACAGGGTTCCTCGACAGCATCTTCTCACGAACCGCGTAGGCGAACAGTGCGCTCAGGCTGGTGCGGGATCGCTGCACCGTCGAGCGTGCCTTGATGGCGAGCTGGTCGGTGAGATAGGTGAGGATCTCGGATGCTCCGACCGAGGAGAGCCTGCGGGATCCCCAGGCCGCGACGGCGCTAGCCAGATTGTCAGAGTCTGTGCGCCAGGTATGCGGGCTCACCTGCCCGCGGCGGGATTCGACGAATCCGGCCACGACGTCGGCGAACGCGGCCGCGCTCCGGGCCGGGGGAATGAACTCGCCGAATGCGAGGGCCCTGTACTGTTCGCGTGCCCACGCCTCGGCGTCGGCCTTGCGGCCGAAGGTCCGGGCGGCAACATGGTGGCCCGCGTTCTTGACCCGCGCGACGTAGCGAACCGATCCACCGCGAGTCTGGCGGCGTTCGACACTCAAATCCCGGGTCCGCGGCTCGATGAGTAGGCAGGGAGCACGTCGAGCATCCAACACGTGCCCGCTGAGTGCTAACGTCAGCGACTCCGTGAATAGACACCTCGCGACCGCAAAGAGGTTGTGGAGGAAGGGAGCCTATGGGAGCTGTTTGGCGAGCAGCTTTCTCGCCGTCGGAAGCCGCTGCTCGAGGTGGCTGAAGTTCGGGTACCGGCGGACGGCGTCCTCAATCAATCGGATCTCGGCTTCGTAGTCGTTCATCTTGCGAAGGATGATGGCCGCCTTCTCATACCAGCCCGGGCCAGGCTCCATATGATCGATCCGCTCGATGCGCTCCGCAGCGTCGATGCACTCGTACGTGAGAGCGAGGGCTTCCTCGAGGTGATTGGTCCGCTTCATGTGGTCGATGAATTCTGACCACTCTAGGTAGAAGATGCCCCGCACATTGCCGGCCGCGAGGATCTCATGTGGCTGATGGAGGAACTGGGTGCCGAAGCTGCGGACGAAGTACTGACGGTGATACTCGGTGCGCACGTACGCCGGTATGTTCGGTGCGTAGAGAACCACGCCCGGGTCCTGGGCCTTGAGAGCGCGGTCGATGACTTCCAGCTCTGTCGCGGTGATCGCCTTCGCGGTCCCTGTGTTGTACCAGTCGAGGTCGAACACCTCGCCGGTTGCCTCGGCTTGAGGCCAATCAACGTCGTGCGCCATGAGGTCACGATAGAGCCAGGATCGCCAAGTCCCGGCCCACGTGGAACTCAAACTAGGCTGCCGTCACACCCAGTGCGGAGAGGTTGGCTTTGACTCGCAGTTTGCCGAACTTTGCGTAGTCGTTCGTCAGGTGTGCGTATTGGCCCGCCAGCACGCCGGGCCCAACTCCGACTGACTCCGCCAGTTCGATGAGTTCCTCCTTTGTCGCCACAGAACTCAGCTCGTCTTCGCTCAGGCCCGCCATCAGGAGTTCCGATGCGTAGCTGTTGGCTTGAATCTCGTGAGGGTCGGAGCTGTCGCCGTGGTGAAGCCGCTCTTCCATCTCGTCGGCTGTGATTTCGAGAAACGTCGTGCGCTTGAGGTGGTGGAGGACGTGCGCAATCTCATGCGCAATTGCAAACCAAAGCGAATCGGCGAACTTGTATCGTCCTGTGACGGCGATCATTGGCCGGTCGGCCTGCAGCCAGAGGGAGACGCCCGATACCCGGGTGTCGGGCACCTCCTCGATGTAAACGAGGATGACCCCGGCGGTCAGCAGGTCGGCCTGGAGCTCGATGAAAGCTTGTGCAGGATCCTGGCTTGTAAGTGCCGGCAGCTGTTTCGCCACTCTGCGAAGGCGCACCGGATCGTGCTCCGGAGCGGACATTGCGATCGAATTGGCTTGGCGAACGGCGAGCTGAATCCACAGCGCAGTGGCGTGTTCGTCGATCGTGTAAGCGCTACTCCGCTTGAAGCTGGCTTGGAGCTTGAGGGAGATGCGTTCGTAGGCGGCTGGGTCGCTCACGCCGAAGAAGCGAAGAAGCTTCTCCACTCGAGTGGGCGGGTCATCGCCGGGCGCGACAATTCGCCGACGTATCAGTTCCTCGGCGCGGAAATTTCGTAGCCATCCGACGTGCTGCGCCAGGTCTGTGCGCGCGTCCTCGGCCAGACGGAACGCTCGCCATTCGGCCTCCAGCTTCAGCAAGAGTCGTGAGTTCAGCCCCAGGGCACGTTCAACGGCGAGCGCGAACTCCGGGGTCAGACTGGCGCCCTTGATTACCTGATTGAGGTGCTTCTTGCTGATGCTCATCCGATCGGCAAGGTCGGCTTGCGTGCGTCCGGTGGCATCGAGCTCGGTTTGAATCAAGGCTCCAGGGCTTGGCGGATCCCATTCTGGTGCGAAGTCTTCAAGCACTTCCCCATCGGTTTTCATCCCGTGTCTCCTCATCTATCCCGCTGCTCGAAGCAGCGGCCGGTTGTCGATTCTGATGTCCACGATCACGAAGCCGGCGGTCGCTTCGAGTTGTGCGACAGTTCCGCGCCGTTCTCTTGGAGCGGCGTGCACGAGCTCGCCCTCGAGTTCGACTCTGCCAAGGCGAAGTACGACCGCTGCGCCGCTTGTGGAAATGGTGACCGCGTGAACAGTGGCTAGCTGGTCTAGGTCGTCGGCGGCGCTGAGCAGGGCGAGCAGCAACCGCGTGGCATCCGCATTGTCATGAGCGACTCGCGCAAAGCCGTCCCGTGAGACGCACGCCTGCCGCATCGCAGGCGACCGCCACGCAATTCGCAAGTCGTTTACCTCGTTGGTATACGGATCGTCGTGTAGTATGGAAGTTGTGCACCAATCAGGTGCATAAACAATGCTACCGCCTCAAGGAGACATCGTGACGATCGACGCCGACAAGACCGACAAGCCGAAGAAGCTCGTCTCGGTCACCATCAACTCCCGCCCGTTCGAACTCGAGAAGGACGACATCACCTTCGAGGAACTCGTTGCCCTCGCCTTCCCGAACGGATCCGGCGAGAACCCGCTGTACCGGATCAGCTACCGCCGGGGCCACGGCAACAAGAGCGGCACCCTCGCGGCTGGCGAGTCCGTCAAGGTCAAGGAAGGCATGGAGTTCGATGTCGACGTCACCAATCGCTCATAGCGCCGACCTCAGCCGCCTCCGGGCCGAGGGATACGACATCACCGTCGTCGACGGCCACCTTCTCGTAAGAGACGTGCCCTTCGTCACCTCCGCGCGCACGGTGCGGAACGGGGTGCTTGCCTGCCCGCTCGACCTCGCAGGCGACACCACCACCCCACCGACGACACATGTCATGAAGTTCGCCGGCGAGTACCCGTGCGGCCCGTCCGGCATCGAGCTTGACGCGATCCGGCACAGCGCGATCAGCGAGAACATCGGCGGCGTCGCATTCACCTTCTCCTTCTCGAGCAAGCCCACGTCAGGCGCCTACCCCGACTTCTACGAGAAGGTGGTGGCCTACGTGCGGATGCTCTCCGACCAAGCCCGCTCCCTCGACCCGAGTGCAGACGCGCGCACCTTCCCGGTGATCGAAGCGCCCGCCGAGGAGTCCGTCTTCATCTACGAGGACACGGCGACGGCCCGCGCCGGGACCACCAACGCGAACAGCAAGCTCGCAGGTCAGCGAGTCGGGATCATCGGCGTCGGCGGTACCGGCACGTACATCCTCGATGCCGCCGCCAAGACCCCCGTCGCGGAGATCCACATCTTCGACGGCGACGTCCTGCTCACGCACAACGCGTTCCGTGCCCCCGGCGCGGTCTCGATCGACGAGCTTCGTGTGAAGCCCAAGAAGGTCGACCACTGGGCCGCCACCTATGCCAAGCTGCGCCGAGGCGTCATTCCGCACCCGTACAACATCACCCCCGAGAACGTCGCTGAACTCCACGGCATGGACATCGTCTTCCTCGCCGTGGACGAGACCGCCGAGAAGCTGCCGATCATCGAGTACCTCGAGCGGGAAGGCATCACCTTCATCGACTGCGGCATGGGCCTCACCCTCACCGACACCGACGAAGTTCGCGGCCAGTTGCGCGTCACTGTCAGCACACCGACCAAGCGGGACCACATCCGCGCCCTCGGGCGCATCCCCCTCGGCAACCCCGTAGTTGACGACGAGTACGCGACGAACATCCAAGTCGTCGAGATGAATGCACTGAACGCGATGCTCGCCGTAATCCGCTGGAAGAAGATCTTCGGCTTCTATGCCGACAGCGAGCACGAGCACGACATGGGCTACGTCATCGGCGGAAACGAGATCATCAACCAGGACCATGCCGCGTGACTCGATTCCGCCAGCTCACCCGAGCCGAGTTCACCCCGACCATTCCGCGTGAGCTAGACGCCGGAGTTCTCTATGTCTCGATGGAGCACGCCACGGCTATTCACGCCTGCATGTGCGGCTGCGGCCGCGAAGTCGTAACACCGTTCAGGCGTGACTCCTGGACCATCTCCTACGACGGCGTAGGCGTCTCCCTGCGACCGTCGATCGGCAACGGCGCCCTACCCTGCCGATCGCACTACATCATCCGAGACAACCGGATCGTTTGGCTCAAGCCCGAGACCCTCAACGCTGGTCAGCGGCGAGTTCCTCAGCCCGCACCGTGGTACGAGCGGCTCCGGCGATGGTTGGTGAGCCGGCGCTAGCAGGCGCCTTCTCCAGTGTCCCCCCTGTGTACCCGTCAAACAGATGATGGTGTGTTTTCGGTGTTTCTAGGGGTCGTAAGCCGCCTAAAGTCGGGCCTGATGCGTAAATGAAGGCCCTGCTAAGGTGGAGACCCCTTCTGGGGGTCCGAGGGTTCAAATCCCTCCGTCTCCGCTCCCGATAACCTGACCCCCCCGAGAATCGGGTGATCGGGTAGGCATCCGGCAGGTTCTGGTCGAGCATCACGCTCATCCCGCGCGTCGCGTCGCGGTCCTTGCCTCGAGAACCGGGAGCCCGCGCTCGAGCGATGGAGGGTGAGCGGCCCCGAGCTCAGGAGCGGGTGGACACGACCAGCTCGACCTCGACGGGGGCGTTGCGGGGAAGAGCGGCCACGCCGATCGCCGACCGAGTGTGGGCACCCGCGCTGCCGAGCACCTCGCGCAGCAGCGAACTCGCGCCGTTCATCACCTCCGGCTGCTCGTGGAAGCCCGGGGCGGAGGCGACGAAGCCCGTGAGCTTGACGACCCGTTCGATGTGCGAGAGGTCCACGACCTCGGCGATCGCGGCGAGTGCGTTCGCGGTGCACAGGCGGGCGAGCTGGCCGCCGCGCTCGACGGTCACGTCCCGCCCGAGCAGCCCGGTCGCCGCGAGGCCCTCGTCATCGATCGGGAGCTGTCCCGAGGTGTACACGAGGTCTCCCACTCGGTGCGCCGGGGCGAACTCGGGTGGCGCGCTGGACGGGGTCGCCGCGAGCGCGCGGAGCTCTCGTGCAGTCGCGGCGGTGACGGCGGTGGTGCCCATGCGCGAGGATGCTCCCCTCTCGAGGCTCACGCGGCTGCGGTCCGGCGGGTGGACTCGCCGAGTGCGCGCACGATGTGCTCCAGGATGGGCTGCGGTGTCGCGAAGATGAGCCGCGCGAAGCCCGTCCCCGCGACCCCGCACATCTCGCCCTCGGTGAGCGCGACCGACGCCTCGCGCGCGAAGAACTCCGCGGGGCGTTCGCCTGCGCCCGTGTCACGGAAGTCGATCCAGCCCACATAGGTGCCCTCGGGCCGCGGCATCCAGGCGCCCGGCAGCTCTTCGGCGACCAGCTCGAGCAGGCGGTCGCGGTTCGACTCGAGGTAGGGAACCAGGTCGTCGAGCCACGGGTCGCCCGAGCGGAACGCGGCGGCGTTCGCGATGGCCCCGAGGTTGCTCGTGCCGTGGCCGGCGAACATGCCGATGCGGTCCCAGGTCTCGCGGTCGCGGTCACTCGTCAGCACCAGTTCGGCGCACTTGAGTCCCGGCAGGTTCCATGCCTTCGAGGCGCTCATCGCCGTGATCGTATGGTCGGCCGCCGCAGGCGAGACCGTGGCGTAGGGCACGTGCACCGAGCCGCTGTAGACGAGCGGCGCCCAGATCTCGTCCGAGAAGACGCGTCCGCCGTTGCGGGCCACGACCTCCGAGATCCCCACGAGCTCCTCTCGTGTGAAGACCCGGCCGACGGGGTTGTAGGGGTTGCAGAGCACGAGCAGGTTGCCGCCCTGGTCGAACGCGCGCTGCAGCTCATCGAGGTCGAACTCGTAGCGGCCCTCGCGCACCGCGAGAGGCATCTCGATCACCTCGCGGTCCCGCAGGGGCGGCACCATGAGGAACGGCATGTAGGCCGGGGTCGGCACGATGATCTTCGAGCCGGGCGTCGAGCAGTGCTCCATGGCCAGTTCGAGCCCCATGATCACGTCGGGGATGGCCCGTACGTCCGCGGGGGGGACCTGCCATCCGTACCGCCGCTCGAGGAATTCGGACGTCGCCTCGGAGAGGTCGGCGGTGATCCGCGCGGGCATGTAGCCGAACGCGCCCTCGTCGACGGCGGCGTGGAGCGCCGCGGCGACCCGGGGGTCGACGCCGAAGTCCATCTCGGCGACGAACGCGCCGATCGATCCGTCGGTCGCCGACCACTTCGTGGCCCCGGTCGAGCGGAGCTCGTCGATCGTGATGGCGTTGACTCGCTGCGCGAACGCGCTCATGCGGTTTCCTCCTCTTCTCCGCCGACCTGTGCGCCCTCGGAGATCTCGTTCAGATAGTTGTAGATGGTGAAGCGGCTCACGCGGAGGGCGGTCGCCGCCTTGTCGGCGGCGCCTTTCAGCATGAAGAACCCGCGCGCGTTGAGCTCGCGCACGATCTCGATCTTGTGCTTCTTGCGCATCAGCTCGACGGGGATGCCGGAGACCGCGGTCGCCTTGTTGATGAGATGCATCGCGAGTTCGTCGATGTCGGAGGTGAAGATCTCCTCCGACTCGCTCGGGAAAGCCGGTGCCGGCTGCACCGGGGTGTCAGCAGTCGCGCCGGCGAGGCCGAGCATGAGCGCCGAGATGTGATGGAGCTCCTCCCAGGCGGACAGGTCGGTGTTGACGCACATCGCGGCGATGGCCGCGCCGCGCGAATCCCGCACGATGACGGTGGAGGACTTCATGCGCCGGCCGTCGCCGAGGCGGGTCTCGTAGCCGATCTTCGTCTGGAACTCGCCCTTCGCTGCCGCCCGGAGCAGCAGGTCGGTCGCGGGATCGCCGACCTTGCGGCGCGTGACCGTGCCGCTGATCGCGACGATCGAGTTGGGAAGTTTCGAGAGGTCGTGCAGCAGCAGTTCGCTCGTCGGCGGCAACGCCTCGCCGAGCGACTCCACCAGGGCCGCGAGCATCTCGATGAGGTACTCGCCCTCGCTTCGCGCGCCCACGCCCTCCGCGCCGTGGCGCGAGTTGCTCGATGTCATGTGATCCCTTCCCCGCAGCGACCCTCGGCACGAGAGTGACACAAAACGTTGCGCACCTCAACTCTATGTTGATACTGTCCGAAATTGTCAACAACCGTTGATGTGTTCAACCGCATGTTAGATCCAGTTGCAACGAGGCAACTGATGAGCGAGGAGACATGGCTACCACTGCACAGGCACCCCAAACCCATGTCGGGGTCAACCAGGACAACCTGAAGCGCACCATCACCACCCCGCAGGCGACCGGCGTGGCCTTCAACCAGATCGTCGGGGGCGGCATCGTCTCGCTGACGGGCGTCGCCATCGCGATGACCGGCGGCGGGGTGCCGATCGCGTTCATCATCGCCGCCCTGTCGATCATCATCGTGTCGCTGCCGTACGCGGCGATCGGGTCGGCCATGCCCGTCACGGGCGGCGGCTATACCTACGCCAGCCGGCTGCTGCATCCGATCGTCGGCTACGCGAACATGTTCGTCATGGTGCTCGCGCAGGCGAGCCTCGGCATCTACGGCATCGCGGCGGGCCAGTACATGAACAGCCTGAACCCGTGGTTCGACCCCACCGTCACCGCGGTGGTGCTGATCAGCTTCTTCTTCGTCGCCAACCTGCTGGGTGCGGCGATCGGTGCGCGCCTGGGCCTCGTCATGTCGGCGCTCATGCTCGTCGGATTCGGACTCTTCATCGTCGTGGGTCTCAGCCAGGTCGACTGGGTGAACTATCCGCCGGTCATGCCGGAGGGGCTGCCCGGCCTGCTGCAGGCGGCGGCGCTGCTGACCTTCGCCACGGGCGGGGCGACCGTCGTCGTCGAGCTCGGCGGCGAGATGAAGCACCCCGGCCGCACGATCCCGGTCGCCGTCGTCGGCGGCACGATCCTCGCCGCGGTGATGTACGTGCTCGTCTCGATCGTCGCGGCGGGCATCCTCCCGATCGACCAGGTGGCGGGTCAGCCGCTCAGCCTCGTCGCCGGCGAGTTCCTGCCCCCCGTCGCGCTCGAGTTCTTCATCCTCGGCGGCGCCATGATGGCCGTGATCAGCACCATGAACGCCCAGCTGCTCACCGGCTCCAAGAGCATGCTCGCCGCGGTCGACGACGGATGGTTCCCGAGCAAGGTCGGCGCCGTCAACAAGCGATTCGGCACCCCGCACTTCCTGCTCACGGGTCTCTTCCTCATCGGGCTGGCTCCGGTCGTGTTCAAGGTTCCGCTCGACGTGCTCGCGAGCTCCGTCGCCGGCGTCGCGCAGATCCTGTTCGTGCTGGTGCTGCTCGCCTCGCTGCGGCTGCGCTACGCGCATCCCGAGCTCATCGCGGCGGCACCCTTCAAGCTCGACGCCCGCGTGCACTGGATTCTCGCGGTCGCCGGCATCGCGATCTGCGGGTACCAGTCCTACATGCTCATCAGCATGAGCATGACGTTCGAGCTGACGATCGTGCTGGCGGTCGCCGTGGTGATCGCGGCGGTCTGGGGCGCCATCCGCTACCCGAAGGTCAAGCGCGTGATCGCTGCCCGCCTCGCCGCGAGCGGATCCGTCGACGCCGAGCCGATCGTGCTCGACGCCGACGCCGACGCCGACGCCGACGCCGACGCCGATGCCGAGCGCGATGGCGCGGCAGCGGATGCCCGGCCGGCCGAGTGACGACCACACCGAGAAAGGAAACATCCCCGATGACCTCGACGAGTGAGACGCCCACGCACGGCGAACTGGTCCGTGCGCTGCGCACCGCCGCGCCCGACACCTTCGCGAAGCTCACGGCATTCGACGACGCGGCGCTGCGGGCCGACGGCAACGTCCTTCCTCGCAAGTACGTGGAGTTGATGGCGATCGCGGTCGCCCTCACGACCCAGTGCGAGGGGTGCATCGACGCTCACACGGCGAGCGCGAAGCGCGAGGGCGCGACGGAGGAGGAGCTGGCCGAGACGGTCTTCGTCGCGACGGCCCTGCGCGCGGGGGCGGCGCTCACGCACGGGCTGAAGTCGGTGCGGGCGTACCACTCCGCCGCGCACTGAACGAGCGGATGCGGCGGGCGTCACCGAGAGGGGCGTCCGCCGCATCGCCGACCACGCGCGCTAGCGTGAACGATCGCCATGACCGAGTCGTCCCGTCCCCTCCCCGCCTGGTCGCTCTGGGTGGTGCGCGGGGTCGCCCTCGCGGGACTCGGGGTCGTCGCGTGGGCGTGCCTCACCGCGTGGGGCGCGATCGTCCACGGCCACCCGGCGTACGCGATCCTGCTGCTGCTCTCCGCCCTCGGCTGCATCGTCGGCCTCGCGCTGTCGTGGCGGCCGAGCGCGCGCCGACCGCACGAGCGCCCGCGTCGTCGGCTGGCGGCGCGGCTCGCGATCGTCGCGCTCGCGGCGGGCGTGCTGGCCCTCGTGGCGTGGCTGCGCCCGTTCCCCGCCGTTCCGCCCGCGCTCGCCGCGATGGACTCGGGCGGGGGCGTCACGGTCAGCGAGACCGCGACCGAGATCGTGCTCGCGCCCGACGCCTCCCCGAGCGCGACCGGGGTCTTCGTCCAGCCCGGCGCGAAGGTCGAGGCCCGCGCCTACGCGGCTCTGCTGCGGCCGCTCGCCGAAGCGGGGCATCCCGTCGTGATCGCGAAACAGCCGCTCGGCATCGCGTTCCTCGCCGTCGGGGCCTTCGATGCGGCGCGCGCCGCACATCCCGAGGTCACGGGCTGGGTGCTCGCCGGGCACTCGCTCGGCGGCACGGTCGCCGCGCTCGAGGCCGACGCGGGCGACAGCGGGAGTGCGGCACCCGCGGTGGGGCTCGTGCTGCTCGCCTCCTATCCCGCCTCGGACCTCTCCGACTCGCTCGAGGTGCCGGTGCTCTCGATCTCGGCATCGCGGGACGGACTCGCGACCCCGGAGAAGATCGCCGCCGCGCGCCCCGATCTGCCCGCCGACACGGAGTACCTGGTGATCGACGGGGCGGTTCACGCGTTCTTCGGCGACTACGGCCCGCAGCCCGGCGACGGCGAGCCCACCGTCTCCCACGACGCGGCGCACGGTCAGATCGCGGCGGCGTTCCTGCGCTTCGTGAACGCGGTCGCGGCGCCCTGACGGATCCGCGACCGCCGCTGCCCTAGCGTGGTGGCGTGTCCGCCCTGCGCCGCCCCCCGCGCCGCCCCGTGCTCGCCGTCGTCGCCGCGGTCGTGCTGCTCGCGCTCGGCGCGGGCGTCGCCGTCGGTCTGACGGCCGCGCTCGGCATCGAGACGAGCCCGAAGACGATCCCGGTCGATAACCCGGTGGCCGCGCCCGCGACAGCCGCCGTGCTGCCGCCCGAGCTCACGATCGCGCAGGCGCCCGACTCCCCGCGGATGACCCTGGCGCTGACCGAGCTCGAGGGCGCGCTCGCGGCCGCCCCGGCCACCGAGGGCGCGGCGACCCTGACGATCACGGCCGGGGACGACACCGCCGACGAGAGTTACACGCTCACCGGGACGCCCGAAGCGCTGAACGTGACCGCGCCGGGGATCGCGGGCGCGACCCTCGCCGTGTACGACCTGGCGGCGGCGGTCCGCGACGGCCGCAGCATCCTCACCCACCTCGGCGAGACCGTCACGCCGCGCCTGAGCTTCCGCATGGTCGACCTCGGCGCCGCGGGTGTCGAGCCCGACCCGGCCGAGTGGACGATCGGCACCGACTACTCGCACAACTCGAAGGCGTTCCAGCGCGCGATCCTGCCCGAGGCCCCCTACGTCGACCGGGCCGTCGTCGACGAGCTGCGGCCCGGCTGGGAGGCCTACGTCGCCTACGCGCTCGCGCAGGGCGCCAACGCGATCGCGGTGCCCGGCTTCCTCGAGTACGTCGACTTCCGCGCGATCGGCGTCTACCCCGACGGGGATCCGCACATCGCCCGCGCCGAGGCGATGCGCGAGGCCTTCGGGCCGCTCTGGCAGTACGCGCACGACCTGGGTCTCAAGGTCTACTTCCGCACCGACATGCTCGCGCTCGACCCGCCGCTGGAGAGCTACCTCACCGACCGCTTCGGCCGGCTCGACACCGAGAACCCCGAGCTGTGGGAGGTCTACGCCGCGGGCCAGGACGAGCTCGCGCAGACGATGCCCTACGTCGACGGCCTGCTGCTGCGCATCGGCGAGGGCGGTGCGATCTACAAGCTCCCGGGCTGGGACTACACCTCGAGCATCCAGGTCACCACGGTCGCCGGGGTGCGGGCGATGCTGACGACGCTGCTCGCGCATGCGGAGGACCTCGACAAGGAGGTGATCTTCCGCACCTGGAGCGTCGGCATCGGCGACGTCGGCGACATCCACATCGATCCGGCGTCGTACCACGCGGCGCTCGACGGCATCGACTCGCCCGCGCTCATCGTGTCGACGAAGTACAGCGCCGGCGACTTCTACTCCTACCTGCCGCTCAATACGACGCTCGAGACCGGCGACCAGCGCCGCATCATCGAGTTCCAGAGCCGCCGCGAGTACGAGTCGTTCGGATCGTTCCCCAACGACCTCGGCGACCTCTCGAGAACCGCGCTCGACACCTTCCTCGCCGCCAACCCGCACGTCGAGGGGGTGTGGGTGTGGACGCAGGACGGCGGCCCGTGGCGCGCCGGGCCGATGACGCTCGTGCTCACGAGCGGCTTCTGGCAGCTCGCCGACCTCAACACGACGCTCGTCATGCGGCTCGCGCGCGATCCCGAGCTCGACCCGGCGGAGATCACGAACGACTGGATCCACCGCTGGTTCAGCGACGACCCCGCGACGGTCGATGCGATCGCCGCGGCGATGGCCGACTCACGGGAGGCGATCACCGACGGGCTCTACATCGGGCCGTGGGCCGAGCAGACCGTCGTCGCGCTCGGGCTCCACCCTCCGCCCAGCATGTGGATGTTCGAGTGGGACATCCTGACCGGCGACTCCGCGGCGCTCGACACGATCGCGTCGATCACCCTGCAGCAGGGCCGGCTCGACGAGGCGATCGCGCAGGGCCGGCACGCGGTCGAGGTCGTCGACGCGATGCGCGCCGCCGTCGGCGGCACCGACCCCGCGGCCTGGAAGAGCGCCGAGCTGCGCGACGAGTTACTCGCGAGCCTCGACTACGAGGCGAGCACGCTCGGGCTACTGGCCGACTATCGCGCGGCGATCCTGCAGCAGGGGCGCTGGCACGCGACGGGCGACCCGGCGGCCTACGCGGCCTGGGCCGAGGCGCGCGACGCGTACCTCGCGGCGGCGCAGCAGCACCTCGCGACCTACACCGGGGATCCCTTCCACCCCCCGCTCCAACTCACCGCCGCGCAACTCGGCATCGACCGCGCCGACCGGGATCTGCCGATGGCCTGGGCCGCGCGCGTGCTCGCCGCGCTCGCCGGGGGGTGGCTGCTGCTCGGGCTGTTGGCCGAGGTGATCCGGCGCGGGCGCCCGGTGCCGCGCGTCGTCGCGGCGGCGCGTGCCGCGTGGATCGCGGCGACCCGCCCGTGGCGTGCCGCGGAGGTGGTCGCCGGGCTCGGGCGGGTCGACCGCGTGCTGCTCGCGGCCGTGCCGGGAGCGCTGCTCATCGCGAGCCACCTCGTGCACACCTGGCTGCTCGCGCCCGCGCACCTGCTCGTCACCCTCGGCGGGTGGGCGCTCTTCGCGCTCGTCGTGGTCGGCGCCGCGATGCTGCTGGGCCGCGCCGCGCGCCCCGGCGACGAGCACGCGCGGGCCCGCGACCGGGTGCTCGCCGTGCTCGCGACCCTCGGCGGCGTCGCGGTCGCGCGCACCGCGCTGCTCATGGCGGTGGATGCGCCTACCGGTCCCGGCGGCTACTGGTACGGCTTCTGGACCGACCCGACCGCCCGCTCGCTCTACGTCACCGTCGCGTTCGCGCTCTTCGCGTGGGCCGTCGTCGCGACCGCCTGGACCCTCGCCGTCGCCCTCGGCGCCCGCCGCGCGCTCGGCGTCGCGCTCGCCGGCGTCGGCGCCGTGATGACGGCGGTGGGCCTGCTCGTGCGCGGCGTCGGTCTCGAAGAGTCGCTCACCGTCTGGAACGACCAGATGGGACTCCTGCCCTGGGGGCTCGCGCGCATCCTTGGCATCACCACCTACCTCGAGATCCCGCAGGACACCCCGCTGCTGCTCGCGGCCCCCGGCGCGGTGCTGCTCGCGGTCGGGCTCGGGTTGGCGCTCGTCGGGCGTGCGCGCCGGGTGCGCGCCGCCTGAGCCCCCGCCGGCCCCGACCCGCCGCCCCGCGTCGGCGGCCCGCGCGCGCTGCTATCATCGTCAGGTTGCTCCGGCGGTCACGCCGGGCACGCGCCCGTAGCTCAATGGATAGAGCATCTGACTACGGATCAGAAGGTTGGGGGTTCGAGTCCCTCCGGGCGCGCCACACTCGGCTCGTCGTTCACGCCACTGTCGTCACCGTGCTGCGCCATTGCGCTCTTTCGAGACGGCCCACCCCCCCCGCCCGCGTATCGATGCCATCGATGCCCCCGATCGGCGATCCCCGATTCCCTGATGCGCGCGACGGGGCGAAGATCGAAGGGCGACTGAGCGAAGGAGCCCGATGACGCACCCCTGGAAGATCCTGATCGTCGGCGCCGGCATCGGGGGCCTGTCCGCCGCAGTGGCTCTTGCCCAGGCCGGTGTCGAGGTCGAGGTCGTCGAGATCGAGGAGGCGAGCCGCGCGCCCGGCGTCGGGTTCGGCCTGCGCACGAACGGCATGCGCGCGATCCGCGAGATCGGACTGCTCGACGCGTGCGTCGCGATCGGCACGGTCGGCGGCGGGCTCAACTACTACGACAACGAGGGCAACCACCTCTCCGACCTCTACTACGAGGAGCCGGAGGAGGGGATGCCGAGCAACCTCAACCTCTCGCGCCTCGGCTTCGTCGAGGCGGCGACGGCCCGCGCGACCGAGCTCGGCTGCCGCTTCCGCATGGCGACGACCGTCGCGCAGCTCGAGCAGGATCCCGACGGGGTCGACGTCGTCTTCAGCGACGGGGCGACCGGGCGCTACGACCTCGTGATCGGCTACGACGGCATCAACTCGCAGATCCGCACCGAGTACTTCGGCACCCAGTACGGCCCGACCCCGGCCGGCGGCGTCGCCTGGCGCATCGCGCTCCCGCGCGCGGAGGGCCTCGAGAGCACGATGTTCTGCCAGGGCTACGGCGGCAAGTTCGTCTTCGCCCCGCTGCCCAACGACGAGATGTACATCGTGCTGACCGTGGCCGAGTCGGGCCGCCCGCGTTACGAGCCCGCCGAGATGCCGCGGATCATGTACGAGCGGGCGCGCGCGCTGATGGGCGAGTCGACGTTCATGGCGGAGTCGATCGAGCTCATCCGCTCGGCCCCGAGCGTGACCTACTCGCCCTACTCGACGGTGTGGGTGCCGTACCCCTGGTTCCGCGGTCGGGTGATGATCATGGGCGACGCCGCACACGCGATGGTCCCCTACCTCGGCTCGGGCGCGGCCATGGGCATCGAGGACGGCGTGGTGATCGCGCAGGAGCTGCGCCGCGACCAGTCGCTCGTGGAGACCCAGATCCGCTTCATGGCGCGGCGCCTGCCGCGCGTGCGCGCCGTGCGCGACCGCTCGATGGAGTCGATGGAGCAGGAGTTCGACACCCTCACCCCCGAGGCCCTCCAGCGTCGCTTCGACTGGCTGCGGCACGACGAGCCGATCGCGAACGAGTACTCGAACCGGCTGCTCGGCCAGCCGTACTGACCCGGGCGCCCCGCGCCGCGCCGACAGCAGGAGAGAATCGATGACCCCGACGCGCGACCTCGACATCGACGCGAGCGCGACGAGCGCCTTCCGCCCCCACCGGGCCGCCGGCGGCGTGCCAGGGCCGGTGGCCGCGTTCCCCGACTTCCCCGACATGACGCCCCTGTGGCGCGAGGCCGGGCTCACCGCGGTGCGCTCCTACGACTGGGTCTCGCGTCTCGACACCCGCGACAACCCCGAGAGCCTCTTCCCCGACTGGTCCGCCGATCCCACCGACCCCGCGAGCTACAACTTCGCGGCGACCGACGACTGGGTGGATGCCGTGCACGGCATCGGCGCCGAGGTGCTGTTCACGATCGCGAGCTCCATCCCGCAGAACAAGCTGCCCGCCCTCGACGTGGAGACCTACGGCATCGTCGTCGAGCACGTCGTGCGCCACTACGCGACGGGGTGGGCGAACGGCCCCGCGACGCCGGTGCGGCGGTTCGAGTTCGGCGACCAGCCCGACCTGGGCCCGCTCCACTTCGACGGGCCGGCGCAGGCGTTCTCCGACATGTACGAGGCCTTCGTCGCGGCCGTCGAGCGCGTCGATCCGAGCCTCGAGGTCGGCGGCCCGTCGCTCGCCTTCCCGCTGAACGCCGACGCGCCGCTGCGCGAGGGCTTCCTCGGGTTCGTGCGCGACCGCGGCCTGCGACTCGACTTCTTCTCCTTCCTGTGGTTCGCCGACCCGTCGCGCGATCCTCTCGATGCCCCCTTCGTCGCCGCCGAGCTGCGGAAGCTCCTCGACGAGTTCGGCTTCACCGAGACGCGGCTCGTGCTCTCGTACTGGAACTACCTCGGCATCCCCAGCAACACCGCGCCGGCGCCGGAGAAGGCCGCGTTCCAGGCGGCGGCGGCGATCGCCCTGCAGGACTCCGTCGTCGACGAAGCCTTCTTCTTCCGCGCCGACAGCGGCAAGGACCCGCACTACGGGTTCATCGACCCGGCCGGGCTCTACGCCGACGGGGCGCCCGACGAGCGCGCCGCCGCGTTCGCCCTCATCGGCCGCGCGCAGTCGGGGCAGCGGCTCGCCGCGCGCGGCGGCGACGAGTCCGGGTTCGCGTGCCTCGCCGGGCGCGAGGGCGATGTCGTCCGCATCCTCCTCGCGAACTTCGTGGCGCCCGCGTCGGCGCTCGAGCCGCGGGAGAGCGACGAGTTCCGCTTCACGATCCCGATCGGGCAGCAGCGCATCGACCTCGGCTTCCGACTGCCGCCGCAGCGCTCTGAGCTGGCCTCGGCGGGCGTCGACGCGGCGCATCTCACGGTCCGGAACCTGCCGGCGGGGCGCACCGTGGTCGTGACGCGGGAGGGCCTCGACGGCCGCGTCGAGTCGCTCGGCGACCGGACCGTGTCCGAGGCGGGCGATCTCGTGCTCGACCTCGCGATCGCGCCTCAGTCGGTCGCCCTGCTCGAGCTCACCGTGCACGGAGCGGCGCACCCCCTCGCGTAGCATCGCGGCGTGACCCCGACCGATGTCGACGCCGCCGGGTCGGTCGCGCGCCGCGCCCCCACGATGTTCGATGTGGCGGAGCGCGCCGGGGTCTCGCACCAGACGGTCTCGCGCGTGCTCAACGGGCATCCCCACACCGCGGAGGCGACCCGCGCGCGCGTGCTCGCCGCGATCGCCGAACTCGGCTACCGGCGCAACGTCGCCGCCCGGTCGCTGGCCACCAACCGCAGCCACGCGATCGGCATCCTCACGCCGGCCGTCGCGCAGTACGGGGCGACGAGCAGCGTGCTGGCGCTCGAGGCGGCGGCGCGGGATGCGGGCTGGCATCCGCTCGTGACCGCGGCCGCGATCGACGCCGACGCCACCCGCGCGGCGCTCGGGTTCCTGCTCGACCAGTCGATCGAGGCGCTCGTCGTGATCGCCCCGCACGCGGAGGTGATCGGCGCGATCCGCGAGCTCGAGGTGCGCGTCCCGCTCGTCACGCTGCAGGCCACCGCCGCCGACGGTCCGCCCGGCACCGTCGTCGGGGTCGACCAGGCGGGGGCGATGCGTCTCGCCGTCGAGCATCTGGTCGCGCTCGGACACCGGCGCATCCGCCACCTGGCCGGTCCGGCGGGCTTCTTCGAAGCCGACGAGCGCCGCCGGGGGGCCGAGGCGGCGATCGCCGCTGCCGGCGTGTCCGGCGGCCCGAGCCTCGCGGGGGACTGGACCGCCGCCTCGGGCGCGGCGGCCGCCGCCGCACTCGACGCCGAGACCACCGCGGTCGTCGCGGCCAACGACCAGATGGCGCTCGGGCTGATCGCCGGACTCGCCGGGCTCGGGCGCCGCGTGCCGGAGGACGTGAGCGTCACGGGCTTCGACGACATCCCGGAGGCCGCGTACCTGCGGCCCGCGCTCACGACCGTTCGGCAGGACTTCGACCGCATCGGCCGGCTCGCGCTCGACGTGCTGCTGCTCCGCCTCGGATCGGAGGCCGGGTCGGAGGCCGGATCGCACGGCGCCGCCGGGAGCGGGACAGCGGGCGCGCCCATCGGGGAGCCGCCGCCGATCGAGCCCGCCCTCGTCGTGCGCGCCTCGACCGCGCCCCCGCGCGCGATCAGTTAGCGCTAACATCGTCCCGACCCCGCCGGCAAGGAGGCCCAGGCCCATGAGCACCAACCCGTCGAGCGCGTCGGCGTTCGCCGATCCCGCCGGCTTCGAGGAGGCGATCGCCGCCGTCCGGGCCGACGTCGCCGCCCTGCACGGCGAGCTCGTGCGCTACGGCCTCGTCGTCTGGACCGGCGGCAACGTCTCGGGCCGGGTTCCGGGCACCGACTGGTTCGTCATCAAGCCCTCCGGCGTGAGCTACGACGACCTCGCGCCCGACAACATGATCCTCTGCACCCTCGACGGCGCGGTCGTGCCCGGCACGCCCGGCAGCGAGCGCTCGCCCTCGAGCGACACCGCGGCGCACGCCTACGTCTACCGCGAGATGCCCGAGGTGGGCGGCGTCGTGCACACCCACTCGACGTACGCGGTCGCCTGGGCCGCGCGCGGCGAGGAGATCCCGTGCGTCATCACGGGCATGGCCGACGAGTTCGGCGGCCCGATCCCGGTCGGCCCCTTCGCGATCATCGGCGACGACTCGATCGGCCGCGGCATCGTCGAGACCCTGCGCGGGCACCGCTCGCGCGCCGTGCTCATGCAGAACCACGGTCCGTTCACGATCGGGGTCTCGGCGAAGGACGCGGTGAAGGCCGCCGTGATGTGCGAAGACGCGGCGCGGTCGGTGCACATCGCGCGCCAGGCGGGGGATCTCATCCCCATCCCGCAGGAGAAGATCGACGCGCTCTACGCCCGCTACCAGAACGTGTACGGGCAGGCGGCCGATGCGCGCCGCGCGTCGACACCCGCGGAGGCCGGCCGATGAGCGCTGCGGCCGGCACGGGACTCACCCTCGGCATCGAGCTCGGGTCCACCCGCATCAAGCTCTGCCTGGTGCGCACCGACGACCCCGCGACCGTGCTCGCCACCGGGGCCCACGAGTGGGAGAACCGGCTCGTCGACGGGCTGTGGAGCTACCCGCTCGAGGAGGTCTGGTCGGGCCTGCAGGCCGCCTACGCCGACCTCGTCGCCCACCTCGACGCGCCGCCGGCCGGTCTCGACGCGATCGGGGTGTCGGCGATGATGCACGGCTATCTCGCCTTCGACGCCGCCGGCGAGCTGCTCGTGCCGTTCCGCACCTGGCGCAATACCAACACCGGCCCGGCCGCGGCCGAGCTGAGCGAGCTGTTCGGGGTGAACATCCCGCTGCGCTGGTCGGTCGCGCACCTGCGGCAGGCGGTGCGCGACGGCGAGCCGCACGTCGCCTCGATCGCGTCGATCACGACGCTCGCCGGCTACGTCCACGAGCGGCTGACCGGGCGGCGCGTGCTCGGCGTCGGCGACGCCTCGGGCATGTTCCCGATCGACCCCGCGATGCGCGACTACGACGCGGCGATGCTGGCCGCCTTCGACGATCTCGCCGCCGGATCCGCCCTCGCCCGCCCACTGCGCGAGCTGCTCCCCGAGGTGCTCGTCGCCGGGGAGCCGGGCGGGGAGCTGACCGCCGAGGGCGCGGCGCTGCTCGACCCCAGCGGCGCGCTGCGGCCCGGCGCGCTGCTGTGCCCGCCCGAGGGCGACGCGGGCACCGGCATGGTCGCGACCGGTGCGGTCGCGCCGCGCACCGGCAACGTGAGCGCCGGCACGAGCATCTTCGCGATGGTCGTGCTCGAGCGGGGGCTCTCGCGACCCCACGACGAGCTCGACGTCGTCACGACCCCCGCGGGCGATCCCGTCGCGATGGTGCACTGCAACAACGGCGCGAGCGAGCTCGCCGCGTGGGTGGGGCTGTTCACCCGCTTCGCCGAGGCGGCCGGGCAGCCGCTCGACGCCGACCGGGTGTACGCGACGCTCTTCGAGGAGGCGCTCGCGGGCGAGGCCGACGCGGGCGGCCTGCTGGCCTACAACCACCTCGCCGGCGAACCGGTCGCCGGTCTCGAGGCCGGGCGCCCGCTGTTCGTGCGCACCCCCGACTCGCGCTTCACCCTCGCCAACACCATGCGCGCCCAGCTCTACGGGGTGTTCGGCACCCTCGCGCTGGGCATGCGCGTGCTCGACGAGGAGGGCGTCGCCCTGGATCGCATGGCGGCCCACGGCGGCATCTTCCGCACCGCGGGGGTCGCCCAGCGCATCCTCGCCGCCGCCCTCGACGCCCCCGTCGCCGTCGCCGAGACCGCGGCCGAGGGCGGAGCGTGGGGGGTCGCGGTGCTCGCGGCCTTCGCCGCCGAGCGTGCCGCCGCGGGGGCCGCCGCCGCCGCGCCCGACCTCGACGGCTACCTCCGCGACCGGGTCTTCGGCGGCGCCGAGACGCCCGCCCTCGCGCCCGATCCCACCGACGTCGCGGGATTCGCCGCGTACCTCGACCGCTACCGCGCCGGCCTCGCCGTCGAGGCGGCGGCCGTCACCGCCCTCTGACAGGAAGACCCCATGAGCAGCTCCCGCAGCATCGTCCCCGACCTCCGGCAGTACCGCGTCTGGTTCCTCACCGGCAGCCAGGGGCTGTACGGCGAGGAGACCCTGCGCCAGGTCGCGCAGCAGTCGCAGCAGGTCGCCGAGGGTCTCGCGGGCGCCGCCGACATCCCCGTCACCGTCGAGTGGAAGCCGGTGCTCACCGACCCCGACGCGATCCGCCGGGCGATGCTCGAGGCGAACGCCGACGACTCGGTGATCGGCGTCATCACCTGGATGCACACCTTCAGCCCGGCGAAGATGTGGATCGGCGGCCTCGACGCGCTGCAGAAGCCGCTGCTGCACCTGCACACCCAGGCGAACGTCGCACTACCGTGGGGCGAGATCGACTTCGACTTCATGAACCTCAACCAGGCCGCGCACGGCGACCGGGAGTTCGGCTACATCGAGAGCCGCCTCGGGATCCCCCGCACGACCGTGGCGGGGCACGTGAGCGATCCGACCGTCACCGCGCGCGTCGGCAGCTGGGCCCGCGCCGCCGCCGGGCGCGCGGCCACTCGCAGCCTCAAGCTCGCCCGCTTCGGCGACAACATGCGCTACGTCGCCGTCACGGAGGGCGACAAGACCGAGGCCGAGCACGTCTTCGGCGTGCAGGTGAACACCTGGGGTGTCAACGAGCTCGCCGACGCCGTGCACGCGGTGAGCGACGCCGACGCCGACGCGCTCGTCGCCGAATACCTCGACCTCTACGAGGTCGTGCCCGAGTTGCGCCCCGGCGGCGAGCGGGCCGAGTCGCTGCAGTACGGCGCGAAGATCGAGCTCGGCCTGCGCAGCTTCCTCGAGGCGGGCGGGTTCTCCGCCTTCACCACGAGTTTCGAGGACCTCGGCGCTCTGCGCCAACTGCCCGGCCTCGCCGTGCAGCGGCTCATGGCCGACGGCTACGGCTTCGGCGCGGAGGGCGACTGGAAGACCGCCGTGCTCGTGCGCACCGCGGCCGTCATGGGCGCGGGCCTGCCGGGCGGGGCGAGCCTCATGGAGGACTACACCTACGACATGACGCCGGGCAAGGAGCTCATCCTCGGCGCGCACATGCTCGAGGTGTCGCCCTCGCTCAGCTCGCAGAAGGCGAGCCTCGAGATCCACCCGCTCGGCATCGGCGGCAAGGAGGACCCGGTGCGCCTGGTCTTCACCGCGGATCCCGGCCCCGCGATCGTGGTCGCCCTCAGCGACGTGCGCGAGCGCTTCCGTCTCGTCGCCAACGTCGTCGAGAACGTCGAGCTGCCCGCGCCGATGCCGAATCTCCCTGTCGGTCGCGCGGTGTGGGAGCCGGCCCCCGACTTCGCGACCTCCGCGACCTGCTGGCTGACGGCGGGCGCCGCGCACCACACCGTCATGACCAACCAGGTGGGCGTCGAGGTGTGGCGCGACTTCGCGACCATGTCGAAGGTGGAGCTGCTGGTGATCGACGAGACCACGACGGTGACCGGGTTCGAGGCCGAGCTGCGCGGCAATGCCGCGTACTACCGGCTCGCGCAGGGGTTCTAGGCGTCCCGCACCCCCACGGTGGACCTGGGCTCCGCCTCCGCGCCCACCTCGACGACCCAGTACTCGAGCAGCACGGCGATTCCGGTCGGAGCCGGATCGACGGTGAGGCTTCCGACCAGGGTCGCGTCGTTGAGCCACGTGTAGCGGCTGCCCGCAGGTGCCTCGATGCGCAGGGAGGTGATCCCCAGCCGCCCCGGCAGGCGGTCGGCGATCACTCCGTCGTTCTGCACCGACAGCAGCACCTCGTCGTCGGTCCGGATCACGTAGTGCGCCGAGACGGTCTCCGACTCGTCGGCGCGCACGAGGTTCCAGTCCGCTCCGAGCGCGAGCACCGTTCCGCGGAGCTCCGACCCCTCGACGCGCCCTCCGCTGATCGGGATGACGCGACGCCGACCGTTCGGCACCGGCCCGACCTCGAGGAACTCGCCGATCTCGACCCGGAGGCGCGCGATCGAACGTAAGCCGAGCACCGGATTCATGATGTCCCCTTCCGAACCGGGAACGGCTCGATCGGCGGCGCCCAGTCGTCGGTGCCCTCGTGGCCCTGCCGGAGGTGATGGGCGCGGTAGCGCCGAGGAGAGGCTCCGAACTGCCGCGAGAAGGCGCGGCTGACCCCCGTCGCATCGGGCATGCCCCACCGCTCGGAGATCGTGCGAATCGGCACCCTGATCAGTCTGGGGTCGATGAGGTCGTCGCGGATGCGTTCCAGACGTCGTTGGCGCACGAGCCCCGAGACGGTCGTCCCGTTCGCGGCGAACACCCGACGGACGTAGCGGGCGGAGACGAAATGCGCGGCCGCGAGCCGCTCGGCCGAGAGGTCATCCTGATCGAGGTTGTTCTCGAGCCAGATCACGAGGGAGTTGAAGAACGACATCGCGGTCGCCGTGCCCGGGGCGCGAGCGTCGGCGATGACGGCGTGGGAGGCCGCGACGACCGCGTCTCCCAGATGTGCGCTCGCCGAGATCGACGGGTGCGAGTCCGGCCGGGCGAGGGCGGCCAGGATTCCGCGCAGCACCGCTGCGGACGGCGTGCGAGATAGATCGGTCGCCACCACGTCGGCGAACGCGCTGTGGCGCAGCGCGATCGAGGCCGTCGGGATCCGGACGACCAGGTAGCGATGCGGGCCGGGCGAGGTCACGCGGTAGCTCTGCGCGCCGGTGTAGAAGGCGAAGTCGCCCGCGGTGAGGGTCACCGACTGACCGCCCTGGCTCACCGTGAGCTCCCCGTCCACGAGATACCCGAGCACCACACCGCGCCAGCGTCGCGCGGTGGGCAACGGCTCGACATCGACGGTCTCGCCCGTCACCATCGCGACATCCAGGGCGCCGATGCGGAACTGGCGGTCGACGCGAGGTTCGGATCCCTCGGTGCGCACGAGGATCGCGTCCGAGGTGTCCTGCGGACGCTCCGCGACGAGGCTCTCCGAGGCGAGCCAGCCGTAGAGCAGCACCTCGCGGGAGGCCGCCGACGAAGCGGCGTCACCGGTTGTCGGGTGATCGGTCATCCGGCCGCCTTCTTCCGCCCGCGCGTCGCACGCAGGCCGGCCAGTCGCGCGAAGGCGACGGCGAGCAGGAGCGCCGCGCCGTTGAACACCTGGTTCACCCAGGGCGGCGTTCCGACGAGGGTGAGACCGCTGACCGTGACCGCGATGAACAGGATGGCGATCACCACACCGGGCACCGAAGGGCGCCCGACGTGGATGACGATGGTGCTCAGGAGCACCGCCGTCAGCGCCGGGAAGAGCATCATCATGCCATTGTCGGAGGTCGCGCCCCCGTTGCGCGCGAGGAGCAGCACCCCGCCGAGGCCCGCGATGGTGCCCGACGCGACGAAGGCCAGCAACTGGGTGCGACGCACGTTGACGCCGAGGAGGTGGGTCGCGCGCGCGTTCGAGCCCACCGCGTACAGCCGTCGGCCGAACACCGTCTGGGAGAGGATCCACCAGGCGGCGAGCGCGACCGCGCCCGCCACGACGATGACCCGAGGCACTCCCAGCCAGTCGCGCGAGCCGATGTCGGTGAGCTCGGTCGGGATGCCGGCGCTGATCCGCAGGCCCCCGGTGTAGGCGAAGATCACGCCTCCGAGCAGCGTGGCCACGCCGAGCGTCGAGATGAACGGATTGACCCCGGCGTAGGCGATCAGGAGCCCCAGCACGGTGCCGGTGATCATGCCGAAGAGCACGCCCAGCGCGACCGCGATCGGCAGCGGGGTCGAGAAGTCCGCTAACGCCGCGGCGGTGACGACCGACGACGACGCTGCAACCGCTCCGACCGAGAAGTCGAAGTAGCCGGCGGCGAGGGGGAAGACCGCAGCGACCGCGATGAGCAAGGGGACTCCCTGATTGGAGACCAGCGCTCGGAGATTCTGCGGGCTCGTGAATACCGCGCCCGAGGCGGGGAGCAGGGCGAAGAGGACGAAGAGTCCCACGACGAGCACCACGAGGGCATAGCGCTCGGCGATCGAGCGCCAGGGGATGCCGGACTGCGAGGTCGCGGGGGACGGGGCGGGGGAATCGGTCACGGGCTCAGGCTCCGGTTTCGTGCATCGCGTGGGTGATGGCCTCCCGGGTGACGTCGTCCCCGCGGAGGTCGTCGACCAGACGACCGCCTTCGAGCACGATGACCCGGTGGCTGAGCTGCTCGAGCTCCTCGAGATCGCTGGAGACCACGAGAACGGCAGTGCCGCGTTCGGCGGCGTCGCGGACCAGTTCGTGGATCTCGTCGCGCGCGACGGCGTCGACGCCCTGTGTCGGCTCGTCGAGGAGCAGCACACGCGGGTCGGCTCGCAGCCATCGCGCGAGGATGACTTTCTGCTGGTTGCCGCCCGAGAGCGCGGCAAGCGGCACGGACGCCGCGGGTGCGCGCACTCGGAAACGGGCCATGGCCGACGGCGCGTCGGCGCGTTCGCGACGTGTCGACAGGCGGCCGAACCGGCGGTAGCGGGCGAGGATCGCGGCGGAGAGGTTCTCCCAGACCGGGCGTTCGGGGTAGGCGGCGTCGCGCTGTCGATCCTCGGGGACGAAGGCGATCCCCGCACGCACGGCCGCGCCGGTGCCCGCGTGCGGCAGCACTCGCCCCGCGACCGACACGGTGCCCGTGGCGGGCAGGTCGCCGAAGATGCCGCGCAGCAGCGAGGAGCGGCCCGACCCGACGAGCCCCGCCACGCCGACGATCTCGCCGGCGTGCACATCCAGGCCGAGGTCGTGCAGCGGTCCGGCGCCGAAGGCGCGGAGACTCAGAGCGGGGGCCGCGACTGTCTGCCCGGATGGCCTGCGCGCCCTCGCGCCCTCGGGCGGGTGCCCCGCGATCAACTCGACGATCCTCGCCTCCGGGAACTCGGAGATCTCCCCCTCCCCGACGACGGCTCCGTCGCGGAGGATGGTCACGTCGTCGGCGATCTCGGCGACCTCGCCGAGGCGATGGCTGACGAATGCGATGCTGTGGCCGAGCCCGCGCAGCTCCCGGATCGTGTCAAAGAGGTGCGCGACCTCGTCGACCGGAAGGCTCGCGGTCGGCTCATCCAGCACCAGGATCGCCGGCTCCGCCTCGACGCCGTCGAACGCCCGTGCGATCGCGACGAGCGTGCGTTCGGTCGGGCGCAGCAGTCCCACAGGAAGGCGCGGGTCGAGATCGAGGCCGCGCCGTTCCAGTTGCGCACGCACGTGGCGCACCAGAGCGCGGTCGTCGACGGCTCCCAGGCGCGTACGCGGGTAGCGCGTCGCGAGGGCGAAATTGTCGGCGATCGACAGGTCGTCGACGAGACCGAGGTCCTGGTGCACGAACCGCAGCCGACCCCCGGCGGCGGCGGACGGGCCGTAGCTCTCGCTCGCGTGGTGCACGCCGCCGATCTCGATGACCCCGCCGGGGTCCGGGCTGACGACGCCGGCGATCATCTTGAGCAGGGTCGACTTTCCGGAGCCGTTGCCGCCGAGAAGCGCGTGTACCCGGCCCGGCCTGAGCGCCCAGTCCACGCCGGTCACGACGCGGGTGGCGTAGGTCTTCGACAGCCGGGTGACCCGGAGCACGAGCTCCGGGTCACCCGGTGTGGGATCGATCACGATGGCTGCGGATCCTCGGTCAGTTCGCGGTCCACAGGGCGGTGTACCCCGCCCGGTAGTCGACAGGGCCCTCGAACGGTTCGCCCTCCGCCGGCCAGTCGCCCTCGTTGCTCGCGTCGAAGATCTGCCACCCGATCGTCGACTGGACCGGCTTCTCGCCGTTGTAGAAGCGGTTGATGCCGTCGAGCAGCGACCACGCGGCACGGCCGTTGGAGAAGCCGATGCACGCCTGCACCCCGCCTCCGGCTCGCATGAACGCGATCGTGTCGACCACGCATTCGCCGCCGAGCACGGTCACGTCGGTGAGCGCCGCCGCTTCGAGGGCCTGCTGCACTCCGAGCGAGAGCATGAAGTCGAGGTCGGTCACGATCGCCGTCGCCCCGGCGGCCTGGACGAGCCCCGTCTCGAACATCTGACGCAGGTTCGGCACGTCCGGCGGAGTGATGGTCACGGTGCCCACGATCGAGCAGCCCGAGCAGGTGGCGAGCTCCTCGGTGAAGCCCTTGGCGATGTAGTCGCCGATCGCGACCCCGGCGAAGGCGACGTGCAGCACCTGCGCGGTGCCTCCCGTCGTCGCGATCAGGTAGTCCGCGCGAAGCTTGCCGACCTGGGTGAAGTAGTCGGCGACGTCGGAGAACGCCTCCCCGTACTGCACCGTCACGTCGAACAACGATTCCGATCCGCCCTGGGTGGGGTCGGAGCAGTCGAAGGCGGAGATGCCGGCGATCGTCACGCCCGCCTCGCGCGCTTCGACGAGCGCCTGCTTGGTCGCGCCGCAGTCGACTCCGGCCAGCACGATGGTGTCGGCGCCGGCGGCGACGCCTTGACGGATGCACGTCGACCAGACGCCGGGGTCGTTCTGCCCGTCGCAGACTCCGGCCTTCCACCCGAGCACCTCGGCACCCGCCTGGATCTCCTCGGCGATCTTGGCGAGGCCACTCACCTGCTGGAACGCGGAGACCACCCAGACGTCGTGTGCGGGCGAGATCGCCGGCGACGAGTCGGGGAGGGGGCCGGCGGTGCCGGCGAAAGCGGCATCCACGTTGGCCTGCACGGCTGCGGGGACGTCGCCCGTGCCGGAGTTGGTCGGTTCAGGAGCGGGGGCGCTGCAGCCGGCGAGGGTGAGTGCGGCGCCGGCGATCGCGGCGAACAGGGCGTACTTCGCGGTACGGGGCTGGGAGAGATTCATTCGTCGTTGACTTTCTCTTCGGTGGGTGGGGTGGGTGGTGCTGCGTCATGGGAAGCGGGGCGGGACTCTCGTCGTCCACCCGAAGTACTCCTCGACGGAGGAGGCGAGACGGATCAACTCCGACTCGCCGAACGGCCCGCCCACCAGCTGCGCGCCGACGGGGAGGCCGAGCTCGGAGATGTGAACGGGAAGAGATATCGCCGGCAGACCGGCGATGTTGCAGAATGCGGTGAAAGCGACCATCTGGTTCTCCGCGACGCGCGGGCCCGCGAAGTCCTCGTTCGCCTCGGCGAGCACCGTGCCCACGAGCGGCGGTGGGGCGGCCATCGTCGGGGTCAGGAGGAGGTCGAAGTCGCGGCCCCACTGGGCCGTGAGCACCGCGGTCTCGGCATACAGGCGCGACGCCGCGATCGCGTAGTCCGCGGCGCCGAAGTCGCTCGCGCGGCGTCGACGGGCCTGGATGTACGGCTCTGCTCGCTCCGGCTCGTCATAGGGCGTGGCCCAGAGCCACGCGTTGACGATGACGTCGAGGAAACCCATGACCGCTTCGGGAGAGTAGAGGAACGGCGCGACCGGCTCGACATGATGGCCGAGCGACTCAAGCGCCTCGGCGAGGGCCGTCGCCGCGGCGATCGCCTCGGGCTCGACCGGGACGCCGTTGGGCGCCGCGAGCAGCAGGCCGATGCGCCGCGCCGGGCCCTGAGCGCCGACCTCCTCGACGAAAGGTCGTTCCGGGGCGGGCGCGGCGTACGGGGCGCGCGGGTCGACCCGTGAGAGGGTGTCCAGCATCGCGGCGGTGTCGATCATGTGTCGCGTGATGGCGCCGTCGGTGATCGAGTGCTCCCAACCGGGGATCCGCGTGGGAACGCGCCCACGGGACGGTTTCAGCCCGACGAGGCCGGTCGCCGACGCGGGCATACGGATCGACCCCCCGCCGTCCGTGGCCTGAGCGACCGGGGCGTACCCGGCCGCGACCGCGACAGCGGCCCCCCCGGACGACCCTGCGGGGGAGTAGCGGGGATCCCACGGATTGCGCGTCACGCCGAAGCGCTGGTTCTCGGTGACCGACATCGGCCCCGCCTCGGGCGAGTTGCTGCGGCCGAAGAGCACGAATCCGGCCTTCTGCAGCTGGTCGACGACGAGATCGCTGACCGGTCGCGGCGCGTCGGAGACGCCGAGCGAGGCGAAGGTGCCGGGCTGGCCTTCGACCCAGGTGAGTTCCTTGATCGGCACCGGCACGCCGTGGAAGACCGGAACGTCGTCACCACGGGCGACGAGTGCGTCGGCCTCTCGTGCCGCTGCCAGCGACGCCTCGTCGTCGTGCCACACGAGCGCGTTCAGCTCGGGCTCGAATCGGTCGCGACGCGCGATGGCCTCGGTGACCAACTCGACCGAGGAGATCTCACGGCGCCGAATCCTCGCGGCCAGGTTCACCGCCGACTCGTGTAGCAGGCTCACTCACAACTCCCTCGTTGGTGCTGACGAGGTTCGCAGTGAAGCGTCGCAATTAGTTGGCCGCAGCGGTCGCGTTCTTGACTTCGACGGAACTAACTCGGCTCAGAGTGTCGGGGAGTCGGCTCTCGGCGTGCCCGCGAGCGGTTCCCGCGAGGGCAGCCAGGTGCCGCACGCTCGAGTCAGTCGGGCGGCTCGACCGGCTCGGCGCCCAGTTCCACGTCGACGTCGTCGAAGACGACGTCGACCGGGTCGACGTAGCGCCGCCCGTTGACCTCGTCATGGCGCAGGAAGCGCGGCGGCTCGATGTGCACCTCGAGCGTGTACCGCCCGCCTCGAGGCAGCTCCCAGTCGCGCGCGTAGTGGTAGAGCATCGGGTGCCACATGAGGTCGTGGGGGTGAGGCCCGAGGCGCGTCCCGTCGGGCGCGACGACCGTCACGGTGATCTCGAGGCCGGGCACGAAGCGACCGTCGGCGCCGTCGGCGACGACGATCTCGAGGTGGGTGTTGGTCGAGCCATGTACTCGGCGGCGGCGCGGTAGGCGTCGCCCTGCGCGACGGCGCGGTCGAGCTGCGGCTGGGTCGCCTCCGAGGTGTCGGGGTCCATCGCCGGGTGCGTCGTCGGCGTCGTGTGCATGAGGTCTCCCTTCGTCGATCGGGAGACCAGGGTGCGACCCTCGCGCCGACGTGCGTCTCGTTCCCACCCAACGCCGAGGGCGTTCACTCCGCGGAGTCAGGCTCCGCGGCCGGGGTCGTCAGGCCGCGACGCGCTGGGCCGGCACGTAGCCGGGGCCCTCGGCGGCGATGCCGCGCTTGTCGAGCGACTTCTCGACGATCCGCAGGCCCTCCATGCCGGGCAGCTTCGCGATGTGCGAGTCGACGTCCTGGATGAGCTTGCGCCCCTCCTCGCCCGCGAAGAGGTGGCCCATGACGTGCTTGACCTCGCTCTCCTCGGAGATCGTCGAGCCGACCGGACCCCAGAAGCGGTCGAGCACGAAACGGGTCAGCACCTGCGCCTTGCGGCTCTCGGCCAGCCGCTCGCGGGCCTGGCTCGCGTAGAAGGCGACGTGCTTGGTCTCCTGCGCGCCGATCCGCTTGAGCAGCACGGCGAGGGTCTCGTGCTGCTCGAGCTTGGCCATGCGCAGGTAGGCGGCGTTGGCCGACCACTCGTTGACGGCGCCCCAGGCCATGTGGACGGCGACGAAGTCCTTGCCGACCATGCCGCCCAGCAGCGACTGCTTGATCGGGTCGAGGCGGTCCTTCCAGCCGAGCTTGAGGCGGGTGCTCTTCAGCTCGTCGAAGTCGACCGTGATGCCGTGCTTGCCGAGCACCGCGGCGAGCGCCTCGCCGTGCCAGAACTCCTCGCGGTTCCACATCGTCATGAACGCGCCCACCTCGGGCTCGTTGTACGAGGGCGTCGTGAGCAGATCGCGCAGGTAGCAGACCGTGTGGTACTCGACGTCGCACATGTAGCGCAGCACGCGCAGCGTCTCGGGCGGCAGCGGATCGCGCTCGAACTCCTCGAGGTCGATGTCGCTCCAGGCGACCGGCTTCGAGCCCGCCGTGTACTTGTCGATGTCGAAGGCCATCAGGAAACCCCCTCGGGGATGTCTTCGGAAGCGGCGGCGGATCGGGTGGGTGCCTCTATCTCACCACGCTTGGGTGAACGTCCGGTGCGCGACCAGCGATCGATCGGCCACCGCCGGCGCTGGGCCTCCGCGCGCAGGGCCGCATCCGGGTTCACGGCGTGCGGGTGCCCGAGCAGGTCGAGCCAGACCAGGTCGGCGTGGCTGTCGCCGTAGCCGTAGGAGTCGCGCAGGTCGTAGCCGCCGCGCTCGGCGTACTGCCGCAGCCACGCGGCACGCGCCTCGTCGACGAGCGGCGGCTTGGCCAGGTAGCCGGTGAGCACGCCGTCGCGTTCGTGCATCTCGCCGGCGACGACCTCGTCGAACAGGCCGGCGAGCGGCTCGACGAGCCGGCCGATGGAGCCGGTGACGAGCACGGTGCGGTGGCCGGCGGCGCGGTGCGCGCGGATCCGCGCGACCGCCTGCGGGCTGGTGTGCCGCAGCAGGGTGTTCGTGTACCCGCCGCGCACGATCCGCTCGAGCCGCGCGACGCGGGTGCCCTCGTAGCGGCGCAGGAACGAGCGGATGAACTCGCCGCGATCGCGCTTCTCGGCGCGCAGGTAGCCGCTCAGACGCGCGAGCACGCCGACGACCCGGAACGGCCAGGTCAGGATCTTCCAGCCGGCGGTCTTCACCCACAGCCACTGCAGCACGATGTTGCTGTCGACGACCGTGCCCTCCATGTCGAAGACGGCGAGCACGTCGCGCCGCTCGGGCAGCACCTTCGCCGCCGTCGGCGTGACGGCGGCCCCGCCGCCCCGACCGCGGCTGAACATGCGCGTGAGGTCGGTGATCGACGGGAAGTGCACGTCGAGCAGGTAGTGCTTCCAGTCGATCGAGGGGATGTCGAACCCGCGGTCGGCCTGGACCTTCGCCGGCAGCGCCTCGTGCAGCGCCCGCAGGTTGGTGTCGTCGAAGATGATCTCGGTCTGCACGTAGACCCGGTAGAGCACGACGAAGTTGCGCAGCGTCTCCAGGTCGCTCGCGCCCCGCTGCAGGCGCGCGGTGAGGTCGCGGGTGCCGGCGGTGCGCGGCAGGCGGGCGGCCCAGCGCGCGGCGCGGGCGACGCGGCGCTCGCGGCGCACGATCGCCTTCTCCACCTGGTTGCCGCCGGGGAACTTCCAGTCCGGCACGATGACGTGACCCTCGCCCGCCTTCGGCATCGGGTTGTCGAGGAAGAAGCGGTTGACGTACTCGAACATCTCGTGGAACGGCAGCGGGTTGCTGTTGCCCGAGGCGACGTGGAAGTACTGCGGGTCCTTCGCCGGCGGGTTCGCGGCCGCCGCCAGGATCGCGTTGACGACGTAGTCGACCGGGATCAGGTCGAGCACCGAGTCGGGCAGGCCGGGGAACTCGGGCAGCTGGCCGCGGCCGTAGGCGACGATGAGCGGGTCGGCGACCTTGAACCCGTCGATCCAGCCCGGGTAGGGGTGCTGGATCGCGCTCTCGATGATCGCGGGCCGCACGACGGAGAGCTTGTGGCCGTTGCCCGCCCACAGGGTCTCCGCGGCGCGCTCGGCGAAGGCCTTCGTGAGCGTGTACACGTCGGTCCAGCCGAGGCTCTCGGCGCGGGTGCGGCCCCAGTCGACGAGCTTGGCGGTGACCCACTCGACACGTGCCGCCTCGGCGGCCTTCGCGACCGCCTGCGGGCCCTCCTTGCCGTGCTCGGCGCGGGCGGCGCCGATGAATCCGCGCAGCAGCTCCGGGTCGCGCGACTCGGTCTCGACCTGCTCGCGCGCGGCGAGGGCGCTGCGGTACTCGGCGCGCCAGTCGACGGTGTGGGTGAGGCTCGCCTCCGGCTGCACGCCCTTGCGCAGCCCGCCGACGTAGCAGGTGGAGACGTGCACGACGTCGGGGGTGGATCCGCTCGCCAGCAGCGCCTCGTAGAGGTTGACCGCGCCGCCGACGTTGGTCGAGAAGGCCTGGTCGACCGGCGGGTCGAAGCTCACGCTCGCGGCCGAGTGGATCGCGATGTCGATGTCCGTGGGCAGCGGCGGCACGTCCGACAGCCCGCCCTCGAGCACGCGGATGCGCTTCTTCGCGATCGCGTCGGCCTTGTCGGCCCCGACCCGCTCGCGCCACGCCCGGAACACCGGCTTGCGCAGCAGCATGCGCAGGCGGTCGTCGGCGCCCGCGCTGCCCTTGGTGCGCAGCAGGATCGTGATCGTCGTCTTGGGATGGTCGGCGAGCAGCCGCTCGAGCACGGCCTGGCCGACGAATCCGGTCGCGCCCGTCAGGAGGACGTGGGCGGAGCCGAGGTCGGTGCGGGCGACGCGCGGGGTCACGGCGTGAGCCTCGCGGCGACCGTCGGGGCCACGGAGCCCACCCCGGGGAACGTCGCGAGCACTTCGGAGATGCGCCCCGCCTCGGCGCGCCCCTCGGCCGTGCCGAAGACCGTGCGCGCGAGGAAGCCGCGATCGTCGTCGCTGAGGCGGGTGGCGCCGATCGGCCACACCGACTGCTTGAGCTCCTTGACGGTGAGCCGGCGCGCACGGGCGGAGTCGGCGAGCCGCCGCCGTGCCTCTTCGGCGAGGAAGCGCACGTGCCGCTGCTTGAGCTCGATGAACCGGTCGGCGAGGCCGTGGAGCGCGCCCGCGATCTCGCCGAGGCGGCGGTAGGCGGCCTGCTGGATCCACTCGTCGACGAGACCCGTCGTCACGTGGGCGGCGACCAGCTGCTCTCCGGCGATGTTGCCGATGATCGCGCGGGCGACCGGACCGCGACGCGCCATGCGCTCGCCGAAGTGCTTGGTGACGTGCTCGACCGGGTCGGGCCCGGCGGCCTCCTCGCCGACGGCCTCCAGCACGCCGTCGAGGGCGTCGGCCATCCAGAACTTCTCGTAGGCCCAGCTCACGAGGAACGCGGTGACCCGGCCGTCCTTGTGGGTCGCCGTGACGAGCAGGTTGCGCAGGCGGGTGAGGGTCGAGCGCTCGAGGTCGCGCAGGATGCGCACGAGCCGGATCGCCTCCGCCGGCAGCCCGTGCTCGCGGATCGCGTCGAGATCGACCGCGGCGCGCTGACTGCCCTGGGCCGTGCGGGCGAACTCGCGCACGTCGAAGCTCCCGTCGGCGGCTTCGGCCGTCGCGATCGGGCCGAGCGTCGGGCTCGGCGACGTGGCCCGGGCGGGCGTCGGGCGTGAGGCGCGGGAGGACGTCATCTCGGTGCTCTCAGATCATGGGCGCTGACGCGCCGGCGGGGATCCTCCGTGGGCGGGAACGGTGCCGGTATCGACCGTATCGTAAGGGGCATGTCCACGGCTCTCGTCACGGGCGGCACCTCCGGCATCGGGGCCGAGTTCGCCCGCCAGCTCGCCGATCGCGGCCACGACCTCGTGCTGGTCGCGCGCGACGTCTCCCGGCTCGAGGAGATGGCCGCCGAGCTGCGCGCCCGCGGACGCGAGGTCGAGGTGCTGCCGGCCGATCTGGCGCAGCGCGCCGACGTCGACCGCGTCGCCGCCCGGCTCGAGGACCCGGATCGCCCGATCGACCTGCTCGTCAACAACGCCGGATTCAGCGTCCACTCCGCGCTCACCACCCCCGACGTCAGCCGCCACGACCTCGGATTCGAGGTCATGGTGCGCGCGGTGCTCGTGCTCGCCGGCGCGGCCGGCCGCGCGATGCGCGCCCGCGGGCACGGGGCGATCGTCAACGTCGGCAGCACGGCCGGATTCATCACCATGGGCAGCTACTCCGCCATGAAGGCCTGGGTCATGAGCTTCAGCGAGGGCCTCGCGAACGAGCTGCACGGCACCGGCGTCACGGTCACGGTGCTCGCGCCCGGCTGGGTGCGCACCGAGTTCCACGAGCGCGGCAACGTCAACGTGTCCAAGATCCCGAACTTCCTCTGGCTCGACGCCGAATCCCTCGTGCGCACCGCACTGCGGGATGTCGACCGGGGTCGTGTGATCTCCCTGCCGAGTGTTCGGTACCGAGTGCTCATCTGGTTCGCCCGGCACGCTCCGCGCTCCGCGATCCGGGCGGTCTCGCGGGCCATCTCGTCGACGCGGCGCGATACGGTTGCCGAGTGACCCGGCCCTCGGCCGGCCCGAGGGAGGAGGCACGCGCATGGCCCAGCACGGTCGGCGGTACACCTCGCCGGGCCGCACGGCGGCGCGCTACGTCGCCCAGCGCGGGATCCTGAAGCCGACCGTCTGGTCGGTCGTGAGCCCCACGATCATCGGGCGCGAGCGGCTGAAGAAGCTGCCGAAGGCCTTCGTCGTCGTCGCCAACCACACGAGCCATCTCGACGCGCCCCTCATCGTCACGGGGCTGCCCTACAAGTACGCGCGGTACCTCGCGACCGGCGCGGCCGCCGACTACTTCTTCGACGTCTGGTGGCGCCGCGGGCTGACCGGCCTGTTCTTCAACGCCTTCCCTGTCGACCGCACCGGTTCGAACCCGAAGTCGATGAGCGCGCGCACGCTGCTCGAGAAGGGCGTGCCGCTGCTGGTGTTCCCCGAGGGCACCCGCTCGAAGGACGGCACGATCGCGCCGTTCAAGAGCGGCGCGGCGGCGATCGCCTCGAGCGCGGGGGCGCCGATCCTGCCGCTCGCGATCATCGGGGCGTACGAGGCGCATCCGCGCGGGTCGAGCTGGCCCAAGCGCGGGCGTCTGCCGGTCGGGCTCGTCTGCGGCGACCCGATGTACGCGCGCGAGGGCGAGACGGCGCAGCAGTTCATGGCGCGGGTGCGCGAGGAGGTCATCCGCCTCTACGACACGCACCGCGACGACATCCTGGGCTCACCCGAGGACCAGGCAGCGGGAGAAGGGACGGCGTCGTGACCGACGTCAAGCACATGAAGTGGTGGGGCTGGGGCCTCGAGGGCGTCGGCTTCCACTGGGAGGACAAGCCCGCCTTCGCGCCGTTCGTGCTGAAGGCCGTCGGCCTCGACCTGCACACGGCGCAGCCGGTGAAGCCGCCGGAGTTCTCCGACATCTCGGTGCCGAAGTCGAAGGCGACCGCGGCCTTCCAGAAGTCGCTCGCCGGGGTGGTCGGCGCCGAGCACGTCACGACCGACGACATGGCGCGCGCCGTGCACGTCTACGGCAAGAGCCTGCGCGACCTCGTCCGCATGCGCGGCAACGCGGTGAAGCGCTACCCCGACGTCGTGGTCTACCCCGGCAGCGAGGCCGAGGTGCAGGAGATCGTCGACGCGGCGGTCGCGGCGGACGCGGTGATCATCCCCTTCGGCGGTGGCAGCAACATCGCCGGCAGCCTCGAGCCGCTGCCGACCGAGAAGCGCGTCATCATCTCGCTCGACCTCGGGCGGCTCGACCAGGTGCTCGAGATCGACGAGTACTCCGGCGTCGCGCGCATCCAGGCGGGGGCCCAGGGGCCCGACCTGGAGAAGCAGCTGAACGACCGCGGCTGGACGATCGGGCACTTCCCCGACTCGTTCACCCACTCGACGATCGGCGGCTGGGTCGCCACGCGCAGCTCGGGCATGCAGTCCGACAAGTACGGCGACATCTCCGACATCGCGGTCGGGATGCGCGTCGTGCGCCCCGGTGGCACGATCGCGCTGCGTCCGACCCCGTCCGCGTCGAACGGGCCGAGCGTGCGCGAGATGATCCTCGGCTCCGAGGGGCGCCTCGGCGTGATCACCGAGGTCTCGGCCAACGTGCGCCGCATCCCCGAGGAGCGCGTGATCCAGGCCTACTTCTTCCCGGACTGGTCGACGGGCCTGAAGGCGCTGCACGAGATCTCGGAGAGCGACGCCGCGCCGAGCATCACGCGCATCTCGGACGGGCGCGAGACCGGCTTCTCGCTCGCAACGAGCAAGGAGAGCAAGGGGCTCAGCAAGTTCATCACCGGCACCCTGCTGCCCTGGCTGATGCGCCGCAAGGGCTGGACCGACCTCGAGAAGATCTGCCTGTCGTTCATCGGCTTCGAGGGCAGCCCGGCGACGGTGAAGCGCAACAAGAAGCTCGTCGACGCGATCGTCAAGAAGTACAACGGCATGGGCGTCGGCACGAGCCCCGGCGTGCTCTACGACCAGAAGAAGTTCGATACCCCCTACCTGCGCGACTTCCTCCTCGACCGCGGCGCCGCGGGCGACGTGTCGGAGACGGCGATGCCGTGGGAGCGGGTCGAGCCGCTCTACGACGCGACGATCGCGGCCGCCGAGAAGGCCTATGCCGACATGGGCATCAAGGGCTGGATCATGGCCCACCTCTCGCACTCGTACAGCTCGGGCGCGTGCCTCTACTTCACGTTCGCGTTCGTGTTCCAGGATCCGGCGAAGCAGCTGGAGGAGTACGACACCGTGAAGCGCGCTATCCAGCAGGCCTTCGTCGACAACGGCGGCACGATCTCGCACCACCACGGGGTCGGGCTCGAGCACTCCCCGTGGATCGAGCAGGACATCTCGCCGGAGGGCGTCGCCGTCATGTCGGCGCTGTTCACGAGCACCGACCCGGGCCGCAACCTCAACCCGAACAAGGTCATCGCCTCGGTCTGATCGCGCGCGGGCCGGCCGCGGCGGCGCGGCTAGGCTCGGCTCGATGACCGCTCTGCGCCCCTCTGCCGAGGTCGCCGACGCGCTCGCGACCGGTCGCCCGGTCGTCGCGCTCGAGTCGACCATCATCAGCCACGGTCTGCCGCGTCCGCGCAACCTCGAGGCCGCGCGCGAGTTCGAGGCGATCCTGCGGGATGCCGGGGTCACCCCCGCCACGATCGCCGTGCTCGACGGCGAGGCCCGCATCGGCCTCGACGACGAGGGCGTGCGGCGCATCGCCGAGGAGGAGCTCGCGAAGGCGAGCGTGCGCGACCTGCCGATCCTGGCCGCGCGGGGAGGCTCCGGCGCGACCACGGTCGCGGCCACCGCGTGGCTCGCGGCGGCGGCCGGGGTGCGCGTGTTCGCGACCGGCGGGCTGGGTGGCGTGCACCGGGGCGCGGCGGGCGATCCGGCGATCCCGGGCGGGGCCGCGCAGGCCGCGACCTTCGACGAGTCGGCCGATCTGCCGACCCTCGGCGAGGTGCCCGTCACGATCGTGAGCGCGGGCGTGAAGAGCGTGCTCGACATCGGCGCGACCCTCGAGCGCCTCGAGACCCTCAGCGTGCCCGTCGTCGGCTGGCGCACCCACGCCTTCCCGGCGTTCTGGCTGCGGGAGTCGGGCTTCGAGCTCGACTGGCGCGTCGAGGGCCCCGAGGAGGTCGCCGAGATCATGCGCGCGCGCGACGCGCTCGGCTCGCGCGCCGGCATCGTCGTCGCCAACCCGGTGCCCGAGCATCAGGCCTGGGAGCGCGCGGAGCACGACCGCGTGCTCGCCGAGGCCTTCGCCGCCGCCGAGGCCGCCGGCGTGCGCGGCAAGGCGGTCACGCCCTTCCTGCTGGGCACGATCGTCGAGCTCTCCGGCGGGCGGAGCCTCGAGATCAACCTCGACCTCGCACGCAACAACGTGCGGGTCGCCGCCGAGATCGCGACGGCGTGGGCGCGGGGCGCGTGACGCGCGCGCGCGGCGGCGTGCCGGGATCCCGCCGGTGACGCGCACCCGCATCGTCGTCTACGGCGACGTGATCGACGACCTCGTCGTCGCCCCCGTCGGCGAGGTGCTGCGCGACGCCGACACCATGGCGACCATCACGCGCGTCGCCGGCGGATCCGCCGCCAACACCGCCGTCTGGCTCGGAACCCTCGGCGCCGATGTCGCGCTGCACGGCCGGGTCGGCGCCGACGACCTCGCCCGACACGAGGCGCTGCTGGCCGACGCGGGCGTCGTCTCGCGCCTCTCGGCCGACCCCGAGGCCCCGACCGGCACGGCGGTGATCATCGTCGAGGGCCCGCACCGCACGATGCTGACCCAGCGCGGGGCGAACGCCGCCTTCGACCCCGCGCAGGTGACCGACGCCGAGCTCGTCGAGGCGGCGGTGCTGCACGTGAGCGGCTACGTCGTCTTCGGCGCGACCCGGCCCGAGGGGCACGACGAGCTCGCCGAGCGCGCGCTCGCGGCCGGGGCGGAGCTGTCGGTGGATCCCGGCTCCGCGAGCTTCCTGCGCAGCCTCGGCGCGACCCGGCTGCGCGCGATCATCGCCCGCGCCGGCGTGCTGACCCCGAACCTCGACGAGGGCCGCGCCCTGACCGGCCTGGACGCCCCGGCCGACATCGTCCGCTCCCTCGCGGCGGCGCCGGGCGAGGGTCCGGAGGGGGCCGTGCCGGCCCGGCCGGGCGGCCGAACGGTGGCGCTCACCCTCGGCGCCGAGGGCTGCCTCGTCGGCGCCGGAACGGCGGAGCCGGTCGCGATCCCGGCCGCTCCCGCTCGGGTCGTCGACACCACCGGGGCGGGGGACGCCTTCGCCGCGGGGTTCCTCGCGGCGTGGGTCTCCGAGGCCGGCCTCGCGCCGCTCGAGCGCGCCGTGCGCGCCGGCCGTGCCGGGGTCGGGAACGCCGCACGGGGCGTCGCGGTCGTCGGCGGGCGCCCGGTCTGAGCGGGCTCAGCCCTTCCGAGTCGTGGCTCGTGGCGCGGTGGTGCCGTGCCGGCGCTCAGCCCTTCTTGACCGTCTCGTAGGCGTCGAGCGCCTCCCGGCGGCTCGCCGTGAGGTCGACGATCGGCTCGGGGTACTCGGCGGTGCCGTACTCGGGCACCCAGCGACGGAGGTACTCCGCGTCGGGATCGAATCTCTTCGCCTGCGTCTCGGGATTGAAGACGCGGAAGTAGGGGGCCGCATCCGCGCCCGTGCCCGCGACCCACTGCCAGTTGCCGGGGTTGTTGGCCTCGTCGGCGTCGACGAGGGTGTCCCAGAACCAGCGCTCGCCCACCCGCCAGTCGATCAGCAGGTTCTTCACGAGGAAGCTCGCCACGACCATGCGCACCCGGTTGTGCAGGCAGCCGGTGGTCCACAGCTCGCGCATGCCGGCATCCACGAGCGGCACGCCGGTGCGGCCCCGGCGCCAGGCCTCGAGGTCGGCGCCTCCGCGGCTCTCGGTGCGCCACGGAAAGGCGTCCCAGCCGTCGCGGTAGTTCACGGTCGCGAGGCGGGGGTTCTCGAAGAGGATCGCGTGGTTGAACTCGCGCCAGCCCAGCTCGCTGGAGAACTTCGCCACGTTGCGACGGGCGGCGGGGTCGAGGTCGCCGTCGTGAACGCGGTGCCAGAGCTGCACGGGGGAGATCTCCCCGAAGCGCAGGTGCGGCGAGAGCCCGCTCGTCGCCGGCACCGCCGGCTCGTCGCGGCGGTGGTAGTCGGCGAGCCGCTCGCGGGCGAAGGCGTTCATCCGCGCGTGCGCCCCGCGCTCGCCGGGACTCCAGGCCGCGCGCAGGCCGTCGGCCCAGTCGGGGCGGGTGGGCAGCAGATCCCAGTCGTCGAGCGCCTCGCTCGGGATCCGCCGCGTCGGAGGCAGCTCGCGCGGCTCGGGCACGAGCTCGCGCACCGGGAGCGCGCTCGCGGCCCTCCAGAACGGGGTGAACACCCGGTACGGGCCGCCGGATCCGTTCCTCACCTCCCACGGCTCGTGCAGCAGGTTCGCGGCGAAGCTCGCGACCTCGACGCCCTCGTCGCGCAGCCGTTCCTTGAGGCGGGCGTCGATCGCGCGGGAGGGTCCGTAGCGCCGGTTCCAGAACACGGCCTCGGCCCCCGTCTCGGCGACGAGGTCGGTGAGCACCGCCTCCGCCGGGCCGGTGCGCAGCGTGAGCGCGCCGCCGCGGTCGCGGATCGCGGTCTCGAGCGCGGCGAGGGAGTGGTGCCACCACCAGCGGCTCGCGCCGCCGAGCGGGCGCACCCCGTCGCTCTCCTCGTCGCGGATCACCACGATGACGAGCGGGCCCCCGCGGTCGACGCCGGTGCGCAGGGCCGGGTTGTCGGCCAGCCGCAGGTCGTCGCGCAGCCAGACGATCGACGTCGCGTCGCGGGAGCTCACGACCCGGTCGCTCCGCGGGGCCGGTCGGGCAGGGCGGCCGCGTCCTGCGCGGGGAGCGGCTCGGCCCCGCCGCGCAGCTTCTCGCTGAGCCGGAGCAGCTCACGCGCCTCTGCGTCGGTGAGGCGCTCGCCGACGCGCTCGGAGATCCGACGCGCGAATCGGGTTCCGACCCGCCGGAACAGGTCGCGTCCGGCCGGGGTCAGCTCGACGACCGTGCCGCGCGCGTCGTCGGGATCGCTGCACCGCGTCACCATCCCGCGCGACTCCATCCGCTCGATGAGGCGGCTCACGCTCGGCTGCGAGATGAGAAGGTGCCGGTGGAGGTCGCGGATCCGCAGCCGGGCGCCCGGCGCGCGGGAGAGGTTGAGCAGCACGTCGTACTCGGTCTGCGCGACGCCCTCGTCGGGGAAGGCCTGGCGCAGGTCGCGCTGCACGGCGATCTGCGCGCGGTGCAGGGCCTCCCAGGCGTCGACCGCGGCGCGGCGATCGGCGGGCGCGGCGTCGGGCATGCCGTCAGCCTAGGTGGACCGACCCCGGCCCGGACGTGATTGAAGGCCGGCCGCAGAGGCGAGCGGCCGGCCTTCTCCCTTGCACCAAGAGTGTCCTGCAATCACATTCCGCGAGAGTTGCCACAGCAAACAACTGACGCTGATGACGACTGTATAACGGAAGGGTAACGCTGTCTAGTTATCCGTTCGTTATTTTTCCTGACGGTCTGCTGGGACACTGGAGACCCGCCCCGAGCCCGGAGACACCGTGAGTCCGACCCCGCCGTCCGCGCGCATGCGTGCGCTCGTCGCCACCCGGTTCGGCGGCCCCGAGGTGCTCGAGCTGCGCGAGGTCCCGGTGCCCGAACCGGGCCCCAGCGAGGTGCGGGTGCGGGTCGCGGCCGCCGGTCTCACCCCGGGGGATGCGCGCATCCGGTCCGGTGATCTGCGGCTGCTCGAGCCGCGGCGCCGCTTCCCGCTCGTGCTCGGCAGCGAGGTGGCGGGTCTCGTGGATGCGCTCGGGCCGGGCGTCATGGGTTTCGCTCCGGGGGACCGGGTCGCCGCCCGACTCGCGACGCAGCGCCTCGGCGGCTTCGCGGAGTACGTCGTCACCGAGGCGGCCCTGCTCGCGCGCGCCCCGCGCTCGGTGGATCTCGAGCTCGCGGCCGCGCTGCCCCACGCCGGCACGACGGCCTTGCAGATGCTGCGGGATGAGCTGGCGATCTCGCGGGGGCAGACGCTCCTCATCACGGGCGGCGCGAGCGGCGTCGGCGGATTCGCGATCCAGCTGGCGGCACGGGCGGGGGCGCGCGTCGCGACGACCTCCTCGGCGCTCGGCCGACACCTGGTCGAGCGCCTCGGCGCCGAGGTCGTCGTCGACGAGAACCGGCGCCCGAGCGACGTGCTGCGGGAGCAGGACGGCGTGCTCGATCTGCGGGGCGGGGCGGCGCTGCTCGACGCGATCCCGGCCGCGCGCCGCGGCGCGCGCGTCGTCTCCATCGCGGGGGTGCCCGAGCCGCGCACCGCGACGATCGACCTGCGCCGTCCGTGGCTCGCTCCGCTGTTCGCGCTCGCGAGCCGCGAGGTGCGCCGCGCCGCGCGCGCGGCGGGCGTCGACTACCGCCGCGCGTTCATGCGCCCGAGCGGCGTCGACCTGACCGAGCTCGCGCGCCGCGTCGACCACGAGGGCCTCGAGATCGTGCTCGATCGTCCTTATCCGCTCGAGCGGTTCGCCGAGGCATTCGCCGTGCTCGAGAGCGGCCGGGTCACGGGCGAGCTCGTGCTCACGCTCTGACCGAGTGCTCAGGGGCCGAGAGCGCAGAAGCTCGCGTAGAAGCCGTGCAGCGCGGTGCGCATCGCGTCATCCGCGCTCAGCACGATCCGACCGGAGGTCTCGGTGCCGTCGGCCGCCGTCACCGTGACGTCGAGGGGGATGCGCGTGCCGACCTTGTCTTCCGCGAGCGCGTGCGGGTCGCAGCGGTTGGGCACGAGCGGGATCCGCATCTCGGAGGGGCCGTCCGCCCCCAGCTCGACCCCGAGCGCGAGCACGCCGACACCCGAGACCCCGTCGAAGGGCGCGACGAGGGTCGTGCTGCGCACCGACTCGATCCGCACCGATCCGGCCGCGCCGGTCGGCTCGGCCGCGAGCACGAGGGTCGCGGGATGCCCCGCCGCCTGGTCGCTCTCCACCGCGCTCGAGCGCAGGGCGACGATCGCGGCGACCGCCTGCTCGAGGCAGCCGAGTTCGTGCAGGCCGGGGATCACCCGCGTCGGGTCGCTCGCCGGGAGCACCGCGGCGCGTCCATCGGCGAGGGCCACCGCGACCTCGAGCGGGGCGTCGCCGTCGGCGGCGCAGTCCCACCCGCCGAGCTCGACGCGCAGGTCGAGAGCGCGGCCGGGCGCGATCGTCGAGGTCGGGCGGCCGGTCCACGTCAGCGGCGCGTCGAGCGGGTCACCGCGCAGCGCGGCCGTCGCCAGTTCGAGCGGCGCGTCGCCGCCGTTCTGCACCTGGATCGCGATCCGCCCGAGCGCGATGTCGGTGCGCGGCTGGGAGACCTCCACGCGCACGCCGGGCAGATCCGCGGGGCCCAGGGGGGTGGCGCTCGGGGCGGCGCCGCCCGGCCCATCCCCCGACCCGCCGCCCGCGCAGCCGCCGAGCGCGACCGCCGCGCCGAGCGCGACGGCGGCGAGCGCCACGGTGGTGCGCGCCGCCGGTCGGGTCATGGCGCGAGCGTAGCGCCGCCCGCGCGTCTCAGAAGACGTCGGGCGAGGGCGTCGAGGCCCAGCGGATCGCGACGTCGGCGTGCCGGTCGAAGCGGTAGCCCGCGCCGCGCACCGTGCGCACGATGTCTTCATAGCCGCCGAGCTTGCTGCGCAGCCGTCGCACGTGCACGTCGATCGTGCGCGCGTTGGGCACCTCGTCGCCGGTCGCGTCGGCCCAGAGCGTCGCGATGATCTCCGCCCGGTCGATCGTGCGCCCCTCGCGCAGCACGAGGAACTGCAGCAGCTCGAACTCGGTGTAGGTCAGCGGGGCGACCTCGCCCTCGAGCAGTACGCGCTTGCGCGAGATGTCGATGACGACGCCGGCGCGCGGCTCGGCGGGCTTGCGCGCCTCCTCCGCGGCCTCCGCCCGCTCGCGGCGCTGGCGCGCGAGGGCGGCCGGGTCCTGCAGGGCGAGCCGCACGACGTCGACGTCGCGGCCGCCGGATCCGGTCGGGGCGAGCGCGACCGTCGCGAAGGTCTCGGCCTCCGGCGCGATCTCGGCGAGCACCTCGCGCAGGCGCGCGACGAGCACCGGCAGGTCGACGCCCGCGCTCGCGGCCTTGACCTCGTCGAGGCCGACGTAGAGCGCGAATCCGCGCGGCTCGGTGCCCTCGGGAACGGCGCGGATGCGCGCCGCCGGGGTCGCGACCGCCCGTGCGGCGGGCGAGCCGGGCACGCTCCCGCGCACGGCGGGGCGCGGCTCGGGGCGCGCCGAGGCGGTGCCGACGATCCGCGGAGCGGGGTGCCGCTCGGGCGTCTCGCTCGTGGGCTCGGGGCGCGGGGCGGGGTGCAGGGTGTCGATGGTGGCCAGGGACATGGTGTCGAATCCTTCGGGAGCGGGGCTCGCTTCCGGCGACGCGTCGGTCGGGTGACCGGGGTCGGCGTCGGGGCCGGAGGGCCGCGGTGCTGTGCGATCGGGGTGCTCGCCCGCGTTCGGTGCGGGGGGCTGCCCGGGTCCGGGTCGGACGGGATCGTCCGACGACGGGCGGCTCACGCTCGACCCCGCGACGGCGGTGCCGTCGGGTCGGGGAGCCGGGGAGGGGCGGAAGTGATCAGCCGCACATTCGACAACACATGACCGCGCGACCCGGCATCATCATGCCGGGCATGCCGAAGGCCTCGAGGGAGGTCGCAGGGCGCGCGTGGGCGGTCATGCCGCACAGCATGACGCACGCCGCGCGACGGCGTCAAGCCGCGCAGCCGCGCCGCGCGCCACGGCGGCCAGGCTCGCGCGCGGCAGCCGACGCGGGCTCAGACCAGCCCGTAGAGCCGGTCGCCCGCGTCGCCGAGGCCCGGCACGATGTAGCCCACCTCGTTGAGCTTCTCGTCGAGAGCGCCCAGCACGATCGTCACGTCGGCGTCGGGGAAGGCCTCCTCGACGGCCTTCACGCCCTCCGGCGCGCCGAGCAGGCAGATCGCCGTCACGTCGACGGCGCCGCGGTCGAGGAGGTAGCGGATGGCGGCGGTGAGGGAGCCGCCGGTGGCGAGCATCGGATCCAGCACGAAGCACTGCCGGTCGGAGAGGTCGTCGGGCAGCCGGTTCGCGTAGGTGGTGGGCTGCAGAGTCTCCTCGTCGCGCATCATGCCCAGGAACCCGACCTCGGCGGTCGGCACGAGCTTGACCATGCCGTCGAGCATGCCGAGACCCGCGCGCAGGATCGGCACGACGAGCGGCTTCGGGTCGGCGATCCAGAGCCCGGTGGTCGGCGCGACCGGCGTGGTGATCTGCACCTCGCGGGTGCGCACGTTGCGGGTCGCCTCATAGGCCAGCAGCGTCACCAGCTCCTCGACGAGCTGGCGGAAGGTCGGCGACGGGGTCTCCTTGTCGCGCAGCACCGTGATCTTGTGGGTGATGAGCGGGTGGTCGGCCACATGCAGTCGCATACGCTCGATGCTAGCGACGGCGGGAGGCCCGGTGACCGCCGATCCGGCGCGAGCGTTCGCGACCGACGACGGGAGGGCGGATGACCGACGACGAGGCGATGACCCTCGCGCTCGGCGAGGCCCGCGCGGCGCTCGCGAGCGACGACGTGCCGGTCGGGGCGGTGCTGCTGGCGGCCGACGGATCCGTGCTCGGCACCGGTCTCAACCGCCGGGAGGCGAGCGGCGACCCGCTCGCGCACGCCGAGGTCGAGGCGCTGCGGGCGGGCGCCGCGGCCCGCGGGGGCTGGCAGCTCGACGGGACGACGCTCGTGGTGACCCTGGAGCCGTGCACGATGTGCGCCGGCGCGATCCTGCAGGCGCGCGTGCCGCGCGTCGTGTTCGGCGCGTGGGACGAGAAGGCCGGTGCCGCGGGAAGCGTGCACGATCTGCTGCGCGACCGGCGGCTGCCGCACGCCGTCGAAGTGGTCGCCGGCGTGCGGGCCGCGGAGAGCGCCGCGCTGCTGCGGGAGTTCTTCGCCTCGCGACGCTAGCCGCGGCTCAGTCGCGCGCGCTCAGTGCCAGAGCGTCGCGACCAGCAGGTTGACGACCGCGAGGCCGCCCGCGGTGTGGAACGCCGGCTGTACGCGGCCGCCGCGACGCTGCACGACGAAGGCGACGATCGCCGCGACGAGCACGATGACGGCGATGATCAGCTTCACCGCGATCTTCGCGTTGTTGACGTGGTCGCCGTTGCCGAGCGCGTAGGCCATGCCGACGAGCGCGAGGCCGCTGACGAGCTGGGTGATGGCCCCCGCGAGCACGAGCCCGGTCGGGAAGTCGCTCTTGGCGCGCAGCTTGACGAAGAACGAGCCGACGATGGCCGCGAGGCCGAGCATGTGCAGGGCGAAGAAGACGTACTGGAGGAACTGCAAGGGGGTCTCCTGATCGGGTCGGTCAGTCCGCGCTCTTGATGACGATGGCGTCGGTCGGCGGCGCGGCGCCGCTCGGCGGTCGGTGGATGTCGGGCTCGAGGTAGATCACCCGGGCGACGGGCACCGCCTCGCGGATCGCCGCCTCGGTCGCGTCGATCGTGGTCGCCACGTCGCGCGCGGTCGCACTCTTGGGCACCGCGATCTTCGCCGCGACGAGCAGCTCGTCGGGCCCGAGGTAGAGCGTCTTCATGTGGATGAGCGACTCGACCCGCGGCTCGGCGTTGATCGCGTCGCGGATCCTCTCCACGTCGGCGGGCTTGGCCCCCTCGCCGACGAGCAGGCTCTGGGTCTCGACGCCGAGGATGATGGCGACGAGCACGAGCAGCACGCCGATCGCGATCGTGCCCACCCCGTCCCACAGCGGGTCGCCGGTGAGCACGGTCAGCCCGACCCCGAGCAGCGCGAAGACGAGGCCGGTGAGGGCCGCGACGTCTTCGAGCAGGACGACCGGCAGCTCCGGCTGCTTCGCGCGACGCACGAACTGGATCCAGGTCTCGCGCCCGCGGATCTTGTTCGACTCGACCATCGCGGTGCGCAGCGAGAACGACTCGAGCCCGATCGCGATGAGCAGCACCACGACCGGCAGCCACCAGTTCTCGAGCGGATGCGGGTGGGTGATCTTCTCGACGCCCTCGTAGAGCGAGAACACGCCGCCGACCGAGAACAGGATGATCGCCACGACGAAGGCGAAGACGTACCGTTCCCGGCCGTAGCCGAAGGGGTGCTCGGCGTCGGCCTTCCGGCGCGCGCGCCGGTTGCCGACCATGAGCAGCAGCTGATTGCCCGAGTCGGCGACCGAGTGCACCGACTCGGCGAGCATCGAACTCGACCCCGAGAACAGGAAGGCCACGAACTTGGTGATGGCGATGCCCAGGTTCGCGGCGAATGCCGCGACGATCGCTCTCGTGCCGCCCGACGCGCTCACTGCCGCTCCTCGCTCGTCCGAACCCTCACGTTACACTCCGGGCGTGACGAGCCCCGCCGAGCCCCCCGTCGTGCTGCCCCGCATCGCCGTCCTCGGCGCCGGATCGATGGGTGGCGCGATCGTCGCGGGAGTCGTGGAGTCGGGCGCGACGGTCGAGGGCGGCATCACCGCCGTCAACCGCACGCGCGCGAAGGCCGATGCGCTCGCCCTGCCGGGCGTCGAGTCGCTCGCCCTCGAGGAGGATCCCGGCGCGACGTCGCGGGCCCTCGCCGGCGCGCGCCTTGTGCTGGTGGGGGTCAAGCCGGCCGGCGTGCCCGCGCTGCTCGACGAGATCCGCGAGGCCCTCGAGCCCGGCGCGCTCGTCGTGAGCATCGCCGCCGGGGTGACGATCGCGACCATGGAGGCGCGGGTGCCCAACCCCGTGGTGCGCACGATGCCGAACACCCCGTCGACGGTGCGCCGCGGCGTGACGGGGGTCGCGGCGGGGGATCGCGTCGACGCCGCGGGCCGCGCCCTCGTTCACGCGCTCTTCGAGACCGTCGGCACCGTCGTCGAGCTGCCCGAGGACCGCATCGACGCGCTCGGCACGGTCGCCGGATCCGGACCGGCCTACGTCTTCCTGCTCATGGAGGAGATGACCGCCGCGGCGCGCGCGATGGGCTTCGACGCGGCGGATGCGCGCACCCTCGTCGAGGAGACCTTCGCGGGCGCGAGCGCGCTGCTGGCCGCCTCCGACGTCGACCCGGCCGAGCTGCGCCGTCGGGTCACGAGCCCGAAGGGCTCGACCGAGCGCGCGATCGCCGTCTACCAGGCGGCCGGACTCGCCGGGATGTTCGAGGAGGGCATGCGCGCGGCGCTCGCCCGCTCGCGGGAGATGGCGGCCGAGGCCGCCGGCGCCTGAGCCGCGGCTCAGCGCCGGGGCGCGGCGGTCCTGTCCGCGGCGCCGCTACGAGAGCGCCGCGAACCGGTCGAGCGCTCCGGTGGAGCCGCTCGCGATGATGAGGTCGTGATCCGAGATCATCGTGTCGGGGGTCGCATAGGTGAACTCCTTGCCGGGGGTCTTCACCCCGACGACGGTGATGCCGTACTTCTTGCGCAGGTCGCCCTCCGCGAGGGTCATGCCGCGCACCGGCTTGGGCGGGTACATCTTCACGATCGCGAAGTCGTCGTCGAACTGGATGAAGTCGATCATCCCGCCGGAGACCAGGTGCGCGACGCGCTCGCCGGCCTCGGCCTCCGGGTAGATGACGTGGTTCGCTCCGATCCGGCTGAGGATCTTGCCGTGGCTCTGGCTGATCGCCTTCGCCCAGATCTGCGGCACCTTGAGGTCGACGAGGTTCGCCGTGATGAGAACGCTCGCCTCGACGCTCGAGCCGACCGCGACGACCGCGACCTGGAACTCGGCGGCGCCGATCTGGCGCAGCGCGTCGATCGAGCGGGCGTCGGCCTGCACCGTGTGGGTGATCCGCTCGGCCCATTTCTGCACGAGCCCGAGATCCTCGTCGACGCCGAGCACCTCGCGGTCGAGGCGCTGCAGCTGACCGGCGGTCGCCGCGCCGAAGCGGCCCAGACCGATGACGAGCACGGGGGCGTCGTGGGGGATCTTGTCGACCATGTCGCGTCCTCTTCTCTGCCCGCCCCGCCAGGGGCGGCCGGTTCGGCCCGTCGGCGTCAGCCGACGATCGGGCGCTCCTCCGCGCGGGTGTACAGCTGGCGCCGCTGCGCCGCGGCCAGCGCCGCCGCCAGGGTCACGGTACCGACCCGGCCCGCCCACATGGTCGCGGCGAGCACGTACTTGCCGGCATCGGGGAGCGACTCGGTCAGACCCGTGCTCAGGCCGCAGGTCGCGAAGGCCGAGATGACGTCGAACAGCACGCGGTCGAGGGGGTCGTGGGTGATCCGCAGGATGATGATCGACGAGGTCGCCACGATCGTCGCGCCCCACAGCACGACCGAGACCGCGAGGCGCAGGACGTCGACGGGGATGCGCCGCTCGAAGACCTGCATGTCGTTGTCGCCCTTGGCCTCCGCGAACGCCGCGAGGAACAGCACCGCCAGGGTCGTGACCTTGATGCCGCCCGCCGTGGAGGCCGAGCCGCCGCCGACGAACATCAGCATGTCCATGACGAGCTTGGTCGAGCCGTCGGTCTGGTCGATGTCGATCGTCGAGAACCCGCCCGATCGGGTCATGAAGGAGGTGAACAGCGCGGTCACCGGGCGGAACCAGGGCGTCTGCGAGCCGAGGGTCTGCGGGTTGTCCCACTCGAGCAGTCCGATCGCGATGGCGCCCAGGAACAGCAGCCCGATCGTGGTGACGAGGGTGAGCTTGACGTGCAGCGACAGCCGCGCGCGCGACTTCGCCCAGCGCAGCAGCGCGAAGATCACCGGGAATCCGAGGCTGCCCAGGAACACCCCGAACGCGATGACGGCGAGGAACCACGGGTCGGTCGCGAACGGCTCGACGCCCGCCTCCGTCGGCACGAAGCCGGTGTTGGTGAAGGCCGAGGCGGCGAAGTAGAAGCTCTTCCAGATCGCGCCCCAGGGGTCGAGACCGTAGAGCAGCAGCCGCGGGATGAGCGCGAGCATGAGGATGACCTCGATGATGAGCGCCGAGAGCGCGACGGTCGCGAGCAGTCCGCCGATCTCGCCGAGGCGCACCGCCTGCGACTCGGAGACCGGTCCGGCGTGGCTGCGGGCCGGGTTGGTGTCGCTCGCCGCGATGAGACGCTGGCGCAGGCCGAGACGGCGCGAGACGACGAGACCCAGGATGCTCGCGAGGGTCAGCACGCCGATGCCGCCGACCTGCAGGCCGATGAGGATCGCGACGTTGCCGAAGGTCGACCAGTGCGTCGACATGTCGACCGTCGTCAGTCCGGTGACGCAGATCGCCGAGACCGCGGTGAAGAGGGCGTCGGCGAAGTCGGTCGGCTGGCGGTCGCGCGCGGCCCACGGGGTCGCCAGCAGCAGCGCGAGGATCGTGATCAGACTCGTGAAGACGAGGATCGCGAACCGCGACGGCGAACTCCGCGCGAAGTCGTCGAACCCGTCGCGCAGCCGCGCGAGGAACGAGCGCTCGTCGCGGCCTCCGCGCAGGGAGCGCCGTCGCAGGTCCGCTCGGCCCGGTCGCACGAAGCGCCATGGTACTCCCGGGGTCGGCTGACTACTCTGGCCGGATGGCCGACCTCTTCGACGTCGTGGCCGATGGCACGCGGCGGAGCATCCTCGAGCATCTGCGTGACGACGACCCCCGCGGCGCGGGGCTCAAGGTCGGCGAGCTCGTCGCCGCGCTCGAGGTGAGCCAGCCGACGGTCTCGAAGCACCTCAAGGTGCTGCGCGAGGCGGGCCTCGTCTCGGTGCGCGAGGAGGGGCAGAGTCGGCGCTACCGCCTGGAGCCCGAGGGGCTCGACGGCATGGGGTCGTGGCTCGCGCCCTTCGTGGGCGGTGACACGGCGGTCGGCGGCGACGCGGGCGACGGCGACGCGGCCGGCGGTGCCGCCGCGCGCGCGGCGGCGGACGCCGCCGCGGCGACCGTGTACGGCGCGTGGGCCGGCGTCGAGGTCGGCGATCGCGTCGGGCGGACGGCCGCCGACGCGGCCCATCGCGCGCAGCGCGCGCTCGAATCGGCGCAGGATCGCTGGCGGGGCGCGCGGCGCCGCGTCGGGCGCGGCGTGGGCCGACGGCTGCCCGGCTGGGCGCGGCGCGACTGAGGCTCCGCCGACCGCGCGTTCCGGGGGGTGGACACCGCCCGGCGCGCCCCCTATCCTGACGAGGCACTCCACTCACAGGAGTCACACAGACCACAGCACCATCAGCGGGGCTTCGGCGTCAGGGGGCGGCATGTCGCAGGATCTCTCCGACGTGCGCTTCCTCACGGTCGCCGAGGTCGCCGACATGATGCGGGTGTCGTCGATGACCGTGTACCGCATGGTGCACGCGGGCGAACTGCCCGCGGTGCGCTTCGGGCGCAGCTACCGCATCCCGGAGTCCGCGGTCGCGCAGGCGATCGAGCTGCCGCGCTCCGACGTCGGCTGAGCGGCGCGAGGAGGCAGCCCTCCGGTCGGGGATCCCGGCCCGTGGGGTTAGACTGGGCGATCGTCGCGCTCAGCGCGGCCTGCGATCTCCCGGGATTCGGCTCGACGGACCCGGTGGTCCGTCCGATCAGCCGAATGAGGTGAACATGGGTTCCGTCATCAAGAAGCGCCGCAAGCGCATGGCGAAGAAGAAGCACCGCAAGCTCCTTCGCAAGACGCGCCACCAGCGTCGCAACAAGAAGTGAGGCTCGAGGCCCGGCTCCCGCCGGGCCTCAGTCGTCTCCGGGCCCGGCCCTCGCGTCGGGCTCAGTCGGGTCGGGCTCAGTCGCCGGCCGCGGCTCCGCCCTCGGGCTCGGCCCGTCGCGCCCGGCGGCGCACGTCCCGCGCCCGCCGCCGCACCCGCCGCTGCGCCTCCTTGATGCTGCGCGGCGTGAGCAGCAGCACCGGCCACTCGTGCCGCAGGGCGTGGATCGCGAGGATCGCATCCGGGTTCACGACCGTCGGATTGCCCACCGCCTCCAGCAGCGGCAGATCGTTGCGGCTGTCGGAGTACGCCCAGCAGTCGGCGAGGTCGGCGCCGGCCCGCTCGGCCAGTTCGCGCGCCGCGACGGCCTTCTCGCCCTTGTGCAGCACCGAGCCGACGAGCCGGCCGGTGTAGACCCCGTCGACGACCTCGACGCGCGTGCCCAGCGCGCCGGTCAGGCCCAGGTGCCGCGCCATGAGGGCGCCGATCTCCACGGGGGTCGCGCTCAGCAGCCACACCTCGTGGCCCTTCGCGATGTGCTCCTGCGCGAGCGCCACCGTCTCGGCGTAGAGACGTCCCTTGATGCGGTGCTCCCAGATGTGCTCGGCGATCTCGCCGACCTGCTCCTGGGTGAATCCGCCCGCGAGCCCGAGCGCACGCTCCTTCGCACTGGCGAGGTGGGCGTCGTTCTCGCCTTTGCGGATGAAGCTCAGCTGGTGCCAGGCGAAGGGCAGCAGCTGCCGCCAGGTGATGAGCCGGCGCTGCATCGCCTCGCGGCCGAGCTGGAACAGGCTCGTGCCGCGCATGAGCGTGTTGTCGACGTCGAAGAACGCCAGGATCGGCCGATCGCTCGCGGTGGGGATCGGACGGGTGACGGGGCCCGTCGCGGGCGGAGGAGCGGCCGGGCACATGACGGCCACCATGGTATCCGGCGGCTAGCCTGGCCGGGTGACCACGCCGCGCCTCACCCTGCTCGGCCGGCCAGGCTGCCACCTCTGCGACGAGGCCCGGACGGTCGTCGAGCGGGTGCTGGCGGATCATCCCGGCCTCGCGCTCGAGGAGCGTTCGATCGACGACGACCCCGAGCTGCAGGACCGCTACGCCGAGGAGATCCCGGTGCTGCTGATCGACGATCGGGTGCACACCATCTGGCGGGTCGACGAGGCGCGCCTGCGCCGGGCCCTCGGCGGCGGGGATGCCGCGCCGGCGGGCCCCCGCGAGACCACTGCTGACCGGGCGCGCGCCCCGCGCGCCGGAGGGAGAGGGCGATGATCCGCCACGTCGTGACCTGGACGCTCGCCGCCGACGACCCCGCCCAGCGGGAGGCCGACGCGGAGGGCATCGCCACGCGACTCGTCGCGCTCGTGGGCGTCGTGCCCGGACTCGAGCACGTGCAGGTCGGTCGCGACCTCGACGCCACCGAGGGCAACGCCGACGTCGTGCTGATCTCGGATCACGTCGACGAGGCCGCGCTCGCCGAGTACCAGGCGCATCCCGCGCACCGGGAGACCGCGGCGTACATCCGCTCGGTCGTGACCGGTCGTTCCTCGGTCGACTTCGAGTTCTGAGCTCCTCGGTGCGCCGCCGCTGCTGCGGCGCGCGGCCGGTCGGCGCCCCGGTCGCCGACTAGGCTGGCGCATCTCGGCGCCGATCCGACGGCCGCCCTCACGATCGATGCCGATGACCGAACTCTCCCCCGTGCGCGTGCGCCTCGCGCTGCTCGCCCTCGCCCTCGGCGGCTTCGCCATCGGCACCACCGAGTTCGTCGCGATGGGCCTGCTGCCCGAGATCGCCCGTGACACGCTTCCGGCCCTCTCGGCGGCGGATCCCGACGCGGCGATCGCGCAGTCCGGGCTCGTCATCTCGGCCTACGCGCTCGGGGTCGTCGTCGGCGCCCCGACGATCGCCGCGCTCGCCGCGCGGTTCCCTCGCCGCGAGCTGCTCCTCGCGCTCGCGGTCGCGTTCACCGTCGGCACGGTCGCCTCCGCCCTCGCCCCGAGCTTCGGGCTCGTCGTCGCGGCGCGGTTCCTCGCGGGGCTGCCGCACGGCGCCTACTTCGGCATCGCCGCCCTCGTCGCCGCCTCCCTCATGGGTCCGGGTCGCCGCGGGCAGGGCGTCGCGATGGTGCTCTCCGGCCTCACGGTCGCGAACATCGTGGGCGTGCCGGCGGTCACCTTCCTCGGTCAGGTCGCGGGCTGGCGCGTCGCCTACCTCGTCGTGGCCGCCATCTTCGCCGTCACCGCCGTCACCGTGCGGCTCGCTCTGCCGCCGATGGCGGGCGACGCCGGCGCCACGATGCGTCGGGAGCTGGGCGCCCTGCGCCGCGGCCAGGTCTGGTTCGCCCTCGGCATCGGCTCGATCGGGTTCGGCGGGTTCTTCGCCGTCTACAGCTACGTCGCGCCGCTCACGACCGAGGTGACCGGTCTGCCGGCCGACCGGGTGCCGCTCGTGCTCGTCGTCGGCGGGGTCGGCATGACCGTGGGCAACCTGCTCGGCGGCCGCCTCGCCGACCGCGGCGCGCTGCGGGCGGTGTACCTGCTGCTGCCGGCTCTCATCGCGGCGCTCGTGCTGCTCGCGCTCATCTCACGGTGGCCGCTGGGCCTGTTCCTCGGGGTGTTCCTCGTCGGGGCGGCCACGGCGGCGGTGTCGCCCGCGATCCAGACCCGCCTGATGGACGTCGCGGGCGAGTCGCAGACCCTCGCGGCCGCGATCAACCACTCCTCGCTCAATGTCGGCAACAGCCTCGGGGCGGCCCTCGGCGGCGCCGTCATCGCGGCCGGGCTCGGATTCGTCGCGCCGACCTGGGTCGGCGTCGCGCTCGGGGCGCTCGGCCTGCTGCTCGCCGTCGGGAGCGGCCTCGTCGAGCGCCGGGCTACGGCGTCAGGCGGTTCGGCCCGCGGAACAGATAGGTCACCTCGCGGATCGACGACTGGTGCAGAAGGAGCATGAGCACGCGCTGGAGCCCCATGCCGAAGCCGCCGTGCGGCGGCACGCCGTAGCGGAAGAAGTCGAGGTAGAAGTCGAGCTCCGCCGGATCCAGGCCCTTGTCGCGCGCCTGCGCCTCGAGCAGCTCGACGCGGTGCTCGCGCTGCGCGCCGGTCGCGATCTCGGTGCCGTTGAACAGCAGGTCGTAGCTGTTGGTGAGGGCCGGATCCCCCTCGTGACGCATGTGGTAGAACGGCCGGATCCCGCTGGCGTAGTCGGTGACGAACACGAACTCGTGCCCGTACTCCTCGCGCACGTACTCGGAGAGGCGGCGCTCGCCCTCGGGGTCGAGGTCGCCGTCGGTGCGCGGGACGGTGTAGCCGCGCGCCTGCAGGATGCGGTGCGCCTCGGCGAGCGGGATGCGCGGGAACGGCGTCGCCGGAACCGTCACCTCGACGCCGAACGCCGCCGCGATCGCGTCGCCGTGCTTCTCCTTGACCGCGGTCAGGCCCGCCACGAGCAGCTGCTCGTGCATCGCCATGACGTCCTCGTGGGAGTCGATCCAGCTCATCTCGGCGTCGACCGAGACGAACTCCGTCGCGTGCCGGCTCGTGAAGCTCGGGTCGGCGCGGAAGGCGGGGGCGACCTCGAAGACGCCGCCGAACCCGGCGGACTGCGCCATCTGCTTGAAGAACTGGGGGCTCTGGGCGAGGTAGGCGGTGGTGTCGAAGTACTCGACCTCGAACAGCTCGGCGCGGCTCTCGGAGGGGCTCGCCATGAGCTTCGGGGTGTGGATCTCGATGAAGCCGTTCTCGACCCACCAGCTGCGCAGCGCGTGCAGGAAGGTCGTCTGCACGCGGAACACGAGGTTCTGCTCGGGTCGGCGCAGGTCGAGGAAGCGCCAGTCGAGGCGCTTGTCGATCGACGAGTCCTCGGCGATCGGCGAGTCCAGGGCGGCCGCCGCGATCTCGAGCGCGCCGATCTTCACCTCGAGCCCGCCGAGCTTGACGCGCTCGTCGTGGGCGAGCTCGCCCGAGACGGCGAGGAACGTTCCGGCACTGAGCCCCGAGATGGCGGTCGCGAGCGGGTCGGAGCCGGGCTCCTCGACATCGGTGCGCGGGTGCACGAGCTGCACGGCGCCCGTTTCGTCGCGCAGGATCACGAACTGCACCTTCTTCTGGTCCCGCACGGCATCGACCCATCCGGCGACGCGCACGGGGCCGTCGGCGCGGGCGGCGAGCTGGTTCACGAGGGTGCGTTCCGTCACGGGCGACGAGTCTAGGCGGCGCGGCCGGGGGCCGCGTGTCCGGGGCGTCCTCACGACCGCCCCGCGCGTCGGCTCGGGGTCGGGGACGGCGCGAGGGGGCGCACAGGAACCGCATTTCGACAGACCGTAGAATCGCCGGGTGCCCGCCGACCTCGTCCACCTCGTCCGCCACGGCGAGGTGCACAACCCCACCGGCGTGCTCTACGGACGTATCGCCGGGTTCGGTCTGAGCGAGCGCGGCCATCGCATGGCCGAGCTGGCGGCGGCGAGCTTCGAGGGGCGCCCGGTGACGGCGCTCTGGGCGAGCCCGCTGCAGCGCACCCAGGAGAGCGCCGCGCCCTGGGCCGAGCGGTTCGGGCTCGAGATCCGCACCGACGAGCGGCTCATCGAACCCGCCAACCGCTTCGAGGGGGTGCGGGTGCGGCAGGCGCTGCGCTCGAGCCCGAAGTACTGGCCTTACCTGCTCGCCCCGTGGCGGCCCAGCTGGGGCGAGGCGTTCGCCTCGATCGCCCGGCGGATGCGCGCCGCGGTCACCGACGCGGCCGCCCAGACCACGCACGGGGAGGCCGTCCTCGTGACCCACCAGCTGCCGATCTGGATGGTCGCCCGCTCGGCCGCGGGGCGGTCCCTCGCGCACGATCCGCGCGCGCGGCGCTGCACGCTCTCGAGCATCACGAGCTTCGCGGTGCGCGAGGGCAGGCTCGTCGAGGTCGGCTACGCCGAACCCGCGGCCGAGCTGCTGCACGGCGCCCGCGACCTGGGGGCGGTGTGAGCGCGCGGGGCGGCCGGGCCGCGCTCGCGGGGGCCGTCGCGCTCGCCTCGGCGCTCGCCCTGACCGGGTGCCAGAGCGCGACGAGCGGTCTCGTCGACGACTACAACTCCGGCGACCTCGGCGGCGACTACATCTCGGGCGACGGCGCCGTGCGCACCATCTCGCCCGAGAACCGGGAGGCCGCGACCGACTGGTCGGGGCCCTCGACGGACGGCGGCGAGATCTCGAGCGCCGAACTGCGCGGCGAGGTCGTCGTGCTCAACTTCTGGTACGCCTCCTGCCCGCCCTGCCGCGCCGAGGCGGCCGACCTCGAGGCGCTGCACCAGCAGTTCGCGGGCGACGAGGTCGCCTTCGTCGGGGTCAACGTGACCGACGCCGTCGACACGGCACGGGCCTTCAACGAGGAGCACGGCGTGACCTACCCCTCGATCCTCGACGCCGCCTCCAACGACGTGCTGCTCGCGTTCTCCGGGGCCGTCTCGGCGAACGCGGTGCCGACCACGCTGATCCTCGATCGCGAGGGCCGGGTCGCGGCGCGCTTCAGCGGCCTCATCACGAGTCCGAGCCTGGTCGCCGACCTGGTCGAGCAGACGCTCGGCGAGAGCTGACGGGCGCGGCGGTGGATCCGGGCGAGGTCGTGCGCACGGGCGGGCTCTGGCTCGCCCTGCCCCTCGCTCTCGCGGCCGGACTGCTCTCGTTCCTCTCGCCGTGCGTGCTGCCCCTCGTGCCCGGCTACCTCGGCTACGTGTCGGGCGTTGCCGGGGGAGCCGAGCGGGCCCGCGGCCGCATGGTGCTCGGCGCGCTGCTGTTCGTCGCGGGCTTCAGCGTGGTGTTCGTCTCGGCCTTCGTGCTCGGCGGCGCGGTCGGCATCTTCCTGCTCGCGTACGAGGATCTACTGCTGCGCATGGCGGGCGTCATCGTCATCGTCATGGGGCTGGTCTTCATCGGGCAGGTGAGCGTGCTGCAGCGCACCTGGAAGCCGCAGTGGCGCCCGGCCACGGGGCTCGTGGGCGCCCCGCTGCTCGGCGTCGTGTTCGCGATCGGCTGGACCCCGTGCATCGGCCCGACCCTCATCGCGGCCCAGTCGCTCGTCCTCGACAGCCACGACCTCGGCCGTGCCGCGCTCATCGGCGTCGTCTACTGCCTGGGGCTCGGTATCCCCTTCGTGCTGGTCGCGCTCGGCGTCGGCTGGGTCGGCGGCTCGCTCGCGTTCGTGCGCCGGCACATCCGCGTCGTCAACATCGTCGGCGGCGCCCTGCTCGTGGTGATCGGCGTGCTCATGGTGACCGGCGTGTGGCGCACGCTGCTCTCGGCCCTCGGGGCGGTGATCCTCGGTGTCGAATCCCCGCTCTGACCGCCCGGCCGATCACGTGGATGCGCCGGTCGCGCCCGCCGCGCCCGTCAACCCGCGGCTGAGCCCGGTCGGCTGGCTGCGCTTCCTGTGGCGCCTGCTGACGAGCATGCGCACGGCACTCGTGCTGCTGCTGCTGCTCGCGCTCGCCGCCGTGCCCGGCTCGCTCGTGCCGCAACGCAGCTCCGACCCGAATGGCGTCATCCAGTACCAGCGCGACAACCCCGACCTGTTCACGGTGCTCGACGGGCTCGGGGTGTTCAGCACCTTCAGCTCGCCGTGGTTCTCGGCCGTCTACCTGCTGCTGTTCCTCTCGCTCGTGGGATGCGTGATCCCCCGCACCAAGCACCATGTCGACGCCCTGCGCGCCCGCCCGCCGCGCACGCCGCAGCGGCTCGAGCGGCTCGTGGGCTTCACGACGCGCACCGCCGCGGGCGAGCCCGAGCGGATCGTCGACCGCGGCCGCGCCGTGCTGCGCGGGCTCGGCTACCGCGTCGAGCGCTACGACCGCGGCGGGGAGCTGTCGATCTCGGCGGAGCGCGGCTACCTGCGCGAGACCGGCAACCTGGTCTTCCACGTCGCGCTCCTCGGCGTGCTCCTCGCGGTCGGCGTGGGCGGCGGCTTCATCTACACCGGTCAGCGGGTGCTCGTGCAGGACACCGCCTTCACGAACACCCTCGCGAGCTACGACTCGATCAACCCGGGCCGCTTCTTCGACGAGTCGAAGCTCGAGCCTTACTCGCTGCGCCTCGACGACTTCACCGGCTCCTACGAGTTCGACGCCGCCTCGCGCACCTGGAAGCCCGTCGACTTCACGGCCTCGCTCTCCACGCGCGAGCCCGGCGGCGACTGGACCCCGGCCGAGCTCAAGGTCAACCACCCGCTGCAGATCGGCGGCACCGCGGTCTACCTGCTCGGCAACGGCTACGCGCCCGAGATCACCGTGCGCAACCCGGCCGGGGAGGCGGTCTTCTCGGGGCCCGTGGTGTTCCGCCCGCAGGACGCGAACCTCTTCAGCCTCGGCGTCATCAAGGTGCCCGACGGCCTCGACCGGCAGCTGGGGATGATCGGGCTGTTCTACCCCGACCCGATCGCCGCCGGCAACGGCGCCCTCGCCTCGTTCTCGCCGGAGGCGAACGACCCGATCCTGACCCTCGAGGTCTACGCCGGTGACCTCGGGCTCGACACCGGGGTGCCGGTCAACGTGTACCAGCTCGACACCGACGGGCTCGAGCAGCTCGTCGGGCGGTCCGACGCGCTCAAGCTCGGCCTCGGCGACACGGTCGACCTGCCCGACGGGCTGGGCACGATCGAGTTCTCGGGCCTGCGTCGCTACGTCGCCCTCGACATCCACCACGACCCCACCCAGGGGTGGGTGCTGCTCGCCGCGGTGACGGCGCTCGGAGGCCTGCTGCTGTCGCTGTTCATCCCGCGGCGGCGCCTGTGGATCAAGGTGCGCCCCGGCGCGGACGGCGTGACCCTCGAGTACGCGGGTCTCGCGCGCGGCGAGGACCCGGCGCTCGAGCGCGTCGTCGCGGAGCTCGCCGACCGACACGCGCGCGAGTTCGAGCCCGTGGGCCCCGCCCCGGCCGGATCCGAGCCGGCCGAATCCGCCCCGGAGGGCTCCGTCGGCCCCGAGCGTAGGATCGAGCCGTGACCGCCGACGACCTCGCCTCGATCTCGCTCGTGCTGGTGTACTCGGCGCTCGCGGTCTATGTGCTCGCGTTCATCGCGGCCGTGCTCGGGCTGAGCGCGCGCAGCCGCACCGCCGAGCAGGCCGACGATCTCGCCCTCGCCGAGCGTCCCGCGCAGGCGGTGCTCAACCCCGCCGCGTCGGCCGCCGCGTCCGGCGCGAGCTCGGGATCCGCCGGCCGCGGCACGGCGGTGCTCGAGCGGCTCGCGGCGCCCCAGCCGACCGCGGTCGCCCGCTTCGACCGGATGTCGACCGCGCTCGTCGCGATCGCCTTCGCCCTGCATGTCGCGGCCCTCGTGACGCGCGGGCTCGCCGCCGGCCGGGTGCCGTGGGGCAACATGTACGAGTTCGCGCTCACCGGCACGGGCATCATCGTCGGGGTCTACCTCGCGGCCCAGTTCTGGCGCGACCTGCGCTTCCTCGCCGCCTACGCGACCGGCATCGTGGCGATCCTGCTCGGGCTCGCGACCGTCAACTTCTACGTCGCGGTCGCCCCGCTGCCGCCCGCGCTGCAGTCGGCGTGGCTCGTGATCCACGTGTTCGTCGCGACGCTCGGCACCGGCTTCTTCGCCCTCGGCGGCGGCCTGTCGATCGCGCAGCTGCTGCAGACCCGCCACGAGGCGGGTGGCCTGCCGCGGGCCCGCTTCCTCGCGGCGCTGCCCTCGAGCGAGACGCTCGAGCTGCTCGCCTCGCGCGTCATCATCGTCGGCTTCGCGTTCTGGACCTTCACCCTCATGGCGGGCGCGATCTGGGCGAACGCCGCCTGGGGCCGCTACTGGGGCTGGGACACCAAGGAGGTGTGGACCTTCATCATCTGGGTGGTCTACGCCGGCTACATCCACGCCCGCGCGACACGCGGCTGGCGCGGCACGCGCTCGGCGTGGCTCGCCCTCGTGGGCTTCTCGGCGGTGCTGTTCAACTTCACCGTCGTCAACCTGCTGTTCAAGGGGCTGCACAGCTACTCGGGGCTCTGAGCCCGCGCGCGGGCGTCGGGCGCCGCCGAGGGCGGCTTCCGTCGGGACGGTGCGGCGCTCAGTGGTGCAGCGTGAGCGGCACCGATCCCGACCCGGTCGAGAACTGCACGACGAGCAGGCCCGCGCCGCAGACGAAGGGGCCGTCGGCGATCGGGTGCTCGAAGATCGCGGGGTCGAACAGCTCGGTGGCCGACATCGGCATGCCGCCGACGGTGATCGTCGGGTCGATGTCGCTCGTGTCGTTCGAGGTCGACAGGTTCTCGCCGTCGACGGCGTAGTCGCCCGTGACCGTCCCGGCGATCGTCCCGGTGCCCGTGACATCCGCGATCCGCATCGCGAGGCTGATGTCCGGGGTGTAGCTGTAGCGCGCCCCGTCGAACGAGAGCCCGCTCTGCCCGGTCGCCTCGAACTGCACCGAGCCGGCGTTCTCGGTCTCGACGGCGTCGAAGAAGGTGTTGAGCTGCTGCTCGTCGACGACCCAGTCGCCCACGAGGCAGGCGGCCTGGTCGGCGTCGGGCTGCACGGTCGGAACCGGGGTCGGCGTGCGGGTCGAGGTCGGCAGCGGCGCGGGGGTGCGTGTGGGCTCGGTGGGGTCGGGCACGGGGCCGGTGGCGCATCCCGCGAGCGTGGCCGCGATCAGCGCGGCGCCCACGGCGGCAGCGGCGGCAGACCCGCGGATCGACGTGGTGCGGTGCGACATGCGGCCCCCTTCCGGCGGTACTCCTGGACGCGGTCGTCGGACGCGCGTCGCGGGGAGCCTAACCCCCGCCCGGCTCCCCACCCGCCGCCGGGCCGGGGATGTCGCCGACCCGTGACCGAGCGGTCAGTTGCGGGTCAGCTTCACCGGCACCGAACCGCTGCCGGTCGCGAAGTCGATCACGAGGTCGTCGCCGGTGCACTGGAACGTGACCGAGTTGAGCGGAGCGTTGTCGATGATGTCGTTGCCCAGCGAGCTCGCGTCCATCTCCACTCCGGCGACCGTCACGACCAGGCTGATCGAGCTGTCGTCGTTGTCGGTGGAGATGACCCCGTCGGCCGCGGTGTAGTTCCCGCGCACCTCCCCGCCGACCGTGCCGGTGCCGGTCTGACCGGCGACCTCCAGGTTCAGCACGAAGTCGGGGTGGTAGACGTAGCCGTCCGCCGTGAAATCGAGGTCGGTCGATCCGACGACGTCGAAGGTCAGGTCGCCGCCGTTCTCGGCCTCGACCGCGTCGTAGAAGGTGTTCATCTGGTCCTGGGGGATGTTCCAGGAGCCGACGAGGCAGGCCGCACCCGTCGTCGCCGACCCGGTCTCGCCCGAGTCGGTGGCGTCCGCGCTCGGGGCGTCGGTGCCCTCCGGGTCGGCGGCGGAACTGCAGCCGCTGATCCCGGCGGCGATCAGAAGGGCCGCGCCGGCGAGGGCGAGTCCGCGGCGGGAGGGGCGGGGAAGAGCGGTCATCCGGGTCTCCGATCGTGGGCCGTCGCTCCACGGTAGCGAAGGGTCAGCCGTCGGCGGGAGCCGCATCCCCGGACTCGGCCAGCACCCGGTGACACCGCGCGATCCGCGCGCGCCACCAGTCGACGCGCTCCGCCTCCGCCGCCCAGCGGTCGAGCAGCGACGGGTCGGGCTCGACCTCGCGCACCGGAAGAGCGCCCTCCGCCGGCAGCAGCGGATCCGCCGCCACGTCGCCCGCGAGCAGCGCCGCGGTGCCCAGCCCGCAGTCGAAGTCGAGCTCGGGAAGCGCGGCGGCGAGTCGCACCCCGGCGGCGAGCCCGACCGAGCTGTCGATCGCACTCGACACGACGACCGGCAGTCCCGCCGCCTCGGCGATCGCGAGCGCGGCGCGCACGCCGCCCAGCGGCGCGACCTTGAGCACGAGCAGGTCGGCGGCGCCGGCTCGCGCGACCGCGAGCGGGTCCTCCGCCTTGCGCACGCTCTCGTCCGCGGCGATCGGCAGCTGCCAGTCGCGCAGGCGCTCGCGCAGCTCGGCGAGATCCTCGACCCCCGCGCACGGCTGCTCGAGGTACTCGAGGTCGAAGGGGGCGAGCGCGTGCGCCGCGTGCTCCGCCTGGTCGACGTTCCAGGCGCCGTTGGCGTCGACCCGCACCCGCCCCTCGGGTCCGAGCTCGTGCCGCACGGCGCGCACCCGCGCGACGTCGTCGGCGAGGGTCTGACCGCGTTCGGCGACCTTGACCTTCGCCGTCCGCGCGCCGGGGAACCGGGCGAGCACGACGGCGACCTCCTCGGCGGCGACCGCGGGCACGGTCGCGTTGACCGGCACGCGGTCGCGCACGGGGGCCACGGGATCCGCCCAGCCCTGCTCGATCGCGGCGGCGAGCCAGTGCGCGGCCTCCGCGTCGTCGTACTCGAGGAACGCGCCGAACTCGCCCCACCCGCGCGGCCCGCGCAGCAGCGCGAGCTCGCGCGTCTCCAGCCCCCGGAACCGCGTGCGCATCGGCAGCGCGACCACCCGCATCCCCGCGAGCAGCTCGTCGAGCGGCGGGGGAGCCTCTCGCCGAGGCGGGCTCGAGCCGATCACGGCGCCAGTCTGGCACCCGGCTCGCGCCGGCGGGGCCTCGGTAGGCTGAGCGCATGAGCGCGCTCGCGGGGGTCTCCGAGCTCTTCGACCCGGAGCGCTGGGTGCCGGCCCCGGCCGGGGCCGACTTCGCCGACGTGACGTATCACCTCGACATCACCGGGCGGATCGCGCGCATCGCCCTCGATCGACCGGAGGTGCGCAACGCCTTCCGCCCGCGCACCGTCGACGAGCTGCTCGTGGCGCTCGAGGACGCGCGGCTGAACCGCTCCGTCGGCGTCGTGCTGCTGACCGGCAACGGGCCGAGCCCGAGAGACGGCGGATGGGCCTTCAGCTCCGGCGGCGACCAGCGCATCCGCGGGCGCGGCGGGTACGAGTACGAGGGATCGGAGGCGGGCTCCGGCCGCCTGCACATCCTCGAGGTGCAGCGGCTCATCCGCTTCATGCCGAAGGTCGTCATCGCGGTCGTGCCCGGTTGGGCGGCCGGCGGCGGGCACTCGCTCCACGTCGTGTGCGACCTCACCCTCGCGAGCGCCGAGCACGCCCGGTTCAAGCAGACCGACGCCGACGTCGGCAGCTTCGACGCGGGCTACGGCAGCGCGTACCTCGCCCGGCAGGTCGGCCAGAAGGCGGCGCGTGAGATCTTCTTCCTCGCGCGCGAGTACGACGCGGCGCGAGGTGTCGCGCTCGGCACGGTGAACGCCGCGATCCCGCACGCCGAGCTCGAGACCACCGCGCTCGACTGGGCCGAGACGATCCTCGGCAAGAGCCCGACCGCGATCCGCATGCTCAAGTACGCGATGAATCTGCCCGACGACGGACTCGTCGGGCAGCAGCTCTTCGCCGGTGAGGCGACCCGGCTCGCCTACGGCACCGACGAGGCCGCCGAGGGGCGCGACGCCTTCCTCGACAAGCGCGCGCCCGACTGGGGTCCCTACCCCTGGCAGGTCTGACCTCGTGCCCGCTCTGAGCGCGCCGCCGCCCGGCCGCCTCTCGGCGCCGACGCGGAGAGCGGCCCGATCCATTCCGCGCGCGGCATGAGCCGGCCGCTGCGCGTCGTGCGCGAGGGCGCCGGGGTGCTCGACGAGCTGCGCTCGGCGCTCTCGGGCGGCGACGCGATCCTCGTCGCCCCCGCCACCCGGCACCCGGAGGGCCTGCCTGCGCGGGTCGAGAAGCCCATCGCGCTCGTCGTGGAGACGAGCGGGTCGACCGGCCGGCCGAAGCGGGTCGCGCTCGGGGCCGACGCACTGCTGGCCTCCGCGGCCGCGAGCGAGTCCGCGCTCGGGGGACCGGGGCAGTGGATGCTCGCCCTCCCCACCCACTACATCGCCGGCCTCAATGTGCTGGTGCGCTCGATCGCGGCCGGGGCCGCGCCGGTGACGCTGCCCGGCGACCGCGTCGCGCCGGAGACCTTCGTCGCGGCGTGCGACGACTTTGCCCCGCGGGTCGCCCGGTTCGTCGCGCTCGTGCCGCGTCAGCTCGACGCGCTGCTGGGCGATCCCTCGGCTCGGGACGAGCTCGCCCGGTTCGCCGCCGTGCTGCTCGGCGGCCAGGCCGCCCCCGCGGCGCTGCTCGAGCGGGCGGAGGACGCGGGGGTGCGCGTCGTGCGCAGCTACGGCTCGAGCGAGACCGCGGGCGGCTGCGTCTACGACGGGCTGCCGATCGGGCAGACCGCCGTGCGCCTCACGGCGCGCGGGGAGGTCGAGCTCGGCGGGCCGAGCCTCGCGGAGGGCTACCTCGGCGACCCGGGGCTGATCGCCGCGCGCTTCTCGGAGGACGCCGACGGCCGCTGGTTCCGCACCGCCGACGCGGGGGTCTGGCGCGAGGGTCCCGACGGCGCTCGGCTCACCGTCACCGGCCGGCTCGACGACGTGCTCGTCTCCGGCGGGCTCAAGGTCGCGACCGGCGCCATCGAGGAGCTGCTGCACGCGCGCTCGGGGTGGGAGCACGCCGTCGTGGTCGCGGTCGACGACGCCCGCTGGGGTCAGGTGCCGGTCGTCGTGGTGGAGGGTTCCGCCCCCGACGAGGCCGGCGCGATCGCGGCCGTCGCGGAGGTGCTCGGGGTGCAGGCGAGACCGGCGCAGGTGATCCGCGTCGGCGAGCTGCCCCGGCTGGCCAGCGGCAAGCCGGACCGCGCGGCGATCGCCGCCCTCGCCCGCGAGGTCGGCGGGACGGTCGACGACGGATAGTCTGTCGCGGTGGCGAAGCGGCAGCGGATCGACCCCGCGCGGATCGACAGGGCGGCGGCCGCGCGCGGCCGCGAGAGCGAACGGAACGCGAAGGGCCGTCTGCCCGCGCGCAAGGCCGGATCGGGTCGCAGTCGCGGCACGAAGCCGGCGGGGCCGCCGCCGCCCGCGACGCTGGGCACCTGGATCGCCGGCGCCCGCCCGCTGACCCTGCTGCTCGCGATCGCCCCGGTCGCGCTCGGCACCGGCGCCGCGAGCCTCGACCCCTCGATGCCGTACTGGTACCACCACTGGGTGCGGGCGCTGCTGTGCCTCGCGGTCGCGGTGTTCCTGCAGATCGCCGTCAACTACGCCAACGACTACTCCGACGGCGTGCGCGGCACCGACCGCGACCGGGTCGGCCCGCAGCGGCTCGTCGGATCCGGCCGGGCGAAGCCCCGCCAGGTGCTCGCCGCAGCGATCGTGTTCTTCGCCCTCGCGGCGGTGGCGGGCGGCGTGCTGGTGTGGCGCAGCGGGCAGTGGTGGCTGCTCGCGGTGGGGGCGGTCTGCATCCTCGCCGCCTGGTTCTACACCGGCGGCAAGCGCCCCTACGGCTACCTGCCGCTCGGCGAGCTCGCGGTGCTGCTGTTCTTCGGCGTCGTGCCGACCGCGGGCACGATGTTCGTGCAGGTCGGCACCGTCAACTGGGAGGCCTGGGTCTCGGGCATCGCGGCGGGCGCCTTCGCGGCCGCCGTGCTGATGGCCAACAACCTGCGCGATCGCGAGCGCGACGCGCAGGTCGGCAAGCGCACCCTCGCGGTGCTCGCGGGCGGTCTCGGCTCGCGGATCACCTACGTCGTGCTCGTGCTGGTGCCGTTCGCGGCGCTCGCCTTCTGGGTGCAGTTCTACCCGCTGGCCGGCTACGTGTTCTTCGTGGGACTCGCGGTCGCGCCGGCGATCCTCATCACCCTCACGGCGCGCACGGCGCGGGAGCTGGTGACGGTGCTGCAGCTCACGCTGTTGAGCTCGGTCTCCTACGGGCTCGGCCTCGCCGCGGCCTTCGCCTACTGGGACTGAGGCGCGGGGTCACCCGCGTGCGGGGCGACGGGTCGACGCCTCAGTCCGCGTCGCTCGCGGCGTCCTCGACGTCCTCGTCGGAGCCGCGACGGGCGGGGGCGCTCGGCGTCGCGTCGCGCTCGCGGGAGCGGGCGAGCTCGGCGGCCATCCGCTCCCGCAGGGGCGCGAGCAGCACGTAGCCGAGGCCGAAGCCGATGAGCGCGGCGGCGATCGCGGCCAGCCACCACGGCACCTGCAGCAGCAGCAGCACGGCCAGCACGAGGGCGAACAGGCCGAGGCGGATCGCGGTGTAGGGGATCCAGGCCGGCACGCCCCGAGTCTACGTTCCGTAGAATCGGGGGATGGCCCGGTACCTGGTACCGCTCGTGCTGATCGCGATCATGATCTTCACGATCGTCGACATCGTGCTGATCGACCGCGGCCGGGTGCGCGCGATGCCGAAGGTGGCGTGGATCGCGCTCGCGGTCCTGCTCTCGGTGATCGGCTCGATCCTGTGGTTCGCCCTCGGGCGCGTGCGGCTCGACCAGATCGGCGCGGGCGGCTCGTTCGGGGCCCCCGGATCCGGCGGCGCGGGGCGCCCCGCACCCCGGCGCCGCGGCCCGGTCGCCCCCGACGACGACCCCGAGTTCCTCGCGCGCGTGCGGCGCGAGCAGGAGCAGCGCGACCGCATCCGCGAGCTGGAGGAGCGCCTCGCGGAGCTCGAGGACGACGATCCTGAACGACGCGACTGAGCCCGAGGCCGGCGCCGTCGCGCCGTCGAGCGCCTTCGCGCGGGTGCTGCTCGAGGCGTTCGTCGCACGCGGGCTGACCGACCTGGTGCTGAGCCCCGGTTCGCGCTCGCAGGCGCTCGCGCTCGAGGCAGCCCGGCTGGAGCGCGACGGCGCGCTCCGGCTGCACGTGCGCATCGACGAGCGGGTCGGCTGCTTCACCGCGCTCGGGATCGCGCGCGAGTCCGGGGCGCCGGTGCTCGTCGTCACCACCTCGGGCACGGCGGTCGCCGAGCTGCACGCGGCGACGCTCGAGGCGGCGCACGCGGGCGTGCCGCTCGTGCTGCTGACCGCCGACCGGCCGGCCGAGCTGCACGGCACCGGCAGCAACCAGACGACCGCGCAGGTCGGCCTCTTCGGACCGCTCGTGCCCGTGATCGACGTCGAGGCGCCCGGAGCCGACCCCGCCGCCGACCCGGACCGCCGCGCCGCCGGCCTCGTCGACGACGTGCTCGCGCGGATCGCGCGCCGGCCCGGCCCGGTGCAGCTCAACCTGGCGTTCCGGGAGCCCCTCTCCGGGCCCTCGGGGGGCGAGGGCTTCGCGCCGGCGGCGGCGGCGCCCGAGACCGTCGAGCCGGCACCGGAAGCCGTGGAGCCCGCCGAGCGCTCGTGGGCCTTCCGCCCCGGCCCCGAGATCGTCGAGCTCGCGGCGGTGCCCGGCACGGTCGTCGTCGCGGGCGCCGACGCGGGCGCCGAGGCGGAGGAGCTCGCACGGGCGCTGTCGGCTCCGCTGCTGGCGGAGGTCTCCAGCGGCGCGCGCTTCGGCCCCCACCTGGTGCCCGCCTACCGCGAGCTGCTGCGCACCGAGGGGCTCGGCGACCGCATCGAGCGCGTCGTCGTGTTCGGGCATCCGACGCTCAGTCGCGAGATCCCCGAGCTGCTGCGCCGCCCGGGCCTCGAGGTCGTCGTCGTGCGCGGTCGCGCCCTCGAGCCGTTCGACCCCGCCCGCTCGGCGCGCCTTGTCGACGGCGTGCGGGCGACCGGGCCCGGCCATCCGACCTGGGGTCGCTCGTGGGTGGGGCGCTGGGTGCACGCCTCGCGCGCGCTGCTCGAGCAGCCCGAGCCGCCCGCCGCGAACCTCAGCGACGACTACGCCAAGCGCTCCCGCTTCGCCCGTGCCCAGCTCGAGGTGCTGCGCGAACCCGTCACCCGCCGCCTGCTCGTCGAAGCGGTGTGGAACGCGACCTGGCCGCACGACCGCCTCGTGCTGGGGGCCTCGCGGCTGATCCGCGTGCTCGACGGGGTCGCGACCGGGCGGCGGATCACGGTGCACGCCAACCGCGGACTCGCCGGCATCGACGGCACCGTCGCCACCGCGACGGGCGTGGCGCTCGCCGCCGCCCGCGCCGAGGCTCCCGGCCTCACCCGCGTGCTGCTCGGCGACCTCGCGCTGCAGCACGATGTCGGCGCGCTGCTGCCGGTCGCGGGGGAGCAGCTGCCGCCGCTGCAGGTGATCGTCGGCGACGACGGCGGCGGCACGATCTTCGACGGGCTCGAGGTCGCCGGCAACGCCGAGCGCGAACTCTTCGACCGGGTGATGTACACCCCGCATGCGATGGATCTCGCGGCGCTCGCCGCCGCGAACGGCTGGGAGCACCGGCTCGTGACGACCCGCGGGGATCTCGAGGCGGGTCTCGCGCCCTCGCCCGGCCGGGTGCTCGTCGAGGTGCGGCTGGCGCGCTGAGCGGGCGGCCGCACCGGCGGCCGCAGGCGCTCGCACCGTCGGCGCCGACCGCCGCGCGCCGACCGCGGGTCTAGCCTCGGGGGATGGCCGACCTGACGAAGCTGCTGCGGGCGCAGGGCGAGGATCCGCTCGCGATCGACACCTCCGCGACCCCCGGCGTCGAGGCCAGCGGCAAGAAGGCCGGATCGCGCGAGCTCTCGGAGGGCGTCGACGCGCTCGCCGAGCTGCAGGAGCGACTGTTCGCCGCGAGCCGCGGCGGGCAGAGCGAGCGCCGCGTGCTGCTCGTGCTGCAGGCGATGGACACCGCCGGCAAGGGCGGCATCGTGCGGCACGTGATCGGCGCCGTCGACCCGCAGGGCATCGACCACGTCGCGTTCAAGGCGCCCACCGAGGAGGAGAAGGCCCACGACTTCCTCTGGCGCATCGAGAAGCGGCTGCCGGGGCCCGGCATGATCGGGGTCTTCGACCGCTCCCACTACGAGGACGTGCTCATCCACCGGGTGCGCCACCTCTCGACCCCGGAGGAGATCGAGCGGCGCTACGGCGCGATCGTCGACTTCGAGCGCGGCCTCGTCGACTCCGGCACCGTGCTCGTCAAGGTGATGCTGCACATCTCCAAGGACGAGCAGCGCGAGAGGCTCGCCGAACGGCTCGACCGGCCGGAGAAGCACTGGAAGTACAACCCCGGCGATGTCGACGAACGCCTGCTCTGGGACGACTACATGGAGGCCTACCGCATCGCGATCCGCCGCACCGACGGGCCCGCGACGCCCTGGTACGTGATCCCCGGGGATCACAAGTGGTACGCCCGCCTCGCCGTGCAGCACCTGCTGCTGGCCGCCCTGCGCGAGATCGACCCGCAGTGGCCGCCGGCCGACTACGACGTCGAGGTCGAGAAGGCCCGGCTCGCCGCGAGCTGACGGCGGCGAGAATCCGCACCGCCGGCGCGGGTGACGCCGCCCGGTGCGGCTTCTCGACGCCGACACTCAGCCGAAGGCGTCCACCACCGGCTGGAACTTGAGCTTCGTCTCGGCGAGCTCGCGCTCCGGGTCGGAGTGCTCGACGATGCCGGCGCCCGCGAAGGCCCGCACGTCGCCGTGCGCGTCGACCTCGGCGCTGCGCAGCGCGATCGCCCACTTGCCGTCGCCGTTCTGGTCGACCCAGCCGACCGGTCCGCTGTAGAGGCCGCGGTCGACCGGCTCGAGCCGCGCGATCTCGGCGAGCGCCGCCGCGCGCGGCGCGCCCGCGACCGCGGCGGTCGGGTGCAGCTCGGCGACGAGGTCGAGCGAGGTGGAGCCGTCGGAGAGCACCCCCTCCACGTCGGTCGCGAGGTGCCAGAGGTTGGGGAGCTTGAGCGCGTAGGGCATCTCGCTCGCCACGACGGCGCGGGCGTGCGGCTCGAGGGCCTGCAGCACCGACTCGACGGCGTAGCGGTGCTCGTCGAGGTCCTTCGTCGAGGTCGCGAGCCGCACCGCGGCGGCGTGGTCGGCGTCGGCGTCCGCGCCCCGACCGATGCTTCCGGCGAGCACCCGCGCGCTGACCCGGCCGCGGCCGACGCGCACGAGGGTCTCCGGGCTCGAGCCCAGCAGGCCGTCGATCGCGTAGGTCCAGGTGTCGGGGTAGCCGAGGGCGAGATCCACGAGCACCCGGCGCAGGTCGGCGCCCTCGGGCAGGTGCCCGGCGAGGTCGCGGGCGAGCACGATCTTGTGGGCGGCGCCGGCGCGGATGCTCGCCACCGCCGCCGCGACCGCGGCCCGGTAGGTCTCCGGGTCGCTCGCGCCGTGGTGCAGCCGGATGCGGTACTCCGGCCCCAGCGCGCGCTCGGCGATCGCGTCCTCCGCGCCGTCGACGCGGGTGACGAAGGCGACCCCGTTGCGCCGCCCGACGACGACGCGCGGCACGATGAGCACACTCGCGCGCGGGGAGGCGTCGGCGAAGGCGAAGGCGCCGAAAGCCACGAGGCCGCTGCCCGGCAGTCCGACCGCGTCGTCGATCCGCGCCGCCGCCGCGATGCGCTTCCAGGCGGCCGCGGCCTCGCGGATGCGGTCGGGCCCGCGGAACTCCAGGCGCAGCGCCTCACCGACCCCGGCGACGCCCTCGCCGCGGCGCACGAACAGCAGCGGGCGCTCGGGATCCACGAGCGGGAGGAGCGAACCGAGGCCCTCGACCGGCCGGGTCTCGACGCGCAGCACCGGTGTGTCGTCCGTGCGTCGCGTCACCGTCTCAGCCTAGGCGGCGCGCGGCCGCACGACCGGCCGGGGAGTCCCCTGGGCGAGCGGCCCGGGCCCGGTCGGCGCCCCGCCGACCCCCGTAGGATCGATGCGTGAGCCGAGCGGACATGGAGAAGCGGCCGGATGCCGTCGCGCGCATGTTCGACGGCGTCGCTCCGCGCTACGACCGCATGAACTCCGTGCTCTCGGTCGGCAACGACGCCCTCTGGCGTGCCGCGACCGTGCGGGCGATCGCACCGCAGCGCGGCGAGCGGATCCTCGACGTCGCCGCCGGCACCGGAACCTCCGCCGCCGTGCTGGCCCGCTCCGGCGCCGAGGTGGTCGCCCTCGACCTCTCCGAGGGGATGCTCGTCGAGGGCCGGCGTCGGCATCCCGAGATCGAGTTCGTCGCCGGCGACGCCGAGGCGCTGCCCTTCGACGACGACTCCTTCGACGCCGTGACCATCAGCTTCGGCCTGCGCAACGTGCACGACCCGAAGGCCGCGCTCGGCGAGATGTACCGGGTCACCAAGCCGGGCGGCCGACTCGTGGTGTGCGAGTTCTCGCACCCGCCGCGCGGCATCCTGCGGGCCGGGCACCGGGTCTACCTGCGCACCGTGCTGCCGATCGTCGCGAAGCTCGCGAGTTCGAACGCTCCCGCCTACCGCTACCTGGGCGAGTCGATCGACCAGTGGCCCGATCAGGGCACCCTCAGCCAGTGGATCCGCGGTGTCGGCTTCACCCGCGTCGCCTACAAGAACCTGAGCGCCGGCGTCGTCGCCCTGCACCGGGGGCACAAGCCGGAGGACGCGGCGATCCGCGCCCGCACCCGCCGGCGCACCGCCGCGACCCGGCCGGGCTCGGAGGGGTCGGCCTCGTGAGCGCCCGCCCCGCCACCGCGCGTCGCGCAACCCTGCGCGGCTCGTTCGGCCTCGGCGAGAAGCTGCTCGCCTCGAGCGAGGAGCGCGCTCTCGCGGGTGCGATCGAAGACGCCCTCGAGAAGGTCGAGGTGGGCCTGCTCGAGCGGGTGCGCTTCGCCGACGACATCGCCGACGTCACCGGCCGCTACCTGCTCGAGGCCGGCGGCAAGCGGGTGCGCCCCACGCTCACCCTCCTGACCGCTCACTTCGGCGACGGCATCGACGACGCGGTGATCGCGGCGGCCGAGGCGGTCGAGATCACCCACCTCGCCTCGCTCTACCACGACGACGTCATGGACGAGGCCGAGATGCGCCGCGGGGTGCCGAGCGCGCAGAGCGTGTGGGGCAACTCGGTCGCGATCCTCGCCGGCGACCTGCTCTTCGCGCGCGCGAGCCGGATCATCGCCTCGCTCGGCGACCGGGCCCTCGCCGAGCAGGCGTCCACCTTCGAGCGGCTGTGTCTCGGCCAGCTGCACGAGACGATCGGACCGCGGGAGGGCGAGGATCCGATCGAGCACTACCTCGGCGTGCTCGCCGACAAGACCGGCTCGCTCATCGCGCTCGCGGCCCTGCTCGGGGTGACCTTCTCGAACGCGCCGGAGGCCTACCGCGAGCCGGTGCGGGTCTTCGGGGAGAGCGTCGGCGTCGCGTTCCAGCTGATCGACGACGTCATCGACCTCTCGAGCGCCTCCGAGCAGACCGGCAAGCTCGCCGGCACCGACCTGCGCGCCGGGGTGCCGACCCTCCCGATGCTCTACCTCGAGCGGCGCGCCGAGTACGACGCCGACGCCGCCGAACTGGTCGCGCGCATCCGCCGCGACGCCGGGTCGGACTCCCCGGAGGACGCCGCCGACTTCGCGGCCGCGGTCGCCGAGCTGCACGAGCACCAGGTGACCCGCGATACGCTCGCGGAGGCCCACCGCTGGGCCGGCCGCGCCGTCGAGGCGCTCGCGCCGATCCCGGCGGGCCCCGTCACGACGGCGCTCACCCGGTTCGCCGAGGCGATCGTCGAGCGCTCGAACTGACCTCTCACCCGGCGCGGGCGCGCGCCGTCGAAAGGAAGCCCGAACCGTGAAGCTCCGCCTGGCCATCGTCGGCGCCGGACCGGCCGGCATCTACGCCGCCGACATCCTCCTCAAGCACGAGCGCCCCTTCGACGTCTCGATCGACCTCTTCGACCACCTGCCGGCGCCGTACGGCCTCGTGCGCTACGGGGTCGCGCCCGACCACCCGCGCATCAAGGGCATCATCACGGCGCTGCGCGAGGTGCTCGACCGCGGCGACATCCGCATCTTCGGCAACGTGCGCTTCGGCGAGGACCTGACCCTCGACGACCTGAAGAAGCACTACCACGCGGTCATCTTCGCGACCGGCGCGGTGCGGGATGCCGACCTCGACATCCCCGGCATCGACCTGCCCGGCAGCTACGGCGCCGCCGACTTCGTCAGCTGGTACGACGGTCACCCCGACGTGCCGCGCGAGTGGCCGCTTGAGGCGCGTGAGGTCGCCGTCATCGGCAATGGCAACGTCGCGCTCGACGTCGCGCGCATCCTCGCCAAGCACGCCGACGACCTGCTGCCGACCGAGCTGCCCGAGAACGTCTACGAGGGCCTCAAGGCCTCGCCGGTCACCGACGTGCACGTCTTCGGCCGCCGCGGCCCGATGCAGGTGAAGTTCACGCCGCTCGAGCTGCGCGAGCTCGGCGAGCTGCGCGACGTCGACATGATCGTGCACGACGAGGACTTCGACTACGACGAGGCCTCGAAGACCGCGATCGAGACCAACAAGCAGATCATGGTCATCGACCGCGTCTTCACCCAGTGGCGGCAGCGCGAGACCGGCGCCGCCAGCCGGCGGCTGCACCTGCACTTCCACGCGAAGCCGCACGAGGTGGTGGCCGGCCCCGACGGGCGGGTCGCCGCGTTCCGGTTCGAGCGCACCGAGGCGGATGGCGCGGGCGGCATCCGCGGCACCGGCGAGATCCGCGAGGTGCCGGTGCAGGCCGTCTACCGCGCGGTCGGCTACTTCGGGTCGCCGCTGCCGGGCGTCCCCTACGACGAGCGGCGCGGGGTGATCCCCAACCACGAGGGTCAGGTGCTGCAGGTCGACGACCAGGGCGGCCAGCTCGACGACATCATGCCGGGCGTCTACGCGACCGGCTGGATCAAGCGCGGCCCGGTCGGCCTCATCGGCCACACCAAGAGCGACGCGATGGAGACCATCGGCCACCTCGTGAACGACCAGGCCTCCTGGTGGAGCCCCGAGGACCCGTCGGAGGAGGCGGTCACCGCCCTGCTGGAGGAGCGCGGCGTGGCCTGGACCGACCTCGCCGGCTGGCACCGTCTCGACGAGCACGAGCTCGCCCTCGGCGCCGCGTGGACCGCCGCCGGCCACGAGCCGGAGCGGGTGCGCGTGAAGGTCGTCGACCGCGTCGAGATGGTCGCGATCTCGCGCGGGGAGTAGCCCCCGGCGGCGGGAGGCAGTCCCGCCTGCGCCGGCCGTTTTCAGGACGAGCGGCGTCGAGATGCGCGCCGGGCGCAGGATCCGCGCCCTCGTCCTGAGTGGGGCCGCATACCCCACCGCGAGGTCCGACCTCGCGGATTCCCCCGATCGCCGATCCCCGCGCCGGGAGAGGCCGTCGCCGGGCACTCTCGCGTCATGGCGATCCACTCGATGGCGTCGTTGCGCGCCCGCGGCATCACGAAGTCGCGCATCGCCGACCTCGTCGCCGAGGGGACACTCGTGCGCGTTCGCCGGGGCCTCTACGCCGATTCGGAATCGGGCGCCGACGAGATCGAGGCCGTGCGGATCGGAGGTGCACTTGGTTGCATCTCAGCCCTGCGCTCTTACGGCGTCTGGGTCAGCCGCCGCACCGGACTGCACGTGCAGTTGCCGCGCAATGCCTCGCGACTGCGCCCCGGAGCGGCCCGGCGACACTGGGAGCGCACGGTGAACCCGCCCGAGCTTGCGCGAGTATCGGTGCTCGACGCACTGCTGACGGCGATGCTGTGCCAGCACCCGATCGACGCGGTGGCGTCCGTCGACTCCGCGCTGCATCTCGGACTCGTGCGGATGTCCGATCTGCGCCCGCACTGCAGAGATGCGCGCCGGCGACGCATTCTCGATCTCGTCGACTCCCGAGCGGAGTCGGGCCTCGAGTCGATCGTTCGCGTGGCACTGGTTCTCGCCGGTCTACGGGTCGAGAGCCAGGTCGTCATCGCCGGTGTCGGTCGAGTGGATCTCGTCGTGGAAGGACGCGTCGTGGTGGAGACCGACGGCGCTGCGTTTCACCGTGGTCCCCGACGCCATGTCGACTACGTCCGCGACTCGGCGACGGCCGTCGGGGGACTGACGCCTCTCCGCTTCGACGCGGCTCAGGTGCTCGACGATCTCCCCTCGGTCATGCAGGCGGTGATCGCGGCGGTGCGGGAGTCGCGCGGCGCGCCGTTCTCAGGACGAGAGGCCGAAATCGCCCTGCGTCGCGGGGAACGAGCCCTGCGATCCTGAGTTCGGGAAACGATGCCGACGGCGACCGGCTCCCCGTGGTCGATGCGCGAAGCGAGGCGGCCGACGACGCCGGCTACTGCAGCGCGGCCGTGAGCCGCGCCGCGTTGTCGAACGCGGCCGAGAGCGCGGGGCGCTCCATCCACTGGTCGAGCGTCAGCTCGTGCGAGTGCGCCTTGTAGTCGTCCTCGATCGCGCGCAGCTTCTGCAGGAAGTCGCCGCCGCGCACCATGACCGACAGCTCGAGGTCGAGGCTGAAGCTGCGCATGTCCATGTTGCTCGAGCCGATGATCGAGATCTCGTCGTCGATCGTCATGTGCTTGGCGTGCAGGATCGTCGGCTTGCGGTAGAGGAAGATCCGCACCCCCGCCTTGAGCAGCGCCTCGTAGTAGCTGCGCTGCGCGTGGTAGACGAGGAACTGGTCGCCCATCTCCGAGGCGATCAGCTGCACGTCGAGCCCCGACTGCGCGGCGGTCGTGATGGCGTAGAGCATCGAGTCGTCGGGCACGAAGTAGGGCGACGTCAGGATGACCTTCGACTGCGCCGCGTAGACGAGCGAGTTGAACAGCCGCAGGTTGTTCTCGCCCTCGAAGCCCGGCCCGGAGGGCACCACCTGGCAGTCGAGGGCGCCGGTCCCGGTCGCGCGCGCGGGCGCCGCCTCGCGGGCGAGCAGCTCGTCGGTCTCGGAGTACCAGTCGGTGACGAAGACCGCGTCGATGCCGGCGACGACGGGGCCCTCGAAGCGGGCCATCAGGTCCTTCCAGTGCAGGCCGCGCCGATGGTTGGCCTTCTTCTGGTACGGGGTCTCGATGACGTTCGCGGATCCGGTGAAGGCGACCTCGCCGTCGATCACGAGGAGCTTCCGGTGGTTGCGCAGGTCGGGGCGCTGGACCTTGCCCCGCAGCGGCTGGAACGGCAGCATCAGGTGCCACTGCGCCCCCATCGCGGTGAGTCGCTTCTTCGTGCGCCGGAAGCCCGGGTACTGCCAGTTGCCAAGGTGGTCGAGCAGCACGCGCACCGTGACCCCGCGGCCGACGGCCTCCTCGAGCGCGTCGAAGAAGGGCTCCGTCGTCGCGTCGAGCGACATGATGTAGAACTCGGCGTGCACCGTGCGGGTCGCCGTGCGCACCGCCGCGGTCATCGCGTCATAGGCGGCCTGGTTGTCGTCGTAGAGCTCGGCCGCGTTGCCGCCGACGAGCGGCATCGCCCCGAGGGTGCGGTTGAGCTCGACGATCGGGGCCAGCCACTCGGGCCAGGGCTCGTCGCGGGTGACCCGGTCGATGCCCTCCGTCGTAGCGAGGATGTACTCGTTGATCTCGCGCTGCTTGCGCCGCCGGCCCTTCGGCAGCCGCGCCGACCCGAGCAGCAGGAACAGCAGGATGCCGAGGTAGGGCAGGAAGAAGATCGCGAGCAGCCACGCGGCCGCGGTCTGCGGTCGGCGGTTGCGGGGCACGTAGACGATCGCGAACACGCGCAGCCCGATGTCGATGAGGATGAGCGCGAGCAGGACGAGCAGCGTGAAAAGGCCGGCGTCGATCTGGATGGTCGCGTCGACGGTGTCGTCGTCCATGGCACCATCATGGCCCGCGCCTCCGCGCGCGGCGGCGGTGGCCGCCCGTGTCGGGGTCGGCTACCGGAAGTTCACGAACTGCAGGGCGACGTCGAGATCCTTGCCCTTGAGCAGCGCGATCGTCGCCTGCAGGTCGTCGCGGCTCTTGCTCGTGACGCGCAGCTCGTCGCCCTGGATCTGGCTCTTCACCGTCTTGGGGGCCTCGTCGCGGATGATCTTGGCGATCTTCTTCGCGTCGTCGCTCGTGATCCCTTCTTTGAGCGTCGACTCGATGCGGTACTCCTTGCCGCTCGCGAAGGGCTCGCCCGCGTCGAGCGACTGCAGCGAGATGCCGCGCTTGATGAGCTTGGACTGGTAGACGTCGAGCACCGCCTTGACGCGCTCCTCGGAGTTCGCCTTCATGACGACCTTGCCGCCGGAGGTGTCGATCGACGCGCCCACGCCCTTGAAGTCGTAGCGCTGCGCGATCTCCTTCTCGGCCTGGTTGAGGGCGTTCTGCGCCTCCATCGGGTCGACCTTGCTGACGATGTCGAAAGAGGAATCGGCCATGTCGCCATGCTAGAACGAGGCACATGCGCGGCCGCCGGATGCTCCCCGTCCCGAGGCGGGTATCGGTCGCGGCGGCTCTCGCTCTCGCGGCCGGGGTGCTCGCGGGGTGCGTCGCGGCGCTGCCGGCGCCGGCGCCGAGGTGGGCCGAGCCCGCGCCGACCCCGCCGAAGAATCCGGCCTCCGTCGGATACGCCGACCTGGCGGATCCCGCCTGGGTCAGCGCCGTCTCGGAGGCCACCGGCATCCCCGCCCGCCAGCTCGCCGCCTACGCCGCCGCCGCGATCGTGAAGCACGACACCATGCCCGAGTGCGTCTTCTCCTGGACGACGCTCGCCGCGATCGGATGGATCGAGAGCGATCACGGCCGGCACGACGGATCCGAGGTCGACGCCGACGGTCGGGTGTCGCCCCCGATCTACGGAGTCGCGCTCGACGGCGACGGGGTCGCGCTCATCCCCGACTCGGACGGCGGCGAGATCGACGCCGACGCCCACCTCGACCGGGCGGTTGGGCCGTTCCAGATGATCCCGCAGAGCTGGCGCAACTGGCACATCGACATCGACGGGGATGGCGTGGCCGACCCGCAGGACATCGACGACGCCTCGATGGCGGCCACCAACTACCTCTGCCGCGCGTCCAAGCCGCAGGACACGGAAGAGGGGTGGCGCGCCGCGGTCGAGGCCTACAACTCGGCCACCACCTACGTCGGCGAGGTCGCCGCGCGGGCGGTCGCGTACGGGGAGGCGGCACAGAGCGTGGTCGGCGCGAGCGTGACTCCCGCCGCCGGGTGACCCCTCGGCGCGCTGCGGGGACGTCGAGCGCGGTGGACCGGGTACGGTCATCCCGACCCCGCGGAGCTTGTATCCTTGTCGGGCGCTTCCGCGCGGTCACGAGCCGTTCGGGGGCGCATGGCGAGTTACCCAAGCGGCCAAAGGGATCTGACTGTAAATCAGCTGTCTACGACTTCGGGGGTTCGAATCCCTCACTCGCCACCACACGGAAGCCCCGTCGACCTCTGCGTCGACGGGGCTTCCGTCGCTCTACGACTCGCGCCCATAGCGGCACAGACATGTGTCAAACTCGAGATTGACATCGTCGTCACCTTTCGAGCGCGGAGAGACCCGGTCCCATGCCGAAGCCCCTGTTCATCACGCTGCTTATAGCTGCCCCTTTGGTTGTCGTCTTATCGACGCAAAACGGGGTGTTGATGCTGCTGGCCTTGGGGCTGGTTCTAATCGCGAATCCGATTGTCCGCGTGATTCGAAAGAACCGCTATTTCGGCTCGGAGCAGTTTCAAGCTCTCAAGTCAGAGGTCGCGTCGGTGGTTGCCGAGCACAATGAAGTGGTCGGCTACGTCGAAGAAATCCGCGCCAGCGGATCCTTTGAGTTGGGTGCGTCCGGAACGGGCCAGTACGCGCATCTTGCCACGTTTGAGAACACCTCCTCCTGGAACAATCGTCGAGACCGGAATGTGGTCGAGTATGCGCCCCACGTTCACAATGCTTCGTTGCAAGTGGTCCGTAACGCGAGCGCTGATCCCATCAAGTACTTCATGAAGTACTTCTCGGTGAAGGCCGACCAGAACACCCTGGCGGATGTCCAACGCGTCGCTACCGACATATCTCGCCTGGAGGACGCCGTCGCAAACGTTCGAGCTCGTGAGGCTGACATAGCCGCGAAGATCGACCCGCCAGCGTTCATCCTCAAGCACTACCGAGACGAGTTCTGGAGTCAGGTGGGCGTGCACCTCTCGCCCGTGTTCGTGCCGTACCCCGAGTACAAGTTTCAGTACGTGTCAGCTGGCGGCAACAGCAGCCAGCAGACCGTAGTGCGCCTGGACACGCCGACGCTGGACGCGCTGTCCGAGACTCTTGTCGACAAGATCCGATGGGCAAAGTCCGCTGCTGGGCAACGGGCGCTCATGACTGCCCGGCTCCGCAGCTATATCAAGGATCGCGACCAACACACGTGCCGACTGTGTGGCGTCTCGCTCGCAGTGGAGCCCCACCTGCTACTAGAGGTGGACCATATTGTCCCGGTGTCGAGAGGCGGTCTCAGTACGGAGGAGAATCTCCAGACACTCTGTTGGAAGTGCAATCGGACGAAAGGCGCGAGCGTCTCCTCCTAGCGATTACCTACGCCGCCCCCGCCGCCGGCGCCTGCACCCAGATCCCCCACAGCGCGTCGAACAGCCCCTCCCGGTTCGAGCTGTGGCCGTTGCACATGACGACGACCGTGGTCGCGCGGTCGGCGGAGACGCGGAAGGTCGTGATGTGGCCGCCGAAGCGGCCGAGGTGCGCGAGTGATCCGTCGGGCTGGATCTCGATGCCCGCGGCGTAGAAGGTGCCGTCCGGTTCGGGCACCGCACCCTCGAGCGCCGCGGGCGACACCAGACCGCCGGCGCGGTACTGGTCGCCCCAGAGGGCGAGCTGCGTCGGCGTCGAGAAGATGCCGACGGCGCCGTAGCCCGACCATCCCGAGTCCTGGCGGTTCAGGTCGTCATCGTAGGAGACGGCCACGTCGTCGGCTTTGAGGTTGGGGCCCGCGACCATCTCGAGGCCGAGCGGCGCGAAGATGCGCGCGTCGAGCGCCTCGGGGTAGGTCTGCCCGGTGACCCGCTGGATCACCTCGGCCAGCAGCACGTAGTTCGAGTTCGAGTAGAGGAAGCCCTCGCCGGGTTCGAGCGTCGGCAGGTCGGCGATCGCGCGCAGCATGTCCGCGTGGCTCACGTAGTCCGCGAAGCCGAGGCCCCAGTCGAACTGGATGGCCTGGTAGTAGTCGCGGATGTGGCTCGTGTGGTGCAGCAGCTGCTCGAGCGTCGTCGTCTCGGCCCACGCCGGCATGCCGGCCACGTGCGCGGCGACCGTGTCGCTGAGCGCGATCGCCCCCTCGTCGGCCAGCTGCAGGATCACGGTCGCCGTGAACTGCTTCGTCACCGAGGCCATGTCGAACCTCGTGTCGACGGTGACCGGACTCCCCGTGGCGAGGTCGGCGAGACCCGCGGCGTTCGCCCAGGCGATCCCGCCCTCCACGCCGACCGCGGCGGAGCATCCGGGCAGGGCCGGGTCGACGAGTGCGGCGAGCGCGCGGTCGCTCAGCGCCGGTCGCCGATCGGGCGAGCCGTCGCCGAGCTGGCGCGTCGTCGGCGTGGGCTCGGGGATCGGCCCCGTCGCGCAGCCGCCCACGAGACCGAGCACGGCGGCGAGCGCCGCCCCGGCCGCGAGCGGGCGGAGACGCATGCCGCCACGGTAACCCGAGGGCGGTGGCGGAGGCGGCAGCGTCCACCGCGGGAGGAGTCCACCGCGGGAGAGACGCGGGAGAAAAGGGTGGGGCGCGCAGCTCACATCGAGGGATCAGGGTCTCGATCGGCAGCGCGCCCCGCCGGACAGTAACCAACTGCCGGTTCGCCGGGTTCGGGCCCGACAAAGGAACATTCGACACCATCCACCCCCTCGGATGGGTCTGCGTGGGCTCAGGTTCTGATCAAGAAAGCCGGTCGGGGAGGATGGGGTCATGACCGAGCTGCTCGACCTCGCCCGCACCCTCGCCGTCGAAGCGGGGGACCTCGCCGCGCGGCGCCGGCGCGAGGGGGTCGAGGTGGCCGCGACGAAGTCGACGGTGGTCGACGTCGTGACCGCCGCCGACCGCGAGGTGGAGGCGCTCATCCGCGGCCGGCTCGCCGAGCTGCGACCCGGCGACGGCTTCTACGGGGAGGAGTCGGGAACCGCCGACAGCGCCACCGGCCTCACCTGGGTCGTCGACCCGATCGACGGCACCGTCAACTACCTCTACGGCATCCCCGCCTACGCGGTGAGCATCGCCGTCGCCGAGGGCGACCTGGGCGACGACGAGGCCTGGCAGCCGATCGCCGGCTGCGTCGTCAACGCGGCGACCGGCGAGGTCTTCGCCGCCGAGCGCGGTGCCGGCGCCCACCTCGACGGCGCACCGCTGCGGATCGGCGACGGCGTGCCGCTCCACCTCGCCCTCATCGGCACCGGCTTCGCGTACCGGCCCGAGATCCGGGCGGAGCAGGGTGCCGTCGTCGCCGGCCTGCTGCCGCGGGTGCGCGACATCCGCCGGATCGGCTCGGCCGCGCTCGACCTGTGCGCCGTCGCCACCGGCCGCCTCGACGCCTACTACGAACGCACCCTCAATCCGTGGGATCACGCGGCCGGCACCCTCATCGTGCGGGAGGCCGGCGGTGTCGTCACGGGCCTGGCCGGGGCCGCGCCGGGGCGGCGGGCCGCGCTCGCCGGGCCGCGCGGGCTCGTCGCGGAGCTCGAGGCCGCCCTCGTCGAGCTCGGGATGACGGCCGCCGACTGAGACCTCCCGCGCGCGGGGCCGCCGGGCTGGGAATCCGCCCCCCATCAGTGCTGACACCCGCTCGGGGAGTTGGCTGCGTCGATATCGATTCGTTACGATCGAGCGTCCGTTGCCTGGACTGACGTCATCCCGCGAACGTTTGGTCTCATGAACGCCTGCCCGCCGATCCGTGCCGCGTTGCGCGGTGCCCACGGGGGTCGCGCGCGGTGAACGACGAGACCTTCGAGGAGCTCGCCCGCCTCCTCGGCACGCCCGCCCCGCGGCCGATGACCGACGCCGAGGCGCCTGCCGCCGCACCGGTCGCCTCGGCGTCGCACGCCGTGGAGTCCGGCGGGCCCCTGACGCGGCGCGAGCTGCGCCGGCGCGAGCTCGAGGCGGCCGAGGCCGCGGCGCGGGCGTCGATCCCGGTCGCCCCGCCGATCGCGTCGGCTCTCCCCGCCGTCCCGGCGGTCGCCGCGGCGCCCGCCCCGATCGGCCCGCCCGCGACGTCGACCCCCGCGGCCCCCGCAGCCGCCCCGGCGCCCGACGCCCCTGTGCTCCCCGCCGATCTGGCCGCCATCTTCCCGGCCGACCCGATCACCTCGGTGCCCGCCTCCGAGCTCCTCGCCGAGACGCGGCGCTCCCGCTCCGCCGCCGCGCGCGGCTCCGCACGCTCGCGCGGACGCGGATCGGGTCGCGGTCGGGGCTCGAGCCGGGGGCGCGGCGGTCGCGGCCCGACCACCCGCACCGGCGCCGTGCGCACCGTCTCGCGCGGTGCATCCGCCCGCTCGGAGGGCCGCAAGCTCGGTGCGCGTCTGCTCTCCGCGGTCGCCATGCTCTTCGTCGGCGCGCTCGCCGTCGCGATGTCGCTGCCCGCCAACGCGCTCGTGACCGCCGCGGGTACCGGCGCCTCGGCCGACGCGACGGTCGCCTCGGGGCCGTCCGCCGCGGGCGCCCAGGATCTCGTCGTCGCCCCGACGACGACCGTCGAGACCCCGACCCGCGACGGCTGGAACGCCCTGTCCTACGCGCAGGTGCTCGCCGAGAAGTACGGCAGCCGCGACTACACCTACGCGGTCAGCAGCGGCCCGATCCGCTGGCCCTTCCCCTACACCGCGACGATCAGCGACGGCTACGGCCCGCGTGTCTCGCCGTGCGCGGGGTGCTCGAGCTTCCACCAGGGGGTCGATTTCACCCCCGGCTCGGGAGCCGCGATCTACGCGATCGCCGACGGGGTGGTGCTCAGCCACGTCGAAGACGACTGGAGCTACGGCAACAACGTCGTCATCCGGCACCAGATCGACGGGCAGACCGTCGACTCGCTCTACGCCCACATGCAGCCGGGCACCTGCCCGCTGCAGCCGGGCGACCCGGTCTCGGTCGGCGACTTCGTCGGCCTGGTCGGAGAGACGGGCGAGGCGACCGGGCCGCACCTGCACCTCGAGATCCACGTCGAGGGCGTGAAGGTCGACCCCTTCGCCTGGTTGCAGGCGCACGTGAGCTGAGCCGCGCTGCCGGGCCGCCTCCGTCACCGTGCGGAGCATCCGAACCGCCTCCGCATCCCCCGAACGTCTCCTCCATCCGGCCGTGCGGCGCGCGCCGCCGTCTCACCGTGGCGGGATGAGCGACGACGAACTGCGCGATCGAAACGTGGTCATCACCGGCGCCTCGAGCGGGCTGGGCCGGGGCACCGCGATCCGGCTGGCCGAACGCGGCGCGCGAGTGGTGATCGCCGCCCGCCGCGGTGACGTGCTGAAGAACGTCGCGGCGCAGATCCGCGCCGCCGGTGGCGAGGCGCTGGCGGTGCCCGTCGACGTGAGCGAGGCCGACCAGGTCGAGCGGCTTGCCGCGGAGGCGGAGGAACGCTTCGGCGCGATCGACGTCTGGGTCAACAATGTCGGCATCGGCGCGATCGGCCTGTTCTGGGAGATCCCGCCCGAGGATCACGCACGCGTCGTCGCCGTCAACCTCACCGGCGCGATCAACGGCACCCATGTCGCGCTGCGCCGCTTCGTCGCGCGGGGCCGCGGCACGGTCGTCAACCTCGGGTCGATCGACAGCGAGACGCCGCTCGCCTACCAGGCCTCGTACGCCGCGACGAAGGCCGCGGTGCTGAGCCTCGGGCGCTCGCTCACCCAGGAGCTGCGGCTCGTCGGAGCCGACGACGTGCAGGTCGCGACGATCCTGCCGTTCGCAGTCGACACCCCGTGGTGGGATCACGCCGCGAACCACAGCGGGCACGAGCCCCGGATGGCCGCGATGGACGACCCGTGGGAGGTGGTCGACGCGATCGTCGACGCCTGCGCCGACCCGCGCGGCGAGCGGCACGTCGGAGCGAAGTCGGCCGGCGATGCACTCGTTCACCACCTGCTGCCGCGCGCCGCGGAGCGGATCTCGGCCGAGGTGTCGCAGCGCGAGGTGCGCCGTGGCGCCCGCCGCCCGCGCACGAGCGGGTCGATCCACGCGCCGTCGGGCCGGGGCACCTCGGTCGAGGGCGGCATCCGCGAGCGGAGGGCTCGCGAGGATGCGGGGCGCGAGGACGAGGGAGAGCGAACGCCGACCGCGGGTGACTAGGTCAGGCCCGGATCCACACGGTCGTGTCGACCGGCAGCTCACCGCCCGCCACGGGCCCGCTCGCGAGCACGATCTCGCCCTCGGGCAGCGGGGCGGGTTCATCGCTCACGTTGGTCGCGACCACGAGGCCGGACGTGCGGGCGACGAGCACCTCGGAATCGGGTTCGGAGACCCACTCGAGTTCGCCCGCGCCGAGGCCGTGCTCGTGCCGCAGTCGGAGCGCGGCACGGTACATCTCGAGCGTCGATCCCTCGACGCCGACCTGGCGGTCGTGCGCGAGGCGGGCCCACTCGTCGGGCTGGGGCAGCCAGCTCTCGCCGGTCGGGCTGAACCCGTAGGCGGGCGCGTCGGCCTCCCAGGGGATCGGTACCCGGCAGCCGTCGCGCCCGTAGGACTCGCCGTGCGTGCGATGGAAGGTCGGATCCTCGCGCACCGCGTCGGGCAGGTCGATGACCTCGGGCAGGCCGAGCTCCTCGCCCTGGTAGAGGTAGGCGCTGCCGGGCAGCGCGAGCATGAAGAGCGTCGCCGCGCGGGCCCGGCGCAGGCCGAGCGCCTCGTCGGGCTTGGGTTCGGTGCGCGGGCCCATCCCGACCGTGATCGGCAGCTGCGGGGTGAGACCGAGCCTGCTCGCGTGCCGCACGACGTCGTGGTTCGACAGCACCCAGGTGCTGGGAGCGCCGACCCCGCCGAAGGCCGCGAGCGAGTCGTCGACCGTCTTCCGCATGGCCGGCGCCGACCACGGCGTCTCCATGTAGCCGAAGTTGAAGGTTTGCTGCATCTCGTCGGGGCGCACCCAGAGGGCGAGCTTCTCGAGCGGCGAGACCCAGGCCTCGCCGATGAGCACGCGGTCGGGCCCGTAGCCGGCGAGCACCTCGTGCCAGTCGCGGTAGATCTCGTGCACGCCGTCCTGCGCCCAGTAGGGTGCGGGGGCGGCGTGGCTCGTGAGGCCCGGGTCGGCCTCGTAGTCGGGCAGTCCGGCGGCCTTGACGAGGCCGTGCGCGACGTCGACCCGGAACCCGTCGACCCCGCGGTCGAGCCAGAACCGCAGCACGCCGCGGAACATCTCCCGCACCTCCGGATTGGTCCAGTCGAAGTCGGGCTGCGAGGTGTCGAACAGGTGCAGGTACCACTGTGCCTTCTGGGGCGCCGCCGGGTCCTCCACCCGGGTCCAGGCGTCGCCGCCGAACACCGACTGCCAGTTGTTGGGCGGGAACTCGCCGTTCTCGCCGCGCCCGTCGCGGAAGATGTAGCGGGCGCGCTCGCGCGATCCGGGCGCCGCCGCGAGCGCCGCCTGGAACCAGGCGTGCTCACTCGAGGAGTGGTTGGGCACGAGGTCGACGATGACCTTGAGGCCGAGTTCCCGGGCGCGCGTCGCGAAGGCGTCGAAGTCGGCGAGGGTGCCGAAGCGCGGGTCGACGTCGCAGTAGTCGGCGACGTCGTAGCCGGCGTCGTTCTGGGGGGAGCGGTAGAACGGCGAGAGCCACACCGCGTCGACGCCGAGGTCGGCGAGCTCGGGCAGGCGGCTCGTGATGCCCGCCAGGTCGCCCATGCCGTCGCCCGAGGCGTCCGCGAAGGATCGCGGGTACACCTGGTAGATCACTGCGGTCCGCCACCAGTCCGTCATGCCTCCACGCTAGCGGGCTCCCCGCGGGCCCCGAGCCGCCGCCGGTCGGGCGCGGAGGCGTCGCGCCGGAGCCCGGACGAGCGCGGCGGCGGAACACGCGCGTAACCTGCGGCGGCTACTCTCCCGGCATGCCGCATCCGCTCGCCGACCGTCCCCATCACGACGGCTCGCCGCTGTACCTCTCCGACCCGGCGCCGACGCTCGGCGGGCAGGTGCGGGTGCGGGTGCGGGTTCCGCACGCCTTCGGCGAGGTCGTCTCGGTGCGCACCCGCAGCAATCCCGACCGCGAGCCGCGGTTCACCTCGGCGCAGCCCGTGCACGATGACGGCCGCGCCGTGTGGTGGGAGGCCGAGCTCGAGGTCGAGAACCCGGTGCACGGCTACCGGTTCCTGCTCGAGCTCGCGGACGGCGCGACCTGGTGGCTCACGAGCGCCGGCCTCAGCCACGTCGAGACCCGCGACATCGACGACTTCCGCCTGAGCACCCACACCCCGCCGCCCGCGTGGGGCGCCGACAGCGTGATGTACCAGATCTTCCCCGACCGCTTCGCCCGCTCGGCCGCGGCCGATGCGCGCGAGCTGCCCGACTGGGCCGAGCCGGCCGCGTGGAGCGACCCGGTCGACCAGGACCGCCGCCACACCGCGGTGCAGTTCTACGGCGGCGACCTGCCCGGCGTCGTCGAGCACCTGGATCACCTCGAGGCCCTCGGCGTGAACCTGCTGTATCTGACCCCGGTCTTCCCGGCGCGCTCCAACCACCGCTACGACGCGCTCTCCTTCGACCACGTCGACCCGCTCCTGGGCGGGGACGAGGCGCTCGTCGCGCTCGTGGAGGCCGCGCACGCGCGCGGCATGCGCGTCATCGGCGACCTCACCTCGAACCACTCGGGCGACGGCCACGAGTGGTTCCGCGCCTCGCACCGCAACCCCGGCGCCCCCGAGAGCGGCTTCTACCTGTGGCTCGACGAGCACCAGGAGACCTACGTCTCCTGGCTCGGGGTGCCGAGCCTGCCGAAGTTCGACTGGCGGGCCGTCGAGCTGCGGCGCCGCTTCATCGACGGCCCCGACTCGGTCGTCGCGAAGTGGCTCGGCGCACCCTTCGACCTCGACGGCTGGCGCATCGACGTCGCCAACATGACGGGCCGCTGGCGGGACGAGGATCTCAACGAGGAGGTGCGCCGCACGATCCGGCGCACCATGGAGAGCGTCGACGCCGACACCCTGCTGCTGGGGGAGTCGACCAACGACGCCGCGGCCGACTTCCCGGGCGACGCGTGGCACGGCGCCATGACCTACGCCAACTTCACCCGCCCGCTGTGGAACTGGCTCTCGGTGCCCGGCTCGCCCGCGGGCGGCGGGCTCGGCATGACCCTCGGCCGCACCGCCGACTACTCGGGGCGCGACTTCTACGCCGCGCACCGCGAGTTCGCCGCGGCCTTCCCGTGGCGCTCGCGGCTGCACACGATGAACGCCCTCGATACCCACGACACCCCGCGGTTCCGCAACTCGGCGCGCGAGGGCTGTGTGCCGGTCGCGGTGGGGTTGGCGATGACGATGCCGGGGATCCCGGTGGTCTGGGCGGGCGACGAGTTCGGTCTGACCGGCGACGACGGCGAGCACTCGCGCACCCCGCTGCCCTGGGACCGCCTCGAGGAGTCGGCCGAGACGATCGGCCTCTACCGCCGGCTGATCGGGCTGCGGCGCGACCATCCGGTGCTGAGCCGCGGCGGGATCCGCTGGCTGGTCGCCGAGGACGACGCCGTCGCCTTCGTGCGCGAGAGCGCCGAGGAGTGCCTACTCGTCGTCGCGAGCCGGGCGATCGCGCTGCTCGAACTCGGCGAGGAGCTTCCCGACGACGCCGAGGTGATCGCGGCCGAGGCGGGCGGGCTGTCGGTCGCCGCCTCCGAGGGGCGCCTCGCCCTGCCGGGGCCGACCTTCGCGGTGTGGCGGCTGCCCGGCGTCGCGGTGCCGGCCTTCGGCTGAGGCCGCGCGACGGCCGAGCCGCGCGACGGCCGGGCCCGCTCAGCGCCGCGACACGAGCCCCGTGTCGGGCGGCAGCACGAGCCCGCCCTCGCCGACCGCGACCTCGGGGTCGGTCGCCCAGAGGCGCTCCTCGCGGGTGTCGATCCGCCACGGCTCGGTGCCGAGGTTGACCCGGATCACGATCCCGCCCCGCACCAGCGCGAGCGTCCGGCGCTCCTCGTCGCACTCCGCCGCCAGGGCCGCGAGCGGCGGCGAGTGCAGCTCCGGCTCGGATCGCCGCAGCGCGATGAGCTCGCGGTACCGCGCGAGCATCCGGGTGTGCACGCCGTCACGCTGCGCGGGCTCGCCCCAGTCGAGCTTCGAGCGGCGGAAGGTCGCCGGATCCTGCGGGTCGGGCACGGTGGCCGGATCCCAGCCCATGCGCGCGAACTCCGCGACCCGGCCCTCGGCGGTCGCCCGGCCGAGCTCCGGATCCTCGTGCGCGGTGAAGAACTGCCACGGGGTGCCGGCCGCCCACTCCTCGCCCATGAAGAGCATCGGGGTGAAGGGGCTCAGCACGTCGAGAAGCGCCGCGACCGCGAGCCGCCGCTCGACGGCGTCCGGGCCGAGGCCCGAGGCCGCGAGCTGCGCGGGCAGCCGGTCGCCCGCGGCGCGGTTGCCGATCTGGTCGTGATCCTGCGCGAAGCTCACGAGCCGCCACGCGGGGGTCTCGGGCGGCAGCGGGTGCCCGTGCGGTCGCCCGCGGAAGCTCGAGAACGTGCCGTCGTGGAAGAACCCGCGGGTGGCGGCCTTCGCGAGCGCCGACAGCGGGGCGAAGTCGGCGTAGTAGCCGCTCGTCTCGCCGGTGATCGCGACGTGCAGCGCGTGGTGGTAGTCGTCGGACCACTGGGCGGTCATGCCCCGGCCGCCCTCGGCGGTCGGCGCGATCATGACGGGGTCGTTGAGGTCGCTCTCGGCGATGAGGCTGAGCGGCCGGCCGAGCTGCTCCGCGAGCCGCGCGGTCCGGTCGGAGAGCTCGGCGAGGAGGTGCCGCGACGTCGGGTCGACGAGGGCGTGCACCGCGTCGAGGCGCAGGCCGTCGACGCCGTACTCCTCGAGCCACATCCGCGCGTCGTCGAGGATGAACGCGCGCACCTCCGGCTCGCCGAGGTTCACCGCCTCGCCCCAGGTGGTGAGCGCGTCGGTGAGGTAGGGGCCGAACAGCGGCAGGTAGTTGCCGCTCGGGCCGAGGTGGTTGTAGACGACGTCCTGGATCACCCCGAGCCCGCGCGCGTGGGCGGCGGCCACGAAGCGTCGGTACGCCGCGGGCGCGTCCCGATCGGGGCCCGCGTAGTCGACGTCCACGGCGAACCAGCCGACCCCGTCGTAGCCCCAGTTCCACCGGCCCTCGAAGGCGTTGACCGGCAGCAGCTCGACGAGGTCGACGCCGAGCTCCACGAGGTGGTCGAGCCGGTCGATCGCGGCGTCGAGGGTCCCCTCGGGCGTGAAGGTGCCTACGTGCAGCTCGTAGATCACCGAGTCGGGCAGCGCGCGGCCGGCCCAGCCCTCGGTGGGCGCCGCAGTGGGGGCGACCGCCTCGGCGAGGCCGTGCACCCCGTCGGGGAGCGAGCGCGCGCGGGGGTCGGGCCGCGGCGTCGGGTCGTCGTCGAGCAGGAACCCGTAGCGCGCACCGGGCGCGAGCTCGGGACCCTCCCACCAGCCGCCGCCGCCGGGGGTCATCGGGTGCTCGGCGCCGTCGACGACGACCCGCACGCGCTGCGGCCGCGGCGCCCACACCCGCGCCCGCGGCGGGAGCGCGCCGCCGGCGCCATTCCCGCCCGCGGCGCTCACACGTCCTCCCGCACGAGCAGGGCGACCGGCCAGGGGTTCAGCACCGCGGCGAGCGACAGGCCGGCCGACGGGTCGCCGACCTCGTGCACGGCCCCGCGCAGCGCGTCGCGGTACCGGCCGGCCGGGAGCGGGAGCGAGGTGTCGTGCCAGCCGCCGGATTCCGCCAGCCCGAGCGGTCGACGCGTCACCAGCGCGATCGCCCCGCCGCGATCGACGGCGAGCGCGTGGCGGGCGGCCGGGCCGACCGCGTCGAGCGGGCGGTAGCCGCCGAACAGCTCCGGGTGATCCCGCCGCAGCCGGAGGGTGCGCGCGACGACCGCGAGCTTCGCCGCACCGGTCTCGTCGACGACCGGCTCCCAGCCCTCGTCGAGCGCGGTGAGCAGCCGGGAGCGCTGCTCGAGGTCGACCGGCCGGCGGTTGTCGGGGTCGACGAGCGAGCGCTCCCAGAGCTCGGACCCCTGGTAGACGTCGGGCAGGCCCGGGCCGGTCAGCTGCAGCAGCTTGAGGGCGAGACCGTTGCTGCGCCCGGGCCCCTCGAGCCGGGCGACGATCTGCTCGACGTCGGCGCGCGCCTCGGCGTCGTCGAAGGCGGTGTCGACGAGGCGGTGCATGCCCGACTCGAAGCGGTCGTCGGGGTCGGTCCACTCGGTGCGGTCGCCCGCCTCGCGCGCCGCCTTCTCGGCGTAGCCGTGCAGCGCCTCGCGCTCGCGGGGCCAGCTGCCGACGATCGCCTGCCAGAGCAGGTTCTCGAGCACCCCGTCGCGCAGCGGCGCCCGCGCCCGCCGTCGGCGCAGGAAGGCGGCCCACTCCTCGGGCGCTTCGGCGATCGCGAGCAGTCGCGCGCGGGTGTCCTCGCCGCGCTTGGTGTCGTGGGTCGACAAGGTCGTCATCGACGCGGGCCAGGCGGCGAGCCGGCGCTGCTGCGCGTCGTGGAACTCGTGCGGCGCGAGCGCGAACACGGACGGATCGCCCCCCACCTCGGTGAGCGCCGTCAGCCGCGAGGTGCGATAGAGCGCCGTGTCCTCGACCCCCTTGGCCATCACCACGCCCGAGGTCTGCTGGAACCGGCGCGCAAGCGCGCTCGCCGGCTCGTGCAGCGGGGCGTCGAGCAGCTCGAGGGCCGCGGACAGATCGGGCCGCCGCCGGCGCGACTCGGCGAGCGCCTCGTCGAGGTGTTCGGCGCCGGTCGGCAGGTACGAGCGGTAGACCGGGACGCACGCGAGCACCTCGGCCACGGCGTCGACGAGCTCGTCGTCGGAGACCTCGGCCCCGGCGCCCTCGGCGCGATCCGCGTCGTCGCCCGGTTCGAGCCCGCGGACGGTGGGGGCGGCTCGACGGAACTCGCGCACCAGCCGCCGCACCTCCGAGCCGAGGATGCCGTCGGCGATCCCGCGCTTGGTGCCGTGCACGAGGTCGCCCCACGCGCTGCCGGGCACGCCGCCGAGCTCGACCTCGAGGGCGTCGAGCGCCTCCTCGCCGGCCGGGTCGACGAGCACCCGGTCGAACTCGCCGAGCGCGTCGTAGCCGGTCGTGCCGTCGACCGGCCAGAACGCGGGCAGCCTCTCGCCGGGCTCGAGGATCTTCTCGACGAGCAGCACGCCGTCGCCCAGCTCGTCCCGCAGCCGCGCGAGGTAACCGCCGGGATCCGCGAGCCCGTCGGGGTGGTCGACGCGCAGCCCGTCGACGAGCCCCTCGCGCACCCAGCGCAGGATCTCGGCGTGCGTCGCGTCGAACACCTCGTCGCGCTCCACCCGGATCGCCGCGAGCTCGTTGACCGCGAAGAAGCGGCGGTAGTTCAGCTCGTGGTCGGCGCGGCGCCAGTCGACGAGCTCGTAGTGCTGGCGCGCGTGCACCGCGAGCGGGTCGCCGGGCGACCCGGTGCCCGCCGCGACCGGGTAGCGGTGCTCGTGGTAGCGCAGCTCGGCCTCGCCCGAGGGGGCGTCGGGTTCGGCCGCCACGACGCGCAGCGCCCCGGAGGCCGCCGCCTCCTCGAGATCCTCGCCGAGCACGGGCAGCCGCACGCGCCCGTCGCCGGCCTCCCAGTCGACGTCGAACCAGCCGGCACGCGGCCCCTCGGCACCACCCCGCAGCAACTCCCACCAGGCCGGGTTCTGCGCCGCATCGGCGACGCCCATGTGATTGGGGACGATGTCGACGAGCACGGCGAGGCCGTGCGCGTGCGCGGCCTCGGCGAGCCGATCGAGACCGGCGGCGCCGCCGCGCTCCGGGTCGATCTCGCGGTGGTCGACGACGTCGTAGCCGTGACGCGAGCCGCGCGTCGCGCGCAGCAACGGCGACAGGTAGATCCCGTCGACACCGAGCCGGTGCAGGTAGGGCACCGCCTCGGCGGCGTGGTCCAGGGTGAACGCGGCGTCGATCTGCAGCCGGTAGGTCGAGCGCGGGCGCCTCATGCCGTCTCCTCCCGCGGGATGAGCAGGGTCGCGCTGATCGCCTCGTCGCGCGGCTGCTCGGGGGCGCGGTGCTCGCGCAGCACGAGCAGCGAGTGCGGCAGCAGCGCGAGCTGGTCCCCGGCGGGCACCGCGTCGCGGTCGACGTGGCGGCCGCCGGTGTCGACGACGACGTCCCACGCGTCGGCGGGCTCGGGGCGCGGCAGGGTCACGGCGATCTCCTCCGGCGCGGCCGAGAAGTAGACGAGGAGGTGGTCGTCGAGGATGCGCTCGCCGCGCGGGCCGCGCTCGCGGATTCCCCGGCCGTTGAGGAACATCCCCACCACGAGGCCGACCCCCTCGCCCCAGTCGTCCTCCGACATGCGCGAGCCGTCGGGGCGCAGCCACTCCACGTCGGCGAGCGGCTCGCCCTCCGCGTGGGCGACGGGCCGGCCGTCGAGGAACCGGCTGCGGCGCAGCGCGGGGTGCTCGCGGCGCAGGCGGGTGAGCGCGGAGGTGAACTCGAGCAGAGCCTCGTCGGGGTGATCCCAGTCGATCCACGAGAGCTCGGAGTCCTGCGCGTAGACGTTGTTGTTGCCGCCCTGGGTGCGCCCCAGCTCGTCGCCGTGCAGGATCATCGGCACCCCCTGCGAGAGCAGGAGCGTCGCGAGCAGGTTGCGCTGCCGGCGCGCGCGCAGCGCCAGCACCTCGGGATCGTCGGTCTCGCCCTCGACCCCGCCGTTCCAGGAGCGGTTGTCGTCGGATCCGTCCTGCCCGTTCTCGCCGTTGGCCTCGTTGTGCTTGCCGTCGTAGCTGACGAGGTCGCGCAGCGTGAAACCGTCGTGGGCGGTGACGAAGTCGATGCTCGCGACCGGGCGGCGGCCGGAGTTCTCGTACAGGTCGGCCGACCCGGTGATCCGGCTCGCGAACTCGCCGAGGGTGCCGGGGGTGCCGCGCCAGAAGTCGCGCACCGCGTCGCGGTAGCGGCCGTTCCACTCCGTCCACTGCGGGGGGAAGTTGCCCACCTGGTAGCCGCCCGGCCCCACGTCCCAGGGTTCGGCGATGAGCTTGACCTGGCTGACCACCGGATCCTGCTGCACGAGCTCGAAGAAGGTCGCGAGCCGGTCGACCTCGTAGAACTCCCGCGCGAGGGTGGCCGCGAGATCGAAGCGGAACCCGTCGACGTGCATCTCGCTGGCCCAGTAGCGCAGCGAGTCCATGATGAGCTGCAGGGTGTGCGGGTCGCCCGCGTTGAGCGAGTTGCCGGTGCCGGTGTAGTCCATGTAGTACCGCGGGTCGTCGTCGACGAGACGGTAGTAGGCGGCGTTGTCGAGCCCGCGCATCGACAGTGTCGGGCCCAGGTGGTTGCCCTCAGCGGTGTGGTTGTAGACGACGTCGAGGATCACCTCGATGCCCGCGCGGTGCAGGTCGCGCACCATGGCCTTGAACTCCTGCACCTGCTGGCCCGGCTCGGAGGCGGCGGCGTACTCGTCGTGCGGGGCGAAGAAGCCGATCGTGTTGTAGCCCCAGTAGTTGCGCAGCCCGCGCTCCTCGAGCGCCGAGTCGTGCAGGAACTGGTGCACCGGCATGAGCTCGATCGCGGTGACGCCGAGCCGCTGCAGGTGCTGGATCACGGCGGGGTGGGCGACGCCGGCGTAGCTGCCGCGCAGCTCGGCCGGCACCTCCGGGTGGCGCATCGTGAGGCCGCGCACGTGCGCCTCGTAGATGACCGTCTCGGCGTAGGGGCGGCGCAGAGGCCGGTCGCCGTCCCAGTCGAAGAAGGGGTTCACGACGACGGCGTGCAGGGTGTCGGCCGCCGAGTCGGAGTCGTCGAAGCCGTCCTCGTCGCCGAAGGGGTAGGAGAACAGCGATTGCCCCCAGCGCGGCGCGCCCGTCGTCGCCTTCGCGTAGGGGTCGAGCAGCAGCTTCGCCGGGTTCGCCCGCCGGCCCGCGGCGGGGTCGTAGGCGCCGTGCACGTGGTAGCCGTAGCGCTGGCCGGGCTGCACGCCGGGCAGGTAGGCGTGCCACACCTGCGCGTCGACCTCGACCAGCCGCACCCGCGTCTCGGTGAGCGCGCCCGACTCGTCCTCGTCGAGCAGGCAGAGCTCCACGCGCTCGGCGATGCCGCTGAAGATCGCGAAGTTCGTGCCGTTGCCGTCGAAGGTCGCTCCGAGGGGGTAGGCCGATCCGGGCCAGGTCTCCATGCGCGCCTCTCGTCGACGGGGTCGGCCCGCACCGGGGAGCGGACTGCCCCTGTCGGCAGGGTAGGTGCGCGCCGCGGGGCGGGGGCGGGTCTTGACAGGTTCGCAGCGCGCGCTCAGGCGGTGCCGCCGCGCGCGAGGATCGCCGCGATGCCCGCGAGCGGGATCGGCAGCCAGGCCGGGCGGTTGCGCGACTCGTAGATCGCCTCGTACACGGCCTTGTCGAGCTCGAGAGCCTCGCCCAGCGGACCGCTCGCCGCGGCGTCGCCGCGCTCGGAGGCGTAGCCGGCGAGGAACGCCGCGCGCGCCGAGCGCGCCCAGGCCGGGTCGGCGCCCGGTCCGAGCGCCGCGCCCGCCGCGTAGTCGAACGAGCGCAGCATGCCGGCGACGTCGCGGGGCGCGAGGTCGGGAGCCGAGCGCTCCGCCATCGGCCGCATCGGCTCGCCCTCGAAGTCGATGAACCGCCACCCGCCGCCCGGCACCGCGAGCACCTGGCCCAGGTGCAGGTCGCCGTGGATGCGCTGCAGCGTCGGCCACGACTCCGTTGCCGCCCGCGCGTACACCGCCGCGATCCCGGCCTCGGCCTCCGCGAGGCCGGGCACCTCGGCGAGCGCGATCCGCAGCCGCCGGTCCCACGCGCCGGTGATCGCGGCGCGGTCGTCCTCGTCGGCCGGGCGGGTGGGCAGCGCCCGCGCGAGGTCGTGATGGATGCGCGCGACGCCCGCGCCGATCCCCGCCGCCGCCGTGTCGAGCGCCTCGCCCCGGCGCGCCGCGTCGAGCGCGACCTCCCACGCGGGCCGCGCGTCGGGGACGAACTCCTGCGCGAAGGCGACGGTTCCGGCGGCGACCCCGTCGGTCCGGCCGATGTCGGGCCAGATCGCGCCGAGCTGCCCGACGAACCGCGGCACGTCGCGCGAGCCGACGGAGCTCAGCGCCGCCTGCCCCGTCACGTCGGGGTTCTCGCCGTGGTGCAGCACCCGGTAGAGCTTCACGACGACGGGCGGCCCGTCGACAGTCGCGCACACGAGCGAGGTGTTCGACTGCTCGCCGCCGAGAACGCGCGTGCCGCCGGGCAGCGCCTCGACCCCGAAGCGCGCGAGCAGGTCGGCCGCGTAGCGCGGATCGCGCGGGGCGTCGAGCAGCACGCGGCCCGCGTCGTCGGGCCCGACGACCGCCGCCTCGAGCACGGGCGTCAGTTCGGCGGGCGGGCGCGACGCGTGGCACAGCGGCACGTGGTACAGCGTCGGCAGCCACCCGGCGTCGTCCATCACGAGGTAGCGGGTGGCCGGGCCGTCGGGCTGCGCGTCGAGCAGGCGCAGCCGCGGGGAGTGGCCCTTCCCGGCGAACCAACGCTGGCGGGGCATCCACTCCCGCAGCGACTCGAGAACGCCCATGCCAACGGTGTAGCGGAATTCGGCGCCGCGCGGCCGAGCGCGGCGGCGATTCTCGGGCGGCGCTCGGGTTGGCTCCGGTTCGGAGGGCCCCGAGCCCGGTGATAGCATCGTGCGGTGCCAGCGGCCGGTCGGCCTCTCGTGCGCGCCCCGATAGCTCAGTGGTAGAGCACTTCCATGGTAAGGAAGGGGTCGTCAGTTCAATCCTGACTCGGGGCTCTCCCGCTCTCGTCGGTGTGGCTGCACGGCGGCAGGAGTGGGGCCCGGCGGGGTAGCTCAGGTGGTTAGAGCACACGGCTCATAATCGTGGTGTCGCGGGTTCGAGTCCCGCCCTCGCTACAGCAGCGACTCGACGTTCGGCGGGAGTAGTCTCCGCTCCGGGTCGACGAACGCGTCCGCCGACCATCGTCGGTCGTCGAGGAGAGCGTTCGTGGAGCACCGTGACTGGAGCGCCTTCGTGCTGCCGGCGTCGGTGCCCGGGCGGCTGTCGCATCCCCCGGCCCGCACCCCCCTGCAGCGGTGGCTGGGTCGCGACACCGTGGCGCCGGTGGGACCCGAGAGCGAGGGTCCCGGCCGGTCGGCGCATCCGTGGTGGAAGGTGCTCACTCTGACCGGCGTCGACTACTTCTCGACGCTCTCGTACCTGCCCGCCATCGCCGTGCTGGCGGCGGGGGCCCTGTCGCCGCTCGCCACCCTGGTCATCGTGGCGCTCACCCTCCTGGGCATGCTCCCCATGTACCGCAGGGTCGCCGTCGAGAGCCCGCACGGTCAGGGCTCGATCGCGATGCTCGAGCGCCTGCTGCCCTTCTGGCGGGGCAAGCTGTTCGTGCTGGTACTCCTCGGGTTCGTCGCGACGTCCTGGATCGTGACGATCACGCTCTCCGCCGCCGACGCCTCGGTCCATCTGCTCGAGAACCCGATCACACCCGAGAGCCTGCGTGGCCTCCAGCTCCCCCTGACGATCGCGCTCGTCCTGCTGCTCGGCGGCGTCTTCCTGCTGGGGTTCACCGAGGCGGTCAACGTCGCGGTTCCGATCGTGCTCGCGTTCCTCGGCCTCAATGCGGCCGTGATCGCCGCCGGGCTCGCCCGGCTGGTCGCGACTCCCTCGCTCGTGACGCACTGGTGGGCGGGCCTCATTGCGGGAGCGGGAGGTGCCGGCGCGGTGGCGGCGACGACGGTGCTCGCGTTCCCGCTCCTCGTGCTCGGGCTCTCGGGATTCGAGACCGGCGTCAGCATGATGCCGCTCATCGCCGCGCGCGGAGGATCGGCCGCCGCGCGGCTCGCGGATCGGATCCGGAACACCCGCAAGCTGCTCACGGCCGCGGCGGCGACGATGAGCGTCTATCTGATCGGCAGCTCCCTGGTCACGACGCTGTTCATCCCCGCTCGGGAGTTCCAGCCCGGCGGCGACGCCGACGGCCGTGCGCTCGCGTACCTCGCGCACGCGTGGTTCGGACCGGTGATCGGAACGGTCTACGACCTGAGCACGGTGGCGATCCTGTGGTTCGCGGGCGCGTCGGCGATGGCCGGGTTGATCAACATCGTGCCGCGCTACCTGCCGACCTACGGGATGGCGCCCGACTGGACCCGCGCGGTGCGCCCAGTGGTGCTCGTGTACACCGGCATCAGCGTCGTCATCACGGTCGCCTTCGGCGCCGACGTGAACGCGCAGGCGGGCGCGTACGCGACCGGTATCCTCGCGATGATGGTGTCGGCTGTCGTCGCGGTCGTCATCTCGGCCGTGCGTCGCCGGGCCGTGGCCTCCGCGGTCGCGTTCTCGGTCGTCGCGGTCGTGATGGGGTACGCGCTGGTCGCGAACATGATCGAGAAGCCGGACGGGATCGCGATCTCGCTCCTGTTCATCCTCGCGATCGTGGTGATCTCGCTGCTCTCGCGGGTGCGCCGGGCGACCGAGCTGCGCGCGACCTCGGTGGACTTCGACGAGGCGGCGCGCCGCTTCGTCGAGGAGTCGCTGCGGGGCGACGACCGGCTCGATCTCGTCGCGAATCGGCGCGACGCGGGCGACCCCGGCGACTACGTGCGCAAGCGTCGCGCGCTCGCGCAGATCAACCCGCTGCCGCGGCGGGTCGACCTGCTCTTCCTCGAGATCGACGTCGTGGACCCTTCCGACTTCCGGGAGACCCTCGTCGTGCGCGGCGTGGAGGTCGGCGGGTTCCGGATTCTGCGGGCCGACAGCCCGGCCGTCCCCAACGCGATCGCGGCAATCCTCGTCGCCCTGCGCGACGCGACCGGGGTGCGCCCGCACGCCTACTTCGAGTGGTCGGAGGGCAACCCGGTGCAGCACCTGCTGAGGTACCTGCTGCTGGGCAAGGGCGACACGGCACCGCTGGTCCGCGAGATCCTCCGGGAGGTCGAGCCGGATCCCGAGCAGCGTCCCGTCGTGCACGTCGGGGGATGAGCCCGGCGCCCTGCGTCGGTCATCGCACGAGCGCGGCCCCCGCGTCGTCGGGACCCGCCGGCACGATGCACAGCGGCGTCCGGGACTCGCGCAGCAGGCGTCGCGCGACCGAGCCCAGCAACGCCCCGGCCAGCACGCCGTGGCGGTGCGAGCCCACGACGATCAGTTCCGGGGTCCGCGAGGCTTGGATGAGACCATGAGCGGCGTCGCCGGGGAGAAGTGCGCCGTGCACCCGCAGATCCGGGTGGCCGCCGCGCACGGCGTCGAGCGCGTCGTCGAGCCGGTCGCGGTGCAGGGTCTCGAGATCCACCGGCGGCGGCAGCGCCGGATCGCCCGGCAGGATCGGGCTCCAGCCGTGCACCAGCCGGAGCGCGGCGCCGTCGACCTCGGCGAACTCCGCGGCCCGCTCGATGGCTTCCCGGCTGCTGTCGTCGTCGGCCACCCCCACCACGACATCGCCACCGGGATGGGGAGCCCAGTCATCCGGTACCACGACCACCGCGCAGCGCTCGGCGCGCGCCATCCGCCCCGGCACGTCGCCGGTCAGGATCGACCGCCACCGACGAGTGCGGTGCGAGCCGATGACGAGCAGGTCGGCCCCCTCCGCGTGACGCAGGAGCGCGTCCGGGATGGGACCGTCGGCCACGACCGTGTCCATCGGGCATCCCGGCGCGGTCTCCTCGACCCGGTGCGCGGCCTCGGCGAGGATCCGCTCGGCGTCCGCCGACTCCGGCATGAGCACGTCGACCGCGTGCACGAGCCGCAGCCGGACCGGTCGGCCATGGGCGAGATCGATCGCCCAGTCGAGGGCGAGTCGACTCGCCGGCTCCTCGTCGATCCCGACGACGATGCTCCACTCCTCGGACACGGCGACCTCCCGCGTGGCTGCGATCCGACGATCCCAGCGTGCGCGCACGGCTCGCGGGTGCGCAGAGCCGAACGTCCCACGGGAGGCGGCGGTTCGCGCGGCGCACGCGCGGGGCGAAGGTCCCGGTCGCGCGGCCGCGACGCACCTAGCGTTCTGCCATGAGCGCGCTGCCGCCGTCCGGCGTCTCCTCCCCCTGGGCTTGCCCGCGCGAGGCTCTCCTGACCGCACTCGGCACCCGACCGGAGGGGCTGTCGACCGCTCAGGTCGAGGCGCGCCGCCCCCCGGCGTCGGAACGGCTCGGCGGGCCCGCCCGACGCAGCACGGTGCGCGTGCTCGCGGCCCAGTTCGCCAATCCCATCTCGCTCGTGCTGGTCGCCGCGACGGTGATCTCGATGGCGCTCGGCGACGTACTCGACGGCGGGATCATCCTCGCCATCATCGCCGCGAGCGGACTGCTCGGGTTCTGGCAGGAGCACCGTGCCGACCGCGCCGTCGCCGAACTGCTCGCGTCGGTGCAGGTCTGGGCGTACGTGCGCCGCGACGCGGTCCGCACGGCCGTCCCCCTCGGCGAGGTCGTCGTCGGCGATGTGGTGGAGCTGGCGGCGGGCGACCTCGTGCCCGCCGACGCGCGGTTGCTCGAGAGCACCGACCTGCTCGTCGACGCCTCCGCGCTGACCGGCGAGACCTTCCCGGTGGAGAAGAGCGCCGAGGCGACCGTGCCGGCCTCGGCCGGCATCGCGGCGCGGACCAACTGCGTGAGCCTCGGCAGCCACGTCGTGTCGGGCCGCGCCGTGGCGGTCGTGACCGCGGTCGGACGCGCCACCGAGTTCGGCCGCGTCGCGCGCGCGGTCGGCACCGCGGCGGTGCGCACGTCGTTCGAACGCGGGATCGGGCGCTTCGGCTGGTTGCTCGTGCGCCTGGTCGCCGTGCTGACGACCGCGATCTTCCTCGTCAACTGGCTGCTCGGGCGGCCCGTACTGGACTCGCTGCTGTTCGCCCTCTCGCTCGCGGTCGGCATCACGCCGCAGATGCTCCCCGCGATCGTGGCGCTGAGCCTCGCGACCGGAGCCCGCCGTCTCGCGGCCCGACGCGTGGTCGTCAAGCGACTCGACGCGATCGAGGATCTCGGTGCGCTCACCGTGCTGTGCACCGACAAGACCGGCACGCTCACGGCCGGCGCGGCGCACCTCGACGCCTGGATCGACGCCGACGGCCGCCCGAGCGAGCGGGTGCGCGACCTCGCCGCAGCGAACGCGGCGGCCCAGCGCGGCTTCGTCAACCCGCTCGACGACGCGATCCTCGCGGTCGCCCCCTCCCGGGCGGTCGCCCTCGACGAAGTGCCCTACGATTTCCAGCGCAAGAGGCTGAGCGTGCTCGTCGAGGTCGCGGGAACCGATCTTCTCATCACGAAGGGCGCCGTCGCCTCGGTGCTCGCGCTCTGCACAACGCCTCCGGCGGGGGTCGCCGAGCTCGCGGAGCGTCACGCCCGCCGCGGCGACCGGGTCATCGCCCTCGCCTCCCGGCCGCGGCCCCGCGAGGAGGGCCGCCTCACTCGCGACGACGAGCGCGAGCTGCGGCTCGAGGGGCTGCTGGTGTTCCACGACCCGCCGAAGCCGGGGGCGGCCGAGGCGGTCGGCACCCTTCATGAGCTCGGGGTCGACGTGCGCCTCATCACCGGCGACAGCGTCGCCGCCGCGCAGACCGCGGCGCGCGCGGTGGGGATCCCCGCCGACCGGGTGCTGCGCGGCGAGCAGCTGCGTGGGCTCGGTCCCGCGCAGCTCGCCATCGCCGTGCGCGAGGTCACGGTGTTCGCCGAGGTCGAGCCGATCGACAAGGAGCGCATCGTCGCGGCGCTGCGGCACGGCGGCGAGACCGTCGGGTTCCTCGGCGACGGTGTCAACGACGCCCCCGCCCTGCACGCCGCCGACGTCGGCATCTCGGTGGACACCGCGGTCGACGTCGCCAAGCAGGCGGCGAGCGTGGTGCTGCTCGACAAGGGCCTCGACGTCGTGGTCGACGGGGTGCGGCTCGGGCGCCAGACCTTCGCCAACACCCTCAAGTACATCCGGCTGACCACCAGTGCGAACTTCGGCAACATGCTCTCGCTCGCGGTGGCGAGCGTCGTGCTGCCCTTCCTGCCGCTGCTGCCGCGCCAGATCCTGCTGCTCAACTTCCTGAGCGACATCCCGGCGATGGCGATCGCCTCCGACGCGGTCGACCCGGAGCAGGAGCGCCTGCCGGTGCGCTGGCGGCTCGGGCGCATCCAGCTGTTCATGGTCGTGTTCGGGCTGATCTCGACGGTCTTCGACATCGCGACCTTCGCGGTGCTGGTGCTCGGGTTCCACGCGACCGCCGGGGTCTTCCAGGGCGCCTGGTTCGTGATCTCCACCCTCACCGAGCTGGCCGTGCTGTTCTCGCTGCGCACGGCTCGGCCGATCTGGGCCTCCCGACCCTCGCGACTGCTGCTCGGCCTGAGCCTGGGCGTCGCGGCGCTCACGGTCGCGCTGCCGTTCGTGCCGCCGGTCGCCATGCTCCTGGGGATCGCGCCGCCGAGCCCCGTCATGGCGCTCGCGCTGGGCGGCGTGCTGCTGGGCTACATCGCCGCCAACGAGCTCGTCAAACGGCCCGCGCGACGGCTGCTCGGGGTCGGGCGCGCGGTCGCTCAGTCGACCGTGAACACCTCGAGCGCCACGGTCGTCGGGGTGCGCTCGCCGCGCGCGACGAGGATGCGGCTGGACAGCCACGCCCAGCGGTCGGAGGCCGACGACATCCGCGGGCTCGAGGGGAAGTAGATGCGCACGGGGCCCTCCCCGGCGCCGAGGTCGATCGGGGCGTCCACATCGACGTCGATGCGGGCCAGGAAGGTGAGCGTCGGTGCGACGCCGGAGTCGGACACGAGGGCGATGCTAATCACGGGGATCCGGCCGCCGGAATGACGGGAATCCCGGCATCACACGCCGGGAAAGCAGCGTTGACTCTCTCGCGCGCGGCTTCCCACACTGGCCAGGGACGCCGCCGCCCTCGCGGCCCGGCGGCCCGGAACCATTCGACGACGAAGGTGGACCCCGTGGCGACGCAGCCCGACCCGACGACCGCGATCACGCGGCGCGAGGTGGAGTGCGTGCTGCGCGACGGGGTCGCCCTGCGCACCACCCTGCTCGTCCCCGCCGGCGCGGGACCCTGGCCGGCTCTGATGACCCGCCACCCCTACGACGTGAGCGGTGACGAGAGCGGCACGCGCGTCGAGGTGGATCGCCTCGTCGCCGCCGGCTACCTCGTCGCGCTCCAGGACGTGCGCGGCCGCTACGGCTCGGGCGGCGAGTTCGACCCCTCCGCGCAGGAGCTCGACGACGGCGCCGACGCCGTCGCGTGGCTCGCGGACCTGCCCGAGTGCGACGGCCGGGTCGGCATGTGGGGCGCCTCCTACGCCTCCGAGACCCAGTTCTCCGCCCTGCTCGGCGGCGCGCCCGCGCTGCGCTCGATCGCGCCCGCGGTGACGCCGGTCGCCACCGGCCTCGACGGCTTCCGCTTCCGCGGCGGAGTGCCCGAGATCGGCAGCATGACGGCGTGGTCGCACGGGGCGATCGACCCCGACCGCATCGCGCACCTCGCCGACGAGACCGAGCGCGCCCGCGCGCAGCGCGACTGGGAGGCCGCCGACGCGGCGATCGTCTCCGGGGCGGCCTTCGCGGCCGGCGCCCTCGACGGGGAGCCCGGCGGCCCGACCCTCGACTGGATGCGCGCCCGGCTGCGCGACCCCCTCGACGCCCCGGCGCACGCAGTCGGCAAGATCCTCGGCCGGGAGCACGAGATCGACGTGCCGATGCTGCTGCTCGGCGGCTGGTACGACGTGTTCCTCGGCTCGACGCTCCGGGTCTGGCGCGACCTGCCCTCGACCGCCCCGCGGCATCTCGTCGTGGGGCCGTGGTCGCACGACGACTGGACCGGCCGGCTCGGCGATCTCGACTTCGGACCGACCGCGTCGAGCGGCGACCTCGGCGGGCGCGACCTCACCCGGACGCTCATCGACTGGTTCGACGCGACCCTCGCGGGCCGCCGCGCCGACCCGGCCCTGCCGCCCGCGCGCGTCTTCGTGATGGGGCTCGACCGCTGGGTCGACCTCGACGGCTTCCCCGCGACCGGCTCGACCGAGCGCGAGCTCTTCCTCGGCGGCGACGGCGCTCTCACCGACGCCGTCGGCCCCGCCGCCGAGGCGACGGTCGACGTCGACCCCGCCGACCCGGTGCCCACCCGCGGCGGCGCGACGCTGCTCTTCCCGCCCTACGGCCCCGGTCCCGTCGACCAGGGGCCGCTCGAATCCCGCGCCGACGTGCTGTCGTGGCGATCGGAGCCGCTCGACGCCGCGGTCGCGGTGCTCGGCCCGGTGGAGGCGGTCATCCACCTCGCCTCCACCGGGACCGACGCCGACGTCGTCGTGCGGCTGAGCGACGAGCACCCCGACGGGCGGGTGATCCCGATCGCCGACGGTGTGCAGCGCGGCTCGGCGCGCGCCACGGACCCGCTCACCGGCGCGGGCCCGGTCGCCGCGATCGAGCCCGGCGCCGTGCTCGAGTACCGCGTCGACCTCTGGTCGACGGCGCACGTGTTCCGGCCCGGCCACCGCATCCGCGTCGACCTGACCCCCTCGTCGTCGCCCCGGTGGGACGTCAACCCCGGCGTGTACCCGCCGGCCGCGCCGCGCCGCACCCGGAACACCGTGCACCTGGGCTCCGCCCACCCGAGCCGGCTGCGCCTCACTGTGCCGCCGCCCGAGCTGCTCGGCCGCGAACCCGGCGCCGATCCGGCCTCCTGACCCCTCCGCCCTCGCACCGAATCACGAAAGAGGAACCCCGAAATGACACGCAGGCACCTGCTCGGAGCCGCGGCGCTCGTCGCCGCCGCCGGGCTCGCACTCGCCGGATGCACCGGCACCTCCTCCGGCGGTGAAACCCCCGCCGACCGCACCCTCACCGTCGCGGTCGGCACCCCGCCGGTGAGCCTCGACACCCTCAAGGCCGCGACCGGCGTGCCCGGCACCTGGTTCGAGACGCCCGCCTACGCCGCCGTGCTCACACGCGACGCCGACGGGCAGATCCAGGCGGGCCTCGCCGAGAAGTGGGGCTACGTCGGCGACGGCAACACCGAGTTCGAGTTCACGCTGCGCGACGGCCTGACCTTCGCCGACGGCACCCCGCTCACCGCGACGGAGGTCGCGGACTCGCTGACCTACTTCACGGCGACGACGACGGGCCCGACGCGCGCCTACTTCGCGCCGATGACCTTCACCGCGGTCGACGACCTCACGGTGCACATCACGAGCGCCGTGCCGAACCCGATCATCCCCGACATGCTCACCGTCGGACTGCTCGGCGGCGCGCCGATCAGCCCCGCCGGCATCGCCGACGAGTCGGCGCGTGCGGGCGACACCTTCGGCGCCGGGCAGTACGTGCTCGACACCGCGCAGACGGTCTCGGGCGACCACTACGTCTACGTGCCCAACGAGAACTACTACGACCAGAACGCGATCACCTACAGCCAGATCGAGATCAAGGTGATCCCGAACCCGCAGCAGCAGGTGCAGGCGCTCAAGACCGGGCAGGTCGACGCGATCGTGGGCGACCCCTCGATCGGCGGCACCGTGACCGGCGGCGGGTTCCAGGAGATCCACCAGCCGGCGACGGTCTACAACTTCTACCTGATGGACCGCGACGGCAAGGTCGTGCCCGCGCTCGCGAACGAGAAGGTGCGCCAGGCGCTCAACTTCGCGGTCGACCGCGAGAGCATCGCGCAGGCGGCGCTCGGCGACTACGGCACCGCGACCGACCAGACCGCGATCGACGCCGGCCCCGCCTCGGGCTACGACGCCGCGCTCGAGTCGGTGTACGGCTACGACCCCGAGAAGGCCAAGCAGCTGCTCGCGGAGGCCGGCTTCGCCGACGGGTTCACCATCCCGGCGACCTACCTCGGGTTCAGCCCGACCGACACGACGATCGCGCAGGCGGTGGCCTCGCAGCTCGCCGAGGTCGGTGTGACCCTCGACCTCAAGTCGGAGCCCGACTTCGGCAGCTGGGTCAACGACCTCGTGTCGGGCAACTACGCGGCGACCCTGCTCACCGGTGACGGCAGCCAGATGTACATCAACGCGCAGTTCGCGTTCACCCCCAACGCGGTGATGAACCAGTTCGGCGTCTCGGACCCCGCGCTCAACGACGCCTTCCAGGCGCTCGCGACGGCGACCCCCGACCAGATCGGCGCGGCCGCGCAGGCGGTCAACACGGTCATCGTCGACGAGGCGCTCGCCCTGCCGATCGCGGCCAACCAGTCGATCATCATCTTCAACGGCGACAAGGTGACGCCCTACTATCTGGGCTCGACCGGCGAACTCGCGCCGATCGAGACCTGGCCGCTGAAGTAACCCCGCACCCGGGACGGTCGGGGTCGGCGCGAGCCGGCCCCGACCCTGGCGCGAAAGGCCCCATGCTCCGCCTGATCCTCCGCCGCGTCGCCCTGTCGGTGCCGCTGCTGCTCGTGGTCACCGCCGTGACCTTCGTGCTGCAGAGCCTCATCCCCGGCGACCCCGCCCGCTCGCTGCTGGGCCCCTCGGCGACCCCCGAGCAGTACGAGGCGCTGCGCCAGGCGCTGCACCTCGATCAGCCCGTGCTCGTCCAGTACCGCGACTACCTCCTCGGCGTTCTGCACGGCGACCTCGGGCGCTCGATCTTCACCGGGGAAGACGTCGCCGGCACCCTCGCGGTGCGCCTGCCGGTCTCGCTCTCGCTCATCATCGGCGGCACGGTGCTCGCCCTGCTCGTCGGCGTCGCTCTCGGCGTGATGAGCGCGACGCGCGGCCGCGCCCTCGCCCGCTTCGTCGACGTCTTCTCGCTCGTCGGGGGCGCGCTGCCCAACTTCTGGGTCGGTCTCGTGCTCGCCGCGATCTTCGCGGTCGCGCTCGGAGTGCTGCCCGCGACCGGCTACGTCCCCTTCGAGTTCTCGCCGGCTCTCTGGGCCCAGAGCCTCGTGCTCCCGGTGATCGCCCTCTCGCTGAGCGGCATCGCGACGATCGCGAAGGTCGTACGCGACGGCGTGCAGGGGGCCATGGCGCAGGACTTCATGCGCACCCTCCGCGCCGCCGGCGTCCCTCGGCGGGTGCTCATCTGGAAGCACGCGCTGCGCAACTCGAGCGTCTCGCTCGTCACCGTCGTCGGGGTGATCTTCGTCGCCTCGCTGTCGGGCACGATCCTCGTCGAGAACGTCTTCGTGCTGCCCGGGATCGGCTCGCTCGCGGTCACCGCGACGGCCCGCCAGGACATCCCCGTCATCCAGGGCATCGCCCTCGCCTTCACGATCGTGACGATCGTCGTCAACCTCCTCGTCGACATCAGCTACGCGCTGCTCAACCCGAAGGTGCGCGTGTCATGAGCAGCTCCCCGACTCCGCGCCGCCGGCCCCGGTCCGCGAGCCTGACCGCCAACCCCGTCGCCACCGTCGCGCTCGTCGTCGTCGCGCTCGTCGCGATCGCGGTCGCCCTCGCGCCCGTGCTGTCGCCCTACGGCTCGAACGAGCAGGATCTGGCGCACATCTTCGAGGGCCCCTCCGCCGCGCACTGGCTCGGCACCGATTCCCTCGGCCGCGACGTGCTGAGCCGGTTGCTGTGGGGCGGCCAGCCCACCCTGCTCGGCGTGCTCGCCGCGGTGGTGGCCTTCGTCGTCGCCGGCGTCGTGCTCGGCGTGCTGGCGGGCACGATCGGCGGCTGGGTCGACGCGCTCGTGAGCGCCGTGGCCGACATCCTCATGTCGCTGCCGGGCGTCGTGCTGATCCTCGCCATCCTCGCGATCTTCAACCAGGACCTCGCCCCCGCGATGATCGCTCTCGGCCTGCTCGGCAGCGGCAGCCTGGTGCGCGTCGTGCGCGCGGCGGTGCTCGCGGTGCGCTCGGAGCTCTTCGTCTCCGCGGCGATCGTGTCGGGCCTGCGCCCCGGCCGCATCATGGCGCGCCACATCCTGCCGACCGTCGTGTCGCCTGTCATCATCCAGGCCTCGCTCTTCGCGGGCGCGGCGCTCGCGGTGCAGAGCGGGCTCGGGTTCCTGAGCCTCGGGGTGCATCCGCCGGAGCCGACCTGGGGCGGCATGGTCGGCGAGGCGGCCGCGAACCTCGCGAAGGCGCCCTGGCTGCTCACGGTCTCGGGCGGCATCATCACGCTCGTGTCGCTCGGCTTCGCGCTCATCGGCGACGGCCTGCGCGACGCGGACGCGGCGCGACGTCGGGGCGGGGAGGTCGCCGCGCCGCGCACCGTCGCGGCTCCCGCAGCCCCGGCCGCCGCGACCGCGGCCGCGGCCGACGCGGCCTCGCCCGGCGCGACCGGGGCCGTGCTCGAGGTGCGCGACCTCGTCATCGCCTTCGGCGGCCGTCCGCCGCGCGAGGTCGTGCGCGGCGTGAGCTTCGAGGTGCGCGCCGGGGAGGTGCTGGGCCTCGTCGGCGAGTCCGGCAGCGGCAAGACGGTGACGACCCTCGCGGCCCTCGGGCTGCTGCCTCCCGGGGCGGCGGTCACCTCCGGCCGGATCGTGCTCGCCGGCGCCGACGTGACCGGCGCCGACGACGCGGCGTTCCGCGGGATCCGCGGCCGCCGGGTGGGCCTCATCTCACAGGAGCCGATGGTCGCGCTCGACCCGCTCTTCACCGTCGGCTCGCAGCTCGGCGACGTGCTGCGCCACGCGACCGACCTCGACCGGCGGCAGCGCCGGGCGCGAGCCCTCGAACTGCTCGCCCAGGTGCACCTGCCCGAGCCCGCCGCGGTGCTGCGCAAGTACCCGCACGAGCTCTCGGGCGGCATGGCCCAGCGGGTCGCCATCGCCCTCGCGCTCGCCGGCGACCCCGAGCTGCTCGTCGCCGACGAACCCACGACGGCGCTCGACGTGACGGTGCAGGCCGGGATCCTCGACCTGCTGCGCGAGCTGCAGGCGGCGCGGGGGCTCGCGGTGCTCTTCGTGACGCACGACCTCGCCGTCGTCGCCGACATCTGCGACCGGGTGGTCGTGATGGAGAACGGCGAGATCGTGGAGAGCGGGAGCGTCGACGAGCTCTTCGCCCGCCCGCGCGAGGCCTACACCCGCGAGCTCCTCGCGAGCACGCCCAACCTGGTGAGCACCACATGAGCGCCCGATCCGCCCGCCCCGCCGACCCCGCGGCGCCCGCCGCGCCGCTGCTGAGCATCCGCGAACTGGAGGTCGCGTACGCCGGGCGGGCCCGCGCGCGCGGTCGCACCGTGATCCACGGCGTCGACCTCGACCTCGCCGCGGGCGAGACCCTCGCGCTCGTGGGCGAGTCCGGCTCGGGCAAGACCACGATCGGCAACGCCGTGCTGGGCCTCGTGCCGGTCGCCGGCGGCCGCATCGAGCTCGCCGGGCGCGACATCACCCGGCTGCGCGGGCGGGGCCGTCGCGCGCTCGCGCGTGAGGTGCAGGCCGTCTTCCAGAACCCCTACGGCTCGCTCAACCCGTGGATCACGGTCGGCACCACCCTCGCCGAGCCGCTGCGCGCGGCGGGGATGCCCCGTGAGCAGGTGCGGGGCCGGCTCGAGCGCTTGCTCGACCGGGTGCACCTGCCGACGGATGCGCTCACCCGCTACCCCGCGGAGTTCAGTGGCGGGCAGCGCCAGCGCATCGCGATCGCGCGCGCGCTCGCCCTCGAGCCGCGCCTGATCGTGTGCGACGAGCCGACGAGCGCCCTCGACGTCGTCACCCAGGCGGCCGTGCTCGAGCTGCTGCAAGAACTGCAGGCCGAGTTCGGCGTGGCCTACCTCTTCATCACCCACGACCTCGCCGCGGTGCGCGAGTTCGCCGACCGGGTGGCGGTGCTCGAGGCGGGGCGGATCGTCGAGACGGGGCCCTCGCGCACGGTCTGCGACGCGCCCGAGCACCCGTACACCCGACGCCTGGTCGCGGCCGCCCCGGTGCCGGATCCCGTGCTCCAGCGGCAGCGCCGTGCGGCCCGCCTCGCCGCGGCCGCCGGACCGACGCCGGGTGCTCTCTCACCCGCGACCCCGGACTCGGCCGCCTGAGCGCGCGCCGGGCCGCCCGCGCGCGAGAGGATCGGGGGATGACCGGCTCCCCCGACACGCGCCAGCCCGACGCCCGGCGGCCCGACGACGCCGCCCCGCGCACCGCGCTCGTCGTGCGCGGCGGCTGGGAGGGCCACCACCCGCGGGAGGCGACCGAGTTGTTCCTCCCGTTCCTCGAGGCGGCCGGCTTCAGCGTGCGCGTCGAGGAGTCGAACGCGGTCTACGCCGACGCGGCGGCGATGGCCGCCACCGACCTCGTCGTGCAGTGCGTCACGATGTCGACGATCGCACCCGAGGCGCTCGCCGGGCTGCGCGAGGCGGTCCGTGCCGGCGCCGGACTGGTCGGCTGGCACGGCGGCATCGCCGACGCGTACCGCGGCGAGGCCGACTACCTGCAGCTGATCGGCGGGCAGTTCGCGGCGCATCCGGCGCGCGAGCCCGAGCAGCGGGTCGGCGACGGCAGCGACTACTTCCTCCCGTACCGCGTCGAGTTCACCCCCGCCGGGCGCGAGCACCCGATCACCGCCGGGCTCGACGACTTCGAGCTCGAGACCGAGCAGTACTGGGTGCTGCACGACGACCTGATCGACGTGCTCGCGACGACGACGCATCCCGCGCCCGCGCACCACCCCTGGCACCGCCCGGTGACCTCGCCCGCGGTGTGGACCCGGCGCTGGGGCGACGGCCGCATCGTCGTCGCGACTCCCGGCCACGACCTCGACGTGCTGCGCCGGGCGCCGGTGCGCACGATCCTCGAGAGGGGGATGCTGTGGGCCGCCCGCACCGCGTAGGGGTCGTCGGTCTCGGCGTCATCTGGGCGCAGTACCGCGCGACGCTCGTCGGCCACCCGGAGGTGGCCGTGACCGCGGTCGCCGATCTCGACGAGGCCCGCGCGCACGAGGCCGCCGCCGGCATCGACGGCGCCCGCGCGCTGAGCACCGAGCAGCTCGTCGCCGACGAGGCGGTCGACACCGTGCTGAACCTCACGATCCCGGCGGCGCACGCGTCCGTCGCGCTCGCCGCCCTCGCGCACGGCAAGAACGTCTACGGCGAGAAGCCCCTCGCCGCGACCGACGCCGAGGCGGCCGCGATCCTCGCCGCGCGGGATTCGGCGTGGGTGGGCGCGGCTCCCGACACGGTGCTCGGCACCGGAGTGCAGACCGCGCGCGCCGTGGTCGACTCCGGAGAGCTCGGGCGGCCGGTGGCGGCCTCGGCCACCTGGCTCTCGGCCGGCCACGAGTCCTGGCACCCCAACCCCGACTTCTACTACCGCGCCGGCGGAGGGCCGCTGCTCGACATGGGTCCGTACTACCTCACCGCGCTCGTGCACCTGCTCGGGCCCGTCGAGCGGGTCGCGGCGGAGGCCTCGCGCTCGCGGGCCGAGCGCGTGATCGCCTCGGGGCCGCGGGCGGGGGAGGTGATCCCGGTCGAGGTGGCGACGCACGTCGCGGGCACCCTCGTGCATCGCGGCGGCGCGATCTCGACCGTGCAGTTCGGCTTCGACGCCCCGTGGACGACGGCGGCGCCGATCGAGGTGCACGGCGAGCGCGGCAGCATGCTCGTGCCCGACCCGAACCTGTTCGCGGGCGACGTGCGCGTGCGCGCCGTCGACGAACCGGACTGGCGCCTCGTGCCGCCCTCGGCGGGCTACCTCGACGCCGGGCGGGGGATCGGACTGATCGACTTCCTGCGCGGCGGCGGCCGCGCCGACGGCCCCCTCGCGGCGCACGTGCTCGAGATCATGACGGGACTGCTCGCCTCGGCCGAGGATCACCGCGCGCATCCGGTGACGACGACCGTCGAGCGCCCCGACCCGGTGCCGCTCACGCCGCGGGCGGGCGGATGGGACGCGTGAGAGCGGTCTCCTAGACTCTCGGCAGGGGCCCACGGGCGGGAGCGGGAGGATCGCGATGACGCGCATCACGCTTCGCCAGCTCGAGTACTTCCGCGCGATCGCCGTCACCGGCAGCCTGAGCGCCGCCGCCGAGGACCGTCACGTCTCGCGCTCGACGATCGCCTCGGCGCTCGACGACCTCGAGCGCGGCCTCGGCGCACAGCTGTGCGTGCGTTACAAGTCGCTGGTCGCGATCGCCCGGCCGCGGGCGCGTCGGCTGAACGCCAAGGCGCGCGAGCTCATCCGGATCGCGATCGAGGAGATCGACCACATCTCGCCGCAGTCGCTCGACGCGGTCGAGACCGATCCCGCGCCTGGTCGAGTCGACTGACATCGACTATCATTGCGAACTGCAACGAATTTCGAGGACCGCCCCGGCGGCAGCGAAGGAGCTCCGACATGTCCCTCGACGGCAAGGTCGCCATCGTCACCGGCAGCGGCCGCGGGCTCGGTCTCGCCTACGCGCAGGAACTCGCGCGCCGCGGTGCGGCCGTCGTCGTCAACGACGTCGACGAGTCGGTCGCGGCCGAGGCGGTCGCGAGCATCGTCGAGGCCGGCGGGCGCGCCGTCCCCGTGGTGGCGGCGGTGGGATCCACCGAGACCGCGCAGCAGCTCGTGCGCACCGCGGTCGACGAGTTCGGCCGCCTCGACGCGCTCGTCACCAACGCGGGCGTGCTGCGCGACAAGTCGATCCTCAAGATGACCGACGACGACTTCGACACCGTGATCCACGTGCACCTGCGCGGCACCTTCACCTGCGTGCGCGAGGCCTACGGCTACTTCAAGGAGAACGAAGTCGCCGGCCGCATCGTCACGATCGGCTCGCCGACCGGGCAGCGCGGCAACTTCGGGCAGACCAACTACGCCGCCGCGAAAGCGGGGATCGTCGGCATGAGCCGCACCTGGGCCCTCGAGATGAAGCGCGCGGGCGTCATGGTGAACACCGTCGTGCCGGTCGCCGCGACCGCGATGACCCGCACCGTGCCCTATTTCGCCGCCGCGATCGAGGCCGAGGACGCGGGGGAGGCGATGCCCGCCTTCTTCCGCCACGAGCTCGGCTTCGGCACCGCCGACGACGTCGCGGGCCTCGTCGCGTTCCTCTCCTCCGACGCGGCCGCCGGCATCACCGGTCAGGTCGTCGGCGTCGGCGGCGACCGCCTCCAGCTGTGGTCGCACCCGGAGGCCGTGTTCGGCGAGTACCGCGAGGGCGGCTGGAGCTACGACGCGCTCGTCGAGACGCTGCCGGGACTGCTCGAGGGGCGCCTGCAGTCGGTGGGCGAGAGCTTCCCCGAGCTGCCCGACGACCTGCGGCGCGAGCCCGCGCGCGCCTGAGCCCCCGATCCGCCGGCCGGCCGCGACGATGCGCTACGAACCCGCTCTCGACCTCGACGCCCTCGAGGCGATCGACACGCACGTGCACGTCGAGATCGACGCGGCCGGGCACTGCTCGCTGCCCGACCGCCTGCTCGAGGCCTCGAGCGCCTACTTCCGGGCGGGGGAGCGCACGTCCTCGATCGACGCGATCGCGGAGGGCTACCGTGCGCGGCGGATGGCGGCGGTCGTCTTCACGGTCGACGCCGAGACCCAGCTGGGTCACCCCGCGATCTCGAGCGAGGAGATCGCGGCCGCCGCCGCCCGTCACAACGACGTGCTCATCCCCTTCGGCAGCGTCGACCCGCGCACCGGCGCGGCGGCGGCCCTGCGCGCGCGCCGGCTCGTCGAGGAGCACGGCGTGCGCGGGTTCAAGTTCCACCCCACGGTGCAGGGCTTCGATCCCTCCCAGCCGGAGTTCGCGCCGCTGTGGGCGGTGCTCGCCGAGCTTCGGGTGCCCGCGCTCTTCCACACCGGCCAGAACGGCATCGGTGCGGGTCTGCCGGGAGGTGCGGGGCTGAAGCTGCGCTACTCCAACCCGCTGCTGCTCGACGATGTCGCGGCCGAGCACCCCGATCTCACGATCGTGTTCGCCCACCCCTCGGTGCCGTGGCAGGAGGAGGCGAACTCGATCGCGCTGCACAAGTCGAACGTGTGGATCGACCTCTCCGGCTGGAGCCCCAGGTACTTCCCCGAGTCGCTCGTGCGTCTCGCGGGCCGCCAGCTGCAGGACCGCGTGCTGTTCGCGACCGACTTCCCGCTGCTCACCCCGGAGAAGTGGCTCCACGCCTTCGGGGCGCTGCCGATCCCCGACGAGGTGCGCCCCAAGATCCTCAAGCACAACGCGGCGCGGCTGCTCGGCCTCGCCTGACCCCCCACTCGACCTCCTCCACCTGACCTCCCCCACCTGACCTCGACCCGCGCGGCCCGCCGCGCCCCACCGGAAGGACCCCTCTCATGCCGAACCTCGTGGTGACCGTCGACGAGCTGCCCGGCCTCGTCGGCCGCGACCTCGGCGCGAGCTCGTACATCGAGATCACGCAGGAGCGCATCGACACCTTCGCGAAGGCGACCGACGACGACCAGTGGATCCACACCGACCCGGAGCGCGCGAAGGACGGCCCGTTCGGCACGACGATCGCGCACGGGTTCCTCACCCTCTCGCTCGTGATCCCGTTGTGGGGCGAGCTGTTCGACGTCGAGGGCGTCAGCACGAAGGTGAACTACGGCCTCGACAAGGTGCGCTTCACGGCGCCGGTGCCGGTGGGATCCCGCGTGCGCATGCGCTCGGTGATCGACGCCGTCGAGGAGGTCAAGGGCTCGTGGCAGATCACCACGACCAACACCTTCGAGATCGAGGGCCAGGAGCGCCCGGCGGCGATCGCGACCTTCATCGCGCGCTTCATCCCGTAGGCCGCACGAACCGGAGCACACGGAGGGTTCGATGGAGAACCAGGGGATCGGCAGCTGGATCCACCGCCGACGGGTGAAGTCAGCGGGCAAAGTCGCGGTCGTCGACGGCGCCCGCCGCCGCGACTACGACGAGCTCGCGAGCCGCATCGACAGGCTCGCCTCGGCGCTCGCGGATCGCGGCGTCGCCCCCGGCGACCGCGTCGGGTTCCTCGGGGCGAACTCGATCGAGTTCTTCGAGACCCTCTTCGCCGCGGGAACCCTCGGCGCGGTCTTCGTGCCGCTCAATCTCCGGCTCGCGCCCGCCGAGATCGCCTACCAGCTCGACGACGCGGGCGTGGGCCTGCTCGTGCACGACCGCGAGCTCGAGCATCTCGTCACCACTCCGGTGCACCGCGTCGTGGTCGGCGAGGGCGCGCCCGCCGGCGAGCGGGGGGAGCGCTACGAGGAGGTGCTCGGCGGCGGCGCCGACGAGCGCCGCGACGTGCCGGTCGCGCTCGAGGATCCGGCCGCGATCCTCTACACCTCCGGCACCACCGGGCGGCCCAAGGGCGCGGTGCTCAGCCACGGCGCCCTGACCTGGAACACCTACAACGTGCTCGTCGACTACGACGTCACGAGCGACGACATCGCGCTCATGATCTCGCCGCTGTTCCACGTGGCCTCGCTCGGCATGGGCGCGCTGCCGACGCTGCTCAAGGGCGGCACCCTCGTGCTGCAGCGCCGCTTCGAGCCGGGGAAGGCGCTCGCGGCGATCCAGGAGCATCGCATCACCGCGCTCAGCGGCGTGCCGACGACCTTCCAGATGATCGCCGAGCACCCGGCCTGGGCCGACACCGACCTCAGCAGCCTGCGGAAGCTCACCTGCGGCGGCTCCGCGGTGCCGGCGCGCATCGTCGACGCGTGGGAGGAGCGCGGCCTCGCGTTCTCCTGGGGCTACGGTATGACCGAGGCCTCCCCGGGAGTCACCGCGCTGCCGCCGCGCTACTCGCGCGAGATGGCGAGCACGACCGGCCTGCCGCACTTCTTCACCGACGTTCGAATCGTCGACGGCGGGGGCGCTCCGCTGCCCGTCGGCGAGATCGGCGAGATCGAGGTGCGCGGGCCCAACCTGCTGAGCGAGTACCACGGCCTGCCGCACGCGACCGCGGAGTCGTTCCACGACGGCTGGTTCCGCACCGGCGATCTCGGCCGGCGCGACGAGCGCGGCTTCCTCACGATCGCCGACCGCTCGAAGGACATGATCATCTCGGGCGGCGAGAACATCTATCCCGCCGAGGTCGAGGCGGTGCTGCTCGAGCTCGACGAGATCGCCGCGGTCGCCGTGATCGGCGTGCCCGACGAGCGCTGGGGCGAGGTGGGCCGGGCGATCGTCGTGCCCGCCGAGGGGGCGCGGGTGGATCACGAGCTCGTCGCCGGTCACCTCGACGGTCGCGTGGCCCGCTACAAGATCCCGAAGTCCACCGTCGTCGTCGACGAGGTGCCGCGCACCGCGAGCGGCAAGATCCGCAGGGCGCAGCTGCGGGAGCAGTACGCCCGTGCCGAGTGACGCCTCCTCGCACGGATCCTCGGGGCCGTCCGCACCGGAGCACTTCGCCTCCGCCCTCACGCGGCTCGCGCGCCCGCTGACCGGCGCGATGGAGGAGATCGCCGAGCGCCACGGCCTGACGGTCGCGGAGCTCGCCATGCTGCTTGCGCTCGGCGAGGGCACCGGCCTCTCGCACGCCCAGCTCGCGCGCCGCATCCACGTGACCCCGCAGGCCGGGCACGAGCTCGCCGTCGCGCTCGCCCGGCGCGGCCTGGTCGCGCGCCACATGCACCCCGCGAATCGGCGGGTGCGCGTCGCGACGCTCTCGGCGGACGGGGCACGGGTGCTCGCCGCGTGCCGGGTCGACCTCGGCGAGCTCGAGGCGCGCGTCGCCCGACCCCTGGGGGAGCGTTCCCGCACGATCGTCGCCGACCTCGGCGCGATCGCCGACCACCTGCGCGGCGCCGGCTTCGTCGAGGAGGGCGCGGCGGCCGCCCCGTCCCGGTCTCAGGTGCGCGCCGCGCTCGCGCCCGTCGTTCCCCTGCGCCCCGTGCGCACGCTCGTGCTCGGCGCGTCGGGGCGCGCGGAGGCGGACGGCGCCGCGCCGCCGAGATGAGCGGTGGAGCCGCGGATCACCATCCGCGTGCCGAGGGTGAGGTCGTGCCGCTCGAGCGTCTCGCCCGCCATGAGCGCGAGCAGCATCTCCGCCGCGGTGCGCCCGAGCAGCTGCATCGACTGGCGCACCGTCGTCAGCGGCGGGGTCGTGCGCGAGGCCTCGGGGATGTCGTCGAATCCGACGACCGAGAGCTCCTCGGGCACCTCGATGCCGAGCTCGGCCGCGGCGCCGAGGGTGGCGATCGCCGACAGGTCGTTCGCGGCGAACAGGGCCGTCGGGCGATCGGGACGCGAGAGCAGCTGGTGGGCGGTCGGGCGCGAGGACTCGACGCTGTAGTCGCCGATCCCGACGAGTTCGGGGTCGTAGCGGATGCCCGCCTCGCGCAGCGCCGCGCGGTACCCGCGCTCGCGCAGCTGGGAGGAGAGGAGGTCGCCGCGGCCCGCCAGGAACGCGATGCGCCGGTGCCCGAGCTCGATGAGGTGGCGCGTGGCGAGCATGGCTCCCGCGTCGTTGTCGGAGGCGACGGTCGGCAGCTGACCCGGCCCCGTGTGCGGGTCGATCGCGACGACCGGGATCTCGACCGCCACATCGACCACCGTGGGCGTGACGAGGATCGCCCCGTCGACGAGGGTGCCGCTCAGCCGGGAGAGCGACCGGCGCTCCCAGCCGGCGCCGTGCGGCTGCCCGGCGCCCGCGTAGGCCATGAGGTCGAGGTCGGTCTCGCGCAGCGCCGCCCCGACGCCCTTGAGCACCTCGGTGCTGAAGGGTTCGAAGGCCGGGACGAGCACGCCGACGACGCCCGTGCGGCGCGAGCGCATGCTGCGGGCGACGAGGCTCGACTCGTAGTTGAGCGCCTCGACGGCGTCGAACACCCGCCGCGCGGTCTCGTCGGCGACGCCGTAGCGCCCGTTGACCGCCTTGGAGACCGTGGCGATCGACACCCCGGCCGCCTCGGCGACATCGTGGATCGTGGGGCGCTTCGGCACGGCGAGCACTCTACTCTGGAAAAGGATTTCGAAAACGTTTGACGCGATTCCGGCCCCGTGCGAAAGTCGCGGCAACCGCGCGCCCCGCGCGGGCTGCTCCGGCCCGGCCGCCCCCGGCCGCCCCGGACGGCGACGACAGCACCTCAACGAAGAGAGGCAGAACTCATGAAGCGCACGACGATCCTCGCCGGGTCGGCTGCGGTCGTGGCCGCCGCGCTCGCGCTCGGCGGATGCTCCAGCGACGGCGGGGGAGACGGCACCGTCTCCATGACCCTCTGGCACAACTCGACCACCGGCGCCGGCCAGCAGTACTGGGTCGACGCGGTCGCCGCGTTCGAGAAGGCCAACCCGAACGTCACGATCGACATCCAGGCGATCCAGAACGAAGACCTCGACGGCAAGCTGCAGACCGCGCTCAACGCGGGCGACGCGCCGGACATCTTCCTGCAGCGCGGCGGCGGGAAGATGGCCGCGATGGTCAAGGCCGGCCAGCTGATGGACATCACCGACGCGATCAGCTCCGACGTCAAGAGCGAGATCCCCGAGGGCAGCTTCTCGGCCGAGACCCTCGACGGCAAGGTCTACGCGATGCCGCTGTCGGTGCTCCCCGGCGGGTTCTTCTACAGCCAGGACCTGTTCGACGCCGCCGGCATCTCGCAGACTCCCGCGACGATCTCCGACCTCGAGTCGGCGGTCGCCGACCTCAAGTCGACCGGCGTCGCGCCGATCGCGCTCGGCGCGAAGGACGCCTGGCCGGCCGCGCACTGGTACTACTTCTTCGCGCTGCGCGAGTGCAGCGGCGACGTGCTGACCAAGGCCGCGCAGGATCTCACCTTCGACGACGAGTGCTGGCTGCGCGCCGGCGAGGACCTGCAGTCCTTCGTCGCGACCGAGCCGTTCAACGACGGCTTCCTCACGACCTCGGCGCAGCAGGGCGCCGGCAGCTCGGCGGGCCTCGTGGCCAACCACAAGGCCGCGATGGAGCTCATGGGCGCGTGGGATCCGGGTGTGATCGCCTCGCTGACCCCCGATGAGAAGCCGCTGGCCGACCTCGCCTGGTTCCCCTTCCCCGAGGTGCCCGGTGGTGACGGCGCGCCCGGCTCGATGATGGGTGGCGTCGACGGCTACTCGTGCGCGGCCTCGGCCCCCCCGGAGTGCGCCGACTTCCTAAACTTCATCGCGAGCTCCGACCAGCAGACCGCGTACTACGAGGCCTACAACTCGCCGCCGGTGAACACGGTCGCGCAGGAGGCCGTGACCGAGCCCTACCTGAAGCAGATCCTCGAGGCCTACAACGCGGCCCCGTTCGTCTCGCAGTGGCTCGACACGCTCTACGGTCTCAACGTCGGCAACGCGCTCAACGTCGCCGTCGTCGACCTGATGGCCGGCAAGACCGACCCGCAGGGCATCGTCGACGCCGTGAACGCGGCCGCCGCGAAGCAGTAAGGAGGCTGGTCGTGACCGTTCGCACCCACACCGCGAGCGGTCCGACGAGCAGCCGGCTCGGGCCGGGCGGGGGCGACCGCGTGTCGCCCCCGCTCCGGCGACGACGCCTCGGCGCCCCCGACTGGCGCCAGCGGCTCGAGATCGGACTGCTCGCCGGGCCCGCTCTCGTGGTCTTCGTCTCGTTCGTGATCCTGCCGGTCGGGGTCGCGGCGTTCTACGGCTTCTTCTCCTGGCAGGGCTTCGGTCCGCCGGTCGACTTCGTCGGGTTCAAGAACTACCTGACGATCCTGCAGGACCCGGACTTCCACGCGGCCCTGTGGCACAACGGCGTGATCGTCGTGCTCTCGCTCGTCTTCCAGGGCCCGCTCGCGGTGCTCGTCGCGCTGCTGCTGAACCGGCGGATGCGGGGCCAGTCGGTCATCCGCGTGCTCCTGTTCGTGCCCTACGTCATCTCCGAGGTCGTCGTCGGAACCGGCTGGAGCCTCATGCTGCAGAGCGCGGGCGCCCTCAACGACGCGCTCGACAAGCTCGGCCTCGGCTTCCTCGCGACCGATTGGCTCTCCGACCCGAGCATCGCGATCTGGACGCTCATGGTGATCATCACCTGGAAGTACCTGGGCTTCGCGGTGATCCTCTTCCTCGCGGGCCTGCAGGGCATCCCCGAGGAGCTCAACGAGGCCGCCGCGATCGACGGCGCCTCCTACTGGCAGATCCAGCGGCGCATCACCCTGCCGCTGCTCGCCCCGACCCTGCGGATCTGGGCGTTCCTCTCGATCATCGGCTCGCTGCAGCTGTTCGACCTCGTCTACATCATCTGGGGCCAGTACATCGCCTCGACCGCGGGCACCTCGACGATGGCGACCTACATGGTGCTGAGCGGCCGCACCTCCGGCAATTACGGCTACGGCAACGCGGTCGCGGTGGTCCTTTTCATCATCTCCCTGACCGTCGCGCTGCTCTATCAGCGCTTCGTGCTGCGGCGCGATACCGCCGGGGCCCTGACCGAGAGGAGCGCGCGGTGACCGTTCTCGAGCGCGCCGAGGCGCGCGCCTCCCGCCGCCTGCCCTGGGGCAATCCGCTCGTCTACCTGGTGGCGGTCGTCGTCATCGTCGCGATGCTCGCGCCGGTCGCCTACATCGTGCTGGGCGGATTCCGCACCAACTCCCAGATCACGGTCGACCCCTCCGGATTCCCCGACCCTTGGAACGTCGGCAACTACCTCGGCGTGCTCGGCGGCCCGGTGTTCTGGCGCGAGGTGCTCAACTCGGTGATCGTCGCCGTCGCGACCACCTTCGGGGTCGTCGCGCTGGGTCTCATGGCGAGCTACGTCATCGCGCGCTACACCTTCCGCGCGCGCGGCGCGATGTACGCGCTGTTCGCGGCCGGGTTGATGTTCCCGCTGACGGTCGCGATCACCCCGCTGTACTTCGTGGTCAAGACGATCGGGCTCATGAACACCCTGCCCGGGGTGATCCTGCCGCAGATCGCGTTCCAGCTGCCGGTGACGGTCATCATCCTCGTACCGTTCCTGCGCGCGATCCCCGACGAGATCCAGGAGGCCGCCGAGATCGACGGCTGCAGCCGCCTCGGGTTCTTCTGGCGGATGGTGATCCCGCTCTCGCGCCCCGGCGTCATCACGGTCGGCATCCTCGCGTTCGTCTTCAGCTGGAACGCGTATCTGCTGCCGCTGTTCATCCTCAACAACCAGGACGCGTTCACCCTCCCCCTGGGCGTGCAGGCCTTCTCCTCGCAGTACTCGCAGGACACCGCGAAGGTGCTCGCGTTCACGTCGCTGTCGATGATCCCGGCGCTGGTGTTCTTCAGCCTCTTCGAGCGCCGCATCGTCGGCGGCCTGACCGGCGCGGTGAAGGGGTGAGCGCCGAGCAGACGGCGGCCCGGACGACTCCCGCGCGGTCCACCGCCGAGCCCTCGGCGCGGGTGCGCGAGCTGCTGTCGCGCATGACCCTCGAGGAGAAGCTCGCCCAGCTCGTCGGCTACTGGGTCGACCGCGACCCCGGCGCGCTCGTCGCCCCGATGGCGGGGGAGATGGGATCCGAGCGCGACTTCCGCGACGCCACGCGGCACGGCATCGGCCACCTCACCCGCGTCTACGGAACCCGACCGGTCGATCCCGTGGAGCGCGCGGCGTGGTTGCGCGAAGAGCAGCTGCGGCTGACGACGCAGACGCGGCTGGGCATCCCGGCGCTCGTGCACGAGGAGGTGCTCACGGGGCTCGCCGCCTGGACGGCGGCGACCTTCCCGACCCCGCTCGCCTGGGGTGCCGCCTTCGACCCCGAGCTGGTGGAGACCATGGCGGGGCTGATCGGCGACTCGATGGTGGAGCTCGGCGCGCACCAGGGGCTCGCGCCGGTGCTCGACGTGATCCGCGATCCGCGCTGGGGGCGGGTCGACGAGTGCATCTCCGAGGATCCCTACCTCGTCGGCACGATCGGCACCGCCTACGTGCGCGGCCTGCAGTCCGCCGGGGTGCACGCGACGCTCAAGCACTTCGCGGGCTACTCCGCCTCGCGCGCGGGGCGCAACCACGCGCCGGTGCACATGGGGCCTCGGGAGCTCGCGGACGTGATCCTGCCGCCGTTCGAGATGGCGTTGCGGGAGGGCGGCGCGCGCTCGGTCATGAACTCCTACGCCGAGATCGACGGCGTGCCGGTCGGGAGCGACCCCGGCCTGCTGACCGGCCTGCTGCGCGACACCTGGGGCTTCGACGGGGTGGTGGTCGCCGACTACTTCGCCGTCTCGTTCCTCGAGACGATGCACGCGGTCGCCGCCGACGCGGGCCACGCCGCCGAGCTCGCGCTCGCGGCCGGGATCGACGTCGAGCTGCCCGACGGCAAGGCCTACCTCGGCCCGCTCGCCGCGCGGATCGCGGCGGGCGAGGCCGACGAGGCGCTCGTCGACCGGGCCGTGCTGCGGGTGCTCGCGCAGAAGGAGGAGCTCGGTCTGCTCGACCGCGACTTCACCGCGCCCGCGCCGACCGCGATCGACCTCGACTCGCCCGCCCACCGTGAGGTCGCCGCCCGGCTCGCCGAGGAGTCCCTCGTGCTGCTGCTCAACGACGGCGTGCTCCCGCTGCGGGCGCCGGACTCGATCGCGGTGATCGGCCCGAACGCCGAGCGTACCGAGGCCATGATGGGCTGCTACTCCTTCGTCAACCACGTGCTCGCCCACCACCCCGAGGTGCCGGCGCGGCTGCCGATGCTCTCCGTGCGCGACGCGCTCGCCGCCGAGTTCCCGCAGGCGACGCTGCGCGCGGCCCGCGGCTGCGAGGTCGAGGGCGAGGACCGCAGCGGCTTCGACGAGGCCGTCGCGGCGGCGCGCGCGAGCGAGGTCGCGGTCGTCGTGCTCGGCGACCAGGCCGGGCTCTTCGGGCGCGGCACCGTCGGCGAGGGCAACGACGTCGAGAGCCTCGCGCTGCCGGGCGTGCAGAGCGAGCTGCTCGAACGGATCGTCGCGACCGGCACCCCGGTCGTCGTCGTGCTGCTCGTCGGGCGCCCCTACGCGCTCGACTGGATCGGCGCCGACGCGCGGCCGGCCGCGGCGCTTCTGGGCTTCTTCCCCGGCGAGGAGGGGGGCCCCGCGATCGCCGGCGTGCTCTCCGGTCGGGTCAACCCCTCGGGCCGGTTGCCGGTCTCGCTGCCGCGCTCCGCGGGGGCCCAGCCCTATTCCTACCTGCACCCGATCCTCGGCGGCGACACCGAGGTGACCTCCGCCTCGAGCCGCCCGGCGCTGCCCTTCGGACACGGCCTGGGCTACACCCGCTTCGAGCACACCGGCCTGGTCGCCGACGCGCGCGTCGCGGCGGGCGCGAGTCTGACCGTCTCGGTGCGCGTACGCAACGTCGGCGACCGCGCGGGCGCCGACGTCGTGCAGCTCTACGGGCGCGATCCGGTCGCCTCGGTCACCCGCCCGGTCGCGCAGCTGCTGGCCTACCGGCGCATCGAGCTCGAAGCCGGGGCGGAGGTGCGCGTCGAGTTCCGGATCCCGCCCTCGCGCCTCGCCTTCAGCGACCGCGACCTCCGTCGCGTCGTCGAGCCGGGCCGGCTGGAGCTCTGGGTCGGCCCGTCGGTCGACGAGCGCGAGACCGCGACCGAGCTCGAGATCGTCGGCGACGTCTACGTGCTCGAGGGCACGGAGTCGCTGCAGGCGACCAGCGCGGTGCACGGCGCCTGAGCGCGCGGGGCGCCGGCGCCGGGCGCGCGGCGGCACGTCGACGGGCGCTCGCGCGCCGCTGACTCCTGCGGTGCGGGCGGAACGCCGGGCCCTCAGATCGGCTCGGCGGTCGACGCCATCGTCGCCGCGGTGAGCGCGCCGGCCTCCGGGTTCGGGGGCCCCGGCTCCTGCTCCCAGCGCGAGAGCTGCAGCGAGGCCTCGACGATGCGGCGAGCGCGCGCGAAGCGCCGCTCGGCGAGGCGCGCGGCGAGCTCCTCGAAGGCGAGCCCCTGGCCGGCGAGCTCGCCGAGCACCACCGCGTCTTCGAGGGCGAGCCCCGCACCGTAGGCGAGGTGCGGGGTGGTGCCGTGGACGGCGTCGCCGATCAGCAGGGTGCGACCGGCGTGCCAGGGCGGCGGCACGACGAGCCACTGCAGCGCCCGGAAGTCCACCTGGGCGACGTCGTCGAAGCCGGCCGCGATCTCGGGGGCGAATCCGCCGAACGCGGCGAGACGCTCGAGGAACATCCCGAGCATCCGGTCGCGGGGCGGGCGCTCCGGGCCCACCAGCGCGTCGAGCAGCCACAGGTAGAGCCGTCCGCCCGGCAGCGGCACGAGGCCCAACCGCAACGGGCCGCCGATCATCATCGTGTAGTGCTCGAGGCGCTCGGGGCACGCGGCCTCCGCGCGCCAGATCGACTGGCCGGAGTACTGCGGGTCGGGGGCGCCGGGCAGCAGCCGCGCGCGGGTCGTCGAGTGCAGGCCGTCGGCCGCGACGATCCACGACCAGCGCCCGCGGGTGCCGTCGGTCAGCTCGACGTCGACGTGGTCGTCGGCCGGGGTGCTCGCGGCGATCGTGGTGCCGAGCCGCACCGGCACGCCGAGGCGGTGCACCTCGTCCGCCATGAGCTCGTGCAGCGTCTCCCGCGCCATGCCGACGAAGGGCGGATCCTCGGGCCCGTTGACATTCACCTGCGGCAGCTCGGCGACCGGCGTGCCGTCGGCTCGCACCATGTCGATCGTGCGGTGCGGGCGACCCACGGCGAGGATCCGGTCGTACAGGCCGAGCGCCATGGTCGCGCGCAGCGGCGCGCTCTGCAGCGCGATGCCGACGCCGCCGGGCCGGGCATCGGGGGCCAGCTCGACGATCTCGCAGCGCAGCCCCGCGCGGCTAAGCGCGATCGCGGCGGCCATGCCGGCCGGGCCGCCGCCGACGATCAGGACGGTGTCGTCGTTCTCGGTCATCCACTCACTCCCCGGTGTACTGCAGCACGTAGAGACCGCCGCCCGCGCGGTCGGTGACGAAGGTGGTGCCGTCGGCGTCGACGAACAGGTCGTTCATGAGCGAGGCCTCGGTGCCCGGCCAGGCGGGGGGCACGAAGTGCGCGATCTCGGTCGCATGGAAGGCGTTCTCGATATCCCAGACCCGCACGCCGGCGTTGGAGTAGGTCGCGAAGATCCGCTCCTCGCTCGCGAAGCTGCCGGGGCGGTTCTCGTGCAGGTTGTGCGGCCCGAAGACGCCGGGCCGCTCGTGATAGGAGGTGAGCCCGGTCGACGGGTCGGGCACCGGCTCCGGCAGGGTGCCGATGATCACGGGATGCTCCTCCTCGCGCACGTCGATCACCCAGATCCGCTTGTCGCCGCCCTGCATCTGCGGCGGCAGCCCCTCCGCGCTGGCGATCACGAGTCCGCGGCCCGGTAGCGGGAGCGTGGTGTGAGCGAAGCCTCCGTACGGGGGCGACCAGGAGACCCGGCTCACGAATCGCGGGTGCGCGAGATCGGAGATGTCGAGGATCACGAGGCCCGCGTCCATGCACGCGACGTAGGCGCGGTCACCGTGCGCGATCGCGGCGTGCACCCCGACCTGCTCCTGCGGGGCCCCGCGCCACCAACTCTCCTCGTCGGCGTCGAAGGTGCCCGGTGCCGACCAGGTGCCCACCGTCGCCGGATGCTCCGGGTCGGAGAGGTCGACGATCTCGTAGCCGTGCTTGCGACCGCCGGGCTTGAACGCGGCGATGTGCGCGTACGGCGCCTGCTCGAACCAGAGCCGATGCACGCCCTCGCCGCTCGAGGGGTGGAAGGCGATCGGGCGCGGATCCCACGGGTCGCTCACGTCGTAGACCGACAGCCCGGTGGTCGCCTCGCCGCTGGCCCAGTACGGCAGTTCGTTGTTCTGGATCAGCACACCGCCCACGACCTGCACCTTGTGGCAGCGGGTGTTCTCGGGGTGCGGGAGCTGCCGCACCAGGCGCGGCGCGCGGGGGTCGGAGACGTCGAGGATCGACAGGGCCATCGGGCTCTGACCGAGGTGCGCGACGTACAGCGCGTCGCCCCGCCGGATCACCTGGAACCCGTCGCCGTGCCCGCCGAGGTCGTGGTGGCCGAGGACCTCGAATCCCGACACTTCGGCCTCGGAGCGGGTGCGCTCGAGCCAGTCGGAGGGGTTCACGGCGTCTCCTTCGACGATCCGATCGATTCGACCCCACTTTCGCACGATTCACACGGAAGCGGTAGGGTGTCTCGCGGCGCGACGAAGAGCCGCGCCGGTGCCGCGGTGCTCGCCGAGCGAGCCCCGCCGGTCCCCGCCGGGAGGGTCGCCTCGACCCCCGCACAGAGAGTCGGAGCCCATGCTTCTCGAGAGATCCCTCATCCAGTCGGTCGGCTTCCGCAACGTGCGCGAAGGCGGCGAGGTCACGGGCTTCCAGCTGCGACTGCGGATGCCCTCCTACCGCGGCATGTCCGCTTCGCTCATCGACGGGGTCGTGGTGCGGGTCGGGAACCTCGTCGACGTGCCGGCCGACGTCCCCCGCTGGACCCTCCAGGGCCGCGAGTTCTCGCTCGCCGAGGTGCAGCGCAGCGAGGGCGTGCGCTGGCCGCTCGAGGAGGCCGCGATCGTCACGGTGCCGCACCCCGGCGGGCTGCCCGAGGGGGCGCACGAGGTCGAGGTCGAGCTGCTGCTGCGGATGTCGTACATCCCGATCGAGCACCAGCCCTCGCGCTTCCGCGAGACCCGCCACGTCACCCTGAGCTCCGAGCTCGACGGCGGGCCGTTCCGCTACGGCGTCTCGCTCTACAGCCACATGCACGACTTCGGCACGGTGATGGATCTCGAGACCGCGATGGCCGGGATCGCCGACGTCGGCGCGACCGGCATCGAGATCCTCGGCGAGGGACACATCCCCGGCTACCCGGAGCCGAGCGCCGCCTGGATCGACGCCTGGTTCGGCCTTCTCGAGAAGTACCGTCTGGAGCCGACCAACTACGGCTCGTGGATCGACACCCGGCTGCACCCCGACCGCGACATGACCGCCGAGCAGGGCGCCGCGATCCTGCAGCGGGATCTGCGCCTGGCGAAGACGCTCGGGTTCCGGTTCGTGCGACCCAAGATCGGCGTCGTCTCGAGCGACCTCATCCCGCACCCGATCTGGACCGAGTCGGTCGAGCGCAGCCTCGACCTGGCGGCCGAGCTCGACGTCGTGATCTGCCCCGAGATCCACTCGCCGACCCCGATCAAGCACCCGGTGGTCGACGACTACATCGCGCTCATCCAGCGCACCGGTACGAAGCACTTCGGCCTGCTCATCGACACCGGGATCTTCCAAGACCGCCCGATCCCGCTGCGGGCCGGCGAGACCCGCGAGACCCGCCCGGCGTTCCTCGACGGCATCGGCGTCGACCCGGCCGACCTGAAGGACATCGGCGAGTACGTCGTGTTCGTGCAGGCGAAGTTCCACGACATCGACGAGAACCTCGAGGACCAGCAGATCCCGTGGGAGCCGGTGCTGCGCGGCCTGCGCGACGCCGGCTACAGCGGCTACCTCTCGAGCGAGTACGAGGGCGAGCGCGACCCGTGGCGCTCGATCGAGCAGGTGCGCCGCCAGCACGCCCTCATGCGACGGGTCGCCTCCGCGCTCTGAGCGTGGACGGAATCACCCCCATGCCCAACGGACTCATCACCTCCGACAGCCTGCGCCCGCACCCGGAGGGTCTCGCGCTCCGGCTGGATCTGCCCTGGTACCGCAGTCTCTGGCTCTCCTCGGTCAGCTCGCTCGGCGTCACGGTGGACGGCGAAGAGGTGCCCGCGGGCGACCTGCGTCTCGAGCTGGGCGGGCGTCGCTATCGCCTCGACGAGCTGCCCGAGCAGAGCGAGACGCTCTGGTTCCTGCAGGAGCACCCGCTGCTCGTCGTCCCGCGGGCCGAACCGGTGGCGATCGGCGACGTGCGCCGGATCGGCGTCGCGGGTGAGCTGCGGCTGCCGTACATGCAGATCGCGCCCGGCCAGGACGGCGGACCGGGGATCTACGTGCCCAACGTCGTGCGCCAGGAGCTCGAGCTCACCGTGACCGACCGCGACGCGGCGCCCCCCGTCACGATCGGCGAGGTCTCGGCGCCGCCTCCCGCGTCGGAGGCGGACCCGTTCCGACTCGGACTGACGCTCTACTCGGCGAGCGTCGAATTCCGATCCGGCTGGTACGACCTCGACGGGCTGCTCGATCGGGTGGCCGAGCTCGGGATCGGACCGGGCATCGAGATCGTCGCCTCCCAGATGCTGCCGCAGTACCCGCTCGTCGACGACGGCTTCGAGCGCACCTGGCGCGCCGCCTTCGATCGGCACGGATTCGACGCGAGCTCCTTCGGGGCGAACCTCGACATGGGCCGCCGCCGCGATCGCGACATGACCCCCGACGAGGAGTTCGAGTTCAGCGAGCTCCTGTTCCGCGGGGCGAAGCGACTCGGCTTTCCGCTCGTGCGCATCCAGAGCGCGAAGCCGGAGCTGCTGCGACGGCTGCTGCCGATCGCCGAGGAGCTCGACCTGAAGCTCGCCTACGAGATCCACGCGCCGATGGGGCCGAACGCCCCCGAGATCCTCGCCGTGCGCGAGGTCTACTCCGAGCTCGACTCGCCGCTGCTGGGCTTCGTGGCCGACTTCTCGTCCACCATGCACGCGATGTCGCCGACGCTCCTGCGCGCGGTGCGCCGCGCGGGCCTCGACGACGAGGCGGTCGCGCGCCTGCAGGCGATCTGGGCCACCGACGCCCCGATGCGCGAGCGCCAGGAGGAGTTCATCGGGTACCTCCGCGGGCGGGACTTCGATCCCGGCCGACTCGGCTCGTTCGCCCACCTCGCCTTCAACATGCACGGGCACGTCGATCCGCACGAGTGGGCCGACATCATGCCGCAGATCCTGCACGTGCACGCGAAGTTCTACGACATCGACCCGTCAGGGCAGGAGCCGGCGATCGACTACCCGGAGCACGTGCGGGTCTTCGTCGAGAACGGCTATCGCGGCTACTGGTCGAGCGAGTGGGAGGGCCACGCGTTCGCCGAAGCGGGGGAGGTGGATCCGCTCCTGCTCGTGCGGCGCCAGCACGACCTCATCCGCTCGGCCATGCGCTCCACGGCCTCCGGCTGACCGGGGCCGCCGGCAGCTCAGGCGCGCGCGTCGAGCCCGGCGCCGGCCTCGACGAAGAGCTCGCGCATCCAGACGTGCTCGGGGTCGGCCGCGTGCACCGGGTGCCACCACAGCGCGTTGACGAGGGGCGTCAGCTCGAAGGGCAGCTCGACCAGGCGCACCCCGCCGCTGCGCACCGCGGCGGGGGCGAGCGCGCCCTGGATGAGCCCGATGCGGTCGGTGCCGGCGACGAAGTGCGGCACCGCGAGGAAGCTCTCCACCACGACGTCGACGTGCGGCTCGATGCCGAGCTGCTGGATCTGCCGCTCGGCCGAGGTGAACGCCGACCGCGACTGGTAGTTGAGCACCCACGGCATCGTCGCGAGCTGCTCGTTGCTCAGCCGCTCGCCGACCGCGTCGTTGCCCTCGGCGACGACCGCGAGCCAGCGGTCGTGCCAGAGGTCGGCGTAGGGCAGGTCGGTGAGGAAGCCGTGCGGGATCACCATCGCGTCGATCGCCCGCAGGCGGTTGGTCGCGTCTTCGACGACGACGGGGTTGTGGAGCATGAACCGGAACCGCACCCCCGGCGCGCGCGCGGCGGCCAGCTCCGAGACGGCGCGGCCGATCGTGGAGAAGCCGTAGTCCGATCCGTAGATCGAGAACTCGCGCACCGATTCGACGGGATCCCAGCTGGCCTGGCTCTCGAACACCCGTCGGGCGGCCTCGAGGGCGGTCGTGGTGTGCTCGGCCAAGCGCAGCGCGAAGGGCGTCAGCTCGTAGGTGTTGCCGCGGCGGGCGAGGATCTGGTCGCCGAAGTGGGTGCGCAGCCGGGCGAGCGAGGCGCTCAGCGCGGGCTGGCTGAGGTGCAGCCGGTCGGCGGCGCGCGTGACGCTGCGCTCGGTGAGCAGGGCGTCGAGCGCGACCAGCAGATTGAGGTCGAGCCGCGAGAGGAGTGCGTGATCGGTCACCGGAGGCCTTCCGCGTGGGCGCTCCGAGTCTATCCAGCCGATCGATCCGGCGGGCGGTCGGTATCGACTGCGACGATGCGCAGCCGGACGGCTTATGCGAGATATCGAAAGAACTAATGTGCCTTTCCGGCATTGGACGGTGATACTGGCCGAACAGCACGGTCCCCCGATCGAGCGGGGCCCGACAACGAAGTCAGAAAGGCTGACCATGACCCAGCACCGCCGTGCGCGTGCGATGTGGACCGGCGTCCTCGCCGTCTCCGCCGCGAGCGCTCTGCTCCTCGCCGGATGTTCCGGCGACTCCGGGGGAGACTCCGGAGCGCAGGAGTTCACCTTCACCTTCGCCACGTCGAACAACCTCGAGAGCCCGTACCAGAAGCTCGCGAACGACTACATGGCGGCCAACCCCGACGTCACCATCACGACGAACCCGACGCCGAACGACAAGTACGGCGAGACCGTCCGCACCCAGCTGCAGGCGGGCAACGCGTCCGACGTCATCCAGACCACGCCCGGCTCGGGTGACGCGCGCGGACTCGTGGGCCTCGCCGAGGCCGGCTTCCTCGAGCCGCTCGGCGACACCGCGACCTCCCTCGTGCCCAGCGGCAGCGAGTCGCTGTTCCAGGTCGACGGCAAGACCTACGGTCAGCCGCTCGACTTCACGATCGGCTCGGTCGTCGCCTCGCTCGGCAACCCGTTCCGCATGGGCGTGACCGACTTCACGTGGCCCGAGAACATGACCGACCTCTACGCGTCGTGCGACACCTTCGCCGCCGCCGGCGGCTCGCTGTTCGCCGTCGCGGGCGCCGCGCCGCCGAACACCGGCCTCATGACGCAGGCCATCGCGGCCACCCGCGTCTACGCCGAGACGCCGGACTGGAACCAGCAGCGCATCGACGGCAAGGTCACCTTCGCCGACAGCAAGGGCTGGATCGACACCCTCCAGACGGTCATCGACCTGAAGGACGCGGGCTGCTTCCAGGCCGGGGTCGAGGGCGGCGGCTTCGACGCCATCACCAACGGCCTCTCGGGCGGCACCTCGGTCGGCGGCTTCATCCCCTCGGGTGCGGCGATCGAGATCGCCGCGGCGGCGCCGCCGGAGGCGAACTTCCAGGTGGAGCCGTTCCCGGCCGAGGACGGCGGCAAGCCGTTCATCCTGGCGAGCACCAACTACACCCTCTCGATCAACGCGGCCTCGGAGCACAAGGACGCCGCGACCAAGTTCCTCGAGTGGATGGCGAGCGACGAGGCCCAGCAGAAGTACTACGAGTACTCCGGCGAGCTGCCCGTCTCGGCCTACCAGCAGATGGACCTCACCGGCACCATCTACGAGCCCATCGTGGGTCTGCTGGCCGACGGCTCCTACACGACCCTGCCGAACAACGTCTGGCCCAACCCGGCCGTCTACGACGCGCTCGGCACCGGCGTGCAGGGTCTGCTGACCGGTCAGAAGTCGATCGACGACGTGCTGTCCGCCATGGACGCCGCCTGGGATCAGTGATCCCGCAGCGATGACCGACGTCCGCCCGGGGTGTCACGCACCCCGGGCGGACGTACCCTGAAACCCCCTCCCGACGACGCGAGAGCAGCATGACCACCACGACGCCCGCCCGCCCGGCGACGGCGGCTCGCGCGGCCCGTCCGGCCGCGACCGACCGCAACCGGCTCATGAAGTTCGGCCACTGGTGGTGGGCGCTGCCCGGCATCCTCCTGGTGCTCGGGATCCACTACGTCGCGACCTCGATCGGCGGCTTCTTCGCCTTCACCAACTGGAGCGGGATCGGCTCCTTCGAGTTCATCGGGTTCGACAACTTCGTCAAGATCTTCCAGGACCCCTCGAAGATCGGCGCCCTGCTCAACACGCTCTTCCTCGCGTTCGGCTCGGTGATCCTCACCAACGTGGCCGGGCTGCTGCTCGCGGTCGCCCTGAACCGCGGCCTGCGCACCCGCCTCGCGCTGCGCACCCTCTTCTTCATGCCGGTCGTGCTGAGCCCGCTCGCGGTCTCGTACATCTGGAAGTTCATCTTCGACTACAACGGCCCGATCAACCTGGTGCTGAAGTCGGTCGGCCTCGGCGACCTCGTCACCTCGTGGACGGCCGACCCGACCTGGGCGATCTGGACCGTGCTCGTCGTCATCACCTGGCAGAACACCGGGTTCGCGATGGTCATCTACCTCGCGGGCCTCGCCTCGGTGCCGGTCGAGATCGAGGAGGCGGCGGCGCTCGACGGCGCCGGGATGTGGAAGCGCTTCTGGAACGTCGTGTTCCCGTCGATCCGCCCCGCGGTCGCGATCGCGACGACGCTCGGACTCGTCAACGGCCTGCGGGTGTTCGACCAGATCATGGCCCTCACCGGCGGCGGCCCCGCCGGGGCGACCGAGAACCTCGCGACGCAGGTCTACAAGCAGTCCTTCGCGCTGGGCAACTTCGGCTACGGCGCGGCGCTCGCGCTCGTGCTGACCGTCATCATCCTGTTCTTCGCGGTGCTGCAGCAGCGCGTGACCGCACCGCGAGCGGAGGTCTGAGCGCATGTTCCGCTACACCGGATTCACCGCCCTGCGCGAGGTCGGCCTCTGGGTTCTCGCGCTCGTCTTCCTGGCGCCGTTCTACTTCCTCATCTCGACGGCGCTCAAGTCCGACGCCGAGACGCTGAGCACGAACGCGCTCACCCCGCCCTCGGCCCCCGACTTCAGCAACTTCGTCAAGGTCGTCACCGCGACCGGCAACTCGAACGTCATGCTCGGCCTGCTCAACAGCGTGCTGATCACCGCCGGCTCGATGATCGTGCTCGTGCTGCTGGGATCGCTCACCGGCTACGTGATCGCGCGCAGCACCCGGCGCTGGAGCCGCGCGACGTACTACCTCTTCCTCGTCGCGATCGTGCTGCCGACGCAGCTGGGCACGGTGCCGCTCTACATCGGGGCCCGGTCGCTCCACCTCACCGGCAGCGTGTGGGGCATGATCATCCTCTACGGCGGCATGCTGCTGCCGCTGTCGGTGTTCCTCTACGCCGGGTTCTTCCGCGGGCTCGGCACCGACTTCGAGGAGGCCGCGACCATCGACGGCGCGAGCCGCACGCAGATCTTCTTCCGCATCGTGCTGCCGCTCATGTCGCCCGCGACCGGCACCGTCGCGATCCTCGCCGGCCTGATCGTGTGGAACGACTTCTTCACCTCGCTGATCTTCCTCGGCGGCTCCGCCAACCAGACCCTTCCGGTGGCGATGTACTACTACATCGGCTCGCTCGTGTCGTCGTGGAACCAGATCTTCGCGATCGTCATCGTCTCGATGATCCCGATCCTGGCCTTCTACCTCTTCGCCCAGAAGCGCTTCATCCAGGGCTTCTCCGGCGGCCTGAAGGGCTGATCATGCCCGCGTGCCGCGTTCTTTCTCCGCTCTGACTCATCCCGTCCCCTCGAAAGGCATCACCATGTACCGACTTGCGCCGAATATCGACCTTCTGTTCAAGGAAGCAGGCGAAAGTCACGCGGACCGGGTGCGCGCCGCCGTCGCCGCCGGCTTCGACGCCGTCGAGATGTGGGGCCCGACCAGCAAAGACGCGCCCGCCACCCCGAAGGACCTGCCGGCGCTCAAGGCGGCGCTCGAGGAGACCGGCGCGGTGATCACCGCCCAGCTCGCCGAGCCGCGCACCCAGTTCATGATCCCGCCGCGCGACCACAGCGCGTTCTACGCGGGCCTCGACGAGGGGGCCGCGATCGCGCAGGAGCTCGGCGTGCCCCGCATCGTCGTCGGGTCCGGCACCGGCTTCGGCGGATCGAAGCGGCAGACCCAGCTCGACGAGCTCGCCGAGATCTACCGCAGGGCGATCGCGCAGATCGAGGGCTCGGGGGTGACGCTCGTGCTCGAGCCGGTCAACATCCGCGTCGACCACCCGGGTGCCCTGCTCGACCGCACGTCCGAGGCGGTGTACGTCGCCCAGCAGGTCGACTCGCCGTTCTTCGGGATCCTCTACGACCTCTACCACTCCACGGTCGAGGGGGAGGACGTCGCGGCCGAGCTCGCGAACGCCGGGGAGCTGCTCAAGTACGTGCAGATCGCCGACCACCCCGGCCGCGGCGAGCCCGGCACCGGCGGCATCGACTGGACCGCGCGCCTGGGCGACCTGCGCCAGGCGGGCTACGACGGCCCGATCGGGCTCGAGTACTACCCGACGACCGACTCCGCGGAGTCGGTGCGCTACATCCAGCGGATCGCGGCGGACGCATGACGGACCGCGACTACCCCGCGGAGGTCGACGTCGCGATCGTCGGCAGCGGACCGACCGGCGCCGCGTACGCGCGCATCCTGAGCGAGCGCGCTCCCGGCGCGCGCGTGGCGATGTTCGAGGTCGGGCCCACGGTCTCCGACCCGCCCGGATCGCACGTCAAGAACATCGCCGACCCCGAGGCGCGCGCCGAGGCGCAGCGCCGCTCCGAGGGTCGGGGCGCCACGGGCGGTGCCGCGGCCTCGCCCGTCGAGATGGCGGGGCGCCGCGCGCGTGCGGGCACCTACCTGCTGCGCGACGGCTTCCAGCTCGAGGGGGAGGACGGGATCCCCGCGCTCGCCTTCTCGAGCAACGTCGGCGGCATGGCGGCGCACTGGACCGCCGCGTGCCCGCGCCCGGGTGACAGCGAGCGCATCGGCTTCCTCCCCGACCTCGACGAGCTGCTCGACGAGGGCGAGCGGCTGCTCGGAGTCACGGTCGACGCCTTCGACGGCGCGCCCTTCGCCGAGCTCGTGCGGCAGCGCCTCGCCGCCGCCGTCGACGCCGGCCGCCCGGCCGAGCGCCGGGTGCAGCGCATGCCGCTCGCGGTGCACCGCCGCGCCGACGGCGCGCTCGTGTGGTCGGGTTCCGACATCGTCTTCGGCGACGTCACGCGCGGCAACGAGAACTTCACGCTCCACGACGAGACCCTCGTGACCCGGGTGCTGCTCGGCGACGACGGTGCCGCCGCCGGTGTCGAGGTCCGCGACATGCGCGACGGGAGCCCGGACGAGTCGCACACGGTGCGCGCGCGGGTCGTCGTGGTTGCCGCCGACGGGCTGCGCACCCCGCAGCTGCTGTGGGCCTCGGGCGTGCGCCCGGCCGCGCTCGGCCGCATGCTCAACGACCAGCCGCAGGTCGTCTTCGCCGCGCGGCTGCGCGACGTCGAGCCGCCGGCCGCGGCCGAGGGGCGTGCCGGGGCGCTCTCGGAGACGAGCGGCGTGAGCTGGGTGCCCTTCACCGACGCGGAGCCCTTCCACGGCCAGGTCATGCAGCTGGACACCTCGCCGGTGCCGCTCGCGGACGACGACCCGGTGATCCCCGGGTCCATCGTCGGGCTCGGCCTGTTCTGCGCGAAGGACCTGCAGTGGGACGACCGCGTCGAGTTCTCCGACGCCGAGCGCGACGACTACGGGATGCCGGCCATGCGCATCCACTACCGCCTCACCGACCGCGACCGGGCGACCCTCGATCGTGCCCGTGCGCACATCGTCGAACTCGGCGCGGCGGTCGGCGAGGGCCTCGACGAGAAGCCGTTCACCCTGCCCGGAGGCGCCTCGCTGCACTACCAGGGCGCGGTGCGGATGGGCGCGCAGGACGACGGGCGCTCGGTGTGCGATCCCGACAGCGCGGTCTGGGGCGTTCCCGGCCTCTACGTCGCGGGCAACGGCGTGATCCCGACGGCGACCGCGTGCAATCCCACGCTCACCGCGGTGGGGCTCGCGGTGCGGGGCGCTCGCGCCATCGCGGCCGGGCTCGGCGCCGGGGCGGGGGTCGCCCGATGAGCGGCCTCGACGTCAAGTGGAGCTACATGGACCACTGGCGCAGCCAGTCCCCCCACGGGCCGATCGACCAGTGGGAGTCGCGCACCACGATGGACCGCTTCCTCAAGCAGGTGGCGGCCGTCGGCTACCGCGCGATCGACACCTTCGACTTCCGCTGGTATCAGATCATGGGCGAGTACGGCTCGGTCGCGAACTACCAGGAGTTCGTGCAGGAGCGCGGCCTCGAGCGGATCGTCAACACCTTCCACGCGGCCGACTACGACCCGCGGGTCTACGCCCCGCACATCCCCGAGACCTGGCCGAACATCCTCGAGGACTTCCGGGTCACGATGGACCGCTGGTCGGGCATCCGGCTCGACAACATCATCGTCATGCCGGCGACGCTCTACTACGACATGGAGCCGGTCACCGAGGAGAAGATCAAGTACACCGCGGAGCTGTGGAACCAGGTCGGCGCGATCACGCTCGACGCGGGGGTCAAGCTCACCTGCCACCACGAGTTCTTCTGCGGCATCCAGTCGCGCGCGGAGCTCGACACCTTCTATCGGTACACCGACCCGGCGTACGTCAACCTCTTCGTCGACACGGCGCAGCACTGCATCGCGAGCGTCGACCCGATCGAGTTCTACGAGGCCTACGCCGACCGGGTGACCGGGTTCCACTTCAAGGACACCCGAAACCACGACCTGATCGGCGACTACCGGCGCCGGCCCGACTCGGAGATCATGGCCGAGACCACCGAGAAGTGGTTCCACGAGATGGGCGACGAGGGCGGCCTCGTCGACTTCGAGAACTTCATGCGCGCCGTCGCCCGGCACGGGTTCGACGGCTGGCTGAGCGTCGAGCACGACAAGGCGAACAAGCTCGGCGGGGATCACGCGGAGTCCACCGCGATCGCGCGCTGGTACGCCAAGAACGTGCTCGAGAAGATCGCGGCCGAGGAGGTGGCGCGATGATCCGCTGGGGCTACGCGATCAACCAGTTCAAGCCGCAGTTCGACGACTTCGTGCGGCGTCGGCAGCACCGGCGGGCGCTGCAGGTCATGTCGATCTCGGGCTTCTCCGCCGTCGAGCTGTCGAGCGGTTCGGGGCGCTGGGAGCCGCTGGGCAACCCGACCCAGATCGAGCGCAACTTCGGCTCGGTCGCCGGCTTCGGCGAGTTCGTGCGCGAGGCCGCGCTCGACGGGGTGAGCAGCTGGTTCTGGGATCCCGCGACGCGCTTCGGCGAGGACCTCAGCCACGGCGACGATCCCCTCGATCCCGCGGCGCGTGCGGGTCTCGTGGCGCACGCGCGCTGGTTCTCCGGCGCGCTGGCGGAACTCGGCGGCGACGTGCTCGTGGCGCGCCCCGCACCCGCGGCGGGCGGTCGCGACGCGCTCAGCGACGCCGAGATCGCGACGCTCGCCGCGAGCTGGAACGAGGTCGGTGCGGCGGTCGCCGAGGACGGCGTGCGGCTCGCACTGCACCTCGACTTCCTCTCCGTGCTGCGCCGGGACGAGGGGCTCGAGCGCCTGCTCGCGGCCACCGACACCGCGCTCGTGAGCCTCGCCCTCGACACCGCGGAGTTCGCGGCGGCGGGGCGGGATCCGGTGCAGGCGGTGCGCGAGCACGCCGCGCGCATCGGGCACGTGCACCTGAAGAACGCCGCGGCGGTCGACGACCTCGACGAGTTCCTGCAGCCGGCGGCCGAGTACACGGTGCTGCGTGCCGGGGGCTCGCGCCAGATCCCGCGCTGGTTCGTGGAGCTCGGCGCACCGGGCCACGTCGATGCGGCGGCGGTCGTGCGCGAGCTCGCGGCGGTCGACTACGCGGGCTGGATCGTCGTCGAGAGCGACCTCTCGCCGCACCCGCCGACGAGCACGATGCTCAACGGCTGGGAGGTGCAGCACGTGCTCGCCCCGATCGTGGCGGGTGCCCTCGGCTCCGATTGACTTGTGTCGAAATCCAACAATAATATGTCGAAGTCCGGAATAAGACGTCCGGCGCGGACAAGGAGGTCACGATGATTCCCGATCGGATCATCGAGCAGGGCACGCTCGCCACGACCGGATCGGCGGTGTCGGTCGAAGTGCGTCTGCCCTGGTACCGCTCGCTGCCCGCCTCGTGCATCTCCGAGGTGGGGCTGTCGGTCGACGGTGTGGCGGCGCCCGCCGAGTCGCTGACCTGGACGATGAACGGGCGCACCCGCACCCTCGACGAGATGGTCGGCGACACCGACGACTGGTGGTTCCCGACCGACTCGGCGGTGCTGACGGCCGACCTGCCCGTCACCCCCGACGCCGAGCACGTCGTCGACGTCGAGCTCAAGCTCTACATCCCCTACATCGTCACCGACCACGGCGTGCTGCGGATCGAGGAGCACGACACCAAGACCATGAAGGCGGCCCAGCGATGAGCGACCTCGGAACCCCCGTCCAGGGAGTCACCCTCTACAGCTTCACCCGCGCGTTCCACGGGCGCGAGTACGACCTCGAAGGGCTGCTGCGCAAGGTCGCCGCCGAGGGCTTCGGGCCGGGTGTCGAGGTCATCGGGTTCTCCAGCATCCGCGACTTCCCGGCGCTCGACGACCGATTCGTCGGCTGGTTCCGCGACCTCATGGCCGAGCTCGACCTCGTGCCCACCTCGCTCGCACTCAACGGCGACTGGGCCGTCGATCCGCGGCGCATCATGAGCGTCGACGAGGTCGTCGACTACATGACCCCGCAGGTCGAGGCCGCCGCGCGGCTCGGGTTCCCGATCGCGCGCATCACGCCGACGTCGCTGCCGCCGGAGTTCATGGAGAAGATCCTGCCGGTGGCCGAGCGCTGCAACGTCACGCTCGCGCTCGAGGTGCACGCTCACCACCACGGCAAGCACGAGGGCATCCTCGCGATGCGCGACGCGTTCGAGCGCATCGGCTCGCCGATGCTCGGCTTCACCGCCGACTGGGGCGCGACGGTCGTCGGCTTCGCGCCCTCGCTGCTCGAGGCGTACCGCCGTCGCGGCGCGACCCCCGAGCTGCTCGAGGAGGTCGCGGCCCTCTGGGACCGCACCTACCAGGAGGGGCCCCCCGTCACCGAGGAGCAGCACGGCGAGCGCTTCGGCGCGTTCATCGGCCTCGCCCACAAGCACGGCCGCCCCGACCTCGGCGTCGACTTCGGCATCAACGGCACCGGCCTGTTCGGACCGGCGCCGATCGACACCTGGGAGGGCATCGCCCCCTGGATCCGGCACTGCCACGGCAAGTTCTTCGGCATCGACGAGAACGGCGAAGAGCCGTCCGTGCCGGTGCGCGGGCTCATCGAGTTCCTCGTGCAGCACGGGTACAACGGCGCGATCTCGAGCGAGTACGAGGGGTGGCACTGGAACTACTGGGAGGACCCCTTCGACATCATCCGGGGTGAGCACGTCGTGCAGCGGTCGGCCGCGATCGACGCCGGCTCGCGCATGATCACCGACCCCGCCGAGGCGCGCGCGGTGCTCACCGCCCACCTCGGGCACGGCGCGGCGGAGGTGGCCCGATGACCGAGCAGAACGGGATCGCCGGCACCGGCATCGAGCTGGGCATCACCCTCTACTCCCTCACCTCCGAGTTCGCCGCGGGGCTGTACACCCCGGAGACGCTCGTGCAGGCGACGGCCGAAGAGGGCCTCGGCCCGGGGGTCGAGTTCAACATCGCCCAGATGCTGCGCAGCTACCCCGACGTCGAGCCCGACTTCGTGCGGTTCTGGAAGGACGCGATGGACCGCTACGGCCTCGAGCCGAGCGCGATCGGCACCAATCTCGACATGGGGCGCCGCAAGGACCGCGACATGACCCCCGACGAGGAGTACGAGTTCCTCGCCCGGCAGCTGAAGACGGCCCACGAGCTCGGGTTCTCCCGCATCGTGATCCGCTCGGCGGGCAAGAAGCTGCTGCGCCGGCTGCTGCCGCTCGCCGAGAAGTACGACCAGCGGCTCGGCTACGAGATCCACGCCCCCTCGGGACCGAACGACCCGAAGGTGCTCGAGATCCGCGAGGTCTACGACGAGCTCGGCTCCGACCGGCTCGGATTCACCGCCGACTTCAGTTCGACGATGCACAGCCTCTCGCCGACCCTGCTGCGCACCCTGCGTCAGATGGGGATGGCCGAGAAGTACTTCCCGATCATGGACGAGATCTGGCGCAAGCCCCTGCCGATGCACGTGCGCAACCAGGAGTTCGAGGACGTGCTGACCGCCGACGGCGTCGACTTCCTCGCGTTCGGGCCGTTCACCCGCCTCGCGTTCAACATGCACGGGCTCGTGCCGCCGGAGGAGTGGCTCGACATCATGCCGCAGATCTTCCACGTGCACGCGAAGTTCTACGACATCGGGCCGGACGGGCAGGAGCCCGCGATGGACATCCCGCGCATCGTCGCCCAGTTCGTCAAGGGCGGCTACACCGGCTACCTCTCGAGCGAATGGGAGGGTCACGCCTTCTCCGACCTCGGGGAGGCCGACCCCATCGACCTCGTCAAGAAGCAGCACGCGCTCATGCGGCGCGCCATCGACGACACCGTGGCCGCCTCGGCCTGACCCAGGAGAACTCCATGACCGACACCAGCACCGACACCGACCTCGCCGCGCAGGTCGCCGCGCTCCGCGCCGAGCTCGCCGAGGCCCGCGCACTCGCGCAGCGCGCCGAGGACCGCGGCCGGGTCGAGAACCTCTTCAACCGCTACATGCACCTGCACAACGCCTTCGAGGACGAGCAGATCATCCCGCTGTGGGTGAAGCCCGGCACGCCCGGCATCCGCGCGCAGTACACGAACGCCGGACGCTACACGACGTGGGAGAGCGTCACCCGCTACCACCGCGACCGGCCGCACCCCGAGGGCAAGCTCATCACCCACTACACGACGACGCCGGTGATCGAGGTCGCCGGTGACGGCGAGACCGCCAAGGGCGTCTGGCTCATGGCCGGCCTCGAGTCCGGGCTCACCGACCCCGAGGTCGCGAAGGCCTTCCCCGACATGTACTCGCCCGGCGAGGTGCTCGGCAAGAAGGTCTGGGCGCACTGGGTCTGGTGCAAGTACGCCGTCGACTTCCTCAAGCAGGACGGCGAGTGGAGGTTCTGGAAGTTCCGCTGCTACGAGCTGGCGCGCGCCCCCTTCGAGGAGAACTGGATCAGCTTCGGCATGAAGAACGACGCCGCGTTCGACCTCGACCTGATGTACTTCGGCGACGACGGCAAGCCGGTGTTCATGCCGCCGGCCGACGAGCCGGTGAAGACGAAGAACTTCCCCTACCACCCGACGACGGTGCAGAAGCTCGAGCCGGCCCCGCCGACCCCGTACGACAGCTTCGTCGAGACCTTCGAGTAGGAGGCGGGCCATGGCCACCCACAACACGCTCTTCCAGGACTCCGACGTCCACCGCCGCGACGACGGCATCTCGGTGTCGATCCAGCTGCCGTGGTACCGGAGCCTCTGGCTCTCGGCCGTCGACGACGTCGCGGCGAGCGTCAACGGCGTCGCGATCCCGAAGGAGCAGCTGCGCTTCGAACTGCAGGGCCGCAGCTACCGCATCGAGGAGCTGCCCGAGCAGTGGGAGACGCTCTGGTTCGTGGCCGACAAGCCGGAGGTCGTGATCCCGCTGGATCCGGTGCCCGCCGCCGGCGAGAAGGTGACGGTCGAGATCGTGCTCACCATGCGCCTGCTCTACATGCAGATCATGCCGGGCGTCGACGGCGGTCCGGGCCGGTACGTCACCAACCGGGTGCCGGTCGAGCGGGAGCTGGTGCTCGCATGACCGAGCGGCTGCGCGTCGCGATGATCGGCTACGGCTTCATGGGCTCGGCGCATTCGGTGGGGTGGCGTCAGGCGCCGGCGATGTTCGACCTGCCCGCGCGGCCGGAGATGGCGGTCGTCGTGGGGCGTGATGGTGCGGCGGTGGCGGCGGCGGCCGAGAAGTGGGGTTGGGCGGGGTCGGCGACCGACTGGCGCGAGGTGATCGCGCGCGACGACATCGACATCGTGGATGTCGTGACGCCGGGCGATTCGCACGCCGAGATCGCGATCGCGGCGCTCGAGGCGGGCAAGCACGTGCTGTGCGAGAAGCCGCTGGCGAACTCGGTCGCCGAGGCGGAGGCCATGGCGGATGCGGCGCGTCGCGCGCACGCGCAAGGCGTGCGGGCGATGGTGGGCTTCACCTACCGCCGCGTTCCGGCGGTGACGTTCTTGCGGGATCTGGTCGCCGAGGGGGTCGTCGGCACGGTGCAGCAGGTGCGGGCGAGCTACCGCCAGGACTGGCTGGTCGATCCGCAGATGCCGCTGGCGTGGCGGCTGCAGAAGGAGCACGCCGGGTCAGGGGCGTTGGGCGACATCGGCGCCCACGCGATCGATCTGGCGCAGTTCGTGACCGGGCTGTCGCTCGAGTCGGTCTCCGGGACGATGGAGACCATCGTGAAGGAGCGCCCGCTGCAGGGGTCCGGGTCGGGTCTGTCCGGGACGGCCATGGAGGGGACGGGCGCCGTCACGGTCGACGATCTGGCGATCTTCACGGGCCGGTTCAGCAACGGGGCCCTGGGGTCGTTCGAGGCGACGCGGTTCGCGACGGGGCGGAAGAACGCTCTGGCGATCGAGGTGTCGGGCGACAAGGGAGCGTTGGCGTTCGATCTGGAGGACCTCAACAGTCTCCAGTTCTACGATCGCACGGCTCCCGCGGATCGGCAGGGGTTCCGGAAGATCCTGGTGACCGAGGCGGCGCACCCGTATGTGGGGGCGTGGTGGCCGGCGGGTCACATGCTCGGCTACGAGCACGGGTTCGTGCATCAGGCGAAGGATCTGGTCGAGGCGATCGTGGCGGGCACCGACCCGCACCCGAGCTTCGACGAGGGCCTCGCGGTGCAGCGGGTGCTCGACGCGGTCGAGCGCAGCTCCGACAACGGCTCGGCCTGGACCGCGACCGGTCGATAGTCAGCAAGAAGTCAGCAAGAACGATCGTTCGAGGAGAGGTAGCGATGGCGCGTCCGATCACCCTGTTCACCGGCCAGTGGGCCGATCTGCCGTTCGAGGAGGTCGCTCGCCTCGCGGGCGAGTGGGGCTACGACGGTCTCGAGATCGCCTGCTGGGGCGACCACCTGGACGTGTCCCGGTGGGACGACGACGAGTACGTGCAGAGCAGGAAGGACATCCTCGCGAAGAACGGTCTGCAGGTGTTCGCGATCTCGAACCACCTCACCGGGCAGGCGGTGTGTGACGATCCGATCGATCAGCGTCACCGCGACATCCTCTCCGACCGGGTCTGGGGCGACGGCGAACCCGAGGGGGTGCGTCAGCGGGCGGCGGAGGACATGAAGAACACCGCCCGGTTCGCGGCGAAGCTCGGCGTCTCGACCGTGAACGGGTTCTCCGGCTCCAGCATCTGGAAGTACGTGGCGATGTTCCCGCCCGCGTCCGACGAGATGATCGACGCCGGCTACGCCGACTTCGCGAAGCGGTGGAACCCGATCCTCGACGTGTTCGAGGAGGTCGGCGTCCGCTTCGCCCTCGAGGTGCACCCCAGCGAGATCGCCTACGACTACTGGACCGCGAAAGCCACCCTGGAGGCGATCGGGCACCGGAAGAGCTTCGGGTTCAACTTCGACCCGTCCCACTTCGTCTGGCAGCAGCTGGACAGTGTCGCGTTCGTGCTCGATTTCGCCGACCGGATCTACCACGTGCACTGCAAGGAATCGATCACCAACCTCGACGGCCGCAACGGCGTGCTCGGCTCCCACCTGCCCTGGGCCAACCCCCGCCGCGGGTGGACGTTCGTGTCCACCGGGCACGGCGCGGTGCCGTGGGAGCCGATGTTCCGCGCCCTCAACGCGATCGGCTACCAGGGCCCCACCAGCGTCGAGTGGGAGGACGCCGGCATGGACCGCCTCCACGGCGCCCCCGAAGCCCTCGCCTTCGTGCGCAAGCTCAACGCCATCACCCCACCCCACGCCTCCTTCGACGCGGCGTTCTCCACGAAGGCATGAGCGCCGACGAAGCGGGCGTGCTGAACGTCCTCATCCTCTCGGGGCACATGACCCGCGAGCACGACAACGAATACCGCAGCTTCCGCGCCCACAACCAGTGGCTCACGACGCTGCTCGAGGACACCGGGCGGTTCCGGGTGCGGGTGATCGAGGATCCCCGCGGGCTCGGCTCGGCGATCATCGACCGCTACGACGTCGTGATCGTCGTCTTCGAGGGGCGCGACGGCTTCTTCGACAAGGCGGTCGGCTTCGGCCCCGAGACCGACGCCGCGCTGATGAAGTTCGTGCACGAGGACGGCAAGGGCATCGTCTGGTTCCACGGCTCCGCCGCGCAGGAGGACGACTGGGGCTACCCCGAGGAGTACAACGTCATGCGCGGTGCGAAGCTCCACCAGGGAACTTCGCTGCGGCCCCGCCCGTGGGGCGAGGCGCTCATCCACACCACCGAGCCGCGGCACGCGATCACCGAGGGCATCAGCGCGACGTGGACGGTCACCGGCGACGACATCCTCATGGGCGTCGAGGTGTACGAGGGCACGCAGGTGCTGCTCACGGTCTTCGACGACCTCGAGTCGTACGAGAACGCGCCGGTGTGGCCGATGTCGCACTACCCGGTGAACATCCCCGAGGAGGGGTTGTCGGGGATGTTCGGCGTCAACACCCACCAGCCCGTCGCCTGGATCAACGAGTACGGCGCCGGCCGCAGCTTCTGCATCACGATCGGCCACGACATCGACACCTTCCGGCGGATCGAGTTCATCCGGATGTTCCCGCGCGGCGTGCAGTGGGCGGCGACCGGCGAGGTAACCCTGCAGGGGCCCGACCGTCGCGGCGAGCGGCGCTTCCTGCCCTGGCCCTACTACCACCACGAGGGCTGACACCCGCGCGCTGACGTGGACGGGGCCGGTCGATCGACCGGCCCCTCCGTCGTCGCGGGCGCGGGTCAGGAGGCCAGCGCGTTCCGGGCGAGTTCGAGGTGCGCGCGCGTCATCGCGGCGGGGTCGTCGTCGAGCCACTCGTGGCCGCCCCACTCGCTGCACAGGGTCCCGGTGAACGCGCTGTCGCGCAGCTCGGCCGCGAGCTCGCGGATCGGCGCGCTGACGCGGCCGTCGGCGTCGTCGAGATCCCAGAACTTGAGGTGGAAGGCGCCGACGAGCGGCAGCACGGGGCGCAGCACGGCCGCGGGCGAGCGGCCGAAGCGCACGACGAGATCCATGAAGAGGGTGTGGATCGGGCCGGGCACCGCCCCCGACCGCAGCGCCTCGAACACCGCGCCCTGCGTCGCGGGATCCGCCCACTCGTCGCGCAACCGCGTCACGAGCGCCGCGTCGAGGCCCCCGCGCTCGAGGGTCTCGAGGTAGCTGACCGGGAGGGCCGGCATGAGCATGCTGATGTCGACCAGCAGTCGCACGCGCGGGTGGTCGATCGTGGCGATCCGCTCGAAGTCGGCGGCCGCGGCGTCGGGCGTCTGGTGGCCCTGCGCCTCCTCGAACAGCACGAGGTCGAGCTCCTCGAGGTGCGGGATCAGCGCACGCAGCAGCGGCTCGCCGGCCTGCCCGATCGGAAGCCGCAGCCCCTGGGCGCCGACCTGGGCCGCGGCGCGCAGCTGGGGCAGCAGGAACGCGAGCCGCGCGGCGTCGTCGCGGCGGGAGTCGTCGGGCCGGAACTCGTCGATGCTGCCGCCGAGGATCGAGACCCGGCCGCCGACCGCCTCGAGCCGCTCCCGCAGCGCGCGCGCCTCCGCGGCGCTCGGCTCGGGGAAGCCGCGCCAGGTCTGGCCCGGCTCGATCTCGATGACCCGCGCGATGCCCTCGGCGACGATGTCGACCGCGATCCGCTCGGGGCTGCGCTCGGCGCGGATCACCTCGGGCGTCCAGTTGAACGCCGAGGCGGCGAGGCTCCAGCCCTGCGGCAGCGCGCTCATGCCGCCGCCTCCCCGGCCGCGCCGACGCGTCCCTCGGCGGCGGGGCCGGGAGCCGAGGCGGGGGCCACGACGAGCTCGCGGCTCTCGACGAAGGGCAGGGTGAGCGGCCCGTCGGGGCCGGCGGCGAGGTAGGCGACCGCGAGGACGAACCGCACCGTCACGCGCACCGTGTCGCCCACGGCGGGCGCGGCGTTCGCTCCGGCGCCCGGCGGCTGGACGAGCACCAGCCTGTCGGGCAGGTGCCACCAGAGCTCGGCCTCGGCGAGGCGGTCGAGGGGGAGGGTGCGCCCCGCGAGCTCCGCGACGACGGCGAGGTCGGCATCCGGCCCCATCGTCACCTCGAGGCCGCGCAGGGCCGAGAGCGGGAGCGCCCGGATCCACGGCAGCGCGAGACGCAGCTCGAGGCTGCCGTCATCGCGGCGGCGCAGCGCGTCGTCGTGCAGGGCGGCGAGCATGTTCAGGCGGCCGTCGTGCCGGCGAGGGTGGGGTGCCCCTCCGCGAACCAGCGCGGGAAGGTCACCTCGAACAGCTGCTCGCGTGCGAGCTCGAGGCCGCCGCGCAGCGGCTCGCTGACGTCGTCGACCGACTGCACGATCGCCAGGTCGCGGGTCGCGAGCGGCAGCGAGAGCTCGTAGACGCGCTGGCGCACCTCGGCCAGGAACAGCTCGCCCGCGGCCGCGACGGCCCCGCCGACGACGATCTCGCCGGGGTTGAAGAGGTTGACGATGCCCGCGATCGACTCGCCGACGACGCGCGCGGAGCGCTGGATGAGCGTGATGGCGAGCGCGTCGCCGTCCTCCGCGGCGCGCGAGATGCGCTCCGGGGTGAGGTCGCCCGGGGCGGCGAGAGCCCCGGTCGCGCCGTCCGCGATCGCCGCGGTCGCGTCGCGCACGAGGGCCCAGCCGCCCGCGACCGCTTCGAGGCAGCCGGTCTTGCCGCAGCGGCACGGCTCCTCGGAGCCGGCGACCCGCACGTGCCCGATGTCGCCCGCGGCCCCGTTGTTGCCGCGGTGCAGGTGACCGCCGGAGAGCAGGCCCGCGCCGATGCCGGTGCCGATCTTGCAGTAGACGAGGTCGGCGGGCTCGCCGCCGTGCCGCGCCCGCACGCCGAGCGCGAGCAGGTTGACGTCGTTGTCGACCCAGACCGGCACGCCGAAGCGCTGCTCGAAGCGGCGGCGCACGTCGAAGCCGTTCCAGCCGGGCATGATCGGGGGCGCGACGGGCCGCCCGGTCGCGAAGTCCACGGGCCCGGGCAGGCCGACGGCGACGGCCCAGATCGGCACCCCGTCGCCGCGCTCGAGGAGCTCGTCGATCATCTGCATGACCGTGTCGAGGGTCTCGGCGGGGCCGCGGGCGATGTCCCAGTCCCGGTGGGTCTGGTCGAGTACGTCGCCGTCGAGGGCGGCGATCCCGACGTGGATGTGCAGGCCCCCGAGGGCGCACACCAGGATGCGCCCCGCGTCCGAGCGGAACCGCAGGGTGCGCGGCGCGCGCCCGCCCGAGGAGGGGCCGAAGTCGCCGTCCTCGAGGTAACCCATCGCGATCGCCTGGTCGACCCGCTGGGTCACGACCCCGCGCCCGAGGCCGGTCAGGCGGCCGATCTCGGGTCGGGTGGTGGCCTCCCCGGTGCGCACCATGTTGACGATGCGCAGCAGGCTCGTCACCTCGTCCGTCTGCGCGCCGAAGCGCAGGGTCGATCCCGTGGCCATGCTGGATTCTGACACAAGTGCCGCCGCCATCTGTGCAGAACCACCATCCCAGTGTTAGGTTCACCCCGACTTCCGCATATTTCCGACACAACATGAGGAGCCGCGTGACCGCCGTCGGCATCATCGGGGCCGGGCCCGGCGTCTCGGCCCTGCATCAGCCGACCCTCGCCCGGCTGCCGAGATTCCGAGTGGTGCACGTCGTCGACGGCGGCAGCGGCCGGGCCGGCCGGGTCGCCGAACGGGTCGGGGCGCGCACCTCGCCCGACGTCGCCGGCCTGCTCGCGGATCCCGAGGTCGAGGTCGTGCTCGTCGCGGGCCCGCCCGATCGGCACGCCGAGCACGTGATCGCCGCCGCCGAGGCAGGCGTGCGCGGCATCCTCTGCGAGAAGCCGCTCGCCACCCGCGCCGACGACGCCGAGGCCGCGATCACCGCCTGCCGGGCGGCCGGTGTCGCGCTCGTCGTCGGCACGAACCACCTCTTCGACCCCGCGTGGGCCCGCGCTCAGCACCACCTGACCGCCTCGGGAGGGCGCGTGCAGTCGCTCACGATCCTGGCCTCGCTCGCGCCGAACGACCGCTACCACCGTCTGGTCACCGAGTACGCCCCCGCCGGCAGCCCGCCGCCGCGCGACCCGCCCGACCGCGACGACCCGGAGGTCGTCGCGGCGGTGCTGCGTCAGCTCGTGATCGGGCTGGCGGTGCACGACCTGCCGATCGTGCGCGACCTGACGACGGGGCCGATCGAGGTGGCGCACGCCCGCTTCGTGCCGCCGATCGGCTACGAGCTCGGGCTGCGGGTCGGCGACGCGATCGTGCGTCTCGTCGCGGCGATGCGCCCGCCGGCGCCCGGCTCCGCGGGGCCGGACACGCTCTGGCGGATGACGATCGCCACCGCGGCCGACCGCCTCGAGGTCGACTTCCCGCCCCCCTTCGTGCACGCCGGCCCGGCCACCGTGCGGGTGCGCGGCGTCGGCGGCGCCGTCACCCGCTACCCGCGGGGGGAGGGCGACGGCTACCTCGCCGAGTGGAACGCGCTCGCGCAGCTGCTCGACTCCGGCGCGCCGGTCGAGTACGACGCCCTGCTGGCCGACGCCCTCTTCGCGATCGACCTCGCCGACGCGGTCGCCGCGCGGGCTCGGAGCGCGGCATGATCGCCGTCTGGAGCCCCGACGCGCCGGGTGCGATCGCCGAGCTGCCGCTCTCGGCCCGCCCGAGCGCCGGGCCGGAGGGCGCCCTGGCGCTGCTGTCCGGAGGCGACGGGTGGCCCGAGCGCGCCTGCGCCGCGATCGACGCCGGGGCGCGCGCGGTCGCCGTCGCCGACCCCGGCGGCGCCGGCCTCGACCGACTCGATGCGCTCGCCGCCGCCGCCGACGCGGCCGGGGTCGCGGTGCTCGTCCATCGCCGCGCGGCGGCCCTCCTGCACGCGCACGGCGACCGCGACGACCTGCGCGCGCCCGTCGCGATCGTGCTCGAGTGCGCGGCCGGTGAGGCCGCGCTGCCGGCGGCGCTCCGCGACGCTCTCGGCCTCGCGCGCGAGCTCGGCAGCGCGCGGGAGCTCGAGCGGCGCCTCGCCGGCGCCCGCTCGGTGTTCGCGGCGGTCGCGGGGCCGACCGGCTCGGCGAGCGTCGTGGCGGACCGGATCACGGGATCCGCCCCCGCCCTGCTGCGCGCGACCGTGCTGGGTCGCTCCGCGCGTCTCGAGCTCGAGCTCGACGACGCGGCGGCCACCACGCGGGTGCTCGTCGCGACCGAGGCCGGAGCGAGTCACGCGCCGCGCGACCTCGAGGACCCGGCCCGGCGCGTGCTGCGGCTCGCGCTCGCGACGCTCGGCGAGCCCGGCGCGCGAGGCGCCGCGGCGGCCGAGGGCGACCACGGGCTCGCGGCGCTGCGGCGCGACACCGAGCTCGCCCACGCCGTCCTTCACGGATAAACAGGTCTGATCCGGGAGATAGGCGATATCCGGTTCCCCGATCTGTCGGGTTCCGGCGAAAGTAGACGCGGGCCGATCGAGCCCGGAAGGAATAGATCGACGATGATCAAGCTGCTGTCTCACCTCTCGTACGTCGCCGTCACGTCGCCCGACGTCGAGGCGAGCGTCAAGTTCTACGAGGACCACGTGGGCCTCACCGTCGTCGACCGGATCGACGGCGCCGTCTACCTGCGCTGCTGGGGCGACTACTACCGCTACAGCCTCGTCATCGTGCCCGGCGAGCAGCCCTCGCTCTCGACGATGGCCTGGCGCACCTCGAGCGCGGAGGCGCTCGAGGAGGCGGCGACGCGCATCGAGGCCGCCGGCATCCAGGGCGAGTGGGTGGAGGCTCCCGGCATCGACCGCGCCTACCGCTTCACCGGCCCGTTCGGCCACAGCATGACGCTGCACTGGAACGTCGAGCGCTTCCACGGGGAGGGCGAGGCCGCCTCGATCTACCCCGACCGCCCCTCGCGCCGCAGCCGTTTCGCCGGCGCCCCGCGCCAGCTCGACCACGTGACGGTCGCGACGAGCGACGTCGACGCCTTCGTGAAGTGGTACGTCGACGTGCTCGGCTTCCGCTTCATGGCCCGCACCGTGCTCGACGAGGCGCCGATCTCGGTGTTCTCGGTGCTCACCACGAACGAGAAGTCGCACGACCTCGGCGTCGTCCTCGACGGCTCCTCGGTCGCGGGCCGCATCAACCACTACGCGTTCTGGGTCGACACCCGCGAGGAACTGCTGATCGCGGCCGACACCCTCATGGAGAACGGGATCCCGATCGAGTACGGCCCGTCGATCCACGGCATCGGCGAGCAGAACTTCCTCTACTACCGCGAGCCCTCGACTCTCCGGATCGAGCTCAACACCGGCGGCTACCGCAACTACGTGCCCGACTGGGACGCGCAGACCTGGCGGCCGTCGCAGGGCTCGAACAACTTCTACCGCAACGGCGCGATGCCGATGTCGATGACGGAGTCGTTCCCGCCCGCCGACGGGCCGAGCGCGACCGAGGAGGGCGTGCCCGACGAGATCCGCGACGCGCTGCTCAACCCGTACGCGGAGCACGGGCGCGGCTGAGGAGTGCCGGGGGGCGGAGGGTGGCGCCGCCCCCCGGCCGCACCGCACCATGGGGAAGGTCGAGGAGGACCGATGACGGGCCAGAACGCCGAGGGCCACGCCGAGGGCCGGGACGCCGCGGGGAGCGCGAGCGGATCCGGCGCGCGCGCGACCGACGGGCTCGCCGCGCCCTTCGCACTGGCGCGCTACCGCGAGCGTGACGCCGCGCCCGGCGCCGAGGTGACGGTCGGCCTCGTCGTCGGCGACCGCATCCGCCCGCTCGGCGCCCAGGAGCTCGGCGAGGGCGGCCTCAACGGGTTCCTCGCGGCGGGCGACTGGAGCCCGCTCGCGGCGCTCGCGGAATCGGCGTCCGGGTCCGCGGGCGGGTGGCGGGCCCTCGACGAGGTCGTGCTGGGCGCGCCCGTGCAGCCGCGGCAGGTGATCCAGGCGGGGGCCAACTACCGCGAGCACGTCATCCAGCTCGTGGTCGCGGGCCTCACCCCCGACGAGACCCGCACCCCCGAGCAGGCCCGCGCCTTCGCGGCCGGCATCATGGACCGTCGCGCCGCCGAGGGGGAGCCCTACTTCTTCCTCGGACTGCCGCAGGTCGTCGTCGGCGACGACGCCGAGCTCGTGCTGCCCGCCATGAGCGAGGTGCACGACTGGGAGCTCGAGCTGGGCGTCGTGATCGGTCGCGAGGCGTTCCGGGTCGACCGCGAGCACGCCCTCGAGCACGTCGCGGGCTACACGATCGTCAACGACGTCACGACGCGCGACCTCGTGTTCCGCAAAGACATGAAGGAGATCGGCACCGACTGGTTCCGGGCCAAGAACTCGCCCGGCTTCCTGCCGACCGGGCCGTTCCTGGTTCCCGCCCCCGCGGTCGCGCACCCCGGGGATCTGGGGATCGCGCTGCAGCTCAACGGCGAGGTCAAGCAGGACTCGCGCACCTCCGACCTGCTCTTCGACATCCCCGCGCTCGTGGCGGCCGCCTCGCGCACGCTGCCGCTGCTGCCGGGGGACCTGCTGCTGACTGGGAGCCCTCCCGGCAACGGCCAGCACTGGAAGCGCTTCCTGCGCCACGGCGACGTCATGACCGGCACGATCGAGGGGCTCGGCACCCAGGTGGTGCGCTGCGTCGCGGAGCCCGGGGCCAACGGCGCGCCCGAGGCCGTGCGATGACGACCCCGTCCGAGAACCCGGCGGATCTCGACCGCACCGACCCCGAGCGCGAGATCGGCGCGCGCGCCGAGGCCTACCGCAACTGGGGCCGCTGGGGCGAGGACGACCGGCTCGGCACCCTGAACCTCGTCACCGCGGCTCACCGGGTCGCCGCTGCGGGGCTCGTCCGCGAGGGGCATGTCGTCTCGCTCGCCCAGCGCTTCGACACCGACGGGCCGCAGAAGGGCTGGCGGCGGCGCACGAATCCGGTGCACACCATGACCGATACCGGCACCGACGCCGAACGCGGCAACCAGGGATTCCCGCACGGCATCGGCGGCGCCGACGACGTGATCGCGATGCCGCTGCAGTGCTCGACCCAGTGGGACGGCCTCGGCCACATCTTCGACCACGGGTTCGCCTGGAACGGCCGCCGGGCGGGTGACGTCGTGACGAGCGACGGCGACCTCGTGACGGGGATCGAGCACGCGGCCGCCGCGATCGTCGCGCGCGGCGTGCTGCTCGACGTGGGTCGTCACCTGGCCCCCACGACGGGCGAGCTCGACGACGGCTACGCGATCACGACCGCCGACCTCGAGTCGTGCATCGCCGCGCAGGGCGACTCGAGCCGCGTGGGCCCCGGCGACATCGTGCTCGTGCGCACCGGGCAGTACGGGCGCGCGCGGCGCGAGGGCTGGGGCGAGTACGCCGGCGGCCCCGCGCCCGGTCTCTCGCTGACCACGGCGGGATGGCTGCACCGTACCGCGATCGCCGCGATCGCGACCGACACCTGGGGCTTCGAGGTGCGCCCGAACGAGTTCGACGTGCCCTCGTTCCAGCCCCTGCACCAGGTCGTGATCCCCAACATGGGCCTCACGATCGGCGAGATGTGGAACCTCGAGGAGCTCGGCGACGTGTGCGCGGGCCTGGGCCGCTACGAGTTCCTGCTCTCCGCGGCGCCGCTGCCGATCACCGGAGCCGTCGGATCGCCGATCAACCCGGTCGCGATCCTCTGACCCGCGTCCCACCGCCCCCACCCGGCCCGCCACCCGCGAACCACCGCCACCGGAGAACAGAGAGGTTCTGACCATGACCGCAGTCTCGAAAGTCGCGATCGCCGGAAGCGGCGTCGCCGGCGTCGCCGCCGCGATCCGCCTGGCCGAGGCCGGCGTCGCCGTCGACCTGTTCGAGGCCAAGCCGGAGCTCACCGCCCTGGGCTCGGGGATCACGCTGCAGGGCAACGCGCTGCGCGCCTTCGGCGAGCTCGGCGTCTGGCCGGCCGTGCAGGGCAAGGGCGCCTTCTTCGAGGGGCTCACGCTGCGCGCCCCCGGCCCCGGCGCGCCCGTCGTCGCCGAACTGCCCGACGTGAAGACCGGTGGCCCCGACTACCCGGCGACGGGGGGCATGTACCGCCCCGACCTCGCGCAGATCCTGGTCGCCCGCGCGCAGGAGCTCGGCGTCACCGTGCACTTCGGCGCGAGCGTGACCGGCCTGCACCAGGACGAGGCGGGCGTCGACGTCGAGGTCGGCGGCGAGAGCGCCGGGCGCTACGACCTGCTGATCGGCGCGGACGGGCTCAACTCGGTGGTGCGCGAGCTGATCGGGATCGACACCCGGCCCGAGCCGACCGGCATGGGCATCTGGCGCGCCTTCGTCTCGCGCCCCGCCGAGGTCGAGCGCAGCGAGCTGTACTACGGCGGCCCGGTCTACATCGCCGGCTACACCCCGACCGGCCCGGACACGATGTACGCGTTCCTCGTCGAGAAGGCGCAGGATCGCGCCGGGGTCTCGGACGAGGAGGCCGCGCGCATCATGATCGAGCAGTCGCGCGCCTACTCCGGGCCCTGGGACGCGATCCGCGCCGACCTCGAGAAGGGCGGCGCCCGCGTCAACTACACCTGGTTCACGAAGCACCTCGTGCCCGGCGCCTGGAACCGCGGACGCGTCGTCGTGATCGGCGACGCCGCCCACACCTGCCCGCCCACGATCGCCCAGGGCGCCGCGCAGGCGCTCGAGGACGCCCTCGTGCTGACCGAGCTGCTCGTCCGCGACGACAGCCTGAGCGACGATCTCTGGGGCGAGTTCCACGGGCGCCGCATCCCCCGCGCGACCGCGGTCGTCGAGGCGAGCGTGCAGCTCGGTCAGTGGCAGATCGACGGCGACCGCGACGCCGACGCGCCCGGCCTCATCTTCGGCATCGCGCACCGGATGGCGGAGCCGGCATGACCACCGACGTCCACGCGCACCTGCTGATGCCCGGCCTCCACGCGGAGGTCGAGCGCCGGGCGCCCGAGCAGGTCGCCGAGGCCGCGGCGCTCGAGCTGCGCCGCAACGGCGCCGCGAGCCAGGCCGTCTCGGGCCCCATGGTGGGATCGCGCATCCCGAAACTCACCGACCGCGCGGTGCGGCTCGCGGCGATGGACGAGCAGGGCGTCGACCGCCAGTGGGTCTCCGCCTCGCCGAACCACTTCTACCCGTGGGCGGAGGAGCAGCTGGCCGTCTTCATCGCCCAGGAGGCGAACCGGCTGATCGCCGAGCACGTCGCCGGCGCGCCCGAACGGCTCACCGGCCTCGGCCTCGTGCCGCTGCAGCACCCCGCGCGGATCCTCGAGTGCATCGACGACGCGGTGCTCGGCCGCGGCCTCGCGGGCATCGAGATCTCGAGCTTCGCGGGCGACGTCGAGCTCTCCGACGAGCGGCTCGAGCCGATGTGGGCGCGGCTGGAGGAGCTGCGCGCCGTCGTGTTCCTGCATCCGTTCGGCTGCAGCCTCGACGAGCGCCTCGACCGCTTCTACCTCGCCAACACGGTGGGGCAGCCGGTCGAGAACGCCGTCGCGCTCTCGCACCTGATCTTCTCGGGGGTGCTCGACCGGCATCCCGGCCTCCGGCTCGTCGCGGCGCACGGCGGCGGCTACCTGCCGTTCGCGATCGGCCGCTCGGATCACGCCTGGCGGGTGCGCCCCGACGCGCAGGCCTGCGCGCACGAGCCCTCGAGCTACCTCCGCAAGCTCTGGTTCGACACCGTCGTGCACGACCCGCAGCAGCTTCGGCGCCTCGTGGAGACCGTGGGGGCGGAGCGCGTCGTGCTCGGCAGCGACTTCCCGTTCGACATGGGCCTCGACGATCCGGCAGGCTTCGTGCGCGGGGCCGGCCTCGACGCGGAGGCGGTCGCGGCGATCCTCGACGGCAATGCGGCGGCCCTGCTCGAGAACCGGGTGCGCGCGTGAGGATCGCCCGCTGGCGTCACGACGGAGCGCTCGCCGAGGGCGCGGTCGTCGGCGATCGCGTGGTGCCGTTCCCCGACGGGATCACCGTCGCCGAGGTGCTCGCCGCGGGACTGCCCGCGGTGCCCGCGCTCGCCGCGCGGCTCGAGGGCGCCGCGGGAGTGCCGCTGCACGAGGTGGAGCTGCTCGCGCCGCTCGTGCCGGCGAGCATCCGCGACTTCGTGGCGTTCGAGGAGCACGTCGAGGGCGTGAGCGCCTCCGTCGACGGCAAGAGCGAGGTCGTGCCGGAGTGGTACCAGGCGCCGACCTTCTACTTCACCAACCCGCACACGGTGCTCGGGCCCGGCGCGACGCTGCGCCCGCCGGTGACGGAGCGGCTCGACTTCGAGCTCGAGATCGCGGTCGTCATCGGGGGCGCGGGCGGCGAGAACCTCGACGCCGCGGGCGCCGCGGCGACGATCTTCGGCTACACGATCATGAACGACTGGTCGGCGCGCGACATCCAGTCCCGCGAGATGAAGGTGCGCCTCGGCCCCGCGAAGGGCAAGGACTTCGGCACGAGCCTGGGGCCGTGGATCGTGACCGCCGACGAGCTGGAGCGCTACCTCGACGACGAGGGCTTCCTCGCGATCCGCGCCGAGGTGCGCGTCGGCGACGAGCTCATCGGCGAGGACCTCGTGGCGAACATGGGATGGCCCTTCCCCGAGCTCGTGGCCTACGCCTCGCGCAACTCGCGGGTCGTGGCGGGCGACGTGCTCGGCTCGGGCACGGTCGGCAACGGCGGGTGCCTGGGGGAGCTGTGGGGTCGCCGCGGCGAGCTCTCCCCGCCGCCGCTGCGCGAGGGCGACGTCGTCACGATGACGGTCGAGGGGATCGGCGAGCTGGTCGGCACGGTCGGCGCGCCGGTGCCGGCGCCGGAGCTTCCGCCGGCCCGGCCGCGCTCGCGCGCCCGGCGCCGCGGGGCCTGATGCCGCGGAGGCCGGCGCCGACGAGGCCGGCGCCGAGGAGGCTGGCGCCGCCACTTCAGTTGCATTTCGACGGAAGTCGGATAGCATGACAGACGACGTCGGGGTCCTCGCGGGCCCGATCCCGGCCGCGATCGCGGCTCCGGGGCACACACCGTCGCGTCGACGGCCCGGTCGACCGGGCATCCCGCGCATGCCACTGTCTCCCGTCCGCCTGCGGCTGCTCGTCGCCGCGCTGCTGACCGTCTCCTTCCTCGGCGCCCTCGACCACACGGTCGTCTCGACCTCGCTCGCCACGATCGCCGGCGAGCTCGGCGCCCTCGAGCACATGAGCTGGGTCGTCGTCGGCTACACCCTCGCCAGCACCGTGCTGATGCCGGTCATCGGGCGGCTGGGCGACCGGCTCGGCCCGCGCGCCGTGTTCCGGGTCGCGCTGCTCGCGTTCCTCGTCGCGTCGCTCGCGTGCGGCTTCGCCACCGACCTGACGCAGCTCGTGATCGCGCGCGTAGTGCAGGGGATGAGCTCCGCGGGTCTGCAGCTCATGTCGCAGACGATCCTCGCGCGGGTGACCACGCCGCGGCAGCGCCCGCGCTACCTCGCGGTCGTCGGGGCGGCGTTCCCCATCGCGATCCTCGTCGGGCCGGTGCTCGGCGGTGCGATCACCGACTACTGGGGCTGGCCCTGGGTGTTCTGGATCAACCTGCCCGTCGGGTCGATCGCGTTCCTGCTCGCGCTCGTCGCGATCCCGCACGTCGAGCCGGTCGGGCGTCGCCCGCTCGACCTCGGCGGCGCCGTCAGCTTCACGCTCGCGATGACGGCGCTCGTGCTCGGGGTCACCTGGATCACCGACCCGGCCCAGCGCGTCGCCGCCCTCGTCACCTTCGCCCTCTCCGCGCCCGCCTTCGTCGCGTTCTTCGCGATCGAGCTGCGCCGGCCCGAGCCGATCGTGCCGCTGCGGCTGTTCGCGAACCGCACGATCGCGGCGGGCATGGCCCTCTCGGCGATCATCGGCATCGGGCTGTTCGCCGTCACGGCCTACCTGCCCACGTACTTCCAGATGGCCTACCGCACGACGGCGACCGTCTCGGGCCTCGTGCCGATCGCGACCGTCTTCGGCATGCTCGTCAGCAACCTGCTGACCGGCTGGCTCGCGAGTCGCACCGGTCGCTACCGGGTGTTCCCGATCGCCGGCACCGCGCTCGCCGCGGCCGGCCTGCTCGTCATGTCGCAGCTGCCGGTGGGCCTTCCGCTCGCCGTGCCCATGGTCGTCATGGGGCTCGTCGGGGTCGGCACCGGCGCCTTCCAGACCCTCGTGGTCGCCGTCGTGCAGTCCGCGGCGCCCGCGCGGGAGACGGGCTCGGTCACGGCGACCATCAACCTCGTGCGGCAGGTGGGGGCGACCGTCGGCACCGCGATCATCGGCGGGATGATCGGCATCGGCGTCGCCGCGCTGCTGCCCGGCGGGCTCGACGCCTCGACCCTCACGCCCGCGCTCGTGCACGCCTCCGATCCCGAGCTGCAGACCCGGGTCGCCGCGATCTACCGCGAGGTCTTCGCGCCGGTCTACGGCTCTCTCGCGGGGGTGTACGCGCTCGGGGTGGTCGTCGCCGTGCTGCTGCCCGCGGGGCGGCTCTCCGACGAGGCGCCGCACGATCCGTCCACCGATCCCGCCACTGCCTCGGTCGAGCCCCTCTCGGCCGATCTCACCCCCGCCGACCCCGCCACGGCCGACCCCGCCCTCGAGGAGCGCGCATGACCCGCCAGCCCACCGTCGTCATCGTCGGGAGCGGACCGATCGGGTCCGCCTACGCCCGCGTAATCCTCGAGGCGCACCCGACGGCCCGCGTCACGATGTTCGAGGCCGGTCCGCAGCTGACCGAGCGCCCCGGCGAGAGCGTGCGGAACATCGCCGACCCGGCGGCGAAGGAGGCGGCCCGCGAGGCCTCGCAGGGTCCGCAGTCGGGCAGCTACCGGTCCTCGCTCGGCATCCCCGACTCCGCGGTCGTCGAGGGGATGTTCACCGCGCGGCAGGGCACCTTCCTGCTCGACTTCGGGGGCGAAGGCTCCGCGCACGCGGCGAGCTTCCCCGCCGCGGCCGCCGCGACCAACGTCGGGGGTCAGGGCGCGCACTGGACCTGCGCGATCCCGCGTCCCGCCTTCAGCGAGCGGATCCCGTTCCTCGAGAGCGAGTGGGACGAGCTCGTCGAGGCGGCCGAGGGCCTGCTGCACGGCCAGAGCGCGGCCTTCGCCGACTCGGCCGTCGGCCGGGCGATCCGTGCCCTCCTCGAGGAGGAGTTCGGCGCCGAGCTGCCCGAGGGCCGCGGCCCGAGCACCCTGCCCGTCGCGGGGGACCCCCAGCCCGACGGATCGATGCGCTGGACCGGGGCCGACACCGTTCTCGGCCCGCTCGTCGAGCCCGGCAGTGCGCTCGCCGAGCGCTTCGCGCTGCACGATCTGCACCTCGTGCGCCGGATCGAACACGACGCGGGCGTCGTCACCGGCGTCGTCGTCGAGGACCTGCGCTCGCGAGAGACCCGGACCGTCCCCGCCGACGTCGTCGTGGTGGCCGCCGACGCGTTCCGCTCGCCGCAGCTGCTGTGGGCCAGCGGCATCCGCCCGGCTGCGCTCGGGCGCTACCTCACCGAGCACCCGATGGTGATCTCGACGGTCGCGCTCGCCGCCGAGAAGATGGAGCGCCACGCCACCTCGGCGCAGCTCGACGCCGAACTCGAACGGCGGTCGGCGAACCCGGTGGATCCCGTCGCGGCGGTCAACCGCATCCCCTTCTCCGAGCCCGAGCACCCGTTCTCGCTGCAGGTGATGTACGCCGAGACGCCCCCGTTCCGGCTGCTCGGCGACGCCCCCGCGAACCGCTGGGGCTACGTCAACATGGGCTACGGGATGCGCAAGCAGCCCCGCGTCGAGGACGGCGTGCGCTTCGACGACGCCGAACTCGACTACCTCGGCCTCCCGAACATGACGATCGAGTACGCGCTCACCGAGGCGGAGGAGGCGGAGATCGCCGACGCGACCGCGCGCCTGCGGCGCGCCGGTGCGGCGCTCGGCGAGTTCGTCGCGGAGCCGCGCCTGCTGCCGCCCGGATCGAGCCTGCACTACCAGGGCACCATGCGGATGGGCCCGGCCGACGACGGCACCTCCGTCGCCGACCCCGAGTCGCGGGTGTGGGGCTTCGAGAACCTCGTCGTCGGCGGCAACGCGCTGATCCCGACCGCGACGACCGTGAACCCGACGCTCATGAGCGTCGCGATCGCCGTCAAGGGCGCGCGGGCGATCGCGGCGCGGCTGGGCTAGCCGTCCTGCTCGCCCGCGAGGCCGCGCAGCGCGGCGAGCGCGTCGTCGGCGCGGTCCGCCGGAACGAGCACGTGGTCGTGCCGCAGGCCGGCGATCACGTTGGCCGGGATGCCCGCCCGGCCGAGCGCGGTCGCGAAGGCCGCCGTCATCCCCACCGCCTCGAGCGCGGAATGCACCCGCAGCTCGATCCACGCCGCGACGAAGTCGTAGCGCAGCCCGCGCGCGTCGGCGTCGGCGCGCGCGACGACGAACGACCCGCCCTCCGCCTCGCGCACGCTCGCTTCGGCGACCACTCCGGCCGGCAGAGTGTCGACGTAGACCCACTCGCCGTCACGGCGCACGGGGTCGAGCGAGGCGAGCAGGGTCGCGAGATCGGTGATGCCGGACACGGCGTCAGGCTAGCGGCGCCGTCACCTGGGGGCGGGCACGGTGGGCCGGCCCGCCGCCACCGTCGGCCTCAGACCGCTTCGAGCACGATCGCCGAGCCCTGCCCGCCGCCGCCGCACAGCGCGGCGGCCCCGAGCGATCCGGCGCCGAGCGCCTGCAGCTGGCGCGCGAGGGTGCCGACGATGCGGGTGCCCGAGGCGCCGACGGGGTGGCCGAGCGCGATCGCGCCGCCGTGGCGGTTGACGATTGCGGGATCCACGCCCAGCCGGTCGGTCGAGTGCACCCCGACCGCGGCGAAGGCCTCGTTGATCTCGATCGCCGCGAGGTCGGACACGGGGCGCCCCAGCTTCGCCATCGCGGCCTCGATCGCCGCCGCGGGCTGCGCGTGCAGCGACACGTCGGGGCCGGCGACGAGGCCGTGGGCGACGACGCGCGCGATCGGGGTGGCGCCCAGCGACGCGGCGAGCTCCTCCTTCACGAGCACGACGGCGGCCGCGCCGTCGGAGATCTGCGAGGAGTTGCCGGCCGTGATGGTGCCCTCGCTCGCGAACGCGGGGCGCAGCTTCGCGAGGCTCTCGACGGTCGTGTCGGGGCGCACGCCGTCGTCGTGCGCGACCGGCTCCTGGCCCTCCTTCACGACGTACGGTTCGATCTCGCCGGCGAGGAAGTCGCGGCCCGCCACGAGGCGCTGGTGCGACGCCGCGGCGAACGCGTCCTGGCGCTCGCGGGAGAGGTCCTTGCCCTCGTTGAAGGCCTCCGTCGAGGCGCCCATCAGACGGTGCTCGAACGAGTCGAGCAGGCCGTCGACCTCGATCGCGTCGAGCAGCTCCATCGCGCCGTACTTCTTGCCCAGCCGCGCGCCCGGCACGAGGTGCGGGGCCTGCGACATCGACTCCATCCCGACCGCGAGCACGACCTCGGCGTCGCCGGTCTCGATCAGCCGCGCGCCGTGCGCGATGGCCTCGGCGCCCGAGAGGCACACCATGTTGACGATCCACGACGGGGTCGTCAGCGGGATCCCGGCGGCGACCGCCATCTGCCGCGCCGGGTTCTGGCCGGCGCCGGCGAGCAGCACCTGCCCGGCGACGACCTGGTCGACGCGCTCGGGGGCGACGCCGGCGCGCGACAGGGCGGCGCGGGCCGCGTGCGCTCCGAGCTCGTGGGCGGGGATGCGCGCGAACACGCCGCAGAACTTGACGAAGGGGGTGCGGGCGTAGCCCGCGATCACGGCGCTCATGCGGCGACCTCCAGTTCGGTGCGGAATCCGGTGCCGGTCTTGTCGCGCACCTCGTCTTCGGTGACGTCGGGCGCGAGTTCGCGCAGCACGAGACCATCCTCGCTCACATCGAACACCGCGAGGTCGGTGATGATGCGGTGGACGACCCGGCGCCCGGTCAGCGGCAGGTCGCACTCCTCGACGATCTTCGGCGAGCCGTCCTTCGCGACGTGCTCGGTGATGACCACGACCCGCGGGGTGCCGGCGACCAGATCCATCGCGCCGCCCATCCCCTTGACCAGCTTGCCGGGGATCTGCCAGTTCGCCAGGTCGCCGTGCCCCGACACCTGCAGCGCGCCCAGGATCGCGGCCTGCACGTGGCCGCCGCGGATCATCGCGAACGAGGTCGCCGAGTCGAAGAAGCTGCCGCCGGGCAGGATCGTGACGGTCTGCTTGCCGGCGTTGATGAGGTCGGCGTCCTCCTCGCCCTCGACCGGGAACGGACCCATGCCGAGCATGCCGTTCTCGCTCTGCAGGGTGACGTGCACGCCGGGCGGCAGGTGGTTGGCCACGAGGGTCGGGATGCCGATGCCGAGGTTGACGTATTGGCCGTCGCGGAGCTCGCGCGCCGCGATCGCCGCCATCTGCTCACGGGTCCATGCCATGGTCACGCCACCTCCTGCTCGACGCCCGGCCGCGGGCGCACGGTGCGCTGCTCGATGTCCTTCTCGCGCGGGGCCGCGGTGACGACGCGCTGCACGAAGATCCCCGGGGTCTGGATCAGGTCGGGGTCGAGGAAGTCGTCCTCGACGATCTCGGCCTCCGCGATCGTGACCCGGCCGCAGGTGGCGGCGAGCGGGTTGAAGTTGCGGGCGGTCATCCGGTAGATCAGGTTGCCCTCGGTGTCGGCCCGGTGCGCCTTGACGAGCGCGACGTCGGCGACGATGCCGCGCTCGAGCAGGTACTCCTGCCCGTCGAAGGTCATCGTCGGCTTGCCCTCGGCGATGGGAGTGCCGACGCCCGTCTTCGTGTAGAAGCCGGGGATGCCGGCGCCGCCCGCGCGCATCCGCTCGGCGAGCGTGCCCTGCGGGGCGAACTCGACCTCGAGCTGCCCGGAGAGGAACTGCTCGGCGAACAGCCTGTTCTCGCCCACGTAGGACGCGACGACCTTGCGCACCTGCTTCGCCTCGATCAGCAGCCCGAGGCCCTTGCCGTCGACGCCCATGTTGTTGCTCACGATCGTGAGGTCGCGCACGCCGGTGTCGCGCAGCGCCTCGATGAGGTCGCTCGGGTTGCCCGAGAGCCCGAATCCGCCGACCGCGATGGTCTGCCCGTCGGCGACCACGTCGGCGAGCGCCTCCGCGGCGCTCGAGTAGTGCTTGCTCATTCCGCTCCCGACTCCGTCGTCGCTGCCACCGCGGCCGTCTCCGCGCCGGGTCGGCCGCTCGTGGGCAGGTTAGGTCGGCGCGCGCGCGCCGTCGACTTCCGCACGCGATGTGGCCAACGTGGACATCCGGGTCCACAATATGGACATGACGTCGGAGCGCGGTCCGGCCGGGGGTTCCGGCACCCAGGTCGTGGGCCGGGTCGCCGCCGTGCTGCGCGCGGTCAGCTCGCACGCGCCCGAGTCGCTGCCGACGCGCCGGGTCGCCGAGCTCGTCGGGATCACCCGCCCCACCGCGCATCGGCTCCTCACCGCGCTCGCGGCCGAGGGCTTCGTCGACCGCGATCCCCTCCGGGGCGGCTGGCTGCTCGGCCCCGAGCTCTACGTCATGGGCTCGGTCGCCGCCGCGCGCTACGACGTCGCGGCGCTCGCCGCCGAGACGGTGCGCGCCGTCGCCCGGCTGACCGGCGAGAGCGCGTTCCTCTCCGCCCGGCGCGGCGACGAGACGGTCTGCCTCGTGCGCGAGGAGGGCAGCTTCCCGCTGCGCTCGCACGTGCTCTACGAGGGCATCCGCTTCCCGCTCGGGGTCGCCTCGGCCGGGCTCGCGATCCTGGCCCTGCTGCCCGAGCCCGAGCGCGAGGAGTACCTCTCCCGCGTCGACCTGGTGCCCGAGTGGGGCCCGGCGCACGCCGCCGGCCCGCTGCGGCAGCGGCTCGCCCTCACCCGCGAGACCGGCTACGCGGTCAACCCCGGCCTGCTCGTCGAGGGCAGCTGGGGGATGGGCGCCGTCGTCTTCGCCCCCGACGGCCGCCCGGCCTGGGCGCTCTCGGCGACCGGGGTCGAGTCGCGGTTCCGCCCCGAACGGCAGCGCGAGATCGGGCGCGTGCTGCTCGAGCAGGCGCACGCGCTGACGCGGCGGATCGCGGCGGGGCGCTGAGCTCGAGCGGTGCGCACGCCCGGCAGATCAGCGGGCAGGATCGAGAGATGCCGCGACACCCGAACTCCCCGACCGCGCGACTGCGCCGGGCCCTCGTCGCCGTCGAGCGGCGCACGCTCGCGGGTCCGCACGGCGAGCTGCCGGTGCGGATCTACCGACGGCGCGGCGCGCGCGGCACCTCCCCGATCGGACTGGTCTGGGCGCACGGCGGCGGCTTCGCCTACGGCGACCTCGACATGCCCGAGGCCGACCGGGTCGCGCGCGATCTGGCCGCGCGGGGCATCCCCGTGGTCTCAGTCGGCTACCGGCTCGCGCCGCCGTTCCGGAACGCCGATCCCTCACCGCGACCGACGAGCGTGCACTTCCCGGTCGCGTCGGAGGAGGTAACGGCGGCATTCTGGTTCGCGGCGCGGAGCGGGTCGGCGCCGGGTCGCGGGCGTAGGCGCCGCGGGGTCGCTCCGCGTGCGCGGGGCTGGGCGCTCGGCGGCGCGAGCGCGGGCGCCGACCTGGCCGCCGGCGCGGCCCTGCGGCTGAGGGACGAGGGCGGTCCGACCCCGCGGATGCTGCTGCTCGTCTACCCGATCGTGCACCTCGAGCTGCCTCCCGCGAGCGCCGAGCTCGAGGCGGCCGTCGCGAGCCTGCCCCGCCCGCACCGGTTCGATGCCGACGGCGTCCGGCGGATGAACGCGAACTACCTCGGCCACCCCGGCCCCGCCGACTCGCCCTACGCCTTCCCCGGCGGCCACGACCTGGCCGGCCTGCCGCCCGTGCGCATCCTCAACGCGGAGGCCGACACCCTGCGCGCCTCGGGGGAGGCCTTCGGCGCCGAGCTCGCTGCGGCGGGCGTCGACGTCGAGATGGTGACCGAGCCGGGCACGGAGCACGGGCACCTCAATCAGGACGTGCCCGAGGCCGTCGTCTCGACCGCGCGCCTGGTGCGCTGGCTGCGGGAGGCGGGGCGGCGCGGCTCGTGACCGCCGGACCCGCGGCGCTCCGGCCGCCGTCTCGAGATTGTTCGACAATCCGCCGGATTGTGTGACAATCGTTCCAGCCCGCCGACTCGGGCCGTGGAGCGACGATGACCGACGACGACAGCCGGGTGCTGCCCGAGGCGATCGTGCGCGCGGTGCGGACCGACATCCTCGCCCAGCGGCTGCCCGCCGGTGCCGCGGTGACCGAAGCGGTCCTCGCCGGCCGTTTCGGCGTGGCCCGTCCGACCGCGCGCCTCGCGATCGAGAGGCTCGTCACCGAGGGACTCCTCGCGCGCGAGGCCCACCGCAGCGCGCGCGTCCCGCGGCTCACCCCCGACGACGTCGCCGACCTCTTCGACACCCGTGCCGTGCTCGAGGCCGCCGCCGTCGCGCGGCTCGCGCGGGACGGTGCGGTGCCCCCCGAGGCGGTCGCGGCGCACCGCTCGGTGCTCGACGCGGCCGCCGCGGACGCCCCCGCCGGTGACGCGGACCTCGCCTTCCACCGTGCGCTCGTCGCGGGCCAACGCGGGCCGCGGCTGACGCGGCTGCACGGCCTGCTGCTCGGCGAGATCGAGTTGGGCATCGCGCAGGTGCAAGCGGAACGACTGCTCGCGCCGCGCGAGATCGCCCGCGAGCACCAGGCGATCCTCGACGCGATCGTCGCGAGCGACCCGCGGGCGGCCGAGGCCGCGGCCCGCTCTCACGTGCTCCACGCGCGCGAGCTGCTGCTCGTGCACCTCGAGACCCCCGCCGAGACGGAAGGCACCCCATGGTGACGCGCCAGTTCCCCCGCCCGCGCGAGATCTTCGAGCTGCTGCGGTTCCCGAAGCCCGTGCTGAGCGCGAAGAAGCGCCGCTTGTCGCGCGCCCTCACGATCCACGACCTGCGCGCGATCGCGCAGCGCCGCACCCCGGCCGCCGCCTTCGACTACACCGACGGCGCGGCGGAGGGCGAGATCTCGCTCGCGCGCGCCCGCCAGGCCTTCGACGACATCGAGTTCCACCCGGCGATCCTCACCGACGTGTCGACCGTCGACACGTCGACGACGATCTGGGGCGGGCCCTCGGCGATGCCCTTCGGAATCGCGCCGACCGGCTTCACCCGGCTCATGCAGACCGAGGGCGAGGAGGCGGGTGCCGCCGCGGCGGGGGCGGCGGGGATCCCCTTCACCCTCTCGACCCTCGGCACCACTTCGATCGAGGCCGTCACGGCGGCGAACCCCGAGGGCCGCAACTGGTTCCAGCTCTACGTGATGCGGCAGCGCGAGATCTCCTACGGACTCGTGGAGCGCGCCGCCGCGGCCGGCTTCGACACCCTCATGTTCACCGTCGATACGCCGGTCGCCGGGGCGCGGCTGCGCGACAAGCGCAACGGCTTCTCGATCCCTCCGGCGCTCAGCGCGAGGACGATCGCGAACGCGATCCCGCGGCCCTGGTGGTGGTGGGACTTCCTGACGACCCCGAAGCTCGAGTTCGCCTCCCTCAGCTCGACCGGCGGCACCGTGGGGGAGCTGCTCGACAGCGCGATGGACCCCTCGATCTCCTTCGCCGACCTCGACGTGATCCGCGGGATGTGGCCCGGCAAGCTCGTGGTGAAGGGCGTGCAGACCCTCGAGGACGCCACGAAGCTGACCGACCTCGGGGTCGACGGCATCATCCTCAGCAACCACGGCGGGCGCCAGCTCGATCGCGCGCCGATCCCCTTCCACCTGCTGCCGCGGGTCGTGCGCGAGGTCGGGCGCGACACCGAGGTCGCCGTCGACACCGGGATCATGGACGGCGCCCACATCGTCGCGTCGATCGCGATGGGGGCGCGATTCACGCTCGTCGGGCGGGCGTACCTCTACGGGCTCATGGCGGGCGGCCGCGCCGGGGTGGACCGCACCATCCAGATCCTCTCCGAGCAGGTGGTGCGCACCATGAAGCTGCTGCAGGTGCGCAGCGTCGCGGAGCTCGAACCGCGCCACGTGACGCAGCTGCGCCGGCTGGTGCCGGTCGAGGCCTGAGGGGCGCGTCTCCGGGCACTCCGGCGACCAGGGCCGCGGCGCCCGGTGTCACGGCGTCACGGGATCCGAACCGTCGCCGCGTCGTCGGGGACGAGAGCGAGGTCGGCGAACCGGGTCGACGGCGGGTAGCGGAACGCGAACAGCACCGCGGCTTCCGGCGACAGCCGCGCCTCGTACCTGGTGACTCTCGGGTCGGGGTCGGGTGGGCTCGTTCGGCGAAGGTCGACGAGGGCGCGACGGTCGCCCGGGCCCCCGAGCGGGTCCGCGGTGACGAGACGACCCCGGCTGATCACCACCCCGCGGAGGGCGACGGTGAGGGAGCCGCCCAGGGCGGTCAGGACGACGGACCCCGTCGCCTCGACGGTGCCGTCGCCACGAACGACGCACGGGAGCGACGCACCGCGGACACTGTCGAACGTCGCCCCGTCGGCGAGCTCGACACCGAGCTCGGGGTCGGCGTGGAGGTAGTCGAGGAGCGACTCCTTGATCGCCCACGTGATCCGCCCGGTCCCTGTCGTCATCCCGTCCTCCGGTTCGCCCACGCCGTCGCTCCCGCGATCACGGACGAGACGCCGAGGGCGGCGGCGTTCACCCACCATGCTGTCGCGATCCCCACCGTGGTGCTCACGACACCGAACAGCAGCGGGCCCGCCGCATTGCCCGAATACGTTCCCAGCAGCACGAGACCCGTCGCCGAGCGAGGGTCCGGTGCCAGGCGCGCGACGTAGTGCAGCAGTCCCGGCCAGCCCCACCCCACGCCGACCACCGCGAGGAACCCGACGACGAACCAGCCGCCCGTCCCCGTCGCGAGCAGGGTCGCGCCGATCGTCGCCAGGGCGACCAGCAGTGACAGCCACCGCAGCGCGGCTCCCGCACGTCCGGCCGCCAGCCACCCGACCGCGATCCGGGTCCCCGCCGAGAGCGCGCCGGCGGTCGCGAGCAGGAGCGCGGCGTCCGCTGCGGCGACCCCGCGATCGACCGCGGCGACGACGAAGAACGTCGCGCTCGCGGTGGCGGCGCCGGATGCGAGTCCGCCGACCGCCGAGAGAGCGATCAGGCGTCGGTGCGGATTCCGATCACGGCGGATGGGTCGCGATTCGGCGCGCCCGCCGGAGCGTCGGGCGAGGAGCGTCACCAGCAGAAGGCCCGCGGCGACGAACGCGGCCGACGCGAACGCGGCCCGCCATCCGAAGACGGCGACGATCAGCGGCACGGAGACCCCCGCCAGCAGCCCCGCGATCGGCACGGAGGCCTGCTTGAGGCCGAACGCGGCGGAGGCGCGGCGGCCCGAGATCACGCCGGCGAGCACGTGGTTGGCCGCCGGGTGCGCGCAGGCGGAGGCGACGCCGCCGAGGGCGATCCATGCCACCAGCGCGGAGGGTGTCGGGGTCCACACCGCGACACCCGCCGTGCTGACCGCCGCGAGGGCGAACGCCGCCACGAGCAGCAGCGACGCCCCGGCGCGGGAGCCGACGCGTGCGACGACCGCGGATCCGACCGCCGCGGTCGCCCAGTAGGCGCCGACCGCCGATCCGAGTGTCGTACCGCCGAAGCCGAGCTCATCGTCGAGGGCCGGGTAGACCGCGGCGAGCAGGAGCGTCGGGATCGAGACGATCACGGTCGCCGACACCACGAAGGCGAGAACGCCGACGACGGCGGCGCGGGGCTGAGTCGCTACTTGTCGTTCGTCCACACCACGTCGTCCGGGTCGTAGGGGGTCTTGACGTAGATCAGCTCGGCCGGCAGCCCCGAACGGTTCGAGGTCTGGTGCCGCTGGCCGGGGAGGATCACCGCCTGCTGCCCGACGCCGAGCTCGACGCTCGTCCCCTCGATCTCGATCGTGAGGGAGCCCGAGGTGCACACGATGATCTCCGTCGCGCGGGCGTGGTGGTGTCGCGGGAACGCCTCGCCCGGGCCGAACCGGTTGGCGGCGGCGAAGCCCGCGCCGCTGGTCACCTCGTTCGCGGCGTCGCCGGAGACGACGGCGTGATCCTCGGTGACGTACATGCGCATGCGCGCGATGAATCGTGCCGCGTCGGTCGACGCCTCCCGAGCCGCGTCGCTCGCAAGGGACTCGTCGAAGTGCTCGCGACTGGCGAAGATCAGGTCGGAGAATCCGTCGACCGTCGCGTCGGGAGCCGGAATCCCGCGGGCGATGGAGTCGACAACGTGGTGCTGGGTGTACGACCGGAGGTGCGGGAACGCGGCGCCGAAGGGCGCATGGTGATCCCGCCAGTACGCCCGGAACTCGGGCACGCTGAGCTCGGGTCGCCGGGTCAGAACGGTCAGCGCTCGGATCGTCATCGGGCCTCTCTCCACGGGAGCGGGCGCCGGAGCGTCCGCATCGGTCGACCCCGAGCCGTCGGTGGACCTCGGTGTCACCGGTTCCGAGCTTGGGGCGTCCCGCGCGGCACGGCCCCGTTTCCTGACCAAACCCCGGCGAAATCTCGTTATGTGAGACGAGGGTGCGGGCAGGTTGATTCCCCGTGTCCGGGAGCCGAGTGTGTCCCCGACGGCACCCTCGAGCATCGAAGGAGATGAGCGGATGAGGATCCGGCGTTTCCTGCTCGGCGGACACGAGCGCTGGGGGATCGACGACGGCGCGGCGATCCGCGTGACCGACGGTCTCCCCGATCGGCGCGACGCCGCGGGCAGCCGGGGGGCGATCCTCTCCGAGGGCGAGCGCGAAGCGGTGCGGCTGTTGCCGCCGCTCGACCCGACATCGAAGGTGCTCTGCGTCGGTCACAACTACCGCGCGCACATCCGCGAGCTGGGTCGCGAGGAGCCGACCCACCCCGTGATCTTCCCTCGCTTCCCCGACAGCCTCGTCGCGGACGGCGAGCCGATGATCGCCCCGCGGGCGAGTTCGCAGTTCGACTACGAGGGCGAACTCGCCGTCGTCATCGGGACCCCCGGCCGCGACATCGGCCGGGACGCCGCGCTCGATCATGTCCTGGGGTACACGCTCCTGAACGACGGGAGCGTGCGGGATTTCCAGCGCCACTCCCCGCAGTTCACCCCCGGCAAGAACTTCCCTCGCAGCGGTGCCCTCGGCCCCTCGATCACGGTCCCCGACGACCCGCGCGAGCCCTTCGACGCGATGCTCAGGACCACGCTGAACGGAGAGGTGGTCCAGGAGTCGTCGGTCGCCGACCTTCTCTTCGACATCCCGGAGCTCATCGCCTACTGCTCGCAGTGGACGACCCTGCGGCCCGGCGACGTGATCGCGACGGGCACGCCGGGGGGTGTCGGCGCGGCGGCGACACCTCCGCGGTGGCTGGTGCCCGGCGATGTCGTGTCGATCAGCCTCGACAATCTCGAACCTCTCACCAATCCGATCGCCGCCGAATTCCGACCAGGAGAAGACGACCATGACCGATAGCCCACTCAAGGCGCTCAGTGTGCAACGCGCGGGGGAGATCCCCATGGCGCAGGGGCAGACCGCCAACGCCCGTCGATACTCCGGTGTCTCGGTCGAGAACACCGAGGTGGTCGGACTCTGGTTCGGCAAGGTGTACACCGGCCCGGGCGAGGCGTCCGGCGCGCATCACCACGGCGAGGCGGAGACGGGCGGGTACGTTCTGAAGGGCAACGCGTTCATCCGGTTCGGAGAGCGCTACGAGGAGATCCTCTACATGTCCGAAGGCGACTTCGTCTACGTGCCGCCGTTCGTGCCGCACATCGAGGGCAACCTCAGCCACACCGAGGAGCTCGTCTGGATGACGACCAGGACCCCCGACAACATCGTGGTCAACCTCGACGACCAGGACATCGCCGACATCGATATCGCCTGGGTCGACTGAGCGGTGGACGCATGACGCAGGGCAATCGCTGGGGCGTGGGATACCGCGTCCACTTCCGGGATGAGCGCGGCCGGATCCTCGTCGGCGACTCGCTGACCTCCTTCGAGGACGACGACGACCTCGCCGACGCCGTGGTTCTCGGCGCCTCGTTCGCGGGCCGGCCCACCGGCATCCTGCCCATCCGACAGGGGGCACGGGGCTGGATCGCCCATGAGGGCGGCCCCGGCAAGGACGCTGCCGGAACCGCGGGGCTCCCCCTCGCCGACGAATACGGTGTGCCCGCGGCGGCGATCGCCACCGCCGAGGCGCGGCTCTCCGGAGGGGAGACGCTGCTGACCGGCCACGTCGCGGCCGTCAACGACGCCGCGCGCGACGTGGGCGTACGCCTCGGGATGTCGGGCGAGGAGGCCGCGAAGCACATGCTCGACGCTCCTGCGGGCACCCCGCACGACGTCGAGGGCGTCGTCGACGAATCGATCCACGTGCAGCACGAGTCCGATCGCGGCCGGATCCTGGCGGTCTGGTCGTCGTCGCGCATCTCGGGCGACCTCTCCCGCGACGTGCTCGTCGTCGCCTCGCACGGCGCGAAGGTGATGGCGACCTACGCCTTGCGCACGAAACCCCGCGGTCTCATCTGCAACGACGCGGGCTTCGGTCTCGACAGATCCGGGGTCGAGGGGCTCGAGACGCTCGACGAGCACGGCATCGCGGCCGCCGCGGTCTCGACGGATTCGGCCCGGATCGGCGACCCGCTGAGCACCTGGGACGACGGCGTCCTCTCGACCGTGAACCGGGCGGCATCGGCCCTCGGCGTCCGTGTCGGGATGTCGGTTCCCGAGGCCGCGGAGCTCATGCTGCGCGGCGAGTCGGCGCGGCCGGCCCCCGCCGACCCCCCGATGTCTCAGTAATCGAGAACCGAACTCGAGGTCATTGATGCATCGATACGCCCGGTCCTAACGTCCCCTCCATCGACCCGAGCCGCTCGGCTCGGATCCGCACCAGAGTCAAAGGAGACTTGTCATGTTCTCTACGTCCCGCCGGACCATCGCGATCGTCGGCCTCGCCGGCGTCACCGCGCTCGTCGCAGGATGCACGACCGGCACGAGCGGAGGTGAGGGCACGGACGATCCGCCCGTCACCCTCGTCTTCGGTCACGTCCACAGCGAGAGCGACCCCAGCAGCCGCGCCCTCCAGCAGGCCTTCGACCAGATCGAGGAGGAGAGCGGCGGGTCGATCACGATCGACGTCAGCTACGACGGCAGCCTCGTCACCAACCAGGACAGCCTGACGGCCATCAAGTCGGGACGCGCCGACCTCGGGTGGAGCGTGCCGAACTACTTCCCGGCCGAGCTGCCCCTCTCGAACTACTTCTCGCTGCCGTTCTCGCTGGCCTCTGCGGAGGAGATGGCGGTCGTGATCGACGCGGTCACCGCGAATTCGGACGCTCTCGGCGACGAGTTCCGCGGTGCCGGAGTCGAGGCCGTCGCGTTCTACCCGAACCCGCCGTCGATCCTGAGCTCGCGGGAGCCGATGGACGGCCTCGACGCGATCCAGGGCAAGTCGATGCGCGCGCTGGGCGACATGGCGATCGCGATCGGAGCGGCCGGCGGCAACTCGGTCAACCTCCCGATCCAGGAGGTCTACCAGGCCCTCGACACCAACCTGCTCGACGGGTACGTCGGGCTCCCGATGGCGAACGTCCCGACGTTCAGCCTCAACGAGGTCTCGTCGCACATCTACGACGCGGGCATCGGGACCTACTCCACCTCGGTCGTGATCGCGAACTCGGCCAAGTGGGACTCGCTGACCGAGCACCAGCAGGAGATCGTGCGGGGAGCCTTCCAGGACGCCGTCGCCACCTACCTCGGCAACAACTCGGCGATCGAAGACGAGGTGTGCGCCGACCTGACCGCGGCGGGCGTCACCTTCGACGCCTGGTCGGACGCCGACCGTGAGCAGTGGGCGGCCATCGCCTCGGCGCCCGCGATCGCGAACTGGAAGCAGCGCGTCGAGGACGCCGGTCTCGACGCCGACGGCTTCCTCGCCGTGGTCGACGAGGCGAAGGCCGGGATGAACCCCGACGACGCCGGGCTCAACGGTGTCGAGAGGTGCGCCGCCGCGTGAGCACGCTCGAGCTCGAGGGACGCAGGGCCGTGATCACGGCCGCCGCGTCGGGAATGGGGCGGGCGGGCGCTGAGGCGTTCGCCGCCGCAGGGGCGGACCTCGTCCTGGTCGACATCGACCAGGACGGGGTCACCCGGGTCGCGACGGAGATCGGCGCCCAGCACCCCGACCGCACGGTCGTCGGGTTGCGCGCCGACCTCACCGACCCCCTCGAGGCTCGCCGGGTCGTCGCGGAGGCCGCGACGACCCTCGGCGGCCTCGACATCCTCTGGAACCACGCCGGCATCTTCGGAGACAACGACTTCGAGCAGATCACGCCGGAGGCGTACGCGCTCTGCATGAACCTCAACGTGCAGTCGGGGGTCTTCGCGACCGCTGAGGCGTTCGCCTGGCTGCGCCAGTCGGACGCCCCCTCGGTGATCTTCACCTCGTCCACCTCGGGGATGATGGGGGCCACCGGGAGCCCGCTGTACAGCACGGCGAAGTTCGCGGTCGTGGGTCTGACCAAGTCGCTCGCCCTGCGATACGGGCAGTACGGCATCCGCGTCAATGCGATCTGCCCGGGCCTGGTCGAGACCCCGATGGCGAACCACTTCTTCGACCCCGCCGGGGCCGACAAGGGGCTCATCGATGCCGGGCGGCAGCGACTCATGGACCACACCGCCCTGGCGCGGGCGGCGGCGCCGAGCGAGATCGCCGAGCTGGCGCTCTTCCTCGCGTCGAGCCGCTCGTCGTACATCAGCGGGGCGCACATCCCGATCGATGGCGGCTACACGGCGGGCATCCCCGGACGGAAGCCGCTGCCGTGATCGAGGTCGGGAACTACATCGGCGGGGCGCACGCCGCCGGACTCGGCACGCTGTCGCTGACGAGCTCCGCACCGGACAGCGGCGACCCCCTCGCGACCCTCGTCGACTCCCGCGAAGCGGACGTCGACGCGGCGGTCGGAGCGGCGCGCCGAGCCCTCCGGGGCGAGTGGGGCCGGTGGACCCCGATGCAGCGCAACGCCCTGTTGACCCGCGTGGCGGATCTCGTGGACGAGCGCTACGACGAGCTCGCGCGGCTCGACTCGCAGGAGTACGGCGGCCCCATCACGCGGACCCGCGCGAACCGCGCCCGTGTAGTCGGTCTGCTGCGGTACTACGCGGGACTCGCGCTCCAGCTCGAGGGGCACACCGTCAACGTCTCGACTCCCGGTGACCACCACGTCTTCACGACGCGGCAGCCGGCCGGCGTCGTGGCGGCGATCGTGCCGTGGAACGGCCCGATCGGATCGCTCATCTGGAAGGTCGCCCCGGCGCTCGCGGCGGGCTGCACCGTCGTCGCCAAGCCCTCGGAGTACTCCTCGCTGTCCGCCCTGCGGGTGGCGGAGTACGTCACCGAGGCGGGCGCTCCCGACGGCGTGTTCAACGTGGTGACGGGAGCCGCCGAGACGGGGCGGATCCTCGTCGGGCACGAGGGTGTCGATCACATCGCGTTCACCGGATCCTCGAACGCCGGCAAGGCGATCGCGGCGACGGCGGGCGCGCAGCTCAAGACGTACACTCTCGAGCTCGGCGGCAAGTCCGCGAACATCGTCTTCGCGGACGCCGACCTCGGCGCCGCAGCGAGGGGGTCCGTGGCCGCCGCCTTCCAGAACAGCGGCCAGATCTGCAGCGCCGGATCGCGCCTGTTCGTGCACGAGTCGATCGTCGACGAGTTCCTCGAGCGGATGAACCGGCAGATCGCCGGGATGCGGGTGGGTTTCAGCCTCGACGAGACCACCGACTTCGGCCCGCTCGCGACCGCGGCGCAGGCCGCGACCGTCGACACCCTGCTCGAGGGCGCAGTCGCCCAGGGCGCGCGGATCCACCGGTTCGACGTGCGCGTCGACGAGCGGCTGCATCGGGAGATGGGCAACTTCCGCCTCCCCGTCGCGCTCGTCGAGACGACGGACGACATGGCGGTGAATCGGCGCGAGATCTTCGGGCCGGTGGTCTCGGTCCTGCCCTTCTCCTCCGAGGAGGAGGTCATCGAGCGCTCCAACGCGGGCGACTTCGGCCTCGCCGCCGGCCTCTGGACCTCGGACGTCGATCGCGCGCTCCGCGTCTCGCGGGCTCTCGAAGCGGGGACAGTCTGGGTCAACTGCTGGCAGAACCTCGACGTCGCCGCTCCGTTCGGCGGCGTCAAGGACTCGGGGGTCGGGCGCGAGTCGGGTGTCGAGCACATCCTCTCCTTCACCCGGACCAAGACCACCTGGATGGCGTTCCGTGGCTAGGGCCTCGCGGATCTGGGGCGCGGCGATGGCGGGGCTCGGCAGCCTGTCGGGTCTGCTCTACGCGGCCCTCATCGTCACGCTCTGCGTCGACCTCCTGTCGCGCGTCGTGACGGGCAGGAGCGTCCCGGGGCTGCTCGAGGCGTCGGAGGTCGTCATGGTGGTCGCCGTCGGCCTCGCGCTCGGCCCGGCCGAGTCGGACGGGTCCCACGTGCGCACGGGTCTCGTGCTCGACCGGCTGCCGAGCGAGCGGATCGCGGTCTGGACGCGCCGGGTCGGCGCGATCCTGCCGCTCGCCGTCGCGGCGATCCTCGTCTACGCCCTCTTCGACCAGGCTCTCCAATCGACTCTCGCCGCCGAGGTCAAGCCCGGGATCGTGCCGATCCCGGTCTACCCCGCGAAGATCGCGCTCTGCTTCGGTGCGGCGATCTTCTTCATCGAGTACGCACGGTCCTCTCTCCTCCGCCCCGAGCGACGGGAGGCCGTCCTTGTCTAACGACGCGATCGTCCTGCTCTCGGTCCTGCTGCTGCTGGTCCTGGTCTTCCTCAAGCAGCCGGTCTGGATCTCGCTCGCCTCCTCGGGCTTCGTCGGGATCGTCCTGCTGGCCGGATTCGGCAACGCCGTCGGGTCGCTCGGCAGCCTCGCGTTCACCGCCATCTCGCAGTTCACGTTCATCGTGATCCCGATGTTCGTGTTCATGGGCATGTTCATCGAACGCGCCGGCGTCGCCGAGGACGTCTTCGTCACTGTCGCGCGCCTGACGCGGCGCATCCCCGGCGGGGTGGGCGTCGCCACGATCCTCGCGTGCGGGATGTTCGCCGCCGTGACCGGCGCGAGCGCGGCCGTCGTCGCCTCGGTCGGCAAGCTGGCCATCGGCGAGATGACCAAGCACGGCTATCGGCGCGAGAGCGCCGCCGCCCTGGTCTCGGTCGCCGGCACCGTGGGCGTGCTCATCCCGCCGTCCGTGCTGCTCGTCGTGTTCGGCATCGTCGCCCAGGTCTCGATCGGCCAGCTGCTCGTCGCCGGGGTCGTGCCCGGCGTGCTGACGGTCCTGGCCTACGCGATCGCGGTCGTGGTGCTCAGCCGCACGCGCTTCTTCACTGCGCGCGTCGAGCGCGACGCCCTCGTCGATGCGACGGTCGGCGGCGGGGCCCCGGTGACCGCGTCGACCCTGACGACCCGGCACGACACCCCCGATCCGGGCGCTCCCGGACTCTCGCACACGCGCGTAACGGGCAAGAACCTGATCGGCACCGTCTACCTCGCCGTCGTGTTCGCGATCGTCTTCGTCGGCATCTACAGCGGCATCTTCACCGTCACCGAGTCGGCGGCGGTCGCGGCCGCGGCGTCCCTCGTGATCCTGTGGATCCGGCGCCGGTCCGACGTGCGCGGCGCGCTGCGGGCGACCTGGGCGGCAGTGCACGACACCGGGTCGCTCTCGACGATGGTGCTCAGCCTGATCGCCGGCGGATCGATCTTCGCGTACATGGTCGCGCGCAGCGGTGCGCCCGGCCGGCTGGGCGATGCCATCGTCTCCTCCGGCATCCCGCCGCTCGCGATCCTGCTCGCGGCGCTCGCGATCCTGCTGGTGCTCGGGGCGTTCCTGGACTCGTACTCGATCCTCATCCTGACGGTGCCGGTGTTCTTCCCGGTTCTGGTGGGCCTGGGCTACCACGAGATCTGGATCGCGATCGTGTTCGTGAAGATCATCGAGCTCGGCCTGGTGACGCCGCCCTTCGGGCTCAACGTGTTCGTCGTCGCGGGTGTCGCCAAGGGGCTCGACATCGGTGCGGTCTTCGCGCGCGTGCTCCCGCTCCTGCTCGCGGATCTCGTGGTCGTCATCGTCATGATCGCGTTCCCCGACATCGTCACGTTCCTGCCGGATCAGATGGGCTTCGCGCGGTGATCGCATGAGTTTCGACGACGTCGTCATCGTGGCGACCCACAACACGACGCAGGCGCGGTCGCTGCCCGGGCACGATTCGCGCTCGATCGCCCTCGAGGCCTGCCACGGGCTGCTCGCCCAGAGCGGGATCGGCGTCGACGCTGTCGAGTCCGTCTTCGGGTCGATGGCGGCCGACCTCGTCTACGACCTCGGCATCGTCAACGGCGTCGCCCTCAACTCGGCCCCCGGCATCCGCAGCGTGTTCGATGCGGCTTCGGCGATCGAATCGGGGATGGTGCGGTCGGCGCTCGTGGTCGAGGGCGGCGCCGGCCATCGCGGTGATGCCCGCGCGACGGCCACCTGGACCCGGCCGACGCACGTCTGGGTCAACGCCGTCGGTCTCTACACCGCGGCGGAGTTCGCCCTCGTCGCGCGTCAGCACATGAGCCGTTACGGCAGCGACGAGAACGACTTCGCGGCGATCGCGGCCCGCATCCGCACCAACGGGAGCCGCACCCCCGGGGCGGTGTACGAGGGTCAGGGTCCGTTCACCGCCTCCGACATCCTCGCGTCGCGCATGATCGCCGAGCCGTTCCGCCTTCTCGACTGCGCGACCACGTCCGAGGGGGGTGCCGCGATGCTGCTGATGCGCCGCGACGTCGCCCGCGACCACTTCCCGGAGTCGGACCTCGTCGAGATCCTCGGGATCGGCATCAATACGAACGGCCCGATGTACAAGTTCCCGCCCTCGTGGGAACTGCCCCACTCGGCCACCGCCGATTCGACGAACGGGAACATCGGGCGCTCCGCCGCGCGGGCGGCGTTCCGGATGGCCGGCCTCTCGCCCTCGGACGTCGACGTCTATGAGGGGTACGACCCGTTCAGCTTCGAGGTGCTCCGACAGCTCGAGGCCTTCGAGTTCTTCGCCGACGGGGAGGCCAAGGACGCCATCCGCTCCGGCTGGCTCGACGATCCGTCGACGATGGCCATCGTGACCGACGGCGGGACGATGTCGTACAGCCACGCGAAGACGCCGCAGCTGCTGCAGCGCGTCATGCGAGCCGCACAGCAGATCCAGGGTCGGGCCGGACCTGGCCAGGTGGCGGATGCGGGCATCGCGTTCGCCAGCAACGGCGGCGCCGGCGCGCTGTTCTGCGACGCCATCGTGCTCGGGGGTGGACGGTGAAGCTGCAGCTGCCCGTGGTGGTGATGGCGGGGGTCGCCCTATCCGGCCTCGAACGGCATGTCTGGGAGGGGTACCGGGTCGGCGAGATCCGGTTCCAGGTCTTCCCCGCCTCGGGGGCCGCGCAGTTCCCGCCGATGCCGCGTCTGCGCGGGAACGCCGACGAGGACTTCCGGTGGGCGGTCAGCGCCGGTCGGGGAACCGTCGTCTCGTGGACCGTCGTGCACCGCCCGGCCAATCCCGACAGCCCGACCCCGTACGCCCCCGCCATCGTCGAACTCGACGAGGGATTCCAGATGCTCGCGTGCGTCGCCGGGTGCGACTCCACGGAACTCCGTGTCGGCGCGCGGGTCGACGTCCGCTTCGCGGACGCGTCCGACGGGTACCGGGTGCCGTACTTCGTCCCGCGAGGAGACGGCGATGGCTGAGGCGGCACTCCTGGAGGGCCTCGTCGTCGTCGAGCTCGGCGAGGCCCGTGTGGAATACGCGGGGCGCCTGCTCGCCTCCCTGGGCGCCACCGTGACGCGCGTCGAAGAGCGCGACGGAAGCCCGACGCGCGCGCTGGGCCCCTTCGTCGACGACGTCGACGGGAGCCCGCTCGGTCTTCACCACCTGCACTACAACGCGAGCAAGCGTTCGGTGACGGTCTCCTCGGTGGAGGACGCGCGGCTGCGCGCGCTCCTCGCCGCGGCCGACCTCGTGGTGCTCGACACCTCGTCCGAGGTGTGGGCGCCGGTCCGCGACGTCGTCGCCGAGATCCGCGCGGAGCGTCCGGCGCTCGTCGTCGTCGAGATCAGCGCCTTCGGTGACGACGGCCCCTGGGGCTCGTACGCCGCATCCGACCTCGTCCACCTCGCGCTCGGCGGCGTCATGAAGAACTGCGGCTACGACCCGGACGTGTCGGGCTCCTATCCGGAGGCTCCGGTGGCCCCGCAGATGTGGCAGTCATACCACATCGCCGGGGAGCACGCCGTGATCGCGGCCGTGCTCGCGCTCCTCGCGCGCGGTCGCAGCGGCAGCGGGGATCGCGTCCAGGTGAACGTCCATCAGGCGGTCGCGACGAACACCGAGACCGACGTCCCGAACTGGGTCTACCTCGCACAGGTCCACCGACGCCAGACCGGTCGGCACTCGCGCCCGTACATCGACTACCCGACGCTCTCGCGCACCAAGGACGGCCGGTACTGGCTGCCCTACCGCACCTATCTGCCCGGATTCAGCAATACCTTCGCGGCCAGCGTCGACCTCGTCGCCCGGTCGGGTCTCGTCGACCCGGCGCTGGAGCTGCGCGAGGACGACCTCGCGGCGAAGCTCGCGCTCGCCCAGCTGCTCGATTTCGCGATCTCGCGCGAGCACTACGACAGCGACCTCTGGCGCCGGGCCCAGGATCTCGGGTTGCCGTGGGCGCCGGTGCGGCGTCCCGAGGAGAACGCCGAGGACCCGCACTGGTGGGCCCGCGACACCTTCGCGCCGCTCGACCTCGGCGGCGGTCGCCGGGGCACGCAGATCCGCGGCAAGTGGGTCTGCGACGCGCACCCGTGGCGCACTCCCGAACTCGCGGCCCGGCTCGGACAGCACGACGCGGAGCCCGACCCGGTGAGCGCCTTCCGCGCACCCGCCGAGGTGGAGCCCGACGCGCACGCGTGGCCGCTCGCCGGGGTCAAGGTGATCGACCTCGCGTGGCTGCTGGCCAGCGGTGGCGCGGGGCGCTACCTCGCGGCGCACGGCGCGGACGTCATCAAGGTCGAGCACTCGTCGCGTCCCGATGCGATGCGCTGGGGCGTCGGCGGTTCCCCACTCGGCGGTCGTGCCGAACGCGAAGCCGCCCAGGGGCCACTCGCGACCCCCGCGCCGACCTCACCCAACCGATCGGGCGTCTTCAACGAGATCCACGCGGGCAAGCGCAGCATCGGCCTGGATCTGAAGACTCCCGAGGGTCGTGAGGTGCTGCTCGCGCTCGTCGCGGAGGCCGACGTGGTCCTCAGCGGCTTCTCGCCCGGCGCTCTCGACCGGATGGGCCTCTCGTTCGACGTGCTGCGGGCCGCCAACCCGAGGATCATCAGCGTCAAGCAGTCCGGGCTCGGCGAGCGCGGTGAGTACGGACAGCTGCGCAGCTACGGCCCCACGGCGCAGGCCTTCTCGGGGCTGACGGAGATGTCGGGCCGCCCCGAGCCCTACGCTCCCGCGGGGATCGGCTACTCGTACCTCGACTGGTACGGCGCCTACAACATGGCGCTCGCGACCGTCACCGCGCTCTACCGGCGTTCCGTCGATGGAGCCGGCTTCGAGATCGACTGCTCGCAGGTGGAGGCGGGCATCTTCCTCACCGGGACGGCGATCCTCGACTGGAGCCTCAACGGCGAGCGGTGGAGGCGCCCGGAGGGTCCGAGCATCCCCGGGAACGGCTTCGCGAAGGAGTACGTGCTGCGGGTCTCCGGGGAGGACCAGTGGGTGGCGGTGAGCTGCCGCCACGCCGACGACATCGAACGGCTGCGCCGTACTCTCGGCGCGGAGGCGAGCGACGACGACGCGCTCGCGACCGCGGCGGCCTCCGCCGACGGCTACGCGCTCATGGACGCCCTGCAGGCCGCGGGGGTCGCGGCCGGCGTCTGTCAGGACGCGCCGCAGCGCTTCGAATCGGACCCGCAGCTGCGCCACCTGGGCTGGACCGTCGATCTGCCGAATACGGAGATCGGATCGTGGCCGATCCGGGCTCTGCCGTTCCGATTCGAGCGCGCGCGCTCCGGGATCGGGGGCCCGCTCCAGCGGGGAGCTCCGACCTACGGGGAGGACACGGACGCGGTCCTCGCTGAGCACGGCTTCGGCCGGGCCGAGATCGAAGACCTGAGAACGAAGGGCATCGTCGAGTGAACGACACCACCACCGCGACCGCGGAGATCCTGCAGGACGTCGAGGACTACCTCCTGGGTCGCCGTCCCGACTACCTCGCCTCGCCCTACGGGTTCTACGCGAAGTACCGGGAGAGCCAGCCCGTCTTGCGCACCCCGGCGATCGCACTCGTGTTCGGTTTCGAGCACAGCCGCGCGGTGCTCCGCGACCCGAGGACCTTCTCCTCGCGGCGTCGGGCCGGGTCGCGCAACGACCACGCGCTCGCCCAGATGACGCCCGAGCTCGCGATCCGGGCTCAGCACGTACTCGACTTCGTCGACGGGTGGATGCTCGGCCAGGACGACCCCAACCACGCGCGGCTGCGGAAGATCGTGCAGCGCGCCTTCACCCCGGCGCGGGTGAATGCGCTCGCCGACGAGATCCGGGTGGTCTCGCGGCAGCTCCTCGATCAGATGGACCCCTCCCAGACCGTCGACCTCATCGATTGCTTCGCCTATCAGCTCCCGATCATCGTGATCGGTCGCATGCTCGGACTGCGACCGGAGGAGTTTCCGACCCTGCGCGAATGGTCGCGCGCCATCGCGGTGTTCCAGGGGACGGAGTTCCAGCCGTCCAGCGTCGATGCCGCTCACGCGGCGGTGGAGGGCTTCGCCGCCTACGTCGACGACTACGTGCGGACCCGGCACGTGGCCGGGGTGACCGACAACCTCCTCGACGCGCTCATCGAGGCCGAAGCCGACGGCGAGCGCCTGACGACCGCCGAGGTGGTGTCGAACTTCGGCCTGCTCGTGTTCGCCGGCCACGAGACCACGACCAACCTCATCGCGAACGCCGTCCGTTCGCTGGTGCGCAATCCCGAGCAGTTCCAGCTGCTGCGCGACGGCGGCGTCTCGATCCAGATCGCGCTCGAGGAGCTGCTGCGCTACGACTCCTCCGTGCAGGCGGCGCATCGCGTCGCGACCGTCGACACCGAGATCGGCGGGGTGCCGATCGCGAAGGGCACGACAGTTCGGCTGGCCATCGGATCCACGCATCACGATCCGCGGATCTTCACCGATCCGGATCGTCTCGATCTGCACCGGTTCGAATCCGGCGAGCTGACGCATCTGGGATTCGGGCTGGGGTCGCACTTCTGCCTCGGTTCGATCCTCGCGAAGCTCGAGGCGACGATCGGGCTCGAGGACCTGTTCGCGCGCTTTGCCGCGATCGAGGTGCTCGAGGAGGACGTCACCTGGTCGGAATCCACGACGAACCGCGGGATGGAGCGGATGCCCGTGAGGTTGAGCGGATGAGCACCGAGACCGGGACCCGGCCCGATCGCGTCGGGATCGTCGGCGGCGGCGTCGCGACCGGCTTCCTCCTGCGGGCTCTCGCTCAGCGCGGCTTCGAGGGCGAGGTCGTCGTCTTCGCGGCCGAGCAGCATGAGCCCTACGACCGCACCGAGGTCTCGAAGTCGATCGCGCGGTCGGGACACGCGGGGCTCCGGCCGCTCGCGCCCGGCTCGGGCGCTCGATTCGTGCACGAGGCCGCCGAGGCCCTCGACCCGGTTCGGCGCACGATCGCCAGCACGTCGGGAGAGCATCGCTTCGACGCGATCGTCGTCGCGACGGGTTCCCGGCCGATCGAGATCCCCGGCTGGGATTTCGCCCCGGCCCTGTACGGCGCCGACAGCGCCCTGGGCGTCCACGCCGACGCCGGTCGCTCGGCGCTCGTCGTCGGCGGCGGCTTCATCGGCTCGGAGGTCGCAGTGAGCATCGCCGCGAACGACCGCGCGGTCACGGTGCTCGATCTCGCGGCGCTCCCGCTGGAGGCGCGGCTGGGCTCGGCGGTCGCCGGAGCCCTTGCGACGTCCTGGCCGGAGCGGGTCTGGCGCGGCGGGACGACGATCGAGTCGCGCGTTTCCGAGACGGTCTACCTCCTCTCGGACGGGGAACAGGTCGAGGCCGAGGCGGTGTATACGGCCCTGGGCGCGCGGCCGGACTCCCGGCTCTGGGGGGCGTCGGCGGTGGCTCAGCGCGACGGCCGCATCGAACTCGACGAGCTCGGCCGCACGAGCGCCGAGAACGTCTACGCGATCGGAGACGCCGCGACCTGGCGGATCGCCGGGAGCGGCAGATGGCACCCCGCCGCGCACTGGGACGACGCGCGCATCACGGCCGACGTCTGCGCGGCGCAGTTGAGCGGCAGCCCGTCGCGCGCGCTCGGCGACCACGTGCCGTACTTCTGGTCGGAGCAGTTCGCCGGGCGGATCCAGGTCGTGGGGCATCTCGACCCCTCGGTTCACCACATCGAGATCCTCGAGCACCGCGAGGACGGGGCCGGGTCGCGACCCGAGCTCGTCGCCGTCGCCTCCGACGCCGGCACGGTCTCCGCGATCGTGCTGCTCAACCGGCCGCGCGCCCTCGCGGTGGCGAGCCGGGCGGTGCGCGACAGGATCGCCGTCGACAGCCTGGGGGAGCACCTCGGGCTGCAGGGGGCGCCACGATGACCCCGCGCGTCTGCTGGGTCGTCGGCGCCGGGCCCGCCGGCATGTACGCGACCCAGGCCATCCTCCGCTCCCTCGAGGACGTGCACGTCGTGCTCGCCGATCGGCGACGCGTGCCGTTCGGGCTCGGCCGGTTCGGGATCGCCCCCGACCATCCGAAGATGCGCCGCGTCGTCACGCCTCTCGAGCGCATCGTCGAGGACGACCGCGTCACCTTCATCGGCGGGGTCGAGGTGTCGGCCGCCCGCCTCGCCGAGCTCGCTCCGGGCTTCGACGCCGTCGTGATCGCCTCCGGGGCCGGAGCCGACCACCCGACCGACCTCGGCGACACGCTCGCCTCGCGCGAGGTCTTCGGCTGGTACAACGCCGACCACGGCGTCGACACCGCGCGCGTGGAGGAGGCGCTCGGTGCCGACCGCGAGGTGGTCGTCGTGGGCGGGGGCAACGTCTCGATCGACATCGTCCGCCTTCTCGCCGTCGGCGAGGACCGGCTGCGCGCGACCGATCTGCCGGAGCGGGTCGTCGACGTGCTGGTGGCGCGCCCGCGGCGCCCCGTCCATCTCGTCGTGCGCTCGGCCGCATCCGAGCTGAAGTTCAGCGCGCCGATGATCACCGAACTCGTGCACGAGCTCGGACTGCGTGTGCGTGTCCGTCGGCACGAGTCGTACTGGGGTGGCTCGTCGGACTCGCCGTCCGACGAGCGGCGCTCGAGTCTCGAGCTGGCGGTGTCGGGCGACGACCTCGACGTCGATGTCGTGATCCACCTGGGCGCGCAGGCGGCGCGCGCGGCGGACGGCGCGATCGAGATCTCGAGCACCGTCGACGGCGGCTCTCTCGTCCGCCTCGCGGAGGCGACGGTGATCACCGCGATCGGCTACGGCCCCGGCGCGCTCATGACGGATCTGCGTGCGGCGCCGTCGTGGCCCGAGAACGCCTACGTCTGCGGCTGGGCGGGCAACGGGGCGAAGGGCGTGCTCGGCACGAACAAGGCGGACGCGCTCCGGATCGTGGAGCAGATCCGAGAAGGGCTCGCCCCCGGCGACTCCCGTCGGCTCGACCCGGCGGCCGCGGTCGCGGCCGTGCGATCGCTCGCCGACGACCCCGTCGGCATCGAGGAGTGGCGCGCGACGGTCGACGCCGAGATCCTCGAGGCGACGCGCACGGGCCGGGGTGTCGAACGCATCCGCCTCCAGCCCGGCGCGGACGGGCTCCAGTTCGGAACGGAAAGGAAGGAGAGCCTGCCATGGCCTACGTGATCTCGAGCGCGTGCATCGATGTGACCGACCAGTCGTGCGTCTCGGTGTGCCCTGTCGACTGCATCTACGAGGGCGACAGGAAGCTGTACGTCAATCCGAACGAGTGCATCGACTGCGGCGCGTGCGAAGCAGTCTGCCCCGTGACGGCGATCTATCTGAGCACTCGCCTCCCGGAGGAGGAGCGCCTCCACGCCGAGGACAACGCCCGGTTCTTCGCCGAGCCGCTTCCCGGCCGCGACGAACCGCTGGGCGACCCGGGGGATTCGGTGGCGGTCGGCCGGATCGGCGTCGACACCGAGCTCGTCCGCCGGCTGGCCGAGGGCGGGGCGAGCTGATGTCCCACGAGCCGCAGTACGAACTGCACTTCGCGCGCGACACCTGCGCCGCGCACGGGCGCTGCGCGATGATCAACCCGGAGTTCTTCGTGCAGGACGCCGACGGCTTCCTCGATCTGCCGCCCGTCACGCCGCTTCCGCCCGAGGTGCTCGACGACGCCCGTGCCGCCGAGAACGCCTGTCCTATGCTCGCCCTGCGGGTGACGCCGGCGCGGTGACCGCACGCTCGAGGGCCGGAGTGCGATGACGCAGCAGCTGAAGACGATGCAGTCGGGGCTCACCGTCGTCGAGCACATGCGACACGTCGACCTCGTGACGATCGGCGAGGTCCGCGAGCTCCTCGACTGCAGTCGGCCGAGCGCTTACCGGATGGTCGCGACCCTCGTCGACGGCGGGTACCTGCTGCGGGCCCGCGGGCGGGCGGGCTATGTCGCCGGTCCGACCCTCCTCAACGCCTTCGATGCGACGATCCTGGCGTCGCCGCTGCGGCCGCTGATCCGATCCTTCCTGTACCGGATGCGCGATCTGACGGAGGCGTCGGTGCACTGCTCCACCCTCGTCGGCGCGTCGGCCTTCGCGCTCGACGGCTACCGCTCGCGGGTGGATCTCCACCTCGGGGGGCGGGTCGGCATGAGCGCGCCCGCCCACGTCATGGCCGCGGGCAAGCTCCTGCTCAGCCAGCTCGATGCGGCGCAGGTGCACGCGCTCTTCCCCGACGATGCGCTGCCCGAGTGGCGGTCGGCCCGCGTGAGGACCCGCGCGATGCTCGACGCGGAACTCAACGTCGTCCGCTCGGCCGGGTACGCGATGGCGAACGAGGAGTCGGAGGCGACGGTCGTCTCGGTCGCGTTGCCGTTCACGGGCATCCACAGCCGCAACCGCACCGCGCTGGTGCTCTCCCGCTCGACCCCCGAGGTGCAGATCGGCGACCTCCTCGAGCTGCTGCCGATCGTGTCGGGCCACTTGGGCGAGTTCCTCCGCGACCATCAGGACGAGTTCGCCGCCGACGGTCAGCTGGAGAGGATCCCCGCCGATGCCCACCTATGAACTGCGGGTGTACGTGCCCGTGCCCGGTCGCCTCGACGACCTGCTCGCCCGCTTCCGCGACCACACCGACGCGCTGTTCCGCGAGCACGGCATGACGTCGCAGGGGTACTGGCTGGATGCGGGAGGGGTCCTCCACTACCTCCTGCGGCACGAGGGCGACCCCGACGCCAACTGGAGCTCGTTCCGCGCCGATGGGCGGTGGATCGCGGCGCGCGATGCCTCCGAGGCCGACGGCCCGATCGTGGAGTCGATCACGGCGACCCGCCTGACGCCGACGGACTTCTCCGCCGCCTGACGTTCCCGCGAGCGCGCGGACCGCCGGGGTTCCGTGGGCCGCTCGGGTTCGAGAGCCGCCTCCCGCGGCCCTCCTCACCCGGCGGCGCGCGCCGCCTCGGCCCCCGCGGCCTCGAGCCAGCGCTCGGGCTCGGCGAGCGCGGCGGTGGAGGATCCGGCGAGCTCCCGCAGTTCGAACGCCGGCCCCGGCGTCGCGGTCTCGATCGCGCCCGCGACGATCCACGGGGTGACACCCCGCGCGATCATCGCCCCCACGACCTTGCCGGTGAGCGACTGAGCGTCGAACCGGCCCTCGCCCGTGAGCACGACGTCGGCCTCGCGCTCGGCGGCGACCAGCCCGGTCAGCCGGGCGACCTCGTCGGCGCCCGAGGCGAGGGCGGCGCCCCAGCGCAGCAACCCGTAGCCCACGCCGCCCGCGGCCCCCGCGCCCGGGGTCTCGGCGTCGACCTCGGGATGCGCCGCCGCGATCGCCGCGAGCCTCGCGTCGAGCTCGGCCACCTGAGCCGGGCTCGCGCCCTTCTGCGGCCCGAACACCGCCGCGGCTCCGCGCTCGCCCAGCAGCGGGGCCGTCACGTCGGTGAGCGCGACCGCGCCGCCGGGCGGGGGCGTGCGCGCGCCGAGCGCGGCGAGCATCGGCTCGCCGCCGTCGGTGGAGGCCGACCCTCCGAGCGCGACGACCAGTCGCGAGGCGCCCGCGTCGAGGGCCGCCGCGATCGTCTCGCCGAGGCCGCGCGAGCTCGCGCCGAGGGGGTCGAGCTCGGCCATCAGCTCGAGTCCCGCGACCTCGGCGAGCTCGACCACGGCAGTGCCGTCGGCGAGCTCGAGCCAGGATCCCGTGACCGGTCGCCCGTCCGGCCCGGTGACCGTCCCGGCGTCGCGCCGCCGGGCTCCGGGCAGCGCCGCCTCGAGCACCTGCAGGGTGCCCTCCCCGCCGTCCGCCTGGGGAAGCGGCACGAGCTCGTCGTCGGGGCGCACCGAGCGCCAGCCGCGCGCGAGGGCCGCGGCGACCGCGGGCGCGCGCAGCGACCCCTTGAAGCTGTCGGGGGCGATGACGACGCGCATCCCGCCAGCCTGCCGCACCCTCCCGACGTGGTACCGCTCCCATTCCACGAATTCGTCGCGTCGCGGGCGTTATGGAAGCGTTACGCGAAACGGTCACATATTCCCTTCCCTCACACAGAAACACGGGCATACGCTTCACGGGCCGCGCCAGTGACGACGCGGCACGGGAGCTGGCTCCCGTACGCCACCATGGGAAATGAGAACTCGTGAAGCGCTCATCGTTCATCTCGGTCGCGGCTGTCGTCGGTGTGACGGCTCTCGCCCTCGTCGGCTGTTCCACGGGGGGCGGTGGTGGTGGCGGTGACGCCGCGGCCCGCGCCTGCGTGATCCTGCCGGACGCGGCGTCCTCGCCGCGCTGGGAGAGCCTCGACCGCCCCGCGCTGGAGAAGGCGTTCACCGACGCCGGCTTCGAGGCCGACATCCAGAACGCGCAGGGCGACACCAACAAGTACGCGACCATCGCCGACCAGGAGCTCACCAAGGGCTGCGGCGTCATGGTGCTCGTCGACTACAACGGCGCGGCGCTGGCCGTGACCCAGAAGGCGCAGGACCAGGGCATCCCGGTCATCGCCTACGACCGCCCGATCACCGACGGCGCCTCCGACCCGACGATGATCGCCGACTACTACGTCTCGTTCGACAACGAGCAGGTCGGTGCGCTCGAGGGCCAGATGATCGTCGACGGCCTCAACGCCCTCGGCAAGGACCCGAAGACCGCGGTCGTCGTCTACATGGGCGGTGACCCCTCCGACGGCAACGCCAAGCTCTTCCACGACGGTGCCGCGAAGGTCATGGGCGACGCCGGCATCACGCCGGCGGCCGAGCCGGTCGGCGTCTGGGACGGCGACAAGAGCGCGACCAACTTCGAGCAGGCGCTGACCTCGCTCGGCGGCAAGGTCGACGCGGTCTGGGTCGCCAACGACACCAACGCCGCGGGCGTCATCACCATCCTGCAGAAGAACGGCCTCGCCGGGCAGGTGCCGGTGAGCGGCCAGGACGCGTCGGTCGCCGGTCTGCAGAACGTGCTGCTGGGCTACCAGACCGGCACGGTCTACAAGCAGGTCAGCCTCGAGGCGAAGGCCGCGTCGGACCTCGCGATCCAGCTGCTGAACGGCGAGACCCCGTCGGCCGGCAAGGACCTCTACGGCAAGCCGTTCATCGCGGTGACCCCGGTCTCCGTCGGCCCCGACAAGGTCCAGATGGTGATCGACAACGGCGACGCCAAGGCGTCCGACATCTGCACCGGCGACGTCGCCGCCGCGTGCGAGAAGTACGGCATCAAGTAGCCGTCCCACCGGGCCCCGCCCGCGGCCATCAGCCGCGGGCGGGGCCCTCCCCTCGTCGCCCGAGGCGACGATCCTCCGCGCCGCCGCGCTCACGCGACGGCGTCCTGCTCGCCGTCGCGGCGGCGAGCAGCGCGTCACCCCACCCTCAAGGAGGCAGGCCCCGTGGCCGAACCGACTCCCGGCACTCCGCTGGTCGAACTGATCGACGTCCACAAGGGGTTCGGCCCCGTCAGCGTGCTGAAGGGGGTGAGTCTGACGGTCTATCCGGGCAAGGTCACCGCCCTCGTCGGCGACAACGGCGCCGGCAAGTCGACCCTCATCAAGGGTCTCGCCGGTGTGCAGCCCTACGACTCCGGCCAGGTGCTCGTCGACGGTCGTCGCGTCGATCTGCACGGGCCGCGCGAGGCCGCCGCGCTCGGCATCGAGGTCGTCTACCAGGACCTCGCGCTGTGCGACAACCTCGACATCGTCCAGAACATGTTCCTCGGCCGGGAGGAGACCTCCTGGGGCACCTTCGACGAGGGCCGCATGGAGCGCGAGGCCTCCGAGACGCTCCGCTCGCTCTCGGTGCGCACCGTCAAGTCGGTGCGGCAGAAGGTCTCCTCGCTCTCGGGGGGACAGCGCCAGACGGTCGCGATCGCCCGCTCGGTGCTCAAGAAGGCGCGCCTGGTGATCCTCGACGAGCCGACCGCCGCGCTCGGCGTCGCCCAGACCGAGCAGGTGCTCGCTCTCGTGCGCCGACTCGCCGAGCAGGGGGTCGGGGTGCTGCTCATCAGCCACAACCTCGCCGACGTCTTCGCCGTGGCCGACGACATCGCCGTGCTCTACCTCGGCCAGATGGTCGCGCAGATCCCCGCGGCCGACACCGATCGCGACGACGTGGTCGCCTACATCACCGGCAGCAAGTCCCCCGAAGGAGAGGCGGCATGAGCGCCACCCCCACGCCCGAGTCGACCTCCGCCGAGCCCGGCGGGCGCGTCGAGCGCTCGGTCACCGAGTCCACCGGCATCGTGCCGACCGCGACCGACCTCATCGCGAGCGGGGTCGAGGGCAGCGTGCGCGATCAGGCGCGCGGCTACCTCCAGCGGGTGCGCAACGGCGACATGGGCGCGCTGCCGGCCATCGCCGGCTTCGTCGTGCTGTTCGTGCTCTTCTCGCTGCTGAGCCCGTACTTCCTCACCGAGAGGAACTTCGCGAACCTGCTCACCCAGGCCGCGACCCTCGTCACCCTCGGCATGGCGCTGACCTTCGTGATCCTGCTCGGCGAGATCGACCTCTCGGCCGGTGTCACCGCGGGGGTCACGATGGCGATCTTCGTGGTGCTCGCCGACCCCGGCACCTTCGCGCTGCCCTGGCCGCTCGCGCTCGCCGCGGCCCTGCTCGCGGGGGTGGCGATCGGAACCTTCATCGGGTTCTTCGTCTCGAGGGTGGGGATCCCGTCCTTCGTCGTGACGCTGGGCCTCTTCCTCGGCTTCCAGGGTCTGCAGCTCATCATCATCGGCGACGGCGGGCTCTACCGCATCCAGATCCCCGAGATCCTCGCCATCCAGAACGGCACCATGCCGGTCTGGGCGGGCTGGGTGCTGCTCGGCCTGGTGCTCGTGGTGTCGCTGCTGAGCTCGCTGCTCGACCGGCGCCGGCGCGCGCGGGCGGGGGTACCCAACCGCACGATCGCCCTGATGTGGATCCGGCTGGCCGCGATCGCGGTGGTCGGCGGCATCATCGTCGCCGTCCTCAGCGTCAATCGCGGCGGAGCCTTCGCCGCGATCGAGGGCGTGCCGATCGTCGTGCCCTTCGTGCTGGCGATCCTGTTCCTGGGCACCTTCGTGCTCGACCGCACGAAGTACGGACGCTGGCTCTACGCGATCGGCGGCAACGCCGAGGCGGCCCGGCGCTCGGGCATCAAGGTCGTGAACATCCGCTGGATCGCGTTCGTCATCTGCTCGACGCTCGCGGTCATGGCGGGGCTGTTCTCGGCCAGCAAGGTCGGTTCGGTCGACGCGGCCTTCGGGCGCGACATCGTGCTGAGCGGCGTCGCCGCCGCGGTGGTCGGCGGGGTGAGCCTGTTCGGCGGGCGCGGGCGGCTCGCGCACGCCGCCGTGGGCGCCCTGGTGATCTCGGTCATCACCAACGGACTGGGCCTGCTCAACCTGCCCGGCGGCGTGAACTACCTCGTCACGGGCGGCGTGCTGATCCTCGCCGCGACGGTCGACGCGGTCTCCCGGCTGCGCGCGGGCGGCTCGCTCATGCGCACCTGACGGGCCGGGACGGCCCCGGACGCGGGTGGTCGACGGCCGGCGGATGTCGGCGGTTCGGGGGAGAATGGGATCCGGCGCGCGACACGCCGAACCACAACATGTAGGGGAATGACACGACTGTGATTCCCGTTATATAGTGAGGACCCACGCGGGGCGGGAATCGCTTCCGAACCGCGGCCCGATCGCTCGGATCGGGCGCAACCGACTGAAGGAGGCACTCATGAACGATGTCGACACCGTCGGTGGCTACGCGGTCCCGGTCGACCCCATGGACGACCTCCAGTGCGAGAGCTGCCAGTAGGCAGCGTCGCCTGACTCCGCGAGACACCGCACTCATCCGTCTCCCGCGCTGACCACGTCAGCCGAAGACTCCGAGGCCCCGGCGAGCGATCGCCGGGGCCTCGACGGTTCTCGCTAGGCTCGTCGGGATGGCCGTGAACCCCGGAATCGAAGGCAAGCGCTACCCGCCCGCCCCGCCCTACGCGGTCGGCCGCGAGAAGGTGCGCGAGTTCGCGCGCGCCGTCTTCGCGACCAGCCCGATCCACCATGACGTGGAGGCCGCCCGCGCCGCGGGCTACGCCGACCTGGTGGCCCCGCCGACGTTCCCGATCGTGGTCGGCGCCGCGCTCGAGACCCTCATCGAGGATCCCGAGGCGGGCATCGACTTCGGTCGCGTCGTGCACGGCGACCAGCGCTTCGTCCTCGCCCGCCCGATCGTCGCCGGCGACGAGCTCACCGCGCGCCTGACGGTGACCGCGGTGCGCGTCGTGGGCGGCAACGCCATGGTGACCGCCGAGTCGGCCCTCACCGACGCCGACGGCGAGCACGTCGCCACCTCGATCTCGAGCCTCGTCGTGCGGGGCGACTCGTGAGCGCCGCCGCGCGCCCGGCGCTGGGCCCGCTGCCCGACCGCTCCGTGCTGTCGGTCGGCGACGAGGTCGCCGAGGCGACCTTCCTGCTCGATCGCGACAAGCTGGTGCGCTACGCCGGCGCCTCGGGCGACTTCAACCCGATCCACTACCGCGACGACGTCGCCCGGTCGGTCGGGCTGCCGGGCGTGCTCGCGCACGGCATGCTCACCATGGGGCTCGCCGTGCAGCCGGTCGTCGACTGGCTCGGCGGTGACGCCGCGCGGGTGGTCGATTACCAGGTGCGCTTCACGCGTCCGGTGCTCGTGGACGCCGAGCTCGGCGCGGTCGTGCAGGTCACCGCGGTCGTCGGCGCCCTCGACGACGACGGCGCGCGCATCGACCTGACGGTGCGCTCGGGCGGCGAGACCGTGCTGGGCAAGGCCCAGGTGCGGGTCGCCCTGCCGGCGTGAGCGCCTCGGTGACGGGCGCCGGAGCCGCATCGGGCGGTGAGGCGGGTCGCCCCCTCGCCGAGTACACGACCCTGCGCGTCGGTGGCCCCGCGGCCCGGCTCGTCGAGGCGGCGACCCGCGAGGAGCTGCTCACGGCCGCCCGCGAGGCCTGGAACTCGCCCGAGGACTGGCTGCTGCTGGGCGGCGGCTCGAACATGGTGGTCGCCGACGAGGGCTTCGACGGCACGGTCGTGCGGGTCGCCACGCGCGGCATCGAGCGCCTGCCCGACGCGCCGATCCGGATGCCCGAGCCGGGAACCGAGACCAGTCCGATCGCGCTCCGACCCGGGCCCCGCGAGCGCACCGTGCGCCTGCGCGTCGCCGCCGGGGAGCCGTGGGACGCGGTCGTCGAGCACGCCGTGGAGAACGGCTGGGCGGGCATCGAGGCGCTCTCCGGCATCCCCGGGTCGGCCGGGGCGGCGCCCGTGCAGAACATCGGTGCCTACGGGCAGGAGCTCGGCTCGAGCCTCGTGGCGATCGAGTTCCTCGACTTCGCCACCGGCGAGCTCGAGCGGATCCCGCACGGCGAGCTCGGGCTCGGCTACCGCACGAGCGCGCTCAAGCAGGGTCGGCTCGGGCTCGTGGTCGGCCTCGAGCTGGCGCTGTTCGAGGGCGACGCGGTGGGCGCGGGCGCCGGGGCGGGCGGCGCGCTCGGCCAGCCGATCGCGTACCCCCAGCTCGCCGACGCGCTCGGCGTGCGCCTGGGCGACCGGGTGCCGGTGCGGCAGGCGCGCGCCGCGGTGCTCGAGCTGCGCGCCGCCAAGGGGATGCTGTGGGACCCGGCCGACCCCGATTCGGCCAGCGCGGGCTCCTTCTTCACCAACCCCGTCGTCTCCGAGAACTTCGCGCGCGGCCTCCCCGCCGACGCCCCGCGCTGGCCGACCGCGCCGGAGGAGCGCCCGCGCGTGCTGCCGCTCGGCGCCGAGGTGCCGCCGCTGGCGCGCCCGGCCTCGGGCGAGTACCTCGTGAAGCTCTCGGCGGCCTGGCTCATCGAGCACGCCGGCATCCCCCGCGGCTTCGCGCTGCCCGGCTCGCGCGCCGCGATCTCGAGCCGCCACACCCTCGCGATCACCAACCGCGGCGGGGCGACCGCGGCCGAGGTGGTGCAGCTCGCGGGCTTCGTGCGCACACGCGTGCTGTCGGAGTTCGGCGTGGCGCTGCAGCCCGAGCCCGTGCTCGTCGGCGTCGAGCTCTAGCGGGCCGGCCGCTGCCCGCGGCGCACCGCGCGAGCGGAGGCGCACCCTCCTGCGGCAGCCCGTGCGGCCGGTAGCCTGAGGCCATGAGCGGCGGGGCGTACGAGGAGCCCCGGTTCCCGCGCTTCGCGCGGCTGTGGCCCCGCGTCGCGCGGAGGCTCGACCGCGACCCGGCGACCCGGCGCATCCGGGCCGAGCTCGCCGCCGAGGCCCACGGGGCGGTCGTCGAGATCGGCTGCGGGGTGGGCTCGATGTTCCGGTTCTACCCGGCCGACGCCGACGTCACCGCGGTCGAGCCGGAGCCGGGGCTTCGCGCGGCGGCGCGGGCCGCCGCGGCGGCGGCGACGGCGGCGACGCCGAGGCTGCGGATCCGCGTCGAACCGGGGGTCGCCGAGCATCTCCCGGTCGCCGACGACGCGGCCGACGTCGTGCTCGCGAGCCTCGTGCTGTGCTCGGTGCCGGATCAGGCGGCCGCGCTCGCCGAGATCCGGCGCGTGCTCCGACCGGAGGGGGCGCTGCTCGCCTACGAGCACGTGCGCTCCTCGCGGCGCTGGGCCGCCGCGCTGCAGCGCGGGGTCACCCCGCTCTGGTCGCTGGGTGCCGGCGGATGCCGCCTCGACCGCGACACCGAGGCGGCGATCACCGCAGCCGGCTTCGAGATCGTCGGTCGCCGCCCGACCGGATCCGAGCACGCGGCCCTCACCCCGCACCTGAGCGTGACGGCCCGATGACCGCCGAGCTGCGCTCCGCCGTCGTGCGGTCGGCCCCGCTGCGCGAGCTCGCGCCCGAGACGCTCTACGCCATCCTGCGGCTGCGGCAGGACGTCTTCGTCGTCGAGCAGGAGGCCGCCTACCCCGACATCGACGGCCGCGAGCTCGAGCCCGACGCCGTGCTGATGTGGGTCGAGGAGGCCGGCACCGTGGTCGCGACCGTGCGGGTGCTGCACGAGCCGGGCCGCGTCGTGCGCATCGGGCGGGTCGCGACGGCGGCGGCAGCGCGCGGAGCGGGCCATGCGGCGACGCTCATGCGGGCGGCGCTCGACGCGACGACCGGGCCCGTGGTGCTCGACGCACAGGCGCAGCTCGAGGGCTGGTACGGCCGCTTCGGGTTCCGGGTCTCGGGGGAGCCGTTCGCGGAGGACGGCATCCCGCACCTGCCGATGCGGCTGGAGCGCTGATGGCCCGCATCGTGGTGCTCGGCAGCGCCAACCTCGACCTCGTCGTGCGCCAGGCGCGCCTGCCCGCGCCGGGGGAGACCATCGCCGGCTCCGAGTTCACGACCGTGCCCGGCGGCAAGGGGCTCAATCAGGCGGTCGCCGCGGCGCGCGCGGGCGCCGACGTCGCGTTCCTCGGGGCCATCGGGCCCGACGACGTCGGCGCGCGCCTGCGCGCCCAGCTCGAGGCCGACGGCATCGACACGGCGGGCCTGCGCGAGGTCGACGTCGCCACCGGCACCGCGCACATCGCGGTGCTCGACGACGGCGAGAACGCGATCGTCGTCGTGCCCGGCGCGAACGCCGACGTCACCCTGACCGACGCCGACCGCTCCGCGATCTGCGCGGCCGACGCGCTCGTTCTGCAGCTCGAGCGCCCGCTCGAGCTCGTCGCGGCGGCGCTCGCCGAGGCGCGCGCGGCCGGCGTCGCGACCGTGCTCACCCCGGCGCCCGTGCAGGCTCTGCCCGACGACCTGCTCGCGCTCGTCGACGTGCTCGTGCCCAACGAGCACGAGGCCGTGCAGCTCGCCCGCGTCGGCGACCCGGAGGAGGCGGCGCGGGTGCTCAGCGCGCGCGGTCCGCGGGTGCTCGTCACGCGGGGTGCGCGGGGCGTGCTCGTGGCGGAGGGCGGCGCGATCGTCACGTCGTCGCCGGCGTTCGCGGCGGATCCCGTGGACACCACCGCCGCAGGCGACACCTTCGTCGGGGGTTACGTCGCCACCCGTGCCGAGGCGGGGGAGGCGGAGGCGATCCGCTTCGGGCAGGCCGCCGCGGCCATCGGGGTCACGCGCGCGGGAGCCTCGAGCTCGATGCCGACGCGCGCGGAGGTCGACGCGTTCCTGGCGTCCCGCGCGACGGGCTAGAGCAGCCCGAGCTCCATCGCGCGCGTCACCGCGCGCGTGCGATCGTCGACGCCGAGCTTCGCGAAGGCGTGCAGCAGGTGGGTCTTCACGGTCGACTCGGCCAGGTGCAGCCGCTCGCCCACGCCCCGGTTGCTGAGCCCGTCGGCGACGAGCCGCAGCACCTCGAGTTCGCGCGGGCTCAGCGCGACCGCCGGCTCGGCGGAGCCCGACATCCGCTGCACGAGCATCGCCGCGACCCGCGGGGCGAGGGCGACCTCACCGCCGGCCACCGAGCGGATCCCGGCGAGCAGCTCGCGCTCGGGCGCCGCCTTGAGCAGATATCCGCTCGCTCCTGCCTCGATCGCCTCGAGGATGGCGTCGTCGCTCTCGTAGGTGGTGAGCACGACGACCCGCACCTCGGGAGCGTCGGCGCGGATGCGCGCGGTCGCCGCGGCGCCGTCCAGCCGCGGCATGCGCAGGTCCATGAGCACCACGTCGGGGCGCAGTGCGAGCGCGCGTGCGACGGCGGCCTCGCCGTCGCCGACGGCGTCGACGACCTCGAGGTCGGCCTCCGCCTCGAGCAGTCCCACGAGCCCGGCGCGCACGATCGGGTGGTCGTCGGCGACCAGCACGCGGATCACGCGCCCGCCCCCGTCGGGATCCGCGCCGTGAGCACCGTCGCGCCCGCGGTGCCGTCGAGCTCGAGCCGGCCCCCGACGAGCTCGAGCCGCGCGGCGAGGCCGTCGAGGCCGAAGCCGTCGCCGCGCCGTGCGACGGGGTCGAAGCCGCGGCCGTCGTCGCGCACCCGCACGACGACCTGGCCGGCCTCGGCCTCGAGTTCGACGCGCGCGGTCGCCGCGCCGGAGTGCTTGCGCACGTTCGCGAGGCCCTCCTGCGCGCAGCGCAGCACGACCACCTCGGCGTCGCGATCGAGTTCGCCGACGGTCAGCCGGGTCTCGACGGCGATGCCGGTCTCGCGCGTGAACCGCGCCGCGAGCCGCTCGAGCGCCGCCTCGAGGCCGCTGCCGAGCTCGACGGCGGCGGTCGCGGCGACGAGCGCGCGGGTCTCGCCGAGCGCCTCGCGCGCCGCGTCCTCGAGCAGCGCGAGGGTCTCGTCGTCGAGGGCGCCGTCGCGCAGCTCCCGGCGGGCGCGCTGGCCCAGCAGCACGAGCCCGGTGAGGCTCTGCGCGATGGTGTCGTGCAGCTCGCGCGCGAGGCGCTCCCGCTCGGCGACGGCGCCGCGGTCCCGGTGCAGGGCCGCGAGCTCGTCCTGCGCGGCGGTGAGCTCGGCGAGCAGTCGCGCCTTCTCGGCGCCGGCCGCCGCGATCCGGGTGATCCATAGTCCGAGCGCGATGCTGAAGGCGAGCGAGAGCGCGACGGTCGCCGCGGTCTGCAGCAGATCGTTCGGGCGGGTGCCGGCGCTCACCAGGAAGCCGACCCCGACGGCGAGGGCGATCGCGGCGTTCGCGAGCACCGCCTGTCGCACGCGTGTCGTGATCGTCCAGGCGAGCGGATAGGCGAGCGCCTGCACGATCGCGAGGAACGGCGAGACGGCGACGAGCGCGCCGCACAGCACCGGGAGGATCGCGAGGAACGCGATCGCGCGCGGCCCGCCCTCGTCGCGGCACGCGCCGCGGCCGAGAGCCACCCACGCGACGCCGAGCGCGGCGAGCAGCCCGAACCCGACGAGCGCGCGCGGCGCGAGTCCGAGGGTCAGGCCGAGCAGCCCCGCGGTCACGACGACGGTGCCGGCGACCGCGAGATCCCAGCCGCGCAGCTCGCGCCCGTCAGCCATCGCTCACCGCACCCCGCGCATGTCAGCCATCCTTGCGGATCCACCGGAACGTCAGGCGGGCGACGATCAGGCCGACCACGAGCCAGGCGCCGGTTGCGAGGGCGATGCCGCCGAGATCCCAGTCGCCGCCGGCTTCGAGCGAGGCGTAGCCCTCGGGCAGGAACACCGCGCGCATCCCCTGCGCGAGCCACTTGAGCGGGAACACGCCGGCGACGTTCTGCAGCCACACCGGCAGGTCGCTGAAGCGCAGGTAGACCCCGGAGATGAACTGCAACACCAGCACGATCGGGATGACGACCGCCGAGGCGCTGCGGCCCGAGCGGGGCAGCTGCGAGAGCCCGATCCCCAGGATCGCGCACGTCGTCACGCCCAGCAGGAACACCCAGGCGAAGGTCACCCAGCGCTCCGGCTCGGTCGGCAGCGGCACCTGGAACACGAGGGCGGCGACCGCGAGCAGCAGGGCCGCCTGCAGCAGCCCCGTGACGAGCACCTGCCCGATCTTGCCCGCGAAGTAGCTGACGACGGGCAGCGGGGTGCCGGCGAGGCGCTTCAGGGTGCCGTCGCTCTTCTCCATCGCCATGTCGATCGCGAGGTTCTGCAGGCCCGACAGCAGCACACCCGCCGCGAGCATGCCCGGCAGGTAGAAGGCCGCCGCCGAGACCGGGTCGCCGTTCTCGTCGCGGCCGAAGTCGAAGGCGCTGAACGCGGTCGCGAAGATCGCGAGCATGAGCACCGGGAACAGGAAGGTGAAGAACACCCGGTCGGGGTGGCGGAAGTAGGTGCGCACCTCGAAGCGGGCGCGCTCGAGTCCGAGGCGCGCCGTACGCCCGCGCGGGAGGCGCGGCGTCGAGGGGGCCGGGGCGAGGGACGGGGTGGCGGCGCTCATGCGCGGACTCCTTCGAGATCGGCGGACTCCCCGAGGAGTCCGAGGTAGACGTCTTCGAGGCTCGGCCGCACGATCTCGAGCCGCTCGGGCTCGGCGCCCGCGGCGCGCACCAGCTCGGCGACCCGCCGACCGGGTTCCTCGTGGCGCTCCTCGTGCACCCCCGCGGCGTCGCGCCAGCGCACGATCGGCACCCAGGCCTGCGGACCGCCGAGCTCGTCGATCGGGCCGATCGCGACGAGCCGGCCGCCGGCGATGATGCCGGCCCGGTCGCCGAGGTGCGCCGCCTCGTCGAGGTAGTGGGTGGTCAGCAGGATCGTCGTGCCCTCGCCCTTCAGCCCGCGGATCAGCTCCCAGAACTGACGGCGCGCTTCCGGGTCGAAGCCCGTCGTCGGCTCGTCGAGGAAGAGCAGCTCCGGCCGGCCGACGATGCCGAGGGCCACGTCGACCCGGCGCTGCTGACCTCCGGAGAGGTTGCGGATGCGCGTGCGGGCCTTCTCCTCCAGCCCGACGGCCGCGATGACCTCGTCCACGTCGCGCGGGTTCGGGTAGAAGCGGGCGACGTGCGCGATGAGCTCCCGCACGGTCGCGACGTCGGCCTCGGCGGATCCCTGCAGCACGATGCCCAGGCGCGCGCGCCAGGCGAGGTCGCCGTGCTGCGGGTCGACCCCGAGCACGCGGGCCTCGCCGCCGCTGCGGTCGCGGTAGCCCTCGAGGATCTCGATCGTCGTCGACTTGCCCGCGCCGTTCGGGCCCAGCAGGGCGAAGACCTCGCCCCGCGCGACCGAGAAGTCGACGCCGTCGAGCGCGACGGTGCCGTCGCGGTACTGCTTGCGGAGGCCGCGCACCTCGACGACGGGGGCGTCGTCGGCGCGGCGGGGGTCGGGATTCGCCATGCCCCCACCCTCGCGCCGAGGCCGCCCCGGCGGGAACGACCGCGCGGTGGGTCCGCCCCTCCACCGATCGGTGGATGCGGCGGCGCCCGGTCAGCCGAAGAGCGTCTGCAGGCGCTGCACGCCCTCGGCGAGCTGGTCGTCGGCGAGCGCGTAGCTGAAGCGGAGATACCCGCTCGGCCCGAAGGCCTCGCCGGGCACGGCGGCGACCTCGGCGCGGTCGAGGATGAGGTCGGCCAGTTCGAGGGAGCTCGTCGGCGTCACGCCGCCCCAGTCGCGCCCGAGCAGACCCGAGACATCGGGGTAGACGTAGAACGCGCCCTCGGGGGTCGGGCACTCGATCCCGTCGATCGCCGACAGACCCGCGACGATCGCGCGCCGACGCCGGTCGAAGGCCTCGCGCATCGTCGCCACCGCATCCTGCGGCCCCGTGAGCGCGGCGAGGGCCGCGCGCTGGGCGATGTTGTTGACGTTGCTCGAGAGGTGGCTCTGGAGGTTGCCCGCCGCGGCGATCGCGTCGGCCGACCCGATCATCCACCCGACGCGCCAGCCGGTCATCGCGTAGGTCTTCGCGACGCCGTTGACGAGGATCAGGCGGTCGGTGAGCTCGGGGGTCGCGTGCGCGAGCGACGTGAAGGGCACGCCGTCGTAGGTGAGGTGCTGGTAGATCTCGTCGCTGATGACCCAGAGGCCGTGCTCGGCCGCCCACGCGCCGATCGCGGCGGTCTCCTCGGGGGAGTACACCGCACCCGTGGGGTTGCTGGGGGAGACGAACAGCAGCACCTTGCTGCGCGGGGTGCGGGCCGCCTCGAGCTGCTCGACGCTCACCCGGTAGCCCTGGTCGGCGCCGGCGAAGACCTCGACCGGCACGCCGCCCGCGAGACGGATCGCCTCGGGGTAGGTGGTCCAGTACGGCGTCGGCAGCAGCACCTCGTCGCCCGGATCGAGCAGCGTCGCGAAGGACTGGTAGACCGCCTGCTTGCCGCCGTTGGTCACGATGACCTGGCTCGGATCGACGCTCCAGCCGCTGTCGCGCGCGGTCGCCTCCGCGACCGCCTCGCGCAGCTCGGGCAGGCCGGCGGCGGGGGTGTACTTGTGGTTGCGCGGATCACGCGCCGCCTCGATCGCCGCCTCGACGATGTGCGGCGGCGTCGGGAAGTCGGGCTCGCCGGCGGCGAAGCTGACCACCGGGCGCCCGGCGGCCTTCAACTGCTTCGCCTTCGCGTCCACCTTGAGGGTGGCCGACTCGGCGATCGATTCGATACGGGTGGAGATCCGAGCCACGGCTCCAGCCTAACCGTGGCGCCGCGGTCGCGATCCGGCCGGATCGGGTCCGGCCGGAGCACGACCGCGGTCGCGAACCAGGCCGGGACCGCCGAGAGCTTGGGGGGCTCGACGGCCCCGGCGGCACGGGCGGGACCGGGGCCGTCGTCCTCAGGGGGACGGGGGCGACCCCGGTGCCGCTCGGGTGCTACCGGTCAGGCCTGCGATTCGGCCCGACGACGCCGGTAGCTCTCTCGCACCAGGTAGGCACCCGCTGCCATCAGGGCGAGAAGAATGGCGATCAGGATGGAGATCCCGACCCCCGTGTAGGCGAGGGATCCGGTGGTCGTGTAGCCGCCGCCGTCACCCCCGGTGCCGCAGTCGACGACGCAGTCGCCGCCGCCGCCGTCGCAGCCCGCGCCGGTGCAGTCGCCACCGTCGCCGCCGACGCCCGCCGCTGCGACCGTCGCCGAGGCGAGGTTCACGGTGGCGAGCCCGCCGGCCGCGCCGTTCAGCACGCCGATCCGCATCGCCGTCTCGGTGAATCCGTTGAGCGACTCGCCGGCCATCCGCATCGTGCCCAGGCCGCCCAGGCCGCCGACGGCCTGCCCGAGCTCGGGGCTCTCGCCGCGCGGGGTGTACGGCCCGACCTCCTGGACGTTCACGAGGATCGACAGCGCATCGGTCAGCGCGACCCCCATCGAGTCGCTGTCGCCGAGCAGGGTCTGCACTGCGGGCGTGACGACGGTCGACTGCAGCGTGTCGGCGAGCTCGGAGACGGAGCCGCCGTCACCGAACAGTGCACCGCCGAGGATCTGCCCGAGGTCGTCGAGCACCAGACCGGTGTCGAGCGAGACCGGCACGCTCAGCACCTGCGCGTTCGCGGTGATCGAGCTCGCGGTGCCGCCGACGAGGTCGTCGAGCAGGGCCACGATGTCGAGGTTCAGCGTCGTGTGCAGCGGATCCTGCAGCACCGACTGGTCCTCGCAGACCAGGGTGTCCACGGTCTGCTCGACCAGCTGCGTCACCGGCCCGAGCAGTCCGTCGAGCACCTGGGTCGGCACCTGGACCACCTCGGTGACGGTGTGGCACACCTCCTGCACGACCGGAGCCTGTGCGATGTCGGAGTCGACGTCGGCGCTGATGCGCACCGTCGCGTCGTTGACGGCACCGGTCACGGTGTCGACGACGTTGTCCGCGAGCCCGGCGACCGAGTCGCTGATCGCCTGCAGGATCGGGAGGATCTGGTCGTCGGTGAGGATCTCGGTGTTCGCCGGCAGGTTGTTCAGACCGCCGGTGATGCCGTCCAGGTCGATCACGATGCGGCCGTTCTCGAAGTCGAACGAGACCGATCCGTCCTGGTAGGAGTCGGCCAGCACGCGCTGGACGAGGCTCGTCAAGTCGCCCGCGTCGATGGAGATCGAGAGGTTCCCGTCGGTGCCCAGGATGTTCAGGGCCGGGTTGAGCCCCGCGAGGAGATTGGACAGTTCCGCGCCGAGCGGGCCATCGGTCGACTCGAGTGCGTCGAGCTGGCTCTGCACCGCGGCGACGGCCGTCGACACGTCCTGATCGATGGAGGCGAGCTCCGGGCTGTCGATCACGAGGCGCGCGCCGTCGATCCGGTAGTCGCTCGTCGTGCCGCTGAGGCTCGCCTGCGCCTGGGCGGCGATCGCGTCGATCTCGAGGTGGAGGTCGCTGATCGCGTCGGTGAACTGCGATCCGAGCGCGCCGCTCAGGTCGATCGTCGTCGTGCCGAGCGGTGCCGACTGGTCGGACCCGACGCCGATCGCCCCGTCGCTCGAGATCGCGCCGCTCGCGCCGGTCGCGCTGCCGTCGCTGGAGGCCTGCGCGTACTGGGACACCGCGCCCGCCTGCACGCCGGAGTCGCCCACCTGGCCCACCTGCACGCTGTCGCCGTTGCCGACCGTGACGGTCTGCAGCGCGGTGACCTGGAGCGGATCCTTGCTGGTCTGGGTCGACTGGGTGCCGTTGTTGGCGGCGTAGGCGCCGTCGAGCTCGGCGACGCTCGCGAGGTCGCCCCCCAGGAGCGTGCCGCCGAGGAACTGCCCCTCGGCGTACGACTCGCCGGATTCGGCGGCGGAGGCCGTCCCCGGTACGAGGAGAGTGAGTGCGGCCGCCGGCGCGGCGGCCACGAGACCGCCGGCGACGGCGCGGCGGCGCGACGTGGAGCGCGGGTGCTGGGTGGAGAACACGTCCTTGCCTTCCTGATCCTGTGAAGGACGAGGAAGCTGCGAACGGCGGAGCCCTCGGCGCGGGCGCCGGGGGAGGGACCCCCCGGTGCCGCGCCGCGAACGAATCTGCCTGATCTCAGCTTCGATCGCCCGTGTGATGTTGTGCGACTCCGGGGTGGTGAATCCCTCGGTCACCAGAAGAGACGGCCTCCTTGCGCGTCTATGACGTGAGTTCCGAGAAATTGTCCTCGCCTCTCGCGCCGGGGTCGTCCCCCCGGTCGAGGGGCAGGGCGAGGGGCAGGTCGCAGGGCCGGCTCGGCGGCGGCCGGTCGCCGCGGGCGCTGCGGGGCGCTCGGCGCCCGACGCGATGTCGTACACTGGGCCGGGTTGCCGGAAACCCAGACTTCGTCATGCCCGCGGGCGGTCGAGGCCTCGGGATCCGGCGGCACAGGGCGGTAGCTCAATTGGCAGAGCAGCGGTCTCCAAAACCGCAGGTTGCAGGTTCGATTCCTGTCCGCCCTGCTCGATCCCCGGATCCCCGGGGGTGACGACCATCGGAAGGCGGACACGTGGCACGCAACGTCGTCGACGAGCCCAGCGAGGATCTCGTCGGGCGCGCGAAGCGCGACCGGGCCGAGCGCCGCGGGCCCTTCGCCCGCATCGCCCTGTTCCTGCGCCAGGTCGTCGGCGAGCTGCGCAAGCTCGTCCTGCCCACCCGCCGCGAGCTGCTCAGCTACACGGTGGTCGTGCTCGTGTTCGTCGCGATCATGATGGGCATCGTCTACGGGCTCGACACCGTGTTCAGCCTGCTCGTGAAGTGGGCGTTCGCCGGCTGACCCGGCCCCGCCCGAATCCAGGAAGACCCCAGTGACCCAGAACCACGAACGCGACATCGACCTCGCGACCGCCGCCGAGCAGTCCTCGGAGGAGGACGAGGCCCAGGAGGGCAACGTGCTCGCCGAGGAGGAGGAGCGCGCCGACGCCCAGGAGCACCGCGCGCTGCACGTCGTCGACGAGCAGACCGATGCCGACCTGGCGCAGCTGCTCGACGCGCTCGACGCCGCGGCCGACCCCGAGGCCGACGCGATCGTCGACGACGCCCTCGACATCGACTCGGCCGACGAGGCGGAGGCCGCCGTCGCCGCCGCCGACGACGCCGAGGAGGTCGACGCCGACGAGGCCGCGGCCGAGTCGCCCTCCGACATCGAGTCGGTCGTCGACGCCGTCGAGGAGGCCGCCGCCGAGGTCGACGCCGAGTCCGACGAGGACGAGATCGACCCCTACGAGGACTTCCGCGCCGAGCTGCGCGCGAAGCCGGGCAAGTGGTACGTCATCCACTCCTACGCGGGCTTCGAGAAGCGCGTGAAGCAGAACATCGAGTCGCGTCGCACCTCGATGGGCATGGAGGACTTCGTCTTCGAGGTGCAGGTGCCCATGGAGGACGTGGTCGAGATCAAGAACGGCCAGCGCAAGCTCGTCACGCGCGTGCGCGTGCCCGGCTACGTGCTCGTGCGCATGTTCCTCAACGAGGACAGCTGGTCGGTCGTGCGCCACACCCCCGGCGTCACCGGCTTCGTCGGCAACGCCCACAACCCCACCCCGCTGCGCTTCGAGGAGGCCTTCAGCATGCTGAAGAGCCTCGTGCAGCCGGTGGATGTGCCCGCCAAGTCGGGCGCGAGCAAGGGCTCCGGCGGCGTCGCCGCGGCGCGGGTCATCCCGGCCGAGGTCGACTTCGAGATCGGCGAGACCATCACGATCAAGGAGGGCTCGTTCGCGGGCCTGCCCGGCACGATCAACGAGATCAAGCCCGAGAGCGGCAAGCTCACCGTGCTCGTGTCGCTCTTCGAGCGCGAGACGCCGGTCGAGCTGAGCTTCGACCAGGTCACCAAGCTCTAGTGCGCCGCGCGGGTCGCGCGGCGATCGACGTCGTCCGCGGCGCCCTCATCGGCTTCGCGGAGACGATCCCGGGCGTCAGCGGCGGCACCATCGCGCTCGTCGTCGGCATCTACGACGACCTGATCGGCTCCGCCGGGCACCTGCTGCGCGGGCTCGCACTGCTCGCGGTCGACGGGGTGCGCGGTCGCGGCGCCGGTCGCGCCCGGCCGCACCTCGCGCGCGTGCGGTGGGCGGTCGTGATCCCCGCCCTCGTCGGGATGGCGCTCGCGATCGTCGTCGGTGCGCGCATCCTCGCGCCGCTCGTCGAGGGGCATCCGACGCTCACCCGCGCCGTGTTCACCGGCCTCATCCTCGCCTCGCTCGCCGTGCCGATCCGACTCGTCGGGCGCTGGGGCGTGCGCGAGGTCCTGCTCGCCGTCGGCGCCGCCGTGCTGGCGGTCGTGGTGACCGGGCTGCCGGCCGGCGAGATCGACCATCCGGCGGCGCCGCTCATCGTGCTCGCGGCCGCCGTCGCGGTCTGCGCGCTCGTGCTGCCCGGGGTCTCCGGCTCCTTCCTGCTGCTCGCGGCCGGCATGTACGCGCCGACGCTGGCCGCAGTCAACGATCGCGATCTGGGCTACCTCGCCCTGTTCGCGCTCGGCGCCGTCGCCGGGCTCGCGGCGTTCGTGCCGTTCCTGCAGTGGGCGCTCGAGAACCACCACCGGGTGACCCTCGCCGTGATGACGGGCCTCATGGTCGGATCGCTGCGCGCCCTGTGGCCGTGGCAATCCGACGACGGAGGACTGCAGGCCCCCGGCGACGATCTCGGGCTCGTGCTGCTGCTCGTGGCCCTCGGCATCGCGATCGTCGTCGTGCTGCTGGTCGTCGAAGCGCGCCTGCTGCGGCGCCGGGAGGCGACGCCCGAGGAGCAGGTCGCTCGCGCGACCGCGGATGACGCCGAGGCCGAGTCGCGCTAGACTCTCCCGGTTGCCCGCGTGCGCGCGAGGCGGCACGAATCCCCACCGCTTCCGGCATCCGGCCGGTCTGCGGGAGCGCATCCGCGGATGCACGACAGGAAAGGAGTGCCCGATGGCGCCCAAGAAGAAGGTGACGGGGCTGATCAAGCTCCAGATCCAGGCCGGGCAGGCCAACCCCGCGCCGCCGATCGGACCGGCTCTCGGTCAGCACGGCGTGAACATCATGGAGTTCTGCAAGGCCTACAACGCGGCCACCGAGAACCAGCGCGGCAACGTGATCCCCGTCGAGATCACCGTCTACGAGGACCGTTCGTTCACGTTCATCCTCAAGACCCCGCCGGCCGCTGAGCTCATCAAGAAGGCCGCCGGCGTGCAGAAGGGGTCGTCGACCCCGCACACGGTGAAGGTCGCCAAGCTCAGCAAGGAGCAGGTGCGCGCCATCGCCGAGCAGAAGCAGGTGGACCTCAACGCCAACGACGTCGAGGCCGCCATGAAGATCATCGCCGGCACCGCTCGGTCGATGGGCATCACGGTGGAGGGCTGAGCCATGGCGCAGAAGTCGAAGGCCTACCGCGAGGCGGCGGCCAAGATCGAGGCCGGCAAGTACTACGCGGCCGATGAGGCGCTCGCGCTCGTGCGCGAAAGCGGCTCCAAGAAGACCAACTCGACCGTCGAGGTCGCCCTGAAGATGGGCGTCGACGGGCGCAAGGCCGACCAGATGGTGCGCGGCACGGTGATCCTGCCGCACGGCACGGGCAAGACCGCGCGCGTCATCGTGTTCGCGACCGGTCCCGCGGCGGAGGCGGCGCTCGCCGCCGGCGCCGACGAGGTCGGCGGCCCCGAGCTCATCGAGAAGGTGGCGGGCGGGTACACCTCGTTCGACGCGGCCGTCTCGACGCCCGAGCTCATGGGCCAGGTCGGCCGGCTCGGCAAGGTGCTGGGCCCGCGCGGCCTCATGCCGAACCCGAAGACCGGAACCGTCACGCCGAACCCGGCGAAGGCGGTCGAGGACATCAAGGGCGGCAAGATCGAGTTCAAGCTCGACAAGCACAACAACCTGCACTTCGTGATCGGCAAGGCGGGCTTCAGCCCCGAGCAGCTGCGCGACAACTTCACCGCCGCGATGGAGGAGATCCACCGCGCGAAGCCGTCGAGCTCGAAGGGCCGCTACATCCAGAAGGGCGCCGTGTCGACGACCTTCGGGCCGGGCGTGCCGCTCGACGTGAGCGTGATCTGACGCGCCGCCGCTTCGGCGGCGCGTCCCGCTCCGCGTGACGAGCGCGGTCGCCACGCTCCGCTGGGTGATCTAAGCAGCGTCACTGCATGACACGACCGAGGGGGTCCGTTCCGGCGGGCCCCCTCGGCGCATCCCGGAGGTACCGATGACCGTCGTGATCCGCCGCGCGCTCGCCGCCGAGGCGCCCGACCTCGCCGCGATCGCGGCCCTCACCTTCCCGCTCGCGTGCCCCCCCTCGACGACCGCGGAGGCGATCCGCGAGTTCATCGACACCCACCTCTCGGCCGCGGCCTTCGCGCGCTACCTGGTCGACCCGAGCCGCATGCTCTTCGTCGCCGACGACGCGGGGCGCCTGCTCGGCTACACGATGCTCGTCGCCGGGGAGCCGGCGGATCCCGACGTCGCCGCCGCGATCACCGCGCGCCCGACGATCGAGCTCTCCAAGTGCTACGCCCACCCCGACGCGCACGGCACCGGGCTCGCGGGCGAGCTCGTGGCCGCGAGCGTCGCCGAGGCGCGCGCCGCGGGAGCCGCCGGGGTCTGGCTCGGCGTCAACCAGGAGAACGCGCGCGCCAACCGCTTCTACGAGAAGCAGGGCTTCGCGCTCGTCGGGGAGAAGCACTTCCTCGTCGGCGACGAGCTGCACGACGACTTCGTGCGGGAGCTCGTGCTCTGAGTCGCGGGGCGCGCCTCAGCTGAGCACGAGCTTGCGCAGCGTCTCGCGCACCGTCCACACGGTGGCGTCGCCCTCGGCGAGCCGCGCGACCGTGCCGGGCGCGAGTTCGAGCGGGGCGCGGCCGTCGTCGAACGCCACGGTCGCCGAGCCCGCGAGCACGACGAAGACCTCGTCGACCTCGACGTCGCGCGTCGCGCCGGCCGTCATCTCCCAGACGCCGAGCTCGGCACCGCCGATCTCGCCGAGCACCCGGTAGCCGGTCGTCGGCGAGCCCGCGACCACCTGCTCGGCCGGCACGGCCTCGTGCTCGAGGCGCAGCTCGAGGGCCGACACCGGCACCGCGAGGAACTCCGAGGGGAGCGCCGGCAGCGTCACGAGTCGAACCCCAGGCCGACCGCGTCGAGCCCGCGCAGCAGCAGGTTCCGCCGCCCGCCGGCGTGGTCGGCGCGGTCGAGCGACCACCGCGTCGCCTGGATCCCGAGGCTCGCGGCCGGCTCGGGCGGGAACGGCAGGGGCCGCTCGCGCACCATGCGCAGCTCGGTGCGCTCCGTCGAGGAACCGTCGGCCAGGTCGAGCATCACCTCGGCGGCGAAGCGCGACGCTCCGACGCCGAGCCCGGTGAACCCGGCGGCGTAGCTCACCCGGCCGCCGCGAGCCCGGCCGAAGAAGGCGCAGAAGCGGGTCGAGGTGTCGATCGCGCCCGCCCAGCGGTGCGTGATCCGCACCCCCTCGAGCTGCGGCAGCAGGGTCAGCAGGTGGGAGGCGAGCCGGCGGTGGCTCGCGGGGCGCTCCTCGTAGCGAGCGCGCACGCGGCCGCCCGGGTGGTAGACCGCGTCGTAGCCGCCGAACAGGATCCGCCCCTCGGGCGTGATCTGGGAGTAGTGGAACTGGTTGGCCAGATCGGCGAGCCCCTCGCGACCCGCCCAGCCGATCGCGGCGCGCTGCGCCGCGTCGAGCGGTTCGGTCATCAGCACGTAGTCGTAGACCGGCACCGTCATCAGCCGAGCGCGCGCGAGCAGGGCGGGGAACACGTTGGTCGCCAGCAGCGCGCGTTCGGCGCGCACCGATCCCTCCGCGGTGCGCACCCGCACCCCGGCGCCGTCATTCTCGACGCGGCGCACCCGGCTGTTCTCGAGAACCTCCACGCCGAGCCGCTCGGCCGCCGCCGCGAGTCCGAGCGCGAGCTTGCCGGGGTGCACGAGGGCGACCTCCGCCCCGGGATGCCGCAGCCCCCCGAGCGCGATGGGCGAGTCCACGAGCGCGCGGGTCGCGGCCGCGTCGAGCCGCTGCAGCCGCGGATCCTCGGCCGCCTCGTCGAGCCACGCGAGCTGGTGCTCCTCGACCGCCAGGTCGAGCGAACCGGCGCGTGCGAAGTCGGCGTCCACGCCGAGCTCGTCGAGGTCGCGCTCGAAACCGGCGAGGTTCTCGAGGCCGAGCCGCTCGAGCTGCTCGTACTCCTCGGGCCAGCGCCGGCGGCCGTTCTCCTCGCCGTGGGTGAGGCTCGCCTCGACGAAGCCGCCGTTGCGACCGGAGGCGGCCCAGCCGATCCGCGCCGCCTCGAGCAGGATCACGCGGCGCTCCGGATCGCGTCGCTTCGCGCGCACGGCGCTCCACAGTCCGGTGTACCCGCCGCCGACGATGACGAGGTCGGCCTCCCGGTCGCCGCGCAGCGCGGGCCGCTCGGGCCGGTCGACGTCGTCGAGCCAGAACACCCGGGGCTCGCTCGGCGCGAGCGCGGCGTCGATCGCGGCGGCGCTCGGCGCCCGCCGCTCCCAGACGGTCGAGCTCACGGCTCGCCCCAGACCCGCTCCCCGCCGACCCAGGTCGCGACCGGCCGGGTGTGCGCGATCTCCTCGGCCGGGTGGGCGAAGGGGTCGCGGTCGAGCAGGGCGAGGTCGGCGAGCATCCCGGGCGCGATCGTGCCGGTCTCGTCGTGGTGGTTCACCCAGGCCGAGCCGGCCGTGTACGCCGCGAGGCAGGTGCCGAGGTCGAGGGCCTGGTCGGGCAGGAACGGGCCCGCCTCCATCTCGACCTCCTCGGGCGGGGCCGCGCGGTTGACCGCGACGTGGATCGCGGCGAGCGGGTCGGGCGTCGACACCGACCAGTCGCTGCCCATCACGAGCGTGGCCCCGGTGCGCAGCAGGTCGCCGAAGGGGTACTGCCAGGCCGCGCGCTCGTCGCCCAGGAACGGGATCGTCAGCTCGGCCATCTGCGGCTCCATGCACGCCCACAGCGCCTGCATGTTCGCCGCCACCTGGAGCTGCCGGAAGCGCGGCACGTCGTCGGGGTGGATCACCTGGATGTGCGCGATGTGGTGCCGCAGATCGTCCGGCCCGTGCACGGCGCGCGCCGCCTCGACGGCGTCGAGGCACTCGCGCACCGCGCGGTCGCCGATCGCGTGGAAGTGCACCTGGAAGTCGAGCTCGACCAGCCGCGTGACCGCCTCCTTGAGCAGAGTCGGCTCGACGAAGGAGATGCCCGCGTTGCCGGTCGGATGCGCGTGGCCGTCGAGGTAGGGCGTCAGCATCGCGGCGGTGAAGTTCTCGGCCACGCCGTCCTGCATGATCTTGATGCTCGTCGCGCGGAACCGGCCGCCGGTGAGGGCCGCGCGGCGTTCCACGAGCTCGGGGATCTGCTCGAGGCCGCGCTCGCGATCCCACCACAGCGCGCCGACCACGCGACCGGTGAGCGATCCGTCGGCGGCCGCGGCCGCGTAGGTCGGGCCGGGGTCGGGCAGCGAGCTGAACGGGCCGATGATCGCGTCCTGCCAGCCGGTGATCCCGAGCCCGTGCAGGTAGGCCTGCCCGGTCAGCAGGCCCTGGCGCATCTCCTCGGGCGTCGGGTCGGGCACGTGGTCTTCGACGAGGCGCATGGCGCCCTCGTGCAGGGTGCCCGAGGGGGATCCGTCGGGCAGGCGCTCGATGCGGCCGTCGGCCGGATCGGGGGTGTCGCGGGTGATCCCGGCCCGGCGCAGCGCGGCCGAGTTGACCCAGGCGCCGTGGCCGTCCCGGTTGGGCAGGAACGCGGGCAGGTCGCCCGTGACGGTGTCGAGCATCGCCGCCGTCGGCGTGCCGCCGGGGAAGTCGGACATGCTCCAGCCGCCGCCCAGCAGCCAGTCGACCTCGGGGTGCTCCTCGCGATAAGCGCGGATCACGTCGAGACACCCCGCGGCGCCCGCCGCCTCGCCCAGCCAGCAGCGCCCGAGCTCGAGCCCGCCCTGCACGGGGTGCACGTGGGAGTCCTGGAATCCGGGCAGCAGCATCCGCCCGGCGAGCTCGACGACCTCCGTGCGCGGCCCGACCAGTTCGTCGAGGTCGGCCCCGACGGCGAGGATGCGCTCGCCGCGCACCGCGACGGCGCTCGCGCGGGTGCGGGCGGGATCCGCGCGGAAGACCGGGCCCCCTCGGAACAGCAGGTCGGCGTGGTCGGTCATCGGTCCTCCTGGGAGCGGGTGGTCGGGGTGCGCGGGGGTCGGGGCGGCGCCGGGGGTCAGCCGGCCGCGAGGGTGCGCGCGATCGAGGCGGCCGAGTCGCCCGAGCGGCGCAGCACGAGCGCGACGAGGGCGAGCACGAGCAGGGTCAGCACGAACATGACCGTCGACACGGCGGCGACCTCGGGTTTGAGCCCGCCGCGCAGGGCGCCCCAGATGTAGACCGGCCAGGTCGTCGATCCCGAGACCGCGACGAAGGAGGAGACGATCGTGTTGTCGAGGCTCAGCGTGAACGAGAGCAGCCCGCCCGTCAGCACGGCCGGCATCGCGAGCGGCAGGGTGATGCGGCGGAAGGTGCGCGCCGGGGTGGCGTACAGATCCGCCGAGGCCTCCTCGAGCTGGCTCTCGATGCCGACCAGGCGCGAGCGCACGATGAACGACACGATCGCGATCGAGAACAGCGAGTGGCCGATCACGAGCCGCACGATGCCGTTGTTGAACACCGGCATCTGCCAGTCGATGCCGAGGGTCACGAGCCACGGCAGCAGCGCGATCGCGTCGACGATCTCGGGCGTCACCGAGACGAGCAGCAGGGTGATCAGGAACCAGGCGGCCCACCGGCCGGGCCTGCGCGCGAGGGCGATCCCGGCGAGGGTGCCGGCGAGGGTCGCGAGCACCGCGGCGATCACGCCGGTGAGCAGCGACACCCCGACGGCCGAGCGGATCGCCGGCTTCTGCAGCATGACGACGTAGGGGTCGAAGCTGAAGCCCTGCCACGCGATCAGCAGCCGACCCGCGTTGAAGGAGTGGATCACGATCACGACGATCGGCACGAACAGGAACGCGACGACGACGATCGCGATGATCGTCAGCACGAGGTCGACGGGCGAGCGGGTGAGCAGGGGAGCGCGGCGGTTCACGGCGCCCCCAGCTTCACCCGGCGCGCCGCCGCGAACGGCAGCGCCACGAGCCGGAAGAGCGCGTAGCCGAGGGCCGCGGTCGCGACGATCGCGAGGATCAGGATCACGGCGATCGCCGATCCGAGCGCCCAGTTCTGCCCCGCCTGGAACTGCACGGCGACGAGCTGGGCGACCATGCTGCCCGCCGCGCCGCCGAGCACGGAGGGGGTGATGTAGTCGCCCATGAGCGGGATGAACACCAGGATCACCGCCGCGAACAGCCCCGGCGCCGCGAGCGGCAGGGTCACCCGGAACAGGGTGCGCCAGCGCCCCGCCCCGAGGTCGCGGCTCGCCTCGCGCAGCGTCGGGTCGACCCGGTCGAACGCCACGAAGGCGGGCAGGATCATGAGCGGCAGGTAGTTGTAGACCACCCCGAAGAGCACCGCCCCGCGGGTGTTGAGCACCTCGAGCGGTCCGTCGAGGATCCCGAGCGCACCGAGCGCGGTGGAGAGCCACCCCTCCGGCGCGAGCACCACCTGCCAGCCGATCGTGCGGACGAGGAAGTTGGTCCAGTACGGGATCATCACGAGCGCGATCAGCAGCCCGCGCCACTGCGGCTTCGCCTTCACCGCCATCCAGTACGCGGTGGGGATGCCGATGAGCGCGCACAGCGCGGTGCCGGCGACGCCGATCCAGAGGGTGTTGAGGAACACCGTGCCGAAGGTCGGGTCGAGCGCCTCGGCGTAGCGGTCGAGGGTGAGCACCGAGTTGTCGTGCGTGCCGAAGATGCCGGGCTTGCGGCCGAAGCTGAACCACACCACCTGCAGCACGGGCACGACGAAGAACACCACCAGCCACAGCCAGGCCGGCAGCGCCAGCAGGAACCCGGGGCGCGCTCTCACTGCCCGGCGGCGGCCTTGACCTTGTTGTAGATGTCGACGATGCGCTGCTGCGCGTCGGTCACGACACCGGTCTGCATGGTCGCGACCTGCTCGGGGGTGAAGAAGACCATGTCGAGCAGCTCGAGGCCCTCGTCGGCCGCGGCCTGCTCGATGTCGGCGACCCCGGTGTTGTAGCCGTTCCAGTCGAGTTCGAGCAGCGAGTTGTCGGGGTCGAGCACGGCGTTGATGAAGGCGTGCGCGGCGTTGGGGTGCGGGGCGCCGGTCGGGATGGCGTAGGTGTCCATCCAGAGCTCGGTCGCGGGCGAGCCGAGCACCCACTTCCACTTGTCGGGCTCCTCGCTCGACATGATCCCGAAGCGGGCGTCGCCGTTCCAGACCTGCATGAGCACGTAGAGGCTCTGCGGGATGCCCCCGCCGCCCGGGTAGGAGTCGAACGCGGCGATGTGCGGGGCCAGCTCCTCGACGGCCCAATTCTCGGCGGCGTCGAGCTCGCCCTCGTCGGTCGTGTTCCAGTCGATGCCGTGTGACCAGAAGTAGGGTCCGGTGATCTCGGCGGGGTCGTCGAGCATGCTCATCTTGCCGCTGGCCTCGTTCTGGGCGGCGTCGAGGAAGTCGTCCCAGGTGGCGAGGTCGCGCGTGATGACGGTGGTGTCGTAGACGAAGCCGGTCGTGCCCCAGTCCTTGCAGATCGAGTACTCGTTGTCGGGATCCCAGACCTGGCTCGCGAACTGCGGGTCGAGGTTCGCGAAGTTGGGGATCAGGTCCATGTCGAGCTTCATGAGCAGCCCGTTCTCGACCATGCCGGGGATGAACGGGCCGGTCGGCACGACGATGTCGTAGCCCGCGGTGCCCTTCGCGGCGGCGAGCTTGGCGATCATCTCCTCGTTCGAGTTGAACGAGTCCAACGTGATCGTGGTGCCGTTCGCGTCCTGGAAGGCCTGGATCACGTCGGGCGCCTCGTAGTCGGCCCAGGTGTAGATCGACAGCGCCGACTCGACCGTGCCGTCGAGCTCGGGGCTCGACCCGGTCGGCGCGCAGGCCGCGAGGGCGGCGGCGCTCGCCGCTCCGACGGAGACGCCGAGGAAGCCGCGGCGGGTCAGCTGCGCGCGCAGGTAGGGCGCGGCGGCTCGGCTGGACAGGATGCGCAGGCGGGGTTCGTCGGTCATGAGGGTCTCCAGCTGGTCGCGGTCGGTCGGGGTGTGTCGGTGCGGGGTCTCAGGGGTCTCGGCGGGTCTCGGTCGGTCAGGGGGCGGTGGCGGTGTCGAGCAGGGGAGCGGGTATCGCGGCGCCGGCGCCGTCGGCGAAGTGCAGCAGGTCGGCCTCGTCCCACGCGCAGTGCACCGCGCGGCCGAGGCCCAGCTCCGGCGCGTCGCGGCTCGGGCGCCGCACGAGCAGGCGCCGGTCGTCGGCGAGCCCCACGAGGAACTGCGTCACCTCGCCGAGGTGCGCGATCGCGAGCACCGTGCCCGCGGCCTTCTCGCCCGGCATCGGATCCGCGCCGATCGCGATCGCCTCGGGGCGGATCGCGGTGTGCGCGTCGAGGAAGTTCTGCTGGCCGACGAAGGCCGCCACGTACGCGGAGGCGGGGGCGTCGTAGATGGCGCGCGGCGCATCCAGCTGCTCGATGCGCCCGGCGCGCATGACGGCGACCCGGTCGCTCATCGCGAGCGCCTCGCCCTGGTCGTGGGTGACGAACACGAAGGTCGTGCCCAGCCGCTCCTGCAGCAGCTTGAGCTCGAGCTGCATCTCCTCGCGCAGCTGCCGGTCGAGCGCGCCGAGCGGCTCGTCGAGCAGCAGCACGCTCGGGCGGTTGACGAGAGCGCGCGCGAGGGCGACCCGCTGCTGCTGGCCGCCCGAGAGCTTCGTGGGCTTGCGATCCGCGTGCTCGCGCATCTGCACCATCGACAGGGCGTCGGCGACCCGCTCGCGCACCTCGGTGCGGCCGACGCGCTTCTGCTGAAGACCGTAGGCGACGTTCTCGGCGACGCTCAGGTGCGGGAACAGCGCGTAGGCCTGGAACACGGTGTTGACGTCGCGCCGGTACGGCGGCAGGCCGGTGACCGGCCGGCCGGAGATGCGCACCTCGCCGGCGTCCGGCTGCTCGAAGCCGGCGATGAGGCGCAGCGTCGTGGTCTTGCCGCACCCGGAGGGTCCGAGCAACGAGAGGAACTCGCCGGGCTCGACGTGCAGCTCGAGCGCGTCGACGGCGAGAGTGTCGCCGAATCGGCGCGAGACCCCGAGCAGGTCGACGGCGCCGTGACGGTCGGGCGCACCACTCGAGGTCGTGTCCTGCATCGATCGACCTCCCGCAGAGCCTGCCTGTGAGCCGATCAAAGCAGGCACCGCGCGGGCGCGCAACGAAAACCTTCGCCGAGCGTCGATTCGACGACGGATCCGCGCGCAGCAGATCGTCCGCAGCTCGCAACCGGTGGCCGCGGCGCCGTTCGGTCGCGGCCTTCCCGGCGGACGACCGAGCACGCCCGCGCGCCGTCCGCGAGGATGGGGGGATGCGCGACCTCCCCCTCCTCGACGGCACGACGCTCCCCGAACTCGGTTTCGGCACCTACCCGCTGCGCGACGCGGAGGGGGTCGACGCGATCGCCTCGGCCATCAGGCTGGGCTACCGCCTGATCGACACCGCGGTCAACTACGGCAACGAGCGGGAGGTCGGGGAGGCGATCCGGCGATCCGGGGTGCCGCGCGAGCAGCTCACGGTCACCACCAAGATCCCCGGCCGTGACCACGGCTACGACGAGGCGATCGCCTCCGTGACCGGCTCGCGCGAGGCCCTCGGGCTGGAGGTCGTCGACCTCGTGCTGATCCACTGGCCCAACCCGAGCGTCGACCGCTACGTCGACGCCTGGCGGGGCCTGATCGAGCTGCAGCGCCGCGGGGAGGTGCGCTCGATCGGCGTCTCCAACTTCACGGCCTCGTTCCTCGAGCGCCTCGAGACCGAGACCGGCGTGCTGCCGGTCGTCAACCAGGTCGAGCTGCATCCGTTCTTCCCGCAGGAGCAGCTGCGCGCGGTCCACGCCGAGAAGGGGATCGTCACCGAGGCGTGGAGCCCCCTCGGCAAGGCCGCGCCCGTCAAGCAGTCCGCTCCGGTCGTCGCGGCGGCCGAGGCGCACGGCGCGACCCCGGCCCAGGTCGTGCTCGCCTGGCATCGCGCGATCGGCTCGGTGGCGATCCCGAAGTCGGCCTCGCCCGAGCGGCAGGCGGAGAACCTCGCCTCGCTCGAGGTGACGCTCACGGACGACGAGGTCGCCGCGATCACCGCCCTCGGCCGCCCCGACGGGCGCCTGTTCGACGGCGACCCGGAGACGCACGAGGAGATGTGACCCCGGCGCGGGGCCGGACCCCGGGCCCGCGCCGCCGCGCGGCGGGCGTTCGGGCCTCGGCTCAGCTCTCCGCGACGCGCAGCACGATCTTGCCGCGGGTGTGCCCCGACTCGATCGCGCGGTGCGCCTCGGCCGCCTCGCCGAGTTCGAAGACCCGGTCGACGTAGACCTTCACGTCGCCCGACTCGAGCAGGCGCGAGACGATCGCGAGGGTCGCCCCCGAGGCGCTCACCTGGTACCGGGTGGCGCGAACGCCCGCCTCGGCGGCCTCCGCGTCGAGCTTGGGCCAGCTGCCGCTCGGCGCGTTGACGAGCAGCCCGCCCGGGCGCAGGGCCCGCAGCGAGCGAGTGCCGGTCTGGTCGTGCACGTTGCCGATCAGGTCGATCACGGCATCCACCGGATGCTCGGCGAGCACCTCCTCGAAGCGCTCGGCCGTGTAGTCGATGACTTCCGCCGCCCCCAGCTCGCGCAGCCACTCGGCGTTGCGCGCGGATCCCGTGGCGATCACGTGCGCGCCGAAGTAGGCGGCGAACTGCACGGCGAAGTGTCCGACGCCGCCCGCGCCGGCGTGGATGAGCATGCGCTGCCCCTCGTGCGCGCGCGCCTGGTCGACCACCATGCCCCACGCGGTCAGGGCCGCGACCGGCACGGCGGCGGCCTCGACGTGGCTGAGGATGCTCGGCTTGCGCACGACGTGCAGCTCGCTCACCGCCAGGTACTCGGCGTAGGCGCCGCTCATGCGCGGCACCGGCACCATGCCGTAGACCTCGGTGCCCGGCTGCAGGGGGTGGCTCTGGTACGGCGCCTCGACGACGACGCCCGAGAAGTCGAGGCCGAGCACCGCGGGGAAGCTCGCGATCCCGGGGTAGGCGCCGCGGCCCGCCCGGGTCTTCGCGTCGATCGGGTTGACCCCGGCGGCGACCACGCGCACGAGCACCTCCGCCGCGACCCGCGCGGGTCGTGCGATCTCCGCCGCCGCGAGCACCTCGGGCCCCCCGGCGGCGGGCATCGTCATGGCCCGCATCGTCGTCATCGCAGTGCCCTCCCCGCGCACGAGCCCAGTCAAGGGCGCGTGTGATTCGGCGATGTTACGGGGGTGTCACGGCGCGGGAAATCCTCGCTAGCATCCGTTCGGGGCGCACTCGCGCCGCGAGGGAGCGCGCGCCGCGCGCGGCCGAGGAGGTCACGTGAGAGTCCTGTTCGTCGTGCTGCGGGTGCTCGCCGCCGCCGCGATCGCCGCCGCGATCGTCGGCCAGCTGCAGCGCTCCCTCACCTTCGAGACCGACACCCCCGGTTGGAGCGCGGGCCTCGTGCTCAGCAACTTCTTCTCGTTCTTCACTATCGACTCGAACACCCTGAGCGTCGTCACGCTGCTGATCGGCGCCGGGCTGCTGCTCGCCGGCCGCCGGGTCGATCCGCGCTGGTTCGCGCTGCTGCGGGTCAGCACCACGACGTACATGGTCGTGACCGGCATCGTCTACAACACCCTGCTGCGCGGCATCCCGCTGCCGCAGGGGCAGACGGTGGAGTGGTCGAACGAGATCCTGCACGTCGCCGGGCCGATCCTGCTGCTGCTCGACTGGCTGTTCGCGCCGGGTCGGGCGCGTCTGGAGTGGCGCGCGATCGGCGTGATCGTCGCGTTCCCGATCGTCTGGGCGATCTACACCCTCGTGCGCGGGGCGATCTTCGTCGACCCGATCACCGGCACGAACTGGTACCCCTACCCGTTCCTCAACCCCGAGCTGTCGCCGCTGGGCTACGTCTCGGTCGCGTTCTACGTCGTGCTCATCGCGGCGATCATCGGTCTCGTCGGTGCCGGCGCGATCTGGATCAGCCGCCGCGGGGCGCGCACCGCGTGAGCGGGCGACTCGCCGCGCTGCTGGGCGCGGCCCTCGCGCTCGCCGCGCTCGCCGCCATCTGGAGCCTGCGCCTGAGCGTCGCCCAGGAGGTCTACGTCAGCGAGCTCGGCGCGGTGGGCATGCCGACGGCGGGGGCGTTCCAGGTGGCTCTGCTGCTGCTCGTCGCGGGTGCGCTGCTGATCGCGTTCGCCGGGCGCTCGCTGCGGTCGCGGGCCCGGATCCTGCGGGCCTGGGCGCCCTCGGTCACGCTCGCCGTCTCCGCCGGGTTCTTCCTGCTCGCCGCGCAGGTGCCGTGCACCCTCGGCTGCCCGATGCCCTACGGCCCGCGCTTCACCTGGCCCGACTTCGTGCACACCACCGCGGCGACTCTCGCCTTCGCCGCCGCCGCCTGGGGCATGCTGCAACTCGCCTTCGCCGTGGGGCATCGCGCGATGCGCCGCTTCTCCGCGATCGCGGCGGTGCTCGTCGCGGCCGTCTCGGCCGCCGGCGGCCTGCTGTCGCTCTTCTCGGTACCCACGCGCCTGGGCGGTTCGCTCGAGATCGTCGCCACGACCGTGGGCCTCGCGTGGATCGCGTGCCTCGGCCTCGCGCTCGGCCTCGGCTCCTCAGCCCCGCACGACGCCGACCGGGTCGCGGCGCATCGCGACGAGGAGCTGGTCGGCCAGGGCGACTAGGCGCGCGATCTCGCGGTCGTCGCGGTCGATCCACCGGCATTCGGGCTCGCCGACCGGCACGAAGCCGTCGTGGCGCTCCCAGACGAGCAGGCTGCGCTCGGCGCCGAGCACGTACTGCTGCCACCACACCTGCCGGAGGTACGCCCGGGGGACCCGGCTCCAGCCCGAGGCCGTGGTCTTGATCTCGCACAGCTCGACCCGCCCGTCGCGCTCGCGCAGGCCGTCGGGGGTCGCGAGGTGCTCGCGGCGGTCGGCCGCGTGGAAGAGCGCCGAACTCGCCGTCATGCCGTAGACCCGCCCGGCCCAGGCGGCGATCGCGGGCTCGCGCCGGCGGCCGTGCTCGGTCGCCGCATTGCCCGAGAAGCGGCTGCCCAGCAGCTTCTCCATCGCGAGGGCCGGCACCGCCCGCGGGCCGCTGAGGCGCGCGACGTCGGTCGCGGTGACCCCGTGCGCGCGCGCCCGCAGCCAGGCGACCCGGTCCCGTGCGTCGGCGACGACCCGCAGCGAGTGGTGCGGCGCCGGCTCGTCCCAGAGCGCCGGCTGGATCACCGTCGGCGCGAGCGGGGAGGTCACGCCCGCCATCCTCCCCCGAGCCGGCGACCTAGGGTGGAGGACATGCGCGTCGCCGTCACGGGAGGATCCGGCCGCCTCGGCGCGGTCGTCGTCGAGCGGCTGCGGGCCGCCGGTCACGAGGTCGCGAGCCTCGACCGCGCGCTGCCGAGCTACGGCCGGCCCGCGGGTCACGTCGACGTCGACCTCACCGACTACGGTCAGGTCGCCGACGCGCTCTCCGGTGTCGACCGCGGCGCCGGGTTCGAGGCCGTGGTGCACCTCGCGGCGATCCCCGCGCCGGGGCTTGCGAGCGACGTGCGCACCTTCGACAACAACATCCTCGCCACCCATCACGTGCTCCAGGCGGCCCGCAAGGCCGGCATCCGCCGCATCGTCACGGCCTCGAGCGAGACCACGCTCGGCCTGCCCTTCGACGAACCGCCGCCCGAGATCCCGGTCACCGAGGAGCTGCCCCTCCGGCCCGAGTCGACCTACGCGCTCGTGAAGACCCTCGAGGAGCGGATGGCGCGCGAGTTCTGCCGCTGGGATCCCGAGCTGTCGATCACGGCGCTGCGGTTCTCGAACGTCATGCTGCCCGAGGATTACGCGCGCTTCCCCTCCTTCGACGCCGACCCGATGCTGCGCAAGTGGAATCTGTGGTGCTACATCGACGCGCGCGACGGCGCGCAGGCGGTGCGGCGCGCGCTCGAGACCCGCGGCCCCGGCTTCGAGGCGTTCATCATCGCGAACGCCGACACGGTCATGATGCGCTCGAGCGCGAGCCTCGTCGCGGAGGTCTTCCCCGGCGTTCCGGTCACGAAGGATCTCGCGACCCACGAGACGCTGCTGTCGATCGACAAGGCGCGGCGCCTGCTCGGCTACGAGCCCGAGCACTCGTGGCGCGAGGCGCACACGGCCTGACGGGCCCGAGGTCGTTTGCGCGCCCCCGCGGCGTGCCGTACCATTGCCGAGGCCGAAGACCGCCGGTCCCTCGCGTGCGCGCGGGGGGTAATTCCCGAGAGGGAGCCAGCGCAGGTGTGTACGACTCCCTCCTGACGAGGGCTCCGAGTCCCGTGCGCGCGTGCGCCGGGGCTTTTTCTGTGGGGCGTCCTCGTGACGCGGCGGCCTCGGCGGGCATCCCACCGGATGCTCACGATCCAGAACCACAGGAGTGCCATGGCGAACAAGGAAGCGACGGTCGCCGAGCTCACGGACAGATTCCGTGACTCGAACGCGGTCGTGCTCACCGAGTACCGCGGGCTCACCGTCGCGCAGCTCAAGCAGCTGCGGCAGTCGATGGCCGAGCACGCGACCTACGCCGTGGTGAAGAACACGCTCACCAAGATCGCGGCCAACGAGGCCGGCATCACGTCGTTCGACGACGAGCTCGCCGGTCCGTCCGCGATGGCGTTCGTGCACGGCGACACCGTCGCCGTCGCGAAGGCGCTGCGTGACTTCGCCAAGGCCAATCCTCTGCTGGTGGTGAAGGGGGGCTACTTCGATGGAGCCCCGCTGACCGCCGCCGAGGTGGGCAAGCTGGCGGACCTCGAGAGCCGAGAGGTGCTGCTGGCCAAGCTGGCCGGCGCCTTCAAGGCGTCGCTGTTCCAGGCCGCCTACATGTTCAACGCACCGCTGTCGCAGGCCGCTCGCACGGTCGACGCGCTGCGCGCGAAGAAGGAGTCCGAGGCCGCCTGACGCGGCCGAGGCGTACACCCCTCCGGCTCCGGCCGGGAATCACGAAAGACAGGTAAGACATGGCCAAGCTCAGCACCGACGAGCTGCTCGAGGCGTTCAAGGAGCTGTCGCTCATCGAGCTGTCCGAGTTCGTCAAGAAGTTCGAGGAGACCTTCGAGGTCACCGCCGCCGCCCCGGTCGCCGTCGCGGCCGCCGGCGCCCCTGCCGCCGGCGGTGCCGGTGGCGCCGCCGCCGAGGAGGAGGAGAAGGACTCCTTCGACGTCGTCATCGAGGCCGCGGGCGACAAGAAGATCCAGGTCATCAAGGAGGTCCGTGCGCTCACCAGCCTCGGCCTCGGCGAGGCCAAGGCGCTCGTCGACGGTGCGCCCAGCACCGTCCTCGAGGGCGCGAACAAGGAGACCGCCGAGAAGGCGAAGGCTCAGCTCGAGGAGGCCGGCGCCACCGTCGTCCTCAAGTAAGGACGACGCGGCTACGCCGCCTCGCACACGACGGGCGTCGCTCCCCACGGGGGGCGGCGCCCGTCCGCGTCTGCGGGCGACGGCGGTTCGCGAGCGGCGCGGGAGCCCTGAGTCGCCCGGACGCATCGCCCGGCGCGCCCCGCGACGAAGGTGGGCGGGCGCCCCGGTAACCAGCCGGAGCCCCGCCCGTGGACGCCCCCGATCACACCGGGATCAGGCTCGGTGCCTCGCGGGACGTCGGTTCATTCAAGCATCCCGATCTGGGAGGTCGGCGCCGGCGCGGACGACATGCCCGTGCGATTCGCGCGGGAGCGTCGTCCGCTCGGGCGGCGCCGCCGTGCTGGAGCGCACCACGAGGGTGATCGGCAGCGCGACGTCGCGGGTCTCCGGGGCGGGCGCGCTCATCGCCTCGAGGGCGAGACTCACCGCGAGCTCCCCCTGCTCCCGCGGAACCTGGCGCACGGTCGTCAGGCCGTGCATCTCGGAGAGCTCGTGGTCGTCGATGCCGACGACCGAGAGCTCCTGCGGCACGCGGATGCCGAGCCGCCCGGCGGCCATGATCGCCCCGATCGCGATCTCGTCGCTCGCGGCGAAGATGGCGGTCGGCCGCCGCCGCGGATCGCCGAGCAGGTCGAGCGCGACCTGGAAGCCGCCGGGGATCGTGAGCGGCGTCGCGAGGAAGTCGTCGTGCGGCGGGATGCCCGCACCGGCGAGCGCCTGGCGGAAGCCCGCGAGCCGCTGGGAGTGGATGTGGAAGTCCATCTGCTCGGTCTGGTCGCCGCCGAGGTGCACGATGTGGCGATGCCCGAGGCTCAGCAGGTGCTCGGTGGCGAGCCGCGCGGCCGCGACGTCGTCGATCTGGAGGCTGCTCATCCCCGGGATGCCGCCCCCGACCCCCACGACCGGGCGGCCCAGCGCGCGCAGCGCCGCCACCTCGTCGGGCGAGAGCGCGACGGCGATCGTGATCACGGCGTCGACGCGCTTGCGCACGAGGAAGTAGTCGAAGACCCGCTGGCGGCGCGAGGGGTCCTCCTGCACGCGGAAGAGGGTGAGGTCGTAGCCCTCCCGGATGAGGGCCTCCTCGACGCCCTCGATCACCTCCGAGAAGTACCAGCGGCTCACGAACGGGCTCACCACGCCGACGTTGCGGGTGCGGCCGGTGACGAGGCTCGCGGCCGTCGAGGAGGCGACGAATCCGAGTTCGGCCGCGGCCGAGACGACGCGCTCGCGCGTCGACGGCGACACCTCCCCGGCGCCGCTGAGCGCACGCGAGGCGGTGGCCTTCGACACGCCCGCGAGGCGGGCGACGTCGGCGAGCGACGCCACGGGGTCCTCCTAGCTCCGGCTCGTCGTCGAGCCGCCGGTCCGGGCCGATCCGCGCCGGAACCGGTTCCACAATAGGGCCCTCGCCGGTCGCCCGCGACCCGACCGGGCGAATCGATCAGATCACGACCCAGCCACGATCCTGAGGATCTGGTTGCAAGCTGTGCCCGACTCGCCTACGGTGAGAGCCGGAACCGGTTCCGCAAAGACGCGGAAACTCGCGGCTAGGGATCGGGCCCTCTGCACCCAATCACCCCCGCCTTCGGGCGGAACCCCTCGAGGAGGAGGAACAGTGCGTTCACGCATGTATCGCCGGGCGTTCGTGCCGATCGCCGCGATCGGCATCGCCGGGCTCGCTCTCGCCGGCTGTAGCACCAGCGGCGGAGGCGGCGGAGGCGGCGACGTCGACTGCGGCCCGTACGAGCAGTACGGCACGTTCGACGGCGGCGAGGTCGAGGTCTACGGCACGATCGTCGAGGTGGAGGCGGACGACCTCGTCCAGACCTTCGCCGACTTCGAGAGCTGCACCGGTCTCACCGTCAACTACGTCGGCACGCAGGAGGCCGAGACCCAGATCAACGTCCGCGCCGAGGCGGGCGACCCGCCGGACATCATGATCGTCCCGCAGCCGGGCCTCGTCGCCCGTCTCGCCGACGGCGGCTACCTGACGCCGGCCCCGAAGGCCGTCGAGGACAACGTCGACGAGTTCTGGTCGGAGTCGTGGAAGGGCTACGGCACGATCGACGGCACGTTCTACGGCGCCCCGATGCTCGCGAGCGTCAAGGGCTTCGTGTGGTACTCGCCGTCCGAGTTCGCGGACAAGGGCTACGAGGTTCCCCAGACCTGGGACGAGCTGATGGCGCTCACCGCGGAGATGGCGAAGAACGACTCCGACACCTACAAGCCGTGGTGCGCCGGGTTCGCGTCGGGTGACGCGAGCGGCTGGCCGGGCACCGACTGGATCGAGGATCTCGTGCTCCGCTCCGCGGGTCCCGAGGCCTACGACGCGTGGGTCGCGGGCGACCTGAAGTTCGACTCGCCGGAGATCAAGAAGGCGTTCGACATGGTCGGCGACATCCTGCTCAACCCGGACTACGTCAACGGCGGGTACGGCGGCGTGGCTTCGATCAACTCGACCACCTTCAACGACGGTGGCCTGCCGATCCTCGACGGGAACTGCTCGCTGCACCACCAGGCCTCGTTCTACGAGGCGCAGTGGCCGGAGGGCACGACCGTGGCGCCGGACGGCGACATCTGGGCCTTCATCACCCCGAAGACCGACCCCAACGCGGGTGACGCGGTCACCGGTGGTGGCGAGATCGTCGTGGCGTTCAACGACCGCGCCGAGACCCAGGCCGTGCAGGCGTACATGTCGAGCGACACCTTCGCGAACATCCGCGTCGGACTCGGCGGCGTGATCTCGGCGAACAAGGGTCTCGACCCGAACCTCGCCAGCTCGGAGCTCGGCAAGCAGGCGATCGAGATCCTGCAGGCGGACGACACCGTCTTCCGGTTCGACGCCTCCGACCTCATGCCCGCCGCGGTCGGCACCAGCTCGTTCTGGACCGGCATGGTGGACTGGATCGCCGGGACGAAGTCGACCGACGAGGTGCTGACCTTCATCGACAGCACCTGGCCGGCGAGCTGACGCCCACCCCCCGACTCGGCGGCTGAGCCGCCGGTCACCGGGCCCGTCCCGCGGGATACACTCGCGGGGCGGGCCCACCACCGCCCCCCCGTTCGACGTCGCACGAGGAGTGACTGAATGACGCTCGTTTCGATCGCGGGCCTTCCGGCCGCCGCCCGCGGTGACCTCCTGGGCCAGTTCCTCGAGAAGTTCGGTCTCGTCATCATCGGCCTCGCGGTGTTCGCGGCCGTCATCGGACTGATCCTCTTCATCGCCGACAAGGCGCCCAAGCGCGGCCGGGACGTCATCCAGCTGCTGCTGTTCGTCGCCCCCGCCGTGATCCTGCTCGCCGTGGGTCTGGTGTACCCGGCGATCCGCACCGCGGTCCTGGCGTTCTTCGACGCCCGCGGCGAGAACTTCATCGGCTTCGACAACTTCGTCTGGATGTTCACCCAGCCGACGATCCTCACGACGATCCTCAACACCCTCGTCTGGGTCGCGCTCGTGCCGACGATCTCGACGATCGTCGGAATGGCCTACGCGATCTTCATCGACAAGTCGAAGGGCGAGAAGGTCCTCAAGTCGATCGTCTTCATGCCGATGGCGATCTCCTTCGTCGGCGCCGGCGTCATCTGGACCTTCGTCTACGCCTACAAGGCGACCGGCTTCGAGCAGACCGGCATCCTCAACCAGATCGTCGTCTGGCTCGGCGGCGAGCCGCAGCAGTGGCTGCTCGTGCCGCCGTGGAACACGCTCTTCCTCATCATCGTCATGATCTGGATCCAGACCGGGTTCGCGATGGTGCTCATCTCGGCCGCGATCAAGGGCATCCCGACGGAGATCGTCGAGGCGGCCCGGCTCGACGGCGCGAACCCCTGGCAGTCGTTCTGGAACGTCACGATCCCGGGTATCCGCGGCACGCTCGTGGTCGTGGTGACGACGATCTCGATCGCGACGCTCAAGGTGTTCGACATCGTGCGCGCCATGACCGCGGGCAATTTCAACACGAGCGTCATCGCCAACGAGATGTACACGCAGGCGTTCCGGCAGGGTCAGTTCGGGCAGGGCGCGGCGCTCGCGCTCATCCTGTTCGTGATGGTGCTGCCGATCGTCATCTACAACGTCCGAGTGCTGCGCAAGCAGAGGGAGATCCGATGAGCACCGCGAGCGTCGTCCCGGGTACGCCGGGTGTGGAGGAGGCCCTCGTCGAGGACCAGAACCTCCGCGGCGGCAAGGCGCGCCGGGTGAAGACCCGGCTCACGAGCCGCGCCGCAACGGTCGCGGCGATCGTCATCGCGGCGGTGTGGACCATCCCGACCCTCGGGCTGTTCATCTCGTCGTTCCGGCCCGAGACCGACATCCGCACCAACGGCTGGTGGAACGTCTTCGTGAACCCCCAGTTCACGCTCGACAACTACGGCGAGGTGCTCTTCGCCTCCGGCGCGTCGAGCGCGAACCTGCTGTCGTACTTCATCAACTCGTTCGCGATCGCGATCCCCGCCACGGTCTTCCCGATCGTGCTCGCCTCGATGGCGGCCTACGCCTTCGCGTGGATCCGCTTCAAGGGCAGCGACGTGATGTTCATCGTCATCTTCGCGCTCCAGATCGTGCCGCTGCAGATGGCGCTCATCCCGCTGCTGCAGATCTTCTCGCAGTGGCTGCACATCTCGGGCACCATCCCGGCGGTGTGGGTCGCACACACGATCTTCGGCCTGCCGCTGGTGATCTTCCTGATGCACAACTTCATCTCGGAGATCCCCGGCGACATCATCGAGGCGGCGCGCGTGGACGGCGCGAACCACGCGCAGATCTTCCTGCGCGTCGTGCTGCCGCTGTCGGTGCCGGCCCTCGCCTCGATCGGCATCTTCCAATTCCTCTGGGTCTGGAACGACCTGCTCGTGGCGCTCGTGTTCTCGGGCGGCACGGTCGATGTCGCCCCGCTCACCCAGCGCCTCGCGGAGATGGTCGGCAACTTCGGCCGCAACCAGGAGGTGCTGCCGGCGGCGGCCTTCGTGTCGATCATCGTGCCGCTCATCGTGTTCTTCGCCCTGCAGCGCTTCTTCGTGCGCGGCCTGCTGGCGGGCTCGACGAAGGGCTGACTCGACGCCTCGGCTCCGGCCCCGGACGACGATCGCCTCGCGGTCGGCGGCCGGGGCCTCGCCGTCTCCGCCGGCGACTTAGGCTCGCCGGGTGAGCATGCGCGGCGGTGGGGGCGGCGGAGGCGGTCGTGGCGGGCGCGGGGTCGGCCTGGCCGATGCCGCGGCGCAGCGCGCCGCGAACGCGGACGCCCCGCGGATCCCCGATCTCCTCTCGCGCATCGGCGGCCTGTTCGCGCCCCACCGCGCCGCCCTCGCGCTGACGATCGCGCTCGTGCTCGTCGGCGCGGCCCTCACCGTGCTGCCGCCGCTGCTGACGCAGCAGGCCTTCGACCGGGGACTCTTCCCCGACGAGGGCCGGTCGGCGCCGAACATCCCCGTGCTCGTCGAGCTCGTCGCGCTCATGCTGCTCATCTGGGTCGCCTCGGCGGGCCTCGGCGTCGCCCAGACCTATCTCACCGCGACCGTGGGCAACCGCGTGATGGGGGCGCTGCGGGTGCGCCTCTACGAGCACCTCCAGGCGATGGAGCTCGGCTTCTTCACCCGCACCAAGACCGGGGTGATCCAGTCGCGCCTGCAGAACGATGTCGGCGGCGTCGCCGGCGTGCTCAGCAACACCGTGCAGAGCATCGTCGGCAACACGGTGACCGTGATCGCGGCGCTCGTCGCGATGCTGCTGCTCAGCTGGCAGATGACGATCGTCGCCGTGATCCTGACCCCGGTGCTCGTGATCGCGCAACGCCGGGTCGGGCAGGTGCGCGCGCGCATCGCGACGCAGACGCAGGAGTCGCTCTCGGAACTGACCGCGATCACGCAGGAGACGCTGAGCGTCTCGGGGATCCTGCTCGCCAAGGCCTTCGCCCGGCAGGGGGACGAGGTCGCGCGCTACGCCGGCGAGAACGAGCGTCAGATCCGCCTGCAGGTGCGGCAGGCGATGAGCGGGCAGTGGTTCTTCGCGCTCGTCAACCTCGTGCTGTCGACCGTGCCCGCGGTCATCTACCTGGTCGCGGCCTGGCTCATCACCCAGGACGTCGCCGTCACGGCGGGCACGGTCGTCGCCTTCACGACGGTGCAGGCGCGACTGACGTTCCCGCTCATGGGCCTGCTGCGGGTCGCCCTCGACCTGCAGACCTCGCAGGCGCTGTTCGCCCGCATCTTCGAGTACCTCGACCTCCGCCCGGCGATCCGGGATGCGCCCGGCGCCCGCGAGGTCGACCGCTCCCGGCTCGGCGCGGTGGCCTTCGACGCGGTGTCGTTCGCCTACCCCGACGCCCCCGACGATGCCCCGCCGACCCTGCACGAGGTGTCGTTCGCCCTCGACCCCGGCACCTACGCCGCCTTCGTCGGTCCCTCGGGTGCGGGCAAGACGACGATCTCCTACCTCGTGCCGAGGCTCTACGAGGCCACCGGCGGAGCGGTGCGCTTCGCCGGCGACGACGTGCGCGAGCTGCGCGAGGCCTCGCTCGTCGCCGAGATCGGCATCGTGAGCCAGGAGACCTACCTCTTCCACGCGACCATCGCCGAGAACCTCCGCTACGCGAAGCCCGACGCGAGCGACGCCGAGCTCGAGGCGGCCTGCCGTGCGGCGAACATCCACGACACGATCGTCGCCTTCCCCGACGGCTACGCGACGATCGTCGGCGAGCGCGGGTACCGGCTCTCGGGCGGTGAGAAGCAGCGCGTCGCGATCGCGCGAGTGCTGCTCAAGGATCCCCCGGTGCTGATCCTCGACGAGGCGACGAGCGCGCTCGACACGGTCAGCGAGCGCGTGGTGCAGGGCGCGCTCGACGACGCCGCGCGCGGCCGCACGACGCTCGCGATCGCGCACCGGCTGTCGACCGTCGTGCACGCCGACGTCATCTTTGTGATCGATCGCGGGCGCCTCGTCGAGCGCGGCACGCACGCCGAGCTGCTGGCCGCCGGCGGGGTCTACGCCCGGCTGTTCGCCGAGCAGCTGCGCGGCACGCGGGAGGCGCTCGGCTCCGAGGGCTGAGCGGCACCCCGCGGCGCGCTGCGTCCCGAGGGTTGTGCGGAGCCCGGCGGCCCGGTCGGGGAGCGGCGCTCCGGCGGTGCGCGCCCGTGGCGCCGCGCTCTCAGCCGCCGCTAAGGTATGGCCACCGCGTTCGCCCGACGGAGGAGGCCCGGTGACCGACGCGCCGACCCGGCCGCTGCTGCCTCGGAGGCGCGCCGCCTGGAGCATCCAGTCGCTGCTGCTCGTGATGCTGCTGCTGGTGAGCGTCACGAGCAACGTCGTCATCGGGTTCATCGGCTACACGGGCGGCACCGACTCGCTGCGCGACGCCGTCACCGAGCGCGTCGTCGAGGCGCGCGACTCGCGCGCGCGGGCGCTCACCGAGCTGTTCGCGACGATCGAGAACTCGATGCTCGTCAACGCGCGCGGCGCGAGCGTGATCGGCGCGATGGGCGACTTCACGCGCGCGTTCGGCGAGCTCGACGACAGCGCCCTCGAGCCCGAGCAGTCGGCGGCGCTCGACGCCTACTACCGCGACGGCTTCGGCCCCGCGCTCGCCGCGGCGCTCGACGAGCCGGTCGACGTGAGCGCCTTCCTGCCCGAGGGCACCGCCGAGCGCTATCTGCAGTACTGGTACACCGCCTCCGCCGACGACTTCGCCGAGGCGATCGCCGTGGACGACGCCGGCGACGGCAGCACCTGGAGCGCGGTCAACGCCGAGTACCACGCCTACTTCCAGCGCATGACGCAGCTGCTCGACTACCAGGACACGCTGCTCATCGACCTCGACGGCGATGTCGTCTACTCCGCCTACAAGGGCGTCGACCTCGGCACCAACCTGCTCGACGGGCCGTACCGCCTCACGAACCTCGCCGACGCCTACCGGCAGGCGATCAGCGGGCGGCTGCTCGACTCGGTCGTCTTCACCGACTTCGAGACCTACCGCCCCTCGCTCGACACACCCGCCGCGTGGGGCGTCGCGCTCATCTCCGACGGCGGCGAGGTGATCGGCGCGCTCGCGGTCGAGATGCCGATCCAGCGGATCGCCGACGTCATGACCAGCGGCGGCGCCTGGGCCGAGAGCGGCCTCGGCGAGACGGGCGAGGCGTATCTCGTCGGCGGCGACGGGCTCATGCGCTCGCCCTCGCGCGTGCTGATGGAGGACCCGGCCGGCTTCGCCGAGCGCGCCGCTGCGGTCGGGGTGGATCCGGCCACCGTCGAGCGCGAGGTGTCCTCCGGCGCGACCCTGCTGCTGCAGCCGGTGACGACGCTCGCGGCCGAGCGGGCGCTGCGGGGAGAGACCGGATCCGTCGTCGCCCCCGGCTATCTCGGCGAGGAGACGATCGCCGCCTACGCGCCGCTCGGCGTCGAGGACCTGGGGTGGGCGGTCGTCGCCGAGGTCGCCTCGCAGGAGGCCTTCGCGCCCGTCACCGACTTCACGACCCGGCTCATCATCTCCTCGGCGATCCTCGTGCTCATCATCTCGGTGCTCTCGCTCGTGATCGCCCAGGTGCTCGTGCGCCCGCTGAAGCGGCTGCGCACCGCGGCCGAGCGCATCGCGGCGGGGGAGACCGACGTCGAGGTCGACGTCGGCACGACCGACGAGCTGTCGAGCCTCGCGGCGGCCTTCAACGACATGTCGCGCTCGCTGCGCATCAAGGCCGACCTGCTCGAGCAGCAGGAGAAGGAGAACGAGCGGCTGCTGCTCTCGCTCATGCCCGAGGCCGTCGCCAAGCGCTACCGCGAGGGCGACCGCACGATCGCGCAGGACCACCAGGAGGCGGCGGTGCTGTTCGCCGACATCGTCGGCTTCGAGGACTTCGGCGCCACGATGGACTCCGAGCACGCCCTCGAGGTGCTCAACGAGATCGTCAAGAACTTCGACGAGGCCGCCGAGCGTTTCGGCATCGAGCGGGTGCGCACGACCCGGCAGGGCTACCTCGCCAGCTGCGGCATGAGCGTGCCACGGATCGACGCCACCCGCCGGGTGGTCGAGTTCGCGCAGGCGATCGACGCGATCCTGCACCGCTTCAACGGCCAGCACGGCAGCGAGCTGCGGTTGCGCGCCGGCATCGACCTCGGCCAGGTGACGAGCGGCCTCGTGGGGCTCAGCCACGTCACCTACGACCTCTGGGGCGACGCGGTGAACCTCGCGTTCCGGGTGCAGAGCGCCGGGTCGGAGCCCGGCATCTACATCACCGAGCGCGTCATGACGCGCGTCGGTGACGCCTTCGCCGCCGAGCCCGCCGGCGAGGTGACCACCCGCACCGGCGTGCAGCGCGTCTGGCGGGTCGAGTCGGATCACGCCCGTGTCTGACCTGCTGCGCGAGCCGTGGTTCTGGCCGGCCGCCCTCGTGATCGTCGGGCTGCCGGTCGTGCTGCTCGTGCTCACCGAGGTGCACGCGGCGCTCGCCCGGCGCGACAACCCCGCGGCGCGCATCGTGCTGCTGCTGCGCAACTGGGTGGTCCCGTTCGGCGCACTGCTGCTGCTGCTGCTCGCGCAGGTGCGGCTCGTGACCGGCGACGTCGACTGGATCAAGGTGACAGCGACGATCTTCGGGTTCCTCGTGATCCTCGTCGTGCTCAACGGCCTGAATGTCGCGGTGTTCGTGACCGCGAGGTCGGGTTCGTGGCGGCAGCGGATCCCGAAGATCTTCGTCGACATCACGCGCCTGGTCGTGATCGTCATCTGCCTCGCGGTGGTGTTCGCCGTCGTCTGGGGCGCCGACATCGGCGGGCTGTTCACCGCGCTCGGCATCGGATCGATCGTCATCGGACTCGCGCTGCAGAACGCCGTCGGGCCGCTCATCTCGGGGCTCCTGCTGCTGTTCGAGCAGCCCTTCCGCATCGGCGACTGGCTGCGCACGCCGGAGGGCAAGGGCAAGGTCGTCGAGGTCAACTGGCGCGCGATCCACCTCGACACCGCCAACGGCATCCGCATCGTGCCCAACGCCGCCCTCGCGGGCGAGTCCTTCGTGAACCTCAGCCGGGCGAGCAGCCCCTACGAGGCGAGCGTGATCGTGCGCTTCGCGACCGACGATCCGCCCGAGCAGGTGATCGCGCTCGTCACGCGCGTCGCGGCCGAGCTGCCGCAGCGCCACCCGGAGTCGGAGCCGAGCGCGGTGCCGCTCGAGAAGGCGCGCTACGAGGTCGGCATCCCGCTCGTGCACCCCGGCGCCGAGTGGGGCGCCGTCGGGCTGTTCCGTCGCCGGCTCTGGTACGCGGCGCGGCGCGCGCAGCTGCATCTCGACCGCGATCTGACCGATCCCGCGACCGCCCCGGAGCTGGCGCGCGTCGCGCTCGCGCACCTCGCCCCGAGGCTCTACCTCGACGAGGCGGAGATCGACCCGCTCGCGCCGCGCGTGCGTCTGCAACGCTACGGCGCCGGCGAGGTGGTGCAGCGGGCCCAGGAGGTGCCCGACGGGGTGCGCTACATCGTCGAAGGCCAGGCCGAGATGTTCGCGACCGACGAGCAGGGGCGGGTGCTGCGCGTCACGCAGTTCCAGAAGGACGACCCGCTCGGGCTGACCTCGCTCACGCGCCAGGGCATCGCCTCGCAGGTCGTCGCGACCACCGACCTCACCGTGCTGCTGCTGCCGGTCGAGCTGCTCGACGAGATCGTCGAGACCCGGCGCGCGCTCGCCCGCGACTACGGCCGCGAGATCGACAACCGACGCGAGCGCACCTTCGAGGCCTTCGTCTCCGCCGGGCTCGCCCCGCCGTCCGGATCGCGGCTCATCGCGTACTGAACCGGCGCGGATCCGGTGGCGGCCGATCGCGCACCGATGGCCCGAGCGCGGGGGCGCGCCGTCGGCCGGGAGGAGCAGGATGAGCGTGTGAGCCGCGCTTCCGACCTCGCCGACGCCTCGATCACCCCGCTCGGCGACGCCGAGGTCGCGCTCGTCCGTCGCCGCACCCGGGTGGTGCTCATCGCCGGGCAGATCCTCTCCGGGGTGGGCATGGGCGCCACGCTCTCCGCCGGCGCGCTGCTCGCGACCCGCGTCTCGGGCGACGAGGCCTGGTCGGGCATGGCGGCGACGATGACCACGATCGGCGCGGCCTCGGTCGCCGTCCCGCTCGCCGCGCTCGCCCGAGCCCGCGGGCGCCGGGTCGCGCTCAGCACCGGCGCGCTCGTCGCGGCCCTCGGCGGCGGGGTCGGGCTGCTCGCCGCGATCCTCGACCTGTTCCCGCTGCTGCTGCTGGGCTTCGCCATGATCGGCGTCGGCACGGCGGTCAACCTGCAGACCCGCTTCGCCGCGACCGATCTGGCCCAGCCCGAGCATCGCGGGCGCGACCTCGCCCTCGTGGTGTGGGCGACCACGGTCGGGGCCATCGCGGGCCCCAACCTGATCGCGCCCGCCGACGCGACCGGGCTCGCGCTCGGCCTGCCCGAGCTGGCCGGCCCGTTCCTGTTCACGATCGCGGCCCAGCTGCTCGCGGCCGGGTTCTACACCCTCGCGCTGCGGCCGGATCCGCTCCGCCTCGCGCATCGTCTGCTGCTCGAACGCCCCGCGCCGATCCTCGAGGAGCGAGCGGAGGACCGCGCGGGCATCATCGTCGGGCTGGTGGCCCTCGGCTTCAGCCACGCGACCATGGTCTCGGTCATGTCGATGACCCCGGTGCACCTGACCCACCACGGGGCCGACCTCGTCATCGTCGGCGTGACCATCAGCCTGCACGTCGCCGGCATGTTCGCGCTCTCGCCGGTCTTCGGGATCCTGGCGGATCGTCTCGGGCGCGCCGAGACGATCGCGATCGGCCAGCTGCTGCTGCTCGCGAGCCTCGTCGTCACGGGCGTCGGCGCGGAGAGCACGCCGGTCGTCGTCGTGGGACTCGTGCTGCTGGGCCTGGGCTGGAGCGCTTCGACGGTCGCCGCCTCCTCGCTCGTCTCCGCCTCCGCGGCTCCCGCGCGCCGCACCGTGATCCAGGGCCGGGCGGATCTCGTGATGGGCGCCACCGGGGCGCTCGGCGGGGCGAGCGCGGGCCTCGTGCTCGCCGCGGTCGGCTATGCGGGTCTCGCGTTCGGAGCGATCCTGCTCGTCGCCGGGGTGCTCGTCGCGCTGGCGGTGCGCGCGCTGGCGCGGGGCGCGCGGATCGCGGCGTGAGCGGCGAGACCGCCTCGCGGCGGTGATCCGCCGGCCTCCCGCGCGGCATAATGGGGGCGCTGGATGTGAACGTCCACACGCGCGCGAAGACGGGACGGTGCGATGGAGCCGGACAAGCCGCGCGCGCCCAACATCCGCGACGTCGCGGCGCGGGCGGGGGTCTCGTACCAGACGGTCTCGCGCGTGCTCAACGACTCGACGGCGATCCGGCCCGAGACCCGGCAGCGGGTGCTCGCCGCGATCGAGGAGCTCGGCTACCGTCCCAACGAGGCGGCCCGCGCCCTCGTCACGAGCCGCAGCCGCACGATCGGGGTGATCTCGGCGCAGACGGCCTACTACGGCCCCGCCACGGCGATCGCCGCGATCGAGACCGCGGCCCGGCGGGAGGGCTACCGGATCAGTGCCACCTACCTCGCCTCGAGCGACCGCGCCTCGATCCAGTCGAGCCTCAGCTACCTGCTCGCGCAGGGCGTCGAGGCGCTCGTCGTCATCGCGTCGCAGGTGCGGGTGTTCGAGGCGCTCGAGGAGCTCGCGGTGACCGTGCCCTATGTCGCGCTCGCCGCGACGACCGGGGTCGGTCACCGCGTCGCCTTCGACCAGATCGAGGGCGGCCGACGCGCGATCCGCCACCTCGCCGAGCTCGGGCACACCGAGATCCTCCACATCGCCGGACCGCAGGACTGGACGGAGGCGGACGCCCGCATGCGCGGCTACCTCCAGGCGCTCGACGAGGCCGATCTGCGCCCGCGCGCCCCCGTGCTGGGTGACTGGACGGCGTCGTTCGGCTACTACGCGGGGCTCGAGCTGCTGCGGATGCGGGACTTCACCGCCGTCTTCGCCGCCAACGACCAGATGGCTCTCGGGTTCCTGCACGCCTGCCGCGACGCCGGCCTCGACGTGCCGGGCGACGTCTCGGTCGTGGGGTTCGACGACATCCCCGAGGCGGCGCACCTGGCCCCGCCGCTGACGACCGTGCGGCAGGACTTCGCCGAAGTCGGGCGCCGCGCCGTCGAGCGGCTGCTGCAGGAGCTGCGCGGCGAGCCGCCGGCCGACGACGCCGCCATCGCGCCCGAGCTCGTCGTGCGCGCGTCGACGGCCCGCCCGCACTGAGCGCGACCCTCCCTCGGGCCGCCCCGCGGGAGCCCTCGCGGTCGCCGAGCGCGACCCCCCGAACAACTCCGAGGTTGATGTCGGCGTGTGACCGGATCGTGATGATCTGTGACCGCTCGCCGGTTGACACATGTGACCGTTTCGCCACTACAGTGTTCCCGGCGGTGTGAACGGTCACACGATCGGGACCCGCATGGGCGCGGATCCTCTCCCGCCCACGGACCAGACGACGGAGTCGAGCCCCATGAGCACCCCCACCGGACGGATCGCGTGAGCGCCGTCCGCCCCGAGATCCAGGTCGCGATCGCGCGCCTGCGCGACGACCTGGCCGAGCGGCTCGCCGCCGGCGAGGTCGCCGAGCTGAGCGAGCGCGTCGCCGGCTCGGAGCTCTTCCTGCTCGCGCTCGCGGGTCGCACCCTCGCGCCCGGCGACCTGGTGCTGTGCGACGCCGCGGGGGATCCCGTCCCCGACACCCCGGGCGCGGGCGCCTGGACGAGCGCGGCACACGCGCACGCGGCGCTGTACGCCGCGCACCCTGACGTCGCCGCGATCGCGCGCACCGGATCCGACGCCGCCCCCGTCTACCGCACCGGTCCGGACGCCCGGACGGCGCTCGGCGCCCCCACGACTTCCCGGGCCGACTGACCCGCGGAGCCCCGGAGTCGTCGCTGACGCCGGGGAATGCACCACCCTCATCGAAAGGACACACAGTGAAGAAGGCCAGGACTCTTCTCGCGGTCGTCGCGGCCGGAGCGCTGACGCTCGGCATGGCGGCCTGCTCCACCGGCGGCGGCGACGACAACGGCGGCGGCAGCGGCGACGGCGGTCTCATCGGCGTCGCGATGCCGACGAAGTCGTCGGAGCGCTGGATCGCCGACGGCGACGCCCTCAAGGCGACCCTCGAGGCGGACGGCTACTCCGTCGACCTCCAGTACGCCGAGGACGACATCCCCACCCAGGTCTCGCAGGTCGAGAACATGATCACCAAGGGCGCCGAGGCGCTCATCATCGCGGCGATCGACGGCACCACCCTCAGCAACGTGCTGCAGGAGGCCGCCGACGCCGGGATCCCGGTGATCGCGTACGACCGCCTGATCCGCGACTCGGAGAACGTCGACTACTACGCGACGTTCGACAACTTCCTCGTCGGCCAGCAGCAGGCGTGGACGGTGCTCAACGGCCTCGGTCTGACCGAGCTCGACGGCACGCCGATCGACGGGGCTCCCGCCGGTCCGTTCAACATCGAGCTGTTCGCGGGGTCGCTCGACGACAACAACGCGTTCTTCTTCTTCAACGGCGCGATGGACGTGCTCCAGCCCTACATCGACAACGGCACCCTCGTCGTCAAGTCGGGCCAGACCGACATCGAGCAGGTCGCGACGCTCCGCTGGGACGGCGAGACCGCGCAGAGCCGCATGGAGGACATCCTCACCGCGAACTACTCGGACGGCTCCAAGGTGAACGCCGTGCTGTCGCCGTACGACGGCATCAGCCGCGGCATCATCTCGGCCCTGCAGGACGCGGGCTACTCGGTCGGCGAGGGCTGGCCGATCATCTCGGGTCAGGACGCCGAGGTCGACTCGGTCAAGGCGATCCTCTCCGGTGAGCAGTACGCGACCATCTTCAAGGACACCCGTGAGCTCGCGAAGGTCGCGGCCGGCATGGCCGCGGCGATCCTGGGCGGCGGGGAGCCGGAGGTGAACGACACCACCACGTACGACAACGGCGTGAAGGTCGTGCCGTCGTACCTGCTGCAGCCCGTCCCGGTCGTGAAGGACAACGTGCAGTCGGCGCTCGTCGACACCGGCTACTGGACGGCCGAGGAGCTCGGCCTCTAAGAGGACCCGCTCCGGATGCGGCCGCGCCGCATCCACCCCGGTCCGGGCCCCGCGCGAGTGCGGGGCCCGGGCCCCCTCGACCCGGCCGCGGGCGTACACTTCCCGCGGCCCGACGATGACGACGGCGAACAGGACGGACCTTTCGTGAGCACCCCCATCCTCGAGATGCGATCCATCACCAAGACCTTCCCCGGCGTGGTCGCCCTCAGCGACGTCAGCCTCAGCGTCGCGCGCGGCGAGATCCACGCGATCTGCGGGGAGAACGGCGCCGGCAAGTCGACCCTCATGAAGGTGCTGAGCGGCGTCTACCCGCACGGCAGCTACTCGGGGGAGATCCGCTTCGAGGATCACCCGGTCGAGTTCGGCAACCTCCGCGACAGCGAGGCCGAGGGCATCGTCATCATCCACCAGGAGCTCGCGCTGAGCCCCTACCTCTCGATCGCCGAGAACATCTTCCTCAACAACGAGGTGAAGGGCCCGCTCGGACTGATCGACTGGCACAAGACCAACGACGAGGCGGCGAAACTGCTCGCCCGCGTCGGCCTGCGCGACAACCCGACGACCCGCATCATGGACATCGGCGTCGGCAAGCAGCAGCTGGTCGAGATCGCGAAGGCGCTGAGCAAGCGCGTGAAGCTGCTCATCCTCGACGAGCCGACCGCCGCCCTCAACGACGAGGACTCCGACCATCTGCTCGACCTGATCCTGCACCTCAAGGGTCAGGGCATCACGTCGATCATCATCAGCCACAAGCTCAACGAGATCAAGAAGATCGCCGACAGCGTGACGGTGCTGCGCGACGGCAAGACGATCGAGACCATCACGCACGACGAGGTCACCGAGGACCGCATCATCAAGGACATGGTGGGCCGCGACCTCGCCCACCGCTACCCCGACCACGAGCCGCACATCGGCGACGAGGTGCTGCGCGTCGAGAACTGGACCGCGCACCATCCCCAGGACTCCAGCCGCGTCGTCGTCGACGACGTCTCGATGAACGTCCGCGCGGGTGAGATCGTCGGCATCGCGGGCCTCATGGGCGCCGGGCGCACCGAGTTCGCGATGAGCCTCTTCGGCCGCAGCTACGGCTCGCGCATCAGCGGCAAGGTGTTCAAGAACGGCCGAGAGATCCGCACCCGCACCGTCGCCGAGGCGATCGGCAACGGCATCGCGTACGCGACCGAGGACCGCAAGTACTACGGCCTCAACCTCATCGAGTCGATCAAGCGCAACATCTCGATCGCGGCGCTCGGCAAGATCTCGCGATTCGGCCTCGTCAACGACGGCGAGGACTTCCAGATCGCCAACGAGTACCGGCGCTCGATGAACATCAAGGCACCCGACGTGCTCGTGCCCACCGGCAAGCTCTCCGGCGGCAACCAGCAGAAGGTCGTGCTGTCGAAGTGGATCAACGCGAGCCCCGACGTGCTGATCCTCGACGAGCCGACCCGCGGCATCGACGTCGGCGCGAAGTACGAGATCTACACGATCATCAACCGGCTCGCGGCCGAGGGGAAGGCGATCGTCGTCATCTCCTCCGAGATGCCCGAGCTCATCGGCATCTGCGACCGCATCTACACCCTGTCCGAAGGGCGGATCACGGGCGAGCTCCCGGCCGCCGACGCCACCCCCGAAGCCCTCATCAAGCTCATGACCATGGAGAAGGCACGCTGATGTCCGAGCCCACCACCCGTACCGAGGAGCCCGAGGCCGGCCTCGCACCCCCCGCCAACCGGTTCACGGCGACGCTCTCGCACGTCGTGTCCGACCTGGGGCGCAACGGCATCTTCATCGCGCTGGTCGCGGTGATCGCGCTGTTCAGCATCCTGACGATCCGCGGCGGCGACTCGATCCTGCTGCGCCCGCAGAACATCTCGAACCTCATCGTGCAGAACGGGTACATCCTCGTGCTCGCGATCGGCATGGTCCTCGTGATCGTCGCGGGCCACATCGACCTGTCGGTCGGCTCGGTCGCGGCGTTCATCGGCGCGGTTTCCGGCGTCTTCATCCGCGACTTCGGGGCGCCCTGGTGGCTCGCGATCCTGCTCTCGCTCGTGGTCGGGGCGATCGTCGGGGCCTGGCAGGGGTTCTGGATCGCCTTCGTCGGCATCCCCGCGTTCATCGTCACCCTCGCGGGCATGCTCATCTTCCGCGGACTCGCGCTCGTCGTGCTCGGCAACGCGAACATCGGCTCCTTCCCGGAGGAGTACCGCGCGATCGGGAACGGGTTCACGACCGACTGGTTCGACACCGGGCTGCCGCTGGATCCGCTCACCCTCGTGATCGGCGGCGTCGCCGTCATCGGCATCGTCGTGCAGACCTGGCGCGCCCGCGTCGCCCGCCTGCAGTACGCGCAGGAGGTGGAGCCGGTCGCCTGGTTCGTCGCCAAGCTCGTGTTCGCGGTCGTGGGCGTGGGCCTGTTCACCTTCGCGCTCGCGTCGTTCAAGGGCATCCCGGTGACGCTCATCATCCTCGCGGCGCTCGTGCTGATCTACGGGATCATCCAGAACCGCTCGGTGTTCGGCCGCCACATCTACGCGATCGGCGGCAACCGTCACGCCGCGGAGCTGTCGGGCATCAAGACCCGCCAGGTGGACTTCTGGCTGTTCGTCAACATGGGCGTGCTCGCGGCGCTCGCCGGTCTGATCTTCACGGCGCGGCTCAACCTCGCCGGCCCGAAGGCCGGTGACGGCTTCGAGCTCGAGGCGATCTCGGCGGCGTTCATCGGCGGTGCGGCCGTGCAGGGCGGCGTCGGCACGATCGGCGGCGCCATCATCGGTGGCCTCATCATCGGCGTGCTCAACAACGGCATGTCGATCCTCGGCATCGGCATCGAATGGCAGCAGGCCGTGAAGGGCTTCGTGCTGCTGCTCGCCGTCGCCTTCGACGTGTTCAACAAGCGCCGCTCCGGGCGCTGAGCTCTCAGACGGGGAGGCCGGCGGCGTCGAGGACCGTCGCCTCCGCGTCGGTGGGTCCCCACCTCACGTCGAGTTCGCCGCTGCGCAGCCGCAGGCCCGCGGCGGCGAACTCGTCGATCGGGCTGCACTTGATGAGGCCTGAGCCGTCGCGCTCGAGCACGAGGCACACCGCGAGCCGGGTCTCGGTGCCGCCGTGGCGGGAGATGGTGCCCAGCACCGCGAACAGTTGGCCCTCCGGCACCGCGCGGAGCCATCGCACCCGTCGGTCGGCCTGGATCCCCTCCGGGGTGCCCGAGCTGATCCGGCTGGCGTAGCGCGAGACGGGCACCGCGAGATCAGGGGGCTCCTGGAAGACGCCGAGCGCGGGCCGCGGGCGCGGATCGCGGCCGAGCGCCGCCCCGGCCGCGAGGCCTGCGGCGAGCAGGCCCACGCCCGTGAGCACCGCGACACCGGCGACGAGACGGGGGCGCCGGACCCGCGGAGGGGGGTCGCTGCGGACGACCGCGGCCGCGGGATCGCCCGGGGCCCGATCCGCGCTGCGGCGCCGCTCGGCCGCGCGGAGGAAGGCCGCGACATCGGCGTCGCTGCCACCCTTCCCGAAGGCGAGCGCGCGCAGCCGCGCGAGCTCCTCCCGGTCCGCGTCGTCGCGGAGATCCATGGCCGAACGGTACTCGCCCGCGAGCCGGAGCGTCAGACCCGGTCGTCGGAATCGGCTCGTCGGCCCGGCGCGTGATGCGCGGCGCTCAGGGCCCGGCCGTCAGGCGCGGGCGGCGTACTGCGCGCGGATCACCGGCCGGGTGTCGGGCGCCGGCTCCGCGAGCGTCGCGACCGGCCACTCGGGCCGCGCCCCCGTCAGCACCCAGCCGGCCTGCACGGCGGCGCCCGCCGCGACGTACTCGCCCGGATCGGGTACCGACACCGGCACCGCGAACACCTGCGCCGCGATCGCGGCGACCGCCGGGTTCTGCGCCGCGCCCCCGATCAGCACGATCCGCCGCGCGTCGACTCCGAGACGGGTCACCGCGTCGAGCCCGTCGGCGAGACCGCACAGCAGCCCCTCCACGGCGGCACGCGCGAGGTTCTCCCGGGTGGTCGAGGCGAGGGTCATGCCGAACAGCGTCGCCGTCGCGTCGGGGCGGTTCGGGGTGCGCTCGCCCTCGAAGTAGGGCTGCAGCACGAGGCCGGCGGCGCCGGGCTCGGCGGCGAGGGCGAGACGCCCGAGCTCGTCGTGATCGACGCCCAGCAGCCGCGCGGTGGCGTCGAGGATGCGGGCCGCATTGAGCGTCGCGACGAGCGGCAGGTAGGCGCCGCTCGCATCCGCGAACCCGGCGACCGCGCCGGTGGCGTCGGCGACGGGGCGCTCGGTGACGGCGAACACGGTGCCGCTCGTGCCGATCGAGACGACGACGTCGCCCGCACGGGCCCCCAGGCCGAGCGCGGCGCCCGCGTTGTCGCCCGCGCCGGGCCCGAGGGCGACCTGGGCTCCGCCGGTGAACTCGGGGTGCACGACGCCGGCGCGCTCGGCGGGGCCGAGGACGCGGGGCAGGACGGCGTCGTGGCCGAGCGACGCGACGAGCAGCTCGCGGTCGTACGCCCCGGTCGCGGGGCTCCAGTACGAGGTGCCGCTCGCATCGGAGCGGTCCGTCACGAGTTCCTCGAGCACGGGGCCGAGCGGGCTCTCGCCCCGCGGCCCGTAACCGCGCAGACGCCAGGTGAGCCAGTCGTGGGGGAGGGCGACCGCGGCGACGCGGGCCGCGTTGCCCGGCTCCGCATCCCGCAGCCAGCGCAGCTTCGTCGCGGTGAAGCTCGCGACGGGCACGCTGCCGGTGCGCTCGGCCAGCGCCCCGGCGCCGAACTCGGCGACCAGCTCGGCGGCGGCCTCGGCGGAGCGGGTGTCGTTCCACAGCAGCGCGGGGCGGATCACGCGCCCCTCGTCGTCGAGCACCACCATGCCGTGCTGCTGGCCCGCGACCGCGAGCGCGCCCACGTCGTCGAGACCGCCCGCGTCGGCGAGCGCGGCGCGGAGCGCCTCCCACCACGCGGCGGGGTCGACCTCGGTGCCCTCGGGGTGCGCCGCACGGCCCGTGCGCACGGTCGCGCCGCTCGCGAGGTCGCGCACGACGACCTTGCAGCTCTGCGTGCTGCTGTCGACTCCCGCGACCAGACGGGGGCTACTCGGCGCCATCATTCGGTCCGTTCCGGGTTGTGCTCACGCGGCGAGGCCGGCGGCGGCTGGGTTGTTCGGCGCCATCGTTCGGTCCGTTCCGGGTTCGGCTCACGCCGCGCGGTCCGCGCGGACGACGCGTCGGCGTCGTCCGCTTCAGCGAGACCGCGCGCCGAGCAGGTGCTGCGTCGCGAGGTCCTGCAGCTTGACGAAGCCGAAGCCCTTGCCGCCGAGGTAGGCCGAGGTGTCGAAGTCCTCCCAGGCCGAGGAGTCGGCGAGCAGGTCGTCGTAGCTCTCGCCGTCGCCGAGGGTCGGCTGGGCGAGCTCGAGCACCTTCGCGGCCTCGAGCGCGGCCTGCACCTCGGGGTCGGCGCGGAAGGCCGCAGCGCGCTCCTTGAGCAGCAGGTAGGTGCGCATGTTCGCGGCGGCCGAGTCCCAGACGCCGGTCTCGTCCTCGGTGCGGCTGGGCTTGTAGTCGAAGTGGCGCGGGCCGTCGTAGGCGGGGCCGCCGTTCGGTCCGCCGTTCTCGAGCAGGTCCACGAGGGCGAAGGCGTTGTGCAGGTCGCCGTGGCCGAACACGAGGTCCTGGTCGTACTTGATGCCGCGCTGGCCGTTGAGGTCGATGTGGAAGAGCTTGCCGTGGTACAGCGCCTGGGCGATGCCGGCGGCGAAGTTGAGACCCGCCATCTGCTCGTGCCCGACCTCGGGGTTCAGGCCCACGAGCTCGGGACGCTCGAGCGAGTCGATGAAGGCGAGGGCGTGCCCGACGGTGGGCAGCAGGATGTCGCCGCGCGGCTCGTTCGGCTTCGGCTCGATCGCGAAGCGGATGTCGTAGCCCTTGTCGGTGACGTACTGCCCGAGCAGGTTCACGGCCTCCCGGTAGCGCTCGAGGGCGGAGCGGATGTCCTTCGCGGCGTCGTACTCGGCGCCTTCGCGCCCGCCCCACATCACGAAGGTGGTCGCACCCAGCTCGGCGGCGAGGTCGAGGTTGCGCAGCACCTTGCGCAGGGCGAACCGGCGCACCTGCCGGTCGTTGCTCGTGAAGCCGCCGTCCTTGAACACCGGCTGGCTGAACAGGTTGGTCGTGATCATCGGGACCTTGAGGCCCGTCGCCTCGAGGGCGCCCTTCAGGCGGTCGATCTCGTGCTGCCGCTCCGCGTCGGTCGAGCCGAAGGCGAAGAGGTCGTCGTCGTGGAAGGTGAGGCCGTAGGCGCCGAGCCCGGCGAGCTTCTCGACCGCGTGCACGGTGTCGAGCGGCTTCCGGGTGGGCCCGCCGAAGGGGTCGGTGCCGTTGTAGCCGATGGTCCAGAGACCGAAGGTGAACTTGTCGGCGGGAGTGGGGGTGGGCACGGGGATCTCGCTTCCAGCGTCGTCGGTGGCGGCCGGTCGGCTCGCGTGGAGCCTCGGCACCCGATATGTTGCGAGCGCCAACTTATCACGCCCGAGCAGGAGGCGGCCATGCCCGAATCGCGCGGCGGTGTGGAGGGGATCCGGCGCGCGAACCTCGCCCGCCTGCTGGAGCTGCTCCACCACGACGGGGAGGCGACGCGCGCCGAGCTCACCCGCCGAACCGGCCTCAACCGCTCGACGGTCGGCGCGCTCGTCGCCGAGCTCGAGCGGCTCGGGCTTGCGCTCGAATCGCCCGGCGTCGCCGAGGCGGTCGGTCGGCCCTCTCCCCGGGTGCGGGTCGCCGACCGCGTCGTCGCGATCGCGGTCAACCCCGAGGTCGACGCCGTCACCGTCGGCGCGGTCGGACTCGGCGCCCGGGTGCACGCGCGGATCCGCTCGGAGGTCCGCGGCGAGCTGCGGCCCGACGACGCGGCGCTCACCGTCGCGCGCGCCGTGGCCGAGCTGCGCGCGGGCCCGCTGCGCGACGCGCGGATCGTCGGTCTCGGCGCCGCCGTGCCGGGCCTCGTCCGCGAGGACGGCTTCGTGCGCTGGGCCCCCCACCTGGGCTGGAACGATGTGCCCTTCGCGACCCTGCTGGAACGCGCGACCGGCATCCGGGCGGTCGCCGCGAACGACGCGACCCTCGGCGCCGTGGTCGAGCGCCGCTTCGGCGCCGCCCGCGGGGTCGACGATCTGGTCTACCTCAACGGCGGCGCCTCCGGCATCGGTGGAGGCGTCGTCGCCGGCGGCCGCCCGCTCACCGGCTGGGCCGGGTACGCCGGCGAGTTCGGGCACGTGCGCGCGGCGGGCCTCGACGACCCGCGCGACCGCCTGAGCGAGCGGGGGATGCTCGAGGACGAGGTGCGTCGATCGCGCCTGCTCGAGATCCTCGGCCTGCACTCCGCCGACGAGACGGAGCTCGCCGAGGCGCTCGCCGCGTCGACCGATCCCGCCGTCGGAGTCGAGCTCGGGCGCCAGCGTCGAGTGCTCGGCGCCTCACTCGGCGCGATCTGCACCGCGCTCAATCCGCGCGTCGTCGTGCTGGGCGGGTTCCTCGCCGCGGTGCACGCCTCGGGCCCCGACGACGTCGTCGCGCGGCTGGCCGATGCCGCGATCGGGCCGGTGGCCGAGGGGGTCGAGGTCGTCCCCGCGGCCCTGGGCGCCGACCGGCTGCTCGTCGGCGCGGCCGAGCTGGCCTTCGCCGCGCTGCTGGCCGACCCGGCCGGGGTGTTGGCGGGCTGACGGCCCTCAGGCCATCCCGAAGCGGTCGTCGAGCCACGCGACCTGGCGATGCCAGTGCTGCGGCTGCCCGCCCTCGTGCCCGTTGAAGGGGTACACCTCGATCGCCTTCTCGCGCGAGCCGAGGCGATTGAAGGCGGCGAAGACGGTCGAGGGCATGACGACGTCGTCCATGAGCCCCACCGAGAACAGCGCGGGCGCGGTGACGCGCGGGGCCAGCACCGCCGCGTCGACGTACGACAGGGTGCGCAGCACCGCGCTCACCGCCTCGCGATGGGTGGCGAGGTAGCGGGTGATCTCGGTGAAGGGGGCGAGCGGGGTCACCGTGATCGAGCGCGGGAAGTCGCACAGGAACGGCACGTCGGGCATCACCGCGGCGACGCCCGGCGCGAGCGCCGCGGTCGCGAGCGAGACGCCGCCGCCCTGGCTGCCGCCGGTCACCGCGATGCGCGCGGCATCCACGTCGTCCCACCCGGCGACGACCTCGACGAGGCGGGCCGCGTCGGTGTAGAGCCGCCGGTAGTAGTACTCGCGGGGGTCGAGGATGCCGCGCGTCATGAACCCGGGCACCGACGCGCCGGTGCCGTGGGGGTCGTCGGTGCCGCCGCCGCCGCCCCAGACGCTGCCCTGGCCGCGGGTGTCCATCACGACGTGCACGTAGCCGGCCGAGGCCCAGTTCAGCTTCTCGCCGGGCAGGCCCCGCCCGCCGCCGTAGCCGATGTACTCGACGATGGCGGGGCGCACCTCGTCGTCGTCGGGCCGGATCACCCACCCGCGCACGCGATCGCCGCCGAAGCCCGAGAACTCGAGGTCGTCGAGCCGCAGCATCCGCACCGGTGCGGGCACGCGCTCGCGTCGCTCGGGAGCGGCCGCCGCGCGGGCCTCGGCGAGGGTGCCCGTCCAGAAGTCGTCGAGGTCGTCCGGGGCGGACAGGTCGGGACGGTAGTCCCGCATCTGCTCGAGCGGCATGTCGGTGAAGGTGACGGCCATCGTCTCGGGGCCTTTCGAATCGGTGAGGCGGCACGGTGAGCCTAGGCTGTCGGAGTGCCGAGTCCGAGTCAGCCGACCGGGGCGCCCGGCGGTGCGACCCGCTGGCCTGGCCTGCCCGACGCCGACCGGCGGGTGCTGCGCGAGCTTCTGCTCTACGGCGCGCAATCGCGCGTGCGCCTCGCCGAGCGCGTGGGTCTCTCCCGCACGAGCCTCACACGGATCGCGCGCGAACTCGTCGACCGCGGCCTCGTCGAGGAGGGCGAGGTGCAGCTGCTGCCCACCCGCGGACGGCCGGCGGAGATGCTGCATCTGCGCCCGGAGGCGGCCCACTTCGTCGGGCTCAAGCTCACGGGGGATGACGCCTACGTCGTGCTGACCGATCTCGCCGCGCAGATCGTCGCCGAGTCGTCCGCTCCGCTCGCCTCGCGCGAGGTCGACGACGTCGTCGCGCTGTCGGCGGGGCTCGTCGCGGAGATCACGCGCGGCGTCGACACGGTCGCGGCGGCCGGGGTCGCGGTCGCGGGCGACGTCGCGATGCGGGGCGGGCGGGCGATCCTGGAGCGCTCCGGCTTCCTCGGCTGGGACAGCGTGCCGCTCGCCGAGCTCGTCACCGCGGCGACGGGGCTGTCGACGACGGTGGTCAACGACGTGCACGCGCTCACCGGCGCCCACCACTGGTTCGGCGGCCTCGGCCCGCACCGCTCGCTCGTGGTCTACGGCGTCGGCGCGGGGATCGGTCGCGGGGTGGTGCTGGGCGACGAGCTGCTCGTGGGCGAGTACGGCCGCGCCGGCCGGATCGGTCACCTGCGCATCGAGGGCTCGGGGCGGCCCTGCCCGAACGGCCACCACGACTGCGTGCACAGCTTCGTCACCATGCCCTCGATCGAGTGGAACGCGGGGGTCGAGCCCGGTGAGTACGAGCTCGCCCTGGCGCGCGCCCGGGACGGCGAGCCGGTCGCGGCCGGGGCCTTCCGGCAGGCGGCTTTCGCGCTCGGGGCGACGATCGCCGACTCGATCAACGCCTTCGATCCGGAGATCGTGTCGGTCATGGGGGAGGGCGTCGACATGCTCGCCCTCGCCCCCGAGCAGGTCGACCGCGCGCTCGAGGAGTACATCGAGCTCGGGGATCCCGGCGCCGTGCGCCTCGAGACCCCACCCTTCCACTTCGACCTCTACGCGCGCGGCGGGGCGGTCGCCGCGATGCGGGAGCTGCTCTCCTGACTTTTTTGTTTCATGACTTGACAAAATCGGGAACGCGTCGCAATCTGGACGCGCGCCGGCGCCCGTCGCCGTCGCGATCCCGATCTGCGCGCGGCTCGCCGCGCCTACAAAGGAGTAGAAGCAATCCGATGAAGCGCATCACAGCCGGTCGTCTCATCGCGGGCGTCGCCGCGACCGCGACCGCACTCTCCCTCGCCGCCTGCTCGGGCGGGGCCCCCGACGAGGACCCCGTCACGCTCACCTACTGGACCTGGGCGCCGGGCATCCCCGACATCGTCGAGACCTGGAACGCGGACCACCCCGACATCCAGGTCAAGGTCGAGCAGCCCGCGGGCGCCGACGACATCCTCGCCAAGGTGCTTTCGGCGCAGCGCGCCGGCAACGGCCCCGACATGTTCGCCGCCGAGTATCAGAAGGTGCCGAACTTCGTGCTCGCCGGCGCGGGCTACGACATCACCGACCTGGTCGCCGACAGCCGTGACCAGTTCACCGACGCGACCTGGGGTCTCGTGACCGTCGGCGACACCGTCTACGGGGTGCCGCAGGACACCGGCCCGATGGTGCTGCTGTACCGCGGCGACATCTTCGACGAGCACGGCTGGACCGCTCCCGCGACCTGGGACGACTACGCGGCGCTGGCCGAGCAGGTGCAGGCGGAGCTGCCGGGCACCTACCTCGGCGGGTACCCCGACGACGGCTCGACCCTCGCCGGTTACGCGATGCCGCTCGGCGCGCAGTGGTGGTCGACCGACGGCGACAGCTGGTCGGTCGACATCGACGGACCCGAGACGCAGCGCGTCGCGGAGTTCTGGAACGACCTCGTCTCGCGCGGCCTCGCCGACACGACGCACTTCTTCACCCCGGAGTGGAACACCGAGCTCAACTCGGGCACCCTGCTCAGCTGGGGCGCGGGCATCTGGTCGGCCGGAACCATCGCCTCGGTCGCGCCCGATACGGCCGGCGACTGGCGGATCGCGCCGCTGCCCTCGTGGGACGGCGAGACCACCGCCGGACTCATGGGCGGCTCCTCCGCGATGGTCGGGTCGACCACGACCCACGCCAAGGAGGCCGTCGAGTTCCTCACCTGGCTGAACGGCTCGCAGGAGGGCTCCTCCGCGCTCGCCGCCTCGGGCCTGTTCCCCGCCTCGATCGCGGGCCAGGAGTCGCTGAACTCGCTCGACGTGCCCGAGATGGTCGCCGGGCAGGACGACTACTGGCAGATCGCGCAGCAGGTGGCCGCCGACAGCGCCACCTTCACCTGGGGCCCGAACGTCCAGCTCGCGTTCGACACCTACAGCAACAACGTCCAGGCCGCCGTGCAGAACGGCACGCCGTTCGTCGACGCGCTCACCGCCGCGCAGGACGCGGTCGTGGCCGACCTCAAGAAGACCGGCTACACCGTCAAGTAACGGTCGTTCCGGGGCCCGGCCGAGCCGGGCCCCGGAACCTCCCGAACGGAGCACCATGTCCCCCGCCGTTGCCGCCGCGCCTGTCCGCCGTCGCCGCGACAGCACCCGCCCGCGGCTCGCGCCCTGGCTGTTCCTCAGCCCCGCGATCGTGCTGTTCGTGCTGTTCCTCGTGATCCCGATGGGATACGCGATCTACCTCAGCTTCGTCGCCCTGCGCGTCGAGGGCGGGGCCTTCGGCACCCGCCAGCAGGTCTTCGTCGGTCTCGAGAACTACGTCGACGCGCTCACGGACCCCGAGCTGCTCGCCTCGCTCGGCCGGCTCGCCACCTTCGGCGTCATCGCCGTGCCGCTGACCCTCGGCGGCGCGCTCCTCTTCGCGCTGCTGCTCGACCTCCCGCGCGTGCGGTTCGCCCGCTTCTCGCGCACGGCAATCTTCGTGCCCTACGCCGTGCCCGGCGTCATCGCGACGCTGCTGTGGGGCTTCATGTACCTGCCGACGACGAGTCCGATCAACTTCCTGCTGACCTCCGTCGGGCTCCCCCCGATCGACTTCCTCGGTCCCCAGGGCATCTACGGCTCGCTCGCGAACATCGCGATCTGGGCGGGGCTCGGGTTCAACATGATCATCCTCTACACCGCACTGCGCTCCATCCCGGTGGAGATGTACGAGGCGGCCCGCCTCGACGGCGCCGGCGAGTGGCAGATCGCCTGGCGCATCAAGATCCCGCTCGTCGCCCCGGCGCTGCTGCTGACGCTCATCTTCTCGCTGCTGGGCACCCTGCAGGCCTACTCCGAACCGACCACCCTGAAGAGCCTCTCGAACTCGATCTCGCACTCCTTCTTCCCGCTCATGAAGGTGTACCGCGACGCCTTCGGCCTCGACAACGTCTCCTCCGCGGCGGCGATGTCGGTCGTGCTGGCGCTGGGGACGCTCGTGGTGTCCCTCGTGCTGCTGCGGATCCTGCAGCGGCGCACCTTCGAGGAGGCGAAATGACCGCCGTGACGACCGCCCCTCACGCTGCCGGGCCGCGCCGGCGCCCGGGCGCACGGGTGATCCCCACGATCATCCTGCTGCTCGGGGCGCTCTACACGCTGTTCCCGGTCTTCTGGGTCGTGATGGCCTCGACCAAGACCTCGGGCGAGCTGTTCTCGACCTTCGGGCTCGTGCCCGGCACCGGGTTCTTCGACAACCTCGTCGCCCTGAGCGTCTTCGAGGACGGCAAGTACTGGAAGTGGGCCCTCAACTCGCTCATCTACGCGGGCGGTGGCGCTCTGCTGTCGACCCTCGTGTCGGCGATGGCCGGCTTCGCCCTCGCCCGCTACCGCTTCCGCGGGCGCGGCGTGCTGTTCACGGTGCTGTTCGCGGGCGTGCTGCTGCCGGGCATCACCCTCGCGATCCCGCAGTACTTCCTCATCTCCGCGCTCGGCATCGCCAACACGCACTGGGCCGTGCTGCTGCCGAGCATCATCAACCCCTTCGGCATCTACTTGGCGACGATCTACGCGCAGGGATCCGTGCCCGAGGAGACCCTCGAGGCCGCGCGCATCGACGGGGCGAGCGAGTGGCGCAACTTCCGCGCGATCGCGTTCCCGATGATGCTGCCGGGGCTCGTGACGGTCTTCATGCTGCAGTTCATCGGCATCTGGAACAACTTCCTGCTGCCGTTCATCATGCTGAGCGACGAGACCAAGTTCCCGCTGACGACCGGCCTGTACCTGCTGCTCAACCGCGGCACGGGAACGCCCGTGCTCTACACCTACGCCATCATGGGCGCCCTGCTGTCGATCATCCCGCTCGTCACGCTCATGCTGCTGCTGCAGCGCTACTGGAAGCTCGAGCTGCTCAGCGGCAGCCTCAAGGGCTGACCGCCGCCCGCTCCGTCCGTTCCGTCTGCCTGCTCCGTCTGCCGAGGATCCCCGTGTCATCCACCTTCATCTCGCACGCCGCCGACCACCCGGCCCCGACCGCGTTCCCCTGGATCGCGGACGGTCTCGCCCTCGGCGGGGACTACAGCCCCGAGCAGTGGCCCGACGAGGTCTGGGCCGAGGACGTCGCCCTCATGCGCGAGGCCGGCGTCAACTCGGTGAACCTCGGGGTGTTCTCCTGGGGCCTGCTCGAGGTCGCCAACGGCGAGTTCGACTGGGGCTGGCTCGACCGGGCGATGGACCTGCTGCACGGCGCCGGGATCGGGGTGAATCTCGCGACGCCGACCGCGGCGCCGCCGATGTGGCTGCTGCAGGCGCATCCCGAGATCGCGACCGTCGACGCCGACGGCCGCCGCACCGGACCGGGCGGGCGGCTGTCGTGGTCGCCGAGCTCCGCGACCTTCCGCCGCTACGCGCTGCGCATGGTGCGCGCGCTCGCGGAGCGCTACGCCGAGCACCCCGCGCTGCGGATGTGGCACGTCTCGAACGAGGTCGGGAACGAGAACGGTTGGACCTACGACGACGAGACCGTCGCCGCCTGGCGCGTCTGGCTCGAGGAGCACTACGGCGACGTCGCGGCGCTCAACGCGGCCTGGGGAAGCGCCTTCTGGGGCCACCACTACACCGCGTTCTCGCAGGTCGGCGGCCCGCGCCACTCGCGCACGAGCCACAACCCGGGGATGCTGCTCGACTTCGAGCGCTTCACCTCCCAGGCCCTGCTCGGACACGTGATCGCCGAGCGCGAGGTTCTGCGCGAGGTCACGCCGAACGTGCCGATCACGACCAACTTCATGGTGCAGCACTCGCCGGGGGTCGACGACTACCGGCACTGGACGGGCGAGGTCGATCTGGTGGCCAACGACCACTACACGATGGGCCCCGACCCGCGTCGCGCCTCGGAGCTGATCTTCAGCGCCGCCCGCACCCGCGGCCTCGCCGAGGGGCGGCCGTGGCTGCTCATCGAGCACTCCACCGGGGCGGTCAACTGGCAGGGCGTCAACCGCGCCAAGGGGCCCGGCGAGCTGCGGCTCGACTCGCTCAGCCACGTCGCGGGCGGCGCCGACGGGACCCTGTTCTTCCAGTGGCGCGCCTCCACGGCCGGCGCCGAGCAGTTCCACTCCGCGATCGTGCCGCACGCCGGGGCCGACTCGACGATCTTCCGCGACGTGACGGCGCTCGGCGCCGATCTGCGCTCGCTCGCCCCGATCCGCGGCAGCCGGGTGGAGGCGGCGCAGGTCGCCCTCGTGTTCGATCACGAGTCCTCCGCCGCCTGGCGCAGCGGCCCGAAGCCGACCACCCTGTTCCGCGACATCGACCTGCCGGTGCGGCTCGTCGAGGCGCTCAGCGAGCGCGGCGTCGCGGTCGACGTCGTGCCCGCGCAGGCCGACCTCCGCGGCTACCGGGCGGTGCTCGTGCCCACCGTCTACCTCGCGCAGGACGGTCTCGCCGAGTCCCTGCGCACGGCGGCGGAGGCGGGCGCGAGCGTGCTCGTCAGCTACCTCTCGGGCATCGTCGACCCGAGCAACCGGGTGATCCCCGGCGGCTATCCCGGCGCCTTCCGCGAGCTGCTCGGCGTGCGCGTCGACGAGTTCTTCCCGCTGTTCGAGCACGAGCGCGTGCGGCTCGACGACGGAGCGGAGGCCGACCTGTGGACCGAGCGCGTCGCGCTCGACGGCGCCGAGGCGCGGATCCGGCTCGACTCCGGCGACCTGGCCGGCACGCCCGCGCTCACCCGGCACGCGGTCGGCGCGGGGGCGGCCTGGTACCTCGCGACCCGGCCGGAGCGCGCGGGTCTCGAGCGCATCCTCGACGAGCTGCTCGCCGAGGCCGGGGTCGCCCCGGTCGCCCCGGCCGACCGCGGTCTCGTGCTGGCCCGCCGCCGGCACGAGGGCAGCGCGTCCTACCTGTTCGCGGTCAACCGCACCGAGCAGCCGCTCGGGCTGCAGGCGAGCGGCACCGATCTGCTGACCGGCGAGAACGTCGACGGGCGGGTCGAGGTTCCGGCCCGCGGGATCCGCGTGATCCAGGAGAGCGCCCGATGAAGTTCACCGACGGGTTCTGGGCGCTGCGCCCCGGAGTCGACGCGCTGTACGCGCAGGAGGCCTACGAGCTGCGCGCGACCGAGCACGCCCTCCACGTGCTCGCCCCGACCCGTGTCATCGCGAGCCGCGGCGACACCCTCAACCGCCCGGCCCTGACGGTGAGCCTCGACTCGCCGCTGCCCGGTGTCATCGGCGTCACGATCGAGCACCACCGCGGCGCCGCGTCGCGCGGGGGATTCGAGCTCGTCGGTGCCGAGGAGGGTCACGGCGAGGCGCGCGTGGACGACGACGGCGCGGTGCTCACCAGCGGCGACCTCACCGCCCGCGTCGCGCGCGGGGCGCCGTGGTCGCTCACCTTCGCGAGCGGGGATCGCGTGCTCACCTCGAGCGGCGCGAAGTCGATCGGCTACCTGCGCCTCGACCCGGGAGCCGCGGTCGAGCCGGGACCCACCGAGGCCGTCGCGCCCGCGGGGCGCCGGGCGGTCATCCACGAGCAGCTCGCGCTCGGCATCGGGGAGCACATCTACGGCCTCGGCGAGCGCTTCGGACCGCTCGTCAAGAACGGTCAGTCGATCGACATCTGGAACGCCGACGGCGGCACCTCGAGCGAGCAGGCGTACAAGAACGTCCCCTTCTACCTGAGCGACCGCGGCTACGGCGTGCTCGTCGACGATCCGGGCCGCGTCTCGTTCGAGATCGGCAGCGAGGCCGTCGAGCGCGTGCAGTTCTCGGTCGGCGGGGAGCGGCTGCGGTACTACGTCATCGCGGGCGACCCGGCGACCGTGCTCGAGCGCTACACCCGGCTGACCGGCCGGCCCGCGCGGGTGCCGGCGTGGTCGTACGGGCTGTGGCTGTCGACGAGTTTCACCACGGACTACGACGAGACCACCGTCGCGGAGTTCCTCGACGGCATGGCGCGGCGCGAGCTGCCGCTCAGCGTCTTCCACTTCGACTGCTTCTGGATGCGCGAATTCCACTGGACCGACTTCCGCTGGGACGAGCGGGTCTTCCCCGATCCGGAGGGGATGCTCGCGCGGCTGCACGAGCGCGAGCTGCGGGTGAGCGCCTGGCTGAACCCCTACATCGCCCAGGAGTCCGAGCTGTTCGAGGAGGGTCGGCGGCTGGGCCATCTCGTGCGTCGCGCCGACGGGTCCGTCTGGCAGTGGGACATGTGGCAGGCCGGCATGGCGCTGGTCGACTTCACGAGCCCCGAGGCGACCGCCTGGTTCCAGGATCACGTGCGCACCCTGCTGCGCAGCGGCGTCGACTGCGTGAAGACCGACTTCGGCGAGCGCGTGCCGCTGGACGTCGTCTGGCACGACGGCAGTGACCCCGAGGCCATGCACAACCGCTACGCCCAGCTCTACAACCGCGCCGTCTTCGAGGTGCTCGAGGGCGAGCGCGGCGAGGGCGAGGCGGTGCTGTTCGCGCGCTCCGCGACCGTCGGCGGGCAGCGCCTGCCGGTGCACTGGGGCGGCGACTCGACCTCGACCTTCGCCTCGATGGCGGAGTCGCTGCGCGGCGGCCTGTCGCTCGCGCTCAGCGGCTTCGGCTTCTGGAGCCACGACATCGGCGGCTTCGAGGGCACGCCCGACCCGGCGGTGTTCAAGCGGTGGGTCGCCTTCGGTCTGCTCTCGAGCCACTCCCGACTGCACGGCTCGAGCTCCTACCGGGTGCCGTGGCTGTTCGACGCGCAGGAGGGGCGCGACGAGGCCGACCCCGAGAGCGCCGTCGCGGTCACGCGGCGCTTCCTCGAGCTCAAGCTCGAGCTCATGCCGAGCCTCTACGCGGCGGGGCTCGCCGCACACGCGACGGGCCTGCCCGTCATGCGGCCGATGGCGCTCGCGTACCCCGGCGACCCGGCGGTCGCGCACCTCGACCGGCAGTACCTGCTCGGGCCCGACCTGCTCGTGGCGCCCGTGTTCGACGAGTCGGGCGAGGTCGAGTTCTACCTGCCGGCCGGAGGATGGACGCACCTGCTGACCGGGGAGCGCGTGGCCGGCGGCGCCTGGCGCCGCGAGCGGCACGGCTTCGACTCGCTGCCGCTCTACGTCCCCGACGGGGCCGTGCTCGCCACCTCGCCCGGCGCGCGGCGGCCCGACCACGCCTACCTCGACGGGCTCGAGCTGCGCGCGTTCCCGCCCGCGCCCGAGGCGGCGGGCGCGCCGTCCACCGGGGAGCGGCGGGTGCGGGTCACCGAGCCCGGAGGGCGCGAGGCCGAGTTCACGGTGCGCTGGGACGCCGCGCGGGTCACCGCCACCGGCCCCGATTCGACACAATGGACGCTGAGGGTCGGCGACGAGATCGCCGCCGCCCACGACGGAGAGGCGAGCATCCCGCGATGAGCGACGTGATCCAGGGATCCCCCGACTACCGGGACGCGGGGCTCGAGTTCCCGCCGGGCTTCCTCATCGGCTCCGCGACGGCGAGCTACCAGATCGAGGGCGCCGCCCGCGACGGCGGCCGCACCCCGTCGATCTGGGACACCTTCAGCCACACCCCGGGCATGACCTGGAACGGCGACACCGGCGACGTCGCCGACGACCACTACCACCGCTGGGAGAGCGACCTCGACCTCATGGCCGAGCTGGGCCTTCAGGCCTACCGCTTCTCGATCGCCTGGCCGCGCGTGCAGCCGGGCGGGCGCGGCCCGGTGAACCCGGAGGGGATCGCGTTCTACTCCCGCCTCGTCGACGGCCTGCTCGCGCGCGGCATCGTTCCGATCGCGACGCTCTACCACTGGGATCTGCCGCAGGAGCTCGAAGACGCGGGCGGCTGGCCGAACCGCGACACCGCGCACCGCTTCGCCGAGTACGCGGCGCTGTGCGCCGAGGCGCTCGGCGACCGGGTCGCGACCTGGACCACGCTCAACGAGCCGTGGTGCTCGGCCTACCTCGGCTACGGCTCCGGGGCGCACGCCCCCGGTCGCAAGAACGGCGCCGACGCGCTCGCCGCCGTGCACCACCTCAACCTCGCCCACGGGCTCGCGCTGCCCGAGATCCGCCGCGCCGCGACGAACGACCCGAGCACCTCCATCACGCTCAACCTGCACGTCGTGCGCGGCGACGACGACACGAGTCCCGAAGCCCGGCGCCGCATCGAGGGGCTCGCCAACCGGGTGTTCCTCGGCCCGCTGCTCGAGGGCGCGTACCCGCGCGACGTCATGGACGACACCGCGGCCGTGACCGACTGGTCGTTCGTGCGCGACGGGGACGAGGCGCGCATCCACCAGCCGATCGACGTGCTGGGCGTCAACTACTACTCGACCGTCACGGTGCGCATGTGGGACGGCGCGACGCCGCGCGTGAACGCCGACGGCCACAAGGACATGGGCGGCTCGCCGTGGCCGGGCAGCGAGAACGTCGAGTTCCTGCCGCAGGCGGGGCCGTTCACCGACATGGGCTGGAACATCGCCCCCGACGGGCTCGAGGAGCTGCTCGTGAGCCTGCACGAGCGCTACCCCGACCAGCCGCTCATGATCACCGAGAACGGCGCCGCGTTCCCCGACCGCGTCGAGCGCACCGCGACCGGCGCGCGGGTGCCCGACGCCGACCGCGTCGACTACCTCAACCGTCACTTCACGGCCGCGCGCCGCGCGATGGACCGCGGCGTCGACCTGCGCGGCTACCAGGTGTGGTCGCTCATGGACAACTTCGAGTGGGGATACGGCTACTCCAAGCGCTTCGGGGTCGTGCGGGTCGACTACGACACCCAGGAGCGCACGCTCAAGGACTCGGCCCTGTGGGTGCGGGACCTCATCGCCTCGCGCCGCACGCCGGGCTCGCCGGAGGGCGCGACCGCGTGAGCGGCGCGGGGGAGGGCGGCGCCGCGTGAGGCCCGTCGCCGACGAGGCCCTCGAGCGGGTCGCCGCCTCGCGCGTGCGCCTCGCGGTGCTCGGCTCGACCGCCGCCCTGCTGCTCGTCGTCGGCCTCGGCCTGCTCGTGGCGTTCCGTTCGGTGACCCCCGACGCCCTCGACGCCGAGTGGATGGAGGAGATCGTCGAGCACCGCTCCCCGCTCTGGGAGGTGCCCTCGCGGGTGTTCGACTTCGTGGGCGGCGGCTGGTTCGGCGTCGTGGTCGTGCCGCTCGGCATCGCGATCGCGTTCCTCGTCGCGCGCCGCCCCTGGGCGGCGAGCGCCTTCCTCGCCGGATCGATCGCGAGCTCGGCGCTCGTGCAGCTGCTCAAGGCGGTGTTCGGACGCGCCCGCCCGGCCGACATCCTCCTCCCGCTCGATTCGCCCGCCTTCCCCTCCGGGCACGTCGCGAACGCCGCGACCATGGTCGTTCTGCTCGCGCTGCTGCTGCGCCGGGTGTGGATCGCGGTCGCCGGCGCCGTCTACGTCGTGCTGATGGCGCTCAGCCGCACCTATCTCGGCGCGCACTGGCTCACCGACACCGTCGGCGGGGCGCTGCTGGGCGGCGCGATGGCGGTGCTGACGTGGGTGGTGTTCGCGCGCGTGCTGCGGCGGGAGCATGCCCGGCGGGCGCCGGACGCCGGATCGCCGCGACCGTCGGACGGCTGAGACGCCGCGGCGCTACCGTGGGCGCATGGCGGCGACCCTGCGTGACGTGGCGCAACTGGCGCAGGTCTCGTTCAAGACGGTCTCGAACGTCGTCAACGACTACCCGCACGTCTCCGCGTCGACCCGGTCCCGCGTGCTCGCCGCGATCGCCGAGCTCGACTACCGGCCCAACCGCTCGGCGCGCACCCTCCGCTCGGGCCGCACGGGGGCGATCGGGCTCGCCGTCCCCGAGCTGAGCCTCGCCTACTTCGCGGAGCTCGCCGACGAGGTCATCCGGGCGGCCGAGGAGCGCGACGTGGTGGTGCTCATCGAGCAGACCGGTGGCGACCGCGACCGCGAGCTCGAGATCCTCACGGGATCCCGGCGACAGCTCACCGACGGGCTGCTGTTCAGCCCGCTGGGCCTCGGCAACGACGACGCCGGGCTGCTCGAGGTCGACTACCCGCTCGTGCTGCTCGGGGAGCGGATCTTCGACGGTCCGGTGGATCACGTCACGATGGAGAACGTGGAGGGCGCGCGGGCCGCCACCGAGCATCTGCTGGCGCGCGGCCGCCGCCGCATCGCGGTGCTCGGTGCGCACGACGGCGAGGTGCTCGGCACGGCCTCGCTGCGCCTCGAGGGTTACCGCGCGGCCCATCGCGCGCGAGGGGTGCCGATCGACGAGCGGCTCCTGGTCGACGCGGGCCCGTGGCATCGCGTGAACGGAGCGGAGGCGACCCGCGCGCTCCTGAGCCGGGGGGCGGACTTCGACGCGGTGTTCGCGCTCAACGACGAGCTCGCCCTCGGGGCGCTGCGGGTGCTCGGCGAGACCGGGGTGCGGGTGCCCGCGGATGTCGCGATCATCGGCTTCGACGATCTGGACGAGGGGTGCTATTCGCTGCCGAGTCTCAGCACGGTGGACCCGGGTCGACGGGAGATCGCCCGGCTCGCGGTCGAGCTGCTCCACGACCGCGTCGCAGGTGCGGCTCCGAGCGCCCCGCGGCAGCTGAGGTCGGCGTTCCGTCTGGTGGAGCGCGAGTCGACCGCCGCGTAGTCACGACCCGCGCTTGACAGTGCGGCGGCGCCACCGGAGGATGTCTGTACAACGTTGTAAACGCCGAGCACCTGGAGATCATCCGTGCCCACCGCGCCACCGTCGACCCCGCGAACCGCATCGGCCCGCTCGACCGCCGACTCTTCGGCGGCTTCGTCGAGCATCTCGGCCGCCACGTCTACGACGGCATCTACGAGCCGGGCCACCCGAGCGCGGGGCCCGACGGGTTCCGGCGGGATGTCATCGAGCTCGTCCAGGAGCTCGGGGTCACGACCATCCGCTACCCCGGCGGCAACTTCGTCTCCGGCTTCCGCTGGGAGGACTCGGTCGGCCCGCGCGAGAGCCGCCCGCGCCGGCTCGACCTGGCCTGGCACTCGACCGAGACCAACGAGGTCGGGCTGCACGAGTTCTCGCACTGGCTCGAGCAGGTGGGCAGCGAGCTCATGCTCGCCGTGAACCTCGGCACCCGCGGCGTCGCGGAGGCGCTGGACCTGCTGGAGTACACCAACATCGCCGGGGGCACGACGACGAGCGAGCTGCGGCGCGCGAACGGGCGTTCCGAGCCCTTCGACGTGCGGATGTGGTGCCTGGGCAACGAGATGGACGGCCCCTGGCAGCTCGGGCACCGTTCGGCCGAGGACTACGGGAAGATCGCCTCGCAGACGGCGAAGGCGATGCGTCAGCTGGACCCGGAGCTGCAGCTCGTGGTGTGCGGCTCGTCGGGCGCGAGCATGCCGACCTTCGGGGAGTGGGAGCGCGTCGTGCTCTCGCACACCTACGACGATGTCGACTTCATCTCCTGCCACGCCTACTACGAGTGCAAGGACGGCGACCTGGCGAGCTTCCTCGCGAGCGCGGTCGACATGGACGGCTTCATCGAGTCGGTCGTCGCGACCGCCGACCACGTCAAGGCCGTGCGCGGCAGCGAGAAGACCATCGACATCTCCTTCGACGAGTGGAACGTCTGGTACATCGAGCGCTACGAGGCCGAAGACCGCATCACCGACCTCGCCTCCTGGCCGGTCGCGCCGCGCCTGCTCGAAGACGTCTACTCGGTCGTCGACGCCGTCGTATTCGGCGGCCTGCTGATCTCGCTGCTCAAGCACGCCGACCGGGTGCGCAGCGCCTCCCTCGCGCAGCTCGTCAACGTCATCGCGCCGATCATGACCGAGCCGGGCGGGCCCGCCTGGCGGCAGACGACCTTCTTCCCCTTCGCGACCACCTCGCGGCTCGCGCGCGGCGTCGCGCTCGACGTGCACGTCGACGCGCCGTGCTACGAGACGCCCCGGTACGGCTCGGTTCCTCTCGTCGACGCCGTCGCCACCTACGACGCCGAGTCGGGCGCGGCGGCGGTGTTCGCGGTCAACCGCTCGCTCAGCGAGGAGGTCACGGTCGAGATCGACGTCGCGGCCCTCGGGGGGCTCGGGGTGCGCTCCGCCGTGACGCTCGCCGACGCCGACCTGGAGGCGGCCAACACGCTCGCCGAGCCCGAGCGGGTCGGCCTGCACGAGAACGCGACGGCCGAGCGCGTCGGCGACGTGATCCGCGTGGTGCTGCCGCCGTTGTCGTGGACGGCGGTCGAGCTCGGCTGAGACGCGGATCGCGTCGCTCGGCCGCGACCCCGCGCACGTCGTGCCGCCGGGCGGCTGGTCGCCTGGTCGCACCCGGCGCTAGCCTCGCCCCATGAGGATCCTCCTGGTCGGCGCGGGCGGCGTCGGCGCCGCGATCGCCAAGATCGCGGCGCGCCGCGACTTCTTCGAGCTGATGGTCGTCAGCGACTACGACCCCGACCGCGCCGAGCGCACGATCGCGTGGATCACCGAGAAGCACGGCCCGGAGGTCGCGGCCCGGTTCGCGGCGGGCCGCGTCGACGCCTCCGACCCCGCGAGCGTGGCCGCGCTCGCGCGCGAGCACGGCGTGACCCACGTCATGAACGCCGTCGAGCCCCGATTCGTGCCGACCGTCTTCCGGGGGGCGCTCGAGGCGGGCGCCGACTACCTCGACATGGCCATGAGCCTCTCCGAGCCGCACCCGACCGATCCGTACGCCGAGACCCACGTGAAGCTCGGCGACGACCAGTTCGCGCAGGCGCCCGACTGGGAGAAGGCGGGCCGGCTCGCACTCGTCGGCATGGGGGTCGAGCCCGGCCTCTCCGACGTCTTCGCGCGCTACGCCCAGGACGAGCTGTTCTCCGAGATCGACGAGCTCGGCACCCGCGACGGGGCGAACCTCGTGGTGCGCGACGAGGCCGGCAACGAGATCTTCGCCCCGAGCTTCTCGATCTGGACGACCATCGAGGAGTGCCTCAACCCGCCCGTCGTCTGGGAGAAGGAGCGCGGCTGGTACACGACGCCGCCGTTCAGCGAGCCGGAGGTCTTCGACTTCCCGGAGGGAATCGGGCCGGTCGAGTGCGTCAACGTCGAGCACGAGGAGGTGCTGCTCATGCCGCGCTTCCTCGATGCGAAGCGCGTCACCTTCAAGTACGGGCTCGGTGACGAGTTCATCGGGGTGCTGAAGACGCTCCACACCCTGGGTCTCGACGCGACCACCCCGCTGCGGGTGCGCAGCGCGGACGGACCGGTCGAGGTCGCGCCGCGCGACGTCGTGGCGGCGGCACTGCCGGATCCCGCGACGATCGGGCCGCGCATGGAGGGCAAGACCTGCGCGGGCGTGTACGTCACCGGCACCGGTAAGGACGGCGCGCCCCGCGCCGTGTACCTCTACCACGTGAGCGACAACGCGTGGACGATGGCCGAGTACGGCAGCCAGTGCGTCGTGTGGCAGACGGCCCTCAATCCGGTGGTGGCGCTCGAGCTGCTGGCGACGGGCGCGTGGCAGGGCGTCGGGGTGCTCGGGCCGGAGGCGTTCCCGGCGCGGCCCTTCCTCGACCTCATGGCGCGCCCCGAGGCCGAGGGCGGCTGCGGGCAGGCCTGGGGCCTCGAGGAGCGCACACCCGTCGCCTGAGCGCGGCGACCCCTCAGCGCGGGGGCGCGGGAGTCCGCCCGGTCGCGGGTGCGTCACCGGCTCCCGGCTCGACCCAGAGCCCGCCCGAGGGCGGCTCGCCGCTCGGCGGCGGGAGCCGCTCGAGGCGCTGCTCCTGCACGGTCTCGAGCACGCCGCGCTCCTGGATGCGCGCGAGCTTCGCCGCCTCGGCCGCATCGATCGCGGCGGCCACCACCTCGGCGAAGCGCCGCCCGCCGTCGGAGTCCGGGTGGATGCCGTCGCCCGCGAGCTCGTCGTCGTGGCCGGCGATCGCGCCCGCCCAGTCGGCGAGCACGACGTTGCGGTCGCGGCGCGCGACCTCGGCGAGCGTCGCGTTGACGCCGGGGATCCAGTCACGGTCCGCGAACGCGGTCACGAGCACGACCGTGCGGTCGCGGCCGGCCATCGCGACGATCTCCTCGATCGTGTCGCGCTCGACCGGTCCGTTCGTGCCGAGCGCGACGACGAGGTAGTCGCGCAGACCCCCGCCGAGCGCCGCGACGATGTCGGGCCCGACGTACATCGAGCGCGAGACCTGCGCGTCGATGCGGATGCCGGGCAGGCGCTCGAGCAGGCCGCCCGCCGCCGCGAGCATCACCGAGTCGCCGACCGCGTCGACCCGCGACCCGTCGACCGGTGCCGGGCCGGGGGCCGGTTCGGGGGTCGAGTCGGAGCCGGGCTCGGCGGTCGCGGTCCCCGGCACCGGGTCGCCCGGCGCGCCCGGGACGGCCGGCGTCGCCGAGTCGATCGGGGTCGCCGGGTCGGCGGTCGGGGGCGCCGACGGCGCGCCCGGCTCGGCGGTGTCGGCCGCGGAGGGCGATCCCGACGGCGCCGCCGGGTCGGCGGGGGAGCGGGTCGCGTGATCGAGCTGCGCCTGACCGGCGGCGATGTACTGCTCGGCGCTCGTCGCGGTCGGGGCGATCGCGACGGCGGCGCCGGCGCTCGCGACCAGCAGCACGCCGGCGAGCGCCGCGCCGAGGGTGCGCGAGGCGCGTGAGCCCCCGCCGCGCAGCGCCGTCCGCGCCTGCCGCAACGCGCCGCGGAAGCCGAGCCGCCGCACGGGCGTCTCCAGCCAGCGGTGGCTGAGCGCCGCGAGCAGCACGGTCGCGAGCAGCACCGCGATGCCGGTCGCGAGCGGAACGCGGCCGGGCGTCGATCCGGGGGTCGCCGCGAGGGCCAGCACGAGCAGCGGCCAGTGCCAGAGGTACAGCCCGTAGGAGCGATCGCCGACCCAGCGCAGCGGGGGCGCATCGAGCAGGCGGCCGAGGGGGGACCCCGGCCAGCTCGCGCCGGTCACCGCGATCACCCCGAGCGCCGCGGCCAGCAGCAGGGCGCGCGCGAACCCGCCCTCGCCCGGCGCCGGCAGCGCCGCCAGCACGACGAGGCCGGCCAGCGCGGCCGCGCCGAGCACCGTCGCCACGACGGGGAGGGCCGGGTGCCGCCCGGCGCCGGTGCCGGCGGCGGCGTTCCGCATCCGCTCGGTGCCGAGCGCCACCGCCGCCCCGAGGAGCAACCCGAAGGCGTGGCTGTCGGTGCCGTAGTAGACCCGGGTGAGGTCGGCGCCGGTGGCGAGCAGACCCAGCAGGAGCCCGGCCGAGGCGAGCGACCCGGCCGCGGTGAGACCGGCGCGGAGCCCCACGCGGGGGATCCGCACGAGCAGCAGCAGCGCGAGCGGCCACAGCAGGTAGAACTGCTCCTCGACCGCGAGCGACCACACGTTGCGCAGCAGCTCGGGCGCGGTCGACTCGAAGTAGCCGCCCCCCGCGGCGATCGCCCACCAGTTGTAGCTGAAGGTCGCCGCTCCCAGGATCTGCACGCCGATCCGGTACAGCACGTCGCCGCCCACGAGCAGCGCGAGCGCGGCGCTGACCACCACGACCGCCGCGAGCGCCGGCAGCAGGCGCCGCGCGCGGCGCAGCCAGAAGCGTCGCAGCGCGCCCGGCGTGCGCAGCCCCTCGCGCAGCAGCAGGCTCGTGATGAGGAACCCGCTGATCACGAAGAACAGGTCGACGCCGATGTAGCCGGCCGGCAGCAGCGGCGGGGCGAGGTGATAGACGAGCACGAGCGCGACGGCGATCACGCGCAGCCCGTCGAGGCCGGCGTAGCGGCGCCCCGTGCCTTCCGCGGCCGTGGCGGACCGGGGAGACGGCTCGGTCATGTCGCGGAGGATGGGGGATTCGAACCCCCGAGGGCTTTCACCCAACACGCTTTCCAAGCGTGCGCCATAGGCCACTAGGCGAATCCTCCGGTCGTACCGCGAGGCGGCACCCCGGAAGCATACCGACCGTACCGGGGTAGACTGTTCGCGGCTCCTCACGTGGCGCCATCCAGGCCAACTCCCCCAGGGCGGAGACGCAGCAAGGGTAACCGGGCTCTGGCGGGTGCGTGAGGGGTCCTTTCTTCTCTCCGCCCCCTCGCCCTGCCGCGATCGGCCGCCGCCGCGCGAGCCCGAGGGATGCCTTCTCGAAACGTGCGCGCATGACGACCGACTCCCCGAATCCCCCGACGCAGCCGCTGACCAGCCCGATCGCCCTGCCGCTCAACCGGCTCACGCTCGGGCAGCGCGCGATCTACGCGATCGTGCTGGGAGCGCTCGTCGCGCTCGGCCCGTTCACCGTCGACCTCTACCTGCCCGCGTTCCCGACGATCGCCGATCAGCTCCGCGCGACCGACTTCCAGGTGCAGCTCACCCTCGCCGCGACGACCGTCGGCTTCGGCCTCGGCCAGTTGCTGGTCGGGCCGCTCAGCGACGTGGTCGGGCGTCGCCTGCCGCTCATGATCGCGACGGCGCTGCACGTCGTCTCGAGCCTCGCGGTGATGGGCGCGCCGTGCGTGGAGCTCATCGCGGTCGGCCGGGTCTTCCAGGGTCTCGGCGCGGCGGGTGGCGCCGTGGTCGCGATGGCGATGGTGCGCGACCTCTTCTCCGGACAGGGCCTGGTGCGGATGCTCTCCCGCCTCGCGCTCGTCTCCGGGCTCGCGCCGATCCTCGCGCCCGTGATCGGCTCGCAGCTGCTGCAGGTGCTCGACTGGCGCCAGCTGTTCCTCGCGCTCGCCGGATACGGCGTGCTCGTCGTCGTGCTCGTCGCCCTCCTCATCCAGGAGACGCTGCCGCGCCACCGTCGTCGGCGCGAGGGGCACAGCACCGCGCGCGAGCGCTACGGGGCGCTGTTCCGCGACCGCATCTTCCTCGGGCTCGCGCTCATCGGCGCGATGAACTTCGCCTCGCTGTTCAGCTACGTCACGTCCTCCTCGTTCCTGCTCCAGGAGGTGTTCCGCTTCGACGCCCAGCAGTTCGGGTTCGCCTTCGCGGTCAACTCGATCGGCCTCGTCGTCGCCTCGCAGTCGGCCTCGCGGGTCATGCGCCGCCTCGCGCCGCAGTGGGTTCTCGCGATCGGGCTCTCGGTGCACCTGCTCGCGGCCGCGGCCATCGTGGTCGGCGCGCTGCTCGGGCTCGGCATCTGGTGGCTGCTCGTGCCGCTGTTCTTCCTGCTCTCGGCGGCGGGGTTCACCTTCCCCACGGTGCAGGTGCTCGCGCTCGCGCACCACGGCGCGGAGGCGGGTACCGCGGCCTCGGTGCTGGGTGCCGCGAACTTCGCGCTCGCCGGCGTGATCGCGCCGATCGCCGGCTGGGTCGGGCTCACCTCCGCCCTGCCGATGGGCCTCGTGATGCTCGGCTGCCTGCTCGTCGCGCAGGCGTCGCTCTGGCTGATCGTGCGTCCGCGCACGGTGCCGCCGATCGGGGACTGACGAGCCGGATCCCGTCGCACCCCGCGACTACTCTGGTCGGGTGGCCACCGCCCTCTACCGCCGCTACCGGCCGGAGACCTTCGCCGAGCTGATCGGCCAGACGCAGGTGACCGATCCGCTGCGCACCGCGCTGCGCACCGACCGGGTGAACCACGCCTACCTCTTCTCGGGGCCCCGCGGCTGCGGAAAGACCACGAGCGCGCGCATCCTCGCCCGCTGCCTCAACTGCGCCGAAGGCCCCACCGACACCCCGTGCGGGGTGTGCCCGAGCTGCCGCGACCTCGCGCGCGACGGCTCGGGGTCGCTCGACGTGGTCGAGATCGACGCGGCGAGCCACAACGGCGTCGACGACGCCCGCGACCTGCGCGAGCGCGCGGTCTTCGCCCCCGCGCGCGACCGGTACAAGATCTTCATCCTCGACGAGGCGCACATGGTGACGCCGCAGGGCTTCAACGCGCTGCTCAAGATCGTCGAGGAGCCGCCCGAGCATGTGAAGTTCATCTTCGCGACGACCGAGCCCGACAAGGTCATCGGCACCATCCGCTCGCGCACGCACCACTACCCGTTCCGGCTCGTGCCGCCCGCCCAGATGCTCGAGTACGTGCAGACGCTGTGCGAGGCGGAGGGCGTCACGGTCGAGGCCGGCGTGCTGCCGCTCGTCGTGCGCGGCGGCGGCGGCTCGGTGCGCGACACCCTCTCGCTGCTCGATCAGCTCATCGCGGGATCCGACGCGACCCCCGGCGGCTCCGTCACCATCTCCTACGAGCGCGCGGTCGCGCTCCTCGGCTACACCCACGCGGCCCTGCTCGACGAGGTCGTGGACGCGCTCGGGGCCCGCGACGCGGCCGGCCTGTTCGGCGCGGTCGACCGGGTGATCCAGACCGGGCAGGATCCGCGCCGCTTCGTCGACGACCTGCTCGAGCGGCTGCGCGACCTCATCATCGTGCAGGCGACCCGCGACCGCGCCGCCTCGGTGCTGCGCGGCGTCCCACAGGACGAGCTCGAGCGGATGAGCGCGCAGGCCGCCGTCTTCGGTGCCGCCGAGCTCTCGCGCGCCGCCGACATCGCCAACGACGCGCTCAGCGAGATGGCGGGAGCCACCTCGCCGCGCCTGCATCTCGAGCTGCTCGCCGCGCGACTGCTCGTGCCGGGGGCCGAGGAGCCGACGCGCGGCGCGCTCGCTCGCGTCGAGCGGCTCGAACGGCGGATCGGCATCGAGGGGGCCGGCGCGACGGCGGGCTCCGCGGCGCCGCCCGCGCCGGAGCCCGAGCGTGCCGCGGCGCCCGCGGCGCCCCGGCTGGCCGAGACCCCGGCTGAGCCGGTCGAGCCGCCGTCGGCGACGGCCGAGGCCCCGGCGGCCGAGACCGAGTCGCCGTCGGCCGCGGCCGCGCCCCCGGTTCCCGACGCGAGCCCCGCACCGGCCGCCGAGCCGTCGCGCCCCGTCGGCCCCGTGACGCTCCAGCAGATGAAGGACGCCTGGCCCGAGGTGCTCGAGGCCGTGCAGGCGATCAGCCGCAACTCGTGGACGGTGGTCTTCACGGCGACGCCGCGCGAGTTCGCCGACGACGTGCTGACGCTGAGCTTCCGTTCCGCGGGCGATGTCGACAGCTTCCGTCCCCGCCGCGCCCCGGGTGAGAACGTGAGCGACCACCTGCGCGCGGCGATCGTGGAGGTGCTCGGCGTGCAGGTGCGGTTCCTGCCGCACGTGGCCGAGGGGGCCGGCGCGCCCGCCGCGGCGCCCGCGGCGAGCGCGACCCCGGCCGCGGGCTGGAACGTCGCCGAGATCCCCCAGGGCGAGCCCGTCGACGAGGCCCCGGCGGCGTCGCGGCGGCGCATCGCCGGCGGTCGGGTCGTGCCAGGCGCGGCGGCCGTCGCCGAGACCCCGTCGGCCGACTCGTCGACCCAGGAGCAGGCGACGCCGGAGGCCGCGGCCCCCGCGCCTCCGGCGAGCCCCGTCGTCGCCTCGACGACCGCCGCGGGCACGCTGCGCTACGGCGAGGCGGTCGTGCGCGAGATGCTCGGGGCGACGTTCCTCGAGGAGTCGACCCTCGCGGCGCCCGCACCGGTCGCGGCGCCTCCCGTCGCCGCGTCGCCGGTCGACCTGCCGCCCGCCGGCCCGGACGAGGTCGCGGCCGACGAGGAGCCCCCGCCGCCCGCCGACGGCGACGTCGAGCCCGAGCCGGACGACGCCGAGCCGGAGGTCACGGAGCCGGGGGAGCTCGAACCCGACGACGGCGAACCCGATGACGCCGCACTCGCCGACGCCGCGCGCGGGACGGTGAGCTGATGTACGAGGGCATCGTCCAGGACCTCATCGACGAGCTCGGGCGCCTGCCCGGCATCGGGCCGAAGTCGGCGCAGCGGATCGCGTTCCACATCCTGCAGACCGAGTCCTTCGACACCACCCGGCTCGCGCGCATCCTCACCGAGGTGCGCGAGAAGGTGCGGTTCTGCCGCATCTGCGGCAACGTCTCCGAGGAGGAGACCTGCGCGATCTGCCGTGACCCGCGTCGCGACACGAGCCTCATCTGCATCGTCGAGGAGGCCAAGGACGTCGTCGCGATCGAGCGCACGCGCGAGTTCCGCGGCGTCTACCACGTGCTCGGCGGCGCGATCAGCCCCATCGACGGGATCGGGCCCGACCAGCTGCGCATCGCCCAGCTCCTGCAGCGGCTGGCCGACGGATCCGTCACCGAGGTGATCATCGCCACCGACCCCAACCTCGAGGGCGAGGCGACCGCGACCTACCTCTCACGCCTGCTGCAGCAGCCCGGCCTGCGCGTCACCCGCCTGGCCTCCGGCCTCCCGGTCGGCGGCGACCTCGAGTACGCCGACGAGGTGACGCTCGGCCGCGCCTTCGAGGGTCGGCGCCTGGTCGACTGACGCGGGGCGACGTGAGCCGCCGGCGCACGAGACGCAGCGACCGCGCGCCCGCACCGTGCTCACGCAGCGGCCGTGCATCCGCGCTCTGCGATAATCGCCCCTCGTGACCGGCGATCGACCGCACCACCTCGACTCCGAGCGCGTGCTCGAGCCCGCGGCCGTGCGGCTCGTGGCCTTCGACCTCGACGACACCCTCGCGCCCTCGAAGTCGCCGCTGCCGGCGGCGATGGCGGGGCGGCTCGTCGAGCTGCTCGGCGAGGTGCCGGTGTGCGTCATCTCGGGGGGCCAGTTCGGCCAGTTCCGCCTGCAGCTCGTCGACGGGCTGCCCGGCGGCGTCGACCTCGCGGCGCTGCACCTCATGCCGACGTGCGGCACGCAGTACTGGCGCCACGACGGGGATGACTGGGCGGCGCAATACGCCGAGAACCTGGGCGACGAGCAGAAGACCGCGGCTCTCGCCGCGGTCGAGGAGGAGGCGCGGCGCCTCGACCTCTGGGAGGAGGGACGCACCGAGACGTGGGGCCCGATCCTCGAGGACCGCGGATCGCAGATCACCTTCTCCGCCCTCGGCCAGGCCGCCCCGGTCGAGGCCAAGAAGGCGTGGGATCGGACCGGCGAGAAGAAGAACGCCCTCCGCGCCGCCGTGCAGGAGCGGCTGCCCGAGCTCGAGGTGCGCTCCGGCGGCTCGACGAGCGTCGACATCACCCGCCGGGGCATCGACAAGGCCTACGGCATGCGCAAGCTCGCGGAGCTCACCGGCATCCCGCTCGAGCAGATGCTCTTCGTCGGCGACCGCCTCGACCCCGACGGCAACGACTACCCCGTGAAGCAACTCGGGGTCGCGTGCGTCGCGGTGGAGGGCTGGCCGCAGACCGCCGACTGGATCGCCGGATTCGTCGCCGCTCGACGCGCCGCCTAGACTCGATCCGTTCCGCCCCGATCTCCCCGGAAGAGCCCACCGTGAGCCTCATCGTGCAGAAGTACGGCGGCTCCTCGGTCGCCGACGCCGAGAGCATCAAGCGCGTCGCCAAGCGCATCGTCGAGACCAAGAAGGCCGGCAACGAGGTCGTCGTCGCGGTGAGCGCAATGGGCGACACCACTGACGACCTGCTCGACCTCGCGCGCGAGGTGGCGCCGCTGCCCGACCCCCGCGAGCTCGACATGCTGCTGACCACGGGCGAGCGCATCTCCATGGCGCTGCTGGCGATGGCCATCAAGTCGATGGGCTTCGACGCGCGCAGCTACACCGGCAGCCAGGCCGGCATGATCACCGACTCGCGGCACGGATCCGCCCGCATCGTCGACGTGACCCCGGGCCGGGTGCGCGAGGCCCTCGACGAGGGCGCGGTCGCGATCGTCGCCGGATTCCAGGGCTTCAACCGCGACAGCCGCGACATCACGACCCTCGGCCGCGGCGGATCCGACACCACCGCCGTCGCCCTCGCCGCCGCACTCGGGGCGGAGGTCTGCGAGATCCTGACCGACGTCGACGGGGTGTTCACCGCCGACCCGCGGGTCGTGCCGCGCGCGCACAAGCTCGACCGCGTGACGAGCGAGGAGATGCTCGAACTGGCGGCCGCCGGCTCGAAGGTGCTCCACATCCGCGCCGTCGAGTACGCGCGCCGTCACGACGTCGCGCTGCACGTGCGGTCGTCGTTCAACAACACCGAGGGCACCTGGGTCGTGTCGAGGAGCGAGAACATGGAAGAGCCGATCATCACCGGCGTCGCCGGCGACCTGGGCGAGGCCAAGATCACCGTCGTCGGGGTGCCCGACGTGCCCGGCAAGGCCGCCGACATCTTCACGATCGTCGCCAAGACCGGCGCCAACATCGACATGATCGTGCAGAACGTGTCCGCCGCCGCCACCGGCCTCACCGACATCTCCTTCACGCTGCCCAAGCCCGACGCCGAGAAGGTGCTCGCGGCACTCCGGGTCGAGCAGACCGAGGTCGGGTTCGCCTCGCTGCAGTACGACGACCAGATCGGCAAGCTCTCCGTCGTCGGCGGTGGCATGCGCACGAGCGCGGGCGTCTCGGCGCAGCTGTTCACGGCCCTGTCGGAGGCGGGCATCAACATCGAGATGATCTCCACCTCCGAGATCCGCATCTCGGTCGTCACGCGCGCCGACTCGCTCAACGAGGCCATGCGTGTCGTGCACACGGCGTTCGGGCTCGACGGCGAAGCCGAGGCCGTCGTCTATGCCGGAACCGGTCGCTAGCGACCGCAAGCCGGCACCGGTCGCTTCGGCGACCGCGAGCCGCAACCGATCGCGGAGGCCGCCGCAGGCCGTAACCGATCGCTGAGGCCGGATCCCGAGGTTCGCTGACCGTCCGTCGCGGCCGCGCACGGGGGCACGACCGTAGAATCGTGCCCATGTCCCAGACCCCCGCCGTCCATCTCGGCGTCGTCGGCGCCACCGGTCAGGTCGGCGCCGTCGTGCGTCGCCTCCTCGCCGAGCGCAGCACGCCGATCGCGAGCCTGCGCTATTTCGCGAGCGAGCGCAGCGCGGGCACCACGCTGCCCTTCGACGGCGTGATCGACGGCATCGCGGGCCCGCACCAGATCACGGTGGAGGACGCCGGGGCCGCCGACCCGACCGGACTCGACGTCGCGATCTTCTCCGCCGGCGCGACCATGAGCCGGGTGCAGGCGCCGCGCTTCGCCGAGGCCGGCGTCGTCGTCGTCGACAACAGCTCCGCCTGGCGGATGGACCCGACCGTTCCCCTCGTGGTGAGCGAGGTCAACCCGCACGCGATCGAGGAGGCGCTCGGCACCGCCGAGGCGCCGGGCCGCCGCATCATCGCGAACCCGAACTGCACGACGATGGCCGCGATGCCCGTGCTCAAGCCGCTCGATGCCGAGGCCGGACTCACCCGTCTGATCGTGGCGACCTACCAGGCGGTCAGCGGCGCGGGTCTCGCGGGCGGTGACGAGCTCGCCGAGCAGGCCACCGCCGCCGTCGAGGGCCCGGTCGACGTGCGTGCGCTCGTGCACGACGGTTCGGCCGTCGCGATGCCCGAGCCGCACAAGTTCGCCAAGAACATCGCCTTCAACGTGCTCCCGCTCGCGGGCAGCATCGTCGACGACGGGCTCGGGGAGACCGACGAGGAGAAGAAGCTCCGCAACGAGAGCCGCAAGATCCTCGAGCTGCCCGAGCTGCTGGTGGCGGGGACCTGCGTGCGCGTGCCGGTGTTCACCGGGCACAGCCTCAGCATCCACGCCGAGTTCGCCCGGCCGCTGAGCCCCGAGCGGGCGACGGAGATCCTGAGCTCGGCGCCCGGCGTGCAGCTGATGGACGTGCCGACCCCGCTCGACGCCGCCGGGGTCGACCCGAGTCTCGTGGGGCGCATCCGCGCCGACCAGTCGGCGCCGGAGGGGCGCGGTCTCGCGTTCTTCGTCTCGAACGACAACCTCCGCAAGGGCGCCGCGCTCAACGCCGTGCAGCTCGCGGAGCTCGTCGCCGAGCGCCTGGGCGCGCGTCAGCCCGCCTGACTCGTCTCCGGGCCATGGGCGGGCTCGATCCCGAGCCGCCGGGCCGCGACGTCCTGGTGGGCGAGGCGGCGCATCGCCGCGATGACCGGCTCGTAGAGCGCCGTGCCGAGCACGGCGTACCCGACCGCGCCGGAGGAGTCGGTCGGGATCGCGCCGACGTCGAACTCGGCGATCGCCCGGATCGCCGCGCCGTAGCTGCGTGCGCGCTCCGGGGTCATGGGCAGTCCGGCCGCCTCAGCCGCTTCGAGCGCGCGCTCGAGCTGGGCGACGGCGGCGTAGTGCGGGTCCCAGACCTGTCCGAGCTGCTCGAGGACCGCGCGCGCCCGCGGGTAGGCCGTCTCCGCGTCGGCGTCCGCGGGCAGTTCGGCGATGGGCGGCGGCAGCTGGCCGACGGCGCGGCCGAGGGTGGCGAACAGGTCGGGGCCGGGGTCGTCGATCAGGCGCAGCACCTCGCCGACTCGCTGCAGCGGCAGCCCCGCGGTCTCGGTGAGGGCGCGGATCACCGCGACCCGCTGCACGTGGCTCTCGTCGTACTCCGCGCGGGTGGCGGCCACGGCCAGGCCGTGCGGCAGCAGCCCCTCCCGCAGATAGAACTTGAGCGTGGCGAGCGGAACACCCGTGCGTGCGGCGAGTTCGGAGATCCTCATTGCGTTGGAGAGTAGCACTCTCTAATAATGGATAGCATGACTATCCAGCTTGATGCCCCGACCCTCGTGCTCGCCGGCGCGCTCCTGCTCGCTCTCGTCACCGTCGAATCCGGTGGCTGGTTCCTGACCCGCGTCGTCCGCGGACGCGTCGCGGCCAATGCGCTGCAGGCCTCGTTCTTCCGCGCCGGCCACGCCCATGCCGCGGTGCTGCTCGTGCTAAGCCTCGCCAACCTCGCGCTGCTCGGCGGCGTGAGCGGTCTGCCGGAGCTCTGGGCGTGGATCGCGCGCCTCGGCGTGCCGATCGCGGCACTGCTCATGCCCGCCGGCTTCTTCCTCTCGGTCCTGGGCCGCGAGCCGCAGAAGCCGAACCGCCTGATCGCGCTGCTCTGGGTCGGCGCCGGAGTGCTGACTCTGGGTCTGCTCGCCTCGGGTCTCGCCCTGATCGTCGCGGGAGCGTCGGCGGCATGATGGCGGAATGAGGGGTGTGCGGGAGCAGCCCGCGGTGGCGTCCAGGCGGTCGGGGCAGCGGCTCCGAACTCCCGGCATGTCCCGAGTTCCCCGCGCGACCCCGCCCGCGCGTCGCCTCGCCGTGCTGGGCGCCGCCCTCGTGGGCGTCGCCGTCCTGGTGGCGCTCGTCGGCTGCGCGAGCGGGACGGCATCCACCCCCGCGGGCGGCGCCTCGAGCGCCCCGGCCCCCGCGCGCCTCGAGCCCGACGCCGACCCACCCGCGGATGCCGACCCCGACGCGCCGCTCGTCGCGTTCTACGGCGACTCGTACACCCTCGGCACAGGGGCGACGGCGCGCGAGAAGCGCTGGTCGACGATCATCTGCACCGAGCGCGGCTGGACGGAGTTCAACCCGAGCGTCAACGGGCTGGGGTTCATCAACCAGCGGCGCGATCGCGACCTGCCGGGCGCGATCATCGCCGCCGATCCCGACCTCGTGATCGTGACGATGGGGCTCAACGACAACTTCAGCTACACCTACTCCTCCGACGAGATCGAGGCGCAGATCGAGACCGACCTGCAGCGGCTGCGCACCGAGCTCCCGGAGGCGCGGATCGTGGTGGTCGAGCCGTTCTGGTACACCGACGAGCGTCCGGGGAGCGTGCCGCGCATCATCGACTGGGTGCACGCGTCGGCCGAGCGGATCGGGGCCGACTGGATCCCCGGCGCCTCGCACTGGATCGAGGGCCACCCGGAGTGGATGGCGCGCGACGGCCTGCACCCGAACGACGCCGGCTACGCCGAGATCGCGCGGCGCATGGACGCCGAGCTGCGCGCGATCGGACTCTGAGCGCCGCCCGCTTCTGAGCCGCGCGCGCCGGCTCACCCCCCCGCGCGCCGTCGCGAAGTTCCCCGGAAGTTGCCGCGCTCGCGAGGTCCGCGGGTCGGTCGCGCGGGAACCGCGCGCCTAGACTGGAGGATCGTGAGCCCGACCCGCGACGTCGTCCTGATCGGCGGCGGCATCATGAGCGCGACGCTCGGCACGCTGCTGCACGAACTCGAACCCGACTGGTCCATCACCATCCTCGAGCGGCTCGGCGGCCTCGCGCGCGAGAGCTCGAACCCGTGGAACAACGCGGGCACCGGCCACTCGGCGCTGTGCGAGCTCAACTACTCGCCCGAGCGGCCCGACGGATCGGTCGACGTGTCGAAGGCGATCCAGGTCAACGAGCAGTTCCAGGTCTCGCGCCAGTTCTGGTCGTTCCTGGTGAGCTCCGGCGCGCTGCCGGACCCTTCCGCGTTCCTCAGCCCGGTTCCGCACCTCAGCTTCGTCTGGGGGCAGGAGAACGTCGAGTACCTCCGGCGCCGCTACGAGGCGCTCAAGGACCACCCGCTGTTCGCGGGGCTCGAGTTCAGCGACGATCCGGCCGTGATCCGGCGCTGGACGCCCCTGCTGATCCCCGGCCGCGCGAAGGCGCAGCCGATCGCCGCGACCCGCATCGAGGCGGGCACCGACGTCGACTTCGGCGCCCTCACCGAGCTGCTGACGGATCGCCTCGTCGACTCCGGCGCCGACCTCGCCCTCAACCACCGCGTCAGCTCGATCCGCAAGCTGAAGGACGGCACCTGGCGCATCCGCGGGCGTCACACCGTCGGCGGCACCCCCTTCGAGCTCGTGTCGCGCTTCGTGTTCGTCGGGGCGGGCGGGGCCGCGCTCGGGCTGCTGCAGAAGAGCCGCATCCGCGAGATCCGCGGCTACGGCGGGTTCCCGGTGAGCGGCCAGTTCCTGCGCACCGATGACCCCGCGATCGTGAAGCGCCACCAGGCGAAGGTCTACGGTAAGGCCTCGGTCGGCGCGCCGCCGATGTCGGTGCCGCACCTCGACACCCGCGTCGTCGACGGATCCGCCTCCCTGCTGTTCGGGCCCTACGCGGGCTTCACGCCCAAGTTCCTGAAGACCGGCAGCTGGTTCGACCTGTTCGGCTCGATCCGCTGGCACAACCTCGGCACGATGATCGGCGCCGGGCTCAAGAACCTCGACCTCGTGCGGTATCTCGTCGGCGAACTGCTGGCCACGCGCGGGGCGAAGCTGCGCGCGCTGCGCGAGTTCTACCCGAACGCCGACGGCGACGACTGGCGCCTCATCACGGCCGGTCAGCGCGTGCAGATCATGAAGCGGGATGCGAACGGCAAGGCCGTCATCCAGTTCGGCACCGAGGTCGTCGCCTCGGCCGACGGCTCGATCGCGGGACTCCTCGGCGCCTCGCCGGGAGCGTCCACCGCGGTGCCGATCATGCTCGACCTGATCGAGCGCTGCTTCCCCGACCGCGCGGAGTCGTGGCGGCCCGCCCTCACGCGCATGGTGCCGTCCTACGGCACGGCGCTCGGCGACGACGAGGCCGTCGCGCGTGCGACCCTCGCGTCCACGGCGAAGGTGCTCGGCATCCACGCCTGAGCCGGCGACGCCCACGCGGCGGGGTCACGGGCGCGTCTTGACGCCCATTCGAACACATGTTCGAATATTTCCGTGAGATGGAGCGGGCAGGCGGTCGGCGCCGACGACGCGGCGGCGCTGCCCGCGCTGGCCCGTCGCGCCGACCTGGTCCGCTCGGTGCAGACCCCCGAGTTCGCCGGCATCACCTTCCACGAGGTGCTCGCCAAGAGCGCCCTCAACCACGTGCCCGGCGCCGGCTCGGCGCTGCCCTTCGGGTGGACCATCAACCCGTTCCGGGGCTGCAGCCATGCCTGTTCGTTCTGCTTCGCGCGCCCGACCCACGAGTACCTGGAGTTCGACGCCGGCCGCGACTTCGACACCCAGATCGTCGTGAAGGTCAACGTGGGCGAGGTGGTCGAGCGGGAGCTGGCGCGCCCCTCGTGGGCGCGGGCGCACGTCGCGCTCGGCACCAACACCGACCCCTATCAGCGTGCCGAGGGGCGCTACCGGTTGATGCCCGGGGTGATCGCGGCGCTCGCCGCCTCGGGGACGCCGTTCAGCATCCTCACGAAGGGCACCCTGCTGCGACGCGATCTGCCTCTGCTGCAGGCGGCCGCCGAGCGGGTGCCGGTGCAGGTCGCGATGACGATCGCGGTGTTCGACGGCGAGCTGGCCGGCAGCGTCGAGTCGGGGGCGCCGACCGCCGAAGCCCGGCTCGTGACCGTGCGCGCCGCGCGGGACGCGGGGTTCGCGCCCACCGTGTTCCTCATGCCCGTGCTGCCCTTCCTGACGGATTCGGCCGGCCAGCTCGACCGGGCTCTCGCGCGGATCGCCGAGGCCGGCGCGGCGAGCGTCGCCTACAGCGCCCTGCACCTGCGCCCCGGCGCGAAGGAGTGGTTCTTCGACTGGCTCGGGCGTGAGCGCCCGGAGCTGGTGCCGCGCTACCGGCAGCTCTACGCCGAGAGCGCCTACGCGCCGGGGGAGTACCGCCGAGCGCTCGCGGCCCGCATCCGCCCGCTGCTGCGGCGCCACGGGCTCGACCGCCCCGCCGTCGACCCGAGCACCGGGATCGCGGCCTCCCCCGAGCTGACCACGGGATCGAGGTTCTCCGCGGTGGCTGCGACCGCGCTCGGGGCGGCGAGCCCGCGGACAGCAGACGGGGTCGGCGCACTCGCGGCGGAACTCTCCCCGGCCGCGGCGGCCGCGCTGCAGCCCACGCTCTTCTGAGCGCCGACGGCGGGCGGCACGGCCGGTCGCCCGGGGCGCGGCATGGGATGCTGGACGCGGCGATCCGCGCACGCGAGAGGACGGTCGATCGGCGCATGGCGAAGCTGTACTTCCGATACGGCGCGATGAACAGCGGCAAGAGCACGGCGCTCCTACAGGCGGCCTACAACTACGAGGAGCGCGGGCAGCGCGTGCTGCTGGCCAAGCCCGCGATCGACTCGAAGGGCGAAGCCTCGATCGTCTCGCGGCTCGGGGTCACCCGGGCGGTGGACTTCACCGTGCCGGCCGACGGCGACCTCGCCGAGATCTTCCGCCGGGCGCGGGCGCGGCTCGAGCGGGAGTCCGGCCGACCGGTGAGCTGCCTGCTGATCGACGAGGCGCAGTTCCTCAGCGAGACCCAGGTCGACGACCTGCTGCGGATCGCGCTGGAACAGGACGTGCCGGTGCTCGCGTACGGGATCCGCACCGACTTCCAGACGATCGCCTTCCCCGGCAGCCGTCGGCTGCTCGAGGTGGCGCACTCTCTCGAGGAGTTGAAGACGATCTGCCGCTGCGGGCGCAAGGCGGTCTTCAACGCGCGCAGCGTCGACGGCCGCTTCGTGTTCGACGGCGACCAGGTCGCGATCGAGCAGGGCGAGGTCGTCTACGAGTCGCTGTGCGGCCAGTGCTACCTCGAGGAGAGCGGCGGTGTGCTCAACCACCGTCGTGGCCCCGTGCTCGACGTCAGCTACGCCGACGCACCGGACGCCGACTTCACCTGAGTCGCGGCCGGTGTGACGAAGGGCCGCCCTGGCGGACGGCCCTCGCAATGGTCGGGGTAACAGGATTTGAACCTGCGACCTCGTCGTCCCGAACGACGCGCGCTACCAAACTGCGCCATACCCCGGGGCCCCGGCTGCGCCGGGACAACTGGTCAAGGATAGCCGATCCTCACGGCGTCGCGAATCCGGTCGACCACCGGCACGGGGGTCCGCTTGACACGACGGGACCGCGATCAGGGGGCGGGGACCAGGTCGAGCACGACCGCCTCGGGGCGGCACCCGAACCGCACCGGGGCGTAGATCGAGGTGCCGAGCCCCGCGGAGACCTCGAGCGTGGCGCGCCGCCGCCCGGTGCGCCACGCGCTGACGCCCTGCGCCTGCCGGCGCGGGAGGTCGCAGTTGGCCACGAGCGCGGGGAATCCGGGCACGCGCACCTGCCCGCCGTGGGTGTGCCCCGCGATCAGCAGGTCGGCGCCCTCGGCCGTCAGCGCGTCGAGCACGCGGCGGTACGGGGCGTGCGTGACGCCGATCGCGAGCGCGGGGGCGTCGGTGCGGGGCGACCATTCGACCGCCTCGCGCATCCGCTCGATCTCGGTCGCGAGGCGGGGAAGGTCGTCCCAGCCCCGATGCGCGTCGGCGGTGCCGAAGAACTCGATGCGGTGCCCGCGCAGCTCGACGGCGCGCGCGGCGTTCTCGAGCGACCACCAGCCGAGGTCATCGGCGAGGAAGCGGTCGAGTGCCTCGGTGTCGAGATGCTCCGCCTCGACACGGTGGTCGGACGGGCGCGCGAGGTAGGCGACCGGGTTCTTCCACACCGGCCCGAAGCGGTCGTTGGAGCCGTGCACGAAGACCCCCGGAACGCCGCGGAACGGCGCGTAGGCCCGGCGGATCCCGACGAGTCCGTCACGGTGCCCCAGGTCGTCGCCGGTGTCGACGACGAGGTCGGGTTCCAGCAGCGCCAGGGAGGCGACGAATCGCTGCTTCGCAGACTGCCAGGGCGCCATGTGCAGGTCGCTGAGGTGCAGGATCCGCAGCGGTCGCGATCCCGCGGGCAGGATGGCGAGCCGCTCCCGGCGCACCGTGAACGCCGTGCGCTCGATCAGCATCCCGTAGGCGAGCGCGCCGACCCCGAGGGCGGCGACGGCGCCGAGGCCGCCGACCGCCCCCCGGATCGCGCGACTCACGGGCTGCCGGGGCAGGTCGCGTGCGCCGTCGTGACGGTGATCTGGGTGCTCTTGTTCACGACGGAGCCGGCGGCCGGGTTCTGGGCGACGACCTCGCCCTCGGCCGGATTGCCCGGCCCCCCGACGCCGCCGGGCGGCACGACGCACGCCTCGACGACGTTCATGAACTCCGCGGTGTTGAGGTCGGCTTCGGCGCTCGAGAACGTGCTGCCCGGTCCCGTCACGTCGGGCACGGTCTTGGCCTGACCGTTGGAGGTGTAGACCTTCACCTCGGTGCCACGGGGAACGGACGCGCCCCCGGCGGGGTCGATCTTCGCGACGACGCCGACCGGGAGGTCGGAGTCGATCGGGCCGCCGTCCGCGTAGAACAGGAGCGCGAGCTCGATCGCGGCCTTCGCCTGCTCGGGCGTGCCGCCGATCAGGCCGTCGGGCACGAAGACCGGGCTGCCGCTGAGGTACTGCGACTCCGGCGAGGGGAACTCGCCGCCCGGAAACACCTGGTCGATCGCCTGGGCGATCGGACGGAAGATGACGTGCCGGAGTTGGGCGGCGTTGTTGCCGTTCACGCTGATGTTGCGCAGGGGCTGCTTGCCCTCGATGTTCCCGACCCACACCGCGGTCGAGACGGCCGTCGACGAACCGACCATCCAGGTGTGGATCGAGTCGTCGGTCGTTCCGGTCTTGGCGATGTACGACGTGCCGTCGCGGGGGTTGGAGTCTCGGGCCGTGCCGTTCATGACGCCCTGCATCGCGTACGCGGCGGCGTGCGCGACGGCGGGCGAGACCTTCGACTGACCGCAATCGACCTTCTGCCCCGGCAGCTCGCTGCCGTCGGAGGCGATGAGCTTCTTGATGATGATCGGCTTGCAGTAGACGCCGCCGTTGGCGATCGCCGCGTACGCGGCTGCCTGGGTCAGCGGCGTGATGTTGTTCTCGCAGCCTCCGATCGCGCACGAGGGAAGGGTCGAGAGGTCGGAGCCGTCCGGCGCCCCATCGCCGCGGTGCACGCCGATCGACTGCGCGAGCTGCTTGATGCGGCACTGGTCGATGAGCGAGGCCATCTGGATGAACACCGAGTTCACCGATTCCGCGGTTCCGCGGGCAACCGTGTACAGGCCCTTCTCGCCCGCGTCGTTGTGGAACTTGAACGGCGGGCCGCCGTTGCCGCCGGTGCACGAGTCCTGGAACTTCGCGCTGGGAACCTCGAGCACGCTCGCATTGAACGTCTCGTTGATGCCGTGACCCGCGTCGAGGAAGGCGAGAAGCACATAGGGCTTGTAGGTCGAGCCGGGCTGGAAGCCCGCGCCGCCGTTGTGCTCCTGGTCCACGTTGAAGTTGACCGCCGTCGTGCTCGGACCGCCGCCGTCCTTCGTGTTGTCGAAGAGCTTGTTCTGGCCCATGATCAGGATCTCGCCCGTGCCGACACGCACCGAGGAGACCGCCGCGCCGAGCTGGAAGCGCGACTCGTCCGGCGGAGCTGCGGCGCGCGCGTTCTCGGACCCCACGTTCTGGAGCGTCGGGTCGATGGTCAGCACGACCTTGTAGCCGCCGCGGCGCCAGTTGTCGCGGCGCTCCTCCGTCGTCGCGCCGAGCGCCTCGAGGTCGTCGATGACGGTCGTCGCGTAGTCGCAGGGGAACCGGTAGTCGTAGTCGGCCGCGAGGCACCCGTTGCTGGGCGCCTGGTAGTGCACGAAGTTCTCGTCGACGGGCGTGTCGACCGCCTCCTGGTATTCGGCGTCGCTGATGTCGCCGAGATCGCGCATCCACTTGAGGATGACGTCGCGACGGTCCTGGTTGGCCTGGAAGTTGTCGGGGTCGCCGAGGTTGCGATCGTTCGGGTACTGCACGATCGCCATGAGGCTCGCCGATTCGGCGATCGAGAGGTCCTTGGCCGGCTTGCTGAAGTACTGCTGGGCCGCCGCCTGCACGCCGTAGGTGTTGTTGCCGAAGGTCGCGATGTTGAGGTACGCCTGGAGGATCTCGTCCTTCGTGTAGCGCTTCTCGAGCCCGATCGCGAGCTTCATCTCCCGCAGCTTGCGGTCGAAGCTCGGGTCGGTCGCCTCTTGGTACTGGGTGAGCTTCTCGTCCTCGGTGAGGTCGGGGTTGTTCTCGATGTCCTGCACGATCACGTTGCGCACGAGCTGCATCGTGAGCGTCGAGGCGCCGCCCGCGTCGTCGCCGGTCAGCTGCCCGATCGCGGCGCGGATCACGGAGGGCACGTCGACTCCGCCATGGTCGTAGAAGCGGCGGTCCTCGCCGTCGACGGCCGCCATCTTGAGGTAGGGGCTCATCTGGTCGAGGGTGACCTCTTCGCGGTTCTGGAAGTACACGTCCGCGATGTGGAACTCGCTTCCGTCGGCGTTGAGCGCGACGATCTCGTTGCGCTGGCTGCCCTGGTTGAGCGCGAGGTACTCGGGAAGGCCCTCGAAGATGCCGATGGTGTTGTTCGCGGTCATGCCGGTGACGGCGATCGCGGGGGCGACCATCACGGTCACGAGCACACCGGCCAGCGCGCTGAGGCCCAGGACTCCACCGACCCCCGAGAGCACGCCGCCGACCGTGAATTTCTGGGCAGACATAGGCTTCAGGGTACGGGATGGGTCTCCGCGGGAAGCTGAGCGGATGCCCTACGAGCGATAACGATCGGAGACCTCGATGACCCGGTGGGAGTACCTCACCACGCCCCTCGTGATCCACAACACCGCCGCGATCCTCAACAACTGGGGTTCCGAGGGCTGGGAGCTCGTGCAGGTGGTGCCCGGCCCCGAGGGCGGGCTCGTCGCCTACCTCAAGCGCCCCGTCGGGGGTGCCGAGTGAGCCGGGTGGCCGCGCGGCTGGCCGAGCTGGGGCTCGAGCTGCCCGCGGTGGCGACGCCGGCGGGGGCCTACGTGCCCGCGGTCGTGAGCGGCAACCTGGTCTTCACGGCGGGCCAGCTGCCGCTGCAGGGGGGTGCCCTGCCGGCGACCGGCAAGGTCGGCGCCGAGGTCGCGCCCGAGGACGCCGCCGGGTTCGCGCGCGTCTGCGCCCTCAACGCGCTCGCCGCCGCCGAGAGCGCGATCGGCTCGCTCGACCGCGTCACGCGTGTCGTGAAGGTCGTGGGCTTCGTGGCCTCGGCCCCCGGGTTCACGGGTCAGCCCGGCGTCATGAACGGCGCCTCCGAGCTGCTCGGCGAGGTCTTCGGCGAGGCGGGGCGCCACGCGCGCAGCGCGGTCGGCGTCGCGGTGCTCCCGTTGGATGCGCCGGTCGAGGTCGAGCTCGTCCTCGAGTTCGCCTGACCCGAGTTCACCGGGCCCGAGTTCACCGGACTCGAGTCCGCCCGACCCGGCACGCCCGCGCGGGCTTCCGTAGACTGGCGCTCGCCGGGCCGCAGTAACCCCGGGCTCCACATTCCGCCGCTTCGAGCGGCCTTGCGCCGAGAGGCGTTCTGCGGCCCGGCGCACCCCAACCCCCTCCGCCGCCGCTCCGAACACCCTCCGACGGAATCGGAGGGCTCCCTATGCTGGTGGCGATGACCGCTCGGAGCGAGGACCGCCCCGGCGCCCCGGCCACCGGCCACCTGGAGGAGCTCCTGGGCCGCGTGGCGCAGGGCGACCAGGCCGCGTTCGCGAGCCTCTACGACGCCACCGCGCCGCGGGTCTTCGGTCTCGTCAAGAGGCTTCTGCTCGACCATGCGCAATCGGAGGAGGTGACGCAGGAGGTGTTCCTCGAGATCTGGCAGAGCGCTCCGCGGTACTCCCCGGAGCGCGGGGGAGCGGTGTCCTGGATGCTCACCCTCGCCCATCGGCGGGCGGTCGACCGCATCCGCTCCTCGCAGGCCGCGCGCGACCGGGACCTGCGCATCGGGGTGCGCGACCAGGGCGTCGACTACGACGTGGTGAGCGAGAACGTCGAGATCACGCTCGAGAGCGAGCGCGTCGCGCGGGCCCTGGAGCGTCTCACCGAGCTCCAGCGCCAGGCGGTGACCCTCGCCTACTTCCGCGGGCTCAGCCATCGGGAGGTGTCGGAGCTGCTGCGCGTGCCGATCGGCACCGTCAAGACGCGACTGCGCGACGGCATGATCCGCCTGCGCGATGAACTGGGGGTGACCTCATGACGCGCGAGAACTCGCCCGAGCGCCCCCTCGCGAACGTCGCCGACCCGCACGACGCGGCCCTCTCGACCGGCGCCTACGCCCTCGACGCTCTCGATGGCGCCGAGCGGACGGCCTTCGAGGCCGCCCTCGATGCCTCGGAGGAGCTGCGCGCGGAGACGACCGGGCTGCGCGACACCGCGGTCGAGCTCGGCCGCGCGGTGCCCGAGGAGGATCCGGGCGCAGCGCTGCGCGCGCGGGTGCTCGCCGCGGCCGCCGCCACGCCGCAGTGGGGCGCGGAGGACGCCGAGGTGCGCTCGCTCGATGCCCAGCGGGCGCGATCGGGCCCCGCGCGGGTCCGCTCGGCGCTCGTCGGGATCGCGGCGGCCGCCGCGATCGTGGTCGGCATCTCGACCGCCCCGCTGCTCACCGCGACCCCCGTGAACGCGATGACGAGTCTCGCCTCCGCGCCGGACGCCCGGAGCGCCGCCGTGACGACCGAGGGCGGGGGTGTGGCGGTGCTCGTCTGGTCGGGCGCCCAGGCCCGCAGCATGCTCGTGGTCGAGGGTCTCGCGCCGCTCGACGCCGACGAGCGCTACCAGCTCTGGTACATCGACGACGCGGGTCCGCGTTCGGCGGGGCTGTTCGACGCGAGCGCCTCGGGCGTGACCGCGGCGATGCTCGCCGGGTCGATGCACGCCGGCGACACGGTGGGGGTCACGGTCGAGCCGGCCGCCGGGTCGGAGGCGCCCACGAGCGCTCCGGTGGTCGTGCTGCCGAGCGCCTGAGCCCGCGCGCCTGGGCCGTCGTGCGGCCGAGCGCCGGCCGCGCGGATCACCCGAACTTGCCCGAGACGTAGTCCTCGGTGGCCTGCACGCTCGGCTTGCTGAAGATCGTCGTGGTGTCGTCGTATTCGATGAGCTTGCCCGGCTTTCCGGTGCCCGCGATGTTGAAGAACGCGGTGCGGTCGCTCACGCGCGAGGCCTGCTGCATGTTGTGGGTCACGATCACGATCGTGTAGTCGTTCTTGAGCTCCTCGATGAGGTCCTCGATCGCGAGCGTCGAGATCGGGTCGAGGGCGGAGCACGGCTCGTCCATCAGGATCACGTCGGGCTTGACCGCGATGGCGCGCGCGATGCACAGGCGCTGCTGCTGCCCACCGGAGAGGCCCGAGCCGGGCTTGTCGAGGCGGTCCTTAACCTCGTTCCAGAGATTGGCCCCCGTCAGCGAACTCTCGACGAGTTCGTCGGATTCGGACCGGGACATGCGTCCACCGGTCAGCTTGACTCCCGCGAGCACGTTGTCTCGGATGGACATGGTTGGGAATGGGTTGGGCCGCTGGAAAACCATGCCGACCTGGCGTCGAACGAGAACCGGATCGACCTTGGAGCCGTAGATGTCCTCGCTGTCGATCAACACGGAACCCGACACCCTACCTCCGGGGGTCACCTCGTGCATGCGGTTGAGTGTCCGGAGAAACGTGGACTTGCCGCAGCCGGAAGGCCCGATGAGGGCCGTCACGGTACGGGAAGCGATGTCGAGCGAGACGCCCTCCACAGCAAGGAAACTGCCGTAGTAGACATCGAGATCCTCGACTTCGATTCGCTTGGACATCTCTATTCCTCTCGCGCTCGACCGCGCCGTATCGAATCGGGCACGCCCACCATAACCGGCTCGCCCCGGGCCGAGATTGCGGGGGCGGGTCCGTTCACCTCCGGTTCATGTTGTGCTCCACGTCTCGTCACTGCGCCGACCTACCTTCGGGACCGGCCCGTGACCGGAGCGCTCGCGCTCACTGTGGGCCATTCTGCACATCACACCCCTGAAGGAGCCTCGTGAAGATCACGAAATCCGGTGCCGCTCTCGGCGTCGCCGCGCTCGCCACCGTCCTGCTGGCCGGTTGCGTGAGCGACAACACCACCTCCGGCGACGAGACCCCGTCGTCCGGCATCGCCTGTGGCGGCAAGGAGGCGCTCAGTGCGAGTGGGTCCTCCGCGCAGGCGAACGCGATGACCCTCTTCATCGCTGCGTACGAGGAAGCCTGCCCGGGCTTCACGCTCGACTACACCTCGAACGGTTCGGGGGCTGGCGTCTCAGAGTTCACCGGCGGCCTGACCGATTTTGGTGGCTCCGACTCCCCGCTGAGTGCCGACAAGGGCGAGTACGACGCGGCCGAGGCCACCTGCGGTTCGCCCGCATGGAACCTGCCGGTCGTCTATGGCCCGATCGCCATCACCTACAACCTAGAGGGCGTTGACACGCTCGTGCTCGATGGACCCACCGCGGGCAAGATCTTCAACGGCGGTATCACGAGCTGGGACGACCCCGCGATCGCGGCTCTGAACTCGGGCACGACGCTCCCCTCCGAGGACATTCACGTCGTGTACCGCAGCGACGAGTCGGGCACCACCGACAACTTCCAGAAGTACCTCGACGCCGCCTCCGACGGAGCATGGGGTCTGGGTGCCGGCAAGTCGTTCGTCGGCGGGGTCGGCGAGGGCGCGAAGGGCAACGAAGGGACGTCGGCGGCCATCAGCAGCACCCCGGGTTCGATCACCTACAACGAGTGGTCGTTCGCCGAGGCTCAGGGTCTCGCCGAGGCAGAGATCGTGACCTCCGCCGGACCGGACCCGGTCGCCATTACCACCGAGACCGTCGGCGCGACCATCGCCGGCGCAACGGTCAAGGGCGAGGGCAACGACCTCGTGCTGGACACGAGTTCCTTCTACAAGCCGACGGCGGCTGGTGCCTACCCGATCGTGCTGGCCACGTACGAGATCGTCTGCTCGGACTACGCCGACGACGATGTCGCCACCGCGGTCAAGGCCTTCCTGACCTCGACCATCTCGGGCGGCCAGGCGGACCTCGCGGACAACGGATACATCCCGATTCCGGATGCGTTCAAGGAGAAGTTGACGGCCGCGATCGAGGCGATCAGCTAGGTTCAGTTCACCCGGGGCCGTCCGCGCCCCGACAGGGGCCGTCGCGTCCGCGCGACGGCCCCTTCCCCACCCGAGACGCTCCTGAAACGCTAGGGAACATGAACGCAGCTGAGCGCGGTCGCAGTGGGCGCACCGCCGATCGCATCTTCTCCGGGTTCGCGACTGGATCCGGGGCCCTTGTCGTCGTTGTCATCGGCCTGATCGCCTTGTTCCTCCTGATCCAGGCGGTCCCGTCGCTCATGGCCAATCAGGCCAACTTCTTCACGAGCAGCGACTTCTCGACAGGAAATGTCGAAGAACTCAGTTTCGGCATCCGTGACCTGTTGATTGTGACGGTGCTCTCCTCCGCGTTGGCTCTGGTCCTCGCCGTGCCGGTCGCGATCGGCATCGCCCTGTTCCTCACTCAATACGCGCCGCAGCGGCTCGCGCACGGTCTCAGCATCATCGTCGACCTACTTGCGGCCGTTCCATCGATCGTGTTCGGACTCTGGGGGACCCTGGTACTTGCGCCTGCGATCGTCCCGTTCGAGTTGTGGCTCAACGGGACGCTCGGCTGGATTCCGTTCTTTGCACGTGGGAATGTCTCCATCGAGGGTGGTGGCACGATCTTCACCGCGGGCGTGGTCCTGGCAATCATGATCCTCCCGATCATCACGGCGGTGACACGCGAGGTGTATCGGCAGACTCCCCGAGCGCACATGGAGGGGGCCCTTGCGCTCGGTGCAACGCACTGGGAGGTCGTTCGCATGACCGTGTTGCCCTTCGGGCGAAGCGGAACGATTGCGGCTTCGATGCTCGGTCTGGGTCGCGCACTAGGTGAGACCATCGCGGTTCTCATCATCCTGCGCACATCGGCGACCCCATCGATGTTCAGCCTGTTCGACGGTGGATACACATTCGCGTCGAAGATCGCATCGGCGGCGGCCGAGTTCAGTCAGCCGCTCTCGACGGGCGCATACATCGCCGCCGGTTTCGTGCTCTTCGTTCTCACCTTCATCGTCAATGGGATAGCGCGCGTCGTCGCGAGTCCTGGCGAGGGAGGAAAGATCAACTGGAGGAACGCGCTGAGGAGGCACCGATGAGCTCCGTAGTTCGGGGTGCGCGCATCGTTCACACCGTAAGCGGTCGGCGGAAGTTCGTCGACAGGTTCGCTCGCGTTCTGGTGTGGCTTGCGTTCGCGGTGGCCATCGTGCCGCTTGCCTGGGTGTTGTACACAGTGGTCGCGCGCGGATTCGAGGCGCTCCTTCTCCCGACGTGGTTCACAAACTCGCTGCAGGGCATCCTGCCTAAGGAGTTCGCGGGCGGTGTGGGCCACGCGATCTACGGTTCGATCATTCAGGCGCTCATCGCTTCAGTGATCTCCGTTCCATTGGGCATCATGGTGGCGATCTACCTGGTCGAGTACGGTCGTGGTGCCTTGGCTCGCGCGACGACCTTCATGGTTGACATCCTGTCGGGTATCCCCTCGATCGTCGCGGCCCTGTTCGTGTTCGCCTTGTGGATCACGACTCTCGGATTCGATCGCAGTGCATTCGCGGTCTCGATCGCCCTCGTGCTCCTCATGGTGCCGGTGATCGTCCGATCCACGGAAGAGATGTTGAAACTCGTCCCGATGGATCTCCGGGAAGCGTCGTATGCGCTCGGGGTGAACAAGATGCGCACGATTCTGCGGATCGTGCTTCCGACCTCGCTGTCGGGAATTGTCAGCGGCGTCTTGCTCGCTGTCGCCCGGGTCATGGGCGAGACAGCACCGGTTCTCGTGCTAGTCGGATATTCCCGCTCGATGAACTACAACGTGTTCGAAGGCAACATGGCCTCCCTGCCGCTCCTGATCTACACCGAGTTCACTAATCCCTATCCGGCCGGGCAATTGCGGATTTGGGGTGCCTCGTTAACCCTCATTTTGCTGATCGCGCTCCTCAACATTTTCGCGCGCGTGATCGCCTGGGCGATCGAGCGTCGGCGAGCCTAGACGCCCGAGAAGGAGCTCACTCCGAGGGCGAGTGCACCTCGATCGCGAGGATGCCCGCGTCCGGATGCGCGGCCGACACGTGGAGCACGGCGTACTCCCCGACCGAGAGCGACGCCGCGCGCTCGAGCGCGCGGCGTCGGGAGCCGCCCGGGATCGGGTCCGTGGCGGCGGCGACCGCCTGGACGATCTGCGGCAGCACCGGACCGTGGCTGCACAGCACCGCCGTGACGCCTCTCGCGAGTCGCGTGCGCACCACCTTGGCGACCCGTCGTCCCTCGGGCCGCCAGTCGTCCTGGCTGATCCGCGGTTCCTCGACGACGTCGAGACCGGTCAGGCGCGCGGTCGGCGCGATCGTGCGCAGGCAGCGCTCCGCCGGCGACGACACGAGTCGGGCGGGTCGGAACGCCGCGATGCCGGCCGCGATCCCCGCCGCCTGGGTGAGGCCCCGCTGCATGAGCGGGCGGGTCGAATCCGGGCCGTCCCAGTCGCCGGGGGGCAGGGCCTTGCCGTGACGCAGCGCGATGAGCGCGAACGAGCGGGCGTCGCCGGCGGCGTGCAGGGCCGCGAAGCGGTCGACGATCTCGACGTCGTGGGGGTAGCTCAGCTCGGCGCGCGCGACGTCGAGCGTGACCCAGCGCAGCTCCTCGATCTCGTCGTTCGCGGCGAAGGTCGAGTTGGCGATCGCCATCGGCTCGACCTCGGCGGCCCAGTAGTGCACGACCTTGCGTCGCCCGCCGGGGAGCCTGTAGCGCACATCGCCCAGCGGGACGCCGAGGGCGATCGAGAGCCCGGTCTCCTCCGCGATCTCGCGCACCGCGGTCTGCGGGAGCGTCTCGCCCGGGTCGACCTTCCCCTTGGGCAGCGACACGTCGCGGTGCCGCGGCCGGTGCACGAGCACGATCTCGACGCGCCCGTCGGCCGCCTCGCGCCAGCAGACGGCGCCGGCCGCCAGCACGGGTGCGGGAGAGCTCACCGCTGCGCCCCACGCCGCTTCTCCGCGGTCGAGCGGATCTGGTCGGTCTGCAGGTCGAGCAGGGGCGCGCCCAGCACCGGGTCGACCGCGACCCGCTGCCAGGCGCCGTCGGGCTGCAGCCGCCAGGACGAGGTGTCGTCGGCCATCGCGAGGTCGAACATCTCGTCGAGGCTATCGAGATGCTCGGGGTCGGTGAGGCGCACGAGCGCCTCGACCCGGCGATCAAGGTTGCGGTGCATCATGTCGGCGCTGCCGATGTAGACCTGCGGGTCGCCGTCGTTCTCGAAGCGGAAGATTCGGGAGTGCTCGAGGAAGCGACCCAGGATGCTGCGCACCCGGATGTTCTCGCTGAGCCCCGGAACCCCCGCACGGATCGAGCAGATGCCGCGCACCAGGATCTCGATCGGCACCCCGTCCGCGCTCGCACGGTAGAGGGCGTCGATGATCGCCTCGTCGACCATCGAGTTGACCTTGATGCGGATCCCCGAGCGCTTCCCGGCGCGCGCGTTCGCGGCCTCGTTCGCGATCGCCTTCAGCAGCCCCTTGCGCAGGTGCAGCGGCGCGACCAGCAGCCGCTTGAACTTCTTCTCGATCGCGTAGCCGCTCAGCTCGTTGAACAGGCGGGTGAGGTCCTTGCCGACCTGATCGTCCGTCGTGAGCAGCCCCAGGTCCTCGTAGATGCGGCTCGTCTTGGGGTTGTAGTTGCCGGTGCCGATGTGGCTGTAGTGGCGAAGACCGCCCTTCTCCTGCCGCACCACGAGGGCCAGCTTGCAGTGGGTCTTGAGCCCGACGAGGCCGTAGACGACGTGCACCCCGGCCTTCTCGAGCTTGCGCGCCCAGGAGATGTTGTTCTCCTCGTCGAAGCGCGCCTTGATCTCGACCAGGGCGAGCACGGCCTTGCCCGCCTCGGCGGCCGCGATGAGCGCCTCGACGATGGGGCTGTCGCCGCTCGTGCGGTAGAGGGTCTGCTTGATCGCGAGAACCTGGGGATCCGCGGCCGCCTGCTCGAGGAAGGCCTGCACGCTCGTCGCGAACGACTCGTACGGGTGGTGCAGCAGGATGTCGCCCTGGCGCATCGAGCGGAACACGTCGGGCTTCTCGGTCGGATCCCCCGGCAGCAGGGCCGCCGCCGTCACCGGCACGTGCGGCGGGTACTTGAGCGCCGGGGCGTCGATCCGCTGCAGCTCGAACAGCCCCACCAGGTCGAGCGGCGCGGGCAGCCGGTAGACCTCCTGCTCGGTGATGTCGAGCTCCTGCATGAGCAGGCCGAGCGTCACGTCGTCCATGTCGTCGGTGATCTCCAGCCGGATCGGCGGGCCGAAGCGGCGTCGCTGGAGTCCCCGCTCGAGGGCCTGGATGATCGACTCGGTCTCGTCCTCCTCGATCTCGACGTCCTCGTTGCGGGTGACGCGGAACTCGTGGTGCTCGAGGATCTCCATGCCGGGGAAGAGCTCCCCGAGATGGTTCGAGATGAGGTCCTCGAGCGGGATGAAGCGCAGCCGCTCGGTGCCGTCGTCGGGCAGGCGCACGAAGCGCGGCAGGTTCGCCGGGACCTTGAGCCGTGCGAACTCGACCCGGCTGGTCTTCGGGTTGCGCACCCGCACCGACAGGTTGAGCGACAGCCCGGAGATGTAGGGGAAGGGATGCGCCGGGTCGACCGCGAGCGGCATGAGCACCGGGAAGATCGAGCTCGTGAACAGCTCGTCGGTGCGCTCGCGATCCTCCGCGTCGAGGTCACTCCACGACTCCACGTGGATCCCCGCCGCATCGAGGGCGGGTTTGACGAGCTCGCTGAAGGCGCGCGCGTGGCGCTCCTGCAGCTCGTGGGCGCGGGTCGAGATGTCGGCGAGCACGTCGCTCGCGGCGCGCCCGACGTTGGTCGGCATGGCGAGGCCGGTGGCGATCCGCCGCTTGAGTCCCGCGACGCGCACCATGAAGAACTCGTCGAGGTTGGAGGCGAAGATCGCCAGGAAGTTCGCGCGCTCCAGCAGCGGGAGCGCCTCGTCCTCGGCGAGCTCGAGCACCCGCTGGTTGAAGGCCAGCCAGCTCAGCTCCCGGTCGAGGAAGCGATCCGGGGGCAGCGTCCCGTCGTCGGTCCAGGCGGGATCGGCCTCGTCGTCGTCGAGCAGATCCGCGACGATCGCGGCGTCGCCGAGCGGGCTGTCGGTCTCCATGGGGCCATCGTGCCATGCCGGGTTAACGGGAGGTTCCGACCGTTGCCGGCGCTCGGGCCGCGGGCGACGACGGGTCAGCTCACCGGCGTGAGCCGCTCCTCGTCTTCGTAGACGTTGAAGCGGTAGCCGACGTTGCGCACGGTGCCGATGAGGCTCTCGAGGTCGCCGAGCTTGGCGCGCAGCCGCCGCACGTGCACGTCGACCGTGCGGGTGCCGCCGAAGTAGTCGTAGCCCCAGACCTCGCTGAGCAGCTGCTCGCGGGTGAAGACGCGCGAGGGGTGGGTGGCGAAGAAGCGCAACAGCTCGAACTCCTTGAAGGTGAGGTCGAGCGGCCGGCCGTGAACCTTGGCCGAGTAGGAGGCCTCGTCGATGACGACCCCCGAGGCCTGGATCTTGGAGGAGGACTTCTCCTGGGCGACCCGGCCGATGACCAGGCGGATGCGCGCATCCACCTCGGCGGGGCCGGCGGTCTCGAGGATCACGTCGTCGACGCCCCAGTCGGCCGAGACCGCCGTGAGGCCGCCCTCGGTCAGCACGAGCACGAGCGGCACCGAGACCCCCGTGGTGCCGAGGATCTTGCACAGCGACTTCGCGCTCGCGAGGTCGGTGCGGGCGTCGACGAAGATCAGGTCGGCCGTCGGCGCGCTGACGAGCGAGGCCGGTTCGGCCGGGATCACCCGCGTGCGATGACTGAGCAGCCCCAGCGCGGGCAGGACGTCGCTCTCGACCGCGGAGGTCAGGATGAGCAGCTGAGCCACGTGCGACGCCTTCCGGGAACCGGTTCGGTCCAGGGCCACAGTCTAGGGCGCCCTACCATGGGGGCATGGCGGCCCCGATGCGCAGCGTGATCCCGGTGTGGATCGTCGCGCTCGCGGGCGCGGTGGCGGTGGGCATCGCGGCCGGCGACCGCTATCTCGACTGGCTCGCGGTCGTGCTCGCGGGGGCGGTGCTGCTGGCCTTCGTGATCCAGCTGGCGCTGCAGCAGCGCCAGGGCCTCGTGACCCGGCTCATGGCGAGCGTCGCCGGGGCGTTCGCGGTGCTCGCCGTCGCGACGGTCGTGCTGTTCGCGATGCACCCGGCCGTGCCGCTGATCGGCGGCTGATCTCCCGGTCACGGTGGCCTGCGGGCCCTAGACTGGGCGCATGACCCTCGCGCTCGAGCTGTTCTACCTCGCGCTCCTCGGCCTCGCGGCCCTGTCGATCGCCGCGGTCTCGATCGTCGTCGTCGTCAACCTGTTCCGAGGCCAGCGCTAGTCGCGGCCGCGCCGGCTGCGCGCCGCGCGCCCGACCGAGGAGGCCGCGCATGATCGAGATCGACGCCTCCACCCCGCCCGAGCTCGTGCCGCTCGCGTGGCTCGTGGGCGGCTGGAGCGGCAGCGGCGTGCTCTCCTACCGGCTGGGCGACGAGACGATCGAGCGCGAGTTCGGCCAGCGCATCTCCTTCGCGATCGGCGCCGGGCCGTGGCTCGAGTACCGCGCGGCGGCGTGGCTCGAGGGCGAGAGCCCGGAGCGGCCGTACTTCGTCGAGTCGGGCTTCTGGCGCCTCGCCCGCCCGCTCGGCTCCGGCGACGTCTCGCCGGGCATGCTGCCGCCGAGCGGCGCCCCGGTGTTCGCGACCGCGGACGCCGTCGAGACCCTGCGGGTGCCGATCGAGGGCGAGCCCGCCGCGCGCGACGGGGCGGCCCCCGCGCCGACCGGATTCGAGGTCGAGGCGGTCCTCGCCCGGCCCGACGGGGTCGCCGAGGTCTACCTGGGTCTCGCGCGACCCGCGCGCATCGACCTCGCGACCGACGCCGTGGTGCGCACCGCGTCGGCGCGCGAGTACTCGGCCGCGACGCGGCTCTACGGCCTCGTCGACGACCACCTGCTGTGGGCCTGGGACGTCGCGGCGCTCGGGCAGGATCTGCGCACCCACGCCTCGGGGAGGCTCGCTCGCGATGACTGATCACTCCGCCGGCCACGGGTCGGACTCGACCTCGTCGCCGGCCGCCGTCTCGCCCTTCGCCGCGCGCCCCGGCGCGGTCGGCGATCCACCGCAGCACTACGGCGAGCCGGTCGCCGAGCAGCGCGCCCTGCTCGCCGGTCGGGCGGTCGTCGACCTCGGGGCTCGCGGCGTCGTCGCGGTCACGGGGCCCGACCGGCTGAGCTGGCTCGACTCGCTGACCTCGCAGTCGATCGCCGCGCTCGAGCCGGGCGGCAGCGCCGAGACCCTGCTGCTCGACCCCAGCGGGCGCATCGAGCACGCGATCCGGGTGCTCGACGACGGCGCCACGAGCTGGCTGCTCGTCGACGACCGCGCGCGGGCGGCGGCGCTCACCGGCTTCCTCGACCGGATGCGCTTCCTGCTGCGCGTCGAGGTGCGCGACGCCTCCGAGGAGTTCGCGACGATCGGCACGCTCGGCGATCCGCCGGCCGCGGCGGCCGCTCCCGCCGGCGTGCCGCTCGTCTGGCGCGACCCGTGGCGCGAGCTCGCGCCGGGCGGCTGGCAGTACGCCGACGCGGCCGAGCATCCCGGCCCGTCCTGGACCTGGTTGGAGACGCTCGTCGAGCGCGACCGTCTCGCCGAGCTCGCGGAGACCCCCGCCGCGGGAACCCTCGCCTTCAACGCGCTGCGGATCGCCGCCTGGCGCCCCTCGACCGCCGAACTCGACGCGACGACGCTGCCGCACGAGCTCGACTGGCTGCGCTCGGCGGTGCACCTGAGCAAGGGCTGCTACCGCGGGCAGGAGACGGTCGCGAAGGTGCACAATCTCGGGCACCCGCCCCGGCGACTCGCGCTGCTGCACCTCGACGGCTCGCCGAACGTGCTCCCGGCGCCGGGCGACGAGGTACGCCTCGGCGGCGCGGGAGGCGAGGCGGCGACGGACGGCGCCGCGATCGGCCGGATCACGAGCGCCGCGCGCCACCACGAGCTCGGCCCGATCGCGCTCGCGGTCCTCAAGCGCGGCGCCGACCCGGCGGCGACCCTCGTCGTCGCCGCGACGGACGGCGAGGGCGGCACGGTCGCCGTCGCCGCCGCCCAGGAGGTCATCGTGCCGCCCGCGGCGGGCGCGGTCGCCGAGGTGCCGCGGCTGCCGCGGCTCGGGGCCGTCCGGCGCTGAGCATGGCCGACTCGGGCGGTCCGGCGGCGGAGCGGGCGCTGCGTCGCCTCGAGACGGCGGTCGCCCGCCGGGTGGAGCTGCGCCGTCGCGGGCGACGCGTTCTGGCGTCGCTGCCGGCGATCGCGCAGATCGTGGTCGCCGTCGCCGCCGCGTACTCGATCGCGCACTGGGTGCTCGGCCACGAGGTCCCGGTGCTCGGGGTGACGGTCACGATCACCTCGCTGGGGCTCACGGGCGACGCGCGCCCCGGGCGGATCCTGCAGAGCGTCGTCGGGATCCTCGTCGGCGTCACCGTGTCGGAGTCGCTGCTGCTGCTCGCCGGGCGCGGGCTGCCGCAGCTGCTCGTGGTGATCCTGCTCGCGCTCGTCATCGGGCGCTTCCTGCACCCCAATCCGGCCTTCGCGATCGGCTCGACGCTGCCCGCGGTCATCGTGCAGCTGCTCCCGGCCCCCGTGGCCGGGCCCTACTCGCGCACCCTCGACGCCGTCGTCGGCGGCGTGGTCGCGCTGCTGGTCACCGCGCTCATCCCGCGGGCGCCGCTGACCGCGGCGCGGCGCGATCGCCGGGCGCTGTTCGGGGCGATCGACGAGGCCCTCGGATCGCTCGTCGACGGCCTGCGCGACGGCGACCAGGCGGCGCTCGACCTCGCCCTCGAGCGGCTGCGTCGCACCCAGCCCGCGCTCGACGCCTGGACCGGCTCCCTCGACACCGCCCGCGCGGTCGCGCGGGTCTCGCCGTGGCTGCGGGGGCGACTGCCCGAGCTGGCGCGCGAGGCCGCGTCGCTCACCGCGATCGAGCTCGCCGTGCGGCACCTGCGCACCCTCACGCGCCGTGCCGGCATCATCGCGCGCTACCGCTCCGGCGACCCGGCGCTCGCCGGGCTCGTCGAGCAGCTCCGCCGGGCGATCGGGCTCCTCGGCCAGGAGTGCGACGACCCGGAGCTCGCCGGCTCGGCGCGCTCGGTGCTGCTCGGCGTCGCGGGGCGGCTGAGCCCCGAGCTCTCGCTCGGGGAGGAGGCGGGCGACGTGGCCCCGGCGAGCATCGTCGTGATGCTGCGCCCGCTCGCCGTCGACTTGCTCGTGGGCACCGGCATGACCTTCGACGAAGCACGGCAGACCCTCCCGCCGGTGTGAGGCAGCCCAAGTGAGGCGGCCCGGCGGGGCGCCTCAGTGGCGGCTCAGCGGGGCGCGACGGCGCTCCAGTCGAGCGTCAGCTCGCCCAGGCGCCAGCGCGATCGCCCGTCGCGTACCGGCCAGCCGGCCTCGCGCAGCGAGTCGACGGTCGCGATCCACCGCTGGGTGGGCCCGTAGACCCCGAGCCCGGCGTGCGACGCCCACGCCCGGTCGAGCTCGGCCAGCAGCGCGTGGATCGGCTCACCCTCCACATTGCGGTGGATGAGCGCCTTCGGCAGCCGCTCCGCGAGCACCGAGGGGGCCGGCATCTCGGGCGCGCCGAGGCGCGGCAGGTGCAGCGCGAGGGTGAAAGTCTCGGGCCCGGCGGGGGAGAGCCCGACCCAGCCGGCGACCCGGCCGAGCTCGCTGCTCGTGCCCTCGACGAGCAGGCCGCCCGGGGCGAGGCGCGCCCGCATCCGCTCCCAGGCCGCGGCCACCTCGCCCTCGTCGTACTGGCGCAGCACATTGAGGGCGCGGATCACGGCGGGCCGCCGGTCGCCGGGCGTCGGAACTTCGAATCCCCCGCGCCGGAAGCTCAGGCCGGGCCGCGCCGCGCTCTGCGCCGCCCGCACCCGCTCCGGATCGATCTCGACCCCGACGACCTCGGCGTCGGCGCGCACCCGCCGCAGCCGCGTGAAGAGCTCGAGCGGCGTCTGCGCGGTCGCCCCGTAGCCGAGGTCGACCACGAGCGGGTCCGCCGCGCGGCGCAGGGCGGGCTGGGCGGCGATCCAGCGATCCACCCGGCGCAGCCGGTTCTGGCCGGTCGTGCCGCGGGTGATGCGCCCCTCGGGGCTGTCGGCGCGCGGCATGGGGTCATTCTCCCGCCCGCGGATGCCTAGGCTGGGTCACATGACGAGCACCCTCATCCTGCTGCGCCACGGCCGTTCCGACTGGAACGAGAAGAACCTCTTCACCGGCTGGGTCGACGTGCCGCTCATCGACACCGGGCGGGCCGAGGCGGTGCGCGCCGGCAAGCTGCTGAACGAGTCGGGTCTCGCCCCGACGATCCTCTACACGAGCCTGCTCACGCGTGCGATCCAGACCGCGAACCTCGCGCTCGAGGAGGCCGACCGGCTGTGGATCCCGGTGAAGCGCTCGTGGCGGCTCAACGAGCGCCACTACGGGGCCCTGCAGGGCAAGGACAAGGCGCAGACCCTCGAGGAGTTCGGCGAGGAGCAGTTCATGACCTGGCGCCGCAGCTTCGACGTGCCGCCGCCGCCGCTGCCCGACGACGCCGAGTACAGCCAGGTCGGCGACGAGCGCTACGCCGACGTGCCCGACGCCGAGCTGCCGCGCACCGAGAGCCTCAAGCTCGTCATCGACCGGATGCTGCCCTACTGGCACAGCGACATCACCGCGTCGCTGCGCGAGGGCCACACGGTGCTCGTGACGGCGCACGGCAACTCGCTGCGCGCGCTCGTCAAGCACCTCGACGGCATCTCGGACGACGCGATCGCGGAGCTCAACATCCCGACCGGCATCCCGCTCGTCTACGAGCTCGACGACGAGTTCCGCCCGGTGGGCGAGAGCCGCTACCTCGACCCGGAGGCCGCCGCCGCGGGCGCCGCCGCGGTCGCCGCGCAGGGCAAGAAGTAGCGGCGAGCGGCGTCGCGGTGTTCGACTTCGCGATCTGCTGCTTCCTCGACCGGGTCGCTCTCGGCGCCGAGTTCGACGCCGAGGAGCTGCCGCTGCACGTCACGCTGCTCGGGCCGGCCCGCACCGAGGCCGAGCTCGGCGACATCGAGGGCGCGGTCGAGTTCGCGCTCGCCGACTTCGGCTCGCTGCGGGCCACCGGGGGCGACGACGAGCTCCTCGAGGGCGGCGGAGCCCCGTTCGAGGTGACGCTGCTCGACGACGCCGAGGACTTCGTGCGGGTGCACCGCGAGCTGATCGCTGCGCTGCGCGAACTCGGCGTCGAACTCGCCGACCCCGCCTCCGCGGGCCGGCGCTACCGGCCGCACGTCGCGGTCACCACCGAGGAGCGGATCGAGCGCGGCGAGGATCTCGAGGTGCGGGCCGTCGCGATCCTCGACCTGGCCCCCGAGGGGGACGCGAGCCGGGCGCGCGTCGCCGCGCAGCTGCCGCTGATCTGAGTCGCGCAGCCGCCGCCGAGCCGGGTCGCGCGGCCGCCACTGAGCGGAGCCGCGGCGCGCAGCCCGGACGGATCAGGAGTCCTGCGGGGTCCAGTCGCCGGTCGCGAGGTAGCTGACCTTCTTCGCGATCGAGACCGCGTGGTCGGCGAAGCGCTCGTGGTAGCGCGACGCGAGGGTCGCGTCCACGGTCTCCTCCGAGCCGCCCTTCCAGGTCTCGCCGAGCATCTTGTCGAAGACGCTGAGGTGCAGCGCGTCGATCTCGTCGTCGGTGTCGCGGATCTTCTCGGCGATCGCGAGGTCCTCGCTGCGCAGCAGCTCGGTCAGCATGCGGGCGATCTCGACGTCGAAGCGCCCCATCTCGGCGAAGGTCGAGCGCAGCGACTTCGGCACGACCTTGTCGGGGAAGCGGTAGCGCGCCAGCTGCGCGATGTGCGTGGCCATGTCACCCATGCGCTCGAGCGAGGCGCTCACGCGCAGCGCGATGACGACGATGCGCAGGTCGCGGGCGACCGGCTGCTGGCGCGCGAGGATCTGGATCGCGAGCTCGTCGAGCGCGACCGAGGCGGCGTCGATCTTGGCGTCGGCCTCGATCACGGTCTCGGCCAGCGCGACGTCGGACTCGTTGAAGGCCTTGGTGGCGCTCTCGATCGCGTCGGCGACGAGCGCCGAGATCTCGACCAGGCGGTCCTGGACCTCGCGCAGTTCCTGCTGGAACACCTCGCGCATGGAACTCCCTCTCGTGTCGCGGGCAGCGCGCAGCGGGCTGCGCCCCGCCACCCTCGCGGTCGGAGGTGAACGCGCGGTGACGCCGTCCTGAACAACATCGGTGTTCGGGTCTGTGCGGCGCCCGCCGGGTTCGACCACGTGGGGGCGCGCCCTAATCTAGTCCCATGCTCGAGGCGTGGGTCGTGCCCGCAGCCCTCGCGCTCGGTCTCGCGGTCGGGGCGGGCGTCACGGTCGTGATCGTGCTCTCCTACCGGCGCGGTCGCCGCGCGGTCGACGTGGCCACCCCGAGCGTGCCCGACGGGGTCGACGGCGTCATCGACGCGCTCGAGTCGGTGGGCATCGTCGTCGACGCCAGCAACAACGTGCTCTCGGCCTCGACGAGCGCCCTCGCGCTGGGCCTGGTGTGGAACCAGTCGCTCGTGCAGCCCGAGCTCGTCGAGCTCGTCGGGCGGGTGCGCCGCGACGGCACGCCGGTCAGCACCGAGCTGCACCTCGCGCGCGGTCCCTTCGGCGAGGCGAACCTGCACGTGCTCGTGCGGGTCGCCCGGCTCGGGGCGCGCTACGTGCTCGTGCTCGCCGACGACCGCACCGAGGCGCACCGCCTCGAGGAGGTGCGCCGCGACTTCGTCGCCAACATCAGCCACGAGCTGAAGACCCCGATCGGCGCCATCGGACTGCTCGCCGAGGCCCTCGACTCCGCCGCCGACGAACCCGCCGAGGTGCGCCGCTTCGCCGCGCGGCTGACCGTCGAGTCGGAGCGGCTCAGCCGGATCACCCAGGAGCTCATCGAGCTCAGCCGCCTGCAGGCCTCCGACAGCCTCGAGCACGCCGACTGGGTGGAGGTCGACGACGTCGTCGCCCAGGCGGTGGATCGCAACCGGGTCGCCGCGGAGGCGCACCGGATCTCCCTCGTGGCCGGCGGCGAGAAGCACACCCGGGTCTACGGCGACCCGCAGCTGCTCGTGACGGCGGTGCACAACCTCGTCGTCAACGCGATCCAGTACTCGCCCGACGGCTCGCGCGTGGGCGTCGGGGTGAAGCGGGTGGACCGCGGGGTCGAGATCGCGGTCACCGACCAGGGGGTCGGCATCCCCGAGTCCGAGCGGGACCGGGTGTTCGAGCGCTTCTTCCGCGTCGACGCGGCCCGCAGCCGTCACACCGGCGGCACCGGACTCGGGCTCAGCATCGTCAAGCACATCGTGCAGAACCACGGTGGCGACGTGCGGGTGTGGTCCCACCCCGGCAGCGGTTCGACGTTCACCATCCGCCTCCCCGACGCCGGTGCGCCGGTCGGGGCCCGACCGGGAGGATCCCGATGACCCGCATCCTGATCGTCGAGGACGAGGCCTCGCTGAGCGACCCGCTCGCCTACCTCCTCGGCCGCGAGGGCTACGAGACCGAGATCGCGGCCGACGGGCCCGCGGCGCTCGCCGCCTTCGACCGTGCCGGGGCCGACCTCGTGCTGCTCGACCTCATGCTGCCGGGCCTGCCCGGCACCGAGGTGTGCCGCGAGATCCGCTCGCGCAGCTCCGTGCCGATCATCATGCTGACCGCGAAGGACAGCGAGGTCGACATCGTCGTGGGGCTCGAGCTGGGCGCGGACGACTACGTGACCAAGCCGTACTCGACGCGCGAGCTGCTCGCGCGCATCCGGGCGGTGCTGCGCCGCCGGGTCGACGAGGACGCGGTGGACGACGCCATCCTCGAGGCCGGGACGGTGCGCATGGACGTCGATCGCCACGCGGTCGCGGTCGACGGCGCCGAGATCCCGATGCCGCTCAAGGAGTTCGAGCTGCTCGAGCTGCTGCTGCGCAACGCGGGCCGGGTGCTGACCCGCGGCCAGTTGATCGACCGGGTGTGGGGCTCCGACTACTTCGGCGACACCAAGACCCTCGACGTGCACATCAAGCGGATCCGCTCGAAGATCGAGAAGGATCCCGGCAACCCGACGATGCTCGTCACCGTGCGCGGCCTCGGGTACCGCTTCGAGGCGTAACCTTCGTCGACGTCGCGGCCGGCGGCGCCGTCGCGGCCACCCGCGCCCGGCACCTCGGGCTCAGGGAGCGGGCGTCGGGGTCGCCGTCGGCTCGGCGGTCGCCGCCGGAGTGGGCGTCGGCGTCGGGGTCGGCTCGGGGGTGGGGAGCAGGCCCGAGTACTCCGCGAAGGAGCCGTCGAGGACGGGTACGTCGACCTCCACGCCGGGCACGGAGCCGTACTGCAGGTAGAGGGGGATGAGCCCGCCCGCCGGCGTGCCGATGTTCTCGAGCAGCAGCTGCGGGTTGTCGCCGTAGCCGGCGCCCACGCTGCGGCCGGCCGGCACGCGCAGCGTGACGTCGCTGCGGCCGCTGCCGCTCGGGTACTGCACGGTGAGCGCGACGTTGTCGCCGGAGTTGTTGACGGCGGTGAGCAGGAGGTTGCCGAGCTCGCCGTCCTCGGTGATGACGACGATGCCCTCGACGTCGACGCCGCCGACCGTCGCGCTCACCCCGTCACCCGGTTCGTAGCCGACCGCGGTGCCGTGCGGCACGAGGAAGGAGGAGCCCACGAGTGCCGCCCCGAACAGCGCGATCACGCCGAGCGTGATGGTCACGATCTCGACGGCGTTGCGAGTCTTCACGGCGGATCCCTCTCGGTTCGGATGCGGCTGGAAGCCAGCATAGCCAGCGCGATGACCCGCTCCGGCGGCCCGGCGTGCCGACCCCGCGCGGTGGCCGCGGCGGGGGATGATGATCGATTCCGCTGTGATCCCGCTGTGATAAAATCGGGGGTCTCTGCGAGAGGAACAACTCCATGCTTTTCGAGGTCGGCGAGACTGTCGTCTATCCCCATCACGGTGCCGCCACGATCACCGAGGTCAAGAAGCGGATCATCCGGGGCGAGGAGAAGCTGTACCTCAAGCTCAACGTCACCCAGGGCGATCTGACCATCGAGGTGCCGGCGGAGAACGTCGACCTGGTCGGCGTGCGCGACGTGATCGGCAAGGAGGGCCTCGACCGCGTGTTCGAGGTGCTGCGCGCCCCGTTCACCGAGGAGCCCACCAACTGGAGCCGCCGCTACAAGGCGAACCTCGAGAAGCTCGCCTCGGGCGACGTCATCAAGGTCTCCGAGGTCGTGCGCGACCTGTGGCGCCGCGACCAGGACCGCGGCCTCTCGGCGGGTGAGAAGCGCATGCTCGCCAAGGCGCGCCAGATCCTCATCTCCGAACTCGCCCTCGCCGAGAAGACCGACGAGGAGAAGGCCTCCACGGTGCTCGACGAGGTGCTGGCCTCCTAGTCGTCCTCACCCGGGCGACCACCTCCTGAGCACCGGATGACCGCGTCGGTCGGCGTCATCGTCGTCGCCGCGGGCAGCGGCACCCGCCTCGGGGCGGGCGCCCCGAAGGCCTTCGTCCCGCTCCAGTCGTGGACGATCCTCGACCACGCGCTCGCGCGCATCCCCGGCGGGCTCGACCTCGTCGTCGTCGCGCCCCGCAGCCACCTCGAGCAGGCCCGCCGGAGCGTCGCGCTCTCGGCCGAGGTGGTGCGGCGCCCGTCCGCCGTCGCGGTGGCGGGCGGGCCGACCCGGCAGCGGTCGGTCGCCGCGGGGCTCGCGGCCCTGCCGGCGAGCGTCGAGACCGTGCTCGTGCACGACGCCGCGCGGCCGCTCACGCCGACCGAGGTGTTCGAGCGCGTGGTCGACGCGGTGCGATCGACGGGCGGCGGCGTGATCCCCGTGCTGCCGGTCGCCGACACGATCAAGCGCGTCGCGGGGGATGCGGTGCTCGCGACCGTCGACCGCGCTGATCTCGTCGCCGTGCAGACCCCGCAGGGCTTCCCGCGCGCCGCGCTCGATGCCGCGTACTCCGAGGCCGCCGAGGAGCACACCGACGACGCCGCCCTGTTCGCCGCGGCGGGGCACCCGGTCGCGACCGTCCCGGGCGACGAGCGCGCCTTCAAGATCACGACGCCCGACGACCTCCATCGCGCCGCCCTGCTGCTGGGGCCCGACTGGGCGCTCACCGGGGGCAGCGGCGGCATCGGCTACGACGTGCACGCGTACGATCCGGCCCAGCCGCTGCGTCTGGGCGGACTCGACTGGCCGGGCGAGCCCGGCCTCAGCGGGCACAGCGACGGCGACGCGGTGCTCCACGCGATCGTCGACGCGCTGCTGTCGGCCGCGGGTCTCGGCGACATCGGCTCGACCTTCGGCACCGACCGCCCCGAGTACGCGGGGGCGGCGAGCACGGTGTTCCTGGCGGAGACCCTGCGGCGCGTCGACGCGGCCGGCTACGAGGTCGCGCACGTCGCCCTGCAGATCGTCGGGGCGCACCCGAAGATCGGCCCGCGCCGCAGCGAACTCGAGCGTCGCCTCGGCGAGCTCGTGGGGGCCCCGGTCGCGGTGAGCGCCACCACCTCCGACCGCCTCGGGTTCACCGGGGAGCGGGGACTCGGGGCGCTCGCGACGGCGCTGCTGCAGCCGCGGCCGGCGTCCGCGTCATGAACGCGGTGTCATGACCGCGGTGTCATGACCGCAGTCTCCGGGTCATGAACACCGAGTTCGGGTCGAGCACGTAGTCGGCGAAGGGGCCGCAGACCTCGAAACCCTCGCTCGCGTAGAGGGCGCGCGCGGGGGCGAAGTGCGGTTCGGCGCCCGTCTCGAGCCAGAGCGTCGTGATCCCCTCGGCGACGGCCGCCGCGACGATGTGTCGCAGGATCGCCCGCCCGGCCCCGGTGCCGCGGGCGGCGGCGCTCGTGCGCATCGACTTGAGCTCGCCGTTCGCGGCGTCGAGGCGCTTGAGCGCGCCCATCACCGCGAGATCGTCGCCGATCCACCCCGACCAGAAGGTGATCGACGGATCGCGCAGCCGGTCGAGATCGAGCGCGTGCACACTCTCGGCGGGGCTCGTCGCGTGCATCTCGGCGAGGTGCTCGACGATGAGGCCCTGCGTGGCGGGGCCGGTGAGGTCGTCGACGCGGAACACGAGGTCGTCGCGCAGCCGCCCGGCGCTCATCGTCATGCACGAAGTATCGCGGAAGGCGCTCAGTAGACTCGCCCGGTGACGATCCGCCTCTACGACTCGCGCGCGCAGGCGCTGCGCGACTTCGAGCCGCGGGTCGCCGGCGAGGTCGGCATCTACGTGTGCGGGCCGACCGTGCAGTCCTCGCCGCACATCGGCCACCTGCGTTCGGCGGTCGCCTTCGACGTGATGCGCCGCTGGTTCGAGCACCGCGGATCGCGTGTCACCCTGGTGCGCAACGTCACCGACATCGACGACAAGATCCTCGCCAACGCGACCCCCGATCTGCCGTGGTGGGCGCTCGCCTACGCGGTGGAGCGCGAGTTCACGGCCGGCTACGACGCCCTCGGCGTCCTGCCGCCGAGCTACGAGCCGCGCGCGACGGCGAGCATCCCGCAGATGCAGGAGCTCATCGAGACCCTCATCGAGCGCGGCCACGCCTACGCCGCCGACGACGGCTCGGGCGACGTCTACTTCGCGGTCACCACCTGGGCCGGTTACGGCGAGCTCACCCACCAGAAGCTCGACGACATGGCCGATTCGCCGGATGCGCCGACCCGCGGCAAGCGCGACCCGCGCGACTTCGCGCTCTGGAAGGGCGCCAAGCCCGAGGAGCCGGCCGACGCGCAGTTCCCGTCCCCGTGGGGGCCGGGGCGCCCGGGTTGGCACATCGAGTGCTCGGCCATGTCGAAGCGCTACCTCGGGCCCGAGTTCGACATCCACGGCGGCGGCATCGACCTGCGCTTCCCGCACCACGAGAACGAGCTCGCGCAGTCCGCGGCGGCGGGCGACGCCTTCGCGCGCTACTGGGTGCACAACGGCTCGGTCAACGTGCAGGGCCAGAAGATGTCGAAGTCGCTGGGCAACTCGGTGTTTGCTCACCAAGCGCTCGAACTCTTCGATCCGTACGTCCTTCGCTACTACATGGTGAGGACGCACTACCGATCGACCCTGGACTACTTGCCAGAAGAGGTCGCCAAAGCATCGAAGGCGGTGGCTCGGATCGACGAGACCTTCGAACTCGCAACCGCCCTCCTCGGCGACGTTAACCTCCCTTCCCCTTCAGAAGAAGTCGGATCGAGATTTGCAGAAGCCATGGACGACGACTTCAACACGGCCGCAGCGATATCGATAGTTTCGAGACGTTCGCGCGATATTCGAAATCGAGCCGCACATGGCCTGGCTACCAAAGACGAAGTGTTCCTTGAGCTTGGCAAGATTCGCGGCATGCTGAGTGTGCTGGGACTGGATCCATGGTCCGAGCATTGGCGAAAGACTCGACGCCCGGCGGGGAGGGACTGGAGGTCCTTGCTCGATCAAGTAGTCGGCTACCTGATGCGTCAGCGAGAGACGGCCCGCTCAGACAAGAACTACGCCAGAGCCGACGAGATTCGGAACGAGCTTCTCGAGTATGGCGTTCGCATCGACGACACCAGCGAGGGCCCAGTTTGGAGTCCAAAGTAATGGCGAAACCGGGGCGCCCCGGCGCGAGCAAGGGCAAGGGCCGCAAGGGGCCGCAGGTCGGCACCGGCGGTCACGGGCGCCGCGCGCTCGAGGGCAAGGGGCCGACGCCCAAGGCGGAGGATCGCAGCTGGCACGTCGCCGGCAAGCGCAAGGCCGCTCAGGACCGTCTCGACGCGGCCCGCGAGCGCCACGGCAAGGGCGGCGGTTCGAGCGGGGGCGCCGGCGCGCGCCGGACCCCGCGCGCCAAGGACGACACCGAACTCGTCACCGGCCGCAACTCGGTGCTCGAGGCTCTGCGCGCGAAGATCCCGGCGACGGCCCTCTACCTCGCGGCCCGGGTCGAGATGGACGACCGGGTCAAGGAGGCGCTCGCCCTCGCCACCAAGCGGGGGATCCCGATCCTCGAGGTCATGCGCCCCGAGCTCGACCGGATGACGGGCGCCGACGCGGTGCACCAGGGTCTCGCGCTCAAGGTGCCGCCCTACGAGTACGCGCACCCGCTCGACCTCCTCGACGCGGCCGAGGAGTCCGGTCAGGTGCCGCTGCTCGTCGCGCTCGACGGGGTGACCGACCCGCGCAACCTCGGCGCGATCGTGCGTTCGGCGGCCGCGTTCGGCGGGCACGGCGTCATCGTGCCGCAGCGGCGCAGCGTCGGGATGACGGCGAGCGCGTGGAAGACGAGCGCCGGCGCGGCGAGCCGGCTGCGGGTCGCGATGGCCGCGAACCTCGCGCGCGCCCTCACCGATCTCAAGCAGCGCGGAGTCTTCGTGGTCGGGCTCGACGGCGGCGGCGACACCGCGCTGCCGGGCCTCGCTCTCGCGACCTCGCCGCTCGTGATCGTCGTCGGCAGCGAGGGCGAGGGGCTCTCCCGCCTGGTCGCGGAGACCTGCGACGCGATCGTGTCGATCCCCATCGAGGCGGCGACCGAGTCGCTCAACGCCGGGATCGCGACCGGCGTCGCGCTCTACGAGGTCGCGAAGCTGCGCGCGGAGGGCTGAGCTCAGGCTCCGACCGGGGCCGGCACCGCGAGGGGTCAGGCGCCGAGGAGCGCGCGCGCGTTCTCGCGTTCCACCGCCGCCAGGCCGTCGGCGTCGAGACCCGCCTCGCGGAGGTAGCTCACCGCGGTCGCGAAGCGCTCGCCGGCGAGGTAGGGGAAGTCGGTGCCGAGCACCACCCGATCCCCGCCGAGGGCCTCCACGGCCAGCCGCAGGGCGCGCGGGTCGGAGTTCACGCTGTCGTACCAGAGGCGACCGGCGTGAGCGCTCGGAGGGCTCCCGCCGGGCACGCGGGCGAGGTGCTGGTCGTCGAGACGCTGGAGGATGAAGGGGATCGCGCCGCCGAGATGGGGGATGAGCACGCGCAGGGCGGGATGGTCCTCCAGCCAGCCCGAGGTGAGCAGGTCGGCGACGAACACCGAGTCCTCGAACACGGCCCCGACCAGCCAGGTCTGGTCGAAGCGCGACGGGTAGAAGCCGCACGCGTTGCCCACCGGGTGGAGGAAGACCGTGTGGTCGCGCGCCGCGATCGCGCTGAGCACGGGCTCGTACGCCGGCTCGAGGAGGGTGCGGCCGAGTCCCGTGATGCCGAACGCGCAGCCCCGCAACCCCTCCACCGCCCCGACTCTCTCGAGCTCGGCCAGCGACTCCTCGACATGCGGGAAGGGGAGCAGTGCGAAGCCGGCGAATCGCCCGCGCCCGCGCTCCACGAAGCGCAGGAGCTCGTCGTTGTGCCGCCGCGCCGCGTCGGCGGCCACCGCCGCCGACGCGAAGCTCGGGAACAGGGGGGCTCCGGAGACGATCTGCACTCCGATGCCGGCGCGATCCATCAGCTCCAGACGGTGCCCGAGGGCGGCATCGCCTGCGAGCTCGTGGCGGCCGAGCGCGGTATCGACCCCCTGCCGCTCGAGGAAGCCGAGGTAGTCCGGGCCGAAGTAGTGGGCGTGGACGTCGATCTTCCCCGCGCCGGGATCGGCGCCGGTCATCGAACGCCCGGCCGCAGCGACAGCGGTGCGGGTTCGAGTCCGTTGGCGATCCGCACGCTCTTGATCCGCGAGAACTCGTGGAGGGTCTCCGCGACGTGCTCGCGACCGTAGCCGCTCGCCCGATTGCCCCCGAAGGGCGTCGTCGGCAGGAACGAGCGGTTGTAGTTGTTGACGAAGACCACCCCCGCGTCGATCGCGTCCGCGGCCCGTCGTGCGAGGACGGGGTCGGCGGTGAAGACCCCGGCGACGAGCGCGAACTCGGTCCCGTTGGCGATCTCGAGCGCCTCGTCGAGGTCGCGGAAGGTCAGGATGGTCGCCACCGGCCCGAAGATCTCCTCCTGGGCGACGCGCATCTGCGGGGTCACCCCGTCGAGCACGTGCGGGGCGACGAAGTACCCGCCCGCGAGAACCGGATCCGCGGGCCGCTCGCCCCGATAGGCCAGGTGGGCGCCCTCGGCGAGCCCGACCTCGATGTAGGACTCGACCCGGTCGCGATGGGCGGAGGTCACGAGCGGGCCGAGCTCGGTGTCAGCCTCGAGGGGGTCGCCCATCCGCAGGTCCGCGACGGCCTTCACGAAGAGCTCGGTGAAGCGCGCGGCGACCGACTCGTGCACGAGGATCCGGGACGCCGCCGTGCAGGCCTGACCCTGGTTCATGAACGACGCCTCGACCGCGGTCGGGACCGCCTGCTCGAGGTCGGCGTCGTCGAAGACGAGCAGCGGGTTCTTCCCGCCGAGCTCGAGCAGGGCGCCGGTGAAGTGCTCGGCGGCGGCGTGCAGCACGTGCCGGGCGGTCGCCGGCGATCCGGTGAAGGAGATGCGGTCGATCCCTGGGTGCCCGGTGAGCGCGGTTCCCGTCACGGATCCGATGCCCGTCACCGCCTGCACGACGTCGGCCGGCACGACCTCGGCGACGATCTCGATCACGCGCAGCACGCTGAGAGGGCACTGCTCCGGCGGCTTGAGGATCACGACGTTGCCGGCGGCCAGAGCGGGCGCGAGCTTCGCCCCGGTGTGGATCGGCGGCCAGTTGAACGGGATGATGCCCGCGACCACGCCGTACGGTTCCCGCACGGAGTAGCTGTCGATGGCGGCGCCGGGGACGAAGCTGCCGCGCTCGTTCTCGATGAGCGATCCGAAGAACTCGAACGACTCGGCGCAGACGTGCATGTCGTAGCTGCGTGCCGTGAGGAAGGTCTTCCCCATCTCGAGGGACTCGAGCGTCGCGATCTCGTCGGCGGCGTCGCGCAGACGCTGCGCGACCGTCTTCAGCAGGCGCGCGCGTTCCCGCGTCGGGACCGCGCGCCAGGTGCGGGCCGCCGCACGGGCGGCCGCGACCACCCGATCGACGTGCTCGGCGTCGTGCGTGGGGAACCGCGCGAGCAGGTCGCCGGTGCTCGGATTGTGCACCTCGAAGGACGGCTGGCCGTCCTCCGGCGCGTAGCGGGCCGCGAGCTCGCGGTACCTCGCCGCAGGGTCGTCGATGCCGAGTGACACGGGGCCTCCTAGAGGACGGTTCGGGGGTCGGGGGAGTTCGGCCGCTCGGGTCGGGCGGACGGGGTCGGGGCGGGGGGCGTCACGCGATCACTCCCCGTCGCCGGGCCACGAGGGTCAGGGCGAGGGCGAGCAGGCCGAGCGCGGCGATGAGGACGCCGACGGCCCAGAAGCCGACCTCGTGCACCAGCGCGCCTCCGAGCCACGTCATCCCCGCTCCGAGAAGGAACGTGATCGACGTGTAGACGGTGTTCGCCCGCCCCGCCTCGGCGGGCCCGACCGAGGCGAGCGCCTCGGCCTGGGTCGTCACCTGGGAGGTGATCAGCCCGAGGCTGAGGAGGAAGAGCGCGATCGCAAGGGTGGGCAACCAGGTGCCGGCGACCGCGAACAGGAGGGCGCCGGCCACGAGGGCCGAGAGGGCGATCGCGATGGAGCGCGGCGCTCCGACGCGGCGATGCGCCCGCGCCACCCCGATCGCGATCCCCCCCGCGGCGACGCCGGCGAGGCCGAGGAGTGCCGCGCTCGACACGTCGAGCCCGATCTCCTCGACGGCGACGATCGTCGACACCGCCCACGCCGTGATGAAGCTGGCGAAGGCGGCGGCGTGCACGGCGGTCATCAGGACGAGGGCCGGCGAGCGGAGCGCGACCGCGGGCAGCGAGCGGATCACCCGCAGCACTCCGGGCGGGGAGGTGCGCTGGTCGTGGGGCAGCGCGAGCAGCGCGGGGATCACGAGGGCGAGGATGACGATCGCGATGCCGAGGAGCACCGCACGCCACCCGAGGACGCCCGCGAGCGCGCCGAGTCCCGTGCGCATCGCGAACATCCCGATCATGAACGCGCCGAGGATCACGGCGACCACCCGCGCTCGTGCGTCGGGCGCGACCGAGCGCAGTGCGGTCGCGATGATGATCTGCCCGTAGCTCGCCGCGGCCCCCGCGACGAGGCAGGCGACGACGTAGCCGCCGAAGGCGGGCGCGAGCGCCGCCGCGCCGACCGCGCACGCCGTGGCGACGAGCTGGGCGGAGACCTGGGCGCGTGGGGAGAGGCGGTCCCCGATCGAGACGAACACGACGAGCCCGAACGCGTAGCCGACCAGGACGACGACCGGCGGGATCGCGGCGGCCGCGACCCCGCCGTCGAACTCGTCCGCGACGAGGGTCTGGATCGGTTGCGGGAGGTAGACGACCGCCGCGCCCGAGGCCGCGACGACCGCGAGCGGCGCGACGCGGCGCGCCCAGTGCGAGTCGTCGGCCGGCGGCGCCGCGCTCACTCGATCTCCGGCGCGCTCACGAGCCCGCGAGCCCCGACCAGTCGCGGGGGAAGTACATCGCGTGCTGGGTCGGCGGCTTCGGCGTCTGCACCTCGAGCCACCGCAGCGGCTCCTCGCTGGTCGTGTAGAAGCCGTGGGTGGCGCCGACTCCGGTCCAGACCGTGTCGCCCGCGCTGATGTCGACGTGCTCGCCGTCGAGGATCCCGTGGGCGGAGCCGGTCAGCAGGTGGTAGGCCTCCTCGAAGGGGTGGTAGTGCTCGAGCGCGTACTGGGCGTTCGGGTCGCGCGAGCCGAACTCCACCATGAAGTGGGTGTGCTGGGTCGCGCCGAGCAGTTCGTCGATCAGCATGCGGATCGAGATGCTCTTGATGTTGGGGCCGTGGTAGCCGGGCATCCCGATCGGGCCGTGCGGAGGCATGTCCTCGTCGCGGAACTGCCCCGCCCACATCGACCGCGGGTCGGTCTCGTCGGGGGTGAGCAGCTCCGTCGAGGGAGTCCAGTCGTCCGCCGGGATCTCGCCGTGCTGAGGGTCGGCGGCCTGGGCCTGCGGGGTCCGCATGCGCAGCCAGGTCATCCCCTCGTCCCCGGCGGTCTTCCGCTCCGGGGCGGTGACGGGGGTCATGCCGAACGAGGCCTCGCTCACGGCATAGCTGACATGGGCTGTCGACGCGCTGCCCGAGCCGCTGAGCACGTACCACGACTCCTCGAAGGGGTGGCGCAGCGGCGGGGTCGAGGCTCCCGGCGCCAGGCGGCACAGCGCGAGCTCCATGTGCACCGAGCCGATCCCGGGACCGACCAGGACGGCGGCCTCGAAGCCGGGGGCGCCCTCGACGGGCGCGAACTGCTGCTCGCTGGCGCGGGCGACGTGATAGGCCATGGTGTTCTCCTCCGGATCAGGGGCGGGCGGCGGCCGCGCTCAGGTCGAGCAGTCGGTCGAGGTGGTGGGGGTCGGGTTCCAGTTCGTGGTTCTCGATGGCGCGGGCCAGTTCGACCACGGCGGCGTTCACGGGAGCCGTGCGGCCGTGGTCGGCGTGCACCCGCACGACGCGTCCGTTGATGTCGCCGACCTCGCTGCGTCGGCCCTTCATCCAGTCCTGCAGGATGGTCGTCTTGGTCGTCGAGAGCACGAAGCCGCGCAGCAGCGTGTCGAGGAGCGTCTCGACGAGGTCCTCGGAGGCCGCGAGGTCCTCCACCGTCAGACCGAAGATCGGCAACGGGGCGAGCCCCTGCAGCCGCCCCGCCTCGAGCGCCTCGCGGCCCGAGCGCAGCATGAGATCGCGCATCGCCGGGATCCCGGCCGCGTCGAGCATGGGCAGGCCCAAGATCGCCGTCGTCACGAGGGTCGTCGCGTTGCTGACGAGCTTCATCCACTTGGCCGCGCGGATGTCGGAGACGATCTCGACGCTCCCGGCGTGACGGAGCAGGCCGGCGACCTCCTCCTCGCGCCCCGCCGTGGCATCGGAGAGGCTGCCCACGGCGAACCAGCTGCGGTCGCGGCCGGAGTGCCGCAGCACCACACCGGGCTCGAACATCATCGACGAGATCTCGATGACGCAGCCGAGGGTCCGCTCGAGTCCGACGACGTCGGCGATGTCGTCGACCGTCATCCCGTTCTGCACGCCCACGAGCAGCCCGTCGTCGGCGAGCAGGGGGCGCATCAGCTCGGCCGCCCACCGGGAGTCGTAGGCCTTGACGAGCATGAGGATCACATCGAACTTCTCGCGCAGGGTCGCCACCTCGCACAGGTGCAGCACCCGCACCTGATGGGTCTCGACGCCGGCGGGCGTCTCGATCCGCACCCCGTGGGCGCGCATCGCCTCGACGTGCGCGGGCCACTGCTCGATCAGCGTCACGTCGACGCCGGCGGCGGTCAGGTCGGATCCGATCGAGGCCCCGTTCGCCCCCGCGCCGATCACGGCGATTCGCGTCATTGCGCCTCCGCTCTCTCGGTTCGGCAGGGGCACGCTAGCACAGTCAGAGTGAACAGCGTTAAGCTTTGATGAACACGGGTCGCCGAGCACGCGCCCCGCGAGACGGAGGTCGACGATGATCGTGCACAGCATCCTGTTCCGCTTCGCGGGGGACACCCCCGACGAGCGTCGGCGGCTCGCGGAGGACTTCCGCGATCGACTGGCGTCGCTCGAGGATCGGATCGACCAGGTGCGCTCGATGAGCTTCTCGTTCGACCTCGGTCGGATCGAGGACCACTTCGACCTCGCCCTCACCTCGATCCACGACAGCGAGGCCGATCTCGAGGCGTACCAGGCACACCCGCTCCATCAGGAGGCGGCCGCCTACGGACGCACCATCATCGTCGCGCGCGCCTGCGTCGACTCCGAGGTCCCCGACCGCGCGGACTGACCGCCGAGACCCGGACCCGCTCCGCGCCGGCCCCGGCGGGGAGGGGCCGCGGTCGGTCGGGCTCAGCCCCGTGCCGCCGCGGCGAACTCCGGCAGCAGGGTGAGCGACGGGTCCAGCTCGTGGGCCTCGATCCGGTGCGCGAGCGCGGTCGCGGCGGCGTTGACGGGCGCCGGTCGGCCGGCAGCGGCGAGCACGTCGACCACGAGGCCGTTGATCTGGTCCACCTCCGAGCGGCGGCGCTTCACCCAGTCCTGCAGCACCGTGGCCTTCGAGTCGGGCAGCGCGTAGTGCGTCAGGAGCAGGTCGAAGATGTCGGTGAGGAAGCGCTCCGGCTGGTCGGGATCCACGTCCGACATGCCGATGATGGGGCGCACCCGGTGGCCGAGGGTCGCCGCGGCGGCGATCGCCTCGCGTCCGGCCTCGAGCATGAGCTCGCGCATCTCCGGGATGCGCGCGGCCTCCACGATCGAGATGCCGAGGATCGAGGACGGGACGAGCTCGGCGGCGTTGAGGATCAGCTTCATCCACTTGTCCGCGCGGATGTCGTCCGAGACCACCGCGGTGCCGGCCGCGCCGAGCAGCTCGGCGACCCCGGCGGCCTTGGCCTGGGCAACCGGATCGTCGGAGCCGACCGCGAACCAGGTGCGCTCCGGGGGAGTGTCGCGCGTGACCTCGCCGGGCCGATACATGTTGCCGCCCATCTCGATCACCCCGCCGAGGCTGCGCTCGGGACCCATCACCGCGAGCACGTCGTCGATCGACATCCCGTTCTGCAGGCCGACGACGACCCCGTCGTCGGCGACGAGCGGCTTGATCAGTTCGACCGCCCATCGCGTGTCGTAGGCCTTCACGAGCACGAGGACGACGTCGAACGGGTCTCGCAGGGTCGCGACCTCGCACAGGTGCCGCACCTCGACGGGCGTGACGGTCAGCCGGCCGTCGCAGGTCGAGCGCACCCCGCCGGCCCGCATCGCCTCGACGTGGTCGGGCCACTGCTCGACGAGGGTGACGTCGTGCCCGGCACGGGTGAGGTCCGCGCCCACCCCCGCGCCGTTGGCGCCCGCGCCGACGACGGCGATCCGCGGCCCGCTCATGCGCGATCACCGGGCGTGCCGTCGGCGAGCCCGCGGGTGATCTCCGCGACGGCGGACCAGTCGAGGTCCACCAGGGCGGGATCGTCGAGCGCCCGCTCGAACAGATCGCGCAGGACGGGCGCCGTCGGGAGGTTCGCCCCCGCCGCGGCGGCGGCCTGCTCCGCCAGGCTCAGGTCCTTGAGCCCCAGCTCCATCCGGAACCCGGGCGGCGAGTACCGACGGCCGGCGATCAGCGCGCCGTAGCCGGTGTAGGCCGAGCCCGTGAACGCGGCGTCGGTGAGGATGTCGACGAACTGCTGACCGTCGACGCCGCCCCGCTCGACCAGGGTCACCGACTCCGCGAGCGCCTGGATCGCGTGGATCAGGTTGTAGTTGACCGCGATCTTGACCAGGTTCGCGGTCCGCGCGTTCTCGCCGACGACCCAGGTGCGCTTGCCGAGGACGTCGAGGTACGGGGCGAGCGCCTCGATGGCCGCGCTCGGGCCGGCGGCCACGATGTTCAGCTGGCCCGCCGCGGCGACCGTCGAACGCCCGAGCACCGGAGCGGACACGTAGGCGACCCCGGCGGCGCGATGCAGGGCCTCGAGCCGGTCGGCGGCCTGCACGCTGATGGTCGCCATGTTGGCGTGCACCGTCTGGTCGCCCGCGGAGCTGAGCGCCTCGGCGGTGAACTGCTCCTCGACGGCGGCGTCGTGGGCGAGCATCGAGAAGACCACCGAGGCCTCCATCGCCTCGGCCACGGTGCGCGCGCGCCGGGCCCCGCGCTCGATCATCTCGGCGAGCGCCGAGGTCTCCGAACGATTCCAGACGACGAGATCGTGGCCCTGATCGAGCAGGCGGCGCGCCATCTCGATTCCCATCGTCCCGAGCCCGACATAGGCGAGAGTCGCCATGGATCCTCCTCGATCTGCAGCAGCGCTGTTCATTGGAACTTAACGTCGAGGCTAGCGTCGCGCGTGATCCGGGCACTAGCTCACTCCATCAGTGGGCGCTGGGCGCGGCCTATGTTCACTTCCAGCGGACAGCTTGCTAGGCTGCGCGCAACACATGCGAGGAGGCATCGTGACGACGACTCCCCCCGAGGCGCTGCTCCCGACGACCGACCCCCAGGAGTCGAGGGGGTTCCCGGTCCGCCGCGACCCCCGCGACGCCGGCTCCGCGGGAGCCGCGGCGACGTTCCTCTCGGAGGTGGCCGGTCTGGGCAGGTTCCACAAGATCGGTGTCGTCGAGGATCTCGCGACCGGGCGCACGTGGTGCCTACAGTCCGACGAGGGCGCCAGCCTCGGCGGCACGAATCTCGCTCCGGCGCCGCTCTTCCAGTGGCTCGCGGGCATCCAGGCCGATGTCGCGACGCGCATCGTCGCGGCCGCGCGCCGTCGCGGGATCGCGCTGGACCGCCTGCACGTCGGCGTCAGCCAGGGCTTCGCGTCGCAGGGCTCGTTCGCCAAGGGCGAGGCCGTCGCGCACGTTTACGGATTCGACTGGGACGTCGACCTGGCCGGGGCATCGGTCGATCGCGCCACCGCGGATGCCCTCGTGGACGAGGCGCTCGCCGCGTCCCCCGCGGTGGCCGTCATGCGCGACGCGGTCGAGGGGAGGTTCGCCCTGCGCACCAACGGCCGCCGCACCCCGCTCGACGGCGCGCTGCCGGAATGGGACGACGCCTCGCTCGAGGATCCGGTGCGTCGCTACGCCACCATCCCCGCGGCCGACCCCCGCCCCTTCGAGCAGGTCTTCCGCTTCGTGCCGGGCGATGCGCCGCCGGCCGGGGCGCAGGAGCGGATCGCGACGCACTCGAGCACCGACGCCTCGAACAGCCCGGTCGGCTTCACGGTCGATGCGCGCGGCGACGTCGACCTGGCGACCGGCCTGCTGCACACGAGCACGGGCCTGCCCGAGATGAGTTCGGATCGCTGGGTCATCACGTCCGACCCCAGCGGCCAGCTGGCTCCCTCCCCCCTCGCTCTCGTCGCGATCGGCTCGGCGTTCTGCTACCACACCCAGCTCAGCCGCTACGTGAACGTCCGCAAGCTCGACCTGCGCAACTCCGGCCTCGCGCAACTCACGACCTACGAGCCGGGCGCACCGGATGATCTGGGCACGGGTGCCGCGCACCCGATCCGCACCGAGATGTTCCTCAACGGCGGCGAGGACGAGGCCGCGACCCGGTCGCTGCTCCAGGTCGCGGCGAACACCTGCTACGTGCACCGCGCCATGGGCGTGGAGGTCGAGATGACCTCCGACGTGTCGCTCCTCAGCGGAGCCGGCCGATGAGCCCGGACGGGTCCTCGCCCCGGATCGCCGTCGTGGGCACGGGGGCGAACGGGGCGTCGCTCGGGGCCGACATGATCCGCGCCGGCCTCGACGTGACCTTCATCGAGCAGTGGCCCGCCCATGTCGAGGCGATGCGCGCCCACGGGCTGACGGTGAAGCTGCCGGACGAGACCCAGACCACCCCGGTGTCGGTGTACCACCTCTGCCAGGTCGCGGAGCTGCGCGACCCCTTCGACATCGTCTTCATCTCGGTGAAGAGCTACGACACCCGCTGGACGACCGAACTGATCCGCCCCGTGCTCGCCGACGACGGCGTCGTCGTGGGGCTGCAGAACGGCATGACCATCGACGACGTCGCCGAGATCGTCGGGGAGGACCGGACCCTCGGGGCGGTCCTCGGCATCGCCGCGAACATGTACGAGCCGGGAACCGTCGTCCGGCAGGTGCCGCCCTCGGGCACCTGGCTCGCGGTCGGCGCTCTCGACGGCTCGGTGACGCCGGCGGTCGAGTCGGTCGCCGAGGCGCTCCGCCACGCCGGGCGGGTGGAGGTCTCGCGGGACATCCGCGCGGCGAAGTGGATGAAGCTGCTGGCCAACATCCCCGAGATGCTCCCGTCGGCCATCCTCAACCTGCCCCTGCTCTCCGCGGAGCGGATCGACGGGGTGCGTGCGGTGATGGATGCCGCGACGCGCGAGGCGTATCGGGTCGCGAAGGATCTAGGGATCCCGATGGTGCCGATCTTCGGCAAGTCGGCCGAGCAGGTCGCGCAGACGGAAGACTACGCCGTCGGCCTGGTGGACGAGGTGCTCGCCTCGTACTCCCTGCCCGACACCCGCGTGGCGGTCCTCCAGGACTGGGACAAGGGCCGGCGCGCGGAACTCGACGCCTTCTGCGGCTACATCGTCGCGCAGGCGCAGCGTCGGGGCGTCCCGGCGCCGGTGAACGCGGCGATCCTGGAGCTGGCGTGTCGGATCGAGGCCGGGGAGCTCCGACCCGATCCCGCGAACGCGGCGCTGCTCGCCGGGACGCTCTCCGCCTGAGCGCACCGATGTCGCGGATCGCTGTGCTGGGCGCCGGGGCGAACGGCGGCGCCATCGCGGCCGATCTCCTGGACGCCGGGCTCGACGTCACGCTCATCGAGCAGTGGCCCGAGCACGTCGAGACGATCCGACGCGAGGGGCTGACGGTCGTCGAACCGGAGCGCACCCGAACGGTCGCCGCCCGCGCGTGGCACCTGTGCGATCTGGCGGGCGCGCGGGAGCGCTTCGATGTCGTCCTGCTCGTCGTGAAGGCCTACGACACGCGCTGGGCCTGCGCCGCAGTTCGCTCGGTGCTCGCCGACGACGGGGTCGTGGTCGCGATCCAGAACGGCATGACCCTCGATGCGGTCGACGACCTGGTCGGGCCCGAGCGATCACTCGGGTGCGTGATCGAGATCGCGAGCGGACTGTTCGAGCCGGGCAGCGTCGTGCGGCAGACCCCGGCTGCGGGGACGTGGTTCGCGCTCGGGGGCTGGCACCCCGTCGCCCACGCGCGCGCGGCGGCGGTCGCCGAGATCCTCGCCCCGGCCGGGCGGGTGGAGGTGCGCGACGACATCGCCGCGGCGAAGTGGACCAAGCTCGTCGCCAATGCCGCGGAGCTCGTCACCTCGGCGATCCTCGATCTTCCCCTGGCTCAGGCGGCCCGCATCGACGGGATGCTCGAGGTCATGCGCGCCAACGGACGGGAGGCCGCGCGCGCCGGGATCGCCGCCGGGCACCGTCTCGCCCCGATCTTCGGTCTGCGCGAACCCGATCCCGATCCGGATCGCTACGCGAGCGCGCTGCTCGACATCGTGCTCGCCGACTACTCGATGCCCGACACCCTGACGACCGTGCTGCAGGACTGGCGGAAGGGCCGCCGTGCGGAGATCGACGAGATCCACGGGACCGTCGTGCGCACGGGGACGCGGCACGGGGTCCCGGTGAGCGCGAATCGGCGCACCTGGGAGCTCGCCCGGCGGATCGAGGCGGGGCAGGAGCACCCCGGTCTCCAGCATCTCCGTACGCTGGGAGTCGACTGATCCGAGGGGGCGGGGGCTCGTGAACATTCTGACTGCACGTTATGTTCCACGCTGTTCAGTCCCACTTGACATGTGTCGGCTGTCGTGACACGATCTGTGCAATCGAATGCACCGTCGCATTTGCCACAGCGCACACGCGGCATGGCCTGAGAGAAGCAGTGTCCGCGGGCGCGACTCCCGCACCACGTCCGGTCGATCCCGCACCGGGCACCCGAGCCGTCGCCCACAAGTCCCATGCAGTGTCACAAGGGAGTTCAACGATGAACATCGCAAGGAAGTGGCGTACACGGCTCGTGACGTCGCTCGCCGTCGGGTCGGCCCTCGTGCTGGCCCTCGTCGGGTGCAGCACCGACTCCGGCTCGTCCGAACCCGCCGACGACAGCCCCATCGTCATCGGCGCGACGCTCGGTCTCACCGGCGTCTTCTCCGGTCCGTCCGCGGGCTACCAGCTCGCCTACGAGTACTGGCTCGACCAGGTCAACGCCGCGGGCGGGATCGACGGCCGCGAGGTCCAGATGGTCCTGTACGACGACGAGAGCAACCCCACGGTCGCCCAGCAGCTCTACCAGCGCCTCATCAACGAGGACAAGGTCGACGTGCTGTTCGCGCCGTACACCACCGCGGTCGGCGGCGCCGTCGTGCCGATCGCCGAGCGCGCCGGCATCCTCATGATCAACCCCGGCTTCGTCGGCAAGGAGATCCAGGGGCAGGCGAGCCTGCTCGTCAGCACCTGGCCCTACCAGGACATCGAGTACTCGCTGGGCATGTTCGAGTTCCTCGACACCCTGCCCGCGGCCGACATGCCGAAGACGATGGCCGTCATCACCGCGCAGAACCCGTTCACCCTCGCGGCGCTCGACGGATTCGACGGGACCGGCGGTGCGCTCAACTACGCGAAGGAGCGCGGCATCGACGTCGTGGTCAACGAGCAGTACGACCAGACGGCGACCGACCTGTCGAGCCTCATCGAGACCGTCAAGGCCTCGAACGCCGACCTGCTGATCGCCCTCAGCCTGCCCAACGACGCCGCGCTCATCGCGCGCACCGTCAACGAGGCCGGCTACAACCCCGAGTTCTACTGCCAGTGCGGCTCGCAGGTGACCTCGCTGCCGAACTGGCCGGACCTCGGTGAGGCGGGCATCAACGTGTTCGCGAGCACCTCGGCCTACCCCGGTCAGGACGGGTTCCCCGGCCTGCAGGAGGTGTCGGACTACATCGCCGAGAAGACGGGCGTCCCGGGCGCTCCGGCCTACTCCGCGGTCGCGTACGCGGCCGGTCAGGTGCTGCAGCAGGCGATCGAGGGAACCGATGGTTCGCTCGACGCGCAGGTGCTGCGCGAGTACATCGCGACGCACAGCTTCGACACCGCGGTCGGAACGATCACCTACAACGAGGACGGGACGATCGACTTCCGTCAGGTGCTGCTGCAGTACCAGGACTCCGGCAACCAGGTGATCTGGCCCACGGAGCTGGCGACCGCCGACGCGGTCTTCCCGCTCCGCTAGGTCCCCACACCCACGAGGAGGTTGAGTGCATGTCGTCCATCATCGAAGTCCAAGGGCTCGTCAAGAGCTTCGGGGGCATGACGGCCGTGAACGGGGCATCCTTCGAGATCCCCCGCGGCGGGATCGTCGGGCTGATCGGTCCGAACGGTTCCGGGAAGACGACGACACTCAACCTCCTCAACGGGGTGCTCGCGCCCGACTCCGGCTCGATCCGGGTCGACGGCGAGGAGCGCGCCGGGCGGTCCAGCACCGCGCTGGTCAAGGCCGGCGTCACCCGCACCTTCCAGAACGCGCGGGTGTTCTCGACGATCACCGCGATCGAGAACCTGCTGATCCCGGTGCTGCATTCGCCGGGGCGGCACTGGACCGAGAAGGCCGAGCGCCTGCTCGAGTTCGTCGGGCTCTCCAGCCACCGCGACACTCCCGCGAGTGAGCTCTCGGGAGGCCAGCAGAAGCTCCTCGAGTTCGTGCGGGCGCTCATGACCGACCCCAAGGTCGTGCTGATGGACGAGCCCTTCGCGGGCGTCCACCCGAGCGTCAAGGAGGTCATGCGCGCGCGCATCCTCGAGCGCAACGCCGAGGGCACCGCATTCCTGATCGTGAGCCACGAGATCCCCGACCTGACCCGTCTGTGCTCGTCGATCGTCTGCATGGCCGAGGGCGCGGTGATCGCCTCCGGCGACCCCGCGCACGTCACCTCCGACCCGCGGGTGATCGAGGCCTATCTCGGGCATGGACCGGCCGGACGAGGAGAACGAGGATGACCGCCGCCAGCGCCGCCACCGGGTCGGACCACCCGGAACTCGTCCTCACGGACATCACCGCCGGGTACTTCGCCAACGACATCGTGCTCGACGAGGTGTCGGTCCGCGTCGCGCCCGGCAAGGTCACCGTCGTGCTGGGTCCGAACGGGAGCGGGAAGTCGACGCTCCTGCGGGTCATGTCCGGCTTCGTCATGCCCCGCAGCGGCGCCGTCCAGCTCGCCGGCGAGGACATCACCCGCCGCGGCCCGGCCGAGCGGCTCGCTCTGGGCATCTCGGTGCTGCCCCAGGGGCGCTCGGTGTTCCCCGAGCTCTCGGTGGAGGAGAATCTCCGCCTCGGCGCGTGGCAGGTCCGGCGCGACCGCGAGCGCTTCGGCAACGCGGTCGACGCCATGTTCGAGCGGTATCCGACGCTCAAGCCGCTGCGGCACAAGGCCGCGGGCAGCCTCTCCGGCGGCCAGGCGCGGATGGTCGAGTTCGCGCGCACCCTGATCCTCGAACCGCGTGTGCTGCTGATCGACGAACCCTCCGTCGGACTCGCGCCCGTCCTGGTCGACGGCGTGTACGACGAGCTCGACCGTCTCAAGGAGGAGGGCCGCACGATCCTCCTGGTCGACCAGAACGTGCAGGCGGCGGTCGCGATGGCCGACTACGTCTACACCCTGGCGTACGGCCGCAACCACCTCGACGGAGCACGCGACGGGTTCGAGGGTCAGCTCGACGACCTGATCAAGCAGTGGCTCAACCTCTGAAAGGCGGAACCTCGTGAACATCGACACGATCGTCCAGGCGTTCGCCAACGGGCTGCTGCTGGGCGGCGTCTACGGCGGACTCGCCATCGGACTCAGCCTCATCCTCGGCGTGCTGAGGATCGTCAACATCGCCCACTCGGTGATCATCATCTTCGCCGGCCTGCTGTACTGGCAGCTGGTGACGGGCTTCGGCCTCGACCCGCTCGCGATGATCCTGCCGGTGGTCGCGCTCGCGTACCTCTTCGGTCTGGTCGTGCACCGGGGGATGGCCCAGCAGCTCGCGCGCGAGGACAACTCGACCGTGATGCTCGCCTTCTTCGGCCTGCTGGTGGTGCTGGAGAGCATCGCCGTCATGATCTGGACCACCGACACCCGCACCGTCGCCCTCGGCTACCTCGCGAACGTCATCGAGCTCGGGCCGATCTCGGTGCCGCTCACCCGCGTCGTCGCGGCGCTGATCACGGTCGGCGTGCTGGTCGGTCTGCACTTCTTCCTGACCCGCACCCTCACCGGTTCGGCCATCCGCGGCCTGTCCCAGAACCCCGACGTCGCCTCAATGGTCGGCATCGACGTGACGCGCCTATCGCGACGCGTCTTCGCCGCAGGCATCGCGTTCGCCGCCTTCGGCGGTGTCGTGCTGGCGATGACGCAGTCGTTCAACCCGCAGGAGCACTACCGGTGGCTGGCCTGGGCGTTCCTCGTGGTCATCCTGGGCGGGCTCGGATCGGCGCTCCGCACGCTGATCGCCGGCCTCATCGTCGGTGTCATCGAGACGATGGTCGGCATCTTCATCCCGTTCCAATACACCTATCTCGTCCTGTACGGGATCCTCGCCGTCGCGCTCCTGGTGCGCAGCGAGGGCCTCTCCGGCGCCAAGCAGAGGATCATCTGATGCCGACCGACAAGAGCACGAACCCGACCCCGACCGAGAACATCGCCCTCGCTCAGGCGAAGGCGAGCGTGGTCACCACGCGGTCGATCCCCCGGTGGGTCTTCCCGGTGGCCGCCGCCGTGATCTTCCTCGTGCTGGCGCCGATGGGCGCCGCCGCGAGCCTGGGCATCGTCACCACCCTCACCGCGATCCTGTTCTACGTCATCGTCGCCCAGGGCTGGAACCTGCTGGGCGGCTACGGCGGCTATCTCAACTTCGGCGCCGCGATCTTCGTCGGCAGCGGTGCCTACATGGCGGCGTGGCTCAACGACTCGTTCGACTGGCCGGTGTGGGCGACGCTCATCCCCGGCGGGATCGCCGCCGTCGTGGTCTCCATCGTGATCGGCTACGCGACGCTGCGGCTGCGCAGCCACTACTTCGCGATCTTCACCCTCGTCCTGACGTTCCTGGCGCTCACGGTGGTCAAGAACACGCCCGCGCTGGGAGGCGCGATCGGGCTCTTCGTGCGGGTCGACCGCGGGCTCGACTCCCGCCAGATCGGCATGCTCTTCTTCTACCTGATGTTCGGCCTCGCGATCCTGGCCACGGTGGTGGCGTACCTCGTGGAGAACTCGAACTTCGGCTACGCGCTCCGCGCGATCAGCGAGGACGAGCCGGCCGCGCAGGTTCTCGGGGTGAAGACCGTCTCGGTGAAGCTCCGCGCGCTCGTGCTCGGCGCGGCCCTCGGCGGTATCGCCGGCTCGGCCTGGGCCTTCTGGACCGGATACATCGAGCCGACCGGCGCCTTCAGCGTCAAGATCGCGCTCGACATCGTGCTCGTCTGCGTGATCGGCGGCCTCGGCAGCTGGCTGGGCCCGCTGATCGGCTCGTTCATCGTCGTGGGCCTCGAGCAGATCCTGCGGGTCACGCTGCCGGGACTCGACCTGTTCGGGTTCGAGCTCCCGGCCGAGACCAACCGCCTCATCCTCGGGGTGATCCTGATCGTGTTCGCGCTGTTCATCCGACGCGGTGTGATCGGCCTCCTCAAGAAGCGGCGGGGTCGCGCGATCGCGGTCTGATCGGGCGTGAGCAGCATGGCTCGGCCGCGCGCCACGGTGCGCGACGTCGCGCACCGTGCCGGTGTCCATCCGTCGACGGTGAGTCGCAGCCTGGACCCGGTGCAGAGCGCGCGCGTGCGCGAGTCGACCCGGCGGCGGGTCGAGGAGGCGGCGAGCGCGCTCGGCTACCGTCCCGACCTGACGGCCAGCAGCCTGCGGCGCCGCAACACCCGCACCATCGGGGTGCTCATCTCGAGCTTCAGCAACCCCATCTACGGGGAGCTGCTGCACGGCATCAGCGCGCAGCTCGAGGAGCTCGGCTACCAGACCCTCATCGCGGAGGTCCCCGACGTGCCGGGGCGCGAGAGGATGTCCGCTGCGATCGACATGCTGCAGTCCCGACGGATCGACGGGCTGATCTGCGCGGCATCCCGCGGTGACGACGCGCCCGTTCTGCGCGAGCTGTCCGAGAGCGGGCTGCCCGTCGTGCTGTGCCTGCGCTGGATCGGCGCCACCGGGATCCCGCGGGTCGTCAACGACGACGCATTCGGCAGCGCGCTCGCCGCCGGGCACCTGCTCGAACTCGGTCACCGCTCGGTGATCGAGATCGCGGGGCCGATGGACATCAGCACCTTCGCCGAACGGCATCGGGGATTCGACGAGGTCGTGGCCGGCGCGCCGTACCCGGTGCGCTCCCGCACTCTGACCACGGCGACGCCGACCATCGAGGAGGGCCAGCGCGTCATCCGCGAGCTCCTGAGCGGGGGAGAGGACCTCGAGGCGACCGCGGTGTTCGCCCACAACGACCTGCTCGCCGTCGGCGCGATCACGGAGCTGCACGCCCGCGGGATCGACTGCCCCGAGGACGTCTCCGTGGTCGGCTACAACGACGCGCCGCTCACCGAGCACCTCAAGCCCGCCCTCACGACGATCCGGCTCGAGATCGCGAGGATGGGCCGGGCCGCCGCCCGCGCCGTCGTGGCGACGATCGGGGCGAGCGGCGAGCGCGTCTCGGATCCACCGATCCGGCCGGCGCTCATCGTGCGGGAGTCGACCGCCGCGCCACGCTCCGCCGCGTCGGTCTAGCGCCCGGGGTCGAGCAGCACCTTGCCGGAGATCTGGCCGGCGGCGAGCTCGTCGAGCGTGGCGGCGATCTCGCTGAGGGGCCGCACCGAGTCGAGCAGCTCGTCCGCGAGCCCGGTGCCGCCGAGGATCTCGAGCGCCACCGGGATGTCCTCGGGGGTCACGAGCGCGACCGTCGTCTCGAGGGTGATCTCGTGGAGCACGAGCTCGTGCACCGGCAGCGACACGTCGCCCGGCGGCATGCCGACGGCGAGCACGCGGCCGCCGACGGCGGTGCGGTGGATGCAGGCCGCGAGGGTTCCGGGCGCGCCGCTGGCCTCGATCGAGAGATCGAAGGCGTCGTGGTCCGCGAGCTGCTCGGGGCTCGCCGTCTCGTCGGCCCCGAGCCGCCGGGAGCGTTCCAGCTTCGCGGGGTCGACGTCGACGACGGTGATCCGCAGGTCGGGCACCAGGTGGCGCAGAGAGACGAGGACGAAGCTCCCGATCGCCCCGGCGCCCGACACCAGAACCCGGTCACCCGCTCGGGCCTGGGCGCGCCGCGCCGCGTGCAGGCCGACGGCGAGCGGCTGGGCCAGGCCCGCGACGTCGAGCGGCAGGTCGGGGGGGATCGGCACGAACGATCGCGGCGGTCCGGCCACGTACTCGGCGTGACCGCCGGGGGCGTTGAGGCCGAGCGTGTAGAGCCGCTCGCAGATGTTGTAGCGCCCCTGCGCGCACCGTCGGCACTCGCCGCAGAAGACCTGCGCTCCCGACGCGACGCGGGTTCCGACGGCGAAGGGCGAGCCGGCGGGCGCTTCGACGACCTCGCCGATGAACTCGTGGCCGGGCACCATCGGGCCCTGGTGGCCGGAGTGCGGGTGGCGGGTCTCGAGCGGGATCATGACCGGCCCGACGCGCCACTCGGTCACGTCCGTGCCGCACAGTCCCGATCGCAGCACGCGCACGAGGATCTCGTCGTCCGCGCGGCGCGGCCGAGGGATCCGTTCGATCCGGATGTCGCCGGCGGCGTGGTAGACCGCGGCGCGCATCTCGGCGCTCACGCGCTCTCCCCGCCTGCCGCGTTGCGGTGCTGGAAGGTGTCGGTGAGGAGGTTCATCGGTCCGTCGACGGTGAAGTAGCGATGGCCGCCGGCGACCATGAGCTCCTGGGCGGGGAACTTGGTGATGACCTCGCACCCCTCGGCGGTGACCACCACCTCCTCCTCGATGCGCGCGGCACCGATGCCGTCCGCGGCCGGCCAGTACGTCTCGAGCGCGAACACCATGCCCTCTTCGAGCACCTCGGGGTGCTCGAAGGAGACCAGCCGCGAGAAGATCGGCTTCTCCCAGATCGACAGCCCGACGCCGTGACCGTACTGCAGCGCGAACGCCGCCTCCTCGTCGGGGAATCCGAACTCCTGCGCGGTCGGCCAGACCTCGACGATGTCCGCGGTCGTGGCCCCCGGACGCACCCGGGCGATCGCCCGATCCATGTACTCGCGCGCGCGGGTGTAGGCGTCGCGCTGCGCCCGGGTCGCCGAGCCGACCGCGAAGGTGCGGTAGTAGCACGTGCGGTAGCCGTTGAACGAGTGCAGGATGTCGAAGAACGCCGGGTCTCCCGGGCGGATGATGCGATCGGAGTACACGTGCGGGTGCGGCGAGCAGCGCTCGCCGGAGATGGCGTTGACCCCTTCGACGTACTCCGATCCGAGGTCGTAGAGCGTCTTCGAGACGAGGCCCACCGTCTCGTTCTCCCGCACGCCGGGGCGGAGGAACTCGTAGAGGTTCTCGTAGGCGGCGTCGACCATCGACGCGGCCGTCGAGAGGAGCGTGATCTCGTCGCGGGTCTTGACCCGGCGCGCCTCCATGAAGACCTGCTGGCCGTCGACGACCGTGATCCCGGCCGCGGTGAGCGCCGCCAGCACGGGCAGCTCGACGATGTCCACTCCGAGCGGCTCGCCCAGCACGCCGAACTTGTCGAGCTCCCGGCGGATCTTCGCCGCGAGGGACTCGGCCATGCCGGCATCCGGGTGGAAGGCGCCGCGCAGCACCGAGAGCCCGGGTCGCGCGCCCGACTCGGCGCGCGGCCGCCGCGCGCCCTCGTGCGGGGCGTGCGGATCGGCGTCCATCTCCATGGTCGTCTCGTGCAGCCACGGGTTGTGCAGGTCGTGGTGCCGCGCGGCGGACCCGAAGTCCCACGAGATGGGGTCGGAGTTGCGGGTGATGAGCGCGAATCGGATGAACTTGTCCATCGCCCACGTGCCGATGTGGGTCGCGGTCATGTACCGGATGTTGCCGAAGTCGAACGCGAGAAGGGCTCCGAGGTCGGAGGCCTCGAGCTTCTCGCGGAGCCGCGCGAGGCGCTCCTGACGGAGGCGGTCCAGGTCGACGCGCGCTTCCCAGTCGACGGCCATCGTGCCCGGCGTCGCGGTGTCGATGTTCACGGTCGCTTCACTCCCTGATAGAAAATGCGGAGGTCGCCGCCAAGAAAAGGCTGCAACTCTGCAACTTGTTCACCCCTACTGTACACTGAATCCTGAGGAACCGGCGCAGTTCACTGATGGCGGACGGTCCTCCGAGAAGGTCGAGGACGAACGTGGAGGAACTCGGGACGGCCATTCGCGCCGCTCGCGCGCAGAAGGGTCTGAGCCTGCGCGCGGTCGCGGCGGCGGCCGACATCTCGCCGAGTCTGCTGTCGCAGGTCGAGACCGGCAAGACGCAGCCCTCGGTCGGCACGCTGTACGCGATCGTGAACGTGCTCGAGGTCTCGATCGACGAGCTCATGGGGATGCCGCAGCGCGTCGCGCAGCCCGACGCGGCGAGCGACGAGCACGCCACCATCACGGCCAACCCCGTCCAGCGCCAGGCCGACAATCCCACGATCGTCATGGAGAACGGCGTCAAGTGGGAGCGTCTCGCGGTCGACGGGACCGGGCTGGTCGACGCCCTGCTGACGACGTACGAGCCGGGCAGCTCGAGCTCCGTCGAGGGCAAGCTCATGCGGCACTCCGGAATCGAGTACGGCTACGTCATCGACGGCGAGATCACCCTCCGCCTCGACTTCGACGAGCACGTGCTGCGTCCGGGTGACTCCGTGTGCTTCGACTCCCGCCGGCCCCATCTCTACGAGAACCGCACCGACAGGGTCGCGCAGGGCCTGTGGTTCGTGTTGGGCCGAGCGCAGGCGACGGCGCCGGGCGACCCCAGCGAGAGATACACCTCCGCGGTCGACGTGCTCAGCGCCCTCGGGCGCCTGCCGGTTCCCGCCGAGCACCTGTCGAATCTGCGAATCCCCTGACGAGCACCAGTCCGCGCCTCGCGTCGGACGCGAAGGAGCACACCCCATGAGCACGCAACCCCGACTCCCCCTGCTCGCCCCCGGGCACATGGGCGTCGACTACGAGACGCGCGTCGACTTCGAGCGGCTGCGCGAGTATCGCGTGAGCCGGGCGAAGGCGGCGCTCGAAGCGAGCGACTGCGGCGCCTTCCTGCTCTTCGACTTCTACAACATCCGCTACACGACGCAGACCTGGATCGGCGGCGCGCTCGGCGACAAGATGGTGCGCTACTGCCTCCTGACCCGCGATCGCGACCCGATCCTCTGGGACTTCGGCTCGGCCGTGCGCCACCACAAGCTCTACGCCCCGTGGCTGCCGGAGGAGAACTGGCGACCGGGGTTCCTCGGGTTCCGCGGTGCCGTGGCCCCGGAGGCCGGGCTGATGCGCGACGCGGTCGCGGAGATCAAGTCCCTCCTGGTCGAGGCCGGCGTCGCCGACGCCCCGGTCGGCATCGACATCGTCGAGCCCACCTTCCTGTTCGAGATGCAGCGGCAGGGTCTGACGGTCGCCGACGCCCAGCAGTCGATGCTCGACGCGCGCGTCATCAAGTCGGTCGACGAGATCATGCTGCTCAACCAGGCCGCCGCGATGGTGGACGGCGTCTACCAGGACATCGTCGAGGCTCTCAAGCCCGGGGTGCGGGAGAACGAGATCGTCGCGCTCGCGAACAAGCGGCTCTACGAGCTCGGGTCCGATCAGGTGGAGGCCATCAACGCGATCTCGGGGGAGCGGTGCAATCCGCATCCCCACAACTTCACCGACCGCATCATCCGACCGGGCGACCAGGCCTTCTTCGACGTGATCCACTCCTACAACGGCTACCGCACCTGCTACTACCGCACCTTCAACGTCGGAAGCGCCACGCCCATCCAGCGCGACGCGTACAAGCAGGCACGGGAGTGGATGGACACCGCCATCGCCGCGATCCGACCCGGCGTCGGCAGCGACGAGGTCGCGTCGGTGCTGCCCAAGGCGACCGATTTCGGCTTCGAGAACGAGCTGGCCGCCTTCGGCCTGCAGTTCGCGCACGGACTCGGTCTGGGCCTGCACGAGCGTCCGATCATCTCGAGGCTCAACTCGTTCGCCGACCCGGTCGAGCTGCGCCCCGGCATGGTCTTCGCGATGGAGACCTACTTCCCGGCGAACGACGGGATCTCCGCCGCGCGCATCGAGGAGGAGGTCGTGCTGACCGAGTCCGGGCCCGAGATCCTCACCAAGTTCCCGGCGCAGGAGCTCTTCGTCGCCAACGAGTACTGAGTCGCCAACGAGTACCGAGTCGCCAACGAGTACTGAACCCGCGCGTCAGGCCTGCCAGACCGTCTTCAGGTTGCAGAACTCCCGGATGCCGGCGGCGGCGAGCTCCCGGCCGTAGCCGGAGTTCTTGATGCCGCCGAAGGGCAGCTCGGGGTACGAGATCGTCATCCCGTTGAGGAAGACCGCCCCCGCCTCGAGCTCCTCGGCGAACCGCCGCTGCTCCTCGGGGTCCTGGGTCCAGGCGGCCGAGGACAGGCCGAAGTCGGTGCCGTTGGCGATCGCGAGCGCCTCGTCGAGGTCGGCGACCCGGTAGACCGTCGCCACGGGTCCGAAGGCCTCCTCGAGGTGCAGCCGCATTCCGGGGCGCACCTCGGCGACCACGGTCGGCGGGTAGAACCAGCCCTCACCGGCCGGCACCTCGCCGCCCGTCAGGATCTGCGCCCCGCGCGCACGCGCGTCGTCGACGAGCTCGGCCAGCTCATCGCGGCCCGACCGGGTGGCGACCGGGCCGACCTGCACGGTCTCGTCCATCGGGTCGCCCATCGTCAGCGCGGCCATGGCCGCCGTGAACGCCTCGACGAACCGGTCGTAGACCTCGGTGTGCACGATGAAGCGCTTGGCAGCGATGCAGGACTGCCCGTTGTTGAGGGTGCGCGCCGTGACGGCGGTCGCGACGGCCGCGTCGAGGTCGGCGCTGGGCATCACGATGAACGGGTCGGAGCCGCCGAGTTCGAGCACCGCCTTCTTCACCTGGGCGGCGGCCGTCGAGGCGACCGAGCGGCCGGCGGGCTCCGATCCGGTGAGGGTCACCGCGCGGATCCGGGGATCCTCGATCACCGCCGCGACCTCGCCGGAGCCGATCAGCAGGGTCACGAACGCGCCGACCGGGAAGCCCGCGCGCTCGAAGAGCTCCTGCAGGAACAGGGCCGACTCGGGCACGTTGGAGGCGTGCTTGAGCACGCCCGTGTTGCCCGCCATGAGTGCGGGCGCCGCGAAGCGCATCACCTGCCAGAGCGGGTAGTTCCACGGCATGACGGCCAGCACAACGCCGAGCGGCTGGTAGCGGCCGACGGCGCGGGAGGCGTTCACGGCCGAGGGGTCGTCGAGCGGCTCGTCGGCGAGGAACTCCTGGGCGTGGTCCGCGTAGTAGCGCATGACCTTCGCGCACTTGAGCACCTCGGCGCGCGAGGCGGCGATCGGCTTGCCCATCTCCCGGGTGATCATCGCGGCGAGCGAGTCCGTCTCGCTCTCGAGCAGCTCCGCCCCGGCGCGCATCCAGTCACCCCGCTGCGCGAAAGAGGTCGCCTTCAGCTGCTCGAAGGCCGCCTGGGCCTGGGCGAGGCGCTCCTCGACCTCGGCGGCGGTGTGCGCGGCGAACTCGCGCTCGGTGATCCCGGTCGCGGGGTTGACGACGGCGATGGCCATGGGGGTCCTTCCTCGGAGGGTCTACGCGAAGACCTCGGGGTGCCGACTCAGCTCGAGTCGGGTTCGGCGGATGTGGGACGTGAGCACGCGTTCGGCCTCGTCGGCGTCGCCGCGTTCGATCGCGTGGACGAGCAGGTGGTGCTCGTGGTGGACGCTGCGATCGCCCTCCGCGCGGAACACGCGCGTGAAGGCCCGTCGGTAGTGGTGGGTGCGGTTCCAGAGGCGCACGACGGTCTCGCCGAGCATCTCGGTCTCGATCCGGTAGCACGAGAGGTGGAACTCGCGGTCGAGCTGCAGGAACTCCTCGACGTCGCGCGAGCGCTCCATCCGCTCGGCGAGCTCGCCGAGCCGGGTGACGTCCTCGGCGTCCAGCGCCGGCAGGTTCATGCGCAGCAGGAGCGGCTCCAGGCGCTCGCGCACCTGGTAGAGCTCCTCGCAGTCGGCGAGGCTGAGCCGTGAGACCCACGCGCCGGTGTTGGCGACGAGCGTCACGAGCCCCTCGGACTCGAGCCGACGCAGTGCTTCCCGGACGGGGACGCGGCTCGCGCCCAGCCGGACGGCGAGGTCCTCCTGGCGGATCCGGTCGCCGGGCCCGTACTCCCCGGCGAGGATCGCGTCGCGCAGCACGCTCGCGACCCGGGCTCCGGCGGCGCCGTGCCCCTCGAGCGCCGGTGGCGCGCCCAGCGCGGAGTTCGTCATTCGCCCGGCCTCGCGGGATGCCACAGCCGCACCGGTGCGCCGGTCTCGTAGGCCTTCCCCTCGGGGAAGCTCACCAGTTCGAACTGGAGGCCCCAGGGAGCCCGGAAGTAGAGCCAGCGCTGCCCGGCCGAGGCTCCCGCGCTCGCGACCGGGGATCCCATGACCTCGACGCCCTTCTCGCGCAGATAGCGCTCGGCGGCGTCGAGGTCGTCGACGTAGAGCGCGAGGTGGTGCCCGCCGAGGTCGCTGTTGCGCGGAGGCGGTGCCTGATCGTCCGCGGCGTCGTAGTGGAACACCTCGAGGTTGCTGCCGTTGCCGAGCCGGTAGAAGCGGATCTCGGTGATGACCGTGCGGGGGTGGACGCCCAGCTGCACGGTCATCCAGTCGTCGTCGGCGCGCTTCGCGCCCAGCGTGTAGACGTGCACGGCGCCGAGCACGTCGACGAGGAACTCCTCGGCGGCATCGAGGTCGGGGACGTTGATCCCGATGTGGTCGACGCCGTGCAGTCCGGGGAGCGGTGCCACGACGACCTCCTCGTCACAATGGATCCAAACGGCCGGTCTTCCGGGAGCCGAGCACGACAATTCCGGGTTCTGGCCTTGCGATTGGATTCAATCATGGGCTACCGTCGGGCGCAAGAGCGGCCGAGGCCGCACCGCGCGAGGGAAGTGGCGACGATGCCGAGAACGCGACGACTCGAGACCGGGGTCGACTGGATCCAGCTGGCGACGACCGCGGCCGACTGGAAGGCCGCCGATCCGGCGCTGCTCGCCGGCATGCTCGGGCAGCTCCACCTGATCCGTGCCTTCGAGGAGACCGTCCTCGAACTCGCGGGCGAGAACCTCGTGCACGGCCCCGCCCACTCCAGCATCGGGCAGGAGGGCGGCGCCGTGGGGTCGATCATCGGACTGCGCTCCTCCGACGCGGTCAACGGATCGCACCGCGGGCACCACCAGTTCCTCGCCAAGGCGCTCACGCACGTCGCGGGCCCGCATCTCGACCTCGGCGCGCTCGTGACCCCCGCGATCCAGGAGGTGCTGCAGCGCACCCTCGCCGAGATCCTCGGCCTCGCGCAGGGCTACTGCCGCGGCCGGGGCGGGTCCATGCACCTGCAGTGGTTCGAGGCCGGCGCGCTCGGCACCAACGCGATCGTCGGCGGCGGCGCCGCGATGGCGGCCGGCAACGCCTGGTCCCAGCGGCGCTCCGGCGGGGGAGACGTCACGATCAACTACCTCGGCGACGGGGCGAGCCAGATCGGCTCCTTCCTCGAGTCGCTCAACCTCGCCGCCACCTGGCAGCTGCCGGTCGCCTACTTCATCGAGAACAACCTCTATGCGGTCGCGACGCGCTCGGACGAGATCAGTGCCGACCCTCGCTTCTCCGTGCGTGGCCAGGGCTTCTCGATCCCGTCCTGGCGCGTCGACGGGATGGACCCGCTGGCCGTGCATCTCGCGACCGAGCGGGCGCTCGATCGGATGCGTTCGGGGGAGGGCCCGGCGGTCATCGAGGCGGAGGTCTACCGCTTCTTCCATCAGAACGGCCCCTACCCCGGAAGCGCCTTCGGCTATCGCACCAAGGAGGAGGAGGGGCAGTGGCGCGCCCGCGATCCGCTCGAGCGGGTCGCGAGCGAGATGCTCGCGCTGGGCCATCTCGACGACGCCGTCGTCGCCGGTGTCCGGGAGCAGGCCCAAGAGGCGATGCGCCGCGCGGTCGGCGAGCTGCTGGAAGCCGACCCCGAGTCGGCCGGTCGGCGCCGCATCCGACCCGAGCTCTGGCCCGACCCCGGCTTCGTCGACGTCGGCATCCGCGGCGACGGGAGCGAGCTCGAGCCGCTCGAGGCCGCCGAGCCCGCGCAGCACGGGGGCGGCTGGCGCGAGCTGAAGTTCGTCGAGGCGGTCTCGGGCGTCATGGATCGCCGCATGGAGCAGGACGAGCGCATCGTCGTGCTCGGCGAGGACGTGCACCGCCTCGGCGGCGGCACCAACGGTGCGACCAAGGGACTCGCCGCGAAGTACCCCGACCGCGTGCTGGGCACCCCGATCAGCGAGAACGCCTTCACCGGTCTCGCCGGCGGTATGGCGCTCGACGGGCGCTTCCGGCCGGTGGTCGAGTTCATGTACCCCGACTTCATGTGGGTCGCCGCGGACCAGGTCTTCAACCAGATCGGCAAGGCGCGGCACATGTTCGGCGGCGACAACCCGGTGCCGCTCGTGCTGCGCACCAAGGTCGCGATGGGCTCCGGCTACGGCTCGCAGCACCTCATGGATCCCGCCGGCATCTTCGCGACGAGCCCCGGCTGGCGCATCGCGGCGGCCTCCACCGCCGCCGACTACGTGGGTCTCATGAACGCCGCCCTCGCCCTGCAGGACCCGGTGCTCGTCATCGAGCACGTGGATCTCTACGGCACCGCCGACCGCGTGCCCGAGGGCGATCTCGACTACATCATCCCGCCCGGCTCCGCGGCGGTGCGCCGCGAGGGCTCGGAGGTGACCGTCCTCTCCTATCTCTCGATGGTGAAGCACGCCGCCGAGGCGATCGAGCAGACCGGCGTCGACGCCGAGCTCGTCGACCTGCGCTGGCTCGACCGCGCGTCGATCGACTGGCCGACGATCGAGGCGAGCGTGAAGAAGACCAATGCCGTGCTGATCGTCGAGCAGGGCGCGCAGGGCACCTCGTACGGCGGGTGGCTCGCCGACGAGATCCAGCGCCGCCTGTTCGACTGGCTCGACCAGCCGGTGCAGCGGGTGACCGGCTCGGAGGCGAGCCCGAGCATCTCGAGAGTTCTCGAGCGGGCCGCGATCGCCCGCACCGAGGAGGTCGTCGCGGGTCTCGAGCGGATCCGCCAGGGGATGGGGTCGCGCTGATGGCCGAGGTGGTGCGCATGCCGGCCGCGCTCGCGGGCGTGACCGAGGCGGCGATCCAGACCTGGCTGCGGGGCGTCGGCGACGCCGTCGCGGTCGGCGATCCGATCGTCGAGATCGAGACCGAGAAGGCGGTCGTCGAGTACGCCGCCGAGACCGCGGGAACTCTCGCGCGGCTCGTCGCGAGCGAGGGCGACAACCTGCCGGTCGGCACGCCGATCGCGGTCATCGCCGCCGAGGGCGACGACGACGCGGCGGTCGACGCCGCGCTCGCCGCGGCCGGCGGATCCTCCGCCGCGGCGCCCGCGCCGGCGGCGACCGCGGCCGGGACGCCCGCCGCGTCGAACGCCGCGCCGGCGCCGGCCGCCGCTCCGCTTCCCCGGGAGTCGGAGGAGGTGGCGCCTGCGGCTCCCGGGGACTCGCGCCCCGAGGGGGACGCCCCCGAGGGCTCCCGGCGCTTCGCGAGCCCGATCGTGCGCCGCCTCGCGCGCGAGCGCGGCATCGACCTCGCCGCGCTCGTCGGCACCGGGCCCGGCGGGCGCATCGTGCGCCGCGACCTGGAGAAGGCTCCGGCCGCCGCGCCCGCCGCATCCCCGGCACCCGCCGCGGGCGCACCGCGCGCGGCCGGCGCCCCGAGCGAGGTCGAGGTCGTCGCGCTCACCGGCATGCGCCGCGCGATCGCCCGGCGGCTCACCGAGAGCAAGACGACGGTGCCGCACTTCTACGTCACCGCGCATCTGCGCGTCGACGAGCTGCTCGAGTTGCGCGCCCGGATCAACACCACGGCTCCGCGGCGCATCTCGGTCAACGACCTCGTCGTCAAGGCGGTCGCCGGTGCACTCGTCGAGGTGCCGGCGGCGAACGCGATCTGGGCGGGCGACGCGATCCACCGCTTCTCGGGCGTGGATCTCGCGCTCGCCGTCGCGCTCGACGACGGCCTGGTCACGCCCGTGCTGCGCGGCGTCGACCGCCTGAGCCTCGGCGAGCTCTCGGCCGCGGCGGCGGAGATCGCCGAACGCGCCCGCGCCGGTCGGCTGCAGCAGCACGAGCTCGAGGGCGGCTCCTTCTCGATCTCCAACCTCGGCATGTACGGCGTCGACGAGTTCTCGGCGATCCTCAACCCGCCGCAGTCGGGCATCCTCGCGGTCGGGGCGGCCTCGGCGCGCCCGGTCGTGGTCGACGGGGAGCTCGCGGTCGGTCAGGTGATGACGGTGACGCTGAGCGCCGATCATCGCGTGATCGACGGGGCGGTCGCCGCGCAGTGGATGGCGGCCTTCCGCGCGCGCATCGAGCAGCCGCTCGGCATGCTGATCTGAGCCCGCTCAGACCTTCGCGCGCCAGTCCTCCTCGTCGTCCGCGCCCGGCAGCGGCGAGGACGGGCCGATCACCCCGACCGGGACGGTGAGCGTCGCGGTCGGCGGGTTGACCATCGTGATCTCGTCACGGCGGTGGCGCAGGACGTCCTCGATGTAGGCCGTGAGCGCTTCCGCGAGGGGAACGCTGCGCCCCTCCTTCTGCGAGAGGTACCAGCGGTGCTCGAGCAGCTGGTGGAAGACCTCCGCCGGCTCGAGCTTGCCGCGCAGCTCGCGGGGGATCGCGCGCACGACCGGTTCGAAGACCTTCGCGAGCCACTCGTGCGCGACCTGCTCCTCGTCGAGCGCCTCGCGTCCGCCGGTCGCGCGGTAGGCGTCGAGGTCGTTGAGCAGACGGCGCGCCTGGTTCTCGCCGGCGTCGAGGCCGGTGAGCCGCAGCAGGCGGCGGGAGTGATGCCCCGCATCCACCACCTTGGGCTGGATGACGACCTTGGCGCCGTCCTCGGTGCGGCTGATCGAGAGCTCCTCGATATCGAAGCCGAGGTCGTTGAGCCGCTCGACGCGCTTCGCGATGCGCCAGCGCTCCGCTTCGGGGAAGGTCTCGGTCTCGGTCAGCGTCGTCCACAGCTGCCGGTAGGCGGCGACGATGCCGTCGGCGACCGCGACCGGGTCGACGTCCTCGTCGAGCCGGCCTCCGGCCTGGAGGTCGAGCAGCTCGCCGGCGATGTTCACCCGCCCGATCTCGAGGTCGTTCTCGCGTTGCCCCGTGGAGAGGCCCTGGTCGTAGAGCTTGCCGGTCTCGGCATCCACGAGGTACGCGGCGAAGGCGCCCGCGTCGCGGCGGAACAGGGTGTTCGACAGCGAGACGTCGCCCCAGAAGAAGCCGCCGATGTGCAGGCGGGCGAGCAGCACGGCGAGCGCGTCGACGAGGCGGGTGGCGGTGTCGGGGCGCAGCGCCTGCGAGTACAGCGCCCGGTAGGGCAGCGAGAAGCGCAGGTGCCGGGTGACGAGGGCGGGGGCGAGCGCCTCGCCGTCCTCGGCGACCCGGTCGGTGACCACGGCCACCGGTTCGACGCAGGGGATCTCGAGCCGCTGCAGCGAACGCAGCATGTCGTACTCCTGCCGGGCCAGCTCGGCGGTCGTCTCCTTGATCGCGACGACGTAACCCGCGAGGTTGACGAAGCGCACGAGGTGGCGCGAGATGCCCTTGGGCAGCGCGACGATCGTCGACTCGGGCCAGAGGTCGAGCGGCAGGTTCCAGGGCAGGTCGAGCAGGTCCGGATCGGGGATCGCCGACGTGATCGACAGCGCCATGCCCCGAGCCTAGCGAGCGCCCCCGCCCGCACGACCAGCCCGGACGTCGAGCCCGGACGCGACGACGCCGCGCCCCCGAGGGGACGCGGCGTCGTCGGACTTCGTGCGGCTCAGACGCCCGCGGGAGCGCTCACCGGCTTGGTCAGGCGCTCGCCCGACTCCGAGTCGAAGGCGTGCACGTGCTGCGGCACCGGGGTGACGACGATCTTCTCGCCGGCGTTGGGGTGCTTGCGGCCGTCGACGCGCGCGACGATGTCGACGCGCTGGCCGTCGACCTCCGCGTGACCGTAGAGGTAGCCGTCGGCGCCGAGCTCCTCGACGACGTCGACCTCGACCGGCAGCCCCTCGCCCGAGGACTTGATCTGCAGGTCCTCGGGGCGGATGCCGACGGTCGCGGTGCCGCCGGTGGCCGAGGCCACGACATCGCGGTCGACCTTCGCGACGCCGGTGCCGAACTGCAGTCCGTCGGAGACGATCTTGGTCGTGAAGAGGTTCATGGCCGGGCTGCCGATGAAGCCCGCGACGAACACGTTGCTGGGCGACTCGTACAGGTCGCGCGGGGTGCCGACCTGCTGCAGCACACCGTCCTTGAGCACCGCGATGCGGTCGCCCATGGTGAGCGCCTCGGTCTGGTCGTGCGTGACGTAGACGGTGGTGACGCCGAGACGGCGCTGCAGGCTCGCGATCTGGGTGCGGGTCTGCACGCGCAGCTTCGCGTCGAGGTTCGACAGCGGCTCGTCCATGAGGAAGACCTGGGGCTGGCGCACGATCGCGCGGCCCATCGCGACGCGCTGGCGCTGACCGCCGGAGAGGGCCTTCGGCTTGCGGCCGAGGTAGGGCTCGAGGTCGAGCAGCTGGGCGGCCTCGAGGACGCGCTGCGCACGCTCCTCCTTGTTCACGCCCTGGATCTTCAGCGCGAAGCCCATGTTCTCGGCGACCGTCATGTGCGGGTAGAGCGCGTAGTTCTGGAAGACCATGGCGATGTCGCGGTCCTTCGGCGGCACGTCGGTGACGTCGCGGTCGCCGATGTAGATGTGGCCGTCGTTGACCTCTTCGAGGCCGGCGAGCATGCGCAGGGTGGTCGACTTGCCGCAGCCGGAGGGGCCGACGAGCACGAGGAACTCGCCGTCGGCGACCTCGATGTCGATGGCGTCGACCGCGGGCTTCGTGGAGCCCGGATAGATGCGGGTCGCCTTGTCGAACGTGACAGTGGCCATGGGTGTGCTTCTCCTTCACCGGCAGGTACGTGCCGGACGATCCGTAGTGAATGGAATGCGCGGGGCGAGGCGGGTCTCCATCGACACGCGCTCGACCATTATGCACCTCCCTCGCGCGGGGGCCAGGGCCGGGGGATGGTCCGGGCGGACGGCGAGGGGATCCCCGGCCGGTCCCGGCGCGGACCGCGCGTCCAGCCGGCGTCCGGCCCGCGCACAGGAGCGCGCGCCTAATATCGACTCCGCCCGGGCATGCGTCCCGGAATCGAGAGCCATGTCCGACAGCACCCCGCAGCCCCCCGACGACGCCGCCACCGATCCGGTCGACGAGCGTCCCGCGCGCGAACGCGCCCGCGAACTCGCGACCCAGCTGCGCGAGGATCGCCGCAAGCGCGATCGCCGCCGCGACACGATCATCCGGGGCAGCGTGCTCGGCGGAACCGTCGCCCTGCTCGGCGTGGTGGCCCTCGTGCTCGTGACCACGGCGAGCGGCCCGGCGCGCGGCCCCGCCAACATGATCAGCGACGGCATCAAGATCGGGCAGGACTTCGTCGCGGTGCGCACGGCCGCGCTCCAGCCCAAGCAGGAGCCGGTGGCGTCGGGCCAGAACGCCTCCGGCGTGCTCGACATCCGGCTCTACGTCGACTACCTCTGCCCGAACTGCGCGACCTTCGAGTCGGAGAACGGCGACCAGCTGCGCCGCTGGGTGGAGTCCGGGGCCGCGACGGTCGAGATCCACCCGATCGCGGTGCTCAGCGCCAAGTCGGCGGGCACCCAGTACTCGCTGCGGGCCGCGAACGCGGCGGCCTGCGTGGCCGACGCCTCGCCGGACTCGTTCTTCGCCTTCCACACGGCGCTGTTCGCCGAGCAGCCCGACGAGGGGACGCCGGGCCTGTCCGACGACGAGCTCCTGAGTCTCGCGGTCCGCTCCGGCGCCGACGACACCGCCGACCTGAGCGAGTGCGTGCACTCGTTGCGCTTCCGCAGCTGGGTGCAGGCGGCCACGAGCCGCGCCCTCACGGGCCCTCTGCCGGGCCTCGACGACGGCGCCTCCGTGACCTCGACGCCCACCGTGATCGTCGACGGCCGGCCGTTCCTGTCGACCGAGAACTTCGCCGCCGAGGAGTTCGCCTCCTTCGTCGTGAAGGCGGCGGGCGACCGCTACGCCATCGAGTCGGAGGCGACCGCGACGCCGACGCCGACCCCCACGCCCACCCCGGCCTCCTGACGGCGCGTCGCTAGACTCGCGGCGTCCGCCCCTTTAGCTCAGCTGGCCAGAGCACCGCTCTTGTAAAGCGGGGGTCGTCGGTTCGAACCCGACAAGGGGCTCCAGCGATGACGACGCCGATGCGTCGTCATCGCTCGGAGCCCGCGTGAGTGCGACGGCTCCCTCACCGACCGGGAGGCGTCGCGAGCGAGGCGAGGTATTCCGCCTCGACGCCGTTCACCCCTCCAGAACCGAGAACCGTTCCGCGGCTCCGACCGGCGGCCGCGGCGGCCGCTCGTCGTCGAGCTTCGCGCCGACGTAGAGCCAGCCGAGCAGCCGCTCCGTGCCCGCGAGGCCGTGCATCCGCGCGACCGGTTCGCTGCGCACCTGGGCGCCGGTACGCCAGATCACGCCCCAGCCGGCCTCGTCGAGCAGCAGCGACAGGGCGTGCGCCACCCCGACGGCGGCCGCCTCCTGCTCCCAGTCGGCGACCTTCACGTCGAACTCCGGGGCCGCGACCACCGCGAGTAGCAGCGGGGCGCGCAGCGGCTTCGCCGCGAGGCGCGCGGCGTCCTCGCCCGTCAGCGTCGTCGCCGCGACGAGGGCCTCGCCGAGGCGCTCGCGGGCCGCGCCGCGCAGTGCGATGACGCGCCAGGGGCGGTGGGCGCCGTGATCCGCGACCGTGCCCGCGGTCTCGAGCAGTTCGACGATCGTCGCGTCGTCGGGGGCCTCGGGGCCCAGGCGCGGGCGGGAACGCCGCGCCTGCAGCGCGGCGGCCGCGGGGCGCAGCTCGCTCACGCCTCGGGGGCCGTGTCGTCCGCGAAGTCGAGGGACGCGGAGTTCATGCAGAAGCGCAGCCCGGTGGGGGTTCCGTAGCCGTCGTCGAACACGTGGCCGAGGTGCGAGCCGCAGCGGGCGCACTTCGCCTCGGTGCGCACCATGCCCAGGCTGCGATCCTCGATGAGCTCGACCGCCTCGGGTCGCACCGCCTCCCAGAAGCTCGGCCAGCCGCTGCCGGAGTCGAACTTCGCGTCGCTGCGGAACAGCTCGGCGCCGCACGCGCCGCAGCGGTAGACGCCCTGGCGCTTCTCGTCGAGCAGCGCACCGGTCCAGGCTCGCTCGGTGCCGCCCTGGCGCAGCACCTGGAAGCGGGTCGCCCCCAGCTGCTCGCGCCACTCCTGCTCGGACTTCTCGATCTCGTAGCTCACGATCGCCGCCTTTCGTCGGGGGCCTGTCGTCGGCGCGCGGCCCGCGGTGCGCGGGGCTCGCGGGCCCGGGTGCCCACGACATCCAACACCGTCCGGCCGGGAGGTGTTCCCGCTCGTAGGCTGGGAGGACGCGGGACCCCCGCCCCGACTCCGGAGCCCCCATGCGCAGCCTGTCCGATCGCCTCGCCCTGCGGCGCGCCGTGCTCGGCACGGTGGTCGCCGCGGTCGCCGCCGGCCTCGTGCTCGCGGCACCGGCGTCCGCGCCGGCGCTCGCCGCGGGTCGCGCCCCCCACGCCACGGGCGCCGCCGAGGCCTGCGCCGCCGAGGCGACCCTGCACTGGGGGTTCAAGGAGTCCTTCCGCGCCTACATCGACGGGGCGATCGCGAACGGGCGGTGGACGGTCTCCGACGGAGCCCAGTACGCGACCCCCGAGTTCGCCTGGGGCGGCTCGGGCCGCTACGACGGCGCGGCGTCGACCGGCCGCTTCGACTTCCGCGGCGCGGTCGAGTTCACCGGCCACGGCGGCGTGCTCGACACGACGATCTCGGCGCCCCGGCTGAGCTTCGACGGACCGACCGGCACGCTCCGGCTCGACGTCGTCGGCACCACGCAGGACGGCGTCGCGGTCGCCGCCGACGCGGTCGACTTCGCGCAGCTCGATCTCGCGTCGGCGAGCGTGCAGGTCGTCGACGGCGTGCTCGTCGTCGACGGGATCACCGCGACCCTCACCGACGACGGCGCGGCCGCGTTCGGCACCTACCCCGCGGGCGAACCGCTCGACCCGATGACGCTCGAGATCGCGGGCTGCGACCCGGTCGTCCCGCCGGATCTGGCGCCGCGCATCCCGCTGCTCGGCATCCTGGCCGCCGTGCTCGGCGGTGCCGTGGTGATCGCCGCCGGGGTGTTCGCCGTGCTCGCGGCGCGCCGACGCCGTCGGGCCCGCCCGCCCGCCTAGCCTCCCCGCAGGGAGGTGCACCGTGTCGGATCCGCAGCGGATGCCGGCCTCCGGGCCGGCCCCGATCACCGGCGCCGACGGCCTCGACGAGCGCGCGCGGGCGATCCTCGCCTTCGAGCGGGACTGGGCGGTGCGCGCCGGCGAGGCGCGGTCGCGGGACAAGGACGCCGAGATCCGTTCCCGGTTCGGACTCGGATCGGCCCGCTACTATCAGGTCCTGTTCGCGCTGATCGACTCCCCTGCCGCGCTCCGGCACGATCCGTTGCTGGTGAGGCGTCTGCAGAGACTGCGCGACACCCGGACCGTCGCGCGAGCCCGTCGCACGCTCGGACCGGCCGACGACCGCCGCACCGAGGACGACGCCCGCTAGATGCCCAGGTTCCCCCAGGATCAGTTCGACGAGCTCCCCGCCGACCTCGAACGCGTCGGCGCGCACCGCGGCCCGGCCCCGCGCGGGCGCGGGTGGGTGCGGTTCGCGTGGGGCGCGCTCGCCTCCGGCGTGCTCGTGGTGGCGGGCCTCTACGGCCTCTCGCAGATCAGCCCCGACTTCCAGTTCGAGCTGCCCATCGGCGGCGACAGCCCGACCGACTCGGCGACCGTGACCCCCGCCCCGACCGCGGAACCGATCACCGACCCGGCGCAGGCTCCCGCGGGGCTCACGATCGACATCTCGGTGCTCAACGCGAGCGGCGTCGAGGGGTTGCAGAACACCGTCGGCGACGAGATCGCCGCGGCCGGCTGGCCCGACCCGGTCCGGGCGAAGGCCTCCACGGAGGAGACGACGACGATCGTCTACTACTCCTCGGCCGACTACGAGGGCGTGGCGCGGGGTCTCGCACAGCTCGTGGGGGCCGCCGACGTGCGGCTCACCGACGCCTTCCCGGGCGCCCCGCTGACGATCGTGCTCGGCTCCGATCTGGCCACCCCGACGGCCGAGGAGACCCCCGCGTCCTAGCCCTCTGCTGCGCTCGTGCAACGCGGAGGCGACGGCCGTGTTACGCGCGTGTTTAATCTGGCGTCCCGAGGGCCGATCCGGCCTCTCGCCGTGGATGACGCGGGTCTGTCGGCGCCCGCGCACGGATAGAGTTCCTGCAACGCGGCGGGAGCCGCGGCAGCAACGCGAGAGGCACCGGAAATGGCCAACGGCACCGTCAAGTGGTTCAACGCCGAAAAGGGCTACGGCTTCATCACCGTCGAAGGCGGAGGGCAGGACGTCTTCGTCCACTACTCGGCCATCGACATGGACGGCTACAAGGTTCTCGAGGAGGGCCAGGCGGTCGTCTTCGAGGTCGGCACCGGGGCGAAGGGGCCCCAGGCCGAACAGGTCCGACTGGCCTGACCTGCCCGCGCGGCCTCCGGCCGCGGCGCCCCGCCCCGATCGCAGCCGGGGGACGGGCGCCACGTCGGCGTGCCTGTGCGCACCGCGCCCAGCTTGCACTCCCTCGGGGCGAGTGCCAGAATGCTCTCTGGCACTCGCGTGTCGTGAGTGCCAGGCCGGTCGCCCATCCGAGCCCGGCCCTGAACCCCAGAGATGGATCACGTCCGGGAGGGACGACACCGAACCATGGCCAAGATCATCGCTTTCGACGAGGAGGCGCGACGCGCCCTCGAGCGCGGCCTCAACACGCTCGCCGACGCCGTGAAGGTCACTCTCGGCCCGCGCGGCCGCAACGTCGTGCTCGAGAAGAAGTGGGGCGCCCCCACCATCACCAACGACGGCGTCTCCATCGCCAAGGAGATCGAGCTCGACGACCCGTACGAGAAGATCGGCGCGGAGCTCGTCAAGGAGGTCGCCAAGAAGACCGACGACGTCGCCGGTGACGGCACCACGACCTCGGTCGTGCTCGCCCAGGCGCTCGTCAAGGAGGGCCTGCGCAACGTCGCGGCCGGCGCCGACCCCATCAGCATCAAGCGCGGCATCGAGAAGGCCGTCAAGGCCGTCGAGGCCGAGCTCGTCTCCAGCGCCAAGGAGGTCGAGACCAAGGAGGAGATCGCGGCGACCGCGAGCATCTCCGCGGCCGACCCCGAGATCGGCGCGCTCATCGCCGAGGCGATCGACAAGGTCGGCAAGGAGGGCGTGGTCACCGTCGAGGAGTCCAACACCTTCGGCACCGACCTCGAGCTCACCGAGGGCATGCGCTTCGACAAGGGCTTCCTGTCGCAGTACTTCGTCACCGACCCCGACCGCCAGGAGGCGGTCTTCGAGGACCCGTACGTCCTCATCGTCAACAGCAAGGTCTCCAACATCAAGGACCTGCTGCCGGTCGTCGACAAGGTCATCCAGGCGGGCAAGCAGCTGCTGATCATCGCCGAGGACGTCGACGGGGAGGCTCTGGCCACTCTCGTCGTCAACAAGATCCGCGGCATCTTCAAGTCGGTCGCCGTCAAGGCCCCCGGCTTCGGCGACCGCCGCAAGGCCATGCTGCAGGACATCGCCACCCTCACCGGCGGCCAGGTCATCAGCGAGGAGGTCGGCCTCAAGCTCGAGAACACCGACCTGTCGATGCTCGGCACGGCGCGCAAGGTCATCGTCACCAAGGACGAGACCACGATCGTCGAGGGCGGCGGCGACGCCGACGCCATCGCCGGCCGCGTGAAGCAGATCCGCCAGGAGATCGAGAACACCGACTCCGACTACGACCGCGAGAAGCTCCAGGAGCGCCTCGCCAAGCTCGCGGGCGGCGTCGCCGTCATCAAGGCGGGCGCGGCCACCGAGGTCGAGCTCAAGGAGCGCAAGCACCGCATCGAGGACGCCGTGCGCAACGCGAAGGCGGCCGTCGAGGAGGGCATCGTCGCCGGTGGTGGCGTCGCCCTCATCCAGGCCGGCAAGCTCGCGTTCGAGAAGCTGTCGCTCGAGGGTGACGAGGCCACCGGTGCGCGCATCGTGCAGGTCGCCATCGACGCACCGCTCAAGCAGATCGCGCTCAACTCGGGCCTCGAGCCGGGCGTCGTCGTCGCCAAGGTGCGCGAGCTGCCCGTCGGCCACGGCCTCAACGCCGCGACCGGCGAGTACGGCGACCTGCTCGCCCAGGGCATCGCCGACCCGGTGAAGGTGACCCGCTCCGCGCTGCTCAACGCGGCGTCGATCGCGGGCCTGTTCCTCACCACCGAGGCGGTCGTCGCCGACAAGCCCGAGAAGTCGGCCCCCGCGGCCGACCCGTCGGGCGGCATGGGCGGCATGGACTTCTGAGTCCGGCCTGACACGCACGCGAGCGGGCGGTCCCTCTTCGGAGGGGCCGCCCGCTTCGTCGTGGTCGGGGCCGTGCGCCGGCGCGGCGCGACCGCCTCAGCGCGCGAACAGCCGCGCGTTCGCGGCCTCGACCTCGGCGTAGGTGCGACCCGCCTGGGCGAGGCCCTGGTTGATGGTGGCGAGGCTCTCCTCGACGCGGCGCTGGGTGGCCGTCCAGTCGGAGACGACGCCCTGGAAGGCGACGGCGGCCTCGCCCGACCACGAGCCCTGGAGCTCGACGAGGCGGGAGTGCAGCCCCGCGACCTCGCCCTGGATGCGGCCGACGGCCGCCTGAACCTGTGCGGTCGCCTGCGCGACCGCTTCGCTGTCGACCTGGAAGCGTGTCATGCGCCCGACGCTAGGCGGCCGGGGTCGGCGTTCGGACCGATGTCGTCGGGCTCGGGGTCGGGCAGGTCGACCGGTTCCTGGGGAGGAGCGGAGCCCGCCCCGGCGACCGCGACCGGCCGCGCCCGCCGCACGACGGCGATCGCGAGGCCCGCGACCATGATCGCCCCGCCCAGCAGCTCGACCGGGGTCGGGGCCTCCCCGAGCGCCAGCCAGGCGACCGCGATCCCCGCGATCGGAACCAGCAGGGTGAACGGCGCGACGGAGGGCGCGGGGTAGCGCGCGAGCATCGCGTTCCACACCCCGTAGCCCACGAACGAGGCCAGCACGACGGTGTAGAGAGTGCTGAGGATCGCCGCGGGGCCGAGCCCGGTGACGGCGGCGAGCACGCGATCCGGGCCGTCGATCGCGAGCGAGAGGCCGAGCGCGGGCACGGGCACCACGAGCGCAGACCACACGACGAGCGAGAGCGCCTCGATCGCGGGGTGCCGTGCCGGGCGCAGCCGGCCCGCGGGCTGGGCCGCGGCGACCGAGGAGGCGTGCCGGCTGACGACGTTGCCGACGCCCCAGCTCGTCGCGGCGAGGAGCGTCACCAGGAGCGGCACGACCGGCGCGACGAGTCCGCGGCCGACCGCGACGAGGGCGAGGCCCGCGAGTCCCACGCCGATGCCGAGCAGCTGACGCGCCGTGGGGCGCTCGCGCAGTGCGACCGAGGAGAAGACGACGGTGACGACGACCTGCGCCTGGGCGACGAGCGAGGCCAGGCCGGCCGGCATCCCGAGGTCGATCGCCAGATAGAGGAACGCGAACTGCCCCAGGCTCAGCAGCGCCCCGATCGCGAGCACGTGCCGCCACGGCATGCGGGGGCGCGGCAGCAGCAGCACCGCCGGGAAGGCGACGAGCACGAAGCGCATCGCGAGGAAGACGAGCGGGGGGATGCCCGGCAGCCCGAGCTCGATGACCGTGAAGTTGGCGCCCCACGCGACCACGACGAGGAGGATCAGCAGGACGTCGCGGGCGCGCACCTCGCGAGTCTAGGGTCGCCCGGCCGGCGCCCCGCCCGGCCGCCCGGCGGCGGGTGGACCGTTCCGGGGCGCGCGTCAGGCGCGCTCGGCGGCGTCGGTTGCGGTGCTCTCCGCACGGGTCCCATCGGCCGGAGCCTCGTCGCCGGGCGCCTCGTCGGCCGCCGCGCCGCCGTCCGCGACGGGGGCGAGCGGCAGGCTCACCCGGAAGGTCGCGCCCCCGCCGGGGGTGGCGAGCACCTCGACATGACCGCGGTGGTTCTGCACGATGCCCGCGACGATCGCGAGCCCGAGTCCGCTGCCGCCGGTGTCGCGGGTGCGGGAGGTGTCGGCGCGGTAGAAGCGCTGGAAGATCTTCTCGCGCAGCTGCGGGGGGATCCCCTCGCCGTGGTCGACGATCGAGATCTGGCCGTAGCCGCCGAGGCGATCGACGCCCACCTCCAGCTCGAGGGGGCTGTCGTCGGGCGTGAAGCGCATCGCGTTGCCCATGAGGTTCGCGATGACCTGGCGGATCTTGTTCTCCTCGGCGAGCACGATCGGTCCGACGGCCGGCAGCGGGGTGGAGCGGTCTGCCGCGGGTGTCGCGCTCGGGGCCGGCCGTCGGCGCAGCAGCATGCCCAGCGGGCCGCCCGCACGCGGGGCGTCGGCCGCGGTCGCGCGGGCGGCGCGCTCCGACTGCAGGGCGGCGCGCCGCGCGGCGCGCTCGGCGCGGCGGGTCGCGGCGCCGGTGCGGCCGGCGGAGAGCGGTGCGAGCACGGGTGCCTCCTCGGGCTCCGGCTCCGAGGGGTCGTGCTCGACGACCACGACGCGCACCTCGCGCGCCGGCGCGGAGGCGGAGGCGTCCATCGCCGCGTCGCGCGCGAGCGGCAGCAGGTCGAGGGGGGCGAGTTCGAGCGGGCGGTCCTCGTCGAGGCGGGCGAGCTCGAGGAGGTCCTCGACGAGGGCGGTCATGCGGATCGCCTCGCGCTCGATGCGGTCCATCGCCCCGGCGACGTCGTCGGGGTTCTGCAGAGCGCCCATCCGGTACAGCTCCGCGTAGCCGCGCACCGAGACGAGCGGGGTGCGCAGCTCGTGGCTCGCGTCGCCCACGAAGCGGCGCATCTGGTCCACCGCGCGCTGCCGTTCGGCGAAGGCGCGGTCGATGCGGGCGAGCATCGTGTTGAGGGATCGGTTGAGCCGCCCGACCTCGGTGTTCGGGGTCGCGCCCCCGAGCCGCTGTGCGTAGTCGCCCGCCGCGAAGCGCGCGGCGGTCTCCTCCACGTCGCGCAGCGGCCCGAAGGTGCTCGTCACGAGCAGCTGGGTCGTCGCCGCGCCGAAGACGATGACGACGAGTGAGAAGGCGAAGAAGATGAGGGCGAAGCGCGTGATGGTGGCGTTGGTGTCGCGCAGGCTGACGCCGATCACCAGGGTCGCCTGCTGCGATCCGTTGCCGATCTGCAGCGGGTAGGCGACCACACGCCACTCGGTCGTGCGGGTCTCGTTGCTCAGCGTGATGCCGCCGGACTGCTGGATGACGTTGGCGAGCGTGAGCTCGGAGACGTCCGGGCGCAGCGCGTCGAACTCGTCGCTCAGGTTGTCTTCGAGCAGGGTGCCGTCGGCGGAGACGGCGGCGATGTAGTAGCGGAACCCGAGGCGCGGGTCGCCGAATCCGGAGATGTCGTCGAGCTGCACGACGGAGGGCAGCGCGATGCCGGTCAGGCTCTCGTCGACGCGCTCGAGCAGATACCCGCGCAGCACCGACATGGTGCTGACCCCGGTGACGACGAGGCCGAAGGTGAGCAGCAGCACCGTGATGCCGGTGATCTTCGCGCGCAGCGAGATCCCGTTCCAGCGGCGGTCCAGCGACTCGGAGAGGGAGGCCACGGAGAACCGGTCCTTCCGGTCGCGGGCGGGGGCCGGGTCAGGCCTTGGCGGTCTTGAGCATGTAGCCGAATCCGCGCTTGGTCTGGATCATCGGCTCGCTCGAGTGGCTGTCGAGCTTGCGCCGCAGGTACGAGATGTAGCTCTCGACGATACCGGCGTCGCCGTTGAAGTCGTACTCCCACACGTGGTCGAGGATCTGCGCCTTCGACAGCACCCGGTTCGGGTTCAGCATGAGGTAGCGCAGGAGCTTGAACTCGGTGGGGGAGAGCTCGACCTGCACGTCGCCGACCGAGACCTCGTGGGTGTCCTGGTCCATGGTGAGCTCGCCGGCGCGGATGATGGCGTCCTGCTCCTCGTCCATCGTGCGGCGGAGGATCGCCTTGATGCGGGCGACGATCTCGTCGAGGCTGAAGGGCTTGGTGACGTAGTCGTCGCCGCCGACCGTGAGGCCGGTGATCTTGTCCTCGGTGTCGTCCTTCGCGGTGAGGAACAGGATCGGGATCGTGTACCCCGAGGAGCGGAGCCGCTTGGTCACGCTGAAGCCGTTCATGTCCGGCAGCATGACGTCGAGCAGCACGAGGTCGGGCTCCTCCTCGAGCACGGCCGAGATCGCCTGGGCGCCGTTGCCGACCGCGCGCACCGCAAAGCCGGCGAAGCGCAGGCTCGTCGTGAGCAGGTCGCGGATGTTGGGCTCGTCGTCGACGATGAGGATCTTGGGTCCGTCGCTCATGCACCCAGTGTCTGCGCGTTCGCTGGGCGTTATCTGGGAACGCCGGATTTGCCGTTTCCCCGCCGCGTGCCGCGTCGATGACGATCACGACGGTCGGCGCTAGCGTGAGCGCGTGAGCCGGCGCATCCTCCTCGTCCGGGCCGTCAACGTGGGCGGTGCAAAGCTGCCGATGGCCGAGTTCCGCGAGCTGCTGACCGAGCTCGGCGCGACCGAGGTGCAGACCTACATCGCCTCGGGCAACGCGATCGTCGAGATCCCGGCGGGCGACCGAGCGGGATGGGATGCTTTCGACCGCGCCGTCGAGGCGGCGCTGACGGCCCGCTACGGCTACACGCGCGAGGTGATGTCGCGCGACCGGGGCGAGCTCGAGGCGGCGCTCGCGGCGCATCCCTTCGAGGTCGTCGAGCCGAAGTTCTCCTATGTCTCGTTCCTGAGCGCCGAGCCGAACGTCGCCGCCGTCGAGACCGCCGAGGCGGTGCCGCGCGGCGAGGATCTCTGGCGGGTGATCGGCCGCGAGCTGCACCTGCGCTACGCCGACGGCGCGGGCCGCGCCGAGCTCGACCACACCCGCCTCACGAAGGCGCTCGGGGTCGCCGGCACGGCGCGCAACCTGCTGACCGTCCGGAAGCTCGTCGAGCTCGCCGGCTGACCGCCCCGGCCCGGAGGAGTGCCCGCGGCGCCGCGGAGTGGCCACGGCGCGGCCTCGACCGGCGGCCGTGCCGCAACCGCGGCGAAACACCGCACCCCTAGGATCCCCTCATGCCCGACGTCCCCGCCCCCGAGACGCCGGCCGGTCACAACCCGGTCGAGACCGCCGCCGAGCGCGTGCTGTTCGCGAGCCGCTGGCTGCTCGCGCCGCTCTACCTCGGCATGGTGGTCGCGCTCGGCGTCATCGTGGTGAAGTTCGCCATCGAGCTGTGGCACGTCGTCGAGCACACCCTCGCCGACTCGACGAGCGACCTCATGCTGCGGATCCTCGGCCTGCTCGACCTCGCCCTGCTGGGCAACCTCGTGCTCATCGTGATCCTGGCCGGTTACGAGAACTTCGTGTCGAAGATCCTGCCCGCCCGCGGTTCCGAGGACCGCCCGCACTGGATGGGCCACGTCGACTTCTCGGGCCTCAAGATGAAGCTCATCGGCTCGATCGTCGCGATCTCGGCGATCGGGCTGCTGCAGGACTTCTTCAACGCCGCCACCCTCGACCCCTGGCTGCTGTTCTGGCGGATCGTGCTGCACGTGACCTTCGTGCTCTCGGGCGTGCTGTTCGCGCTCATGGACTGGCTCGGCGAGAAGCGTCTGCTCATCACCAAGCAGACGCACGGGCACGCCGACGAGGTCGACTACTAGGCGGAGCGGCCGCTACGCCGCCGCGAGCGCCGTGGCATCCAGGATCGTGTAGCTGTAGCCCTGCTCGGCCAGGAACCGCTGGCGGTTCTGGGCGAAGTCCTGGTCGACGGTGTCGCGGGCGACGAGGGTGTAGAAGCTCGCGGGGATCCCGCTCTCCTTCGGGCGCAGCAGCCGCCCGAGGCGCTGCGCCTCCTCCTGCCGGCTGCCGAAGGATCCCGACACCTGGATGGCGACGGTGGCCTCGGGCAGGTCGACCGAGAAGTTCGCGACCTTCGACACCACCAGCACCGTGAGCGATCCCTCGCGGAAGGCCTGGAACAGCTGCTCGCGCTCGTCCACCGGGGTCGAGCCGGTGAGCTTCGGTGCGTCGAGCGCCTCGGCCAGCTCGTCGATCTGGTCGAGGTACTGCCCGATCACGAGGATGCGCTCGCCGCGGTGCTTCTCGACCAGCTCGCGCACGACCCGGAGCTTCGCGGGGGCGGTCGCGGCCAGCCGGTAGCGCTCGTCGTCGGCGGAGGCGGCGTACTCCATGCGCTCCTCGTGCGGGAGGTCGACGCGCACCTCGAAGCACTCCGCGGGGGAGATGAAGCCCTGCGCCTCGATCTCCTTCCACGGGGCGTCGAAGCGCTTGGGCCCGATGAGGCTGAAGACGTCGCCCTCCCGGCCGTCCTCGCGCACGAGCGTCGCGGTGAGCCCGAGTCGGCGCCGGGCCTGCAGCTCGGCCGTCAGCTTGAAGACGGGCGCCGGCAGCAGGTGCACCTCGTCGTAGACGACGAGGCCCCAGTCGAGGGCGTCGAGCAGGGCGAGGTGGGTGTACTCGCCCTTCCGGCGCGCGGTGAGGATCTGGTACGTCGCGATCGTGACCGGCTTGATCTCCTTCACCTGGCCGGAGTACTCGCCGATCTCGTCCTCGGTGAGCGTCGTGCGCTTGAGCAGCTCCGCCTTCCACTGCCGCGCGCTCACGGTGTTGGTGACGAGGATGAGCGTCGTGGTGTCGGCGGCGGCCATCGCGCCCGCGCCGACGAGCGTCTTTCCCGCCCCGCAGGGCAGCACGACGACGCCGGAGCCGCCGTCGAAGAAGTTGCTCACGGCCTGCTTCTGGTAGTCGCGCAGGTGCCAGCCGCTCTCGACGAGGTCGATGTCGTGCGGGGTGCCGGGGGTGTAGCCGGCGCGATCCTCGGCGGGCCAGCCGAGCTTGAGCAGTTGCTGCTTGATCTCGCCGCGGGCCCAGGGCTGCAGGGTCCAGGTGCTCGCGTCGCGGCGGATGCCCAGGAGCGGGGCGATCTTCGCGTTGCGTGTGATCTCGGCGAGCACCGCCGGATCGGTCGAGGTGAGCACGAGCTCGCGCGCCGCGGGGCCCGTCGTCGCCCCGGCCTCGTCGACGGGCGCGTCGCCGGTCTCGCGGGTGATGACGAGCCGCCCGTAGCGCCCCACCGTCTCCTCGATGTCGACGGCGACCGTCGCGGGGATCGGGAACTTCGCGTAGCGCTCGAGGGTCGCGATCATGTCGGCCGCCTCGTGGCCGGCGGCCCGCGCGTTCCAGAGGCCGAGGCGGGTGATCCGGTAGCTGTGCATGTGCTCGGGCGCGCGCTCGAGCTCGGCGAAGACCGCGAGCTCGTGGCGGGCCTCCTCGGCCTGCGGGTGGGCGACCTCGAGCAGAACGGTGCGGTCGCTCTGGACGATCAGGGGTCCGTCGGACATAGCCGTCCAGCCTAGCCGGGTCGACGTTCGCCCGGCTGAGTGCGGCGCGGGCGGACGGCGCCGGCGGACCTTGGGCCCTGCTCGCGACGCGGCACCGGGAGCACGCTGGGCATCATGATGACCTTCCCGCAGTCGATCGCGACGGTGTTCCGCCAGTACGCCGAGTTCGCCGGTCGCGCGACCCGCGCCGAGTTCTGGTGGTGGGTGCTCTTCACGACGCTCGTCAGCGCCGGCCTCAACGCCCTCAACATCACCGTCTACCGCGCCGCCGCGCCCGCCGCCCAGATGGTGTTCGGGGGGTGGGACGCCACGACGTACGGCCTCGGCTCCGGCCTGGCGGGGCTCTGGGGCGTCGCCGTGCTCGTCCCATCGCTCGCGGTCGCCGTGCGACGGCTGCGCGACGCCGGTCGGCGCTGGCCCGAGCTGTTCTGGCTCCTGCTGCCGATCGCGGGGCCGATCGTGCTCATCGTGCACCTCGCCGACCCCAGCGTCCCGGTGGCGGCGCCGGCGGTCGAGACCGCGGGCGCCGCGCCCGGCTCGGCCTGACAGCCGCGGCGCCGGCGGCGGGGCCGGGCTCAGACCGGCTCGACGTGGGTGATCGACGACAGCGGCAGCGTGCGCTCGATGTCGGCCCGGCGGTCGCGCGCGCGCAGGCGTCCGCCGCCCAGGCCGGTCGGTTCGAGCTGGTAGTCGGCGGTGGATCCGTCGGGCAGCTGCACGGTCGCGACGACGGTCATGCGGTTCTTCACCGCGAGTTCGAGCTGACGCACGAGCCAGGCGCGGTCGTCGTCGGGCTCCTGCGCCGAGGATCCCTGGCGCACGCGGTCGACGAGGATCACGGCGGTGTCCTGAGCGACCTCGCCCACCGCGGCGGCGGGCCGCTCGCGCGCCGGAACGACGAGGCGCCCCTCGGAGTCCTCCATGACGACGGCGTAGCGCGCGTCGACGAGCGCGCCGTAGACGATCTCGGGCTCGAAGCGGCTGCGCAGCGCGCCGTCGACGGGGTGCAGCGCGATCGGCGCGAGGGCGTGGTCGACACGCAGCTGCTCGAGGACGCGCGGATCGGCCGCCGTGATCCAACTGCGGTCGCCCGCGGCGTCGCGTGCCGGCAGCGCGCCGACCCGCAGGCTGCCGAAGCGTGTCGCGGTGTCGTCGACGAGGTAGGTCACCGGTTGCGGCACACCGCCGAGAGCGACCTCCTCGAGGAAGCCGTGGACGCTCGCCGCGGTCTGCCCCGAGGCGAGGGCGCGCGTGATGCGGGGCGCCGTGATGCGGTAGCTCGAGGCGACCGCGGGCGGCCCCGGTTCGGCGATCTCGCGCATCCGCGCGTCGAGCGGCCCGGCGAGCGGCCCCGGCGCGATGACGGTGAGGTCGTGCTGCAGGTAGACGCCGTCGACCTCGGGCGGGAACAGCTCGCGCATCGCCTCACGGGCGGCGTCGATCCCGCGCTCGAGCAGCGCGGCGCCCGGCGTGCTCGGCGTCGAGGAGCCGACCAGGCCGATGAGCTCGGCACGGGTGATGGCGCGCGCGATCCGCCCGCGGATCCACTCGCCCCCGGCCGGGTAGAGCCAGGCGAAGTAGTCGGCGAGCCCGTCGCCCCAGACGGCGTGGGCGCGCCCGCGCAGCAGTTCGAGCACCTCGGGGGAGAGGCGGTCGATCCACCCGGAGGCGAGTGCGGCCCAGCGCTCGAGGCGGGGGGCGGCGAGCCAGCCGGCCGCCGCGTCGGCGACGCGCCAGCCGCTCGGATCCTCGGTCACGATCTCGGCGCGCGCCGCGAGGTCGAGCAGGATCTCGACGAGTTCCGGCTCGACGTCGGCGGCGGCCCCGATGCGTCGCGCGTCGGGCAGCGCGAGGCCGCCGCGACTCAGGCGGCGGGCGGGCTCCTCCTCGAGGGAGCGCAGCAGCTCGGCGACGGCGCCGACCGTCAGGAAGGCGCGTTCGCCCGCGCCGCGGTCGACGAAGCGCGCGTCCGCCTCGCTGACGGGCTCGAGGGCGGCCGGGGGCGGCGTCGTCTCGAGCTGGACGGCCGAGGGCAGCCCGAAGGAGGGCCAGGCGGTGAGCTGGTCGACGACGGCGTCCCACGGGGCGATCCGGTCCGAGTCGCTCCCGACGAGCCCCGCCTCGAGGGCGGGAGCCAGTCGCGCGTCGAGCTCGTCGAGGTCGACGCCCAGGCGCTCGGCGAGCTGCGCGCGCGTCGGGGCGCGGCTGGTCGTCGCGAGCTCGCCGGCGACCGCGAGGGCCGCGAGCGTGGGGCGTTCGAGGGTCTCGAGGGCCGACTGGATGCTCGCCCTGTCGAGCAGCGCTTCGGCGAGGTCGAAGAAGTCGCGCACGCCCTGCTCGCGGACTCCGCGCGCGCGGATCAGCGCGGCGAGGGTCTCGTCGTCGAGGGTGCGCAGTCGCGCCGCGAGGGCGAGCGCCGAACCGCTGCTGGTCGGCACCGCGCGGTCACCGCGCCCGCAGGCGCGTGCGGCGCACCGCCGCGGCGATCATGAACACCGCGAGCAGCACGATCGCGAGCGGCAGGCCGATGGTCGGCAGCAGGGTGACGGCGGGCCACACACCGCCGGTGAAGTCGTCGACGCCGGCGGCGCGCGCGATCAGCACGGCGAGGATCGCGATCACCGAGAGGCCGCCGACCGCGGCCGCCATCGTGAGCAGGACGCGTTCGATACGATTGAGGGCCACCGGGGCGTCGTCGGTCATCCCTTCAGGATACGGCCGGGACGTCCGCGCACGAACCGCGTGCGCGGACCGGGGTGCGCGCGACGCGCGAGCTGTCATGACGGAGAGGGTGCGGCGATGCCGACCGGCAAGGTGAAGTTCTACGACGAAGACAAGGGCTTCGGCTTCATCGCCTCGGACGAGGGCGGTGAGGTGTTCCTGCACGCGTCCGCGCTGCCCACGGGCGCCACCGTGCGTGCGGGCACCCGCCTCGAGTTCGGGATCGCCGACGGCCGGAAGGGCCCGCAGGCGCTCTCGGCGCGCGTGCTCGACACCCCGACGCCGCTGAGCAACATGAATCGGCGCTCCGCCGACGACATGGCGGTCGTCGTCGAGGACCTCGTGAAGCTCCTCGACGGCATCGGCGCCGGTCTGCGCCGCGGCCGCTACCCCGACCGGGCCCACGGCGCGAAGATCGCCGCCGTGCTCCGCCGGGTCGCCGACGACCTGGAGGGCTGAGCTCGTGGCCCGGAAGGCCCCGACCGCTCCCGACGTGGCGACGCTCGAACCGATCGCGCGCGCCGCGCTGCACGAGATCACCCCCGACGCGTCCGTCGGTGAACTCGTCGGGGAGCCCGAGGGCGGCGAGGGTCTCGTGACCCTGCGCTTCGCCTCGACGCAGAGCGGCTACCCCGACTGGTTCTGGACCGTCGCCCTCTCGCAGGTCGAGGGCCTCGAACCGACAGTGCTCGAGACCGAGCTCATGCCCGGCGACGGCGCTCTCCTCGCTCCCGACTGGGTGCCGTGGGCCGTGCGCCTCGAGGAGTACCGCGCGGCGCAGGCCGAGGCCGGCGAGCCCGACGAGACGCAGAGCCTCGACGAGGCCGGCGACGACAGCGACGAGCACCAGGACGATGCGGACGACGTCGACGATCTCGACGAGCACGACCTGCATGACGACGAGGACGACGCGATCGACGAGCAGGTCGACGAGCACGAGGTCGACGACGACCCGGAGGGGGAGCCGGAGCCGGCTGCCGCCCCCGTCGAGTCGGCCTCAGCCGCGGTCGTGCCGCCAGGCGAAGGCGAGCAGCAGGAGCCCGCCGCCCAGACCGGCGACGACCACCCAGAACGGCGTCGGGTCGGGCGCCGCCCAGGCCGCCGGGCTCAGGGTTAGCACCACCACGAGAGCGACGATCCACGCCGCGAGCCCGATGAGCACGGGCACGGTGTCGCGCGTGCGCGCGGGCTCGGGGCTCAGACGCCGCTCCTCGTGCGGGATGTACAGGCGGATGCGAGCCACGCCCCCAACCTAGACGACCCCGCACCTCGGCGAGGGGCCTGCGCTCGACGACCCCGCACCTCGACGCCCCGGAACCTCCACGGCCGCGTCGCTCCCGCGCGCGCGCGCGCCGACGGCGTCAGCGCGCGTCGATCAGCAGGTCGAGGCAGCGGGTGAGAGCGCGCACGTCGTCGGGCTCGATCGCCACGAAGGTCGCGATCCGCAGCTGGTTGCGCCCGAGCTTGCGGTACGGCTCGGTGTCGACGATGCCGTTCGCCCGGAGGGCGGCGGCGAGCGCCTTCGCATCGATCGCGTCGTCGAAGTCGATCGTCACGACGACCTGCGAGCGGTGCGCGGGGTCGGCGACGAACGGCGCCGCGCCCTCGCGGGCCTCGGCCCAGTCGTAGAGGATCCCGCTCGACTCCCGCGTGCGCGCGTCGGCCCAGGCGAGGCCGCCGTGGCCGCGGATCCAGTCCAGCTGCGACTCCATGAGCAGCAGGGTCGCGAGCGCGGGGGTGTTGAGCGTCTGCTCGAGGCGCGAGTTGTCGAGGGCGTTCTTGAGGCTCAGGAACTCGGGGATCCAGCGGTCGCCCGCCGCGATCCTCTCGATGCGCTCGATCGCGGCCGGCGAGACGACCGCGAACCATAGCCCCCCGTCGGAGGCGAGGTTCTTCTGCGGTGCGAAGTAGTAGACGTCGGTCTCGGCGAGGTCGACGGCGACCCCCGCGGCGGCGCTCGTCGCGTCGACGACGGTGAGGGCCCCGGCGTCGCCGGCGACCCGGCGCACCGGCGCCATCACGCCGGTCGAGGTCTCGTTGTGCGGCCAGGCGTAGACGTCGACGCCCTCGAGAGGCTCGGGCTCGGTCCGCGAGCCGGCCGGCGCCTGCCGGACGTCGGGGGCCTCGAGGAACGGCGCCGCGGCGGCGGCCGCCGCGAACTTGCCGCCGAACTCGCCGAAGGAGAGGTGCTGGCTGCGGCGCTCGATGAGCGAGCCGACCGCGGAGTCCCAGAACGCCGTCGAACCGCCGTCGCCGAGGATCACCTCGTAGCCCTCCGGCAGGTCGAAGAGCTCGGCGACCCCCGCGCGCACCCTGCCGACCAGCTCGCGCACCGGCGCCTGCCGGTGCGAGGTGCCCAGCAGACCGACGTGGGCGACGAGGTGCTCGAGCTGGGCCGGGCGCACCTTGGAGGGGCCGCAGCCGAAGCGTCCGTCGAGGGGCAGCAGCTCGGTCGGGATGCGCAGCGCGGTCACCCGTCGATCCTACGGGGGCCGTGCGCGCGCCCCGCGGCCCGAGCGCGGCCTCGGTAGGCTGGGGAGGCTCGCGCTCCCGCCGTCTCGCGCGCCCCGGAGGATCCCCGTGACCGACCTCGTCGACACCACCGAGATGTACCTCCGCACCGTCCTCGACCTCGAGGAGGAGGGCATCGTGCCGATGCGCGCGCGGATCTCGGAGCGGCTCGGGCACTCGGGCCCGACCGTCTCGCAGACGATCGCGCGCATGGAGCGGGACGGCCTGGTGCGCGTCGAGGGGGACCGCCACCTCGAACTCACCGAGCAGGGCCGTTCGCGCGCGCGCCACGTGATGCGCAAGCACCGCCTCGCCGAGCGGCTGCTCGCCGACGTCATCGGGCTGGACTGGGCCTACGTGCACGACGAGGCCTGCCGCTGGGAGCACGTCATGAGCGAGCAGGTCGAGCGCCGCCTCATCGAGATCCTCGACCACCCCACCGAGTCGCCCTACGGCAACCCGATCCCCGCTCTCGACGAGCTCGGCGCGAGCCCCGCGGGGGCGTTCCTCGACGGGGTCGTGAGCCTCGCCGCCGTCGCGGCCGCCGGAGCCGGTCCGGTCACGGGGCGCATCCGCCGGCTGGCCGAGCCCGTGCAGTTCGAGCCCGAACTGCTCGCCCAGCTGCGCGAGGCGGGCATCGTGCCGGGGGCCGAGGTGACCGTCGAGAGCGCGTCGCCCTACGTGCTGGTGAGCGCCCCGGGGCGGGCACCGCTGGAGCTGCCGGCGGAGGTCGCGGCGCACGTGTACCTCGCCCGCTAGGGCTCGAACCGGCGCTCGACGGGTGCGCCACGGGCCCCGCGCGGGCCCCCCGCGCGGGCGCCGGCTCCCCTCCTCGACAGCCGCGGGATCGCTGGGAGAACCCCCCGAAGCTCCGTTCCGGTTCGTCGCGCGGGCGGCACCCCGCCTACTGTCGCCGAGTCCCCGAATCCGCGCCCGAGTCGGATGCGGGGCGCGACGACCGGGGCGCCAGGCTTCCCGTCACCCGGATCCGTCACCTGACCCTGAACCACCGGACGGGCCCGCGCGAACGCGGGATGGCGCGGAGATCCCTCGTGCTCGACACTCCTACGCGCGCGCTCGCGCTCCCCAGCGACCTCAGTGCGCTCGCCACCCGCCCGGCGGCTCCCGACCCCGCCGCGGCCCCGCGGGAGGCTCACCCCTCCACGCGCGGCTCCGCCTTCTTCCGCCGCCCCGCCACCGTGCGCGGCGCGGTGTTCGGGCTGCTCGTGCCCGCGATCGTCGCCACCCTCGCGCTCCCCGCCAACGCTCAGGGCGCGGCCCCCGTCGACGCCGCCACCGCGCGCGAGATCGCGACCGCCGAGTACGTGCGCGACGCCGTCGAGGCCCGGCCGCAGAGCTACGTCGTCGACGCCGCGGCGGCGGCCCCGACCGTCGCCGCGCGCGACGGTTTCACCGTGACCTCAGCCGAGGCGATGGCGGCCGCGCGCCGCGCCGCCAGTTACGTCGCCCCGCTGACCGATCCGCCCGCACAGCCCTACTCGGGAGGCTCGGTCGTCGCGATCGCGCAGCAGTACCTCGGCGTGCCGTACGTGTTCGGCGGCTCGAGCCCGGCCGGCTTCGACTGCTCCGGCTTCACCCGCTACGTCTTCGCGCAGGTCGGCGTCGCGCTGCCGCACGGCTCGGCCTCGCAGGGCTCGCTGACCCGGATCGCCGCCTCGGCGGCCGTGCCGGGCGACCTCGTGATCCTCGACGGCGGCGGTCACGTCGGCATCTACCTCGGCGGCAACATGATGATCGACGCTCCCTACGAGGGCCGGGTCGTGAGCATCGACGACATCTACGACGGCGGCGCATGGTTCGTGCGGCCCGGGATCTGAGGCCGGCCGGCCGGTTCGGCGCCGTCTGGGCCCCGGCCGCGGTGACGGGTTCGGTGCGCGCGACGCGCACCGAACCGTTACCGCGCCGTCACCGGAGTGCGGGTTAGCCTGGAGCCCCGGAGATTCCGAGGGATCCAGGAGAGCCGAATGCGAGCGACGAGCACCGTCCCCACCAGGGACGCGCGCGCGCTGTTCCGCATACGGCACAGCATCCGCCCCGCCGTGCCCTGTCACGTGCGGGTGGAATGAGGCGCTGTCGTTCGCGACGGCGCCTTTTTTGTGCGCTCCCGATCCCCGGAGCTCCGGGAACGTCGATCGCCCGCAAGCCGTGCGGGCGCCGTCGGGAGGAGTCCCATGCGCACCCTGGTGCTCAACGCCGGTTACGAGCCGCTCGCCGTCGTGTCCTTCAAACGAGCGCTCGTGCTCGTGCTGGCCGGCAAGGCGACCATCCTCGCGAGCGATCTCGATCACCCCGTGGTCGGCACGACCGCCCAGTGGGATCGCCCCTCGGTGATCCTGCTGCGCCGCTACGTGCGCATCCCGAGCGGCCGGCACGTGCCCGTGTCGCGTCGCGGGGTGCTGCGGCGCGACGGGCAGCGCTGCGCGTACTGCGCCGCCTCGGCCTCCACGATCGACCACGTGATCCCGCGATCGCGTGGCGGCGCCGACAGCTGGGAGAACCTCGTCGCGTGCTGTCTGCGCTGCAACAACGTCAAGGGCGACCGGACCCCGCAGGAGATGGGCTGGAGCCTGCGGATCGTGCCGCGCCCGCCGCACGGCACGGCGTGGCTGGTGCGCGGGGCGGAGCGCGCGCAGCCGCAGTGGGAGGAATTCCTGGCCCCCGCGGCGTGACCCTCGTCACCTGGGAAGGCGCCGGGGACCGTGACCTCCGCGTGACATCGCCCGGGGCCGCGCGTACCCTGGAGGTTGCTGCCCATCGAGAGGATCGCGCGTGAGCGAACGCCCTGAACAGGATCCCCTCGGGTTCCTCTTCGGTGGTGCCGCCGGTCCTGTGGACGCACCCGCACCCGCCTCGGACCGGATGCGCGCTGCCGATGAGCCCGACGGATCCCGCGCCGACGTGACGTCGGCGACCGTCCCCCCGGCGACCCCGGCCCCCACCCCGGCGACCCCCGGCACCACGTCCTCCACGTCGTCCGCGGGGACGTCTCCCGCGACTCCCGACGCTCTGCCCAGTCGTCGCGCCCTCCGCGCGGCGCGCGAGGCCGAGGCGCTCGCGGCCGCCTCCGCGGACGAGACGGCTCCCGCCCGCTCGACGGACCCGGTGATCCCCGCGATCCCGGTCGCGCCCGAGTCGGTGCGCGTGCCGGAGCTGCAGCCCGCCGCGGCCCAGCTGAGCTTCGCCCCCGAGGTGGCCGCCGCTGAGTTCTCCGGCGCCCACGCCGCCGGGCCCGAGGCACCCCGTCCACGGGCCCCGCGCGCGAAGCGCCGTCGGCGCTCACGGACCTCCCGCGCTCAGGTGGTCTCGGCGCTCGGGCGTCGCGAGACCCGCTCGAAGGTCTCCGCCGCGGGCGCGATGCTCGCCATCACCGGCCTCGTCGCGGTCGTCGCGCTGCCGGTCTACGCCGCGACCCCGAACGACGGGGTCGCCGCACCCCCGGCCGACGCCCGCGGGGCGGGTGCCTCGGCGCAGGAGTTCGTCGTCGCCCCGACCGCGCAGGTCGAGACCGCCAAGCGCGACGAGTTCAGCGCGACGAGCGCCGCCGACCTGCAGCGCATCTACGCGAACGCGCTGCGCGAGCAGAACATGCAGGCCTACCTCGCCTCGGGTGCGGGTGACCTCGGCGACGACTACCCCTGGTTCGCGGAGCTCTCCGACACCCAGGGCGGCGGGCTCTCCCCGCTCAACTACTACTACCGCGAGTGCGTCGACTTCGTGGCCTGGCGCCTCAACCGCGACAAGGGCTACACCCACGCCCCGTTCCCGATCAACTGGTCGACCCTCGGCGCGGGCAGCGCCTACAGCTGGCGCTCCGCCTGGGAGTCGCACGGCTGGGCGACCGGCACGACCCCGCAGGTCGGTGCCGTCGCGTACTTCGCCGGCCAGAACCACGTCGCCTACGTGAGCGGCATCCTCGGCAACGGCGACGTGCTGCTCGAGGAGTACAACTACGGCTCCGACCACCTGTACGGCCAGCGGATCATCTCGGCGTCCGACGCGTACTACCTCTACGCCCCGCCCATCGGCTGACGCGGGAGCGGGCGGCGGTCGGACTTTCGGCTGGCCGTCGGGCGCGCGGTGCGTCCCGTGTTCCCGTGTCATCCGAGCGTCGAGGCGGCCCCGATAGACTCGGGGCGCCCGCCTCTGTAGCTCAATGGAAGAGCAGTTCCGTCCTAAGGAAAGGGTTGGGGGTTCGAGTCCCTCCAGGGGCACAGGTGTACCCGCCGCTCCGCCGGTCGGTAGGACCGGACCGTGGTGCGCACGGGGACGCCGGCCCGGAGAAGCTCGGCGATGACGCGGGTGCCGAGGTAGCCCGAGCCACCGGCGACGAGAACGCTGCTGTCGGAAGTACTCATGGCCCCAGGAGGACAGGGCTCAAGCGCATGAAGTCAAGCGCGATGCATCACCGGCTGCCGGCTTCGCGCCGTCACCCCTGGTCGACCGGAACGCGTGCCGGGCTGTCCCCTCGGACCATCGCGCGGATCCGGTCGACCGGCAGTTTCGGCACGCGGTGCTCGTCGGTGAGCCCGTTGGCCTCCTGAGCGGTGTCGGTCAGCTGGGTGAAGCACCACCCCGCGAGGCTCTCCGTGCCGCGCGCGGCCGCGAACAAGCCAGTCAGGTGCTGCTCGAGCTGTTCGCGCGACTCGACCATGCGATAGCCCCAGACGCCGTCGGCCGACTGCTCGATGGTCACGCCGCCGAACTCGCTCAGCACCACCGGCCGGCCCGCGGTGGCGGTGGCCTCGTCGGCGGTACCGATCAGCAGTCGGCGACCGCTGGGCGCGATGCCCTCGAGGTGGCCGCTCACGGCGTCCGCGGTGCCGTATGAGGCGCTCAGCTTCGCGGCGTCGTTCTCGTAGTCGTGCACGGTCAGCAGGTCGGAGCGGGTGTGCTCCCAGCCGTCGTTCGACACCACGAGCCGCGAGCCGTCGAGAGACTTCGTGAGGTGGTAGACCGCCCGCACCAGCGCCTGCTGCGCGGGCTCGGTCGCGACGTGCTGCACGCCCCAGCTCTCATTGAAGGGCACCCACACCGCGACGCTCGGGTGCGAGGCGTCGCGGCGGATCACGTCCATCCACTCGGCGATCAGGCGGGCGGATGCGGCGGTCGAGAACTCGTAGGTGCTCGGCATCTCCTCCCACACGAGCACGCCCAGGCGGTCGGTCCAGTACAGGAACCGCGGGTCCTCGATCTTCTGGTGCACGCGCACGGTGGTGAAGCCCAACTCGCGGATCAACTCCACCTCGGCGCGCAGGGCGTCGCCCGAGGGGGCGGCGAGGTGGGACTCGGGCCAGTAGCCCTGCGACAGCACGCCGCGGATCTCGTAGGGATGCTCGTTGAGCAGGAACCGACCCCCGCCCTCGCCGACCTGCCGGAAGCCCAGGTACGACCCCAGCTCGTCGGCTCGCTGGCCGGGGACCTCGAGGTCGATCGTCGCGTCGACGAGAGTGGGCCGCTCGGGTGACCACAGCAGATCCTCGAGGGCCTGCCCGTTGCGGAGCGCATCGACGGCGAGCACCGCCCGCACCTGCGGCGTCGCCACGGCGACGGACTGCTCGGCGAGCGGCCGATCGCCGCACCGGAGCGCGATGCTCAACCTGGTCCCCGGTACCGGAGGCGCCGACAGCACGATCGACACCTCGGCCTGCCCGCGGGCGACGTCGGGATGCCAGGTGAGGTGGACGACGTGCACCCGCGGCACGGACTCGAGCCAGACGGGCTGCCAGATGCCGCTCGTGCGGTCGTACCAGACCACGTGCCGCTGCTCCGCCCAGTCCTGTTTGCCCCGCGGCTGGCCGAGGTCGTGAGGGTCGTCCTCCGCGCGCACGACGATCTCGAACCCGTCTCCGGGCTCGGGCACGCTCACGCTGAACGGCGTGTGGCCGCCCTCGTGGCGGATGAGGTGGGCACCGTTCACCCAGACATCGGCTCGATAGTCCACGGCTCCGAAGTGCAGCAGCAGGGTGTCCTCGACGGCATGCCCGGCGTTCCGGAGGTCGTCGGCGGTGACCCGCCGCCGGTACCAGAGCACCCGGTGGTAGCGGGTGTCGCCGATCCCCGACGCCGGCGACTCCGGAGGGAACGGAACCGTGATCGTCCGGCCCAGGGTGCGGCCGCCGGTCCAGCCGGCCCGGAGACCCTCGTCGGAGTCGTCGAAGTCGAACTCCCACGAGCCGGTGAGGTCCGCCCAGCGGGCGCGCACTAGTTGCGGACGCGGGTAGCTGCCGTCCTGCTCGCTCGGCGCCACGCCGGATTCACTACGCATGGGAGAACCCTAGGGTTTCCGTTCAGCGCTGTAAAGCCCGGGGTCACGTGGTGGCGCGTTCGGCGATCGAATGCGGCACGATCTCGTGGCGTCCCGTGCCGTCGTATCCGTTCATCCGGTCCTCGAGCAGGGACAACGCGGTCGCGGCGATCGCGCGCTTGTCGGGGGAGATCGAGGAGAGCGCCGGCGTGCTGTAGCGCGCGACGGCGGTGTCGTCCCACCCGAGCACGGAGACGTCGGCGGGAACGCGGCGCCCGGCGATCTCGAGGCCGCGCACGGCCGCCATCGCGAAGAGATCGTCGCGGCAGAGCACCGCGTCGAACTCCACGCCGGCCGAGATGGCGGCCGAGATCGCATCCACCCCGTCCTCGAGGGCGAAGCCGTCGGTCTGCAGGACCAGGGTGGCGTCGAGTCCGATTCCGGCCGCGAGCAGCGCCTCCTGGTAGCCGAGCAGGCGGAGGTGGGTCGACTCGGTGATGTCGCCGCGCACGGTGGCGAGGAAGGCGATGCGCTTCCGCCCCGCGCGCAGGAGCATCTCGACTCCGTCGCGAGCGGCGCGGGTGTTGTCGATCATCACATGGTCGGTATTGACGGGCCTCGCGGCCTCACCGAGCAGCACGAGCGGCGTTCCGGGACGCAGTCGTGCGATCTCGAGGGTATCGATGCGGGCCGGCTGGAAGATGACGCCGTCGACCAGGCCCTCTTCGCGATCGCGGATCACGGCACGCTCGGCCTCCACGTCGTTGAGAGTCTGCTCGACCAGGATGCGGTAGCCGCGGCGCCCGGCCTCCTCGCCGATGTGCCGGGCCATCTCCGCGAAGTAGAACTGGTCGATCTCGGGAATGGCGAGGGCGATCATGCCCGTCTTGCCCGTCGCCAGGCGCCGCGCGGTCAGGTTGGGCCGGTACCCGAGCTCGTCGATGGCGGCCTGCACCTTGTCGCGCATCGTCGCCGAGACGTGCTCGTAGTCGTGGACGACGTTGGAGACGGTCTTCATCGAGACGCCGGCGAGATCCGCGACGTCCTGGAGGCGGACGCGCCCCGCGGATCTGCCGGATGCCATGGCCACATCGTAACCGGTCTGCGCGGCCGGGCCGGGGGAGGTTCATTGACATTTACAGCGCTATAGATTAGCGTCCCGAATCAATCGAGCTGCCCCACCCGGTCGATGACGACCGAGCCACGCGCGATGGCGCAGAACTGGCCAGGGATGCTCACGGCACCAGGAGACAGACATGAAGAAACTCAGCGCCGCGGCCGCCCTGCTTGCGGCCGCCGCTCTCGTGCTGAGCGGTTGCAGTGCCGCTCAACCGGACGGCGACACGACCATCACGTTCATGGGGTGGGGGTCTCCGGAGGAGATCGACACGTTCAAGACCATGATCGCCCAGTACGAGGAGAAGTACCCCGGCGTCACTGTCGACTACATCACGGTCGCCGACGCCGACTTCGCCACCAAGCTCCAGACGATGATCGCCAGCAAGAAGACGCCCGACGTCTTCTACCTGCAGCCCGACAAGTTGACCCAGTACGTCGACGCCGGACTTCTCGCCGATCTCAGCTCGTACGTCGACGACAACCAGGAGTTCAGTGTCGACAACGTCTGGAAGAAGGCCCTGGACTTCTATCGCTATGACGGAACCACCCGCGGCACCGGTGCGATCTACGGACTGCCGAAGGACATCGGGCCGTTCGCGTTGGCGTACAACAAGGACCTCTTCGACGCGGCCGGCATCACGGCGCCGACCGACGACGCCCCGTGGACCTGGGATCAGTTCGAGGCCGCCGCGAAGACCCTGACCCAGGGCTCCGGCAACGACAAGGTCTACGGCTCGAGCCCCTACTCGCTCGAATCGGCGGTGTGGTCCAACGGCGCGGACTGGCTGAACGCCGACCGGACGAAGGTCACGGTCACCGATCCGAAGTTCGTCGAGGCGTTGCAGTGGGTCGCCGACCTCAACCTGGTCGACCACGTCGTGCCGAGCCCCGAAGAGCAGAGCGCCCTCCCCGACTACCAGCGCTTCGTCGACGGCAAGGTCGCGATGATGGGCATCGGACCCTGGAACCAGGGTGGCCTGTGGAACGACGCCACGTTCAACTGGGACATCATGCCGTGGCCGGTCAGCCCCTCGACCGGGACGGAAGCGATCTGGCTGGGCAGCATCGGGTTCGGCGTGGCGAACTCCAGCAAGGACAAGACGGACGCGGCGAACCTCGCGGCGTTCATGGCCTTCAACAAGGATGCCCAACGCACCAACATCGAGAAGGGGCAGGCGATCCCGAACCTCATCGACATGGCGAAGAGCGACTACCTGACCTCCGACAAGGCGCCCGCGAACAAGCAGGAGTTCCTTCGCATCATCGAGGACTACGGACGCATCGCGACCCAGACCACGACGTACGACCAGGAGTGGTTCACCCTGTTCAACTCCAACGTCGCCAGTGTCTTCAAGGGCGAGAAGACGGCGGCGGAGTACACAGCGTCGGTGCAGGACGAGATGCAGAAGCTCCTCGATGAGGGGATCGCCAAGCAGGGCCAGTAGCGCCGACGACAATCGAACGGGGCGCGGGATCGACGGATGTGTGATCCCGCGCCCCGCCTCAGCAGACAGGCAATGGAGCACCCCGGATGACCACGTCGACCCCCAGGCGCGCATCGTCGATGCGGCGACACGAACGACTCTGGGGTCTCGCCTTCGTCACGCCGATCGCGGTCCAGGCCCTCCTCTTCTGCGTGATCCCGGTGGGGATCGCGGTCTACGCGGGCTTCACGAACTGGAACGGGCTCAGCGGGAGGCGCGACTTCATCGGGTTCGCCAACTTCGGCGAGTTCCTGACGGACAAGTACTTCTGGATCGCCTCGGGCAACACGGTCGTGATGCTCGTGCCCATCCCGTTCTACCTGTTCTTCGGCATCCTGCTGGCCCTCGGGGCCCACCGCGGCACTCCCGGAAGCGGAGTGTTCCGGACTCTCTTCTTCCTTCCCTACATCTCGTCGATCGTCGCGCTCGTCGTTCTCTGGAAGTGGATCTTCAATTACCAGTACGGGCTCGTCAACCAGGGCCTCGCGCTGGTCGGGATCCAGGGACCGGACTGGCTGGGCGACCCGGCCTGGATCAAGACGACGATCGTGCTGATGATCGGGTGGAAGCTGATCGGGATCACCTCGATCTACATCCTCGCGGCGCTCAAGAACATCCCGCCGACCTACTACGAGGCCGCCCGCATCGACGGGGCGTCCACCCTCCGGCAGTTCTTTCAGATCACGCTGCCCATGCTGACCCCCGCGATCTTCTTCCTGACCGTCATCGGAGTCATCGGATCGTTGCAGACCTTCGTCGAAGTGCAGCTCTTCACCTCGAGCGGCGGACCGGACTACAGCGCGGCGACGATCACGTACTACATCTGGCAGAAGGCCTTCGGCTCGAACGAGCTCGGGCTCGCCTCAGCGACCGCCACGTTCTTCGCGCTCGTGCTCCTCGCGGTGACGCTCATCCAGCTCCGGCTCTCGCGCCGGTGGGTCTTCGAGGGGGAGTGACGATGTCACGCACGAACACCACGGCACGCCGGATCGGCACCGTCATCGCGTTCACGCTGATGCTGCTGGGTTCGCTCACGATGGTCCTGCCGTTCCTCTGGATGCTGTCGACCTCGCTGAAGTCGTCGCGCCTGGTCTTCGACTTCCCGCCGCAGTGGATTCCGGACCCGATCGACTGGGCGAACTACGTCGAGGTGTGGAACGTCGTGCCCCTGGCGACGGGGCTGCTGAACAGCGCGATCGTGACGACCCTGGTCGTCGTCGTCGGCACGTTCTCGTCGACCATGGCGGCGTTCGCGTTCGCCAAGCTCGACTTCCCGCAGAAGCGCGCTCTCTTCGTCGCCCTGTTGGCGACCATGATGGTGCCCGTCGTGGTGCTGATCATTCCGCAGTTCATGATCTACGCCGAGATCGGGTGGATCGACACCCTCCTTCCGCTCTTCGTTCCCGGCCTGCTCGGGAACGTCGCCATGATCTTCTTCCTCCGGCAGTACATGCTCGGCCTGGCCTCGGAGCTGCTGGAGGCCGCACGGCTCGACGGTGCCGGCTTCTTCCGGATCTACTGGAGCATCTTCCTGCCCCTGTGCAAACCGGCGATCGCGGCCAACGTGATCATCGTGTTCATGGCCACCTGGAACGACTACCTCGGGCCCCTCATCTTCACCAACTCGCCGCAGAACGCGACAGTGCAGCTGGTCATCGCGTCGTTCAGTGCGTTCCACGCCGAACAGACCGACTACCCGATGGTCATGGCCGCGTCGGTCATCGCCGTGCTGCCCGTCGTCATCCTGTTCGTCGTCCTGCAGCGATACTTCGTCGACTCCCTCGCGTCGAGCGGGATCAAGGGCTGATATGCGTACCTACGGCAATCCGATCGCGCGGGCGGGCGACTTCGCCGACCCGTTCGTGCTGCGCCATGACGGCCGCTACTACCTCTACTGCACCAACCCCGACGTCCGGTGCTGGAGCTCCCGCGACCTGGTCAGCTGGCGACTCGAGGGCCCGACGGTGGCGGACGACGTGTTCCCCGGCCTGGTGCCGTTCGCCCCCGAGGTGATCTACGCGGACGGCGCGTTCTTCATGTACACCTCGCCCTCCGGGCACGGCCACGTCGTGCTGCGCTCCGACTCCCCGACAGGCCCGTTCGTCCCCGTCTCGGGCAACGTCGGGCATGCGATCGACGGCAACGTCCTCATCGACGACGACGGCCGCTGGTACTTCTACTGGGCCGGCGACGAGGGGATCTGGGGATGCGAGATGACGTCGCCCACCGAGTTCGGCCCCCCGGTGTTCACCGGCATCCACATGAACGGCTGGACCGAGGGTCCCTTCGTCGGCAAGCGCGACGGCCGGTATTGGATGACTCTCACCGGCAACCACTACCTGAGCAAGGGGTACCGCATCGATGCCGCGTCGAGCGACCATCCGCTCACCGGCTACGTGGGCGAACCGCTCAACCCCGTCCTGATCAGCACCACCGGCCATGTCGTGGGCCTCGGTCACAGCAGCAGCGTCACCGGGCCCGACCTCGTGTCGACCTACCTCGTGTACCACAACCTCAACCCCGACGCCTCGCGCGACCTCGACATCGACCGGCAGGTCTGGACCGGCGGCGGCCTGCAGGTGCTCGGGCCGACGACGTCGGCACCGGTCCCGGCCCCTCCCGACGAGCTCTGCGATTGGGACGCCGGGGGCGAGTCGCGCTGGACCGGATCCGCGGGGCGCGTGGCGGTCCACGAATCCGCGGGCGCCCTCCCGGCCGAGGCGATCGCCACCTGGGATGTCGACACCGCGGGCACGTTCACCGCGGAGCTGAACTTCACCGGGCCGGGCCACGGCCTCCTGCTCGACGGGAACATCATCCGCCTGCCCGAGACTCTCGCGCCGACGGCTCTGCACCGATGGTGCGTGATCGTCGACGACGGGGTGCAGGTGCGGGTCGACGGCGCGGTGATTCTCCACCGGCCGCACGGCGGCGTCGCCCGGCTCGGAGTCGCGTCCGGCGCCTCCCCGGTGCGGATCGGGCACGTGGCGCTGACCCGAACCGTCGCCGACGCCGCGGACCGCCTCGCACCGCGACCGGTTCCCGGCCGGTTCTGGGCCGGCCCCGGCGACCGGGCTCTGCACGTGCAGGCGGCAGGTGCGTATCGCGTGTACCTCGGCGGCGAGGCGATCGCCACTCTCCAGCTCGAGGCCGGTCCCTCGACGCTCGCGATCACCCAGGGGGACGGCCTCGTCACCGTGACCGCCGTGCCCGACGGGACCACGGCCTCCGTCGTGAACGAGACGATCGAGGGCTTCGGCAAGCGTCTGCTCGGCGATGCCACCTGGGATGACGTCACCGTCGATGCCACCGTCTCCGCGGGCTTCGACGACGGCGACGCGCACGTCGACCTGCTGCTGCGCGCGAGCCAGCTCGCCGAGGGCGGAGAGGGAGACGACACCCGTCTGGGGATCGACTTCCTGCTCGGCTACTCGGTACAGCTTCACCGCGACCGCGTCGTGCTCGCGCGTCACGCCTACGACGAGCGGATCCTCGCCACAGCGTCCGTGCCGATCGGCTCGGGGACGCACCACGTTCGCGTTCGCGCCCGCGGCGCCGGGATCTCGGTCGAACTCGACGGTCGGAGCCTCGTCGACGTGCACGACCCCCTGCCGTATCCGGCCGGCGCGGTCGGCATCCGCACGTCGAACGCCCGCCTGCACGTCGAGCGGCTCGAGCTCGCGGCAGAGGGCGCGCGACCCGGTCACTGAGGAGTCGGGGAGATGCCGCGGCCGCGGCCGCAGCGCCTCAGCCGGCGAACACCGGCGGCAGCGAGGACTGGTCGAAGGCGAACACCGTCGTCAGATCGATCCCGCGCGCGTCGCCCCCGGCGTAGTACGCGATGCCCCACTCGTCGATGAACGAGCCGTCGGCGAAGTAGCACGGGGCGAACACGACGTCGTCGGGGTCGTCGGTGTTGACGAGTCCGCCGCCGGCCGGGCTCGGGCCGTAGGAGATCGCACCGCCGAGCTGCACGCAGAGCTGGCTCGCCGGGTTGCCCGTGATGGAGCCCTCGAACTGCGTCTTCGAGAGGTAGGCGAGAGCCGCGAGGGTCGGCTTGCTCGAGGAGATCGTCACGAGGTCGGCGTACAGCCGGGAGTTCGCCTCGTCGCCGAGGGTCTGGAAGCGGCAGACGTCGATCGGCTCGCCCAGCTCGACCCACTGGGCCGGGTCGTTGTTCGTGCCCCAGGTCGGCTGGCGGCTCTGCACGACGCCGCCCGCCTTCTCGCAGGCGGCGGCGCCGGGCCCGGAGGCGTGCGAGTCGGTCGGCACCGCGGTCGGCGTCGTGGATCCCGAGTCGGTCGGGCTCGGAGCGGGGGCCGTGCACGCGGAGAGGGCGATCGCGGCTCCGGCCGCGAGAAGGGTCGCCGCGAGGGCGATCCGGGGGCGGGTGGTCGGCATGGGAACCTCCGAGTGGTCGGCCTGGCGAGACGCCCCGCACGCTACCGGGCGCTCGGATCCCGGCCGGGCAGCGCGCCCGCGTGCCGCGGCGATCGGCGGCGCCGATCGATCTGGATCGGAGAAGCGGCCGGCGACGGGTGCTCCTAGCCTGGTTCCGGGACGCCGGGGCGAACTCCCCGTCCCGAACCGCCGAGCAGGAGGACGCCATGGCCGACGACGGGTTCAGCGCCGAGGAGCGCGCCGCGATGAAGGAGCGCGCCGCGGAGCTGCGCGCGCAGGGCAAGAAGGGGGAGAAGGCCGCCGACGCGCTGCAGGCCTGCCTCGACGCGATCGCGAAGATGGCTCCCGAGGATCGCGCGCTCGCCGAACGCGTGCACGCGGCCGTCACCTCGACCGCCCCCGACCTGCAGCCCAAGACCTGGTACGGCATGCCGGCCTACGCCAACGCCGCCGGCAAGGTCGTGTGTTTCTTCCAGGACGCGGGCAAGTTCAAGTACCGCTATTCGACCCTCGGCTTCCAGGAGGACGCCCACCTCGACGACGGCGACTTCTGGCCGGCGTCGTGGGCGATCCGCGCCTGGTCGCCGGCGATCGAGAAGGAGGTCGTCGCGCTCGTGACGCGCGCGGTCTCCTAGCGGCGCCGCGGGATCCGGGGGTCGGAGCCGCGTGCGCGGTGCCGTCAGTGCGGGTCGTCGATCGCTCCCGCGCCCGCGAGCCACGCGTCCTCGTGGCGGTGGAAGGCGAGAAGCTCCTCGGCGCGGTCGTCACCCAGCAGGTCGGGGTTGATCGTGCGTCCCCGCATCGCCTGCGAGTAGGAGAGCCACTGGTAGGAGGGACGGAAGCTCGCGAGCAGCTCGACGTCGATCTCCGGCACCTGCCCGGGGATCGCGGGCCGCAGCTCGCTCCACTCCATCAGCAGGTGGAAGCTCAGCAGCCGCCATCGGCCGTCCTGTCGGATCGCGCGGGAGAAGAAGCGGCAGAAGCTGTGCATGTCGGCCATGACGCCGCCGAACGGGCGCCGCGAGAAGATCTCCGCCGGGCTCTCGACGGTCGCGCGGTCGCCGCGGACCCGCGCGTGGGCGGGGAAGACCCAGTGCTTGCTCCCGGTGCCGTCGGGGGAGGGGGCCTCGCCCATGATCCGTCGGGTGGCGTCGACGTAGGCCCGGCCCCCGATGCCGTCGTACCAGGTGGTGCGCACCCAGGCGTTCTCGTGGAAGCAGTCGGCCATGAGCTCCCAGTGCCGTTGGTCGCGGGCGAAGCGCTCCAACCTCACCAGATCGAACAGCTCCTGACGGTCGCTCGCGGCGGCCTCGAACGGGACGGTCGTGCTCACGGGGTCTCCTTCGCTCCCTGGGCGGTCTTCGGCGGCGGCGCCGGCTCGGCGCTCACCGCTGGGTCTCGGTCTCGATCACCGCGATCTCGGCCGTCGCGAGCTCGCGAGCGCGGCGCGGGTCGCCGTAGCTGACCCGGAGCGGCCAGCGGCGCGCGCGATCCCAGTGCAGGCGCACCGCGCGGATGCGCAGCCAGTACACGAGCGCGAGCATCGCCGCGGCGAGTGCGGAGGCGGCGCCCAGCACGATCGACCACCGCGGCCCGGCGGTGTTCGCGACCCAGCCGACGAGGGGCGCGCCGACGAGAGTGCCGCCGACGAAGATCGCCATGTACAGCGACATCACCCGTCCGCGCACCGACGGCGGGGTGCTCGTCTGCACGTACGCGTTGGAGGAGTTGAGCATCGAGATCGAGGCGACGCCGACGATCGCGAGCAGGGCGCCGAAGATCCAGACGTTGGGAGCCCAGGCGGCCACGCCGAGGGCGACGCCGAACACCGCGGCGGCGATCGCGATGACCGTGAGGCGGGGGCGCTCGCGCCGCGCCGACAGCAGGGCGCCGACGAGGGATCCGACGGCCATGACGCTCGTCAGCAGGCCGAAACCCCCGGCGCCGGTTCCGAACTGGACCGCCATCGTCGACACGAAGATGGGGAAGTTCATCCCCAGCGTGCCCAGGAGTGCGACCATCCCGAACACCAGGAGGATGTCGGGGCGCCGGCGCACGTAGGCGAAGCCCGCGACCATGCGCCCCGGTTGCCGGGGGGCTCGCTCCTGCACCACGAGCTCGTCGCGATGCATCGCCAGCAGCACGCCGATCGTCGCCGCGAAGGTGAGGGTGTTGAGCAGGAACACCCACCCGGCACCCACCAGCTCGGTGAGCAGCCCCGCGACCGCGGGCCCGATGAGGCGCGCCGTGTTGAAGGAGGTGGCGTTGAGCCCGACGGCGTTGGAGAGCAGCGCGGGCGGCACGAGCGAGCCGACGAAGGTCTGCCGGGCGGGGGCGTCGAAGGCGCTCACGATGCCGAGCGCGAGCGCGAAGGCCATCACCATCCAGAGCTCGACGACGCCGGTTACCGTCAGGATGCCGAGCCCGAGCCCGAGCGCCGCGAGCGCCGACTGGGTCACCAGCAGGATGCGGCGGCGGTCGAACACGTCGGAGACGAGTCCGGTGAGCGGGGTCAGCACGAGCGCCGGCCCGAACTGCAGCGCCATCGTGACGCCGACCGCGGCGGCGTCGTTGTCGGTCAGGCGCGTCAGGACGATCCAGTCCTGGGCGGTGCGCTGCATCCAGGTGCCGATGTTCGAGACGGTGGCGCCGAGGAACCACAGCCGGTAGTTGACGATCGCGAGCGACCGGAAGATCGCCCTCACTGCTCGGCCAGCCGGCGCAGCAGCGGCACGATCGCGTCGAGGGAGGCCCGCTCCGCGGGGGAGAGCTCCTCGAGGCGCCGGGAGAACCAGGCGTCGCGCAGCCGCCGGGTCTGCTCGATCACGGCGCGCCCCGCATCGGTGAGGCGCACGCGCACGCGGCGGCCGTCGTCGTCGGCGGGGCGGCGTTCGACGAGGCCGGCCGACTCGAGGCCGTTGAGCGTGCGGTTGATCGACGGCGGCGCGATGCTCTCGAGTTCGGCGAGCTCGCTCGGGAAGAGGTCGCCGCGCTTCGCGAGATGGAACAGCACCGCGAGCTGCGAGTCGCTGAGGCCGGCCTCGCGATTGCGGCGGATGTCGCGCACGAGCCGCTGGAGGGCGAGGCGGAGCTCGACATCGCTGTTGTCGGAGTGCCCGTCCATGGGTCGTTAGCTTAGCTTATGATCGGCAGATCGTTAGGCGTGCTCACGACCTCTCCGACGGCGTGGACGCCGCACGGTCGCCCCTGAGGCGACGGCGGTCCTCCCACCGCGTGCGGATGCCGTGGGTCCGGGTGGCGGGCCCACGGCATCCGTCGTTCCTCAGGTGCGGCGCATGTACGCGCGCACCGTGAGCGGCGCGAACACCAGCACGACGACGAGCGCGCCGACGATCGCCCAGAGCACCTCGATGCCGGCGCCGCCGGTGTTGGCGAGGTCGCGCGCGGCGGTGACGAGGTACGAGACCGGGTTGATGTTCACGAAGGCCTGCAACCACCCCGGCATGGTGTCGACCGGCACGAAGATGTTCGACAGGAACGTCAGCGGGAACAGGATCAGGAACGACACGCCCTGCACGGCGCTCGCCGAGCGGCCGATCACGCCGAAGAACGCGAAGATCCAGCTGATCGCCCAGGCGACGCCCATCATGAGCAGGATCGCGCCGATCATGCCCAGCAGACCGCCCTCGGGGCGGTAGCCGATCAGCACGCCCATCACGAAGGTCAGCACCGAGGCGATGAGGTAGCGCACCAGGTCGGCGATGAGCGCACCGGCGAGCGGCGCGCTGCGTGCGATCGGCAGGCTGCGGAAGCGGTCGAACACGCCCTTGTCCATGTCCTCGCGCAGCTGCACGCCGGTCACGACGCTCGCCGTCAGCACCGTCTGGACGGCGATGCCGGGGATGAACATCGGCAGGTAGCTGCCGACGTCGCCCGCGATCGCGCCGCCGAAGATGTAGGTGAACATCAGCGTGAACACGATCGGCTGCAGGGTCACGTCGAACAGCTGCTCGGGGGTGCGGCGCACCTTGATGAGGCCGCGCCAGGCCATGATGAGCGACTGCCGCGCGGTCGCGAGGGGGCCCACGTGGTTCTTGAGCGGGCGGTTCTCGGGCGCGAGCGCGCTGCTCGCGGGGCTGACGGCGCTCACGCGACCTTCTCCTTCGGGGTATCGGATGCCTCGGCCGACTCGTCGTCGGACTCGGCGCGGTGGCCGGTGATGGCGAGGAACACCTCGTCGAGCGAGGGCTTCGCGACCGAGAACTGAGCGAGACGGATCCCCTCCGCGCGCAGGGCGATGAGAAGGTCGGTGACCGTGTCGGCGTCGGCGAGCGGCGCGGTGATCCGGGTGCTGCCGCCCCCGTGCGCGGTGGCCACGGCGGAGGCGCCCAGCACGCGCTCGACGACCGCGACGGCCGCCTCGATGCGCTCGGCCTCGGGCACGTCGAGCTGCAGCGAGGCGGTGCCGACGGAGGCCTTGAGCTCGTCGCTCGTGCCCTCGGCGACGACCCGGCCGCGGTCGATGACCGCGATCCGGTCGGCGAGCTGGTCGGCCTCGTCGAGGTACTGCGTCGTGAGCACGACGGTGCTGCCGTCGGCGACGAGGCGGCGGATCGTCTCCCACATCTGCGTGCGGGTGCGCGGATCCAGACCGGTCGTCGGCTCGTCGAGGAAGATGAGCGGCGGTTGGGCCAGCAGGCTCGCGGCGAGGTCGAGCCGGCGGCGCATGCCGCCGGAGAAGTTCTTGAGCGGCTTGCGGGCGGCGTCGCTGAGTGCGAACTCCTCGAGCAGCTCGTCGGCGCGACGTCGGGCGGCCGCGCCGGAGTAGCCCAGCAGGCGCGCGAAGACGCGCAGGTTCTCGAGCGCGGAGAGCGTCTCGTCGACGGAGGCGTACTGCCCGGTGACGCCGATGAGCTGACGCACGACCTGCGGCTCGGCGACGACGTCGTGCCCGAACACGCGGCCGACGCCGCCGTCGGGGCGCAGCAGGGTCGCGAGCATGCGGATGGTGGTGGTCTTGCCGGCGCCGTTGGGGCCGAGCACCCCGTAGACGGTGCCGGCCTCGACCCGGAGGTCGAGTTCGTCGACGGCGCGCTGGGCGCCGAAGGTCTTGACGAGACCCTCGGCCTCGACGGCCAGGGTGGGGGACATGGGAGCCTTTCTGAGCGGTTGAGGAATGTTGATGACAGATAACGATCTATCGATACCGGAGGCCGGTGTCAACTGGGCGCCGACTCGGGTCGACGGGAGCGCGGCCTAGCCGCGCCGCCGGAGGGCGTTCGCGGCCGCCGTCGCCCGACCGAGCAGCGCGAACCGGTCGATCCCCGCGAGCTCGAGCGCGCGCGGGACGGTGCCCAGCTCCGCCGCGAGGATGCCGGCGAGCACCGCGACGGGGCTGGCGCCGCCGGGCTGTCGCAGGCGGTCGAAGGCGGCGTGCGCGCTCGCCCCCCACCGCGGGCGGCCGCCGCGGCGGTAGCGCGGCTCGGGAAGCTCCGTGCGGAGGCCCAGGCTCGCGAGGCTGTGGCGGCGCTCCTCGGCGAGGGCCGCGTCGACGGCCGCCGCATCCAGGCCGGCCTCGGCCAGGAGGTCGGCCGCCGGGCCGGGGTGCGCGGCGAGCGCGCGCAGCACGTCGGCCGCCTCGACCTGGGCCCCGCCCCGCGCCTGCACCGAGTCGATCGCATCGAGCAGGATCGGCCGCAGGTCGCGCGGTGTCGCGTGGCCGGCCACCTGGTGGCTCATGCTCCGGTTGTCGCTCATCGTTCGCGCCGCTTCAGGTCGATGTCGGACTTGGCGAGCCGCTGCAGGTGCTTCTTGTGCACCGCCTGGCGGGTCACGCCGAGGGCCTGGGCGATCTGCGCCCACGACCATCCCTCGCGCAGGGCGGTCTCGACCCACGCGTCTTCCAGTTCGTCGGCGATCTCGCGCAGATGCACGACGGCGGCGAGGCCGTCGGCGGGTCCGCCGAGAGGGGAGGGGAGAAGCGGCATGCGAGCAACCGTAGTTGCTTCTCCGCCGTTCGTCAACATGAGTTGCTCACCGTGTCGAGTCGGGTTGCTCAGCGGGCGCGCTACTCTCGGATCGACGCGGGTCGTCGGCCCGCGGAAGGGAGCGCATCGTGAGCGAGGATGCCCGGGCGGCCGTCGACGTCGACTCCGAGGGCGGCGTGCGGCGGCTGCGGCTGCGGCGCCCCGAGAAGCTCAACGCGCTCACCGGAGCGATGTACACGGTGCTCGCCGACGGCCTCCGCGGGGCCGACGCGGATCCGACGGTCGGCGCCGTGCTCGTGACCGGCGAGGGCCGTGCGTTCTGCGCCGGCAACGATCTCGCCGACTTCCTCGGCGATCCGCCGACCGGCCCCGACTCGCCCGTGCTCGCCTTCCTCGACGCGCTCATGACCGTGCGGGTGCCGGTCGTGGTCGCCGTGCAGGGCGACGCCGTCGGCATCGGCACGACGATGCTGCTGCACGCCGACGTCGTCGTGGCGGACGCCACCGCCCGCTTCGCCCTGCCCTTCGTCGCGCTGGGGCTGGTTCCCGAGGCGGCGAGCAGCCTGCTGCTGCCCCGCGTCGTCGGCCCGCGGCTCGCCGCGCGCATGCTGCTGCTGGGCGACCGGATCGGCGCCGAGGAGGCGCTCGCGGCCGGTCTCGTCACCGAGGTCGTCGCGGCGGGTGCGCACGAGGAGGCCGCGGCGGGCTGGGCGCGGCGTCTGGCGGACGCGCCGCGGGAGTCGGTGCGCACGACGCGCGCCCTGCTGCACCGGCTCGACGGCTCCCCGCTCGAGCGCTCGCACGAGGAGGCCGCGCTGTTCGCCGAGCGGCTCTCCTCGCCGGAGTTCCGGGAGGCCGCTCGCCGGCTGCTCGGTTGAGCCCCGTCCGGAGCTCGAGCGGCGACGCGAGCCGCGCCACTCCGCCCGCGCGTCAGCCGGCGAGAGCCGAGGCCGCCCCCGCGATGATCGCCGCGTCCTCGGCGCGAGCCGGGGCGAGGGAGACGCGGGTCGCGCGACCCGCGTAGCGCTCGCGCAGGCGCGCGGGCAGCTCCTCGGGGCGGGCGACGACGGCGAAGGCGTCGAGCACCTCGTCGGTGATGACCTCGCCCAGGCGGGCCCAGTCCTTCGCGCGGACGATCTCGGCGGCGCCCTCCTGCACCTCGCCCCAGCCGTGCACGTCGAGCACGCCGCGGTACGACGGGGTGGAGGCGTAGAAGCCGACCCGCTGCCGCACGATCGCGGTGGAGGCCGCGAGGTCCTCGTCGGTCGCGCCGGTCGCGATCATCACGGCGGCCGAGACCTCGCCGCCCTCGGCGGGCTTGCCGGCGGTGCGGCGGCCGGCCTGAAGCCGCGGGATCGTCACCTCGTCGAGGTAGCGCGCGGTGGTGAAGGCGTGCGCGATGACGCCGTCGCCGACCTCGCCCGCCACCTCGGCCATGAGCGGACCGACGGCGGCGATGAGCACGGGCGGCAGGCCGTGGCCCGGCCCCTCGTGACCGGGCAGGTCGCGCGGGTCGGGCATGAACATCGGGGTCATGAGGGTGTGGGTGTAGTGCTCGCCGCGGAACTCGAGCGGCCCGCGGGTGGCCCAGCTCTCCCAGATCGCGCGCACCGCGAGCACGATCTCGCGCATCCGCGCCGCGGGCGCGCTCCACGGCATCGAGTAGCGCTTCTCGATGTGCGGCTTGACCTGGCTGCCGAGCCCGAGCGTGAAGCGGCCGGCCGAGTAGGCCTGCAGATCCCAGCCGGCCTGGGCGAGGGTGAGCGGGCTGCGGCCGAACGCGACCGAGATCGAGGTGCCGACCTCGAGGCGCGTGGTCGCCTGCGCCGCGGCCATCGCGCCGAGGAAGGCGTCGTGGTCGAGCTCGACGGTCCAGCCGGCGGCGAAACCGGCGGCCTCCGCGCGGCGGGCGGCTTCGGCGATGCCGGCCGGCGGCACGGCGAGCACGGTGTCGACTCTCACGGGGACCTCCTCGTCACGGCGGCCCGGCCGCCGACTCGAGCGTACCCGCGGGCCGACGGGCGCGGCGGCGTGCTCAGCGCCGCGCGGAGGCGGGTACGTCGCCGTGCGCGGGGGCGACGTGGCGCAGGATGCGCTCCCACCCCGCCACGATCGCGAGCCCGTCCGACGCGCCGTCCACCACCTCCGGCTCGAGCCGCGCGAAGCCGCTCGAGGCGCCGAGATCGGCGAGAGCGCGTCGCGTGGCTGCGAGCCGTCCGGGGCTCGTCAGCACGAGCGGCGCCACGTCGAGCCGTCGGCTCGGGCCGGGCGCATGGCGGCCCGGCAGCGCCGCGCGGTCGGCGCGCACGCCCGCGTCGCCCTGCGCGGCCGCCGCCTCGAGCATCCGCTCCAGCCGGTCGCGCAGCCCCGGCCGGTCGAGCTCGGCGGCGTCGTCGGGGATGCCGAGGTCGCCGAGCGTGAAGGGGGGCTGCGGCGGCTCGTCGCTCACGGCCTCGGGGGAGAGCGGATCCACGAGGGCGAGAGCGCCGACCATCTCCGGCCGGTGCGCGGCGAGGGCGAGCGCGTCGAGGGCCCCGTAGCCCCAGCCGACGACGCCGATCGGGCCGAAGTCGACGCCCTGGGTGGCGCGGGAGTCCTCCTCGACGCGGTCGACGTACTGGGCGAACTCGTCGGCCCGCGTGCCCACCCGAGCGTCGAGGCCCGTGGCCGGGGCGTCGGAGGCGCCGGATCCCGGGCGATCGAGGCTCATGAGCCGCACGCCCCAGCGCCCCGTGATCTCCGGGTCGGGGTCGAAGCCGCTCGCGCCGGGGGAGGGCAGGCACATCAGCACGATGCGCGTCGCCGCCGGATCCCCGGTCGCCGTGACGCCCAGGTTCCGGCCGTCGCGCAGCGCGACGCGGTAGCCGGTCACGATCGCCCGCGCCGCTCGCCGCCGCGGGCGACGGCCGTCTCGAGCGCGGCGAACGCGACCGAGGAGATCAGCTGGCCGCCGGCGGTTCCGCGCATCCGCGGCGAGGCCAGCAGCGGGAGCATCGTCGCGACGTGCACGCCGTCGACGACGGCGCCGAGGCGGTGACCGGTCGGTCCCGTGACGAGCGCGGTCCCGACCGCCTGCGCGAGGTGCCGGGCGCCGACGAGCCGGCTCAGCACGACCTCGCCGCCCGATCCGGGGCGGCGCAGCAGCCGCGTGCCCCACAGTGCACGCGGCGCCTCGACGGCGGCCGAGCGCAGATGCGCCCGGCGGCGACGGGGATCGGGGTGGCGGGTCATCGCGAGCGCCCGCCCGCGAGCGCGGCGACCCCGGCGATCGCCGCGCCGGCGGCGACCACGACGGCGCCGGCCGAGGCGAGCCGCCGGTGCCCGATCGCCCAGGTCTGCAGGCTGTGGCGGATCTCGCGGTCGCGGAACGCGCCGTGCGCGCCCTGGTCGCCCGCGGCCGGCTCGTAGAGGTTCGGCGGCAGCATCGGGGAGTCGACGTCTTTCGCCTGCTGACCCGAATACCCGGTGCGGGCGAGGTACCAGTCCGCGGCACGGTTCGACAGCCGCGAGCCGAGGATGGTGTAGACGGTCGAGCGCCCGACCCAGGTGCGGCGCCGCGGCCGGTCGGCGACGTCCGCGACCGCGCGGGCGCCGACCTCGGGCGCGAAGATCGGGGCGACCGGCTGGGGGTGGTGCGGCAGCGCCGACTTCACCCAGGAGAACTGCGGGGTGTCGAGCGCCGGCATGTCGACCTGCGAGAGCTTCACCTTGCTGCCCCGGTGGCCGAGCTCGGTGTGCACCGAGTCGGTGAAGCCCGTGATCGCGTGCTTGGCTCCGCAGTACGCCGCCTGCAGGGGGATGCTGCGGTGCCCGAGCGCGGACCCCACCTGGATCACGTGCCCCCGGTCGCGCGGGACCATGCGCGACAGCGCCGCGCGGGTGCCGTTCACGAACCCGAAGTAGTCGACCGCGGTGGCCCGCTCGAAGTCGGCGGGATCGGTCTCGAGGAACTCCCCGAAGACGCCGGCCATCGCGTCGTTGACCCAGAGCTCGATGGGCCCGAGCTCGTCCTCGACGCGGTCGGCGGCGCGCTCGACGGCCTCGCGGTCGGCGACGTCGGTGCTGATGCCGAGGCCGCGCCGCCCGCGCTCCTCGATGTCGCGCACGGTCCCGGCGAGACGCTCCTCGCCGCGGGCGAGCACGGCGACATCCCAGCCGCGCGCGGCGAGTTCGCGGCTAATGGCGCGGCCGAGTCCGGCGCTTCCGCCGGTGACGACGGCGACGCCGCGGGACCGCGATTCGCGGGTCGTGGGCTCAGGGGTGGCGGGCCGAGGGGTGGCGGGCATGGCGGGGCTCCTTCCGGGGAACGCGCGGGAACGCGCGGCGCGGGAGCGTCGGCGTTCCGGGGAACGCAAAGCGCCATGGTCCCGCTCGCCGATGCGACGCGTGCCCGCACGGAGGAAGCTCGGCGGCGGCGTTCAGGATTCACTCACCGCGCGTGCGGTGATCGGAGCGTCGCCGTCGCCCGAGGCGCCGAGCGCCGCGCCCGGCGGCGCGCGCCGCGTCCTGCTGGGCGGCGAGCTCGCGGTGCCGGGCCTCACGCCGCGCCGCCCAGGCGGCCACCTCGGCCTCGAGGTCGCGCGTCGGGGTCACGACCGGCGGGCCGCCGAGCAGCTGGCGCCGCGCCTCGACGACGCGCGCATTGAAGTCCTCGATCGCGGCGCGCACGTCGCGCTCCGAGCCGAGGGCGTCGAGGCGCGTCTCGAGCTGCTGCGACTCGACCCGCAGCGTGAGCGCGGGCGGGCCGAGGCCGCCGAGGCCCTCCGTCTCGATCTTGCGGCGGATCCACCAGTCCGGGTCGTGGCGGCCGGTGAGGCCCGTGAGGGGTCGGCCCGCCCCGGGCAGGTCGTCGAAGTCGCCGCGCCGCATCGCCTGCTGGAGGGCGATCTCGACGTAGGCCGCGCGCTGCTCGGCGGTGGGGGCCCCCGCGTCGCCGCGCTCGACGCCGCCCTCGTCCTCGGCGGGCATGGCGTCGGGGCGGGAGTCGCGATCGACGCGGTACCGGGCGGCGTTCAGCCGGGGGTCGTCGCTCACCCCTCCAGTGTGCGGAATACCGCGGAGCCCTGCCGGGTTAGAGTCCATGCAAACGCATGTAAATGAGAGCTCGAGGAGCGACCATGCAGTTCGGAATCATGTCGGTCAGCGACGTCACGCGCGACCCGGTCAGCGGGCGCACGCCGAGCGAGGCGGAGCGCATCGACGCCCTCGTCAGGATCGCGGTGAAGGCGGAGGAGGTCGGCCTCGACGTCGTCGCGGTCGGCGAGCACCACAACCCGCCCTTCGTCAGTTCGAGCCCCACGACGCTCCTGGCGCACATCGCCGCGCTCACCAAGCGCGTGATCCTCTCGACCTCGACGACGCTCATCACGACCAACGACCCGGTGCGCATCGCGGAGGAGTACGCGATGCTGCAGCACCTCGCGAAGGGCCGCATGGACCTCATGCTCGGCCGCGGCAACACCGCGCCGGTGTACCCGTGGTTCGGGCAGGACATCCGCCAGGGGCTGCCGCTCGCCCTCGAGAACTACAACCTGCTGCACCGGCTGTGGCGCGAGGACGTCGTCGACTGGGAGGGCCGCTACCGCACCCCGCTGCAGGGCTTCACCTCGACCCCGCGCCCCCTGGACGGCGTCGCGCCGTTCGTGTGGCACGGCTCGATCCGCACGCCCGAGATCGCCGAGCAGGCCGCCTTCTACGGCGACGGCTTCTTCGCCAACCACATCTTCTGGCCGAAGGAGCACTACCAGCGCCTCATCGCCTTCTACCGCCAGCGCTTCGAGCACTACGGCCACGGCACCCAGAAGGAGGCGATCGTCGGGCTCGGCGGGCAGGCCTTCCTCGCGAAGAACTCGCAGGACGCCAAGAACGCCTTCCGCCCCTACTTCGACAACGCCCCCGTCTACGGCAACGGCCCGAGCATGGAGGACTTCATGGCGCAGACGCCGCTCAGCGTCGGCAGCCCGCAGGAGGTCATCGACAAGACCCTGACCTTCCGCGAGCACTTCGGCGACTACCAGCGCCAGCTGTTCCTCGTCGACCACGCGGGCCTGCCGGTCGAGACCGTGCTCGAGCAGCTCGAGCTGCTCGGCGGCGAGGTCGTGCCCGTGCTGCGCACGGAGCTCGAGGCGCGCCGCGAGGAGGGCGTCGCCGAGGCCCCGACCCACGCCGCGCGCGTGCGCGAGGTCTACGGCGACGGACCGGTGCGTCAGCCCCGCCCGAACGCCAACCGCGGCGACAACGTCACCGGCGGCTCGCCTTACCAGGACAGCGAGGTCGCGGCGTGACCGACCCCCGCATCCTGCGTCTCGCCGTCGTCTCGGCCGGCGTGAGCGACCCGTCGTCGACGGGCCTGCTCGCCGACCGGGCGAGCGAGAGGTTCGTCGCGCTCGCCGCCGAGACCGGCGACCGCGTCGTCGTCGACCGCGTCGAGCTCAAGGGCGTGCTGCCCGAGCTGCCCGCGGCGCTCGGCTCCCAGCTGCTCGGCCCGCGCCTCACCGCGGTCGCCGAGATCCTCGCGGCCGCCGACGCGGTCGTGGTCGCGACGCCGGTCTACAAGGCCGGGCCGAGCGCGCTGCTCACCGGCGTGCTGCAGGTGCTCGACGACGACGTGCTCGTCGGCACCCCGGTGCTGCTCGCCGCGACCGCGGGCACGCCCCGGCACGCGCTCGTGATCGATGACCAGCTGCGCGGCCTCTTCGCCTACCTGCGCGCCGCGACGACCCCGACCGGTCTGTTCGCCTCGGGCGACGACTGGCAGGATCCCGCCCTCGCCGGCCGCGTCGACCGTGCGGCGCGCGAACTGCTCGCCCTCGCCCGCTCCGAGGTGCGGGAGGCGATGCGCGGCGCCGCCGGGCGCGGGGCCGGGTACGCGAGCCGCTTCGGATCCGCCGCGAACGGCGTCGCGGTCGATCTCGATTCCGACCTCATGCGCCTCGCGACCGGGGGAGCGCTGCCGCCGCGCGGCTGAGTGTCTGGCGGTCGGGCACGCCCGGCGTGGCGGGTGCGTGGGCGAGCCGTGGTCGTCGCGTCCCGCCGGACGGCGCCTGGGCATCCCCTGGACATCGCGGGCTCCGGGTCGACCTCGGGGGCGATCTGCGGAATCGTGGCCGACTCCCGGACTCTGCCCTCAGAGCCCGGCCGTGACCACGGAAGGAAGCACACATGCTCACTCTCACCGAGTCCGCCAGTGACCTCGTGAAGACCATCGTCGCCCAGAACGCCGGATCGCCCGAGGGCGGCCTGCGCATCCGCGGGACCGGCACCCCCGACGCGCAGTTCGAGGTGGCCGTGACCCCGCAGCCCGAGAACGAGGACAAGCTCGTCGAGCGCGACGGCGCTCGCGTGTTCCTCGAGCCCAACGCCGCGACCCTGCTCGAGGACAAGGTGCTCGACGCGCAGCTCGCGGGCGACGGCGTCGTCCGCTTCGCGATCGCTCAGCAGGGCGAGGCGCCGCAGGCGTGACGCCCGCCGCGTGATCGCTCACGCGCGACGAATCGGGTCGGGGTGCCGCGGCGCCCCGGCCCGACGTCGTTCCGGGGCGGATGCCGCTCCGTGCCCGGTGGGGATCCGGCGCCGCGTCCGGAGTGCCCCGCGGTCTCAGCCGCGAAAGCGCGCCAGCGCGTCGGCGTCACGCGCGTGGGTCTGCGCGCGTCGCGCGGCGTCGAGCGCCTCGACCGGGTCGGAGGCGGCCTCGGCGAGCTCGAGCTGACGCTCCGCCTCGGCCAGCCGGGTGCGCGCATCCTGCCCGCCGCCGTGGGCGCGCAGGTAGTCCTGCACCCGGCCGATCTCGCTGCGCGCGGTGAGGCGCGCCCCCGCGTAGGCCTCGCGCGCGCCGTCGAGGCGGCGCTGCTGGTTGCGTGTCGCCGAGACCTCCTGGTCGAGCCGGTCGGCCGCCGCGACGAGCCCGTCGAGCTCGGCGAGCGGATCGCGACCCCCCGAGGCCCCGGCCGCCTCCCGCGCGAGCGGCTCGAGCGCCGCGATCGCCGCGCCCACCGCCGCGCCGCTGTCCGGGTCGGGCGGCGCGTCGCGCAGCGCCCGGGCCTGCTCGAGCGCCCCGCGCTGCTCGGCCCGCAGCGCGGCGAGGCGCTCCTCGGCGGCGGCGAGCTCCTGCTGTCGGCGCTCGGCTCCGCGCAGCGCCTGGTCGGCCGTCGCGAGTTCGCCCTCCGCCGCGGCGATCACGTCGCCGACCGCGGGCACGGCCCGGCGCGCGAGGTCCGCCTCGGCCTCGTCGAGGCGCGCTCCGGCCGCGGCGAGCGCCGTCTCGGCCCGGTCGGGTGCGCCGACGGCCTCGCCGAGCGCGGTCGCGACGTAGCGGGTGCCCAGTTCCGCGAGGCTCGCGCGCGTCGCGGCGACCCGCTCGGCGAGTTGCGCGGCCCGCGCTCGGAGAGTGCGGATCGTGGCCGGCGCGTCGGCCTCGGCTCGTCGCAGGGTGCGGAAGCTCGCCACCTCGCGAGCCAGCTCGGTGCGCACCCGCTCCGCACGCCCGCGGATCTCGCGCACCGTGCGCCGGCGCGAGTCGGGCCCGAGCGCGCCGGTGTCGAGGCGCTGCTGGTCGCGGAACGCGACCGCGAGCTCGGCATGGGCGCGCGCGAGCGCGGCGCGGAAGTCGGCCGTCCGCTCGGCACCGAACTGGGCGAGGGCGAAGTCGAGCTCGTCGTCGGCGGCCCGCAGCTCCTCGTCGGCGCGCAGCAGCGCCGAGCCCGCGTCGCGCCGACCGGGCAGCGGCGCGGCGCTCTCGGCACGGGCCCGCCGGCGCAGCAGCGCGACGCTCGCGGCGGTTCCGGCGACGACGAGGGCGAGCACCGTCGTGAGCGCGATCGCGAGAGCGCCCGCGAGAGGGCCGTCCACGCCGCGATCCTAGTTCGCGAAACCCGCCGCGGGTCCCGAGATTCCGGGCCTTCCCCACCTATCGTGACCGTGTGTGGCCCGCCGACCGTCATGACGAGGATCCCCCGATGGGTGATGCCGACGTGCCCGCGGCCGAGCGCCAGGTCACCGCGCCGCACATGATGGCGGTCGGCGGCGAGGACTGGTCGGCCTCCAACATCGCGGACCCCGAGCGCACCGCTTGGCGCGCCGAGCTCGCCGCACTCGGCGGCCGCTCGCCGCTCGTGCACTTCGACGACGACCCGAGCTGCCGGATCGAGCTGTCGGCGACGCATCCGGGGGGGCTCGCGCGATTCATCACCGGCTCCCCGACGCTGCTGTCGCAGCTGATCCGCGACGACCAGGCGCTGCGCGGTGCGCGGGTCGCCGCCGATCGGATCGCGGCCAAGGCGCAGGAGCTCGCGACCACCCGCGGGCTCGACGCCATCCAGCTCGGCATCGGCATCGTGCGGTGGCGCTACGGCGTCGAGTGGTTCCGCGCGCCGATCCTCCTGCGCCCGCTCGCCATCCGCCGGCACGGCCGCGACTTCGAACTGAAGCTGCGCGGCACGACGGCGCTCAACCCCGCCTTCGCGCGGGTGTTCGCCGAGCAGCACGGCATCGACCTCGACCCGCGCGCCTTCGTCGCGCTCACCGAGGAGGACGGCGCGTTCAAGCCCAACGCCGTCATCGATCAGCTGCGCGCGCTCACCGGCCACCTCGACGACATCGAGGTGCAGCCGCGCCTCGTGGTCTCCTCCTTCGCCGAGGTCGCGCCCGCGCTCGTCGCCGACGCCGCCGACCTCGAGCACCCCGTGCTCGACGCGCTCGCCGGCAACTCGACGGCCCGCTGGGCGATCGAGGAGGCGCACCGCGAGGTCGCGCCGATGGATCCCGACCACCGCGAGCCCTCCACCGACCTGCTGCTGCTCGACGCCGACGCCCAGCAGGAGCAGGTGATCGCGCAGATCGCGGCGGGCAACTCGATCGTCGTGACGACGACCCCCGGATCCGGCGGCACCCAGACCGCGGTCAACGCGATCGGCGCGCTCGTCTCGCGGGAGAAGCGCGTGCTCGTCGTGAGCTCGCGCCGCGCGACCCTGCGGGAGATCTCCGAGCGCTTCACCGCCGTCGGGCTGCCCGGCGTCGCGGTCGCCTCGCCGACCCTGCGGCGCGACCTGGTGCGCAGCATCGCCCGCAACGAGAAGGCCGCCGCGCCGCAGATGGGCGAGGTCGACGACGCGCTCGTGCGGCTGCGCAGCGTGCTGCTCGACTACCGCACGGCCCTCGCCGAGCGCGATCCGGCCCTCGGGGTCTCGGTGCTCGACTGCGTCGAGGAGTTGTCGCGCCTCGCGCTGCTGCCCGACCCGCCCACGACCGTGGCGCGCCTCGCTCGGCCCACGATCGAACGGCTGCGCGAGGGGCGCGGCGCCGTCGCCGAGACGATGCTCGAAGCCGCCCGGCTCGGCGAGTTCCGCTACGGCCCCGCCGACTCGCCCTGGTACGGCGCGAGCTTCGACTCCGCCGACGCCGCCCACCGGGCGCACGCGACCGCGAAGCACCTGCACGCCGAGAGCCTCCCGCTGCTGCTCGAGCGCGGCGCCGCCCTCATCGGGCAGACCCGCATGCGGCCCTTCCAGTCGGTCGCCGAGCTCGGCATCCACCTGCGGCTGCTCGTCGACATCCGCGACACCCTCGATCGCTTCACGCCCGCGGTCTTCGACCGCTCGGTGAGCGAGCTCATCACGGCGACCGCCTCGAAGCGGGATCACCCCGAGATGCCCGCGACCGTGCGCCGCCGGCTGCGCAAGCTCGCCCGCGAGTACGTGCGGCCGGGCATGCACGTGCCCGACCTGCACGCCGCCCTGACGGCGGTGCAGCAGCAGCGCATCCTCTGGCAGCGCTTCGTCGCGGCCGGGGTCTCGCCCGAGGTGCCCGTGGGACTCGCCGAGGTGGCGGCGCTCTGGCAGCAGGCGGCGGGCGAGCTCGCCTCGCTCGACGCCCCGCTCGGCCGGCTCTCCCGCGAGAACCGCCTCGCGGCGATGCCGATCCCCGCCCTGGTCGAACTCGTCGCGGGTCTCGCCGCCGAGAGCGACGTGCTCGAGAACCTGCAGGAGCGCAGCGGGATCCTCGGCCGCCTGCGCGAGCTGGAGCTCGACGGGCTCATCTCCGACCTGGCCTCGCGGCACGTGCCCGAGGCGCGCATCCCCGCCGAGCTCGAGCAGTCCTGGTGGCGGTCGGTGCTCGACGAGCTGCTCACGGCGCACCGCGCGCTGCTGGGGGCGAAGACCGAGGTGCTCGACCGGCTCGAGGCCGACTTCCGGCTGGTCGACGAGGCGCACGCCGCCGGCAGCGCCCAGCAGCTGGGCTGGCGCCTCGCCGAGAACTGGCGCATCGGCCTCGTCGACTGGCCCGAGGAGGCCGACGCGCTCAAGCGCCTCCTGCGCCGCGGCGACGTCGACGCGCGCGGCCTGCACGAGGCCGCCCCGCACCTGGCCCGCTCGATCGCGCCGGTCTGGCTCTCGTCGCCGTACCGCATCGGCGAGGTGAGCGACCTCACGGCCTTCGACGCGGTGGTGCTGCTCGACGCGGGCGCGACGACCCTCGCCGAGAACGTCGGCGCGATCCGCCGCGCCAAGCAGGTGGTCGCCTTCGGCGACCCGGTCACCCAGACCCCGACGCCCTTCCAGCTCGCGGTGCTCTCGCCCGAACGGGAGGAGGCGCTGCACGCGCAGGAGAGCGGCGAGGACGCGGCCGAGCGCCTGGAGAGCTGGCACGAGCGCTCGGCGCACGCGCGGTTGTCGAAGCTGCTGCCGACGCTCGAGCTCACGCGCAGCTACCGCGCCGGCGGCGAGGACCTCGCCGAGCTCGTCAACCGCCGCTTCTACGGCGGGCGCATCGACTCGCTGCCGTGGGCCGGCACCTTCCTCGGGCACGGCAGCCTCGTGCTGGAGTACGTGGAGGACGGCACCGGGATGCCCGACCCCGACAGCGGCACCGTCGAGAGCGTCGACGGCGAGGTCGCGCGCGTCGTCGAGCTGGTGCGCACGCACGCCCACTCGCGGCCCCGCGAGTCGCTCATGGTCGTCACCGCGAGCGAGAAGCACGCCGTGCGCGTGCTGCAGGCCGTTCTCGACGGCATGGCGGGGGATCCCGAGCTCAGCGAGTTCGTGCTCGCCGACCGCGCCGAGCCCTTCACCGTCGCGACCATCGAGCGTGCGGCGGCGCAGAGCCGCGACCGCGTCGTGTTCTCGCTCGGCTACGGACGCACGCCGCACGGCCGGGTGCTCAGCGACTTCGGGCCGCTCGGTCGCCCCGGCGGCGAGCGTCTGCTCGCCGTCGCGATGACCCGCGCGCGCCGCTCGCTCGGCATCGTGACCTGCTTCCGCCCGAGCGACCTCGACGAGAGCCGCATGACCCACGGCGCGATCGCCCTGGCCGGCATCCTCGACGAGATCGAGGCGCGCCGCGCCGAGGCGCCGCTGCCCGACGACTCCGACCCGATGCTCGTCGACCTGGCCCGGCGCCTCACCGCACGGGGGCTGCGCACCGCGCTCGGCCACCGCGGCAAGCTCGGGCTCGTCGCGGCGCACGGCGGCACCTGCGTCGTCGTCGAGACGGACTCCGTGCTGCTGGGCCGCTCGCTGCGCGAGGCCGTGCGGCTGCGGCCGGAGGTGCTGCGGCGCCTGGGCTGGCACTACGCGCGCGTGCACGCCTTCGAGCTGTTCCGCGACCCCGACGCGGTCGCCGACCGGATCGCGAGCCTCGCCGGCGTGGAGCGGGTCGCCCCGGTCACCGAGGAGATCCCGGTCGTGAGCGGTGCCGCGCTCGCCTGAGCGGCCCGGCGTGCATCCCGAGGAGACCGCCAGCCCGCGCAGCGGAGCGGGAGCCTCGCGGCGCCGGCCCGGTCGGCGGGCGACGACTCCGCCCCCCGAGGGCAGCGATCCGCGGCCGGAGCGCGAGCCGGATCGGCACGCCGAGACCGAGAACGACGACCGCTTGCGCGCCGACCGGCCGCCGCACTACTAGGGCCGGGGCGCGGCGCCGGGGCGCTGCACCGTGTGCCGCGCTGCCGCTCAGCCCGCGCTGCGCTCGGCCTTCAGCAGGTCGCGGATCTCGGTGAGCACCTCGAGTTCGGTCGGCAGCGCCGGCGACGGGTCCTCGGGGTTCTCGGCCTTCTTGCGCTCCTCGGCGCGACGCTTGAACAGGTTCATCGGGTAGACGACCGCGAAGTAGACGACCGTCGCGACCAGCAGGAACTGGATGAGCGCCGACAGCACGAGGCCCCAGGACAGCACGAGGTCGGGGGTGTCGCCCGATCCGGCCCGGAGGATGACCCCGGCCTTCGTTAGGCTCGAGGAGTCGAAGATCAGGGCGATGAGCGGGTTGAACACGCCCGTGACGATCGCGTTCACGATCGCGGTGAACGCCGCGCCGATGACGACGGCGACCGCGAGGTCGATGACGTTGCCGCGGAGGATGAACTCCTTGAATCCCTTGAACATTCTCTCTCCTTCGGTCGGCGCGGGTTCTCCGCGCGAGGGTCGAGGGCGCGAGCGGGTCACCCGGCCGCGGGGGCCTTCGAGCCGGTCGAGCCGGAGCTCGAGCCCGAGGAGCCCGAGCCCGAGGATCCGGATCCGGACGACCCCGAGCCCGAGCCCGACGAACCCGAGCCGGACGAACCGCTGCCCGAGGACCCGCTGCCCGACGAGCCGGACCCGGAACCCGAGTCGCCCGAGCCCGACGAGCCGGACCCCGACGAACCGCTGCCCGCCGACCCGGACCCCGACCCCGAGCCCGCGCGGCTGTCGGTGCGGTAGAAGCCCGAGCCGCTGAAGGTCACCCCGAGCGGGCCGAAGACCTTGCGCAGCCGGCCGCCGCAGTTCGGGCACTCGGTGAGCGCGTCGTCGGTGAAGGACTGCTGGATGTCGAAGGCGGTGCCGCACTCGGTGCAGCGGTAGGAGTAGGTGGGCATGGTCTCGCGTCGTGTCGGGGTGGGGCGTCGCCGGAGTCAGGCGACGGAGGAGAAGGTCGTGATGCCGGCGGGGGTGACGACCCCGTCCACCGGCATGTCGTGGCGCTCGCGCGGCACCTCGTCGACGAGCTCGCCGTCGAAGAGCACGGCGTACACCGGGGGGCAGCCCTCGATGGAGCCGAGCGTCTTGTCGAAATAGCCGCGGCCCCAGCCCAGCCGCATGCCCTCGCGGTCCACCGCGGCGGCCGGGACGAGCATGAGGTCGACGTCGTTGATGGCCAGCGGGCTCAGCAGCTCGGTGCTCGGCGCCGGCATGCCGAAGGCGTCGAGGATCTCGTCGGCGCCGTCGTAGAGGGCCCAGTCGAGCAGCCCGTCCTCCCGCGAGATCGGCAGCAGCACGCGGATGCCCCGCTCGGTCGCCCAGGCCAGGAACTCGCGCGTCGGCGGCTCGTCGGGCAGCGAGAGGTAGGCCGAGAGCGAGCGCGCTCCGGTGCGCTCGACGAGCTCGCGCAGGTGCGCGGCGAGCCCCGCCGCATCGTGCTCGCGCTGGGTCGCGGTGCGGATCCGCCGACGCTCGCGCAGCTCGGCGCGCAGCGCGCGCTTGGCGTCGTCGGCGCCCTCCGCGTTCCCTGGCATGGACCGATTCTACGGAGGAGCGTGCCGTAGGTTGGGGGGATGCCCTCCCCTCTGACGAAGGCCGTGATCCCCGCCGCTGGACTGGGCACCCGGTTCCTGCCGGCGACCAAGGCGATGCCCAAGGAGATGCTGCCGGTCGTCGACCAGCCGGCGATCCAGTACGTCGTCGCCGAGGCGGTCGCCGCCGGCCTGCACGACGTGCTCATGATCACGGGCCGCAACAAGAGCGCCCTCGAGAACCACTTCGACAAGGTGGGCGAGCTCGAGCAGGTGCTCACCGCGAAGGGCGACCTCGAGAAGCTCGAGAAGGTCAAGTACTCCACGGATCTCGCCGACCTCCACTACGTGCGCCAGGGCGACCCGAAGGGGCTGGGTCACGCGGTGCTGCGGGCCAAGATGCACGTCGGGCACGAGCCCTTCGCCGTGCTGCTGGGCGACGACCTCATCGACGAACGCGACGTGCTGCTGACGCGCATGCTCGAGGTGCAGTCCGAGCGCGACACGAGCGTCATCGCGCTGCTCGAGGTCGACCCGGCCCAGGCCCACCTCTACGGCGTCGCGACGGTCGAGCCGACCGACGACGACGACGTGGTGCGGGTCACCGGGCTCGTCGAGAAGCCCGCGCCGGGCAGCGCGCCCTCGAACCTCGCGCTCATCGGCCGCTACGTGCTGCGTCCCGAGGTGTTCGACGTGCTCGAGCGCACCGAGCCGGGCAAGAACAACGAGATCCAGCTGACCGACGCCCTGCAGGAGATGGCGGGCCGCGACGATCTCGGCGGCGTGCACGGGGTGGTGTTCCGCGGGCGGCGCTACGACACCGGCGACAAGCTCGACTACCTGAAGACGATCGTGAAGCTCGCCGCCGACCGCGACGATCTGGGCCCCGAGTTCCGCGATTGGCTGGTCGGCTACGCGGCTACGCTGAACCCTCATGGGGACGACTCCGGCGCTGCGTGACGGCGCGGTCGTCATCCGGCCGATCCGGCTGCGCGACGCGCGCGCCCTCGAGCACGAGCTCGCCCTCAATCGCGGCTGGCTGCGCACCTGGGAGGCGACCAACCCGCACGGCCCCCTCGCCTTCGACGTGCGGGGGAGCATCCGCTCGCTCCTGACCCACCAGCGCGCCGGCGGCGGGGTGCCGTTCGTCGTCGAGGTCGACGGCGAGTTCGCCGGGCAGCTGAACGTCTCCGGCATCACCTACGGCTCGCTCTCCTCCGCCTCGATCGGCTACTGGATCGCGGAGCGCTTCGCCGGTCGCGGCGCCACCCCGACGGCGGTCGCCCTCGCGACCGACCACTGCTTCTTCTCGCTGGGCCTGCACCGCATGGAGATCTGCATCCGGCCCGAGAACGCGCCCTCGTTGCGGGTCGTCGAGAAGCTCGGCTTCCGCTACGAGGGGTTGCGCCGCCGGTTCATCCACATCAACGGCGACTGGCGCGACCACTTCTGCTTCGCGCTCACCGCGGAGGAGCTTCCCGAGGGGGTGCTGCGCCGCTGGAAGGAGGGGCGCGTTCCCGCGGGGGCCGGCGTCGTCCCGGCCGCCGACCGGGCCGCGGCGCTCAGCCCGCTCCGCGTGCGGTAGTCCGGCGCGCCGACGGGGACCCCCGCCGGTCGCGCCGGTCGCAGCTCGATCCAGACGAGCTCAGATCCAGACGAACGGGATCGTCGCCGTCAGCACCGCGGTGACGAGGAAGACCCCGCCCGCGACCGCGATCAGGATCCAGCGCATGAGCGCGCGCTTGACGACCGCCGCCACGCCCAGCAGGAACAGCGAGATCGCCATCAGCGCCGTGTAGAAGCCGAGGGTGTCGCCCTGGCCGCCGAGCGCATCCCCCTGCTCCCAGAGCGCGTCGGATTCGTCGTCCTTGTCGGAGTAGGCGCCGAACAGGGCCTGCTGGTAGTCGTCGTCGGCCTGGGGGTCGTGCCAGAAGTCGGGCTCGGCCGCGTCCATCGCGGCGGCGCGTTCGATCGCCGTGTCGAGCGGGTCGGAGACGCCCACGAAGTAGAGCTCGTCGTACTGGGCCGAGGCGACTGGGTCGCCCGCCTGCGCGGCGACGTCGAGCAGTCGCAGCTGCTGGAGGGTCTGGGTGTCCTGCACGTACTGCTGGTTGCCCTCGAGGTAGAGCGACTCGGCCTCGGTGCCGGCGTCCTCGCTCTGGGCGACCTTGTCGTCGCTCTGCCCGCCGTAGAGCGCCGACTGGAACGAGGTGTAGGCGGTGGCGACCGACACGATGCCCAGCAGCACCACGACGATCAGTTCGACGTGGCGGTGCCACCAGGGCTCGCGGGCGGCGGCGTGGGCTTCGGGGGCGTCGGGCGCGGTCTGGGTCATCGGGGCCTCTCGGGTCGGGCGCGGCGCGATGCCGGCGAGACACGCTATCCGGCACGGCGCTCGTGGCCCCGCTGGCCGGCCGCGACGCGCCGCCCGTGCGAGCCCGGACCCCGCTACGCGGTCGGCGCCGTCTCGGAGATTTCCGTCGCGCTCGCGGCCGCCTCGCCGTCCTCGGCCGCGCGGGCCCGCCCGATGCGGCCCGGCCACCAGAAGCGGTCGCCGAGCAGGAACACGATGGCCGGCACGAGCACGGTGCGCACCACGAGGGTGTCGAGCAGCACGCCGATGCAGACGATGACGCCGATCTGCGCGAGCGCCACGACCGGGAGCACGCCGAGCACGACGAACACCGCCGCAAGCAGGATGCCGGCGCTCGTGATCACCGCACCGGTGCCGCCCAGCGCCCGGATCATCGATTCGCGCGCGTCGTGCCGCGCCCGCTCCTCCCGCGCGCGGGTCACGAGGAAGATGTTGTAGTCGACGCCCAGCGCGACGAGGAACAGGAACCCGAACAGCACGACGCTCGTGTCGAAGGCCGGGAAGCCGAGCAGGTTCTGGAAGATGAGGTTCGAGGCGCCGAGGCTCGCGAAGAAGGTCGCGAGAACTGTGGCGATGAGCACGACGGGCGCGACGAGCGAGCGCAGCAGGAGCGCGAGGATCCCGAAGACGACCGCGATGATGAGCGGCAGGATGAGCCGCTGGTCGCGCGCCGCCGCGTCGGCCACGTCGAGCGCGGTGGCGTCGGTTCCGCCGACGAGCGCCTCGGCCGTCGCGCCGCCGGCGTCCGCGTACGCGGCGCGCAGCGCCCGGATCGCGGCGTAGGCCTCGTCGCTCTGCGGTTCGCCGTCGAGGGTGACGTCGACGCGTGCGAGGCCGTCGAAGCCGGTGCCGGCGCGGGCCGCCTCCACCCCGTCGGTCGTCTCGGCGAGGGCGACCACCTCGTCGGCCGCGGACTCCGGCGCGAGCACGATCGTCTGCGCGCTGAGGCCCGCGGGGTAGACGTCTTCGAGCACGCGCTGGGCCTGCACCGACTCGGGGTCGCCGAGGATCTGGTCGGTCTGCGAGAGCCCGACCCGGAACCCGAGCAGGCCCGTCATGAGCGCTCCCAGGCCGACGACGGCGACGAGGGCGACGATCGCGGGGCGGCGCGCGACGCGACGGCCGATGCGCGCCCAGAGGCTGCGTCGGTTGGGCTCGGCCTCCGGGTCGAAGCGCGGCACGAAGGGCCAGAACAGCCCGCGGGTGCTCACCACGAGCGCCGAGGGCAGCACGAGCAGCCCGAACAGCAGGGCGACGCCGATGCCGACCGCGCACGCGAAGCCGAGGGCGCGGGTGCCGCCGAGCTCGCCGAACAGCAGCAGCAGCAGCAGCGAGAGGGCGACCGTGCCGCCGCTCGCGAGGATCGCCGGCCCGGCGTGCCGGACGGCCACGCGCATCGCGTCGAAGCGATCGGGGGTGCGGATCAGCTCCTCGCGGTAGCGCGCGACGAGCAGCAGCGCGTAGTTGGTGCCGGCGCCGAACACGAGCACCGACTGGATGCCGCCGACCGAGGGGTCGATGTCGAAGCCCGCGAGCGGGCCGAGCCAGGCGACGACCTGACGCGCGAGACCGTCGGCGATGCCGACCGTGAGCAACGGCACGAGCCAGAGCACCGGGCTGCGGTAGGTGACGATCAGCAGCACGCCGACGACGATGACGGTGACGAGCAGGAGCTTGAAGTCGGCGCCCGCGAAGGCGTTGGAGATGTCGGCCTGGAAGCCGACGGGGCCGGTGAGGCGGGCCTGCAGGTCGTCGGCGAGCCCGTCGCGGGCGAGTTCGCGCAGCTGGTCGGCCGCCGCCGGCACGTCGGCCTCGACCTCCGCCCGATCGAGCGGGACGACGACGATCGCGGCCGAGCCGTCGTCGGAGGGTTGGGGCACGACGGCGCGCGGCGCGATCGAGGCGTCGGCCAGCCGGGTGGCCGACGCCTGCACCGAGGCGAGGTCGTCGCTCGTCAGGTCGCCGCCGTCGGCGCGGGTGTAGAGCAGGATCCCCACGGTCGTCTCGCCGTCGGGCGCGTTCTCGAGCGCCGCGGCCACCTGCGCCGACTCGGCGCTGTCGGGCAGGCCGGTCGGGGGGAAGCCCTCGCTCGCGGTGCTCGGGATGAGCGCGAATCCGGCGCCCGCCGCGAGCAGGGCGAGCACGACGACGATCCAGGAGCGGACGCGTCCGATGAGCGAGGGCAGCAGGGGCATGGGGATCTCCGTGGTGCGGGGCGATCGAGGTGCGTCCCCAGCGGGGCGCCCCGCCAGCGTGCCGCATATGTTTTACTAAGTCAAGTAAATCATCGCGCGGACCGTCGTATCCTGACGGGGGAGGTGATCGCGTGGACGAGGTGAGCATGCCGGAGCTCACGGTCGCCTCCACGCCCCCCGGCTACGCCGAGGCGCTGCGCCTCGTGAGCTCGCTCGCGCAGCGCTATCACGCGCGCCTCGCCCGGGCGCTCGAGCTCAACGGCACCGCGCTCGACGCGATGGACTGGCTCGAGCGCGACGGCCCGCTCACGCCGAGCGAGCTCGCGACCCGGCTGGGCATCACGCCGGGCGCCGTGACCGGCGTCATCGGCCGCCTCGAGCAGACCGGGCATGCGCACCGCGTGCGCCACGAGAGCGACGGCCGCAGCGTGCAGGTGGTGCCGAATCCGCGCTCGGTGCAGGCGACCCTCGGGCACCTCATGCCGATGATCGGCGACCTGCACACCCGCGCCTCCGCCTACTCGCCCGAGGAGATCGCGCTCGTCGAGAGGTTCCTCGGCGACGTCGCCGCCTCGTACCGCGCGGGCCTCGCCGCGCTCGGGGAGCCGACCGAGGGCTGAGCGCGCGGCGGGTCGCCGGGGTGTCGGGCCGACCCGGCCGTACCGTGTGCGCATGGAGTTCGGCGGCACCGGCACGGCGATCATGATCGCGATCGCCGCGGCCCTCTGGTTCCTCTACCTGCTGCCCACCTGGCTGCGCCGCCGCGAGGAGCGCGCCGCCGAGGCGGCCGAGCGCCGTCGGCTCACCGTCGGGGTCGAGAGCGCCGGCATGTGGACCTACGACGAGGCGGAGCCCGCCGCGGTCGCGAGCCCCGAGGTCGCCGCCGAACCCGGTCGGCCCGCGCGCGCCGGCGCGGCCGAGCGCGACGCGGCGACCCGCGCCGAACTGCAGCGCGTCCGCCAGCGACGCGCCCGACGACTCGCGGCGGGGCTGCTGCTCGCCTCGATCGTCGCGCTCGTGGTGCAGGGGTGGATCCTCACGACGACCGCCGCGACCGTCGCCAGCTGGATCATCCTCGCCGCGGCCGCGGGCGGGGTCGTGCTCTCGATCGCCGTGCAGCGCCGCCTCGACCAGCGCCGGCCGCTCGCCGCGCCCGCCCGCCGACGCCGCGCCACCCCGCTGCAGGACATCGACCTCGAGGAGGTCGCCGCCCGCGGCGAGGACTGGACCCCGGTGCCCGTGCCCAAGCCGCTGTACCTGAGCCGCGCCGAGGTGCGCCCGGCCGCCGCGGGGGAGACCGGATCGCTCGGGTCGACCGCGCTGGCCGCGCAGCTGCGGGCCGCCTCCGCCGCCTCGCAGCAGCGGCTGCGCGACGCGCACCGCGGGCCCGAGGTCGCGCGCCCGGCCGCCTCGGCCCCGCGTGGTTCCGAGGTGGCCGCCGGTCTGCGGGCCGCGCCCGACGGGCCGCCCGCGCGCGTCGAGCGGGGAGCACCCGGCGGCAACCGCTACGCGACGATGGGGATCCTCGACGACTCCGCGCTCGGCGGCACCGACCTCGACGCGATCCTCGAGCGCCGCCGCCGGGTGAGCTGACGGCTCCCGGTCGCCCCGATCTTCGGGCGCGGTGACCGGCGCGTACCCGGTTTCGGGCGCCGCCGGCGGGGGTGATATCCTCGACCGGTTGCTCGAGGGCCCATGGCGCAGTTGGTAGCGCGTCTCGTTCGCAATGAGAAGGTCGGGGGTTCGAATCCCCCTGGGTCCACCCACTAAGCAATGTTTGAACACCGGGCATGTTCAAACCCGGCACGCCTGAGCCGTCCCACTCCCGGGCTTTGGCGAGCGTCTCGGTATCCGTCAGGAATCCGACCTCGGGGCGCAGGTCGAACTGCGGCTCGCCGTCGGCATCGACGTAGACCCTGTCGAACAGGGCGAGGTTGAGCAGACGCCGATTCTCGGCGTCGCTGGCCGTGTACATCGCGGCGCAGTCGCCGAGGAGCGTCAGGCAATCGCCGAGGTACGCTTTCGCCTCCGCATAGTCGCCCATGTGGGCCTGGATGCGATCCTTGAGGCCCTCCAGCTCGAGTTCCAGGGCGGTCTGCTTCTCCTGCAGGAGTCGCAGCGGGACGGCGCCGGCGAGGTGCGCGTCGAGCAGTCGCTTCTGCTGATCTTCGATGTCGGACTGACGACCTACGAGCTGATCGAGTTCGACTTTCCCGCTCGCGACCCGGTGGTCGAAGTCAGCCGCGATCGCATCTCGCACTGCGAGCTGGGTCTCGGGTGCCAGGGCGATCCGCTGGTAGTAGTCCTCGACCATGCGCTCGGCTGTAGGAATGGGAATCGCCGACCGATCGCAGTTCGTTCGCCCGGTCTGTCTACCTGCGCACACGAAGTACGGGTAGATCATGCCGCTCTTGCTCTTCGCATGCGCGACGAGGAGCCGCGAGCCGCACTGTCCACAGAAGAGGGTTCCCTTCAGGTAGTGCTCGTGCTTCTGTGTTCGTTCCCCGGCGCTGTCATGGCTCCGAAGCACTGACTGCACCTGGTACCAGACTTCGGGCGGCACCAGTGGCTCGTGCGTCCCCTGGTAGCTCGTTCCGCGGTAGATGATCGTGCCCTTGTAGTAGGGGCGGGTCAGCATCTTGTGCACAGCACTGGTGGAGAGCGGTGTCGACGGGAACTTGGGCGTCGGCACGGTCGTCAGCCCGCGCATCGCCAACTCACGCTGGAGCGAACTGAGGGACCACTCGCCAGTCGCGTAGGCGTAGAACGCCCACTTGACGAGCGGGGCTCGATCCGGGTCGAGTTCGACGAATCTGACCTCGCGTCGACTCTCATCCAGCTTCCGGTTGTTCAGATAGCCGACGGGCGCCTTGCCTGGGGTCCCACCAGATTGCGCCTTCTGGGTGAGCCCCTTCACCACCTCGGTGGCGAGGTTGCGCGAGTAGAACTCGGCGATGGACGACATGATGCCGTGAAGGAGCATGCCCGACGGAGTCTCGTCGATGTTCTCCGTCGCCGACACCAGCATTACCCCGGCCTCCCGCAAAGCGAGATGGATCGCCACGTCGTCCGCTCGGTTCCTGGCGAGCCGGTCGACCTTGTGGACGATGCAGTAGCTCACGCGGTGCTGCTTGACGTATTGGATCATCCTCATGAGCTCTGGGCGGTCGGCGCTCTTCGCGGACTCGCCTGCATCGACGAACTCCTCCACGATCTGCGCTCCGATGGCGTCGGCCTTGCGCTGGTTCGCCTCCCGCTGGGCGGGGATCGAGAAGCCCTCGTCGCGGCCGCCCCGCTGTGCTTGGTCTTTGGTCGACACCCGAAGGTATGAGACCGCGATCGAGGTCACGGCGGGTGCCGGGTTGACGAGCGTGTCAGCGTCGTTGAACACGTGGAGTCCTTTCACAGTTCGAACCGCGGCGCAGCGGGGACGATGAACTGTGAATACCCGATTGGGCGTCGACCGACAGTGGTTAGCGTCGAGACCGACTTGATGCGCTCAGTGACTTGAGAGCGCCCTCTGATGTCCCCGCACGGCTGCCCGGCGGTATTGAGATTCTAACTTCGGCGTCCGGATGGTGCCAGGGGAGCCGCCTGCTGCGTCACGCGGGCGAGTTCTCGCCGCTGAATCGCCAGCCGGATCATCACCTCGAGGAGTCGTTGCACGTCGGGATTGCCGCGCTCGACGGCGCGTAGCCGGTACGTCCGCTCGGGCTTTCCAGTCATGCGATCCGCAGCCCTCGCTCGTCGGGAGGCTCGACGGCCTCCGGCGCCTGGACCTGCTGCGCCCGCTCGATGATGAGCTCCGCGGCCCGACGACGCGCTTCCAGGCTCGGGTCCGGGTAGGGATCGGCTCCGCGGAGTTGGCGGGCGATCGAGTCCATGCGGACTTCCTCGCGAAGCCGACTACCTTCGCGGCCATCGAGCAATGCGTCCACGGCGGCAGCGAGTCGCTTCGGTCGATCAAGGTCGGCTTGGATCCGCGCTTCGAGCTTCACTTGGAAGCGATCGGGGGAGGCCCAGTACGCCTCGCCTCGGATGGCTGCTGCCTCCTCCTGCAGCTTGGCGACGTCGGACTTCGTCCAGCGCCGCTTCGCCGCCGCGGCTTGCTCACGCTCCATCTCCAGTCGCTCGTCGATCGTCCAGCGATGCTTCGGTCGCGGCGGCAGACCGAGCTTGTGCAGCCGGCGATCCACCTTCCGCCGGATGTTCTGTTCCTGGTTGTGGCGTTCTCGGGCCTCCGGCTCGGAGCGGCGGGCGTTCTGCTGCTCGTTCAGGACGTCCCGCCGGCTGGCCCGGTACTCGCGTTCCGTCTCGCGAACCTCGGGGTCTTCGCGGCGCTTTGCGTTCTGTGCTCGGGCTGCGGCGCGCCGCTCGTCGAGATGCCGGTGGTAGTAGTTCCGGGCGTGCTCCCGCTGGCGGTCAGCGTTCTTCGCTTTCCATGCTTCGCGTCGCGCCTTCACCTTGTCGGGGTTGGCGGCGGCCCACGCCTTGACCCGCTCGCGGTTCTTGTCGCGGGCCGCTTCCTGACGCCTCAGGCGTTCTCTGCGGGCGCGCTCGGTATCGCGCTTCTGCTGCAGCTCGCGCTCCCGGTCATTTGCGGGGCCCACGGCGAATCTCCTCGTCGGCCCGGTCCAGCGCCTCCCGCCGAAGCACCGCCTCGGTGACGAACGCCTTGAAGTCGGCCTCGCGGTCAGTGACCTTGTACTCCTGCGGGTCGTCCCACGGGTCTTCGCCTGGCCAGGTGGTCTGCCGCATCGGCCGATCTCGGTCGAGCTTGGTGCCGATGATGTTGACCCACTCGCGCAGGCGGCCCTGCGCTGCGGCGAACTCCTTCATCCACGCCAGCGGCTGGGTGAGCTGTGCCGTCGTCGCGTAGCTGTGCCGGTGGTACAGGTGCAGCGCCGAGAGCTCCTGCAGGAGGGGCCGGTGCCGATGCCACAGCGGCGGCACCACAGCGGCGGGCAGTGCGAACTCGATCCGGAGCCAGTTCACCCACGCGTTGAGCAGGAGCAGCTCGTGCTCGAGTTCCGCCGCAGTGAGCAGGCCCCATTGGAAGGCATTCGCCTTCGTCGGCGGCTGCTCCGGCTCCGGCTCTGTGAGGACTGAGTGGTAGTACAGCGGCTCACCCGGTGTCCAGTCATCGTCCTGCATGTCGAGTTCCGGATTGACCTCGGCGATGTCGTCGGGGCCGGGTTCGACGACAATCGGATTGTCCGGTTCGCGCGTATCGTCGCTCATCCCCACACCTCAGAAGGGGATTTCGGCGCCGACCGACTGCAGGGCCGGCGACTCGATGGAGCCGGGATCGACTTCGACCGACTCGGCCTCAGCGGCCTTCTTCGAGCGCGGGGAGCGGGACTTCTCGGATGCCGACGGAGAAGGCTCCGCATCGGGCGCGGACGGCTCTTCCCGCGACGGTCCCTGACGCTCGACCGCTGGCGTCCCACGCTCGGCGGAGGGCGTGCGCGGCTCCCGGTCGACGACGTACCGCGTCCAGGCGGTGTCATGCCCGATCTTCTTGACGACGAACTCCTGGCCGGTGATCTGGTCGCCCTCGCGCCCGGTGAACTCGAAGTCGCGCGCGTAGCCCTCGGCGACGAACCGGTCCCCGGGCTTGAACTGGGCGAAGGTGCGCTCGGCGGACTTGCCGTACTGGACGATGTTGAAGAAGTGGCTCTCGAGCTGCTTGAACCCGCCGCCCTCGGCCGCCTCGAACCGCTCCTGGCCAACCCGGACGGTGAGCATCGGCTCTCCCGTCTTGGTCTGCTGCATGCGGAGATCGCCGACGATGAAGCCGGACGTCGACTGCTGCGTCTTGATATCCATGTGCGGACCCCATTCCTGACTTGCGGGGATCTGCTGCGGACACTCGCCCGCTCCCCACAGGTCAGGTGCGCGGTGGCACCACTGGCCGCTTCGACGCATTGCGGATCAGCGACTCGACATCGTCCGCGTCCGTCTCGAGCTGCGTCGCGTCGGGCCGCTCAGTCCACTTGCGCAGATCCGTGATCATCGGCCGGGTCGATCGGAGCATGACGATCCCCGTGCCAAAGGGCATCGTGCGGATCGTGTCCTCGGGGAGGATCGGCACCTTCCGCAGAGAGCGCTGATACGACTTGTTGCCGAAGTGGTCCATGGACACGTTCTCGGTCTCTTCATCCCGCTCTCCGAACATGATCCGCAGGTCGGTGAGGTCCTTCGCTTCGGCGAGCCCCCCGAGGACGATCTTCACGATCGACGCGCCCCAGATGATGCCAGCCTTGTCCTGGCCCCACTGGGTTCGTGCCTGGGCGAGGGATTGGAGCACCGGCATCGCAGTGATGCCGGACCCGCCGCCCTCCGCCATCAGTAGCGGAAGGCTCGGCAACGGCGCGAGGTTCCCGATCTCATCGAGGGCCAGGAGCAGGGGCGGGTCGAGGCGGAACTTCGTGCTGTCGTTCGCGAGCACCTTGGCCACCCGGACGACATCCTCGATGAACGCCGCGACAAGCGCGCCGGAAGCACCCGCGCCTTCCGCTGTCCCGAGCAGGTAGAGCGTGCCGTTCTCGCGGAGGAACGGCTCCGGATCGAAGAGCTCGTCTTCTCGTGGGGTGACAGCGTCCATCACCCGGGGGTCTGCAAGACCCTTGAAGGCGAGGCCGACGCCGAGCCAGATCGAGTCCCGTGACTTCGGGTCCGAGTTGATCGACTGCTCGAGCTCGTCAGCCCAGCCTTCGACTGCGTACGGCGAGTTCGACAGGATCCGCACCGCGTCTCGCGCCGCAGTCGGTGAGTGCGCCCATTGGAAGAGGGTTCGGGCGTCGCGACCGTCGATTGCTGCGGCGTGCAGCAGGCAGTGAAGGACCTCGGCGGTCTTCCCCTGCCAGAAGCCACCTGTCTCGACACTGCCGAAGCCGGCCGATGACGCCAGCCCCTCGGCGCGGACCATGGCCGTGAACGCGTCCTCGCAGCCTCGCACGGGCGACCACCGCAATCCGGACGGGACACCGGGCGCGAGGTGCTGCGGGTCGAAGACCGCGACCGGCCCGCGCCGCTCCCGGGCCCGGAAGGTCACGGCGAGGTTGTCGGGACGAGTCGACGTGGTGATGACTGGGCCGGGCGAGTCGAGGATCGCGTTGATGACGATGTGGAGACCCTTGCCCTGGCGGGGCGGGCCGATGAGCAGGAAGGAGTCCTCGACCGTCGCCCAGACCTGCTGGCCTGCGGCGCGTCCGATCAGGTACCCGACGTGCTCGGGCTTCGCATCGGCCCGAGTCAGCGACGGCCGCAGTCGTTGTGCCCGGGAGAGCAGGGCCTTTCGACCCGCCGCGGCCGACACCTCGGTCCCCGTCGCGACGCCCTCGATGAGGTGCACGTCCTTCGGCTTCTTCCTCCTGGAGCGCCACCTCATCCAGAGCCAGGCCGCGAGGACGATCGGGACAATCACGAGCACCGACGCGACGACCCAGTACAAGACTGGGTTGAGCCCGGGCGCGCCGAGCGCGGCACCTGGATTCAGGGGATCGGTGACAACGTTCAGTCCCGCGGCGAGGCCGCCCGACGGCTCTGGCAATCCGCTCAGCCAGGCGGTGATCGAGCCTGCCGCACGAAGTGCGGCGAAGATCACGACACCGCCAGCCAGAGCGAGCAGCGCGATGTTGGTGACCTGGTCGTTGGTGCCGCGAGGATTCGGGGAACTCATTCGATCGACTCCCGGTGCACGGTGCCGGAGACGTTCCCGAAGAGGATCACCGCTCGGACTCCGTCCCCGAGCTGACGTGGATCGATGAGCCCACGAGCCACGCCGTCACCGTCGACCGAGCCGCTCCTGAAGACGACTGCGACGTCCACGTCTTCGCCGGGGATGAATCCATCCGCCGTGATCACGAACGGTGAGATCGCCCGCGGTGGTGGCGGAGTCGGAACTTCCTCCGCTGGTGGAGCGAACCGTGACTCACGCCGGTAGAACACCTCGAAGCTGGCCTGTGAGCCGTCGGTCTCAGTGACGACGACGTCGAGGTGCGTCTGCAGCTCCTCGCAGATTGCCTTCACCATCCCGGGCACGGCGCTGCGGCTGATCGGGCCGGCGATGTAGAGGCGTCCATCGACGCGAATCTCCACATCGGCCTCGCCGCGGATCACGACCGTGACGAATGCCTTGATCGGACTGCCGGATGGGCGCGCGTGACGGTTCATGGCAGTCAGGTGTGGTTCTGCGCCCGTGCGCGTCGGTGCCTCTCTGTACTGTTGTTGGGCATGGCGGAGATTCGGGGCAAGTACGTCTACGACGACGACTTCACCCCTGGGCAGCGGGCTGACGGCGGACTCAGCCAGAACCTGTATGACCCCGCGGGCGGCCATGTGAAGGGGCACGCAACCTTCATTCCGGACGACGAATCGGACTACAGCGATGAACAGGACTACGAGCCGTCGGGCCTGAGTGATGAGGATCGCCGCCGCGCCGAGGAGCTCGGAGAACTGATCGCTGCGGCACTGGTTGCCATCGCCATCGCCGCCGCGCCTCACGTCAAGGCATGGTGGCTCGACACGGCTTGGCCTGGGATCAAGCGGCTCTTCAAGAAGAAGTCCACCTTTGAGCCTTCTGCGAGGCTTTCGCCCACCCTCGCGCTCACCGAGCTCGCGGAGGCTGAGCCAGCTGATGTGTCGAAGGCAATCGAGTCAGCGATCGACGACAACCGCGCCAGCATGAGCACCGAAGAGGCGCAGCAGCGCCTCTTGGCCATGCTGGCCGCCTCGGCCTTCATTGCGGAGCAGCGCCAGATCCTGTCGAATGCGCGACTGGAAGATCAGCGAGAACTTGCTGAGCTTCAACGGGCAATGGAACAGCTCGCGTCTCCGGAGGTGACCGATCGGATCAACCGGATGATCGAAGCGAATCCCTCGATCCTGAACGAGCGTGCATCAGCACAGTTCATGCAGATGTTTGGCGGCGGCGCAGTCGTCGATGGTGTGTACATGCCGATCCGCAGCGAGCGAATCAAAGATGCCTTTCACCTGACGGATGGTCACGCTCGGCCCGACGACGATGACCCCGGAGCGCTCACCCCGGTGTCCCAACTGCCGTGAGTTTGCGCACGGGCATCACGCGTTGATCTCTCATAGTTGAGAGGTGCGCTGGGCTCCCACCGCTTGCATAGATTCACAAAAAAGTTCACGATTCGTGAAAGAAGCGACGTATTGTTGATGCATGGGTGATGTTCGTGAACTGGCGGGGTCATGAGACTCGCTGCAGTGCGGAGCATCGGCACCGCGCGTGGGCTCCGTGACGAGCAGGACGCGGCGGACTTCGAGCAGGAGATCGTCGATCAGTACGCGCTGGCGATGGCGGCTGCGGGGCTGACGGACGCGCATATCCTCGCGGCGCGAGCGACGGTGTTCGAGTTCCGGCAGATCCTGGTGGAACCGTTGTGGACGGCTGGACCGGGTGACGCTGACCGGTTCTTGTCGGGGCTGCGTCGCGCGGGTCGAGCGGTGAGCACTCGGGCGGGGAAAGCGGGTGCGCTGGCCCAGTTCTACGACTTCGCGATCACTCGGTATCAGGCGGACGTTCATGCGTTGACGGGGTTCGTGCTGGAGCAGCCGATCGACGAGTTCAACCGGCAGTCGGGCAACTCGTTGGGCCGGGTTCGGGTGCCTCCGTCGGATGCTGAGGTGGAGGTGCTGTTCGCGGGCTGGCGGAGTTCACTGTCGAGCGCGAGGAAATTCCTGCCCGCAGCCCGCGACTACTTCGCCGCATCGCTCTGGCGCAGGCTGGGGTTGCGGATCAGCGAGTCAGCGAAGCTCGACATCCGCGATTGGCGGCCGGACCTGGGTGAGTTCGGGAAGCTGCATGTCCGGTTCGGGAAGGGGTCTCGTGGTCGCGGTGCGAAGCCGCGGCTGGTTCCGGCGATCAACGGCACGGACCGCCTGATCGATTGGTGGCTCGCTGAGGTGCGCCATCTGTTCGGCCCGGACTGGGAAGACCCGGATGCGCCGATGATCCCCTCGGAACGGTTCGACGCCGAGTTGCACCGCTGCCAGCGGGCCAGCGACGACGTGCTGCGGCAGGGCCTGAAAGCACAGACGGCGGTGTTCCTCCCGGCATGGGTGGGCCGGATGACCCCGCACGTTCTGCGGCACTACTGCGCGTCGTCGCTTTATGGGGCGGGCATGGACCTCAAAGCGATCCAGGAGGTCCTCGGACACGAGTGGCTCTCCACGACGACCCGGTACATTCACGTCTCCAGCGACCACGTCGAACAGGCATGGCTCAACGCGAACCGGCGTCTGGAGACCCGATTCGGAGGGAGGGCGTGAACCCATGAAATGGAACCTACGGATGGCCGCCGCCGAGCGCGGCATCTGGAAGTCCTCGGAACTGCGGCGGATGCTCGCCGACGCCGGGCTGGAGATCAGCGTCGGCAAGATGTCGAAGCTCTGGACGACGACCCCGACCACACTGCGCCTGGATGACCTCGACGTGATCTGCGCGGTACTGGACTGCACACCCGGTGATCTGCTGACCGCGGACCTTGCCGCCGCTGCCGCACGCAAACCCCAGGCCGAGATCGAGGAGCAGACCAGTAACGGGTCGCCTTCGATCGTGCGGCCCCGCTTCAACGGGAACCGGCCAGAGCCACCGCTATGAGCCCCGCGCCCGGCCCCACTGCGAGGTTGCGCCCACCGGAGAAATGCACCGGCTGCGGCGTCGCCCGAGTGGCCTGGGTGCGGCCCCGCGTCGACTACTGCTACGCCTGCCTCCCTGGCGGACCGTTCGCCCCGCCACCGTGCTCACGATGCGGGTCGATGGCGTATTTCAGCCAGGGACTCTGCGAGAGATGCCATCCCGGCAGCCCGGAATACCTCGGCGCCTGCAAAGACTGCCTGGCCTGGGGCGTCTACCGTCGCCACAACTGGCGATGCTGGCAATGCCGCTGGTGGCAAGGCCACTACCCGGTCGGAGACTGCGCCTGGTGCGGCCGCCACGTCCCGATCGGAGAGACGGGAGCCTGCCGCCTCTGCCTCGAATCCGCCCGCCGCGTCGCCCCCGCGGGCACCGCCCCGAACCTCGACGACGTGCTCACCGCCGGCCAGCAACTCTTCTTCGCGAACCTCCCCGCACCCCGCAAACCGAAACAGCCCAAGCAGCTCTTGCGCGCCTCCCGCATCATCCTTGACGCCGAAGCCGCCGCGGCTGCGGCCGCCGCTTACGAACAGCCCGCCCTGTTCGATGTCGATCCCGACCCCGAGGTGCTGCGGCGTTTGGCGGCCGAGCAGGCCCGCGACTGGACCTACCGCACTGACACGATCGTGTTCGAGCATGCCGAACGCTTTGGCTGGTCGAAACGGCAAACGAACCAGGTCCGCCGCTCGTTGAAGATGCTCCAGATCCTCAACCCCGCCGCGAACACGATCAGAGCCAGCGAAGTCCTCCGCCTTCGCCGCCACGATGCCGACGCGAACGTCGTCTCCACCCTCGACGTCCTCGACGCTGCAGGCATCCTCATCGATGACCGGGTGCCGACGATCGACCGCTACTTCGACGGGAAGTTCGCAAGCCTCCCCGCCACGATGCGCACCCAGCTCGAGCTCTGGTTCGACATCATGATCCACGGCAGCCGCACCCCGCCCCGACGCAAACCCCGCGACCCCGCCACGGTGAAGATTCAGATCCTCGGCATCGCGCCGATCATCACCGACTGGGCGGCGGCCGGCCATCACTCTCTCGCCGAGATCACCACGGACATGATCCTCGACGCCCTCCCCGCCGAGCGCGGAAAACGACACTGGGCCGAGCGCGGATTCCGCACCCTGTTCAGTATTCTCAAGGGTCGCAAGCTCATCTTCGCCGACCCCACCCGGGGCATCCCTCTCACCGACTCCGGAGAGAGCATCCCGCTCCCGATCGACACCGACACGATTCTCGCCGTCCTGAACCACGAAGACCCGGCCATCGCCCTCGCGACCTCGATCGTCGCGTTCCACGGCCTCACCAGCGGCCAGGTCCGCGAGATCCAACTCACCGACATCGTCGATGGCAGACTCACCCTTCCCGACGGGCGGGTGATCCCGCTCGCGGAACCCGTCCGGGCCCGCCTGGCCGTCTGGCTCGACCAGCGGGCGACGACCTGGCCGCGGACCCTCAACCCGCACCTGTTCGTCAGCATGCTCACCGCAGGACGCCTCAGCCCGCCCGGACACCAGTTTCCCTGGCACAAGGCCGGGATCTCCGCCCAAGCCCTCCGCAACGACCGAATCATCCAAGAGATCCAAGCCACCGGCGGCGACACCCGCCACATCGCCGACCTCTTCGGCATCAGCGTCGACGCCGCCGCCCGCTACCGCCGCGTCCTCGACCACGACCTCGAGACCCAACAGGATGTGCAATAATCTGCGCGTGGATGCAGATAAGCAAGTATGCGGACTTAGCCCGGACAGTCAGTTTGTCGAGCTCGCGGTTGAGGTCTTCGCGATGCTTGCTGATGCGACCCGGGTGCGGATCATCCTCGCGCTGCGAGGGGCTGCGGAGCTCTCGGTCAACCAGCTCGCCGAGACGGTCGACAAGTCCCCGGCTGCGGTCTCGCAGCATCTTGCGAAGCTGAGGCTGGCGCGGATCGTCGCGACCCGGCAGGAAGGGCAACGGGTCTTCTACCGGTTAGAGAACGAGCACGCCTCCCAACTCGTCTCGGACGCGATCTTCCAGGCCGAGCACTCCCTGGGCGGCACTCCTCGACACCACCACAGGACGGACGAGGCATGACCGCGCACACCCACGACCACCCGCATGACACTGCTCACGAGCACGAGCACGAGCACGAGCACGAGCACGCCGATGGCGGGCACTCGCATAGTGCACACGCGCACGGCGACCACGGTCACGAGCATCCGACCGGGTTCAAGGGCTTCCTCTATGGCATCTTCGTGCCACACTCGCACGACGCCTCGGACGCGATCGACGACGCCATGGAGGCCAACAAGGAGGGCATTCGGGCGCTGAAGATCAGCCTCGTCGTGCTGCTGGTCACCACGGTCCTGCAGGCGGTGATCGTCGCGTTCTCCGGATCGGTCGCTCTGCTGGCGGACACGATCCACAACTTCTCCGACGCGCTCACCGCCGTCCCGCTCTGGATCGCGTTCGCCCTGTCCCGCCGGGCAGCGACCCGCCGCTACACGTATGGCTACAACCGCGCCGAAGACCTCGCCGGCCTGTTCATCGTGTTGATGATCGCCCTGTCCGCAGTGGTCGCAGCCTGGCAGGCCATCGACCGCATCATCAACCCCCAACCCATCGGCTATCTCGGCTGGGTCATCGCCGCGGGCGTGGTCGGCTTCCTGGGCAACGAGGCCGTCGCGATCTACCGTATCCGCGTCGGCCGCAAGATCGGCTCCGCCGCCCTCGTCGCCGACGGCGTCCACGCGCGCACCGACGGATTCACCTCCCTCGCCGTCGTGATCGGCGGCATCGGCGTGCTCATCGGCTTCCCGCTGGCCGACCCGATCGTCGGCTTGCTGATCTCCGCGATGATCGTCGTGCTCCTGATCGGCACCATTCGCTCCGTCGGCCGACGACTCATGGACGGCATCGAACCCGAACTCATCGGCAAAGCCGAGCACGCCCTCGAGCACGTCCCCGAAGTCACCGGCATCGACCAGGTCCGCCTCCGCTGGATCGGCCACCGCCTTCACGGCGAAGCCGTCATCCGCATCTCAGACGTCTCACTCGTCGAGGCGAACAGGATCGCCGCAGCCGCCGAGGAGTCCGTCAAGCGGCACCTGCCCAACGTCGACGACATGGCCATCCGCACTCTCGTCCAATAGGCCAGGAACTCACGGGTCCAGATACGCTGAAACCGTTGCTGAGCCCGTGAGTTCCCACCGTTTCAGGGTTCACGATTCGTGAACTTACGGGGTTCCGTGACCATCCGGGAGGTCGTGTCGAAGGCGGTGAGTTCCTCCGGGTGCAGCTGGGCCTGGACGAGGAAGGACATCTCCTTGACCTTCCAGAGACCCTGGCCGGTGCCGAGGCTCGGCAGCAGCTTCCGCTCGGTGCCCGTGAGTCCGAGCATCTGCGCGGTGATGCCGAGCTGGTCGGATTCCTGTCGGTAGATGATCCGCGTCTCGGCATTCGCCAGGAGGGAGGAGGCGAGGGCGCGCTGCTGAGTGCCTTGGTCGCCCACGTTGTCGAGGTCGGTCAGCTTGTGGAAGATGAGCAGGTTCGCGATGCCGAGGTGGCGCGCGAGGCGCCAGTGCGCGTCCATGCGCTTGAGCAGCGCAGGGTGGGACATGAGGCGCCAGGCTTCGTCATAGACGACCCAGCGTTGTCCGCCGGCGGGGTCGAGGAGCGCGGACTCCATCCACGCCGAGGCACAGGTCATGAGCACCGACATCAGCGCGTTGTTCTCCGCGACGCGGGACAGGTCGAGGGCGAGCATCGGCAGAGACGGGTCGAAGCGGACGGTGCTCGGTCCGTCGAAGAGCCCGGCGAGGTCACCGGCGACGAGGCGACGGAGGGCGTGGCCGACGTGACGGCCGTCCTCCTCGAGCCGCTCGTCCGCATCCGGGCCTGGGGAGAGGAGCCGGTCGACGACGAGCGGGAGGACCGGCACTTCGGCTTCGGACACGACGGCGCGGAGGGCGACGTCGACGGCGGTGTGCTCGACCGGGGACAGCGGCCGGGTGAGCATCGTCTCGGCGAGCGCGCCGATCAGGTCGCGGCGGCGGGAGGCGACCTGCGCCTTCCAGTCGATCTCGGAGATCCCGCTGGGTCGGTGGCCTTCGTCGAGCGGGTTGAGGCGGGCGGAGAGGCCGTGGCCGAGGCTGATGGCTTTGCCGCCGATCTGCTCGGCGATCTTCGCGTGCTCGCCTTTGGGGTCGCAGGGGATGTAGACGCGGCGACCGAAGGCGATGGAGCGGCAGTAGAGCGACTTCGCCAGCGACGACTTCCCGGAGCCGACGATCCCGGCCAGCACCACATTCGGGGCGGTGATGACGCCGCGACGGTACAGCTCCCACGGGTCGTAGACGAACGAGGAACCGGAGTAGAGGTCCTGGCCGACGAACACGCCTTCGGCGCCGAGCCCGCCGCCGGACAGGAACGGGTACGCGCCCTGCAACGTCGCCGAGGTGTCCTGGTGAGAGGGGATGTGCAGCCGCCGGTACTGCCGGAGTGATGCGGGGCCGGGCTGGCCGTCGCGCGGCAGGTAGCCCGCGTCGCGGGCCTCAGCGCGCTCGGCGTCATAGCGGGCCTGGATTTCCGCCTTCTTCGCGGCGGCCTCGTCGGCGTAGCGGCGCCGGGTGGCGGCCTCGCGGGCCTTCCGGTCTCGGCGCTTCTCCTTCGCGGGGGTGACGAGGGCCGCGGCGTGCAGCTTCTTGTCGCTCATGCCGGCCTCGCCAACGGCAGGGCGGCAACCGCGAACGCCTGCGCCTGCTGGGCGACCAGCCGCCTCGTCTCCAGGGACGCCTGCACGGCGGCCTGCTCGATCTTCGCGACTGCCGCCTCGAGCTCGTCCTCGGTCGCGGCGGAGATCGCGATGAGGCCGACGTGGCGCAGCACCCCGTGACCGGAGGCGAGCTCGGACTCCTGCTGCAGGACGTCGTCGTATTCGGCCTTGTGGGTGATGTCGTCGATCTGCCCGATCTTCGCCCGCTGCGCCGCGTCAGAGAGGTGCTCGACCTTCTTCTTGCGGATGTCTCTCGCCGCCTCGTCGTGGCGGACAGGCCGGTAGAGGATCGTGAATGCGCGGCGCATCCCGCCGGTCAGCAGCACCGGGGCGAGGAAGCCGGGGTAGACGAGCGACTGCGGCCACTGGCTGATCCACAGCACCGCATGCCAGGCCGAGTCAGTATGAATCGTCGCCCATCGCTCCTCGACCGCGACCGGACCGGCGGTGCTGAGGTCGCGGCCGAGGGTCTTCGCCCGCTCCAAGGTGGCGGAGACCGCGGGGTCGTAGGCGATGCGAAGCATGACCGCGACCTCGGCCGCATCGAGCCACTTCTCGGGGCGCAGCTCCGCGGTGCGAAGGGCACCGTCAAACGTCGTCATCTCCTGCCGGAGCACCGCGGCCGCACCGCGCAGTCCGCCGCCAGAGGTGCGGATCGCGCGAGCGGCGGCTTTCATGTCCAGGGAGATCGAGATCGTGGTGACGTGCCGTTCCCCGGCGGGGCCGGCGCGGTGCACAAGGTCGGCGTAGGTGCGCGACACCCAGGACCCGTCCTGACGTCCGTGCCGCTGCCACCAATCCGCGAGCCCGGTGCCCGCATCCGGGAGGGTGCGCTCGAGGACCTGGAGATGCTTGATCCGGCCCGAGCGGCAGACCGTCGAGAGCGCGCGACCCCAGGCGGCGACGCGGCGCTCCTGCTCGATCGGGTCGAGGAGCACGAACGCGGGATCTGGCTGCCCGACCGACAGGACCGCGGTGAGCGTCAGCTCATGCGGGTCGTGGATGAAGCACGCCCCAGTCTCCGGGTCCTCGTACTGCCGAAGCGACGCCGCATCCCCCGGGAGCGCGAGCGTCCCCGCGGGGCGGGGCTTGGAGAGCTTCACCCGGTAGACGGTCTGCCCGGTGGCACGGCGGATCGCCCAGTTCGCGAGGATCGGCACCCACTCCGCGGCCGAGCGGCCGGCGAACCGCAGCAGTCCGATAAGCGCGGCGGGGAGCCAGATCGGCGCCGACCAGGGCAAAGCGTCGAAGCCCCATTCGTACAGGGTAACGACGGCGGTGAGGATCGCTATCCCGAGCGCGATGAGCTGCGGCGTCGTCAGGCCCATCAGCACGCCGCGGCGCGCGAGACGCGAGAACTTCACCGGGCGCAGCTCGTAGGGCTTCACGGTGGCGTCGCTCATTCGTCAGCTCCCCTTCGGCGGCGCGGGCGGCGGGGGCGGTGACTGAGCAGGTGGTTGTCGTGGTGCGGTCGGGGGCGGCGCGGCCGCAGGCGCGGCGGCGGACGGCGCGGGTGACCACGGGGCTGGGGCGGCTCCACCGGCACCGGCTGCTTGCCCGGCCTCGGCGTCCGCTGCGCCACCGATCGCCGCGCCCGCCTTCGGACCGGCTGCGGCCGTCTCGGCGACGACCACCGCCCCGGCGGCCACAGCAGCGCCAACCGGCCCAGCGGCGGCTCCCGCCCCGGCCGGGCCAGCAGCGCCGCCTCCCGCCGCCCCTCCGGCGGCAGCCCCGCCCTCAGCACCGGCGACGCCGGCGGCCTCGGCTTGCGGGGCGGCGGCCGCCGGAGCGCCGCCGCTTTCCCCGATGACGCCCTTCGCCGTCGATCCACCACCGGGGAACGACGGCAGTGGGATCGGCCGGTTGAGGGCCTGCTTGCCCTCCTGCTCGACGGACATGGCCTGGTACATGTCGTAGCCGATGAAGGACACCAGCTTGTAGACCATGTATGGCGCGAACGCGGCGATGAACATCAGCACGATCCCGGAGATCGGGTCGGACACCGAGGCGAGGTCGAAGTCGATCGGGGCGGCGAGCTGGTTCACCGCGACGAGCATGATGACGACGACCACGAGCTTGGAGATGATGAGCGCGATCACGAACCCGGCCCACTTCCCGAACCAGCCCTTCGTGTGCTCCCATACCGTCCCGGAGAAGGCGAGCGGCGCGAGGACGACCGCGACGAGGATGAGCGATTTGCGGATCAGGAGGCTGAACCACACGATCGCAGCGCCGGCGATTGCCATGAACGCGAGGAAGATCATCAGAATGACTCCGGCGCCGGGCGCGGCGATGGAGATCGCGGTGAGGCCGATCATCAGGCCGACGAGCTTGTCGCCGACCGTGCTCATCGTCTCCCCGGCGGCCTGGACGATGCCGACCGTGAGCTGGTCGGTGACCTCCAGCAGCAGGGCGATCACGGTGATCGCGACGAAGGAGCCGAGCACCGCCCTTGCGAGACCCAGTGCCGCGTACTTCCAGGCGCCGGAGTCGCGTCGGATGAGTCCGGTGAGGAGCTGGAGGAAGAAGAAGACGAGCATCACGAAGATCGCGATGCCGAAGAGCAGGTTGTAGACGCTGAGGTAGCCGGTTGTCGTGATGTCGACGATCGTCGTCGTCTCGAAGAGTCCCCAGACTGCCTCGAAGAGCCACTGCGCGGCCGCGCCCGCGGCCTGGCCGAGCCACATGAATGGCGCGGAGACGACCGCGGCGGCGGTGTCGCCGATGACCCCGCAGATCGCGTCGATGACGGGGACGTCGCAGATGCCGGCCATCGCCAGCCTCCTTCCGGGTGCTAACGCGGGTCAGACGGTCTGGCCGACGTTCCAGAAGAAGTTGATGAGCGTCACCGCCGCACCGCAGAGGATCGCCGCAGCGCACGACATGAGCACGCCGAGCTTGCCGCGGGCGGCGAGGTGCGGATTCGAGCTGTTCGCCCCGAAGCCCCACACGATCGCCGAGATGATGAGCGCGAGCACGCTGAGGATGAGGCCGACGGTCATCACCGCGCCAACTATCGTCTTCAGCGCAGCGATCCCCGGTAGGCCGGAGTCGTTCGGCGGGATGTCGATGTCCATCGGCACGACGGACGAGATGAGCTCGAGGGCGAGCGAGACGAACATGGTGGCTCCTGGTTCTGCAGTCCCGTCGGTCGGGGCTCAGGAGTCAGGTGCCGGGAAAGCCCGGCAGCGCTACCCGAAGGTGACGCGCTTGCGCGAGAGACGGTTCGGTCCGCAGAGGACGTGGAAGCCGCTGGTCTCGAGCACTGGATCGAGCCTGCCGCCGCAGTCTCGGCAGAACGCCGGGGGCTTTGGCAGAGCGGGAGGCGCAATTGTCTGCGGCGCCGGTGCGGTCGGCGGCGTCCGAAGTCGTGATGGCTGAGGCGCCGCGAGATGTGCGGGCGGCCGCGATGTGCTCTCAGCCGCGTTGGGATTGTGGAGGCTGGTCCGAGTCCAGTGCCCCCATTTGCCCGACCGGGTCCAGCGCACCACCCCCTCGATGTCGAGCCGCTTGAGCCAGTCGTTGATCGCCCACTTCTCTTGGTTGCTCCCGTTGGCGACCATCGCGCCGAGGCCCCTCCACAGCGGCGCGAGATCGACCTCGGCGCCGACGGGGATGTTCATCACGTGCTGCACGAACAGGCGCCCCTGCCACTCGCGCTCCGTCACGGGCAGGAGCACTTCGTCGGCGTTGCGTAGTCCGTACCGTGGGGTGTGGTTCAGCCAATCGGGCCACTCGTCGGGGAACATGTGCGTGACCTGCTGGAACTCAGTGGACTGCTCCCACGCGGCACGGCGAGCCTCGCGGCGCTTCGCGTACGCCGCCGCGACCCGCGCACGCTTCTCCTCCTTCGCCCTCCTCTGCTCGGCCTGTTCCGCAGCGCGCTTCTCACTGGCAGCCCGCTCTCGCTCCGCCCGAGCCTGCTCCGCCTTCTCTCGCTCTGCAGTAGCGGCCTCCTCAGCTCGACGCCGCGCTTCGGCTCGCGCCACCTGCGCCCGCTTACGGCGCGCCAGCTCCCCGGTGAGCATCAGGTGGACGCCCTCGGCGAGCGGGACGTCGACCCACGCATCATCCGTGCCCGGGATGTGGAGCATCGGCCCAGCTTCGGTCTCCGAGAGCATGTAGACCATTGGGAGGTGTTGCGCGTTCCACTCGTTGCGGTTGGCCACGAACCACACACAGTTGAAGCCGCTGCGCTCTCGCCGACGCTGTCGCTCTGTGAACTGGTGCGGTTGATGCGCCGACAGCTGTACCTCGACGATGAGTCTCTGGCGCCCCCTGGCGACCATCACGTCGCCAATCCATGTGCGATCAGCGGAGGGGAACTCGACCTGTGCCGACCATCCCGCAGCGCGTGCCGTCTCCGCAATGATCCGCTTGGCCGCGAGATGCGCAGGAGACTCGGGGCCCCCCTCGTGAGCGGTGCAGGCGGATCCTGCGGCGTGAGCGAAGAACTGGAGTCCGCTCTCGGAGCGTGTCTTCGGGATGCCGGGCTTGCCGCACACCATCGTCAGGCCGCGATCCCGATACGACGCCTTCAGATCACGCCAAGACTGCGGGTCAAGGGAGAAGCTCTCGACCCGCTCTCCGTTGACGAGGGCGACGAGCGGCATCGACCGTCAAGCTACGGTCAGCCACCGACATTGCTGTCTATCTATCTGAGGTGGTCGGCGCAGAGACCAAGCTCTCGTCCGGCGGCCGTGGTGAGGGGCTCGCTGCAGATGATGCAGGTCGCGCCGCGGAAGACGACCTTCGGCTGGTCTGGGTCCGGTGCGACGGGCTTCGACGCGAAGGTGCTGGCGTACTTGGCGAGCAGTCGCGGGTGCCGCCGGCCAAGCGCGCTGTGAATCGCTTCTGCCGTGCGCCGCGGGTTGTTCGAAGACTCGACCAGAGTGCGGACGCCTTCGCGGTATGCGTGCTCGCTGAATCGGTGGGCCATGAAGTAGTCCGGGTTGACCGCGCTCAGGTGGTTCGTCTCAAGGTCCTCGAATGCGAAGTCGTCGACGTCGACGGTCACCAGGAATTGGGCCTCGGCCGCGATGGCGTCAGCGATGATCTGCCGGTCAGCGTCGGACTTGGTCTTGAGCCCAGCGGTGCTTAGCGCGGTCGGCGAGAGCTCGATGCCGAGTTTCTCACGACGCACGACGCCGACACTCCAAGCGCGGGGAGGGACGTGCGCGTCGGCTTCCGCTTCGGCAGCAGCTGACCAGCGGATCGCCATGTCGTCGACGAGCGCGCCGACGGTGACGAGCGTGCGAGTGACCGGAGCGGCGAGGACGTTCGCGTCCAGGAAGACGACGTCAGGCACCGAAGAGCTCGGCTTCGATGTCCGCTCCCGAAGCCTGAGCGAACCGAACCATGAGCTCGTGCGCGAAGCGCTGGTACTCCGGGTAGGGGATGCGATGGTGGGTGCCGACCTTGATCGACTTCAGCTCCCCATCCGCGATACGGCGCCGGATCGTGGTGCGGGACAGGTTCAGCCGCTGGGCGACCTCCTCCGGAGTCAGCAGCACATCCTCCGCGATGACCGTCAGTCGCTTGCCCGCCGACACCTGCTCCGTCGCGAACGCGGCCAGAGCCGCCAGATCGCTGTCGGAGACGTGGCCCGGGTTCAGGGTGAGTGTGTCGGTCATGGCCTCAGTGTACTCGTCCGTGGCCACTTGTGGAATCACAACCGGCCATCCCGTCACAGTCCGCCGCCGACACCGAGCAGGAAGTTCAGCCACGCAAGTCCAGCCCCGGCGACGGCAGCAGTAAGGGCGGACACGAGCACGCCGACCTTCCCGCGGTGAGCACCCTGCCAGTTGCCGTGCGACTCGGACAGCGCCCAGGCGATTGCCGAGTAAACGAGCATGCAGACGGCGACGATCAGGCCGCCAGGTCGGCCTCGCTCGTGTCGAGGTCGGCGCGCTGGCCCGCGGCGACCGAGGCGATGTGCTCCGGGCGGATGCGCCACACCGGTTCGATGAGCAGCATCCGCGCCGCCCACCGGCGACTCTGCGCGCCGCGGATCGTTGCGAGGCAGCCGCCGAGGGAGTGGCCGATCACGAGATCCCACGGGCCGGTCGCGGCGAACTCCGCGGCGTAGTCGTCGAGCGCGTAGCGAGGGGCCGCCGGGCGGCCGTCGTGCGCGAGGAGCGCCGGTGCGCTCGTCTCCCAGCCCGCGGCGCGGAGCGCCCGATCGAGCACGTCGAGGTCGGCGGGGGAGGCGCCGAGGCCGTGCAGCAGGAGCGCCCGGGGATGCGACGGGGTCACCCCGTCGAGGGTACCGAGCCCTCACGGGCCGCGCGAGGGCCGCCCGTGAAGCGCCCCGGTGTGGTGCCGAGGATCCGACGGAAGTGCCGCGTGAGGTGGGCCTGGTCGTGGAATCCCAACCGCTGAGCCGCGTCGGCGGGGCTCATGCCGTCGAGCAGGAGGTGCCGCGCCCGATCGATCCGCCGGCCGAGGAGATAGCGGTGCGGGGAGACCTGGTAGGCGCGCGTGAAGACGCGGCCCAGGTGGCTCGGATGCGTGCCGAGCGTCGCCGCGGCCCGGTCGAGGGTGAGCGGCGGCCCCCCGGAGTTCTCGACCTCGGCATCCAGCAGATCGCGCAGCGCCCGTGCGAGGGCGGGGCGCGGGGGATCGAGGGGCAGGGATCTCCCGAGGTGGCGCAGGAGGGCGCCGCGCACGTCGAGCAGGAGGGTCTCGGCCTCGAGCTCCTCGCCGGGCGCTCGAAGCAGTGCGTGGATCCGCCGAACGGCCCGAGCCGCCGACGGCGCCGGGAGCTCGGGGCGATCGACGGCGGTTCCGGCCGCCGGGGAGTCGAGCCAGTCGGGGGACAGGTAGAGCACCTGCTTGCGGAATCCGCGGCCGGGATCCGCCGCGCGCCCGTCGTGCGCGACGCCGGGCGGGAGGAGCGTCAGCGCGTCCGGCGCCGCGATCCGGTCGCGTCGGCCGAGCCGATAGGCGACCGCGCCCGCCTCGATCGAGAGCAGGGTCCAGTCCTCGTGCACGTGCGCGGGGTAGGCGTGGGTCGAGAAGGAGGCGTGGAGCACCTCGCGGACGCCGGGGACGTCCGGCCGCCACGACCTGGCGAGCTCGGTCGGCCCCATGCACGGAACGTACAAGACACGCGCCCCGTGGCGCAGGACCATCGGCGGATGGCATCCCCTGACGATCCCGCTCGTTTCGATACCCGCGTCGCCGTGCTGCTGCGCGAGGGGCTCCTGCCCTGGCAGGAGCTCAACGTGACCGCCTTCCTCATGTCGGGCATCGCCTCGGACGCCGCGCTGCTGGGCGAGCCGTACCGGGACGCCGATGGCACCGAGTACCTGCGGCTGCTCCGTCAGCCCGTCATGGTGTTCCAGGCCGGGCCCGAGGTGCTCGCCGAGGCTCGCGAGCGGGCGGTCGATCGGGGGATGCGCGTCGCCGTCTACACGCGCGAGATGTTCTCGACGGGTCACGACGCCGCCAACCGGGCCGCGGTCGCGGCGGCGCGCGCCGCCGACCTCGACCTCGTCGGTCTCGGGCTGCACGGACCTCGCAACGCGGTCGACCGCATCACCAAGCGCGCGACACTGCATCCCTGACCGCGCTCGTCGCGCGCCGACGGGTGGAGTCGAAGCGGCGTGAGCCGACCGGCCGGCCGCGCCTCAGCTCGGCGTGACCGGAACGGGCTCGGTGTCCGGCAGCGGTGTCGCGTCGCGCCCGCGCAGGTCGGGCAGCGAGCGGTGGAAGGCGGCGGCGACGAGTGCCGCGAGCGCCGCGAGCCCGCCCGCCACCCAGAACGCGCCCGAGGCGCCCTGGGCGTCGATGAGGAAGCCGGCCACGGCGGAGCCGATCGCCGCGCCCATGAGCTGGCCGGTGTTGACCCAGCCGTAGGCCTCCGCCGTGTCGCTGAACTTGACCGACGACGACACCGTGGCCGACATGACCGCGAGGGCGGGGGCGAGGCAGGCTCCCGCGACCACGAGCGCGGCGGTGAGTCCCCAGAACTCCCCGGCGAACATGGCGAGCGCGGCCCCCACCGTCACGACCGCGATCCGCCGCGCGAGCGACCACGGCGAGATCGGCACGTTGCCGAAGACGAGCCCGCCCGCGAACGACGACACCGCCCAGATGCCGAGCACGAGACCCGCCTGGGCCCCGCCCTCGCCGAAGGTCGCGACCACGCCCGCCTCGATCGCCGCGCACGAGCCGATCAGCAGGATGCCGGTGAGCACCGCGACGAGCACCGTCGGCCGGGTGAGCACCACGCCCAGCCGCCGGCGGCTGCGGGGGATGCGCACCCGCCCGACCTCGGGCGACAGCAGGAACCACAACCCGCCCCCGAGCATGAAGACGGCGGAGAGCAGCACTCCCGCGACGGTGGAGACCTGGGTGCCGACGAAGGTGACGAGCACCGGGCCGAAGATCCAGATGATCTCCTGCACGGCGGCGTCGAAGGAGAACAGCGGCGTCGTCTGCCGCGCGGTCACGAGCTTCGGGTAGATGGTGCGCACCGCGGGGGAGACCGGCGGGAAGCTGAGTCCCCCGACGAGGGCGATCACCATGTACCCCCACAGCGGCAGGGGCGCGAGCGCGATCGCGACGATCGCCCCGGTCGAGACGAGCGTCGTCAGCAGGAGCACCGGGCGCATCCCCCACCGGCCCATCCACCGGCTGGTGAGCGGGCCCGCGACCGCCTGCCCGATGCTCATCGAGGCGAGCACGAGGCCCGCGGCGCCGTAGGAGTCGAAGACCGCCTCGATGTGCAGCAGCAGCCCGAGCGCGAGGGTGCCGCCGGGCAGCCGCGCGGTCAACTGCGCGGCGACGATCCGGGCGACGCCCGGCACGCGCAGCAGTTCGAGGTAGGTCTTCACAGCCGACCCAATCTAGTCGTGCGCCGCCGACAGCGCGGCGGTGCCGCGCACCCCGCCCCGCGTCGGCGTCCAGCGGCGCCCTCGGCGCGGTGCGAGGATCGATGCATGCGCATGATGATCGTGATCGGCAGTGTCCGCCCCGGCCGCGTCGGGCCCCTCGTGGCCGACTGGGTGACGGAGGCGGTGCGGGCCGATCCGCGGTTCGAGCCCGACCTCGTCGACCTCGCCGAGCTGGACCTGCCGTTCATGGACGAGCCGGCCCACCCGCGTCTGCGCCAGTACACCCACGAGCACACGCGCGCCTGGAGCGCCCGGGTCGACGCGGCGGACGCCGTCGTGTTCGTGACGCCGGAGTACAACCACAGCTTCGCCCCCGCGCTCAAGAACGCGATCGACTACCTGCACGAGGAGTGGTGGCGCAAGCCGGTCGGCTTCGTCAGCTACGGCGGCATCTCGGCGGGCACGCGCGGCGTGACGGAGCTCGAGAGCGTCGTCGTCGGGCTCGGCATGGTCAAGACCGGCGCCAACGTCGAGATCCCCTTCGTCGCATCCCGGCTGTCGGACGGCCGCTTCGCGGGCGACGACAAGCTCGAGCCGATCCGGGGGCGGATGCTCGACGAGCTCGCCGCGCTCGCCGAGGCCCTCCGCCCGCTGCAGAACCGCTGACGCGCGGGCGACGGGGCTCCGCCCCGCGCGGGGAGGGGGAGCCCCTCGCCTCGACAGCCCGGCGGCGTGCCGAGCGCTACCCTCGACACATGCCGGAAACATCGCCCTCCTCGAGCGCGCCCGAGGTCGACTGGAAGCCCCGCTCCCGCACGGTCACCGACGGGATCGAGGCGACCACGAGCCGCGGCATGCTGCGCGCCGTCGGCATGGGCGACGCCGACTGGGAGAAGCCCCAGGTCGGCATCGCCAGCTCGTGGAACGAGATCACCCCCTGCAACCTCAGCCTCGACCGGCTCGCGCGCGCGGCCAAGGAGGGCGTGCACGCGGGGGGCGGCTACCCGCTGCAGTTCGGCACCGTCTCCGTCAGCGACGGCATCTCGATGGGGCACGAGGGGATGCACTTCTCCCTCGTCTCCCGTGAGGTGATCGCCGACTCCGTCGAGACGGTCATGCAGGCTGAGCGCCTCGACGGCTCGGTGCTGCTCGCCGGCTGCGACAAGTCGATCCCCGGCATGCTCATGGCGATGGCGCGGCTCGACCTGTCGAGCGTGTTCCTCTACGCCGGGTCGATCGCACCCGGCTGGGTGCGGCTCTCCGACGGCACCGAGAAGGACATCACGATCATCGACTCCTTCGAGGCGGTCGGCGGCGTGCTCGCCGGCACCATGAGCCTCGAGGACGCCCACCGCATCGAGTGCGCCTTCGCCCCCGGCATGGGCGCCTGCGGCGGCATGTACACCGCCAACACGATGGCCTCGGTCGCCGAGGCGCTCGGGCTCTCGCTGCCCGGCAGCGCCTCCCCGGCGGCCGCCGACGGGCGCCGCGACATGTACGCGCACCGCTCGGGCGAGGCCGTCGTCGGCCTGCTCAAGTCGGGCATCACCGCCCGGCAGATCCTCACCAAGGAGGCCTTCGAGAACGCCATCGCCGTCGGCATGGCGCTCGGCGGCTCGACCAACATCGTGCTGCACCTGCTCGCGATCGCGCACGAGGCCGAGGTCGAGCTCACGCTCGACGACTTCAACCGCATCGGCAGCAAGGTGCCCCACATCGGCGACCTGAAGCCCTTCGGCAAGTACGTCATGAACGACGTCGACCGCCGCGGCGGCATCCCCGTGCTCATGAAGGCGCTGCTGGATGCCGGCCTGCTGCACGGCGACGTCCTGACCGTCACGGGCAAGTCGATGCGCGAGAACCTCGAGGAACTGAACCCCGAGCCGCTCGACGGCACGGTGCTGCACAGCCTCGAGGACCCGATCCACGCGACCGGCGGGCTCACGATCCTCAAGGGATCCCTCGCCCCCGAGGGCGCGGTCGTCAAGACCGCCGGCTTCGACGCCGCCACCTTCGAGGGCCCGGCCCGGGTCTTCGAGCGCGAGCGCGCCGCGATGGACGCCCTCGCGGCCGGGCGGATCAAGCACGGCGACGTCGTGGTGATCCGCTACGAGGGCCCCAAGGGCGGGCCGGGCATGCGCGAGATGCTCGCCATCACCGCCGCCATCAAGGGCGCGGGGCTCGGAAAAGATGTCCTACTATTGACCGACGGCAGATTCTCAGGCGGCACAACCGGCCTGTGCATCGGCCACGTCGCTCCCGAAGCGGTAGACGCAGGTCCCATCGCCTTCGTGAGAGACGGTGATCTGATACGGGTCGATATCGCAGCCCGGTCGATCGACCTACTGGTCGACGCCGATGAGCTGCAGGGCCGCCGCGAAGGCTGGGCCCCGCTTCCACCGCGCTATACCCGTGGCGTTCTCGCGAAGTACTCCAAGCTCGTGCACTCCGCCGCGGAGGGCGCGGTCACGGGGTGACTCCGCGCCCCGGCGTGCCGACCGGCCGCCGATCAGACCCCCGCTTCCGAAGGAATCGCCTCCCATGACCGCGGACTCCGCACCCGCCGCCGCCCCGGCGCCCTCGGCGCCCAGCCGAACGCCCTCCGGCGCCCCAATCCTCACCGGATCGGGCGCCGTGCTCGCCTCGCTCGAGAAGCTCGGCGTCACCGACGTCTTCGGCATCCCCGGCGGGGCCATCATGCCCTTCTACGACGAGCTCATGGCCTCGACCGCGATCCGCCACATCCTGGTGCGGCACGAGCAGGGCGGCGGGCACGCCGCCGAGGGCTACGCCGCGGCCTCGGGCCGACTCGGCGTCTGCATCGCGACCTCCGGCCCCGGGGCGACGAACCTCGTCACCGCGATCGCCGACGCCTACATGGACTCGGTGCCGCTGCTGGCGATCACCGGTCAGGTCTTCTCGACCCTCATGGGCACCGACGCGTTCCAGGAGGTCGACATCGTCGGCATCACGATGCCGATCACCAAGCACTCCTTCCTCGTCAAGCGCCCCGAGGACGTGCCCGCGGCCCTCAAGGCGGCGGCGCTCATCGCGACCACCGGCCGGCCGGGCCCCGTGCTCGTCGACCTCACGAAGGACGCGCAGCAGAACTCGGCGCCCTTCGTCTGGCCCGACACGGTCGACCTGCCCGGCTACCGCCCGGTGACGAAGGCGCACGGCAAGCAGATCGTCGCCGCGGCCGAGATGCTCGCCCAGGCGAGCCGGCCGATCCTCTACGTGGGCGGCGGCGTGATCCGCGCGGGCGCCGAGCCGGAGCTGCTCAAGCTCGCGGAGGCGACGCGCGCCCCGATCGTCACCACCCTGATGGCGCGCGGCGCGTTCCCCGACTCGCACCCGCAGCACCTGGGCATGCCCGGCATGCACGGCACGGTGCCCGCGGTGCTCGGACTGCAGGAGAGCGACCTCATCGTCGCGCTCGGCGCGCGCTTCGACGACCGGGTGACCGGCAAGGTGAGCGAGTTCGCGCCCGACGCGAAGGTCGTGCACGTCGACATCGACCCGGCCGAGATCGGCAAGATCCGCCACGCCGACGTGCCGATCGTGGGCGACGTCAAGGAGGTGCTGCAGGATCTGCTGCCGGCCTACGCGACGGCCGCGAAAGCGACGCCCCCGGATCTCGACGAGTGGTGGGCGCGCCTCGACCAGCTGACGGCGAACTTCCCGCTGGGCTTCGTCGACGACCCCGACGACGGGCTGCTCGCCCCGCAGGCGGTGATCCAGCGCATCGGCGAGCTCTCCGGCCCGGAGGCGGTCTACGCCGCCGGGGTCGGTCAGCACCAGATGTGGGCCGCGCAGTTCATCCAGTACGAGCGCCCGCACGCCTGGCTCAACTCCGGCGGCGCCGGCACGATGGGCTACGCGGTGCCCGCGGCGATGGGCGCGAAGGTCGCCGAGCCCGACCGGCTCGTGTGGGCGATCGACGGCGACGGCTGCTTCCAGATGACCAATCAGGAGCTCGCCACCTGCACGATCAACGACATCCCGATCAAGGTCGCGATCATCAACAACTCGAGCCTGGGCATGGTGCGCCAGTGGCAGACCCTCTTCTACGACGGGCGCCACTCGTTCACCGACCTCAACACCGGGCACATGAGCGCGGCCGAGCAGACCCGCATGGTGCCCGACTTCGTGAAGCTCGCCGAGGCCTACGGAGCGCTCGGCATCCGGGTCACGAAGCCCGAGGAGGTCGATCCCGCGATCAAGCTCGCGATCGAGACCAACGACCGGCCGGTCGTCATCGACTTCGTCGTCAGCCGCGACGCCATGGTGTGGCCGATGGTGCCGCAGGGCGTCGGCAACTCGCAGGTGCAGTACGCGCGTGAGCACGCGCCCGAGTGGGAGCAGGAGTAAGCGCATGAGTCAGCACGTTCTCTCGCTCCTCGTCGAAGACAAGCCCGGCCTCCTGACCCGCGTGGCCGGCCTGTTCGCCCGGCGCGGCTTCAACATCCAGTCGCTCGCCGTCGGCCCCACCGAGGTCGAGGGCCTGTCGCGCATCACGGTCGTGGTGGATCTCGACGAGACCCCGCTCGAGCAGGTCACCAAGCAGCTCAACAAGCTCATCAACGTGCTCAAGATCGTCGAGCTCGACACCGCCGCCTCCGTGCAGCGGGAGCACCTGCTCATCAAGGTGCGCTCCGACGCAGCGAGCCGCTCGCAGATCCTCGAGGCGGTGAACCTGTTCCGCGCGCGCGTCGTCGACGTCGCCACCGACGCGCTCGTCATCGAGGTGACGGGCGACTCGGGCAAGGTGCAGGCCTTCCTCAAGGTGCTCGAGCCCTACGGCATCCGCGAGATCGCCCAGTCGGGCCTGCTCGCGATCGGCCGCGGCGGCAAGAGCATCACCGAGCGCGTGCTGCGCGGCTGAGCCGCACCGACCCCCGACCGAACCAGACCAGACACCAGACACAGATAGGGAATCCAGTGGCCGAGATCTACTACGACGCCGACGCCGACCTCAGCATCATCCAGGGCAAGAAGGTCGCCATCGTGGGCTACGGCTCGCAGGGCCACGCCCACGCGCAGAACCTGCGCGACTCGGGCGTGCAGGTCGTCATCGCGCTCAAGGACGGCTCGAAGTCGACCGCGAAGGCCCAGGAGGACGGCTTCGAGGTGAAGAATGTCGCCGACGCGACCGAGTGGGCCGACCTCATCATGATCCTCGCGCCCGACCAGCACCAGCGGGGCATCTACGCCGAGTCCATCAAGGACAAGCTGACCCCCGGCAAGACCCTCGCCTTCGCGCACGGCTTCAACATCCGCTTCGGCTACATCGAGGCGCCCGAGGGCGTCGACGTGATCCTCGTCGCGCCGAAGGCGCCCGGCCACACGGTGCGCCGCGAGTACGTCGCCGGCCGAGGCATCCCCGACATCATCGCCGTCGAGAAGGACGCCTCCGGATCCGCGTGGGAGACCGCGAAGTCGTACGCGAAGGCGATCGGCGGCACCCGCGCCGGCGTCATCAAGACGACCTTCACCGAGGAGACCGAGACCGACCTGTTCGGCGAGCAGTCGGTGCTGTGCGGCGGCATGAGCCACCTCGTGCAGTACGGCTTCGAGACCCTCACCGAGGCCGGCTACCAGCCCGAGATCGCCTACTTCGAGGTGCTGCACGAGCTCAAGCTCATCGTCGACCTCATGTGGGAGGGCGGCATCGCCAAGCAGCGCTGGTCGATCAGCGACACCGCGGAGTACGGCGACTACGTCTCCGGCCCGCGCGTGATCGGCCCCGAGGTCAAGGAGCACATGCAGGGCGTGCTCGCCGACATCCAGTCGGGCGCCTTCGCGCAGCGCTTCATCGACGACCAGGACAAGGGCGCCCCCGAGTTCCTCGCGCTGCGCGAGAAGGAGCAGGGCCACCCGATCGAGAAGACCGGCAAGGAGCTGCGCGCGCTGTTCGCGTGGAAGCAGACCGACGAGGACTACGTCGAGGGCTCGGCCGCGCGCTGACCTCGACTCCGTCCGCGAAGCTGTGCTCTACTCCGCGCCTTCGGCGCGCGACGAGGGCAGCGCCACGCGCTGAGCCAGCCTTTCACCACCCGGCCCCGTGCCCCGCTCCGGCGGGCGCGGGGCCGCGTGTTTCTGCGGAAGGTGAGTGCAGTCTGAGTGCGGCCCGAACGAGACCTGAAGCTCTCGCCGCGCCGGGGCGGTGGATGGTCGAGTGGGGGAGCCGGAATCCGCGGAGACCCCGCGACCTACCCGGCACGAAGGAGAGCGAACCATGAACATCCTGCTGCTCATCATCCTGATCGTGGGGATCGCGCTGCTCGTCACCGGCGGGTTCGTGCAGTCCCTCAACTTCCTCCTCTGGGTCGGCATCGTGCTCGCCGTCGTGGCCGCGATCGTCTGGCTCATCCGGGTGATCACCGGGAGCCGGCGGGTCTGACGACGTCAGGCTGGGAGACGGGCCCTCGCGCTACGGCGCGGGGGCTCCGTCATGTCAGGCCGCTCCGCCGAACCGTTCGGCGCGGATCCGCTCCGGCGCGTGGCCGAGCTCGACGAGCCACATCGCGACCATCTCGACGAACGGCGTCGGCCCGCACAGGAAGATCGTGGGGTCGTCGGCCGGCGGGATCGCGAGCTCGGCGAGGCGCTCGCGCGTGATCCGCCCGATCGGGGCCGGCCATCCCTCCGGACCCTGCCGCGTGTAGAGCAGGTCGAGCCGGAGCGGACCGGGGCAGTCGCGCGCGGCGGCCTCGAGCTCCGCGCGGAAGAAGACGTGCTCGGGGTCGCGCACCGAGTACAGCAGCCGGAACTCGGTCGCGTCACCGGCGTGCGCGTGCGCGTCGACCATCGCGAACAGCGGCACGACGCCCGAGCCGGCGCCGATGAGCTGCACCGGCATCGGGGCCGCGGGCGCCGTGCCCGTCATCGGCGGGCGCCAGATGAAGAACGCGCCGAGCGGCCCGTGCAGCTCGATGCGGTCGCCCACCGCGAGCTCGTCGACGAGGAAGGGCGAGACCTCGCCGTACTCCATGCGGTCGACGACGAGGGTGACATGCGTGCCCGGTCCGCTCGAGGCGAGCGAGTACGCGCGGCTGGCCTGGTAGCCGTCGGGGGCGGTCAGGCGGATGTCGAGGTGGGCGCCCGCCTCGTTGCCCGGCCAGGTCGGCACCTCGAGCTCGATCCGGCGCGACAGCGGCGTCTCCATCGCGGCGGCGACGACCTCGCCGACGTGCCATCCGGTGCGGTGCGCGGCGAGCCGGTCGGCGACCCTCACCAATACCGCTCCTCGAGCCACGGGTCGCCGTGCAGGTGGTAGCCGTTCTGCTCCCAGAAGCCGGGATCGTCGCGCGGCTGCATCACGAGCCCGCGGATCCACTTGGCGCTCTTCCAGAAGTACAGGTGCGGCACCAGCAGGCGCGCGGGGCCGCCGTGCTCGGGGCTGAGAGGCTCGCCGTCGGCCTCGGTCGCGATCCACGCCTTGCCGTCGAGCAGATCCTCGAGGGCGAGGTTCGTCGTGTAGCCGCCGTAGGAGTGGGCCATCACGTAGTCGTGCTGGCTCTCGACGTCCTCGAAGAGCTTGTCGAGGCTGACGCCGCGCCACGGCATGTCGAGCTTCGTCCAGTGGGTGACGCAGTGGATGTCGAGGGTGAGATCCTCGACGCCGAGCGCGAGCAGCTCGTCCCAGTTCCACTCGTGTTTGGCGCCGGTCTCGTCGACGATGCGGAAGCTCCACTCCTCCGTGTCGATGCGCGGCGTGGCGCCCGCGCTCAGCACCGGCCAGTCGTCGACGAGGGTCTGGCCGGGGGGCAGGCGGGGATCGCGGTCGCGCGAGCGCCCCGAGAATCCGCGGGTGATGAACGACATGCGGCGCTCCGATCTCGCGGGCCGCCTCGCACGGCGGGGGCGGCGGATGCGCTCAGCGTAGCCGCGCGCGTCGCCCGCCGCGCCCGGATGTCCCGAGTCCGTCACGAGGCCTCCCGGTGCACCGGGCGCGCCCTCGCCTACGCTTGCTGGCATGTCCGTCGCCCTCGGGATCCCGGTCCGCCGCCGCGATCCGGGCGAGCGCCCGGACACGACGGGCCGGCCCGAGACCGACGCGCTCGTCGACCGCTTCGGCCGCACGGCGCACGACCTGCGCATCTCGATCACGGAGAAGTGCTCGCTGCGCTGCACCTACTGCATGCCCGAGGAGGGGCTGCCGTCGATCCCGAAGGACGAGCTGCTCACCCCGGCCGAGATCGCCCGCCTCGTCGGGATCGCGGCGCGCGACCTCGGCGTGCGCGAGGTGCGGTTCACGGGCGGCGAGCCGCTCACGCGGGGCGACGTCGTCGAGATCGTGGCGCTCGCGCACGCCGCGGCGCCGGGGATCCCGCTCGCGATGACGACGAACGCGATCGGACTCGACCGGCTCGCCGCCCCGCTGCGCGACGCCGGGCTCACCCGCGTGAACATCTCCCTCGACACCCTCGACCGCGAGCACTTCGCCGAGCTCACCCGCCGCGACCGGCTGCCGCGCGTGCTCGACGGCATCGACGCCGCGCACGCCGCGGGGCTGGCCCGGCCGCTCAAGATCAACGCCGTCGCCATGCGCGCGACGGTCGACGACGCCCCCGCGCTGCTCGCCTGGTGCCTCGAGCACGACGCGCAGCTGCGCTTCATCGAGCAGATGCCGCTCGACGCCGACGAGGCGTGGCGGCGCGAGCACATGGTCACGGCCGCGGAGCTGCTCGCCGCGCTGCGCACCCGCTTCGAGCTCACCCCGGTGGGTCGCGACGACCCCTCGGCCCCCGCCGAGGAGTGGCGCGTCGACGGCGGCCCCGCGACCGTCGGGATCATCGCGAGCGTCACCCGCAACTTCTGCGCCGCGTGCGACCGCACCCGGCTCACCGCGCAGGGCACGGTGCGCTCGTGCCTGTTCGGCGACGACGAGACCGACCTGCGGCACCTGCTGCGCTCCGGCGCGTCCGACGCCGGGATCGCGGACCGCTGGCGCGCCGCGATGTGGGGCAAGCAGGCGGGGCACGGCATCGACGCCGCGGACTTCGCGCGCCCGGTGCGCTCGATGGGGGCGATCGGCGGATGACGCGCCCCGTCTTCCCGCGAGGTGCGGCCCGATGACCGTCGCCCGCTCGATCGAGGTGCGCTACTTCGCCGCGGCCGCCGACGCGGCCGGGCGCGAGGAGGAGACGATCGCGCTGCCCGCGGCCGCGACCGTGGGCGGCCTGCGCGCGGCGCTGCTCGAGCGCTACGGCGCGCCGATGGAGCGCGCGCTGCGCACCGGCTCGTTCCTCGTCGACGGGGTCGTGAGCCGCGACGACGCGCGCCCACTCGGCGACCGGGTCGACGTGCTGCCGCCCTTCGCGGGCGGATGATGGGGGGATGAGCGAGCACGGCACCCCCGTCACCACCGTCGAGGAGCTCGAGGCGATCGTCGGCGAGCCGACCGCGGCCGCCCGTGACAAGACCCGGCCCGCGCTGCATCCGCTGGACGCCGAGTGGATCGCCGCCTCGCCGCTCGTCTTCGTCGCGACCTCCGACGAGACCGGCGCGCTCGACGTCTCGCCCAAGGGCGACCCCGACCGGGTCGCGCTCGTGCTCGACGAACGCACCCTGCTGCTGCCGGAGCGGCCCGGCAACCGCCGCGTCGACGGCTACCGCAACGTGCTGCGCAACCCGCACGTCGGCCTGATCTTCGTCGTGCCGGGGCGCGGCGACACCCTGCGGGTCAACGGCCGCGCGACGATCGTGCGCGACCACCCCGGCTTCGCCGAGCTCGAGGTGCGCGGCCACGTCGCGCCGCTCGGGCTGCTCGTCGAGGTCGACGAGGTGTTCCACCACTGCTCGAAGGCGTTCCTGCGCTCGAACACCTGGAAGCCCGAGACCTGGCGCCCCGAGACGGTCGTGCGACGGGCCGTGATCGCGAAGACGCTCGAGCGCCCCGACGAGAGCCTCGCGCAGCTCGACGCGTACTACGGCGAGAGCTACGCGGCGAAGCTCTACGGATGAGCGGGCTCGCCGACCCGGTGCTCGGCCCCGCCCACAAGGGCGTGCCGCCCGCGCTCTGGGGGCGGCGCGCCTCGGAGCTGGGCGGCGCACCCAGGCTGCGGCTCTCGGCGTTCCTCAGCCCGGTCGCGACCCTCGACCGCGCCCGCGCCGACCGCAATACCGGGGCCCTCCTCGGCTGGGCGCGCGAGCGCGGGTTCGAGCTCGCCCCGCACGGCAAGACGACGATGGCTCCCGAGCTCTGGCGGCGGCTGCTCGACGCCGGCGCGTGGGGGCTCACGGTCGCGACGCCCTGGCAGGCGCTCGTCGCCGTGGAGGCGGGGGTGCGGCGCGTCCTGCTCGCCAACGAGCTCGTGGATCCGGTCGGCGCCGCCGCGCTCGCCGCGGCCCTCGACGCCGACCCCGGCCTCGAGATCGCCTGCTGGGTCGACTCCGACGCCGCCGTCGCGCGGGTCGCGGAGGCGACCGGACGGCGGCCGTTCGACGTGCTGGTGGAGTACGGCGAGCCCGGCGGGCGCACCGGCGCGCGCGGCCTCGAGGCCGCGCGCGCCGTCGCCCGCACGGCGGCGGCCGAGCCGCGCGTGCGGCTGCTGGGCGTGGCCGGCTACGAGGGCGTCTACGCGGGCGGGCGCGACGCGGCGGCGATCGCGCGCATCCGCTCCTATCTCGACGGCCTCGCGGCGGCCGCGACCGCGGTGCTCGACGCGGGGATCGCGGAGGATCCGCTCGTCACCGCCGGCGGCAGCGCCTGGTTCGACCTCGTCGCCGACGCGCTCGCGCCCCTCGCCGGGCGCGCCGGGCTCGTGCTGCGCTCCGGCGCGTTCCAGGCGCACGACGACGGCTTCTACGCGGGGGCGTCGCCGTTCGCCGCCGACGCCGTCGGCCCGCCGCTCGAGGCGGCCCTGCACGTGCGGTCCCGCGTGCTCTCACGCCCCGAGCCGGGCCTCGCGCTGCTCGACGCGGGCAAGCGCGACCTCGGGTGGGATCTCGGGGACCCGATCCCCGTGCTCCGCGTCGCGGGCGCCACGGCCGCGCCGCTCGCCGGCGAGGTCACCGCTCTGAGCGACCAGCACGCCTTCCTGCGCATCGCACCGGACGCGGCGCTCGAGGTCGGTGATGTCGTCGTGCTCGGCATCTCGCACCCGTGCACGACCTTCGACCGCTGGCGCGTCGTCGTCGAGGTGGACGACGCCCTCGCCCCCGACCCGGCGGTCGTCGGGCTCATCGCCACCGTCTTCTGAACGCGCGCGAGCCCCGCGCTCCCGAGGGAACGCGGGGCCCGTCGCCCGTCGGAGCGACTACTTCTTCTCGCCGAAGACCTCGCCCTCCATGGCGTCGTAGCCCTCCTTCTGCGGGTCGCCGTGCGTGCCGCCGGAGAGCGCGTACTCCTCCTCGGGGCTCAGCACGAGCTTCGTGCGCCCGAAGATCGCGAACAGCGCGAGCATCACGACGAACACGATCGCGATCGCGATGATCGCCGGCCAGAAGGCCTGGTTGATCGCGAAGCCGACGAAGATGAGCGCCGCGATCAGCCCGGCGACGACCGCTCCCGCGATCCCGACCGGGCTCTTGTAGGGCCGCGGCGCGTTCGGGAACTTCCGGCGGAGGATCACGAAGGCGACCATCTGCAGGAAGTACGAGATCACCGCGCCCCAGACCGCGATGTTCAGCACGATCGCGCCCGCCGGGCTCGACGCGCCGCCGGTCGCGTCGACGACCACGAGGGCCACGAACCCGATGACCGCGCCGACGAGCAGCGCGACCCACGGGGTCTGGCGCTTGCCGGTCAGCGAGAGGAACTTCGGGTAGTAGCCGGCCCGCGAGAGCGAGTACATGTTGCGTCCGTAGGCGAACATGATGCCCTGCAGCGAGGCGAGCAGCCCCAGCAGCGCGAAGGCCGCGAGCAGGGCCGCGACGCTGTCGGGCAGGAAGGCGCGGAATCCGTCGAGCAGCGGCTCGCCCGATCCGCCGATCGCCGCGGAGCCGACGATGCCGGGGTTGATGACCAGCACGAGCACGCCGAGGATCACGAGCGTCACCATGCCGAGGATCCCGGCGCGCGGGATGTCCTTGGCCGGCGCGTGCGACTCCTCCGCCGCGAGCGGCAGCTCCTCGATGCCGAGGAAGAACCACATCGCGAAGGGCAGCGCGAACAGGATCGCCGGGAACACCCCGAGCGGCAGGAACTCGGTGCCGCCGACGGCCGGGTCGGGCGCGATGTCGAACAGCTTGTCGAACGAGAACTGCCCCGAGGCGAGCGCCATGACGAAGAAGACCAGCAGGATCGCGATCGAGATGATCGCGACGATGAGCGCGAAGCGGAACGAGATCGCGGCGCCCGCGGCGTTGAGGGCCACGAAGACGACGTAGAGGATCAGCCACCACACCCAGCCCGGCAGGCTGACCCCGAACAGGCCCTGCGTCACGCCGTCGGCGTAGGCGGCGGAGAAGTAGACGACGACCGCGGTCGTGGCGACGTACTCGATCGTCTCCGCGAGCCCGGTCACGAATCCGCCCCACGGCCCCATCGCCGAGCGGGCGAAGGAGTAGGCCCCGCCGGTGTGCGGCATGGCGGCGGCCATCTCGCCGATCGAGAAGAGCATGCCGAAGTACATGATGATGACGACGATCGTCGCCAGCAGCATCCCGCCCCAGCCCGCGGATCCGATGCCGAAGTTCCAGCCGGAGAAGTCGCCGGAGATGACCGCCGCGATGCCGAGGCCCCAGAGGCCCCAGACGACGGCGGTGCGCTTGAGTCTGCGCTTGTCGAAGTAGTCGGCGCCGGCGGCGGTGTACGTCACGCCGGACACGCTCTTGCTCTCAGCCATCACGATCCTTTCGGGGCAGTGCACGGTCGGGAGGCGGGCGCACGGGGATCACGCCCGTCTTTGAGGCATGAGCATGGCGGCCCAAAGGTGGGCCTGTCTACCTTTAGGACCAAATCGCGCGTTACGGTGGGCGCATGCAGCTGACCTCGGGCAACCTCCCGTTCGACGAACTCGAGGCCGCCGTCGACCGCGGCGAGATCGACACCGTCATCGTCGCCTTCACCGACATGCAGGGTCGCCTCGTGGGCAAACGGGTCGCGGCACGGCTGTTCCGCGAGGAGGTCGCGAGCCACGGCGCGGAAGCCTGCAACTACCTGCTCGCCGTCGACGTCGAGATGAACACCGTCGACGGCTACGAGATGTCGAGCTGGCAGACCGGCTACGGCGACATGGTGCTGCGGCCCGATCTGGCCACCCTGCGCCGCGCGCCCTGGCTGCCCGGCACCGCGCTCGTGACGGCCGACCTCGAGTGGCTCGACGGCCGGCCGGTCGCGGCGAGCCCGCGCGCGATCCTGCAGGCGCAGCTCGCCCGGCTCGCCGAGAAGGGCCTCACCGCCTACGTCGGCACCGAGCTCGAATTCATCGTCTTCGAGGAGACCTACCGCGAGGCGTGGGCGAAGGGCTACCGGGATCTCGTGCCCGCCTCCGACTACAACATCGACTACGCGCTGCTGGCCTCCACCCGCATGGAGCCGCTGCTGCGCGACATCCGCCTCGCGATGGACGGCGCCGGCATGTACTGCGAGGGCGTCAAGGGCGAGTGCAACCTCGGCCAGCAGGAGATCGCGTTCCGCTACCGCGAAGCGCTCGAGACCTGCGACAACCACTCGATCTACAAGAACGGCGCGAAGGAGATCGCCGACGCGCACGGCAAGGCGCTCACCTTCATGGCGAAGTACAACGCGCGCGAGGGCAACAGCTGCCACATCCACCTCTCGGTGCGCGGCGCGGGCGGCGAGGCGGTGATGGCGGGCGACGGCGCGCACGGCATGTCGAAGCTCGGCGAGCATTGGCTGGCCGGTCAGCTCGCCGCGATGCGCGAGCTCACGCTCTTCTTCGCACCCAACATCAACTCGTACAAGCGCTACCAGGACGGCTCCTTCGCGCCCACCGCGATCGCCTGGGGCGTCGACAACCGCACCTGCGCGCTGCGGCTCGTCGGCCACGGGCACTCGCTGCGCGTCGAGAACCGGGTGCCCGGCGGCGACGTCAACCAGTACCTCGCGGTCGCCGCGATCATCGCCGCCGGCCTGCACGGCATCGAGAACGAGCTCGAGCTCGAGGAGGCCTACGCCGGCAACGCCTACGCCTCCAACGCGCCCCGCGTGCCGACGACGCTGCGCGACGCCGCCGACCTCTTCCGCGGCTCCGAGCTCGCGCGCTCCGCCTTCGGCGACGAGGTCGTCGCGCACTACCTCAACAACGCCCGGGTCGAGCTCGCGGCCTACGACGCCGCCGTGACCGACTGGGAGCGCGTGCGCGGGTTCGAGAGGTTCTGATGGAGGAGCGCGCGCCGGTCGTCATCGGCCTCACGACCTACCGGCAACGGGCCCAGACCGGCGTGTGGGACGTGGATGCCGCCCTGCTGCCCGGCGTCTACGTCGACGCGGTCACGCGGGCGGGCGGCATCCCCGTGCTGCTGCCGCCGCTCGACCCGTCCGCGGCCGAGGCCGTGCTCGACCGCATCGACGGGCTCCTGGTCAGCGGCGGCCGCGACGTCGACCCCGCGCGCTACGGCGCGACGCCGCACGCCGAGACCGACCAGCCGGCCCTCGACCGCGACGCCTGGGAGGACGCGCTGCTCGAGCGGGCGATCGCCCGCGATCTGCCGTTCCTGGCGATCTGCCGCGGCCTGCAGGTGCTCAACGTCACCCGCGGCGGCACGCTCCTGCAGCACCTGCCCGACGTCGTCGGCGACGACCGCTACCGCATCGGCGGCGGCGTCTTCGCGCGCAACGAGGTCGCGGTCGAGCAGGGGTCGACGCTCGCCCGCGTGCTCGACGGCGACCCCGCGGTCGACGTCGCGAGCTACCACCACCAGGCGGTCGACACCGTGGGGGAGGGGCTGAGGGTCTCCGCGCGCAGCGGCGACGGGATCGTGCAGGCCCTCGAACTCGAGGGGGCCCGCTACGGCGTCGCGGTGCAGTGGCATCCCGAGGAGGACGCCGAGGACGACGTCCGGCTGTTCGCGGGTCTCGTCGAGGCGGCGCGCGCCGCGCGGCTCGAGGCGGCGTCGTGACCGGGTCGACGACGCTCGTGAACCCGGCCGACGAGACCGTCATCGGCGAGGTGCCGCACGCCTCCGCGGACGACGTCGACGCCGCGGTCGCGCGCGCCGAGACCGCTCAGCGCGGATGGGCCGCCCTCGCACCCGCCGAGCGCGCGGCCGCGCTGCGCCGCTTCGCGGTGGTCGTGGACGCGCACGTCGAGGAGCTCGCCCAGCTCGAGGTGCGCAACTCGGGGCATCCGATCGGCTCGGCCCGCTGGGAAGCGGGGCATGTGCGCGACGTGCTGAACTACTACGCCGGCGCGCCCGAGCGGCTGCTCGGCGCGCAGACCCCGGTTGCGGGCGGGATCGCCGTGACCTTCCACGAGCCGATCGGCGTCGTCGGGGTCATCGTGCCGTGGAACTTCCCGATGACGATCGCCTCGTGGGGGTTCGCGCCCGCGCTCGCGGCGGGCAACGCGGTGATCCTCAAGCCGGCCGACTGGACGCCGCTCACCGCGCTCCGGCTCGGCGAGCTCGCCCTCGAGGGGGGCCTGCCCGAGCACCTGTTCCAGGTGATCACCGGCCGCGGCTCGGTCGTCGGCGACCGGATGGTGACCCATCCCGGCGTCGGGAAGATCGTCTTCACCGGCTCGACCGCGACGGGCGTCCGCGTCGCCGAGGGGGCCGCGCGCGGGCTCAAGCCGGTCACGCTCGAGCTCGGCGGCAAGAGCGCCAACATCGTCTTCGCCGACGCCGACCTCGAGAAGGCCGCCGCCGCGGCACCCGGCGCGGTGTTCGACAACGCCGGGCAGGACTGCTGCGCCCGCAGCCGGCTGCTCGTCGAGCGTTCGGTGCTCGACCGGTTCCTCGAGCTGCTCGAGCCCGCGGTCGCCGCCTTCCGGGTCGGCGACCCGCGCGACGAGGCGACCGAGATGGGGCCGCTCGTCTCGGCCGCGCACCGGGAGAGCGTCGCGGCCTTCCTCGACGACTCGGCCCGCATCGCGTTCCGCGGCACCGCGCCGGAGGGGCCCGGCTTCTGGTTCGCCCCGACCGTGCTGCTGCCCGAGCGCGGCGACCGGGTGGCGATCGACGAGATCTTCGGTCCCGTGGTGAGCGTGCTGCCCTTCGACGACGAGGCGGACGCGGTCGCCCTCGCCAACGCGAGCGAGTACGGGCTGTCGGGGTCGATCTGGACCCGCGACCTCGGCCGTGGCATCCGCGTCGCCCGAGGCGTGCGCAGCGGCACGCTCTCGGTCAACTCGAACTCCTCGGTGCGCTACACGACCCCGTTCGGCGGCATGAAGGCCTCGGGTCTCGGGCGCGAGCTCGGGCCCGACGCGCCGCTGCACTTCACCGAGACCAAGAACGTCTTCTTCGCCCAGGACTGACCGCCGGCCGAGCTCGTCGAGACCGCCACCGACCATCACCCCGAACCAGGAGCACCATGACCGTCGACCTCACCCGCCGCCTCGCCGACCGCGTCGCCGTCATCACCGGCGGCGCGAGCGGCATCGGCCTCGCGACCGCGCGGCGCTTCGCCGCCGAGGGGGCGAGAGTCGTGATCGGCGACCTCGACCCGACGACCGGGCGCGTCGCCGCCGACGAGGTGGGGGGCCTGTTCGTGCCGGTCGACGTCGGCGACAAGGAGACGGTCGATCAGCTCTTCGACACCGCGGCGGCCGAGTTCGGATCCGTTGACATCGCCTTCAACAACGCCGGCATCTCGCCCGCCGACGACGACTCGATCGAGACGACCGAGCTCGACGCGTGGGATCGCGTGCAGCGCGTCAACCTCACGAGCGTCTACCTGTGCTCGCGCGCCGCGCTGCGCCACATGGTGCCCGCGGGGAAGGGCTCGATCATCAACACGGCGAGCTTCGTCGCGGTGCTCGGATCGGCGACCTCGCAGATCTCCTACACCGCCAGTAAGGGCGGGGTGCTCGCGATGACGCGCGAGCTCGGCGTGCAGTTCGCACGCCAGGGGATCCGGGTCAACGCGCTGTGCCCGGGCCCGGTCAACACCCCGCTGCTGAAGGAGCTGTTCGCGAAAGACCCGGAGCGCGCCGCCCGGCGGCTCGTGCACGTGCCGGTCGGCCGCTTCGCCGAGCCGGAGGAGCTCGCGGCCGCCGTCGCCTTCCTCGCGAGCGACGACGCGAGCTTCATCACGGCCTCCACCTTCCTCGTCGACGGCGGCATCAGCTCGGCCTACGTCACGCCGCTATGAGCATTCCCCGCGACGACGAGGAGCCGGTCGCGCCGATCCGACTCGTCGCCGAGGCCGTCTACCGGCCGCTGCGCGCCGGCAACGCCCTCGAGGACGCGGTCTCGCGGCTCATGCAGACGATCCGGCTGGGTGTCGTGCGCCCCGGCGAGGCCCTGCCGCCGGAACGCGAGCTCGCGACGCGCTTCTCCGTCTCGCGCGACACCGTGCGCGACGCGATCCGCGAGCTCGCGGATGCGGGCTACCTGATCGCGCGGCGCGGCCGTTACGGCGGCACCTTCGTCGCCGACCCGCTGCCCGAGCCCGACGCGAGCACCCCGCGCCCGCGCGCCGAGGAACTCGCCGACGTGCTCGGTCTGCGCGAGGTGCTCGAGCTCGGCGCCGTGCGCGCCGCCGCGCGCCGCGCCCTCGGGCAGGAGGAGCGGGCGGAGCTGTGGGCGCGGCTGCAGGAGACCGCGGCGGCCGACGTCAGCGACTACCGACGGCTCGACTCCCGGCTGCACCTGAGTCTCGCCGCCTCGGCCGGGGTGCCCTCGCTCGTGACCCTCGTGGCCGAGAACCGGCTGCGGTGCAACGAACTGCTCGACACCTTCCCGCTCCTGCGGCGCAATCTCGAGCACTCCAACGCCCAGCACGAGCGCATCGTGCTCGCCGTGCTCGCGGGCGACGAGGAGGGTGCCGCGACGGCGATGCAGGAGCACCTCGACGGATCCGCCGCGCTGCTGCGCGGGTTCCTCGCCTCGCGCGACTGACGCCGGCGATCGCGGCGCGCAGGGCTCCGGCCGCACGCGTCAGAGGCCGGCCGGCTCCTCGGGCTCGTCGGCATCCGCCGCGGTCGCGGGATGCAACTCGAGATAGCGCTTCGCGGCCTTCGTGCCGATCCAGAGGAACCGCACGAGCAGCACGGTGACGCCGATCGCGACGACGACCACGAGGAACCACGCGAACCCGGCCGCGAGCAGCATGAGCGCCTGGAACAGGCCGTGGAACCAGCCTCCGCCGAACGGGCCGACCATCAGTACTCCTCGAGCTCGTCGGCGCGGGAATCCTCGATCACCGTGCCGACCGCGATCGCGACGTTCGTCGCCCAGCCGATCCACATGAGGACCAGCCGCCAGTCGCGCGGGCCGCTCGCGGTCGTCCGCGCGATGCCGATCACGCCGAACACCGCGCTCAGCACGCTCGTGTTGAACAGGAACTTGCGCATCGCACCTCCCGGGTCTGCCCCCACGCTACTGGCGCGCGCGCCCGCGCGCAGCCGACGCGGAGGTCGCGCTCAGCCTCGCCGGGCCGCGTTGCGCGCGGCGCGCTTCTGGGACCGCCGCCGCGGTTCGCGCACGCCCTCGAGCGCCTCGCGGCTCGCGTGCTCCTGACCCACGTAGCGCTTGGCGAACGCGGCGGTCTCGGTGAGGATCCGCAGCCGCTCGCCCTCGTCGCGCACCTTGCGGGTCACGACCTCCGCCGCGACCACGCCCGACCAGTGCCGCTCGGCGAGCCAGGTGAGCGTCTCGGCGACCGGTTGCGTGCCCAGGCCCGGCTGCAGGTGCTCGTCGAAGATCATCCCCTCGTCGACCGAGCGGGTGCCGTCGCAGAGGTGGATGTGCCGCAGCCGCGACCCCATGCCCATCGCCATCTCGAGCGAGTCGCGCCCCGAGAGCGAGGCGTGCGAGAAGTCGAGGGTCATGTCGGCGACGTCGAGCTCGCGCGGGTCGGAGCTCGGGGCGTAGGCCTTGAGGTTCCGGCCGCCGACCTTCCAGGGGAACATGTTCTCCACCGCGATGCGCACACCCGAGGCCCGCGCCGTCTCGCCCACGATGCGTTCGAACTCGACGGCGTAGCGGTCCTGCCAGCGGAACGGCGGATGCACGACGACCGTCTCGGCACCGACCGCGGCCGCCAGCTCGGCCGAGCGCTCGAGCTTCACCTTCGGATCGCGCCCCCACACGAAGGCGGTGAGCAGCAGCACCGGCGCATGGATCGCGAGGATCGGCATCGCGTACTTCGAGCTCAGCTCGAGCAGCGCGGTCGAGCTCTGCGTGATCGGGTCGTTCGTGACCATGACCTCGACCCCGTCGTAACCGGCTTCGCGGGCGATGCGGAATCCGGCCTCCACGCCGAGCGGGTATACGCACGACGTGCTCATCGCGATCGAGATCATCAGACCCTCACCGTAGCCGGACGATGTGTCCGGAATGTGTCAGGCTCGGGAAGCGCCGGGCCCCGTGGGGGTTCGGCGCCGACACCGCCGACGAGGGGTGCGCCCGCCCGATCGGGGCGCCGCACGGGCGAGGAGGTCGCGATCGAGATGCGTGCGCCCGACGACTTCGAGAAGTCGCGCCCCGACGCCCCGGAGGGCTTCTTCGAGGCGGAGGCGGCGGGCCTGCGCTGGCTGGCGGCGGCCCGCGAGGCGGACCCGCGCGCGGCGCGCGTCGTCGACGTGCGGGAAGCGGGTCCCGGGTGGATCCGCCTCGAGCGACTGCGCTCGGCCTCGCCCTCGGCGCGCGCGGCCCGCGAGCTCGGCACCGCCCTCGCCCGCACGCACGCGGCCGGCGCGGCGGGCTTCGGCGCCCCGCCGGAGGGCTGGAGCGGCCCGACCTTCATCGGCCGCCAGCGGCAGTCCTGCGACCCGGAGCCCCGCTGGGGCCGGTTCTACGCCGAGCAGCGCGTGCGACCCTTCGCCGAGCGTGCCCGCGAGCGCGGTCACCTCGACGCCCGCGCGGCGGCCGTCGTCGCCGAGGCCTGCGCCCGGATCGCCGACGGCACCGTCGACGACGACGAACCGCCCGCCCGCCTGCACGGCGACCTCTGGAGCGGCAACGTCGCCTGGACCCCGGAGGGCGCCGTGCTCATCGATCCGGCCGCGCACGGCGGCCACCGCGAGACCGACCTCGCGATGCTCGAGCTGTTCGGCCTGCCGTACCTGGGCGAGCTCCTCGAGGGGTACGAGAGCGAGCGGCCGCTGCGCGCCGGGTGGCGCGACCGGGTGCCGGTGCACCAGCTGCATCCGCTCGCCGTGCACGCCGCCTCGCACGGCGCCGGGTACGCCGCCCCGCTGCTCGCGGCCGCGCGCGCGACGCTCGCGCTGATCTGACGCGCCGGGGCCCGAGCCTGCCGCCACCCGCGCCCGCGTCCGCGACCCGCGCCCGCCCCGGCGGCCTGAGCCCGTGCTGAGCGCCGGAGGGGGTGCCGAAGCCGGCTGATACCGTGAGAGGCATGGTCGACGCGAGCTACGAGTTCGTCGTCGTCTCCAACCGCCTCCCCGTCGACCGGATCGTCGACGCGAACGGCGAAGTCGCGTGGACGCAGTCGCCCGGCGGTCTGGTGACGGCGCTCGAACCGGTCATGCGCCAGGCGGACGGCGCCTGGGTGGGGTGGGCCGGCGCCCCCGACCTGGAGCTCGAGCCCTTCGAGCACGACGGCATCCGCATCGTGCCGGTGCCCCTGTCGGCCCTCGACATCGAGCGCTACTACGAGGGCTTCAGCAACGACACCCTCTGGCCGCTGTACCACGACGTCATCGCGCAGCCGAGCTACCACCGGGAGTGGTGGGAGCGCTACGTCGCCGTCAACCGGCGCTTCGCCGAGGCGGCCGCGCGGGTCAGCGGGCAGGGCGCGACGGTGTGGGTGCAGGACTACCAGCTGCAACTGGTGCCGCGCATGCTGCGCGAGCTGCGGCCGGATCTCGTGATCGGCTTCTTCAACCACATCCCCTTCCCCAACTACGGCATCTACTCGCAGTTGCCCTGGCGCCAGCAGATCGTCGAGGGACTGCTCGGCGCCGACGTCGTCGGCTTCCAGCGCGTCGCGGACGCCGGCAACTTCCAGCGCGCGGTGCGCCGGGTGCTCGGCTACAAGACCCACTCGACCTCGATCGAGGTGCCGGCGATCGGCGAGCAGCCGGCCCGGCATGTCATCGCGAAGGCGTTCCCGATCTCGATCGACTCCGCGAGCTTCGAGGCGCTCGCCGCGCGGCCCGAGGTGCGCGAGCGCGCCGCGCAGATCCGCCACGACCTCGGCGACCCGGCGACGATCCTGCTCGGCGTCGACCGGCTCGACTACACCAAGGGCATCCGCCACCGGCTCAAGGCCTTCGGCGAGCTGCTGGCCGAGCGCCGGGTCGCGGTCGAGGACGTCTCCCTCGTGCAGGTCGCGAGCCCCAGCCGCGAGCGGGTCGCCGCCTACATGCAGCTGCGCGACGAGATCGAGTTGACGGTCGGGCGCATCAACGGCGACTACGCGACCATCACGCATCCCGCGATCACCTACCTGCATCACGGGTACCCGCGCGAGGAGATGGCGGCGCTCTACCTCGCGGCCGACGTCATGCTCGTCACGGCGCTCCGCGACGGCATGAACCTCGTCGCCAAGGAGTACGTCGCGGCCCGCAGCGACGAGGACGGCGTGCTCGTGCTCTCGGAGTTCGCCGGGGCCGCCGACGAGCTCAAGCAGGCGCTGCTCGTCAACCCGCACGACATCGAGGGTCTCAAGGACACCGTCATGGCGGCGATCGAGATGCCGCGGGCCGAGCGCCGCCGGCGCATGCGCGCCCTGCGCCGCCGGGTGCGCGAGAACGACGTCGCCCACTGGTCGCAGCTGTTCCTGGCCGAGCTCGCCGGCGTCGGGCGCTCGTGACCGCCGCGGATCACGTGCTCGCCCCCGGCGGCGTGCCCGACGACGACGGCGCCCCGGACGGCGCGCTCGACGCCCGCCTGGCCGCCGCCCTGGCGCGGCTCGCCGGCGCGCCCACGCTCCTCGTCGCCCTCGACTTCGACGGGACTCTCGCCCCGCACATCGACGAGCCCGAGCGGGCGCGCGCGCTGCCCGCGGCGCGCGAGGCGGCGCTCGCGCTCGCCGCGCTGGCCGACACGCGGGTGGCCTTCGTGAGCGGGCGCGCGCTCGACAGCCTGCTCGTGGTCGCCGAGCCGACCCCCGAGCTTCTGCTTGCGGGCTCGCACGGGGTGGAGCTGCGGCTGAGCCCCGACGACGAGGATGCGGTGGGCCTCGACGAGCGCGAGACCGCGGCGCGCGACGCGCTCGCCGCGCTGCTGCACGAGGTCGCGGAGGCGACGCCGGGATCCTGGGTCGAGGTGAAGCCCGCGGGCTTCGCGCTGCACACCCGCCGCCTCGATGCCGAGACCGCGCGCCGCGCGCAGGAGACGGCGCGGACCCGCGCCGACGCCGAGATCGGCGACCTTACGGTGCGGCCCGGCAAGGACGTGCTCGAGTTCTCGGTGCGCGACGCGACCAAGGGCGACGCGCTCGTGCGCCTGCGGGAGGCGACGGGCGCCGACGCGGTGCTCTACGCGGGCGACGACCGCACCGACGAGGACGGTTTCGCGGCCCTCGGGGCGGGCGACATGGCGATCAAGGTGGGCACGGGGGAGAGCCGCGCGGCCTATCGGGTGGCCGATCCCGCCGAGATGACCCTCGCGCTGCAGCGCCTCCTCGCCGAGCGTCGCCGCGCGAGCGCCGCGCGCGCCGACGCCTAGCGCACCGCCGCCTCCGGCACCAGCCCCGATCGCCCCCTTCTCGGCGCTCGAGGGCGCCTCGGGCCTGTGGAAACGGTGGACAACTCCGCGGACTTATGCACATTCTGTGGACGACACGCCCACAAGATATGGGGTTCGATCCGTGACGGAGGCCCGCTATATAGTGATCGGACCGTCGAGCCGGGGAGTGGGCCGACGGGGCTCCCGGGCCCTCCGGGCGGCCCGTTCGACCGACCCCGGCGGAGGCGGCCGGCGGCGCCGATGAGGCGTCGCGGAGCGGACGAACAGCGGGCCGACAGGCCCCGAGAGGTGCCGGCGACGGCACGGTGAGGAAGGCGATCCAGTGTCGATCACGGTCGTGAAGCGCAACGGCGAGCGCGAGAGCTACGACGCCAACAAGATCAACCTGGCGATCGAGCACGCGAGCCGCGGCCTCGACGAGAACATCACCTGGGTCACCCAGATCGCGAGCGAGCTCGAGCTCACCCTGTTCGACGGCATCACCACCCAGCAGCTCGACGAGGCGGTGATCCAGGTCGCGCTGCAGAACGTCAAGGACGACCCGCAGTTCGACACCGTCGCCGCCCGCCTGCTGCTGAAGACCATCTACAAGCGCGTGCTGGGCGACTACGACGACCCGGCGCAGCTGCCGGCCCTGCACACCGAGCACTTCCGCGCGCGCGTCGAGCGCGGCGTCGCGGAGGGGCTGTTCGACTCCCGCTTCACCCAGCTGTTCGACCTCGACCGGCTCGCCGCCGCCCTCGACCCGAGCCGCGACGAGCTGCTCAAGTACATCGGCGTCGTGACCCTGCACAACCGCTACGGCATCCGCGCCCGCAACGGCGAGCCGCTCGAGGTGCCGCAGTACTTCTGGATGCGCATCGCGATGGGCCTCTCGCTCAACGAGGCCGACCCCACCTCGGTCGCGCTCGGCTTCTACGAGAAGATGTCGAAGCTCGAGTACCTCGCCGCCGGCTCGACGCTCGTCAACGCGGGAACCGCCTACCCGCAGCTCTCCAACTGCTTCGTCATGGAGATGCACGACGACATCGAGCACATCGCCAAGAGCGTGCGCGACGTCATGTGGCTCACGAAGGGCACCGGCGGCATCGGCCTCTCGGTCACCAAGCTGCGCGCCCAGGGCTCGCCGATCCGCAGCAACAACACGACGAGCACCGGCCCGATCCCCTTCATGCACACCGTCGACTCGGTGCTGCGCGCGGTCAGCCGCGGCGGCAAGAAGTTCGGCGCGCTGTGCTTCTACATGGAGAACTGGCACCTCGACTTCCCCGAGTTCCTCGACCTGCGCCAGAACTCGGGCGACCCCTACCGCCGCACCCGCACCGCGAACACCGCGGTCTGGATCAGCGACGAGTTCATGAAGCGCGTGCAGAACGACGACGACTGGTACCTCTTCGACCCGCTCGAGGTGAGCGACCTCAACGAGCTCTACGGTCAGGAGTTCTCCGAGCGCTACGCGCACTACGTCGCGGAGGCCGAGGCCGGTCGCATCGCGATGTTCAAGAAGATCGGCGCGCGCGAGCAGTTCAAGTCGATCCTCATCTCCCTGCAGACCACGAGCCACCCGTGGCTCACCTGGAAGGACACGATCAACAACCGCGCCCTCAACAACAACACGGGCACGATCCACCTCTCCAACCTCTGCACCGAGATCTGCCTCCCGCAGGACCTCGAGAACATCGCGGTCTGCAACCTCGCCTCGATCAACCTCTCGACCCACCTCCGGGTCGACGAGAACGGCGGCCTCGGCTTTGACTGGGACCTCATCGAGGCGAGCGCCCGCAGCGCCGTGCGCCAGCTCGACAACCTCATCGACATCACGGTCAGCTCGGTGCCCGAGGCGGATCACGCCAACACCACCAACCGCGCGATCGGCCTGGGCGTCATGGGCTTCACCGACGTCGTCGAGAAGCTCGGCCTCTCCTACGAGAGCGAGGAGGCCGCCGAGCTCATGGACGAGATCATGGAGCACGTCTCCTACGCCGCGATCGACGAGTCGGCCGACCTCGCCCGCGAGCGCGGCAGCTACGACAACTTCGAGGGCTCGCGCTGGTCGCAGGGTCTCGTGCCCTTCGACTCGATCGAGCTCACCGAGAAGGACCGCGGCGTGCCGATCAAGGTCTCGCGCACGACCCGGCTCGACTGGGACGCGCTGCGCGCGAAGGTGAAGGGCGGCATGCGCAACGCGACGCTCATGGCGATCGCGCCGACGGCATCCATCGGGCTCGTCGCCGGCACCACGCCCGGTCTCGACCCGCAGTTCTCGCAGATCTTCAGCCGGGCCACGAGCAACGGCAAGTTCCTCGAGGTCAACCGCAACCTCGTGCAGGCGCTGCGCGACGCGGGCGTGTGGGAGGCGACGAAGGAGCAGATCCTGCGCTCGCAGGGCGACATCCAGGGGATCGCCGAGATCCCCGACGCGATCAAGGCGGTCTACAAGACGAGCTTCCAGCTCTCGCCCTACGCCTTCCTCGACGTCGCGGCCCGCGCCCAGAAGTGGATCGACCAGTCGATCAGCCGCAACATGTACCTCGAGACGCGCGACCTCGGCGACATGATGGACATCTACTACGGGGCCTGGGAGCGCGGCGTCAAGACGACGTACTACCTGCACATGAAGCCGCGTCACACCGCCGAGCAGTCGACGGTGCGCGTCAACAAGGCCGAGTCGATCGACCAGGGCCAGGCCGCGACCGGGGCCAAGCGCGGCTTCGGCGCCGCGGGCGCCGCCCCGGCCGGCGCGACCGAGGCCCCCGCCGAGACCTCCTCGCCGATCGCCTCGCCCGCGCGGCGCGGCTTCGGCGGGCTGTGAGACCGCGATGAACTCCCTCCCCGGATCGGCCGCCCCCGCGATCTCCACCATCGGCGGGTACGACGTGCCCGTCGACCCGATGGACGATCTGCAGTGCGAGAGCTGCCAGTAGAACCCACCTTGAGGCGTCGATTCGCGCCGGTCAGCCGCCCTGGGACCGGCCGGATCCGACACCTCGCAAGAAGAAAGTCACCGACATGTCCATCCTCGGCACCGGCGTCTCCGAAGGCCTGCTGCTCAAGCCCGTCACCTACAAGTGGGCGATGGAGCTGTACGACCAGGCCGTGGCCAACACCTGGTTCCCCAACGAGATCCAGCTCGGCGAAGACCTCGCGGACTTCAAGAAGATGACCGACGAGGAGCGTCACGCCGTGACGTTCCTCATCAGCTACTTCAACCCGAACGAGCTGCTCGTCAACAAGGCCCTCGCCTTCGGCGTCTACCCCTACATCAACGCTCCCGAGGCGCACCTCTACCTCGCGAAGCAGATGTGGGAGGAGGCCAACCACTGCATGAGCTTCGAGTACGTGCTCGAGACCTTCCCGATCGATCGCGACGCGGCCTACAACTCCCACGTCGACGTGCCCTCGATGGCGCGCAAGGAGGAGTTCGAGGTCAGGTTCATCAAGCGGATGACTGAGCAGCAGCTCGACATCACGACGACCGAGGGCAAGAAGGACTTCATCCGCAACCTCGTCGCGTACAACATCATCCTCGAGGGGATCTGGTTCTACTCGGGCTTCATGGTGGCGCTGAGCTTCCGCCAGCGGAACCTGCTGCGCAACTTCGGCTCCCTCGTCGACTGGATCGTGCGCGACGAGAGCCTGCACCTCAAGTTCGGCATCAACCTGATCCTCACGGTGCTCGACGAGAACCCCGACCTGCAGACGCCGGAGTTCGCCGCCGAGATCAAGCAGATGATCCTCGACGCGGTCGAGATGGAGGAGCAGTACAACCACGACCTGCTCCCCGGCGGCATCCTGGGCCTCAACGCGACCTACATCAACCAGTACGTGAAGTACCTCGCCGACCGGCGCCTCGAGGAGCTCGGCTTCGAGCCGGAGTACAAGGTGTCGAACCCGGCGAAGTGGATGGCGACGGCGAACGACACCCTCCAGCTCGTCAACTTCTTCGAGTCGACGAACACCTCATACGAGTCGAACGCCTCGGCCGGCCCGAAGCGCTGACCTCCGACACGGGCGGCGACGGGAGGACGCGTTCATGACCCCGTCGCCGCCCGCCTCCTCCGCCGCCGAGGGCGCTCCGCCCGGTGGAGGGGTGTCGCCGCTCGTGACCGCGGCCGAACTCGCGGCGCTGCTCGGCTCCGCGGCGCCCGTGCACGTGCTCGACGTGCGCTGGTCGCTCGATCGACCGGGCCTCGGCCCCGCGGACTTCGCCGCGGCCCACGTACCCGGCGCGGTCTTCGTGGATCTCGCGACGGAGCTCGCCGAACCCGGCCGCCCGGCGCACGAGGGTCGCCACCCGCTCCCGAGCGCCGAGCGGCTGCAACGCGCGACCGCGCGCTGGGGCCTGCGCGCGGGTGACCCGATCGTCGTGATGGACGACTCTGGGGGGCTCGCGGCGGCGCGTGCGTGGTGGCTGCTGCGCCACGCGGGGGTGGGCGCGGTGCGCCTGCTCGACGGCGGGCTCGCGGCGTGGCGCGCGGCCGGGGGTGCGCTCGAGACGGGGCCAGGCGGTCCGGACCAGGCGAGTGCGGGCATCCCGATCGCGTTCGGGGCCATGCCGGTGCTCGACGCCGATTCCGCCGCCGGGCTCGCCCGCACGGGGGTGCTGGTCGACGCGCGCGCGGCGGAGCGGTACCGCGGTGAGACGGAGCCGATCGACCCGGTCGCGGGGCACGTGCCCGGTGCCGTCAGTGCTCCCACCGTCGGCAACCTCGGCGCCGACGGCCGGTTCCTCGACCCGGCCGCGCTGCGCGCGCGCTTCGCCGGGCTCGGCGCGGAACCCGACGGCCCCGCGGTCGGGGTCTACTGCGGCTCCGGGGTGACCGCGGCGCACGAGGTCCTCGCGCTCGAGGTCGCGGGCGTCGCCGCGGCGCTCTACCCCGGCTCGTGGTCGGCGTGGTCGAACACGCCGGGCCGGCCGGTCGCGACCGGCGCCGATCCGGGCTGAGCCTGCGGACCGGCGCCGGCGGCCGATTCAGCCCAGTAGCGACTTCATCTGGTTCGCGATGAGGAGCGTCGCGCGACGCGGGGCGAACCGCGAGAAGCGGTCCATGAAGCGGGCGTCGCCGCCGATCCGCACCCGGTAGGCGCCCTTCTCGAGGCCCTCGATGATCTGGCGGCCCGCGTCGGCCGGCGTCGTCGTCTTGGGCGCCTTGGCCATCATCTCGGGATCCATGTTCGGCATGTCGACACCCGAGTTCTTCGTGATGTCGGTGCCGACGCCGCCCGGGAACACGACCGTGACGTGCACGTTGGTGCCCTGCATCTCGGCGAACAGCGCCTCGGTGAGCAGCTTCACGGCCGCCTTCGAGGCGCCGTAGAAGGCCTGGCCGGGCACCGGCAGGAACCCGCCCATGCTCGAGACGTTGAGGATCGCCGCCTCCGGCCGGGCGAGCAGCGTCGGCAGGAACGCCTTGATGGTGTGCACGACGCCCCAGAAGTTGACGTTCATGACGCGCTCCATGACCGCGTAGTCGAGATCCTGCACCTTGACGAAGGGCTGGATGATGCCGGCGACGTTGAGCAGGCCGTCGACGGCGCCGTGCGCCTTCTCGATCTCGGCGGGCAGCTTCTCGACGGCGGCGCGGTCGGTGACGTTGACGACGTGGGTGGTCAGGCGGCCCTCGGGGGCGCCGGCCAGGCCGACGGTCTCGGCGAGCCCCGCCTCGCTGAGGTCGAGCGCGGCGACTCGGGCGCCACGCTGGAGCAGTCCGAGCGTCACCTCGCGGCCCATCCCGTTGCCGCCGCCGGTGACGACGAAGACCTTGTCGGCGATCTGCATGGCGGATTCCTCTCCTTCGAGACCCGCACCCTGCGGGCGTGTCAACAGTGTTGACCCGTGACGAGGGCCCGCGCAAGGCCGATGGTCCCGTGGGTCGTCTCGGCTCGGGCGCCGACCGGACTCCGGTGCCGGTGCCGGGGCCGGGGCCGTCAGCGGGGCGGCGTGAGCAGGCGCTGCAGGGCGGCGCCGTACTCGCGCACCACGAGGTCGCCGCCGGCGCGCAGCGGCTCGTCCCCGACGATCCAGGCCGAGTAGAGCAGCCCGCCGACGAGGGCCGCGGCCATGCGCGCGCGCAGGTCGGCATCCGGTCCGTCGAGGCGCGCGCGCAGCGGAGCGACGAAGGTCTCCTCGTGGGCGGCGCGCAGCCGCGACGACACGTCGCCCACCTCGCTCGCCCGGATGAGGGCGAGGAACACGCCGCGGATGTCGTCCTCGTCGGCGAGCACCGCCTCGACGATGCGCGCGCCGAGCCCCTCGACCGGGCCCTCGAGCAGCGGGGACAGCTCGAACTCGACCCGCAGGGCGTCGAGAAAGAGCCCCTCCTTCGATCCGAAATAGCGGATCACGAGGGCCGGGTCGGCCTGCGCGGCGGCCGCGATGTCGCGCACCGAGGCCCGCGCGAAGCCCCGCTCGAGGAAGATGCGCCGCCCCGCCTCGCGGAGCCTCTCGCGTGCCGGAGCGGGGGCCGTCATCCGGTCAGCGTACGCCGACCGGGTTCGATCGGCCGCTCAGAACGTCAGCTCAGCCGCCCGCGAGGGCCTTGCGGATGCGCGGCACCGAGACTGGGCCCGCGGCGCCGAGCTGCTGCGCGAAGAGCGAGACGCGCAGCTCCTCGAGCATCCAGCGCGCCTCGACGAGCCGCTCGGGCGCCGCCGGGTCGACGGGGATCGCGCCACCGGCGTCGCGGTACAGCGCGAGCGCCTGCTCGACCTCGGTCATCGCGGTGCGGTCGCGGCCGGGGTTCTCGGGCAGCTTCGCGAGCCGGTGCTGCAGCGCGTCGAGGTAGACGGGCAGGCGGCGCAGATCCCGCGGGCGTGCGGCGCCGAGGAATCCGCGCGGCACGAGCCCCGCGAGCTGGGCGCGCGCGTCGGTCAGGGCGGGCATCAGGGTGAGGGCGGGCAGGGCGGCGATCGCGCGATCCACCTCGCGGGCGCGCCGCAGGATGCCGCTCGCCTGCCGCACGATGTCGAACGCGCCGTCGACGAGCCCCGCCGAGACCTCGGCGCGCAGGGCGTCGAACCCCGCGGCGTCCCGCGGCGCCCGCCCGGCGGCGCCGGCGGCGAGGGCCGCGAGCAGCGCGTCGTCGAACAGCTCGTTGACGCTGGCGTAGGGGCTCGCGGCGAGCGCGAGCTTCTCGGCGTCGGTGAGGTGCGCGCGCACGTAGCCCGCGGGGGAGGGGACGGTGAGCGCGAGCAGCCGTAGCACCCCGCGCACGTGCCGACGGCGGGCCTCGTCGGGGTCGGTCAGCACGCGCAGCGCGACGCTGCGCCCCTCGTCGACGAGCGCCGGGTAGCCGCGCACCCCGCGGGATTCGACGGCCTCGGACAGGTCGCCGAGATCCCACGAGGTGATCCCGGCGCGCTCGATCGTCGGCTGCGGATCCGCCGCGACGACCTGCGCGACGGTGCGCCGAGCGCGTTCGGCGAAGCGCTCCTGCAGCGCGCCGAGGTCGCGGCTCGTGCCGACCCGGCGCCCGCGGGCGTCGACGGCGGCAAAGGTCATGCGCAGGTGCGGGGGCACCCGCTCCCACTCGAAGTCGTCCGGCGCGACCGGCACCTGCGCACCCGCGCGGATCGCGCGGCCGAGCACCTCGCCGATCGGGGTGTCGGCGCGCTCGGGCAGCTCGGGCAGCAGGCGCCGGGCCCATTCGCCGGCCGGCACCACGTGGCGGCGGATCGCCTTCGGCAGCGCTCTGAGCAGCGCCGTCACGAGCTCCTCGCGCAGCCCCGGCACGAGCCAGTCGAATCCGCGCGGCTCGATCGTGGGCAGCAGCTCGAGCGGGATCTCGACCGTCACCCCGTCGTCGTCGGCGCCGGGCTCGAAGCGGTAGGCGAGTCGCAGCCGCGCCGCGCCCTGCACCCACTCGGTCGGGAAGTCGTGCGCGTCGGCGACGCTCTCCTCGGCGCCGAGCAGATCCTCGCGGGTCGCGGTCAGCAGCCGGGGGGTCTCGGCGCGGGCGGAGCGCCACCAGCGTTCGAAGGCGCGGGTGTCGGTGACGTCGGCGGGGATCCGCGCCTCGTAGAAGGCGACCATCGTCTCGTCGTCGGCGAGCAGGTCGCGGCGGCGCTCGCGCTCCTCGACGGCGGCGAGCTCGCGGCGCAGTCGCGCGTTCTCGCGCAGGAACTCGAACAGCCGGTCGCGGCTCGTGTCGTGGGGCCAGCCCGTCGAGCCGCCCGCTCCGCTGCGCGCGAGCCGCTCGTCGCGCTCGTCGTCGCGGCCGATGCCGAGCAGCCCCTCGCGGATCAGCAGCTCGCGGGCGTGCGCCGCGTCGAGGCGCGCGAGCGCGATCCGGCGGCGAGGGACGAGCGGCACGCCCCACAGCACGACCCTCTCGTCGATCACGGCGCGGCCCTGGCGCGCATCCCAGCGCGGGTTGCTGTGGCTGCGCTGGGCGAGGTCGCCGGCGAGCTCCTCCGCCCACGCCGGGTCGATCGCGGCGACGGTGCGGGCGAAGAGCTCGCTCGTCTCGACGAGTTCGGCGGCCATCACCGCGGCGGGGGGTTTCTTCGCCAGCGCCGAGCCGGGGAAGATGCGGAACCTCCGCCCGCGCACCCCGAGGTACTCCGCGCCGCGCCGGGCGGCGGCGCGCGCCTCGCGGCCCGCGTCGCGGCCGGCCTGGCGGGCATCGCGCGCGCGGGCGGCGCTCTGCTCGTCGACGACGCCGATGCGCGACAGCAGCCCCGACAGCACGGCCCGGTGGATCGCGTCGGCGTCGGGTGCCGGGCCGTCGGCGTCGGGTGCCGGGCCGTCGGCGTCGCCGCCGGCCGGGGCGCGCAGGTCGAGGCGCACCTCTCGCCCGGCGCGCTCGAGCTGGCGCACGAGGTCCTGCCACTCGCGCACGCGCAGGTAGTGCAGGTACTCCCGCTTGAGCTCGCGGCGGAACGCCGTGCCGGAGAGCGCCGCGCGGCGCTGCCCGAGGTGGCGCCAGAGGTTCCAGAGCGTGATGAGGTCGCTGCGAGGATCGGCGAAGCGCGCGTGGGCGGCGTCGGCTTCGGGCCGCCTCTCGAGCGGGCGCTCGCGCGGATCCTGCACCGAGAGGCCCGCGACGATCACCGCGACGGCGCGCGCCACCCCGCGCCGCCCCGCCTCGATCAGCATGCGGCCGAACCGCGGGTCGACCGGCAGACGCGCGAGGTCGCGGCCGATCCGGGTGATGCGGGTGCCGCCGCTGACCGGGTCGACCGCGATCGCGCCGAGCTCGAGCAGCACCTCGTTCGCGTCGCGCACGCCGCGGGAGTCGGGCGGCTGCAGGAAGGGGAACTCGGCGAGCTCGCCGAGGCCAAGCGCGAGCATCTGCAGCAGCACGGCGGCGAGGTCGGTGCGCAGGATCTCGGGGTCGGTGAAGGCCGAGCGGCGGGCGAAGTCGGCTTCGCTGTAGAGGCGGATCGCGATCCCCGGGCTGGTGCGCCCCGCCCGCCCGGCGCGCTGGGCCGCGCTCGCCTGCGAGACGGGTTCGATCGGCAGTCGCTGCACCTTCGCGCGCGGGGCGTAGCGCGAGATGCGCGCGGTTCCGGCGTCGATCACGTAGCGGATGCCCGGCACGGTCAGGCTCGTCTCGGCGACGTTGGTGGCGAGCACGACGCGCGTGCGCACGCCGGGGGCGCGCGCGGTGTCGAACACGCGGTGCTGGTCGGCGGCGGAGAGCCGCCCGTAGAGCGGGAGAACCTCGGTGCCGGGGCGGCCGGTGAGAGCCTCCTGCGCGTCGCGGATCTCGTTCTCGCCGGAGAGGAACACCAGTACGTCGCCCGGCTCCTCGCGCCGGAGCTCGTCGAGCGCCGCGCGGATGCCTTCGAGCACGTCGCGGTCGTCGGCGCTCGCACCCTCGTCGTCGAGCTGCTCCCAGTCGGCGGGGTCGAGTTCGGCGGGGTCGAGGCCGGCCTCGGCGACCTCGGCGGCGAGCCGGTCGGCACCGACGAGTGGACGGTAGCGGATCTCGACCGGGTAGGTGCGCCCGCTCACCTCGACGACGGGGGCGGGTTCGCCCTCGGCGTCCGCGAAGTGCCGCGCGAAGCTCTCCGGGTCGATGGTCGCGCTCGTGATGACGAGCTTCAGGTCGGGCCGACGGGGGAGCAGCCGCTTCAGGTAGCCGAGCAGGAAGTCGATCGTGAGGCTGCGCTCGTGGGCCTCGTCGATGATGATCGCGTCGTAGCGGCGCAGCTCGGGGTCGCGGTGGATCTCGGCCAGCAGCACCCCGTCGGTCATGACCTTGACGGCGGTGTCGCGGCCGGCCCGGTCGTCGAAGCGCACCTGGTAGCCGACGAGGCCGCCGAGTTCGACGCCGAGCTCGTGGGCGATCCGCTCCGCGACGCTGCGCGCGGCGATGCGCCGCGGCTGGGTGTGGCCGATGCGCTCGCGCCCCAGCTCGAGCAGGATCTTGGGCAGCTGGGTGGTCTTGCCGGATCCGGTGGCCCCCGCGACGACGACCACCTGGTGCGCGGCGAGCGCACGCGCCAGCTCGTCCCGTGCCGCGCTGACGGGCAGCTCGGGCGGGTACGTGATCGCGGGCAGGGCGAGGGACATCAGCCCTCCAGGGTACGGCGTCGGGCACGGGCGGCGGGGAGCGGCCTGCGGTGATCGGGTCGCGCCGGCGCGACGCAGGTGCGTGGCGTGCACACGCGGCCGTCCCGACCGGGGCGAGGTGTTCCCTTCTGACGATGTCGAACGATCTCGACACGGCGGGCCCGCCTCTCGCGATGCGAGTGTCGAGATCGTTCGACATCGTCGAATTGCCCCTTCCGCACCCCGACGCGGGACGTTTCGGCCCGGCCCGGCCCGGCCCGCCCTGGCCCGGCTCGGCCCGGCTCGGCCCTGCCCGGCCCTGCCCGGCTCCGCCCTGCCCGGCTCCGCCCTGCCGAATCGTGTCGGCGGCGCTCGAATTCTGAACGCTTTCGGCGTTCGAAAAGTGAACGGTTGCGGGCAGTCTAGCTAGGTGTGTCATCGGTGGTGGTGCGGATGCTGGGGAGGCTGTCGATGCCTCGTCCGCGGAGTCGGTAGCTGGCGCCTTTCA
>JAFKEN010000001.1 GCA_017308515.1 Actinomycetales bacterium | reverse complement strand
CCAACCTCGCCGCGATCTTCGCCTTCGGCTCGCCCTCGCTAGCCAACCTCCGAATCAACGCCCAGTCCTCCAAAGTGATCACTCTCCAATCGTTGAGTGTTCACTTTTCAAGCGCCGCTACTGTCCAGTTTTCGAGCGCCGCCGACACCCATTCGTGATCCTGCCTGCGAGGGGGTCGAGTGCAGTTCAAGTCCCCCCTCGCGCACGCGAGTGACAGGCCCGGCGGTTCGCAGGAATCGCCGGGCCTTCTTCTGTTCGCGGGTCGGCTCGCGTTCCCGCGGCGGCGCGTGTTCTCGTCGCCGTCTCCGCCCCCGATTCCGGCTCCTCGCGTCGGTCGGGGCGCCTAGGTTCGACGCATGCGCTACGTCGTCGAGTCGCAGCTGTGGCGCTGGGAGGTGCGCACCGACTCCTGGACGTTCGCGACGGTCCCGGCGGAGGAGAGCGCCGAGATCCGCGAGCTGGTCGGCGATCTCGCGCGAGGCTTCGGCTCGGTGCCGGTCACGGTGCGGCTGGGCGCGACCACCTGGCGCACCTCGATCTTCCCGTCGAAGGAGTCGGGCACCTACGCCCTGCCGATCAAGAAGGCCGTGCAGAAGGCGGAGGGGGTCGCCGTCGGCGACACCGTGACGCTCGATCTCGAGCTGCGGATCTGACGCGAGGCCGGTCGAGAGGTCGTCGGCCGCGCGGCTCGGCGCCGATATCCGCATCCGCTCCGCGCGGATATCCGCATCCGCTCAGCGCGGGTCGCCGTCGAGGCTCTCCAGGAAGGCGAGGACGCGCTCGACGAGCAGCTCTGTCGCGGCCGGGTCGTAGCTCGGCAGGGAGCTGTCGGAGAACAGGTGGCCGTCGCCCGGATAGAGGTGCAGCTCCGACCCCGGCACGGTCTGCACGATCCGCTCGGCGGCGACCACGTCGCCGTCTCCGACGAAGAACTCGTCGGCGTCCATGCCGTGGATCTGCGCCGGCACGTCGGGCGGCCACGGGCCGAAGCCGTCGTCGCCGAGCGGCGCGCAGGCCTCGAACAGCAGCGCGGCCCGCGCGCCGGCACGGGTCTGGGCGAGGCGCTGCGCCGGCATCGCCCCGAGGGAGAAGCCCGCGTAGACGAGGTCGGTGGGCAGGGCCGCCGCCGCGGCGTCCGCGAGGGCGTCGACGTCGACGCCCTTCCGGTAGGCGAAGCCCTCGGGGATCGACGCGAAGGTGCGGCCGTCGAACAGATCGGGGACGTGCACCTCGTGGCCGGCGGTGCGTAGGCGGTCGGCGAACGCGTGCATGCCGGGCGTCAGCCCCTGCACGTGGTGGAACATCAGGATCGTCGCCACGGGCCCCCCTTCGGTGTCGTGCCCCGATTGTGCGCCAGGCCGCCGACGCGGTACCTCCGCGCCGACAGCCTCGTGCCCGCCCCGCCTGCCTGCCTGCCTGCTCCTCTTGCCCGACCCGGCTGCGCGGCCGACCCGCCTGCACGGGCCGCCGCCTGCCCTGCCCTTCACTGCGTTCACCGTTCGCAGGTCACACCGCAGGATCGCGAGGCCTCCTGCGCTCTGACCTGCGAACGGTGAGTGCGGCGGACGTACCGTCGGACGTGCGCGACGTTGGGGCGCATCGTCGGGCGGGGCATCGTCGGGACGCGCACAGTCGGGACGCGCACCCGCCTCCGGGATGCGCGCACCTCGCCGGGAAGGAGACGGAGGCTCCGGCGATCCGATGCGAGTCCGGGGTGACGACCCAACCCTCCCTCGCGTCGGAGGCGTGTGCGACAATCGAATGTATGTTCGAGAGCGTGGCGCTCCGGGTCGAGGAGCCGATCGAGGCGGCCGTCGGCGCGCGAGTCGGCGCGCGGGCCGACCCGCTCGGCGGCGCACGCACCGACTCGCGCGCCGAGGTGCTGCGCGAGCTGCAGGGGCGCATCCGCGCGATGCAGCGCACGACACTCGACTCGCGCGCCCTGCCGACCCACGACGCGCTCGCCGACCTGCTGCCGGGCGGGGCGCTGCAGGCGGGCGGCGCCTACGCGGTCGCCGGGTCGACGAGCCTGGCGCTCGCGCTGCTGCAGGGGTCCAGCGCGGCGGGGGCGTGGTGCGCCGTCGTCGGCGTGCCGGATCTCGGCGTCGAGGCGGCCGCCGGGCTGGGGGTCGACCTCGAACGGCTCGTGCTCGTGCCGCATCCCGGCGAGCACTGGGCGGCGGTCGTCTCGGCGCTCATCGACGTCGTCTCGGTCGTGCTCGTCGCTCCCCCGGCGTCCGGCGCGGCCGGACCGCGCGCGACCCCCGCCCTCACCCAGCGGATCGGCACCCGGCTGCGCGCCCGAGGGGCGTCGCTCGTCGCGCTGCTGCCCGGCGTCGCGGGCGTGGCGGGAGCCGCGGGCGTGGCGGGAGCCGCGGGCGCCGACTGGCCGGGCTCCGTCGCGCGGCTGCGGGTGACGCGCAGCGACTGGGCGGGCCTCGGATCCGGCTTCGGCCACCTGCAGGGCCGCCAGGTCACCGTCGCCTCGGCCAGCGAATCGTGGCCGGGCCGCGAGAAGGCGCGACGGCTGTGGCTGCCCGGCCCGGATCAGCGGATCGCCGCCGTCGAGGCGCGGCCCGGCACGCGCGCGGGCGAGAACGCCGGCACCGAACGGGTCGAGACCGCGCGCCGGCTCGGATCGCTCGCCACCGTCGGCTGAGGCCCCACCGTCGGCTGAGATCCGACCGGCAGCCGAGCCGGAGCGGTGGCCGACCGAGCGGGTCAGCCACCGATCGAAGGCCGGCCCGGCCAGGCAGGCCCGCCCGGCTCCCCCGGCTCCTCCGTGAACCCCGCGGCGGCGAGACGTCTGCGGCTCATCGCGAAGTACTCCGGGTTGAGCTCCACCCCCGCGAAGCGGCGACCCAGCCGCCCCGCGACGAGCGCGGTCGTGCCGGAGCCGAGGAAGGGATCCAGCACCAGGTCGCCGGGGCCCGAACCGAGGAGCACGCACGGTTCGACGAGGCCCGGCGGGAAGGTCGCGAAGTGTCCGCTCGCCTCGCGGTCGGCCTGGGTGTTGAGCTCCCACACGCTGCGCACCCGGCGTCCGTTGGGCCCGCGCACGGCGTCGACGTCGTAGCGGTAGTGCGGCGACTTCGACAGCAGGAACAGGTACTCGTGGGATCGCGTCGGCCGGTCGCGCACGCTCTCCGGCTGGGCGTTCGGCTTGCTCCACACGAGGTCGCTGCGGAGGTACCAGCCGCGCTCCTGCAGGGCGAAGGCGAGCCGCCAGGGCACGCCGATGAGGTCCTTCTCCTTGAGGCCCTCGGGGGTCGGCGGGCGCGTCGTCATCGCCCGCGCGACGTTCTTGCGGTCGGGGGCGCGCCATCCCCGGTTGCCGCTCGTGTAGGAGTCGCCGATGTCGAGCCACAGCGTGCCGTCGTCGCGCAGCACGCGCCGCACGGCGTCGAACAGCTCGGCGAGGGCGTCGATGAAGGCGTACACCGAGGCTTCGAGCCCGATCTGGCCGGGCACGCCGTAGTCGCGCAGCGACCAGTACGGCGGCGAGGTCACGACCGTCTGCACCGAGCCCGCCGGCAGCGACTCGAGCACGGCGTGCGCGTCGCCGAGGATGATCGCCGACCGGTCCGCGAGCAGCCGGTAGTCGGCGCTCGGCCGGTGCTCGAGCGCGGCGAACCGCGGCGCCACGGGGGGCGTGGGCGTCTCGGACGGGCGGGCGGGCACGCCGCTCAGGAGCCGGAGACCCGCTGCACGAGCAGCACGACGCCGAGCGCGAGGTGCAGGCCGGCGGCGACCGCGGGCGCGATCGAGCGGCCCTGCTCGCGGCGGGTGAACAGCGCCCAGGCGTCGGCGCCCTGCGCGAGCGCCGCGACGCCGAGCAGGGCGAGGGTGCCGATGCCGGTGTCGAGGAACGGCACGATGCCGACCGCGAGCCCGAGCGGGATCGCCCGCACCGCGTACAGGCGCGAGTAGAGCACCTCGCCCTCGGTCGACTCCCCCGCCTTCTCGCGGCTCTGCGTCGCGGGGCGGATGAGCGCGAACACCGCGACCGCGACCGACAGCCCGGCGGCGATGGCGTTCAAGACGAGCAGCGCGGTCATGGGTCGAGTCTGGCAGGTCGCGGTCGGGAGCCGGTCGAGCGGTTCTCGGCGATCGCGATCCGCCGGGGGGCGGGGTGTCGGCGGGCATTGACACACTCGAACATGTGTTCGAACATGGGGCGTGGATGCTGCGAGCCGGAACGGCGGAGGTGCGGCGGCCGGGGAGGCCGGCGTGATCCCCGACACCGCGCGCCGCCGGCTGCTGACGCTGTGGGTGCCCGACTGGCCCGTGGTGGCGCATCTCGCGGGGGCGGCCTCCGCGCGGCGGGGCGCCGTGCATCCGGCGGGCGGCACGATGAACGCCCCCGTCGCGGTGCTCGCGAAGGGGCAGGTGCTCGCCGTCAACCAGGCGGGGCGCGACGAGGGCGTGAGGCGCGGCATGCGGCGGCGCGAGGCGCAGGCGCGGTGCCCCGGCATCCGGCTGCTCGACCACGATCCGGCGACCGACGCCCGCGCGTTCGAGCCGGTGCTGGCGGCGCTCGAGGAGTCGCTGCCGGGCCTGCACCCGGTGCGGCCGGGGCTCGTGGCGGTGCGCGCCCGCGGGCCGGCCCGCTACTACGGCGGGGAGCGCACGGCCGCGCTGACGGCGCTCGGCATCCTGGAGGAGGTCTCGGGCGTTCCGGGCCGCGCGGGGGTCGCCGACGGGCTGTTCGCGGCGGAGCGCGCGGCGATGCACGGGGGTGATTCGGTCACGATCGTGCCGGGGGGCGGCAACGCCGAGTTCCTGGCGCCGTTGCCGGTGGCGGTGCTCGGGGATCCGGAGCTTGCGAGCCTGCTCCCCCGGCTGGGCCTGCACACCCTCGGCGATTTCGCCGCCCTCGCCGACGTCGATGTCGTGGCGCGCTTCGGCCCGGAGGGGGCGCGCCTGCACGCCCTCGCCGCGGGCCGCGACCCGCGCGCGACGACGCCGCGCATCCCGCCGCGCGACGTGGAGGCGCTCGTCGACCTGGAGCCGCCGCTCGACCGCGTCGACCAGCTCGCCTTCGCGGTGCGCGGCGCGTGCGACGCGCTCGTCGAGGAGCTGCTCGAGCAGAAGCTCGTGGCGACGGCGGTGCGGGTGGAGCTCGTGGGCGACCGGGGTGAGGCGGTCGAGCGGGTGTGGCTGCATCCGCGCTCGTTCACGGGGGCGGAGGTGGTCGACCGGGTGCGCTGGACGGTCGCGGCCGAGGTGCGGCCCTCGCGCGCCGGGCTGCGGCCCGGCGCGGCAGGGGCGGAAGCGGCGGGGCCGGAGGAGGCGGCGGGGCTGCGCTCGGCGGTCACGCGGGTGCGGGTGACGCCGGAGGCGGTGGATCCGGTGGGCGCGCACGAGCGCGGCCTGTGGGGCACCGGCCCCGACGACGGCGTGCACTCGGGGCTGTCGCGCGTGCAGGGGATGCTCGGCCACACCGGCGTGGGGACGGCCGAGCCGGTGGGCGGCCGTTCGGTGCGCGAGCGCCAGGAGTTCGTGCCCTGGGGCGATCGCCCGCAGCGGCGGCGTGACGCGGGTCGGCCGTGGCCGGGGGCGCTGCCGCCGCCGGCTCCCGCGACGGTGTTCGAGCTGCCCCGCTCGCTGCGGGTCGAGGACCGCGCGGGCCGCCCGGTGACCGTCGACGACCGCGCCGAGCTCTCCGCGGCTCCGGCGGTGCTGGTGGCGCCGACGGGCGCCCGGCGCCGGCTGACGGCGTGGGCGGGCCCGTGGCCGCTCGACGAGCGCTGGTGGGATGCGACGGCCGCCCGCCGCGCGCACCGCTTCCAGGCGGTCGACGAGGGCGGCGAGGCCTGGCTGCTGGTGCTCGACGAGCGCGGCTGGTGGGCGGAGGGGCGGTATGACTAGGGCGTCGGCGCCGGGGTCGCGGCCTGCTCCCAGGGCGGGTGGAAGTCGATGACGAACCCGCCCCGGTACAGCGGGTTGAGCAGCAGCACGAGGGTGGCGACGATCGCGAAGCCGCCGAGGGCGATGCCGGCCAGCGCAGGCCCGCGGAACCGGTCGGGCGTGCGCAGCGACACGAAGCCGAGAACGATCGCCGGGATGCCGAGCACGCCCCCGCCGAACAGCGACAGCAGCACGGCGAGCAGTCCCATGCCGAGCGCCCAGTTGCCCGCCCGGCTCGGGATCTTCCGCGCGTGCGGGTCGACGAAGGGGTCGGGGGCGGGCGCGCCGCTCGGGTCCGGCGCGCCGCTGGGGTCGGGCGCGCCGTCGGGGCCCTCCGCACCGGGTGCGCCGTTGGGGTCGGGCGCGCCGTCGGGGTCGTCGGGTCTCGCGTCGTCGGTCATGGTGGCTCGGGGCCAGCCTAGGAGGCGTGCGGAATCCGCGGAGTGTGCCCGACCGTGGGCGGTAGTGGGTCGTCGGCACTCACCGTTCGCAGGTCAGAGCGCAGGAGCACCGGCCCGATTCGACCGGTTCGCGCCGAGGGGTCGCCGCTTCCTGCGTTCTGACCTGCGAACCGTGAGTGTCGCGAGCCTCCACGACCGGCGGGGCCGGGGAATGCGCCGGCGAGCGGGGGCCGGCTGATGGGGTGGAGCAACCCTCCCGTCACGTGGAGCGAGTTCGAGCGCGCGCTCAGCGACCGTCGGCGGCCGAAGCAGATGCCGCAGGGGGTGGACGGCGGCGACTCGCCCGCGTGGAGTCTGCGGCGAGGTCCGTACGTGCCGCAGGGGGTGATCCGCGACCCCGAGGCGCTGCCGTACGCCGAGCTGCACGCGCACTCGAGCTTCAGCTTCCTCGACGGGGCCTCGAGCCCCGAGGAGTTGCTCGAAGAGGCCGAGCGGCTCGGGCTGACGGCTCTGGCGATCACCGACCACGACGGCTTCTACGGGATCGTGCGGTTCGCCGAGGCGGCCGAGACCGCGCAGGTGCAGACCGTGTTCGGGGCCGAGCTGTCGCTCGGGCTGAGCAAGCCGCAGAACGGCCAGGCGGATCCCGAGGGCAGCCACCTGCTCGTGCTCGCCCGCGGCGCCGAGGGCTACCACCGGCTCGCCCAGGCCATCACGGAAGCCCAGCTCGCAGGCGCCGAGAAGGGCAAGCCCGCCTACGACCTCGAGCACCTCGCCGAGATCGCCGCCGGCGATGGGATCGACGGGACCGACCCCGACGGTCCGCGCGGCACCGGCCGCGGCGTCGGCGGGCGGCCGGGCGGGATCCCCGGGCGCGGGCACTGGACGATCCTCACCGGGTGCCGCAAGGGCGCCGTGCGGCAGGCGCTCGAGGGAAGCGCGCGGGAGGCGCGCACGGGGTCGGCGAGCTCGAGGGCGGCACCGAGCGGGCCGACCGCGCGCGACCTCGCGGCCGCGGGCGCTGAGCTCGACCGGCTCGTCGAGCTGTTCGGCGCCGCCAACGTCGAGGTCGAGCTGATCGACCACGGGATGCCCCTCGACTCCGCGCACAACGACGCCCTCGCGCAGCTCGCCGCCGACCGCGGGCTCACCACCGTCGCGAGCGGCAACGTGCACTACGCGACGCCGAGACAGCACCACCTCGCGGCCGCGGTCGCCGCCGTGCGGGCCAACCGGAGTCTCGACGAGCTGGACGGCTGGTTGCCGGCCGCGGGATCCGCCCACCTGCGTTCGGGCGCCGAGATGCGCCGCCGCTTCGCCCGCTACCCCGGCGCCGTCGACCGCACCGTCGAACTCGCGCGCGAGCTCGCGTTCCCGCTGCGGCGCGCCAAGCCGGCGCTGCCGAAGCAGGAGGTGCCCGAGGGGCACACCCCGATGTCGTGGCTGCGCGAACTGGTGTGGCGCGGGGTGCCCGAGAAGTACCCCGACCTCAGCGAGGCCGACCGGCAGCGCATCGAGGCCGAGCTCGCGGTGATCGAGCAGAAGGACTTCCCCGGGTACTTCCTCATCGTGCACGACATCGTCGCCTTCGCCCGCAGCCGGGGCATCCTCTGCCAGGGGCGCGGCTCGGCCGCGAACTCGGCGGTCTGCTACCTGCTGAACATCACGGCGGTCGACGCGATCCTCTACAAGCTGCCGTTCGAGCGGTTCCTGTCGAGCCTGCGCGAGGAGGAGCCCGACATCGACGTCGACTTCGACTCCGACCGGCGGGAGGAGGTGATCCAGTGGGTGTTCGAGAGATACGGGCGCCGCAACGCCGCCCAGGTGGCGAACGTGATCCAGTACCGGCCGAAGAACGCCGTGCGCGACATGGCGAAGGCGCTCGGGCACTCCCCCGGCCAGCAGGACGCGTTCAGCAAGCAGGTGGAGCGCTGGGGCGGGAGCGTCAGCAGCGAACAGGACCACGACATTCCGCCGAACGTCGTCGACCTGGCGATGGAGCTGCTGAAGGCGCCGCGGCACCTGGGGATCCACTCCGGCGGCATGGTGCTGACCGACCGGCCCGTCGGCGAGGTGGTTCCGATCGAGCCGGCGCGCATGGAGAACCGCACCGTGATCCAGTGGGACAAGGACGACTCCGCCTGGATGGGCCTCGTCAAGTTCGACCTGCTGGGGCTGGGGATGCTCGCGGCGCTGCAGTACAGCTTCGACCTGATCGCAGGCTCGACCGGCGAGCGGTGGGAGCTGGCGACGATCCCGAAGGAGGAGGCCGGCGTCTACGACATGCTGTGCCGCGCCGACTCGATCGGGGTGTTCCAGGTGGAGAGCCGCGCGCAGATGGGGCTGCTGCCGCGCCTGCAGCCGCGGCGGTTCTACGACCTCGTCGTGCAGATCGCGCTCGTGCGGCCCGGGCCGATCCAGGGCGGGGCGGTGCACCCCTTCGTGCGCCGCAAGCTCGGGCAGGAGGAGGTGACCTACGCGCACCCGAAGCTCGTGCCCGCGCTCGAGCGCACCCTCGGGGTGCCGGTGTTCCAGGAGCAGCTCATGCAGATGGCGATGGCGGTCGGCGAGTGCACCGGTGAGGATGCCGACCTGCTCCGGCGCGCGATGGGCAGCAAGCGCGGCCTCGAGCGCATCGAGAGCCTCAAGCAGAAGCTCTACGCGGGCATGGCGTCGAACGGACTCGTCGGGCAGGCGGCCGACGACATCTACGCGAAGATCCAGGCCTTCGCGAACTTCGGCTTCGCCGAGAGCCACAGCCTCAGCTTCGCGCTGCTCGTCTACGCGAGCTCGTGGATCAAGCTGCACTACCCCGGCGTGTTCCTCGCCGGGCTGCTGCGCGCCCAGCCGATGGGCTTCTACTCCCCCGCGACCCTCACGGCGGATGCGCGCCGACACGGTGTGGAGGTGCGGCGCCCCGACGTGCTGCTCTCGGGCGCGACGGCGGGGCTGGAGCCCCTGAGCGACGACAGCCCACGCGGGCCGTCGGGCCCGCCGTCGTGCGCGGAGCGCCACCAGCCCCCGGTCGGCCCGTTTCTGAAAGACACGGCCGACCGGCAAGCTCCCGACGCATCCGCCTCACACCGCCGAGACTCGCACTTCGCCGTGCGGCTGGGTCTCGCCGACGTCCGGGGCATCGGAACCGACCTCGCCGAGCGCATCGTGGAGGAGAGGAACTCCGCGCGCGGCCCCTTCACCTCGATGGAGGATCTGGTGCGGCGGGTGGGCCTGACGACCGCCCAGCTGGAGGCGCTCGCGACGGCGGATGCGTTCGCATCCTTCGGTCTGGGGCGGCGTGAGGCGCTGTGGGAGGCGGGGTCGGCGGCGCAGCACCGCGCCGAGTTCCTGCCCGACACGGCGGTGACGGTGCAGCCGCCGCTGTTCGCCGACCCGACCGCGTTCGAGCGGCTGTCGGCCGACCTGTGGGCGACCGGCCTCTCGCCCGACGACCACCCGCTCGCGCACCTGCGGGCAGGGCTGGCGGATGCGGGGGTCGCGTCATCCGCCGAGCTGCGGTCGATCGAGTCGGGCACGCGTGTGCGCATCGCGGGGCTGGTGACGCACCGTCAGCGGCCGGCGACGGCGTCGGGCATCACGTTCCTCAACGTGGAGGACGAGCACGGGCTGATGAACGTGATCTGCTCGGTGGGCGTGTGGACGAAGTACCGGCGGATCGCCCGCGACAGCCCGGCGCTCATCGTGCGGGGCATCCTCGAGCGCTCACCCGAGGGCGTGATCAATGTGCTCGCGGACCGGTTCGAGGCGCTGGGGGCGGGGGTGGTTCACCGGTCGCGGGATTTCCAGTGAGCCCGGCTGAAGCGACCTACGCCGACACGAGCGGCACGATCGCGTCGAGTTCGGCCTCGCGACCGCGAGTCGCCATCTCGAGGTCGTAGCGGTTCTGCAAGTTGAGCCAGAAGAGGTCGGAGGTGCCGAGCGCTCGCGAGAGCCGAAGCGCCGTGTCGGGGCTGACCGCGCGCTTGCCGTGCACGATCTCGTTGATGCGCCGCGCGGGCACGCCGATGGTCGCCGCGAGCCGGTACTGGGTGATCCCGAGCGGGGTCAGGAACTCCTCGAGCAGGATCTCGCCCGGGTGGATCGGCGCGTGCGCCTCGGCCTGACTCATGGCTCTCCTCTCGTGTGGGTCAGTGGTAGTCGACGATCTCGACGCCGGTCGGCCCGGTGCTTGTCCAGCGGAAGCAGATGCGCCACTGGTCGTTGACTCGGATGCTGTGCTGACCCCGGCGGTTGCCGCTCAGCTTCTCGAGCCGGTTACCGGGCGGGATCCGCAGGTCTTCGAGCTCCCCCGCCGCGTCGAGCATCCGGAGTTTGCGGTTCGCCGCCCGCTGCAACTCCGGGCCGAATCTCTTCGATTGTTCGCGATTCCAGACCTTGGCGGTCTCCCGGTCGCCGAAGCTCCGGATCACGACTCGATAGTAACGCGTCGCGTTACTATTCGCGATGATCGCCGAGACATCTGCCACCTCCACCGTCGAGCTTGCGTGGTCGGTGAGGAGACCGGGAGCCGGTCGCGAAACATGTGTCGCGGCGACATCGATCCTGTTCTGTGAAGGAACGCACGCGGACGAGCTGATCGCCCGCGTTCAGCCCGCGGTCGCCTCGGCCGCGCCGGCGGGCGCCCGGCCCAGCACCCCGCTCGCCCCGAGCATGGCCGCCAGGTAGACCGGGATCACGACCGCGTTCTTGACCGCGAACGTCGCGGCCCGGCGAAGCGCGTCGGCCTGCGCCGGATCGGTGCGCCAGGGGCCGGGCAGCGCGGCGAGGCGGTCGGCGGTGACGAGGGCCTCGACGGCGGCGTTGAACAGCAGCACGATCGCGGTGACGACCGCGAGTCGCACGAGGATGCCGCCCCAGTCCGCACGCCAGGCCGTCGCGATGCCGCGACCGACCTCGCCCCACCATCCCGCCGTGAACAGGGCGCTGACGGGGCTGCCCCGGCCGACGAGCACCATGGCGACCACGAGGACGACCCGCAGCCCCTCGACGACGACCTCGAGCCAGCCCGAGTCGTCGAGCCGGAAGAGCTGGTAGGTGCGGATCGCCGCGGGCACGAGCAGCAGGGCGATCAGCACCGGGGCGGTGAACACGAACGCGGCGGAGGCGCCGAGCAGTCGGACTCCGCCAAGCAGGTTGTCGAGCAGGAAGGTCACGAGCCGAGCAGCGTGTGGACCGGCGGCTGCTCGGCACCGCGGGCGAACATCCGCCCGGCGAGGGCCGAGACCCAGGGGTGGAACCGCGTGTTCTGGAAGGCGACCACTTCGGCGCCCTCGCCCGCTCGGCGCAGGGTCAGCGTCGCCGTCGACAGGCGCTTGCGGGAGGGCTCGCGCCGCTCGCCCTGCCAGCGCATCACGATCCCCGCGCGCTGGATCGCGACGGCGAGGTCGTCGCCGATCTGCCGGATGGCGCGGTCGAGGGTGACGAGGCGCGAACCGCGCATGATGCCCTCGAACAGCGGTCGATGCCCGGCGGCGATGGCGGCGCGTCCGTTCATGAGCGTGCCGTCGAACGCGACGTAGCTCGCGTCTTCGGCGTGCAGCGCCGCGAACCCGGTCCAGTCCCCTGCGGCCCAGCGCTCCTCAAGGGCGACGCAGACGGACTCGGCGGCTCGGAGCAGCGAGGCGGTGGCGTCATCCACGTGGACTCCCTAAACTTCGATCGATCGAACTAAATAATTCGATGAATCTAAGTAATGGGGTGTTCGGTGTCAAGTCACCCGCCGTCGGGATCCGACCTCGGAAGCCGTCTCAGCACGGCGGTCGTGCTGTTCCACCAGGCCGTGGCGGAGCGCGTGGGCCTGTCGGCGGCCGACCTGAAGACCCTCGACCTGATCCGACGCGACGGCCCGTTCAGCGCGAGCGAGCTCGCCCGGCGCACCGGGCTGACCGGACCCGCGGTCACCGCGCTCATGGGCCGCCTGGAAGCCGGCGGTCACCTCACCCGGGAGCCCGACGCCGACGACCGCCGACGCGTCGTCGTGCGCGCGGTCGACCCCCCGCACCCGCAGCTCGTGGACGCGTACGCCGCGCTCGGCGCCGATCTGGGCGGCCTCATCGCCGACTACCCCGCCGAGACCCAGGCGGCGATCTCCGACTACCTCGGCAAGATGGTCGACGCGCTCGAGCAGCAGACGCGGCGGGTGGCGGGACTCGACTGAGTCGGGGCGATGCCGCTCAGTTCACCGGCTGCTGCGCCAGCTGGTGCGAGACGCCCATGATTGCGCCCGCGTCGCGCACCGACGGGTGGCTGGTTTTCGACGATGTGAGAAGTCAGCCCTCCGCGAATTCCCGGATTTGACGAAGCACCTCAAGCGCATCCGCGCAGATCCGGTCGGCCGCGAAGGTCTTCGCAACCGCCACCGCCGATACGCCGAATCGGCTCAGGATGTCCTTTGCGCGGGTGTCAAGTATGGCGGCCGGAGCGTCCGAATCCTGGAACGTGGGGCCAATCGCGAGCGAGAACTCGTCTCGCAGTATGCCTTCGACGTCTTCGACGAGCATGCCGGTTGCTCCGGCAATTGCGGTCGGTTCAATGAGATACGACTCAATGTAGCGACGCTTCCACTTCCGGCTCTGGAACCCATCGACATCCGGAAAAGACTTGTCCTCCAAGTTGACGCCTACCGAGTTTTGAGGTTCGTCGTCACGGTCGCGAAGACTGTATGCCCTTGTCCCCGGGAACTCCGTCGCGAGGGCCCGCCAAAGAACCTTCCTCTCTCGATGACCATCGGGGGTCTGCCACCAGCCCACCTTTTGAGGAAGGGGTAGTCCACCGATTTCGCCCAGGGCACGAAGAACCGAAAGATCGGACGAGCCCTCGTAGAAGAAAACTCTCCTCGTGTCCCTGACTCGCTCAATGCGAGGGGCATAGGTGGACCCGATTCCAACAATCAGGCCGACCTTCTGTTCATCCTCTGAGAGGTATCGAAACGTTCCGCCCCCTCGAACCTCCATAATCGATGTCGGTGGGGTTGAGCGAAGTATCTCGCCCGAGTGCGTTGCGAGCAGCACTTGCTTGCCAAGCTTGTTCGCCAGGTCGCCGAGCCGTTCGACGAGTTGAGCCTGTAGTGCGGCGTGGAGATGCGCGTCCGGCTCATCGAAGAGGAGGACATCAGCATCGGGTGACGTAGCGAGTGTGTAAACCGAGAGCCATTGGAGGAAACCACTTCCTTCGACCATCAGATCGCGGGAGTTGTATCCCGGGTAACGAGTCAGTTGGTACCCCTTGACGTCGCCCTTGATCACGCTCGCCTGGATGTAGGTGTTGTACTCCTCGTCGAACTCGGCGATCGCGAGTTCTGCATTGAAGACTTCACGCAGCGTCTGTTGTAGCAACTCCCACGGATCTGTCTCGCGAAGCTGACGAAGGTCCGGATCGCTGATCTTGGACTTCTCGCCACGAAGCAAGGCTCGACTCCGCGAGTTCTGCTCACGCATGTCAAGTAGGAGATTTCGAAGGACCGCGCCCGCGAGACCTTCGCCGATTCGGCGACGACGTAGCGCTCCGTATGTACGTTCCTCCCGTGCGGAGATCCCAGCGAATGGCGGTAAGTATGCGACGACCGGGACTTCGACCTCGGCGCTGACAGTCGTGATCGCGACCTTAATGAACAGTCGATCGTTGGCAAGGGCGAGAGAAAAGCCGAGCTCGTGCTCTGATGCATCATCAAGCCAACGGCAGGAAACAAGGAGCGTGTAACCGTCGGGATCCTCATCTCCCTTTTGTGTCCGCAGGTTGGTCCAAAGGTGCTTGAGCGACGGCAGGTTGATCGGGGAAAACTCATCATCGCCAAGGCCGAATCCTTGGTTGCTCGTGTGGTAGAGCGCCTCACGCCCCTTTTGCGCCACGGTCGCGACCTTGCAGAATTCCCAGACAGCCAACGCTTGCAGAAGGCTCGACTTCCCTGAGTTGTTGCCCCCGGCGACGATGGTGAGGCCCGGCTCGACGTGCACGATGCTGTCTTGAAACTGCTTGAATCTCTTGACGCTCGCCTCGATCAAGTGCATTGGTTCTCCTAGCTCGAAGCAAGGATTGCTCGCGAGACTTCATGAGCTACGCAGCCACGCCGCCTTTGCGAGTGACGCGCTCCCCCGCCCACTCACTAGTCCGCTTCCCCTCCCCCGAGCTGAGCGCCTTCTCCGCGCCCCACAGCACCACGCGCGTCGCCGTCACGGCCGGCCACCACGCCCGCCGCACCCCGAGCAACCGCCGGAATTCACGCGGCAACGTCGCCACCGCCCCCGCGAACAGCACCCGGTACGCCCAGCCCATCGCTCCGGGGAACGCGGGGCGGCGCAGGAAGCGCACCACCTCGGCGACGCGCTCGTCGTGGCGGAGCTCCCCGCGATCCACGTAGCCCTGCAGAGCGGCACGCAGCGCCCCAGCAGACTCGGGCGGTGATGCGACGCCCATGAGCCGGCCGGCGGTCGCCCACTCGCGCACGTAGGCATCCGCGCCCGACTCGTCGGGGCCGTGCGGGATCGGGCCGCACCAGCGCTCGTGGCAGGTGAGGAACGCGTCGGCGAAGGCGAGGTGCACCCACGCGGCGAGGTCGGCGTCGGCGGCCGAGTATGCGCGCGACCGCCCCGCGCCGTCGACGTAGGAGCCGACGACGGGCGCGTGGTAGCGCGCCACCCGATCCACCTCGCGCCGCGCCTGCGCGGTCGAGCCGTAGGTGAGCACCACCACCCAGCGCACCGTTCCGACGAGGCGGGCGGCGGGATCCTCGCGGAACCGCGAATGGTCGTGCACCCCCGCCATCGCGCCGGGGTGCAGCGCCTGCAGCAGCAGCGCGCGGATGCCCGCCACGAGCGTGCCCATGCCGGCGTGCACCGTCCACGCGGCGCCGCCCATCGGGAAGAAGCCGGCGTCGTCGCCCTCGGCGAGCTCGCGGATCCACGGCGGCGTTCCGTCGGGGCGGCCCGACAGAGCGGTGAGCAGGCGCGCGCGGCGGTCGGCGCGCCGCGCAGCGCGGGGCTCGGGGCGGCGCTCGGCGCGAGTCGGACGTGCGGACTCCCCCGTCGGCTCCGACAGCGGTGCGGTGCGGG
>JAFKEN010000008.1 GCA_017308515.1 Actinomycetales bacterium | reverse complement strand
CGCGATCTCGGCCACCGGCCTCTCACCCAATCGAGCGAGCTCGACAGCACGACGACGGAACTCCTCCGGCTTCGCAGCAGGCATCACGGACTCCAATCCGGGACGATCATCGCCCCAACTCAGGTGTCCGAGAAACCCGGGACAGGTCACATCCACATCGCTCTGGTGGTGGCGCTGCTCGGTGTGGCGGGCACCCTTATGAACGTCTTGCAGCTCGGTTCCGTCTTCGCTGGCACCGCGGAGCGCCCCGCCGCCGTACTCGTCAGCACCATCACCTTCCTACTACTCATCGTCTACATCGCGCTCGGGGTGCGCTCTTTCGTGGTCGCGCGCCGCTGGAGGCGCGAACAGCGGGCCGCGGACTAACTCGCCGATCCCGACGGCGAAAGGCCCGCGCACTGTCGCCCCAAATGGCAAATGGTTCGCCCGTGTGCGGAACGAGGCGAGAGCTTCCGGCGATCTTCTTACTTATGGGAGGCTGACGACGTGGGGTAGAGCAGTTCGCCGTAGCCTGCTGGTCTCACGGACGACTACGGGTCAGGCTGGTTCCTCCGGCGGAGCTGCTCGAGGTAGGCATTGTAGGCGTCCAGCTCGTCGTTGCCGTGCGTATCGGCGCGGCGATCGGCCGCCGCAGCCTTGCGCGTATCGTCCCGGAACCACCGATGCATGATGTAGAGCAGCATCAGGAGGCTTGGGGCCTCGCCGTATGACCACGCCAGGCCGCCGGCGATCTGCTGGTCCGACAGTGGGTCTATGCCGAGCGCCATGGTCGGAGCCGCGAAACGGTCGACGACGAGCGTCACACTCATCATGATGAAGACGCCGAAGAATGCATGCAGGGCGACCTCGACGAAGAGATCAATGGCTCGGCCTCCGTAGCCCATCCGGACCGGCAGGGGATCGCTCGACAGCAGAGGGATCGTAAACAGCACCCCGGACGCCAGGAAGAGGATCTCCAGTCCGATGTGGCCCCCCGGGAGCCCGAGGATCCAGTTGGCGAGGTCGGTGAGGTATAGACCGTAGAACAGCAACAGGTACAGCGGGATCGCGACGACCGGACTGAGCAGCCATCGCGCGACGGGACTGCGCAGCCCCGCATGCGCCGCCCGAAGGAGAAGCAGCCCGAGCCCGCGTCGCGGGGTGGCTCGAAGGAGCAACGTGCCCGGGGAGCCCAGCACCAAGAGCGGCGGAATCGCCATCATCAGCGTGAGCTGCTGGAACATGAAAACGGAGAAAAGGGCATATCCGTACAGCTCGACGCCGAGCCCCATCACTGCGACAACCGCGAGGCAGCCGACCAGGAACGACACCGTCCGAGCCACGGACCACTTGCGCCCGGTTGCCCACAGACGAATCGCCCCGGCCAGGTAGGCGACCGCCAGGACGATGCCGATCGCCGGGAGCACCGGATACGACAACGGCACCGGCGCCAGGTAGTCCAGTAGCGTCGGCGGCCCTACGAGGTCTACACCGTCGGTCATGGTGTTCGGGAAAGCGAGGACACCTCCGGGTTGGAGCTGGGTGCCGCCCGTGCGTTCGACTCGGACCGACGGGCGCGCAACCAACTCCGGAGTCCAAGCAGGAGCAGCAGCCCGACCCCGACGCCGAGGGCCACATCGGCCAAGTTGCCGATGAAAAGATCCCCATAGGCGATGAAGTCGGTCACCATGCCACGGCCCGGCGCTGGCGGCGCGACCATTCGATCGACGAGGTTCCCCAAACCGCCGCCAAGGATGAACCCGACGCCGGTCGCCGCCAACAGGCTCCGCAGCCGGGTGGCTGCGACGATGAGGGCGAGCACCGACAGCACGGTGAAGATGGTGATGGCGAGGGTGCTACCCGCGCCAAAGGAGAGAATGGCCCCCGGGTTGAATGCCAGCTGCAGCCCGAGGAGATCCCCGATCAGCGCAATGCGCTCGTCCTCGCGCAGATCGGCGATCGCCAGCGCCTTCGTGCCTTGATCGACGAGCAGTGTCAGCGCGGCGACACCCGCAGTGACGGCCAGCGCCTGCGGAGTGCCGCGAAGCCAGCGCCTCGCTGGTTTGCCACCGAAATCAGAAGTCGAAGAGCTCACCCAGGAACCCTCCCCGCCGCCGATTGCCCTTGCCGCCTCGGCTGCTGCCGAGCCCGTGGTGCCCACCGTCCTCGTATACGGCGGAGCGACCGTTCTGCGGATAGGACCGCCCGTACTCCACCTCGACCGCTCGGTCGATGATCTTGTCGAGTTCACCGCGATCGAGCCACACGCCGCGGCACTTGGGGCAATAGTCGATCTCGACGCCGGAGCGCTCGGCGATGGTGAGATCGACGTCGTCGATTGGACACTTCATTGTTTCTCCTTGCTGGTGGTTGCTTCGTGTGAATCGGGGAGATCAGGTCGACGGATCAGGGGCGGGCAAGGATGTGTCGTGCCGCGGCGCGTGCATCCCGCCAGACGCCGTGAAGGGTGTTTCCGCGGCGACCTCCGTGACGAGGGAATCCGACGAAAAAGAGCCCGGCCACGGCGGTCCTGGTTCGCGGCGCGCGAGCAACGCGAACGTGCATGGGCAGCCAGTCATCACCCGGACTGAAACCGGTGGCGAGGATCACCGACGTGACCGTCTGTGCGGTGCCGTCGGCAAAGACCACCTCTCTGCCGCCGGCGGAGGCGACACCTGGCACAACGACGACGCCTGCCCGTTCCAGCGCGGCATAGCTCTCGGTGAACAACGGCTCTGGCTTGGAGCGCCCCGATAGCCACCCTTCGCGCCATCCGGCAGCCGATACGTACCTTGACCTCAACCCACTACGCCGGGAGGTGCGTACCGACAGCGTGACAGCGTGGCTGGCGCTGAGTTCGCGCGCCAACTGCACGCCCGCATTGCCGCCTCCTACGATGAGGACGTCGCCAGGCGGAACCTGGTGAGGGTACAGGTACTGGCTGCTGTGGAGCACCGGCCCCCGAGGATCGAGAGCCGGCGCCCAGATCGGGATGTTGGGACGGGCCGCAGCGCCGGTCGCGCAGACGATGTTGCGAGTCTGCACGTCCCCGGATGCGGTCTCCAGGATGATGGTTGAGCCGTACTCCCGGGCCTTGACTCCCGTCGCGCGGATGCCCCAGACCGGCCGGACGCGGAGCGCTTCCTCAAGGGACCTCAAATAGTCAGCCACCTCGTAGGCGGTCGGATAGCGGCGCTGATCACCCGGCATAGGATGGCCAGGCAAGGCGCTGCTACGAGCATCACTGAGAAGCTCGAGCGAGTGCCACCTCGACTCCCAGCGGCGGCCACCCTGACTGGAATCGATGACCAGGAAGTCGGCTTGCGGCTCCATCCCTTTGGCGATGAGGGCGGCCGCCATCGCCAGGCCCGCCTGGCCTGCGCCGACGATGATGACGCGGCGATGCGAAAGACTCGGGGTCACGGTTGGACTCCCCGCCCGATGCCCCGCCATTTGAGCGCTGAACCCATGAAAAGACCTCTCCAAACCTCGACTCGATGCGCGAGCCTGTCCGCCGATAGGCGGACCAGCGCGCCCGTTAGCGAATGCGGGGTGGAGGAATCAGGTCCGAGAAAGCGACAGCTGCGACACCGTCAGCGCAGGAACGAAAGACCGCGCTGATCGCTCGAAGACATGGCGCGGGAGTATCGCTCGCTTGAGCGCGAGGATGACGGCGCTTCCAAGGAGACGCCTCGCGAATGCGACAGGGAGCAGGCCGAGCAAGACGAGTAGGAGGCAAACGAAGGCACCGAGCAGGACTCCACTGACCTCGCCGCCGTCGGCCGTCGGCGCGGCGGCCGGCTCAGTATCAGCCACCTGGGCTCCCGCGTCGACGACTTGGGTCGCCGCCGATGCGGACCTCGCGACACTGACCTCGGCGTGCGAACTCGCCCAGGCCCCGGCAAACATCACAAGGAGAGCGCAACAGGCTGCGATGAGCTTCAGGAGCCTTGACGACGCGGCCACGTTTCGATCCGTCGTAGGTCGAAGCGTAGCGGCCATGCCGGGATGGTACCGGCTAAGACTGCGAGAAGCCGCTACCGCAAACCCTGAAACCCGAGCATGGGCCGGAGCCAGACCAACGATCCAGCCGGTGCGCAGATAGGCCTGGGTTAGGCTTGGCGACGATGAACCGGGTGCCAATCGACAGGCCGGCCTCCACCATGAGTGGGAAGAGAACTGTGTCGGCGAGGATCCTGATCAGCGCGGGTGCCGCGCTCCTGATCCTGCTGGCGGCGTGGACCGGTGCAACGCACCCAGCAGCCGAGGTGCCTAGGTCGTCCGTAGTGGCCGTCTCGCTCGTCAATATCGCTCCCCAGGACGAAGCGCAGCCCCAGCTGGTCTCGCCGACACTAGAGACGCTGGCTGGAGTCGCAACGTGCATCCTTGGTGCTCTGTGTGGGCTGGCGCTCGCGTTCCTTGCCAAGGGACTCCTCAGGGAACGGCCGCCCCGCGAGTTGCAAACGCGCCCGGAAGAGCCGTCCTACTTGCGACAGGTTCCCGTCGCGCGCACCCCGGTGCTCACTCTCGCTCAGCTGAGCCTTTCGCGAACCTGAGTCACCCCCGGCTGGTCGAATAGCCACCCCCGGCGGCGCGGCGCCGAAAGATCCGCCGCCTCGGCTCCCCGCGCTTCTCGCGTGAAGTGGATCGCCTGCTCGTGGGACAGGCTCGTCGACCTCGCGAGCGCGCGCCATCGCCGACCCTCGTAGCCGCACACAGCGAACCGAGTGCCCGTCAGGCACCGATCGTTCGCGCGGCAGAAACCGCCTCACGAAAGGAACCCTGACCGTGACCGCAGCCCAGCGACGCCCCTCGCAGTTCCAGCGGAACGCACTCGCGCCTGGTCTGCTCGCGGCAGTGGTCCTCTTCGTCGCGCCCCTACTGATCGACGGTGGGTGGTTCCAGATCGTCCAATACGCGGTGTCGATCCTGGCGCTGATCGTTGCGTGGTTCGCCGTGCAGGCGCGCCAGTGGTGGTGGCTTCTGATCTTCATTCCCATCGCCGTCCTCTGGAACCCGGTCCTTCCGTTCCCTTTCAGCGGTCCCTTCTGGATCGCCGGCCAGGCGGCCGCCGCGGTGGTGTTCCTCGTCGCCGGGGCCGTGATCAAGGTGAGACGTCAATGAGGCGGGGCGCGCGGATCCTCGCGCCAACCGCAGTGCTCGCGCTTGGCCTCGCGCTGACAGGATGCGCCTCGTCGGATGGGTTGGCGGGGCAGTATTCCGACGGCAGCGGCGGCTACGTATCCAGTGACCGCCGCGTGGTCGAGATTCCCGCCAGCGAGCGGGGTGAGTCCGTGTCGTTCGCCGGTGTGACCGAGCGGGGCGAGCCGGTGTCGAGCGACGACTATGCGGGCCGTGTCTACGTCGTGAACTTCTGGTACGCGGCTTGCGGGCCGTGCATCGTCGAGGCTCCGCTCCTCGAGGAGGTCTGGCAGGAGTTCCAGGACCAGGAGTTCGGCTTCCTGGGGATCAACATCTACGACCAGCCGGCCACCGCCGTCTCCTTTGCCGACGACAACAGCATCACCTATCCCAGCGTGATCGACGTCAACGACGGAAGGGTGAAGCTCGCCTTCGCCGCCGTGACACCGATTCAGGCGACGCCGACAACCCTCGTGCTCGACCGGCAGGGTCGCGTGGCCGCGCGCATCATCGGCCAGCTGCAGTCGGCATCGATCCTCTCGACGCTCGTCAGTGACGCGCTGGCGGAGGCGCCGTGAATCCCGCCGACCTGATCTTCGACGGCGCTCTCTGGCTGGCCGTCCTGGTCGCACTGCTCGCCGGATTCATCTCGTTCGTTTCGCCATGCGTACTGCCGCTGGTGCCGGGATACTTCGGCTACCTCGGCTCGGCCGTCGGGGTCGCGCCGGGGTTCGGCGATGCACGATCGTGGTCGCCCGGCAGCCGGGCACGGCTGCTTCTCGGTGTGGGACTATTCGTTGCCGGTTTCACCGTCGTGTTCATGACGGTGACGATCCTCGGCGGGGTCCTCGGTCGCTTCCTCCTCGAGTACGCGAACATCCTCACCCGGGTGCTCGGAGTCGTGGTGATCCTCCTGGGCCTCGTTTTCATCGGGGTCTTCAGAGGCGCGCAGCGAAGCATCAAAATCCGTCTACGGCGGAACCTGGGCCTTGTCAGTGCGCCACTGCTCGGCATCGCGCTCGGCATCGGCTGGACCCCCTGCATCGGACCGACGCTCGCGGCCATCATGTCGGTGTCCTGGAACCTGGGTGACCCATGGCGCGCGGCGGTGCTCGGCCTGGCATACTCCCTCGGCCTCGGTATCCCGTTCTTCCTGCTGGCCCTCGGCCTGGGCTGGGCGACGCGCTCGGTCGGCTTCCTGCGCCGCCACATCCGAGTGATCAACATCATCGGCGGCAGCCTCCTGGTCCTGCTCGGCCTGCTCATGGTCACCGGGATCTGGGGCGCCCTCATGTCGACACTGCAGGGGGTGATGCTCAGTGTCACGCTCCCGATCTGAGCCGACGACGTCTGATCCAGCCCGACCCAGCGACCACTTCGATCAGGCCGAGGACTGGACTCCTCCGGCGGGACCCACCCTCGGACCCCTCGGCTGGGCGCGCTGGATCTGGCGGCAGCTCACCAGCATGCGCACGGCGCTCGTCCTGCTCCTCCTGCTCGCCCTCGCCTCGGTGCCCGGTTCGCTCTTCCCGCAGCGCAGCGCGGACCCGAACGGTGTCGTCCAATACTTTCGAAACCGGCCAGACATCGCGCCCTTCATGGACGCGCTGCAGCTCTTCGACGTCTACAGCTCTGTGTGGTTCTCGGCGATCTACCTGCTGCTGTTCGTCTCGCTCATCGGCTGCATCATCCCGCGCATCCGACACCACCTGAAGGCGCTGCGGGCGCGCGCCCCGCGCACGCCGGCACGGCTGGAGCGGCTCGATCACCACCTCGTCGAACAGTTCGTCGTCCGTGCCGATGCCGACCGATCCGAAGAGCTGTCCCGCGTCATCGCGGTGGCCGAGCAGCAGCTGCGACGGAGCCTCTACCGCGTCCAGCGATACGACGGCCGAGGCACCTGGTCGGTCTCAGCCGAGCGCGGCTACCTCCGCGAAACGGGAAACCTCGTCTTTCACGCCGCCCTCGTCGGGGTACTGGTATCGGTGCTCGCGGCCAGCGGATTCACGTACACCGGTCAGCGAGTAGTGGTCGAGGGTACGACCTTCGTCAACACCCTGAGCGACTACTCGTCGTTCAACCCGGGCCGCTTCGTCGACACGGCGGCGCTCCCGCCATACTCGCTGACGCTGAACTCCTTCGATGTCGCCTACGAAATGCCAGGCACCCCTGGCGCCGGCCAAGCCGGAAACTTCGCCGCCAACGTCACGATCCGCGAACCTGGTCAGGCGACCGGGCGCAGTGACACCGTGAGGGTGAACGCGCCGATCTCCTTCGGCGGGGAGCGGATCTATCTGCTCGGCAACGGCTACGCGCCGACGATCACGGTGCGCAACGCGGAGGGCGGCGTCATCTACCAGGAGTCCCAACCCTTCTTGCCGCAGGACTCGATGATGACCTCGCTGGGGATCGTCAAGGTGCCGGACGGCTTACCGCAGCAGGTGGGCCTCGTGGGCTTCTTCTACCCGACGCGAGGGATGCTCGATACCGGCGCCTCCGCCTCCGTCTACCCGGCTCTCGTGAACCCGGTCGTCACATTCAACGTCTTCGCCGGCAGCCTCGGCATCGACGACGGCACCCCGCGCAACATCTACACGCTCGACACCTCCGGCATGACGCAGCTGACCGGCGCCGACACCGGAGTTTCCGGAATCGAACTCCGACCGGGGGAGTCCGCCGACCTTCCGAACGGCTGGGGCACGGTGACATTCGAGGACATCTCGGTCGATGACGCGGCCAGTGAGCCGGTTCGTCGCTTCGCCTCGCTTCAGATCCAGCGCGACAGCGGCGCACCGTGGGTGCTGCTGTTCGCTTCGCTGGCGACTGCCGGACTCATCACCGGCCTCCTGGTCCCGCGACGCCGCATCTGGGTCAAAGCGGTCGCCGTCGACCCGTACCCGGGTGGCCTGCTGGCACGCATCGAATACGCCGGTCTCGCCCGCGGCGAAGACCCACAGCTGGCCTCGGTCGTGCGGCGAATCCGTAACGACCACTTGGCGGCGCTTGCCACCGAGCTTCCTGACGACACAGCAAAGGAGAACACGCCATGAACACCTCGAAGGAGAAGGGCAGTCGCCGCCGAATGGGGACACCAGTGAAGGTCACGATCGTCACCGCCGCAGTGCTCATCGTGGCGGTGCTGGCGGCGATCATCTACGCCGCGGCGACACGACCGGCGCCGATCAGCCCGAACGATTCGACCGGAGAAGGAGGTGCGCTCTCGGTCACCCGGGAAAACTCCCATGTGCTCGACAGCGTCGGCGAGGATGCCCCGACGCTGGTCGAGTTCCTCGACTTCGAGTGCGAGGCGTGCGGTGCCTTCTACCCGGTCGTCGAGCAGATCCGCGAAGCCTACGACGGAAAGATCAACTACGTCATCCGGTACTTCCCGATCCCGAATCACTTCAACTCCATGAACGCGGCCATCGCCGTCGAGGCAGCCTCTCAGCAAGGACGCGTCGAGGAGATGTACAACAAGCTGTTCCAGACGCAGACCGAGTGGGGAGAGCAGCAAGTCTCCGCCGCCGACCTGTTCCGTGGCTTCGCCGAGGAGCTCGGACTCGACATGTCGCAGTACGACGCTGCCGTCGCCGATCCAGCGACTCAGGCCCGAGTCGAGTTCGACTTCAACGAGGGTCGCGCCCTTGGCGTCAACTCCACGCCGACGTTCTTCCTCGACGGCGAGAAGCTCGAGCTCACCCAGCTGTCGGACCTGACCGATGCTCTTGACCGCGCCATTGCTGGCTGACAGAACGGACAGCCGCCCCCGGCCCGGTCCGCATGGGACGGGTGGGCCACTGCTGGCATTTTGGGCAGCGATGCCCGTCGCGGTGCTCAGTGGGTTCTTGTTGGACCTCGCGTATCCGAGCGTCGGATTGTGGCCGTTGGCCTTCCTCAGCGTCGTCCTAACGCTCGCGACGTTGGTCGGCCGCAGCGTCGGCGGGGCGCTGATCGTCGGCGTCTCCTACGGCGCGGCCTTCATGCTGACCCATCTGATGTGGGTCGTGCAGTTCCTCGGCCCCGTGCCCTGGATGGCGCTGGGCCTGTTCGAGGCGGCCCTCATCGCTGCGGGGTCGGTGTTGATCGCGCTGGTCTATCGCTGGAGCGGCCTTGTGCTTCCTGGTCGCTGGGCGCAGCTCCTGGTCGTTCCGATGGTCGTCGCGGCGACTTGGCTGCTCCGTGAGATCGTCATGGGCGTCTGGCCATACACCGGCTTCCCGTGGGCGCGGCTTGGCATGAGCCAGGCCGACGGCCCGTTCGCCGAGGTCGCATCGTGGGCGGGAGTCACCGGACTGTCGTTCCTCATGGTGCTGCTGTGCGCGGCGACTCTCCAGTACGTCCGAGTCGCCCGCTTCAAGGACCCGCGCGCGGCGCTCCCGGCGGCGTTGCTGGGCATCGCGATGCTCCTGCTGCCGCGCTTCCCGACGACACCGTCCGGTGAGATGCAGATCGGGTGGGTCCAGGGCAATGGCCCCTCGGCCTACTTCGACGAGCGCGAGCCGGGCGACATCTTCGCCGCTCAGGCGGCGGCGACCCGACCGCTTCTCGGGCAGGGCATGGACCTCCTCGTCTGGCCGGAAGGCGGCGTCGACTCCGACCCCCTGGCGAGCCGCAACACGGCGGCCGCCCTCGACGAATTGGTGCGCGCGGCCGGAGCCCCACTGCTGATCAACGCCGCGACCAGCCGCGATGGCGCCACCTACAACACGTCGCTGCTCTGGACGGAAGTAGGCGGGGTGCCCCAGCTGCACGACAAGGCGAATCCTGTGCCGTTCGGTGAGTACGTGCCCGACCGCTGGTTCTACCAGCTCATCGCCCCCGAGCTGGTCAGCCTCATTCAGCGTGAGTACACGCCGGGCAGCAATCCGCCCTACATGATGGTCGGGGAACGCGGCATCGGGCTGGCCATCTGCTTCGACGTCATCTACGACGATGTCATCTGGCAAGGCGCGCAACTCGGCGCTGAGATTTTCGTCTTCCAGACCAACAACGCCGACTTTCGCGGGACCGACGAGAACCTCCAGCAGCTCGCCTTCGCACGCATGCGCGCCATCGAAACCGGACGCTCCGTCGTGAACGTATCGACGACCGGGACGAGCCAGGTGATCGGCGCCGACGGACGCTTCCTCGAAGCCCTCCAGAGCGGCCAGGCTGGTGCCCGAGTCTCACTCGTGCCGCTGCACACCGGCCTGACGCCTGCGGTGGTGATCGGCCCGTGGCTGACCCTGGCATTGAGCCTCGGTGCCCTCGCCGCCGTCATCGCTCTCGCGGTCGCCTACCGAAGGCGGGGAGTCCGCAGCGCCGATCGATTCGAGCGCGCCGCCCTCGATCCAGACCAACCGTCTCTCTCGGAGAGGAGATCCAGATGAACACGGCTACCCTCGACAGCTGGTCACTGCTGGCCGTGTGGACGGCGATCGCCGTCTACATGCTCGCCTTCGGGGCCTACAGCGCCGACCTCGCCCAGCGTTCGGTCCGCAACGACCGTCCTGCACGACAACCCGCCCTTGTCGGCGCGGGGGTCGCCGAGACAGCGCGCCGCGACCCGGCCCAGACCAGCGCGAGCGAGGAAGGCGCGGACCGACCTCGCCAGCCTCGGTTCCTCTGGGCCAGAGTCGGCACGTCGCTCACGATGCTCGGCTTCGTCTTCCACCTGGCCGGGGCCCTTATGCGCGGCATCGCGTCGGGACGGGTGCCGTGGGCGAATATGTACGAGTTCGCCCTCACGGGGACACTCCTGATCGTCGCGATCTATCTGTTGGTCCTGCTGCGCTATGACCTGCGCTTCCTCGGCGCGTTCATCATCGGGATGGTGACGCTCCTGCTCGGCGGTGCCACTGTCGCGTTCTATGTCGAGATCACCCCGCTCATGGACCCGCTCAAGAGCGTGTGGCTGGTCGTCCATGTCTTCGTCGCATCACTCGCCACCGCGCTCTTTGCGCTGGGCTGCGGGCTGTCCATCGTGCAGTTGCTACAGGCGCGCCGGGAGCGCGTGGGGAGCCAGACGGGCCGCAATGCAGGACCCGGGTTCCTGCGGACCTTGCCGCGTACCGAAACCCTCGAATCGCTGGCGTACCGGTTCGCGATCGTCGGCTTCATCTTCTGGACGTTCACCCTCATCGCCGGGGCGATCTGGGCCAATGAGTCATGGGGCCGCTATTGGGGCTTCGACACCAAGGAGGTCTGGACCTTCGTCATCTGGGTCCTCTACGCCGGCTACATCCATGCGCGCGCCACCCGAGGCTGGCGTGGCACCAGGTCCGCGTGGCTATCGATCATCGGCTTCAGCGCGGTCCTGTTCAACTTCACGATCGTCAACCTCTTCTTCAAGGGGCTCCATGCCTACTCCGGCCTCAGCTGAGGCTCTCCGGACGCCATTCATTCCGCTACCTGCATCCCACTGAAGGAGACGCCATCACCATGAAGACCCGTCCCATCGTCGCGTTCGGCGCAGCCCTGCTGCTCACCGGCGGCATCTGGGCCGCATCCACTGGCCCTGCGGCTGCACATGACGCCTTCGTCGGCTCCGACCCGGCAGCCGACTCGACGCTCACTGAGGCACCGAGCTTTGTCTCCGCCACCTTCAGCGCGGACGTAGTCGTGCTGGATGGAGCCGTGGTCCTCCAAGTGACCGGGCCGAACGGCGATCTGATCTCGGACGGCAATCCCCGGGTCGATGGCAACACCGTGACCCAGCCGCTCGTCGACCACGATGCCGCCGGCACCTACTCGGTGTTCTGGCGCATCGTCGGCAGCGACGGGCATCCGATCGAGGGCCAGTTCGAGTACTCGCTCGATCCCGCCGCCGCCCAGCCGACCCAGGTACCCAGCGCGCCCGCCGCTACCTCTACACCGCCAACCCCGCCCGCTACCGACGCAGTATCGGCCGATGAAGATGAAGAGGCCCCTGCAGACGGCAACTCGCTCGCTTCACTGGCCTTCTGGTTCGCTGTCGCCTCGATCGTGCTGCTGGTCGCGGTCGGCGCGACCATGCCCATCATGATGGTCCGCTTCCGTCGTCGCGCCCAGCAGGAGGCGGAAGCGGCGGAGGGCGACACAATAGATCCGGGTGAGGCTCAATGAAGCTGCTCCATCGACTCCCCACCGGGATAAGCGCCTGCATGAGCCCGACTGTCTCCCAACCTGTGTCTAACCTAGGTGCAAGCCACCCGGTCCGGGGGACAGTGGAAGAGTGGCTGTATGAACGGCGAGCGACGAATCCTCACATGGAGTGATGCCGCCGGAGCGTCGGCAGCCGTGCGGGGGGCGTTCCTCCTCCTCGGCGCCGGAGCAGCCATCATCGTGGGAAGCCTGATGTTCGTGCCGGGCCGAAACGCCTGGTGGCCAGGGCCGGCGTGGCCGCTGCTCGCGTCGATGGTGGCCGCGCTGCTCTCCCTATTGATGCTCCTGCTCGCACGCCCGCAGGTACGGATGCTCTCTTGGTAGCCGATCTGCGCGGCGGCCGTCATCGGCGCAGGCTGTGCGCTGATCTGGGTGTGGCTCTTCATGGCGATCACCGACGCTTGGGGCAGCTACCGGGACGATGTGGTCGCTGCCGCGCTCTGGAGCTACTCAGTTGCCGGGGCGACCGACGCGACGGTCGGCTGGTTGTGCTCGCAGCCCGCAAGGCCGCCCGATCGGCTAAGAATCGCACGCCTTAACTGGCGATCTGATCGCCGGAGCCTTCCGTCCCGCCCTGGGCGACTTCTTCCGGCTGCCCCCTCAACCTTCTTCTCAGTCCCCGCACCTCTCCCCCTCCACCTCTCTCCCCCACCCCTCACCTTCTCTCCCCCACCTCTCCCACACCCCTCGCCCCCTCCCTCCCCCGAATGGACGTATACTACCGTGGTAGATACACCAGTTTCCGTACTAGGAATCTCTGGAGGTGAGTTCGATGCATGGCGGCGTGATCTTGTTCCGGGGCACCGGGGCGGATGCGCTGCGCTATCTGGAGTCCGACCGCGCCAGGGCTGACGAGTATTACCTGGAGGCCGGGATCGCGCTGGCTGAGTTCACGGCCGTCGATGCCGGGGGTCGGGTGATCGGTGAGGTTGCGCTGTCGGCGGATGAGTACCGCCAGTGGGTCGATTGGGTGAACCCGCTCACCGGGGAGTCGATGGGCAAGCCCCGGCTGCCCGGCGAGGGCCGGCGCGGTAGCCCGCGCTTCGCGGAGATGGTCGTGAACGTGCCCAAGTCGCTGTCGATCGCGGCCGCGCTGCACCCGGAGGTGTCTGAGGCGCTGGACGCGGCGCAGCGTGACGCAGTGGCGGAGATTCGTTCCTGGCTCGGCCAGCACTCGGTCACCCGCGTTGGGCCGCGGGGGGCGCAGGAGGTGGTGCCGGTCGAGCAGTTGGAGACGGTCGCCGTCTCGCACAAGACGAGCCGGGCGGGTGATCCGCACCGGCACATCCACTTCCAGATCGGGACTCGTGTGTGGGCGGCAGGTGCGTGGCGCGGGCTGGACACGGCGGCGCTGTTCCGGCAGCAGGGCGCGATCCGGGCGCTCGGCACGGCGGTCCTGTCCGCGCATCCGCGGCTCGCGGCGGTGCTCGACGCGCACGGGCTGACCCTGGACCCGGTGACCGGCGAGGTTGCGGAGCTGGTGCCGTGGAACGCGGTGATGTCCAAGCGCGGCGCGCAAGTGGCGCGTAACCTGGCGCGGTTCGAGGCGGAGTGGGAGGCGGCGCATCCGGGTGAGACGCCCGGCCCAGTCGTCTCCGCGAGGCTGCGGGCGAAGGCGTGGGATCACGAGCGGCCGAGCAAGAAGCCCAGCGTGCTCGGCTCCGAGGCCGGGTGGCTGCGCGAGCTGGAGGACGCCGGCTACACCCCCGACCTGCCGCGCGCCGCCGTGCCCGCGAGGGTTGCGCTGGACGAGTTGCAGGTGCAGCAGGTCGCCTCGCGTGCGCTGGATCGTTGCGCGGCGGCTGCGTCGGCGTGGACGGTGCATGACGTGCAGGAGCAGGTGGCGCGCACCGTCACCGAGGCCGGCGTGCGCGCCACCGGCGCGGAGCTGCGCGAGTTCGTCACCCTCACGACCCGGCTGGCCGCCGACGACTGCCTCTCGATCCTGCCGCCGGGCGCACCGGCGCCGGAGCATGTGGCGCACCTGACGACGCCGCACGTCGTCGCGGTCGAGACGGTGCTGCGCGACCTGCTGACTGCACGCGCCACCCAGCGCACGGACGGCGCAACGGTGCGCGTGCGCGCGTCGAGGCTGGACGCGGACCAGGCGCGCGCGGCCGCTGCGGTCGCCGGTACCGCGTCGCTGGTCGTGGTCGAGGGTGCTGCGGGGGCGGGCAAGACCACCATGCTCGGCGCCGCGATCACCGCGGCGGCCGAGCACGGCCGGGCGGTGCGGGTGGTGACGCCGACGAAGAAGGCCGCCGACGTTGCCGCGGTCGAGCTCGGTGTGCCGACCGACTCCGTGGCCGCGCTCGTCCACGCCCACGGTTACCGCTGGGACGCGGACGGCGTATGGTCCCGGCTCGCCGTGGGCGATGCCGACCCGGAGACGGGTGCGACCTACCGCGGCCCCGGCCAGGAGCATCGCCTGGCCACTGGTGAGCGCGTGGTGGTGGACGAGGCCGGGATGCTCGACCAGGACACTGCCCTGGCCCTGCTCACCGTCGCGGATGAGGCCGGGGCGACGCTCGCCCTGGTCGGGGACCGGGCGCAGCTCCCCGCCGTGGGACGCGGTGGGGTGCTCGACATCGCCGCCGCGCTCGTGCCGCGCGTCCACGACCTCACCTCGCTGCACCGCTTCGCGGACCCCGCCTACGCGCAGCTCACCCTCGACCTCCGTGCTGGGCGCGACCCGGCCAAGCTGTTCGACCGGCTGCACGCCCTCGGCCTGGTGCGGCTCCACGAGGACGCTGACGCGCTCCGGGCCGCGGTCGCCGCCGAGTGGATCGACGGGGCTGCGATCACGACCGCGACGAACGACGAGGCCCGCGAGCTGAACGCCCTGATCCGCGAGGACCGGGTGCGCGCCGGGCTGGTCGACGACACCCGCACCATCGACGGCGCGGACGGCCTGGCGATCAGCGCGGGCGACCTGATCCAGACCCGACGCAACGACGCCGAGGCGGGTGTGGCGAACCGGCAGACCTGGATCGTCCAGCACGTCGGGGACGACGGCAGCTTGTGGGTGCGCGACGCCGCCAGCGAGCGGAAGCAGCAGCGCACGGTGCGGCTGCTCGCCGAGTATGTCGCGGAGCACACCCACCTGGCCTACGCGGCGACCGCCTACGGCGTCCAGGGCGTCACCGCACCGGAGTCGCACACCGTCCTGTCGGATGCGCTGGACGCGGCCGGCGTCTACGTCGGTCTCACCCGCGGGCAGGAGGCGAACCGGCTGCACGTCGTCGCGGCGGACCTCGCGGACGCCCGCGAGCAGTTCACCGCCGCGCTCGAGCGCGACCGCGCCGACCGCGGACTGGCCGAGGCGACCGAGCGGGCGCAGACGGCGGTCGCCGGACTCGTCGCGGACGGCCCCGTGGCGCTCGTGAACACCGAGCGCACCCGGCTCGCCGAGCGCATCGCGCGGGCCGACGAGCAGGCGGCCAGGTGGCAACAGGCCGCTGCCCGCCTCGACCGGCAGGCGACCGAGCACCATGACGCATACGACGCGCAGCAGGCCGCGCTGACGGCAGCCCGGACGCGGGCTGAGGGTGCACGGGCCGAGGTCATCGTCCCACTCATCGAGCAGGCCGCCAGTGACGCAGCGACGCTCCTGGCCGCCCGGGATCGTGCCCGCGACGCCGATGCCGCCCGTCGCGCGGCCGGGCGCCTGCGGCGCCGGAGCGCCGAGCGCACCCGCCTCACCGCCGAGCAGGACCGCGCCGTGGTCGAGGCGGCCGTGCGCGACCGCTGGGGCTCCACCCCGACCGCCCCGGATCGCGTGCCGGCCTGGAGCGAGGCCGTCGCTGGTCGCCAGGCCGACGCCGACCCGCGGGTAGCCGGCGCCAGGCAGGATGCCGAGCGCATCCAGCACGAGACGAGCCGCATGACCGCCCGGCAGATGGACGAGCGACACCAGCTCCGCCGCGCGATCTACCGCGACCCCTACGCCCGCGACAGCGCCGAGCGCCGCGCCACCGACGCCGCGCAGCGCGCCGAGCGGGATCGGCGGTTCCTCGCGCAGATCGAGACCCTGCCACCCGAGCAGGCCGCCGCCCTCATCCGCGCGCGCGCCGAGGCCGACCGGATCGCAGCGGCAGCCCTCGCCGAGCGCACCGCACGCCTACGCGGACCCGAACGCGAGCCGAACCATCCGACCCCGAGCGGGCCGGAGCGCGACCACGGGATCAGCCTCTAACGGAAGCTCAGGGCACCCGCTCGCCGAGAGCGTCGTCCCCTCGCCGATGATGCAGCACGGCGACGACCTGCACGAACCGCTCCTCCTCGAACAGGCGATACCAGACGTAGTACCGGAACGTCTCGGTGCTGACATGACGCAGCCCGAAGCGGCTGACGGGTGGCTGGTGCGCGTAGGCGGCGATCCAGTCCAGGGCGACCTCGATCGCGTCGAGGCAGCGGTCCGTCTCATGCGGAACGTGCTCGTCGTAGTACGCCTCGATGTCAGCGAGGTCTCGCTGCGCGTTGGCGAGGAGTCGGACGGTGTAGCTCACGCGGTGCGGCGCGTGCGGCGGCGCGCCTTCCACTCATCGAGCGTGATGTAGTCGTCCGGGTTCGCGTCCGCCTCGGCGACGCGCTGCTCCAGGATCGCCCACTGACCGGCCGGCACGTCGTCGCCGAGCTTGGCCTGGATCGCGTCACGAAGCTCGACCAGCTCAGAGGGACTGAGCTGATCCACCTGCTCCATGAGCGCCGGGTTCACCATGCCCCTATCGTACGCGGCAGCCCCCACATCGGACAGGGCGGCGCGCGTCATTGCGCCGCCTCCTGGCCCGCATCGTCGGCGAACAGGCGCAGGAACTTCTCACGAGGGATCACGACACGGCGGCCGATCTTCACGGAGGGGATGGTGCCGTCCTCGATGCCGACCGTCACGGTTCGGGGATCGACGCCGAGAGCTTCGGCGGCCTCCTGGCGCGTGATGACGAGGCTGCGGCGACGGCGGAGGTCGTCTATGCCGAGGGTGCTCTGTCGCATCGTCGCACCATCCGTTCGTGTCCACGGGCGTCGAGAAAGGTGCATCCCACGGTAGAAGCGCGAGCTTGCGTTGTCAAGTACCGCGTTGTATGTTCTCTCTATGGAAACAGAGCGAGTGAGGGGTAACCCTCCCGGCATCACGAACAAGCATGTCGCGGCGAACATCCGTGCCGCCCGCCAAGCGATCGGCATGGACCTGCGCACGATGTCCGACGCGCTCGACGCCGCGGGCCGGAAGCTGTCGCCGTCCGGGATCAGCAAGCTGGAGAACGGGGATCGCCGCGTGGATGTGGACGACCTCACCGTGATCGCCTACCTGCTGCGCACCAGCCCCGCGGCGCTCCTGACGCCGCCCGAGGACGAGACGACGCTGACGGGCGTGCCCGAGAAGTTCCTGCCCGAGGAGGTCGAGAAGTGGGCGCGCGGGGAACTCGTCCTCACCAACGAGGGACTGCTGGCGTACTGGCAGCAGGAATGGGTGCAGAGCCTCAGCCGCATCCAGTACTTCGAGAGCCTGCTGCGGCACGGCAGCCCGAGCCAGGCCAGCCACGACGAGTCCGCCCAGCGTCTCGCGGACCTGAAGGAGCGCCAGCGGTTCATCCGCGAACGCGGCGTGCAGATAGACCCGACCGGGCGCGTGTTCGACGCCGCCGACTACCTCGATCGGTTCGCCGACGCCGACGCCGACCCGATCCGCCCCGCATCCCCGGCGGCCGCGCCCCGAGCCGAGAAGACGAAGCCATGAGCGAGCAGAAGCAACGCCGCTCCCGCTCCCGGCAGCCCGGCTCGATCCAGGAATACGCGACCCGCGATGGCAAGCGGTGGCGGTTCCAGATCTACGTCCCGAAGGACCCCGAGTACCCCGAGCAGGGGATGCGCCGACTCACCCGCTCCGGGTTCACGAGCACCGACGAGGCGAACGACGCCCTGCAAGACGCGCTGAAGCAGCGCAAGCAGAACGAGAAGTTCTCTGGCAAGGTGCCCCTCATCGGCGTCTACGCAGATCAGTGGGTAGAGGGACTGAAGCTCGCGGACTCCACGGTCAAGGGCTACAAGAAGATCATCCGCAACCACATCCGGCCCCAGCTCGGCGACATCCGCCTCGACCAGCTCACCGCCACCCGGATCGCCCGGCACTACCGCGACCTGGAGAAGCACGGCCGCGCCGACAAGCTCGGCAAGGGGCAGCCGCTCTCGGCCAACAGCGTCCACAAGATTCACGTCGTGCTCGGCGCGATCCTGGACGCCGCGATCGAGGACGGGCACCTCACGGTGAACCCGACCAAGAAGAAGCGCACCGTGAAGGCCCCCAAGTCCAGCGAGGTGCGCGCGCAGAAGCCCGAGATCGTCACCTGGACGGCCGAACAGCTCTCCACCTTCCTCGCCTGGGACCGCGACGAGCTGGAGGACGAGCTGTTCCCGCTGTGGCGGCTCATCGCCTACTCCGGGATGCGCCGCAGCGAGGCGCTGGCGCTGAAGTGGAACGACATCAACACCAAGACCATGCGCATCAGCATCCGCCGAGCGGTCAACACGGAGGACTGGTCGCAGACCAAGACCACCAAGACCGGCAACGCCCGCGTCATCGACATGGACGCCGAGACGCTGAAGGTGCTCGCCTCCTACAAGGTCGCCCGCGCCGAGCTGTCATTCGAGCTGGCGAAGGCAGACGCCTACGTGTTCGCCGACGACGACGGCAAGCTGCGGTCACCCGACGCGATGACGAGCCGCTGGGACCGCCGCCTGAAGTGGGCGACGGTGAAGTTCGACAGCCTGCACCGGGTCACGCTGAAGGGTCTGCGGCACACGCACGCGACCCTGCTGCTCGAACTCGGGGAACACCCCAAGGTCGTACAGGAGCGCCTGGGGCACTCCACGATCACCACGACCATGAACATCTACAGCCACGTCACGCCCACCATGCAGCGGTCGGCCGTCGATCGCTTCGCGGCCCACCTCGGCAACGCTTAGCACTTTTTCTAGCACTTCGACAGAGAACGACCCCTGAACCCGGACAAGAAATCCCAGGTCAGGGGCCATTCTCATACTGTGCGCGAGGGGGGACTTGAACCCCCACGCCCTATACGGGCACTAGCACCTCAAGCTAGCGCGTCTGCCAATTCCGCCACCCGCGCGAGTGCGGCGAGAGCGTTCGAGAACGCCCGAGCCGAGTGGAAACGATAGCACGCGCACGGGGGCGCCCGACGCCCGCCCGACGCCGAGCGCGAGCGCGCGGCGGCCCGGCTACCGTGAGGGCATGGCGACCCCCGAGACCGGCCCCGGCGCGCTCGAGGCGACGACCCGCATCGCGCGCGACCTGATCCGTCTCGACACCACCAACTGGGGCGAGGGGAAGGCCCGCGGCGAGGCCGAGGCGGCCGGCTACGTGAGCGCCGAACTCGAGCGGATGGGGCTCCGGCCCTGCAGCTACGAGCTCGCCCCCGGCCGGGTCACCGTCGTCGCCGAGGTCGAGGGCCGCGACGGCGACCGGCCCGCGCTGGTGCTGCACGGGCACACCGACGTGGTGCCGGCGGATCCCGCGAACTGGAGCGTCGACCCCTTCGCGGGCGAGATCCGCGACGGGATGCTCTGGGGCCGGGGCGCGGTCGACATGAAGGACATGGACGCCATGATCCTCACCGCGCTCGGCGACCTGCTCGGAGCGGGCGAGCTGCCCGCCCGGCGCCTCGTCGTGGCGTTCTTCTCCGACGAGGAGAACGGCGGGGTCTACGGCAGCCACCCGATGGTCGACGAGCATCCCGAGCTGTTCGCGCACGCCTCCGAGGCGGTCAGCGAGGTCGGCGGCTACTCGGTGACGCTGCCGACACCCGGAGGCGACCGCCGCGCCTACCTGCTGCAGTCGGGGGAGAAGGCGCTCGTCTGGGTGCGCCTGATCGCGACCGGCGCCGCCGCCCACGGCAGCCGGCACGTCGACGACAACGCCGTCGCCACCCTCGCGCGCGCCGTCGCGCGGATCGCCGACCACCGCTGGCCGGTGCGCCTCACCACGACGACGCGCGCCCTGCTCGACGAGCTCGCCGCCCTCTTCGAGGTGGAACCCGGAGGCGACCCCGACGAGCTCGTGCTGCGCACCGGATCCGCCGCGGGGTTCCTGCGCGCGACCCTGCGCGTCACCTCCAACCCGACCGTGCTGACGGCGGGCTACAAGCACAACGTGATCCCCGATCGCGCCGAGGCGCTCGTCGACCTGCGACCCTTCCCCGGCCAGGAGAGCGAGGTGCTCGCCGAGCTGGCCGCGATCCTCGGGCCGGAGATCGAGATCCAGACGGTGCACGCCGACATCGGGCTGGAGGAGCCGTTCGCGGCCCCGATCGTCGACGCGATGGTCGCCGCGCTCGGCCGGCACGACCCCGGCGCACCCGTGCTGCCGTACCTGATGAGCGGCGGCACCGACAACAAGGCGCTCGCGAAGCTCGGGATCCGCGGCTACGGCTTCGCTCCGCTGCGGCTGACGCCCGAGCTGGACTTCCCGGCGATGTTCCACGGCGTCGACGAGCGGGTGCCGCTCGACGCGCTCGCCTTCGGCCGCGCGGTGCTCGCCGACTTCCTGCGCGACGGCTGACCCGCCGACGCGGCCGGCGCCGCTGACGCGGCGGCCCGTCGGCCCGCCGATGCGCCGTCCTGCTGACGCGACCGGCGCCGCCGACGCGCGGCCTAGTACTCGCCCTTGATGACGAAGAACGAGCCGCGGATCGTGCCCGCGAGCTTCGACCTCTGCCGCGCGAACTTGAACGCCGACAGCTCCTCGGGCACCTCCATGCCCTCGCTGAGCTTGAACCCGACAGCCCGCTTGCCGCCCGGCTCGAGCGTGTAGAGCACGTTGATCGCGAGCCCGCTCTCGTAGAAGACGCCCGGCCAGCGGATCCCGTCGACGACCTGGTCGATCGCCTCGAGCGGCGGCGATGCGATCTCGATGCCGCGCTCCTGCTTCAGGATGCGGTGCACCCACGCGATCGTGTCCGCGGCCTCGGCGGCGGGCACGGTCGCGTACGCGACGCCGTACTTGTTCGTGAAGTACCGCGCCTCGTTGGCGCGCAGGCCCGCGAGAGCCTCGGCGACCGGCGAGGACTCGAGCCCCGCGGTCGAGACCTCGGTGAAGTCGACGGTGTCGGTCATGTGCTGCGCTCCTTCGGATCCCGCTCCCGTGAGCGTAGGCGCCCGGCACGCGGGCGGGCTTCTCCGTTCCTGACCGATCGCGTTCTGACAGACCCGGTTCCTGACCGATCGCGGTCGGGGGAGCCCGGGAACCTCTGCCAGAATCAGCCGGTGGATTTCCTCCAGGCGGCGCTCCTCGGCCTGCTCCAAGGGCTGACCGAGTTCCTCCCGATCTCGTCGAGCGCGCATCTGCGCATCGCGGGCGACCTGCTCGGCTGGGGTGATCCTGGGGCGACCTTCACCGCGATCACGCAGTTGGGCACCGAGCTCGCGGTGCTCATCTACTTCCGGCGGCGCATCGGCACGATCATCGCGAAGTGGTTCCGCTCCTTCGGCGCGCGCGGGGGCGCCCACTCGGCGGGAATCCAGAAGGGCGACCCCGACGTGCGGATGGGGTGGCTCGTCATCATCGGCACCATCCCGATCGTGATCGTCGGCTTCCTCGCGCAGGACTACATCCGCACCGTGTTCCGCTCGCTGTGGCTCGTCGCGATCGTGCTCATCGTCTTCGGCATCCTGCTGGGCATCGCCGACCGGCTGGGGCGGCGCACCAAGGAGGAGGCCGACATCTCCTACCGCGACGGCATCCTGATCGGGATCGCGCAGATGCTCGCGCTCATCCCCGGCGTCTCGCGCTCGGGCGCCACCACGAGCGCCGGCCTCGCCCTGGGATACACCCGCACGACCGCGGCGGAGTTCTCGTTCCTGCTCGCCGTACCCGCCGTGCTGGGGTCGGGTCTCTACGAGACCTACACGGCCTTCACCTGCGACCCCGAGTACGACGCCGCCGGCAAGCTGATCAACGGATGCGGCGAGGGCTACGGCCTGCTGCCGACCGTGCTCGCGACGGTCATCGCCTTCGGGGTGGGGCTCGCGATCATCGCCTTCCTCATGCGCTACCTCAAGCGCGGATCGTTCCTGCCCTTCGTGATCTACCGCATCGCCCTCGGCGGCCTGCTGATCGCGCTGCTGTCGACCGGGGTGCTGCAGCCCTGAGTGATCGGGCCTGAGTGATCGGGCCTGAGTGAACGGGCCTGGGCGAACGGGCCTGGGCGATCGGGCCTGGGCAGACGGGCCGATCCGCGGCATCCTGAGAGGGTGACGCGCACACCGCCCGGTGAGGACCCCGAGAGCCGCCATCACGCCTCCGCTCACGTCTCGGCGAGCGAGGCCGTGCATCAGGTGGGCAGGGCGCACGACCGCACGGTCGACGGGGTGCGCCGATTCCGCGATCGGATCGTGACGGCCGACGCGGTCTACGGCGTGATCCTGTTCGCGGCGCTCATCGGGGTCGCCGACGAGGCCGACGACGACTTCGCGGGCATCGTCGTCACGATCGGCGAGGGTCTCGACACCCCCGCCGAGCTCGCGCCCCCGACCGGCTCCAGCCCGCTCGAGGTGCTGCTCATCGCGGCGGCGTCGCTGCTCGTCTTCTGGCTCGCGCACGTCTACGCCCGCACGATCGCCGGGCACGGTGTGCGCCACGGCGAGGAGGTGCCGCTGCGCACGGCGCTGCGCCGGGCCCTGCGGGCCTCGAACGGGATGCTGCTGGCGAGCATCCCCTCCGCGATCGTGCTCATCGTGAGCGCGATCACCGGCTTCCGCGACGGCCCCGACTGGGCGGTGATCGTCGCGATCGCCGTGCTCATGGTGCTCGGCTATCAGGCCTTCGCGGAGCGGGCGGCGAGCTTCGGCTGGCGGCTCGCCGGCGCGCTCGGCTCGGCCGTGCTGGGCCTGTTCATCGTCATCCTCGACGTCGCCGCGCACTGAGCCGCCCCGCGCACTGAAGCGGGCCGCGCACTGAGCCGCGCGCGCACTGAAGCGCAGGGACCGCGCGGCACCGCCTCGCGCGCGGGCATCGTGCGCGGAACTCGGTACCAGTCGACCACTCATGCACGTCCCGTGCACGACCGAGCAGTTCGTACCGAGTTGTGACGACGACGACGGCGCCGATCACGCCTCGTCGCGGCGGGAGCGAGCGCGCGGCGTCAGCGCCCGCCCGCCCGCGCGTGCGATGGCGCGGGCGCTCAGCGCCCGGGGCGCTCCTCGGGCCCGTCGCCGCGGCGGCGGAGGTAGCGCTCGAACTCCTGCGCGATCGCCTCACCGCTCGCCTCCGGCGAGTCGACGGTGTCGCGGGCCCGCTCGAGCTGCTCGATGTAGGCGGCCATGTCGTCGTCGTCGCCTGCGAGGGCGTCGATGCCGCTCTCCCAGGCCGCGGCCTCCTCGACGAGGCTGCCGCGGTCGAGCGCGATCGGCACGAAGTCCTCGAGGCGCTCGATGAGCGCGAGCTGGGCCTTGGGGGAGGGGGCGTTGTGCACGTAGTGCGGCACGCTCGCCCAGATCGACATCGCGGGGATGCCGACCCGCTCCGCCTCCATCGCGAGCACCGAGAGGATGCCCACCGGCCCCTCGTAGGAGCTGCGGTCGAGGTCGAACTCCTCGCGGAGCGCGCGGTTCTCGCTCGAGGCCCCGACCGCGATCGGCCGGGTGTGCGGCACGTCGGCGAGCATCGAGCCGAGGAACACGATGCCCGTGATGTCGGCGGCGAGCAGCGCGTCGGCGACCTGCTCGCCGAAGGTCTTCCACGAGCGGCTCGGCTCGGTGCCCAGCAGGACGTGGATGCCGGCGCCGCCGTCCGCGGGGCCGTAGAGGGTGATCCGCGGCCAGTCGAGCACGCGGTCGCCGGCGTCGTCGAGACGCACGCTCGGACGGCTGAACTGGTAGTCGACGTAGACCTCGGGGTCGAACTCGGTGAGGGGCACGAGCTCGAGCTGATCGCGCACAGCGCCGGCGGCCCCGCTGGCCGCCTCGCCCGCGTCGTTCCAGCCCTCGAACGCGACGACGAGGAGCGACCCCTCGTCGAATCCGCTGTCGGTCACGCGCCGTTCCTCCCGCCGGACCCCCCGGCGTCGTCGCACCAGGATAGGCGCCCGCGGGGGCGTTCGCCGGGGCGCCCGCGCCGGGTCGTCGCGTGCGGCCCCGCACCTAGACTTTCCGGGTGCCCGCCCCCGCCGACCGTCGCCCCGCCGCCCTGCTGTGGGACATGGACGGCACGCTCATCGACTCCGAGCCGTACTGGCTGCGCGCCGAGATCGAGCTCGTCGAGTCGTTCGGCGGCGTGTGGAGCTGGGAGGACGGCCTGCAGCTCGTCGGGTCGAGCCTCGACCGCTCGGCGGTGATCCTGCAGTCGCGGGGCGTGCGCCTCGAGGGGCGGGAGATCATCGAGCGGATGACCGATCGGGTCGCGCAGCAGCTCGACGCCGCGATCCCGTGGCGCCCCGGCGCGCGCGAGCTGCTGCTCGAGGCCCGCGAGGCGGGCGTCCCCTCCGCGCTCGTGACGATGTCGATCGGCCGCATGGCGCGCCACATCGCGGGCGGCCTCGGCGAGGGCACCTTCGCGACGATCGTCGCGGGCGACGATGTCGTGAACGGCAAGCCGCATCCCGAGCCCTACCTCACGGCGTGCGCGCGGCTGGGCGTCGCGCCGGCGGACTGCGTCGCGATCGAGGACTCGGAACCGGGGGTCGCCTCGGCCGTCGCCTCGGGCGCGGCGACGATCGCGGTGCCGCTGCACATCCCGCTGCCGCCGAGCCCCGCCTACGCGCTGTGGGAGGGCGGGCTCGACGGCCGGAGCCTCGACGATCTCGCCGCCGTGCACGCGGACCGCACCGCGGGCGGACCCGCACCGACCGAGAGGGCCGCGCGATGAGCGCCGGAGAGCCGGGCTCCGGGGCCGCGCGCGGGCCGTTCCGCGTCGGCGACCGGGTGCAGCTGAGCGGGCCGCGCGGCAAGGTGCACAGCATCACCCTCGCCGCGGGCGGGCGGTTCGGCACCCACCGGGGCGAGATCCGGCACGACCAGCTGATCGGGATCCCCGACGGCTCGGTCGTCGAGGCGAGCAACGGCGACCGCTGGCTCGCCCTGCGCCCGCTGCTCAGCGACTTCGTCATGGCGATGCCGCGCGGCGCCGCGATCGTCTACCCGAAGGATGCGGCGCAGATCCTGCAGCTGGCCGACGTGTTCCCCGGCGCGACGGTCGTCGAGGCGGGCGTCGGCTCGGGCGCCCTGACGCTGTGGCTGCTACGCGGGGTCGGCCCCGAGGGCCGGCTGCTCTCGATCGAGCGCCGCGACGAGTTCGCCGACATCGCCCGCGCCAACGTCGCCGCCCGGCACGGCGGCGTGCCCGCGAACTGGAGCCTCTACGCGGGCGACCTGCGCGAGGCGCTGCCCGCGGCCCTCGACGCCGACCCGCAGCTCGGGCCCGGCTCGGTCGACCGGGTCGTGCTCGACATGCTCGCGCCGTGGGAGTGCCTCGACGCCGTGGCCGACGCCCTCGCTCCCGGCGGCGTGCTGGTCTGCTACGTCGCGACGGTGACGCAGCTGTCGCGCACGGCGGAGGCGATCCGCGCCCGCGGCGGGTTCACCCAGCCGCAGGCGAGCGAGACGCTCGTGCGCGGCTGGCACCTCGACGGGCTCGCGGTGCGCCCCGACCATCGCATGGTCGCCCACACCGGATTCCTGCTGCAGACCCGGCGCCTCGCTCCCGGCGTCGAGGCGCCCGAGCCGGCCCGCCGCGGCAGCAAGACCGAGTACGGCGAGGAGGACGTCGAGCTGTGGACGCCCGGCGCGCTCGGCGAGCGCCCCAAGAGCGACAAGCGGATGCGCCGCGTCGTCCGCGACGCCGAGAAGCTCGCCCGCGAGACCGGCGCCGAGCCGGGGGCGGGCGCCGCGCCGGAGGTTCCCGCGGGCGAGGGCTCGCCGAGCGGCGACGCCGGACTCGGAGGGTAGGGTTGTTCCGCTCCCGCCCCCGTTCGAAAGGCCCTGCTGTGCGCTCTCACGCCGTGCGCCGTCTCGCCGCGCTCCTCACCGCCGCCGTGGCCGCCGCGACGCTCGCCGGCTGCACCGCGGGCGGCGTCGGGGGCTGCGGGGAGATCTCCTCGGGGTCCGCCTCCGAACTGGTCACCTCGACCGCGAAGGCGGGCACCGACCCGAAGGCCGAGTTCCCGACCCCCCTCATCTCGACCGGCACCCAGCGCTCGACGATGACGGCCGGCGAGGGCGACCCGATCCGGCCGGGGGAGCAGGTCGACTTCGCCTACGCCGTGTACTCGGGGGCCGACGGCACCGACTTCGGCGCGTTCGGCTACGGCGACGGCGCCCCCGCGCGCGCCTCGGCCGGCGACGACGAGAACCAGATCTTCCGCGCGCTCGCCTGCACGCAGGTCGGCGGCCGCTACGCGCTGACCGCGAGCGTCACCGACGCCTTCGGCGCGAGCGCCGCGACCCAGCTCGGTCTCGACGCCGACGCGACCATCGTCGTCGTGCTCGACGTGCTCGACGCGTTCCCCGGCAAGTCCGACGGCCTGAACCAGCTGCCGCTCGACGGCATGCCCTTCGTCGCCACGGCGGTCGACGGCACGCCCGGCATCATGCTGCCCGACGCCCCGAAGCCCACCGAGACGCGGGTCGAGACCGTCAAGCTCGGCGGCGGCGCGGTCGTCGAGAAGGGCGACACGGTCGCCCTGCAGTACTCGCTCTTCATCTGGCCCGACTCCGGCGACCCGCGCGTCGTGCAGTCCACCTGGGACGCGCACCGCGCGGCCGACTTCACCCTCGAGGAGGGCACCGTCATCCCCGGGTTCCTGACCGCCGTCGAGGGTCAGAAGATCGGCTCGCAGGTGCTCGCCGTCATCCCGCCCGCCGACGGCTACGGCGACCAGGGCAGCCAGGACGGCAGCATCCCGGGCGGCGCCACGCTCGTCTACGTCATCGACCTGCTCGCGCTGCGGAGCAGCGCGAACTGACGCGAGGTCCCGTGGCAGCCAAGGTCCCGGTCGAGGAGCGGCTGTTCAGCCTCGTGCTCGCGCTGCTCGCGACCGACGCCGGGCTGACGAAGAACGAGATCCTCTCCACCGTGCAGGGGTACCGCGGGCGGTACTCCGCGGGGGGCGACAACTCGGCGCTCGAGCGCCAGTTCGAGCGCGACAAGGACGACATCCGCGAACTCGGCGTGCCGCTCGAGACGGTCGAGGCGCCGGGGGAGTCGGGCAACAACCAGCTGCTGCGCTATCGGATCCCGCGGGGCGCCTACGAGCTGCCGACCGACGTGCGCTTCTCGCCCGACGAGACCGCCCTGCTCGCCCTCGCCGCACGCGTGTGGCGCGAGGGTTCGCTCTCCGGGGAGTCGCGCCGGGCGATGATGAAGCTGCGCTCGCTCGGCGTCGTCGCCGACGAGCCGGTGCTCGGCTACGCCCCGCAGGTGCGCCTGCGCGACCCCGCCTTCGAGCCGCTGCAGACGGCGATCGCGCGGGGCCTCACGGTGCGCTTCGACTACCTCAAGCCGGGGGAGTCCGCCGCGCGCGAGCGTCAGGTGATCCCGCTCGCGCTCGTGCAGTACCAGGGGCGCTGGCACCTCTCCGCCGAGGAGCTCGCGGGCGGCGCGCACAAGACCTTCCTGCTGCGGCGCGTCGTCGGCCCGATCACGACCGGCAAGCCCGCGCCGGCCCGGCCGGGCGACCACGCGGCCGAGGCGCTCGCGGGGCTCGAGGAGATCTGGGCGCGCGGGGTCGCGCAGGTCGAGGTCGACCCCGGTTCCGACGCGGCGACGCGGCTGCGTCAGCGGCGCGGCACGGAGCTCGCGGGGGAGAGCGCGAAGCGGCTGAGCCTGCGGCTGCACTATGTCGATCTCGCGATCCTCGCCGACGAGCTCGCCGGCTTCGGACCCGAGGTGCTCGTCGTCGCGCCGGTCGAGCTGCGCGCCGCGGTCGTCGAGCGCCTGCGTCGCACGGAGGCCGCCCATGGCTGAGCCGACGTCCGGGGCCCCCGGCGGCCGCGCACCCCGCACCCGCCCCGCGAAGCCGAGCCGCCCGACGGCCCCGCCGCCGCTGCAGGCGCGCGACAAGCTCGCCTTCCTGCTCTCGCTCGTGCCCTGGCTCATGGATCGCGACGGCGCCACCGTCGACGAGGCGGCCGCGCACTTCGGCGTCACGCCCGACGCGATCCGCGAGGCCGTCGAGCTCATCGCCGTGAGCGGGATCCCCGGGGATCACGCGGCCTACCAGCACGGCGACCTGTTCGACATCGACTGGGAGGCCTTCGAGGAGCACGGCCGCATCGTGCTGACCAACCTCGTCGCGATCGACGACTCGCCGCGCTTCTCGGCGCGCGAGGCCGCCGCCCTCATCGCGGGGCTGCAGTACCTGTCGGCGCTGCCCGAGAACGCGGACCGGGCGGCGATCGCGAGCCTCATGGCGAAGCTCTCGCGCGGCTCCTCCGGGGCGCCCGCCCCGGTCGCGGTGGCCGAGCAGAGCACCGATGCGACCCTCGCGGTGATCCGCGAGGCGGTCGAGCGGGGCCTGCAGGTCGAGCTGGGCTACCTGAACTCGCGCGGCGAGTACGAGCGCCGGCGAGTGGATCCGCTGCGCGTCGAGTCGCTCGACGTCGACTGGTACCTGCGCGGGTGGTGCCACCTGCGCCAGGCGGTGCGCACGTTCCGGCTCGACCGCATCTCGGATCCCGTGATCACTGACCAGCCGATCGAGCACCGGCTCGGCGAGGTCGGCCTGCCCGAGCGGCTGTTCGAGCCCTCCGACGAGGATCTCGAGGTCGAGCTCGAGCTCGCGCCCGCCGCGGTGCCGCTGCTGGCCGACTACCTGCCGGGTCTGCCGGCGACCGCCTCCGGGGCGCCGGTGCGCACGACGGTGCGGGTCTCGCACTACCACGGCCTCAAACGCCTGGTCGGGGCGAACCCCGGCATGCTCGAGGTGCTCGGCCCGCCGGAGGCGCGCGCCGCGGTGCACGACTGGGCGACGGCCGCGCTCGCGCGCTACGACGGGCACGCCGACGGAGCTGCGGCCGACCCGCTGGGTTAGACTCGTTCCACCGGAGCGTCCGCCCCGGGGCGCCGCCGGTCGGCGCCCGGCTCGAGGAGGGTCAGCGTGTTCTTCCACCTCTACCTGTGGAACCAGTGGCAGACCTGGGTCATCATCCTCGTCGTCGTGCTCCTGCTGTTCGGCGCGACGCGCCTCCCGGCGCTCGCGCGCAGCCTCGGTCAGTCGATGCGGGTCTTCCGCAGCGAACTGAAGAACGGCGAGGCCGACGCGAACAGCACCGAGTCGACCTCGGCCGAGTCCGACCAGTCCGCCGACAAGAAGTAAGCGGGTGGCCGCCCCACGCCGGCGGAATCCCGAAGGGCGGATGTCGCTCGGCGAACATCTCGTCGAACTGCGCAAGCGGCTCACCCGCGCGGCGCTCGCCATCGTCGGCGGCACCGTCATCGGCTTCGCCGTCTACGACCTCACCTGGTTCGGCGATCTGATCGACCCGTTGTTCCCCGGCGCCGCGAAGGCGCTCGACGGGCAGGGCAGCTGGCACGCGCTGAGCGGCCCGGTGTTCGCGATCGCCGAGGCGCGCGGGCAGGACGCCGGCTCGGTCGCGATCAACTTCACGAGTATCACCGGCGCGTTCGACGTGCAGGTGCAGGTCGCGCTCGCGACCGGCATCGTGCTCTCGAGCCCCGCCTGGCTCTACCAGCTGTTCGCCTTCTTCGTGCCGGCGCTCAACACCCGCGAGAAGCGCTACACCTTCGGCTTCTTCTTCTCGGCCGTGCCGCTCTTCCTCGCCGGCTGCGTCGCCGGCTGGTTCGTGCTGCCGCGCATCGTCGAGGTCATGTACCGCTTCCTCCCCGAGGACGCGACGGCGCTCTACGACGCGAAGTACTACCTCGACTTCGTCGTGAAGCTCATGCTCGCGGTGGGCGTCGCGTTCGTGCTGCCGGTGTTCCTCGTGCTGCTCGACTTCGCCGGCGTCATCTCCGGGAAGGCGATCCTCAAGGGATGGCGCTGGGCGGTCATCGCGATCGTCGCGTTCACGGCGATCGCCACGCCCGCCGCGGACCTGCTCTCGATGGTGCTGCTGGCGATCCCGATGACCGCGCTCTACTTCGCCGCGGTGGGCATCGCGCTCTGGCACGACCGCATCGCGGCCCGGCGTCAGGAGGCGCTGCTCGACGGCGCCGTGCCCGCGGAGGGCTGAGCGATGGCCGACGAGGTCGCCCTCTCCCCGGCGGAGCGCTTCGCAGCGGCGCGCGCGCGGCGCGGCACCCCGGAGCTCGACGCCTTCCGCGACCGCCACGAGTTCCCGCTCGACCCCTTCCAGGAGGCGGCCTGCCGCGCCCTCGAGGAGGGCCACGGGGTGCTCGTCGCGGCTCCGACCGGCGCCGGCAAGACGATCGTCGCCGAGTTCGCGGTGCACCTCGCGCTCACCCGCAGCCGCGACAAGGTCTTCTACACGACCCCGATGAAGGCGCTCAGCAACCAGAAGTTCTCCGAGCTCGCCGCCGAGCACGGGCCGGAGAACGTCGGGCTGCTGACCGGCGACACCAACATCAACTCGGGCGCGCGCGTCGTCGTCATGACGACCGAGGTGCTGCGCAACATGCTCTACGCCGACTCGCCGCTGCTGCGCGATCTGCGCTTCGTGATCATGGACGAGGTGCACTACCTCGCCGACCGGTTCCGCGGGGCGGTCTGGGAGGAGGTCATCATCCACCTCCCCGCCTCGGTCGCCCTGGTCTCGCTCTCCGCGACGGTGAGCAACGCGGAGGAGTTCGGCGACTGGCTGCAGGCGGTGCGGGGGTCGACGACCGTCATCGTCAGCGAGGAGCGGCCGGTGCCGCTTCAGCAGCACGTGCTCGTGCGCGGGCGGCTGCTCGAGCTGTTCGACGACGAGGCGCGCGCCGACGGCGCGCGCGCCTCCGCCGACCGGGTCAACCCGGAGCTGGTGCGGCTCGCGGCCGCGGGCGGGCGCGGGGCCGGCACCTACCGCGGCGCGCATCCCGGTCGGCACCATCGCAAGGGGCAGGGCGGCCGTGGCAGCGAGGGCGGGCAGCGCTGGGATCGTGGCGCGGGGGAGCGGCTCGACCGGCCCGACGTCGTGCGCCTGCTCGACGGCCGGGGCCTGCTGCCCGCGATCTTCTTCATCTTCAGCCGCGCCGGCTGCGACCAGGCCGTCGAACAGGTCGTGCGCCGCGACGTGCGCCTCACCGAACGCTGGGAGCGCGACGAGATCCGCGCCCTCGTCGAGGAGCGCACCCGCACCCTGCCCGACGCCGACCTCGGCGTGCTCGGCTACTGGAACTGGCTCGACGGGCTGCAGCGCGGCGTCGCGGCGCATCACGCGGGCATGCTGCCCGCCTTCAAGGAGATCGTCGAGGAGCTCTTCCAGCGCAAGCTCCTCAAGGCGGTCTTCGCGACCGAGACGCTCGCGCTCGGCGTCAACATGCCCGCCCGCACGGTCGTGCTCGAGAAGCTCGAGAAGTTCAACGGCGAGGCGCGGGTTCCCATCACGCCGGGGGAGTACACCCAGCTGACCGGCCGCGCCGGCCGCCGCGGCATCGACGTCGAGGGGCACGCCGTCATCCAGTGGGCCGGCGGGCTCGACCCGCAGGCGGTCGCGGCGCTCGCCTCGCGGCGCACCTACCCGCTCAACTCGAGCTTCCGGCCGACCTACAACATGGCGGTCAACCTGGTGGAGCAGTTCGGCCGCCCGCGCACCCGCGAGATCCTCGAGAGCTCCTTCGCGCAGTTCCAGGCCGACCGGGCGGTCGTCGACCTCGCGCGCGAGGTGCGCAAGCAGGAGGAGGCGCTCGCCGCCTACGCCGAGGCGATGCGCTGCCACCTCGGCGACTTCACCGAGTACGCCTCGGTGCGCCGCGAACTGACCGACCTCGAGAAGCAGGTGCAGCGCGCCGAGCGGTCGGGCTCGGGGGAGTCGCGCGCCACGCGCGAACGGCGGCAGCGGCGGATCACCGAGCTGCGCAAGCGCATGAGGGCCCACCCCTGCCACTCCTGCAACGATCGCGAGGCCCACGCCCGCTGGGCGGAGAGGTGGTGGCGCCTGAAGCGCGACCACGACCGGCTGACCGGGCAGATCCACGGCCGCACGGGCGCGGTCGCGGCGGTGTTCGACCGGATCACCGAGCTGCTGCGCGACCTGCGCTATCTCGAGCACGACGCGCACGGTGCGCTCGTCGTCGCCGCTCCCGGGCGCGCGCTGCGGCGCATCTACGGGGAGCGCGACCTGCTCGTCGCCGAGTGCCTGCGCCGCGGCCTCTGGGACGGCCTGGACGCCCCCCAGCTCGCGGCGATGATCAGCTGCCTCGTCTACGAGCCGCGGCGCGAGCAGGGAGACGACCTCGACCGCCGCCTGCCGCGCGGCGGCTTCGCCGCCGCGCTCGAGGCGACCGAGGGCGTCTGGGAGGAGCTCTCGGCGCTCGAGGGCCACCACCGGCTCCCGGTCTCGGAGCCGCTGTCGGCCGCTATCGCGCTCGCGACCGCGAAGTGGGCGCAGGGCCAGCAGCTCGACTCCGTGCTACGGGATGCGGGCCTCGCGGCGGGCGACTTCGTGCGCGTGATGAAGCAGGCGATCGACCTGCTCGACCAGGTGTCGCTCGTGGCCGACGGCGAGGCGGGCCGCACGGCGCGCTCGGCGATCGACGGGATCCGCCGCGGCATCGTCGCGTATTCGGCGGTGGCCTGATGGTCGCCCTCGCCCCGCAGACCGAGACCGCGGCCCCCGCGCCGACGCGGGTGAGCGCGCGGCCCGCGGGCGCGCGCCGGGCGCCGCTCCCGGCGAGCATGCCCCTGCCGGCCGCCCTGCTCGTCGCGGTCGCGGCCGGGCCGGTGTTCGACGGCGCCTTCCCCGATCGGGACTGGTGGCCGCTCGCGATCCCGGTGCTCGCGCTGCTGCTGTGGGCGCTGCGCGGCCGCGGGTTCGGCTCGGGTCTGCTCGTGGGGCTGCTGTTCGGCGAGAGCTTCTACCTCGTGCACATCCTCTGGGCCACGACCTTCCTCGGGCCGGTGCCCTGGGCAGCGCTCTCGACCGTGATGGGGGTCTACACCGGCCTCGGCGCGGGGCTCATCGCGCTGGCCTGGCGGTGGATCCCGACCCTCTGGCCCGGTACCCTCGGCCGCCTGCTGCTCACCCCGGCCACGATCGCGGGGCTGTGGACCGCGCGGGAGGCCGTGTCGAGCACGTTCCCCTACGGCGGCTTCTCGTGGGGCCGGGTCGCGTTCTCGCAGTCCGACGGCGCCTTCACCGGGCTGTTCCCGTGGCTCGGCGCCTCGGGCACGAGCTTCGCGCTCGTGTTCGCCGCCGCGCTGATCGTCGCGGTCGGCGTCGAGCTGTGGGGCCGGCGCGCGGCGCGGCCCGGCGGGATGGTGTCGCCGCCTGCCGCCGCGCGTGCCGTCGAGCCGTGGGCGCTCGTCGCGGCACCGCTCGTGCTGCTCGCGACCCTCGCGGCGCTGCCCGGCTGGCCTGTGCCGACGGACGGCACGATCCGCGTCGGGGCGGTGCAGGGCAACACGAAGGCGGGCTACTTCGACCCGCCCGCGCACACCGGCGACAACCTGCTGGGGCAGGCGCGCGCGACGCTGCCGATCGTCGACGACGACCTCGACGTCGTCATCTGGCCCGAGGGCGGATCCGACCTCGACCCGCTGCGCAGCGCCGACGCGGCCGCGGTGTTCGACCGCATCTCGGAGCTCGCCGACGCCCCGCTGCTGAGCGGCATCATCACGAAGCGGCCCGGTCCCGACGGCACCGACCTCTACTTCAACACCTCGACGCTGTGGGAGGCCGGGCGGGGCCAGGTCGCCTTCTACGACAAGCGCCACCCGGTGCCCTTCGGAGAGTACGTGCCCGACCGGGCGTTCTTCCGACCCTTCGCGCCGGAGCTGATCGACCTCATCCAGCGCGAGTACACGCCCGGCACGACCGCGCCGACCCTGCCGGTCGCCGGCACCCGGGCGGGGATCGCGATCTGCTTCGACATCGTCGACGACGGCCTCATGCGCGAGGAGATCCGCGACGGCGCGCAGGTGATCTTCGCGCAGACCAACAACGCCGACTTCGGCCGCACCGACGAGAACGTGCAGCAGCTCGCGATCGCGCGCATCCGCGCGCTCGAGTTCGGCCGCAGCGTCGTCAACATCTCGACCGTCGGCACGAGCGGGCTCATCGCCCCCGACGGCTCGGTCTCGCACGAGATCGCGCCCTACACGGTCGGCACGATCGTCGCCGACGTGCCGCTGTCGAGCACCGTCACGCCGGCGGCCCTGCTGGGCGGCGGACTCGAAGCGGCGCTCGGGCTCGGCGCGCTCGCGCTGCTCCTGGGCGCGGGGATCACCGTGCGCGCACGGCGCGGTCGCTGACCGGCTCCTCCGAGGCCCACGAACCGTCCGACGAGGCCCCCGCATGAGAAGGAACCGCCGCCCGAAGGCGGCGGTTCCGAGAACGATCCCGGCGCGGGAGACCTAGGCCGCGCCGCGACCGTCCTTCTGGGCTCCGCGGCGGGCGCGGAGCAGTTCGAGCCGCTCCTGGAGGAGCTCCTCCAGCTCGGCGCGCGTGCGGCGCTCGAGCAGCATGTCCCAGTGGGTGCGGGGGGCCTTGACCTCGGCCTCCTCGACGGCGACGAGAGCGCCGTCCTCGTCGACGAGGCGGCCCTCCTGGCCGGTGCGCGGCGACTGCCAGACCTCGGGGATCTCGGCGTCGGCCGCGAACGTCATCTCGAAGGTCGATCCGTCTTCGGCGCGGTACACGGCCTTCCGCCGCGCCGCGAACTCGACGCCTTCCTCGCTCTGCAGGCTCTGCGATCCCAGTCGCATCCCGCGCAAGCTGCGATCCGCCATCGTGTGGCCTCCTCCTGCGCTGCGCCGGTCGGGCGGCCGCGGGTGCGCGGCGGTCTCCGTTCCGGACGCTCCTGTATAACGTCACGTTCGCCGCGGGTATGCCGACCGGCGGCCGTTTTCAGAGCTTTCCCAGCGCCCGCCGGGTGGTTCGGCAGCGCGCGGGGGACGGGGCGGTGTCGACGGGGGTCAGTGGCGCGAGCGGTAGGCATCGACGATCGGCAGCGCGAGGTCCGCGCGGTCGGTGACGAGACCGTCCACTCCGAGCTCCAGCAGGCGCTCCATCTCGGCGGGATCGTTGATCGTCCAGACGTGCACCTCGACCCCCGCGTCGTGGAAGGTGCGGATGGTGCGCGCGTTCATCGTGGGCATGCCGAGCATCCGCAGCGGGAACTGGACGGCATCCACGTAGCGCAGGATGCGGCGCACCACCCGGCGCGCGCCCGCGTTGGCCGCCGCGACCGCCGGCAGCGCCCCCTCGGCCGAGATCGACGTCGCGACACCGGGCAGGCCCGCGACGACCGGCCGGCGCCGGGAGGTGCGGAACGACCCGATCAGCACGCGCTTCTGCGCGTTCGCCTCGTGCACCGTCGCGATCGTCGGCGCGACCGCGGCCGGGGTCTTGATGTCGATGTTGAAGTTGGTCTCGGGGAAGGCGTCGAGAGCCTCGGCGAGGGTGCAGAAGCTCTGGTCCTCGCCGAGCGGGATCTTCGCCAGCTGGTCCGCCGTGAAGTCCTCGACGCGCCCCTCCCGGCCGGCCACCCGGCGCAGGTCGGGATCGTGGCTGATGATGGCGACCCCGTCGGCCGAGGCGTGCACGTCGGTCTCCAGGTGCACGACCCCGATGCCGACCGCGTTCGCGAAGGCCAGCAGGGTGTTCTCGGGCGCCTCGGTGTGCAGACCGCGGTGCGCGATCACACGGGGGAGTGGGGAGGAGAAGTACCCCTCCCGTGCCGCCACCGGCGGCTACTTCCCGGTCGGGGGGTTCTTCATGAACCCGCCGGCGATGCCCTTGAGCGCTTCGGTGAGCTCGCTCGGGATGATCCACATCTTGTTCGAGTCGCCCTCGGCGAGCTTCGGCAGGGTCTGCAGGTACTGGTAGGCCAGCAGCGGGCTGTCGGGGTTGCCCGCGTGGATCGCGCCGAACACCGTCGTGATCGCCTCCGCCTCACCCTGCGCGCGGAGCACCTGCGCCTTCGCGTCGCCCTCGGCCTCGAGGATCGCCGCCTGGCGCGAGCCCTCCGCCTGCAGGATCGCGGCCTGCTTGGTGCCCTCCGCGGTGAGGATCTGCGCGCGACGGTCGCGCTCGGCGCGCATCTGCTTCTCCATCGAGTCCTGGATGGAGGCGGGCGGGTCGATCGCCTTGAGCTCGACGCGCCCGACCCGGATGCCCCACTTGCCGGTGGCCTCGTCGAGCACCGCCCGCAGCTGCGTGTTGATCGAGTCGCGCGAGGTCAGCGCCTCCTCGAGGTTCATGCCGCCGACGACGTTGCGCAGGGTCGTCGTGGTGAGCTGCTCGACCGCGCCGAGGTAGTTGGCGATCTCGTAGGTCGCGGCGCGCGCGTCCGTCACCTGGAAGTAGACGACGGTGTCGATCGAGACGACGAGGTTGTCCTCGGTGATGACCGGCTGGGGCGGGAAGGAGACGACCTGCTCGCGCATGTCGACGAGCGGCCGAAGCCGGTCGATGAAGGGCACCAGGATGTTGAGGCCGGGGGAGAGGGTCTTGTGGTAGCGGCCCAGCCGCTCCACGATCCCCGCGTAGGCCTGCGGGATGATGCGGATCGAGCGGAACAGCAGCGTGAGCACGAAGATCGCGAGGACGATCAGCAGCGCGATCACGAACAGCTGCCCGAGGAAATTGCCGGCGTCGAGCATGGTCACTCCTTGTCGGGGGCGAGGTCGGGGTCGAGATCGGGGCTCGGCGAGATCACGACGGGCGCGACCTCCGCGGTGGCGCCCAGGATGCGCACGACGCGCACCCGGTCGCCCTCCACGGGGCGGGCCTCGGCCGACGAGGCGGTGAGCCTCGCCGTCCAGGTCTCGCCGTTGTCGAGCTTGACGGTGCCCGAGCCCTCGACGAAGTCGGTCATCACGCGGCCGCCGAGCTCGTGCAGCGCGTCGATGTTGCTCTTCGTCGGGTCGGCGCCCTTCTTCAGGGTGCGCAGCAGCAGCGGACGGATGGTGAACAGCAGCAGCGCGGAGATGACGGCCGCGAGCCCGATCTGCAGCCACCACGGGCCGCCGAGCACGTACGTGCCGAGGCCGCCGAGCAGCGACCCCGCAGCGATCATCAGGAAGGTGAACTCGAGCGTCAGCAGCTCGATCACCACGAACAGGATGATGAGGCAGAGCCAGAGGATCCAGATGTACTGGATCAGGTCCGGGAACACGCCCGTCACCCCCTCGTCGGTCCGCGCCACGCGGCCCGGATCGCCTCCGACGCTACCACCCGGCACCGCCCGGCCGACCGCCCGGATGCACCGCCGTCGCTAGGGTGGGGGATCGTGAACGACACCCCCACCGCCCCCTCCGACGCCATCCTCGAGCCCGGCTCGCTCGCCGGCGTCCGCGCCCTCGTCACCGGCTCCTCGCGCGGCATCGGCGCCGCCACCGCGGGGTATCTCGCCGCCGCCGGCGCGAAGGTCGCGATCAACTACCGGCAGAAGGCCCCGCGCGCCGAGAAGGTCGTCGCGGGCATCGTCGACGCGGGCGGCGAGGCGATCGCCGTGGGCGCCGACCTGACCGACCACGACTCGGTCGCCGCGATGTTCCAGCAGGTCGTCGACGCCTGGGGCGGCCTCGACCTGCTCGTGCTGAACGCCTCGGGCGGCATGGAGAGCGGCATGGGCGAGGACTACGCGCTGCGGCTCAACCGCGACGCGCAGGTCGACGCCCTCGAGACCGCGCTGCCGCTGCTCGAGAGCGGCGACCGCGTGGTGTTCGTCACGAGCCACCAGGCGCACTTCATCCACACCGTGCCGACGATGCCCGAGTACGAGCCGGTCGCGAAGTCGAAGCGCGCGGGCGAGGACGCGCTGCGCGAGCGCATCCCCGCTCTCGCGGAGAAGGGCGTCGGATTCGTCGTCGTCTCCGGCGACATGATCGAGGGCACCATCACGGCGACGCTGCTCGACCGGGCCCGGCCCGGAGCGATCGAGGCGCGCCGCGAGGAGGCCGGCCGGCTGTTCTCGGTCGAGGAGTTCGCGGCCGAGGTCGCGCGCGCCGCGGTCGACCCGATCCCCGCGGATCACACCCGGTACGTCGGCGACGTCTCCGGCTTCGGCGCCTGAGCGCTGCGCGGGCACGCGAGGAGCCGAGGTGGGACCCGAGGATCCGGATCCGGCCGCCGCGGGGGCGTACCGGGCGGTGGCGCGCATCCTGCTGGTCGACGAGGCCGACCGGGTGCTGATGTTCCTGCAGTACGGCAAGAGCCGTGCGGTGCCGCCGCGCTGGATCACCCCCGGCGGCGGGGTCGATCCGGGGGAGACCTGGCACGAGGCCGGCCTGCGCGAACTCGCCGAGGAGACCGGGCTCGTGCTCGGCCAGCTGCCGGTGCCCTTCCTCATCGAGGACTTCGACCCCGACCAGCGCTGGCACCCCTACCAGCGCGGGCGCTGGGCCTGGTACGTGCTGCGGGTGCCCGCCTTCGAGCCCTCCCGCGAGGGGTGGACCGAGGAGGAGCGGGAGGACGTCGTCGACTGGCGCTGGATCGCCCCCGACGAGTGGGCGGGTCTCGAGCACGAGGTCGAGCCGGCGCACCTGCCGCGGCTGCTCGCCGAGAACCCGCCCGTCGACGACTGAGGCGCAACTCCGCCGGCGGCGGCGGGGAACGTCACACGCCGGTGAGCTGCGGCGGGCTCGCCTAGGGTCGACGGGATGAGCACCTCGCCGGCGGACCGGCTCGCGAGCGCCCTGCGCGTCGCCGACGCCTCGCAACGGCTGCAGGCCGCGATGACCGCCGGCACGCACCCGCGCGAGGAGTACGTCGCCGTGCTCGTCGAGCGCTGCGCGGCGGAGAGCGACTTCTCGGTGCGCGAGATGCTCACCTGGGCGCTCACCCGGCATCCGGCGGCGCTCACCGTGCCGCTCGTGATCGCCGAGCTCGCCTCGCCGTTGCCGCAGGCGCGCAGCCAGGCGCTGCACACGCTCTCGAAGATCGGGGAGCCGGGCAGCGCGGGCGCGATCACGCCGCAGCTGCTGCACGACGAGGAGGACGAGGTGGCCCGCACCGCCTGGCGCGCGGCCGCTGTCCTGACCGGCCCGGAGGGTCGGCCGGCACTCGCCGACGAGCTCGCGCGGGAACTCGGCCGGGGCGACCTCGAGCTCTGGCGGGCGCTGTGCCGCGCCGTCGTGGCCCTCGGTTCTGCGGCGGAAGCGGCGCTCACGCGGGCGGCCGCGGATCCCGACCCCGTCGTGCGACGGCACGCGCGGGCGGCGCGCTTCCTCGTCGCGAACCCGGAGGAGAGCTTCGAGACGGCGCTGCTCGAGGCGGATCGGGCCGCCACGGAGGAGGGCTGAACTCCGCTCAGGCTCGGTATCTACATTTGCGTGTATATACATAGCAGTGTAGAGTGCGGTCATGGATGCCGTCCTGGCCGCCGTCGCGGACCCCAACCGCCGCGTGATCCTCGACGCGCTGCGCGAGCGTCCGCGCGCGGTGGGGGAGCTGGCCGAGTTGCTGCCGATCGCCCAGTCGGGCGTGTCGCGGCACCTGGCGATCCTGCGCGACGCCGGGCTCGTCGAGTCCAGCAGCGACGCGCAGCGCAGGATCTACCGGCTTACGCCGGCGCCGCTGGGGGAGTTGGACCGCTGGCTCGCGCCCTACCGCGACCGGTGGCTTCAGAGCTTCGACGCTCTGCACACCGAGATCGCCCGCGGCCGGCGCACGGCCCGTGCCGCCGCCGCGAACGCCGCCGACACGACATCCGAGCCGTCCACCACGCAGGAGAGAGAACGCGCATGACCCTCACCAACGCCGACGGGACCCCGCGGGTCACCGCCTCGATGCACCCGCTCGACGAGACCACCGGCGCCGTACGCGTGCACTCCCGCTTCGCGACCACGCCCGAGGACCTCTGGGAGGCGATCACCGATCCCGCGCGACTCGCGCGCTGGATCTGCGTCGTCGAGGGGGACCTGCGCCTCGGGGGCACGGTGCACCAACGTTATGTCAGCGGCTGGGAGGGCGACTCGGTGATCGAGGCCTGCGACCCGCCCCGCGAGCTCGTGATCGCGGGAACCGACGAGGAGTACCAGCTGACGACCCGGCTGACGGCCCGCATCACGCCGGACGGCGACGGCGCCATTCTATGGGTCGAGGACGCTGGGCTGCCGCTCGACCAGCTGCCGTTCCACACCGGCGGCTGGCAGGTGCACCTGGAAGATCTCGTGCAGTACCTCGAGCTCGGCCGCGACTCGACCGAGTGGCGCGAGCGCTGGGAGGCGCGCATGCCGCAATTCCAGGCGATGCCGGCGGAGTGATCCGCGTCGCCCCAGCGTCGATTCAGTATCCGATAAGCTCCATTATGTCAGTTCGACCGGTAGAGCCCGTATCAGCGACCTAGACCTACATGGTCACCGACAACCCGCTGGGCTCCCCCGGCGACCGGCTCGCCCGCGAGCTCGGCAAGCGTTGGAGAATCAAGGTCCTGCGCATCGAGTAGCGAGCGTTCCGACGGACCGACGTGGTTCCCCGTCGCTGCCTCGAACAGGAGACCGCGGCATAACCGCTCAGACCGCCCGACGCCCAGACGGGGGTCCGAGCAGCCCTGGCACCCCTTCGATGCGCGTGATTCACTCGTCTCGTGGAACCCGAGGCGACGGCACCTCCCCCGCCCTCGGGTGAGCCGATCTCGACGACCCCGCCCGCTCCCTCGGGCGCGATGATGGGTTCCGTTCCCTCGCGTGCCGAGGTGACAGCCGTCCCCCCGAGCGTCGGCACCCCCCTCGCCTCCGAGACCCTGGTCATCGCCCCGCCGCCGAAGCGCACGGCCTCCCCCGCCCTCATCGCGGTGCTCATCGTGCTCGCGGTGCTGCTCGCGGCCGCCGCGGGCGTCGGCGTCTGGCTGTTCCTGCAGCTGAATGATGCGAACGACACGATCGACCAGCAGCAGGACGAGATCGGCGAGCTCAACGACCTCATCGACGGCAAGGAGGAGTTCGGCGCGGCCATGCAGGGGCTCATGGACACGGCGCGCACCCTCGACGGCGCGCCCCTGGCCGACCTCGTGCCGATCGACGACTACACCGAGCTCGCCCACCTCGGCTGGGTGCACCGGCGCACGCCGACGGCGCTCGCCGCCGACACCGCGCGTGCCGAGAGCTACCGCAGCGACCTCGAGCAGCTCGCGGGCGCGGTGCAGGCCGAGCGCGACGCGAACACGACCGGCAGCTACGCGGAGGGCGTACTCGACGCCGCGAGCGGCGGCTACGCGAGCCTCGTGTTCGACGACGCGAGCGCGGTCTGCCAGCGCGAGGCCCTGGGCTGCGTCACGGGCGACCAGCACCGCACGATCCATCTCGACGCGGCGGGATTCGCGCATCCCTCGATGGACGACTGGGGCGCGCGCCTGGTCACCCTGCACGAGTACGCGCACGTGCTGCAGTTCAGCAACCCCGACGCGACCGACGCCGCCGCCGGCGCCTTCGGCGACGACTGGGAGTTCATGGCCGACTGCTACGCGCTCACCGAGATGGACAGCTGGACCCTCGACCACCGCGTCTGGGAGAGCTCCTACGCCTACTGGGACGTCAGCTACGGCTACGGCCGGGTGTGCGACGCCTCCCAGCGCGACGTGATCCGCACCTGGGTCGCCGAGACCGGATTCCACTACCACCCGGTCAGCCAGTAGCGGGCCGCCACCCAACGCTTCGCGATCCCGCGCCGAACCCCCTCGGAAGCACCGAGAATCGGCACGAGGAGGCCGCGATGTCGCGCAGCACCGGATCCCCCGCCCGCCGACGCTGGGCGGCCCTCAGCGGGATCGTCGCGGCGGCCTGCTATCTCGCGATCACCGAGGTGATCGCCCTCCTCGTGCCGAGCGGCAGCGCACTGCTGGCGGTCGGGTCGTTCGTCATCGACATCGTGCCGCGGCCGATCAAGGAGATGGCGATCGAACTGTTCGGCTTCGCCGACAAGGCGGTGCTGCTGGGCAGCCTCGGGATCGCGGTCGTGGTGGGCGCAGCGGTCGCCGGCCTGCTCGAGCTGTGGCGGCCTCCCCTGGGTGCGATTCTGCTGGGTCTCGTCGGATTCTCGACCGTCGCACCCGTCGTGACCCGCGCGGGCGCGTCCGCGCTCTCGGCGATCGGACCCGCGCTCGGTGCCGCCGCGGCGGTCATCGTGCTCGGACTCCTCGTGCGCCGGTTGCGGGGCTGGAGCACGGCGGCGGCCGACGGCGGGCAGAGCGGCCTCGACCGCCGCGGCTTCCTGCGCCTGCTCGGGGTGACGGCCGCCGCGAGCGGGGTCGTGGCGCTCGGATCCCGCGCCGTCTCCGCCGCCACCTCCTCGATCCAGGCGGCGCGGCAGGCGCTGAGCCTGCCCGCCCCCGCGAGCACCGTCGACGTCCCGGCGGGCGCCGAGCTCGAGGTCGACGGACTCAGCCGGTTGTTCACCCCGAACGCCGAGTTCTACCGCATCGACACCGCACTCAGCGCGCCGCGCGTGGATCCCGAGACCTGGCGGCTCCGCGTGACGGGCAAGGTCGGTCAGGAGGTCGAGCTGAGCTTCGACGACCTGGTCGCGATGGGGCTCGACGAGTACGTCATCACGCTCACCTGCGTCTCGAACGTCGTCGGCGGCGAGCTCGTCGGCAACGCACGGTGGCTCGGCGTCCCGCTGCGCGACGTGCTCGCGCGGGCGGTGCCCGACGCCGACGCCGACATGGTGCTCTCCCGCAGCGTCGACGGGTACACGGCGAGCACGCCGCTCGAGGCGTGCACCGACCCGGAGCGCGACGCGATCCTCGCGGTGGCGATGAACGGCGAGCCGCTGCCGGTCGAGCACGGGTTCCCGGTGCGGATGGTGGTGCCCGGCCTGTACGGCTACGTCTCGGCGACGAAGTGGGTCGAGGAGCTCAAGGTCACGCGCTTCGACGAGGACGAGGCCTACTGGACGCCGCGCGGCTACGCCGCCCGCGCGCCCATCAAGATGTCGAGCCGCATCGACACCCCCACCACCGAGCGGGCGATCGAGGCCGGCCCGACGGTCATCGCGGGCATGGCCTGGGCGCAGCACACCGGGATCGGCCAGGTCGAGGTGAGCATCGACGACGGCCCGTGGACGCCCACGCGGCTCTCGAAGCCGATCAACTCCGACACCTGGGTGCAGTGGGCGCTCGACTGGGAACCGGAGGCGGGGAGCCACTTCGTCGCGGTCCGCGCGATCGACACGGAGGGGAACCTGCAGGTCGAGGAGCGGCAGCCGATCGCGCCCGGCGGATCGACCGGCTGGCACCGCGTGCTCGTGCAGGTGCGCTGACCGATCTCTCGCGACCGCCGGAGCCGCATGCCAGGCTGAGCGCATGGCCGACGTCAGCGACGTCGATCGGTCGATGGGGATCGGTCGGCTCACCCAGTCCGAGATCTTCCGCGACGGCGCCTCCGGGCGCCGCCCCCGCGTGCCCGCCTCGTGGGAGGCGCTCGAGGACGCCGCCCGCAACGCGATGACCCCGGAGGCGTGGGCCTACGTCGCCGGCTCGGCGGGTCGGGAGTCGACGGCCGACGCCAACCGCACCGCCTTCGCGAGGCACCGGATCCTCCCCCGCATCCTGCGCGACGTCACCGACCGCGACCTCGGCATCGAGCTGTTCGGCCACCGCTACCCCGCTCCCCTCCTCGCCGCACCGGTCGGGGTGCTCGAGCTGGTGCACCCCGACGCCGACCTCGCGATCGCGCGGGCGGCCGCGGCGCTGGGCCTGCCGGCGGTGCTCTCGAACCAGGCCTCCATCCCGATGGAGACCGTCGCGGCGAAGGGAGGCCGCGGGCCGCTGTGGTTCCAGCTCTACTGGAGCAAGAGCGACGAGCTCGTCGCGAGCCTGCTCGCGCGGGCCGAAGCGGCGGGCGCCCACGCGATCGTCGTGACTCTCGACACGCAGCTGCTCGGCTGGCGCCCGCGCGATCTCGACCTCGCCCACCTGCCCTTCATCCACGGCATGGGGATCGCCCAGTACAGCTCCGACCCGGTGTTCCGCCGGCTCGTCGCCGAGCGGATGGCGGCCCGCGTCGCCGCCCCCGAGGCCGCCGGGCCGCGCCCGCGCGTCACGCCCGCGGCGATCCGCACCCTCCTCGGCATGACCCGCCGCTACCCCGGCCGATTCGCCGCGAATCTGCGCTCGGGCGAGCCGCGCATCGCGGTCGAGACCTTCCTCGACGTCTTCTCGCGCGCCGACCTCTCGTGGGCCGACCTGCCGCGGCTGCGCGAGCTCACCCGGCTGCCGATCGTGCTCAAGGGCGTGCAGCACCCCGACGACGCCCGCCGCGCGCTCGACGCGGGGGTCGACGGCGTCTGGGTCTCCACCCACGCGGGGCGCCAGGTCGACGGCGCGATCGGAGCGCCCGATGCGCTGCCGGGGGTCGTCGAGGCGGTCGGCGGGCGGATGCCGGTGATCCTCGACAGCGGCGTCCGCGGCGGCAGCGACGCGCTCATCGCCCTCGCGCTCGGCGCGACGGCGGTCGCCGTCGGCCGGCCCTGGGTCTACGGGATGGCGATCGCGGGCGAGGAGGGCGCGCGCGAGGTGCTGCGCAACCTGCTCGCCGAGTTCGACCTCGCCCTCGCCCTGAGCGGCCACCGCTCCCCCGCGGACCTTGGTCCCGAGGCGCTCGCCCCGCGCGGCTGAGACTCGCGCGACTCGACGCGGCGGGAGAGCGCGCGACTGAGCCCGCCGCGGGCGGCATCCCGCCGCGGTCGCGTCGACCGGGCGCCTCAGGCGACGACGCTGAGCACCCGCCCGCCCGTCATCCGCACCAGCTCGGCGAAGCTTGTGCGGAACACCGCGTGCGGCGCCCCCGCGGCCGCCCAGATCGGGTCGAAGTCGGCGAGCGTCTCGTCGACGACCGTCTCCAGCCGGGCGGGGTGCCCGAGCGGGGCCACTCCCCCGATCGCCTGGCCGGTCGCCGCCTTCACGGTGTCGGGGGTCGCGCGCTCGATCGCCGCCTTCCCCAGGCGGGCCGCAAGGGCGACGGTGTCGACGCGGTGCGCGCCGCTCGTCATCACGAGCAGCGGCTCCCCGTCGGCGACGAACACGAGGCTGTTCGCGATCGCGCCGACCTCGCAGCCGAGCGCGGCGGCCGCGAGCACCGCGGTGCGGGCCGAATCCTCGAGGATCACGACCTCGTGGCCGGCGCCGAGACCGTCGAGCTCGGCGATCACGCGCTGCACGGCGGCGGGGTGGCGTGCGGACATCACGGGCCTCCGGATCGGGTCGCCCCGTCATCCTCGCCCGAGCCGCCCGCGAGGCGCTAGTCTGCCGCCGTGACCGAGACCTCCACCGTCCAGCCCGCCACCCCGGCCGAGCCGCCGCGCCGCAAGCGCGGCCTCGGCATCGCCTCGCTCGTGCTGGCGCTGCTGGCCATCCTCGGCGACGTGATCGTCGTGCTGATCGGCATCGGCTCGCTGCGCAGCTTCGACGACTCGGTGTACGGCGGCCTCGGCCTGCTCGCCGCCTTCGTCGGCTTCGGGGCGATCGCGCTCGTCGTCGGCCTGATCCTCGCCGGTCTCGCCCTGCTGTTCGCCATCATCGCCTTGATCATCGGGCACGGCCGGGTGCCGGCCGTCTTCGGCCTGCTGCTGTCGATCGGCCCGTCATCGGCCACTCGATCCTGCTCGTGGCGATCGCCAGCGCCGGATCGGGCCTCGCGAACCTCGGCAACTAGCGCCTCGCGCGCTCAGGCGCGGGTCGCGGCGACCCACTCCTCGAGCTTCGCGGTCGCGGCCCCGGTGTCGACGGCCGCGCCGGCGCGGGCGAGCTGCCGCGCGATCCGCTCCCGGATGTCGACGTCGACCTGGCCGGGATCGTGCGCGAGCTCCCACGCGACGAGACCCGCGGCGGCGTTGAGCAGCACGATGTCGCGCACCGGACCGGGCTCGCCGCCCAGCACCCGGCGGATCACGTCGGCGTTGTGCGCGGGATCGCCCCCCCGCAGATCGTCGATCTTCGCCGTCGCGAGCCCGACGTCCGAGGGGTGCAGGTCGTGCTCGTGCACGTCGCCGTTGGCGACCTCCCACACCCGGCTGTGCCCGGTCGTCGACAGCTCGTCGAGCCCGTCGTCGCCGCGGAACACGAGCGCCGTCGCGCCGCGGTTGCGGAAGACGCCGACGATGAGTGGCACCCGGTCGAGCGAGGCGACCCCCACCGCCGAGGCCTCGGGGCGCGCCGGGTTGCACAGCGGTCCGAGGAAGTTGAAGACCGTGGGGATCCCGAGCTCGGCGCGCGTCGGGCCGGCGTGACGGAATCCCGGGTGGAAGAGCGCGGCCCAGGCGAAGGCGATGCCGGTGCTCGCGAACACCTCGGCCACCCGCTCCGGGGCCAGGTCGAGGTCGACCCCGAGCGCCGCGAGCACGTCGCTCGCTCCCGACGACGAGCTCGCCGCCCGGTTGCCGTGCTTGAGCACCTTGGCGCCCGCCGCCGCGGCGACGATCGCGGCCGTCGTCGAGACGTTCACGGTGCCGAAGCGGTCGCCGCCCGTGCCGACGACGTCGAGCGCCATCGGGTCGACCGGGAGCGGCTGGGCGTGCGCGAGGATCGCGTCGCGGAACCCGACGATCTCATCGATCGTCTCGCCCTTGGCGCGCAGCGCGACCAGGAACGCCGCCAGCTGGGAGGGCGTCGCCCGCCCGGCCATGACCTCCTCCATCGCCCAGGAGGCCTCCGAGACCGCGAGGTCCTCGCGCGCGAGGAGCCGGGTCAGCACGTCGGGCCAGCTGAGTTCGGTCGACATGCCCGAAATGCTAGCGACAGGCCGGGAGGCCGCCGACGAGCTGCCGTGAATCCCCCATAATGGAAGGGTGACGAGCACCTCCATGAGCCCGGCGCCGGGGTCCCACGGCATCTCGCGTCCGAATCCCACGCAGGTGGGCACGATCGTCTGGCTCGGCAGCGAGGTGATGTTCTTCGCGGGTCTGTTCGCCGTGTTCTTCACCCTGCGGGCCAACTCGCCCCAGCTGTGGGCCGAGCAGTCGTCCAAGCTCGACATCACCTACGCCGCGATCAACACCACGATCCTCGTGCTGTCCTCGGTCACGGCGCAGATGGGCGTGCGCGCCGCCGAGCGGCTGCAGGGGCGGCGCACCGGCGGGCTGTTCAACCTCGCCAAGTGGGGCACCGTCGAGTGGTTCTTCCTGAGCTTCGCGATGGGCGCGACCTTCGTGGTCGGCCAGATCTACGAGTACGGCAACCTCGTCACCGAGCACATCGGCTTCCAGTCCGACTCCTTCGGCTCCGTCTTCTACTTCGCGACCGGCTTCCACGGCCTCCACGTCACCGGCGGCCTCATCGCCTTCCTGCTCGTGATCGGCCGCATCTTCGCGGTCAAGCGCTTCACGCACAAGGAGGCGGTCAGCGCGATCGCGATCTCCTACTACTGGCACTTCGTCGACGTCGTGTGGATCGCGCTGTTCTTCGCCGTGTACGTGCTCCCCCTGCTCTCCTGAGGACGGATCCCCACCCCATGCGCACCGAATCGACCTCCCCTCGGCGTTCACGCGGCCGCGGGCGGCGCTCGCCGCTCGCCTCGGCCGCCCTCCTGCTCGTCGGACTGCTCGCCACCGGCGGCGTCTACGCCGCCTTCACGACCGCCGCGACGGCGGAGACGACGCAGCGCATCGACGCCCTCGCCGACGAGGGAGAGAAGCTCTTCCTCGCCAATTGCGCCAGCTGCCACGGGCTGCAGGCCGAGGGCACCGACGCCGCGCCGACCCTGATCGGCGTCGGCGCCGCCGCGGTCGACTTCCAGGTCGGCACCGGTCGCATGCCGATGGCCGCGACCGGCCCGCAGGCGGAGGCCAAGCCGGTGCAGTTCACCGACGAGCAGGTCAAGGCGCTCGCCGCCTACGTCGCGACGCTGGCCCCCGGCCCCGCGATCCCCGACGAGAAGTACCTCACCGGCGAGGGCGACGTCGCGGTCGGCGCCGAGCTCTTCCGCACCAACTGCGCGATGTGCCACAACGTGGCCGGCGCCGGCGGCGCGCTCACGGAGGGCAAGTTCGCGCCCGACCTGCACAACGTCGACCCGGCGCACATCTACGAGGCCATGGTGACGGGCCCGCAGAACATGCCGGTCTTCAACGACCTCAACATCACCCCGGAGGACAAGGCGAACATCATCGCCTACCTCACCTACCTCGACAACAACAGCTCCCCCGGCGGGCTCGACCTCGGTGGGCTCGGCCCCGTCTCCGAGGGCCTGTTCGCGTGGATCTTCGTGCTCGGCGCGGTCGTCGCGGTGACCGTCTGGCTCACCGCCAAATCCAACTGACGCCCCGCTTCCGAACACCCCTCGAAAGGAAACCCATGGCCGACCAGGGCAGCGCCGCACCCGGCACCGCCGTCGAGAAGCGGGAAGCCCCGATCCCCTCGGCGGGCACGGCCGTCGTGCGCTCCGACCGGGTCGAGAACCCCGGATTCCCGCCCTACCGGCCGCGCGTCTCCGACCTCGACCCGAAGAAGGAGCGCCAGAACGAGCGCCGCGTCGCGTGGTTCTTCTGGGCCTCGATCATCGGCACCGTCTTCGCGATCACCGCCTACATCGCCTTCCCGATCGTCGAGGGTGACATGGCCTCGGTGCGGCTCAACAACGGCCTGCTCGGCCTCGGCATCGCGCTCGCGCTGCTGAGCATCGGCCTCGGCGCCGTGCACTGGTCGAAGGCCCTCATGGACGGCCACGACCTCGTCGAGCAGCGCCACCCGACCCGCGGCTCGGAGGAGACCCGCGCCCGCGCGGCCGAGATCTTCACCCTCGGCAACAAGGAGTCGGGCTTCACCCGCCGCAAGCTGATCCGCAACTCGCTCATCGGCGCCCTCGCGGTCATGCCGCTGCCGGCGATCGTGATCTTCCGCGACCTGGCGCCCGCCGCCGACCCGAACGCCCTCCTCAAGCACACCATGTGGGAGAAGGGCATGCGGCTCACGAAGGACCCGAACGGCGTGCCGATCAAGGCCTCCGACGTGACGCTCGGCTCGGTCTTCCAGGTGATCCCCGAGGGCCTGTACGACACCGAGCACCCGCTCGAGGAGAAGGCCAAGGCGGCCGTGCTCCTCATGCGCCTCAAGCCGGAGGACCTGCACGTCTCCCCCGGCCGCGAGAGCTGGAACTACGACGGCATCGTCGCCTACTCCAAGATCTGCACGCACGTCGGCTGCCCGGTGGCGCTGTACGAGCAGCAGACCCACCACCTGCTCTGCCCGTGCCACCAGTCGCAGTTCGACATCACGCACGAGGCGGAGGTCATCTTCGGCCCGGCGAAGCGCCCGCTTCCCCAGCTGCCGATCTCCGTCGACGCCGAGGGCTACCTGGTCGCGCAGAGCGACTTCCACGAGCCCGTCGGCCCGAGCTTCTGGGAGCGCGTCCATGACTGACACGATGGAGCGTCCGTCGACGACGGGCGCGACGCAGGCGCAGGAGGGCCCCGGCCGCGGCATGCGGTTCACCAACTGGGCCGCGAACTGGGTCGACGAGCGCACCAGCATGTCGGGGCTCGTCAAGGAGCTCGGTCGCAAGATCTTCCCCGACCACTGGTCGTTCATGCTCGGCGAGGTGGCGCTCTACAGCTTCATCGTCATCCTGCTCTCGGGCACCTTCCTGACGTTCTTCTTCCAGGCCTCGATGGCGCCGGTCGAGTACGAGGGCTCCTACGCCCCGCTCAAGGGCCTCGAGATGTCGTCGGCGATGGCCTCGACGCTCGACATCAGCTTCGACATCCGCGGTGGACTGCTCATGCGGCAGATCCACCACTGGGCCGCCCTGCTGTTCGTCGCCTCGATCGGTCTGCACATGCTGCGGATCTTCTTCACCGGCGCGTTCCGCAAGCCGCGTGAGCTCAACTGGGTCGTCGGTTTCGTGCTCTTCGTGCTCGCGATGGGCGAGGGCTTCACCGGCTACTCGCTGCCCGACGACCTTCTCTCCGGCAACGGTCTGCGCATCATCGACGGCATGATCAAGGGCGTCCCGGTCGTGGGCACCTGGATCTCGTACCTGCTGTTCGGCGGCGAGTTCCCCGGCGAGGCGATCGTCGGCCGGCTCTACACGCTGCACATCCTGCTGCTGCCCGCGCTCGTCGTGGCGGCGATCGGCGTGCACATGGTTCTGCTCATCGTCAACAAGCACACCCAGTTCGCCGGCCCCGGCCGCACCAACGACAACGTCGTCGGTGTGCCGATCATGCCGGTGTTCGCGGCGAAGGCCGGCGGGTTCTTCTTCATCATCTTCGGCGTCATCGCGCTGGTCGCCTCGACCGTCACGATCAACCCGATCTGGAACTACGGGCCCTACGACCCCTCTCCCATCTCCGCGGGCACGCAACCCGACTGGTACATCGGCTTCGCCGACGGCGCCCTGCGCCTCGTGCCGCCGGGGTGGGAGTTCCAGCTCGGCCCGTACACGGTCTCGATGAACATCCTCATCCCGATCCTCGTGCTGGTGCTGTTCCTGCTCGTCGTGGCGCTCTACCCCTTCTTCGAGGCGTGGATCACCGGCGACAAGCGCGAGCACCACATCGCCGACCGCCCGCGCAACGCTCCGATGCGCACCGCGATCGGTGCGGCCGGCGTGACGTTCTACGCGGCCCTCTGGGCGGCGGCCTCGTCCGACCTCATCGCGACGCACTTCCGCCTCGCGGTCGAGGGCGTGACCCACGCGATCCAGGCCCTGCTGATCTTCGGGCCGATCATCGCCGGCGTCGTCACGCACCGCGTCTGCATCGCGCTGCAGAAGAAGGATCGCGAGATCGCCCTGCACGGCTACGAGTCGGGCCGCATCGTGCGTCTGCCCGGCGGCGAGTACATCGAGGTGCACGAGCCGCTGTCGGACTTCGAGCGCTGGAAGCTCGTGAGCTTCGAGGAGTACCAACCGCTCATGGTGCGACCGGATGCGCGCGGGCGCATCACGGCGGGCCAGCGGCTGCGGGCGAGCATCTCGCGCTTCTTCTTCGAGGACCGCATCTCGCCGGTCACCCAGACCGAGCTCGAGGCCGCGCACAGCGACCACCACTGACGTTCCGCGTCACGACGACGGCGGCTGTCCCCTCGGGGGCGGCCGCCTTCGTCGTTCCGCGGAGTTAGGCTGGCCCCATGGATCCGAGCCTCATCCTCGGGATCGCGGCGATCGTGGCGCTCCCCGTCGTCGCCGTGATCCTCAGCCTCCTGCTCCGACGGCTCGAGCGGCGCCGAGGCGGGCCCGCCCCCCTCGAGCCCGGTGATCGACGCGCGGTCGCCGAGGCGGAGCGCCTGCACGCGGAGGCCCTCGCCTCCCGGATGGCCGCGACGACGTCGTCGCTCCGGCAGCGGTAGACCGCCGACCGCGAGGCTCGAGTCGGCCTCCCGCCGGGTCGACTCAGAACAGCTTGCGCATGTACTCGGCGTTCTCGTGGAAGCCGAGCCGGTCGTAGAAGCCGCCCGCTCGCCGTGAGGCGACGGTGAGCTGGGTGACGCCGCGATCGCGGCAGAGCTGCTCGACGGCGGCGACGAGCGTCGAGCCGACCGCCATGCCCCGCGCCTGCTCCGACACGACGATCTCCTGCAGCTGCGCCGAGGGGCCGTTGGTCGACAGCAGCCGCACGACCGTCGTCAGCGCGTAGCCGAGCAACGCCCCGTCTTCGCCCGACGCGACGAGGAGCGTGACGCTGGGCTCCTCCCCCGCCAGGTACGCGCTCAGCGTCTGCTCGAAGGCCTCGCGCCGCGGCTCGATGGCGTGACCGAGCTGCTGCACGAGCGCGAACAGCTGCTCGGCATCCTCGGCGCGCGCCGGCCGGACGGTGATAGCCACGATCCCGCCGGCCTCAGCGGGCGAAGTTGCCGCGGTAGTACTCGTAGACCCAGCCGACGACCGAGATGGCCGCGATCGGCGCGCCGATGATGGTGATCCACACCCCGATCGCGAGTCCGAGGAACATCAGCGCGAGTCCGAAGGCGAGCGCGAGCGGCCACCAGCTCCACGGGCTGAAGAAGCCGACCTCGGGGTCGCCGTCGTCGATGCCGGCGTCGGTGCGGTCCTCGGGGAGGTCCGCGCCGACCGAGGCCTGCGTGCGCCAGAGGTAGAAGGTGATGAAGAGCGCGAGGATCGAGCTCAGCGAGATGCCGACGGTGCCCACCCACTCCGGCGGGACGACCCCGGTGAGCTCGGCGACCGAGAGCTGGTAGCCGGTGGGCTCGATGAGCGACCACCCGGCGTAGACGGCCGCCGAGGCGCCGAAGAAGGTGCTGAGGATGGCGAACAGCCAGATGTTGGTGCGCACGGGCTACTTCACCTCTCCGTCGAGAACGGGCGCCTCGGGGGCGTCCTTGGCCGGGCCGACCCCGGTCGGCACGCCGACCTCCGGGTGGTGCAGATCGAAGGCGGGCGACTCCGAGCGGATGCGCGGGATCGTCGTGAAGTTGTGGCGCGGCGGCGGCGAGGAGGTCGCCCACTCGAGCGAGCGGCTCGTGCCCCACGGGTCGTCGACCCCGACCATCTTGGCCTTGCGCGCGGTCCAGACGACGTTGAACAGGAACGGGATCATCGAGGCCGCGAGCACCATCGAGCCGATCGTCGACAGCTGGTTCATCCAGGTGAAGCCGTCGGACTCGAGGTAGGTCGCGTAGCGGCGCGGCATGCCGATGACGCCGAGCCAGTGCTGCACGAGGAAGGTGAGGTGGAAGCCGATGAACAGCAGCCAGAAGTGCACCTTGCCGAGCGTCTCGTTGAGCATCTTGCCGGTCCACTTCGGCCACCAGAAGTAGAAGCCGGCGAACATCGCGAAGACCACGGTGCCGAAGACGACGTAGTGGAAGTGCGCGACGACGAAGTAACTGTCGGAGACGGCGAAGTCGAGCGGCGGGCTCGCGAGGATCACGCCCGTCAGACCGCCGAACACGAACGTGATGAGGAAGCCGATCGACCAGATGATCGGCGTCTCGAAGGTCACGGATCCGCGCCACATGGTGCCGACCCAGTTGAAGATCTTCACGCCCGTCGGCACCGCGATGAGCATCGTCATGAGCGCGAACCACGGCAGCAGCACCGAGCCGGTGACGTACATGTGGTGGGCCCACACCGTGACCGACAGCGCGGCGATCGCGACCGTCGCGAACACCAGCGTCTTGTACCCGAAGATCGGCTTGCGGCTGAAGACCGGGAGGATCTCGGAGATGATGCCGAAGAACGGCAGCGCGATGATGTAGACCTCGGGGTGCCCGAAGAACCAGAACAGGTGCTGCCAGAGGATCGTGCCGCCGTTCGCGGGATCCAGCAGGTGGGCCTCGAAGACCCGGTCGGCGCCGAGCGCGAACAGGCCCGCGGCGAGCACCGGGAAGGCGAGCAGCACCAGGATCGACGTCACCAGGATGTTCCAGGTGAAGATCGGCATCCGGAACATCGTCATGCCGGGCGCGCGCATCGTGATGATCGTGGTGATGAAGTTCACCGAGCCGAGGATCGTGCCGAAACCGGCCAGCGCGAGACCGAAGACCCAGAGGTTGCCGCCGAAGCCCGGCGAGAAGGTCGCCGTGGTCAGCGGGGTGTAGGCCGTCCAGCCGAAGCCGGCCGGGCCCTGCGGCGTGAGGTAGCCGCCCATCGCGATGAGGCCGCCGAAGAGGTAGAGCCAGTACGCGAAGGCGTTGAGCCGCGGGAACGCGACGTCGGGCGCGCCGATCTGCAGCGGCATCGCGACGTTCGCGAAGCCCGCGAACAGCGGCGTCGCGAACAGCAGCAGCATGATCGTGCCGTGCATCGTGAAGGCCTGGTTGTAGGCCTCCGCGCTCGGGAACAGGTCGAGGCCCGGAGTGAACAGCTCGGTGCGGATCAGCAGGGCGATCACGCCGCCGATCAGGAAGAAGATGAACGAGCTGATCAGGTAGAGGTACCCGATGACCTTGTGGTCGGTCGTGGTGATCCAGCGGACGACGACGTTGCCCCGGCGCTCCGGGATCTGCGCGGGCGCGCTCGGGAACGCGGTCGCGGTCGGGGCCTGGGTCGCGGTGCTCATTCGGCGCTCTCACTTCCGCTGGCGGGGGCGATCCCCGGCAGGTTCTGGTTCACGTTGTACTCCGGGCCGAGGCGGCCGACCTGACCCAGGTCGCGCAAGCTCTGGATGTAGGTGTCGTACTCCTCGGGCGACACGACCTTCACCTGGAACAGCATGAGCGAGTGGTACTCGCCGCACAGCTCCGCGCACTTGCCCTGGTAGGTCCCCTCCTTGGTGGGGATGAAGTACATGTGGTTGGTCTGCCCGGGGATCATGTCCTTCTTGTAGAGGAAGTCGAGAACCCAGAACGAGTGCGCGACGTCGCGCGACTCGATGTCGATCTGGACCTTCTCCCCCACCGGCAGGTAGAGCGTCGGCAGCTCGGACTCGTCGAGCGAGCCGTCGGAGTTCAGACGATCCTGCGCCTGGATGCCGGGCGAGTAGACCTTCTCGTCGAGGTAGTTGAAGTCCCAGCTCCAGCGCTTGCCGAAGACCTCGATCTTCACGTCGGGGTTGCCGGGGTCGGTCTCGATCGAGGTCTGCTCGCGCACCGTGAAGGCGAAGAAGCCGAGCACGAGGATGAAGGGGACGATCGTGTAGAAGATCTCGATCGGCATGTGGTAGCGCATCTGCGCCGGCATGCCGGTCTGCCCGGTGCGGCGGCGGTACGCGATCGCGGCCCAGATGATGACACCCCAGGTGACGGCGCCGACCGCGAGCAGCACGATCCAGGAGTTGACCCAGAGGTCGATCATGCCGCCGGTGTGGTTGGTCACGTCGGGGCCGCCGGGGAGGAAGCCCTGGGCCTGCTCCTGGGTGCAGCCGGCGAGGACGATGACGGCCGCGAGGCCGATCGGGGCGATCGCCCAACGCGCCAGACGGGATCGGGGGGCGCGGCGGGAGCGGGGCCGGTCGGAACTCACCAGTGACCTCTCGGAAGCGTCGAGCAGTTGCTCCCCGAGTCTATCCCTCCGGCGGAACCCCCGGAGCGCCACACCGCGGGTGTCGCGCCGCCCGTCAGTGGAAGCTGTCGCCGCAGGCGCAGGAGCCCTGCGCGTTGGGGTTGTCGATCGTGAAGCCCTGCTTCTGGATCGAGTCCTCGAAGTCGATCGACGCGCCGTCGAGGTAGGGCACGCTCATCTTGTCCACGACGACCTCGACGCCGTCGAAGTCGCGGGTGGCGTCGCCGTCGAGCAGGCGCTCGTCGAAGTAGAGCTGGTAGATGAGGCCCGAGCAGCCGCCCGGCTGCACGGCGACGCGCAGGCGCAGGTCGTCGCGCCCCTCCTGCTCGAGCAGGCTCTTCACCTTCGCGGCGGCCGTGTCGGTCAGCGCCACGCCGTGGGTGGGGTCGGCCTCGGTGCTCGCGGGGGCGATCGTCGTGTCGGTCATGCCCCGAGTGTACGACGGCCGCCCCGGTGCGGGCTGGCAGCGCCGCGGGTGGTGGCGCTCAGAGCTCGCGCGCGTCCAGGCGCGCCAGCAGCAGCGCCTCGGCGAGGATGGTGCGCTCGAGCGAGGGCACGTGGAGCGATTCGTTCGGGCTGTGCGCGCGCGAGTCGGGATCCTCGACGCCCGTGATGAGGATCTGGGCCTCGGGGTAACGCTCGAGGAGGTCGTGCACGAAGGGGATCGAGCCGCCGACGCCCATCTGCACCGGCTCGGCGCCCCAGGCGTCGCGCAGCGCGTCGAGCGCCTCCTCGGCGGCCCAGCCGCTGGTGTCGACGAGGAAGGGCTCGCCGACGTCGAGACCGTCGGTCGCGAGGGTCGCTCCGAAGGGCGCGTGGGCCTCGAGATGGGCCATGATCGCGGCGCGCGCCTCGGCCGCCGACTGGCCGGGGGCGACACGCGCCGAGATGCGCACCCGCACGCTCGGCAGCAGGCTGTTCGAGGCGTCCTTGATGCTCGGGGCGTCGATGCCGGTCACGGTGATCGCGGGCTGGTTCCAGATCCGCGAGAGGATCTCGCCGCGCCCGATCGGGCTCGTGCCGGGCAGTGGGCCGGCCTCCTCGCGCAGCCGCGCCTCGTCGTAGGCGGGTGTCTCGGCCTCGTGCGCGCGCAGCCCCGCGACCGCGACGGAGCCGTCGTCGTTCCAGAGGGTGGCGAGCATCCGGATCGCGGCGAGCATCGCGTCGGGCAGCGCTCCGCCGAACATGCCCGAGTGCAGGGCGTGGTCGAGGGTCGAGACGGTGAGGTTGAAGGCGACGGCGCCGCGCAGGCCGACGGTGAGGGCGGGGGTCGCGAGATCCCAGTTGCCCGAGTCGGCGATGATCATCGCGTCGGAGCGCAGGCGCTCGGCGTGCCGCTCGAGGATGGTGCGGAAGGAGCGCGAGCCGAACTCCTCCTCCCCCTCGGCGAAGAGCACGAGGCCGATCGAGGGGTCGTCGCCGAGCACCTCCCGCAGCGCGCGCAGCGCCGCGATGTGGGTGACGACGCCGGCCTTGTCGTCGGCGGCGCCGCGGCCGTAGATGCGCTCGCCGCGCACGGTCGGCTCGAAGGGCTCCGACTCCCACAGGGCGGGATCGCCGGGCGGCTGCACGTCGTGGTGGGCGTAGAGCAGCACGGTCGGGCGCCCGTTCTTCGCCGCGCGGGTGGCGATCACGGCGGGCAGACCCTGCTCGCCGGCGCGCGTCAGCCCCTCGGGGATCGGCTCGCGCACGACGTGCACCTCGTCGAAGAGCCCGACCTCGCGCGCGAGGGTGGCGACGGCCTCCGCACTGGCGATGACGTGCTCCTCGTCGAAGCCGTCCCAGGAGACCGAGGGGATGCGCACGAGCCGCCCCAGGTCGGCCAGCGCCGCCGGCAGCCCGCCCGCCACCTCGTCCCGCAGTCGCGCGACGGACGGGTCCGGGGCCGGGGCAGACATGCCGGTAATCTTAAGCGGATCCGACAGCGAGGTACCCCGTGGCTTCTTCCTCCCGCACGCCCGACCCCTCCGAGTCGACCGACGCCGCCGACCCGGCCGCGTCGCTCGAGCACGGCAAGGGCCGCCCCACGCCGACCCGCAAGGAGCGCGAGGCCGCCAACAAGCGCCCGCTCGTGCCGACCGACCGGCGGCAGGCCTCCCGCGACGCCCGCGCGAAGGATCGCGAGGCGCGCGAGCGCCAGCGCATCGGCATGGCCAACGGCGAGGAGCGCTTCCTCCCGGTGCGAGACCGCGGCCCGCAGAAGCGCTACGTGCGCGACTACGTCGACGCGCGCCTGAGCCTCGGCGAGGTCGTGCTGCCGCTGCTGTTGGTCGTGCTGCTGACCTACTTCCTCCCGGCGATCCTGCCGCCCGCCCTCGCGAGCCAGGTGACCGCGGTCGCGCTGCTCGTGGTCTGGGCCTACATCGGCATCGTCGTGATCGAGGGCATCACGGTCAGCTGGATCATCAAGCGCAAGCTCGCCGACAAGTTCGGCGCCGGCAAGGTCGAGCGCGGCGTGCGCTTCTACGCATTCATGCGCATGGTGCAGTTCCGCCTGCTGCGCATGCCCAAGCCGCAGGTCAAGCGCGGGCAGTTCCCGAGCTGAGCGGGGCCGTCGCCGAGCTGAGCGGCCGCCTGCCGAGCTAGCTCGCCGAGCCGCCCGCCAGGGCGGCGGGCAGCCCGCGCACGAGTCGGCGCGCCCAGAGCGGCCCCTCGTAGAGGTAGGCCGTGTAGCCCTGCACGAGCGTCGCGCCGGCGCGCAGGCGTTCGGCCGCGTCCGCGGCGGTCGTCACGCCGCCCACCGAGATGACGCACGCCTCCGGCGGCAGTTCGGCGCGCAGCACCCGCAGCACGGCGAGCGAGCGGGAGGCGAGGGGGGCTCCGGAGAGTCCCCCCTCCCCCGCGGCCGCGACGACGGCGGGATCGGTGCGCAGACCCTCGCGGGAGAGCGTGGTGTTCGTGGCGATCACGCCGGCGAGGTCGAGCTCGGTGACGAGGCGCGCGATCCGCCGCACCTCGTCGTCGGCGAGGTCGGGCGCGATCTTGACGAGCACCGGGGTCGCGCCGGCCTCGTCGCGCACCGCCTCGAGCAGGGGCGCGAGGCGGTCGAGCTCCTGCAGCCCGCGCAGTCCCGGCGTGTTGGGCGAGCTCACGTTGACGACGAGGTAGTCGGCGAGCGGGGCCAGGCGCGCGGCGCTCGTGCGGTAGTCGGCGATCGCGTCCTCGACGGCCACGACGCGCGACTTGCCGATGTTGACCCCGACGATCGGGTGCGGGCCGCGCCGGCGGCGCAGGCGCTCGAGCCGGCGTGCGGCCGCCTCGGCGCCGCGGTTGTTGAAGCCCATGCGGTTGACGACGGCGCGATCGGGGATGAGCCGGAAAAGCCGCGGGCGCGGATTGCCCGGCTGCGGCAGCGCCGTCACCGTGCCCACCTCGACGTGCCCGAAGCCCGACTGCGCGAGCCCGCGGACCATCGTCGCGTCCTTGTCGAAGCCCGCCGCGAGGCCGAAGGGGCTCGGGAACTCGAGCCCGAGGGTGCGCACGGCGAGCGAGGGATGCGGCCGCCCGGTGCGCGCGAGCACGGCGCCCACGCCGATCCACGGCAGCGCGCGGATCACAAGGGCCGCGAGGCGGTGCGCGGTCTCGGGGTCGAGCCGCGCGAGCACGACGCGGAAGAGCAGGGCGTAGGGCCCGGAAGCGCCCGCCATCTAGGAGTCGACCGACGCGTCGTCGGTGCGGCTCGCGTGCTCGACGCGCAACAGCGTGATGGCCGTCTCGAAGTCCTCGAGGGATTCGAAGCCCTGGTAGACGCTCGCGAAGCGCAGGTAGGCGACCTCGTCGAGCTCGCGCAGCGAGGGCAGGATCGCGAGGCCGATGTCGTTGGCGTCGATCTGGCTCGCGCCGGTCGCGCGCACCTGCTCCTCGACCTTCTGCGCGAGCAGCGCGAGGTCGGCGTCGCTCACCGGGCGGCCCTGGCACGCCTTGCGCACGCCGGCGACGATCTTGTCGCGGCTGAAGGGCTCGACGACGCCGTCGCGCTTGATGACGCTGAGGCTCGCCGTCTCGGTGGTCGAGAACCGCCGGCCGCACTCGGGGCACTGCCGCCGGCGGCGGATCGCGGTGCCGTCGTCGGAGGTGCGCGAGTCGATCACCCGGCTGTCCGGGTGGCGGCAGAAGGGGCAGAACATGGCGCGGCCAGGATACCGTGCGGCCTGCCGCGCTCCCGGCTGCCGCGCCCCGTGGCGCCGGCCGGGCCCGTGGTCCGGCGGCCTCAGTCGAGGCGCGCGTCGACGGCGTCGCCGTGCGCTGGCAGCTGCTCGGCGTCGCTCAGCGCGCGGATGAGGCCCGCGACGTCGCCGAGACCCGTGCGGTCGTAGCGGATCACCTGCTGGGCCCGCAGGAAGGTGGCCGCGTTGAGCCCCGCCGAGAAGCGCGCCTGCCCACCGGTCGGGAGCACGTGGTTGGAGCCGGCGAGGTAGTCGCCCAGGCTCACCGGTGCCTCGCGGCCGAGGAAGATCGCGCCCGCGTTGCCGATGCGGTCGAGCACCGCGCCGGGGTCGCGGGTCTGGATCTCGAGGTGCTCAGGCGCGTAGGCCTCGCTCACCGCGACCGCCTGCTCGAGGTCGTCGACGAGCACGAGAGCCGACTGCACGCCGCCGAGCGCGACCCGCACCCGCTCGCGGTGCCGGGTCGTCGCCGCCAGCTGCTCGAGTTCGGCGGTGACGGCCTCGGCGAGGACCGTCGAATCCGTCACGAGCACCGCGGCGGCGAGCTCGTCGTGCTCGGCCTGGCTGACCAGGTCGGCGGCGACCAGGCGGGCGTCGGCCGTCTCGTCGGCGATCACGAGGATCTCGGTCGGCCCCGCCTCGGCGTCGATGCCAACGACCCCGTGCACGAGGCGCTTGGCGGCGGCGACGAAGACGTTGCCCGGCCCGGTGACGACGTCGACCGGGTCGAGACCCAGCCCCGGCACGCCGTAGGTGAGCGCGCCGATCGCGCCCGCCCCGCCCATCGCGTAGACCTCGTCGACGCCCAGCAACCCGAGGGCCCCGAGGATCACCGGGTGCACCTCGCCGTCGAAGTCGCGCTGCGGCGGCGAGGCCACCACGACCGAGGCGACGCCCGCGATCTGGGCCGGGACGACGTTCATGACGACGCTCGAGGGGTAGACGGCCTTGCCGCCGGGAACGTAGAGCCCGACGCGCCCGACGGGCTGCCAGCGCTGCACGACCTCGGCGCCCGGTCCGAGGGAGGTCACGCGCGGCTCGGGCACCTGCGCCTGGCTCGCGAGCCGCACCCGGCGGATCGCCTCCTCGAGGGCGGCGCGCACGTCGCCGTCGAGCGCGGAGACGGCCGCGGTGATCCGGGCCGGGTCGACGCGCACCGACTCGGGTTCGCCCCCGTCGAAGCGGGCGGACTGCGCGCGCAACGCCTCCTCGCCCCGTGCGCGCACGTCGTCGATGAGCTCGCGGGCGGCGGCGCTGGCGGCGGCGACGTCGACCTCGGCGCGCGGCACGAGGCCCGCCAGCTCGACACGGGAGGGGCGGCGACCGCGGAGGTCCAGCGTCTGCATCATGGCTCGACCATGCTAGAGGGATGGACCGCATCACCCCCGGCGACGTCGACGCCTTCAAGCAGGCCTTCCGTCGCCTCTCCGCCGGCGTGAGCGCCGTCACCGCGCTCGACCCGGACGGCTCCCCCGTCGGATTCACCGCGACCTCGCTCGCGTCCCTGTCGGCCGCGCCGCCGCTGGCGACCTTCAACATGGCCCGCAAGGCGAGCGCCTACCGGGCCGTGCACGAGGGCACGCACGTGCTCGTGCACATCCTCGGTGCGCGCAACCGCGATGTCGCGATCCAGCTCGCGGGCGACCGCGACCAGCGCTTCGTCGGCGATCACTGGGAGCCGGGGCCCGGCGGCCTGCCCCTGCTCAAGAACGTGCCGGCCTGGATGTACGGCCGCATCGTCGAGCGGGTGGCGGTCGTGGAGAGCGCGCTCGTCGTCGTCGAGATCGAAGACGGCGGTCTCGGCGAGCCCGACGAGGCGCTCATCTACCACGAGCGGGACTGGTACTCCACGGGCGATCCGCTCGCCTGACCCGACGCGCTGAGGCGAGTGGTGGCGGCCTGGCGCGGGATGCCATGATCGATCCACCCGCGCGCGACACCCCCGCGACCGGGCTCCGTGAAGAAAGGCCGCCGATGCCCGGGCTCTCGCGACGCCAGTTCCTCGCGCGCGCGGCCGTCGCGGCCGCGGCGCTCGGGCTCGAGCCTCAGCTCGTGGGCTCGGCGCTCGCGGCTCCGCGCGTCGATCCCGGCGGCATCCCCTCGACGCTGCAGCAGACGATTCTGCACGGGCGGGTGCAGAAGGGCAGCTACCGCACCCTGACGACCGGCCCCGGCGAGCCGTACCTGCCCCGGCTCGACGTGTTGCGCGCGAGCCCCGACCCGTCCCGCGCCGCGCGACGGCGTTCGCTGCTCTACCTCGGCCACCTCTCCGACCTGCACGTCATCGACGCCCAGTCGCCCGGCCGCATCGAGCCGATGATCGTGCAGGACCACTCGGCCTGGGGCTCCGCCTTCCACCCGCACGACCCGATGAGCCCGCACACGACCGCGGCGATGGTGCAGGCCTTCTCCGACGCGCGCTACAGCCCGCTGACCGGCGCCCCGATGGGCGCCGCGGTCGTCACGGGCGACAGCGCCGACATGCACTCCTCGCTCGAGCTGCGCTGGTACATCGACCTCATGGACAGCGTCGCCGTCGACCCGGCAAGCTCGGGCGCGATCTACCAGGGCGTGCAGGCCTGGGCCGAGGCGACCTGGGCGTACCGGCCCGGGGATCCGACCGGCGGCCCGTTCGGCGACTACGGCTTCCCGAGGCTGCCCGAGCTGCTGGCCCAGGCGATCGCGCAGCCCGTGCCCTCCCCCGGACTGCCGGCCCCGTGGTACGCGGTGTACGGCAACCACGACACGCTGCTGCTGGGCACCTTCGACCTGAGCCCGCAGCTGCACGCCCTCGCGGTCGGCGGGCAGAAGTCGTTCTCGGTGGAGGCGACCGCGGCGCTCGCGCTCACCGGATACGCCGCCAGCGGCAGCGCGCTGCAGCAGGCGGTCGCGGCGGCGGGGCTCGCGCTCGGCGGCCCCGGCTTCCGCCCGGTCACCGCGAACCCCGCCCGGCGGCTGTTCGAGCAGCGCGAGTTCATGGCCGAGCACTTCGTGACCCAGCCCGAGCCCGGCCCCGTCGGCCACGGCTTCACGCAGCGCAACCTCGACACCGGCGAGACCTGGTGGGCGGCCGACCTCAGCCCGCAGGTGCGTGCGCTCGGCCTCGACACCTGCAACGCCGTCGCCGGCCCCGACGGCGCGCTGCCCGACGTGCAGTTCGTGTGGCTGCGCGAGCAGCTCGAGAAGGCCACCGCCGAGAACAAGCTCGTGCTCGTGCTGAGCCACCACAACAGCCTCACCCTCGAGAACGCCGCGGTGCGCCCCGGTCAGGACGAGGTGCTGCACCACGCGGAGGAGGTCGTCGACCTGCTGCTGCGCTACCCGGTCGCGATCGCGTGGCTCAACGGCCACACCCACCTCAACCAGATCCTCGCCCACACCTCCGAGTCCGGCGGATTCTGGGAGATCACGACCGCCTCGTGCATCGACTTCCCGCAGCAGCAGCAGGTGGTCGAGATCGTCGACAACCGCGACGGCACCCTGTCGCTGTTCACGACCGTGCTCGACCACTCCTCCCCCGCCGTGCCGGGCGACTCGGGCAGCTGCTCCGACCTCGCCTCCCGCGCGCGCGAGTTCGCGGCCAACGACTGGGCCGAGAGCCCCTCGATGCGCCGCGGCTCGCCGCTCGACCGCAACACCGAGCTGCTGCTGCCGGCGCCGTTCCCCCTCGAGCGGATCACCGACGCGGCTCTCGAGGCCCAGCACCTCGACGAGGGCGCGCGCGTGCTCGCCGCCGAGCGCCGGAGCGCCTCGTGAGCGCGGGTGCGGCCGTGCGCATCCGCCGCTCTCCCGCCGGGGTCAACCGCGGTGCGGTGCTCGGCCTCCTCGGCCTGGCGGCACTAGCCCTGACGGGCTGCTCGCAGATCGCCGCGATCGCCCCGGTCGGTGGCGACCACCTCGCCGAGGTGCGCTACGCGGCGATCGACCTGCTGCTCCACGCCCAGGTCGACGTGCTGACCGCCCCGGTGTGCACCCAGTCCTCCGACGACGCGGTCTCCTGCACCGGCACGACCGTCGACGGCGCGACCATCACCGTCGACTCCCCCGCCGACGACCCGACCGTGCTCACCGTGACCGTCGGCTCGGAGCAGGTCTACTCCGGCTCGATCCAGGACGTGCTGGAGAAGGCGATGGCCGGCTCATGAGCGCGACACGGCATCGCGGCATCGCCGCGGGGGCGCTCGCCCTCGCGATCGGGGCGGGCGCGGGTCTGCAGGCGCTGAGCGCGCTGCCGGGGCTCGGCGGGGATCCCGACGCGCTCTTCGTGCTCGAGGCACTCGGCTCGCTCGTGGTGCTCGTCGTCGAGTTCGCCGTGCTCGCCGCGGCGACCGCGGTGCTCGTCGCCCCCGAGCGCGGGCGCTTCTCGCGGCCGCTGCTGGGATGGTCGGCGGCGGTGTCGGCCCTGGCGATCCTCGCCGGGGTGGTGAGCGCGCTGCTCGTGCCGGTCGCCGCGGTGCTGGGCCTCGTGATCCTGCCGGCCTCCGCGCTCGGCGGCCGCGGTCTCGGCGGCTTCGGGGTATTCCGGCGTCACCCGGTGCGGGCCGCGTTCGCCGCCGTCGGCTCGCTGCTTCTCGCGGTGCTGCTCGTCGTCGGCGCGCTGCTCGCCGGGTTCCTGCTCACGGGCGCGATCGGCGGCCTCGTGCTGTGGAGCGGGCTCGGCGTGGTCGGCGCCCTGCTGCTGCTCGGCTGGGCGCACCTGCACGCCCGCGCCTGACCCGAGCGCCGCCGCAGCGGCGGCGATGCCGAGAACCAGCGGAGCCGAGCGACCGCGCTCGGTCGGCGAAGTGGCGCGATCGCCGCCGCAGCGGCGGCGATGCCGAGAATTCAGACCAGGCAGTTCGGCCCGAGCAGCTGCTTGAGCTCGGCATAGAGGTCCGCCGTCACCGACACCGGGTACGGGATCTCGAACATGCGCGCTGCCTGCCCGCGCAGCAGCCGCATCCGCACCTCGGTGTCGCCGGCGTGCCGGATCAGCACGTCGCCGAGCTGCCCGATGACCTCGGTGGTCGCGCGCTGTTCGGGCACCGAGATGACGAGCGGCCCGGAGCCGAGGCTCTGCCCGGTGTCGATCGGGAACATGCTCACCGCGTGCAGGTTGAGCCCGTCGTCGCGCACGCTCACGCGGCCCTTGAGCACGACGATGTTGTCGGCCTGCAGGCCCGGCCCGAACTCCTGGTACGTCTTGCCGAGGAACATGACGGTCACCTCGCCGCCGAAGTCCTCGATCTGGGCGACGCCGTAGGCGTTGCCGGAGGCGCGTGCGGTGCGGTGCTGCACGCTCGTGACGAGCCCCGCGATCGTGACCGTCTCGCCGTCGCGCGGTTCCTCCGAGGCCATCAGCTCGGCGATCCCGACGCTCGCGTGGCGGGCGAGCTGCACCTCGAGGCCGGCGAGCGGATGGTCGCTGACGTAGAGGCCGAGCATCTCGCGCTCGGCGGCGAGCTTCTCGCGCTTGGGCCACTCGGGCCGGGTCGGCACGACGTCGGCGGCGTGCTCGGGCTCGTCCCACAGGGAGTCGAAGTCGAAGCCGACCTGGCCGTTGGCCTCCTCGCGCTTGCGCTTGACCTCCTGCTCGACCGCGCCCTCGTGGATCTCGATGAGCGCCCGCCGCGTCGCCCCCAGCGAGTCGAAGGCGCCGGCCTTCACGAGCGACTCCACGGTGCGCTTGTTGAGCGCCTGCAGCGGCACCTTGCGCAGGAAGTCGTGGAACCCGGTGAAGGCGCCCTTCTCCTCCCGCGCCGCGCGGATCTGCTCGACGACGCCGAAGCCGACGTTGCGCACCGCGCCCATGCCGAAGCGGATGTCGTCGCCGACGGCCGCGAAGAAGCCGATCGACTCGTTGACGTCGGGCGGCAGCACCCGGATCTTCATGCGCCGGCACTCGTTGAGGTAGACGGCGAGCTTGTCGCGCGCATCACCGACGCTCGTCAGCAGCGCCGCCATGTACTCGGCCGGGTAGTGCGCCTTGAGGTAGGCGGTCCAGTAGCTGAGCACGCCGTAGGCGGCGGAGTGGGCCTTGTTGAAGGCGTAGTCGGAGAAGGGCAGCAGGATGTCCCAGAGGGTCGAGACGGCCGCATCCGAGAAGCCGTTGGCGTTCATGCCCGCCTTGAAGCCCTCGTACTGCTTGTCGAGCTCGGACTTCTTCTTCTTGCCCATCGCGCGGCGCAGGATGTCGGCCTGACCGAGCGTGAACCCGGCGACGCGCTGCGCGATCGCCATGACCTGCTCCTGGTAGATGATCAGGCCGTAGGTGGTGTCGAGGATGTCGGCGAGCGGCTCGGCGAGCTCCGGGTGGATCGGGGTGATCGGCTGCTGCCCGTTCTTGCGCAGCGCGTAGTTGGTGTGCGAGTTCGCGCCCATCGGGCCCGGGCGGTACAGCGCGATGAGGGCCGAGATGTCTTCGAAGTTGTCGGGGCGCATGAGCCGCATGAGGCTGCGCAGCGGCCCGCCGTCGAGCTGGAAGACCCCGAGAGAGTCGCCGCGGGCGAGCAGGTCGTAGGCGGCGCGGTCGTCGAAGTCGAGGTCTTCGAGCACCGGGCGGAAGCCGCGGTTGCTCTCGATGTTGTCGAGCGCATCGTCGATGATCGTGAGGTTGCGCAGCCCCAGGAAGTCCATCTTGATGAGCCCGAGCTCTTCGCTGGCCGGGTAGTCGAACTGGGTGACGATCTGGCCGTCCTGCTCGCGGCGCATGATCGGGATGATGTCGATGAGCGGCTCGCTCGACATGATCACGCCGGCGGCGTGCACGCCCCACTGGCGCTTGAGGCCCTCGAGGCCGCGCGCGGTCTCGTAGACGGTGCGCGCATCCGGGTCGGCGTCGAGCACGGCGCGGAAGTCGCCTGCCTCCTTGTAGCGCTCGTGGGTCGGGTCGGTGATGCCGGCGAGCGGGATGTCCTTCGCCATGATCGCGGGCGGCATCGCCTTGGTGAGCTTCTCCCCCATCGAGAACGGGAAGCCGAGCACCCGACCCGCGTCTTTCAGGGCCTGCTTGGCCTTGATCGTGCCGTAGGTGACGATCTGCGCGACCCGGTCGTCGCCGTACTTGTCGGTGACGTACCGGATCACCTCGCCGCGCCGGCGCTCGTCGAAGTCCACGTCGAAGTCGGGCATCGAGACGCGGTCGGGGTTGAGGAAGCGCTCGAAGATCAGACCGTGGCGCAGCGGGTCGAGGTCGGTGATCCGCATCGCGTAGGCGGCCATCGAGCCGGCGCCGGAACCGCGGCCGGGGCCGACGCGGATGCCGTTGTCCTTCGACCAGTTGATGAAGTCGGCGACCACGAGGAAGTAGCCGGCGAAGCCCATCTGCTCGATGACGCCCATCTCGTAGTCGGCCTGCGCGCGCACCTCCTCGGTGACCCCGCCGGGATAGCGCACGAGCAGGCCCTTCTCGACCTCCTTGCGGAACCAGGAGGCCTCGGTCTCGCCCTCGGGCACAGGGAAGCGCGGCATGTAGTTGGCGCCGGTGTCGAAGGCGACCTCGCAGCGCTCGGCGATGAGCAGGGTGTTGTCGCACGCATCCGGCAGCTCGCGGAAGACCTCGCGCATCTGCGCGGGGGTCTTCAGGTAGTACTCCTGGCTGTCGAACTTGAAGCGCTTGGGGTCGGCCATCGTCGACCCCGACTGCACGCACAGCAGCGTCTCGTGGGCGTGCGCGTCGCCCGCGTGCGTGTAGTGGAGGTCGTTGGTCGCGACGAGCGGGAGGTTCAGTTCGCGGGCGAGGCGGAGCAGATCCTCCCGCACGCGGCGCTCGATGCCGAGCCCGTGCTCCATGAGCTCGACGAAGTAGTTCTCGGCGCCGAAGATGTCGCGGAACTCGGCGGCCGCCTCCCGTGCCAGGTCGTACTGGCCCAGCCGGAGGCGGGTCTGCACCTCGCCGGAGGGGCATCCCGTGGTGGCGATGAGCCCGCTCGCGTAGGTCTGCAGCAGCTCGCGGTCCATGCGCGGCTTGAAGTAGTAGCCCTCGAGCGAGGCGCGGCTGCTGAGGCGGAAGAGGTTGTGCATCCCGGCCGTGGTCTCGGCCAGCAGCGTCATGTGGGTGAAGGCGCCGCCACCGGAGACGTCGTCTTCTCCCCCGTCGCCCCAGCGCACGCGCGAGCGGTCGGAGCGGTGAGTGCCGGGCGTGACGTAGGCCTCGGTGCCGATGATCGGCTTGATGCCCGCGGCGGTCGCCTGCTTCCAGAAGTCGAAGGCGCCGAAGTTGTTGCCGTGGTCGGTGATCGCGATCGCCGGCATGCCCTGATCGGCGGCCGCCTGCACGAGCTCACCGACGCGTGCCGCCCCGTCCAGCATCGAGTACTCGGTGTGCACGTGCAGGTGCACGAAGGAATCGCTCGAGGCCACACTCGCTCCGGATCGGGGGGATGTTCCCCCACCCTAACCGCGACCGGCGTCCCCGCCGAGGGTCGGGCGGCGCGTCGCTGGCGTGCAACGCGTTCCCTAGTCAACTTGCAGGTCGGCGGTCACTCCATTAGCCCTCAGTCCAATGGCCTGGTCCGTCTTAGTGGCGAAACGCGGGCATCAGGGCACCACAGCGAAGAGGTCGTCGACACGACCGATACAGCACCGCATCGGCCTCGCAAGATCGCAGCTCACCCTCGAAGTTGGCTGCGGTATCGCGCGGAAGTTCCATCCAGGATCCAGAGAACAGACGGCGATGCCTCTCATGGCCGGAGCGTGTCCTTCTGCAGCATTTGACGCGGTTCGCCCGTTTTCTTTGCTCCAGACCCGCACAAGTCACCACCATTGACCCGTCGATGGACGGTGCCTGGAACCATTCCTTCATGGCATGTCTGGCCATGCCGCCATCGCGGCGCGTCGACACGCCGTCTGACCAGTACTTTCAATGGTCGCTTCTTGACGGCACGCGTCGCATCCTGCGCATGCATGGTTGCTTCCTCCAAAGGACCTTCTTGCGCATGCCTATCGCGGCCGGTACACTCGGGGCCACACAAGATTGGAGCTCTGCATGGACGTGATCGAGACGCTCAGGAGGGCTTGGGCTGCCGTAGAGGATGCTGGTCTGCCCGAGAAGATTCAGGAAGCGGCGTTCCGCGAAGCGGTACGGCTGCTCACGCCTGGTCAGGTCGTGGCGGGGTCCCCTGCTGCTGCCTCCCCGCGCACGTCTGGTCAGGCGGGGAAGGCTGGCCCAACGGGTGAGTCCGCCGTGAGCGGTACGAACGGTGACCTACCCAAGATCACTGAGGCTGAGAGCGCGATCCTCGACAAGGTCGCGCAGCACACGGCCGTCTCCCGCGAGAAGTTGGAGGAACTGGTCTACCTTGACGACGGGGTCCTAAAGGTGAGCCTCCCCGGCATCAAGTTGGGCAAGAACAACGCCGACAAGACACGTGCAATCGCGCAGATCCTCACTATCGTGCGCGGCTTCGGTCTCGACGAGGGCGAGACCTCGCTGGAACTCGTGCGCGCCGAGGCTCAGCGACTCAAGTGCTACGACTCGGCGAATTTCTCGTCGCAGGTCAAGGTGCTGAACGGCTTCCTCATCACCGGTAGCGGCTCCAACCGTCGCATCCGGGCGAAGTCCGCTGGCATCAGCGGGTTCCCCGCATTCGTGGACAGCCTCCTTAGCGAGTCATGACCGCGCTCGAGGCCCGCGTCCAGCAGGGGTTCACCGCGGCCGGGATGCCCGCCGAACTGGTGAAGGAGTTGCTGGAGGCGTTCGCCGAGGCGAAGCGACGTTTCTACCGGGGCGATCTGCGACCCTCCGAGATCGAGGGCGCCCGGTTCTCGGAAGCGGTTTTCAGGATCCTCGAGTGGGCAACAACCCAGCGGTACACACCGCTCGGCGGAGACCTGCCTAAGATTCCGACCCTGATGGGCAAGTTGGAGCAATCTATGGCTGCGCCAGAGAGCATCCGCTTCCACATCCCACGCACGCTTCGTCTGATATACGACGTGCGAAATAAGCGGGATGTGGCGCACCTTGGCGACGGCATTGACCCAAACCAGCAGGACGCCACGATGGTCGTTCGGAACATGGAGTGGGTGCTCGCAGAGCTTGTGCGCCTCCACCACAACGTGTCCGCGACCGAGGCCCACTCGATCATCGTCGACCTCGTGTCGAAGGACGTCCCGCTGATCCAGGTCTTCGACGGATTCCCTCGCGTGTTGAAACAGCTAAAGGCATCGGACCACATGCTCGCCCTGCTCTACTGGCGCGGTGTAGAGGGTGCAACTCTCACCGAGTTGCACTCATGGGCGAGGTCCTCGATGCGCGCCAACCTGAAGCGCACCCTGAACGCACTGGACGCCAAGGACCTGATCCACCTCCAGAGGGACCGCTACATTCTGACCAATCTCGGCGAACAGGACGTCGAGCAGCGCAAGTTGCTCGAACCCCAGTAAGTCGTCCTCGCGAGCCCACGAGCCAAGCCATGCGGGCCCCTTCCAGGGCAACCGAGCTGCTCCGTCTAGATAGCCACCTGCGCCAATCCGAGGCTTGACAGGCATCGCTCGACGCGCCCGCTCGACGCATGACTCGCAGCGCCCTCAGTCAACTTCGGCTTGATGGGTCAAAGGTTGCAGATGGCGTTCCCCGCCCTAATCTGCCCGTAACCCGTCAAAGGCCCGCTGCAGATCGGCCGGATAACCGGTCTCGAACTCCACCCGCTCCCCCGTCGCCGGGTGCCGGAACGCGAGCTTCACGGCGTGCAGCCACTGCCGCTCGAGCCCGAGCCGCGCGGCGAGCGAGGGGTCGGCGCCGTAGAGCAGGTCGCCGACGCAGGGGTGGCGCTGCGCGGCCATGTGCACGCGGATCTGGTGGGTGCGCCCCGTCTCGAGGTGCACCTCGAGCAGGCTCGCGGCCCGCAGCGCCTCGATCGTGTCGTAGTGCGTGACGCTCGGCTTGCCCTCGGCGGTGACCGCGAACTTCCAGCCGGATCCCGGATGCCGCCCGATCGGAGCGTCGATCGTGCCCGACAGCGGGTCGGGGTGGCCCTGCACGACGGCGTGGTAGATCTTGTCGACCTCGCGGTCGTGGAACGCGCGCTTGAGGGCCGCGTACGCGTGCTCGCTCTTGGCGACCACCATGAGCCCGCTCGTGCCGACGTCGAGCCGGTGCACGATGCCCTGGCGCTCGGCGGCGCCGCTCGTCGCGATGCGGTAGCCGGCTCCGGCGAGGGCGCCGAGCACGGTCGGCCCGTCCCACCCGGCGGCGGGATGCGCGGCCACGCCGACCGGCTTGTCGATGACGACGAGGTCGTCGTCGTCGTGCACGATCGTGAAGCCCGGCACCGTGACGGGCACCACGGTGGGCTCGACCTTGTCGCGCCAGTCCACCTCGAGCCAGCCGTCGGCGAGCAGCCGGTCGGACTTGCCGAGCTCGCGCCCGTCGAGGCTCGCGCCGCCGGCGTCGAGGATCTCGGCCGCGAAGGTGCGCGAGACGCCCAGCAGGCGGGCGAGGGCCGCATCCGCCCGCTCGCCCGCGAGGCCGTCGGGGACGGGCAGCGCGCGGTGCGGCATCAGTCCTCGTCGGGCTCGTCGTCGACGTCGGCGGCCGGCGCGCGCGTGCCGTCGAGGCGCACCCCGCGCAGCGAGAGCAGCACGAACAGCGCCATCGCCGAGGTGATCGCGATGTCGGCGACGTTGAAGATCGCGGGAAAGCCCCAGATCTGGATGAAGTCGACGACGAGGCCGTTGCCCCATCCGCTGTCACGGAAGAGACGGTCGACGAGGTTGCCGAACGCTCCGCCGAGCACGAGGCCGAACATCGTCGCCCACGCCAGCGAGCGGATGCGCGGGGCGAACCACACGATGAAGACGATGACGCCGACCGCGACGAGCGAGAGCACCCAGGTGAACCCGGTCGCGAAGGAGAACGCCGCGCCCGAGTTCGAGGTGCGGTGCAGCTGGAGCAGCTCGCCCAGCAGCGGCACCGTCTGGCCCATCGCCAGATCGGTGACGACGAGGTATTTGGTCAGCTGGTCGAGACCGAGGACGCCGAGCGCGATCGCGGCGAGCAGGCCGATCGTGCGCGCGCTGACGCGCCCACGACGACGCGCCGCCGTGCGATCGTCGGGCGTCGCCGGCTCAGTTGCCGCCAAAACCGGGGTACTGCGGCGGCTGCGGGAACGACGCGTACTCGCCGCCCTGGCCACCCGAGGGGTAGGCCGCGGCGGGCTCCGGCGCCGGCATGGCCGGCGGCTGCGCCTGCTGCGAGGGTTGCTGCGGCAGGCTCGGCTGCGCCTCGCGCTGGCCGATGCCGACCGGGCGGCTCGTCTCGAGGTCGCGCAGCTGGCCCTGGATGTAGTCGCGGAGCTTCTCGCGGTACTCGCGCTCGAAGCTGCGCAGCTCCTCGACCTGCGACTCGAGGGCCGCGCGCTCGCGCTCGAGGCCGCCGATGCGCTCGCGGTTCTGCGACTCCGCCTCCTGCACGATGCGGGCGGCGGCCGCGTGGCCCTCCGCGATCAGCGCGTCGCGCTTCTCCACGCCCTCGCGCACGTGCTCCTCGTGGAGGCGGCGGGCGAGCTGGAGCAGGTTGTTGGTGTTGCTCGGGTCCTCGGCACCGCCGGCCATCGCCGGGGCGGGCGCGGGAGCCGGCATCGGGGCCGGAGCGGGCGCGGCGGCCGGCGCGGCGGAGGCACCCGCGCGCTGCAGCTCGGCGACGTGCGACTCGCTCTGGGCGAGGCGCTGACGCAGCTCCTCGTTCTCCTGGCCGAGGCGGCGCAGCTCCACGACGACCTCGTCGAGGAAGTCGTCGACCTCGTCCTGGTCGTAGCCCTCACGGAACTTCGTGGGATTGAACCGCTTGTTGACCACGTCTTCCGGCGTGAGAGCCATGGGTGCACCTCGTCGACTCGTCGTTCGCCGCCCGATCACGGCTCGATAACGCTAGCAAGAACTCTCACCCCGTGGGTGAGAGTCCCAGACTACCGCGCCTCGCCGAGAAGACGCCCAGCGTCGGCCCGGGTGCAGCGACCGAGCGACCCGCGAGGACGCGGCTCGGCGTCAGGCGAAGGCCGCGTCGACCTCGGGGTCGACCTCGTCGGCCTCCCCGGTCGTGGCGACGTGCTCGGGCGAGAGCAGGAAGACCTTGCTCGTGACCCGCTCGATGCGGCCGTAGAGGCCCTGCGAGAGCCCGCTCGCGAAGTCGATGAGGCGACGCGCCTCGGGCTCGGTCATCTGCGAGAGGTTGATGATGACCGGCACGCCCTCGCGGAAGCTCTCGGCGATCGCCTGCGCGTCGCGGTAGTGCCGCGGGTGCACGGTGAGGATCTCGTTCATGCCCGCCGGCGCGGCGTTGCGGCTCGCGGCCGGGCGGCGCAGCGGCGTCACCGCGGCGCGCGGAGCGCTCGCGGTCGGCGCGGCCTGCGCGCTCGCGGCAGGCGCGTGGTGGGTCACCGGGGCGTCGTCGTACTCCTCGTCGGCCAGGCCCAGGTAGACCATCGTCTTGCGCAGCGGATTCGACATGACAACCCTCCGGGGTTCGATCTCGGGTCGAGGTTAACCGCGCGGCGGCCGATCCCCCGTGATTGCCGTGCCGATGCGAAGGTGTGTCGCGCCCTCGGCGATCGCCTCGGCGAAGTCGCCCGACATCCCCGCGGAGATCGCGGTCGCCTCCGGCGCGAGCCGACGCAGCCGCTCGGAGGCCTCCCGCACGCGCGCGAAGGCCCCGCGCGGATCCGCCCCGAGCGGGGCGACCGCCATGACGCCGCGCAGCCGCAGGCCGGGCGCCGCGAGCACGCGCTCGGCGAGCGGTTCGAGCGCCTCGGGGTCGACGCCGCCGCGGCCCGGATCCTCGGTGAGGTTGAGCTCGAGGAACACGTCGAGCGCGCGGCCGTCGTCCGCGGCGAGGGCGTCGACGAGCGACGCGCGGTCGACGGAGTGCACGCTCGCGGCGTAGGCGCGCACGGCGCGGGCCTTGTTGCTCTGCAGCTGGCCGACGAAATGCCAGGCGAGGTCGAGATCCGCCAGCTCGTCGTGCTTGGCGCGCGCCTCCTGGTGCCGGTTCTCGCCCATGTCGCGCACGCCGAGCGCCGCCAGCTCGCGCACGAGGCTCGCCGGATGGAACTTCGTCACCACGATGCGCGTGAGCTCGGCCGGATCGCGGCCCGCCGCGCGCGCCGCGTCGGCGATCGCCGCGTCGACGCGCGCCAGGCGGCTCGCCAGCTCGGGGTCGCTCACCGCATGCTCCCGCTCAAGCGCCCCGCGGCCGTCGCGCGGCCCGCGTCACTTGAGGAAGTCGGGGACGTCGAGGTCGCCCTCGTCGTCGAAGTCGCGGTCGATCGGCTGGGCGGCCGGCGCATCCGGCTCCGAGGCCCAGCCGGCGTCGGACTCGGAGGCCTCCGCCGCCGCTCCCGCCCCGGCCGCGGCACCCTCGGGGCGCACGTAGCTGCTGCGGCGATCCTTCGCGATCGCCTTCGGCTCGCCGCCCTCGAAACCCGCCGCGATGACGGTGACGCGTACCTCGTCGCCGAGGGTGTCGTCGATGACGGCGCCGAAGATGATGTTCGCCTCGGGGTGCACCGCCTCCTGCACGAGCCGGGCGGCGTCATTGATCTCGAAGATGCCGAGGTTCGAGCCGCCTTGCACCGAGAGCAGCACGCCGTGAGCCCCGTCGATCGAGGCCTCGAGCAGCGGGCTGGCGACCGCGAGCTCGGCGGCCTTGATCGCGCGGTCGGCGCCGCGGCTCGCGCCGATGCCCATGAGCGCGGATCCGGCGCCCTGCATGACGCTCTTGACGTCGGCGAAGTCGAGGTTGATGAGGCCCGGCGTCGTGATGAGGTCGGTGATGCCCTGCACGCCGGCGAGCAGCACCTGGTCGGCGGTCGCGAAGGCCTCGAGCATCGAGATGCCGCGGTCGCTGATCTCGAGCAGGCGGTCGTTGGGCACCACGATGAGGGTGTCGACCTCGTTCTTGAGCGAGGTGACGCCCGCCTCGGCCTGCGCCTGACGGCGCTTGCCCTCGAAGCCGAAGGGCTTGGTGACGACACCGATGGTGAGCGCGCCGATCGACTTGGCGATGCGCGCGACGACGGGCGCGCCGCCGGTGCCGGTGCCGCCGCCCTCACCGGCGGTGACGAAGACCATGTCGGCGCCCGCGAGGGCCTCCTCGATCTCCTCGGCGTGGTCCTCGGCGGCGCGGCGGCCGACCTCGGGGTCGGCGCCCGCGCCCAGGCCGCGGGTGAGCTCGCGACCGACGTCGAGCTTGACGTCGGCGTCGCTCATGAGCAGCGCCTGCGCGTCGGTGTTGATGGCGATGAATTCGACGCCGCGCAGGCCGAGCTCGATCATCCGGTTGACGGCGTTCACGCCGCCGCCGCCGATGCCGACGACCTTGATCACCGCGAGGTAGTTCTGGTTGGTGGTCACGTCCGGCCTCCGGGCGGTCCGCACTGCGGCGGTCTGGGGTCGAAAGTCTCAACCTCTAGTTGACAGTTAGAGACTTTCTCGGATATCCTCTTCGGCCCCCACGGTACGGCCGCGCCCTCGGCGGGGCCTGCAAGACGGGCGCGTGTCGCGCGTCGATCGGGCCCTGGGAGGGGTGGACCGGGCGGACGGGCGCCGGGCCGGACCGACCGGCTCAGCCGGCGGTGCCCGTGCCCTCGGCGGTGCCGGCCGAGCCGCCGCCCGCCTGCGCGGCCGCGTCGCGGGCGGCCTGTGCGGCGGCCTCCTCGGCGGCGAGATCCACGGTGCGGAAGACGGCCGAGTCGGCCCCCGAGACGTTGTACTCCCCCGGCCCCGAACCCGAGTACTGGGCGTAGAGCACCTCGAGGGTGCGGGCCTTGCGCGCGGCGTCCTCCGCCGATCCCCACACGACCCGCTGATCGGTGCCGGCGATGGTGAAGGCGACGTCGTCGCGGGTGCGGGCGGCGATCCGGTCGACCTGGCCGGCGACGCTCGGCGGCAGCGCGAGCAGCACGCGTACCGCGGCCTCGAACGCCGGGTCGGAGCCCGCGTGCTCGGGGTCGACGCCCGAGGCCGGGTCGAGCACGACGAGCGGCACGCCCTCGGGCCGGGTCGCCGCACGGGAGAGCACCACTCCCGCGGCGTCGACCGTGAGGTACTCCCCCGCGGCCGGCAGGAGCGCGAGCGGCTGGCGCTCGTCGATGCGCAGCACGAGGGTGTCGGGCGGCACGATCTCGGTCGAGTAGCTGCGGATGAGGTCGAAGGAGGCGAGCTCGTCACGCAGGCGCCCCTCGTCGAGCAGCGCGAGCGGCGTGCCGATCTGGTCCGAGACGGCCTGCTCGATCGCGGCCGGATCGAGCTGCGAGGTGCCGGTCACCTGGATCTGCCGCAGCGCCAGGATCGGTGAGAACACCGCGGTGACGAGCATCACGACGAGCAGCACGGCGGTCGCGATCACGCCGACGAGCACGCGCCGACGACGCCGTGAGCGCGCGGTGAAGCGCCGCTGCTCGCGCTTCTCGGCGCGGCGGCGGGCGCGGTCCTCCGCGGAGCGCGTGGCACGCGGGGCGGCGCGCCGTTCGCGGGGCGGACGCGGTTCCCGCGGTTCGGCCCGCCCATCGGCGGCCCGAGCGTCGGCGGCCCGAGCGGAGGGTCGGGGCGCGGCGGGCCGGGGGCTCGGGGCGGGGCTCGGGCCCGGTCGGGAGCTCGGGGCTGCCCGCGGGGTCGCCGCCGCGCGCGGGGCCGACGCCGGGGTGGGCGTCGAGTTCGAGCGGGGCGTGCGGGCCGGGCGGCCGCGCGCGGGGCGAGCGCCCGAGCCCGAGGCCGGCGGCGCCTCGGCGCGCCGGTCGAAGCCCTCCGGGCGCTTCACGATCGCGCGGCTCCCGTTCCGGGCCCTGCTCCCGCCTCGGCTCCGGGCCCGTGCTCGAGGGCGTCGAGCAGCTGCGGGATGATCCGGTACACGTCGCCGCACGACAGCGTCATCACCAGGTCGCCCGGGCGGGCGACCTCGGCGACGTGATCCGCCGCCTCCTGCCAGTCGGGGCGGTAGGCGACGTGCTCGGGGTCCGCGAAGCGCTCGGCGACGAGTGCCCCCGTGACGCCGGGGATCGGGTCTTCGCGGGCGCCGTACACGTCGAGCACGACGGTGTGGTCGGCGAGGCGCTCGTAGACCTCGGCGAACTCGCCGGCGAGGCGCTGGGTGCGCGAGTACAGGTGCGGCTGGTGCACCGCGATGACGCGCCCCGCACCGACGACCGAGCGGGCGGTGCGCAGCGCCGCCTCGACCTCGGCGGGGTGGTGGGCGTAGTCGTCGAACACCCGCACGCCGTGCGCCTCGCCGTGCGGCTCGAAGCGCCGCCCGGTGCCCGTGAAGCCCTCCAGCGCGCGCAGGGACTCCTCCACGGGGTAGCCGAGTTCGAGGAGCACGCCGAGTGCTCCGGCGGCGTTGAGCGCGTTGTGCGGGCCGGCCACCGCGAGACGCGCCGCGTGGGTCGCGCCGTCGATCGTGATCCGGAAGGCGACCCCGTCGGGGCTGGCGTCGACGTCGTGCACCCGCAGGTCGGCGTGCTCGGAGAGGCCGAAGGTGCGGATGCGCGGTACCGCCAGGCGCGCGAGCACCGCCGCGACCGCGGGATCGTCGGCGGAGGCGACCACCGCCTCGCGCGACCGGCCCGCGAACTCGACGAAGGCGTCTTCGAAGGCGGTCGGGCCGCCGTAGGACTCGAGGTGGTCGTCGTCGATGTTGGTGAGCAGCGCGATCGTCGGGCGGAACAGCAGGAAGGAGCGGTCGGACTCGTCGGCCTCGATCACGAACAGCGGATCGCGGCCGGGTCGCGCGCTGACCCTGAGCCCGGCGATGACGCCGCCGTTGACGAACGAGGGGTCGGCGCCGAGCGCGACGAGGGCGCTCACCACCATGCCGGTCGAGGTCGTCTTGCCGTGCGCGCCCGCGACCGCGACGAGCCGCTCGTCGCCGACCAGGGCGGCCAGGGCGTTGGCGCGGTGCAGCACGGTCAGGCCGCGCTCGCGCGCGGCGCGGTACTCGGGGTTGTCCTCCCAGAGCGCGCCCGTGACGACGACGGTGTCGGCGTCGCCGAGGTTCGCCGCGTCGTGACCGATCGTGACCGGGATGCCGAGCTCGCGCAGCGCGGCGATCGTCGCCGAGTCGCTGCGATCCGAGCCGCTCACCCGGTGCCCGGCCGCGAGGAACATGCGCGCCAGCCCGCTCATGCCCGAGCCGCCGATGCCCACGAGGTGCACGGCGCCCAGGTGCTCCGCCCCCGCGGTGTCGGGCAGCGGTCGATCGAGGTCGGGGGGGATCACCGCATCACGCTACCCGGCATCCTCGGCGCCCGCCGTGGGCTCGTCCGCGCTCGCGGGGTCGGTCGACGCCGGCGCGGCGCTCTCCCCGGACCGGCCCGACGCCGCGGCCTCGAGCACGAGGTCGACCATCCGGTCGGCGCCGTCGCGGTGACCGGTGCCGGCCATCCGCGCGGCCATCGCCGCGACCCGCGCCCGGTCGAGCAGCAGCGGCACGATCTCCGCCTCGATGCGCGCGGGCGTGAACTCCGCGTCGCGGATCAGCACCGCACCCCCGGCGCGCACCGCGTCGCGCGCGTTGAGCGCCTGCTCCCCGTTGCCGGAGGCGTAGGGCACGAACACCGCCGGCACGCCGACGGCCGCCAGCTCGCACACCGTCGCCGCGCCCGCGCGCGAGACCGCGAGGTCGGCGACGGCGAGGGCGAGGTCCATGCGGTCGCAGTACTCGAGCAGGTGGTAGCCCGGCAGCTGCGGGTCGTCGACCGGGCTGCGCGAGCCGGTGATGTGCAGCACCTGCCAGCCGCAGCCGAGCAGCGGCGCGATCGCCGCGGCGACCGACTCGTTGACGCGGCGCGCGCCAGTCGATCCGCCCGTGACGAGCAGCACCGGGCGGCGCGGGTCGAGGCCGAAGAGCTCCACGGCTTCGGCGCGCGCGGCCGCGCGGTCGAGCCGCTCGATCTCGCGGCGCAGGGGCAGGCCGACGACGCGCGAGTGCGGCAGACGGGTCGAGGCGAAGGTCACGCCGACGTGGGGGGTGATCCGCGCGCCGAGCCGGTTCGCGAGGCCCGGCCGGGCGTTCGCCTCGTGGATCGCCAGGGGCAGGCCGAGGCGTCGAGCCGCGAGGTAGGCCGGTGCCGAGGCGTAGCCGCCGAAGCCCGTGACGACCTCGACGCCGCGGGCGGTCAGGGTGTCGGCGAGCTCGGCGACCGCGGCGCGGAAGCGACTCGGGAAGCGCAGCGCGTCGCCGTTCGGCCGGCGCGGGAAGGGCAGCCGCGGCACCGTGACGAGCTCGTAGCCGCGCTCGGGCACGAGACGCGACTCGAGGCCCTCCGCGGTGCCGAGCACGAGCACCTCGGCCTCCGGGTCGCGCTCGCGCAGCCGGTCGGCGGTCGCGAGCAGCGGGTTCACGTGGCCGGCGGTGCCCCCGCCGGCGAACAGGTGGACGGTCACCGCGCGCGCCGAACCGGGGCGGGCGGCGGCAGCGGTGCGATCGGCTCGGGCCGACGGCGCGCGAACGACAGCACGATGCCGATCGCCGCCATCGTCGTCAGCAGCGCCGAGCCGCCCGCCGACACAAGCGGCAGCGGCACCCCGAGCACCGGCAGCGCCCCCAGAACGACCCCGATGTTGACGAAGGCCTGGCCGATGACCCACACCATGACGACGCTCGTCGCGATCTTCGCGAAGGGGTCGCGGTTCATGCGGATCACGCGCACGAAGGAGATCGCGAGCACCGCGAACAGCACGAGCACGAGCACGGTGCCGACCATGCCGAGCTCCTCGCCGATGATCGCGAAGATGAAGTCGTTGTCGGCGGCCGGCAGCCACGACCACTTCGCGGTGGAATTGCCCAGGCCCACCCCGAGCACCCCGCCGTGGGCGAGAGCCTCCCAGCCGTGCACCGGCTGCCAGCAGAACTGGGGATCGGCGTCGACCGTCGGGCAGCCGGAGAGCCAGGCGCCGATGCGCTCGCGGCGCGAGTCGCTGCCGACGACCGCGAGCATCCCCGCGAGAGCCACCGCGAGCCCCGCGGTCAGCAGGTAGCGCAGCCGCACGCCGGCGTAGAACATCGCCCCGAAGACGATCATGATGAGGATCACCGCGGTGCCGAGGTCGTTGCCCAGCAGCACGAGGAAGATCGCCCCGCCCGCGACGGGCGCGATGGGCAGCAGGGAGCGCCAGTCGTCGAGCCGGTGCATGCGCTCGGTGAGCATGCGCGCGAGCCACACGACGAGCGCGAGCTTGACGAGCTCGGAGGGCTGCGCGCTGAAGGAGCCGATGCCGATCCAGTTGCGGTTGTAGCCGTTGCCGCTGCCGAGCGGGGTCGCGACGACGAGCAGCTGCAGCAGCAGGCCGAGCCCGATCGCGTGCCAGGCCCAGCGCCGCCAGAACGAGAGCGGCGCCCGCGCGGCCAGCAGCATGACCGGCAGGCCGATGAGCGCGTAGAGCCCCTGGCGCGTGGCGACGCCGAAGAAGTCGCCCTCCTCGAGGTAGCTCTCCACCGACGACGACGAGAGCACCATGACGAGCCCGAAGACCAGCAGGAACAGCGTGGTGCCGAGCAGCATGAAGTACTCGGGCGTCTCGGCCGCGAAGACCCGGCGCACGACCGAGCCGGCGACCGACGCCCGCGGGGCGGCCGGGGCCCCGACCGCGCGTACGGCACTGCTCACCGCCCCAGTCTGCGGGCGGTCGGGGGCCGCCGTGCGCAGGCGGGTCGCGTGTCGTCGCGCGGCCTCAGCCGCCTCCCAGCACACGGGCGACCGCCGCCGGGGTGGCGCCCGCGGCCCGCGCGAGCGCCGCGGCGGTGAGCAGCCCGTGCACCTGCTCGGGCGTGCCGCGGCCGTCGGCCAGGAGGGTCTCGAGCGAGCCGAGCTCGAGCGCGTGGCTGCGCCGCTCCTCGAGGAACGCGCGGTCGACGAGGATCCCGTCGACGACCCCGAGATCGCTCGGGCCCGGCACGCCCAGGCCCACCCCGATGGCGCGCGCGCCGTCGTGAACGACGGCCTGCTCGACGAGCTCGCGCGTGCCGGCGTCGCCGAGGTCGTAGACGCAGGCGACCCGCACCCGGTGGTAGGCGCCGCCGAGGGCCGCGCGGTAGGCCTCGTCGCCGCCGAACCGGGCCGCCTCCGCGGGCGGTTCGCTCGGGAAGCGCAGCACGACCGCGGCGAGCGGCGCCGGCAGGCGCGGGTCGCCGACGGCGGCGGCGTCGTCCTCGGCGGGGGCGGGCAGCGCCGACAGCTGCGCGGCGGAGGCCGCGATCACGAGCACCGGGTAGCCGGCGGGGTCGCGGATCGCGTCGAGCACCGGGAGCGATCCCTCCCCCGCGGGCACGGCCGCGATGCCCTCCGCCCGCAGCATCGCGGCGGCGGCCTCGGCGACCCCGGCCGCTCGCTCGGGCGTGCCGCCCGCGACGAGGAGCCACCGCGAGGCCTCGCCGTGCTTGTCGCGCAGCCGCCACGCGGTCTCGAGCTCGCCCCAGACCGGCACACCCGCCTCGCGCGCGGCCTCGAGGGCCGGATGATCGCGGGCGAACCCCGGCGACACGAGCACCAGGTCGGGCTCGATCTCGCGCAGCGCGGCGGCCATCGCGGCGTCGTCGACGAGCCGCGCCTGCGCGCCGACGATGCCGACGAGCTCGCGACGGTCGTCCGCGGCGTCGGCGGCGAGCACCGTGACCTCGGCGCCGAGCTCGACGAGGGTGTCGGCGAAGGCGAAGCCCGCCACCCCGAGCCCGAGCACGACGACCCGCAGCCCGCGCCACTCGGCGCTCCAGCCGAGCAGCCCGGCCGCGTCGCGGCCCGACGGGCTCAGCGGCTCACCCATTCGAGGTAGAACAGCCCGACGCCGGCGGCGACGAAGAGCGCCGCGATGATCCAGAACCGCACGACGACGGTGATCTCCGCCCAGCCCTTGAGCTCGAAATGGTGATGCAGCGGACTCATCAGGAAGATCCGGCGGCCCTGCCCGTAGATCCTCTTCGTCGCCTTGAAGTACGCCCGCTGCAGGATCACGCTGCCGGTCACGACGAGGAACAGCCCGCCGATGAGCACGAGCAGTAGCTCGGTGCGGCTCATGATCGCGAGGGCGGCGAGGGCGCCGCCGAGGCCGAGCGAGCCGGTGTCGCCCATGAAGATCTGGGCCGGCGCCGTGTTCCACCAGAGGAACCCGATGAGGCTGCCGGCGATCGCGGCGGCGACGACGGCGAGGTCGAGAGGGTCGCGCACCTCGTAGCACTTGAAGGCGACCGCGGGGTCGAGCTGCTCGTTGAAGCAGCTCTGGTTGGACTGCCAGAAGCCGATGAACAGGTAGGCGGAGATCGCGAAGATCGCGGCGCCGGTCGCGAGCCCGTCGAGCCCGTCCGCGACGTTGACGCCGTTCGAGACCGAGACCGAGATGAGGTTGACCCAGAGCACGAAGAGGATCACGCCGAGCACGGTGCCGAAGCGCGCGAGGTCGAGCCAGGCGATGTCGCGCACCGCGGAGATGGCGAACGAGGCGGGCGTCAGCCCGTTCTCGTCGGGGAAGTTGATCGCGATGACGGCGAAGACGGTCGTCACGAGCACCTGGCCCGCGATCTTCGACCAGCCGCCCAGGCCCAGGCTCTGCTGCTTGCGGGTCTTCAGGAAGTCGTCGAGGAAGCCGACGAGGCCCATGCCGAGCATCATCGCCAGCACGAGCACGCCCACACGCGTCCACGGCACGCCGGTCGCGACGAGGTGCCCGACGAGGTAGCCGAGCACCGAGCCGACGATGAAGACGATGCCGCCGCCGGTCGGGGTGCCGCGCTTGGCGTGGTGGGTCTCGGGGCCGTCGTCGCGGATGAACTGGCCCCAGCTGAGCTTCTTGAGCAGCCGGATGAACAGCGGCGTGCCGAGCAGGGTGAAGACGAGACCGAACGCGCCGGCGACGAGGAGGGCTACCACGCGGCCGTCACCGCCTCGGGCACGCCGGCGATCCGCTCGGCGAGGAAGCGCAGCTTCGCGGAGTTCGACGACTTCACCAGCACGACGTCGCCGGCTCGCAGGAACTCACTCAGCAGATCGTAGGCGGCCTGCGCGTCGGGCACGAATCGCGACTCCCCGTCCCACGAGCCCTCGTGCGCGGCGGCGAGGTGGATGTGGCGCGCGCCGTCACCGACGACGACCAGTTGGCCGATGTCGAGCCGCACCGCGAGCCGGCCGATGCGGTCGTGCTCCTCCTGGGCGAACTCACCGAGCTCCGACATCTCGCCGAGCACCGCGACGGTGCGCCGCCCCTCCCCGCGCAGCGCCGCGAGCGTCTTGAGCGCCGCAGCCATCGAGTCGGGGCTCGCGTTGTAGGCGTCGTCGATGACGGTGACCCCGCCGAAGCCCTGCTCGGGGTCGCCCTCGAGCAGCTCCATGCGGCCGCGCTCCGCGCGGGCGACCTCGCCGATCCGGGCGATCGCCGCCTCGAGCGGCAGGCCGAACTCGCGTGCGACGGCGAGGGTGGCGAGCGCGTTGGCGACGTGGTGCTCGCCGAGGATGCGCATCCGCACCGGGTAGCGCCCGCCGTCGACCAGCAGCGTGAAGCGCGTGCCCTCGAGGTCGGTCGCGATGTCGACGGCGCGCAGGTCGGCGCCGGCGGCCGCACCGAAGGTGACGACGCGGGCGCGGGTCATCGAGGCCATCGCCATCACGCGCGGGTCGTCGGCGTTGAGCACGGCGAGGGCCTCGGGCGGCAGGTCGGTGACCATCTCCGACTTGGCGCGCTGGGTCTGCTCGATGCCGCCGAATTCGCCGGCGTGGGCCATGCCGACCTTGAGCACGATGCCGACGTCGGGGGTCACGATGCGGATCAGGCGCGCGATGTCGCCGACGTAGCTCGCGCCCATCTCGGCGACGAGGAAGTCGGTGCCCTCGTCCACCCGCAGGAAGGTGACGGGCGCACCGACCTCGTTGTTGAACGACTTCACCGGCGCGACCGTCGGGCCGTGCTCGGCGAGCACCGCCTCGAGGAGGTTCTTCGTCGTGGTCTTGCCGTTGGATCCCGTGACCGCCGCGACGCGCAACCGCCCGAGGGCGCGCACCCGGGCCACGACCTCGCGGGCGAGGGTCTGCAGCGCCTCGACCCCCGAGGGCACGAGGATCTGCGGGATCGGCAGCTCGAGCTCCCGTTCGGCCACGACGAGCGCCGCGCCGGCCTCGGCGGCCGCCGCCGCGAAGCGGTGCCCGTCGGTCTCGGCGCCGGGCAGCGCGAAGAAGATCGAGCCCTCCTCGACGAGGCGCGAGTCGGTCTGCACGCTGCCCGAGACCTCGGCCTCGGGGTCGTGCACGGCCCCGAGGCCCGGCACGAGGCGGCCGCCCAGCAGCTCGGCGAGCTCGCCCGTTCGCAACGCGATCACTCCCAGCCCGCCTCTCGCAGCGCCTGCCGGGCGTCGTCGCGCGCCGAGTAGGCGATCGGACCGCCGCGGATCTCCATCTCCTCCTCGTGACCCGGACCGGCCCAGAGGATCGAGTCGCCCTCCCCCGCGGCGGCGACCGCCGCGCGGATCGCGGCCGGCGGATCGGGCACCTCCCGCACCTCGGCCGACCCGACCTCGCGCGCCGCGGCGACGAGAGTCGCCCGGATCGCGGCCGGATCCTCCTCGCGGGGGTTGTAGTCGGTGACGATCACGAGGTCGGCGCCCTGGGCCGCGGCGCGGGCCATGTCGGGCCGCTTGCCGGTGTCGCGGTCGCCGTCGGCGCCGAACACCATGACGACCCGGCCGGGCGTGACGGCGCGCAGCGCGGCGAGCGAGCTGCGGAAGGCGTCAGGACTGTGCCCGTAGTCGACGACGAGCACGGGGCCGCTCTCGCCCGACACGCGCTCGAGCCGCCCCGGCAGGCTCGCGAGGATGCCGCCCTCCTGCTCGAGGCTCGCCGCGATCGCCTCGAGCTCGAGCCCCGACTCGACGAGCATCGCGATCGCGAGCGCCGCGTTGAGCGCCATGTGGGCGCCGAGGAAGGGCTCGTGGGTCTCGAGCGCGCGCCCGTCGCGGTGCTCGAGGCGGAAGCTCACGCCGTGCGCCGTCTCCTCGAGCACGGTGACGCGCCAGTCGGCGTCGGGGCCGCCCTCGCGGGCGGTCGCGATCGTCGTGACGGGGATGTGCGCCTCGGCGGCGACCCGCGCGCCCCAGGCGTCATCGACGTTCACGACCGCGGCCCGGGCGCGGTCGGGATGGAAGAGCGCGAGCTTGGCCGCGAAGTACTCCTCCATGTCGCCGTACTGGTCGAGGTGGTCGCGGGAGAGGTTCGTGAAGCCGACGACGTCGAACACGATGCCGTCGATGCGGCCGAAGGTGAGGGCGTGGGCGCTCACCTCGATGACGGCGGCGCGCGTCTCGTGCTCGCGCATCCGCGCGAGGTGCGCGTGCAGCTCGCTCGCCTCCGGCGTGGTGAGGCGGCTGCGGTGGACCTCGGATCCGACCCGGCGCTCGGCGGTGGAGCTGAGGCCCGTGACGTAGCCGAGCTGGCGCAGCACGCCCTCGAGCAGATGGGCGGTGGAGGTCTTGCCGTTCGTGCCGGTCACGCCCAGCAGCAGCGGCGGATCCTCCTGCGTGCGGTAGACCCACGCCGAGAGTCCGCCGATCGCGGCCCGGGGGTCGTCGACGACGAGCGTCGGCAGGCCCGCCTCGGCGGCGAGCTCGGCGCCGGCGGAGTCGGTCAGCAGCACGACGGCGCCGGCCTCGCGCGCCGCGGCCGCGAATCGTGCGCCGTGGGTCGCCGCGCCAGGGGCGGCGACGTAGAGGTCGCCGGGCCGCACGTCGCCCGAGTGCACCGCGACCCCGGTGATCTCGACGTCGGCGTCCTCGCCGCCGCGCAGCTCGAGCCCGAACTCCTCCACGAGCCGGTGCAGGGAGCGCGGCGCGGGATGGTCGGGACGGATGGAGGGGCCGGGTGATGAACCCACGGAGCCTCCCTGTCGATCCGTCCGGCGACGCCGGTCACCAGGTGAGCGGGATGTCCGGCGTCGAGCCCGTCGACGGCGGGATCCGGAACTCCTTGATGATCTGCTTCGTCAGATCGGCGAAGGCGGGCGCCGCGCCGGCGGACGTCTTGATGGTATCGGGCTTCGCGAAGCTCACGACCACCGCGTACTCCGGATCCTCGGCCGGCAGCAGGCCCGCGACCGAGATGATGCGGTCGTCGGTGTAGACCCCGCCCTCGGCGACCTCGGCCGTTCCGGTCTTCGCCGCGATGCGGTAGCCGGGGATCGCGACCCCGTCGAGCACGACCGTCGGCACCTGCTCGAGCATCGCCACGGTCGTGTCGGCCGCGTCGGCGCTCACGACCCGGGTGCCCTCGCGGTCGGGCACCTCGCTGACGGAGCCGTCGGGGTGGTCGCACTCGTCGACGAGGCTGAGCGGCAGCCGCACGCCGTGGTTGCCGAGGGTCTGGTAGGCGCTCACCATCTGGGCCGCGGTCACCGCGATGCCCTGGCCGAATCCCTGGGTGCGGTTGGTGATCGCGTCGACCTCGTCGAGCGGCAGCACGGTTCCGGAGGACTCGCCCCAGAAGTCCACCTCGGTGCCCTGGTTGAACCCGAACTTGAGCAGGTAGTCGCGGCGCTCGGCGGCCGACATCTTCTCGCTGATCTGCGAGAGGCCGACGTTCGAGGAGTTGACGAGGATGCCCGCGGTCGTCCACGGCATCGTGCCGTGCCACCACGCGTCCTGGATGTAGTGGTCGCCCGGCAGCCCGTTCGTGTAGTGCCACGGCACCGACCACTGCTCGGTCGGGGAGATCACGCCCGCGTCGAGCTCCGAGGCGACCGTGACGGGCTTCATGATCGAGCCGGGCTCGTAGGGCGAGGAGAAGCTGCGCGCGCCCCACGCGTTGTCCTGCACGAGGTTCACGTCGTTGGGGTCGACGCTCGGCCAGTCCGCGGCGGTCAGGATGCGGCCGGTCTTCACCTCGACGACCATCGCGACCGCCCACTCGGCGCCGAGCTTGCGGGCCTCCCGGTCGAGCACCTGCTGCGCGTACCACTGCAGGTCGGTGTCGATCGTCAGGCGCACGGTGCCGCCGTCCTGGGCGGCCGTGTCGACGACCTCGGTGCCCGGCAGCCGCACGCCGTCGGCGCTCGACTCGTAGGTCGTGGTGCCGTCCGTCGCGGCGAGGCAGGAGTCCTCGTTGGCCTCGGTGCCGGCCTGGGGGCCGTCGGTGCCGAGGAAGCCGACGAGGTTGCCGCCGACCGCGCCGAGCGGGTAGCTGCGCGAGGGGTGCACCTGGGCGTAGACCCACGGGATGTCGAGGGCGGCGACCTTGCGGTAGACCTCGAGCGTCACGCCCTGCGCGAGGAACGCGAACTGCGACTCCGGGTCGGCGGTGAGGGCGGTGAGGATGTCGGCGGCGGGGGTGCCGGTGATCTGCGCGATCGCGGCGATCGCCTCGGTGGTGGGCACCTTCGTCCAGGTGCCGTCCTTCTTGACCTCGGTCGAGTCGAGGTCGACCTGGCGCGGCGAGGCGGTGATGTCGAAGCGGTCGACGCTCTGGGCCAGGACGGTGCCGTCGGAGGCGACGATCGATCCGCGGGATCCGTAGGTCGTCAGCGTGACCGTGCGGGTGTCGTCCGCGGAGGCGACGAGTTCGGCCGCGCGCACGATCTGCACGTCGACCAGGCGCACGACGAAGCCCGCGACGAGCAACGCGACGAGCACGACGGTCAGGGCGAGTCGCCCCCCGGTGCGCCGCGGATACCTCACTCGCTCCCCCTATCGCGTGACCGGGGACGGCAGGGTCCCCGATCCGCCGCTGGCAGTATCGACCGGCGCGTCCTGCCCGGCGGGCGCCACGCCGGAGGTGGTGCCGACGCTCGGCCCCGCGTCGCTCCAGCCGGAGGCGAGGCTCGAGGCGCTCGAGCCGGAGTCGGCCTGCACGCCGGGGGCGCCGTCGAGGGCGACGTTGCCGATCTCGGCGCCGGTGCCGCCGCGCACGCTGCCGCCGCCGCCGATCCGCACGCCGCTCGTCGCCCCGGTGTCGAGGTCGAGGTAGGGCAGGGTGCCGCTCGTGACCATGCCGAGCTTCTCGGCCTCGGTCGAGAGCCGCTGCGGCGAGCTGAGGGCGTCGAGGCTCTCCTGCAGCGCCGCCTGGTCGCGCAGCAGGCCCTTCTGCTGGCCCTGCAGCTCGGAGACGCGGTAGGCGCCGTCGGCGACGGCGATGCTCAGCAGCAGCTGCCCGAGCAGGATCACGGCAACCCCCGCGACGAGCACGACGACGTGCGCGAGCCGCGGGCGGGCGACCCGCAGACGCCGCGGAGCGGGGTTCTCGACGACCCGCAGCGGCGGCCGGGCCGCGGGGCCGGGGGCGGCCGGTCGCGCGGGGGCGGTGGGGGCGAGCGCGGAGGTTCCGCGGATCGGCATGCTCACGCGGCCTCCCTCAGCCGTTCGGCGGCGCGCAGCCGCACCGGGATGGCCCGCGGGTTGCGCGCGCGCTCCTCATCGGGCGCGAGCTCGGCGCCGCGCACCAGCAGCCGCAGCTCGGGCCGGTGCTGCGGCAGCTCGACGGGCAGCCCGCGCGGCGCGGTCGAGCGCGCACGGCCCTGCAGCTCGTGCTTGACGATGCGGTCCTCGAGCGACTGGTAGGCGAGCACGACGATCCGGCCGCCGACGGCGAGGGCGTCGAGCGCCTGCGGCAGCGCCGCCTCGAGCGCGGCGAGCTCGCGGTTGACCTCGATGCGCAGCGCCTGGAACACCCGCTTGGCGGGGTGCCCCGCGCGCTGCTGCGCCGCGGGCGTCGCCGCCTGCAGCAGGTCGACGAGCTCGCGGGAGGTGGTCAGCGGGGCGGTCTGGCGGTGCTGCACGATGCGGCGCGCGTAGCGGGCGGCGAGCTTCTCCTCGCCGTACTCCCGGAAGATGCGGGTGAGCTCGCGCTCGTCGGCGGTCGCGAGGATCTCGGCGGCGGTCACGCCCTGGCTCGCGTCCATCCGCATGTCGAGCGGGGCGTCGCGGCTGTACGAGAAGCCGCGGTCGTCGCGGTCGAGCTGCATCGAGGAGACCCCGAGGTCGAAGAGCACCCCGGCGACCTCGTCGATCCCCAGCTCGTCGAGCACGGGCCGGATGCGGTCGTAGACCGTGTGCACGAGGTCGGTGCGCGCGGAGTACGCGGCGAGCCGGGCCTCACTGTGCGCGAGGGCGGCGGTGTCGCGATCGAGGCCCACGAGGTGCAGGTCGGGGAACCGCGCGAGGAAGGCCTCGGCGTGCCCGCCGAGGCCGAGGGTCGCGTCCACCAGGACGGCACCGGGCCGCTCGAGCGCGGGCGCGAGCAGCTCGATGCAGCGCTCGAGCAGCACGGGGGTGTGCAGGTCGGTGTCGGCCATGGCGAGGGGGCTGGGCCCCCGGAGCCGGATCCCCATCCGCCGCCGCCTGACGCCGGGGAAGGTGCGTCAGGTGGTGCGGCTGAGGGTCGAGCGCCGGGAGATCAGAAGAGTCCCTGGATCACCTCCTCGTCGGCGTCGGAGAGTTCGGAGCGCTGCGCGGTGTACGCGGCGAGGGTCGCGGTGTCCCACACCTCGGCGTGGGTTCCCGTGCCGATCACGGTCAGTTCGCGCTCGAGGTGCGCGTGCTCGCGCAGGGCCGGCGGGATCGTGATGCGGCGCTGGGAGTCGGGCACCTCCTGCGAGGCGCCTCCGAGGAAGCGGCGGATGAAGTCGCGCCCGGCCTGCCCGAGCTTGTCGAGCTGCGCGCTCATCCGACGGTAGAGGGTCTCGAACTCCTCCTGGCCGTAGAGGTACAGGCAGCCGTCGCGGCCCTCGGTGACGACGACGCCGCGCGAGAACTCGTCCCAGAACTTGGCCGGCAGCACGAGGCGGCCCTTGTCGTCGAGCTTGGGGGCGAACGTACCCAGTAGCACGGTCCCCACCCCCTTTGCGCCGGCCAGCTGAAGGTGAGCCCCACATTACTCCACTTTCCTCCACCTGCAACCACTTTGCGCCCCCAATGCGGGTGGGAAACGGCTGAGACCGCTCCGCGGGCGCGCCAAAGGCCCGGATTCACGGGGATCCGGCGCGGTGGAGGGAAGTGGACGGGGTGTATGGGCACGCGGGCGCGCGGATCAGAGACGCCGGGGCGCCGATCCGCCGCGCGGGCCGGGCCAGACGCGCGCGAGCAGCTGAGAACCCGCCCCGATCACGCCGTGGGCGGGGAGGGGATGCGTGTCAGTGCGGGGTCAGTGCTCGCGCGACGACTCGCCCGCGTGCGCGCGCGGCACGCGGAAGCGCTGCGGCGGCGCGATGGCGAAGAGGGTGCCGCCGAACATCACGGCGAAGCCGATCAAGCCCACGATCGGCTGGCGGATCACGACGCCCACGAGCAGGCCGGCCACGCCGACCACGGCGGCGAGGACGCCGAGCAGGATGGCGGTGTAGCCCGCCTTGCCCCGCACTCCGACCGTCGAGACGTCGTCGGCATCGCTGTGGTAGAGACTGCGCTCCATCTCGTCGAGGAGGCGCTGCTCCTGCTCGGAAAGTGGCATCTCGTGCTCCTGGATCACGCCGACCGGACGACGACCGCGTCCGTGGGCACGATGGTACGCCGTCCCGCCCCCGGTAGGCTAGGAATGTGCCGGGGAGTATGCGTCTGGTCGACCTGGTGCAGCGCCGCGTCGACGAGTTCCTCGACGCCCAGGATTCGGCGCTCGCGGGCATCTCCCCCGACCTCGCGACGATCGCCTCCGCGTGCCGCGATCTGCTCGCCGGCGGCAAGAGGTTCCGCGCGCGCTTCTGCTACTGGGGATGGGCCGCGGTCGCGACCGTCGCCGACGAGGTCGACCCGCTCGACGAGTCGGCGGTGCACGACACGCTCCCGACGGTCATCGACGCCGCCGCGGCGCTCGAGCTCTTCCACGCCGCGGCGCTCGTGCACGACGACATCATGGATCACTCCGACCTCCGCCGCGGCGCCCCCTCCCTGCACCGCCGCTTCGAGGCGCTGCACGCCGAGCGCGGCTGGCGCGGGTCCGCGCCCGACTACGGCACGGCCACGGCGCTGCTCGTGGGCGACCTGCTGATCGGCTGGAGCGACGACCTGTTCGAGTCGGGCCTGGCCCGCGTTCCCGCCGACGCCGCCCGTGCGGCGCGCACCGAGTTCGGCCTCATGCGCAGCGAGGTGACCCTCGGGCAGTACCTCGACATGCTCGAGGAGTCGGCCTGGGCGGAGATCGACGAGGAGGAGCGCCTCTCGCGCGCGCACCGCGTCATCGTCTACAAGTCGGCGAAGTACTCGGTGGAGGCGCCCCTGCTGATCGGCGCCTCGCTCGCGCAGGCGAGCCTCGCCCAGCTCGACGCGCTGCGCGGATTCGGGGTTCCCCTCGGCGTGGCCTTCCAGCTGCGCGACGACCTGCTGGGCGTTTTCGGCGACAGCTCGGTAACCGGCAAGCCCGCGGGCGACGACCTGCGCGACGGCAAGCGCACCGTGCTCGTCGACCTCGCGCGTCGTCGGCTGCCCGCCGGCACCGTGCGCATCATCGACGAGCTGCTGGGCGATCCGAGCCTCGACGAGGAGCAGATCGCGATGCTGCAGACCGCCTTCCGCGACAGCGGCGCGGTCGACGAGGTCGAGGCGATCATCGATCGCAACGTGCGCTTGGCCGCGGAGGCGCTCGCCGAGGCCTCGATCGCGCGCTCCGCCCGCGACGCGCTGCTGACGCTCGCGAACGACGTCACGCGGCGTCGCGCCTAAGAGCCCGGAAGCTCGGACGCCGCGGGTCTTCTGCCGCCGAGGGGCTCAGAACGCGAGGGCCTGCGCGACCCGGCGCACCTCGCTGCGCCGCCCGGCGCGCAGCGCGTCGACCGGCGCGACGCCGAGGCTGTCCTCCGGCTCGAGCATCCAGCGCATGGCCTCCTCGTCGTCGTACCCGGCGTCGCCGAGCACGAGCAGCGTGCCGCGCAGATCGCGCAGCGGCCCCTCCTCGTCGAGGAACGACTCCGGGATGGCGAGCACCCCCTCGCGCCGCACCGCGAGCAGGATGCGCTCCTCCAGCAGTCTCCGCACCCGACTGGGGCTCAGCCCGAGCCGCTCCCCCACCTCGGGCACGCTGAGCCACCGGATCTGTCCGTCTTCCGCCACGCCCCCAGCGTGCCACGCCGAGGGCTCGCGCGACGCGTACCGCGAGTCACACAGGCCACAGAATTCACATAGACCACGTGCGTTGACAGGGGTTATCATCTGTGACACCGTGACGGACGGGCGCCGATTCGCACGCGGGAACGCGCGCGGCGCCTCGGGGACGAGAGGACATCCGGGGGGATGAACGAGTCAGCGGTCGACGAGCAGCTCGCGCGCGCCGTCTTCGCCGGCCTGACGCCGAGCGCCGCCTCGCGCCCCCTGCCGGAGGTTCTCGAGGTGCCCCGCCCGCACGATCCCGGCGCGATGGCGCGTTCGCTGCGGGCCACGATGCCCTTCGTGCTCGCCGGCGCGATGACCGTGAGCCTGCATCTGACCGGCCCGGTCTCGCCCGCCGACGCCGTTCCGCGCAAGAGCCCGAAGCCCGAGCGCGCGGAGGATGCGCGCGAGCGCACCGGGGCCACGACCGTCGCCGACGCCGCGCCGAAGGCCGTCGACCTCTCGGCGATCCCCGCGACCCACGCGGTGCTCGAGGGCGAGACCGTCTCGTCGATCGCCACCGCCTACGGGCTCTCGACGGCCTCCGTGCTGGCCCTCAACGGGCTCGGCTGGAAGTCGCTGATCTTCCCCGGCCAGGTGCTGCGCCTCACGAGCGGCGGCGCGCCCGCTCCCGCGACCGCCACCTCGGCGGCGACGATGCACAAGGTGGTCCGCGGCGACACGGTCAGCCGCATCGCGGCGCACTACGGCGTCTCCACCCAGAGCGTGCTCGACGCCAACGGCCTCACCTGGTCGAGCATCATCTACCCCGGTCAGCGTCTCGTCATCCCCGACGAGGCGACCGGCACGGTGCCGGAGCGCCCCACCGAGCTCGACCTCCAGCTCGTCGCCGACATCACCCCGGCCCCCGAGGCCGCTCCGGCCGACGCGCCGGCGCCGGCGCCCGCGGCGCCCGCCCCGGCCCCCGTGCGCTACACCGTCGTCTCGGGCGACACCCTCAGCGGCATCGCCGGCCGATTCGGCATCTCGACCCAGGCGCTGCTCGACGCGAACGGCCTCGCCTGGTCGAGCATCATCTACCCCGGTCAGACCCTCGGCATCCCCGCGGGCTCGGGCTCGGGCGGCTCCGGGTCGTCGGGGGGCGGAAGCGGCAGCACCTCGCTGAGCGGGGAGCAGGAGGGCAACGCCCGGCTCATCATCCAGGTCGGGCGCGACCTCGGCATCCCCGACTACGGCATCATCATCGCGCTCGCGACGGCGATGCAGGAGTCGAGCCTGCGCAACCTGGACTACGGCGACCGCGACTCCCTCGGGCTGTTCCAGCAGCGCCCCAGCCAGGGCTGGGGCTCGCCCTCCGAGGTGACCGACCCGTACTACGCGACCCGCACCTTCTTCCTCGGCAAGAGCGGCATCCGCGGGCTGCTCGACATCTCCGGCTGGCAGTCGATGTCGGTCGCGCAGGCGGCGCAGGCCGTGCAGATCTCCGCGTACCCCGACGCCTACGCCAAGTGGGAGGCCCCCGCGCGCTCCTGGTTCGCCGCCCTCGGCTGACCCTCCCGGAGGCCCGCGAGGCCCGCGCCGACGGGTGTCACAGCCCGTTCTCGCAGAGACCCCCACCTACACTCGTCGCGTGACCGTCAACACCTCCGACCCGATGATCGGCCGCCTGGTCGACGGTCGGTACGAGGTGCGCTCGCGCATCGCGCGGGGCGGCATGGCGACGGTCTACCTCGCCACCGACCTCCGCCTCGAGCGCAAGGTCGCCATCAAGGTCATGCACCCGCACCTGGCCGACGACCGCCAGTTCACCCAGCGGTTCATCCAGGAGGCGCGCTCGGCCGCGCGGCTCGCGCACCCCAACGTCGTCAACGTCTTCGACCAGGGGCAGGACGGCGAGAGCGCCTACCTCGTCATGGAGTACCTCTCCGGCATCACGCTGCGGGAGCTGCTGCAGGAGTACGGCTCGCTCACGCCCGAGCAGACCCTCGACATCGCCGAGGCGGTGCTCTCCGGCCTCGCCGCGGCCCACCGCGCCGGCATCGTGCACCGCGACCTCAAGCCCGAGAACGTGCTGCTCGCCGACGACGGCCGCATCAAGATCGGCGATTTCGGTCTCGCGCGCGCCGCGACCGCCAACACCGCGACCGGGGCGGCCCTGCTGGGCACCATCGCCTACCTCTCCCCCGAGCTCGTCACCCGCGGCGTCGCCGATGCCCGCAGCGACATCTACGCCGTCGGCATCATGATCTTCGAGATGCTCACCGGCCGGCAGCCCTACACCGGCGAGCAGCCGATGCAGATCGCCTACCAGCACGCGAACGACACCGTCCCGGCACCGAGCACCCTCGAACCGACCGTGCCGGAGGGCCTCGACGACCTCGTGCTGTGGGCGACCGCGCGCGACCCCGAGGAGCGCCCCGCCGACGCCGCCGCCCTGCTCGCCCGGGTGCGCGAGGTCGACCGGAACCTGCGCGAGAGCCAGGGCGACACCGGGGCGCAGCCCACCGCCGTCCTGCCCGCCGCGATGCCGATCTCGCGCGCCCCGGCGGCGCCGACGGCCGCCACCACCGTGCAGCCCGCCGCGCCCGCCACCGGCGAGACCGAGATCATCGGGCGGCGCGGGGCGCGGCCCGACGCCGATCCCGCGGCGGCCGGCCCCGCGACCGCGACTCTCGCGCGCTCGAGCCGCACCCGGCGGCGGCGACGCGTCGTGATCCTCGCGATCGTCGTGGTGCTCGCCCTGATCGCCGCCGGGGTCGGATGGTGGTTCGGCGCCGGGCCGGGCGCCGTGTCGAGCGTGCCGGACGTCTCGAGCACGAGCCCCGAGGACGCGGCGCAGATCCTCGAGGACGCGGGCTTCGTCGTCGACGAGGCCCAGGGCCAGGCCTACTCGGTCGACGTCGCGGTGGGTCTCGTCGCCGAAACCGACCCCGCGATCGGCGAGGTCGTGGCGCGCGGCGCGACCGTGCAGCTGCTGATCTCGCAGGGCCCGCAGCCGTTCGACCTGCCGACGCTCGCCGGCCAGGAGGAGGGCGCGGCCCTCACCCTCGTCGAATCGCACTGGACCGCCGAGGATCCCCTCCGCCAGTTCTCCTCGGAGGTCGCGCCCGGCATCGTCATCGACGCCCTCGACGCCGACGGCACGAGCCTCGCCGGGGTCGCGCAGTACGGCGAGAAGCAGCCGATCACCCTCATCGTCTCCGCCGGGCCGTTGCCCGACGTCAGCGGAAATAGCGTCGAGGAGGCGACCGCCGTCCTCAAGGACGTCGAGCTGACCGCCTCCCCCGGTCCCGAGGAGTTCAACGGCGACGTGCCCAAGGGCGCCGTGATCGGCGTCGTCACGACCGACGCCGACGGCAACCCGCTCACCATCCGCACCGGCGACGAGGTCGCGCTGCGCATCTCCCGCGGTCCCGAGCAGGTGCAGATCCCCGACCTCGTCGGCGACGTCTGGAGCGAGGCCAAGGCGACCCTGCAGGCCGCCGGCTTCCAGATCGCGTTCAAGAACGGCATCAGCGAGTTCCTCGACGGCGTGCCCGACTCGGCGCGCGTGAAGTCGCTCGACCCGGAGGCCGGCAACATCGTCGACAAGGGGTCGACGGTCACCGTCGCGCTCGAAGCCGGCTAGCGCGTCACGCCGCCGAGTTCCTCGGCACTGCGTTTATTGAACGTCGCCGAGTTCCTCGGCACGGCGCTATCGAACGTCGCCGAGTTCCTCGGCACCGCGCTATCGAACGTCGCCGAGTTCCTCGGCGACCAGAAACGCGAGCTCGAGCGACTGCATGTGGTTGAGGCGCGGGTCGCACAGCGACTCGTAGCGGGTCGCGAGGGTCTCCTCGTCGATCATCTCCGAGCCCCCGAGGCACTCGGTGACGTCGTCGCCGGTGAGCTCCACGTGGATGCCGCCCGGGAACGTGCCCGCCGCCCGGTGCGCCTCGAAGAATCCGCGCACCTCGTCGACCACGTCGTCGAAGCGCCGGGTCTTGTAGCCGGTCGGCGTCGTGATCCCGTTGCCGTGCATCGGGTCGGTCACCCAGACCGGCGTCGCGTCGAGCGTCTTGATGCCCTCGAGCAGCGGGGGCAGCGCGTCGCGGATCTTGCCCGCGCCCATCCGCGTGATGAAGGTCAGCCGCCCCGGCTCGCGCTCGGGGTCGAGCTTGTCGATGAGGCGCTCCATGTCGTCGACGGTCGTCGACGGGCCGAGCTTGACCCCGATCGGGTTGCGGATGCGGCTGAAGTAGTCGACGTGCGCGCCGTCGAGATCGCGGGTGCGCTCGCCGATCCACAGGAAGTGCGCGCTCGTGTTGACCGGCGTGCCGTTGCGGGAGTCGATGCGCGTCAGGGGCCGCTCGTAGTCCATGAGCAGGCCCTCGTGCCCGGTGTAGAACTCCACCCGGCGCAGCTCGTCGAAGTCGGCGCCGGCCGCCTCCATGAACTTCACCGCGCGGTCGATCTCCCGCGCGAGGCCCTCGTAGCGCTGGTTGGCCGGGTTGGAGGCGAAGCCGCGGTTCCAGGAGTGCACCTCGCGCAGATCCGCGAAGCCGCCCTGGGTGAAGGCGCGGATGAGGTTCAGCGTCGAGGCCGCCATGTGGTAGCCGTCGAGCAGCCGCTGCGGGTCGGGCGTGCGGCCCTCGGGGGTGAAGTCGTAGGAGTTGACGATGTCGCCGCGGTAGGCCGGCAGCGTCACGTCACCCCGGGTCTCGGTGTCGCTCGAGCGCGGCTTGGCGAACTGCCCCGCCATGCGGCCCATCTTCACGACCGGCATCGAGGCGCCGTAGGTCAGCACGACCGCCATCTGCAGCACGGTCTTGATGCGCCGGCGGATCTGGTCGGCGGTCGCCCCGGCGAAGGTCTCGGCGCAGTCGCCGCCCTGCAGCAGGAAGGCCTCGCCGCGCGCGACCCGCGCGAGCCGCTCGCGCAGGATGTCGACCTCGCCCGCGAACACCAGCGGCGGCAGCGTCGCGAGCTGCGAGGAGACGCGGGCCGTGGCCTCCGGGTCGGGCCAGCTCGGCTGCTGCTTGACCGGGAGCTCGCGCCACGCGTCGAGACCCGCCAGCACGCTCGGATCGGCCTGGACGACGGTCTCGGTGGAGTCAGACACGGGGGTTCCTCGATCGGTCGGGCCGCCCCGGGATCGACGGGGCGCCGCGGGCCGCGCGGAGCGCGGCACCAGCCGACCAGTCTAGGCCGAGGTCGAGACGCCCGCTGACGCGTCGGCGGCCTCGGGCCGGCCGGCGCGGGCGGCGGCGGCGCGAGCGCGCGCCCGGCCGCGGCGGCCGCGGTGCTGGCTCGCGGGGCGCCGCACGCTCGAGGCGTACACGTCGACGTACTCCTGACCCGAGAGGCGCATGAGCTCGTACATGATCTCGTCGGTGATCGAGCGCAGCACGAAGCGGTCGCCCTCGAGACCCTCGAAGCGGGTGAAGTCGAGCGGCTCGCCGAAGACGACACCGACCCGGCGCACCACCGGGAGCTTGTGGCCGAGCGGCATGACCTTCTCGGTGTCGATCATCGCGACCGGCACGACCGGCGCCCCGGACTCGAGGATCATGCGCGCGACCCCGGTGCGGCCGCGGTAGAGGCGGGTGTCGGGGCTGCGCGTGCCCTCCGGGTAGATGCCGAGCCATCCGCCGCCGGCGAGGTGTTCGAGACCCGAGTTGAGCGAGGCCTCGGAGGCCTTGCCGCCGGAACGGTCGATCGGCAGCTGGCCGATGCCGAGGAAGAACCAGCGCACGATCGCGCCCTTGAGACCCGTGCCGGTGAAGTAGTCGCTCTTGGCGAGGAAGCGGATCTGGCGATCGACGACGAGCGGCAGGAACACCGAGTCGACGAAGGAGACGTGGTTGCTCGCGAAGATCACGGGGCCCTTCGCGGGGATGTTCTCGCGGCCGCGCACCCACGGCCGGAAGACCGAGAGCAGGAACGGTCCCAGCACGATGTGCTTGAGCAGCCAGTAGAGCATCGCGTTCAGCCTGCCACGCCGGGGACCGCGCCGAGGGCGGTGCGGGCGAGATCGGCCGCGCCGACCATGCCGGCGTCGTTGCCGAGGGTGGCGATGACGAAGTCGGGCTCGGGGTGGAACCCGCGGGCCGGCAGGTGGGCGTGGAAGGCCTCGCGGATCGGCTCGAGCAGCGTCTCCCCCGCGGCCGAGACGCCGCCGCCGAACACGAACAGCTCAGGATCCAGCACCGCCGAGAGCGAGGCGCAGGCCTGCCCGATCCAGCCCCCCAGCTCGCGCAGCGCGGCAAGCGCACCCGGATCGTCCTCCTGGATGAGCGCCCCGACGATGTCGCCGTCGAGGGCGCCCTGGGCCTCCCGCACGGCGGCGAGGTTCTGCCCGATGCCGCCGGCGTCGGCGATCTCGTTCGCCATCCGCAGCAGTGCGCGACCCGAGCCGTACTGCTCGAGGCAGCCGCGCTGCCCGCAGCCGCACGGCAGGCCCTGGGGCACCAGCCGCAGGTGCCCGATCTCCCCGCCCGCGCCGAATCCGCCGCGCAGCAGCTGCCCGCCGGTGACGATCGCGCCGCCGACCCCGGTGCCGAGCGTCAGCAGCGTCATGTCGTGCTGCTCGCGGGCCGCACCGAAGCGGAACTCCGCCCAGCCCGCCGCGTTGGCGTCGTTGTCGATCGTGATGTGCACGCCGGGCAGACGCCGGCTCAGCACCTCGCGCAGCGGTTCGTGACGCCAGTTGATGTTGGGCGCGTAGTACACGGTGCTCTGGGCGAGGTCGATGAACCCCGGAGCGGCGACCCCGGCCGGGATGCTCGTGTCGCCCCCGGCGAGCTCGGTCACCAGGTCGACGACGGCGTCGACGATCGCCGGCCCGTCGCCCGCGGGCGTCTTGCGCTTCAGCCGGCGCTCGATCGCCCCCGTCTCGTCCACGAGCGCCGCGGCGATCTTGGTGCCGCCGATGTCGATCCCGATCGCTCGCACGGGCGTCGAGTCTAGTGGGCGCGGGCGGCCGCTTCACCGGGCGGATCCTCGGGATGGGGGCCGGCCGGTCCCGTAGAATCCGGGGAACGACCCGGTACCGAAGGAGCTGCCGTGAACGAGACCTCCACCCCCGCCGCCGTCCCCGCCGACCCGCAGGCCAACACCACCGACCTCCTGGTCGCGCGGCTGGCCGAGCACGGCGACGAACCCCTGTTCGCGCTGCCGACCGACGACGGCGGCTGGAGCGACGTCACGACCGCCGAGTTCCACGCGCAGGTCGTGGCCCTCGCGAAGGGCCTCATGGCCGCGGGCGTCGAGCCCGGCGAGAAGATCGGCTTCATGTGCCGCACCCGGTACGAGTGGACCCTCGTCGACTTCGCGACCTGGTTCGCCGGTGCCGTGCTGGTGCCGATCTACGAGACCTCCTCGCCCTCGCAGATCTCGTACATCCTCACCGACTCGGGCGCCACCGGTCTCATCGTCGAGACCGCGGAGCACTTCACCCGCTTCGATGAGGTGCGCGCCGATCTGCCGGCCGTGACGAAGATCTGGCAGATGGGCAACGGCGACCTCGACAAGCTCGCCGCCTCGGGTGGATCCGTCACCGACGAGCAGCTGGAGACGCGCCGCACGACGGCGGTGGGCTCCGACCTCGCGACCCTCATCTACACCTCCGGCTCGACCGGGACGCCCAAGGGCTGCATCCTCACCCACGCGAACTTCGTCGAGACCGCCCGCAACGCCGGGCAGGTCATGCCGGAGGTCGTGGCGCCGGGATCCTCGACCCTGCTGTTCATCACGACCGCGCACGTCTTCGCCCGCTTCATCTCGGTGCTCGCCATCACGTGCGGCGTGAAGGTGGGTCACCAGGCGGACACGAGCAAGCTGCTGCCGGCGCTCGGCAGCTTCAAGCCGACCTTCCTGCTGGCCGTGCCTCGCGTGTTCGAGAAGGTCTACAACTCCGCCGAGCAGAAGGCGGAGGGCGGCGGCAAGGGCAAGATCTTCCGTCGCGCCGCCGAGGTCGCCGTCGCCCACTCGCAGGCGGTCGACGCCGGCAAGGTGCCCTTCGGCCTCGCCGTGCAGTTCCGGCTCTTCGACCGGCTCGTGTACTCGAAGCTGCGCGAGGCGATGGGCGGCAACGTGAAGTACGCCATCTCCGGATCGGCCCCCCTGGGCCTGCGCCTCGGGCACTTCTTCAAGAGCCTCGGGGTGCTCATCATGGAGGGCTACGGCCTGACCGAGACGACCGCTCCGGCGACCGTCAACGTGCCCAGCCGCATCAAGATCGGCACCGTCGGGCCGGCGCTGCCGGGCGTCTCGCTGCGCATCGCCGAGGACGGCGAGGTGCTCGTCAAGGGCGTCGACGTCTTCGCCGGCTACTGGAACAAGCCCGAGGCGACGGCGGAGACCTTCGACGGCGAGTGGTTCAAGACCGGCGACATCGGCTCGATCGACGAGGAGGGCTACCTCACGATCACCGGGCGCAAGAAGGAGATCATCATCACGGCCGGCGGCAAGAACGTCGCGCCGGCCGGGCTCGAGGACCCGGTGCGCGCCAACCCGATCGTCGGCCAGGTGGTCGTCGTCGGCGACCAGAAGCCCTTCGTCTCCGCGCTCGTCACGCTCGACCCCGAGATGCTGCCGACGTGGCTGGGCAACAACGGCGAGTCGCCTGAGATGCCGATCACCGAGGCGGTCACGCACCCGAAGGTCGTCGCCGAGGTGCAGCGCGCGATCGACAGCGCCAACGAGCGGGTCTCGCGCGCCGAGTCGATCCGGCGCTTCACGATCCTGCCGATCGAGTTCACCGAGGCGAGCGGTCACCTGACGCCGAAGATGAGCATCAAGCGCGGGCCGATCCTCGAGGACTTCGCCCGCGAGATCGACGAGATGTACTCGGCCAAGCCCGAGACCCAGTCGCAGATGGTGGTGCACTGAGCCGGAGCGCTCAGCGCGGCGCGCGGGCGGTCAGCGGGTCGGCTGGAACCAGTCGGCCTGGCGGATCGCCCGCAGCGCCTCGCGCTTGATCTCCGGTGCCAGCCCCTCGACGTACAGGCGGCCGTCGAGGTGGTCGCACTCGTGCTGGAGCGCCTGGGCCATGAGCCCCTCGCCCTCGAGCACCACCGGGCGACCCTCCGCGTCGACCCCGGTCACGCGCGCCCACGGGTGGCGCTCGCGGGGGAAGTAGAAGCCCGGCACCGAGAGGCACCCCTCGTCGACCGGTTCCGGGTCGCCGGCGACCTCCAGCACGGGATCGAACACGTAGTCGATCTCGCCGTCGATGTTGACGCTGAAGGCGCGCAGTCCGACCCCGATCTGCGGCGCCGCGACGCCGGCGCGTCCGGGCGGGCGCACGGTGTCGACGAGGTCCTCGGCGAGGGCGCGAGCGCGCGCCTCCCCCGGCACCGCGTTCACCGGATCGGCCTTCGAGCGCAGCACCGGGTCGCCGAAGAGGCGGATCTGCCGCTCCGTCACGAGGCGATGCCCGTCCCGTCCGGGGCGGGGGCCTCGATCTCGTCGGCGGCCTCCTCGGGGGCCGAGAGCCCGTCCACGACGAGCGCCGCGAGCTCGCGGACGATGTCGCGCGTGAGCGGCTGCAGCTGCTCGGGGCGCACCGGGGCGCCGGCCGCGAGAGCGGGGTCGTAGGGCATCCGCACGACGGCGCGGGTGCGGGCGGCGAAGTGCGCCTCGATGTCGTCGAGGCGCGCCGGGTCGGTCGCGACCGTCGCGGTGTTGAGCACGACGACCGCGCCGCGCACGAGCTCGGCGTCGCCGTTCGCCTCGAGACCGTCGAGGGTCTCGCTCGCGAGCTGCGCCTCGTCGACCGCGGCGCCCGCGACGAGCACGAGGCCGTCGGCGCGGCGCAGCGCCGCGCGCGTGACCTCCTGGCGCAGGCCGGTGCCGGTGTCGGTGATGACGATGCCCGCGACCTCGTCGAGCACGCGGCTGACGGCGCCGAAGTCGCGCGGGTCGAGCGGCGCGGTGCGCGCCGGGTCGCGGTCGGAGCCGACCACGACGAGCCGGCCCGGCTCGGCGCCGGCGAAGGCGGCGAAGTCGGCGCGGCGGCCGAGGCGGCGCGCCTGCGCGACGACGTCGGCGATGGTCGCGTCCTCCGCGGTGCCGAACCGGTCGCCGAGCGTGCCGCGGTCAGGGTTCGCGTCGAGGGCGACGACGAGGTCGTCGCGCACCCGCGCCATGGCGAGGCCGAGCAGGGCGGCGACCGTGGTCTGGCCGACCCCGCCCTTGCGGGTGACGACGGCCACGTGGTTGGCCGGCGGGTAGAGGGTGGCGCCGATGCGGCGGTCGAGGGCCTTGCGCTCGCGCACGGCGAAGGAGTCGTCGAGGTGCACGAGGCGCAGGCTCGCGCGCCAGACGAGGAACGGCAGGCGCCCCTCGGGGGCCTCGGCGCGGTAGGCGGCGCGCCCGAAGCGGCGCACCGCGCGCGGCACCGGCGGGGGCGGCGAGGCGAGCGCGCGACGACGACGGCGCTCGGGCGCCGGATCGTCGTGGCCGGGCAGCGGCGGGATCTCGGGCTCCGGCTCGGGCGGCGCCTCCTCGGCGTACGCGATCGGGTCGAGCTCGAGGGATGAGGTGGCGAGCGCCGCGGGGGCGCCGGCGGCATCCACCGGCACGTCGGGAAGCGCGACGGCGACCTCGTCGTCGGGCGTCTCGTGCACGACCGGCGGCAGCTCGACCCGGAAGGTCAGCGCGGGGTCGGTCGCCACCGCGAGCGCCGAATCGGAGCTCGAGCTCGGTTCTGCGCCGGCGTCCGCCGGATCGCGGCGCGTCACGTGGTCGGTCATCACTCCCCCTTCGTCCGCCTCGTCGGGTGCCGACCCCGTGAGGGCAGCATCGAACAGGCCGACAGACCAGTTTAGCGGATGTGGCCGAGGCGCTCAGGTCGCGCCCAGACTCCGTTCAGGAGCTTCGGATCACCACGAGGAGATCTCCCGCCTCGACCTGCTGGGTCGGCGGGATCGCGAGCCGCTCGACGACGCCGCCGACGGGGCTCGTGATGGCGGCCTCCATCTTCATGGCCTCGATCGACGCGACCGCCTGACCCGCCGCCACCGTGTCCCCGGCGGCCACCTTGAGCGTGACGACCCCCTGGAACGGCGCCGCGACCTGACCGGGCACCCCCGGATCCGCCTTCTCGGCCGCCTTCGACTCGACCTCGATCGAGCGATCGCGCACCGCGATGGGGCGCAGCTGCCCGTTGAGGGTCGTCATGACGGTGCGCAGACCCTTCTCGTCGGGCTCGCCGATCGCCTCGAGGCCGATGATGAGGCTGACGCCGCGCTCCATCTCGACGACGCGCTCCTCCCCCGCGGTGAGGCCGTAGAGGTACTCGGGCGTAGCGACGACCGAGAGGTCGCCGAACTCGTCGCGCACCGTGTCGAACTGCGCGGTCGGGGCGGGGAACAGCAGGCGGTTGAGGGTCGCGCGCCGGGTCGAGGGATCGCCCGCGAGACCCTCCTGGTCGTCCGCGCTCAGCGGCTCGATGCCGATCCTCACCTCGCGCCCCTCGAGCACCTTGGTGCGGAACGGCTCGGGCCAGCCGCCCGGCAGGTCGCCGAGCTCGCCCGCCATGAAGCCGATGACGGAGTCGGGGATGTCGTACTTCTGCGGGTTCGCCTCGAAGTCCTCGGGGTCGACGTCGGCCGCCGCGAGCTGCAGGGCGAGATCGCCCACCACCTTCGAGGAGGGCGTGACCTTGGGGATGCGCCCGAGGATGCGGTTGGCTGCCGCGTAGTAGTCCTCGATCTTCTCGAAGTGGTCGCGCAGCCCGAGCGCGATGGCCTGCTGGCGCAGGTTCGACAGCTGCCCACCGGGGATCTCGTGCCGGTACACCCGGCCCGTCGGGCCGGGCAGGCCGGACTCGAAGGGCCGGTAGACCTGGCGCACCGCCTCCCAGTAGGGCTCGAGGTCGCTCACCGCCTGCAGCGACAGGCCGGTGTCGCGCTCGGTGTGGGCCGTCGCCGCGACGAGCGCGGAGAGCGAGGGCTGCGACGTGGTGCCGGCCATCGGCGCGGAGGCGACGTCGACGGCATCCGCCCCGGCGCGCGAGGCCGCGAGCAGCGTCGCGAGCTGGCCGCCCGCGGTGTCGTGGGTGTGCACGTGCACCGGCAGGTCGAACCGGCTGCGCAGCGCGGCGACGAGCTTCTCGGCGGCTCCCGCGCGCAGCAGACCGGCCATGTCTTTGACGGCGAGGATGTGCGCGCCCGCGTCGACCATCTGCTCGGCCAGCCGCAGGTAGTAGTCGAGGGTGTAGAGATCCTCGGCGGGGTCGAGCAGGTCGCCGGTGTAGCACAGCGCCGTCTCGGCGACGGTGCTGCCGGTGGCGAGCACCGCCTCGATCGCGGGGCGCATCTGGTCGACGTCGTTGAGCGCGTCGAAGATGCGGAACACGTCGACGCCCGCGGCGGCCGCCTCCTCGACGAAGGCCGCGGTGACCTCGGTCGGGTAGGGCGTGTAGCCGACCGTGTTGCGGCCGCGCAGCAGCATCTGGATCGCGACGTTCGGCAGCGCCTCGCGCATCGCGAGGAGCCGCTCCCACGGGTCCTCGCCGAGGAAGCGCAGCGCGACGTCGTAGGTCGCGCCGCCCCAGGCCTCCACGCTGAACAGCTCGGGCGTGAGCCGCGCGACGTGCGGCAGCACCGCGACGAGGTCCTTGGTGCGCACCCGCGTCGCCAGCAGCGACTGGTGCGCGTCGCGGAAGGTCGTCTCGGTGACCGCGAGGCGGGTCTGCTGGCGCAGCTCCGACGCGAATCCCTCGGGACCGATCTCGAGCAGCCGCTGGCGGGTGCCCGCCGGCGCGGGGGCCTCGAGGTCGACCACGGGGAGCTTCTGCGCGGGGTCGATCGCGCCCATCCCTGGGCCGTGCGGCTGGTTGACGGTGACGTCGGCGAGCCAGGTGAGGATCTTGGTGCCGCGGTCGCGCGAGGTGTGCGCGTCGAGCAGCTGCGGACGCTCCTCGATGAACGCGGTCGAGACGTCGCCCGCGAGGAAGTCGGGATCGTCGAAGACTGCCTGCAGGAACGGGATGTTCGTCGCGACCCCGCGCAGCCGGAACTCGGCCAGCGCGCGACGCGCCCGCAGCACGGCGGAGGAGAAGTCGCGCCCGCGGCAGATGAGCTTGACGAGCATCGAGTCGAAGTGCGGCGAGACCTGCGCGCCCGCGGCGACCGTGCCGCCGTCGAGGCGGATGCCCGCACCGCCCGGCGAGCGGTAAGTCGTGATCTTGCCGGTGTCGGGCCGGAAGCCGGCGCTCGGGTCCTCCGTCGTGATGCGGCACTGGATGGCGAAGCCGCGCGGCTGGATGTCGCCCTGGTGCAGGCCCAGGTCGGCGAGGCTCTCCCCCGCCGCGATGCGCATCTGGGACTGCACGAGGTCGACGTCGGTGACCTCCTCGGTCACGGTGTGCTCGACCTGGATGCGCGGGTTCATCTCGATGAACACGTGCTGCCCGGCGCGCTCCCCCGCGGTGTCGAGCAGGAACTCGACGGTGCCGGCGTTGACGTAGCCGATCGAGCGCGCGAACGCGATCGCGTCGCGGTGCATCGCCGCCCGGATCTCGGGGTCGAGGTTCGGCGCCGGCGCGATCTCGACGACCTTCTGGTGCCGGCGCTGCACCGAGCAGTCGCGTTCGAACAGGTGGATCGTCTCGCCGGTGGCGTCGGCGAGGATCTGCACCTCGATGTGCCGCGGGCGCACGACCGCCTGTTCGATGAACATCGTCGGGTCGCCGAAGGCGGAGTCCGCCTCGCGCATGGCGGCCTCGAGCGCGGGCCGCAGCTCCTCGCGGCGGTCGACGCGGCGCATCCCGCGCCCGCCGCCGCCGGCGACCGCCTTCGCGAACACCGGGAAGCCGATCTCGTCGGCGCCGCGCAGCAGCTCCTCGATGTCGGTCGTCGCGGGCGTCGACTTCAGCACCGGCACGCCGGCGGCGATCGCGTGCTCCTTGGCGGTGACCTTGTTGCCGGCCATCTCGAGCACGCCCGAGCCGGGGCCGATGAAGGTGATGCCGTTGTCGGCGGCGGCCTGCGCGAGCTCGGGGTTCTCGGAGAGGAACCCGTAGCCGGGGTAGATCGCGTCGGCCCCCGACTCCTTCGCGACCCGGATGATCTCCGCCACGTCGAGGTAGGCCCGGACGGGGTGCCCCTCCTCGCCGATCTGATAGGCCTCGTCGGCCTTCAGGCGGTGCATCGAGTTGCGATCTTCGTGCGGGTAGACGGCGACCGTCTTCGCGCCCAGCTCGTAGGCGGCGCGGAAGGCACGGATCGCGATCTCCCCGCGATTGGCGACCAGGATCTTGTGGAACATGCGGTCCTCTGCACGGTGACGCGCGGCGGCGCGGGTGGCGAGGCGGAGCCCCCGAAACGATCGCCCGGGGGTCTGGGCCCTCCCAGACTACTGAAGGTAGAGTTCGTGATCGTGCATGTTCTCAGCGTGAGCTCCCTCAAGGGAGGGGTGGGCAAGACCACCGTCACGCTGGGGCTCGCATCGGCCGCCTTCGCGCGCGGCATCTCGACGCTCGTGGTCGATCTCGACCCGCAGTCCGACGTGTCGACCGGCATGGACATCCAGGTCGGCGGCCACCTCACGATCGCCGACGTGCTCGCCTCCCCCAAGGAGCGCACGGTGCGCCAGGCGATCGCCGAGTCGGGCTGGACCCGCGGGCGCCCCGGCACCGTGGACGTGCTGATCGGCTCGCCCTCGGCCATCAACTTCGACGGCCCGCACCCCTCGATCCGCGAGATCTGGAAGCTCGAGGAGGCGCTCGCGCACGTCGAGAAGGACTACGACCTCGTCCTCGTCGACTGCGCCCCCTCGCTCAACGCGCTCACCCGCACCGCCTGGGCCGCGAGCGACCGCGTCGTCGTCGTCACCGAACCGGGCCTGTTCTCGGTCGCGGCAGCCGACCGCGCACTGCGCGCGATCGAGGAGATCCGCCGCGGCCTCTCGCCGCGCCTGCAGCCGCTCGGCATCGTCGTCAACCGCGCCCGCGCCCAGTCGCTCGAGCACCAGTTCCGCATCAAGGAGCTGCGCGACATGTTCGGCCCCCTCGTGCTGAGCCCGCAGCTACCCGAGCGCACCTCGCTGCAGCAGGCGCAGGGCGCGGCGAAGCCGCTGCACGTCTGGCCGGGCGAGAGCGCGCAGGAGATGGCGCACAACTTCGACCAGTTGCTCGACCGCGTCGTGCGCGCCGCGAAGCTCGAGGGCGAGCAGGTCGACCTCGATCCGGCGGCGCAGGCCGCCGCCGCGGCGCAGGCTCCCGCGGGCAGTGCCGCGGCCGCGCCGCCCGCGCCGCAGGCTCCCCCGTCGTCGCAGTACCCTCAGGCCCCGCAGAGCCCTCAGTCGCCGACGACGGCTCCCGGCATGACGGCCGGATTCCCGGAGTGGATGAACGCCTGAGCTCGCGACGCCTCCGTCCGGGCGACGCCGCGGTGATGCTCACGCCGAGCTGACCGCCGCGACGCCACGTCGGTGGCGTCGCTCTGACGAGTCAGCTCGCCTTGGTCGCGCGACGCGCGGCGAGCTCGTCCTGCGGGTCGGCCGCGGTCGACTCGAGGTCGACGAGGCTCGACTCCACCTCGCGCCAGACCTTGCCGACGGCGATGCCGAAGACGCCCTGACCGCGGCTGACGAGGTCGATGACCTCGTCGTCGGAGGTGCACAGGTAGACGCTCGCCCCGTCGGACATGAGCGTCGTCTGGGCGAGGTCGGTGATGCCGGCGGCGCGCAGCTGGTCGACCGCGACGCGGATCTGCTGCAGCGAGATGCCGGTGTCGAGAAGGCGCTTGACGAGCTTGAGCACGAGGATGTCGCGGAAGCCGTAGAGCCGCTGCGAGCCCGACCCGGCGGCCTCGCGCACGGTCGGCTCGACGAGCTGCGTGCGGGCCCAGTAGTCGAGCTGGCGGTAGGAGATGCCGGCGGCGCGAGCCGCGACGGTGCCGCGGTAGCCGTGGCCCTCCTCGAGCTCGGGCAGCCCGTCGGTGAACAGCACTTCGAGCTCGTAGCGGTCGTCCGCTGCGGGCGTCTGGTCGCTCATGCCGTTCCCCTCGTGATCGCGTCCCTAACCTTCAACGTGAAGTTGAGGGTGAGGACGGGGCTGGGTCCCACGGTACCCACGCCGACCCGCCGCGACAATCACATCCGCGCGAACGCCCGGCGTGTCGCGAGGATCCGCCTCCCGCCGAGTCGTCGACGACCCGCGCCCGGTGCGTCACCAGCGCTCGAGCGCCGACCGGATGAGGCTCGCGCGCACGAGATCGAGCTGCGCCGCGAGCTCCCGCGCGGTGTCGAGCGCCTTCGCCCGGCTGCCGGCGTCCTGCCGGCGCGCCGAGGGCACGAGCGCGCTCTCGATGAGGGCGACCTCCCGCTCCGCGGCCTGCTTGTGGCCGCGCAGGTGCCGCGGCTCGATGCCGGCGCGGCGCAGCTCGGCGAGCGCGCGCAGCAGGTGCAGCGCCTCGTCGCCGTAGCTGTCGGCCGGCGCGAGCAGTCCGGCGCTCAGCGCGTCCTGCAGGAGGGTCGGCGTCGCGCCGGCCTCGCGCACGAGCTCCTCGCGCGTGCGTCGGCGCTCGGCGGCGAGCATCGAGGGCCCGACCGTGGTGCCGCCGGGCAGCACGGGCTCGCGGCCCGCGTCGAGGTCGTCGAGGTACTGGCGGATCACCTTGAGCGGCAGGTAGTGATCCCGCTGCATCGCGAGCACGAGTCGCACCCGCTCGACGTCGGCGTGCGAGAACTTGCGGTACCCCGACGCGGTGCGGGCGGGCGCGACGAGGCCGCGCTCCTCGAGGAAGCGCAGCTTCGACGGCGACAGCTCGGGGAACTCGGGGTTGAGCCGCGCGAGCACCTGCCCGATCGACAGCAGCTGCGCGCCCCCCGCCGAGCGGGGCGACGCGGCGCCCCCCGCGGAGCGCGGTGCTGCGGCAGAGGAGGCCGAGGGCATCAGCCCGCCGTGGGCAGATCGGCGCGTGAGGCGTAGAAGGTGAGACGGAACTTGCCCACCTGCACCTCGGCGCCGTCGGTCAGCAGGGCCGACTCGATGCGCACGCCGTCGTAGTAGGTGCCGTTGAGGGAGCCGAGATCCTTCACCTGGAAGGTCGTGCCCACGCGCGTGAACTCCGCGTGCCGGCGCGAGACGGTGACGTCGTCGAGGAAGATGTCGGCGTCGGGGTGGCGACCGGCGACGGTCGAGTCGGCGTCGAGCAGGAACCGCGCGCCCACGTTCGGGCCGCGGCGCACCACGAGCAGGGCCGACCCGGAGGGCAGGGCCGCGATCGCCGCCTGCTCCTCGCCGGAGACCTCCATGGCGGCCAGCTGGGCGGCGAAATCGTCGGCGTAGTGCGCCGTCGTATCGCCCGACCGCGGGGCGGCCGGCTCGTCACGGGCGTCGGTCATGAGCGGCCCTCCTCGTCTTCCCCCAGGGTATCCGATGCGGTCGCGCCGGAGGTGCGCACCGTCCTCACCAGGCGCACCGCCTGCGCGAGGTAGACGAGGCCCGCGGCCCAGTACAGGAACGCGCCCCAGATCGCCGCCGCCCAGCCGAGCGGGCCGGCCCAGACCTGCAGGTCGGGGAAGGCGGCGCCGATCACCAGGGTCGGCAGCGCGAACAGGAGCGTGAAGGTCGCGACCTTGCCGAGATGGTGGGTCGGCAGCGGGCCGAGGCGGTGATTGGCCAGCACGACGCCGAGCACCACGAGCATGAGGTCGCGCGCGAGCACCACCGCGACGAGCCACCACGGCAGGATCCCGCCGCCGGCCAGGCCGATGAGCGTCGCGACGATGTAGAGCCGGTCGGCGGCCGGGTCGAGCAGCTGGCCGAGCCGGGTGATCTGGTTGAAGCGGCGGGCGACCTGCCCATCCACGAAGTCGGTGATGCTCGAGAAGACGAGCGTCGCGAGCGCCCAGAACCACTGCTGGCCGATGAGCAGGGCGAGGAAGACGGGCACCAGGAGCAGTCGCAGCGCGCTCAGCGCGTTCGGGATCGTCACGATCCGGGTGCTCACGGTGGTGCTCACGGGCCTCCCTCCCCGGGAAGTCTAGGCGGCGCGGCCCGCGGCGTCCCGCGGTCGCCGGGCCGGGGCGTCGCTAGGATCCGCATCATGCAGCCGCTCGTCATCGTCGTCGTGATCGCCGCCACCGTCAGTCTCTTCTGCTGGACCGCCTCCCTCGTCACCAAGGACACCTCCTGGGTCGACCGGCTGTGGTCGATCGTGCCGGTGGTCTACGTCTGGGTCTTCGCGATCGCGGCCGGCATGAGCGACCCGCGACTCGACCTCATGGCGGCGCTCGTGACGCTGTGGGGCGCGCGGCTCACCTTCAACTTCGCCCGCAAGGGCGGCTACACCGGCATGGAGGACTACCGCTGGGCCGTGCTGCGCGCGCGGATGTCGCCGGTGCGCTGGCAGCTGTTCAACGCCTTCTTCATCGTGCTCTACCAGAACGCCCTGCTCGTGCTCATCGCGCTGCCGGCGCTCACCGCGTGGGAGCACCGCGGCACGCCGCTCACCGGGTGGGACGTCGCGCTCGCCGCCCTGTTCCTCGCCCTGCTCGTGGGCGAGATGATCGCCGACCAGCAGCAGTGGGACTTCCAGAAGGCGAAGGCCGCCGAGATCGCCGCGGGCCGCACCCCTCAGGCGAACTTCGTGCAGACCGGGCTGTGGCGCTTCTCGCGCCACCCGAATTTCTTCTTCGAGCAGGCGCAGTGGTGGGTGCTGTTCTTCTTCGGCGTCGTCGCGGCCGGCTCCCCGTGGCAGTGGACGGTAGTCGGGGCGGCGCTGCTGACGGTGCTGTTCGTCGGATCGACCTCGTTCACCGAGAGCATCACGCGCGGCAAGTACCCCGAGTACGAGGACTACCGGCGCACCACCTCGGCGGTGATCCCGTGGATCCCCCGGCGGGTCAGCGAGCAGGCGCCCGCCTGAGCACGTAGCCTGCCGCGCATGTCGTGCATCCGCTTCAACACCCCCGCCCAGCGGCGCCAGATGGCGGCCGCCGCCCCGCGCATGCTGAGCGCCCAGGAGGCGGCCGCACGGGAGGCGGCGGGCGCGGACGCGATCCCGCAGTCCGCTCCCCCGGTCACGGAGAGCAAGGTGCGCCGCCTGCGGCTGCTCGCGGCGGACGGCGACCCGCGCATCCGGGCCGCCGCGGCGGCGAGCGCGCACCTGCCCGACGACGTGCGCGCCCGGCTCGCGCGGGATCCCGACGCGCAGGTGCGCGCGTGGGTGGCGCGCAACGAGAGCACCTCGTGCGATCTGCTGCGCGAACTCGCCGACGACGCCGACGAGAGCGTGCGCGGATTCGTCGCGGTGAACTACCTCGTGCCCGCCGACGTCATGGAGCGTCTCGCCGACGACCCGAGCGCGACCGTGCGCGGGCTCGTCGCGTGGAAGCGCTCGCTGCGCGAACCGGAGACCGTCACGGCCTGACGCGGGCGGCGCCGGGTGCGCCGGGCGGCGGGGGCGCTCAGCCGAGCGCCGGGTCGGCCTCGGCCAGCCGGGCGCGCAGCGTCGGCCAGGCCGCGGCGAATCCGGGATGCAGCGGCAGCTCCCCGACCTCCCCGGTCGGCACCCAGCGCAGCGCCGCGCTCTCGGCGTCGCCGATGACCGGTTCGAAGGGCTGCACGGCGCGGGCGAGGACGGTCGTGTACGACCAGTAGCCGAGGTCGAGCACCTGGCTGCCGATCACCTCGACGAGCTCGGGCGGCACGCCCGCCTCCTCGTCGGCCTCGCGGATCGCGGCGTGCTCGGCGGTCTCGTCGCCCTTGCGCGCGCCGCCGGGCAGGCCCCAGGTGCCGCCGAAGTGGCTCCACCCGACGCGCAGCTGCAGCAGCACCCCGGAGCCCGGATGCGCGACGAGCAGCCCGGCGGCGCCGTAGCGGCCCCAGTACCGGCCCTGCGGGCCCTCGACCCAGACGTCTTCCGGCCCGTGCGGACGGCGCGCCGAGGGGTCGTGCGAGGCGCGGGCCATGCCTTCAGCCTAGGTGCGCCGCGCATCCGGTCGCTCCGCTCGCCGCGCCGCCTAGGGTGGGCGCGTGAGCGAGGTACGGGTCGACGCGTGGGTGTGGTCGGTGCGCCTGGCCGGGTCGCGTTCCGCGGCGACGGCGATGTGCCGCGCGGGCCACGTGCGCATCGGCGGCGAGCGGGTGAAGCCGGCGCAGCGGGTGCGCGTGGGCGACGAGGTGCGCGTGCTCACGCCGGGCGGCGAGCGGATCGTCGTGGTGCGCGAGCTGCTCGCGAAGCGGGTCGGCGCTCCCCTCGCGCGCGCGGCCTACGACGACCTCACGCCCGAGGCCCCGCCGCGGGTCGAGCGACCCGCCGAGGTGCGCCGCGATCGCGGCGCCGGGCGGCCGACGAAGCGCGACCGGCGCGCGATCGAGCAGCTGCGCGGGCACTGACGCCGCCGGCGCGGCAGCGACGCCCCGACTCAGGCCGCGACGAGCGAGGATTCGATCGCCTCGACGACCTCGGGGGCGTCGGGCTGCGTGCTCGAGCGGAAGCGGTGCACCGTGCCGTCGGGTGCGATGAGGAACTTCTCGAAGTTCCACAGCACCGGCCCGGCGAGTCCCTTGCCGTCCTTCACGCGGGTGAGCTCGCGGTAGAGCGCGTGCTTGCCGCGGCCGTTGACGCGGGTCTTCGCCATCATCGGGAAGGTCACGCCGTAGGTGGTGGAGCAGAACTCCTGGATCTCCTCGGCCGAGCCGGGCTCCTGCCCCATGAACTGGTTGCAGGGGAAACCGACGACGGTGAAACCGCGGCTCTGGTAGCGCCGCTGCAGCTCCTCGAGCTTCTCGTACTGCGGCGTGAGCCCGCACTTCGAGGCGACGTTGACGACGAGCACCGCGCCCTCGCCGAGCTCGGCGAGGGTGGTCGCGCGCCCGTCGAGGGTCTCGAGGGGGATGTCGTGAAGGTCCATGACCGAAGACTACGAACAGAAGCGGGGCGCGCGCCGGGAGCCCCCCGCCGGGGCGCGGCCGGCGCGACCGGGCCCGGAGACACCTCCGCCCCGAGGTCCGGGGCGGGAGCTCGGGGCGGTCGTGCGGGCTTCTCGGGTGATCTCGCAGGGACGAGTGGGGTGTGACCCGCGAGGGGCGAGGGGGCCCGGGGCGGCCCCCTCGCTCGTCGGAGGGACTCTCGGCATTCGGGTTGCCGTCGGGGGGAACGAGTCCTTCCGTGACGCACATCGGGGTTGTCGTGCGCCGAGACGATTGTGGCCCGCCCGCCTCAATATGACGGCGTCCAGCGCGCAGGATCGACTCAGGATCGCCTCAAGGGAAGGGGGGATCCCCCCGTCGATCCCCGGTTCCGCGACGGATCACGTGCCTAAGCTGGCGGAATGGACATCGACATCCGCCGCGATCCGGACGAGTCCCGCTACGTGCTCACGGTCGACGGCGCTCTCGCGAGCGCTCTCGACTACCGCGAGCGCGGCGACGCCATCGCCTTCCCGCACACCGTCACCGTGCCGAGCTTCCGGGGACAGGGTCTCGCCGACCGCCTCGTCACCTTCGCGATCGACGACGTGCGCGCCCGCGGGATCACCCACGTGACCCCCAGCTGCTGGTACGTCGCCGACTGGTTCGCCCGCCACCCGGAGCACGCCGAGCTGATCGCCCAGTGACCATGGCGCTCGGGATCGAGGACTACGCCCTCATCGGCGACCTGCACACCGGCGCGCTCGTCGGCCGCGACGGCAGCATCGACTGGCTCTGCCTGCCGCGGTACGACTCCGCGTCGGTCTTCGGCGCGCTGCTGGGCACGCAGGAGCACGGCATGTGGCGCCTGGCGCCGGTCGACGGTGAGCGCTGCGTCTCGCGCGAGTACCTCGAGGGCACGCTCGTGCTCGTCTCGCGCTGGGAGACCGAGGGCGGCGTCGCCGAGGTGACCGACTTCATGCCGCTCGGCGACCGGCGCGCCGACCTCGTGCGCCGGGTGCGCGGGCTCTCGGGCGAGGTCGCGATGCGGCAGGAGCTGCGCCTGCGCTTCGGCTACGCCGACGCGCTCCCCTGGGTGCGGCAGGCCCCCGAGCACGCCCGCGCGAAGGGCGAGCACGCGCTCATCGGCGTCGCCGGCCCCGACAGCGTCATCGTGCGCGGGCCGAAGCTCGAGCCGAGCGACCACGTGCACGTGAGCGAGTTCGCGGTGCGCGAGGGCGAGACGGTCGACATCTCCTTCACCTGGTACCCCTCGCACCGCCAGCCGCCGGAGCCGGCCGACGTCGACGAGCGGCTCGACCACACGGTGAGCGCGTGGCGCGACTGGGCCGAGCGCAGCGAGGTCGACGGCGAGCACCGCGAGGCGGTCGAGCGCTCGCTGCTGCTGCTGCGCGCGCTCACCCACGAGGACACCGGCGGCATCGTCGCCGCCGCCACGACGAGCCTGCCCGAGGACTTCGGCGGATCGCGCAACTGGGACTACCGCTACGTCTGGCTGCGCGACGCGGCGCTCACCCTCGAAGCCTTCATGCTGCACGGGTACGAGGGCGAGGCGCACGCCTGGCGCAACTGGCTGCTGCGGGCGATCGCCGGGGATCCCGCCGACGTGCAGATCATGTACGGCCTCGCGGGCGAACGGCGGCTGATGGAGTACGAGCTCGACACCCTCCCCGGCTACGCCGATTCGAGCCCGGTGCGCGTCGGCAACGGCGCGGCGGGGCAGTTCCAGGGCGACGTGTTCGGCGAGGTGATGCTCGCGCTCGAGATGGCGCGGCGCATCGGCGTCGAGGAGGACCGCTTCTCCTGGTCGTTGCAGGTCGCGCTGCTCGACTACGTGGAGCGCAATCTCGACCGCGACGACCACGGCATCTGGGAGATCCGCGGCCCCGAGAAGCGCTTCACGCACTCGCGGGTGATGCTCTGGGCGGCCTTCGCGTGCGGTGTGCGCGGGGTCGAGGAGCACGGCCTCGAGGGCGATGTGGAGGCGTGGCGCGCGCACTGCGACCGGCTGCGGCACGAGATCGAGACCCAGGGCTTCGACGCCGAACGGAACACGTTCGTGCAGTCCTACGGATCCGGCGAGCTGGACGCGGCGCTGCTGCTGCTGCCGCAGGTCGGGTTCGTCGAGCCCGACGATCCGCGCATGCTCGGCACCGTCGCGGCGATCGAGAAGGAGCTCATGCGCGACGGCTACGTGCTGCGCTACCGCACCGAGTCGGGTGTCGACGGGCTGAGCGGCGAGGAGCATCCCTTCCTCGCCTGCTCGTTCTGGCTCGTGGAGCAGTACGCGCGCTCGGGCCGGCTGGAGGACGCCGAGAAGCTCATGGCGAAGCTGCTCGCGGCACGCAACGACGTGGGGATGCTGTCGGAGGAGTACGACCCGAAGGGCAAGCGGCACGTGGGCAACACGCCGCAGGCCTTCTCGCACCTGACGCTCGTGCGGGCGGCGGACGCGATCGCACGGGCGCGCGGCACGGATGCGCCGGATCCCTCGGAGGAGCGGGTCGGCGCCCACCAGCGCGACGACACCGGCCGGGGCGGCAGCCGTGGTGCCGACCCCGGCGACGAGTGAGGGCGACGCCCCGGAGGGTTTCGGTCAGTCCCCGTCGACCGGCGTGAGCCGGAAGATGCGCAGGTCGCGGCCGGCGGAGCGCTCGTAGCCGCGGTAGCCGGGCCAGTTGCGCTCGAGCAGCACCCAGGTCTGCTCGCGCTCGTGCTCGGCGACGAGGGTCGCGCGCACCTCGATGCGCCGGCCGCGCACGGTCGCGGCGGCGTCGGGGCGGGCGAGGAGGTTGGCGGTCCAGGCGGGGTGCCGTTCGCGGGCGAAGTTGCTGCCGGTGACGAGCATGTCGGCCCCGTCGGGGCAGTACATGAGCTGGGTCGACCGGGGCTCCCCCGACCGCGCACCCGTCGTGTGCAGCACGAGCGAGGGCACGATCGCGCCGCTGAGCGGCGTCTCGCGTCGGGTGACGGCGCGGGTGATCCGCTCGAGCGGCGGCATGACGCGCGGCCCGACGCCGCGGAACAGGCGGGTGCGTGAGACCCAAGCGACGGGGCGGCGCAACGGGCTCGGCAGCATGGGCCGATTCTGCCGGAGCGCCGGCCGATCAGCCAGCGGGGTCGACGCGCGGCTCGTCGACTTCGAGCACCCGCATCTCGGCGGCGAGCGTGTCGAGCACGCCGGGGTCGGCGGCCGGCGCGGAGAGGTCGAGCAGCCGGATGCCGATGTCGAGCTCGTCCTCGCGGCGGCGGCGTTCGAAGCCGCGCCGGATCGCCTGCCGCAGCGGCACGGCCTGGTCGGGCGCCAGCTCGGCCACGAGCACGCCGACGCGCCCGTCGCCGAGGTCGCCGACGACGGCGCCGGCGGGCGCGGCGTCGTGCGCCGCGTCGAGCAGCTCGTGCTGGAGGGTGCGGGCCTGGGGGCCGCCGTAGGCGACGCGGAGGCGGGAGTAGAGGGAGAGCCCCATCAAGATCACGGTGCCGCGGTCGGCCGACAGCACCCGCCGGGCGAAGCTGCGCGCGCTCACCGGCCGGTCGGGGTCGGGCACGCGGTCGACGAGCTGCTGCAGCTGCCGCTGCAGCACAAGGATCGAGACGACGCCGACCGCCGCGCAGACCCCTTCGAACAGCGGGTTGACGGTGCGCGTGAGCAGAGAGGTGAGCTCGGCCGCGCCAGGCCCGCCGACGACGGGGATGCCGGCCTGCACGAGCGAGAACACCGCGTTGGCCACGAACAGCACTCCCCCGATCCGCGCGATCGGGTAGGGCCGCAGGGTCGCGCGCAGGAATTCGATCGCGCTGGCGATGTTGAACGCGGCGATCAGCAGGCAGCGCGCGAGGTCGCCCTCCCACACGAGGTCGTAGGGGGTGGGCACGGCGGTCGCGAGGAGGGCGATCAGGCCGCCGAGGATCACGACCGCGACCCACGAGGAGCGCCCGTTGAAGGCGCGGCATCCGCTCCAGACGAGGCCCCAGGCGAGCACCATGCAGACGTTGCCCCCGGCCACCGCCCACCACGCGCCGCCGGTGGCGTCGGCGATGAGGAACGAGATGGCGGCGAACGCGGCGGTGGGGAACGCGAGAACCCAGTGCCGCATCCCGTGCGCCATGACGACGCCGGTGCGGTCGACGACGAAGGCGAGCACACCCGCGAGAATCGCGGTCGCGCCGACGGCGACCTGCGGCCAGTTCTCGAGCATCGTCACCCCCTGACTTGTGGCGAGTCTGCGGAACCCTAACCCACCCCGGCCAGAGCCGTTGGCCCCATCTTCGGGTGCCCTCACTCCCATGTAGACTCGGGAGCCGTGCTCGCGCCGTCCCGGCGCCGCGGGTCTCGGGCTGTGGCGCAGCTTGGTAGCGCACTTGACTGGGGGTCAAGGGGTCGCAGGTTCAAATCCTGTCAGCCCGACAAATGCGAATCGGCCGTCCGTAAGGGCGGCCGATTCGCATTTCCCGGGCGTGAGACATTGCACCTGCGAGCAGGTGGGCCCCCGCTGAGCAGTCCGCCGCGCCGCGCAGCGGCGTGGAGGCGGCTCAGTAGGGGACAAATCCTGTCAAGCCCGACAATGTCCTCTCGAGGACTCTTGTACCGCTTGCAGTCCACGACCATCGTGGCATCCCCGTAGCCAAAGATGCTTCCGGTCACCCTTACATCGATCTGCCGTTGATTCGAGCTCTTGCGGCGGATCATGCGGACGTTGAGATCGACCTTGGCAGCGTCACCGGCGATATGAGCGATGACGTCGGCTACCCCGTTCTCGTACTCCGCGTCGAGCGCGTAGGCGACCATACTCAATCCCCCCTCGCGTCGACCGGCGGGGCTTGCCATCGTCAAGGCTGCTCGGCAGCTTGCTTCCGGATTGACGCCAGTCGCTGGAGGCCGGCGATCGGCCACTCGGAGAAGTCCTTGAAGTCCTCCACGGAGGGCTCGAACCTGGTTCTGGGGGGCAACATCGAGGGCAGCATCGCCGCAGCGTCGTCGTCGGGGTGCATGAAGAGCACCTCGTCAGCGTTCATGTAAGTCGCGGCGTTGATCGCGTGAGCCATCTCGCGAGTGCCCTGAAGCTCGCCGTCGCCGGGATCGAGCGGCAGCGCCAGAGCGGCCTTGCGATCGACTGCGACCGAGACGTACTGCGCATCCGTCAAGCCAAGCCTCATAGGGGAGGGCAAGAACTGATCGCCCAGCATCACGACCGGGTTGTCAGAAGTGAAGAGACTCTCGTTGTCGAACCTGACGAGCACCCATCCGCGGGCCAGAAGCGTAGGTACGGCGTCCGCCATACTCGCGCGGATGAGGTCGATGTGCATTCCAGGGGTGACTCGTCCTTCTTCGGCGCGGTAGGTTTTGATCTGTTCGCGGAGCAACTCGCGTTCCCGTTCGTTGAACTCCCAACCCGCGGCAGCCATGAAGGCCTCGAGACGCTCCGCGGCACCATCCTGTTGGAACTGGTGCAGCAGAACCCTCACAAGATTCGTTGCGCGGTGTCTCATCAGTGGTGTGCGCGCCTCTTGCAGCGCGATCCATTCGGCGAGGGGGCGTTTGATTGCGTCGCCAGCAGACCACGGCGTGCCATCGAGTATGTCGCGAATCGCGGTGGTCGCCGCGCCTTCGAAGTCCGCGGCCCATGCCTCGAATCGGTAGTCGCGGTTACCCTCCGGGTCTTCTGCGACATAGAAGTACTTGTGAACGGAGGCGTCGTTGAACGAGATGGGAACCGGCTGACTGACCTCGTGCTCGCCGAGGGTGAGGCGGTGAAGGATGCCGTCCCGAGCGAAACGGGCAAGGTGCGAACGGTTGACCGTATGGTTACGCACAGGCTGGTGTGGCGACACGGTCCGCTCCTCCCTGTCCGCTTTTCTCGACGGCGAGGATACTCGCAGGCGTCGGATTGCAACCCCCGCGGCACGAGCGTCTCGGAAGTCGCGCACGCTTGGGTTCCGCATCGAGTTCATGCCGTCGCTTGAAGTTGACATCGACGCGTGCAGCATCGTTCTCGATGTGCGGTTGTGTCGGCGCACGGGGCGACAATGTCGACGTGACGACTCACTCCGCGAAGCGGCACCACACGGTCCCGCAGTTCTACCTGCGCGGCTTTGCTGAGAACGATCAGATCGTCACGATTCAGCTTCCGGGTGAGCAGAGGTTCATCCAGTCGGTTCGAGATGCTTCGGTCGCCAAGGGGTTCTACGCGGTCGAAGGGCATCCGGATGGCAATGATGTGATTGAGAAGGCCATCTCGGGGGTCGAGGGCACAACTGCCGGCATCTTCAAGAAGATTGGCGCTGGCTCCTGGCCTCTTGGCTACGACGACCGCATGAACCTCGGGTACTTCATCGCCCTGCAAGCCACTCGTGTCCCTGCCCAACGTCGAACAATGGACGAAATGGCCCGGCAGATGCTCCGCCTTCAGATCGGGGCTGGCGGCAAGCCCGGTCTTCGGCGCATGCTCGAGAAGCAGGGGGGAGCTGTCAGCGACGAACTGGTGGAATCGTTGTGGGCACTGTCGACCCGCTCTGAGGGACCCCCAATCGAACGACCAAGGACTGCGCACATCAAGCAGATGCTTGACCTCGCCGAGCACCTTTTGAAGTACCTCGTGGGAAGACCTTGGTCGTTGATTCACTTTGACCGACGTTCCCTTATCACCTCCGATGCGCCGGTTGGCCTGGTGCGAGATCCAAGAGGCGATGGCTGGCAGGGAGTTGGATTCATGACCGCCTGGGGTATCACCTTCCCCCTGTCTCGCAAGGTCGGCCTTCTCCTCGGGAGCATCGAACCCCTAATCGAGCTTGATGTTCCGGTCGAAGCGGTTCACAGAGGCACCGCCGACATGGTTCTGACTGGGACGACCCAGTTGGAGAAGTTCTTCAACTTCGAAACGGCCGCTAACGCGAGCCAGTATCTTTTCCACCACCCCGAGGACGTGCGGTTCGTTCCCGAAGAATTGCCTGAGCCAGCCCCCGTCACGATGGCGTTCGGAAAAGAACCGATACAGTTCAGCGGTGAACCGTGGTTCCCCATCCCGAAAGTCGAACCGGAGGACGGCGAGCGCGCACCGGTGCCCGGAGCACCCGTGGTAGCAGAGGCAATTGAGTAGCTTCAGGTGGGTTCTCGGGTTCGTCGCTTCGGCACCGACTTGCCTCATCCTTCTATCGTCAGGCGATTTTCAGGAGTATCACTTCGGTACTTCTCTAAGATGCATGCTCGCGCCCCGTTTAGCCATGATTGAGGCATGACTCAGCTCCCGGTTCCGGTTCACGTGGGGTCGGAGCCGCCCGAGCACTGGGACGACATCGAGGCGCGTCAGCGGCAGGTCGGCGAAGACGCGGCCCCGTGGCTGCAGAAGCAGCGGCGGCCGACGGTCGCCACGGCGGATCTGGACTGGACCCGGCTCGGGTTTGAGCCACGCTGGGTGGGCTTTGACGCAGCCGACTGTGCGGCAGCCCTGCAGCCGAGTGTCTACACGGGGCGAGGCGCCGACGAGTTCGACCGCTTTCGCCGAGGGGCAGAGAGCCGCGGTGAGACCGCGGTGGTCGTCAGCCCAATCGGCCACCTCGAAGACGGGCCGTTCAGCATCTTTCAGGGCGACGGAACGGTGCTGATTGGCGGAACCAACACCAGCATCTCTTGTCAGCGGATCGGTAAGGGTGCGCGCGTCCGAGCCGCCGCCGACCTCGGTGACGCCGACGGCCAGCTCGCTCGACGTCTCCTCAGCAGCAACCCGGCCCCTGTCTGGCGCAGTCTGTCGCTCAGTGGCGCGGTGCTGGAATCGGTCTTCGGTCGCGAAGAGCATGCTCCGGAAGGGAAGCTCCTTCCGATCCTGGAGACTGAACTCGGCGAGCCTGTAGTCGCTGCCTGGGTATCGCCGGACGGCGTCGAGCGGCGCTACGTCGTTCCAGTGGAGACGCCTTGGCCGCTGCTTCTTTCGTGGCTGCTGGAGCAGGCGCTGCCGGAGGTTGTCCCCGGAGCGATGCGTCGCGCACGGCGCACCCTGGCACTAGATGAAGATTTCATGACTCGTCGTGAACGCCATGCCCATGCTGCGCTGGCTGCGCTCGAAACTGACTACGCCGCGCGACGTCTGAGGATGGGGCTCGAGCTCGAGGAAGCGCAGAGCGCAGCCGTGGGGGTTCGTGAGGGCCTGCTGTACGGCACTGGCAAGCAACTAGTTGATGCGGTCCGGTCAGTTCTCGAGTCTGCGGGAATCACGGTCACTGATCTCGATGAGCAGCTCGGAGACACCACCAACGCTGACTTGCTCTGCACCCACGGTGGGGGCGCACGGCTAGTAGAAGTGAAGTCCGCGAGCGGGAGCGCCCCGGAACGGGCCTACCAAGATCTCGTCCGTCACCTGCGGGAATGGTCGAGCCTGCCAGGCAGCATTCCAGTCGATGGCGGGGCGCTCGTCATCAGCCACGAAGTCCGCTCCGTTCCCCTCGAGCGAAGCGCGAAGCCATACGCCCGACCGGAGTTCCTGGCGGCGCAGACCGAGCCGGTGATCTCCGCTCTGGACCTCTTTGCCGCGTGGCGTGATGAGGACACTGGCACCATTCGCGAACTCCTGTTCGGTAGGGCCTCTGGCTCCGCGATGCGATCGCCGACGGCGGCCGATGCGTCGGCCCGTATCGATGAGCCCAGCGCGTCGAGCACCGTGCGGCGGCGGTGGTTCGGGAGTCGCCAATAGACAAGAGTGCGAAGGCCGTCCCGAAAGGGGCGGCCTTCGCACGTTTCCCGGGCGTGAGACATTGCACCTGCGAACAGGTGGGCCCATACCGCCCTTTCCAACGCGTCACGAAACGACGTGGCGGCCGTGCGGTGGGGACAAATCCTGCCCGCGCCCGGATCCCGTGCCGTCACACCGCGACGAACTCGACCCCCGCGAGCACTCCCCCGTCGACCTCCACCCGCAGGTACGTCCCCACCGGCTGTCGTCGGCGGTCGGTGGGTGAGCCGGGGTTGAGCAGGCGCAGGCCGCTCGGGGCGACGGAGTCCCACGGGATGTGCGAGTGACCGAACACGAGCAGGTCAGTGTCGGGGTAGGCGGCGTCGGCGCGGCGCTCGCGCCCCTCCCGACCCCCGGTCTCGTGCACGACGGCGAGGCGCATCCCCTCGATCTCGGCGCGCGCGACCTCGGGCAGGCGCTCGCGCAGCTCGCCGTGGTCGTTGTTGCCGTGCACGCCGATGAGGCGCCGCGAGCGCTCGAGCATGCGGTCGAGGAGGTCGACGCTGACCCAGTCGCCGGCGTGCACGACGATGTCGGCGCGCTCGATCTCGGCCCACAGCGCGGGCGGCAGGTCGCGCGCCCGCGCGGGCACGTGGGTGTCGCTGAGGACGATCAGGCGGGTGCTCACGCCTCGGCGCGCTGCGCCGCGTCCTCCCCCGCTTCGATGGCGAACGAGGAGGCGACGACGCCGGCGCCGAGCCCGAGCAGGCCCCAGAACACGCCCCAGCGGTGTTTGCCGACGAGCGCGTCGATCGAGAGCGGGCCGGGCCCGTCGATGGTGAGCGCGGTGGTGGCGGCGATGAGGGTGGCGTTGTACTCGTAGCCGCCCTTCGAGTTCCAGAACCCGTTGCGCGCGTGCACCTTGCGGATCGCGGTCGCCATCGCCGCGGTGGTGGCGGCGGTCGCGACCGGCATCGCGACGCCGGCGACGATGGCCGCGCCGCCGAGGGTCTCGGAGAGCGCGGCGGCGAGGGCGTTGCGCTCGGGCGGGTGCATCCCCAGCTTCTCGTTCATCTTGGCGGTGCCCTCGAGGCCGGGGCCGTCGAAGGCTCCGGTGAGCTTCTGCAGCCCGTGCCCGATGAACACGCCTCCGACGACGATCCGCAGCAGCAGCCGTCCGATTCCCATGCGGTCTCCTCCCGACCCTCCAAGTATTCGGATGCGGCGGCTCCCCCGCTGGATCGCGCCCGCCGCGGCCCTGCCGCGTCAGTCTTTGACAAGCTCGCGCTGCAGCTGCTCGAGGGTCTTGTCCTTCGTCTCGGGCACCTTGAACGCGAAGAACAGGAACGCGACGATGCCGAGCCCGGCGTAGACGAAGAACACGCCCTGCGTGGTGATGAGGTTGGTGGCGGTGAGGAAGGTGCCGGCGACGACGAAGTTGGCGGCCCAATTGACCATGGTGCTGAGCGCCATGGCGCGCGAGCGGATGCCGACGGGGTAGATCTCGGAGATCATCAGCCAGAACACGGGGCCGAGCCCGATCGCGAACGCGGCGATGTAGAGCACGAGGCCGCCGAGCGCGACCCAGGGCAGGTTGTCCTGCATCCACCCGCTCCAGAAGTAGACGCCGAGCACGGCGAGCGCGACGGTGAGCACGGCGGTGCCGGTGAGCAGCAGTTTGCGCCGCCCGACCCGGTCGAGCAGCAGGATGGCGACGATGGTGAAGACGACGTTGGTGACGCCGACGAACACGGTCTGGGCGATGGAGTCGCTCTTGGTGAGGCCGGTGTCGGTGAGGATGGTGGGCGCGTAGTAGATGACGGTGTTGACGCCGACGAACTGCTGGAAGAACGCGAGCGCGAGCCCGATGAGCACGAGCGGGCGCATGGACTTGGCGAACACCTTCTTCCAGCTGCCGCGCCCCTCCTTCTCGGTGGCGTCGACCATGCCCTGGTATTCCTCGTCGACGTTCGCGTGCTGGTCGCCTTCGCGCAGCTTCTCGAGGGTCGCGCGCGACTCGTCGGGTCGGCCGTGCCGCTGCAGCCAGCGCGGGGTGTTGGGCACGGTGAGCATGCCGATGGCGAGGGCCGCACCGGGCAGCGCGGCGACGCCGAGCATCCACCGCCAGTCGCCGGCGACGTTCTGGAAGGCGACGTTGGTGAGGTAGGCGATGAGGATGCCGCTGGTGATGGCGAGCTGGTTGAAGGAGACGAGCCCGCCCCGCACCCGCGGCGGCGCCGATTCGGAGATGTAGAGGGGCGAGACGAAGGAGGCGGTGCCGACGGAGAGCCCGAGCAGGAAGCGGCAGATGATGAGCATCTCGACGTTGACGGAGAAGGCGCAGCCGAGCGCGGCGAGGAAGTAGAGGCTGCCGGAGAAGACCTTGGTCCACTTCCGGCTGATGCGGTCGGCGAGGTAGGAGGAGAGCGCCGCCCCGCCGACCGCGCCGAGCAGCAGCACGGAGACGATCCACTGCTGTTCGGCGTCGTTGGCATTCAGGTCGTCTTTGATGTACAGGATCGCGCCGGAGATGACGCCGGTGTCGTAGCCGAAGAGCAGCCCGCCGATGGCGGCGATGATCGTGATGCGGATCATGAGGCCGTTGGCGCTCTCCCGCATCTCCCCGATGAACCCGGCCACGTGCACGTCTCCCCTCGTCGCGAGGGCCGGCCCCGTCGCACCGGCCGTTGGCGAGGATGCTCCCGGCGCGCAGCGCGCGGACCCGATTTCACGGATCCCTCACCCGGCGCCCAGCCGGCGCCCAGTCGGTGACGGGGGGCGGACGCGTGCCGCCGCCCTGGGTCCGCGCCGAGTCCCCGACGTGAGTCGGGTGGATGAGCGCGCACCGCGGCCGCGGCTGTCGTCTCATGGCCCGCGTCGGCCGGCGAACCCGCGGTCGACCACCACGACGGAAGGACCTTCCCATGTTCGAGCACTTCGACAAGCCGGACGAGCTGTTCCGCTACCGACTGGGCGTCGCGCTGACGATGGAGCGCGACTCGCTGGAGATGCTGGGCGAGCTGGAGCAGGCGGCGCGCAGCGAGGAGCTGAAGAAGATGTTCTCGCACCACGCCGACGAGACCCGCGGCCAGATCGAGAACCTGGAGCAGGTGTTCTCGCTGCTGTCGATGAACCCCGACGCCCAGCCGAACCGGGTCACCGACGAGCTCGCGAAGGAGGGCAAGGAGCTGATCCGCAAGTCGGACGAGAGCATCCTCGACCACGTGACGCTGTCGGCGGCGCTCGAGACGGAGCACGCGGAGATCGCTGCCTACCAGACCCTGATCGCTTCGGCGGAGGCGATGGGCGAGGCGGATGTCGCGAAGCTGCTCACCGAGAACCTCGAGCAGGAGCAGCACACGAGCGAGGAGCTGCACGCGAAGGCGAAGGAGTACGCGGCGAAGCTCGCCGCCGCCTGAGCCTTCGGGCCGGAACGATGCGGGGTCGCCGTCGGCGCGGCCCCGCATCGCCGCGTCCGGGTCGTGTCGCGGGGCGCTCCGCGGGACCTTCTGCCCTCCCTCCGGGTGCCGCGGCGGCGCATCCTGACCGCGTCGGAGCGGACGCCCCGGCGGAGCGGGAGGAGTGATCATGTCTCGGACGTATCTGGTGACCGGTTCCGCGAGCGGGATCGGGGCGGCGACGGCGGCGCTGCTGCGCGAGCGCGGGCACCGCGTGATCGGGGTCGACGTGCACGACGCGGAGGTGGTCGCCGATCTGTCGAGCGCGGAGGGGCGCGACGCGATGGTCGCGGCCGTCACGGAGGCCTCGGGCGGCACCCTCGACGCGGTGATCGCGAACGCGGGCCTGGCGACCTCGACGCCGGCGACGGTGTCGGTGAACTACTTCGGCGCGCTCGCGACCCTGGAGGGGCTGCGCCCGCTGCTGGCCGGTTCCTCGGCGCCGCGCGCGGTGGCGACCGCGTCGATGGCGTCGCTGTTCCCGCCCGACGAGGAGCTGCTCGAGGCGCTGATCGCGCACGACGAGCCCGCGGCGCGGCACCGCGCCGGCCAGCTGGAGGCCGCCGGGCCGGAGGCGGCGGGCGCGATCTACGGCACCACGAAGCGGGCGCTGGCGCGGTGGATCCGCCGCTCGGCTCCGACGCCGGACTGGGCGGGGGCGGGCATCCCCCTCAACGCGATCGCGCCGGGCGTGGTGGTGACGCCGATGACGGAGCAGTTCACGTCGACGGCGGAGGCGCGGGAGGCGATCCTGCAGCAGGTGCCGATGCCGCTCAACGGCATCTTCGAGCCGCGCGATGTCGCCTACCTGCTGGCCTGGCTGACGAGCGAGGAGAACGCGCACCTGTGCGGGCAGGTCGTCTTCATCGACGGCGGCTCGGACGCGGTGATCCGCGGCGACAGCACCTGGTGATCAGCCGGGAGGCGCGCCGACGGCCTCAGTCGAGGCGCTTCTCGAACCAGTAGTCGGCGTAGGGCTCGTCGGTGAACGGCGGGATCTCGACGTAGCCCCGCGCCCGGTACATCGCGATGGCCTCGACGAGGCTCGCGTTCGTGTCGAGCCGGACCGCGCGGCACCCCGCCGCGCGGGCCCGGTTCTCGAGCTCGTCCATGAGCCGTCGGCCGACGCCGAGCCCGCGCGCGGCGCGGTCGACCCACAGCCGCTTGATCTCCGCGGGCGCCTCGCCGTGGAACTTGAGGCTCCCGCAGCCGATGGCGCGCCCGTGCTCGCAGGCGAGCAGCATCACTCCGGCGGGTGGGCGCACCTCCTCGGGGCGCACCGGCAGGCTCGCGGTGACGTCGAACCCGACGTCGAAGCGCTCGTCGAGTTCGGCGTAGTACGCGCGCAGGCAGTGCTGGGCGTCGTCGGTCTCGGGGTCGACTTCGTCGATCGCGACGGAGGAGGCGGCGAGCAGACGCTCGACCTCCCCCATCGCGGCGACGAGCCGCGCGCGGGCGCCAGCTGTGAGCGGGGCGAGCCGGCCGGCGGCGAGGGCGTCGCTGCGCCGGTCGTAGACCTCGATGCGGGCGCGGCCCGCGTCGGTCGGCGCGACGAGCCGCCGCCGGGCGTCGGTCGGGTCGACGGCGGAGGCGAGCAGGCCGGCCGCCGCGAGCCGGGCGACCACGCGGCTGAGGTAGCCCGGATCGAGGTCGAGTTCGTCGCGCACCAGTCGCAGCGCCACCGGCGCCCCGCCCTCCGTGTCGACGAGCCGGGCGAGCTCCCAGAGCACGCGCGCCGCGCCCAGGCTCAGATCCTCGTCGAGGTAGGCGTCGGTGAGCGCCCCGGCCGCCGCGGTGACGGTGCGGTTGAACCGCCGCACGGCGGCGATCTGCCCCCCGTCCATCCTTTGACTTTAGTCACAGATATCGGCGATCGCGAGGTGAGGATCTCCTCCGATCCCCGCCCGGCGCCCCGTCGGCGCCGGTAGCGTCACGACGATGCCTCTCGGTCGGATCGCGCGTCGGGTCCTGGGGCCCGACCCGCGCCGCACGCTCGCGGAACGCGCACTGTTCGCGGGCAAGTCCGCCCTGGCCGCAGCCCTGTCGTGGTGGCTCGCGCCGCTGCTGCCCTTCACCCAGGAGCGTTACGCCTACTACGCGGCGCTCGGCGCGCTCATCGCCATGACGCCGACCGTGCTGCAGTCCACCCGCTCGGGCCTGCAGGTGCTCGTCGGCGCGACCCTCGGCATCGCGATCGGCGTCGGCGGGCTCGCCCTGCTGTTCGCCGAGTGGCCCGAGGTCGCCGTCATCGGTCTCGTCATCGCGGTCGGCGTGCTGATCGGCGGCGTGCGCCAGCTCGGCACCGGGAGAAGCTGGGCGCCCATCGCGGCGCTGTTCGTGGTCGTCATCGGGCGCGCCGACCCGACCGGCTTCACCCTCGGCTACCTCGCCGACCTCCCGGTCGGCATCGTGGTCGGTCTCGCGGTGAACGCGCTCATCGTGCCGCCGCTGTACCTGCGCCGCGCGCAGGAACGGCTCTCCGAGCTCCGGCACGACGTCGGCGCGGCGATGCACGAGATCGCCGACGCGATCGCCGCGACGGACGAGGATCCCGGCGGGGTGCGCCGGCGCATCCACCGGCTCTCCCCCACCGCCGACGCCGTGCGCGCCGAGGTCGAACGCGGCGACGAGAGCCGCCGGCTCAATCCGCGCGCGGCACGTCGACGATCGCTGCGCGAGCTCAACCGCCGCCGGATCGCCGCGCTCGACCGCACCGTGCTGCTGGTGCGCGACACCGCCGACCTGCTCGACCCGGTCACGGAGGCCGACGCCGGAGCGGCCGGAACGGACGCGTCTGCGGAGCACGGACGCCACCCGTCCGGCCCGGCCCGCGACCGGTTCGCCCGGACTCTCCACGCGACCGCCGAACTCGTCGAGACCCCGCCCGAGGACGAGGACGCGCGCGGCCGGCTCGACCGTGCCCGCGCGGAGCTGCAGGCGCTGCGGGAGGCGCTCGACGCCCACGCGGATCGCCCGTCCCAGGTGGGGCGCGAACTCGCGGCGGTCGAGAGCCTGGGGCGCATCATCGACGCCTCGCAGGCGTTCGTGGACTGATCCCGCGGGGGCGACAGCGGCCCGGCTCAGGGCAGGCCGTAGTCCCCCGCGAACTCGGCGCGGATCCGCTCCCGCAGCTCGCGCAGCGCCGGGTAGTCGTCGAAGAAGGCGAGCTTGCGGCCGACGACCGTGTCGGTCGAGGTCGAGCTCTCGAGCACGTAGCTGGTGTAGCTCTCGGCGAAGTCCTCACTGACGTTCGTCGCGGCGTAGTCGTTGACGAAGTCCTCCTCGTGGGCCTGGTAGAACTCCCAGGCCACGTCCTCGTCGACGTTGTCGAGCGGCGGCGCATCCTCGTAGCCGGCCCAGAACTGTTCATAGAAGGCCCAGAGGTACGAGTCGGCGACGGCGCAGCCCTCCTGCACGTCGATCGTCGGGCACGAGCCGCCGCCGGAGCTGAACTCGTCGGGCGCGAGGCTCAGCACGTGGGCGTACTCGTGGATGAGCGTGCCGAAGAGCAGCTCGCCGTCGTCGGCGACGGAGGCGACGTTGATCGCGAGGGTCCAGCGGCCCGGTTCGGAGGCCTCCTCGACGTAGGCGAGCGTGCTGCTGTCGGGCGCGTCGCCCGCCGCGAAGGTCTCGATCTCGGTGGCCGCCGCGTCGGCGCCCACCATGCGCACGAAGACGTCCCAGGCGTCGGCGGTCGCGCCCCGCGGCTGGGGGTTCAGCGACGCGTCGGGCTGCACCTCGTAGAGGTCGAGCCGCCCGAGGTCGCCGTCGACCGAGTCGCCCTCGCCGAGCCCCGCGCCCGAGCCGAAGCTGCTGCCGGACTCGCCACCGGTGCCCGGAACGAGGCCGAAGCCGACCAGAAGAGCCAGCGCGCCCGCGATCACGACGATCGCGGCCCCGACGATCCCCAGGACGATCCCGAATCGTCTCACCGCATCACCGTAGCGGCCGCGCGACCCCCGCCCCACCCCGCGTCCGGGGCGGCGCCGCTCACTGACTAGCGTGGAGGCATGCGAGACGCCACCCCCGCAGATTCCCTCGATGTCGTCGGCCGTGACGAGGCCGGCCAGGAGATCCCCGCCCGGATGCGCGCCCAGGTGCGCCTGCTCGGTGCGCTCCTGGGCGACGTGCTCCGCGAGAGCGGATCGCCCGGTCTGTTCGACGACGTCGAGCGCCTGCGCACCGCGACGATCCAGGCCCACACCGACGAGAGCCCGGAGGCCTTCGCGCGCGCGGAGGAGATCGCCGGGTCGTTCACCGTCGAGCGAGCGGAGGAAGTGGCGCGCGCGTTCACGAGCTACTTCCACCTGGTGAACCTCGTCGAGGAGCACCAGCGGGTGCGGGTGCTGCGCGAGCGGTCCGCCGATCCGGTCGAGCAGGCCCCGACCGACACCGTGCCGGGCGCGTTCGCCCGGCTGAGCGAGGAGCTCGGGGCCGAGACCGCGACCCGGCGGCTGGAGGCGATGCGGTTCCACCCGGTGTTCACGGCGCATCCCACCGAGGCGCGGCGCCGCGCGGTCTCCGACGCGATCCGGCGCCTCGCGGGCCTGCTCGACGAGTACGACGCCGCCGGCGCGACCGAGGGCACGAGCGGCGAGGCGGAGCGGCTGCACCGCGAGATGCTGCAGGAGGTCGACACCCTCTGGCGCACCGCGCCGCTGCGCGCGGAGAAGCCGACCCCGGTCGACGAGGTGCGCTCGGTCATGGCGGTCTTCGACGAGACCCTCTACACCGCGGTGCCGGAGGTGTACCGCCGGGTCGACGACGCGCTGCAGGGCGCCGCCTCGGGCGCCGCGGAGCCGATCGTGCGCCCCTTCCTGCGGTTGGGCACCTGGGTCGGCGGGGATCGCGACGGCAACCCCTTCGTGACCGCGGAGGTCACGCGCTCGGCGGCCGCGATCGCGAGCGACCACGTGCTGCGCGGGCTCGAGCGCACCGCGGCGCGCGTCGGGCGCAGCCTCACCTTGGACGGCCTCACCACCCCCGCCTCGGAGGAGCTGAGCGCCCTCTGGCAGCGGCTGCGCTCGGCCGACCAGGAGGCCGCCGCCGACATCGCCAAGCGCTCGCCGGGCGAGCACCACCGGCGCGTCGTGCTCATGCTCGCCCGCCGGATCGCCGCGACGCGCATGCGCGACGCCGACCTCGCCTACGCCGACCCGGAGGAGCTGCTCGCGGACCTCGCCGTCGTGCAGCGCTCGCTCGTCGCGGCCGGCGCGCTGCGCCAGGCCTATGGCGGGGTGCAGGAGCTCATCTGGCAGGTGCAGACCTTCGGGTTCCACCTCGCGGAGCTCGAGGTGCGCCAGCACTCGGCGGTGCACGCGAAGGTGCTCGCCGAGCTCGAGGCCGGCGGCGAGCCGGGCGAGCAGGCGGAGGAGGTGCTCGAGGTCATCCGGGTGATCGGGCACATCCAGCAGCGCTTCGGGCCGCGCGCCGCGGGGCGCTACATCGTGTCGTTCACGCAGTCCGCCGAGGATCTCGCGAACGTGCACCGCCTCGCGCGCCACGCCGTCGGGCCCGGCGGCACGCCCCCCGTGCTCGACGTGATCCCGCTGTTCGAGACCTTCGCCGACCTGCAGGCCGCTCCGGGGATCCTCGCCGAGATCGTCGAGCACCCCGAGTTCGCGGCGCGGCTCGAGCAGACCGGGCGGCGGATGGAGGTCATGCTCGGCTACTCCGACTCCTCGAAGGACGTCGGGCCGGTCGCGGCGACCCTCGCGCTCTACACGGCGCAGGAGCGCATCTCGGAGTGGGCGCGCGAGAACGGCATCGAGCTCACCCTGTTCCACGGTCGCGGCGGCGCCCTGGGCCGCGGCGGCGGCCCCGCGAACTCGGCGATCCTCGCCCAGCCGCCGCACTCGGTCGACGGCCGCTTCAAGCTCACCGAGCAGGGCGAGGTCATCTTCGCCCGGTACGGCGACCCCGAGATCGCGCGCCGGCACATCGACCAGGTGGCGGCGGCGATCCTGCTCGCCTCGGCGCCGTCGATCGAGCAGCGCAACGACGAGGCCGCCCGGCGCTTCGCCGACCTCGCCGCCACGATGGACCGCGCCTCCCGCGACCGGTTCTTCGAGCTCGTGAAGGCACCCGGATTCGCTCCCTGGTTCGCGACCGTCACCCCGATGGAGGAGCTCGGCCTGCTCGCGCTCGGCTCGCGACCCGCGCGCCGCGGGCTCTCGGTGGAGTCGCTGGAGGATCTCCGCGCGATCCCCTGGGTGTTCTCCTGGACGCAGGCGCGCATCAACCTGACCGGCTGGTTCGGCCTCGGGTCGGCGCTCGAGGCTGTCGGCGACGCCGACCGTCTCGCCGCCGCCTACGCCGAGTGGCCGCTGCTGCGCACCATGATCGACAACGTCGGCATGAGCCTCGCGAAGGCCGACACCCGCATCGCGCGGCGCTACCTCGCGCTCGGCGACCGCGACGAGCTCGCCGCGCTCGTGCTCGACGAGATGGCGCTCACCCGCGACTGGGTGGTGCGGCTCACCGGCGGCGAGCAGCTGCTGGGCAACAAGCCGGTGCTGCAGCGCGCGGTGAAGATGCGCAGCCCCTACGTCGACGCGCTGTCGCTGCTGCAGCTGCGGGCCCTGCGCGCGCTGCGCGACGCCCCCGAGGGCGCCGAGCCCGATCCGGAGCTGCAGCGGCTGCTGCTGCTGTCGGTGAGCGGCGTCGCGGCGGGCCTGCAGAACACGGGCTGACGCGGGGCCCGCCGGGCGCTACTCTGACCGCATCGCGAGCAGAGGGGTCCTCATGACCGAGCACGGCACCGCGCACCTCCCGACCCGCCTGGGCGCCGCGGGCGCGGGCCTCGCCCTCGCGGCGCTGCTCGCGGCGTGCGGCACCGCCGGGCCCGCTTCGACCGGCAGCCCGAGCCCGAGCCCCACGCCGACCGTGTCGACGAGCCCGAGCCCCGCGCCCACCCCGACGCCGGTCTCGATCGCGATCCCCGACTGCGAGCAGCTGCTGCCGCTGGCCACCGCGCGGACGATCTTCAGCCCCTCCACCGAGTACCTCGGCGAGGTGAGCCTCTCGGGCAGCGGGTTCGTGCTCGGCTCCGACGCGGCGACCACGGCGGCGTCGGCCGCCGACCCGTACCGCGGATGCAGCTGGGGCATCCCCAACAGCGACGGCGTGTTCTGGCTCTACGTCGGGGTGCTCGACTCCGCCGAGGTCGCCGCCCTCGAGGCGGGGCTCACGGCCGACGGGTTCACCTCGGCGACGACGGGCACGGTCACGGGGTACGACCAGCTGGGCTCGACCGAGGTCTCCGACTGGGCGGCGACCCACCTGGTCACGGGCGGGGCCTGGATCGCGTGCGAGGGCCCGGCCGCGTCCGTCACCGGGCAGGCGACCGGCGCCGCGCTCGACGCGATGCGCGCCGCGAACCCGAGCGCCGGGCTCTGAGCCCGGCGCCCCGGGGCGCGGTCAGTCGGCGGCGGCCCGCCGCGGCGAGAGCCGCGTCAGCGCCCAGCCGACGAGGCCGACGAACAGGCCCATGCCGATCACGAGCACCGCGACTCCGAACGACACGACCGAGGTGAACAGCGAAGCCCGCAGGAACGAGGCGTTCATGACGGTCGCGCGCATCGGGTCGTCGCGATCGAGCTGCGCGTAGGTCTGGCCGTCGCTCGCCTCGAGGGCGTGGTGGTTGATGACCTCGGCCTCGGCGTAGGCGGTCAACGGCCCCGTGACCTCGGCGCCCGGCAGCAGCGTCGCGTCCTCCGCGACGACGATCTTCTCGGCGGCGAGCTCGGAGCTGACGACGCCCCAGACCGTCGCGCCCGCGACGATCATGACGAGGCCGGCGAGCATCGCGAGCCAGCCGAGCACGCGGAACGCGGCCGCGGTGCGGCCGGAGAGGGTGACGACGCGGGTGTCGTCGGTGGTGGTGGTGGCGGTGGTGGCGGACATGGAGGCGGATCCCTTCGCATCTCTGAGTGGGTGGAGCGCAACGCCCCCAGAGTCGCGTGCGGCGTCCCCGCGGATCAGAGTCGAACGTCCCTCGCGATCGGCGATCGCTCAGTCACGCGCGGGGCGCGGGAAGGTCTCGCGGAAGTGGTCGGCCGTGAGAATGTCGCCGATGCCGATCATCAGCAGGCTGAACACGATCTGCTCGATCGTCATCCACAGCGGGTACAGGCCGGGGATCGCCGCCACCACGAGTGTCACGATCGGGAAAATGCGGCTGAACAGCCGCAGCCGCGAGTAGGCCCAGTACCAGCCGAGCCACGCGCGCCAGGCGAAGTAGAGCAGGGTCACCGTGATCGCGAGCACCGCGATCGACCGGAACCACACCGCCGGCGGCACCGCTCCCCCGCTCGCGTCGAGCACGATCGCGAAGACGAGCGCACCGAGGCCGATGGCGATCTCGGCCACGAGGATCCAGAAGATGCCCGCGAACCCGCGGCGGGTGCGCGCGCGATCCTCCTCGCTCACGCGGTGCCGGAGGCCGGCCAGCCGCCGCCCGCCGCCGAGCCGGTCGAGGCGGGCGAAGGCGGGTTCGAGCGGGGCGAGCAGTCGCGTGGCGGCGGCGACGAACCGATCCACGCCTAGCGCCGCGGGCGGCTCATCGCCGCCTCTTCTCTCGCACGCGCATGTTCACCACGATCGGGGTGCCCTCGAAGCCGTAGACCTCGCGCAGCCGCCGCTGGATGAACCGACGGTACTGCGGGTCGAGGAACCCGGTCGTGAACAGCACGAAGGTCGGCGGCCGGGTCGCGGCCTGGGTGCCGAAGAGGATGCGCGGCTGCTTGCCCCCGCGCACCGGGTGCGGGTGCTCGGCGACGAGCTCGGCGACGAGGGCGTTGAACTTGCCGGTCGGGATGCGGGTGTCCCAGCTGGCGAGGGCCGTCTCGAGCGCGGGCACGAGCTTCTCGAGGTGCCGGCCGGTACGCGCCGAGATGTTGACCCGCGGCGCCCACGCGACGTGCGCGAGGTCCTGCTCGATCTCCCGCTCGAGATAGCGGCGCCGCTCGTCGTCGAGCAGGTCCCACTTGTTGTAGGCGAGCACGAGGGCGCGCCCCGACTCGAGCACGAGGTCGATGATGCGCAGATCCTGCACCGAGATCGGCTCGGTCACGTCGAGCACGACGACGGCGACCTCCGCCTTCTCCAACGCCGCGGCAGTGCGCAGCGAGGCGTAGAAGTCGGCGCCCTGCTGCAGGTGCACGCGCTTGCGGATGCCGGCGGTGTCGACGAAGGTCCACACCTTCCCGCCGAGCTCGACCTGCTCGTCGACGGGGTCGCGCGTGGTGCCCGCGATCTCGTTGACGACGACGCGCTCCTCGCCCGCGGCCTTGTTGAGCAGGCTCGACTTGCCGACGTTCGGCCGCCCGAGGATCGCGACGCGGCGCGGGCCGCCCACCTGGCGCTTGGCGACGGCCGACTCCTCCGGCAGCACCTTCATCGCCTCGTCGAGGAGGTCGGCCACGCCGCGACCGTGGATCGCGGAGACCGGGTGGGGTTCGCCCAGGCCCAGGCTCCAGAGCACGGCCGCCTCGGGATCCTTGATGGCGTCGTCGGACTTGTTCGCCGCGAGCAGCACGGGCTTGCGCGAGGAGCGCAGCATGCGCACGACGTGCTCGTCGGTGCTCGTCGCGCCGACGTTGACGTCGACGACGAAGATGACGGCGTCGGCGAGGTCGACGGCGACCTCGGCCTGCGCGGCGACCGCCGCGTCGATGCCGCGGGCGTCGGGCTCCCAGCCGCCGGTGTCGACGAGCGTGAAGCCGCGGCCCATCCACTCGGCCTTGTAGCTCACCCGGTCGCGCGTGACGCCGGGCACGTCTTCGACGACCGCTTCGCGGCGGCCGAGGATGCGGTTGACGAGCGCGCTCTTGCCCACGTTGGGCCGCCCGACGATCGCGAGCACGGGCAGGGCGGGCAGCTCGACGACACCGTCGGCACCCGCCTCGGAGCCCTCGAGCAGCGCGAGATCCTCGTCGTCGAGCTCGAAGTCGTCGAGCCCCGCGCGCAGGCTCGCGGCGCGCCGCTCGGCGGTGTCGTCGTCGATCGCGGCGAGGCGGTCGGCGAGGCCGGGGTCGGCGCCGAAGTCGTCGTCGAGATCCTCCGCCGCGCCGGGCTGCTGCGGGCCCTCGGCGGAGCCGTCCGCAGCGCCCGTGGTCATCCCCCCAGCCTACGGGAGACGCTGGTCGCGGTCGGCGACGAGGGCGTCGGCGATCCAGCGCGCGCCGCGGAGGAAGGCCTGCTCGACGTCGCCGCCGAGCCGGAACGAGCCCGAGAGCTCCATGAGCAGGAAGCCCTGGGCCCACGCGGTGACGGTGCGGGCGGCGTCGAGGGCGCGGTCCGGGCCGACCAGCGCGCGGCAGGCGGCGACGATCGGCTCGGCGGAGCGTTCGAGCGCAGCGGGGTCGGCGTCGGTCACGACGCCGCCGAAGATCAGGTGGTACCGATGCGGGGAGGCGTGCGCGTAGTCGCGGGCCGCCACCACGATCGCGACGATGCGATCGCCCCCGTCGCTCCCTGCGCGCTCGGCAGCCGCGCGCATCACCGCGTCCAGCTCGGCGGCGCAGGCCAGGAATACCCGCTCGACGAGGGCGGTGCGGTCGGCCACCCGCTTGTAGAGCGAGGGCGCCCGCACCCCGACCCGCGTCGCGACCGCCTGCATCGTGAGGGCGCCGAGGCCCCCCTCGTCGAGGAGCTCGAGCGCCGCCGCGGCGATCTCGTCGAGGCTCGTGCGTTCCGGTGCGGGCATGCGGCCAGCATAGGCTATTGACAGTAGCCATGAAGGCTAATTACCGTAGCCGTCATGGAGATCACCCCCGGACTGCGCCGCATCGGCAACGACATCATCGCCGCCTACCTCGTACTCGACGACACCGGCGTCACGCTGGTCGACGCTGCGCTGAGCGGATTCCTGCCCGACCTGCGCCGAGAGCTCGCGGCCGCCGGGCGCTCGCTCGCCGACCTCCGCGGCGTCATCCTCACGCACGGCGACATGGACCACGTCGGCATCGCCGAGCGCCTGCGCAGCGAACTCGGCGTGCCGGTCTACGTCGGCGCCGCCGACGCGGCGCGCGCCCGCGGGGAGGAGAGCAGCCACCCGGCCGCGGGGCCGCGCCGGCTCGGCCCCGTGCTGCGCTTCTTCGGCTACGCACTGCGCAAGGGCGGCGCCCGCACCCGCTGGCTGCGCGAGGTGCGCACGGTCGCCGACGGCGAGGTGCTCGCGCTGCCGGGCGCGCCGCGCATCCTCGCCCTGCCGGGTCACTCCCCCGGAAGCGTCGCGGTGCACCTGCCGAGCGTGCGCGCCGTCGCGGTCGGCGACGCGCTCACCACCCGCCATGTGCTGACCGGCGTCACCGGGCCGGCGCCCGCGCCCTTCACCGACGACCCGGCCCTCGCCGACGCGAGTCTCGAACGTCTCGCCGATCTCGACGTCGACCTCGTGCTGCCCGGGCACGGCGCTCCCTTCCACGGCACGACCGAGCAGCTGCTCACGGCCTACCGCGTGGCGCGCCGGGCGCAGGGGACCGCGGGAGACTGACCCCCGGCGGAACGGCTCCGGCTGCCGCGCCGGGGCCGCCGCCCGAACCCGCCGCCCGAACCCGCGTGTCGCCGCGGCCTCAGGCGGGATGCACCGCGAGCAGCAGCGCGAGCGCGCCGGCGACCGCCCAGCTGGCGAGGCTGCCGATGAGGAACTCCTCGGCCTTCGACCCGGAGGGCCGGTCGCGCGAGATCTCCGGGAAGCGCACGATGCCCTTCGCGGCGACGAGCGCGCCGAGCGCCGCCCAGGCGCCCAGCAGCGCGAGCGCGAGCACGAAGCCCCGCTCGAGCGGGCCGATGATGCGCCCGCCGCGCAGCCGCGACGGCGCGCTCGCGGCGACCACGGGCTCCACGGCACCGATCTCCCGCGAGCCCAGGCGCACCCGCCACCCGGAGGCGGCGGGACGGCCCGCCACCGGCTCGAGGCGACGGTCGACGGCCTGCACGAGCGTCGCGCGCACGATCAGATTCGCGGTGCGCAGCAGCACGAGCACGGCGCCGAGCACGAGCAGCACCCGCGCGAGCGTCGCCCCGCCCGCGAGGCGGGCGACCTCGGCACCGAGGACGGTCGGCGGCGGAGCGGGCAGCGCCCCGTCCGCCGCGAGCGCGACGACGACGGCGATCGCGAGCAGCGCGACGACGGGCAGCGGCGTGGAGCGGGATCCGCTCAGCCCCTCGGCCGCCATCGACCAGGCGACGCCGCCGAGCACCGCGAGCGACACCGCGATCGGCGGCGCGCCGCCGAGAAGCCCGAGCGCGAGGGTCGCCGACCAGGCGACGGCGGCGAGCACCCACCCGAGGGCGAGCGACCGTGCGCCGCGGGCGAGGTCGCCGGCGCCGACGGCGACGAGCAGAAGCGCCGCGATCACGCGCGCGACTCCCGGTCGGCCAGATCGAGCGCGCGACCGCCGGAGCGCGCGAGGCGCTGCGACACCGCCGACTGGGTCACCCCGGCCTCCTCCGCGAGCTGCTCCTGGCTGCGCCCCTCGAGGCGCCCCGCGGCGAGGGTACGCTCCTCGTCCGTCATGCGCGCCACGGCGTCGTCGCGCAGCAGCAGGTACGAGGTGGTGCCCTCCGGATGCGGCCCGACATACCAACACCGCACGAAGCCGGTGCTGCGCCGCTGCCCGAGTTCGTGGGCGCGGTCGATCGCCGCGCGCGCGTTCCACCAGGCCGAGCCGTCGGGCACCGAGCCGTCGCGGGTGTCGACCCGCGCGAACTCGCCCGCCCCGAGGCCGAGGCGCACCCCCGGATCGTCGTGCAGCCGCAGCCGGGCCAGACCGCTCGCCCACAGGGCGTGGGCCAGGTCGCCCGAGACCGCCTGCAGCTCGTCGCCGGTCGTGGCACGGGCGGGTTCGCGGAACGGGCGCAGCTCGTGGATGCGCGCGAAGACCGCCTCGACCCGGCCCTGCGCGGCCTGCCGGTCGGCGAGCCCGCGCGAGCCGACGATGTCGACGAGGATCGCGATCCCATCGCTCATGTCATCAGCCTAGAACTGATAACAGGAGTGATACAAGTCCTGAGCTGATAACGAGACCGCGTTGGAGTCGGCCGGTCGGTTATCCGGCGTCGCGCTCCCCCGCCCGCGCCCGCTCGACGAGATCGATCACGGCGCGCACGGTCTGCTCGAAGTCGAGATCGGTCGAATCGAGCGTCGTGACACCGGGGGCGGCGGTCATGAAGTCCACGACCTGCGCATCGCGGCGGTCGCGCTCGCGCAGCTGCTCGGCGCTCGCGGCGGAACCCGGCCCGAGCTCGCCGGCGCGGCGCGCGATGCGGGTCGCCTCGTCGGCGGTCAGCAGGATGCGCACCGGCGCATCCGGGGCGACGACGGTCGTGATGTCGCGGCCCTCCGCGACGATGCCGGGAGCCGCCGTGCCGCGCAGCATGCCGCGGAAGGCGTCGTTGAGGGCGATCCGCACCTCGGGGATCCGGGCGACCGCGCTCACCGCGGCCGAGACGCGGGGCTCGCGGATCGCCCCGGTGACGTCGTGCTCGCCGACCCGCACCCGGGTGCCGCCGTCGATCACCTCGGTCGCGTAGGGGAAGTCGTCGAGCAGCGCGACGACGTCCTCGGCGTCGTCGAGGTCGACCCCCCGCTCGAGCCCCAGCCAGGTCAGCGCGCGGTAGGCCGCCCCCGTGTCGAGGAAGGCGTAGCCGAGCCGGCGCGCCGCCTCGCGGCTGACGCTCGACTTGCCCGAGCCCGCCGGTCCGTCGATCGCGACCACGACGGGCGCCTGCGGCGCGGCGCTCATCGGCCCTCCACCAGGGTCCAGCCGCGGGCCTCGAGCGCCGTCGCGAGCTCGTGCGAGCGCTCGGGGAGCACCGCGATCTCCGCGTAGCCGACCTGCGCGCCCGGCGAGTGCTCCAGTCGCAGGTCCTCCATGTTGACGCCCTCCTCGCCGATCTCGGTGAGCAGCCGCGCGAGCTCCCCCGGCCGGTCGTCGATGCGCACCACGAGACTCGCGTAGCGCTCGTCGCGCCCGTGCTTGCCGGGGATGCGCGCGACCCCCCGGTTGCCCGCGTCGAGCACCCCCGCGATGGTCGCGAGCGCGCCGGGGGCCTCGGGATCGCGCAGCGCCGCGAGCGCCGCGTCGAGGTCGTCGCGTAGCGCGGACAGCACCTCGGCGACCGGGGCGGCGTTCGCGGAGAGGATCTGCACCCACAGCTCCGGGTCGCTCGCCGCGATGCGCGTCGTGTCGCGCAGTCCCTGCCCGGCGAGGCCGACCGCGCGGGTCTGGCCGTCCGTCAGGCGGGCCGCGAGCAGCGAGGCGACCAGCTGGGGGGCGTGGCTGATGAGGGCGACGCCGCGGTCGTGATCCTCGGGGTCCATGACGACCGGCACGGCGCCGACGTCGAGCGCGAGGTCCTCCAGGGCGCGCACCTGGGCGGGGTCCGTCGCGTCGTGCGGGGCGAGCACCCACGGGCGCCCGTCGAAGAGGTCGGCGCGGGCCGCCATCGCCCCGCCGCGCTCGCGCCCCGCCATCGGGTGCGAGCCGAGGTAGCGCGCCACGTCGGCGCCGACGGCGATCAGCTCGCGCAGGATGCCGCCCTTGACGCTCGCGACGTCCGTCACGAGCGCCTCGGGGTGTGCCGCGAGCTCGGCGGCGACCCGCTCGGCGGTCGAGTCGGGCGAGGTGGCGACGACGACGAGCGCGGGCGCGTCGGCGTCGGTCGCCGCGCGGCCGGCGCCGTAATCGATCGCGAGGCGCAGCGCCGCGGGCGAGCGGTTCGCGAGGATCACCTCGACGCCGCGCGCGCGCAGGGCGAGACCCAGGCTCGTGCCCAGCAAGCCCGTGCCCACGATGCGCACCGGTCCGAAGGTGCGGGCGGCGGTCATCGGCGGGGCTTCCTGGAGTAGGGGCGGGAGGAGTCGGCGGGTGGGGCGTCGGCGCCCGGCTCGTCGGCACCCGGCCGGACCGCGGCCGCCTGGTCCGGGCGGGCCGCGCGCGCGAGCGTCAGCAGCTCGCCGAGCTCCACCCTACTGAGGTCGCGGGTCGCGCCCATCGCGAGGGTGCCGAGGTGCAGCGGTCCGAACTGGCGCCGCACGAGCTCGAGCACGGGGTGGCCGACGGCGTCCATCATGCGCCGCACGATCCGGTTGCGGCCGGAGTGGAGGGTGAGCTCCACGATCGAGCGGCCGCGGCTGGGCTCGCCGATGAGGCGCGCCCGGTCCGCCGCGATCGGGCCGTCGTCGAGCTCGACGCCCTCGCGCAGCCGACGCAGCACGGCGGGGGCGACGGCGCCTCGCACCGTCGCGAGATAGGTCTTCTCGACCCCGAACGACGGGTGCGCGAGCACGTGCGCGAGCTCGCCGTCGTTGGTGAGCACGAGCAGGCCGCTGGTCTCGGCGTCGAGCCGGCCGACGTTGAACAGCCGCTCCTCGTAGTCCGCGGTGAACTCGCGCAGATCGCGGCGACCCCGGTCGTCGCTCATCGAACTCACCACGCCCGTGGGCTTGTTGAGCATGACGTAACGGCGGCTGGTGTCGAGCTGGATGGCCGTGCCGTCGACCTCGACCTCGTCGACGGCGGGGTCGATGCGCGATCCGAGCTCGTCGACGACGACGCCGTTGACCCGCACCCGTCCCTCGGCGATCAGCTGCTCGCTCACCCGGCGGCTCGCGACGCCCGCCGCCGCGAGCACCTTCTGCAGCCGCTCCCCGTCGTTGCGCTCGGCGCTCACCGGATCACCGCACCGCGAGCTCGTCGAACCCGTCGGCTCCGTCGGGCAGCAGCGGCGAGATCGGGGGCAGCTCCTCGATCGAGTTGATGCCGAGCTGCCCGAGCAGCAGCTCCGTCGTCTCGTAGTGGATCGCGCCGGTCTCCGGGTCGGTGAAGGCCTCGGTGATGAGGCCGCGGCCGAGCAGCGTGCGCACCACCGAGTCCACGTTGACGGCGCGGATCGAGGCGATCTGCCCGCGGCTGATGGGCTGCTTGTAGGCGATCACCGCGAGCGTCTCGAGCGCGGCCTGCGAGAGCTTGGTGGGGCTCTGGGTGAGCACGAAGTCGCGCACCGCGTCGTCGTGTTCGGGGCGCACGTAGATGCGCCAGCCGCCGCCGACCTCGCGCAGCTCGAAGCCGCGCCGGGGGCCGCCGGTCTCGCCGTCGTAGTCGGCGACGAGCCGCTCGATGCTCTGCCGCACGGCGGGCACCGGCGCCCCGAGCGCGGTCGCGAGACTCACGAGCGGCTGCGGCTCGTCGGCGATCATGAGGATCGCCTCGAGGCGCCGTTCGAGATCGACCGGGGACGCCGCGGGGGCGGTCGCCTCGCCCGCGACCGCCTCGTCGGCAGCGGCGGCGGGGTTCTCAGCCGTGTCGTCGGGGGCCGCGTCGGCGGCGTCGGGCGTGTCAGGTGTCATAGTCGGCTCCGAGATGGGCGAGCTGGTCGTCGGTCCAGTGCGCGGCGGACCAGCGCAGGGTGAGCTCGCCGAGCGGTTCGAGCTGGTCGAAGGTGATCGCGGCGTGCCGGTACAGCTCGAGCACGGCGAGGAACCGCGCGACGACGACGCCCTTCTGCTCGATGCCCGCGACGAGCTGGCGGAAGCTCACCGGCTCTCCCCTGCGCAGCACCGCGACGACGTGCGCCGCCTGCTCGCGGATCGAGACGAGCGGCGCGTGCAGGTGGTCGAGTCCGACGATCGGGATCTCCCGCGGCGTCAGGGCGAGCAGCGCGAGGGCCGCGAAGTCGTCGAGCCCGAGGGTCCACACCAGTTCGGGCGTCTGGCGCCGGTACTTCTCCTCGAGCCGCACGCTGCGCGGATGCCGGGTCGACTCCGCTTCGAGCCGCTGCGCGAACCATCCCGCGGCCTCCTTGAACGCGCGGTACTGCAGCAGCCGCGCGAACAGCAGGTCGCGGGCCTCGAGCAGGGCGACGTCCTCCGGATCGACAAGCTCGCCCTGCGGCAGCAGCCCGACGATCTTGAGGTCGAGCAGCGTCGCCGCGACCACGAGGAACTCGCTCGCCTCGTCGAGCCGGTCGTCGGCCTCCAGCAGGCGCAGGTAGCCGAGGAACTCGTCGGTCACCGCATGCAGCGAGATCTCGGTGATGTCGAGCTCGCGGCGCGTGATGAGCTGCACGAGCAGATCGAAGGGGCCGTCGAAGTTGCTCAGGCTCAGCCGGAAGCCGCGGCTCTCGGAGGGCTCGGCCGCGGCATCGGGCGCCGCGTCGGCCGCGGACGCCTCCGGCTGCTCCACCTCCGCGGCCGCCGCGTCAGGCGGCGGCACCACGGGCGATCAGCTCCCTCGCGAGACGGCGGTACGACTCGGCGGCCTGGTGCTCGGGCGCGAAGCTCGTGATGGGTTCGGCCGCGACGGTGGCGTCGGGGAACTTCACGGTGCGGCCGATGACCGACTCGAGCACGTCGTCGCCGAACGCCTCGACGACCCGCTCGAGCACCTCGCGCGAATGCAGGGTGCGGGGGTCGTACATCGTCGCGAGGATGCCGTCGAGCTCGATCGCCGGGTTCAGCCGGTCCTTCACCTTCTCGATCGTCTCGATCAGCAGCGCGACGCCGCGCAGCGCGAAGTACTCGCACTCGAGCGGGATGAGCACCCCGTGCGCCGCGGTGAGCGCGTTGACCGTCAGGAGCCCGAGCGAGGGCTGGCAGTCGATGAGGATCACGTCGTAGCGGTCGGCGACCTGGCGCAGCGCCCGCGCGAGGATCTGCTCGCGCGCCACCTCGTTGACGAGGTGCACCTCGGCGGCGGAGAGATCGATGTTGGCGGGGATCACGTCGAGCCCCGGCGTGGAGGTCGTGACGATCGCGGCGGAGGCGTCGCGCTCGTGCCCCAGCAGCAGGTCGTACACCGTGATCGCGTCGTGGGTGCCCACGCCGAGGCCCGCGCTCAGCGCGCCCTGCGGGTCGAAGTCGACGACGAGCACCTTGCGGCCGTAGCCGGCGAGGCTCGCGCCCAGATTGATGGTGGTCGTCGTCTTGCCGACGCCGCCCTTCTGGTTGCACAGCGCGATGATGCGCGCCGGGCCGTGCGAGCGCAGCGGCGCCGGCTCGGGGAAGTCGGTCATCGGGCGCCCCGTCGGGCCGAGCACGACCCCGGCCAGCTCGTCGGAGCTCAGCCCGGGCAGCTCGGTGACGTCCTCCCGCTGCGCCGACATGCGGCGATTCTAGGTCGGGCCGCCGGGGCCGTTCCCACGGCGCGCGTCAAGCTGAGGTTGAAGGTTGAGGGCCTCGATCCCGCGCGCGCGGGTGCGCTTCGCGGTACATCTCGCGCAGGGCGTCGGCCGTCACCCGGGTGTAGATCTGCGTCGTCGCCACGTTGGCGTGGCCCAGCAGCTCCTGCACGACCCGCACGTCGGCCCCGCCCTCGAGCAGGTGGGTGGCGAACGAGTGCCGCAGGCTGTGCGGGCTGAGCTCCACCTCGCCGAGGCCCGCGCGCTCGGCGACCGCGCGCAGCACGAGCCACGCGCTCTGGCGCGACAGCCGCGCCCCGCGCGCCCCCAGCAGCAGCGCGGGCGTCGCGCGCCCCCGCGCCGACAGCACCGGGCGCCCGCGCACGAGGTAGGCGTCGACGGCGGCGCGCGCGTAGCTGCCGACCGGCACGACGCGCTGCTTGCCGCCCTTGCCCAGCAGGCGCACCGCATCCACCGCGCCCTCGGGGCCGACCAGGTCGTCGACGTCGATACCGACGGCCTCCGAGACGCGCGCGCCGGTCGCGTAGAGCAGCTCGAGCAGCGCGGCGTCGCGCAGCGCCGTCGGCTCGTCGGGCGCGGCGGCGGCCGCCTCGAGCAGCCGGCGCACCTGCTCGATCGAGAGCGCCTTCGGCAGCCGCGCGGGCAGCTGCGGGGTCACGAGCCGGGTCGACGGATCGACCGCGAGCACCCCCTCGTCGACGAGGAAGCGGCAGAACCCGCGGATGCTCGACGCGTGCCGGGCGAGCGAGCTCGGCGCGAGCGGCGGCGCCGCGGGCCCGCCTTCCCGCAGAGAGCGCAGGTGCCCCGCGAGCACCTCGGCGTCGAGGGCCGCGGGGTCGGGCGTCGCCGCGCCGACCGACGCCGCCAGAGCCTCGAGGTCGCGACGGTAAGCGCCGATCGTGTGCTCCGAACGGCCGCGCTCGATGCGCAGGTGGCGCAGGAAGCGCTCGATCGCACGCTCCCAGACCGGGGAGACCGGTGGCGCGGGCGCCGGGGCCGGGCTCTCGCTCATCCGCCCGGGGTGCGCCGCGCGTGCAGGGCGAGCACGCCGAGCTGCAGGATCGCGTTCTCGAGCCGCCCGTCGAGCACCGCCGCGACGGCCTCGCCCAGCGGCACCCAGCGCCACGCGAGGTCGGCCTCCTCCTCGGTGCGCTCGAAGGTCGAGTCGGCGGGGCGCAGGCCCTGGGCGAGGAACACCTCGAGCCGCTCGTCGCTGCCGCCGGGCGTCGTGTGGAAGGCGAGCAGGCGCTCCCAGCGCTCGGCGACGAGATCGGCCTCCTCGGCCAGCTCGCGCCGCGCGGCGTCGAGCGGCGGTTCGCCCTCGACGTCGAGCAGACCCGCCGGCAGCTCCCACTCCGCGGTGCGGATCGGGTGGCGGTACTGCCGGATCAGCAGCACCCGGTCGTCGTCGTCGAGCGCGAGGATCGCGACCGCCCCCGGATGCGCGACGAACTCCCGCACCGGCTCGGAGTGCTCCAGCCGGAACCTCTCCCGGCGCACGTCCCACACCCGCCCGGCGAACACCGTCTCGGCGGCGAGGATCTCGGGCTCGACCGGGGCGTCGGAGAGCGGCATCGCGTCGGCTCCCGCGGGCTCGGCGCCGAGCGACGCGGCCTGGGCCATCAGGCGCGACCCGTCACGCGGCGTCGACGTCGGGGTCGCGGTCCGTGCGCTCGGCGGCGGCGTCGGCCGGGCCGCCCGCGGCGCCCGGTGCGTCGTCGACCGCGACCGTGCCGACGCTCGGATCGCCGGGCGCCTCCCCCGGATCCGCCACCTCGAACAGCCGGCTCGCCCGCTGCCGCTCGAGGGCCGCGCCCACCAGGCCGCGGAACAGCGGGTGCGCGCGGTTGGGGCGCGAGCGCAGCTCGGGATGCGCCTGGGTGCCGACGTAGAACGGGTGCACCTCGCGCGGCAGCTCGACGAACTCGACGAGGCCGTGCTCGGGGTTGGTGCCCGACAGGCGCAGACCCGCCGCCTCGATCGACGCGGTGTAGTGGTTGTTGACCTCGTAGCGGTGCCGGTGGCGTTCGCGCACGACCGGCTCGCCGTAGAGCTCGGCGACGAGCGAGCCCTCGCGCAGCTGCGCCTCGTAGAGGCCCAGCCGCATCGTGCCGCCCAGGTCGCCGCCGCCGCCGACGATCTCGACCTGCTCGGCCATCGTCGCGATCACCGGGAACTCGGTGTCGGGGTCGAACTCGCTCGAGCTCGCGCCCGCGAGCCCGACGACGTCGCGCGCGTACTCGATCACCATGCACTGCAGGCCCAGGCACAGGCCGAGCGCCGGGATGCCGTTCTCGCGCGCGAAGCGCAGCGCCCCGAGCTTGCCCTCGATGCCGCGGATGCCGAAGCCGCCCGGCACGACGATCCCGTCGACCTCGGCGAGCACGCGCGCCGCCCCCTCCGGGGTCTCGCACTCGTCCGAGGGGATCCACCGCACCGCGACCTTCGCCTCGTGCGCGAACCCGCCCGACTTGAGCGCCTCGGTCACCGAGAGGTAGGCGTCGGGCAGGTCGATGTACTTGCCGACGAGGCCGATCGTGACCTCGTGCTTGGGCTCGTGCACCGTCTTCAGCAGCGCCTGCCAGCCGTCCCAGACGACCTCGCCCGCGGTGAGGTCGAGCTGCTCGATGAGGTAGGCGTCGAGGCCCTGCTGGTTGAGCATCGTCGGGATGTCGTAGATCGAGGGCACGTCGATCGCGTTGACGACGGCGCGCTCGTCGACGTCGCACATGAGCGCGATCTTGCGCTTGTTGGACTCGGAGACGATGCGGTCGCTGCGCAGCACGAGGGCATCCGGCTGGATGCCGATCGACCGCAGGGCGGCGACCGAATGCTGGGTGGGCTTGGTCTTCTGCTCCCCCGAGGCGCCCATGAACGGCACGAGGCTCACGTGCACGAAGAACACGTTGCGCCGGCCGAGCTCGTGGCGCACCTGCCGGGCCGACTCGATGAAGGGCTGGCTCTCGATGTCGCCGACGGTGCCGCCGATCTCGGTGATGATCACGTCGGGCGCGGGCTCGCCGTTCGGGCCGGGCTGGGCCTGCAGCCGCATGCGGCGCTTGATCTCGTCGGTGATGTGCGGGATCACCTGGACGGTGTCGCCGAGGTACTCGCCGCGGCGCTCCTTCGCGATCACGTTCGAGTAGATCTGGCCGGTGGTGACGTTCGCGGCCTGGCTCAGGTTGATGTCGAGGAAGCGCTCGTAATGGCCGATGTCGAGGTCGGTCTCGGCGCCGTCGTCGGTGACGAAGACCTCGCCGTGCTGGAACGGGTTCATCGTGCCCGGATCGACGTTGAGATACGGGTCGAGCTTCTGCATCACGACCTTGAGACCGCGGTTGGTGAGCAGATTGCCGAGACTCGCGGCGGTGAGGCCCTTCCCCAGCGAGGAGACGACGCCCCCCGTGACGAAGATGTGCTTGGTCACCTTGTCCGCGATATCCACCACGGGGTTTCAGCGTATCCCACCGGGCCGGGAGACCGCCCGGACACGCGGGCCGTCGTCGTCGTCCCGGGGATCACGTGCCCCGCGGGCCGCGGAGCGCTCAGTCCCAGCGGCCGTGCGCCGCCTCGAGCAGCTCCTGCGCGTGCGCGAGCGCCGACTCGGAGTCGGGCGATCCGCTCAGCAGCCGCGCCATCTCGCGCGCCCGGTCGGCGGCGTGCACGAGTCGCACGCTCGAGGTCGTGATCGAGCCGTCGCCGGCCTTCTCGACGACGAGGTGGTTGCCGGCGAAGGCCGCGACCTGGGCGAGGTGGGTCACGACGATGACCTGCGCCGACTCGGCCAGACGCGCGAGCCGCCGCCCGATCTCGAGCGCGCTCGCACCGCCGACGCCCGCGTCGACCTCGTCGAAGACGAAGGTGGGCACGGGGTCCGAGCCCGCGAGCACGACCTCGATCGCGAGCATGACGCGCGAGAGCTCCCCGCCGGACGCGCCGCGCGCGAGCGGGCGCGCCTCGGCCCCCGCGTGCGCCTCGAGCAGCAGCTCGACCTGGTCGGCGCCGGTGAGCCCCGGATCGCGCGGGGTCACCGCGACGCTGAGCCGCGCGTCGGGCATCGCGAGGGCGTGCAGCTCCTCGGTGACCGCCGCCGACAGCCGCTCGCCCGCCTCGCGGCGCAGGGCGGTGAGCTCCTCGGCGCGGCGGCCCAGCTCCTCGCGATCGCGCTGCACCGACTCGGCGAGCGCGGTGATGCGCTCGTCGTCGCCGTCGAGTTCGAGCAGGCGCAGGCCGCCGGTGCGGGCGTACTCCAGCACGTCGTCGAGGGTCGGCCCGTAGCGTCGGACGAGCTGGGCGAGCACGGCCCGTCGCTCCTGCAGGGTCTCGAGCTCGCGCCCGCCGTCGGTGTCGAGGGCGCCGAGATAGTGGGAGACGCGCGCCGACACCTCCGCCGCCGCGAAGGAGGCGGCGTCGACCGCCTCGATCAGCGCCCCGACCTCCGGGTCGTGCGCGACGACCCGGTCGAGCGCGCGGCGGGCGGTGTCGAGCAGGCCGACCACGTCGCGGGCGTCGTCGGTCAGCTGGCTCGAGACCGCCTCCTGCGCCTCCGTCGCGGCGAGGCGCAGGTCTTCGAGGTTGGTGAGCCGCTCGGTGCGCTCGGTGAGGGCGGTGTCTTCGCCCGGTTGCGGATCCACCGCCTCGATCTCGGCCATCGCGGCCCGCAGCTCCTCGGCCTCGCGCGCGCGGCGGTCGCGCTCGGCGGTGAGCACGTCGAGCTCGGACTGCGCGGCCTGCCAGCGCTCGAAGACCTCGCGGTAATCGGCGAGCCGGGCGGCGAAGGCCGGGCCGGCGAAGCGGTCGAGCGCCTCGCGCTGCGCGGTCTCGGAGCGCAGGCGGATCTGGTCGGACTGGCCGTGCACCACCACGAGCCGCTCGCCGAGCTCGCCGAGCACGCCCACCGGGGTGGAGCGCCCGCCGACGGTCGCACGAGAGCGCCCCTCGGAGGTCACGGTGCGGCCGAGCACGAGCTCGGCGCGCCCGTCGGGAGCCGGGTCGAGCTCACCGCCGGCGTCGCGCGCGCGCTGCGCCACCGCGCCGCCCTCGGGCACGAGCCAGCGGCCCTCGACGCTCGTCTGCTCGCTGCCGGCGCGCACCGCGCCGGAGTCGGCACGCTCCCCCAGCAGCAGCCCGAGCGCGGTGACGACCATCGTCTTGCCCGCGCCGGTCTCGCCGGTGAGCGCGGTGAAGCCGGGGCCGAGCGGCAGGCGCGCCTGCCCGATCACCCCGAGGTCGTGGATGGAGATCTCCTCGATCACGCCTCGCGCGCCCCCTCCTCGCCCGCGGCGCGCTCGTCGCCGGGGTGCGGGCCGCGCCAGCCGCTCACCGGCAGCGCGAACTTGCGCACGAGGCGCTCGGAGAAGGGGCCCTGCGCGAGCCGCGCGAGCCGCACCGGCTGCTCGGAGCGCCGGGCGACGACGCGGGCGCCGTGCGGCAGGTCGAAGGTGCGGCGGCCGTCGCACCAGAGCACGCCGGCACCGACCGAGCGGTCGAGCACCTCGACGGCGAGCGCGGAGTCGGGCCCGACCACGAGCGGGCGCGCGAAGAGCGCGTGCGCCGACAGCGGCACGAACAGCAGCGCTTCGACGCTCGGCCAGACGACCGGACCGCCCCCGGAGAAGGCGTAGGCGGTCGAGCCGGTCGGCGTCGACATGACGACGCCGTCGCAGCCGAAGGTCGAGAGCGGACGCTGGTCGACCTCGATCGCGACCTCGAGCGAGCGCTCCCGGCTCGCCTTCTCGACGGTGGCCTCGTTGAGCGCCCAGGTCTCGTAGACGACCTCCCCCTCGACCTTCACGCGCACCGCGAGGGTCATGCGCTCCTCGACGTGGTAGTCGCGGGCGAGGGCGCGCGCCACCGTCTCCTCGAGGTCTTCGCGCTCCGCCTCGGCGAGGAACCCGACGTGCCCGAGGTTGACACCGAGCAGCGGGGCGTCGCAGCCGCGCGCGAGCTCGGCGGCGCGCAGGATCGTGCCGTCGCCCCCGAGCACGATGACCAGCTCGAGATCGTGGGTCGCGACCTCGGCGCCGAGCACGGCGAGCGGCTCGAGGTCGGGTGCGGCGGCGAGCAGGTCGTCGCGCTCGCTCTCGGCGACGACCGGGGTGAGCCCGGCGGCGCGCAGCAGCCGGCACACCTGCACCGCAGCGTTCAGCGACTCCTCGCGCCCGGTGTGCGCGACCACGAGCAGGTGGCGTTCGTCGGCCATCGTCGACACCCTCCGTCGTGCTCGGTCGCGCTCAGTCAAGCGCCGCGAGCGCTCCCTCCCATTCTGTCGGATCGCCCCCGACGCCGCGGGTCGCCGCGAGCAGGTACTCGCGGTTCCCGGCGGATCCGAGGATCGGGGAGGAGAGGACCCCCCGCACCCCGAGGCCCAGGCCCGCCATCGCGCGCCCCACGCCGCGCACCGCCTCGAGCCGCGCCGCGCGCTCGCGCACGATCCCCGCCCGCACCGCGGAGCGCCCCACCTCGAACTGCGGCTTCACGAGCAGCACGAACTCGGCGTCGGGCGTCGCGACCGCGACGAGTGCGGGCAGGATCGCCCCGAGCGGGATGAAGGAGACGTCGGCGACGACGAGCTCCGGCGCCTCCGCGGTGCCGGCGAGCTCGGCCAGCGACGCCGGGGTCAGCTCGCGCGCGTTGGCGCCCTCCACCACGCGCACCCGCGGATCGGCGCGCAGCTCCGGCACGAGCTGGTCGTGCCCCACGTCGAGCGCGATCACCTCGCGCGCGCCCCGCTCGAGCAGCACCTGGGTGAAGCCGCCGGTGCTCGCCCCGACGTCGAGCGCGAGCCGCCCGGCGGGATCGATCGCAAGGGCGTCGAGGGCCGCGATCAGCTTGTGGGCCGAGCGCGCGACGTAGCGGTCGGGATCCCGCACCTCGATCGCGGCGCTGTGCGCAGTCGGGGCGGCCGGCTTCGTCGCGACCCGGCCGTCGACCTCGACGCGACCCTCCTCGATCGCCGCGCGGGCGTGCGCGCGGGAGCGGGCCAGGCCGCGCCGCACGAGTTCGACGTCGAGGCGCGCGGGAACCCCGCCGTCCGCCCCTGTCGGGGCCTCGGCTTCAGATCCGGCGCCGGGCCCCGCCTCCGTCAGGTCGGCCCCGCCCCGGCGTCGCCGGCCTCGAGGCGTCGCCGCAGCTCGTCGTGCACGGCCGAGAGCGCGGCCGCGCGATCGGCGAGCGGCTGGTCCTCGATCAGGCGCAGCCGATCCAGCAGCGCCGGGTCGGCCTCGGTGTCGCGCGTGGCGGCCTCGCTCATGACGCCGAGGATAGCCGCGCGTCGACGTCGAGCGCGTAGAGCGACAGGCCGCTGCCCCAGACGGCGGCGCACGCGGCGCGCAGCTCGTGCACCTTCTCGCCGCGCTTCTCGAGCCGGATCACCGCGCCCCGCCGGCTGACCACGGCCGTCCCGCAGCGCACCTCGACGCCCCCGCGGCGCTCGGTCGCGACCGGGGCGAGGTAGGGCTGCGCGAGCTCGCGGAGGTCGGCGAGCACGAAGTCGGGCCGGTCCTCCGGCGCCGCCGCGATCAGCTGCTTCGGCCCGTCGATGCCCGTCAGCACGAGCGCGCTCGGCACCCCGGCCCGCCGCGCACCGCGGATGTCGGTGTCGATCCGGTCGCCGAGGAACAGGGGCGACGCGCCGCCGAAACGCGCGAGCGCGGTGTGGAAGATCGCCGGCTCCGGCTTGCCCGCCACGCGCGGCAGGCGCCCGACGGCGGTATGCACGGCCGAGACGAGGGTGCCGTTGCCGGGGGCCGTGCCGCGCTCCTGCGGGATGGTCCAGTCGGTGTTGGTGGCGATCCACGGGATGCCGCCCTCGCCCGGGCGCCCGTCGTTCCAGGCGTTGAGCGCGAAGGACGCTTCGGCCAGCTGCGCCCAGCCGACCGCGGGGTGGAATCCCTGGATCACCGCGGCCGGCACGTCGCGCGCCGAGTCGGTGACGCGGAACCCGGCCGCCTCGACCACGGAGCTCAGGCCCTCGCCGCCCACGACGAGCACCGTCGATCCCGCGGGCACGGCGTCGGCCAGCAGCTCGACCGCGGCGTGCGGCGAGGTGACGATGTCGTCGGGCTCGACGTGCAGCCCGAGCTCCGTCAGGTGCTCGGCGACCGAGGCGGCGGTGCGCGAGGCGTTGTTGGTGATGTAGGCGACGCGGCGATCCGCCTGGGCGGCGTTCAGCGCCTCGACCGCGTGCGGGATCGCGCGCGCGCCGGCGTAGACCACCCCGTCGAGGTCGGCGAGCAGCAGGTCGACGCCCTCGAGAGGAGCCGGCGCGGCCTCAGCGCGCGGCATCGTCGGGCTCGGCGGGTTCGCCGGTCTCGGCGGTCTCGGCGGTCTCGGCTGTCGCGTCGGACTCGAGCTCGAGCGTCTCGTCGACGACCTCGATCGTCTCGTCGTCCTCCGGCGCGGAGGCCTCCTCGAGCGCCTGCGCCGCGCGCTCGGCGCGCTCGCGCCACTGCTGCGCCTCCTCGGCGCGCCCCAGGTCTTCGAGCACCGTCGCGTAGGCGTCGAACAGCGCCGGGCTGTAGGCGAAGGCGCGGTCGGGGTCGAGCTGCGGGATGCGCAGCTCCTGCAGCGCGAGCTCGGCCTGCCCGAGGTCGAGGCGAGCGCCCGACATCGCGATCGCGAGCGCGACCTGTACCGGGATCTCCAGCTGCGCGCGCGGAACCGAACGCCCCAGCTCGAGCGCCTTCTGCGGGCGGCCCACGCCGCGCTCGCTGTCGACCATGAGCGGCAGCTGGTCCTCGCGTCCGCTCAGCCGTCGGTAGGTGCGCAGCTCGCGCAGCGCGAGCGCGAAGTCGCCGGTCGCATACGCGGTGATGCCCACCGTCTCGCGCACGACCGCGATCCGACCGGCGGTTCGGGCCGCCGCGAGGGCGTGCCGGTGTGCGAGACCGGGGTCGTCGTCGATGTGGCGCGCGGCCATCACGAGGTGGCGCGCGACGCGGTCGGCGTTCTCCTTGCTCAGCGTCTTGAGCTCGGCCCGCGCGGCGCGGTCGAGCTGGGCGGGGAGCACC
>JAFKEN010000018.1 GCA_017308515.1 Actinomycetales bacterium | reverse complement strand
GGAGACCTCCCCGCCGACCGCGGGGAGTCAGGGCCCGCTCGCGGCGGTGCTCGCACACCTCCCGGGGCTCGAGCGCTGGGCGGATGCGGGGCCGATCGCGGTGCTCCGCACGCGGCTGCACGAGCAGGTGGCCTCGCGATGGGAACGGGCGACGCCGCGCCGCCGTCGCGTGCTCGTCGCGGCCCTCGCCGGGGCGGCCGCGGCGCTGCTGCTCGCGCTCGCGCTGCCGGCCGGGCCGTCCGACGGGTCGGGGGTCGCACCGACGGGCGGGTCCACCGCCGCGGGCGAGGAACGCACCGCGGCGGCGCCGGTAGAGGGGTCTTCAGCCGAGCGCGAGGAGGGCGACGAATCGCGCGTTCCCGCGACGACCGGGGCGCCGGCCGACCCCTCGTCCGCGGGTCCGACACGCGGGTTCGGGTCGACCGACGCGCGCGTCGGCGACGATCCCGTGGCGGCCGCGAGCGAGCTGGCAAGGCTCCGCGCAGGGTGCTTCGCGCAGCTCTCGCTCGAGTGCCTCGCGGGCGTCGATCAGACCGGCTCGCCGGCGGAGAGCGCCGATCGAGCGGCCCTCGCCGCGCTGCAGCGCGGCGAGCAGCCGGATCCGGCGCCGGTCGAGCTTCCCACGCGCGCCACGGCGCGACTTCTCGACGACCTGGGCGGCGCGGCGGTCGTCGGCCTCGGGGGCGAGGTCGACGCGCCGAGCGTGCTCGTGATCCGGGTCGACGGTCAGTGGCGTTTGCGGGCGATCACGCCCGCAGGCTGAGCCGACTCAGACCGAGTCGGCTCCAAGACCGACTCGGCTCACGCCGGCCGACTCAGATCCCGAGCTTGTCCGCGAAGTCGCCGTGCTCGAGCCGCGCCTTCACCGCGCTGAGGAAGCGGGCCGCGTCGGCGCCGTCCACGATGCGATGGTCGTACGACAGCGCGAGGTAGACGACCGAGCGGATCGCGATCGCGTCGAGGCCGCCCTCGCTTACGACGACCGGTCGCTTGGTCACGATCCCGGTGCCCAGGATCGCGGACTGCGGCAGGAACACGACGGGCGTGTCGAACAGGGCGCCGCGCGATCCGGTGTTGGTCACCGTGAAGGTGCCGCCGGCGAGCTCGTCGGGCTTGAGCTTGTTGTCGCGCGTGCGGTCGGCGAGGTCGGCGATCTGCGTCGCGAGATCCGCGATGCTGAGCCCGCTCGCGTCGCGCACGACCGGCGTCAGCAGGCCGCGCTCGGTGTCGACCGCGATCGCGATGTGCTCGTGGTCGGGGTAGACGATGTTCTCGCCGTCGACGGTCGCGTTGATGACCGGGTAGGCGCGCAGCGCCTCGGCGGCGGCGAGCGTGAAGAACGGCAGGAAGTTGAGCTTCACGCCGGTCTTCTGCTGGAACTGCCCCTTCACCTGGTCGCGGTACTGGGCGACGCGCGTCACGTCGACCTCGACGACCGTCGTCAGCTGCGCCGTGCCCTGCATCGAGGCGACGGCGCGGTCGGCGAGCACCTTGCGCAGGCGCGACATCGGCGCCGTGGTGCCGCGCAGCGGCGAGTCCTCGAGCTTCGGTGCCGGGGCGGCCGCGGGGGACGAGCCGCTCGACGCGGGCGCCGAGCCACCCTCGGCGGCCGACAGCACGTCCTCCTTACGGATGCGCCCGCCGACCCCGGTGCCGGTGACGGTCGAGAGGTCGACGCCGCGCTCCTGGGCGAGCTTGCGCACGATGGGCGTGACGTAGCCCGCGTGCGACTGCGGGCTCGGGGTCGAGGAGTCGGACGAGCCGGAGGCGGCGGGGGCCGGAGCCGCCGCGGCGGGCGGGGCCGGGGGGGCGGCGGGAGCCGGCGGGGCGGCGGGGGCCGGGGGAGCGGCCGGGGCCTGCTCCGCGGCGGTCGGCGCCTGCGAGGAGGGGACCTCGGCCGGGGCCGGCGACTCGGCCGGCTGCTGCGGGGCGGGGGGCGCGGGCTGGGCCTGCGCGGGCTCGGCGGGCGCCTGCTGCTGGGGGGCCTCCTGCGCGGCCGGCTGCTCCTGCGCGGCCGGCTGCTCGGGCGCGGGCGGCGCGGCCTGCGGGGCGGGCTCCGCCTGCGCGGCGGGGGCCTCGGGCGCGGCCGGGGCGGCCTCGGGCGCGGCGCTCTCCGCGGCGGGCGCGGGAGCCTCGGTGCCGGCGCCGGATCCGTCGCCGATCGTGACGAGCGCCGTGCCGACCTCGACGGTCTCGTCCTCCTGCACGAGGATCTGCTCGATCACGCCCGCGACGGGCGAGGGGATCTCGGTGTCGACCTTGTCGGTCGAGACCTCGAGCAGCGGCTCGTCGACCTCCACGCGGTCGCCGACCTGCTTGAGCCAGCGGGTCACCGTGCCCTCCGTGACGCTCTCGCCGAGTGCCGGGAGGCTGACGGATTCGCTCATCGGTGGATGCTCCTTCGGAAGGGTGTTGTCAGTCTAGTTCGGGGGGATCCGCCGGCTCGGGGGACCAAGGTCGCGCCCAGCTGGGGACCCCGAGGTCACATGGCGTGCAGCGGCTTGCCGGCGAGCATGAGGAAGGCCTCGCCGAGCGCCTCGTTCTGCGTCGGGTGCGCGTGCAGGAACGGCGCGATGTCCTCCGGGTAGGCCTCCCAGTTCACCGCGAGCTGCGCCTCGCCGATGAGCTCGCCGACCCGGTCGCCGATCATGTGGACGCCGAGCACGGCGCCCTCCTTCTTGCGCACGACCTTGATCGAGCCGGAGGTGCCGATGATGTGGCTCTTGCCATTGCCGGCGAGGTTGTAGTCGAAGGTCGCGATCTGGTCGGCGCCGCACTGCTCGGCCGCCTTCGCCTCCGAGAGGCCGATCGAGGCGACCTCGGGGTGCGAGTAGGTGACCTTGGGGATGTTGACGTCCTCGACGACGACCGGGTCGAGCCCGGCGATCTCCTCGGCCACGAAGATGCCCTGCTGGAATCCGCGGTGCGCGAGCTGCAGGCCGGGCACGATGTCGCCGACGGCGTAGACGCCGGGCACGTTCGTCTGCAGGCGGTCGTTGGTCAGCACGAAGCCGCGATCCATCGCGATGCCGACCTCCTCGTAGCCGAGGTTCTGGGTGTTGGGGCCGCGGCCGACGGCGACGAGGAGCAGGTCGGCCTCGACGGTCTCGCCGTTCTCGAGGGAGACCTTCACGCCGTTCTCGTCCTGCGTCACGCCGCTGAAGCGCACGCCGAGCTTGAAGTCGATCCCGCGCTTGCGGAAGGCGCGCTCGAACTGCTTCGAGATCGCCTCGTCCTCGTTCGGGACGAGGTGGGGCAGCGCCTCGATGATCGTCACCTCGGCGCCCCATGAGCGCCACACGCTCGAGAACTCGACGCCGATGACGCCGCCGCCGAGCACCGCGACCTTGCGCGGCACCCAGTCGAGCTGCAGCGCCTGCTCGGAGGTGATGACCCGGCCGCCGATCTCGAGACCGGGCAGCGAGCGGGAGTAGGAGCCGGTGGCGAGTACGACGTTCTTGCCGGTGATGGTGTCGCCGCCCACCTGCACGGTGGTCGGCGAGGTCAGGCGGCCCTCGCCCTCGATCGTGGTGATGCCGCGGGCCTTGAGCAGACCCTGGAGACCCTTCCACTTCGAGGAGACGACCTCCTCGCGGTAGGCGGTGACCGCCGCGATGTCGATGCCGCCGAACTGCGACTGCACGCCGTACTTGGCGGACTCGCGCGTGACATCGGCGACCTCGGCGGAGTGCAGGAGCGCCTTCGTCGGGATGCACCCGACGTGCAGGCAGGTGCCGCCCACCTTGCCCTTCTCCACGAGACCCACGCTCATGCCGAGCTGGGTCGCGCGCAGGGCCGCGGCGTAGCCGCCGCTTCCCGCGCCCAGGATGACAAGGTCGAATTCGTGATCGGTCACCCGACGCTCCTCAGAGTTGTCGCATCCGCCTCGGCGCACTCAAGGGTGGCGGGGCGTCGAGGGCTCATGGCAGCGGATCGCATGCCGCCCTCGACCCTACTACGGTCGCCGCGGGGCGGCCGGGCAGGCGGCCGCGCCCCGCGCGGCGAAGGTCGGGGCCGGCGGGGTCAGCGCGCGCGCGACTCGAGGAACGCGAGCAGGGTGCGCACGGCGACGCCCGTCGGGCCCTTGCCGACCTCGCCGTGCGGGCTGCCGGCGTTGTAGCCGGTGCCGGCGATGTCGAGGTGCCCCCACGGGATCCGCGGCGCCTCGGGCCCCTCGCCCGTGCGGCCGACGAAGTGCTGGAGGAAGACGGCCGCGAGCATCATCGGGGCGACGGTCGAGCCGAGCTTCGCGTTGGCGAGGTCGGCGACGTCGCTGTCGAGCAGGCTGCGCAGCTCGCCCGGCATCGGCATCTCCCAGAGGGTCTCGCCCGCGCGGGCGCCGGCGTCGATGAGCTCGCGTGCCACGGTCGGGTCGCCCATGACGGGGATCACCCGCTCGCCGAGCGCCGTGCGCGCGGCCCCGGTGAGCGTGGCGACGTCGACGATCGCGTCGGGGTGCTCCTCGCCGGCGGCGACGATGCCGTCGGCCAGCACGAGCCTCCCCTCCGCGTCGGTGTTGGTCACCTCGACGGTGCCGCCGCCGCGGATGCGGAGCACGTCGCCGGGCCGCATCGCGGATCCCGAGGGCATGTTCTCGGCGAGGCACAGCCACGCCGTCACCCGCACCGGTAGGCCGAGCCGGGCGGCGGCGAGGGTCGTGACGAGAGCGGTCGCGGCACCGGTCATGTCGTACTTCATCGTGGGCATGCTCGACGGCGGCTTGAGCGAGAGCCCGCCCGAGTCGAACGTGATGCCCTTGCCGACGAGGGCGACGTGCGCGCGCGCGTCGTCCGGCGTGTAGCGCAGCACGACGAGGCGGGGCGGGCGCGCGGAGCCCGAGCCGACCCCGAGGATGCCGCCGAAGCCGCCCGCGGCGAGTGCGGCCTCGTCGAGCACCTCGATCTCCACCGGAAGCTGCCCGCGCAGCGCCTCGGCGCGCTCGGCGAAGGACTGCGGGAACAGGTCGTTCGCGGGGGTGCTCACGAGGTCGCGCACGTCGTGGAGGGCGGCGACGGTCGCGCTCGCGCGGGCGACGAGCCGCGCGCCGTCGTGGTCGACGTCGAGGCCGGCGGTCGCGGGAACGTGGAGCGTGATGTGGGACGGCGGCGTACTCGCGGCGCCCGCCTCCTCCGACTTGTAGGCGCGGAACGCGTAGGCCGCGGTTCCGGCGCCCTCGAGCGCGGCGATCGCGCCGGCCTCGTCGCGCACCGGCAGATCGAGGGCGACGTGCGCCCGGCCACCGAGGCGGCGGATCGCGGCGCCGGCCGCCGCCCGCAGCGCGTCGGGGTCGGGCTCGCCGCCGCCGACACCGCTCAGCACGTAGGGCGCCGCACCGTTCGGCGAGGGCACGCGGACGACCTCGTCGACCGCGCCGGTGACGCCGAGCGCCGCGAGGTCGAGGTCGCCGAGCGGCGCGTCGTCGACGAGCAGACGGGGCCCCTCGGGCGTCTTGCGCACGGCCAGCACGACCGCGTCGGCGGCGCTCGGGCTCGCGGGATGGGCGGTCAGGGCGAGCTCGGGATGCGGCACCGGGCCATGCTATCCGCGGCGTTCGCGGCGAGGAGCCGCGGGCGCGACGCGGTCGGCCGCGCCGGCGTCGTGCGCGCCGGCCGCTGTTCGCTCTGGGCTTGACGCCGGCGGCCCGCGCGCCCGGCGGTCGCGCGAGCCCCCCATTTAGACTCGGGGCATGCGGGATCCGGAGGGGCTCTACGAGCTGTCGGCGGAAGTCGACGAGGTTCCGCACGGCCTGCATCTCATCGCGGGCCTGACCGGCTTCACCGACGCCGGATCCACGATCACCCAGCTCTCCGACTATCTGCTCGAGAACCTCGAGTCGCGGCGCGTCGCGCTGTTCGACGCCGATGCCCTGCTCGACTACCGTGCCCGCCGGCCGATCATGTTCTTCGACGAGGACCACCTCGCCGAGTACAAGCCCGCCACTCTCGCGCTCTACCTCGTCGAGGACGAGCTGCACCAGCCGTTCCTGCTGCTCACCGGGTACGAGCCCGACTTCCAGTGGGAGCGGTTCACGGCCGCCGTGCTCGGGCTCATCGAGCGCTACCAGGTGCGCGACACGACCTGGATCCACGCGATCCCCATGCCGGTGCCGCACACGCGGCCGATCGGCGTCACGGTGAGCGGCAACCGCAAGGAGCTCGTCGAGTCGATGTCGGTCTGGCGGCCGACCACCCAGGTGCCCGCCAACGCGCTGCACCTGCTCGAGTACCGGCTGCAGGAGAAGGGCCACCCGACGGCGGCCCTCGTGCTGCTCGTGCCGCACTACCTCGCCGACACCGAGTTCCCGCTCGCGACGGTGCGCGCGCTCGAGTCGATCAGCGCGGCGACCGGCCTCATCTTCCCGACCGACCCGCTGCGCGAGCTGGGCCGGGAGTTCATGACGAAGGTCGACGAGCAGGTGAGCGGCAACGCCGAGCTGCAGCGGCTCGTGGAGACCCTCGAGAAGCGGCACGACTCCTACATGGAGGAGAACCCGCTGCCCTCGCCCTTCGCCTCGCTCGACGGGGAGATCCCCGGCGCCGACTCGATCGCGGCCGAGCTCGAGCGCTTCCTCGCCACCCGGCCCGAGGGTGACGACCAGGGCTGACGCCGCATCCGCGCGCGGTGGCGCGCCGCATCCGCGCGAGGATGGGGGGATGAACTCCCGCCGCTCGTGGATCGTCTTCGGCGGCGCGGTGCTCGTCTACGTCTTCTCGGTCACGCAGCGCACGAGCTTCGGGATCGCCGGGGTGGAGGCGACCGAGCGCTTCGGGGTCGACGCCGTCTCGCTGTCGACGGTCGCGGTCGCGCAGATCATCGTCTACGCGGCGCTGCAGATCCCGGTCGGCATCCTCTCCGACCGCTGGGGCGCGCGCACCCTCCTCGTGATCGGCGCGGTCGTCATGGCGGCGGGCCAGGGGCTCCTCGCCGTCACGACCGACCTCGGCGGCGCCCTCGCCGCCCGCATGCTCGTCGGGGCGGGGGATGCGGCGACCTTCGTCTCGGTCGCGCGCCTGCTGCCCTCCTGGTTCGAGGGGCGCATCCTGCCGCAGCTGCTGCAGTGGGTGGGGATGATCGGCCAGCTCGGCCAGCTCGTCTCGGCTCTGCCGTTCGCGCTGCTGCTGCACGCCGCCGGCTGGAGCCCCGCGTTCCTCGCCCTCGCCGGTCTCAGCGTGCTCGGCGGGGCGGTCGCCCTCGCCCTCGTGCGGCGCGGCACCCCGCCCCCGCTCACGAGCCCGATCCCGACGGGCTCCTTCGCGCGGCGGCTGCGGGTGACGGCCGCTCTGCCGGGCACCCGACTCGGGTTCTGGACCCACCTGCTCGGCGGCACGGCGCCGACCGTCATGACGGTGCTGTGGGGCTACCCCTTCCTCACCGCCTCGCTCGGGCTCGACGTCGGCACCGCGTCGCTCGTCATGAGCCTGCTCGTGGTGGGGGCGATGGCGGGGGCGCCGCCGATCGGCTGGCTCATCGCGCGCTACCCGCTGCGCCGCAGCGATCTCGTGCTGGGCATCGCCGTGGTCGTCTACGCGACCTGGGCGGTCGTGCTGCTCTGGCCGGGCACGCCGCCGCTCGGGCTCGTCGCGGCGCTCTACCTCGTGATCGGGGTCGGGGGGCCGGGGTCGCTGGTCGGCTTCGACATCGCCCGCAGTCTCACGCCCCGTCACGCGCTGGGATCCGTCTCCGGCGTCGTGAACGTCGGCGGCTTCCTGGGCGGCTTCGTCTCGATGCTCGGCATCGGCCTCGTGCTCGACCTGCTCGACGCCGCGCGGGTCGCCGGAGGCGCGGTCTCGCAGCTCTACGCGCTCGACTCGTTCCGCCTCGCGTTCCTCGTCGCCTTCGCGATCGCGGCGGTCGGGGCGGCGGGCGTGCTCGCCACGCGCCGGCGCACCCGACGCGACCTCTTCGCCGAGGAGGGAATATCCGTGGCCCCGCTCTGGGTTGCACTCTTCCGAGCACGGTTGCGTCGCCGAGACGACGAGCCGGCGTCACCGGGGCAGGGCCGGGCCGACTGAGCGGCCGACCGCCGGGGGCGTGGTCGGATCCCCGCCGGGGCTGTGCGACAATAGGTCACCAAGACCCGGTCATTCCCGTCGTCCGGCCGCGCTGCGGCCCGCGGGGGCTTGACATGGGTCTTCGTACTGCCCAGATCCACCCGGGAGGGATCCGCATGGCACGACGTTCCACCGATTCGGCGCACCCCGAGACCGCCGCGCCCGCACGCAGCGCTGCGGCGGCGAAGGCGCCCACCACCAAGGCCGCCCCTGCGAAGTCGAGCACGGCGAAGGCCGCGCCCGCGAAGTCGGGCGCCGCGAAGTCGGGCGCCGCGAAGACGAGCGCCCCGAAGTCGACGCCCGCCAAGGCGGCCGCGTCGACCGCGACGAAGGCCCCCACGAAGACCGCCGCGGCGACGACGAAGGCGGCCGCCGCGAAGGCGCCCGCGAAGGGCGCCGCGAAGTCCGGCTCGGCGAAGTCGAGCTCGGGCAAGGCCTCCTCCGCGACGGCGGCGGCGCCCGAGAAGCCGACGAAGGCGCGCACGGCGGACTCCGACGACGACGACGAGCTCGACGAGGTCGATGCTCCCGACGGCGACCTCGACGACACCGCGTCCGACGACGACAGCGACTCGGACGACAGCGACTCCGACTCCGACGACGCGGACGACGCAGATTCCGACGACACCGACGCGAAGGCCGACTCCGACGACGACTCGGATGACGAGGAGTCGACCGGCCGCGACGAGCCGCTGCCGACCGGGGCGATCCGCCTCAGCATGAGCGACGACGAGGACGAGATCCCGATCTACTCGGCCGCCATCACCGGCGCGACGGCCGACCCGGTCAAGGACTACCTCAAGCAGATCGGCAAGGTGCCGCTCCTCAACGCCGCCGAGGAGGTCGAGCTCGCGATGCGCATCGAGGCCGGCCTGTTCGCCGAGGAGAAGATCTCGGCGATGAGCGACCAGGAGAAGCGCAGCCAGCTCGGCCGCGAGCTCGCCTGGATCGCCCGCGACGGTCAGCGCGCGAAGAACCACCTGCTAGGTGCGAACCTGCGCCTCGTGGTGAGCCTCGCCAAGCGCTACACCGGCCGCGGCATGCAGTTCCTGGACCTCATCCAGGAGGGCAACCTGGGCCTCATCCGTGCGGTCGAGAAGTTCGACTACACCAAGGGGTTCAAGTTCTCGACCTACGCCACCTGGTGGATCCGGCAGGCGATCACGCGCGCGATGGCCGACCAGGCGCGCACCATCCGCATCCCGGTGCACATGGTCGAGGTCATCAACAAGCTCGCCCGCGTGCAGCGCCAGATGCTGCAGGACCTGGGCCGCGAGCCCACGCCCGAGGAGCTGAGCCGCGAGCTCGACATGACCCCCGAGAAGGTCATCGAGGTGCAGAAGTACGGCCGCGAGCCGATCTCGCTGCACACCCCGCTCGGCGAGGACGGCGACAGCGAGTTCGGCGACCTGATCGAGGACACCGAGGCGGTCGTCCCGGCCGACGCGGTCGGATTCACGATGCTGCAGAAGCAGCTCGAGAGCCTCCTCGACTCGCTCTCCGAGCGGGAGGCGGGCGTGATCCGCATGCGCTTCGGCCTCGGCGACGGCATGCCGAAGACCCTCGACCAGATCGGCGACACCTTCGGCGTGACGCGCGAGCGCATCCGCCAGATCGAGTCGAAGACGATGGCGAAGCTGCGTCACCCGAGCCGCTCCCAGTCGCTGCGCGACTACCTCGAGTAAGCCCGCGGCATGACGGGGCGCGAGCCGGCACGCCGGCCCGGTGCGCGCGTGCTGCTCGCCATCTGGGCGGCGCGGCTCGCGATGCTCGCGCTGCGCGTGCTACGGCGGCCCGGCACCCAGGTGCCGGGGCTCGTCGCGCTGCGGGTGCATCCGGGCCTCATCGGTGCGATCGCGCACCCGCCGCGCGTCGTCGTCGTCACGGGGACGAACGGCAAGACGACGGCGGCGAACCTGCTGGCCGGCGCGCTCGAGCAGCAGGGGATGCGCGTCGCGAGCAACCGCAACGGCTCCAACCTCGCCGCCGGCGTCGCCGCGAGCCTCGTGCGCGCGGTCGACCTCCGCGGGCGCTCGCGCGCCGACGTCGCGGTGCTCGAGATGGACGAGCGCTCCGCGCGCCTCGTGCTGCCGGGACTCGACCCCGACCTGCTGCTGTGCACGAACCTCACGCGCGACTCGATCAAGCGCAACGCGCACCCGGCCTACATCGCCTGGATCATCCAGAGCTCCCTGCCCGAACGCACCCGCCTCGTGCTCAACGCCGACGACCTCGTCACGGCGGGGCTGGGCGCGGCCGCCGAGGCGGCCGGCACGGTCGCGGCGCGCGGCGAGAACCCGCGGGTGTACTTCGCGGTCGACGCGCACGCGGGCGACGTGCCGGTGCCTCCCGGCGCGGTGCCCCCCGGCGCGGCCGTCGACGTCGCGATCTGCCCGGTCTGCGCGACGACGCTCGACTGGGAGTACTGGCGCTACAACCACATCGGCAAGGCGGTCTGCCCGAACTGCGGGTTCCGCTCGCCCGAGGCGCAGTACCGCGCACGGGAAGTCGACCCCGAGCGCGACCGCGTCGTGCTCGATCTCGACGGAGACGCGCGCGCGGCGCGGCTCGTCAACGACAACATCGTCAACGTCTACAACGAGGTCGCCGTCGCCGCCGCCCTCGACGTGCTCGAGGTGCCCCGCGAGCGCATCGTCGCGGCCTTCGACACGCTCCAGCCGCCCGCGACGCGGTTCTCGGAGGAGCGGATCGGCGAGGTCACCCTGGTGCGCCAGCTCACCAAGGGACTCGTCGGCGTCGCCTGCTCGCGCGCCTTCGAGTACGTCATGACCTTCCCCGGACGCAAGGCCGTGCTGCTCGCGATCGACGAGGTGACCGACCGCACGACCGAGGTCGAGATGACCGCCTGGACCTACGACGCCGACTACGAGGCCCTCGCCGACGACTCCGTCGAGCAGATCCTCGTGGGCGGCATCCGCCGGCACGATCAGGCGCTGCGGCTCGCGATCGCCGGCGTCGATCCCGCCCGCATCCAGACCTTCGCCTCCGAGACGATCGCCGCCGACCGCGTCGAGCTCGACGGCATGCGCGTCGTCGCGAACCTGCACAGCGTGCACAACGCGCCGCTCACCGGCACGCCCGTGCAGGCGCGGCTGCGCGAGCGGTTGCGGGCCGGGGAGTCGGGCAGCGGGGGAGCGGCATGAGCGCGCTCACGATCGAGGTGCTCTACCCCGAGATCGCCAACCTGCACGGCGACCTCGCGAACATCGGCTACCTCGCCCAGTGCCGACCCGACGCGCGGATCGTGCGCACGGCCCTCACCGCGACGCCCGCGTTCGTCGCGGGCCCGGTCGACCTGCTCTACCTCGGGCCCCTGACCGAGGACGGCCAGCGGCTCGCGATCGAGCGGCTGCGCCCCCATCGCGAGGCCCTGCAGGCGCGCGTCGAGGCGGGCGGCCTCACGCTCTTCACCCACAACGCCCTCGAGGTGCTCGGCGCCCGCGTCCGCAACCCCGAGATGGGCTACGAGCTGCGCGGCCTCGAGCTGCTGCCGCTCGAGGCCGACCTTCGGATGTTCGGTCGCTACAACGGCAAGGTCATGGGCGTGCTGCCCGAGGTCGGGCCCGAGCACCCGGTGCTGGGGTGGAAGTCGCAGTTCTCCCGCGTCACGACGACCGCCGAACTGCCGGGCTTCCTCACCGCGGACCGCGGCGTCGGCCGCGACGAGTCGACCCCGGTCGAGGGCGTGCGGGTCGGGGGGCTGCTCGGCACCTCGCTGCTCGGCCCCCTGCTCGTCGCGAATCCGCACCTCACGCGCTGGCTGCTGCGCGAACTCGACCCCGACGCCGAACCCGTGCTCGCGCACGAGGAGCTCGCCCTCGCGGCGTACGACGCGCGCCTGCGCGACTTTCGCGATCCGCGCCGGTGGCACCGGTTCGAGAAGGTGCGGCGCTAGAACCCGATCGCCGAGCGGTACAGCGGCAGCAGGCCGGTGCGCACGCCCGACACCGAGGGCTTGGCCTGGTAGACGCCCGAGTTGGGATTGCCCTCGATGACGATCGGGCGGTCGGGAGCGATCGCGACATCCCACCCGACGTAGGGCACTCTCGGCTCGACGCGGCACATCGCGTCGACCATCTCGAGGGTCTCGGCGAACAGCGGCAGCTCGAAGCCGACGATGTCGACGCCGCTGCCGGGGTGGGTCGCGTAGGCGGTGCCGGTGGTGTCGAAGGCCGGGTAGAGCGCGGTGCCGCGCTCGTCGACCATCGTGTACATCCCGCCGTTGCTGAAGTTGTCGATGGGGGCGCCGTTGCCGATCTTCAGCACCCGCGCGAGCACGTGCGTGCGGGCCTCGGCGACGTCGAACCAGGTGATGATGCGCAGGCTGTTGACGCTCGTGGGGCACAGCTCGGCCATCCGCGGGTGCTGCGTGATGAACGCCTCGAGCAGGAACTGCCGGCCCTCGAGCAGCCGCGTGCGGAAGGCCTCCGCGCGCTCCGGGCCGTCGACGTCGTCGGGGCCGTGCTTCGTGATCCCGTAGCCGGAGAGGCTGTCGGGCACCTTCGCCATGACCTGGTCGTGCTCGCGCACGAAGGCGGCGACCTGCTCGGCGGAGGCCTCGCGCACGTCGAGCCAGGCGCGGCCGATCCACTCGGCGAATCGCTCGTTGAAACGGATCTTGTCGGCGAAGTCGCGCCGCGCGACCGGGTCGTTGCGCGACATCGAGATGTGGTTGGCCTTGGGATGCGTCATGTAGGTGACGCGTTCGGCGTGCGTGAGCGTCGCGAAGTCCCAGTCGAGGTAGTCCTGGAAGGCCACCTCGTGCCGCACGGCCGACCAGAGCATGTCGGGCACGATCAGCACGCGCGGTCGCCGGGCGACCTTCGCGGCGGCGCCGGCGATGCGCCAGACGTTGGCGGGGTTGAGACGGACGGCGCGGTCGAGCAGGTACCCGACCCGCCGGCGGAGCGCGCTCAGCGCTCCACGTCGAGACGCGCGGTCTCGTCGTGCCAGTCGACGGCGGTCGGCTGCAGCTTGTCCTTCACCTTCGCGCCGTGGTGCGCGCAGAACAGCAGCTCGCCCGAGGCGAGCGTGACGCGGATGTAGGCCTGGGCGCCGCACGCGTCGCACCGGTCGAGGGCGGTGAGGGCGGTGTCCAGCTCGTCGACGGCGTCGGTCGTCATCTGCGACATGGGGTCCTCCTGCTCTCCGGGATCCGGTCGGATTCGTCGGCGGTGCCGCGGGGAACCGCGACCCGTCTAGTGAAACACGCGGGTGTGTCGCGGATGTGTCAATCGCGTCGCGATTTCGCTCACGGCGGAGGGTGATCCGCCCTCGATTCGCCGCCCGACGGGTCGGGCGGGGGACGCGCCGCGCGGCGCCCCGGAGCCGTCGTACGCGCTGACTAGGCTGTCGCGGTGGCCACGAGCACCGACTACTCCGCGCGTCATCTCTCGGTTCTCGAGGGGCTCGACGCGGTGCGCAAGCGCCCCGGCATGTACATCGGGTCGAACGACGCGCGCGGGCTCATGCACTGCCTGTGGGAGATCATCGACAACTCCGTCGACGAGGCGCTCGCCGGGTTCGGCGACCGCATCGACGTCGTGCTGCACGAGGACGGCAGCGTGGAGGTGCGCGACCGCGCGCGCGGTGTGCCGGTCGACATCGAGCCGAAGACCGGGCTCTCGGGTGTCGAGGTGGTCTACACGAAGCTGCACGCGGGCGGGAAGTTCGGCAGCGGCTCGTACACCTCCTCGGGCGGCCTGCACGGGGTGGGCGCCTCGGTCGTCAACGCGCTCTCGGAGCGCCTCGACGTCGAGGTCGACCGCGACGGCGCCACCTGGGCGATGAGCTTCCACCGGGGCGAGCCGGGCGTGTTCGCCGACGCCGACCCCGCGCAGCCGCGGCCCGACGCGCCCTTCACGCCGTACGTCGACGGCAGCGAGCTGCGCAAGATCGGCAGGGTCGCGAAGGGCGTCACCGGCACCCGCGTGCGGTACTGGGCCGACCGGCAGATCTTCACGCGCGACGCGACCTTCCAGCTGCCCGAGCTCGTCGGGCGCGCCCGGCAGACCGCGTTCCTCGTGCCCGGGCTCGAGATCGTCATCGAGGATCGGCGGCCGTCGTCGCTCGGGGGCTCGGCCGAGGGCCCGGTCACCGAGGCCTTCAAGTTCGACGGCGGCATCAGCGAGTTCGCGGAGTTCCTCGCGCCCGACGCGCCGGTCACCGACGTCTGGCGGGTGCAGGGATCCGGCGGCTACCGCGAGACCGTGCCGGTGCTGCAGGAGGACGGCCACATGGTCTCCACCGAGCTCGAGCGCGTGTGCGAGGTCGACCTCGCGCTGCGCTGGGGCACCGGCTACGACACGACCTTCCGCAGCTTCGTGAACATCATCGCGACGCCGAAGGGCGGCACCCACCAGACCGGGTTCGAGCAGGGGCTCGTCAAGTTCTTCCGCGACGAGGTCGCCAAGAACGCGCGGCGGCTCAAGGTGGGCGCGAACGAGAAGCTCGAGAAGGACGACATCCTCGCCGGCCTCACCGCGGTGCTCACGGTGCGGCTCTCGGAGCCGCAGTTCGAGGGGCAGACCAAGGAGGTGCTCGGCACCCCGGCCGTGCGCCAGATCGTCGCGACGACCGTCGCGAAGGCGATGGCCGAGCGCTTCACGAGCTCGAAGCGCGACGACAAGGCGCAGTCGGCGCTCGTGCTCGACAAGGTCGTCTCCGAGATGAAGGCGCGGATCTCGGCCCGCACCCACAAGGAGACGCAGCGCCGCAAGAACGCGCTCGAGAACTCGTCCCTGCCGCCGAAGCTCGTGGACTGCCGCTCGAACGACGTGGAGGGCACCGAGCTGTTCATCGTCGAGGGCGACTCCGCGCTCGGCACGGCGAAGCTCGGCCGCGATTCCGAGTTCCAGGCGCTGCTGCCGATCCGCGGCAAGATCCTCAACGTGCAGAAGTCGTCGGTGAGCGACATGCTCGCCAACGCCGAGTGCGCGGCGATCATCCAGGTGATCGGGGCGGGATCCGGGCGCAGCTTCGACCTCGACGCGGCGCGCTACGGCAAGGTCATCATCATGGCCGACGCGGATGTCGACGGCGCCCACATCCGCACCCTGCTGCTGACGCTGTTCTTCCGGTACATGCGCCCGCTCGTCGAGGCGGGGCGGGTGTACGCGGCGGTGCCGCCGCTGCACCGCGTGGTGGTCATCAACCCCGGCTCGAAGCCGAACGACGTGATCTACACCTACTCGGAGGCGGAGCTGAACGGCGTGCTGGCCTCGCTCAAGAAGAGCGGCAAGAAGTACCAGGACCCGATCCAGCGCTACAAGGGCCTCGGCGAGATGGACGCCGACCAGCTCGCGGAGACGACGATGAGCCGGAACGGCCGCACCCTGCGCAAGATCACGATCGCCGACGCGGAGGCCGCCGAGGAGGCGAGCCGGGTGTTCGAGCTGCTCATGGGCAACGACGTCGCCCCGCGCAAGGAGTTCATCGTCGCGGGCCAGGGGCTCGACGCGAGCCGCGTCGACGTCTAGGACCGACGCGCCGCGGGCACCGGAGCGAATCCAGCGTCCGGTCGGCGCCCATCGATAGCATCCGAAACATGCCTCAGGTGCTCGCGTCGGATCTCGAGGTCGACGTCACCGGGGGAGCGATCCGCGGGGTCGTGCAGCGGGGTCTGCGGCACTGGCGGGGGATCCCGTACGCGGCCCCGCCGACCGGGCGGTTGCGGTTGCGCGCGCCGCAGCCGGTGATCCCGTGGGAGGGCGTGCGCGAGGCGAGCCGGTTCGGACCGATCGCGCCGCAGCACCCGCGCGGTCCGGCCGCGCTGCCGACGCTGCCGACCGAGCAGTCGGAGAGCTGCCTCACCCTCAACGTCATCGCCCCCCTCACCGACGCGGTGCGCCCGCGGCCGGTCATGGTCTACGTGCACGGCGGCGCCTACGCCGTCGGGTCGTCACGCGAGATGCCCGAGCAGGGCGAGGGGCTCGTGCACGACGGCGGCGTCGTCTTCGTCAACCTCAACTACCGGCTGGGGGCCCTCGGCTGGCTCGACCTGTCGCCGTACTCGACGCCCGAGCGGCCGATCGAGTCGAACCTGGGCCTGCGCGACGTGATCGCGGCCCTCGAGTGGGTGCGCGACAACATCGCGGAGTTCGGCGGGGATCCCGGCAACGTCACGCTCTTCGGCGAGTCCGCCGGCGCGAACGCGGTCACCACGCTCCTGGCCGTGCCGCGGGCCCGCGGGCTGTTCGCCCGCGCCATCGCCGAGAGCTCACCCGTCGAGGCGGTCTACGACGCCGCGACGGTGCGGCCGTGGGCAGAGGACTTCGTGGGCATCCTGCGCGAGGTGATCGAGGCGCGGCACCCCGGCGTCACCGACACGCGCACGCCGGTCGAGGTGCTGGATCACGCCTCCGCCGCCGCCTGGGTGCTCGCCACCCAGCGGCTCACCCGCGAGACCCCCGAGCGCAACCCCGGCACGACGGCGCTCGCGCCGGTGATCGACGGCGAGCTGCTGCCCGAGCGACCGGTGGACGCCTTCCGCGACGGCACCGCCGCGCCGGTGCCGCTCATCATCGGCACCAACGACCGGGAGGGGAGCCTGTTCCGCGGCCGGCTCGACATCCTCGCGACGACGGCGAAGCGCATCGAAGCGATCATGGTGCGCACCCCGGCGGAGGACATCCAGCGGATCCGCGACGCCTATCCGGGCCTGCCGAAACCGCGCGCCGCCTTCGATCTCGGCGGCGATCACGCGTTCTGGATCCCGTCCGTCTGGGCCGCCGAGGGGCACTCCCGCTACGCCCCGACCTACATGTACCGCTTCGACATGGCGCCGCGCCTGGCGAAGCTGCTCGGACTCGACGCGACCCACGGCATCGAGCTGTTCGCCGTCTTCGACCGCACGAGCACCCGCTTCGGCAAGATCATGGGATCCCTCGGCGGTGCGAAGGCCTTCGAGCGCGCCGGCCGGCGGGTGCGCACCAACTGGCTGCGCTTCGCCGCGCGCGGCGAGGTGGATCCGGGCTGGCCGCCCTACGACGCCGAGCAGCGGCGGACGCTCATCATCGACGAGGTGGATCGGGTGGAGTCGGACCCGCGCAGCGAGCGGCGCATCGCGTGGGAGCGATTCGTCAAGCATGCGTGAGACCCAGTGCGCGCGGCCTCCAGGCCATTGGTGCCCAAGTACACGGCCCGTAGGGTCGAGGCACACGGGTTGGGCAGTCGAGTGATCACTCGGCGCTTGCGCGCCTGTGTGATACCACGATTCAGGCTACCCAGCAGCCGCATGAACCGCCGACGCGCTAGAGAGTTGGATTCCGTGCCTGTCGAGAACTTCATTCAATGAATGCTTGGATCCCTTTCGACGCGGACGCGGACGAAATAGCCCGACTTCGTGTGATTCGGGACGACATCCCGGAGAGCGCCCGGCCCGCAGTCTTGGCATGGGTCTGGGACAGGCTCAACGCAGCTGGCTACTCGCACGGACGCACTTCTCCTGAGATGATCCACTTCCTGCAAACGAGCCTTCGGGTCACTCTTGGCTACCAACCGAAGGCGGCTCCCACGGTCGACGACGTGCTTGGGAAGATTGAAGCCGGCGGCGACAGATTGCTTCTCAGAACAGTCGATCTCCTCGTTTCCGACTTCTCCCCCGACAACTGGGGGCAAACCCCTGCCCACATACAGTCACTTGACTATCACTTGGACTACTTGTCGGCGGCGCTCGAAAACTGGACAGTAGCGGCGCTTGAAAAGTGAACACTCAACGATTGGAGAGTGATCACTTTGGAGGACTGGGCGTTGATTCGGAGGTTGGCTAGCGAGGGCGAGCCGAAGGCGAAGATCGCGGCGAGGTTGGAG